>CAWDMC010000028.1:0-539373 GCA_963803295.1 uncultured Acidobacteriota bacterium | reverse complement strand
GCTCGGCCTCGCGCTGGTCGTGCTGGGAATCGCGATCGTGAGCCTGGGCATCGGCCAGGTGACGATCTCGCCGGTCGACGTCATCTCGTCGCTGCTCTCGGGCACGGGCACCCTTCACGGCAAGATCGTGTTCGACCTGCGCCTGCCCAGGATCATCATCGCGATGCTCGTCGGGGCGCAGCTCGCGGTCTCCGGGGCGATCCTCCAGGGTGTCACCCGCAACGCGCTCGCGTCCCCCGACCTGGTCGGGGTCACCGCGGGCGCCGGGTTCGTCGCCGTCCTGATCGTGCTGGTGTTCGTCGACGTCCCGCGCTTCGTCCTGCCCATCGCCGCGCTGGCGGGTGGGACGGCGAGCGGCACGATCGTGTACCTGCTCGCCTGGAAGAACGGCGTGGCGCCGGAACGGCTGGCGCTGACCGGGATCGCCGTGACGGCGATCTTCCAGGCCGCTGTGACGGCGATCGTCACCCTCAAGGTGGAGAACGCGAACGTCCAGGTCGCCCTGACCTGGCTCGCCGGCTCGCTGTACGGGCGCGGCTGGGAGGATCTCGCGATCATCCTGCCGTGGTCCGTCCTCGGGATTGGCTCCGCGATGCTGCTCGCGCACAAGATCAACCTGCTGCTGCTGGGCGACGGATTCGCCGCGGGCCTTGGTATGCGCGTCGAGGTCGCCCGGATCGCGCTGGTCGCCGTGGCCATCGCGCTTGCCGCGAGCGCGGTCTCCGTGGCCGGCACCGTCGCCTTCATCGGGCTCGTGATCCGCACCTGATCCGGTTGCTGATCGGCGCCAACCACCGGTTCGTGCTGCCGCTGTCGGCCCTTGCCGGGGCGCTGCTGCTGCTCGTCGCCGACGACATCGCCCGTACCATCATCCCGTCGCGCGAGCTCCCCGCCGGGCTGCTCACCGCCCTCATCGGAGCGCCCTACTTCATCTACCTCATCATGCGTCGCAAGACGCGGATCTCGGTCTGAGAGGAAGTCCCATGAGCCTGCCCCCACCGTCACGCCGCCGCGGGAGCTTCGTGCGGACCGCCTGACACTCGGCTACGACCGCCGGATCGTGGTGACCGACCTCGACCTCACGTTCCCGATCGGGCGGGTCACCGCCGTCGTCGGCCCCAACGGATTGGGCAAGTCGACGATCGTGCGGGCCACCGCACGGCTGCTGCGGCCAAAGGGGGGAATGGTCCTGCTCGACGGCAAGGCGATCGCACGGATGCCGACCAAGGAGGTCGCGCGCCGGCTCGCCGTCCTGCCCCAGGGGCCATCGTCGCCCGAGGGGCTCACCGTGGAGCGTCTGGTCTGGAACGGACGGTATCCGCACCAGGGGTTCCTGGGGGCCGGATCGAGTGCCGACGCCGAGGCCGTGAAGTGGGCGCTCCATGAGACGAACCTCGAGGCGTTCGCGGACCGGCCGCTCGACGCGCTCTCGGGAGGCGAACGCCAGCGGGCATGGATCGCGATGGCCCTCGCCCAGCAGACCCCGATCCTGCTGCTGGACGAGCCCACCACGTTCCTTGATCTCGGACACCAGCTCGAGGTGCTCGAGCTCCTCCGGGACCTCAACGCGCGGCAGGGCATGACCGTCGTGATGGTGCTCCACGAGCTCAACCAGGCAGCCCGCTACAGCGATCACATGGTCGCGGTGCGCCAGGGCGAGATCTGGCGCCAGGGACCGCCGGCCGAGGTCCTGACGCGCGAGCTGCTGGTCGAGGTGTTCGGCGTCCATGCCGAGGTCAACATCGACGCGATATCCGGCAAGCCATACTGTGTGCCCACGGCGCGGGCCACGGACGCAGACCACATGCCGGCCTGACGACGATGGACGAGAGCGCGCCGGCGCGGCAGACGGGCGAAGGCAGGGACACGGTGTCGACGGGGACGGATGGTCCTGGCGGTGGCGGGGGCAGGGCCGCAGCCTCCGCGACGCCGCGTACGATGCGATCAAGGGGGACATCCTGGCCGGTGACCTGCTGCCCGGCTGGGCCATCTCCGAGGCAGACCGGGCGGAGGCGCTCCGGACATCGCGGACGCCGATCCGCGAGGCGCTCCAGGCGCTGGCGCAGGAGGGCCTCGTCGAGATCTTTCCGAAGCGCGGCACCTTCGTCGCCCGATTGTCGGCCCGTGACGTCCGGGAGAGCTTCGAGCTGCGCGAGGCCGTCGAGACCGCGTGCGCCCGCCTCGCCGCCGAGCGCCGAACCGACGCGGACCTGGAGCGGATGCGAGCCGCGGCGATCGATCCGACGGCGCGACCCGCGGACGATGGCCACTACTCGCGCCTGGCCGATTTCCACCACGTGATCGTGCTCGCGGCCCAGAACCGCTACCTGGCACAGGCGTTCGAGGACACCGCGAGCCGGATCGACCTCGCCAGCCGCCTCGCATCCCAGGTCGACACGCACCAGGAGCCCGGCTCGACGCACCTCGCTGTTAATGAACCTAATAATTTATCTTATGGGAAGGGAAGTAAGAAAAGAAAAAACTTTAAAATAAAGATTGGATGGTGTTCGTTAGCTTTTGAGGGCTAAGTACTTTTCCATCCAATCACAATTCCAAAACTCAACTTAATGAATTTTAGAATCTGAAATCTGACAAAATTAATTATCAAATTTCTAAATGAAAATTTAGCACAAAGAAAAATAAAGTCAAGAGATAAAGTACACTTTGCCATAAAAATTAATGGACTTGTTGCATAAAACACAAAATAGAAATGAAGAAAAATAGTAAACTGAACTTACTTATATAACTTTCAGATACAGATTTTGATTTAAATAAAAACTAATTAATTAATAGAAATTGAAATTTTTAAAAATTGGTGATTTTGAAATGTTTTTAAATATTTTTGATCATTTATTACAGCCATGCCGAGAGAAAATTTTAGAGCTTATTTAGCATGGGTAGCGATCTGCCTGATCTGGGGAACAACCTATCTTGCAATCAGGATAGGTGTACGTGACTTTCCCCCCGTTCTGTTTGCAGGATTGCGCTGGTTAATTGCCGGACCTATTCTAATTATAATACTAAAATTACGCGGATACGAACTACCGACCTTAAAGGATATAAAACATCTCTCAGTTGTTGGAATTTTATTACTTGGCTTTGGTAACGGTCTTGTTGTTTTTGCAGAACAGTGGGTGCCAAGCGGCTTAACTGCATTGCTGTTAGCAACAGATCCGTTATGGATTGTAGGGATTGAATCTTTATTGCCAAGCGGACCAAAATTGAATTTAAAAATAGTAGTCGGCGTGCTGCTGGGCCTGGCAGGTGTAACTTTAATTTTTGGAAGTAACCTTTCGGTTATTTTGAACACACAGTACCTGGTAGGAATTCTGGGGTTAATGCTTTGTGTATTCTGCTGGTCATCCGGAACACTTTATTCAAAGTATAAAAAAGTTTCAGTTCATCCATTAATGGGAGCCGCTGTTGAAATGGCGGTTGCCGGAATCGGTTTATCTCTGCTGGGCCTAATTATCGGCGAATCTTCATACCTGCATTTAACTCAAAACGGTGTATTTTCATTTTTGTACCTGCTCTTGTTTGGTTCCTTTATTGCTTACGGTTCATACATCTATGCGGTTGCAAATTTACCGGTTTCTTTCGTTTCCACTTATGCCTACGTAAACCCGGTTATTGCATTATTCCTGGGGTGGCTGATACTGGATGAAAAATTTAATTATACTATACTGATTGGGGCAATTATAATTTTAATAGGCGTTTACGCTGTTAAGAAAGGGAGTGACTCGAGAACGAAGATAAAAGGGGTCTGATTAGATTAAACATACTTATCCTTTCAAACTTAATCCAATTTAGGAAATGAAATTATTAGCAAACCTAAAAGTTCTTTAATGATATCCTGCCCCTAATTTATTATTCATTAAATTATATTTTTGAAGTTCTATTATATGATAGAACGATATAACCTACGCTTGTGAGTAATCCCGAAAGGTTCCCAAGTGCAACGCTGATTTATTGATTGAGTGATTGTTTGAATGATGATATTATGTGATGATCTTTCTTTCATGCGTAACAAAGGTGTGTTCCCGAAGGGACGAGTGGAGTGCAGTGGTGATGAATCCATTAGTAAGCTCGCCAAAGTTTTATTTACAATAGTTTCTTTAGGTTCATAATTTTTGATTGATTACTTATGTTCGGATTTATTGCTAATTCTTTTTCGAGACAAGTGCCGAATTTGCATAAGGGACGTTATTTCGACAACTATAGAAAAGTTATATTAGAGTGGAACTTGAATGCAGTATACTTACTTTTTGCTTTGGCCAATGAAGGTAGAGAACCATATTTATATTATAAGAAAAGGAAAATTGGAATAAATTTGAAATTGGGGGAAGAATAATTTTATCTTTATTATTATGCAGCATTGTAAGCAATGGTTAATCTCGCTAAAATAACAGAAAAATTTTTAATCAAGACCTTGCAATAAATATTTTTTTATTTTACCTTACTCAAAGGTTTTCGCAAACCTTTGAGTAATATGTTGTTAAATAATTATATCATAAAAACAAAGCTAATGTAACTCATGTGGCGAAGCTGTGTTTATGATAATTCTTCAATATACTTTTTTTATCCGTAAAAGATGACTAAAATGGATACGCAAAAGTTAAACGAATCATTAGTAAATCTTAAAAATGAATTTGGAACCGAAAGAATCTATTCTGCAATAGAAGCAATTGGAAAATTTCAGGTTGAAATTCCCAGTTGGGTTTTTGGTGAATTTGGCGGGGGAAGATTTGGCGACTATATGCCCCCTGGATTTGCAACTAATATTTTTGAAAAATTAGATGATGCAGCTTTTGTTAACGAACTTACCGGAGCCTCCCAGCAAATCGCAGCACATACATTATGGGATTTTTCCGATGATGGATTGGAAGGATCTTACGATATTGCTGTGGAAGTTAAAAAAGCAGCTGAATCAAGAGGATTAAAGCTCGGTTCAATTAATCCAACTTATTTTCTGAAGGGTTCTCATACTGGAAGTTTAAGTTCGTACGATGAAAAGGTTAGAGAAAGATATATTGAGCAAACTATTCTTTCCGGAAAAATAGCTGAAGAATTATCAAATAAACTTTTAACCCTTTGGCTTCCCGATGGTTCTAATTATCCTGGTCAACTAGAATTAGACAAAGTCACATTAAACACAATTGATTCATTAAAAATTATTTCGGAAAGTGTATCTAAATCAGTAAGAGTTTTAATTGAATATAAAGTATTTGAACCGGGAACTTACAGTACAGTTTTAGCTGACTGGGGCAGTGCTTTAATGATGGCACAAAGTTACGGACCAAATGCAGGTGTTCTGATAGATATGGGTCACCATTACCATTCTACAAATATTGAACAGATAGTTGCAAGATTGATTAGCAATAAAATCCACAGTGGATTTCATTTTAATACTAGATATGCAGCAGATGATGATCATTCAGTGGAACCAAATTCAGAAATTGCAAGAATTTTTTATGAATTAGTAAAAGGTGATGCTATTTTTGGTTCAAATAAATGGGATTTAATGATTGATCAGGCCAGCAGCAGGGAGAATAGAATTCAAGCGGTTATACATTCGATAGATTCATTACAAATATCATTGGCAAAAGCAATGTTAGTTGATCAAAAAAAACTAATGGAATATCAAAAAGAAGACAGTATAATTTTAGCAAATAGATTTTTTAATAATGCTTTGATTCTTGCTGATGTAAGACCAATAGTTTTTGAAGCAAGGTATAATAAAAAATTACCACTAGATCCAATTGAAGCTTTTGTAAAAAGCGGATATCAGAACAAAATAGAAAAAGAGAGAAATAATTCAATTTTAAATTCAGTGTTGCAATCAAGGAGTTAAAATGTTCAAAGAAAAATTGTTATCACAATTGAACTCTGTTGAAGAATATGAAAGGACTCCGATACCTGAAAATAAATTAAAAGGATGGAAAAGTTTTATTGGTATGTATGTTGGCGAACATACAGCAGGAACCGAATTTGTTATCGGTCCCTTATTTGTTGCACATGGCGTGGCGGCCGGCGATTTAATTGGTGGCCTGCTGGTTGGAAATTTTCTTGCAGTATTAAGCTGGGCATTGATTTGTGCTCCAATAGCAACAAAATTCCGTTTAACACTTTATTATATGCTTGAAAAAATTTGCGGAAATAAATTAACCGCAGTATATAATTCAGTAAATGCCCTGATGTTTTGTTTTCTTGCAGGTTCTATGATTGCAGTTTCTGCCACAGCAGTCGGTATTCCTTTCAATTTAAATATGCCTTCATTGAACCAATGGCTGCCAAACAATTTTGAATGGGTCATTATTGTAATGATAGTTGGAGCAGCAACCACAATAGTTGCAATGTTTGGATATAATCAAATTTCTAAATTTGCCAACATTGCCGCTCCCTGGATGATATTGGTATTTATTGCCGCCGCCATAGCTGTACTTCCAAATTTAGGGGTTACTTCTATTTCAAATTTTTGGGAAATAGCAAAGACAAAAATCTGGACCGGCACTCCTCTGCCAGGACAAAGTCAGTTTACTTTTTGGCATGTATTGTTTTTCGCATGGTTTGTAAATATGGCAATGCATATTGGTATGTCGGATTTATCAATTTTACGCTATGCTAAAAAATGGTATTATGGATTTTCCCCGGCTTCAGGAATGTATGTAGGCCATTTTTTGGCGTGGATAGCTTCGGGCATATTATACTCATTATTCCTTCAAGAAACTCAATTCAGCACACAATTTGCTCCCGGTCCAATAGCTTATAGAGCTGCAGGATTAGCAGGGGCTATTTGCGTGATTATTGCAGGCTGGACAACAGCTAATCCCACAATTTATAGAGCCGGTCTAGCTTTACAGGCAATTAAACCAAAATGGAAGACATGGAAAGTAACAGCAATAGTTGGAGCAATAACAACTGCTGCGGCTTTATTTCCTGCTTTGGTTATGAAACTTTTAGAATTCGTTGCCTTATATGGATTATTGCTAATGCCTATGGGTGCTGTTATTATTATGGATATCTATGTGCTTCCAAAATTAAATCTAAAATCAAATTTTGCAGAATTCTTTAATCGAAATTTTAATCCTTCTGCAGCAATAAGTTGGGTACTAACTTTATTATCCGCAATATTTTTTAATCTTTATTTTGGAATTGAAGTATTCTTCTTAGGTCTACCAGGCTGGTTCATTGCATCACTTGTGTACATTGTATCAAGCAAAATTGTACAACAAAAAATTGAAAAATCTATGGAGACTGCAGCATGAAACTTTTAGTAAAATTTATTTCATATATTAGTCTAGGCCTAACACTCATTCCTTCATTCTTAGTTTTTACAGGAAATATATCATTAGATTCAAGTAAAATGCTTACTTTTATAGGAACAATTATTTGGTTTGTATCTGCTCCAAGCTGGATGAATAAAGCCGAAGAATAAATCCCTTTACAGAAAAAAATGAAAAAGAAAATAACCATTAAAGATATTGCAAAAGAGATTGGTGTTGATCCTTCAACAGTTTCAAAGGCTTTACGCAAGCAATCTGATATATCTGTTGGAATGCAAAAAAAAATTAAAAAATTTGCTGATAAATTAGGTTACAGACCGAATCTTTTAGCCAAATCTTTAATTAACAAAAGAAGTAATATTCTTGGTGCAATCATTCCTGATTTGAGAATCTCTTTTTTTTCGGAAGCAACACGTGGAATTTATGAAGAAGCAACTAAAAATGGATATGAAACAATTTTATTAGTTCATGATGAAAATGTTGAAAATGAAAAAAGGAAATTAGAATTTTTGAGTGATATAAATGTTGATGGTATTTTGCTTAATGCAGTCGACGAAACGACCAATCTAAACTTATATAAAAAGCTGCAATCTGAAGGAATAAAGATTATTTGCTGGGATAGAAAACTCAAGGATTCAAATTTTAATTCCGTAACTATTAATGATAAAAAAGCTTCTTTTGAATTGACTAACAAATTGATTGAAAACGGAAGAAGAAAGATAATGTTTATGGGTCCGAATACCGGAATACCCGTTGCGCAAGATAGATTTGAAGGATATTTGATGGCTCTTAAAGAAAACAAAATCAGGGTAAGGAAAAAACTTATACTTGAGACTGAGAGAACGTTCGAGAGTGCTCATAATACTTTATACAATGCTTTACAAAGCGGTGTTGATATTGATGCAATAGTATGTGTAGGCGGACTTGTAGCTTTTGGTGCCGGTAATGCTATTCTTGAAAGTAAGCTAAGAATTCCTGAAGATATTTTCTTATGTGAATTTGGAGATAATGATATAATTTCAAGGCTTGGTATCCCTTTTTATACGGTAAATCAAAATCCGTACAAAATAGGACAAGAGGCCGTAAACCTTTTAATAAAATGTCTTCATGATGATATCTATTGTGCTAAATCAATAAATATTGAAGTTGAGCATAAAATTTTATATCGAAGTACCGGTGTGCAAAGGGTAAAAAATAAAACTAAGCCTCTCCCCCAAATAATGAGTAAGTCTGCCTAAAACAAAAATTGATTTAAAAGGAAAGAATATTTGAAATTTCATCTTTTACATCCTAGAGAACAAATTGTTCGGATTATGAATCGGATATATAATAATAAGATGACTACTCTTTCCGGTGGCAATTTATCTATAAAAGATCACAATGGAGATATATGGATAACTCCTGCTGGAATTGATAAAGGAAAATTAATTGCTAATGATATTATGTGTGTAAAAGAAAATGGCGATATTATTGGTCAGCATAAACCCTCTTCTGAATTCCCTTTTCATATATCAATTTATAAAAAACGACCGGATATAAAAGCAATTGTTCATGCGCATCCGCCGGCTTTAGTATCCTTTAGTATTGTCCGGAGTGTACCGGATACTAATATAATTCCGCAGGCAAAACGGGTCTGCGGAAAAGTTGGATATGCTCCCTATGCACTTCCCGGGAGTGATAAATTGGGCGAAAATATAGCCGAAACATTTGAGAATGGATATAATGTTGTTTTACTTGAAAATCATGGGGTAGCTGTAGGCGGAACTGATTTGTTGAATGCCTTTCATCGACTTGAGACTTTGGAGTTTTGTGCAAGAACAATAATTCAGGCAAGAAGAGTAGGAGATTTTACAACTTTAACAGAGGAACAAATTTCTTTTTTTGATCATCGTCAAAATGATTTACCTGAATTTGAATTGACTGAGCATAGCAGCCTGGAAAGAGAAATTAGAAGTCAAATTGTTGACATTGTTCACAGAGCTTGTGATAGAAATTTAATGATAAGTACTGAGGGCGTTGCATCAATACGTTATGAAGACAACGATTTCCTAATTACACCTTCAGGCTTAGGAAGACGCAGTATTGATATCGAAGATATAGTAATGATTAAAGATGGTAAAAAAGAAAAAGGCAAAAATCCTAGTCGTTCAGTCTTGCTGCACCAGGCTATTTATAATCATAATCCGCAAATAAATTCTATTATTATTGCACAATCTCCGAGTGTAACGGCTTATGCTATTTCTAAAAATTATTTTGAAACACGAACTATTCCTGAATGTTATGTTGTTCTTAGGGATATCCCTAAGATTGAATTTGGTGCTCAATATAATAATCCTGAAAAAATTGCAAACACCTTATCAAATCGCATTCATGTAATACTAATTCAAAATGATTGTTTACTTACAACAGGCAGAAATATTTTAGAAGCATTTGATAGATTAGAAGTTGCAGAATTTAGTGCAAACTCTCTAATAGCATCAAAAATTATTGGGGAATGTATAAAGATTAACGACAATCAGATTGAGGAATTAAGCAAAAAATTTTCTCTATCATAAAAAATAGACCACATAAGTTTAGTAAAGTCAAATTTTCAATTTGATTTATTAAATTCATTTTAACTCCAACATCCATAATCAAATAAAAAAATGATAAAGTTAAAAGTTTATACTTGTGTTATTTTTTTTGTTTTAAATACAAATATTTTTGCACAAATTTATGTTGCTCCCGATGGAAACGATTCAAATGCGGGAACAATAGATCAGCCGCTCGAATCAATTCAAAAAGCACAAGAACTAGTAAGTCCTGGTGATACAGTCTATATACGGGGAGGGACTTATCAAGTCCGGGAAGATCAAATTTCAAAAGTTGTATCAGGTTTGTTTGCTTGTTATGCCTACTTAGATAAAAGCGGAACAGAAGGCAAAACCATAAAATATTGGGCATACCCTGGGGAAACCCCGGTTTTCGATTTTTCTGCTGTTAAGCCGGCAAATCAAAGAGTTGTTGGTATATATGTAATTGGGAGTTACATTCACCTTAAAGGATTGGAAATGACTGGAATTCAGACCACCATTACTGCGCACACCGAATCGTATTGTATCTATAGCAGGGGAAACAACAATATTTACGAACAAATCAGCATGCATGATAATGTAGGTACAGGGCTGCGTCACTATAATGGCGGTGGTAATTTATTTTTGAATTGTGATTCTTATAGAAACTGGGATAATGTTTCAGAAAATAAACTTGGCGGTAATAACGACGGCTTCGGCTGTCATCCGAATACAAACGGTACAGGCAATGTTTTTAAAGGATGCCGTGCCTGGTTCAACAGTGATGACGGTTTTGATATTATTAGATCAGGTGCAGCAGTTGAATTTGATAGCTGCTGGGCATTTGATAATGGTTATTCTACTTCCTTCCAAAGCTTGGGAGATGGGAATGGATTTAAGGCCGGCGGTTTTGCCTATGATCCCGCTGATAAAATACCCACTCCTGTTCCGCAACATACAATTAGATTTTGTATAGCTGTTCGCAATAAAGCAAACGGTTTTGATTCTAATCATCATCTAAATGGAAATTTTTGGTATAATAATTCTGCTTATCAAAATGATATTAATTTTAATATGGTCAATCGTTTAAGTCCTCAAGCAGACAGCAGTATATGGGAAAATGGCTATGATCATGTTTTAAAAAATAATTTAAGTTACAAAGCAAGAGGGTTCGGATACAGCATATATAGATACTTCGCAAAATACTCTTTCACATAACTCTTTTGATTTAGGTATAAATATTACTGATAAAGATTTTGTTAGTCTTGATGAATCTCAATTAACTGCACTACGAAAAGCCGATGGCAGCTTACCGGATATTGATTTTATGCGTCCGGCACAAGGAAGTGATTTAATTGATGCAGGAATAGATATTGGATATGATTATTCAGGGAATGCACCGGAACTTGGCGCAATTGAAGTTAATTATACAACCGGTATCAAGGATAATAAAGGGAGAATGCCGGAGAAAATATTATTACTCCAGAATTATCCAAACCCTTTTAATCCTTCAACAAATATTATTTATAAAGCCCCCAATTCCGGAAACATAAAAATAACTATTTATGATTTAATGGGAAGAAAAATAAAAACTCTTATAAATGAGATGAAGAGCAGGGAACTTATGAAGTACGTTTTGATGGAAGCAATCTTGCAAGCGGTATTTATTTTTACAAATTACAGATGAATGGAAATTCGATTGTAAAACAAATGTTATTATTGAAATAAATTTTTATGAAGCTTTTAAGAAGGTAAAAGGAAATAGAAATGAGAATCGCTTTTAAAATGAAATTATTTGAAGGAAATGTTGAAGAATACATAAAAAGACATAATCCAATCTGGCCTGAATTAGAAGAAGCCTTAAAAAACCATGGGGTTGTTAGTTATTCTATTTTTTTAGATAGAAATACTAATGATTTATTCGGCTATGCTGAAATTGAAGATCAGAAAAAGTGGGAAGATATAGCAAATATTAAATATTTGTAGAAAATGGTGGGATTACATGGCTCCTTTAATGGAAGTTAATGAAAACAAAAGTCCAGTGTCAAAAGATTTAATGGAAGTTTTTCATATCGAAAAGAATAATTAATTATTGTTTAATTATTGGCTATAATAATGAAGAAGCATTTAATATTTATTATCATTTTCAATATTAATGTTGCAGTAATATTAGGACAAAGCTATAGCATACCGCTTTGGGAAAAAAACATTCCAAATCAAAATAATATTAAAGTTAATGAGATTAGTGATACAACTAATGCTATTAGAATAAAAAAAATAAGTAATCCCACAATTGAAGTTTTTTTGCCATCTAAAGTTATAATGAATGGAGCAGCAGTGCTGATATGTCCCGGAGGTGGATATGAATATGTAGTTTATGATAAAGAAGGAACAGATATAGCAAAAATGTTGAATGCAGAAGGTATTGTTGGAATTGTATTGAAATATAGATTGCCAAAAACTGAAAATAATATTGAAGGAAGACTCTCACCATTTTTAGATTCACAAAGAGCTGTAAGACTTATAAGATTTCATGCAAAAGAATGGGGAATTGATCCTCACAAAGTTGGGATAATGGGATTTTCTGCTGGCGGACATGTTGCTTCAACTTTAGGTACACACTATAAAGATAATTTTTTTGTTAACGATAAAATTGATTCAATAAATTGCCGACCGGATTTCATGGTATTAATATATCCAGTTATAACATTTAAAAACCCTTTTCTTCATTTAGGCTCAAGAACTAATTTAATAGGAGAAAACCCCGATACATCATTAATTAATTATTATTCTAACGAATTACATATAACACAAAATACACCGCCGACATTTTTAGTCCATGCTAATGATGATAAAGCTGTTCCGGCGGAAAGCAGTATAATGTTCTATAATAATTTAAGAAAGCATGATGTAATATCTGAATTGCATATTTTTCAGGAAGGCGGCCATGGATTTGGATTAGCAATTGGAAAGGGAAGATTAGAGCAATGGAAAGATTTATGTTCAAGTTGGATAAAGAATATTACAAATAAATAAATTATACAAATTATTCCAATCTAAATTAATTTAAAATTGTTTTGTTTTTTTGTAAAACATATTAGGGAGTTTATTTCTATTTGTGTCTTATTAGTATACACAAACGATATTTATTGCTCTGATAAATCTGACTCACTCTATTTAGGTTTTCAGAATCCTCCAAAATCTGCTAGACCCAGAACATGGTGGCATTGGACAAAAGGAAATGTAACTCTTGATGGAATTAAAAAAGATTTGGAATGGATGAAAAGATCCGGAATTGCCGGCTTTCAATTGGCTGATGTTAATTTTGGAGGCGGACAAACTGTTGAGCATAAAATTAAGTTCGGGACAGATGAATGGTATGATGCAGTGAAATATGCTGCTGAAGAAGCCGATAGTCTTAATTTGGAAATGGGAATATTTAGTTCTCCCGGCTGGAGCATTACTGGAGGACCCTGGGTTAAACCTGAACAAGCAATGAAAAAATTAGTTTGGAGTGATACATTATTAAATGGCGCTCAAACATTTAATGGGAAATTACCGCATCCGCCATTTAGCAGCGGACCTTTTCAAGATTATGGAAGCGGAAGAAAAAGTGAACAGAATCCTGATCCAACATTTTACAAAGATTTTGCTGTGTTTGCTTATAGAATTCCGGAATCAGAAGTAAAGATGACGGCATTAAAACCCAAAGTTGAAACTTCCGGCGGAAGTATAGATGAGAAAATACTCTTCGATGGAAAGTATGATTCTTCGGTTACTGTTAAAGCAGATACTGTTTTAGGAATTGCCTGGATACAATACGACTTTCAAAAACCTTTCGATGCAAATGCATTTACTATTAGCGGAGAAAATGGTATCCCGGTTGGGAAATTATTATCCAGTAATGATGAAAAAATTTTAAAACTCTTGTTAACTTGCCGGGTGCTCAGCTCTATCGCCAAGGCTGGGTAAGGACTTTTTCAATACGGGAAACGCGTGCAAAATATTTCAGAATTGAATTAACTTCTGGGCCTTTAATTGCCGAAACAATGGAACAAAATACCAATAAAAAAGCAAGTGAATATGTCTTGAGGGAAGCTGTACTTCATTCACAAGCAAGAATTAATAGATGGGAAGAGAAAGCATGGTTCAGACATTTGTTTGAATATGAATCAGTACCTACCTTGGAAGTATCGAAAAATCGATTAATAAAGGAACAATATTTAATTAATCTTACATCTAAGTTAGATAAAAACGGAAAATTAGTTTGGAAAATTCCGGAAGGAAAATGGGATATACTCAGACTTGGTTATTCTCTTACTGGAGCAAAGAATCGTCCTGCTGTTCCTTCCGGCTCAGGGTATGAAGTTGATAAACTTAGTGAAGAGTACGTTGAGGATTATATTAAAGAGTACCTTGCACCAATTAAATCAAAACTTGGAGCTTTATTTGGAAGAAGTTTAAAGTCTGTTATGATGGATAGTTGGGAAGCCGGCATGCAAAATTGGACCGACAATATGATTGAAGAATTTCAAAAAAGGAGAGGATATGATCCCACTCCTTATTTGCCGGCTTTGGTTGGCCGGGTCGTAATTAGTTCTGAAGTAAGTGATAGATTTTTGTGGGATTTTAGAAGGACATTGGCAGACATGTTTGCAGAAAACCACTATGGAACAATTTCAAAATATTTAAGAAAAGAAGGAATCGGAACTTATGGTGAAGCCTCCGGTGTTTCACTTGAAATATTGGAAGATGCTTTACTCTGCAAAAAATTTATGGATATACCGATGGGTGAATTTTGGGTTAAACCTCTTCATCCGGAACAAATGTATTTTGAAGATATAAGAGGTGCAGCATCCGCAGCTCATGTTTACGGAAAAAATATTGCTGCAGCAGAATCTTTTACCGGCGGAGGATATGAATCACCTTTTACTCTCAAGAAAATTGCTGATTATTGGTTTTGCCAGGGAATAAACAGATTAGTTTTTCATACTTCTGCTCATCAGCCATTAGATGATAAACCGGGAAATATAATGGTTGGTACACATCTTAATAGAAATATTACGTGGGCTGAAGAAGCAAAACCATTTATTGATTATTTGTCAAGAACATCATTTCTGCTTCAGCAGGGAAAATTCGTTGCAGACATTGCGTATTTACTTAATGAAGGCGCTCCTTCTACAATGCCGATTTGGGGCGGTGGGCTGACTCCAAAGCCTCCGGAAGAGGTATCGATTATGACTACATAAATACTGATGTCTTGTTCAACAGACTATCAGTAGATAAAAAAGGAAATTTATTTTACCTGATGGTATGAAATATAAGATTTTGGTGCTTCCCGAAATTCATGAAATGACTTTGCATGTGATTGAGAAAATAGAATCTTTGGTCAGAAATGGTGCTTCTATTATTGGCCCAAAACCGTTTAAATGTCCAAGTCTTTCAGGATTTCCGGAAGCGGATTTAAAAGTTAAAGAAATTGCTGATAATGTATGGGCAGATCTGATGGCGAAAGCCGTTAATCATAGATCGTACGGAAAAGGTAATGTATTTTGGGGCTGGTCGATTGAGAAGATTCTTTCATTTTTAAATATTCCTAAAGATTTGGAATACAGTAAACCTTTAGATATGAAGTTATATTGGATTCATCGTTCAACTCCAAATAATGAAATTTATTTTATTGTAAACGATTCTGAAAAAAAACAAGATTTAAATATTAGATTTCGAGTTAGCGGCAAAATACCTGAACTCTGGTTTTCTGATAGCGGCAAACGTAAAGAAGTTGAATTTAATGATGACAATAAATTAACAACTATTAATCTAAGCCTTCCCGAATTTGGCTCTGCATTTGTGGTTTTCAATAGTGATAGTGGCAAAATAGAATCAACTGTTTCAAATAAAATAGTTTCAATTTTGGATACACTAAATGAAACCTGGAATATTGCGTTTCCTAAAAATTTGGGAGCTCCTGCAAAAATAAAAGTTAATAAATTACAATCATGGTCAACTTATTCAGACCATGGAGTAAAATATTTTTCCGGCACCGCAGCCTATACAAAAACATTCACCATTCTAGCCAGCTATCTTCAAAATGGGAATAAAATAATCCTTGATTTAGGAAAAGTAAAGAGACATTGCAAATGTAAATATTAATAATACTCCAATGGGTATTTGCTGGAAACCTCCATATACTTTTGATGTTACAAAAGTGCTTAGAATAGGAGAAAACTTTATAAATATTGAAGTTACAAATCAATGGACAAACAGAATAATTGGTGATTCAAAATTGGATGAGAAACAGAAAGTTCTTAATGAAGAAAAAGGCGTATTTTATTTCTTTGGTCCTCCTCCGCCGTTGGAAAAATCAGGACTTATTGGACCGGTAACGATTAAAGCATTTGAAAATTCTCATTAACTATTTCTTATAGATTGCAGTAATAATATAGAATAAATCTCAGAGCCTTAACAATTATTTTTAATAACAAGATCATAAATGGTTGAATTTTTGAAGCTTTTACTTAGAAGAATACATATTTTTATAATCGGTATACCTTTCCTATTTCTTGTTAATTGTAAACAAGTGGTAAATGACCATGGTAAAAATGCCAAACCGAATATAGTATTGGTTGTTGCTGACGATGCTGGTTGGCATGATGTAGGTTACCACGGCTCTGAAATAAATACACCGAATATTGATAAATTAGCTGAAAATGGTGTTGAATTAAATCAGTTTTATGTTTATCCAACATGCTCTCCAAGTAGAGCTTCACTTTTAACAGGAAAATATGCAAGTCGATTTGGAATTGGCGAACCCATTGCAATGAAAAGTAAACAAGTACTGCCGACAAATGTTGAAACATTACCTGAGGCTTTGAAGAAAGAAGGATATCAAACCGCTATTACCGGGAAATGGCATTTAGGTTTAAGTCTCGAAAGTGGCCCAAGCCACTATGGATTTGATTATACTTATGGGTTTCTCCATGGTCAAATTGATCAATATACTCACAGATATAAAAATGGAGATAGAAGTTGGTATAGAAATAATAAATTTGTAGATGAAAAAGGTCATGCAACAGATTTGATAACAAATGAAGTTATAAAATATCTAACTAACATTAGAGACAAATCTAAACCATTCTTTATTTATATACCTTACAGTGTTCCACATTATCCTCTTCAAGAAGAAGAAAAGTGGATTAAACCATATAAAAATTTAAAAGAAGTTAACTCAAGAAAATTGTTTGATGCTTCGATGGCTCATTTGGATTATGCTATCGGAGAAATTATTGCAAACATTGAAAGATGAAAAAATATTAGAAAACACAATCGTAATATTTATAAGTGATAATGGCGGGCAAGAAAGTTGGTATCCTGAAAAAGAATCCAAAATTAAATTATATGATGGAAAATTTGGGCCATATCCAAAATTAGGAGATAATTCACCATTAAAAGGTTACAAAGCAGAATTATATGAAGGTGGTATAAGAGTTCCTGCTATTATGTATTGGAAAAATCATCTGCAGCATTCTAAAGTTGAAAAGTTAATAAAAGTAACTGATTTATTTCCAACTCTCACTGCAATTGTCGACAGTTCTCTAATACAAGATTTAAAATTGGATGGTAATAATATTTGGAATTATATAGTTAATAAAGAAAATGTAAAAGAAGACCGAGAACTTTATTTGAGAACACCAGATCAATTTGCACTAAGAAAAGGAGATTGGAAGTTAATTCATTTCGGAAACAAAATTGATAAAGGCAGAGAAGAATTATTTAATATTAAAGATGACCCTAATGAAAGAAAAAATGTACTGAAAGATTTTCCTAAAATTAGAAATGAAATGTCCAAAGAGCTTGAAATTCAAATTAAATTGGATTCTGGATTTTGATAAGTAATAATAAATTGATCCAAATGTTCTAAAACTTAAGCATTCATTATTAATAAGTAAGAAAGAATCTCCTAAATAAATGTTATTGCAAAAAATTCTAATTGGTGTTTATTTGGGGTGGTTTTTTAGATAATAGCAAATAAATTTATCTCATTCATAAATAATACTTGACAATCAAAAAAAAATATTTTAAGTTACTCAAACGTTTTAGTAGAGCAAGTTTTAAATCAGGTCACTTTTAAAATTAAAAGAAAACGAACTAAAAAAAATATACATAGTGGACATAAACTTGTTAATTAATAAAAAAATATTGAAACATTTCGTAACCCCATCCTTAGTTAAAATTAATCTTAATCTTGAATAAACAGCTATAAAGTTCCATAAGGATGGTAAATCATAGATTTATAACTCAAACGATTTCGTAATCTAAACAGTAGTTTAATGGAATTTAATCTAAGATATAACTCGGTAGTAGAATATTGGTTTGACTCCTCAAACGTTTTCGTAAAATTGGAATAATAAATTAAGTCATAAAAATTCTTAAACTAAAATGGAATTAATATTATGCATAAGTTAAATACCATTTTCAAATTTATGTTCTTACTATTTTTTGTTTTCGGACTTAGTTTAGTACAAGCTCAAGAGTCTGGTAAAATTCAGGGTAAGATTACAGATAAAAATTCTGGTGATCCACTACCCGGCGCAAATGTTTTCTTGGAGGGAACAAGTTTGGGCGCGGCAACTTCTGTTGACGGTGAATTCACAATACGTCAAATCCAGCCAGGTAATTACAGTATGATAATTAGATATGTAGGTTATTTAGAAAAAAAGATGCCAATTACTGTAAATGCTGGAAGCACAATGGAACTAAACATCGAGCTTGAATATGTTGCCGTAGAAAGTAAAGTAGTGACAGTAACTGCCCAAGCAAGAGGACAACAAGAAGCTATTAACCAACAATTATCTTCGAATACTATTTCAAATATAGTTGCTGCTGACCGCATTCAAGAAATTCCAGATGCTAACGCAGCAGAATCAGTTGGACGCTTACCTGGAATATCACTAAGTAAGAAGCGGTGGTGAAGGTCAAAAGGTAACTATCCGGGGAATGGCACCACAATACAATGTAATGATGGTGAATGGAGTTCGGCTGGAATCTACTGATCGTGACGATCGTAGTGTAGATCTGAACATGATAGCTCCGAATATACTATCAGGGATTGAAGTTACCAAAGCATTAACTGCTGATATGGATGCAGATGCAGTCGGTGGAACGGTTAATCTTAAAATAGGTAAAGCCAAGGAAGGACTTCATAGTAGTTTTTCGTTGCAAGATGGATATGCATCATTAGCAAATACGCACCCCTTTGGTAATTACCGGTTAACTGGTCTAATCACAAATCGTTTTTTTGGCGACAAGTTAGGCGCGCAACTTTCAGCCTACCTGGATAGATACAATAGAAACTCTGATAGATTAAATGCCACATATTTACCAAACGTAGAATCTATAAAGCCAGGGGGATTGATTCCAACATTATTGGATGAAGTTAACATATATGATGAAGTAACTAACAGAAAAAGAGCAGGCGGCAGCCTAGTTTTAGACTACCAATTTACAAACGGTTCATTGTTATTAAATAATTTTATAGGTAACCTGCATGAAAACAAGACGGAACAGCGAAATTATTTTAACACATTTACTACAACTTATGATTGGAAAGGTTATGGATCGGATAAGGAATTTAGTAATACTGTAATTAGTAATGCTCTACAGGGTGAATTTGAATTTTTTAACATTAATATGGATTTTTCTCTTTCCAATTCGATTACGACTCAACGCCAGCCCGGCGATATAACACTACAATTACAAACCAGATCAGGCGGTACTCAAGGATGGGCACCCGATTCAGTTATACAAGCTAAAGAGAGTGAGGTATCACCAAGTGTACTACTAAATCATCTTAATATATCTGGTCCAAGTAAAATTGTAAATAACGCAGCTACTCTAAAGCGGGATGTTGATGAAACAGCCCAATCGGCTGTACTTAATTTTAAAGTACCTTTTAACTTTTCTGATTATCTTTCAGGTAACCTGAAAGTTGGCGGTAAATATGTACGCAATACAAGAAAAAATGATGAAACCCAATGGTCAATTGATGCAGATAGAGGGGGGCTTGCATTAGATTTTAATACCCTTTTGAGGACACGTGCATGGCCGGATCTTGGTATACTTGCCTCGGATATTGGCTTAAATGCTTCTTTATTTGCAGATCCTTCTTATGATATAGGCAGTTTTCTTTCAGGTAAAGAGGGGGTCAGCAGTAATGCATTCTACAACAAAGTTTCAATTTGGAAAATGCATCATTTGGCAGATTTGGCTAAGGAAAATGGCTACTATCTTGAGGCACCATTAGAATCAACACAATATGATTATCATTATACCCGGAATTTCTATGCCTTTTATATAATGTCGGAATTGAATATTAGTAAATATGTAACATTATATCCGGGAATAAGGTATGAAAATTTTGGATTCGATTATACTGCTGATTCCACAGTTGAATTTGGTAGATTAACAACTCCGGGCGAGAATTATTTTAAATATAAAGAAATACATTGGGATTCTACAAAAGGAGAAAACTGGTTTCCGCAAATTCAGCTGCGTATTAAACCTACAGATTGGCTGGATATTCGATTAGCAAGTACTAAAAGTATTATATATCCAGATTATAGATCTGTTTCTCCTTATTTATTTGCTGATATTTATGGCAATCCGATATTACGCTTGGGGAATCCTTATTTAAAGCCGGCATTAACTCAAAATTACGATATTTATACTTCAGTATATGAAAATCATATAGGATTATTCACAGCAGGATTCTTTTATAAGGAAATTGATAATTTAATTGTTCCATTTACCTTTTTAACTAGAGATGCTTCAAAGATTCACAATAGATATAGTCTAAGCTCAACGCAAGATACAGAAGTTCACACCTGGATTAATTTAGACCAAACCTCATATATAAGAGGTATTGAATTAGACTGGCAAACCCATTTTTGGTACTTGCCGTCATTCCTGAGTGGACTCGTTTTTAATATTAACTATACACATATTAGTTCTGAATACGCGTTATCCATATACTAAACAAGTCGCAACAGGTACCGGTCCATTTAAAAAAATTAGTTATGTAGATACGACCAGAACCGGCAGATTGGTCAATCAACCAAATGATGTTCTTAACTTAACATTGGGTTATGATATTGGCGGTTTTTCTGCAAGGTTATCATTTCAATACACAGATAATGTGTTAAGAAGTGCAGATATAACTTATCAGGAGCTTGATTCATATACAGCACCTTATTCCAGGTGGGATTTTACTGCCTACCAAAAACTTCCATGGTTTGAAGGGCTTCAAGTATTTTTGAATTTAAACAATATTGGCAACAGGCCGGATCGTCAATTTATAAGTGTTTTAGAAAAATTATCTGATGTGAGTTACTTTGGGCGATCAGCAGATCTAGGAGTGCGATATTCAGTTTTAACAATAGTTCAATATTATTTATCTTAACTTGAACATTTAGGAGGTATTATGACATAGAATGAATGGTAATAAATTGAAAAAAGAAGAAAGATTTTGAACCAGTTACTTAATTAACTAATCTAATCAACAATATAAAAAGGAGTATTTAATGAGAAAGTTAATACTACTCAGCATTTTCCCTTATGCTTGCATCATCAATGCTTGCACAAACAACACTTGATCCGAACCAATATGTTAATATACAAATTGCTTCTGACACTTTGGCTGATGGGTCGCATGATCCGGCGAAGACAGTTTATATGGCAGAAAGCGGTAATCTCTATGCCTTTGACGGAACTTTGGATGTTGATTTTGATCTGGTAATATTAGGCCCTGATGATGCCTGGATTAAGAATCAAACCAATCCTCCGGTATTCTTACAAATCCCGGCTGCTGCTGGCGGCACTGGAAGAGATATGATTCACATTTTGTCGGGAGGCAGTACAAGGATAAAAAATGTCATATTTGACGGAAATATGTCCGATGATAACCTTGTTGGAGCGTTTGTAATTAATCAGGGCGGTTATAAAATGATTTTCGATAATTGCGGCTTCGGCGATTGCCACTCTTTTACCAGTAGAAATCAAGCAGCAGTTGATACACTTAGTTATACCAACTGTATTTTTGTAAATATGGTTCGAAAGCAAAGTTCACCCTTTAATGGTATGATATGCCGTATTGAAGCTGCTGCATGTGACCATTTTATATTCGAAAACAATACCCTTTTTAATGGAAGCAGATTGTTTGGTAATGGAGGTAATTTTATTAATTCAAGAGAGATTGAGAATCATAATACATATCTTAATATGCAAGTAAACGGTCATGAACTTCATTGGTATGAGGCTTTACAGGCAAACAATATTTATTATAATTGGAGTTATAGAGGACGTAATTTAAAAACTAACCACTATGAAGCACCTTTTACAACATGGGATCATACATTATGAAATATCAGGTGTACTTGATTCTATTTCACTATATGAGGGAAACAACGCATTTTATTTAGATCCTGCTTTCCTGGATTATTGGAACAATACAATTAATCCTCAAATTGCGAATGATTCTGATAAAATAATTTCATGTTTTTTATGGGATAAAGGTGTTGACACAACTATGATGACTGATGATAACTTTACAATTGGTAAAAACTATTGGCAATTTGATATCGGGTTTACTAATAATCCAAGTAAAACTGATAGTATGAAAGCTTGGGATCTTTTTCATTGGGCTACTCCTCTTGGGATTACTGGTCCTGCAGATTGGCCGGATTGGCGTATTCAGGTAGTTGTGGATTATGATAATCAAGGTCAACCTATGTTAAACTGGCCGCCGGATTTTGATTTAAGCTATTCAAATGCATATTTGCAAAAGGCAGGTACGGATAAATTACCGCTCGGTGACTTAAACTGGTACCCAAATGCTAAAGCCGATTATATGGCTAACCGGGCTACATATATTGCAGCATTACAGGATTCAATGACAAATGCAACTTGGGTTTATATTCCTGGTGATAGTGCTCAGCTATTGTTACACCAAATATGGTTGGTGTTAATAATGAAAGTTCTAATGTTCCAAATAAATATTATTTAAGTAACAACTATCCAAATCCTTTCAATCCAAGTACAACGATCAAATTTGGATTACCAGAACAATCAGAAGTTACTTTGAGTATATATAATATCTTGGGTCAAAAAGTATTTGAATTAACACAGAAAGACCTTAGCCGCAGGAGAACATTCATTTAATTTCAATGCTTCGCAGTTAAGCAGTGGAATTTATATTTATAGTATTCATGCAATGAGTCTAGTGGAAAAACTTTGTTGCATCTAAGAAAATGATGTTACTTAAATAACATGATTTAAGAAATAATATTTAATGAGTTTCTTCAAAACTTGTTTTGGAGAAACTCATATTATTAAAATTATTTACTAAGTTTCATCTTGTTTGTCTTCAACATCTTTTTTAATTTAAATGCGACATTCGCTTTCATTAAAACAGTATCGAATTCAATCTCCTAATTATTCTGAAATAAATTATTTTGAATCTAATTTTCGAAATTGCTAAAAAATTTAATAGCATTATGTTAATTTTAAATAATTAACTAACTTTTAAAATAAAATGGTTCATACTATGTCGAATCCAATATCTTTTCAAAAGATTTTAAATCATGCCCTTTTAGGATTAATAATAATAGCAGGATTTAGCTCATGCAATAAACCTGAAGACGTGGCTATTTTAAATCAAGGAGATAATTCTTTTGCATCTATTCAAATTCATAATCCTTATGGAAATAATATTTTAATTGAATCAAATGATACCTTGGTGCAATTGGTTTTATTCTTAATGGAAAAATAAATTGGATTAAAGGACAACCGAAAAATATCTCATCCATCAACTAATAAGTCAATTACAAATGGCAAAATGGTAAATATTGTCTGTATTATTAGAAACAGAAAAAAAAGAAAATGATTTAGATTTTAAATTTAAACTTGAGGGAACACAATCAAAACCATCTGCATGGATGATAAATACAAAAGTAAAACCTGACGAATATTTTACCGGAGTATTTGAAAGGGTTGTTGACGGTACTCAATATAAATCATGGGAAAAAGGAATTACAGAAGGACTTAATCTGAGAGGTCAAAAAGTAGATGTCAAATTAAAACCTACGGTTTCTGCTTATGCACCATTTTATATTTCATCAGGCAATTATGCATTTTTTGTTCATGGCACCTGGCCTGGAGTAATTGATTTTTGTAAAGAGCAAAAAGATTTAGTTCAAATATCATTTGAAGGACCTGAATTTTCATTTTCCTTAATGATGGATAAGGGGCCTGCAGAATTAATTAAACGTCATGCATTAGAAACAGGGCCGTCTTTTGTCCCGCCTAAATGGGCTTTTGGGCCATGGCGCTGGCGTGATGAACATTTTAATAATAAGAAATACTATGATGGCAGCATTGTGCATGCCCCATATAATTCTGAGATTGCTGAAGAAATTCTTTTAATGCATGCATATGACATTCCTTGTACAGCTTATTGGATTGATAGGCCCTGGGGTCCGGAGTAAGAGGATTTGACGATTATAAAATTGATTATAAACGATTGCCGAATTTTGAAAATATGATAAAATGGCTGAATTCAAAAAATATTTCAACCATGCTTTGGATAGGCCCATTTGTTATGGGAAATATGGCTGATGTTGCCGAAGAAAGAGGATATGATCTTAAGAGTCATCATATGGATGGATTCACGTCAAGTATTAATGGATTTTACAAATAAAGAAGCATGCAAATGGTGGGAAGAAAATGGTCCTGGCAAAATTAGCAAAAATGGGTGTAAAAGGTTTTAAGCTTGATCGTGCAGATGGGGAAAAACTTTTAGACTCACTTGCAGCTAAAAACATCTATTGGAACAACCTATCGTGAAAATTACAATGACTATCCACGTCAATATGTAAAAGCAACTTATGATGCTATAAAACCTGTACTGGGTAATGATTTTATTTTGTTTCCAAGAGCTCAATATACTGGAAGCGCAAAATATGGCGGACTTTGGGCAGGTGATACCGGTAATCCACCTGAAGGACTTCGTTCAGTTATTATCGCTGTGCAAAGATGTGCAGTTATGGGATATCCGGTTTGGGGATCAGATTGCGGTGGATATGCGAAAGATATTAATCGCGAGGTTACTAAACGCTGGCTTGGGTTTGCATGCTTTTCTCCTATAATGGAAGTTGGCCCTACAAACAATACAGTATTTTGGGATATGAATTATAATCCTTCATTTGATCATGAACTTCTGGCGGTTTGGAGATTTTATACAAAATTAAGAATGAATCTTGTTGATTATATTCATCACTTAGCGGAAGTAGCCAGCAAAACAGGAATGCCTATAGTTAGGCCTTTGTTTGTTGAATATCCTGATCAAAAAGAAAGCTGGAAAGATTGGACAACTTATAAATTTGGAGACGATTTGTTAGTCTCTGTTATTTGGCAAGAAGGAAAAACAAAAAAATCAGTTTATCTGCCTGCTGGTGAAACCTGGATTGATGTTTGGAACAATAAAGAGTATGAAGGTGGACAATCTATTGAAGTTGATGCACCGGCATATAAAACTCCTGTCTTTCTTCGTAAAGGTTCTGAACTGAAATTACCTGATTTAAATAAATTGTATGAAGAATCTGTAAAAATAACTTCAAATAAATTTGATATGAATAAATTGGAATCAAAAGAGAATTGGATGAATAAATAATCATGAAATGATGTATACCAAAATGACAATGATTCCTTTGACGCATTCTCTCGGAGATTCAAAATATTTTGAATAAAAAATTTTATGAAATTAAAATCAAAATTTTTAATCCTGCTTATACTTCTAAGCTTAATTTCTTTCTTTTCATCTTGTTTAACTAATCAGCAAAGCAATTATAAAGCCGAATGGCCGCAGTGAGTAATGTAACTCATCCATGGACAAGATGGTGGTGGCATGGAAGTGCCGTAACGAAGAAAGATCTTAAAGCAAATATGGCAGAACTCAAAAATGCTGGTTTTGGCGGAGTTGAAGTTACGGCGATCTATGGAACAAAAGGATATGAAAAACAAGATATAAGTTTCTTTTCTCCAGAGTGGATGAAGGTTTTAAAATATACTTTAGATGAAGGACAAAAACTTAGGATTAGGAATTGATTTAGATAATGCATCCGGCTGGCCTTTTGGAGGCCCTTGGGTTGCTGCCGATGATGCCTGTAAAGAAGTGCGACTATAAAATATTAACTTTGAAGTCCGGAGAAAAATTAAATGAGAAAGTTGAATTTATTCAGCAGCCATTTGTAAATGCAGTTGGTCATAAAGTTGATATTTCAGAAGTAAAATTTCCAATTAGCAGTAATAAAAATTTGCAAGAGCTTGCATTAGATCAGGTTCGATTTGAAAAGAAATTACCGCTTCAAGCACTTATTGCATACAATGAAAATGGAGAAAAAATTGATCTAACAAATAATGTAAAAAAAGATGGAACTTTAGATTGGACTGCACCAAATGGCAACTGGAAACTTTATGCTGTTTTTTTAGGCTGGCATGGAAAGCAAGTCGAACGTGCAAGCAAAGGCGGGGAAGGAAATGTTATTGATCATTTTTCTGAAAAAGCATTAAAAGATTATTTAGGATATTTTGATAAAAATTCAGAAGGTATTCAGTTAAAAGGTATTCGAGCATTTTTTAATGATTCATATGAAGTTGATGATTCACAAGGAGAAGCGGACTGGACGCCTTTATTTTTTGAAGACTTCGAAAAATATAGAGGCTACGATTTAAAAGATTATTTACCTGCATTATTTGGAAATGATTCTGAAGAAATAAATGAAAGAGTTCTTTGCGATTTTAGAGAAACTATTTCTGATTTACTATTAGATAAATTTACTAAAGTTTGGAAAAATTGGTCACATAAATATAATGCAGTCGTGCGTGATCAAGCACATGGTTCACCAGCAAACATACTTGATTTATATGCCGCAAGTGATATTCCCGAAACCGAAGGCTCGTCGGATTTAGGAATAAAATTGGCGACATCTGCAGGACATGTCTCCGGGAAACCATTAATCTCTGCTGAAGCTGCAACATGGGTGAATGAACATTTTCTTTCAACTCTTTCGGAAGTTAAAAAACGTTTCGATCGTTATTTTGCGAATGGTGTTAATCATCTTGTTTATCATGGTACGCCATATTCACCTATTTCTGCAGAATGGCCGGGATGGATGTTTTACGCCTCTGTTCATTTTGCTCCGACAAATACCTGGTGGGATGATCTTAAAACAATCAATTCATACGTAACAAATTGTCAATCATTTTTGCAAAGTTCCAAACCGGATAATGATATTTTATTGTATTACCCGATTTATGATGCTTGGTCGCAAAAAGGTAAAAGTATGCTTGAGCATTTTGCAGCGCGTGATGAAGAATTGACTAAAGGTCTTGGTGCAATGTTATTAAAAAATGGATATACCTTTGACTACATTTCCGATAAACAAATTCAACAATTAACAGTTGAAGATAAAAAAATTCTTTCCAATAATTCTGAATACAAAACTATAATCATTCCGGATTGTGATTATATCCCATTAACAACAATTCAAAAAGTAATTAGCCTGGCAAAACAAGGTGCAACAATTATTTTACAAAACGATTTTCCTAAAGATATACCGGGATTAAATAATCTTAAACAACGCCAAAAGGATTATCAGAAACTTAAAAGTGAAATTAAATTTGTTCATCAAGATAATTTTGAAATTAGTGAAGTTGACAAAGGAAAATTATTTAAGGGAAATGAAATAAAATCTCTTTTAAATGAAGCTGGTGTATTTCCGGAATCCATGGCACAAAGCGGACTTTGGTTTGATAGAGTTAAACGCAAAGAGGGTATTTGCTATTTAATTAGTAATTGGAGTGACAAAGATATAGATCAATGGATTCAAATTAATTCACCCGGAAAAGAAGCGGTTTGGTTTAATCCAATGAATAAACGAATTGGAAAAGCTGAAATAAGAAATTTAAATGAAGATCATGCTGAAGTTTATTTGAAGTTAGGTAAAGGCGAAACCCTAATTTTACAATGGTATCCTACAAGCCAAAATTTAGAAAATTATAGATTTTATGAAAGGACAAATGATGTAATAAATCTGGATGGCGAATGGGAAATTAATTTTATAAAAGGAGGATCAACACTACCAAATTCATATACTGCTAAAAAGCTAGAATCCTGGACAGAACATTCAAATGAGTTGAAATGGTTTTCTGGTACAGCCAGTTATAAAACAACATTTGAGAAACCAAATTTTAAAGCAACAGCTTATGAACTGGATCTTGGTAAAGTATGTGAGTCTGCAGATATTTATTTAAATGGAGAAAAACTTGCGACTTTAGTTGGACCTGAGTTTCACTTTACAATTGATGCGAATAAGCTGCAGCCAACAAATAATCTTGAAATACAAGTAACGAACTTAATGGCAAATCGAATTATATATATGGATAAGAATGGTATTAACTATAAAAAATTCTACAATGTAAATTTCGCTGCTCATGATAGGGAAAATATGGATGAGAATGGTTTATTTACTGCGAAGGATTGGAAACCATTTGAATCCGGTTTGATTGGTCCGGTTAAATTAATAGGACTAAATTCTAAAAAATAAATTTATGTTATTGCCTAAAATTCATCTTAAAGACTGGGATGATTTGAATAACTCTTACCGCCGGTTTATAGTTATAATTGTTACAGTCACTCTAGCCTCGGTGCTGACAGTTTTCGGGCAGAATTCATTGTCGCACGTTCCAGACACAGGTAAACCTGAATCCGACGCTGTCAAGAAGGTGCGTACCATGGTTGGTGATGAGGCATTTACTGAGTTGCTGGTACGACTGCGCAAAACGAATTCTGATATCAAGCTTAAAGGGATCAAGACGATTGACGGGAAGCCAGATGCCGGCGGGTCGCTTCTGACTGGTTATCCATACACAGAGTTTTACGACTGGGATTTGTATTTCGAGAATCTCTATCTTGGTTATTATGGAATTTCAAAATATTGCTATACAAATCTTAAGGAATTTTTACGACGGCAAGAGAAGGACGGTTATATCAACCGTTCGCTGCACAAACAGCGCGACCGTCAGCACTTTAAACCGTTTCTGGCACAGCTTGTCGTGCTCGGTGCACGGCAGAACAAGGATGACTACAACTGGTTGAATACTTCGCCGGAATCGCCCAAAGTTCCGGAGAACGGCTCATATTACAACCGCCTGAGAATGTACATAGATAAATGGTTTAGCTACGATGCAGATGGTAATGGTCTTCCAACTTGGAATTCAGCTGATGCGGCAGGAACGGACAACCAGTGGTCACGCGCTGGACAGATTGGGGCGTTCGAGGTCGAAGGAGTAGACTTGGCTACCTATCTCGTACGCGAGCTTCAAGCGATGGCGATCATTGCCGAGCATCTCGGCAAGACCAAAGATCGGCAGTCGTTTTTAGACCACGCCGAGAAGGTCAAGCAATTGATCAACGAGGTATTCTGGGACGAGAAACAGGGGTTGTACTTCGACCGTTATGAAAAACTCAATGCACAAGTTCCAGTCAAATCCGCAACCAATTTCTTGCCGATTTTCTGCGGTGCGCCGAGCAAGGTTCAGGTAAAACGTATGGTGGAAGAACATCTGACCAACCCCGATGAATTCTGGCTCGCTTACCCGATAGCGACATATTCCAAAACCGAGCCTGATTATTACCAGGGTTCCGTTCGGCTTCCTAACGGTAACAGGGAATGTAACTGGCGTGGCAGTACCTGGGCGCCGACTAACTACATGATTTTCCAAGGGCTGATGCATTACGGTTACGTTGATATAGCCCGTGAACTGGCTGCGCGGTTGTTTGAAATGGCAGTCGTAAAGAGCCCCGTTCTGCGTGAGTATTATAACGCCGAAACCGGAGAAGGACTGGGACAAACAGATTTCTGGGGGTTTACTGCACTCTATTACGTAATGATATTTGAATGTGAGTTGGGATATGACATTTCAGCGTTGGAAGGCACATTTAGACCAATTATCCCGGAAGAGCTTGGTGTGCAGTACTAGGTGAATATAACTCCAGAAAGTTCAAAGAATAAAAGCATCTGAATATTCAAGTTTTTAATGATTCGTTAATTCTTTTTTTACAATTTACTAATTAATCACAATATTTTACAACTTGATTATAGAATAGAACTTAAAAATATTAGGTTGAATCTATTGAATGAGAAACGTTGAGATAATGAAAGAAACCAAACGTTTATTTATTATAATAATTGTTTTGCTGATCTTTCCTTCTTTACTTTTTGCCCAGGAAGGTTCCTACCCGCCCGGAACAATACAGATGACACCGAAGGTAGATCTGAACCTGCAATCCGTTCCTCTCATTGTGCCGGAAAAATTCAAAGGAATGGTTCCGGATAGTCTTACCTTAAATCTGCCTCCGGGTTTCACGGTGAAGGTTTTTGCCGTTACCGGTTTGAGAGGTCCTCGTATGATGGCTTTTAACAAGGATGGAGTTTTGCATGTGGCAAATATGAAAGCAGGCATCGCCGATGAATTTCAACCCCATGCTAATGACTTCACCAGTCAGATTGTTGCTCTGCCGGATAGGGATAATGACGGTGTCGCCGATACGGTTATCGTAGCAGCCGACAACCTCAGGTGGGCTAACAGCCTGGTTTTCTACAATGGAGATATGTATGTAGCTGACACGCATCAGATTGTCAAATTCACTGATTCTGACGGTGATCTGGTATACGAAAAACGGGAAGTTTTCGCCGACCATATCCCGACTGCCAATACCCCGCACATCACCCGTACTATCGTTGTCGATAAGTCGAGGAAACTTTTCTACCTGTCCGTAGGATCTCACTGCGATGTATGCCGCGAAACTGATCCCGAACGGGCAGCCGTTCTGCAATTCAATGCAGACGGTACGGGACGCAGGGTCTTTGCTACCGGCTTGCGTAATGCAATTGGTCTCGATATACATCCGCTCACTGGCGAGTTGTGGGCTACCAACAACGGTCATACAGAAGCGGTCGATTCTTTGCCGCCGGAATGGATCGATATCGTTCGCGATGGTGGTTTTTATGGCTGGCCTTTAGCTTACGGTTACCAGGTTTATATAAATTTTGGAATTCGTGGACACCCCCAGGTACTACCCATTACTCATGAAGACAGCCTTCTTGTACAAACTATGGAACGTCCGGTTGTTCTGGTTGATGCACACAGTGCTCCGATGGACATTTACTTCTATCCATCCGGTAATTTCCCTTCCCAATATATTGATGCAGCATTCGTCGCATATCGCGCCGGATTTTTAGGACCCGATCCCGGGCACAAGATTGTGGCTTTGTTCGTTGATCCCAATGGCAGCAATGCAAAGGTAGGAGATTTTATGACGGGCTTCTGGCCAAACCCGCCCGATCAAAGTAATATATGGGGTAAACCTGTAGGACTTACTAGTGACAGTCTTGGTAATCTTTACGTAAGCAGTGATTGGATCAACAACTTAATTTTAAGGGTGGAATACCACGGAGGGCAAACAGGGGTAACAAAGGAAGGGTCAGCGCTCCTGCCATTATCAGTGACCCTGGAGCAAAATTATCCCAACCCGTTTAACCCGACAACCACAATTAGATACACTATTCAGAATACGGGAACTTCTGCTATAATGTTCACGCAGTTAAAAGTTTACGATGTACTAGGCAGGGAAATGGCAACCTTGGTTAATGAAGAAAAACATGCTGGAAATTATGAAGTTAAATTTGATGGAAGTGATCTGCCAAGTGGAATTTATTATTATAGGCTTTCTGTAGGAAATTTTTCAGATACAAAAAAACTTATATTATTGAAATAAAATTTTCGGGGTGTATTCTATTTACATTATAAATATAGTTGCGAGTTTATTAGTTCTCTTCTTTCTTTTGTACTATTCATCCTCTGTATATCATATCAGTTTAAAATTAAAAACTCGATTTATTGTGAGGCTGGATCGTAAGCGAAATGTACAGATTTAAAAGAATAACCTTATAAGCCGGGCAAACTCAAAGGGTTCAGTCTGAATTAATATCGGGAAATTTACAATTAATAAATTAAAATATGGAATAGTTCCGGGAACATTACATGGTTTATTTTATATGAAATATCTAATTATACTATCTCTTCTTTTTATAGCAGCATCAATTAAAAACGATTCCGATACGGAATTGAAACCCAAATTCAGTCATCCTGAAATCATTCGTTATGATCATAATACTTTTTATATAAACGGTAAAGAAACCTTCATCTACAGTGGAAGTTTTCACTACACTCGCTGCGATCCAGGTCAATGGATAGATATATTGCAGAAAATAAAAGCTGCAGGATTTAATACTATTGAAACATATATCCCTTGGAATTTTCATGAACAGGAAAAAGGTAAGCTTGATCTTAGCTTACTTGATAAATACCTCAAAGATTGTGAAAAGATGGGGTTGTATGTTATAGCCCGACCCGGTCCCTATATTTGCGCAGAATGGGATATAGGGGGATTCCCGCGCTGGTCGGCAGGAAAAGGTATTGGATTCAGAACAGCATCACCTCAGGATATTTACTGGTCTAAGTATTGGTTCAATGAAGTTCTGCCGGTAATTAAGAAACATTTAATTACAAATGGTGGAAGTACAATTCTTTTACAAATTGAAAATGAATATGATTTCTGCGGAGTACCCGACTCACAAAAAGTTGTATACCTTAAATCTCTATACCAGGATGTTAAACGAAATGGCATTGATGTACCTATTATAACGTGTTGGACAAAACAGTCACGCGACAATACCGATTCAGTATTCTCTCAAATTATGGATGCCGTAAATGGTTATCCAGGCTGGAACCTTGAAGCAGATATCCCAAGAATAAAATCGCTTGAAGAGCAAGAACCGGATGCACCACCTATATTTACTGAACTGCAAGGCGGATGGTTTACAGCAATAGGCGATGCAACTGTTCGGCATCCAAATAAATATAGTGGTGAACAAATTAATGCTTTAACGAAATATGTTATTGCACAAGGCATCAAAGGATTAAATTATTATATGCTTTATGGGGGTACAAATTTCGATTATTGGGCAGGTAAAGAAAAACCAACAAGTTATGACTATACAGCCCCAATTTCCGAATGCGGTGGTTTATGGGAAAAATATTATGCTGTAAAATTAATCGGCGATTTCATAAAATATTCAAATCCATATTTGGGGAGAAGTCATGAGATTGCTGACGGCGCAGTATCTGATAATAATGATCTTGAAACTATTCTTTTGTCAGATGGAAAGGTTGGTTTTCTATTCGTGCGAAACAAAACGGGCAAACTGCAGAATGCAAATATCGAAGTTAAAATGCCTGGCAAAAACCCTGATAATATTTCTGTTTCTATAGATTCGCTAAACACCTACTTCTTACCTATTGATCTGGCAATTCCCGGAGGCAGTACTCTTAATTACAGCAACATTGAATTATCGGCAGTGACAGAATATAATAAGGAACCGCTTTTAATTGCCTACGGTTCACCCGGTGAAAAAGCAATAATGAATCTGGATTCAAAAGTTTTTTCTGAAACTATACTTTCTCACGACAGATTATTTTTTTGGAACGATACTTATGTGTTGTTAACCTCCCGCGATCGAGCTGAACGTTCAGTTCAATTCAGCACAAAAAATGGTCCGGCCATTTTATTGTCTGATTCTTATTTAACAATACCGGATGCTCAAAATGGTAGTACTATTGAATTACAAACAAAGCCCGGTGGGAATAAGTTTTCCTTCCTTACAACCGGAGATGTACGTCAAATTTTTTTGGATGGTGAATCAATTAATTACACTAAAGCACCTACGGGTAAAATTATTAATTTCACTATAGATACTCCGGAGCTTCCGGCGCTTGAAGTAAAATACGGACAAATCCGTTTTAAGGATGACGACGAGGCAGAAAAAAAATCAAACTTTAAAACTCTATTATACGATGGCAGCGTTTATCCATCCCTTGATAGCTTAGAGGATTACCAAAATGGCTATTTCATTTATAAAGGTAAATTTGAGATAGATGGTAAGAAAGTATTGAAGGCAAGTTATTATTCCAATGATTGGCATTCGATTTACATTGATGGAAATCAGGTAAAAGATTTAACAGGAAATACTTTTAATGACTATTCGGAAATGAATTTATCAAAAGGTAAACATGATATAAAAATAATTTTTGAAAACAAGGGGAGGCCAAACACTGGATTCATGGAAGAGAAAAAAGGAATTAAATCTTTTAATTTATTAACTGCAAAACAATTTCAGATTTTAAAGGATTGGAAATTTTCAGTTAAACAGGACGAACAACCAGGCTCAAATCCCTCTGAAGCGAATAGCAGTTATAATGATTCAGACTGGATGAATTTTGAAGTTAATTATAATTCACATGAAACTCATAATGATAAGCAAGTAGGTTCCTGGTACAGAGAGATAATTAACCTAACTTCTAATGAAGCAGAAGATAATCCCAGACTAATTTTTCAAGGAATTAGCCGCAGCGCCACAATTTATGTAAACGGAAAACAAGTTTATAAATTTAGTCATCACGGATGGGATGGTCCTTTTGAAGTTTCATTAAATGGATCAATGAAATCTGGAAGTAATTTAATTGCATTGTATGTCGAAAATCCAAAAGGTAGAGGTGGTATCGTCGGTCCGATTGAATTTGAGTATGGTAATGAAGTGCCTTTAAAGCTTGATCAATTTACATATCATGCATCATTGAACGGGGAACTATCGGGTTGGCAAAAGGCTGACTTTGATGATTCAGATTGGGGTGTCGTTAAGAACTTAGATAATTCCGAAGCAAATTTCGGTATTAGATGGTGCCGAACCTGGTTTGAAGTTCAAGAAATTAAAAACTGGATAATCCCATTATATATTCATGTATCATCAACAGGAAATTTACAAATATGGCTTAATGGAAAATTACTTGGACTTTATTTTACTGTAGGACCTCAAAATGATTTTTATATCCCTAAAGGATGGCTTAGAGAAAAAAATTCACTGGTCTTCGTGATGCGTCCTGATGGTAAAGAGAATACCGCCCCTGAGTTGAAAGATTTTTCAATTCACTACTATAATAATTACGTAGTTCAAAAGCATGAACTTAAAATCGAACAAAATAAATTTGATAGTGACAAATATTTATGAAAGGAAAAATATAAAAAAAACACGTCATCATTTTTCAGCAGAAAAAAGAAACTTAAGTATTATTTCAACATGGGTGCTAATCATTTTTGTCATCGTCCAAAATTCGGCTTTTGCACAGAACATTAATCCGATAAAGCTATCATGGCTTGGAGGAAATCCGCCATCATTATCTACTGGGGTTAGTTGGGGTGTGCCCCTGCCAGAAGGAAAGTTTGAACCATCAATTAGCTTTTCGTTAAAAAATGCCAGCGGCGAATCTATACCGGTACAATCATGGCCAATGGCTTATTGGCCCGATGGTTCTTTAAAATGGGCGGGCTTAAGCGCAGTGGTCGATTCAAATGCCGGAACGATCTTCAAACTTGAACCTCTAAAATCATCCAATACAGATATATTAAAAACAAAAGTTGAAGTAACTGAAAGTGATAATGATGTTTTGGTGAACACCGGCGTTTTACAATGTGATATTCCCAAACATGGCGAGCAGCTTATTCGTTTCATTAAAATGGATGGGAAAGAGATTTCTACAGGCGGAAAGTTGGTTTGTATTCTGCAGAATAGTCCGAGTCAGGAATTTGGTCCTCAGCCTTCAAAAGAAAAGTTTATTGGTAATATTGAAAAAGTAACGATAGAGCAAAATGGCCCGGTCAGAGCAGTAGTTAAAATTGAAGGAAAGCATGTGTCGAAATCTGGAAGCCGTAGTTGGCTGCCATTCATTATTAGACTTTATTTTTACGCTGGTCAGCAGTCGATCCGCATGGTTCATACAATTATTTATGATGGCGACCAGCAAAAAGATTTTATCCGTGGTTTGGGATTAGTTTTTGATGTTCCACTTGATGAGCAGTTATATAACCGGCATATTCGCTTTTCAGGAGAAAACGGCGGATTGTGGGATGAACCATGCCAGCCGCTCAATGGGCGAAGACCACTTAATTTTAGAGAAGATTTGTATTCAAAACAGCTTGCAGGTGAGCGCATAGCCGAACGCAAAACTTTCTCTGAGCAGCAGCAATTCCTTATTGATCATTGGGCAGCCTGGAATGATTTCAAGCTGGAGCAATTAAATGCCGACGGATTTCGAGTACAAAAAAGAACCAACGATAAAAGCGCATGGATTGGCGCCGGCTATGGCAAACGTTCCGAAGGAATGGCTTTTGTCGGTGATGTTTCTGGCGGATTGGCTATATGTGTCCGAAATTTTTGGCAATCATTTCCTTCAGCGTTGGAAATCCGAAACGTAAAAACAAATGAAGCGCAGATTAAAGCATGGCTCTGGTCACCCGATGCAGAGGCCATGGACATGCGTAACTACGATACACTTGCTTGGGGACATACTCTTGAGGCTAGTTACGAAGACGTTCAACCAGGATTAAGCACAGCAACCGGAGTGGGGCGCACAAGCGAAATCATGCTCTATGTCTCGACTAAGGTGCCGTCTTATAAAACTTTGGATAAAATTGTTGAGCTAGGAAATCATCCTGCTTTGCTAACTGCTTCTCAAGAATACATCCATAGCATCCCTGTTTTTGGTGTGTGGAGTTTGCCGGACCGGAGTACAAAAGGAAAACGCTGGATAGAAGATCAACTTGACAATGCTTTTAAATACTATCATCTGGAAGTAGAACAGCGGCATTGGTATGGTTTCTGGAATTATGGCGATTTGCGGCATAGTTATGATCCTGAAAGACACACTTGGAAATACGACATGGGTGGTTTTGCGTGGGACAATACCGAATTGATGCCAAACCTTTGGCTTTGGTATAGCTATTTGCGGTCGGGGCGTGAGGATATTTTCCGCATGGCTGAGGCGTTAACCCGTCACACGGGTGAAGTTGATGTCTATCATTTGGGACGTTTAAAAGGATTAGGTTCGCGTCACAACGTTCGTCATTGGGGCGGGGGTGCCAAAGAGGTGCGTATTTCTCAGGCTGCTCTGGCTCGCTTTTATTATTATCTAACTACTGATGAACGCACGGGCGATCTGATGCATGCTTCTGTTGAAGCTTCCAATGAGGCAATAGGCAAACTCGATCCGGTGCGTTTGATCATGAAGAAAAGCAAATACCCGACACATGCTCGTGTTGGTCCGGATTGGCTGGCGCTTGTTGGTAACTGGATGACCGAATGGGAACGTACCGGCGATACCCGTTACCGTGACCGGATTATGGTCGGTGTGAACAGCTTGTATGAAATGCCTTACGGTTTCTTTTCCGGGCATGATGCAGCCTTTGGATATGATCCCAAAACTTACAAATTGTATCGTCTGGATGAGAATGATATTGGTTTTTTACACTTGTCTGTTTTGATGGGAGGACCGGAAGTGGCTTTTGAATTGACCCATCTTCTTCAAAACAAAAAATGGGATAAACTTTGGATGCAGTTCTGCAAATTATATGCAGCTCCTGAAGCGGAAATTAAAAAGGAGTTTGGTAAAGCAGTAAATTTGGGAGATCCGGGTCCCTGGTATGCCCGCCTTCCGGCTTATTACGCTAAAGTGACTGGCGATAAAGCTTATGCAGCAAGAGCTTGGGAAGAGTTTTTTAATGCAGGAGCTAAGCGCTATCATACCGATTTCAATATGCAAAAATTTGATAAGGCGCAAAGCCTGCAACCGATTTATGAAGTGAAAGGAGTTTCCACCAACAACACGGCACAGTGGTGCCTTAATGCTATTGAATTACTGCAGTTGGTTGGAGATGAACTTCCTGAGGATAACCCTATAATACAAGATGCAAATTCCAAAGAAAAAGTAATTAATTAAGCTATCACTCTTATGGAAAAGAAAATAAATGCATTTATACAGCTTATTATTTTAATAGCTGCTTCATCTATTATAACATTTAATGTTCAAGCTCAAAATCTCAAAGGAAAACAGGCAAGTCCGAATATTAAATCAACAAGTCTTGAATCAACCTATGTTAACGAAGAACTGGACAGTTTTGAAGCGTATGTAATTAAAGCGAAAGAAATTGGTGCAACTCATGTAGATATCACCTTTAATATTCCTCCTGCACTCTGGCAGTTTGATACCCCGGGAGACCCTTATCCGGTATGGTACACTTATCGTCCGGGGCTGATGAAGATTTTTCCGCCTGAGGAATTGAAACCATACATCAATTTAGATTACGCAGAAAAAGTAGCTTCACTTTTTCAGGCACGGTGTGAGATTCTTCGCCGGCATGGAATGAAAGGAGCCTATTTTACAAACGAACCTTATGTATTGCCTGAGGCATTTTTTACAGATCATCCTGAACTTCGAGGGGCACGGGTAGATCATCCGAATCGATCCAGGGTTGCGCGCTTCGCACCTTGTGTCGATGAGCCTGAAGTATTAGCGATGTACAAAGAATCCATGAAGCTCTTATTGGCTCGTTGTCCTGAAATAGAGATTTTTTCATTTCTTACATCTGATTCCGGTTCCGGTTTTTGTTGGTCGCCTGCTTTATATTCGGGACAAAACGGAAATGCAAATTGCCAAAACCGACCAATGGCAGATAGAGTGGTCGGTTTTCTTGAAACTTTACGAAACGCAGCAAGAGAAGTTGGAAAACATATTGAGATAAATATTCATCCGATTATGCCAAGGCAATGGATGATTGAAACGTTTGATCATCCGGAGCTTATCTCTGCTAAATTATTAGGTGGATTAACTATTGGGAATTATAAGAATGCAGATGGACAGCAGTTTGATGGTGGCATTTCCGGTTGGGGAAGGGAAAGTTTTACTCCAGTGTTAGGATTGCCCAATCCGGTGTTAAGAGCAAGGCAACTCGTTACCAAATTTCAGGAGGATAAACCTGCTGGTTCAAAATTATTGGTTTCATATGAAGATCCATCAACAGCAGATTTCAATTTAATATTGTATCATTTTTTTGAACAGGCAAAACCACACAATACGGTTGAAATGATACAGACGTTGAGAGCTTTTGCCAAAACCATTGCTGGCGATGAAGGGGCAGATAACTTATTGGATATTTGGTTAGCGCTTGATGGTGTATCAAATGATTTGCAAGTTCTTAATTTTGGTTCTGTCTTGACTTTTGGTCCTGTTCTGGATCGTTGGATCAATCGTCCCCTGGTACCGGTTCCGGAAAATTTAACGGATGAAGAAAAAGATTATTACCGTCCATTTATTTTTCAGGCAAAAGGAGAGGAACAAGCGAATAATTTGATAGACATTCAGGCAATGAGAATGTTTGAAGGATATGGAGCAAGACTTCTTGTTCAGCGGGTATATGAAATGGTCGATCAAAAACTTAATAAGGCTGAGAAGCTGACTGATAAGTTGCTGAGACAGGAAAAAAATTCTGATGCTGCTAATAAATGGGAAACCCTGAAAAACCGTTTAGCCGTTCTGCATAGTCTTGTGAGAACGATTGATAATGTTGTAGGATATCAGGCATTGTTGGATGTTGCGCATAATAGAAATGTTAGTTCTGAGTCCAATCCTGTTTTGGGTACTGGTCCATCATGGGACCGTCAGGAAATTATACGTATCGCCCGAAATGAAATTGACAATGCTGCCGGCTTGAAAAAAATCCTCGAGTCTTCAAAAATTCCTTTGATACAAGAAGCCTTATTGCCCAAGTATGAAACTATAAGAATGTTAGGTCCGGATTTGACATCACAATTAAAGCGGAAAATAGATATAATGAATGCTCATTGGGAGGATTATAAAAAATTGTACACTTCACCGAATTATTAAAAGGAAATGGCTAACTTTCTAAAACAGGTTTGAATGTAATCTATCATTTTTAGATAAGAAGGTATTGATTTGAAGAATCATCTTATTTTCCCTAGAATATTTTATGTTTGCCGATAATAAATCGATTAATAAAATGAGATGTTAATTATGAATCAACAATAATTTAAATTTTTTAGAAAAAAATATAATATTATTGAAATAATAAAATAAAGAGATCCCAATATGAGGAGAATCAAACATTCAATGATTTTTTTACTTGACCTTCTTCTGTTTCTATCAATGTCTACATTTGGGCAGAGCAGCCAACCCGCTTTTACTTTCAATGATCTGCAATTTGGAGCTATTGGTAACAGAAAAACTTTGGACACCGCCGTCACGAAGGTCAGCGTGGCCTTCGGAGACAGTGAACTAGCCAGGGATTGGATCGACCCCTACACAGGGCACCGTATCAAGCGCATCTCCAGAGTCGACGGCACGACTAGCCTGTACTTCAATCTCAATCCATATACCGTTGACGGCAAGAAGATTCTGGTCAATAGCCCGGAGGGCTTGCAATCGATTGATCTGGAGACGGATTCGGTGGAAACTCTGATCCCGGGCCGCGTTAATCTGATTCAGACCGGTCGTAAGACTGGCGATGCCTACTACACCCGCGGAAAGGCGATTTACGCCTTCAACGTCGATACCAAACAGGAGCACAAGGTAATCGACCTGCCGGAAGGTGTGCGGAGAATTGAGGCCATCAACTGCGACGAAACTTTACTTGCCGGGGCGATGATGGGGATCGACCCGACGGGCAAGGTCGTCAAGCCTAAGACTCGGGTTGTTCTGCCGCAATGGCAGCGGATGTTTCCAACCAAGAAGCACAGTGAGCTGACCCAAGATGAAATCATCGCCTCCGGCAAGGAAGACAGGCTCTCAAGCAGGTTGGCCAACCCGCAAAGCATGTGCTTGTTTACCATTAACGTCAAAACCGGAGAGTTAAGGAAGTTCGGTTATGCTTATGCCAATCTCAATCACCTCCAGTTTTCACCCACCGACCCCAAGCTTCTGTTATTTGCCCATGAAGGGACTTGGCACGAAACGAAGCGTCCCTGGACAATTAACGTCGATGAGGGCGAACCCAGGCTGATGCATAAGAGGACGATGGACATGGAGATCGCCGGCCATGAATTCTTTGGCCCGGACGGTAATATCTGGTACGATATGCAGACGCCGCGCAGCCAGGTGTTTTGGATCGCCGGCGTCAACTTGAAGACTGGTGAAAGGGTTCGCTACCAGGTTGATAGGAATTACTGGTCGGTGCACTACAACGTCTCGCACGACGGCAAAATGTTCAGCGGCGACGGCGGCGATCCGGCCCAGGTGGCCTTCGCCCAGGACGGCATGTGGATGAACCTGTTCCGCATTCAGCCAGACCAAACCCTCAGTGAGGAGCGGCTGGTTAACATGATCAACCAGGACTACCGTACAGGGGATGGTGAGCCTAACGGCTCTTTCACACCGGATGACAAGTGGATTGTCTTCCGCGCAAATTTTCTCGGCTCGAAGCATGTCTTCAAGGTCGAAGTAACAAAGGCCACCGATGCTGAGCGCACTGAGGTTATGGCCAAGGCAACTCCAGCCGACAGGGCGATGATGAAAAAAAAGCCTCGCCGGATTCCAGCGACCGTTGCCGAAGCTGCACAGGAGGCCAAGGACACGATCATCCCACCAGGACCATCGCACGCAGCTGAGGACCAAGACGATGGCGCCACACCTCCCATTTACATGCAGGAGCATATAAACGAGATGAAATAATAACTCTCATGGCCGAATATCAGTAAATCCGCTATAGTGCAGGCAGGACTTTGCTATACTCCAAGAAGGAAGCCTGGACGCAGGTTTTAATATTTTGCGCTATCGAGGATGTGGCTAATATGCCAAGGGGAATAAGCAAAAATTATTGGCTTATATGGCTTTTTATGAATAGTTAATGTTGATTAATTTTGGGATGAAAGTTTAAGAAAAACAAAAGACGTATAACCCAAAATCTAATAAACTAGTATTTTTAAAGTTTAATGATTGGAATAAATAATTTTGAAAATAAAAATAATCATTCAACAAAATCTTAACTCAGTAAAAAAATGGACAGTACTTATGGCTGGTTTATTAGTTTTGACCCCATCCTTTTTAATGGGGCATGAAAACCAGCCCCCCGTTCCTGTGTTCAATGTGTTGAAATATGGTGCTGCTGGCGACGGTAAAACACTGGATACCGATGCTATTCAAAAAGCTATAGATGAAGCTGCCAAAACAGGCAATGGAGCACAGGTTTTAGTACCTGCCGGGCATCATTATTTGATCGGGACATTGGTACTCAAAAGCGGAATTGATTTTCATTTGCAGGGTGATGCTGAATTATCGGTCAGCACTAATCAGGAAGATTACTCAGGGGAAGCTGCTGTTATTGCCAATGGAGCCAATCAGTTGACTATTTCCGGAACTGGAAGCATCAATGGCAGGGCGATGGAATTTATGACGCATTATGACTCAACTAACGAATGGTGGATACCTAAAAAGTGGCGCCCCAAATTATTCATTCTCACAAAATGCACTGATTTGAAGATTTTAAATATCACTATCAAAAAATCACCTCTGTGGAGTTTGCACATGCTGGGATGCGAAAATGTTTTAATAGACGGTATCAAGATTCACAACGATCTGGATGTGCCTAATTGCGATGGTATCGATCCGGATCATTGCCGGAATGTCGAGATACAAAATTGTGAAATCAGCTGCGGTGATGATGCTATTGTAGTGAAAGCAACCAGACAGACAGAAGATTATGGTTCATCAGCTAATATTAATGTACACGACTGTATATTGGAAACGCAGGATTCGGGAGTGAAGATTGGTACCGAAACCACACAGGATATTTACAATGTAGTGTTCGAACGCTGCACAATCAAAACGAGCTGCCGGGGTTTGACAATCCAGCTTCGCGATGAAGGCGATGTTTATAATGTTGTATTTCGTGATATTACGTTTAAGTCCCGTTACCATTCTGCACCATGGTGGGGACGGGGAGAAGCTATTTCCTTTACGGCTATTCCCAGGAGCTCAGATACCAAAATTGGAACCATTCATAATATTTTAGTTGAAAATGTTACGGGAACATCTGAAAACAGTGTTCGGATCAACGGTACTAAAGAAAGCCGGATCAGCAATGTCCGTTTTGAGAATGTGAATGTTACCCTGAATAGATGGACAAATTATCCAGGTAATCTTTTTGATAATCGCCCAACTAAGATCTATCAAGATATTGAACCGCACGATAACCCTGGAATTTATATTCGTTTCTGCGATCAGGTGTTATTGAAGAGTTGCAGTATAAATTGGGGAGATAATGTCCCAGATTATTTTACCCATGCCATTCAAGCGCATGATGTCACCGAACTGAAAATTGAGGGTTTCAAAGGTGAGGCTGCTCATCCCGATCGTGATCAAGCTGTTGTTGTAAACGAAAACTAAGTTTTGATTCTGGCGTAAAATTTTTGAAATCAATTATACTGCCTTGCAACTGAAAATGGAAAAATAAAATGAAAGTTAAGCAAGTTGTTTATATTATCGTCTTACTCTTTCTAATTCAGAATTCCTGGGCACAGGATAAGCGCAGTTACAAAATCTTTCAATTTCCCGCCGATCAAATTCCGCGGATTGATGGAAATGACGATGATTGGAATATTGTCCCCGATAGTTTTACAGTTGGTATGGATCAGCTGTGGGACGACAGCCGCAAACACGAGAAAGCCGATTCTGAAAATCTTGATGTAAAAGTGAAAGTAGGCTGGGTTAAAGGTATGAATCGCTTGTATTTTCTATATGAAGCCTACGATGACTACTGGGATTTCTCAATGCCCGATCTGCATAACGATACCTTCGAACTGGTGGTGGATGGCGATCAATCGGGCGGACCGTTTATTGACCGTTTTCATCCCAATAAAGATTTGGACATTATGGATGCATATTTTTCTTTTCATGGTGTACAAGCCCAGAATTATCACATTTTCACCCCAGCAGAAGGAAAAGATTGGACATTAGTATGGGGCAGTGAGCCGTGGATTAAGGAATTACCTTATGCCAACTCGGCTTGTAAATACAATTTCAAACCGGGGGAATCCGGAAAATTGATTCTGGAGTTTTGGATCACGCCGTTCGATTATGCAGGTAATAATCCGTCGCGTGCGGTGAAGTCTATTCTGACTGAAAACAAAAATGTTGGTTTGTGCTGGGCAATTATTGATTACGACGATGTAAACAGCAAAAGCAATAATGGTTTTTGGAACCTCTCCAAAGAGCACACCATGTATGGAAATGCTTCATATCTTTTGCCATTTAAACTAATGCCCCTGGAAGATAATTTTAAAAAACCAATCGAAGCTGACTGGTCGTTTAAGATAATCGATATGAACAGACGCATGGTGGCTTTTATAGATCAGTCGGAAGGGAGGATTAATTTCTGGAAATGGGATTTTGGCGACGGAACCGTTTCCGAAGAACAAAATCCGATCCATCAATACAAAAATGCCGGAAAATATGTTGTCGTGCTTTGGGTGGAAGGTCCAGCCGGAAAATCGCGTCGTTCTAAAGTTTGGGATGTAGCCGTGAAATAGATAATGAAATAAACGGAAAATCTATGAATATTTGTATTATACCTATTCCAAAAGAATGGTTGAAACGAAAGTATGAATGACTCAACACTATATCAAAAAACAAAAGGAGTAAAAGCAGTGAAACAAATCGTAATTTTCATAGTAGTCTTTTTTTTGACTGCAATTACATATTCACAAAACGTCAATGTTGACGAGCTTGTTGTAAGGAGAGTTGCGGATTATATTCTTGAGCACGGTACTTTGAGTTTCAAAGATATTAACACCGGGAAGATTTATAAATCTACAAGTGAAATTCCCGAAGGCGCAAAAGTAACATTTTCCAGTCCGTTCGGTGAATGGCATTATACCGACGGCGTATTAAACATGGCATTAATTGATTTATCAAATTTTCTAGGTGATAAGAAATATTCCAATTACGCGGCTGCTCAGGTTGCTTTTGGAATGGATAATTACAAATATTTTCAGAAGAGGTACAACAAGGAGAAAGATGGTCCCCATTATCTTTATCCTTTGGGACAGCTGTGGACAATGGATGAGTTAGATGATTTCGGTGCTATGGGCGCAAGCATGATCGATGTTTACAATTCAGTCAAACGTGATGATTATAAGGAATATATAGAGAAAGCCGCAAAGCATATTACGGAAGAACGTATGCGTTTAGCGGATGGAACTTTAGTACGAAAATTTCCTCATGAAATGACATTATGGGCTGATGATTTATATATGAGTGTTCCTTTTCTGGCAAGAGTAGGTAAATTAACCGGTGATAAAAAATATTGGGATGATGCAATCCTGCAGATAAAAAATTTTTCTAAATATCTCTGGGATGAAAAAGAAGATATTTATTACCATTGTTACTACACCGATCTAAAACAAAATGGTGTAGCACATTGGGGCAGATGCAATGGGTGGATTATGATGGCAAAGGTGCATCTGTTAAACTTTTTACCCGAAAACTATCCCGGAAGAGAAGATATAATAAAGGATTTGGAGAAGCAAATTTTAGGCATTGCAAAATATCAAAGTGCGGATGGTTTATGGTACCAGATACTTGACAAAAATGATTCTTATCTCGAAACTTCCTGCTCCGCTATGTTTATTTATTCTATCGCAAGAGCCGTAAACCAGAGATGGATTGATGCACGCTACGGTTCCATCGCAATTAAAGGCTGGGAAGGTTTAAGAGAAAATAAAATTCAGCTCGATGGACAGGTGAAGGATATTTGTGTTGGTACCGGCATTGAAGATAATTTAGTATTCTATTATGAACGCCCGGCAAGGTTGGAAGAAAAACATGGCCTTGGTGCAGTGATTGATGCAGGTATAGAGGTGATCAAACTAAAAGAAGCAGGAAATCAAATGCAGTAAAATTTTGTTCTTGTTTTTATTTTCGTTTTGTAGCCAACCTTATCAAGTTATTCGCCCAAAAGATAGTGAATTGCTTAATGTTTAGCTGCAATTATAAACACTCCTATCGGTTTATAATAAGGAATTGCTAAAGCTATTCTGTAGTTATTGTTTCCTGCCCCCGCTGCTAAGAAGACCTAAAATGTATGTTTTGGGTCTTTTTTATTTTAAAATAAAATGAAAAACTTGAATGTATTACTGAATACATAATTCAAAAAAGATAATAGGTAAGTACATTTTGATAGGTTATTAATTTCTTTTGAAATTTGAAAGCAAAAATATTTTATAATAAATTGAAGTTACCATAAAACATATTACCCTAACTTGCAAAAATATAAAGTTGAAATATTTTTTACTTCTCTAATTTCTATCCTAATTATTCTTTTCCCGTTTGTACAAGAAAGTAAATATGATGCTGGTTATGTATTCTTTTTTTCAATAGGGAGTGATAAAAGCTTAGACAAATATTTTTATCGGTTATATATTTTGAGCAAAATTAATTATCATAACGTTTACTTCTATAAAATTTTTAGTAAAAACTGTTCGTATGAAAATTTTAATAAAATGGATTATCTCAAGTTGGGTTAGAATAATATTTTTAACAATATTATTAAACGCACATAATATTTATGCAGAGCCAAAATCTGGGCCAGCGGCAGATTATTTGAAAGCCTTATTGAATTTTGAACCATGGGCTGAATCTGTATGGAAAGATTATCCCGGAATTATTGGAACGGGATATTTTGGAGATGGTGCCAGCAAAGGAAACGGAGGTATCAGAGGAAACTGCGGAATCGCTTTAGCTTATTCCGTTTTAATATGTGAATTCCCTAATGCGCCTGAATATAAAAATAGACTAAAAAAAGTAGAAGCGGCTTTACGATATACCGCTGAAACGCACGTCAGCGGGCCAGACTCTTCTCTAACAGTGGATGGAAAAAAGTGGGGTGTTTTCCCCGGCATAAAGAAGTTTGATCCTCACGCATGGCAAAGTCCACTATGGGCAGCTTCTATGGGGTTTGCCGCGGCGTTAATAGAAGATAAGCTTGATCCGAAAGTTGTTGAAAGCTGTAAACGTGTTGTTGCTTTTGAAGCCGATATTTTAGCAAATATTCCTCCTGCGTCAGGATATATCAAAGATTCAAAAGGTGAAGAAAATGCTTGGGACACAAATATAGTAACATTAGCGGCATCGTGGATGCCGGATGATTTTAGAGCGAAAGAATGGTTGAAAGCAGCAAAATTTTATTTGGCAAACACTTATACCGTTCCAATAGATTCAACCGGACCTTTAAAAAATTGGATAAAAACACAGACCCTTTACCCAAGTTATGCTATGGAGAATCATGGTTTTTATCATCCTTTATATCAGGCGGTAGCCGGGATGTCAAAGGGGGATTCTTACCTTATCGCACAAATGTTAAATCCCGAAGTTGCCAAAGAAATTCGCACATTTGCCGAATATAATGTTCTTAAAGTTTGGAATTTTATTAAAAATATATTACTTGATACAGGAGAACTAGCGTATCCTTCCGGGCTTGACTGGTCTTTGCATTGTTTTGAACACGTTTCATATCTTGCATGGATAGCTACTAATTTTCGCGAACCGGAAGCGCAATGGGCTCAAATAAAATTATCGCATAATATTCTAAAACGTCAAGCTATTAATGGCGATGGGCGATTTGTCGGTGAAAGTTGTCCAAACGGATTTTATAGAGAGGCTGTTGAGGCGAGACGAATAGCTTTCGCATACCTTCAAAATCAAATTTCCGGATTCCCATATGAGGCGGGAATTAAGTTAAAAGAGCATGTTACTCACTATCCTGATGTCGGGTTAATAGTACAACGAACTCAAAACGAATTAGTTACCTTAAGTTACGGTTCAAAAATAATGGCTCTTGTTTACCCCCTAAAAGGTAAATCTATTTCTCAAAATTTCTTTACTTCTCCTAATACATCAAGTTTTATTGATGCTGAAGGTAGAGCTGTTTTAAAAGATTTCAAAAATGTAAATGGTGGTTTTCAGGCTGAATTAGATCTATTCTCCAATAACAATGAAAGAAAATCAAAGATAATTGTCGAGAGTAATTCGGAATCAATAATATTTATTGAAATCCCAAATAAAAATGTAAGTCCTCATTCAAATATGTGGTATTTAATGGCAGTTGAAAATCATCAATTTACCGGTGGGGAACGAAATATATTGTGGAAGGAAAATTCAAAAATTGTTAAAGAAAGATCCGGAGCTGAAATAAACACTATTTCATGCAATTGGATTAATATTGATAATTGGATGGGATTTATTGCGGAACCGTCAGGAAATTTTTTATATAAAGCAGCAAAAAACTATAATAGAAAAGGTGCCGCCGAAGATGAATTACTCTTTAAACTGGATGAAAAAGATAAGCCTCATATTGTAATAGTTCTTCCAGGTAAAAATGCAGAGACTACAGCTAAAATCCAAAAAAAATTGAGATTGGAATTTTCTAAAAATAAATTTAAAATTTTCTTTCCCTTATCTGATGTAAAAGTAATGGAATCCGTATTTTTAATTAATGACTAGTAAGTGATTTTTTGATTTTTATCTTTGAGATTATATAAAGCAAATTGGTTTAGTTAATGATTTACTGAGCGCAGCCGTCTTAGATGCCTCTTCATTAAATTTATCCGGGCCTTCTAAGAGATTTGAAATCATTCATTCGTAATCTAACCTGTTATCATAATATAAATTCTGCAGACAAAACTTTCTCCATCATCCAATCTATCATACGAAAAATTCTTCAGAAGAATCGAACATCCATTGCGATCTGCATCCCTGCTGCCAATTCCATGTAGTCTAGTGCCCGACTTTTTCCCATTAATATTTTTTTGAGGGGATTTCTCTATAGATAATTTATTTAAAAACATAAGAGACCTCTTTTATATTCTTTGATGATCATTGATCGTAACTATGATAAAATGGTTTGAACGGTTCAATATTTTTTAAAGGGCTGCTGAAAATATTATATAGAAGCCCGTCCCAATCCTTTTCCAACACAGCACGCAGGGAAATTTACCCTCACAAATGTGGAGCTGTGCCCTGCTTGGTTCCAGTACGTATTGCTGCCTCGCCCGAAGGCGGGGCCGCCGCTTCCGGTCCGAGGGAGGAGAGGGCCTTCTCGATGTTCGAGATCTCGGGCGCCGGGTCTTCGGGACGTCCTGCTCTCTGCTCGAAAGGGGCAGGGACGACATGAGCGGGCCCGTGAAGACGTCGGTTGGCCGAGCTCCGAGGACCAGCACCTTGAACACCGGATTCCCCAGGAACATCGCGACGGGCTCGCAATCGGCGGCGGCCGGGAGCAGCTGCGAGAGGTCGTCGCCGGTCACGTCCCTTTCGGGGCCGAAGTGGAGCACCTCCAGGCCGGCCTGCCGTCCGGCCCGGGCCAGGTCGGTGAAGCTCACGTCCGCCGTCATGTCCTGCGTCCCCGGCGCGGAATAGGGGTCGTTGGGCCGCGGGAGATAGTCCCGCCATTCGCCGTAGACGCGGAAGGGGAACTCGCCGCGCCGGGCGCCCTGGACCAGGCCCCAGGTGGTGTCGCCGTAGTCGATGGTGACGACGAATCCGGCCTTCAGCGACGACCCGAGCTCCGGATGAAACGGGCGGCGTGGACGTTCACGTAGCTCACCACGCCGGAGTCTTCCGCGGCCAGGGCCGTCGCGTACTCGGCGGCGTTGGCGCGCAGGTGCGCGCCGAGCGCCGGCGGCGGCGCTTCGAATGGTTGGCCTCGGAGCTATGCAGGAGCAGGTCGGAGTGGATGGAAACCTGGCCGGCCTTGAGTTCGTTTGAGACCACCGTTCCATACTGTTCGGCGTTTTCAACTGTTTGATCGAGCACGTTCTCTTCCTTGGCAGAGCTCCGCCAGTAGGTGCAGATGACCCTTAAGATGGGAGCCGGCCACAAACTTCATGCAGCCGTTCTCCACATCGGCGTCGTCGATGGCCGACCATACCGTCAGGGTTTTGGAAGGGGTCAGAGGCCGATTCAGGACGCGTCCTGATGCCACGCCAGCGATTTTGCCCTGCCCGGGCATTTTGCAGAAGAAATGCGCCCCCCACCCGGCCACGTCCTCGCCGAGCAGGTATTCAACGAGGACGGTGATGCGCGGGTTGGTGATCAGGTCCCAAACGCGCACATCTATTCAGGGGTGGATGCTTCACCGAATAACTGCTGCCACCCTGGGCGAGCACGCGGCCGATGAGGGCGTCGACGAAAGTGCGCGTCTGGGCAATTTCCTCCGGCGAAAACACGCGAACGCCATTGATATAACCCTGGCTATTGGAGTGCGCGATTTGAGCGGGTGTCAGCACATTGGGATTTGGATGGTGCTGGGATGAAACTAGGTCCGGTCATGTGGGCGAATTGGTCTTGCGTAGGATAGGTTTTGAATTGGGGCGTGATGCTCATAAAGATTCAATCTTTGGTGTGTTCTTAAATTTCCGTGCCGAGAACCGCGAAAATACCCCACCTGAAACTACTAGGATAACAGTTGTGACGAGGAGAGGGTAGCGCAGACGTACGCGTTCTTGTGTTTGTCTGCGGCGCTTCGTCTGTCAATGGATTTATTTCTCTGGATGTTAATATCATGGTTGATGTTTCTATGTTAAGAACCGCGGAGGGAGGCCAACTACGCCTACCTCCGCGCTACCCGCTTCTGGCGAGTCATGGGCTTGACCACGCCGAAAGCTGATCGAAGACATATAATGCTGCCGGTGCGTGGCGGGCCTCCTGCCCGTGTGGCGCATGCCCCACACGCACTGGGCTCGTAGACGGCAGGACACTTTATCGTTTACCAAAAGTGCGCGGGTGGAAAACCAGTCTCTAAGCAGAAATAGACCATTGCGGGCGAAATGCGATAAGGCGATTTATTGTCCTATTGAGGCTCGTCGATGCCAACTTCGCGACATTCGGATTCCAACTCTGACTGACAAAACCGCCGGGACGCGCATTGTAGTTCGGTCCAACTTTGCTCGTGCTATGGGGGGGTGGACAAATATCATCGCGCACGCTTCTCTTGCGAGACGTGCGCGCGAGCTGAATCAATGTCTCCTTCGGTTTGGCCAGCTCTTCGACATCTTCGGGTATCTTCGCGGCACTAATACCGAGAAAAGACGCGAAGCCTTCGCGATCGGCAAGAACCCAAGCTTCAGCTTCGCGAACCGCAACACGGATCAATAGATTGTGGTGCTTTGGATGCGCCAGCCAATCAGAAATGAGAGCGGGGGGGCAATCGTACCTATCAAGATCTGTTCCCACTAAATATGGCACTCCCCTTGCGGCGTTGTTGAAGCCGTTGATGTTTTTCTTGAGGTATCCATTGCCACCGCGGTTGTAAATCGTTCCGGTGGCATACTCGTTTGGAATAGTCCGAAGTATTTTTAAGTGCCAGCAACTCTGTTAGCTCGTCCTCGAAGGCGAGGCTTAGAGGGATTGCAGGGCTCATTCAAATAGATCCAGTTGTGCCATGTTACGGGGTACGACCCGTGGGAGTGCCGCATCGGCGATAGTTAGGCCACCTTGCAGCAAGTCCCTTATCTCACTAATTGAGGAGGCCAGCTCCACTCTCGTGCCGTCCTCGTCAGGCGTCAGCAGCAGTACCTCTTCGCCACTTATCCCCGCGTCGGAGAGTAGATCAGAACTGTGAGTACTGATCACTATCTGGCGCATCTGGCGTTTCTTCTGTTTCTGTACCCTGTACATCAACGCAGGCAACTTTCGAATGATCCCGGAATTGAGCGAAAGCTCAGGCTCTTCGAGGAGTAGCATGGAGTCACTTTCCAGCAGAGACCATAGCAGTCCTATGAGGCGTAGGGTTCCGTCTGAGAACTGATCCTCTCTCTGCTTTGCGCCATGCGGGCGCCAGTGCTCGTACACAGCTTCCAAGTGAGGAATGCCCGTCTCGTCTTTAACGTCCGTGAGTTCCTTTAGCTGTGGCACCGCTATACGTAGCGCTGCCTCAATCTTGTTGAGTCGTGCCTTTCGCGTGCCATCGGAAGTTCTAGCAACTCGCTCAAGAAAACTTCGACCATAAGGATCGCCAGGAATTCCAGGTCCAGAGAAGGCTTCAGGGTGCCGCAGGAGTTGGGGAACCAAATGAAGGTAGTTCACTGAATCAAAAAAACGGACCAGCTCTCTGAACTCAGCGTTCGCGTTTATTTGCTCGAGATGGGTTTGAGTAAGACGAAGAGGGTCGTCCGAGTCGTCGGGATCGGGACGGTCTAAAACTACTTCGTGCCCCTTAGTGACCCTCTCATATGCCAAGTATGGTTGCCGGTAACCACGGGCTTCTTGTTTGATACCGATGGCATAAGACCATTTATTACCGTCCTCAGCAAGATGCACCTCAAGCTCAACGTCCGGGTACTTTCTTGCTGCGAGGCATCGCAGCTTCGATATCCCTCCACGCGCAGTGACCGCATTCTGCAGGCCGCCGCTAGGCTTCGCAATGTCTTTGAGGAAAACAAATACGTCAAGCAAATTGGATTTGCCGGAGGCGTTTGGCCCTGCGACGAAAACTCTCGGGCGTAGTTCCACGTCAACCGAACGAAAATTCCGCCAATTCTTCAGAATCAGTTTGGTTACGAGCATCAGCCGCCCTCGATACAATCTATCATAATGATCTTCTCCCGATCCCGAAAGCCCTACGCCTGCCCGGCCGGAGGGCCTCGCATTCGGCCGACAGACGCTTCTTCACCAAATAATCACCACCACAAAGCCGTAGCCGTGACAAGCGTGTCTAGGCCGCACGTGTTTCCCCCAGGCAACATACCCCCCCGGTCGTTTGCCTCTTTGTGCGTAATACTGCATCCGCAAAGGTCCAAAGTCAATGCATGGGACAGAGCTGCTTTCCGTGGTTCCATAATGTCGCCGGCTAAACAGAAGCGCGGTTGGTGCATATTTTGACTTCTAAGCATGTGGTTACTGGCTGTGGGAGTACGCGCGGAGGGGTAGAATGAAACGCAGTTTACCGTAATAATCATCGACGTCTGCGCCACCCATGGACACTGTACTCTGCAACCTGCCGCCACTTGGCGGTAAGCCCGCATACCGTCCTTGTGACCGCGAGTTTGGCGGCGACGAGCCAAAAGCGGGTAGCGCAGACGTACGCGTTCTTGCGTTCGTCTGCGGCGCTTCGTCTGTCAACGGAGTTTCATCTCTGGATGTTAATATCATGGTTGATGTTTCTATGTTAAGAACCGCGGAGGGAGGCCAACTACGCCTACCTCCGCGCTACCCCCTACCCGCTTGAGCGACTTGGCTCCACCCTATGCCGTTTATTTATCGAGGGTGATCGTCAAAGTACCCGATTCTGGTTACACGGCGCCGTACGGTTATGGCCGTTATGCGGCCCAGTGAAACCAGTTTATGATGTGATTGGCGGCGGATTGTATCAACCCGCCGCCAGTCTCCTGATTTCTATCGGCCCGCCTGTGCCGACTGCATGGCCGCGATCCGCTCCTCCATGTGTCGCGTAAGGTGTGGCGTGATACCGAGCATCCGCTCAACCACCATCAACTGCCCGCGGTGATGCATCTCGTGTTCCTTGGGCGCCATAAGCATTTCGAACCGCGATTTCACCCGCGGCTCCATCCCTTCCGGGTACTCGACCTGCTCGCCCAAAAAGGCCTCCGAGGCGCCTTCCAGAACCTTGGCGAACTTCTCGCCCTCGGTGCGCAACAGTTCCACTACCTGCGCCTTGGTGCGCGGCGCCTTCACTTCTGCTTGCAGCTTGCCCCTGAGCCCGAAGAAATCGAAGCCAACCAGGGTGCTGCGGTGCTCGACCGCATGGATCTGTTCCGGCACGCGCGTCATCACCGCAATGTGCACCAGCATCTCCGCTATCGAGCGGCAACCCTCCGCCGGACGAAAGCCGTACTTCTCTTCCGGGATCTCCTGGGCAATTGTGATCGTATTATCGCGGACCGTGCGGAACGATCGCGCGAGCTCTTTTGCTCCGTAATAAGTCATGACTGATTTTGCCTCCTGAGTGATTTCGAGACTATTTTATCGCGCCGGGCTTACCCGAAGAAAGGCATAGCGTGCTGCCACCAGACGGTAAGTCACCAAACCCTATGAGGTGTGCACGGTCTTCTCTGGTAAGCTTCAGAGAGGCCGCATGCATTTTCAGGAGAGATATGCCTTCATCGTATTCACATATCGGCGGCATGTTGCCTTCATATCCTCGCTGGACCCATCTTGCTCGAGGGAAAGGGAGCCCCCGAAACCGATGGCTCTCACCACATCCGCGATGGCTTTGAAGTCCATCACTCCCTTGCCGATGGCAACGTACTCGCGCATCGTAGCATCGATATCGCGCAGGTGAAGGTTCATCAGTTGCTTGTTGGCCTTGCGCATGGCGATGGGCGGATACTCCCGCTGATTCATGGCCCAACCACAGTCGAGATTGAAACCCAAAGCCGGATCTCGAATGGCATCCCAAAGGCGCAAGAAACTGTCAGTGACGGGAAGCATGGTGTGGGTGTGGTTTTCGATTGAGAACCTCATGCCGTGAGCTTTTGCGCGCGCGAGGCAAGCTTCGATCGTCTCCACAAAAAGGGGCCACAGGCGGCCGAAGTCATACCCCGGGGCAATGTCGATATGGAATTTCTCGCCCCGTTTGGGATCGTCCATAAAGTAGCGGGGCAGGTATCCGGTTGAGGCTTTGAGTTCCCGAGCCCAGGGCGCAACGATATTGACCATCGGAGCCCCGAGTTTCTTGGCGATGAGACAGCCCCTCTCGAAATAGTCGAGGCTGCGTTCCCGCTCTTCGGCGTTGGTGCTGGTCAATCCCTCCACCACGGGCTGAAAAAACGGGTATTGATTAACCAGCAGTCGATTCCGCTCCAGCTGTTTCTTGATGCGGTCGATGGTCGAGTCCGTCCAATACTCGTCGACGTCCTTGCGGGAGTTGGCAATGAGTTCGATGCTCTCGAACCCCAAACTGCCAATGATATCGATGGCCTCTTCCGGGTGGCCGCCAGGGGAGAGGCTGTGGAAATTCCAGCTCACGGATCCGATCTTGGGGCGCGGCGTTGCTGCACCGTTATCAGCTGGCGTGGGCCTAGAGCCTTCCGCAAGGGGTGATTCTTCCTTGCCTCGGAGCAGCAAAGAACCACCGAGGCCGAGCACCGAAACAAAGTCACGACGTCTCATAAACTTCTCCCCGTAAACGGCACCCTGCGTGCCGACCACGATTGAATGAGTTCGATCTGCTCAAGTTCGATCTGCTCAAGTTCGATCTGCTCAGGAACATATAGTTAGCGTGGTCACCAAGATCACAGAGCACACTTGGGGACGGAATTCATCTTAACGGAAGCGTGAAGCCTCCACGACAGGGTTAAGAAGGTTCCGTCTTGCCAGCGAGTGTCGTCTTAGGACGACACTGTCACCCCACGGCTTCACTCCTCGGCAAGCATGCGCGAGGTTTGGATCCCCAACTCGTAGAGTACGCTAGAAACTGGCCTATTTGGGAATTGGTCATTCAATTGCCTCTGATCGGGCGACTGCAGGTACGACAATCCTGCGCCCCGATGAGTGAGGAAATTGACATGAAGATAGCGATCAAGACGTCTCGATGCACCCTGTCACAGTCCACGTATTCGCTCGCGCGAAGGGCCATCGCGACCACGTTTGTTGCGGTATTGGCCACTTGGTTAAACACGACGGCCGCGGGTGTGCCGCCTGTGCCGCAGGCTGGCCCCGAGAAGGCTCCGACAGTGAGGGAACGCATCCAGGCCATGCCGCCCCACACGATGGTCCAAGTAAAGCTGCACAATAAGAAGATCAGAGGCCGATTGAGCCTGGTCACCCGTAAAGGGTTCGTCATTCAATTTGCGGCCGGTGACAAAACCGAGAATGAGAAGATTTCCTTTGACGATGTCGAATCCATCCAAGCCATCGAAGGAAGCGGACACGGAACTACAGTGTCCGCCCATATCGTCTTGGATGGCGGCGGGGGAGTAGATGTGCTGATTGAGCACTAGGCAATCAAATAGTGCCTGTAATCAAGCGGCTTCATGCACTTCGACGGGGTGTTTCTTACCCCTCGCCCGGGCGCGGGAGGCCTTCGGAGTTTCCTCCGTAGGCGACGCCTTAGTGGGTTTAGTGGCGAGGTGCATCAGCGATTTCTGAGCCCTCGCGAAATTCTGAACGCTCTTTTCGGTCAGCTCACCCAAAGATGTGCGAGCTTCTTTCCCTGCGGCTTCGAGACTCTCGCCGGTGGCTTTGCCGGCGAACTCTATCTGCTCGATGGCCAGATGCAGGATCTTCTTCTGGGCATCGATGTATTTCTCGACGCCTTGCTGCGCCAGATGCGTCACGGCCTCGGACCGCTCCCCGGTGGACTTGCGGCCCTCTTTGCCCGCCTTGGCGGTGGTCGCTTCGTGTACAGTCAAGTCGAGGAACTTCTTCTCGGTCTCGACGAAGCCCTCGATCCCGAGGCGCACCAGTTCGGCCAAGCTGGCGCTCACGCCGACCAGCAAGTTCTTCCCTTCTTCGTAGGATTTGGCAAACTCGTGGGTCTGCTCGGCGGTCACGTCGAGCAAGCGCTTCTGCATGTCCATCAACGCGTCAACCCGGTACCGTACCACATTAGCCACCGCACCGGCGGCCGCTGGAAGCCGTAGTCCTTCCTTTACCCCATCCACCACCAAGGCGGTCTCGCGGGCAGCTAAGTCCAGCAGGATCTTCCCGGCAGCGGCGAGATTCTCCACACCCTTGTCAGCGATTTTGGCGATTGTATTGATTGGCCCCAAATTGGGTTCCCTCAGACGCTTCCGCACCATTCCCAGGACGAGTGCATTCTGTTCAGCGATGAGATCTAATAGAACCTTCTGGGCGGCCACAAAACTTTCGACTCCTTGACGAGTCCAACCCGCCATGTGACTTACCGGCGAGGAGGCTTTCGATGACTCTCTTGCTCTAGCTTCCATAGGTTATTCCCCTTTCCAACCAGGGTATACTGCAGTGCAGTATTGACTGTATGCCCCGCTACACCCGAAGTCAAGAGGAGAAAAGCGCTTATTTTTTGAAGCGCCCTACAGGAGCAACCCGAAGCACCGCCGCTTTACCGGGTTAGTTTTCTCCACAACAGCCGCCAGAATGGTCGACTTTCTCCCCGTCTCCGGCGCTATTTGGAAGGCAAGAAATTGTCTAAGGCCGTAACGCTTGCAGGCGTCACCTCCGGGCCAAGGGCATAGGGAGTTTTGGCTTGGTGGAAATCGTTGCCGAAGAGATGAATGTCGTGAGCGTCAGCGCCCGCGATCCTCAAGAAGACGTTGGTGCCCGCCGGCGCTACGGCCCTGTCTATGTTGGCGTTCTTCACCCGGTTCAATTGAACGGCGGGAATATTCTGCTCCGGCCAGGCGGCATTCCCGGTGAAGCCGTCAAGCTGGAGCCCGTCGACATCCTCCACCAGGAGGGCGCTCTCCCATTTGTCGTAGGTGGGCTTGTCCCAGTACACTTCGATGTTCCGAAGTCTCAAGTTCTTCGCGCGGCGGAAAATCATGGCAGAGGTCGCCGTGTCATACGGCGCTTTCGGATCGCTCGAAATGAAGAACTTGATATTCTCGAAGGTTATTCCCTCAAGCGGTCTTTCCGGATGGCCCTCGATCCGGGATGTCCCTTGGCAGTGCACGATCACGTCGCGAATGATGACGTCTTTGATCAAGCCGGGGCCTGGTTCGCCGGGCTTGGGTGGCTCCTTATTCCATTCACTGGTTCGATGGATCTCAAAATTGAAGGCGTTGCCATCACCCGCCCAGAACCAATCGAAGCGGTGGAGGTCCATGGTGATATTCGAGATCACCACATCGCGAACAGTGCCGCCGGTGGCAATCTGCAGGGTGATGCCGCGATTACAGTCGAAGATTACGCAATTGCTTATCACCAGATGCCGGATGAGACGGCTGTTCCCCTCCGTGCATTTGATAGCGGCCGAGGCGGAAGAAAACCGGCAATTGGTGATCGTTATGTTTTCAGTGGGATAGTCAGGGCCCCATTCAGGAATGCCGCAGACGATGGCAATGCAGTCATCGCCGGTTTCGATCGTGCTATTGGAAATGCTGATGTCGTGGCTGCTGACAATGTCGATACCGTCTGCCCAAACCGCCTCTTTCAGGCTTGTGTAAATGTAAATGCCATCGATCACCACGCGGGAACAGGCAAAGAGCGCAAAGGACCAACTGGGCGAGTGGAGCCACGCGAGCCCGGTGATCCTCACGTTACGGCAGCGTCCCAGCCACAACAGATGAGGATAATCCTGTTGCTTGGGAAAGCCCGCTGGATAGCTGCGCATTTGCGACTTGCCCAAGGTTTCCACCAAAACCTTGTGGCTGAATGACCGCTCAATGGTATCTGGCGCCCAAAAGTACTTTTGCTGGCCGTCGATGGTGCCCCGGCCTCCGATGGAGATGTCTTCAAGGTCTTCGCCGAACAGCAAGGCGTCCTTTGACTTGACCTTTTGCACAGCAAAGTCGTTGGGCTTCTCCGACGCATAGAGTGTGGCGCCGGCTTCGAGGTAAATATTCACGTGGCTGCGCAGGCGAATTGTTCCGGAAGTGTATTCGCCCGGCGGAAAGTACACGGTCCCTCCCTTGATGGCGGCGGCATCGATGGCCTTCTGGATCGCCGGCAGGGCATTGTCAGGTTTGTTTCCCGTCGCCCCGAAGTCCTTGATGTTAAAAACTACTTTTCCGTGGGAAGCCTGTTCCTTACTCGCATAAAGACGGATATTGGCAAAAGACGCCATCAGAAGGAACACGCCCGCGAAAAATCTCTTTGAATCGAATAGGTTGATCAAATTCTCCTCCGTAAACAAGGTTGGCCGCTGTGCGCGGCAAAAACCTACATGAACTGAACAGAGCGGTCGTCTACTCTAGGTCAGGTAGCTCCTCACGAGGAATGAGGAGACGGATAGACCTAGCTTGCCACGGCGTCCGTTCGATGAGTCCGTGGGCTTCCAGCGTCAAGATCATCTGGTGAACAGACGGCGGGGAGACCCGGAAGTGTTCTTGCATGTCGGCTTCCGAGGGCGCGCGCCGGTGGATCTTTCCATAGTAATAAATGAACGCCAGATACTGCCCCTGCTTGGGAGTGTAGGGTTTCTTCATAGTCAGTTGAGATTTTACTCCGGACGGTGGTCTCGTAGATGTCCTATTGGCCTTCCTTGAGACCAACGACCTCCCTGGCAAAGTGTTGCGTCGCTTGCGTGTCACACAGCGGAATCAAGGTCGTCGATATGGAGCGAGTCTTCCACGAGATTAGCGGTTACGTTCCGGTGGAGCTCACTGACGGGCGCAACGTGATCGGGTGGGTGAAGTAGTATTCTGACGAACCACAGGAATCAAGCCTGTTCCTCCAGGACGCAAGCTGGGTTGACTTGGACAAGAACATCGTCAAGATCGAAGGTCCGGGAATGCTACTCACTAAAGAATCGGGAATTCGAACGTGAGGTTCTGAAGCAGGGCGCGCTGGCCGCACTTTCGCTGTCATCCCGCACGTTAGGCCCGGCGCCCGAACAGAATCTCGGCAGGACGGACAAGCCCAAGCGAGTGGTGGTGATTGGCGCCGGCCTGGCCGGGCTTGCCGCTACTCACCAACTCGCCGGTGCCGGCCACGATGTCACCTCGCTTGAAGCCACAATGCGGCCAGGAGGACTGGTCCAAACCCTGCGTGAGCCTTTCTCAGACGGATTGTGGGCCGATGCCGGCGCCATGTTCATTCCCGAGAACCATGAGCTCACCCTGAGATACCTCAGGCCGTTCAATCTACCCTCAAGCCGTTCTTTCCCACAAGGACTCGTCCGCGTTTACTACTTGCGCTGCAGGCGATTCATCGTGGGCGAAGGGGAGGAGGCCGCGTGGCCTTTCAATCTCACGCCCGCGGAGAGAAGCCTCGCGCTGAATGGCATGAGGCAGAAACACGTTATCCCCGGCGCTTGATGAGATCGGCGACCCGGAGGCCCCCGGCTGGCCGCCTGCGACAATCGAGAAATACGACCGCATCAGTTTTGCGGAATTCCTGCACCAGCGTGGAGCTTCGCCTGCTGCGGTCACTTTGCTGATTCACATTACTCTCTGGGGAAGAGGGACCGGGGCCTCGAATAGTCGAGCCTGACCTGGAGATTAACGGCGTCCCAGCCTCGAAATCTCGCGATTCGTCTTCTTCGTCAGCGCGTCAGCCTTAGCCTCCAGGCTGAGTGGCAGTTCTCCGGGCGCGGCCATGTTCTCTTTCTCGCTCGGGAGCTGCATGCGATGCCAGATATCATTGGCAAGTACCCTGGCAACACTGTGGATCGCCTCCGGCGTCGTGATGCCCTTCTTCTTGAGACGGCGGATCGCGTCTCCGTCAGGAAGCGAGGGATCTGTGGCGCGCCGGATCACCAAGGCATCCAAAGTTCGATGAAGACGCCAATCTACTTCATCATCCTGCTTCGCCCGTTCGTAATCTTCATCTTCCCAGTTCAGCAGTTCCGGATGGAGCCCAAAGACCAGTTCGTCAGCCTTGTGTTCCGGGATCATCTCACCAGTCTCGGAGCCGCGCTCCAGTAAGTCCATCAATTCCATATGGTCCTCGATGATCCGATCCTCATCTTCGTCACTGCAGTCGCCCATGGCTTCTGCAAGTTCAACCATCTCCTCGTCGTCGATTGCCTTTTCCACTTCCTTCAGTAATTCTTCCGGATTGAATTCCTCCGGATCTGAGACGTCGCCGGCCGGGCCCGACGAGCGATCGCTGGCAGGGGGCGGGACAAAGGGAATGACCTTGTGCTCTCCACGCGCAGTCTCATCGCGCAGGAGACAGCACTTTTTGTATTTCTTGCCACTACCGCAAGGACAGGGGTCATTCCGGCCGGGCATGGCGGGCACCTCCTGAGTTAGACCTGCATAGTCTCATTATATAACCATAGAACTCCTCTACGATCATCTCGAAGCCTGGCATCGGGCCCGCAGACCTGTAGATCCCTCCTCTTTTGCGTCTGGCAAGCGTAGACCAAGCAGGGCGCCGCATTCGCTGGTACAATACGCCGAGGGCTCGGTCGCTCAGTGACCTCATCACTGAATCCCGCTGAGGTGCTTCATGTTTGCCTTTCATGGCGTCGATTACCTGGAAATTGATTCGCTGCTCAGCGATCAGGAAAAGCTGGTGCGGCAGACGGTACGCGAGTTTGTGGAGCAAGAAGTGATTCCGCACATCGAGGAATGGAACCGCGAGGCGAAGTTCCCCAAGCATCTGGTCCCGCTGATGGCCGAACTCGGCCTCTTCGGCGCCAACATGGAGGGGTATGGCTGCGCCGGCATGTCGAATGTGGAATACGGCCTGATCATGCAGGAGCTCGAGCGCGGCGACAGCGGCCTGCGCAGCTTCGTCTCGGTGCAGGGCGCGTTGGTGATGTATCCGATCAATGCCTACGGTTCGGAGGAGCAGAAAAACCGGTGGCTGCCCGCCATGGCCGCCGGGGAAAAACTAGGCTGCTTCGGACTTACCGAGCCTGACTTCGGCTCGAACCCTGGCGGAATGCGGACCCGCGCCCGCAAAGATGGCAGCGACTACATCCTGAACGGTGAAAAAGCCTGGATCACCTCGGGCACCATTGCCGACGTGGCCTTGGTGTGGGGGCGCGACGAAGAAGGCGCGGTCCGCGGATTCCTGGTGGAGGCCGGTACGCCCGGCTACTCGGCCCGCGATATCAAGGGCAAGTGGTCGCTGCGTGCTTCAGTGACTTCTACTCTGTCGCTCCAGGATGTCCGAGTGCCTGCCTCCAACATGCTGCCCTGCGCGAAAGGTCTCACGGGCCCGTTAAGCTGTCTGACCCAGGCGCGATACGGCATCGGTTGGGGAGCAATCGGCGCCGCCATGGCGTGCTACAACGAGTCGCTCGAGTATGCGAAATCCCGCACCCAGTTTGATAATAAACCCATCGCCAGTCATCAGCTTGTGCAGGCGAAATTCGCCGATATGATCACCGAGATCACCAAGGGGCAATTGCTGGCGCTACAGGTGGGCCGACTAAAGGATCAGGGCCGCGCCGACTTCGCCCACATCTCCATGCTGAAGCGCAATAACGTCAAAATGGCCCTCGATCTTGCCCGCGCCGCCCGCGATATCCTGGGGGCTAACGGCGTCGCCGACGAGTACCCGATTTTCCGCCACATGTGCAACCTGGAATCGGTCTATACCTATGAAGGTACTCATAACATTCATACCTTGATTATCGGAGAAAGGGCGACCGGGATACCGGCGTATAAGTAAGGCAAGTAGCTGCCGCAGACCTCGATTCCCGGAAGTCAACCGCTTTTGCCTGTGGCCAAGGCAAGCCAGTGCCCGGTAGTGCATTTTGAAATTTGGTAGGGGGCTGATCTGAGTTATTTCATCTGAGTCAGTCTTTGCCGCAGGGCCTCGACGGTCAGACCGACCAACGCATACGTCGCGGCATTTGCAACAAGAACCCAATAAAGACGAATCGGATAAAAGCTAAGAAGCGCAATTGGGCAAGTAAATCGGACGAGAATCATAATCGGGTCGGCAGAGGTCAACGCTGGAGGTGTGGTTGCCAAAGCATAAATTGCCCAGCAGCCAGCTACGATAAAGCCTGCACTCGCCCACATGCCAATCCGATATTTCATGCTTGCGCTCCTATTGATCTCTACTTTAATAGTCTCACCCATTCTTCCAAATTCCAAACGTGATCCGCGAGAGAGCTTTCTCAATCTCCTGTGTACCCTCTATCGACCGTCTGCCCCACGCCATAAATACTGACCATATTGTTGTGAAGCATGTCGAGTGCGATCCGCCGCAAATCGCGGTCTCCAATGCCGAGGTGCGCCGTGCGATCAACCAGGACCTCGGCCAGAATCTCGCGCGTGAACAGCGATGAGCCCACGGCCATTTCAACCGAGGTGGAGTCGTGATCGCAGGTAATCTTGTGGCTCGGGACGTAGTTCAACCAGCCGGCCATGGCTTCGAGGAAGAAAGCGGGATTGAGGACCGGCTGCCAGCAGGTATCGATATAAATGTTGCTATGAAACTTTGCCAGCCATCCTGACTCCCTCAGGAAGGGCCAGCAATGCAGCATGACGATCTTCATCCGCGGATAGCGTCTGGCCAGGGAAGCGAGCGGCAAGGGAGAGGACTCCGTGATGTTGTTCGTACCTACGTGGATCTGGTGCACCCAGCCGCGCTCATTCGCCTGCTTGGAGCATTCGTGCATCACCCAGTCCTGGAAAACGCGGACCTCTGCCGCCGAGAGAGCGCCGCTCCACACTACTTCATTATCGCCGCGAGGGGTGAATTCGAGTGAACGGGTATAGGCCTGAAGCTGCTTTATTCCTAGTGCCTTGTGTGCCGCGGCCAGATCGAACAACTTCCCAATGAAAGATCGCCAAGTGGCGGGGTCCTTAGGCTCGATACCGGTAATGGCGGCAAGGCCGTCCCTTCGCTTGGAATCCCTTGGGAAAAGCTCCAGCAGTGGGTCGATGCGCATAATGGTACGCGTGAAGCTCGCCTCTTGCGCGGCAGTCTGGGGAGACTCCTGGCGGACGTAATATTCCGGATGGACAATCCGAACGAGTTCGGTGAAGCCCGCCCTCTTCATTGCGGCACGGTACCAGGTGAACATCTGGGCATAGTTCCGGCCAATCGCGCTGTCGAGGCGAGATATGGCACCGGATTCATCCGAAGAGATGTCAACTCCATAGAGTGCGAGGAGGCCCCGGCGGATACATTGGTACGTGCCGCTAAGTTCCTGTGGGGCGATTGCCGGCCGGAGCAGCTGGAGTGCCTGAGCGGGCGCTTTCTCCGCCAGGCTTCTGAAGCTCGCCACACCGGCCCGCTTGGCGAGGTCGTCGGGCGTTACGCCACTCGCGGCCAGGAATCCTCGAAAATAAGGGTCCAGCAGTATGTCGAAAAGTCCCGTTTTCCCTCTAGGAGTCGCTCCCTGCTCCACGTCGGCTCGAAAGCCTTCGGGAACCATCCCAATCGAGCCGATTGACCCCCAGTGTTCGTGCGCACAGAGGTTTGGAAGTGAGGAAAGGTCGAGATTACCGGGTCGGCGCCCCCTGGTCTCGGAGTCTGTCCGGGCTGATCTTGATTCTTCTTCAAGACCAGCCGTGCGAGTGAAGCCTAGACCCGCCGAACCCAATGATTGAAGAAGAACGCGTCGTTTCATTTTTCCCTTTGAAGCCAATGGACTTGAAGGCCCTATCGAAAACCGGTTAAGGCACCACCGGGTCCAAAGCTTTCCTTAGAACCGGGTCCCTCCCGCGACAAAGATCCTCGCGGCTGAGAGGGATTGTAACGTCGGGAACGCTCTTTTCATCTCGTTAAATTTTGCCGCCGGGACGCCAAGCCGCATGAGTGGGCACTATGACTGTCCAGCCGCCGGAAATCGGGAATGGTTCCGCTCCTACGACTGCGCCTGCCGTGGGCTGGCCAATGATTGTGGCATTTGGTTTTCCCTTTAAGTTGGCAACAAATCCTTCAGCCGCACTGGCTGTCTCCTGGTTTACTAGAACGACGGTTTTGCCGTGATAGGCACGCGAACTAATGTCGTCAGTGTAGAAGGCACTTCCGCCACCGTTCTCTCGAAAGGCATTAATGATTCGCTTCCGTCGACGCTGCGGCAAGAGAGAACGGCCCCGTGCGGCATTTTCCACGTTTGTTGTACGATCGCGGGCGTGGGCACGTCAACTCGGGTTCGGTATGGCACCCGGCTCGGTTTTGAGGCATACTGAGTTTGCACAAGCCAGCCAATTTCTTATGCCTGTAAAGTATGAGGGTGTCGCGAATTAGATCGAACTATCTTGTCCTACCGCTGCTCGCGCACGCGGTCGCAGTCTATGGGCAGAACGCCCCGACCGAAGCCTTCCAACAGTGGGCCCACCGACACGTCCACACCTTGGTTTCGGCAGACAAGGATGCTCCCGGTGACGCAGACCTGCGACCGCTGCGCAACATCATCGGCACTGCGCATGTGGTCGCGTTCGGCGAGCCTTTTCATGGTGGGCACGAACCGATGGCCATGCGGAACAGATTGGTCCGCCACGTCGTCACCCAACTTGGATTCACGGCTGTTGCGCTCGAAACGAGCCTCAGTAACTCAAAGCCCCTATACGATCATGTCCTCGGGCGAACGACGGAAACCGGCTCCGCTTTAAGAGGCGCCTTTAGTTACGGGTTCGGGGACTACTCCGAAAATCTCGAACTCATTCAATGGCTGCGCTCTTACAACGCAGCCCAGCCACCAGCGCGGCGGGTTCGCCTCTACGGTTTTGATTTGACGGGCCAGTATGATCCCAACGCATATCAATCGGTCGAGACAGTTCTGACCTTCTTGAGCCATGCCGATCCGGGCGTCGGCCGCGAGTTTCGCAAGCAATGGGCCGATGTGATTCCGCTTTTCCGGACCGATCGATATGCCAAGCTAACGCCGCCTGAGAAAGACGCCATCACCGGAAAAATCCAGGACATGGTTGCGCTGATCCGGCGAGAACGTACTTCGCTGACGGCTGCCACGTCTGTTGACGAGTACGATTGGGGCCTTCATCAAGCCCTGAATGCGGCTCAGGACGACGCATTCCTGCGATCTCTACCGGTGGAATTCGATTGGCAGCGATCCGATGAATCGCCGGAAGAGATGCAACCGGCTGAACGATGGGTACACCGGCAGGAAATGCGCGAACTCGCGATGGCTGACAATCTGGAGTGGATCGAACAGCGGGAGGGTTCCCGCCACGGTAAGGTTCTCTTCTTTGCGCACGATTTACATGTGCAGACCAGCGTCGTGAGATTGGGTTCGCCAAGCCGGCCGTTTCACTCCCTCCCCTTGGAGCCTCCAGCGACCTCCGTTCGGTGGAGACCCGCCGGTTTTTACCTGCGGTCGGCGCTCGACCGCGACATGGTGGTGATCGGCACTTATTTCGGAAGTGGCGCGGCAGGTTTTCCGGCCGAGAGGGTGCCACTGCCGCCGGACACTTCGGGCATGGATAGTCTCCTCAGCTCGCTCTCGATTCCGCGCTTCGTGCTCGATCTTCGGGAACTGCCCAGCGCTGGCGTTCTCCATGAATGGTTTCAAGCAGGTCATGAAACCCGTAGTCTTAGCTTCGGGCGAGTGCCCGCAGTGGTGTCTCCACTCAGCTCTTACGACGCGATTCTCTTTATCGATACGATCACCCCATCGCCAGCGCCCCAGAAACAGTGAGCAATGCCGCCCGGCGCGCATCCTTGCGCGACTCGGCATCGGTACCGGCACAAGCGAGGACACCTTCAATTAGAAGCCGCAAGCCTGGCGCGCTCTGCAAATCAAAGACAATCAAAGGTGGGTCTCGCCTGCGATCCCGCCTGAAGTCGGCAACCGCGGGGGCGATTCTCGCCAGTACTTTGACGATTGAGCCTGGATCACAACCCTCTCTCCCCTTAGTTAGGGGGCCGGAGCAAGCGGCGTCTAAAACTAAACTCCGTACGAGTGGCCGACAATTCGCCTCAGGATGTACAATTCAACGTTGGGCATAGTCTCAACAACACTCACAGCTTGAGAGCGACGTGCGATGCACGGCGATGGACGTACGGGGTCCATGGGGAGTTGGAGCGACATCATGGTGAACAGGAGCAGACTATCCGACAAGGTGGCAATCGTGACGGGGGCGTCCAAAGGCATAGGCAGTGGGATTGCAACGGCGTTGGCCGCTGAGGGCGCACGTGTGGCCGTGAACTATTCCTCTGACCGGGAAGGCGCCGAACGAGTCGCTCAGGCAATCATTGATAGCGGCGGCAAAGCGATCGCGGTCGGGGCCGACGTGTCCAAGGCCGCAGATGTCGCGCGGCTATTTAAAGAAGTGGATTCTCGGTTCGGAAGACTGGACGTCCTGGTCAATAATGCTGGCGTATTCCGCTTCGGCGCTTTCGCGGAGATTACCGAAGAGAGCTTTCATACCCACTACAACATCAACGTTCTCGGGACGATTCTCACCGTGCAGGAGGCGATCAAACGGTTTGGGGCCGACGGCGGGAGCATCATCAACCTCAGCTCTATCGTCGGCTCGCATCCGGTGGCGGGAGCCTTGTTGTACGCTTCCACGAAAGGCGCCATCGAAACCCTGACCAGGGGATTGGCGCTCGAACTGGCGCCGCGCAAGATACGCGTCAACGCCGTTGCTCCAGGTCATACAGAAACTGAAGGCAATGTAGGCGCAGGGACCTTTGAGGGTGGTGCCGGCGCCGTTCTGGCTGGGAAAACGCCGCTCGGCCGGCTCGGTCGAGTCACAGATATCGCTCCGTTGGCGGTGTTCCTGGCTTCCGACGAAGCTGCGTGGATCAGCGGGGAGGTTATTCGGGCCGCAGGCGGCCTCGTAGTGGCTGCCTGAGTGCAATGTGCTGACCTGCAATAACTTCAATTGTTGACCGCTGAAACGCCGAGAGCCCGGGTCGTGAAATACGAGGAGTGATTGCACGAATCAATTTGAATGCGTGGTTCCAATTCTGAATGTTAAGAACTTTGCCGCCTCTATGGATTACTACGTCCACAAGCTGGGTTTTACGAAGAAGTGGGACTGGGGCACTCCTCCGACATTCGGTTGTGTTACGCGGGGCAAGGTCGAGATCTTTCTCTGCGAGGGGGCGCAAGGCCAATCAGTCATGTGGATGTCTGTTTTCATGGACGACGTGGAGGCGCTTCATGAGGAGTACAAGAGGAGCGGCGCGCTCATTCGCCTGCCACCCACGAACATGCCGTGGGGCACGAGAGAAATGAATGTGGAAGATCCGGACGGTCATCGTTTTCGAATGGGTAGTGATGCGACGGGGCCGGCGGACGAGGAGGGGTTGAAGCGCTTTTGGAAGATGGAGCAGCTTCGAGGGTAGAGCTCTTTTCGAGCTGCTTGTCGATCAAGGAGAGGGATTCGGTGGCTTCTTTCCAACCCACAACCCAACCCACACTTTCAGATCCCGAAGCTGAAATCCGATGCGCTGAGGGATTCCGCCAGGGCCGTGTCTGAAAGAAAGCGGGTCTCTTCTTGCCTCGTCCCAGTTAATTTTCCAGTTGGCTTGCGATTGAACTTTCCGACGAGCGTGCCTGCAGCGTGGATCAGGCAACGGCATCGTTTCCATCCGCGCCGCCCCTCTTCAAACTCACCCGAGCGCAACTCTTCCCTGTATCTGCCTTCACAGTCTTTCGGGTGCCGGCGATAGAGTTTTAAGCCCCCTGCATGCTTGAGCTGATTATAGCAAAGCATGCACGCTACTGCACGCTGAAAGAGAAGACTTCGGCTAATGTATTGAAAAGAGGCTGGTGCTGGAGGGGGGAGTTGAACCCCCACGCCGGGTGACCGGCGGCAGATTTTGAGTCTGCTGCGTCTGCCAGTTCCGCCACTCCAGCCTGAGCGGGCGCATCGGCCTGAGTTCCAGTATATGCACTCCGGGCCGGTGGTCAATACGAATTCCACTTCGCCAGCCTCAACGCGCTGCCCAAACCCGGAGTGAAAGTGAACTGCGGACTGTAAGCGGTCTGCTGATGCGATATAATCCCATTCCGCCGTGCGGGTGACCGCGTTGACTTGGGAAGCGCAGCCGATTACCGCAATGGTCCGCCCCTCGGCTACTCGGAACGGCGTCCGGAACGTGCCGCCATACTAATTGCAGCCAGGTGAACGGGTGAAGGAGCCGAGCCCAGCTATGCCAGCTATGAAAGTAGCGCAGGACGTCGATCCGAACCTTAGTTACTACTACAGTGACGAGGGACCTCCGCTTCTCGACCGTACGGTAGGCCAAGCCCTCGACCATACGGCGTCGCTTTATCCTGAACAACTGGCGCTTGTCGACCGGGAACAGCGGCTCCGCTACACCTATCGCGAGTTTCTGAATGAGGTGGAAGCCGCGGCGCGCGGCTTTCTGCGAATTGGGGTCGGCAAGGGTGACCGCGTGGGGATCTGGGCTACGAACTGCGCCCAGTGGGTGATGACGCAATTCGCCACAGCCAAGATCGGGGCAATCCTTGTTAACGTTAATCTCGCCTATCGCTCCACTGAGCTTGAGTTTGCGCTCAAACAATCGGAATGTTCGACTTTGGTGCTGATTCGCGGCTTTCGGGATTGCGACTACATCGAGACACTGGCGAGCATCTGCCCTGAGACCACTACCAGCCGCCCCGGCCTACTGCGCTCCGAGCGCCTGCCCTATCTTAAGAACCTGGTGTTCGTCGGGGACGGCGCTCCGCCCAACATGTACGCGTGGAGCGAGGTCATCCGCATGGGACGGCATACCTCCTCAGCCGAGCTGCGCGAACGGGAAACGTCGCTCGATTGCAACGAGGCGATCAACATTCAGTACACGTCGGGAACAACGGGATTTCCCAAAGGGGCGACGCTCACCCATCGCAACATCGTGAACAACGGGCTGCTCATCGGCAACTCAATGAAGCTGGGCCACCACGACCGGCTGTGTATCCCGGTTCCGTTCTACCACTGTTTCGGCATGGTGCTGGGCAACATGACCTGTGTGGTGGCGGGTACGGCCATGATCATTTCGGCGCCTTACTTCAACGCGCTGGCCACGCTCGAGGCGGTAGAGCAGGAGCGTTGCACGGGACTTCATGGCGTCCCCACCATGTTTATCGCCGAACTAGAACATCCTGAGTTCAGCCGTTTCGATCTGTCGTCTCTACGCACGGGCATCATGGCCGGTTCGCCCTGTCCGATCGAAGTCATGAGGAAAGTCGTAGAGACAATGCATTGCCGGGAGCTGACCATCGCCTACGGCCTTACCGAGTCTTCGCCGGTGTTGACCCAAACTACCACCGACGATCCGATCGAACTGCGCGTCGCCACCATCGGACGGCCGCTGCCACACAGCGAGATCAAGATTATCGACCCGGCGACCGGAGACACGCTCCTGCGGGGTCAAACTGGCGAGCTGTGCACGCGTGGCTACATGGTGATGAAAGGCTATTACCGTAATCCCGAGGGGACGCGCAGCGTCATCACCGAAGATGGCTGGCTTCACTCCGGCGATCTCGCCACCATGGATGAGAACGGCTATTGCCGGATTGTGGGCAGGGTGAAAGACATGATTAGCCGCGGTGGGGAAAAAATCTATCCGCGGGAACTCGAGGAGTTCCTCTACACGCACCCCGGTATCTCTGACGTCCAGGTTGTCGGCGTGCCCGACCGTAAATACGTGGAGCAGGTGGTGGCGTGGATCAAGCTGAAGGATGGCTTTGTGTGCAGTGAGGAGGACATCAAGAAATTCTGCAAAGGGAAAATCGCCAATTTCAAGATCCCGCGCTTGATCAAGTTTGTAACGTCCTTTCCCATGACCATCAGCGGGAAAATTCAAAAATTCAAAATCAGGGAAATGGCGATCCAGGAATGGGGTCTGGAACCGCCGAGGGATTTCGAGCTTCGCCTGGATGATTCGGAGCCACTCAGTCGAGAAGGGCGCCCGGTTCAGGGGCCTCACCCGGCCGCAGAACAGCCATTACAGAAGGCCAAGGCTGTTCATACAGATATCGGCGACCCAGGGAATCCGACGAAAGCGCCCACGTCCAAATTAAATCCCGTAAAGCAGCCTCCCGCAAAGATCGAGAATTCGAGCCGTAGGCGTCCATCTAAGGCGGCGCGATCAGCAGGCCGGTAGTGACCGCTTGCGCTCATGCGGCTCCTGCCCTACGGAAGCGTGCTCAGTCCATCTTGCCTGGCATCGTCTCGTTTGGCTCGACATTCGCGATTGGTAATCGACCTTCCCCAGACGGCTGAAGAATCGGCTGCCACATCATCGCTTCGCGTTGCTTTGGTGCTGGTTTTGAGGATCACTGGGAGCACAAGACCATTCGACCGAGGCTGTCAAGCGCGTGCTGCCCACTGCGCGCGTCGGCGGTCCGGCTTCGACCGGACCGGACAATCCTAAAGCTGCTGCTTTCTTAGAGCAGTTTCTCGAGCACTGCGCGCACGGAACGAATCATGCAACCGGCAACGCCGGAGCCCCCCTTGATTTCATTACCTACCATGCGAAAGGAGCGCCGGAAGTCGTCGAGGGCCATGTGCGAATGGGGCTTTCCCGGAACATCAAGGATGTCGCGAAGGGAATAGAAATCGTAACCGGTTTTCCCCAGTTCAAGAAGCTGCCCATTATTCTGAGCGAGTGCGACCCCGAGGGTTGCGCAGCCTGCTCGGCACGCCTCTACCCGCACAATGCCTACCGCAACGGCACTCTCTACCCGACTTACACCGCCGTCGCCCTTAGCAATATCCTGAAGCTAGCCGACCGCTACCATGCCAACATCGAAGGTGTGTTGACGTGGGCCTTCGAGTTTGAGGACCAACCTTACTTCGACGGTTTCCGCACGCTCGCCACCAACGGCATCGATAAGCCAGGGTTGAACCTCTTTCGCATGGCTGGTTTAATGCAGGGCGATCGCGTTCAAGTAACGAGCACCGGCGCCGTGGGGCTGGATACAATCCTGCAGCGTGGAGTGCGTGGCGCGCTTGACATCGATGCTTTGGCCTCTCGATCGGATCGTAACATCTCAATCCTGGTGTGGAACTATCAGGACAATGATTTGCCCGCTCCCCAGGCAGTTGTCAACCTTACGGTGAGCGGCGTTCTGCACCTCCCAAGCGTGTGCTGCTGCGTCACTGCCGCATCGATTACAATCACAGCAATGCTTACACGCTTTGGCAGCAACTGGGCTCTCCCCAGAACCCAACTCGAGAGCAGTATGCGCGACTCGAAAGCCGCGAGCCAGCTGCAATTGTTGGATTCGCCTCAATGGGTTTGGAACCAGAACGGGAGGATCGGCGTCAAGTTCACTTTGCCTCATCAGAGTCTATCCTTGCTGCAGTTGAGCTGGTGACGTGATAGCGCGGTCGTCCTTTCGCTCTTGCCTGGAGGTTGAATAAGGCACTGCCTGACGCGTCGCGATGGGAGGGAAAAAAAAGCGGGAGGGACGCCCCGGCTTCCACGCCAGTTAAGCCGATATCGCGACAGTGACGACGCGATACGAGCGGGCAGGAAATTGAAAGATCATCCGGGCGGCTGCAGTCGGCGGTTCAAACGTCTGCGGCACTACTCGCTTTGGGCTGTCGAAGTATCCGTGGCCTTCAGATCAGGGCCGATGATGACCTGCGAAAGGGTGACTTTGGTGGGTGTGATCTCGCGCCAGTCAACCCGCAACTCCCGAGGATTCTCGAGATCTCGATTCAATACCAGCAGTGTCGCCGTATGGCCCGCCGGATCGAAAGTGCCAGCCACATCCAGATATGGTACTTGGCCGAGGCCAGGCATCCGAGTTCCACCCGCTTCGAGGGGCCGGCCCAGAAAGGGCACGCCGTAGGTTGGCCCTTTAGGGGAGAGGCTCAGAACGCTGCCGCGTGCGTGGTGCAACGCCCAAGCATAAGAAAGTAGATCGTCTGGCGCAGTACGCCGTTCGCGTTGGTCATAATAAGTGGAGCGATCACATTAACTAGTTGTGCGAGACAGGCTACCTTCACCCGGTCGGCATGCCGCAAAAGCGAATTGATGAGGCCCCCAACCAGAAGCGCGTCCTCCAAATTATTGATTTCCTCTAACAGATGCGGAGCCTCTTTCCGGCGGCCATTCGCGGCATCCCCGCCGCGGGCTCGATACCATACGTTCCACTCGTCGAACGAAAAACCAGAGTCGTTTGTTGGACCGTTTGAGGCCGCCCACTATGTCGGCGACGGCAACGATCTGTTCGATCTGGCGGTCCATTGCCAGATTCATTGCCAGGTATCTCGAGCTCTCACCGCCTGTTTCCTCGGCATTGCTAATTGCATGGAACGAACTCCCAAGTGACATTCCGCCCTGACACTGGTGGAGTCTATTAAACTCGCCGACAATGCAATCGTCATTTGATTGTTATCGCAAGGTGCACCAGGCCTAGCAGATAGGCTGTCGTGCCAACTCGTGTGCTGTCCGACCGCCGATTTCATATGCTCAACACATCTAAAGAAGAGATGTAGATCGAAGAGCGGGAAATGTGCTTGGAGGATCAGAAGATTAACCGATATGGCGTACCCTCAAGAGCAACGGATAATCGCGATTGACATATCCCTCGGCAAGGATGCGCTCCTTCTCCAATATTTCTCGGGGCATGAGGGTATCTGCCGATTCTTTCGCTTCGAGTTGGGTCTTCCGTCGGAAGATCTGTCGCTCTCGTTTAAGAACCGTGGGTCTGGGCGGGAGGTTCAGGGATGGCGAGCGAACAAAAGCTTTTGGATATCACCACCCCTCTGGGCAAGGGCGCTCTCTTGCTTCAGAGTTTCGCGGGCACGGAGTCGATGTCACGCTTGTTCCAGTTTAACTTGGAATTGCTCTCGGAGAACCCATCCATTTCCTTCAAGGACCTGGTCGGACAGCGTGTCTCTATGTCGGTGTGGCTGCCGGACAACAACGAACGCCACATCGACGGTTTTGTCAGCCGCTTTGTCCTGAGCGGCAGGGATGGCAAGTATACGCGCTACCAGGCCGAGGTGGTACCCTGGCTTTGGTTTCTCACCCGCACCGCCAACTGCCGCATCTTCCAGAACATGAAGGTGCCGGACATTATCGAAAAAGTATTCAAGGTACTGGGGTTCACGGATTACAAGCTCTCACTACAGGCAAGCTACTACCCGCTTGACTACTGTGTGCAGTACCGGGAGACGGATTTCAATTTCGTTTCGCGTCTGATGGAGGAGTACGGCATTTTCTATTTCTTCTCGCACGAGCAGAACCAGCACACGATGGTGCTCGGCGACAGCTCCGTTGTGCACCAACAGGTTCGCTACCAGCCGAAGGCAAGATTCGACATGGCTGCGGGCAATATCGGTTGATGAAGCACATTGAAGGGTCCCATGAACTCGGAGAAGACAGTCGAAAGCCAAACGATCAGGGCCAGACGCTAGCCGCGGCGGCCTACGCCCGCCGGCCACGCGGGCGCAATGGAGCGGTACACAAAGGCATAGGCAACGCCGAAGAGAAGCATACCGGCGATGATGACCGGCGGGTTCTCAATCACGCGCGGCAGAGGCTCGATGTCTTTCCACACGGCAATCACCCTGGGGTGTTGAGTGGCTGGATTGAAGAGCAGTCCTTCTTGACCGCGTTTGGAACCGCTGAACTGGGCAAACGTGAGAAACGTGCCGACTATGAATGCCAGGCCCCCCGCAAGACCAGCAGCAATAGTTCGAACTAGAACTCGGCTCATTCAACCTCCGTGGATGATGATGGCGCACAGGTATTGGCGGTTGTGCACCGAGCGATTGTGGCGGTGTCACGATGGATCGCTGCCACCAAAACCGAAGCCGGAGACGACGTGGCTAGGCGTGTCCACCACGAATCTCTCGCGACGCATTGCCACAACCCGAGTAGGCACGCTCATCTGCGATCGCTCTCGTGCGGAGACCCCGACGCCCGCGCCAAGTGCCGTAACTTGTCTGGATTGCGCACCACGTACAGCGCCCGAATCACATCACCCTCAATCTCGAACGCCGCAGTCTGCACTGGTCCCTCGGGCGCGTCCACGATGACACCGGGCAGGCCATTGATGGTCGCGAAGCGCAGCGTGAAGTCGTCGCGCCACCAAGCACCTGTGTGTTTACGCGTGGCGTCAAGCAGGAACTGCGCCACGCGATCGGCGCCCTCGATCACGGTCTGCGCCGCTTTCACCTTGCCGCCGCAGTCTGTCACTACGCGCACGTCGCTCGCAAGCAGCTGCGTCAGCGCATTGAGATCGCCCGACTGGGTTGCCGCCGCGAAGGCGGGCATGAGCTGCGCATGTTGAGCATCGAGCACGCACGAACGCGACGGCAGTGGTGTCGCGCCGCGTGGCCGCGCCGCGTGGCCGCGCTGCGCGCACGTGCGCGCGTGCGCGGGCGGCAAGCTGCCGGCACGCCGCCTCGCTCCGCTCCAGTGCGTGGCGACTTCGCTGAACGAGAAATCGAAGACGTCGTGCAACAGGAGGGCTGCGCGCTCGAGCGGCGACAGTTGGTCGAGGATCAAGAGCAGCGCGATCGACAGATCCTCAGCCAGTTCGGTGCGGCTGTCGGGCGCGAGCGCTGCCGTGTCAAGAACCGGTTCCGGCAGCCATGGACCGGCGTACTCCTCGCGCCGTACGCGCGCCGAGGTCAGCAGGTTCGAGACAAATCCGCGTCGTCGTGGTCATGAGAAACGCCCTCGGGTCCGATACTCTGTCGCGGTTGGCCGTATGCCAGCGCAAGTATGTCTCCTGCACCGCGTCCTCCGCGTCAGCCATTGACCCAAGCATGCGGTAGGCGAGACCGAGCAGGCGCCGGCGATACCGCTCGAAGCTCCTGGCCGGATTCGACATTGGGCTCGTGGACGTCACGTCGTGCGGCCCGGCGCTAGCGCGGTTCGGCGGCAGCGGGCCAGAGCCAGCCCGCCGAGGGCCAGGGCGACCAGCCCCAGCACGAACGCAGCTGCGCCACCGACTACTCCGTTACCGGTGCCGGGACCACCGCTGGCGACATCCAGATTCAGCCCGCCATTGACCACTGCGATAAGCCCCGTCACCAGGGCCAGGATGGCTCCGAGTCGCCCCGACGCCGTGCCTAAACGACTGGCGGGGCGGACCAAAGCTATCCCACCGATGACCACGCCGACCAATGCCAGAACCAGGACCGTGGTGGCCCAGAGTCGCCGGGGCGTCAGGCCGTGAACCGTGGTGGCGGCAGGCTCGGAAACGTGCGCGGCCACCAGCACGGCATACACAAGCCCCCCGAACACGGCGACCGCCAGGACGACGAGAATAATAGCGAAGGTCCGTTTCATAGATTTCGCTCCTCTGGTCTCCAATGGTGGGACGGGATAGGGCTTCGGAATGTGACATGGCTGGCAGCGAGACTGAGCCAATAACATTCGACAGAATCAAAGTGAATATCTGGTGCTAAATTTCAGACGCCGTTCTCGCGAAAAAGTGCGAAATATAGGCGTGCGGCCCGATCATCTTTGCCCCAGAGAATGATCCCGGTTCCACCATCTGTGACCGTTGCGACGTGGTTAGGAGTTGCTTGATCTTCGCATTTCATTGCGGACTTCCAAATCTCTCGCGCAAGGAGTTTGAGCACTTTCACCTTCGAATAGCGACGGATCACCACCCGTTCCATCATATTTTCGAGCTCCCTGACATTGCCCGGCCAGGTGTAGGAACGCATACGGTCGATCGCTTCGGATGAAAGCATGGGAGCCTTTCTACCCAGGATGGCTGCGGCCCGCTCCAAAAAGAATTTGGCGAGTGCCGGCAGGTCCCCCACGCGATCCAGAGGCGGGATCTCAATCGGAAAAGTATTAAGCCGGTAATACAGATCCTCCCGGAATTTGCCCTCGCTTACCAGCTTCGTGAGGTTGCGATTCGTCGCCGTGAGCAGCCGGACGTCAACGGCGATCTGCCGCGTTCTGCCGACACGTTCGAACGTCTTCTCCTGGAGCACCCGGAGCAACTTTGCCTGGAGGGCGCCGTCAAGCTCACCGATCTCCGCAACGCGTTCACGCAGGTAGACCGTCTTCTGTTCGTCCAGCTCGCGCAGGGTACGGAGCGAACTGAGTAACAGAACGCAAGGCAGGGCCCCTACCGCAGCGAACAAGACGAATTGCGACGCGACCCTGCCCTGGGCGAACATCGGCTGTACCTTCCCCCCATATCGTACCGCGATGAGGTCTACTTCACCACGGTAGTATTGGGCGCTGGAACAGAAGTTCCAGGAGAAAGTAGCGGGCAGGTTCCGTTGAGTGCACGTGGACCCGCCCCGTTTCTCGGACCCCAGCCGCCCGAAGCTGGTTTATTCGCTGTAGGACCTTGCACCCTGGCATTAAACCACCGGCAATTTCCGTTGAGTGCACGAGGACCCGTGCCGTTTCTTAGACCCGAGCCAGGCGGAGCTACATTCGCAGCGGGAGCCTGCACCCGGTTATTGAACCAAGGGCAGGTTCCGTTGAGTGCGCGAGGACCCGTCCCATTTCTCAAGCCCTGCCCACGCATAACGCGCGGTCCGGGCTGATTCCAGCCTGGCCCTCGGCGTCCGTACCCGCCCTGGGCCATGCCCGTTGCGGCCGAACCCAAGAACACTAAAACCGCAATAGCGCCGATTAATATTCTTTTCATGACAGACCTCCTTTTCAAACCTCACCCCCTCTATTGCATACCACCGGCCAACGCTCTTCCACTTATGGAATCAGCAAGTTCGAAGTTGGCTGCAATACGGAATGCGCAAGGTCTGCGCGGATAGGGTTGCCAGGCGCGCAAGGCTTGCGCACCTTCCGCGATAGAACTGTTCACAACCCCCTGCACTGCTGGATAATCGTTGTTGGCCTGAGGATTGCATTATAAGAGATGGAGGTTCTGGAATGAGAACAATCATGGTCCTCCTAACCGCGCTATTTCTGTGCGCCCCGGCGCCCGCGCAGCGTGCTCCGATCGCAGCCAATCCTCTGGTCGACGTGCACGGCACCATCCAGCGCGTGCAAATTTCGCCGGGACAAGGAATGCCGTACCTGATGGTCGATGACGGCAAGAAACTAGTGAAGGTCTACCTCGGTTCCATGCGCTACCTGATCGAGCGCAACTTCAACCCGAAGGTGGGCCGCGAAGTATCGATCAGGGGCTATCGGCTGGAAGACGCGGTGATTGCTTCAACAGTCAAGGTAATTGGCGACACTCAAGCGTTGAGGCTGCGCGATGAAAACGGTTGGCCGTTATGGCGGGGCGGCAGGTGGCGTGGAGGACCGCCGCAATAAGAATCGGCAAGAAGAATCGGCAAGCGGCAGTTGCGGGCAGCTGCCGCAACGGGTCTAAGGACGTACCCGGTCCTCTGACAATGTACTAACCCCTGCCCCGGCACTCCTAACAGTAACCAAGTCACGATCTGTTCTTATAGACATCACCTTATCGGCATTGAATCGAGGTGAAACGGGACGGTAAGTCCGCTTCAGCTGGCGGGCAATCTTCTTGCTGACCCCATGGGCCGCGCGATCGATCGCGACATACAAATCAGCCGCCCTCTTTTCCAGAACTGCTCGTCCATGCCTGAGTTGAATTGCCAGGCGGCAGAACTTGTCGTCCGTCCCGTGTTTGGGACCATTGACGTCGCCGATCCAGATGTGCACGAAACGAACCATTGGGGTAAAGCGGTCCAGGGCAAAGCCGAGCCGACGTTCAATATGCGAGCGGATCCCATCCGTCAAGGTGAAATCCTTGGCGCGAATCTCTATGTGCATTATTCCCTCCAATCCGATTCTTTGGACGCTGGCCTTGATTGCGGTGGGCGAATATCACGTGATCCCTGCGCCTATTTATGAACGCTCGACCCACACTGGCCCCGATGAGCGCCCACGCCCCAGACTCCACGTTCAAGGGGACATCCCTTGCGACCGGTGCCGGCCACGATGCAGCCAGTTCCGCGCGGATTCTGAAGCGGTGTGCGCGCTCTCGGCCAATGTCGGGAGGCGCTGTCTGACTCTCGTGAGCAATCGCTGTGCCCATGCATACTCGGAAGATAAGATCAACAGACCGATGAGAATGAGCAGAATACCCTGGAGAACTGGCAGAAAAAGTCCGGCAATGCCAAGCACAACGAAAAACCAACCCGTGGCCACCAGCGCCCAACGCCTTATCAGTGCCCGCATAATCTCTCCTAAGGAATTGGAATCTCGTCGGTACCACTGTGCTCAACTCCAAGAGGGCGGCACGAGCGACGACATTGATGTGCCCGCCCTTCTGCTAAAAGCGGAGCAATCAGTGCCTCAGGGTCAGATATCATTTTTCGTTCAGTGCCTCTTAGCTCTCTCTTTACGTCAGGAGGCGCAATCGTAGGGAGCGGCAAATGCCCGCAGGGCTTCTCACAAAGTAGAATCCATTGGCCCGTTGGCATCCCAGGGCGCCGCAAAGAAAGGGCAGCCACTTTTAGGCTGCCCTCAGAGGTGCACTTGCCCCTCACTGAGCACTTACAGTCTTCTCCGCTGGCCGCTCAAACAATAGCGCCTCCTTCCACCCCTCAACCCGAATTTGGGTTATCACGCGCCCGTTATCGATTATTTCCGAGTGGAGTGCAGTGTGCGGGGACTTCTGGGCTTCTTGGATGACCTTGGTAGGAACCCGTACCACCAGGTTTCTCCCTTTGTAGAACAGGCATTCCGAGCCATCCTGGTTATTGATTAGCTCGATACGATACGTGCCCGGCTGCAGTTCCGGACCGTTTCCAAGCCTCGCCGGGTCGGAGACTTGCACATTTTTGGCCAGAGTGATGGCCGCCGAAACACCGACAAGCATCACTGTTAACAACACCTGACGAATCGCTCTCCTCTTCATATGAACCTCCATTCACAGAACGTTGGCTTACAATTACAATGCCGGAACTCTTCAGGTCGAAACTCACGATGCGCATTTCCGATTGCGGGGTCCGGGTCTGTGACTTTGCCTATTTGATATGCCCGCCGTGTTACGTATCGCCGATTGACTCACCTCGGACTCGGTGACACTCACTTTCAGATCCAGACCATGGCGTTGCCCTCTCGATTCCCTAATGCCCCCGGCGTGGCTCATGGACTACTAGCGGCCATTGTGCGAGTATCCCCGTCATTGCCCTGCGCGGAAAGAAAGACGCGAAGTTTCAATCGTGCCTTGTGGAGCTGTGACTTGCAATTACCCTCGGAGCGGTTCGCCATTTGGGCGATCTCGCTGTGCTTGTAGCCCTCAATATCGTGGAGCACAAAAACCGTCCGGTAGCCTTGCGGCAGCTTCTCGATAGCACGCGACAAGGCAAGCCGATCCACAGTGTAAGTCAGCCGAGTGTCGATCATCGCGTATTGGCGTTTCATTTTGTCGCCTGCCCTGTCAGCAGTGTCCAACGGGACCTGCGGGACAGACTTGCGCCGGAGATGCATCAGGACCACGTTCACCACCAGCCGGTGCAGCCACGTGGAAAGAGCGGATTCACCCCGGAAGCTCGATATCTTGCGGAAGAAAAGGAGGAAGGCATCCTGACAGAGGTCCTCGGCTTCGACGGGGTCGTTGGTCATGCGCAGGCAAAGCCCATAAACGCGCCTCTTGTAGAGTTCAAACAGGGCCGTAAAGGCCTCTTCGCCTCCCTGCCTGGCTTGCGCTAAGAGGTCTTGTTCCAGAGCCCGGTCAACCACCTGCTGGCCGCCGCCGGTTCGGGTGTCTTCCCCCGAGGGGCTGCGTTTTGTGGTTATTCCCTTCATCTCTTGACTAGCCTCGGGTCTGCAGCGAGGGTCGCGTTAGTCCAGATGCTCCTGGATATCGGTAATCAGGCCTTTATGGTTTCTCCAGCCAGGATAACCGAGAGCCAGCAGCATCGCCTCTATATAGGTACTTGTGCGTGTCATCAATCATTCCAGGGGATGGAGAACGAAAGCCGGCAGTGAGGTAGCGTCGACGTCGATAATCAACAGCTACCTCACGCTCAGCCCTAAGCCAACTTATCGTTCAGCGAACAGCTTTTGGTCGAGAGCCTGCACTTTCTCGGTGGCCTCCCCGTAGTCGACGAAGTCCGCGATGAGTTCTCTCAATTCCGTCGACGCCTCATAGTTCGCTACGAGATAGTCTTTGTAGCTACTGTCATGGAGGTTGCCCTGGTTCTCGTTAATGTGCTCGATCGCTGCTGTGGTATTCGTGACCAGTTGCTTCAATATGGGCTCAATCTGGTCAATCGCCTGCTGCTGCCACGGCGCAGCCGTGCTCCGGGCTGCGTCGAGCTTAGTGAACAATCTACTAACGTTGTTGACGTGGTCCTTGACCCGAGTGATTTTGGCTGTGTGGCTGTACCAACTCAGGCGCGGCGACCGTGTGAAGGTCTCCATCTCCATCGCGTCACGTTCCAACTGGAAAGCCGCCCTCCGTGCATCGGTGAGGAGTTCGGCCACCTCTCCGGAGTTCTCGGTTGCGATGGCCGCGGCCTGGGCGGCCGGCGAAAGCGCGATGGATCCCACCATCAACAAGGTGGCGACCGCCAGAAAACCAAGTCGTTTGAAGCTCTTCATGTTCTAGTAACCTCTGTTCTTTTTTCAGATTGCGCCCACCGTCCAAGCCAAGGCTTGTTAAGTTGGTGCGCGTGACGGCGAGCTTGCGTTTCACCGTGCACGCAACCTGGCAGTGCATCTACCGTTCCAAAGGTAAAGACCCTGTAGTTGACTGAAAATACGCCATCTCGCGTTCCGATGAGACAATCACCTGGGTTCTCCAATGTCTTGAGTTTTGGACAAGCGACGCTCGAACGTCCAAACATTTTGACAGCCGTCAGAAGGGCTGCCGCTAGTCCGTAGAATCTCTGAGCTGGAAGTCGCGTGGCTTTGGCGACTGGCTTGCGCCTTTTCCCGTTTGTGCACTGCACGCCGGGAAGGCCAGTTGTCGCACTGGGACTTGGGAGTTTATCTGGGTTCTGCTAGACTGCCCGCGTATGTCTGTCCTCGAGAGCCAGAGCTGCCGGTCAGGCAGAACCCGGCAGATCTATTAACTCTGTTCTGTGCGGCCAACGGTTGCGTTCTGCAACACGGGTGTTTCGGAGACCAGAGGTCAATTTGAAACCCTTCCGCAGAATCTACCCCGCGCCAACGCTGTTGACCTTCGATCTCGATTCATTCAAGCAGCAGGAATCTGTATTCGTCATTCTTAATCTGTTCGTCCTGGCGACCCTGCTTCTCATCCATACCTTGTTTTCCTCACATTTGGGTGTGCCCTCGCCAGCCCTTATCGCCATCCTGGCAGGAGCGTTCGTGGCCCAAGCCGCCGAACTAGTCTGGTTGCAGGGGCGGAAGCAGCGCCTGACGCCCGCCGGCATCATGGTCCTGACAGGAACCTCCATTGCCATGAACTTCTCGCTCGCTTTTGCCTTGGAGCTGTTGAGCAACCGGGAAGACATCCAATACTTCATCGTGATGGTGGTCCCGATCCTACAAGCGGCATTTCGGTTGCCGCTTATCCCCGCGCTGGGAGTCGTAGCCCTTGCAGATTTCATCAACTTTTTCTGGGTTTGGGACTACGGCCGGCTCCATCCACGGGCGCCCGTAGGCGAATACTTTGAGGCAGGAACGATCTCGCTCATCTACTCCGTTGTAGGAATCCTCGTGTGGCTGCTGGTGAATCAGCTCCACCAGAAAGAACTCAGGCTGTCGGACAGTCTGCAGGAGCTCAACCGGACGAAAGAGTTGCTGCTGCTCGAGGAGAAATTGGCCGCGGTGGGACGCCTGTCGAGCGCGATTGCGCACGAGATTCGCAACCCTGTGGCCGTCATTGCGAGCGCGCTTTCAACCGCCAGTCGAGGCGGTCTGGATGCTTCTGAACGAGAGGAGATGTTCGGGATCGCCGCCAAGGAAGCGGCCCGCCTGGAAAGCCTGACCACCGACTTCCTGACTTACGCCCGGCCCCGTGGGCCGGAAAGAGTGCCGACTTCGGTCGGTGACACCTTGGGTTACGTTATCGACGTTTGTCGTCCTCGCTCGAGCCAGAGGGACGTGACGGTCAGTGGGACAGTGGTTGGTGAACCGGTGGCAAATGCCGATCCTGCGCAAGTGCAGCAGGCTCTGATCAACCTGGTGATCAACGCCGTCGAGGCGTCTGCTCCCGGCGGCTTCGTCACCCTCCGTGCGGTCTCAAGCAACAATGGTTCGATCCGGATCGATGTTGAGGATACAGCAGGCCCCATTCCTGCCGAGGTGGCATCCCAGATCTTTGAGCCTTTCTTCACCACCAAAGCGAAAGGGACGGGTCTCGGTCTTGCTATCGCTCGCAATATTGCGCGCGCTAACAACGGCGATCTCTTCCTATCTGCGAACCAGCCAGGGCGAGTCTGCTTCTCCTTAATCTTGCCGGTGGCGCCAGTGGGATCTGCCTCAAGCTGAAACGGAGTTCCATGGGCCGAATTTTGATTGTGGATGACGAGCCTCACATGCGCCGGGTTCTGGCGCTCAACCTGCGCCAGGATCATCACGCGGTCACCGAGTGCGCAGGAGTAAAGGAGGCTCGCAAATGTATTCTTGCCGGGGACTTGGACGTGATCCTCACGGACCAGAAGATGCCCGACGGGCAGGGTCTGGAAGTGCTGGCCGCGGCAATTGAAGCAGACCCCGCGCTATCGGTCGTTCTGATCACGGCATTCGCCACGGTTGAACTTGCGGTTGAGAGCATGCGTCAGGGTGCGTTTGACTTCATCACCAAACCGTTTCAGCCCGAAGTAGTCCGCGCCACGGTCCGGCGCGCGGTCGAACGGACTCAACTCTTGCGCGAGAATGATCTGCTGAAGGGCACCGTGGTGCGCCTTCAGGGGACATCCGATATCTTGGGGGCGAGTGATGCGATGCGGATCGTGTGCGAGATGATCGCCCGTGTAGCTCCGACTGGCGCGACCGTTCTGATCACGGGCGAGACGGGCACAGGCAAGGAACTGGTGGCCCGCGCCATTCACAAAAATAGTCCAAGGGCCTCAAAACCGTTCGTGGCCGTAAATTGTGCGGCCTTCACAGAGACATTGCTTGAAAGCGAACTTTTTGGTCACGAAAAGGGTGCATTTACGGGGGCCGATCGCTCGCGGCAGGGGCTCTTCGAGGCCGCTCACGAAGGAACCTTGTTCCTCGACGAGATCGGGGAACTGTCGCCAGCGGCGCAGGCGAAGCTTTTGCGGGTCCTGACCGATGGCCAGGTCGTGCGCATCGGAACGAATCAGCCGCGCAAGGTAGATGTGCGGCTATTGACGGCGACGCATCGCGATCTGCGACAGCGTGTGCGCGAAGGATTGTTTCGAGAGGACCTCTTTTACCGGCTGGCAGTGGTGCCTATTGCGATTGCCCCGCTACGCGAGAGGCGGGAGGACATTCCCGGCCTGTGCGAGCTTTTTCTCGAACAAGTGGCGCTGGAGCTTAAGCTGCCGCGGCGCAAGCTCAGTGCGGGAGCGCTTGAAAAACTCCAGCATTACGATTTTCCGGGAAATGTGCGCGAGTTGCGAAATCTGATTGAGCGAGCTTCGATTCTCTCAAACACGGCCCAGATCGGGCCGGAAGGCTTTCCTCTGCCATCTGGGGAGCGGCAGCCAGAATCAGGGGGAGTAGGGGTTGAGCGAGTCCCGGGCTCATGGATGGACCTCCTGCCGGAGGTCGACGATCTCCGAGCTTTCATGGCTGGTCTGGAGAAAGACCTTATCCTTAGGACGCTGAAATCGACCAACGGAGCTCAGGCCGAGGCCGCACGGCGCCTCGGCCTTTCTCGAAGCGACCTCGGTTACAAGCTGGCGAAGTTTGGGATCCGCAGCTCCGAAAGCTGAGAGCGCGCCAGAACCGGAATCGTCGAGTGTCGCTCAATCCCGCAGGATCGGTACCACGCCGTCGTCAGGTGTGCGGCCCCGTGAACGCGAAGCAGAAGTAGATGATCAAGCAGAGTACGCCGATGGCAACCACGAAGATTCCGGCCTTCATGTAGGTAGTCTTCTTATCGGTTTGCTTCTCGATCTCCTCGTCGATCGTAGCGAACATGGTATCCCTTTTCTCCCACCTGCAGCGGCGGGTGTACTACGACTCGCCGTTTCTCAAGAGAAGCTGAACTGAACGTAATGCATAGGCGAGTCGATTTCGATTTAAACACAGCGTCATAAGTAATTGCGCATGGTTAAAAATTGTGATCTCATGAATGCATGAGACCCCTTCAGGTTGCCGATGCTGCGACGATCGTTCTCGGACTGCAAGACGAGATTCGGCGTTCGGAAGAATCGCGTTATGATCATCGCTTGCATGGAGTGCTGCTGGTGGCCCAGGGCATGACCTGTCCGGAGGTCAGCCGCTTGCTGGGGGATGCACCTCGATCGGTCGAATATTGGGTTCGGCGCTTTGAGCAGAAAGGTCTGGCGGGGCTGGTCGAAGGCCAGCGCTCGGGGCGTCCCCAACGGCTGAGCGAGGCACAGCTGCAGGAAGTGGACCAGGCGTTGCGCCGCACCCCGCGCGACCTCGGCTTGAGCGGCACGATCTGGGATGGGAAAAGCCTAAGTGCCTGGATCGAACAGCATTTCCACCTCCGCTTGCGAGTGCGTCAATGTCAGCGTCTGTTTCGGCAACGGGGTTTTCGGTTGCGCAAGCCTCGCCCCCTGATGGCCCATGCCGATGCGGAAGAGCAGAAGACGCATAAAAAAACTCCAGGCGCTAAGCCTCGATCCCACCGTTGATCTCTGGGCTATGGATGAAGTGCATTTTCAACAACACGGCTCGCGTTGCCGGATGTGGGTTCCGCCGGAAACCAAGGATCCCGTTCTGCTGCTTCATCCCACCCGGAAGAGCATGGGTTATTTCGGGGCCATCCGCTTGCGTGATGGCCGCCTTTTCTTCCGGCAAGAGAGGGGCAAGTTTAACGCTGTCACTTGTTGGCAATTCTTGAAAGACTTGCGGGCAGCCAGCACGCGCACGGCACGACGGGTGGTGGTGATTGCGGACAATGCGAAATATCATCACGCTCAACTCCACCGGGAATGGAGGGAGCAAAGCGTGGAGCGTTTCGCTCTGAACTTCTTGCCCCCTTACAGTCCCGAGTTGAATCCGATTGAGCGTGTGTGGAAGCTCACGCGTCGACGATGCCTGCATAATCGCTATTTCCCTAGATTGGACGAAGTCACTGTCGCCGTTGAGAACGAATTCACCAATTGGGCAAAACCCAACAACACACTGCGCCGACTATGCGCAATTACTTAAGACGCTGTGTTTAGTTAGGTTCGACGCCGGATCCGCACTCCGGCGCTTGCGGCCAGCCACTTTGGCGCGTCGTTCCGGCGCCCCAGGTCGTCCAGCGCACGTCTCAGCACGTACACGACGTCGTCATCCTCGAAAGGGGGCACCATAAAATCAAAGGCGCCACTCTCCATTGCCGCTATGTATAGCGGGATATCGACCAACCGCGAAACCACAATGAGGTCCATGGGTCTGATAGCGCGGTGGGTCAGGCGTAGAGCGTCTGCCCAAGAGCCGTCGCATACAGTCAGGTCCGTGAACACCAGAATTGGGGGATCGTCCTGATCGAGCATGCGTAAGGCATCGGCACAACCCCGGGCGCGGATGGTCCGGATGGACTGCTTTTCAAGGGCGCGTTTCAGGGTGCTAATCGGTTCTTCCTGGTCATGCAGGAGGATCGCTTTGGTCATCGTAAATCCTCCTTTCGAAGCGTAGAGCGGACGTGTTGTACTCCAGGCGGGCGAGCTTACTCGTCGTGCTGGCCCAATGCCAAGGCCGGCGCGTCCGAGGCGGACCCTGGCGCTGGGACTATCGTGGGCGTAACCTTGGCTTTCACGCCGAGTTCATGGACGAGTCGGCCACCTTGATGGGCGGTGTTGCTTAGGAACAACACACCTGTGCTGTAGAGAATCAAAAAGGCGGCGAGCAGTGCAGTGCTGAAAGTACGGGAGATCTGTCGCCGCGCAATGCCCGGAACAAAGAGCAGCGCCGCGAAGGCGACGGTAAGAGCAGCGAACAGGACCTGGGTGGTCTCTGCGAGTTCCTCGTGCTGCTCGAGAACTTGCTCGGTCTGAGGCGCCCCGCCAGCTATTCTGCCTGCGGCCTCACCCGTCTCCGTCGCCAAAAAAAGAGCGAGGGTGCCGATTACCATCATGATGAGGGCGGAATTTAGGAACGCCCTCCCTTTCTGAGGAGAAAGCACCGCGCCCATCACGATGAAGAGGGGGGCAACCAGCAGCAGGGCGATGGGAAAATGCACGATCAACGGATGCAATCCGTTCCAGTTGGGAAGGGTCGGGAAGTAAATCATGACAGGCCTCTCGTTTGTGCCAGGCCGCCAGCGGCCCGGGCTTATCGCCTCAGGGATCGTGTCACCGTCTTGACCCCGGAAGGACGGGGCTTCACCTCCGGCACTCGTCACTCTGCCCGCGACCCTCAGTCCCTCTCCCCTATTCGCGGGGAGAGGGCATCGGAGGGCCGGATGCGGGGCCGAGGAGGGTCGGTTGAGGTGGTAACAGGGGTAAAGCCCCGCCCTTCCGACTGGCGATGAGCGTGCATCACGCCAGAAGACGCTCTATTTTGCTAGTCAACCGCCTCATACTTCTCTTTCGGACTCGAGCAAGAGATGCAGTTATCAGTCACCGGCTCGGGCGTGGTATACCCGCAAACGGTACAGACGTAATATGTGTGGCTTTTTCCCCGCATGCTCTCCAGATTCTCGACCGCCTGGGAAAAGAGCTGGAAGTGCTGAGCTTCGGCCTTGCGAGCGAGGTCAAACGTTTGAACTGCATCCGGGTTGCCATCAGCGCTCGCTTGCTTGATGAAGTCGGGATACATGGTGTCGCGCTCATAAGCCTCGCCCTTGCTCGCAACACTCTCCAGATTCTCCCTCGTGGATCTTACGAGGGGCACTTCGATCGTGGCCGTTGGCTCGGCGCCCAGCTTGCGGATCACCGCTGCGTGATTGGTGAGGTGAATCTGCTCCGCGCGAGCCGCAGCCCTGAATAGGCTGGCGATCTCGCCGTAGCCCTCCTGGTCGGCTTTTTGGGCAAACACAAGATAGCGATTGTGCGCGTTGCTCTCGCCATTGTAGGCGGCTTGTAGGTTGGTCAAAGTCTGGATGGGCACAGGATTGGACGCGGCTATTCCGGAGCTTGAAACCAGCAGGGCGGCACCGATAAAAGCCAGTCGCGGGTAACTAAGCTTGTCGAAAGCATTCTTCACTTTTAGGCCTCCTTCTCTCCTCCAGGGAACTCAGTTTTTTGCGGATACCGTACCTTAAACCGCATCTCTCTTAAGGCAGGTGAGGTTCCACTCGGTCTATCGGGCTATAGCCTTAGCAGGAAAGACCTTAGATCAGATGGACCGCAGCGCCGGGAGCGTCACTGTCAAAAAGCTTGGACAATCGGACGCTGGCTGTCCAAGGATTCCTACACTGCATAGCTGTTCCCGAGGGACCTTGCGGCAGGTTTGAGCAGCAGGCACGCAACGCTCGCGAGCGTCGTTATTGAAGACTGCCGGCCGAAAGCCGGTAGATTGCTTTGGCGACTGAAAGTCGTCTGAAGGCGGTTAGCCCACCGTCCTCCTATTTCCTTCACGTTGGAGTCCAGGGGCATCCATGCTTCCCGGCATTCCATCAAAAGGGACGTCGCTCCAGGTATTCCTTCAAAAGGGGCGTCGAATTGAAAGCTGACCGCCTCAAGGTGGTGGGATTAGACCCGGCATGTCTTGGTGATGAATCTGGGTGCGAAGTTCCTGAACATCCAAGCCGGGTTAATCCGGTCAGTTATGGATAAACGGTGCTGTTAAGTCCTCGCTAAAGTGAGCCGGTTGTAGGGCGGTATTTACTGTGGTATCCTAACGCAAAACGTTGAACTTTAGGAGTGCTTCTCGGTGGACGATAAGATGTTGACGCGTCGGTGCTTGTTTCGACTATTTGTAATCAGCGCAGCTCTGCTGGCGACGGGGCTCATTTCCGTCCTACCACTCGCCTACCCCCAAGTGAAGAATGGGGCCGACGCCTCTGGCGGACCGTCGGTCGATTTCCAAAAGGATATCCAGCCCATCTTTGAGCAGAACTGCTATAGCTGCCATGGGCCTAGTGTGCAGATGAGCGGCTTTCGGCTCGATCAGAAGCAAGCAGCTCTGAAGGGCGGGAGCATCGGCAAGGACATCGTCCCGGGCAGGGGTTTGGAAAGCTCTTTGTATGGCCGGGTGGCGGGCCTGGGCGGTGTAAATCGCATGCCGATGGGGGGCAAGCCGCTCGACTCCGCCCTTGTCGAGAAGATCCGATTATGGATCGACCAGGGCGCCAACTGGCCGGACTCGGTGGCTGGGAAAACGGCAGAAGTCAAGCAACACTGGGCTTTTGTCGCCCCAAAGCGTCCCCCACTTCCCAAGGTCAATCATTTGGCCTGGACGAAAAACCCCATCGACAATTTTGTTCTCGCCCGACTCGAAAGTGAAAAGTTGTCACCTTCCCCGCCTGCCGATCGAATTACGCTGCTCCGGCGGCTGAGTCTCGATCTTATCGGCCTGCCTCCGACGCCACAAGAGGTTGACGCATTCCTCTCGGACAAGAGCAGGCACGCCTACGAAAAACAGGTAGATCGCCTATTGCGATCGCCCCACTACGGCGAGCGTTGGGGCCGCGAATGGCTTGATGCCGCACGCTATGCGGACTCCGACGGATACGAGAAGGACAAACAGCGGCAAGTCTGGTTCTATCGCGATTGGGTAGTGAACGCTCTGAATCGCGACCTACCGTACAATGAGTTCATTATCGAACAGATCGCCGGAGATATGCTGCCGCACGCCACCCAGGATCAAATTGTTGCTACCGGTTTTCTTCGCAATTCCATGATCAACGAAGAGGGTGGCATCGACCCGGAGCAGTTTCGCATGGTGGCGATGTTCGATCGCATGGATGCGATCGGCAAAGGGATTCTCGGACTTACCATCAATTGCGCTCAATGCCATAATCACAAGTTCGACCCGCTGACACAGGAAGATTATTACCGCATGTTCGCTTTCCTCAACGATTCGCATGAGGCCAATGTGGCGGTGTATACGCCCGGCGAGATGATGAAACGGGCCGAGATTCTGCGCAGGACTCGCGAGATCGAGGGCGGACTAGAGCATCGCAGTCCGGATTGGCAAGAGCGAATGGCCCGCTGGGAAGATCAGGTCGGCCACGATCAACCGGAATGGACAGTAGTGCGCCCGGCGGTTGATGACATTTCAACCGGCGGTCAAAAGTATCTCCCGCAGGAGGACGGGTCTTTCCTGGCGCAAGGCTACGCCCCCACTAAGAGTCGGGTGAAGATGACCGTGAAAACCGACATTGCGAACATCACGGCCTTTCGCCTCGAACTGATGAACGATCCGAACCTGCCGCGGGGCGGACCCGGCCGATCGGTAAAGGGGACCGGCGCGTTAACTGAGTTTGAGGTTGAGGCGGCCTCGGCGGCGACACCAGACAAGGTCACGAAGGTAAAATTTGCCAAAGCAACCGCAGACATTTCTCAGCCCGAGACGCCCCTGGAACCCATTTTCGATGATAAGAGCGGCAAACGGCGAGTCACTGGTCCGGTTGAATATGCGATCGATGGCAAGGACGAGACCGCCTGGGGAATCGATGCCGGTCCTGGACTCCGCAACCAGCCGCGAAAAGCCGTGTTTCTTGCAGCCGCCCCTATTGCGAATTCTGGCGGCACAATTCTCACGTTCTACCTCGCTCAGAACCACGGCGGCTGGAACAGCGACGACAACCAAAACAACACCCTCGGCCGTATTCGGCTCTCGGTCACTTCCACGCCAGAGGCCGCAGCGGATCCTCTGCCCCAGAACGTCCGCGAGATCCTCACGATTCCGCGCGAGAAGCGCACACCATCGCAGATCCAGACTGTGTTCAGCTACTGGCGGACCACCGTCCCTGAATGGAAGCGGGCCAATCAGGAGATCGCGGATCTGTGGAAGCAATATCCAGAAGGCGCGTCGCAGCTCGTGCTAAAGAGCCGCGAACGCACTCGCGAGACACACGTGCTCACCCGCGGCGACTTTCTCCAACCGGCGAAAGTTGTAATGCCGGGAGTACCGGCTTTTCTCAATCCCCTGCCGCACGATGCCACATGGAAGGATGGCCAGCCCACACGCCTCACGTTTGCTGAATGGCTAGCTAACCGGAACTCGCCCACAACCGCGCGCTCCATCGTCAATCGGGTGTGGCAATCGTATTTCGGAATTGGACTCGTTGCCACCAGCGAGAATTTTGGAACGCAGGCCGAACCTCCCTCTCATCCGAAGCTTTTGGACTGGCTCGCGGTTGAGTTCATGGATCGCGGCTGGAGTTTGAAGAACCTGCACCGATTGATTGTCACTTCAGCTACCTACCGGCAGTCATCTCGAGTCACCCCGGAACTTCTGGAGCGCGATCCTTATAACAGGCTGCTGGCGCGTGGACCCCGGTTCCGTGTGGACGCTGAGGTGGTGCGCGATATCGAGCTCGCCGCGAGCGGTCTTCTGAATCCGAAAGTAGGTGGTCCCAGCGCCTTTCCGCCTGCCCCTAGCTTTCTTTTTCTTCCTCCGGCCAGTTACGGCCCCAAACCTTGGACCGAATCTACTGACCAGGAGCGTTACCGGCGAGCGATGTACACTTTCCGTTACCGCTCGGTGCCCTATCCCATGCTGCAGGTCTTCGACTCCCCCAACGGCGATTCCTCCTGCGTGCGGCGGGCAAGATCCAATACTCCGCTTCAGGCTCTGACCACACTCAACGAACCGCTATCGCTCGAATCGGCCCGGGCCCTGGCCGCGAACGCCTTGACGAGCGGCGGGAGCACCGATGAAGCCCGTCTCACCTATGCCTTCCGGCGTTGCCTGGCACGATCGCCGGACCGTAAAGAGGAATCCACGTTGCTCGGTTTTCTCCACAAGGAAACGCATCGGTATTCGGATGGCGAGTTGAACTCCTGGGACATGCTGGGTGGGAATCCGGCCCTCGCCTCACTTCTGCCGAAGCACATCAGTCCGGCCGAAGTTGCGGGTTGGACGGCGCTTTCACGCGTGCTGCTGAATCTGGACGAAACCATCACCAAAGAATAGGAGTTCCGGTCATGAACTGTCAGGATAATCTCTATCGCGGCATGGAGCCCAAGGAAGTGGCTCGGCGCTGGTTTTTGAAGCAATGTGGCGTGGGCCTCGGTTCGATCGCACTCGGAGCCCTGCTCTCGGAATCGGGGCTGGCAGCAGTGGCAGACTCACAATCCGACGATCCACTCGCACCCAAGAAGCCGCAGTTCGCTCCTAAGGCCAAACGCGTGATTTTTCTCTTCATGGCGGGAGCGCCGAGTCACTTGGAGCTCTTCGACTACAAGCCGCAGCTTGCCAAGTTTGACGGCACCTTGCCCCCAGCCGACCTGCTCAAAGGTTACCGGGCGGCCTTCATCAACCCGAACTCCAAGCTGCTGGGCCCAAAGTTCAAGTTCGCCAAGCACGGTAAGAGCGGACTAGAAGTTTCTGAGCTTTTACCCCACCTTTCCGAGGTGGTCGATGACCTTGCCATCGTGAAGTCCATGGTCACCGACGCCTTCAACCACGCGCCGGGACAGCTCCTGATGAACACGGGAACGATGCAGTTCGGACGTCCCGCTATGGGTGCCTGGGTCACCTACGGGCTCGGCTCGGAGTCGAAGGACCTTCCAGCGTTTGTGGTATTCAGCTCAGGCAAAAAGGGTCCGAGCGGAGGGAATTCCTGCTGGGGAAGCGGCTTTCTTCCAACGGTTTATCAAGGTGTTCAGTTCCGCAGCAGTGGGGATCCGGTGCTCTATCTGTCCAATCCGCCGGGAGTGGACGCCGCGCTGCAGCGCGATACGCTCGACTCCGTGCGCCAGTTGAATCAGATGCGACTGGAAAAAATGGGCGATCCCGAGATTTCAACCCGCATCAACTCTTACGAGATGGCCTTCCGCATGCAATCGAGTGCCCCGGAACTCATGGACGTCGCCAAGGAGTCCAAGGAAACCCTGGACATGTATGGCGCGGAGCCAGGGAAACCTTCCTTTGCCAACAACTGCTTGCTGGCGCGCCGTCTGGTTGAGCGTGGAGTGCGATTCGTGCAGCTGTATCACGAAGCGTGGGATCAGCACGATCACTTGGTGGAGGATATTTCGGAGAACTGCCGGGATACCGATCGGGCTTGCGCGGCGCTGATCCGGGATCTGAAGCAGCGTGGCATGCTCGACGACACGCTAGTGATCTGGGGCGGCGAGTTCGGCCGTACACCCATGGTTCAAGGAGGCTCGAACGGCCGCGATCATCATCCTAATGCATTCACCATGTGGCTGGCCGGCGGCGGCGTCAAACCGGGGATCACGCTGGGTGAAAGCGATGAGCTGGGCTTTAACGTCACCAACGATAAGGTGCACGTTCACGATCTTCATGCCACAGTTCTGCATTTGTTGGGATTCGATCACACGAAACTGATCTATCGTTTCCAAGGCCGGAATTTCCGCCTGACAGATGTGGCGGGCAATGTAGTCCAGAAGCTCCTGGCGTAGGCGTTCCGTTCGTCGCAGCGTTTTCGCTACAGGCTGGGCGCGGACCCCGCTTTCGGGGCTATGTCGGTGGAGAGATCTCGTCTCACACGATGCTTCAGTTAGGATGGAGTTCGATATGACAAGATCGAGCAACGATCGACTCACAAGCCCCATGATTCGGGAGAAAGGGGAACTCCGTAAGGCCAGTTGGGACGAAGCTCTTGACCGTGCTGCCGAAGGCCTTCGGCGCGTAGCGAGGGTTGTCGGACCCCAGGGCTTCGGTATGTTTAGCTGCTCGAAAACGACTAACGAGCTGAATTATCTTGCCCAAAAGTTCGCCAGGGCCGTCCTGGGGACCAACAATATCGACAGCTGTAATCGCACTTGACACGCCCCCAGCGTCGCCGGTCTGGCGGCGGTCTTTGGTGCAGGAGGCGGGACGAGTTCGTATCGTGAGATGGAGGATACCGACCTCATCATTCTCTGGGGCTCGAACGCGCGCGAGACTCACCCCATCTTCTTTCACCACGTCCTGAAGGCTGTGCGCAAAGGCGCAAGGCTCTACGTGATCGATCCACGGCGCACGAGCTCGGCGCGCTGGGCGGACGTTTGGCTGGGTCTCGACGTGGGCTCGGATATCGCTCTAGCGAACGCCGTGGGGCGGGAGATCATCGCGGCCGGCCTGGAGAATCGGCGGTTTATCGAGAGAGCCACGGTGGATTTTGAGGCCTATCGGAAAGCGGTGCAACCTTACACCTTAGAGCACGCGGAAAAAATAACCGGGGTGCCCGCCAGCGTTATCCAGGAGCTTGCGCACGCCTACGCGCGCGCCGACCGGGCCCAACTCTGTTGGACCTTGGGCATTACCGAGCACCATAACGCCGTCGACAATGTGGTCGGCCTGATCAATCTGGCGCTCCTCACCGGACATGTTGGCCGTTATGGCTCCGGACTGAATCCGCTGCGGGGCCAGAACAACGTGCAGGGCGGCGGCGACATGGGTGCCATTCCTGACCGCCTGCCCGGCTTTCAACACGTGGAAAACGATCAGCTTCGCACTAAGTTTGAGCGAGCGTGGGGCGTGAAAATTCCGCCTCAGCGCGGTTTGCACCTCAGTGGCATGTTCAACGCAATGGAGGAAGGCACGTTCCGGGGCCTCTACGTCATTGGCGAAAACCCTTTGCACTCTGAAGCGGATCAGGGACGGTGCGAACGCCTTTTGAAGGGACTCGAATTCCTGTTGGTGCAGGATGTTCTGTTTACGCCCACCGCCCAGCTGGCAGACGTGGTTCTGCCGGCTGCCGCAGGCTGGTGTGAATCTGATGGAACCGTGACCAACAGCGAACGCCGGGTCCAGCGGGTGCGCAAAGCTATCGATCCTCCAGCGGGAGCGCGGGACGATGTGGGCATCCTCTGCGACCTGGCACGGCGTCTGGGACACGATTGGGGCCAGCCGGGCGCTGAAGAAGTCTGGAACGAAGTGAGGCAGCTGAGCCCGATGCACGCGGGGATGAGCTACGCTCGCCTGGAAGCCCTGGATGGCATCCAGTGGCCCTGCTACGATGAATCGCATCCGGGCGAGCTTTTCCTGCACAGCCGCCTGTGGCAAGACTCGGTGGTGGGACCCCGAGCGCAATTTAGCGTGGTGAAGTTTGAACCGCCCGTCGATGAACTGGACGAGAGCTATCCTCTTCGGCTGACAACCGGACGTCACTTAGAATCCTTCAACACCGGCGTTCAGTCGTCCCGCTACTCGTCGCCGCTGCGTCAGCCGGAAATGCTGGGCCTTTCGCCCGAAGACGGTGAACGCTACCGACTGAGCGAGGGCGAGCGTGTCCGCGTCAGCTCTCGCCGTGGCTCGGCGGAGGCTCCGGTTAGGTTCGACGCGTCACTACGGCCTGGGCTTGCGTTTCTCAGCGTCCATTTCCCAGACCAGGTGGCGACGAATATCCTCACCATCGATGCTACGGACCCGAAATCCGGTACCGCCGAGTTCAAGGCGACCGCGATTCGCGTGGAGAAACTTACCGCGCCCGCTCGGTAGCCGCCAGGTAATCCGCCAAGTAGCCTGCCGGGTGGATGGACCCAAAGGCCAGCGAGACCAACGGGCATCTTATCCGGGCCTGGCAGGACTTCCAGGGCAGCGAACTAGACGAGAAAGACCTTCGTGGATATACACTTTACCAAAGACGAGGCTTCCCCTGAGGAGCGCCAAGCGGTAGACGCGGTCCTCCGCGGACCTGATTTAGGCTGGAGAGGCGACCCGCGCAGCCCGGATCGAGACGGATATTTCGCAATCCGGGGCCATGGTCTGGGGGCACAGCGCCACCTGCTCTTACCAGTGCTGCACGCGATCCAGGCGCGGATGGGCTGGATTACGCCCACGGCTCTCAATTACGCCTGCCAACGGCTGGACATCCCGCCGGCGGAAGCTTACGGCGTCGCCTGTTTCTATGGATTGTTTTCGGTGACGCCACGTCCCCTCCGCGTGCTGCACGTGTGTGACGACATTGCCTGTTTGACGCGGGGCGCCGAGGAACTCTGCCAGCGTCTCGAACAGCAACTGGGGCCGGCCGGATCGCCTACCCTCGAGGGTAAAGCAACTTGGTACAGGAGCCCGTGCCTGGGATTGTGCGAGCGCGCTCCGGCCGCCCTGATGTCGATAGCCGGAGAACGCCCTTGCGAAAAGGTGTTCGCACCCACAAGCGCGACCACTCTAGTCACAGCTCTGGGGACGCTCGAAGGTGGTGCGGCCAAACAATCGCCGGACCACTTTAATGCGCCAGTCTCCGTTCCTCAAGCCGGTCACTCAGACCGCTCCAAACTGATGCTATTGCACCGCGTGGGCCGGATCGATCCCGAAAGCATCGACGACTATCGGGCCCATGGGGGCTACGAAGCCTTGCGCCGTGCCTTGGCTCTCGGGGGGAGCTGGGTAGTACGTGAAGTTTCAGCATCGCGACTCGTGGGGCGAGGCGGCGCCGCCTTTCCCAGCGGCAAGAAGTGGGATCCCGTTAACCAGCCTTACTATCTGGTGTGCAATGCGGACGAGTCGGAGCCGGGAACTTTCAAGGACCGGGTGGTGATGGAAGGTGACCCGTTCTCCCTGGTCGAAGCCATGACGATCGCAGGCTGCGCGATCGGCTGCAAGCGGGGATACCTATACCTGCGCGGGGAATATCCGCTCGCCGGTGGAAGGCTTGCGCACGCAATTGAAACGGCACGAAACCGTGGATTTCTGGGAAATAATATTCTGGGTCGCGGAGTGCACTTTGACATCGAGATCAGGCTCGGTGCCGGGGCTTATATCTGTGGCGAAGAGACAGCGCTCTTCAACTCCATCGAAGGATTGCGCGGTGAACCGCGCAACAAGCCCCCGTTCCCTACGCAAGTGGGCTTGTTTGGCAAGCCGACCGTTGTCAACAACGTGGAAACCCTGATCAATGTGCTTCTGATTGTGCACGACGGCGGAGAACGCTATGCGGCGATTGGCACACACGGTTCGGCCGGTCCAAAGCTTTTCTGCCTTTCCGGACACGTCGCCCGGCCCGGCGTTTATGAGGTTCCTTTCGGCTCGACCCTACGCGAACTCATCGAACTTGCGGGGGGGGTATCGGGCAGCGGGCGCCTGCAGGCAGTGCTGCTGGGGGGCGCTGCCGGAGCTTTCGTTTCGCCCGACGAATTGGACACCCCTCTCACCCTCGAGGGTACTCGATCCGTCGGAGCGACCCTGGGATCGGGCGTGGTGATGCTGTTTGATGATACCGTAGACCTCCGTAAGATTCTCTTGCGCATCGCCAGCTTCTTCCGCGATGAGTCCTGCGGCCAGTGTGTTCCCTGCCGTATCGGCACCGTCCGACAGGAGGAATCGTTGCAGCGGCTCGACCGCCGACGTTCCATCGGCTCGGTCGAAGGGGAGATGAATTTACTCAAGGAAGTCGGGCAAGTCATGCGCGATTCCTCGATCTGCGGCCTGGGCCAAACCGCTTCCAGTGCAGTCGAGTCCGCTTTGCGCCGCTGGCGATTGTTCTAGAGCCCGAACTAAGCAAGGAGCAATTCATGAGTCAACTGGAAGAACCGGTTGTCTTGCCACTTACGGTTGAGCCGGCGCAAGGCCTAGTTCCCCTCCCCCAGAGCCCCTTTCCTGTCCTGCCCTCCGCATCTCCCCAGCGACCGATACGCATAACCCTCAATGGCAGGGAGGTGTCAGTACCCGAGGGAACCACGCTGCTCCAGGCGGCGAGAGAGGCCGCTATCGACATGCCAACTCTCTGCTACCTCGAGACGCTGACGCCGGTCAATGCCTGCCGCATTTGCGTTGTGGAGGTGGAGGGTTCGCGGACGCTCGTCCCCGCCTGCTCGCGCAAAGTAGAAGACGGCATGGTCGTGAGAACCGATTCGGAACGTGTTCAGCTCAGCCGCCGGCTGATACTGGAATTCCTCGCCTCCTCGGTGGACGTATCGGCATCACCCCAGATTCAGGCATATATGGACCGGTACGGAGCCCGTCCAGAACGGTTTGGACCGCAGCAGGCACCCTCCAGCCTTCGGGACGCAGCGCGTCCGGGTTTCCACGCTCCGGCAGACGGATCCCAGGCCGCCACTGTCTCCCAGCCCGTGAAGATCGACAATGAGCTCTACCTGCGGGATTACAGCAAGTGTATCCTCTGCTACAAGTGTGTGGAGGCATGCGGCGCCGACGCTCAGAATACCTTCGCCATCGCTGTGGCTGGCCGCGGCTTCGATGCGCATATTTCGACAGAGTACACAGTCCCCCTTCCCGACTCCGCCTGTGTCTACTGCGGAAACTGCATTGGAGTGTGTCCTACAGGAGCGTTAATGTTCGTGAGCGAATACAACCTGCGCCAGGCCGGAACCTGGGATGAATCGCGCCAGACCTCGACGGACACCGTCTGCCCCTACTGCGGTGTAGGGTGCACTCTGACCCTTCACGTTCAGGATGAGAAGATTGTCAAGGTTTGTTCCCCTACCGAGAACGGCGTGACTCATGGCAATCTATGTATTAAGGGACGTTTCGGTTGGCAGTTTGTACAGATCCGGGAGAAAGGCCGCGGACCCTCCGACGGGCGCTGAAGGAGGAGTTTGTGCATGATGATCTTGCAACCGAGACTGGCACGAATGAGACTGGCCTAAACTCCGGTGTCGAGCCTGAGGCGCACAACACGAAGATCGCTCCCGTCGAAACGATCGAGGCAGGATCGTCCATTTTCCGCCAAGATGTGCTTGCGGTGGAGGAGCCGCTAGAAATCCACCTTAACGGGAAGCCGCTGTCCATCACCATGCGAACTCCGGGCAATGATCTTGACCTGGCAATTGGGTTTCTATTCACCGAAGGAATCGTGGACAACGTGGAGCAGATTCTCTCGATCGGGCGCGGGCACAATGGCGCCGGTCCTGGCGCCGGCGCTGGTATCGGCTCCGAACGATCGGGGAACTCCGTGGTTGCCCATCTCAAGCCAGGCGTCGAAGTCGATCCGGTACGCGTTCAGCGCAACTTCTACACCACTTCCAGTTGCGGTGTCTGTGGCAAGGCCTCCATCTGCGCCCTCGAAACCAAACCTCGCCGCACATTGCGGGAACCCGGGCCCGTGTTCCGCGCGGATCTTATCTATCGCCTGCCGGAGATAGTCCGCACGTCGCAGGCGGTTTTTGACCGGACGGGTGGGCTCCACGCGGCCGCGCTTTTTTCGGCCGACGGCCGCTTGCTCGGATTGCGCGAAGATGTCGGCCGGCACAACGCCGTGGACAAGCTTATCGGCCACGGTCTGCGCGAGAAATCCTTGCCGTTTGAAGAGTCCCTGATTTTTGTAAGTGGGCGGGCGGGCTTTGAGCTGGTACAAAAGGCCGTCATGGCCGGGATTCCGATTCTAGCCGCGGTGGGGGCGCCTTCGAGTCTGGCAGTCGAGGTTGCCCAGCGCTTCCGGATGACCTTGCTGGGCTTCGTCAGAGGAAGCAGGTTCAACGTCTATTCGGGAAGCTGGCGAATCACGTGAATCGGCTCGACGGCGGATGCAAATCCCGCCAAGGCGTAGTTCGCGAGGGGCTGGATTCCCGACGAAACCGGGATCGCCGCCACCACGCCTGGTAGTGCAGTTCCCTCGCTCCTGATTGAGAAAGATTTCCGCTGCCTGCAGTAAGAACCGTTGTGGATGGGGGGATCTTCGTTGCAAGCGCAGCGCGACTTTCCGCACTTAATTGGGCTTTCGCTGTGTGATGCCCATGCTATTCGTGGGGACGCTTGGAGAAGAAGAGCGGGAGTTGTGTTACACTTTCAAGCGTCGGGTTCTTTCGGGAAGAATCCCAGGCGCGACGGGGCCGTTAGCTCAATTGGTAGAGCAACTGACTCTTAATCAGTAGGTTGGGGGTTCGATTCCCTCACGGCTCACCAGATAAACCTAGTAAATTCAGCATAATACAGCTAGAGAGAAACGATCACGAAGAGACGCTATGAGTGCCGTGTCAGCGCTGTGTCAGCATTTTGAGGGTTCAGGTCAAAGTTTTTGCGACCGTTCTCCGCCGATCCCGAGGCTGCCAGATAGCCGATTCAGGTTTGCGGACATCGACAAAAGGAGAAAACAGCTTGGGGGGGACTTCTCTGACAGCGCAGGGCGGGAAACCTTCAATGGACAGTGAACCAATTTATGAGCTATCTGATCTCGGTGTCGAGCAAGCCCAGGACACTACTCGCCGACCTGCGCTGACTCTTGGTGCTTCCACTTGACACAACACTCACCCTGGAGCATGGCACGTAAACGCACTGCGGCGAATCATGGGCGTTGAGATCGGCCACACACAGCGGGACGCCGTGCACCGTACAGAAGAACTCGGCGGCCCGCTGGCCGCACGCTTGGCAGGTTGCTCTTCCACTTTGCGGCGCTGACGGTCGCAGTGGTAGATCAGCGATCAAACTCGATGCGGGTTCCGGCTTGCGTGGCAGTAGTTCACGCAATATCGCGGCTTGCTGCCGAGCGTTCTTATTGATCGCCCAAGCTACTAAGCTCCCCACCATCCAGACCACCAGGCAGGCGGCACAGAAGCTCACGTAGAGCGGAAGTCCTATCAGAAGGAGGCCTGCTGCTCCTGGCATGTGTGTCGCGGCGCCGCAAACCAGCAGCACCATCCAGCCCACCCCAAACCAGAAGAACCAGCCCGCCAACCGCACCCACCATGGTTTCTTCATCAATCCGTCCCCCATGCCGATTATCTGCTATTCGACCGTGCACGGCGCTGCTACGGGAGTCTTGTTCTGTACCGCCTATTAGTTCGCGGGCGTCGTGCAGTTTACCGAGCCAGGCGGCCGGCTTGCCAGCTCTTCTCAGCTTTCTTGCTTGCGCCCGCAAGCGCTGGCGAAGGATTTCTTGCCACTGCCGCTGTTGCACCAGCCATGCAGGCGTGCGGCCTCCGAGGGAACCGTTCTCTTTGGCTGCTCGGGCCTTCTGGCGGGTCCTGGCGAGGCCTCCCAGGCGGCCGGACTCGGCTTTCGTGTGTGCTTGGGTTTGGTCATACTCCCATCGTAGCAAGTCATCGGAAATCACGTGATTGTAAGTCTCGTGCTTGGGTTTCCAACGTCTTCAATTCATAAACCCGCATGAATACTGGCGAAAAGCTATCTGAATCTGAAAAATGGATTTCAATTTCGCGGATTTTCGTATTCGACTGCGCGGCGGTTACAAAGGTCATCGGTTTGTAGAAAAAGCCCCCATCCCCCTCTGACTGATTCAATGTGGCTTGCCCGCACTGTTATCATTGGCGACATGCGCTTCGTCGACGGCAACCCGGCAACTCGCAAACAACTCGGACTTCCGCCGGGATCCCGCGAGCCGGTGCCGATCGGCATGATGCGCGCGCTCGTGGCCAGGCTCGAGGCCCGGGCCCTCAGAAAACTGGAGGAAGATATGCATACTGGCTTGGACGACGACCGGATCCGGGAGCTTTTCGCCGCCGGCAAGACGCAGCGAGAGATTGCGGCTGAGGTGCGACGGTGCACCACCGGCTAAAGAAGCACAACGGCCACACCCTTCACAGCCTCGAGGCGGAAGCCGATCGCGCTGAGGCGCCCGCCGGCAAAACCTCATCAGCGAATGGAAATGGTCATGACGCCCCGGCCTTCAAAAAAGTTGGTCTATCGACGGATAGTCGCGCTCCACGACCATCGCTTGGGCCTTTGTCTGTGTCGCCGGCCGCGACACTTTCCGAGAGTGAGGTTGAGCGGATCCTCCCCGAGAGGTGGGAAGCACTGCCGCTCGTTGCCAAGTTGACTCTCCTCCTTGACCGTCACCTGGACTGAGACGATCACCCCGCCCGCGCGAAAATTCGGCCTATCCCGATTTTGGACGTACCTTCGCCCCACCTTTCAGCCGATCGCGTACGCTGGCGGCTGCCATGCGCGCTGCCCCTGGCTTCTCTGAGGCGAGGCGATAAGGGCCCCAGATCGATTGACTGATAAGCCGGCCGTCCGCCATCAGGCCTTGCAGGGCGAGGCGAAGATCAGACTCAGCCTTGTACGAATAGGCGCCAGGTTCAAACAGGATGATATTTCTCACGGCGCTATAGTCCAGGCTGGCGAATCTGGCAAGCAGCGCCAGAATCTTCTTCCGCAGTTCAAGTATGATCACTCCTCAGTTGACCGCCCCGCGCGCCGCCAGGCCGTCTTCCGCAAGCATTCCGCGGTACCAGGCGATGATCGTCTCGAGGTAATCACCAATTCCGGGCGCGTTTTCGACGGTCTTCAGCGGCGTTGCCACAACTTCTAGTCCCTGGCCGTGCTGAACCTGATGGAGGAAAGCGACCGGACTCGCGCCTTGCGCAATAAGCTGCGTCAGAACCTCGAGCTTGCTCTCCTCCCGGCTGAAGAGAAAACCAGTACGATCTGGAAAGGCCACACAGAGCACGGCGCCACCGAAGGACCGCGCCAACGTTTCGAGTTGGCTGATAATTTCCTCTGGCTTCATACGTCACATTAGTAATAGAGCCTGATTGCTTTGAGCTTCTCTCCCTCGCGCGCCTTCGTCTCCTCAACCGTGATCTTGAGTGAGGTCGTGTTCCGGATCGGATAATAGAGATTGCTGCCCGCTCCGCTGATGTAGGAGAACTCTGTCCCGAACCGCGCTGTCTTCTGTGAATAGCCCGGCTAGTGGAACCGCAAGCCGGGGCTGGATCTCACCATCGAAATAGAATCGGGTGAGGTTCACCTTGTTGGGCTTGGCCGACCAGAAGCACGTGACGGCGCCAGGTCCCTTCAGATCCGCGAGGACGTACTCTCTCCGACCTTAGTTGATTTCGGTGCGAACGTACTGTCCTACGTCGGCGTTGTCGAGCCAGGCATCATCATCCGGGTGGCTCCCACGGCTATAGCTGCTGGACATAGCCTCTTTGTACGGGGGCTTGGGCCTTCGAGCAAATTCTCGAAGTCCACCATTTCCTGCAGGAGGGCCTCGACGCTGATCGTTTCCGTGAACGCAGGGACGCTGATTCCAAACAGCAGCGAGGATCATCGAAGGCACAGCCTGGCGGCTTGGGTCTTTCGTGCCCAGGAACATGGCCTGAAGAGGAATGACTCGCTCAGGCGCTCACGGATACGGGCATAGCGCCCTTCGGGGGAGTCGTCGAGTCGCGAACTCGCAGCTCGTTCGGCAGGATGATCACCTGATCCAAAGCGTCCTCGATTTCATCCTTTCCTCGCTGGATTTTCAGCACCAGGATCTCGGTTGCCTTCCTGCCCATCTCGTAGGTCGGCTGAGCGATTGTGGTCAGATGCGGGCTGAAACTCGCGGTCCAGTCAAAGTCATCGAAGCCAAGTACGCTTACTCGCTCGGGACAGGGCACCCGCAATTCACCCAGAGCCCGCATCAGCCCAAGCGTCATGATGTTATTGCAGCAGAAGATGGCCGTGGGAGGGTGGGGAAGCTGCATCAGTTCCAACCCGCTCCGATAACCACTCTCCAGCTTGAAGTCCCCATGTTTCAGATACTCTTCGGGAAGCGGGAGTCTCGCTTCCTGCAGCATTTGACGGAATCCTTCCAGCCTGGCCGCAGCGTTTGACATATCAAGCCGGCCCGTGATGATAGCAATGCGCGTGTGTCCGAGGAGGATCAAGTGGCGCGTGGCTTCGCGCGAAGCGCCCGCGTTGTCGGTCACGACCGCGGCTCCGGAATAGGCCGGCGGTACGCGATCGAAGAACACCAGGGGGAACCGCCGCTTCAGAAGGCGTTCTTCGGCCACCAGCGTTCCTGTAGGAGCCAGCAACACTCCATCGACACGTCGCGCAAACAGCGTGTTCAGATGAAGGCTTTCCAGCTCTGCGTCTTCATTGGAATTGCAGAAAATAACCGAGTAGCCGCTTTTGCGGGCTTCATCTTCAACACCCCGCATCACGTCCGTGAAAAAGGGGTTCGTGACGTCGGGAATGAGCATCCCGATCGTGTACGTCCGCCGCACTTTGAGGCTGCGCGCAACCTGATCAGGATGATAATCCAATGCCTCCATGGCGGCGACGACCCGCTTCTTCAGTCCCTCACTAACGTTCCCTTTTCCATTAATAACGCCCGATACCGTTGCCGTGGAAACGTCGGCGAGCCTGGCAATATCACGTATGGTGTACACGCGCGCCTCAATGAACCTGGATTTTGGGTAATGCTTATATCCCGATGAGATCATGATATCAGAATCCCGTTTTGGCCAAAATAACGATTAGATAACTCTTGATCTCGCCGCTAGCCTGACCGAACCCACCTCATTGAAGGAGATCCCGGATCCCGCAGGCGAAGCATGAGTCGATCTCACCAGGATTTCGGACGAATGCGGCTTGTGCTCCGGGGCTCCATTTTGGTTCCAAGCTGGGTGTATCACTTACCACAAGCTCTTGTCAATCCTGTATTAAACGATTATTAGATCATAGAACCTCCCCTAGGACTCAATGCGGTAGTCAGATCGAGATCAAAGACCAGCTCTCCAAATACCTTAATTCCTCCTTAGGATCAATGTGATGCGGACATTGCGCCTGCGGCTAGGTCGCCGGGTCGGAACAAGTTCCGGTTATCCATTTTTGGCTTGCTTTCGGCCATGTATGAAACGATTAATTGCTCCTTGTAGATCATAGCTCCAGGCGATATACTTCCCGCTGCTCAAGGTTCCGGCAGACGATAGCAGAGTGGATTGCAAAAGTTAAAGTATACTGGCCCGAATGTCCGGCTTCTCTGTCCCGCGATGGCCAATACTTACTCATTACTCCCGCTAGAAGGTCGGCCATTGTGAAAATCTGAAAATCTCTTCACAGCCGCGCTGCTGCGCAGCCGAGAGTACCCGCGCTGGTGGAGAGCCGGAGCGCGGAGCGTAACCGGGTTGTGGAGGTGCTGGAAACGGCCAATATCGAGCTGGCCGGTGTGGCCAGTGACGTGTTCAGGGTCTCGGGGATGCAGATGATGCGGGCTTTGGCGGAAGGGGAATCGAACCCGAAAAAATGGCGGCAATGGCCAAAGGACGTCTGCGCACCAAGATTCCCGAGTTGCAACGGGTTTTGGAACTACTACATGCTGTCTGACCAAGTCTCGTACAACGCTCTCGGCGACCTGTATCTCGATTATCTCGATCGCTTGAACCAACAACCACCTGAAGCATAACGTGGTCCGTCGCCTATAACGCCTGGGCTATCGCGTCACGCTGGACCAGGTGGCTACTGGCCTAAGACCTTGAAAACCCGAGACCGCCGCTGCAATTTTCATGGCAGAGAGGACCAGTTGCCGCGGGTGACGTTGTGCCGGGCTTCACCGGCACCCGTAGTGGCGATCTACCATCGTCGACCCCGTTGAATCGTTCACCGCAGGCACTATTTCGGACAAAACGGCGGCTCCGAAGGCCCTCATTCCCACGCAAGCGGGAATCCATCGTTGACCACCAAGCTAAGTTGTCTTCTCCCGGACCGGCCCTGGTCGGATACCCCAGAAGATGATGCTGGCGGCGATAAGGGGCATCAATCCCGCCGCAACAAACCAGGGAAGGTAAGAAAAGCGGTCGAGCAGATATCCGACCAGGAGGGTAAAAGCCATTTCCCCTGAGGCGCCGCCGGTTCCGCTAGGCCGGAGACGGACGCCACGCAGGCGTTCGGAAAGAGATCGGCGGGCAAGGTGAGAATATTCACCGCCCAACAAGAGTACGCAAACGTTGCAAGGCTGATGAGCGCGAGTGACACGTAGGAATCACGGGTGAGCACGGCGGGAATTCGCGCAAGCATTGTCGCAGCGCTCAGGAACATGACGACGCCGCGCGATTTGAGCACGGGCCGGCTGCGCCGAATCAGATGGCCGGAGAGCCACCCTCCTACAAAGTTGCCCAGACCTCCGGTGAGGAAGGGGATCCAGCAAAAGTAGCCGATATCTGGAGATTAAAGTGGCGCTCGCGTGTCAGATACTCGGGCAGCCAGAAGACGTAAAACCACCAGACCGGGTCGGCCAACAACCGCGAAAGCACTAGAGCCCAGACTTGCCCGTGACCGAGCAACGCCAGCCAGCGTTTGCCATGCGCGGCGGCGGACGAGACGGAATCAGGCAGAGTCGACTCGCCACCAGGCATCAGTTCCATTTCAGTTCGAGAAATTCGCGGGTGGTTCTGGGGCAGGTGGTACAAGCCGCCCAGGCGGCAAACCACAGAAAGCCGAGCAGTCCTGTGAACACGAACGCGGCACGCCAGCCCCCATTGCAGCGTAATCCAGGCAACTGCGGGCGGCGCAGTTACCGCTCCCCGGCTCGATCCACTGTTGAAAAAGCCGATGGCGAGGGCGCGCGACCTGGCCGGAACCCATTCGGCTACGGTCTTGACGCCACCCGGCCAGTTACCCGCTTCGCCCGCCCCCAGGAGAAATCGGCAGAAGCCGAATTGCATCGCCGAATTGGAAAATGCATGCAGGATGGCCGCCACAGACCACCAGACGATGGCCAACGAGAAGCCCCGCTTTGTCCCAGCCGGTCCATGATCCTGCCGAAGCCGCTCTGCATTACAGCGTAAGCCAGCATGAAGGCGGTGAGCACAGCGGAGTAGTCCGTGTTGCTCATGCTGAATTTCTCACGCAGCAGTGGTGCCAGCACTGAAAGCGTCTGCCGGTCGATGTAATTGATGGCCGTAGCCAGGAATAGTAGCCCCGTAATCCACCAGCGAAGATTCTTGATGGGTTTCATAGGAATCTGTTCAGCTTACCGAGAGAGCGCATTCGTTCTACCATCCGCAGAAGTCCGCCAGCTTGCCGACGATGAAGAACCTCTGCATTTACTTGATTGGGCGCAGGCCAGGATGCTTCGCTCAGCATGACAATTCATATGCTTACCTTATTCGGCCTGGGTGCCTCCGCGAGGCAGTGGTTCCGCCGCAACGCGCACCCGCTTCAACTCAACTCCAGGCCGGTCGAACCGGAATCGGACGGTGTGTTCGCCTGCGCCGAGGGCCAGCGCCTGTGACGCGGCGACCCACCGCCACGTTTTGCCAGCGGGCGGCGCCATGCCGAGGCCATGCCCGTTCCAGTCGTCCACCGTATAACTGAAATGATTCTTGCCTGCCGCGGTGGTGCTTACCAGGCACGACACTCGGTAGAACCCCGCTTGCGTCGCGCGGAAGTTGTAGAGCGCCGTCCCCGCGTCCGCAAGTTCGTCGGAAACACCGATGTGGCTCTCGGGCGGACTGTAATTCGCCGGTACGATGAGCGTCCCCGAAGGTGTGCCCTGCAGCGGCAAATGAATGCTCTGCGCTGACTTCGCACTGGCGTCGAGAATGGGCCGCCTGCCCTCCGCAACTCTACTGAAGAAGGGCACGGCGCCGAGTTTTGCGACGATTTCGACTTCGCCTCCCTTGCCGAGGTCAAACGTTTGATAGCTGCGCTGGACCTCCAGGCGTGACGGTATTACCGCCCGGCCCGCGACTGTGACTTTTGCTGCGGGTTCGCCTGCGATCTCCACGACGCCGCCTGCGTCGGGCGAAAGAGCAATTCGCGGTTTCCAACGGAGCGCTGTGCCCGCCTCAGGCAGAATCTTGCCAAGCCGTGCCGCATTGTACTGCGTGTCGAAGTAGATGAGCCACTCGTGCAAACCGGCGCGGTCGAAGGGCGAATAACAGATGCTTTCGAAATCGTTCCACGGCGGCGTGCCGTCACCGCGTGCCACCTGCCACGCCTGCGCCATATGCTCGAAGGGCTTGGCTTGTTGAGCGATCTCGATGTCGCGCTCCACGTCCGGTGTGTACATCTTCCAGTTGAATTGCCCAAAAAGCCACACTTCGTGCGTCATGTAGTGACTCTTGGTGACGGCAGCCAGCGCCTTCCATTCGTCCAGCGCCTCGCGCAAACGCTCGACCGCCTGCGTTTGGTGGACAGCATCACCCGAAAAGAGGAATTGCCCGAGAGCGATGGCCCCGCGCAGCTTCGCTGCATAGTAAAGACCGAGGTGACCATAAGCTTCGTTGTCGAGCCGGGCGCAGATGAATTCCTTCGATGCGCTGCCCCTGGGATTAGGAATTCCCCAAGCTGCAAGAGCCGCTCGCCCCGCATCCTCCAGTTCCTTCGCGACGTCGAGCGGCGATTTCGCATCCGGCGGTGCGTCGCCCCCCGCCATCGTGCGGGCAACATAACTCAAGGGATCTTCGAGCGATGAGTCGACGGTGGTGTTGAAGATATAAGTATCAATCCGGTGGAACATCTCATTGCGTCGGTAGTTCATTCGCGGCTGCTCGTAGGCGGTGTTCCACGAGCCGATCGAGCCTTCGGGATACCAGTCGCCGTTCATGTAGTTCCAGTGGTACGAAGTGATAGTGGGCGCGATCGTACCCGCGGCGACGGTGGCTTGATACATTGCGTCACCGGCCACGCCGAAGTGAAGGCGAAAATATGATCTCCACAACTCTTCCGGCAGGTCGGGGTTGTAGCCGAGCCGCCCCCACAGCGCGAAGCGAAACCACATTTTTTCAAACTTGTATTTCCAGTTTAGATGGTTGCTGGCTTCAGAAGTATGAATTCGGTCTATGCCCGGCACATCGATTTCTGACCCTTCAGTGAAACCCACCGTGTCCGTCGTCGCCAGATTACGAAGAAGTTGCGAAACCCAAGTGGGATTCCCCCATCGCAGGATGTAAATGTCGTCATTGCGCAGGTGCCAGAGCAGCTTGTAGTGGTGCGGTTGCCCGAGCCACGCCGCATCTTCGACGTGATAACGCGTCGAGGAATACATGTGCTCGCCGTTGTACTTGATGTCGAGATACATAGGGCCGAGATCATACGCGGCCGCGGCCTGTTCGGTCGCAGCAGGGGTTCCTCCCCAGTAGCGCAGCACGAACGGCACGTTCCGCCGTCCCGACTCGCGGATGGCGCGGAAGTACACATCGGAGATCCACGCCGCGCGATGATTTTCCGGGATCACATCCATGCGCTCACCCTGCGTCGTGCCCAGTCCGATCAGATCGGGATAGGTGGCGAGCAGCGACTTGATGCACTCGCGCTGGTAGTCGCGCACCAGTTCGCTGTCCACGTTGCCTTCCGCAATGTTGTGCGCCTTGGCGAACGCGGGTGAGTTGTGAATGTTCCAGGTGATGAGATAGGGATCGAGGCCGCGCTCACGCACCATGCGGAAGAGTTTCTGGAAAAACTGGATATTTTTGTCCAGTTCGGCCGCGGGCAGGGAACTCGCCTCGGGATACTTGGCAATGCGCACCATTCGATCGTAGGGATGCGCACTCCAGAACGAGATGCAGTTGTAGCGGTTGCGCGCCGCCATGTCGAGGAACGCTTGCCAGTAATTGAGGTCCCAGAACCATTGGTTGTGTTGTAAATCTTCCTCTGAAAGGTACGTCGTACCGATCAGCGGGATGTTGAACTTCAGCGCCCGGACAGGCAGGCGTGGCGATTGGGCTTCGTCACGGATGGTCGAGAGGTCACCTGCGATCGCCAGTTTCTCGGCAACGTCCAGAGCACCGTACGTCACGCCCTTGGCGTCTCCGCCCTCAATCGTAATGGCGTTTCCCGAACGGTGGACTGAGAAACTCTCGGGCTTACCCTGGGTGATTGTGAGAGCGATCTCCGGAGCATCGCCGATCAGGTTAAGCGCCGCTCGCAGCTCTGCCACACCGAAGTTGACCAGAGGGTCAGCGCCTCCCTCCTTGACACGAACGGATCCTCCCCCGAACAGGGGGCTGGCTGAAAGACTGAGCGCTAGGGTTCCAGTCCAAAGACGGCGGGTTAACCTCGAGAGCGCATGTTTCCCCCTTGAGATGTGGGCGGTCCGAAGTCAACCGCCTAAAAGATGCCACGGCGGGCGAAAGTTCGGGTCGGGCTGCCGAATCGTAGATTTCGGGAGCGGCCAGCTCACAGAGTGATTCCTCCCTGAAACTTCAGGGCGAGGCCATAAGGCCAAATGCAGGCGCAGCATAAAGGCCGCGCGACGTTATGCTAAGGTTGCTTTTAGCAATTCATGTCGTCTAATCCTCTTAACACATACAAAAATAGATTGATATCAGATTTTGTATGACCTATAGCTTGGTTCATTAAATCGGCTCGCACAACCAGGGAGCAATGCTACTTCCTTTCGGCTAGGGCGGGAAGCTTGCAGATCATTTGGAAAACTCACGCAGAATTTAATGGAAAATTTCTTGACTCTCTCGCTCTCGTTTGATATCCGTCCCTACCGCCAACGTTTTTCCTGGAGGAAGCCGTGATGTGTCCCTTCCGAAAGTCACTCGCCCTCATGATTCTTGTCGCCGGCGTCGCCTATCTTCCTGGCTGGGCCGCCAAGCCTCTGGAAATCACGATTGTTCTCTCGCCTAGGGCCACCCCTCGGGTGGTTTATGGCGGTGAGCGGCTGAAGGACGCGCTGACCAGAGCGGGCGCAACGGTGTCAGTAATAATCCAACCCGCGGTCCCTACGCAACGCGCCATTCTGGTCGGCTTTGGCCCGGACGATGCATTGCTAAAGGCCGTCCCTGCCAAGACGCCGCTGACCACGCCGAAAGGTCCGGAAGCATTTCTCATCTCGAGCGATCCAGGCAAAGAACGGATAGCAATTTGGGGCGGCGACGACTCGGGCGCCCTCTACGGTTGCCTGGAACTCGCCGAGCGAATCCGCCGCGACGGCAAGCTGCCCAAGCAGATCAATCTCATTGATGGGCCAAAACTACGCCTGCGAGGGACAAATCTCTTTTGGATGAAGCAGGGTAACTACGACTGGGATGTAACGCCGGAAAATTTTCCATGGTTCTTCGACCGCTCCCTGATGAGTCGCTACCTTGACACGCTCGTTGAGAATCGCTTCAACAGCATCTATTTCTGGAATGGGCATCCTTTCTCATATTTCCTGCAGCTGCCGAAATACCCCGAGGCCCAATCGCTTTCCAACCAGGAACTCCAACGTAATATTGAGTACTTTAGATGGTTCACGGCTGAGGCCGACAAGCGCGGCATCTGGGTGATCTTCCACTTCTACAACATCCACGTTTCGAAAAGCTTTGCCGAGGCCCACAAAGCTGAAGGTGTTCACATCGCTAATGAAGAAGCCACGCCATTGCTGGCCAGTTATACGCGCTATGCCATTAGCGAATTCATCAGGAATTATCCCAGCGTCGGCCTGCTAGTCTGCGCTGGTGAAGCTCTGGACGTGAAGAAGGAAGAATGGGTGCGCGACGTCATCATCCCAGGCGTCAAAGACGCCGGCAAGGAGCCACCCATCATCGTCCGGGAGTGGACGATTGACCGCGACCGGTTTAAGGAAATAGTGGTGCCCGCATATCAGAACCTTTACACCATGATGAAGCACAACGTGGAGATGATCGTCAGCCCGCACCCCGACCCTCGCAATGAGGCGTGGACCAAGTTGGGGCGTTACCACATTGTGAACCTCCATGAGGTCGCCGACGTAAAGCCTCTGCGCTGGGGCTCTCCCCCATTCCTACAGGAGACGGTACAGCACTGGCGCGAGATGGGGATCGCTGGAACGCATGCCTACCCCATGGTGTCGTGGGGCTGGCCGTATACCGAGGACAAGACCGAGCCCCGGCTGCTGACGCTCGACCGCGACTGGATTTGGATCGAGGCCATTGGCCGCTACTGCTGGAATCCCGATCGTGATGAGGGCAAAGAACAGGGGTACTGGATCGGAAAACTGCAGGAGAAGTTCGGCACGCGCGAAGCCGCCGAGCATCTGCTTGCCTTTTACGAGACGACAGGGCCGGTCCTGCCCGGCCTGCAGAACCTGATGTCCATCTTCAACATGAACTGGGACCCGACGATCGTAGCGCGCGAGCAGGTGCTTGACGCCATGCTCAACTCCGACCGGCAGAACGGTCTCGACAACCCGCTGAGCCGTCCGCTCGATCGCCTCACGCTCGCCCGTTATGCAGCGAAATTCGGCGGCAGCACGGAGGAACTCGGCAAGCAGCCACCCATGTCAGTGAAGCGTTATGTTGCGTCGTTCGCGTCGAACAGCGGTGAAGAGGCGCGGCGGCATCTGGTGACACCACCGCAACTACTCGAAGTTTTCCAGGCGGCTGCCGCTGAGGGCGTGACCCACGCGCGCGAAGCGGCGCGCACCGCCACTAGCAATAAAGATGAGGCTGCGCGCTTTGTAGGCGACGCCGAGATCTTGCAGGAAATCACCGGCTTCTATCGCGACAAGATCGCCGCAGCAATTTCCAAAGGCCGCTACGACAGCGAGCATCATCCCGAGGATTTGGAGGCGATGATGGTGTCGCTGGAGAAGTCCGTCAGTGACTACCGCCGCTTCACGGAGAAGGCGGGTTCCCAATACCACCAAGCAACGGATATGACCCGGTATCTGAATTGGGATATCACGATTAAGGCGTTCGACGGTGAACTCGCCTTCTACCGCAACGAGATTGAACGGCAGAAAGCCGGTCAGGCTGACGTGCTTTTCCTGGGGGTGAATGGGCCATTCGCGGATTTGACGAACGCATTCCACTGGGCGGTGGTGGATGCTGCGAAGATGCGCGGGATGACGACGTCCAGCTACCTGATCGCGCCTGGGGTGATAGACCGCGCCCGGCTCATCGTGATTTACAGCCTAGCCGATCCGTTCGTTGAGGCAAATCGTGCCAGGTTGCAATCCTGGGTAGAGCGCGGGGGCCGCTTGCTCATCTGGGACGAGCAGGCGCGGGCATTCGATTCCAATGGCCTGCTCGAGGGGCTCACATTCAATGGCCCAAGCGATGAGCGCGTGCTGATCCGTGGGAATCCGCGATCCATCGAACTTAAATTTGGTTCGACGGGCAACCCGCTGATTGGCTCGTTCAAAGGAGTGAAGCTCGACAAGCCGGCGCCCGCAATCATTCCCAACAGCGTGCGCGCTTTTTCGCCTGACTGGCAGATGTTGGCCCACGCCGTGGTCAGCAACAAAGATTACGGCGGGCTTTTCAATGAACCTCCCGGGCCGGCCTATGTGGTCCGCGCGGACCCGCGCACTTGTCCGCTGGTTCTCGAGAGATCACTCGGCTCAGGCAAGATCGCGCTCCTGCAGTTGGGGCGATGGCAAGTTAGAGACGAGACCCATCGGAAATTCACCGCGACGCTCGCCAACAACATTTTCGATTGGGCAAAGCGCTGACCGACTGCGGTTGGTGTCCCTCGAAGTAACGCCCGCCTTGTGAATCTCGTGTCGCCAGGATTCCGGCGCTACGAAACTACGGCACCACCTGGACTGTGCGGAGCATTTCCATCCGGCTCTTATCCCATTTCTCCTTGATTTGCTGGAAACGTTCGGCCTGCTTCTGAGCGCGAGGATCGTTGGTTCTCTGGTATAACATTGTCAAATTCAGATTGGCGGTGTAGCTCTCGGGCTGCAGTTCCAGCGCTTTGTGTAGCGCCTTCTCCGCCTGAGGATAATCTTTCAGTTTGACGTAGGTAGATCCCAGCTCGCCGTAGGTCTCAGCCGAGTTCGGGTTGGCCTGAAGTGAGGCCGCCAGCTCTCTCAGGGCGTCGTGGTAGTCGCCATTCCTGGTAGCGATGCGCGCCAGATAATAATGCGCGCCGGCGGCAGTCTCTGGGTATTGGGCAGCTTTTGTCAGATCTGGCTTTCCTTTTTCAATCTCAAAGCTTTCCACATAGGCGGCGCCCAGGCCGAGCATGCCGCGAGGATCTTCCGGCCTGAGTTTTCTATACTTCGCAAAATAGGGGAGAGACTCACTGGCATCGATTCTCTGGATGGCGACGTAGCCCATGGCAAGATTGTAGAGGGGATTCTCTGGGTCCAGTTGCACCGCGCGCCGAAGTGACTTGAAGGACTCTTCCACGAGTTTTTCTTCCAGGCACACCATCCCCCAGAAGTAATGAAGGGAGGCGTTTTGGGGCTGTATTTCCCGCGCGTGAGCGAGATAGCCGAACGTTCCTTTCCAATCTTTCTGATCGAAGGCAACACGTGCGAGATCAAGAAGGAGCGGAACGTCGTGAGGTCGGTACTTTGCAGCTTTTTCCATGCTGTCGCGCGCCTGACTGAGTTCCTTCTGTCGTTTGTAGAATAGTCCCAGCGCACAGAAGGATTCATAGGAGCCTTCGCGCTGCTCCGCTTGGGTGCGCAGCAGCTTCTCGGCGATTTCTGCCGCTCCATGCGTTTCGAGAATGGGCGTCGCCAGATAGATATCCGCTGCACCGGTCTGAGGGTTGGCGAGAAGGCGGCCCGCCGCCGCAGAAGCCTCGGCGCGTCTGCCGATGGCTCCGTACGCCGCACAACGAACAGCAAGTGCTTGCGGATATTCCTGCTCGGCCGCGGGGAGTTTGGAGATCCGCGCGAGCGACGTTTTATATGACCCCTGCCGAAGCCACAAGAAAGCGCTCTGGTAAAGGGCTTCGGAGTTTTCGGGCCGGAAACGCAGCAGCTTTTCGTAAATGTCCAGCGCTTTCATTTCCGCGCCAGGATCCTTCGTGACGTTTTCTAGGTAGAGTCGTCCCAAGTTCAAGTAAGTCGGACTGAAGCGGGGAATCATCGCGATGGCCTTCTTGAAGTTCGCTTCCGCAGGTTCGTAGTGGCCCTCGCTGGCTTCGAGTGCGCCCATCAGGCCGTATAGACTCCCGTTGTTCGGATACAGGTTTAGCCCGCGCGATAACTCATCCCGCGCCTTCTCGTAATCGTGCGCCTGGACAAGCTTCTGGACGTTCTGGATCAGTTCGTCAGGAGACTCTGGAGCGGCGGCGACAGACGAACATAGGTGGAACGCTAAGCATGCTCCAGCGGCTGCGCGCAAAATTCGGGGGGCGACACTTCCGGATGGGCCATTCAGAGTCATGACTGTGCAGCGTACACGGCCAACGCGAGGCTGGCAACTCCCTACTGGATTTCTAGAGAAGCTATTTCAAAACCCTCCGCTAGGTGATCATGAAGCAGGCGATCTGGAAAAACGCCGAGTAAATGGTCGGCGAGGGGTAGTAGCGGACCACCAGCCGTCGGAAGTTGCCGAGCCAGGCGATCGTCCGTGCCACCGTCCAACGCCGCTTATAGCGCCGTAGCACCCGACCGTCCTGTGTGGGCAGCTTGCGACGATTCTTGCGATGCGAAGCAGTCAGCTCGATGCCGTGCCGGGCCAGTTGTTTCCGCAACGGGTCGCTGTCGTAGCCGCGGTCGGCAATCATACGTTCGGGATTCTGTCTCGGCCGTCCCGGCCGCTGGAGCCGACCTACCCGGACCGTCTGAAGGGTCGCCTCCCCGAGCCGGACCTCGGACGGGGGATATCCGTACGCGACAAGAGCGTGAGGGATGCAGCGTTAAGGTGGTCTCCAAAGGAACACCCGTGCCGTCGACCACCACCATCCCCTTCGTGCCCTTCCCCGCTTGGTCTTGCCGACTACACAGCCCCTTTTTTCGCCGGAGTGAAGCAGCCGTCCAGAAACGCTTCGCTCCAGTCTAACTAACTAACTACAGGCGTTCATTCAACTCCGCCAGAAACACCAAAAGAAACGCCCCGAAACGCCCGCCAGGTGGTGAGCCAAACTACGTCCACGATCCACCTCCAAGCGAAAACAACTATAGCAGGTCTCTCCAGGGGTACTGACGTTGGGCGATCAGTTTCTATTCGCGTTGAGGCACAAAAGCTGGGGCTGATAGCGGTGTTGGGTTGGTGCCGAGACTTCAATGGCTAGCTTCCCTCCGAGCGGAGATTTGGCTCCGTAACTAATTGTACCTGTAAGCGGAAGATTTTCATGCCTCTCATGCTCAAGGGACATGACCATCATAGATGGCACCGAGTAGTTTTCTAGGGAGGCAAATCATCCTTAAAGTAAGGGGTTAGGGGCACTATTTGGCTGGACATGTGTGGCCGTGTACTTCTCTGTGCTGGTTGATCAATCCGCGCCTGGAATCTCCACGTGCCGATATCGAACCCAAATCAAGACGCAGAAAGCGATTGGGTCGCGTGTGGGAAAAAAGGCACGAGTTAGGAAATGCTTGACAAACGTGAAAGCGGCATGGTAAATGGATTCCACCGTTTTGGTTTTAACCTTCGATTGCTAATGCACTTATCCGGAAGCTGGTCGTCACAAGAAACGCCGGAGTCGGACTAAACATGAAACCGTTTAGTGGATACCGACTAACAAGCGACCAACGTCTCTAGGGCGGATCACTTCACCCTTTTGAGCGTCCAAAGTTAGGTTACACAGGAGAGAGGAGGGTTCAGTCAATGAGGCGATCTATAGCATTAGCACTTCTCCTGGCAGCCGCAGTTGTCGGCTTCTCGATCCAATTGCGAGCCCAGGCGATGAATGCCGGGATTAGTGGAACAATTACAGACCCGTCCGGTGCCGCTGTTCCGGGAGCTGAGGTTACACTCACCGCCCTCGGCACGCGCGCCCAGGCGAAATTCACATCGGAGACGGATGGAAGTTATTCTTTCCAGAATCTGCTCACTGGGGCGTACGACCTGCATATTTCCGCCAAGGGGTTCAGGGATTACGACCAAACAGGGATTCTGGTTAACATCAACGCCAAGTTAAGGGTAGATGTGAAACTAGAGCTGGGCTTAGCCACACAGGCCGTAGAAGTTTCGGCCAACGCGTCCCCGTTGAATTTTGAGTCGGCTGAACAAAAGGGGACCATTTCACCCGCGACGATTGACAAGCTGCCGCTGATTCTCGCCGGACACACCAGGACGGCAGTGGCCTTCGCGCGGCTTTTGCCCGGAGCTGTCTCTGGCGGTGACGAGGATGCGTTGAATTTCAACACCCGCATCAACGGCGGAACCAACGAGGGCGATGAGGCAGTTTGGGATGGCGCCACGATCGTGGACGGCTCGTTGGGCCAGAACGGCATCGAACTGGCCGTGACCGGTCACCCCATGTCTCCTGAGGCCATTCAGGAAATTACCCTACTTACATCCAACTATGACGCACAATTTGGCTCTACCAGCTCGGCGGTAACAACAGCTGTCACCAAGTCAGGCACCGACCAATGGCACGGGTCGGCTTATAATCTACTGCGTAACACCGCATTCAACTCCCGCCAGTGGGGAGTTGCCAAGCGGCCACAGGATATCGAAACCGACTTTGGCGGAACTATCGGCGGGCCGATCAAGATTCCGTGGCTTGCCTGGTCCGGCCGCAAGAAGACGTATGCCTTCGCCAACTATGAGGGCTTCCGGCTTCGAGGCGCACCCAATGCGGGTGTATACACCATGCCGACAGCTAAGATGAAGGCCGGGGATTTCAGTGAATGGCCAAACCCGATTTACGACCCAGCAACCACCACAGTCGATGCCAAGGGGCTTGTATCACGCCAGCAGTTCATGGGATGCAATGGGGCTACCCCCAATGTTATCTGCGCGAGCGATCCAAGGCTGGCCAATTCGCTGGCTAAGGCATGGCTGGATCTCACTCCACTTCCCAACCTGCCGGGGGAGTCGAACGGCACCCGGTTCAACTACACACCACCCAATCCCCCTACGGGTACGGTGAACGGGGACAGTACTGTATTTGACCTGCGCGTGGATCATTATGTCGCTGACAAGGACCACTTCACAGTGGCAATCCACTATTTCGGCTCATTCGGGAACAACCAGACGATCCTACCGAAGATCATCTCGTCCGATTCGTTCCGGCAGCCTAACTACGATTTTGCCAATCGGGCCAGTTGGGATCACACGTTTAAGCCCAACCTGCTGAATAACCTCACCCTCGGTTACAACGATATTCTATCGATCGGTGTCTGCGCCGATGAGGGGAAGGGGGCCGCCAAGTTGCCCCAGGTTCCCGGCGTCCCGAGTCATGCTTTTGAGTCCAATCTCAATTTCTCTTCCTACTACTTGGGATATGGCTGCAACGGCGATTTCAACACCACGCGTCCCGCTTATATCGTCAATGATCGTCTGACCTGGATCAAGGGAAAGCACAACCTGGGATTCGGCATGGAGTACCGGGCAATGCAAGACAAGGAGATCAGTCATGGTGGTATCGCCGGTAGTTTCAGCTTCAGCGACCTCAATACCGGTTTGCCGGGACTCGGGGCCACAACGGGCAGTTCCATGGCCAGCTTCCTTCTCGGGTATGTGTCCGGTGCCAACGAGCAGCTGATCACTCTGGGTGACCAGTATATCCGGCAGAAGTACTATGTTTTCTACGGTAACGACACCTGGAAACTCACGCCCAAACTCACCCTTAACTTGGGACTCCGCTGGGATATATCCAAACCCTCAACGGAAAAGCGCGACCGCGTTTCCTTTGTTAATCCCCTCGTGGACAATCCATCGGCCCCAGGCTACAAAGGCGTGATCAACTGGGCCGGGAACTACGCCCACAGCGCCAGCTTAGGCGGTCCCTACCCTGAAACGACCAATATGAGAGCCTTCGCTCCTCGCATTGGCTTTGCGTACTCTGTCACCCCCACAATGGTCTTACGCGCCGGTTACGGGATCTTCTACCAGATGGTCGAATACCCTGGTTGGACATCAGGTGTCAGCCCTGGGCGGCAAGGGTTCAATTCCACCTTTAGTGCGACGAGCCCAGACGCCACGGGAATAACGCCAGTGTTCTTTCTGCAAAATGGGATGCCCGCGGTCCCGGCAAACCAGGTTCCGCCGTTCTTCACCCCGGATTTCGCCAATGGGAAGGATCCGGGACTGTACCGTGCCTTCCAGACTGCCAAACAACCGTACATGCAGCAGTTCAACTTTACAGTTGAGAAGCAGTTCACCAAAGACTTCTATATTAGCGTGGCGGGGGTGGGCAACAAGGGGACTCACCTGACTTCCCAGATGATCCCACTCAGCTATGACAATCCTTCGTATCTCTCCATGGGGAACCAGCTCAATGACACGTTCACCGGAGATACACCGGTCGACGGAGTTCGTTCGCCATACCCGGGATGGGCCCAGCAGTTGCTCAATGCGGGTGGGTGCGCACCCACGGTGGCTCAGGCTCTAATGCCCTATCCGCAGTGGTGCGGCAACGTAGCCAACTACAACGAAAACGCGGGCCACTCCAGCTTCTACTCTCTTCAGGTCAAGGCGGAGAAGCGTTACTCACATGGCCTCTGGATCCTCACGTCCTACACCTGGAGCAAGTTCATGAGCACGTTCGTGGATATCCAATCCAATGTATACCCCAATGGAGTGTTCAATCCCAATCAGCGGCAACGATGGTATTCATTGGATAACCAGGACGCGCCTAACTCGCTCGCTTTCTCCCTGGTTTATGACCTGCCTTTCGGCAAAGGGAAACGCTGGGCCAACCAAGGTGGCGTCGTGAACCATTTGGTCGGCGACTGGCAGGTTACAAGTATCTTCCGCGCCGTGAGTGGCTTGCCACTGTTTTTCTACGCGAGCAATTGCCAGGTTCCCTCGCAGTTCTTCGCCAGTTGCCAACCTGGCCTCGTACCTGGTGCCAGCCCGTACGCCCAGTCCAAAGGGAACTTCGACCCCCAAAAACCCTTTTTCAACCAAGCCTCCTTTGAGAACAATGGTGTAATGGGTTTCAACATCGGTCAGGGAAGCCGAACCTATAGTGACCGTGGGTTTCCCTTCTACAATCACAATGTCTCCTTGCAGAAGACCACTTCCATCACAGAACGCGTAAAATTCCAGTTCCGTGCCGAGTTCTTCAACCTCTGGAATTGGCACTACTTCTCTAGGGGCACAACTTGGGGGCAGGGTGGTGCATTCGTCAACGATGTGTCCAGTCCGAACTTCGGGATGGTTACTGGTGCTGTCACCACACCTCGGAACATCCAATTGGGTGCAAAGATCACCTTCTGAGGTTTGTGGAGGATGAATTTGTTCGAATGGCGCTGTCCAATTCAATGGGCAGCGCCATTTTTTTCAAAAGTACTTCCCAACTTCCTGAGCTGACTACCTCATCGTCAAAGTCGGAGGTCGATATGCAATTCCGCAGATTTTTCACCAACGCTTTCGCTCCCCTCACTCTTGTTTCTTCGATTCTTGGAGCCCGACCCGCGGGCGCAGAGCGAGGCGCAGCAGGCTGGTGCAATCCTCAAAGAGGAAGTTTTGTCGGCGCAGGTGGCATTGTTTCAATTGCGGGAATACATCCTTCGCCACGTTGCCAAGCCTCCCATCCCTGTTAGCGCCGAGGAGTGGTCTGCGGAAGCCAAACGGTTTGCGTGAGCAAATGCTGAACGCCATCACCTTCCACGCATGGCCCAAGGAGTGGGTAAATGCGGATTTGTGATTGACCCGACAATGACTCAAGTATTTGCGTGGCTAGCCGAACGGCTTGCTAAGTCTTTGATATGATACTTCCATGCTGAATGCGGCCCCGCTTTTCCTAAATCTCATTTTGGCGGTGGCTCTGCCGCAGGAACTGAGTGACGTCGAGTCAGGGCACGAACTCACTCTGCCATCAACACCACCATCGATCGTCCAGAGCCTGCCGCTTGATCCACTCCAACGCACCGCCCTACAGTCGGATATTGATCGTCGTGACTACAACGCTGCGGAGGAGTTGCTGGTCGCGGAAATCGATAAGAATCCGAAGTCGCCTCAATTGCTATCGATCCTGGCCTTCATATCCTACCTGAACGGTAACTACCTGAACACCGCGATCGCTATGAAGAAGGCGGATAAGCTTGCTCCCCTCGATAACCCCGAGCGATTCACCTTGGCGATGGCCTATGTGGCACTGAAACGGCCTAACTGGGCGCGGCCTGAACTGGAGAAGCTTGCGCAGTCCGGCGAGGCGAACGCAATGTACCCGTACTGGCTTTCGCGCCTCGACTACCACGACATGAATTTTGACTCGGCAGCATGGAACGGCCGGCGGGCCATCGAATTGGACCCCCACTTCATGCGAGCTTACGATAACTTGGGCTTGATTTATGAGGCCATTGGAAAGTTCGATGAGTCCATCGAAGCTTACAATGCGGCCCTAAAGCTTAACGATGAGAAGAAGCCTTGCTCCCCATGGCCCGGCATGAACCAAGGTGCGCTGTTCATCAAGTTGGGCCACCTGGATAAAGCGGAAGCGCCTTTGCGCGAGTCGATGGGATGTGACGCCCGCTTTCCGCAGTCACATCACCAAATGGGCTTATTGCTCGAAAAGCAAAACAAGCTACCAGATGCCATCCGCGAATTGGAGCAGGCCGTGGCGCTGAATCCGACTTACCCGGAGCCTTACTATACCCTGGGTAGGATCTACAAGAAGCTCGGAGATGAGGCGAAAGCCGAGCAGGCATGGGCAAAGTTTCACGAGTTGAAGGAAGAAAAATCCAAGACGACAAAATTACGCAAGCAGTCGCGTTAGCGCAACCTTGCTAGATTCTCTCGGCCACCAGCGTTCCTTGCCGCCAAGGCATCGCCGCTTTCACAACGGCATATGCCGCGTCGGTTTTGAATTCGATACGGTGGCCTCTGGATACCAGGAACTCGATTGCCCCGAGCTAAGCCCATAGCCCAACGAATTGATGAATCCCGTTCGGCAGCTTCCCTATCGGGCTCTGGTCATCACAGATGGGTCTAGGTGTCGCCGTTTGACGAGGCGGCATCAGGCTTGCGGGTTCGTATTGTTCACTGAAGGTGATGGCATTGGAACGAAACTGAGCAGCTTCTGAAGAGGTCGCATGTTCACGAGCTCGTCGCTCGTACCGGTCGTGGAGTCCACCGACTTTAGAAAGTTCGATCACGGGATCGAGTTCCGGAGGCTGAAGGGGACGCGACACAGGAGGGTCTTTACCGAGCGCCAAGTGAGTGCGCGAACGCAGATAATAATTGCAGGTTTGGGAAACGGGTTTCGCTGTCCAGACCAGCGTCTGCCGCGGGCCTATTTACCTGCCGCCGTCAACTCCACGAAGCCATGCTGGACGATCTCGGCCGACTTGGCCAGCGCGGCGAGACGGTCGAGGTCAAAGTCCTTGTACAGGTCGAGGCAGAACAGGTCGGGCGCCTCATGATATTCGACCGGCTTGTCCATGAGGTAGCCGAGGCTATGCATCCCGCCCTCGAGTTCGACTTGTGAAAACAGTCCCGGCTCCAGCGCCGAGGTGACGAGCGCGATCACTTGGCTACGGATTCCGGTGCCTTCCAGCCGCATCTGGGGCGGGGCGAATTTCTCCTGCGCCCAGCGTGCCAGCCCGGCCAGCTGGGCAGCTTCCATTCCGAGCGGACGTTCGCCGCTGCCGGCAAGCATTTCCGTTAGCAGGTGGGCTGGCTGGTCGGGTGCGGCGTCGCCCGTGCCGAGGATGTCCAGCACCAGGACTTGCTCTCCTCGTTCCATGCGGTGCGCAACCTCCGGAATGCGGTCCCAGACCTGAGTCGCGGCGCCCTTCTTGCCCTTGTCGTTGATCACCAGGGTCAGTGGCGTGTGGGGTCCGATTTGCGCTTCCTTCAGCCATACCCCGGTGGCGCTGAGCCCGTTACTCATGTCCAAGCGGTAGGAAACGGACTCCACCTGGTTGTGGTTGGTATTCCCGACGAGTGAGATATGGGACACGGAGACGGGATGGTAGCGCACCACATCCCGGAGCCTCGCCCTTTGGGCGTCAGCCCATCCCGCCAACTCCGACGGGTTCGAAGGGACGGGCGGCTGGCTCAACTGGCCCGCCATTTTTCGGGCCAAGCCGAGGATTGTGAGGTTGTCCTCGGGGAATCCTCCCTTGAGCTCGTCAAAGGTCTTCGCATACGGCCCCACCGGGATCTCCGCGGCGTTCGCCTTGAGACCGAAGTGCTTGATGAAGAATGCCATAGCTTGCGCTTGGTCTTCCAGGGCGTAGTTGTGCGCGGAAATTGAGGTGCTTGTGTAGAATTGAAACGCCTCCTCTTTCCCGTAGAGTTTGAAAAAGGGAACGACGGGGTCGAAGACATACGGCTTCACGAGCGGAGCGCGAAAGCAGCAGTCGTCCTCGGCGTTATAGATCAGCAAGGTGGGCCGCGGCGCACGCAGGGCCGTGAGCGTCGAATAATCCGATCCGACCAGGAAATCAGACGGATTCTGCTCAACATCACCAGGCTCTCCGGGCAGACGCTCGAGCCTCCCTTGCAGATTGACATACCCGGCCACCGGAATCGATACTTTAACGCGCGGGTCAAGGCTGCTGAGGATAATGGTCTGCCATCCCCCACCGGAGAGTCCGGTTACGCCTATCCGGTTGGGATCAACGTTGGGGTGGGAAACGAGATAGTCGAGGCCCCGGCGCATGGCCAGGTAGAAGATACCCATGCCGTTCATGCCGACTAGGTCAAGCTGCGAGTTGAACCAGTGGTCGTTGAACTTCTGGTTAAGTTCCCCCATCCCGATCCATTCCGGGTTGAGCGCGATCATGCCCTTCAGCGCCTGGTTGATGCACATCTTCTGCTCGAACTCCACTTTGTTGCCTAGCTCGTAAAAATGACCCATGACATCCAAGACCGCCGGCACACGCCCCTGCACGGTCTCAGGTTCGTAGAGCAGCGCCGTGCAGTAGAATCCGGGTACGATTTCATAGCGCAGCCTGCGCAACTTGAATCCCTTGCCCGAAGGCAAAGGACCCAGGTCTTCGAACCGGGGTTCGGAATTCACCCACTCCTTGGGCCAGCCGTGGAAGATGACGTCGTTCAACAAGTGCTGTCGGATCTGCTGCGCCTCGGCGGTCCATTGCTCAGCGCTGGTGGGCGCGGGGAGCACGGGGACCTTCCTCTCCAGGAATTGCTGCAATTGAAAAGTCACCACTTGCTGAGACTGGAGCTGCTCGCTAAGGATGGGTTGGATGACCTGGGGATCGGCCTGAGCCTTCACCCACGTCGCACTTAAGACGATCGCAAGCACCCATAGTCCTTTAGATTTCATCTTCGTATGACCTCCCGCTTCGTCGCCGACTGCGATTGGATTTTGAGATCGTATTCCGCCGTTCGCCACGATGGGCCAGACTGATCTCATCTCAAAATGCCGCTTTTTCGAATGGTGCTGCCGGTGGTTATCTCCACCACTACCCTGCCGCGCGGTAACCTGCGCATGAGGCAAGCGGAACTCCGCCGTGTAGGCTTCGGATGAATTGGAGTGAGAGTATACACCACCGCCGAGGGCAATGAAATTGCCATTGTACACGGAGTACAGGTTCGCGGGTTGACCCAGCGAAGATTACAAGCGCATAAGCTATGGTGCGAATGACGAAACTGTCCGAGTCGTCGCTCCCGGTGTCCTACAGGGATTTGTCTTCCTCGTCAGTAGAGCTCGAGGGAAGTATTGGCGACATAAACGTTGACCGTAATGTTGTACGGCGCCCATTCTGCAGCGAGGCACGGCTGAGCATGACGACCGCGGCTTTGCCTAGCGGCCGGATTTCGCGAGCTGTTGTCGAGACTTCGGTGAGCCTGCGGCCTACTGGCACGACATCCGCGCCCGCTTCAGCCAGCGAGGACGATGGCTTTCCCCATGCCGCTCGTGCCACCGAACACGAGTGCGTGTTTGCCATCCAAATCAAAGCCTGGGTAGTTCATGGATTGCCCTGAATCTTTAGGCAGAGGGTTTCACAGCAGTTGGGGGTAAACATCCAATTTTGCAGAAACCGGAAGTCTGTCCTGACTGGAACCACAACGAGTCATCGAAGCACCTTCGGGATGCGTACTTACCAGCATCCATGAGAGGATTGTCAAGAAATGCTTCACAGCCTTTTCTCACGGTTACGGGTGGATGATAGGCTGCGATATCCCAACGGTGGTTGCTCGACGTATCCATGCAATGGCATTAAGATGAAGAGGGAGGCCGACCATGTTCTGCAAGACCTTCGAAGAGGGTGAACGCTTCCGCTGTGCCGGGAACTACTACACGATGCTGCTGCCCCGCGACATTACCAGGAGCTCCGAAGTGGTCCTTGAGAAAGTAGCTGTGGGCAAGGAGACGCCGCCCAATGCCCATCCCACCTTTCAGCAGATCTATATTATTCTGGCTGGAGAGGGAGACGTTTCCATTGGCGACGAGACGCGACATGTCGTCGCTCCAGCCGTCGCCTTCATTCCCAGAGATACGCACCACCAAGTCAAGAATACGGGACCAGTGACGTTCCAGTATTTGTACGTGACTGTCTGGCCCGACGGAATCCCCAAGCAGGAAATCGATGGTGGCTGGCAAAGGATCTACGCTGACATGAAACAAGAATACGCGGACCGTGGTTATCCAGCCGAAGGGGGCGCCGAATAGGCTCGGGCGGCCCAAGGCAGCGTGGCTCAACTACCGCCGGACGGACCACAAACCTGACGTTTAGACCAAATCATCTCTATCAGCCGTCGGCAGGTTCTGGTGGGTGGCTTAACTTCAGCCCTGGGCTGCTTCGACCCGTCTGCCGGCGGCGTCGACCGAGTTGCCTATCGTCCTGCCGACCAATGGCGGCTCTCACTTGTACTAGATGCTGTTGGCCTCAGCACTGGAAACGGATATCGAGCACTTTCGTTGGTTCACGAGGGAGGCGAATCGCCGTGGCATCTGGACCGTTCTGCACTTTTACAACAGCTTCGTCCATTAGTGCTGGAACAGCGTTTGAAAATGGGTAAGATCGCCGTGATGCACTTCGCTGATGGCAGATTGAACACTGCGCGCACCATCAGTTCTGTGCCACCCTGTCTGATACAATTCTGGCATAGGCTGGGTTATAACTGTCTCAGGCGGCGCCCTACGTATGGAGGTACGAGGGCAGCATGAAGATTCGTGACGTAAAGACGACCCTACTGTCCCTACCCCTGAAGGACCCGATTGCTGATTCCACACACACCCTGAAAAGTATCGACTGGATATTGGTCGATGTTTACGTTGACAGCGGGGTGGTCGGTTGTTCCCACATGCTCACGTTCGACTACGGTCGAGAGCTCCTTCGGGGAGTTGTCGATTACGAGCTGAAAGATGTGGTTATCGGTATGGATGCCTCTGCCATTTCGAGCGTGTGGGAAGCCTGCTGGAACCGAGTTGAGTACATAGGACAAACAGGAGTTGCCGCTTGGGGGATAGCGGCAATCGATATCGCGCTCTGGGATCTTCTGGGGAAGAGCTTGAACTGCCCCGTGTCCAAGCTGCTAGGGGCCCGGCAAGAGCAGGTGCCTATCTACGGAAGTGGAGGCTGGCTTACCTATTCGATGGACCAACTCCTGGCGGAAGTTACGTCGTACGTCCAACAGGGTTTTACTGCTGTTAAAATGAAGGTGGGTAGCCGAGACGTCCTACATGACGTGGATCGGGTGCGGGCGGTTCGCAAGGCAATCGGCCCCAAGATACAGCTCATGGTGGATGCCAACCAGGCCTGGAAAGTCATCCAAGCGGTCGAGTTCAGCCGAAAGGTGCGTGATTGCGAGATCTTCTGGTTTGAAGAGCCCATCCAGAAAGATGACCACGACGGATACCGAGCTCTCGCCACCGCGATGGAAATCCCCGTTGCAGCGGGGGAGCGTGAGTATTCCCTGCAAGTTTTTCGCGATCTGCTGGAACGCCGTGCGTTGCCCATCGTACAGCCTGATGTGCTCCGTCTGGGAGGAATTTCCCGGTGCCTGAAGCTCGCCCATTTGGCCGAGGCGTTCAACGCCCACGTCGCCTCTCACTTCTACAAAGAGATTGATATCCACTGGATGGCTGCCGTGAGCAATGGCCTGTTCCTCGAGTATTTCCCCTGGCTCGATCCGCTTCTCATCCATCCCCTGGAGGTCAAGAACGGCATGGTACGAGTCCCCGACCGTCCCGGGCTGGGAATTGATCTCAAGCCAGAAGCTATACAGGAATTCAGCGTACTTTGATACCGGTTCACCTTCTTGCATGACCGCACGGGCCGGTGCTAACGGGTAGCCTATGGGCTGCTCGAATGCTCGCAGACCGGCGGCCGATGACTGACGGGTTCGCCGAACGGCGCGAGTCACGTTCAGGTTCCGGGCTTGGTTCTGTTGCCTCTCTCCCCGAGCGACCTGAATCCGCACGAGATCAGTCCCGATACAGAAGTGTTGCAAACAGCTCGGTGACGCATTGGTAAAGTTGGTGGGATGCAACAGAATCGGTCTGGACTTTCCGAGGCGGCTCTTCGGGGATAAGATAATCGCCCTCTGCGTCCGCTGGTATCTCCGTTTCTGTTTCAGCTAATCGTCACCTTGGAGGAGCTGACGGCGGAAACGAGCTCCGAGCGTCGATCACACGACGGATTGGCGCTTTGATGCAGCGCTATGCTCCCGAATTCGACCGGTGGGTGCGGCCGAACGAAAACCGACGGGCACCTCCTGGCGAGTAAATGGAACTTACGTTCGCTTCACTAGTCGCTGGATGTAGCTGTTTCAAGCGGTGTACTCCAGCAGCGCCACTCTGGACTTCTATCTCTCGGAGAACTGGGATGCCGCGCAGCCAAGCAATTCTTATGCAGCCCTTGTATCAATTGAGATTTCCGAGTTAACTCGGGGATTTTCCGGCCATGCGTAACACTCGTTTCGGTTCTTTCTGGGAACCCCGGCGTTAGAGCGTTGTCCCATTCCCTAAAGGTCTCGTGCACAATCTGGTCGTTAGCCCCAGCAGCGCTAGCTAAGGCGGATGCGCACGCCAAGGCAGAGTTTTGGCACACTTTTGGTACAGCAAAAGCTAGCGCCCCATGTGGTCGGACTGGAACTCTTCCATTCCAAGTACTTGCGATATCACGCGAGTGATTCGAACTCACGACCGTTTGCTTTTCAAGCAAACTCTCTTCGTTTAGATAAGTCGTTGATTCTACGAAGCCCAAGATATGCCACAACCCTTGAGTTGACACTGGAATGTCGGTTGCTGCGCGACCCACATATAGCCGTAACTGACACATTTATAATGCACTTGGTACGCCTGGCAGGATTCGAACCTGCAACCTTTTGCTCCGGAGTTGTATGGAAGTCGGCTAACTCATTCATTCTGAGACACGGCTGGCAACCCTCAGGAACCTCCAGGAACGCCCAGGACAGTGAATGGGTACCTAATGGGTACTCGTTTTTTGACCCATGATAAGGACCAACATGCCCTGTACACTACCCAGGGTTCGAATCCCACCCTCTTCGCCATATTACTCTCAGCTTATGCGGCTCGCGTACAAGCGGAACCGGACACCCCGGCCTCGCGTATCTCGGGACCGCAGCGCCCGAGCTTCACCCTTCACCCTGGGGCTGTAGCGCGTTCCCGTGAAGTGTGCTATTGATTGGAGAGCCATAGTACGAGAGGGCCAATGACCATGACCACGACCAGTCTTACCGAGCAGGAGATTCAGCGCAATATGCGGGCCGTTGCCCACGCCATTGCGCAGCAGGAGCTGGAAGGCTTGAAGGTGCCGGAATCCACAGTCGCCGATTTGAACCGCGCAGCGCGGGGAGAAATCGACACGGATGAGGTAATCTGCAATATTCACAGCCGGTTCAAGAATGCCCAAATACTCCAGCCATGACCCTTACGTCGATCCCACCTCCGGTGTTTTGAACAATCGCCTTGGCATTACGGACGAGGCAACGCTGGAACAAGCCGAAGCCGCCCTTGTTGCGACACGTTCTTATGAACTTGCACAAACACCGCTGAAGGGCCGCTTCGATCTCGCGCATCTGCAAGCGATTCATCGTTACCTTTTCGGCGACGTGTACGAGTGGGCTGGACAGTTGCGTACCATCGACATCAGCAAGGGCAAGAACAGGTTTGCCCATCATGCCCATATCCAAAGTACCGCCGTTCCGATCTTTGAGCAGCTTGAGCAGGAAAAGTATCTGAAGGGCCTTCCCCCCGCCCCGTTTAGTGAACGCGCGGCGCATTACCTTGGCGAACTGAATGCCCTTCATCCCTTCCGTGAAGGCAACGGCAGGGCGCAACGTGAATTTGTCAGCCATCTTGCCCACGCGAACGGGTACTATATCGTTTGGGAGAACGTGAGCCCCTGGGATTTGCTTCAAGCCTCAATTGAATCTTTCAAAGGCGATACGTCCAGACTGGCCGCCCTTATCCGCGACAATCTCCATATTCTCGACCGTGACTCCTCCACTCCCGCGCAGGCACGCAGGCAGAAACGACCCAACCCGAAGTTGCCCTGACTTCCGGGGAAGCCGGCAGTCTTTCCGACGATTACCAACGTCGGCATCGAGCGCTTTGGGGTCGGCCGTAGGAGTACCTCGCTTCCGAGCCTGAGCCCACAGCTCAGCGGCTTTCAGCATCACCTCCGTGTTAATCGGAAGATAGTTCAGAACGGCCTTGAGACGATCAAGCCGGTTCACACGTTCTTGGAGGCCTGCGCGGATAAGCTCGCGGCGCACTTCGTAATCCGCAATCTCCGGGATGTAAGCAATCGCGCCATCTCTCAGGACGCGTTCAAGCCAGTTCGCGATCTCGCGGTTGGGGCGGGGATGGGAAATCTTGCCCAGGGGACCGGTGTCAAGGACAATTCTGCTCACCACGGTCAATCACTGAACCTCTTGCGGAAGGAGAGGCGATCCTCTTTAATAGCGTACTTCAAGCCAGGCCATACGCGCTCGTCGTAACCCGACTCGTCTTCCAACCATTGGTGGAGAAGCCGGATTGCTGCCTCGTTTTGGGCAGCTTGTGCCATCCTTCCATGTTCCTCTCCCTCGGTTGGCTCGATATGCTGTTGTTCTTTTCCCAACAAGCTAACCCTCTCGTACGCTATCGACTTCGATGGTCCGCGCCATTGGAATGTCCCCCCTCGATGCCGCGCGAGTCGCAAGGAGAAAGGGGTTGGGTAACCATCCTAATTGTGACAGAGGTAAACCACTGGTTCGACCAGTGCGACTCGAAAAGGTTCGACCGTCCAGGAGGAACAGGAAAGGCGCAGGGAAAACAGCGGCAGTAACGGCGGTTACGCTTCGGCTCTGCTGAACCTCGAAGCGCTCTGGGTTTTTGTTATCCGGCACGTCTCTCGCCTGTGAAATCGGCTAGCCTCCAGCTGTCCGGCTTAAACGGTGAGGCAGGGTTTACTTCGACAATCGACGAGCCGGAGCGACCGCCTTTGAGGCGGCCTTGTGTCAAGAAGACGCGAAAGCGTCGTGCTGTACGAAAGATGAAGGTAGACCCTTCGGAGCCGTCTGGTAGGAGGAGGCTTCAAACAGCCGTGAGCTGCTTCGGACAAAAGCCGTGGTGGTGAACGTCACGGTTAAAAGGTGAGACATTGATCTCATCATGTAGGGATTAGAGAGACGAGCGGAAGCGAACCTTTGATGAAGCATCGAAACAAAGGTCCGATGGCACCAAAACCAGGGCCTGGCTGCTGCCTTGGGATCAGCATGGCAGGAGACCTACTTTCTGGCCGTGTGGTGTCCGGTGTTGAGAAGGCGTGACTCTAATTCGGGCTTTCGTACGGAACTTGAGAACCTGGTTCTCTCTGCTAAGGGACAAGGCACAAGCGGCAGCACCGCGAGGCTGAAAGTACCGATGGGACAGCCAGGGGCGGACTGCTTCGTAGTACTGAAGAAGTGGCGTAATGGCCATGGAGGGAAGGGAGCAGGTCACCCGCTTCCGGATCATAAGGGTCAACGGGTAACCGGAGGAACTCGATGGTCCGGAGGGGAGGCGGCAGCCTTCTATGGGTGGCACGAGCCGTGTGAGTCGAGAGGCTCAAGCACGGATCTGTGAGCGCCTCGGGGTGAAATTCCCCGGGGCGACTCGGCCCGCTCATCAAGCCACCCGCTTGCGGGTGGTGTCTGACTTTACAGTACGCTTGCGGCGGAATTGTGCCGAAATTGCGCTAACACATCGCTCAGATACAATCGCTCGCGCACACACGCGTTTCGCTCCCTAATAAATGGTTTGCCGTGGCCTTGTGAGCGGGGTCTACTCGCTTTTCGAGTGGCCCCGCAGAGAGGGGTTAGGTGGGAGAACCCCTGATTGGTGTTTCAATGCGGTGCGGTTCCCAAGTCCACCGTACCGCTTCAGTTCGTTTTCAGTTTCAGAATGGTAACGGCTGCCAGGCCGCTGTCAGAGATCCGAATCCTCTTGCCCTCCGGGCAAGAAGGAGGCTGCCCAGGCTCGAAGCGTAGAAAGGAGTGAGTTTCAAATGTCACAGAACGGAGTCAACAAAGTCATCCTGCTCGGCCGAGCGGGCCAGAAGCCGGAGGTCAAATTCACCTCCAGCGGCAAGCCTGTCGCCACCTTCTCGCTGGCCATCAACGAGTCCTTCAAGAATGGCAGCGGGGAGAAACAGGAGCGCGTTCAATGGGTGCGCTGCGTGGCATTTCAACGCGTGGCGGAGATATGCGGCGAGTACGTTGAAAAGGGCCGCGAACTCTTCGTCGAAGGCCGGTTGCAGACGCGAAAGTATACCGGCCGCAACGAACAAGAGAGAACCGTGACGGAAGTGGTCATCTCGCAGTTGCGGTTGCTCGGGGGAAAGAGCAGGCCCAACGGGACCGAGGCCGCGCCCGCGGAATCTGGCTCGACGGCGACGCAAGCCGAGGACGATCCGGGGGATTGCCCTTTCTGAGCACGAGACACGTCGATTGAAATAGCACCCCCCATTCAGGCAAGTGCTTTCTCCGGCATTGAGAGTCTTCTTGCCGGCTAACCGCAACCGAGAGAAAGGAGCAACGATGTTTGTTGAACTGATGCCACTGCTCGCGGACCGCACGGTGATGATCACCGTGGCCCGCGTGGATGACCAGACCCTGCGTGTGAACGTGATGGCTACCAAGTCCGAAAGCGAGAATCCCGCGCTCAGCACCCCGCTAAGTTGCACCGGAGCGCCCGGGGAAATCGACGCGGAGCTAGGAAAGCTCCTGGCAGACTTCGTCGAGTGCCACCAACAACTGAGTAATACCTTGGCCGTGGTGAAGGCCGAAATGGAGGCCGCGGCCAAAGCGGCCCAGGAAGAAGCGAGGAAGAAGGCCGAGGAGCGCAGGAAGAAGGTGGCGGATAAGCCCGTCGCCAATTCTGCGGCCCCGGCTCCTGCCCCTAACCCCGCACCACCACCCAGTGCGACGGCGAGCTTGTTCGGAGACGCGCAGCCGGCGCACGAACCGGCGGCCAGGGCGATTGCGACAGGAGGAGCAGTCCAAGAGGGATGCTCCAGGCTAACCCTCTGACCTGAGTTTTTGCGTATTCAGGCGTGACCCTTCCGTCGCATCTTCGCCGATGTGCATTGGTCCAGCAGGTTCCTGACCAAGGCCAGTCGCCGGTCGCGTAGGCCGGGAAGAAGGCGGTGATCTCTAGTGCTACAATGCTGTTAGGAGCCCGATACCGTCAAGAATCTACTTGGCCCAGGGATCCATAGGTGAATATATGACCATTACTGCAAAGTACGAAGATGGCGTCTTCAAGCCCCTGGAGGATGTGCGTGTCAGCGAAGGGACCATTGTTGAGGTTCGCCTACCTTCGTATGCCGAGCGCCTCAAGGGCAAAGCCCGCTCTGTTGGGGATTTTCCGTTCTATGGTATGTGGAAGGAGCGGAGCGACATCAGCGACAGCGTGGAATACATCAACAATCTTCGGCGAGATCTTCGGGCCTGAACGCTTCCTTCAGCACGCTTAGATGCCTTACTTGATTGACAGCGACGTCCTGATCGACATTTCGCGTGGCAAAGAGGCGGCACGCGCGTACGTCGATGCGCTCCCAGAGGGGTGGGCGATCTCGCAGGTTTCTGCTCTGGAACTCATCGTCGGAGCACGGGACAATAGCGACCTCGCCAACATCGATACTTTTCTATCCGCATACGTGATCGTACCGCTTCAGGACTCGACGGGCAGGAGGGCATACGAGTTACTGAAGCTGTACGCGAAACCCCATGGCCTACACGTCTTTGATTCCCTCATTGCAGCAACCGCCATCGAGGAGGGTCTCAAGCTGGTGAGCAAGAACCGCAGGCACTATGGCATGATCAAGGGCTTGAGCCTGGAGGTTCCTGAATACTAAGGGGCGCTGCTGGTTGTCCTCACAAAGCGCCTCATCCCATCGAATCAAGAGCACCGATTCATGTGAGGCCCACTGCCCGTTAGCCGCAAACAATTAGCCCACCACGCACGACCCGCGATGAGCAGCAAAGGGTACAGGTTCTGGCGTCCACCTGTAGGACGAGCTATACCGCGGTCGCCGGAAGAGCTTTTCATGAGCCGTGACGGCGGCTTTCAACAATTCTGAAGAGGAATCTCAATAATTCTGACAATGACGAAGGAGGAGGAGGTGAAGAAGGATGCTCCAGGCTAAGACTTTGACCCGATTTTTTACGTATTTAGGCGTGACCCTTCCCGACCCTAATCCGCGGCTGACGGTCGAGGACATCCGGGCTTTTTACGCGACGCAATTCCCCGAAATCGTGACCGCCGCGATCACCGGGCCGGAGGTGGTGGGCGACCGGCTGGTCTATCGATTGGTGAAGAGCATAGGTACGAAAGGATAGCAACGATGGGCGCCCGCTCCGGTACCCGAAGAAGAAAACAAAAGCAGGCGGTCCTGGCCGAACTCGCTCGCTTGGCCGAAGGCCGCCACCCTCGTAATCAAACCCTTATGGCGAGGTTTGCGCGATGTCGAGAACTGCAGAGCCTGCCCGTTACCCTCGCGCGAGCGGTCGAGGCGAGAACGCCGCGCCGGCAACGCCACACCGCTCGCCCCACCCCCCGGATGGCTGCCACCGCTGAGTTGATGGCCAGCGGACGCCAGCTTCTCATTCCCCATCTCGATGGCATCCCAGTCGCGCATCATTTTCATGCGGGCGAGCGGGCGTCGATCCGACTGGCGCAGGTATTGGTGGACTTGGAGATTGCGGACCCGGCCGATTGGCGGCGGGTGCGCCGTGATCCCCGCAATTACGTGCAGGCCACGCTCAATCGGTGGATCGACTTGCATGGCGGCAGGGTTATTCGACGGCGGTTCAACCTTGGCTTGACCTTGAGTGAGTCGCTGGAGTCCTACGCCGAGCCGGGCGAGGACGACCCGGACGGCCGGCAGCTCTACATGGTCCTGCAGCCCGACAGCGCCGCCTATGTGGTCGCCGGCCCGACGCTCGAGTTACTCGAGCGGTAGCACCCGCGGCTGCCGGTCACGTTCTACCGTCTGTTCACCAGGGCCTTGAACACATGGGTCAGGGCCTATGACTATGTCGACGCCGAAGAGCGAGTCGAGAGGCTGCGGGAGTGGATGGAGGGGGAAGAAGAACAATACGAGTTTGCCGATGTGGCGGCGGCAACGCCGGCCTGCATGAAGCGGAAGGCCCTGAGCGCAAGGACCCTTCGCCGGATGAGCACGCAGGTCGCAGGAGAACAGGCGAAGGCCCTCCTCGACGCCCTACTGCAACTCGACCGAGTTTCCGGCAAAGTAAAACGTCCCGAGTTCACCGAGGAAATGAGTGAGCAGTTCATGGACAATAATCCGCCCCTTCCGGGTGTTCTCATCGTTTTCGCGGAGCACGATTCCGTGGAGGCGCACTTTGATGAGGAGTCCCCAAATATGCTCGAACTTGTGCCCGAGCCAAACCTGATCGTTCCCCTGAACGCCTTTGCGCCGACAACGGTCAGGCAGGCCTTTGAGACTCTCGCCGGGCTGTGTGACACACTGGCGGCCGCTACCCATCTCATCGACCTGATGCCGGGGAACGAAAAAGGGATTAACCGGGACTGAGTTTATCATAATGATTTGGGGATCGGACTAGGCGAAGTCTGGCGAACCGGAGAAGACATACCGGAACAGCGCCGGTTGGTGTCGTCGGAGGGAGAGCCGTACCGAGGGTGGTGTGATAGGTTAGCGGGCAAACGCTTACCTGGGTCGACCGTTCCTGCGGCGCAGCATCGCAATAAGGCCGACCATTCCAGTGCCGAGCGAGACCAAAGTGCCGGTTTCAGGGGTTGCTTGTGTTGGTACTAAATAGTCGCCCACAATCTGTCCGCTATCGTTGATCCGGCTAGCCAGGGTATCAGCCGAGCCAGGAAACTCGATCGTGGTAAGGGTGCCACCGTCATACAGGAAACCTTGACGCAGGAATCTTGAGGCGAGGAAGCGTTATAGTCAAGAATTGGCCGAGTGGCTGGGGAGCCAGGCGTCGCGAGGCACGCGCGAGATTTCCTGGTGGGCGGTCCCGACGGGTTCTCGGACGCTTTTAAGAAGAAAGCCGATTTGTTGCTCTCATTATCGCGGCTGACGCTCACGCGCGATTGGGCGCGCGTCCTGTTGCTGGAACAGATTTATCGTGTTTTCACGATTCTTCTTGGATACCCATACTCACGATACCCCTGGGAACGCGGGCGTCCCGCCGCTTCCGCAGAGGCGAGGTTTTAGATGACGCAGCTCTGGACTGGGGAGCAGCAAATGCCAAATAAACTCGAAAGTGCCCAAGTCAGCCGGCGAGAGTTCCTCGGTGCGGCCGCTTTGACGGCCGCACAGTACAAACGGGTTCTCGGTGCAAATGACCGTATCGGCATCGGGTTCATCGGGTTCGGGTTGATCGGGAAACAGCACGTGACCAATTTCAAGAAGTTTGGCGATGTCGATCTGGTGGGTCTATGCGACGTCTACAAGCCGCGCCTGGAGGAAAGTCTGAAGTACGTCGGAGATCCCCGTGCGAAAGGGTACAGCGATTTCCGCAGGATGTATGAGAACAAAGATATTCAAGGGGTGGTTGTGGCCACGCCGGACCACTGGCACGCGTTGCTCACCATCATGGCCTGCGCGGCAGGCAAGGACGTGTATGTGGAAAAGCCGATGACCGTGTTCATCGACGAAGGCCGGTGGATGATCCAGGCGGCGCGAGAATACAACCGGATCGTGGTAGTGGGCACGCAGCGGCGCCATGGTAAGGGTGTTGCAGAGGCCAAGAAAGTCATCGAAAGCGGCCAACTGGGAAAGATCCATTCCATCCGGATCGCCTCCTACCGCAATATTTATCCCGGATTCGGCAAGACTCCTATTGAAGATCCGCCGCCCGGGATCGACTACGACATGTGGCTTGGCCCCGCCCGCCAAAGACCGTACCAGAAGCACCGCGCCCTGTACCATTTTCGCTGGTTCTGGGACTATTCCGGCGGCCAAATGACCAACCTGGGGGCTCATACGATAGACCAGGTGCTATGGTGCATGAAGGAGAAAGGTCCGACGCTGGTGATGTCCACCGGTGGCCGCTTCGCGCTCGAAGACGACGGCGAGACGCCGGATACACAAGATGCCATATGGCAATTCCCTGGCGGTTTCACCGTCAATTACGCCATCCGCGAAGCCAACGCCATGCGCGGCGATAACGCCACGCGCGGGCAGGTCTACCTGGGGACCAAGGGTACCCTGGTGCTTGCCGGCGGTTACGAGGTCATCCCGGAGAACAAGATCGATCCGGTCAATGACATCCCGCCTTTCATGGGACACCCCATCGGCGGTCCGGTGTATAGCGATGTGAAGCCGAGGCCGTGGATTCAGAGCTCCAAGGGGGGAGTGGAGTCCGACGCCCGCTACGGCACCGGTGGCGAAGACACCCTGGCCATGAATGAACGCGACTGGCTGAGCAGCATGCGGACTCGCCAGCGGCCCCTCTGCGAAGTGGACGATGGCCACAAGGTGGCAGTGGCATGCAACCTGGCTAACATGTCCCTGCGGCTCGGCCGCGCCATCCAATGGGATCCGGATAAGGAGCAGGTGATCGGCGATAAAGAAGCTGCTGCCTGGTGCTATAGACCTTATCGCGCCCCCTGGGAGGGCGTTCTTAAGAGCCTGGTGAAGGTGTAGTAGTCAGCAGCACAGGGAGAGGTACCCGTGCTGCGCGCCGGAGCCGCGAGCTGGAGTTGTTCTGCGGCTTCACGGGTGTGGAATCCCCGCCGGCAGCGGGGTCTGAGTTGCCCCACCCGGGCGTGCGACCATGTTAGGGGCCCGTTGCTGGGTTGGGAGGAATCATGACGCGGAGAGACATCTTGGCGCTGGCCGGCTCAGCTCCCGCTTGGCTCGCCTCGATTGCGCCTGCCGCGCACGCGACCGGCAGTTCACCGCGCATGGGCGGAGCGATAACCGCGTTCGCGCTGCGCATCCGGGCGAGCCGCGCCGCCGGGCAGCCGTTCGATATGCTCGAGCACTGCCATAACATCGGACTGGCGGGCGTGCAGATGAATCCCCCGTCCACGGATCCGGATGCGATCGAGAAGTTCCGGGTGCGAATCGAAAGGTACAACATGTACCTCGTCTGCGATCCGCAGCTACCGCGTCAGAAGGGCGATCTGGATGCGTTCGAGACGCAGGTGAAGGCCTACAAGGAGGCCGGAGCGTCCGTGTTCCACGCCGCCCTGACCGGACGCCGGTACGAAGACTTCGACAGCTTCGGACCCTGGAAGACCATGTTCGATGGCATCAAGGCTTCGGTCGAACTGGCGGAGCCGGTACTGCGGAAGTACCAGATGCGCCTGGGCCTCGAGAATCATAAAGGGTACCGGGCCGCCGAGCAGGCCGACTGGCTGAAGCGCCTGGGTAGCGAGTACGTCGGGGTTTGCTTCGATTTCGGCAACAACCTCTCGCTCTGCGAAGACCCCGTGGACACCCTGCGGAGGCTTCTGCCCTACGCCTTCTTCGCCCATCTCAAGGATATGGCCGTGGAAGATTATGAGGACGGCTTTCTGCTCTCGGAGGTCCCGATGGGCGAAGGGATACTCGACCTCAAGGAGATGGTGCGGCTCCTTCGTCAAAAGGACCCGAACATGATCTTCGCGCTGGAAATGATCACGCGCGACCCGCTTAAGATTCCCGTGTACACGACCAGGTACTGGGCGACCTTCGACGATTCCTACAGCCCGCTGCCCGGACGAGACCTGGCCAAGACGCTGGCGCTGGTACGCAAGAACAAACCGAAGGCGCCTCTGCCGCGCATTGCCGGCCTAAGCCCCGAGGCGCAGGTCAAACTCGAAGACGGGTACAACCTGAAGTGCATCGCTTGGGCACGTAAGAATCTCGCTCTCTAGACGTGCCGTTCCATAGAAGGACTGTGCGCATATTAGGGGACTGCGCTGGCCACCGCATCTATGGCTGCTGCCATGAGCGGTGCCGGTCATGGATGGGCTTGCCGTTCAAGCGCTCTGTCCTTTGCGTGATTTCCTTCGTGTAAAGGAGCATGCTCACCTCAGTCCCGCCTATCTGAAAGGCCAACTATGGAAGCTCACGTTGCGATCGGAGCCAGCAGGAAATTTGTGCTCAGAAGTGCGCTGCTTTTCTACGGCGACGGCTCGGCAACATTCGCCACGCTGCACCCGGTGGTCAACCGGGGAGAGGCAGGCGCACCTTATCTCGGCCCCGGACAGTTGCTGACCACAGCTTTTTTGAAGACGCTGGCGGAGGGGCTGGGTACCCGCCTCCGGGCGGAGGTCCTGCCGGATAACGTGCTGGCCCGCACGCCGGACATGATCACCTGGTGGACACAGTCTGGCCGGGAGTTGATGTTCTTCGGCGGGGCGGAACATGAGGCTCGCCAATTGAACGGCGGTACCTATCCGCATCCCGCTCTGGTCTTCAAGGTGACGGGCCGCGAACTATTCGTGCGCGCCTTAGAGAGAGACGAGCGCCCTGGGGCCGAGACTGCCCTGAAGACGGCGCCTTATTACAACGTCGATGCGGCGGGCAGAGTCTGCCTGGGGTCGATGCGCGTTCCCGATGAGGTTGCGGTGGAATCCCTTTCAAGTTGGCGGGCGAGCTTCTTTCAAAGCGAATTCACCCATGCGAGCGGGGCAGTGCGGCTGACCGGTCACCCGGGCGGTTTCATCGGCCTGTGGCAGAGCCTGAAGGACAGCACGGATCCTTTCCCGATCGGCTACCTGACTGACGCTCAGGAAACCCTGCGGCAGTTCGTGGAGCGCTGAGTCTATGGAGCACAACATTCACCCCGAGTTACTGAGGCGCCGCGTCCGTGTCTTGGTGGTAGGTTGCGGTGGGACGGGGAGTGCCATCGTGGGCGGCTTGCCGTACCTGCACCTCGCCCTGGTGGCGAACGGTCACCCTGCCGGCCTGCAGGTGACGGTGATGGATGGGGACACGATTTCTCCCACCAACTCGGTACGCCAGCCTTTCGGTTTGAGTGAGGTCGGACTTTACAAGGCCGTCGTCCTGGTGAACCGGCTGAATCTCTTCTGGAACCTGGATTGGGAAGCCTGGCCGGAGCACTTGCAACGCAAGCAACCCCTGGATCGATTCGACTTGGTCATCGGCTGCGTGGACACGCGGGCCTCCCGGGCGGTGATCCAGGAGTCCACCAGCGGGTGGAGTAGCACGAACTACAACCTGGACATTGGCAACTCAACGGATAGCGGGCAGTTCATCCTGGGTGAGCCGCTAAACCAAGTCAACCGGCGCAGCCGAACCCGCCTGCGCACAGTCTCGGAACTCTACCCGGAGGCGGTGGATGGCAGCCTGGACGACGACGGACTCCCCAGTTGCAGCGCCGCGGAATCGATCCACCGCCAGGAGCCCTTCATTAACCAGGTCTTGGCCCAGCATGCCCTGGCCCTGCTGGCAAGGCTGTTCCGGTACGGGAAGATCAGCTATCACGGCGGCTTCTTCAACCTGCAATCCGGTTGCGCCGGGAGACTGCCCGTGGACCCGGATCTCTGGCGACGAATCCGAAGGCGGGGTGCGGCGGCCTGAATGGCGGTTAGTGGATTCGGCTCTTGCCCCGACTCGAGGTCACATAGACTTGCATTGATCTCTCGGAGATTCTCCAGGATCGTGCGCGCATCCGCCGCTAATTCCTCAAGCTCCTCGGCGGACTCCGGTGATACGGGGTACAGGAACTCGATGTAGTCCCTTTCATCTTCGTCCAGAATGAACTGGCGGATCTTCTCGAGACTCTCCTCCGACCGCCTCTCAAGAAGGGCCATGATCTCCGCTTTCGTGTTCACAGGTTTCTCCATCTTAGTTAACCTTCATTCCGATGCCAGTGCCTCTGCATAGTCCGTGGTCTCCCCCAGCTTGGTCTTGATCTCGCGCAACCAGGCCCGACGGCTGGAGCCGTGAACGATGCGTCCCAGGAAACCCAGCTTCTCCGCCGCGTTGGCACGGTTGTGGCGGATCTCCTCTTTGGTCGTCCGGGTGTAGAGGCTAAGGAACGCTTCCAGGCTGGCCGGCTTCGAAAACAAGTAAGTGGCGTGTCCCACCTGTGGTCTCTCAACCGCAACGCCTCGCTCCAGCTCAAAGATATACTCGGCCTGGAAGAGATAGAGCCGCTTCGCCCGCCGGCATAACTGGCGATAGAAGAAGTCGTCATAGCCGGGTTGCCACGAGATTTGAGCTACGTCGAAGTCGGCCGGAAGTCCGAGGTCCCAACAGAGCCTTCGCAGTTCTTCCTTCTCGACCGGCTGGTGTTCAATACGGGCGCGTATCTGATCGAGCACGGCGGAGAACTCGCCGAAGCGGTGGAAAGTTCTTCGCGCGGTTTCAATCTGCCCGGTGATCTCCGCCGGAAGCGTCACTGTGATCCGGCTCGGTAAGGCCGTTTCCCATTGGATGAGCTGCCACTTGCCCCGGCGGTGACGGTACGTACCGCTCTGGACGAAGTCGGCCTGGATCTCGACCTTGGCTCCCGGCAAATGTTTCCACTGGTTCCAGGTCGCGTCCCAAACCAGCGCCATCGCCGATTGGTCGAGCAGAACCTCGAGTTTGCGCCGGAGATCGCGATAGCTCGCCCGGTCGACTCGAGAATTCGAACTTGCGCAGCGGCGCCCGCAAGAGCGGCGCCCGCAAGGCGAGATGTCGCCGTTCGGGCAGGAAAGACAGTATCCGCGTGGCGAAGAACGTCTGACCATCCCTGGACCGGTCCCCCGCCACCAGGATTGATCCAAACCCGCCGTAGGGGAAGAGCACCGGCGCGGACGGATCGGATAGCAACGCGTCGTAGCAGGCACGCAGTTCCGGCCACGCCAGGAGGTTGAAGGCCCGTTCCAAAGTGGCCTGTTCAGCCTTGGGAACACCTGCGGCCTGGAGTTCCAGCTGCCGCAGTCTGAAGGCCAGCCGTAACTCGGCCAGGGAAGCAACCGGAGCGATGCGCAGCGTGCCGTACAGGGTAGTTTGGCGCTCCCAGGGCTGGTGACGATTCGAGACGTAGAAGTAATCGCGCAGAACCTCGCACGGCAGGTGGACGGAAGAAATACCCAGCTGTCCCCGGAGAACCTCAGCCCGCACATAGAGCCGGTCGCGCTTATCGGGCTTGGGCTGGGCAGCATAGCCGATCGAAGCCTGATAGACGTCTTGACGCCGCGCCGCGGGCGAAGTCTTGTGGATGTAGAGTTCGGTTCCGGCGCCAGCGAAGTCAAGGGTCAGGGGAAACTCGATTTCGTCCCCAGGGCCGACGTGCGAGGCGAGGAAGGTGGAGACCAGGATGGAACTCCCGTCCTTAAACCGGCAGGCGGTCTTGTCGCCCTCAGGCTTGGTCTCCGAAACCACACCGTGACGGACGGCTTTGGCGGGTACAGGCACGGGTTGAACGGCAGTTTCCATAACTGGGTGCAGCATAGCCAGCTTGGGCAAAGTCGTCAAATGACCAAGCCTAGCCGTTAAGTGACTGACCAGCAGTGAGATAGTTCAAAGATCTGAAAGAGTCTGAAGGGCCGCAGAAAAACCTTGAGATGGGAAAAGAGTGAGCGGAGCGGCTTTCATCCTCAGTCTTACTCACCCCAGCGCTGTTTCCAGAGGGCAAGCGCCGGCCCACCCCTTGGGGGAATCATCTCTCCCAGGTTGTGCAGGGCTCTTCGGCTGGCCCAACTTCCGGCAACTTCCACCACCAGGATCCTGTCCGCGTCGTCGAGAGTCCGGCGCAGGACTTCCTTAAGCTCCGGAGCCGTCATGGCGGTGTGCACAGCCCAGATGGAATGCATCAGTGGGACGGCTTGCAGCTCCCGTAGCTTTTGGTCGAAGTCGGGATAGCTGCGGTGCCCGAACCGCTGGCACACCAGAACGTGCAGTTTCTTCCCCATCGGCGATATTGTAAGGGTTAGGCGAACAAAAGGCGAATATAAAATCACCACCACCACCACCCCCACCACCGCCCGAGGGTGAGCAAAGGAGCATTTATGCGCTTGGCGGGCAAGCTGCGTATGGCGTTCTACCCGTTGCCGGTCGCCGAGGCGGAGCGAATCCGTCGCTTTCTTCAGTTCCCACCCAGCGGCTGCGCGGCCATCGATCCGTGCGTGGGCGATGGTGTGGCCTTTGCCGCTTTGACCAGCGGCGCCCCCGTGCTTCGCTATGGCATCGAGCTCGACAGTTACCGGGCGGAGCAGGCGAGGGCACGAATCGGGAAGGTCATCCAGGGTAATGCGCTCGAAACTCATTGTCCGGCAGAGAGCATCAGCTTGCTCTACGAAAACTCCCCCTACGACGCCGAATTGGGCCAGGACCGGAACCAGCGCATGGAACAGATCTTCTTGAACCATACCTACCGCTGGCTGAAGCCCGGCGGGGTGCTGGTGCTGGTGATTCCGGCCGAACGGCTGCGCGAGTGCTGCGCGGTATTGGCGGCGCAATTTCGCGATACGCGGGTCTACCGACTGAGTGAAGCGGTGTGCGTACGCTACAAGCAGGTCGTGGTGCTGGCGGTGCGTCGCGGCCGGCGGGAACGCGAGCGGCTGCGGGATGAGGACATCACCCGGGCGCGGTTGCAGTACACGAACCAGGCGCGCAATCCCATGCAGTTGCCGGTGCTTCCTGCGGAACCGGATGCCGTCTATACGGTGTCCGAAAGCGGGCCGGTGCAACTGGTCCATCGCGGCTTACCCCTGGACGAGATCGAAGACCTGCTGCCAGATTCGGCGGCTTACCGGCAGGCGGGGCGCTTGCTCTTCCCGAAGTCCTCGGGGATTTCGGGTAGGCCGCTGATCTCGCTGAAGGGCGGAGCGATTGGGCTCCTGGCCGTAGGCGGTGGTCTGGATGGGATCTTTGGTTCCGGAAATGATCGGCATATTTCGGCGTGGCAGCTGCAAAAGCAAACCGACAGGTTCGAGGAAACCGACGAAGAGGGCACGGTGACTATCCACGAGCGGGAGCGGTTTGCTCACGAATTGGCCTTGGTGCTGGTCACCGGCGAGACCGCGATTTTGAAGTGACGTACTGAGGCGCAGCCGGCACGAACGCCTGTCCGTCGTGGGCCGCCGGAGTAATAGAGCAGCGGCGTCGGCTATCAGCGACGCCGTTTTCTCATGCAGAACCCTCCCTTATGCTCCTGCGACCCTTCCGTATTCTCCGCCCCAGATAGCCGCTTTTGTTGGCTCTGTGTAGGTTGTCACTGTAAGTGAAAACGCACTTGTTGATATCAGAGGATTTGCAGCGCGTGAGGTCAGAATTCATGAAAATTCGTGTCAGCATTCCTGAAAACATCCTACGGTTGCGTCACGGTTGTTGAAATAATCCTACGATTTCGGTGTGGGCGATAGCGGAGATTAGCTTCCGCCGACCCGGGTCTGGCCACGCAATCCGCAGTAAGAACACGTCGGGGAACCAGCCATTTAGGCCTCTGCCGCCAACGGCCACAATACTGCCAAGTAGGATTATTTCACTTACTGTGACACGAATTTTCAAGAAACTCTGACACGAAATTTCACTAATTCTGAGAACCTACACTCTGCAACTTCGATGAGGTGAATTTGGCAATGAAGAATGCCCACGCGCGGTTTGGACGGCTGGAATTCACCCGGCAGATGCGCGATACGACCACCGAAGTGCGTCTGGCGATGGACCGGTTCATTGGCGAGGCGGACGAGAAGGACCGCGCCGGGAGGGCGCACCTCGCGTCGGTTCTGGGCGGAGATCAGGACGTGGGCGCGGTCTGGGCGGGTGTGGTTGAAAACGGCGTCTTCACGGTGTCGGGACCTGGTCTTGAGCCGATGACGGTGACCTTCGGCGAAGGGGCGCAATGCTTTCGGGGGACGCTGAGCGTGGAGGGGCGGAAGCGCCCCGTGCGACATCTGGTGGTGGTTTCAGCCGAGATCGCAGGGAAGGTTCCGGAGCATGCCAAGATCATTCGGACCATCTTGTGTGACAGCCACGCGGCATTTGTGGTGCGGCGGCTGGCGGAACAGATGGGGCTGCCGGTGGTGCCGGAGTGGGCCGGGTGGTTGCTGGGGGAGTTGGAGCGGCGCAACGCTGTGGAGCCCCTGATCGGCGTAGGCTGCGCGCCGCTGGCGGTGAAGGCCAGTAAGAAGGCGCTGCTCAAGTGGATTGGCCGGGCGGTGAAGCAAGGCAAGCTTCGCTTCCCCGCGCAGAACGGGCCCATTTCCTGGAGTGTAGCCAACAACTTTCTGCTCCCGGCTAAGGAAGAGAGCGACGAGGCACTCGCCCAGGAAGCCGAGAGTGGTTGACGACGGTGCGCCTCGGCGCCAAGTGCGAAGATGCTACTGGGAAGATGATCTATGAAACTGGTGATGAACGTTTCGAGCCGTAACGAAAACGATGACGGTGGTTGTGTGCTGGCGTGGATCGACTTGACGGTGCAACTGGCGGAACTGGGGCTCGGGCGTGTCGAGACCCTCGCCGAACTGCAGGCCCGGGATCAAGATGCCGACGAGATCTGCTACTGGAATTACGATGCCATTTTCTTCGACCCGTTCCTTGGCCCCGGCGATGATCCCGAAGGCGCATCGACGGCTGCCAGCGAGCAACTGCTGGACCAGCTGGACATGGCGGCAACCAACTTCGTCGAGGTCGATAGGACGTTTGACGTCCCCGCAGCTCAGATTGCCGCCATCGAGTGCTGTCAGATGATCGCGCGGAAGGAAAGCATCGCGTTTGTTGCCATCCCGAAACATGCAAGCTTCTACGTGGAGACCGCTGAGGTGTCCGCCGAAGTGCTGCGCCGAGCGGCGACGTGTGTCTAATCGAGTTTAGCCCCAGCGCCGTTCTTCCCTCCCGTTCCCTTCCCACTGATCACCCATAACCTTTCGTTTATTCGACAGGAGTGTGCGCCATGCCGGTGCCTGCCGATATCCCTGAGTACTTGCGGCGGTACGCTGTCGAGTTGGGGCAGCGAATTCTGGACCTTTATCCCCCGCTGCAGAGCGTCGAGGATCCGGTTTCACCCTTGCTGGATCAATTGCTACGCAAACCTTTTGACGCCCAGAAAGTCGCGGTGATGGGTGTCTCAAGAAAATGGCAGCAGAGCCGAGCGGCCGCGGTGGTGGCGGAGTGCGGGGCGGGCAAGACGTTAATCGCCTTGGCGGCCCTCTGGGTGCACAGCGGCGGCGCCTTCGATGCCCTCTACATGTGTCCTCCCCACCTGGTCAATAAGGTCGCCCGAGAGGCGTTCCTGACATTGCCCCGGGTGCGCGTGTTCTTCATCGACGGTATCCGTGATGTGAATGGTTCTGGTGCACCGGCTGGCATCAGCGAAGTGAAGCTACGCCACGGGCAGATCGTGCGCGAGGGCCTGCGAACCACCTTGACCGAACTCCGCCTGGCCAAGAACGGCAAATCCGCTCGCCAGCGTTGGAGGGAGATCTGCCCAGGTCCCGCGCTGTTTATCGTTTCGCGCGAGCGAGCCAAGCTATCCTGCCGCTGGCGGCACGCCTACCGGATCGCCCAGAGCGGCCGTTACCTGGGCAGCGTCGTCAACCCGGACAGTGATAAGCCGGTCTACCTCGGTGATGAAGGCGAGCGGCTGCTGGCCGCCGACTTCAAGAAGGCGAAGCGCGGCGAAGTACTGGGTGGAGGCAATGGCGAGGGTGGACCCAAAGAGCGCCGCGCTCTCTATAGCGCGCTATGGCAGGCCGATGGAAGCTGCCTACGCCGCTACGCACCCGCTTCGTTTATCGGCCATTACCTGAAAGACTTCTTCGACTACTTCGTCGCCGACGAGGTCCACGAACTGAAGGGCGAGGACACGGCGCAGGGGAACGCCCTGGGGACGCTGGCGGCCTGTGCCCGGCACACGCTAGTGCTGACAGGCACACTCTTGGGCGGCTATGCCGACGAACTTTTTCCGGTCCTTTTTCGTTTAGACGCGGCCAAGATGATTGCCCGCGGGTTCGAACACGACGAGGGCGGGATGCGGGCCTTTGGCGAGACCTACGGACTGCTGGAAAAGATCACCGTGATCGAGCCGGCGGATAACGCCTGCTCGGAAGGAAGGACCACCCACCGCGTGCGGCGTCGGCCCGGGGCCTCACCGCTGCTCTTCGGTCACTATCTGATGGATCTGGCGGCGTTCCTGTCGCTCGAAGACATTTCGAACGCATTGCCGCCTTATCAGGAAGAAGTTGTCGCGGTCGAGATGGACCCGCCCCTCAAAGCGGCTTACGCGGAGTTGGAAGGGGAAATCAAGGAAGCGCTGCGCTCGCACCGGGGCAATCAGTCGGTGGTGAGCACGGCGCTCAATGCCCTCCTGCTTTATCCTGACCGCCCGTTCGGCTTAGGAGAGCTGACCGGGTACGAATACAACCCGGAGACCGGACGCCGGGAGCGGTTCCGCATCGCCCAGCCGCGCGACCTGGAGGAAACCCTCGTCTACGCCAAAGAACGCCGGCTGGTCGAAGAAGTTAAAAAGAGCGTTTCCCGTCACCGCGGCGTTCAGATCTACGCTGTCTATACCCAGAAGAGAGACGTGACCGCGCGTTTGGCGGAGATCCTGGCGAAGGAAGGGCTGCGGGTGGCCGTGCTGAAAGCGGAGGTCAAGCCGGAAGCGCGGGAGGCGTGGTACGAGAAGAAACTGCGCGAGGGCGTCCGAGGTTTTCATTGCCCACCCTAGACTTGTGGCGCTCGGGCTCGATCTGAACTTCGCACCCGATATTTTCTTTTACCAGACCGGCTACTCGATCTTCACCCTGCGGCAGGCCAGCCGGCGCTCGTGGAGGATCGGGCAGCGGCGGAACGTGGTGGTGAAATTCTTCCACTATGCGGGGACGATGCAGGAGGCCTGTCTCCGGCTGATGGGAAAAAAGATGCTCGTGTCGCTGGCGATGGAGGGCAAAGTTTGCCGCGAGCGAGGGGCTGCAAGCCATGGAGGAGGGTGACGATCTCCTGATGGCCATGGCGGGAGAGTTGGTCGCCGAGCAACGCATTGGGGAAACCGCGGACCAGGTCTGGGCGAAGCTTCGGAAGGAGCAAGGGGAGGCGCTCGGCGTGGGCGGAGCGCTGACCTCAGAGTGTGACGGCGAAGGCGAACCTCCGACCGAGACAGCAACAGAAGTGCTAGTTCCACCGCCAGCACCCATGCCGGAGGTAGTCAACCAACTGTTGATGTTTGGTACTTCGCTGGGCGAAGCCGTGCGGCGGAGCAGGGCCCCGCGCCACAACCGGGGTTGCGGTCACAACGACTTCCGAGCAGTTGGGCCTTTTCGGGGGATGAGAAAGGAGGTAAGTGAGTTATGGCCGACAAGGGCTTTTTCATCGAGGCCTTGCCGCACGATGGCGTAGTGACCTTCCTGGCACTCGTCACCGAAAAAGCAGTTCGTCCCAAGCGCCATGGAGGCTCCTACCTGCATCTGGTGCTGGCGGACCGCACCGGCGAGTTGGACGCCAAGGCCTGGGACAATGTCCAGGAGACGGCGGCCTTGTTTGAGCGGGACGACATCGTGAAAGTACGCGGCACGATCGAACTCTACAATGACCGGCCCCAACTCATCGTGCAGCGCCTCCGGCGATGCGAGGAGGGGGAGTTCCTGGAAGCCGACTTCTGCCCGGTCTCTGCCCGCGATCCCGAAGAGATGTTTCAAGAGCTGCAGGCCTTTGTCCAATCGGTGGGTAACGACCAGCTTCGCGCCTTGTTGCAGTCGGTCCTGGACGACCCCGCCGTGGCCACGGCGATCAAAATTGCGCCGGGGGCCATGCGCATCCACCATCCTTGCCGGGGCGGCCTTCTGGCCCATGTGACTTCTGTCTGCAGCCTGGCCGAGAAGCTCGTCGAGCATTACCCACGGCTCAATCGGGACTGGCTGATCGCGGGAGCCGTCCTTCACGACATCGGCAAGATCGAAGAGCTGGGCACGTCGCGCCGCCTCGGCTATACGACGCGCGGGCAACTCGTGGGGCATGTGGCGCTGGGGTTGGAGATTCTGGAACGGCACGTGTCGCGACTGGATGGCTTTCCGCTCGACCTCAAGAGCTTGCTGCAGCACCTCATCGTCAGTCACCACGGCGAGATCGACAAGGGCGCGCTGCGGCAGCCAGCCTTTCCCGAAGCTTTTGTGCTTCACTACCTGGATGAGATCGACGCACGGCTGGAGCAAGCCTGGCGGCTGATCGACCAGGGGCCGGATGGCGAGGAGTGGACCGCCTATGTGCCTTCGCTTGGGCGCCAATTATATCGCCGGTGTCCGCTGGAACCAGAAGCCGAGCCTGAGGGACTCGGGCGGGGTCGAGGCGCCGTTCGGGATTGTGGCTTCAAGGTCGGAACCGGTGGTCGGCTCCAACGGGCAGCGGTGATGTCACGTCAGAATCGGTCGTAGCCCTAGCGTAGGAATCCGAGAATCCATCCAAGGTCAGCGAGGTCTTCTTGCTGACCGCGACCCCGATACTATTCGTTGACCGAATCCTGGTGGGTAACCCGATACGTGGGCATTATTGAATACCAGAGACGGCTCGCGGTAGTATGTGCGGGTGGAGAAACGCGACATGGGAACTCCTCGGAGGCAGCGCCCTGCAGGGCCTAGAACTATCCCTCTGGCGCAATCCATCGATGAAAAGCGCGATGAGCTGGCCTGCTATCTTCGCGCTGCCTTCGTCCACTTTCATGGGGAAGCACCAACCTTCCGGCGCGCGCTCAACCGGGTTCGGCGGGAGGGCACGCAGGACGCTTGGCGAGCAGTGGCTGAGGCAGCCGTTGAGGCGAGCCGCCAGAGGCTTCAGGATGCAGCGCGGGCATTGGAGTCCTACCATTCCGGCACAATGCAGTATCAGAAAGCAGAGAATTCGCGGTTTGAGGAGGCGATGCTGGAGGATCCCGAGGGAAACGGGCTAGCCTGCCATCTGTACGCGGCCTTTTGCGCCTGCGAAGACCGGAGTTGGGGGTTCGACCGGATCTTGAGACACCTGCGGGAGGACCCGGGTGAGCCATGGCGGCGCGTGGCGCAGATGGCGGCAAGCGCCGCTCTCCGGAAAACGATCATCCAATGACCCTGCTGTTCCCAGGTAGGGATTGCCTTCAACTAAAGGCATGCCTGCGCAACAGGTCAAGGCCGGCTTCATCCAACCCATGCTTTGGATAAGGGATTTGCGATCAGCCCCCAGGCGGGGAGGGTTCTGCTGCTCCTCTGGACCATTGAGTTATGTAGCCCGGTTGAGGCTTTGACGGGCCTGGGAAGGGGACGAGTCTCATGGATGGACGGAGCCGAAGTGATGTGGCGCCTGGAGCAGACGTTTCAGTTGTCCTCAAGGAAGACCAACCCACAGGGAAACAGACCCGAGGCATCGTCCAGGACCTTCTTACGAGGTCCGGGTTTCACCCCCGCGGGACCAAAGTGCGGCTGCAGGATGGTAAGGTCGGCAGGGTTCAGGTCATCCATAAGGCTGGGCATCCTTAGTCATGCTGAGTCGTGGCGGGCCTAGCGGCCCGCTCAGATGGTTCCGGCAACTGTAAGGGATTCCGCCCGGTCGCCTATCCTATGCCGTTGCTGGCGAATCAATCCCAGCGAGTGCCAGCACAAACTTGCTCCGAGGGGACTTTCAAAATGGCCGGATTGAACGCAAAAGACCTTACCAAACCACATGGCACAACAATGCTCGAAGCCGCCGCAGCCCTGACGAACCTGGGCCAAACTTATGGTATATGGGCAGCGAGAAAGGCGTTAGTCTCGTCTCTACCACCCACGGGATTGCCCCCAAGACGCTCCCTCTTCGCTTTGCTTTCGCAGGTGCTGGTTGCGTTCACGGTCGAGTTCGATAACGAGTTCAAGCGGCGGTGCGAGGCGGGTTATTCTGGCGCGCGATTGTCATTGGTGGTGTGGGCTAACATAATGCGGTTCGTCGGCGAGGACGGGATACCATCCATGTCGAACATGTGTTTCCACAGAATCCAAGCGCAGAGGCTATGTCAGCATTTGATAAGCTCGAAGAAGCTGATGACTACATCGGTCGTGTCGGGAAGTTGGTGTTGGCCGAAGAAGCTATTGATTGCTCATTGGGCAACCAACCGTTCTCGACGAAGCGCCCTGTTTACAAAAACTCCAACTTCCTTCTGACTCGCTTACTGAGCGGGAAGGTTACTGTTGGTAAGAAAACCAAAGTTAACAGGGCAACCGATGGATTCCCAACATTCGACCACCGGTCGTCGGCCACAATTGGCGAACGCCAGGAGTCCCTTGCTTCGGTGGCGCAGCAGGTCTGGGGAATGCCGAGACCAAAGCGTAGCCAAGCCTGAAGAGACGAACTTATGTTAAAGATTCCAGCCCGCCACCTTTCCAGCATGAAAGGGGAGACCCGCTTTCCAAATTCAGGGGCCAAGGCTTCCCATTGGCGGACTATCTTGCGTTTGAGCACCGACGGGGAGAAGTCTAGCGCCCATCTTCGTAATTCGAGCACGTCTGGGGCTCTTGGCATCTGCTAGTCCTCTCTGTTGTCCTGCGTCCGCCAGTATGATATCAAATTTTGAGACAATGACTCCCCTTGAGACCTACCTCCGCGATAGCCAGCAAGGATTCGCGCCTCGGGTGCTGGCGTCGAAAAGAGACTGGCTGGTGGGCTGAGAGATTGCCGATATACCGCAAGACGGTGCGGTTAGACATTTCCCATGAAAACGACGATTGCCAAATTTGACTGGCTCACGGCTGACCAATGCTTGACCAGGGCGTGGTTGGGACTACGCACCGCTCCCTCGCCCCCCACTGAAGCCGAGCTTTTTCGAATGGAACAGGGACAGGAAATAGGAACTCTCGCCCGAAAGCTCTATCCGGATGGCGTCCTCGCCTCAGGGACCGACGAAAGGAGCCCGGTTGATGTGACCCAGGGTCTTATTTCAGACGCTTCAATTCGGACCCTTTTTGAGGCAACGCTTCGCGCTGGTCCCTTTGTTGCCAAAGCGGACATCCTCACACGGCGGGCCGGGGCGTGGCATGTTCTTGAGGTGAAATCGAGCTTTTCGGACACCAATAGGTTCAAGGAGTTGGTTGATGATGTCGCCTACACCGTTATGGTTCTCAAGTGTTCCGGCCTACCCGTGTCCACGACATCTCTGGCCCTGTTGTCACGGAACTATCGCTTCGGTGACGGGGCGGGGCGTCTCTTCGATATCGTCGACGTAACCAACGACGTCCTAACGCGCGCCGCCGAGTTTGAAGGGGCTGCGGCTTCTATTGCCCACGCACTTCTCGACGATACGGCACCACAACCAGCGTTGGTGTCCGCTTGTCGTAGCTGTCCGTTTTTCGCTGACAAATGCCTCGGGGCAGGTTTTGCCCACACTGTCTTGGAGATCCCGAGCCTGCACCATACAAAGCTGAAGCGCTTGTCAGCCAATGGCATCATTGACTTATCCAGCGTGCCTAACGACCTGAACCTCAACGAGCGCCAAGAACGTGCAAAGAAGGCGGCTCTCTCCGGTGAGATAGTCGTCGAGCCGGGCCTCAGGACTGCCCTTGCGTCCTTGCCCTGGCCTTGCCACTACTTGGACTTCGAGACGGTTGCGACGGTCCTTCCATTCTACAACCAACACGGTTGCCACCGGCAGGTGGTCACTCAGTTCAGTATCCACCACCGAGATGGTATCGACGGTGAAGTGCGCCACAGTGAGTATCTAGCCGACGCCACTAGAGACTGTGAAAGAGAGCTTGCTGAAACCTTGCTAGATATGCTGGGACAAGAAGGTTCGATCATCGTATATGGCAGCTTCGAGGCAACACGGATCAAGGCTCTCCAAAACGCTTTTCCAGACTTGACTGTTCCACTGCAGGCGATTCTCGACCGTCTGAGGGATCTGAGCCGGATTTGTCCGTGTTGATCACCCTGGGCTGAGGGTGGGAAGGATCTGCCAGCGCCTTAGCAAACAATGCCTTGGCCGCAGCGGCAGAACGAAACGCCGAGAGGAAGAAATCGATCGTCGCTCCCACGGAATCGATCGCTCGATAGAGGTAGAACCATCGACCTTTGACCCGCACATAGGTCTCATCGACTCGCCAGGACTTGTTGGTCGCCTTCAGATGCGGTCGAGTTCTCCCCTCAAGTTCCGGTGCATAGTGTTGAACCCATCGCCAGACCGTCGTATGGTCGATCCCAAGCCGCGTTCGACCAGCAACTCCTGGACATCACGATACCGAAAGGGAGTAGCGAAGGTACCACCGAACGGCACAAAGAATGACCTCGGGTGATGAAGTGCCGCCACTTGAAGATCGCCGGTTGTTGGGGCTTACCCATGATCGGTCAAGCATAGCAGTGCTCCTCCCGGCAGGTTTTTGCAACACATCCGCAAAGGTCACGTCGCCAACGGACTGCACTTGGGCGAAGCCCAATGGGGCCCAGAGAAAGATCAAGAAGCTCAACGTGAACTGACGCATCGCAAATTCTCCTCTCGGCAAGCAGGATCTGCAACGTTCCCCGCTGTCCACCTCACTGGACGGCATGGGACGAGGGGCTCGACCGCCTTCTTGAGCCGAGGCGCCACGATTCCGTAGACATTACTATTTCTTTGCAGACCGGGTCCAATATACGCTGTCCCGGCTCGAGGTAATCTTCCACATATCGACGGGCGGCCAGAGTGTAAGCAGGGTGGAACCATCCAGCGCTTGTTGGAGGTTCCCAAAGCGGTAGGTGTTGACGCGTCTACGTCCTTTAAGAGTCACAAACTCGCCCCCAATTCGGCCAACGCCCGAGTCATCGTCGTTGGTCACGCGGTTATTCCACATCTCGCCGAACTTGTAAGTGTAGTTGCCGTCGGCGACGATGGTGTATACGTATCTCACCGCCGTCAATGAGTTGCTCTGGTATCGCCCCGCGAGGAAGGCATCACGCCCGGAGACGGCGGGTCACCGCTGGTGACTTGCACGCCATCAAATCCGTCCGCGCGCAGGCGGGCCATGCGTTCGTCCCCTTCCAGTCCGAGCCAGAGGGTGTCCGGGTGAAGGTCTGCGAGGTTGTCCAGGTTCAGATAAACTCTGAGCTTGGGCTCATCGGCTGAGCCGTCGTTGAGATCGTGCGCATGATTAAAATTCGTCGAAGGCGATTTGGTAATCCACCACGCCGCGACTGCCCAGCATTTTGCGGCACGCGGCGATCATCTGCGGCGGACCACACAGATAAAACTCGACGGCCCGGAGATTCGCGTGGGATTTGAGGTATTGCTCCAGGGCGACTTCATGGATGAGGCCGCGAGGACCGGTCCAGTTGTCCTCCGGCAGCGCGGCAGATAGCGCGAGGTGAAAGCGGAAATTCGGAAATTTCGAGGCGAGGCCTTCAAAGTAATCCTGATAAAATATTTCCTGCCGGGAACGCGCCCCATACCAGAAGCTCACGCGGCGGGCCGTGGCTTCCGTTTCAAGCAGGTGCGACAGATGCGCCCGCAACGGCGCCATGCCCGAGCCACCGCCGATATAGACCATTTCCTTTTGCGTCGGCTTGAGGTGAAAGTCACCGAACGGCCCGATGGCGCGGACCGTGTCGCCGGGCTTGAGGCTGAACATGTAGGCCGAACCGACGCCGGGCGGACAGTCCTGCCCCGGTGGCGGCGTGGCGATGCGGACGTTGAAGCGCAACGTGGATTCGGTGCGGGCGTTGCTGGCCATCGAGTAGTTGTTGCGGCGGACATCGCCGGGGTGCTGGGCGACGAGATCGAAGATGTGGTGCGCACGCCACACGGAGGCATAGGGCTCGGGGATGTCCAAATCACGGAAGCGGATCGTGCCATAGGCCGGGATTTCGAACTGCAAATAGTCGCCGGGCGTGAAGTCCACTTGGGCAGAGGCGTCCACCGGTCCAAGAACCAGTTCCTTGATGAACGTCGAGACGTTGCGATTGCTGACGACACGCAGGTTGACCGTTCTGATTGCACGCGCGCCCGCGCCGCCGGGACGATTAAGATTCAGGAAAAGCCTACCGTTGCGCGCTTCCAGCGGATAGGTGCACAAACCGCGGCAAATTGGGGCGCGGGCGGGTGAGCCATCGGCGAGGTGGAAGCGTCCGTTGTGTTTCGCACACTCGATTGTGCCGCCGATGACGACGCCCTCTGCCAGATGGTTGTTGCCATGGGTGCAAATGCCGTCCGTGGCGAAGAGCGAGCCGTTGGCATCGCGGCAAAGCGCGTAGGTTTTACGACCATGGTCAAAACGAATGACGTCCGATTTACCCAGATCGGCCGCCGCGCAGACTTCGATCCACCCCTCGGCATCGGTTGCGGCGTTCGCGGCGCGGATGCCTTCCGCTGCCCGCGTGCGCGCCGGAGGCAACTGGCGTTTGACGTGGTAGGCGGGATCTTTCACCTGCCGGAGAATGGCGGGAAGGATCTCGCGCCAGGCAGAAAGAATCGACGGATATGGCGGCGGACAGTCGGATTTGATGACCGCATGCAATTTGGGCAGCGCATGATACGGCACGAGCGGGAACATGTGGTGCTCGACATGGTAATTCATGTTCCAGTAGATGAAGCGGCTGACCGGGTTCATGTAAACCGTGCGGCAGTTGAGGCGATGGTCGAGGACATTCTCGGCCAGGCCGGCGTGTTGCGTGGTGTTGTGGATGATCATCAGCCAGGTGCCGAAAAATTGCGGCAGGACAAACAGAAAGATTGGAATCCAGCTCTGCCAGAAAATCGCCGAGGCGATCACCAGCCCGTAAGTGGCGACGCAGATCCGAGCGTTCCGATAGACCTTCGGGAACTCGCTTTCCGGAATGAACGTGCGTTCGGCCCCCGACATGCGACCCAGTGCATGCCGGAAAAGACTCGGGTAATAGGTGCGGTATCCGGCCACGTTGAAAATGCTCAGGATCAACCCGCGAAGGTCGGGCGGACGGGGAATCTGAATTTCCGGGTCGCGGCCGACGATGATGGTATCGCTGTGATGACGGTTGTGACTCCAGCGCCAGACCACGGATTCCCGCATCACCATGAACGAGGCGACCTCATACAGCACGCTATTCATCCAGTCGGTCTTGAACGCCGTCCCGTGACCGCACTCGTGCCACCGTGAATCTGAACTCGTGCCGTAAAGCACGGCATAGATGACATAAGGAATCACCCCCCACCAAGTGCCCCAGAGGGCAAACGTGGCATAGCCGGTTGCCAGGAGGAGAACGAACAGGAGCGCCGTGTGGCGAATTGCCGGACCGTTTCGGCGTTCGAGGAGCTTGCGCATTTCCGCCTTGGGGACGGAGGTGGTATACCATTCGGCCTCGGCGAGTCCTTTTTCAACTGCCAGCGTCGCGTTCACGCCGGTGAGGCTATAGTCGGTAGTAATGGCCTGGCTCATAAGGGTGAGCTCATATTTTACAATGCGTGAATGAATTTTGCACATCGGCCCAGCCTACGCCCGCGCTGATTTTTTGGCTCACGGCGAGAAAGCAGTGAGCTGAGCCACTTCTCGCCTTCGATAACAGCCCAAACCAGAGACTCTGGATTCGGAACGAGAAACGCCCTTCCCACCAGCAATCATGCAAACTCCCGCGATACGGGGTTCCGGGAAGTCGGGTCGGCCGCCGACGCGTAACTGTCTCGCTGAAAGAGCGCCACCAAGAAGAAGACACCAGGAAGACAACACACCACCACCATCACACACAGAGAACCACCTTCTACGACGACGACACGCACAAGAGAGAGAGAAGAGGGAGGACCCGCCCCATGGCCTGGATTTGTGCCCACACTGGGGATACCCATGTTGAAGAAGACCGCTACTTCGGGGATACCGCTCAATGCCTGGAGTGGTTTGTGGCGGACGGCATCCTCTCCAACGTGGACCTATTCGTGATCGACGGCGATCTTACGACCTACAAGGCCACGATCAAGGAACGGAACCTCTGGATCGACGTGTTGATCCAGATGGCTAACCATGCCCCCGTCGTGCTGGTCGCGGGCAATCACGGCGCCGAGCTGACTGGGGATCTATATGTCTACGCGAAAGCCAAGGGTGAGTTCCCTGTCCACCTGTGCACGGAGCCGGAATTCATCGCTTGACCATGCGGCGATCGCCGTATTCCCGTATCCTCGGAAGGCTGAATTCGTCGGCACGCCCGAGGAGGCGAGCTTAAAGGCAGCCTTCGTCGAGCAGCTCGAAGAGTTCGACCGGCGCTTCGCCCGCCGGCCAGATTGCTTCCGCCTGTTCTTCGGCCACTTTGGAGTCGCCGGCGCCAGGGTGAGCAGCGGTCAGCCCTTGGTCGGTAGATGCGCCGAGTATCCACTGCATCCCCTGCGGCGCTTGCAGGCACAGTACGTCGGGCTCAGTCACATTCACCTTCGACAGCAGCTCGCCCCACGAGTCTGGTATGCCGGATCCCTGTCGCGGTGCGACTACAGCGAAGAGGAGGAGAAGGGGTATCACCTGGTCACGCTCAAGGAGCCGGGCCTGCGCTCCGACCTTTCGGATCTCGATGTGAACTTTCGGGTGTCGCCGACGCGGAGGATGGTGGAGCTGCAGGCGGTGTATGAAAACGGAGACTTCCACTTTAGCACTTCACCGGATCCGTCGCGGCTGAAGGACGCCCGGGTGAAAGTGGTCGTCGCCATGCCCAAGGGGCTGCCTGGATCTCTGGGCCGGGAGGAGCAGGAGAGGTTGAGAGAGCGGTTGCTCGAAGCTAACCCGGCTGAACTCAGAGTGAAAATCGAGCGTGAGCCGGACACTGAAATGGAGACCGCATCTCTGAGCGTCGCCAGGAGCGCGGAAGATAAGCTGCGGGCTTACTGGATGCTCAAGGGTGCGCCGGCTGCCGACCAGGAACAGCGCTTGCTTTCCAAGCTGGCTCAAGTCGAATCGGCGGTGCTCTCGCAGCATGACTGACACAGCAGCCGATCCACCACCCAGCCTTTTTCCACCCCCAATCGACCTCAATTAGACCGTGAAGCGCCAAACGCATGGGCCCGAAAAGCCGCACTTGGCCGCTGGAATCCGGAAGAAATGCTATGGAACTCCAGTTCGCTGAATCTACGAGGAGCGGTGCGCGCTTCCCGCCGTCGGCTACTTGGAGTGACCCCCAAAAGTGAGACAGTCGGAAATGTCACAAGTCCCATTGAATGGAGAGGGACCGCGCGGGGAAATGGGAAAGGCAGAAGCCAGAGTTTAGAAGGCAAGCTGTAGACCGAATGGAGGAACGAAAAATCTCGGCTGTTAGCCAGAGAGCGAGGATCTCGGTACGGACGTTGTACCGATCTTGTACTCGTTCTTAGCTTGGCGCAGCAAGCAAAAGATCGCGATTTTGGGCCATGTGGCTCCGCATTAAGCGGCCAGCGGTGGTTTGGGCCAGGGGGGTGGAAACCAAAAACCATATCCAAGATCTTTGGCGCTTACCATCTTCCGGCGTGCCTTGGTGGTAGTCCCGCTGCCCGTTACCGTTACGATGTTCTCCCTTAAGACCAGTACCGTGAGCAAAGTAGTACAGCTAGTGGAAAGAAAGACGGACACAATCTAAGTGGGGCTACCGGACTCAACGGGCGATCTTTCGGGCGTAATTGTCTCTCAGATATCCTTGACGGATACCCGCGGACCTCGGTGTACCGCTGGCAGGTTGCACGTCGTACCACAGACAGGGAAGCGAATCAGACCAGGACTTATGAACAACTTTATTTGCATTTGCGGACTCTTACTCGCCGGCCTGCTTGTGCCCCAGGCGTCGTCATCAAGGGCATCCAACTCAGAGGCCGACACCTCATCCGGCCATCGCCCGGGAGCAACGACACACCACAAAGGTGAGCGAGCCAACCGCAACGCGCGCCCCAGAATATTGAGAGGGAATGCAAGTTGGTACGGACGTCGCTTCGAAGGGAAAAAGACCGCAAGCGGCACGACGTTCCACGCTGACGGGCATACCGCGGCCGCCGCGAACATCCCACTCGGATCTACGGCAAAGGTCACGAACCTTAAGAACGGACGGTCAGCGCGCGTCAAAGTAACTGATCGTGGGCCAATGGTGCCGGGGCGTGTCGTCGATGTTTCAAGGGGAACGGCACAGCAGTTGGGCATGACCGAAAAGGGCGTCACACCAGTAAAGGTCACGGTAGTGAAACCGCCACCCCCGAAGACGGAGGCGACCACTTCGGAATCGGACAAGACTGAGTCGGTAACCGAAACGAAGCCGGGCAAGTCGCCGCAGTAATGAATGACGTAGCCGGAACCACTCCCGCCAGTCATGGTTCCAGTGCGGTCGGCTTCGATCCTTACTCAGTCTCCGGCCCACCTCGGGGGACGGGCCATGGCTTTCCCTTATCATTAGAGCAAGTTTGACCACCCATCTGAGCTATTTGGGGCAGACTCTCAGGGTCGAACCGCCTACCCTAATCACGGGATGTTAATGTTTGCCTGGAGTAGAGAGCGTGTCTGCGGTTGTGCCCGCCCGATCGGATGTGCGAGCAGGAGGAGAGAAAGATGTGGCATAAAGCCTATTTCGCGGCGGCTCTGAGTTTCACAATCTTCTTGCTGCCTCGCGCTCTAGGTCGAGATACAGACGAATCACCCCGGACACGGGAAACTCGAGCCCCCCGAGACATCAGCATATTGTGCAAGGTAATCGAACCCAAGGTCCAGAGCCGCCGCCACTCTTCAGCAGAAGGCGTGCGATTTGCGGGATTTGAAGAGCCTGAGAGAGATCTCAGCGACTTCAAAACGGCTGAACAGTTCATGCAATTGAAAGCCGTCGTGATCAGGGATTTGAGTCGGTCAGAAGAGTCGGGGCGTGCAAGACCGACGCGCAACGCCATTGACGATGCCAATTTGATTTTAGAGAAGATTCTGAAAGGGCCTACGGGCGCGGCGGAAGCGCACGGCGCCGTTCTATCAGCATCCAAACCTGCGAGGAGCTTAAGACCGTAGATGCAGCGACCTCACACGAACTCAGTCTGTCCTCTACGGAACCGCAGGAGAAAGATCCTGCTCGGAGCAGGGCTGCTGATTTTCGCTATGGTCGTGGCGGTTGCCGGTGTCTGTGTTCATTTCTACCTGCAATTCGCACGCATCATCGACGCTCGCTTGAATGGGAACGTCTTCGGCAATCCTGCTGTCATCCTGGCTGCCCCGACCGAGTTGCAAGTGGGACAGCGCTTGAGGGCAAGAGCGGTCGCAGACCACCTGCGGAAGGCTTGCTACAGCGAGGGGCAGGACGGCCAAGGCGTCGGGAACTTTACTGTGCTAGACACCGGGCTGGAGATCCGGCCGGGCCGCGAGTCCTTCTTCACCAAGGGGCAGAGGGAAGGTCCGGCGCGACTGGAATTCAGAGGCGACCTCCTGGTGTCGATTACTGATCTCGACAGCAGGACTGCGTTGAAGACCTATTGGCTCGAGCCTCAAGTGATCACGACTCTCTTTGGTGGGAGCCGCACAAAACGGCGCCTTGTCCCCTATCAAGACCTTCCCAAGATTTTGGTGGATGCGATCCTCGCTACTGAAGACCATCGGTTCTATTCGCACCATGGCGTGGATTCTTTCCGCATGGTGACCGCCGCCATCGCCGATCTCCGCTCGAACGACCGGCTGCAGGGTGGTAGTACGTTGACCATGCAACTGGCACGAAACCTCTTCTTGACACCCCGCCGCACCATCCGGCGAAAGATAGCGGAAATCTCTTTCGCAATGCTGCTCGAGCTGCGGTTGACGAAAGAGCAGGTTCTCGAGCTCTACGCGAACCAGGTCTATCTCGGTCAGCGGGATAGCTTTTCCATCTACGGCTTCGGCGAGGCCGCTGCTGTCTATTTCAACAAGGACATCAGTACTCTGACGCTCCCCGAGGCAGCTATGCTGGCTGGGTTGCTCCGCGGGCCCAACCACTACTCGCCCTACCAACATCCGGAGCAATCGGCGGAGCGGCGGAATTTTGTGTTGCGAAGGATGGTAAAAGCACACTTCATCAGCGCTAGCGAAGCCGAACAGGCCTCTAAAACCCCCGTGAGGTTAACCGAGCAGACCGCCGAAGCCAGCCAGGAGGCCTATTTCGTGGATATGGTGAAGGCCCAACTGCTCGCCAAGTTTTCCGAGCAGGACCTGCTTTCACAAGGCTACCGGATTTACACCACGCTCAACCTTGATCTCCAGCGTGCGGCCTCGGAGGGCGCGCGCGTCGCGCTGATCGACGTTGACCACCAAGTGAAGAAACAGAGGGAGCGCAAGAAGGCGCCGCCTGCGGACTCGAACCAGCCACAACTCGCCCTCATTGCTCTGGACCCGCACACGGGCGACGTCAAGGCCCTCGTGGGCGGCCGTGGCTACGGAGCGAGTCAGCTAAATCACGTTTCGGCGAGGCGTCAGCCCGGTTCTTCGTTCAAGCCTTTCGTGTACGCGGCGGCGCTGAACTCAGGTGTAGACGGCTCACAACCCCTGATCACGCTAGCCACGATCGTGCCGGACGAACCCACCACATTTGAATTCGGGAACCAACCGTACGAGCCCGAGAACTACAAAAAGGCATATCGCGGCTCGGTAACGGTCCGCGAGGCGTTGACCTACTCCCTCAACGTGCCCACCGTACGTCTGGCGGAGATGGTGGGTTACAGCAAAGTGCGCGACCTTGCTATGGCGGCTGGTTTCAACGACCAGCTAAGCCCGACGCCAGCCATTGCGCTGGGCGCCTACGTCGCGACGCCACTCGAAATCGCCGGAGCTTATACGATCTTCGCGAACAGCGGCGACTACGTCGGTCCAAGGTGCATCGTGGCCGTCACCGATGCCTCGGGCCGCACCGTCTGGAATAATCCCATCGCGCGGCGGCGGGTGCTTGACGCGCGCGTGAGCTATTTGATGGTAAGCCTCCTCCAAAGCGTTATCAACAGCGGCACGGGAGCGGGCGTGAGGGCCCGCGGCTTTAAGCTTCCGGCGGCTGGGAAGACCGGCACCTCACACGACGGCTGGTTTGCCGGATTCACTCCTAACCTGCTCACCGTGGCTTGGGTGGGTTACGATGACGACCATGAACTGGACATCTCCGGGGCCCGCTCGGCTCTGCCCCTCTGGACCGAATTCATGAAGCGGACAACCGATTTACCAGCCTATCAGAACCTTCGGCCGTTCAGTCAGCCCCCGGGGATTGTTACGGCCAGCATCGACATTGGCACGAACCTGGTGGCGCTCACTGATTCAGCCATTACTCGCGTTGAGCTGTTCATTAAAGGTACCGAGCCTTTACCGCCAAAACCGGACGAGCAGACGGACGCGTCTGTCTGGACGGAGAACAAGACGCTTCTGGACCTTCGGTAAGGGAAAAGGGTTCAACTGAAGGGCCCTAGCGCGACATTAAGCCCCACGGCTTGGGCCAATACGAGATAGGCGTCCCTTTTTCTCTCGGAGCGCGGCGCGAGCATTGCTACGACTTCTGGGAGTTTTGCTGCCGCAAATAATTAGGCAGCGGAAGACGCTGTTTGATTTTGTCGAGATCCTCGCCCATGGTGCTGGCCTGTGCCATTTTGCTCAAGCGCTTGGTCAACTCTGAACAGACAGTGCGTACATCGCGGGAATATCGTCAAGAGGTGGCCGGGAGCAGACGAGAGTCGATGTGAGCCTCCTTGGGTCATACGTTGGAAGTGATCCGCTGCCTCCATCTCACACTCGAAGCAATAAGGAGAGATAGCATGTCTCAAGTACAGCCAGCAAAGACTTTTGGGCTTGTGCTTTCCGCGAGTACTTTGAAGGGCGACAGAGTGGTGAACCACCAAGGCGAAGACATGGGCCAGATCGAGGAACTCATGATTGACTTGGACCGGGGGCGGATCGCCTACGCCGTGTTGTCGTTCGGCGGTATTCTCGGCGTGGGTGACAAACTATTTGCCATTCCCTGGCAGGCGTTTGGCGTCGACAGGGTCGCGAAGCGGCTGGTTCTGAATGCCAACCGGGAGATATTAGAAAAGGCGCCGGGATTTGACAAGAGCAACTGGCCAGACTTGGCAGACCCCTCTTGGGGATACACGCTTTACGGGTACTACGGCTACAAGCCGTACTGGGATTGATGTCGTCCAGTGCCTTTTGCGTCAGACAAGGGAGTGACCTTTTCGATTATCCATACCTGAGCGGGTTGGGTTGCTACCCTCGCGTGTGGTGCGTCTCGTCGATGCCGCCTGAAGGAGAATGTCGGCGCCAGACCCGCCGCTCACCAGCGCGGTTCCTGATCGCAAAGAAAGGGAATATGGGTGCAAGTCGTGAAAATAACCTCCAGCGCTCGAACCATCGCGTTTCTCGGCGACTACTTGCCGCGCAAGTGCGGTATTGCCACGTTCACATCCGACCTGCTTGGGGCTGTGGCCGCAAGATGTCCCCAGAGCCGGTGCTTCGCGGTGCCAGTCACAGACATCAATGGGTGCTACCACTATCCGGACGTCGTTCGCTTCGAGATCGAGGAGCAGAATCTGAGTTCGTACCGGCGCGCCACCGACTTCCTCAACTCCAGCAACGTTGACATCGTCTCCGTCCAACACGAGTTCGGAATTTTCGGCGGGCCAGCCGGCAGCCACTTGTTGGCCCTGCTGAACGACTTGAGAGCGCCGGTCGTCACCACGCTCCATACCGTTCTCCTCAAGCCGAACGCCGACCAGCATCGAGTGATGCAGAAATTAATCGCGCTCTCAAGCCGGCTGGTGGTCATGACGGAGAGGGGACAAACAATCCTGCAAGAGGTTTACCAGGCGCCACTGGCCAAGATCGATCTCATTCCGCATGGTATTCCCGACGTACCATTCGTTGCCCCGGATTCTTACAAGGACCAGTTTGCCGTGTACCCCAGAAGGGCGTTTTGACCTCTCACGTTTCTGCCGCTTCGTCAAATCAATAAGTTACGCAGAATCAATACTGGGGCACGATTCGACTCCTCCAGGTCCACCAAGCTTTTCAACAATTTGAAGTAGGGAGAGATCTTCCCGCGAGTACAAGATTCGTACAAAGCATGGAGCACTCTCGAATCCGCTTCTCGATTTCCGGCTGAAATAGCCTGCGTGTAGGTGTTCATCGAGGTCCGGATATCGGCATGGCGCAGCAGTTCCTTTTGGACCGCTGGCTTCGCCGTTGTGGATTGTGAGTTTTAAAAAACTCACGGTACTCCCGCACGAATGTCATTAATCTGACGTCCTACAGCAGCAGCCTTTCAATTGACCGGCCACAGGAAAGATCGCCATGAAGATCCATCAGCTTAGCGTGCGGGGTATCAGCGAGGCTTTCCGCGATCAAATCAACGTTGACTTTGAAGCGCTGGGCCCCGGTCTGATCGCCATCGTGGGCGATAACGGAGCTGGGAAGTCGACGCTGATCGGCTCAGTCTTTGCTGCCCTGTTCCGGCAACTGCCCGGGCAGAAGCGATCATTGTACGATTTCTGCACCCACCCGAACCCCGAGATCGACATGACGTTCGGCGTGAACGGTGGACGCTATCGATCGCTTCTGAAGTTGGACCCAAAAGCTCGCCAGATGGAGAGCTACATCTTCGACAGCCAGGGAGTGGCGCTGGCCAGCGGCAAGAAGGAAGCGTTTGCGGAATGGACGGCGAAGCACGTGGGCAGCCCGACCGGGTTTCTGGCCAGTATTTTTTCGAGCCAACGGCGATGCGGGAACTTTCTGTCCTTAGAGCGAAGTCAGCGCAAAGAGTTGTTTATCACCCAGTTGCTAGGCTTGGAGCGGTTGCGGCTCATCTCCGCCACGGCGCGGGGATTCGCGGACGAAAAGAGCAAGAAGGTCCTGGTCCTGGAGGGTGAAAGGAAGGGGATCTCGCAAGTCCTGGTGAACGAATCCGAGGTTGACGATGTCGGGAAGCTGGGACTGGAACTTGAGGCGCTTGGCTCCAGATTGCAAGGGCTCGAGGCGCAGAAAGTCAACCTGGAACAGCAGGCGCAGGAACTGCAGTCCCGGGAGTCCGAACGCAGAGCGCTCGAGTCCCAGCGGCAGGAGCTCAACCGGCGTATCGAGAAGAGCAAGGGCGAGATTGCCCAACTGCGAAAACAGATTGCCGCGGACGACCGGCTGCTGGCAGGACGCGAAGACACGGAGGGCTTTCGAGAGCGGGAGAGGGCGGTTGCAGAACACATCGCCCAGCTCCACCTGCAGATTGAGAAGACGCAGCAGCTCGAAACTTCGAATTCGGAGGTGGAATCAGCGCTGCATACCGTGGAAGCTGATTTGAATGCAAAACGCGTTGATTTGAAGCGCTCTCGCGTTGAGTCGGAGGAGCTCGAGAGTGTTCCATGCGGAGGCCAGGGATCCTACGCTGCCTGCGTCAAAATCCAGCGGGCCATCCGGGCGCGACAACAGCTTCCCGTCATGGAGGGAGAGTTTTCAGGGTTGTAAAAGTATCAGGGGTTGTGCACGATATCCGTCACCTTCCACTCGCCAACCGGCAGTGGATCATGGGGGGCCCCAATATTGGCAGGCGCGTAAAAGAGAACCTTGCCGGCGGAATTAAGCGGTTCAACCGATGCTGCGCGAACTGGATCTTTGGTACCGAGGCCCGTCACAACCACGGACGCCGCCTTCCCCGGAGGTGGGGTTACTACATTCGGAACGAGTATCTTCTGCCGACGCGGTCGAACGAACGCGTGGGATTGAGACGTTTCAGAAGCGCTGCACTCGCGTGGTACTTCCCCGTGAACACTTGTAACGGCGACTCGTAGTACATGCCCTTCAACTTGGACCTGGCCACCATGTCAGTGGGGATATTGTTGACGAAAGGGCCACCGATATCCGCGCCGGAAATCCTATGTTCTACCACCGCCTCGGCCGAGTCCTGATTGAGGAGCTGCCACATGGACCGGCCCACGACGCCGTCCACCGTCAGCTGGTTTGCCTGATAGGCCTCGATGGCATTCTTGAGATTTTGGCTATAGCGGCCCTCAATCTGGCCGCACGAGAAGTGGGCGCGGGCAAGCAGGATTTCCGCCCTGAGCACCGCCGGCCGGCTCGATCCCGGTCGGACGCGAGCGGTCGTGGCGCGATTGATGGCCGCGCGGCAAGAGATCCACTCGCGATGGCATTCGTAGGCTCCCGGTCCACACGGGCCAGACTTGCACCGGAAAACACCGACAAAGAAAGAAATATTGTGATGAGGCGTTTCATTCGAGTCTCCCTTAAGGCTGATCCAACGGGAAGAACCGCTCAGGGACTCACTGCGATACCTGGGCCCTTCGAGATCGAGCCTTGAATCGGGGATTCAATTGTGGGTCTCCGAGTGGCTGACGGTCACCTGGAGTTGCTACCGTTGAAGTCCCAGGCAACACTTAGGCATGCTCGCCGGCGGCGTGTCTGTTCACAATCTCTCACCTGTCACTGGTCACAAATAGCGACTCTGCCGGAGAGGCGGCGAGATCCGGTTAAAGACCCGCGGAAACTGTCCAGGGATGGCATTTCCTGCCTACAGACTAATTCTCTCGAGCATGAGAATGCGGATCAATTTCTAACCGTAGAGGCGGCCACGCCGTGGGGCACCCTTTACGGATTCTGGTCAATATTGAACAGACAGGCGCCCCTGTCTGCTTATTGTGGTCATGGCCGTGCCTAGGGAGAGCCGATTCGTGTGCCCCTAACGGACCGCTCTTACCTCGGCAGATTGGGAAAAGGGTTATTGCTTGGCTGCTCCAGCTCACCTTCGCCAGAGCACCTCGGACGTCGTATAAGAAGCGTAAGAAGCGAGCGATCTCGTTCTTGCGCGCTTAAATCGCGTCCGCTCACCTCTATTTATCTGAGGCTTCAAGCGATGAAGGTGCAGAGGAGGTTCAAGAACATGAACATTTTGGGACGTGCCGCGGGGTTCTCAAGGCCTCGATTGGGCAAGCAGATTTTACTTTCCGTGTTGTCGCTGGCTCTGTTGTTCGCGAGTTGGCCTCAGAGCCTGTCGGCCCAGCAGGACACGCAAGCCCTGCCGCAGGACACGCAAGCGCCGCCTCACACGCAACAGACTTCCGAACAGTTGCAGCAGTTGGTAGCGCCGATTGCGCTGTATCCGGATTCGCTGGTGGCGCAGATCCTGGCGGCGTCCACGTTTCCAGAGCAAGTCGTTGAGGCAGATCGATGGGTGCAAGAGCATCCTGATTTGAAGGGCGACGCTTTGGGTCAAGCTGTAGACCAGCAACCCTGGGACCCGAGCGTCAAGGCGCTCACCGCATTTCCATCCGTCCTTGGAAATATGGACAAGAACCTGTCCTGGGCGTCAGCGCTAGGCGACGCCTACTACAACCAGCAACAGGATGTGATGGATGCTGTACAGGTGATGCGCCAGCGGGCGCAAGGAGCTGGCGAACTTAAAACCACGCCGCAGCAAACTGTGACGACGCAAGGCTCAACGATCCTCGTGCAGCCGGCTACCCCCAATGTCGTTTACGTCCCCGCGTATGATCCGTGGTTGGTTTACGGAGATCCCATCATGGCGTGGCCGGGCTGGTACCCGTATCCCGGAATTTGGTACGGTGGCCCGTACCTGTCGTTCGGAGCCGGCTTCGGAATCGGCTTTTTCGGAGGTTTTGGATGGGGCTGGCCTCGTTGGGGATTCGATTGGCATAACCGATACGCAACTTTTAACAACAGCAGGTACTACTCCCGGAGCAACACGTTCTATAACCGGAGCAGCTTCTACCGAGGTGGAGGCGCGCGCGATGGAGTTTCCGACCGTGGCAGCATCAATCGAGGTGGGGGCGCAGGCGGCCGAGTTTTTAACCGTCCCGGCGCAACGGCCAGGCCCTTCGAAGGAAACCCCAAGGCGGCGCGAGGGTACGCTGCGCCCCGCGGTCAGAGCGGCGTCCGCTCGGGAGCCTTCAGCGGCTACGGGAAGGGCGGACAGGCAAGGAGCTATTCGTCACGCGGAAACTCCAGCTTTGGTGGCGGAGGAAGCCGTGGTGGCGGTGGCGGTGGAGCAGCAGGCGGTGGCGGAGGCGGAGGAGGGCGTCGTGGCGGCGGCGGTGGCCATCGTTAATTAGAGTACCGTTACGTTCTTAGTAGATTATGAAATTTGAAAATGGAGAGAAGCCCTATGCGGCGAACGAAGCTGAACTTCGACAAATTTCAATGGACCAACCCTTCTGGATTAGCTGCGGTCGCGATCCTTTTGACGGCGTGCTTTCCCATCCGTTCCATGGCGCAGCAATCGGGCCAGAAAACGTTTTCGTCGCCGGAAGACGCAAGCAACGCACTCGTCACGGCAGCGCAGAACAACGACGAAAACGCGCTGCTCGATATTCTCGGGTCCGACGGAAAGCAAATCGTCTCGTCGGGAGACGAAACCGAGGACGCCGAGAGTCGCGCTAATTTCGTACAGAGATATCAGCAAATGCACCGTCTGATGAAGGAACCGGATGGAACCACCCTCTTGTATATCGGCGCGGACAATTGGCCCACGCCCATACCGCTCGTGAACAATAGCAGTTCGTGGTATTTCGACACCGAGGTGGGCAGGAAGGAAATTTTGTATAGGCGAATCGGCCGGAATGAAATATCCACGATTAGCGTTTGCCATGAGCTCGTTGCGGCGCAAAAAGAATACTACTCCATGCAGCACGACGAGTATGCCCAGGAAATCTTCAACGATGAAGGGCAGCGCAATGGCCTTTATTGGAAAGCTGCTGATGGTGAACCTCAGAGCCCCGTCGGCCCGCTGGTGGCGTCGGCCTTTGCTAAGGGCTATGCTGAAAGCCGAGACAGCTCCCCAACTCCTTACCGGGGTTACTATTACCACATCCTAACGCGCCAGGGGAAAAATGGACCGGGCGGCGCAAAAAGTTACATGGTAAACGGCAAAATGACCGAGGGCTTCGCTTTCGTGGCCTATCCGGCGGAATACAGGTCGTCCGGCGTGATGACATTCATCGTTAACAGGGACGGAGTAGTGTATCAAAAAGATCTCGGCAAGAAGACCGAGGCTCTCGCCAAAACTATGAAGGAATACAACCGCAATTCCAGTTGGCAAAAGGCTGAAGAGCAGCAGGAGGAAACTGCTGGCGATCAGAGACCCAACTAGAAGGCATTCTGTGGCTGCACTCGCAGCTTGTCGGTCACCGCGCGCCTCCAGTAGAGCGTATCAATTGTCAGCCTAAAACGTATCAACCCGAGCCCAACCCGGCAAAAATGATAGTCCATGCCGTCGGGACGTCGAGTTCGTAAGTTATGGAGTTATGGAGCACTAGTGGGCTGTCGCAGAGATTTTGTTAGTACGAATGCGATGGCGTACGTCGGAATATGTCCAGCGAATGGGCTGAGCGCTGGACGAGTAAGCATTGATATAGCGACGTAGCTTGCGCGCCAAATCAGTGACGGAAGTAAAGACTCCGCGGGCAATGACCTGACGTTCGATCTTGGCGAACCAAATCTCGATTTGGTTTAGCCAGGCGGAATAGGTTGGGGTGAAGTGCAGCTTCACTTGGGGGTGTTCCTCCAGGAACCGCTCAACGGTCTGGGTCTTATGCTCCGAGAGATTGTCGAGAATGATGTGAATCTCTTGCCTTGGCTGGCACTGGGCGACGACTTCGCCTAGGAAAGCCAAGAACTCCTGGCTTGGTGTGGCGGGCAGCGGTCTTGCCATGCACGCGCCCGGTGCGGGTGTCTAAAGCGGCGTAAAGTGAGAGGGTGCCTTGCCGGTGATATTCAAAACCGTGGCGTTCGGTGCGGCCGGGAGAAAAGGCAGGACGGGATCCTTGCGGTCCAGCGCTTGAATGGCCGACTTCTCAGCCACACAAAAGACGGCGACGTGCTGAGGGGGATTCAAATAAAGAGCAATGAGATCGGCAGCCTTGGTTTCAAAGTCGGGATCATTGCTGGCCATGTAGCGCTCCAGCCGGTGGGGTCTCAAGCCCGCTTCTTTCCAGACGCGATGAACCGCATCCTTGCTGACCTTCAGAGGAGCGGCCAGACGTCGGCAGCTCCAGTGCGTCGAGCCATCACTGGGCTTGCGACGAGTGGCTGTCAGAATCCGGGCCCGCAAGGCCGGAGTGAGGATCTTGGCTTTCTGGCCGGGATGAAACGTGTCCAGATCCTCCAACCCTCTCTCCAGGAAGCGCTGCTTCCAAGGCACGATAGTCGGCGCGGTGGTCTGCAGTCGTTCTTGAATGAGATGGAAAGAAAAACCGTCCGCCAGCAGCAGGATTAACGAGCGGGAAAGACATATCCGGCCGGCAAAGCGCGCGACTGCGAGATGTTGCGCAGGTCGCGTCGATCTTGGGTAGTTAGCATCAGAGGCTTGGCAGTGAATGGCATCTATAGTGAGGTCATGCCTCATCCTAATAGTTACTCTGCGACAGCCCACTAGTTCGTGATAATGGGCGCACAGGTCAGGATAGGGCTTTCCGAGGGGCGTAGAGTCGACTCTTCGGCCCAGGACGGCCGGTGGCACTTCTACCAAGCAAACCGATACGATAGGGCTGGCTCATCCCTTCCATAGTCGGGGAGAAATGTTCGGCGCCGCATTCAACGACACCGAACCGACCCACACCGGTAAACTCTGCGAGAGTTATCAACGGGAAGTTCCCGTGGTTCATATTGGTCGGCATTTCGCATCTGTATGCTGTAGTCTCACAGAAGGTTTCCCAGGGAAAAGATCCAGCCTGTTCCGTTCACACTAATAGGAGCCGACGACAGTCCGACTTAAATAGCCCACTACCGCGTGGTAGCAGGCCTACTATCTTCTGCATCTCGAGTCAGCTTAAATTGCTTACTTGCCAGGGTACTTGCAGTGGCCGGCTCGAACCAGCGGGCACCGCCCCATTCCCTCTCCCAGACCACCCAATATCCGTCACATCGGAACTCGGCCTGCATTTCGAACTCGGTGCGAGTATCGCCTTGGGGAACCGAGGGACGTCCCGACAGATCTTGACACTTCGCGACGAGTGCGTTGTTGAGCATCGCTTCTGCCCGGAACCAATCTTCTTTATCCGATCCAACGGGACAGCCGTTCTCTTGCCACAATTGATATGCAAGGGTGGCGATTTCGCTTTTAGTTGGGCCGACTGTGGCGGCGGTTTCTACCGATTCACTTACCGTGCTCCTCTCAGGCATCATCATTGCTGCGGAACCTGGCATGGTTCACCTCCTTCCGAAGCCCTGCGGTTGCACGACTCAGCGCGAGCTCAAGGCTCAGCCTCACGTTCTTATATCCATCGGGGGGTGTTGAACCGCAGGACGGCGGTCTTGCGCGCCATAAATAAAAGGCCCGAAAGATAATGAAACCTTGAGCGCTGAAACAATTATGTGCCGACTCTTTGACATATGCAAGCGGAGCGAGGCTTCCAGGAACGGGCTGAGAAGTTGCGTGTACTGGTGAGCGCAACTGCTGTACTTTGCAATAAATCAGGTTCAACTTTTCCACTGGAGTGCGTCCCGATTGGGAACATCAAGGGTGCGAAAATCCCTACGGTCAGGACGGCGCTGGCTGTGGCTACCCGCTAGCGGCCGAGCTTTCTTGCTTTGGTAGCGCGGAGTTGTTCTTGAACTCCGCGGCTTGTACATGCGAACGATCGAGGAGCCGCAGAGTTTGAAACATAACTCTGCAATGCAAGGTCGTAAATTCTCGTTGTTAATTCAGCAAGAATTTCCGCGTACTTCGTAGGGCCGAACCGCGGTCGGCCCAAGGACAGCGCCGCTGGCCCTACACGTTGGGTTGCCGCTCCGCCGCGCTGCGCTACGTGCTGTTGCTGGTCCAGAGTCTTCATAACGAACAATTTCCAGGACAACAACGCGTCCTCGAGGCGAGCCTTTTCGAAGGAGGACCAGTCGGAAGCTGCCGCCGCGCGATGTGCTCGACCACGTTATCCCTCTGAACGAGCACCATCTGAAGCGAGTTCTTTCCGAGTACTCCGTTATTACCACGACGACCGAACCCACCTCGGGTTGGGCAAGGAAACACCAGGCGGCAGAGTTTGTTCAGTAGCCTGGGGTCGTGTTGATCCTCACCCGCGACTCGGCGGCCTGCACCACCGATACGACCGTGCGGCGCAAACGGCATCGCGAGATGATCTCGGTACTCTTGCGCTGCCCAGGGGAGAAGTGTCACGCGTTCCCAGGCAATCGCGAGCACAAGACTGCCCAAGTAACATTTAACCGCCAGAACCAACATTCGTTCAAGCCAGCAGATCATCGCCCACTATCAACCTTCTTTGATGCAGCTTGGATTGTGGCGAGACACAGACTCACTCTGGTTCTCGGACGTGTTAAAGCCAGCTCGATAGGAGGCAGATGATCACGAGTCAACTTAAGGAGCGGTCCAGCCCTCCAAAGGGCCAACGGCCTCACGCGATCTCAGCTTGCCCCCGGCCACGGCCTGGCAGAGAATCCTGCCCGGAGAGGGACTAATGATGTTACTTATTGTCGCGGGTGTTTTTGTTGATTTCCTGTCCGGGGTGACCCCGCGCATGCCGAAGACGGCGGGCGTTATCCTGGCCGACGGTGCGGTCTGGACATGGTATCTTGCCTGGCCGGGCGGTAGCGAAAGTCTTCGGCCCCGGACTTACACGCGCGCCAACTGCTATGGAGTAGAATTTCACACAATCCCCCCTGGGTTCTTCCTCAACAAAGTATCCCCCTGTGTCAGTGCCTCGGCGCAATCCTATACGCATCGGAAGCCACAGAACGCATGATTGATCAGGCGGCTGCCTGTTTTACCAGCGGCAGCGACCGATGGGGAGTTCGATTGAGCTTTCAACCCTCGCCCCGTTGGGTGGACTGCAACCGGCGCTTTCTCCATCCGAGGCAGGCTGGGTGAGGGGTCAGCCAGTAACACTTCGCGGGTTAATTTCCCGAAACCGTCAGGTGAACAGTATTAGACCCAAACGGCCGCTTCCCTTCCTTAGCCGGAATGAGCAATTCTGACCGAACGTGTGAGCAGTATTGGGCTGACGCGCAAATGACCACCGGGTATAAACAGTGTGTCCCGAGGCGCAGCTAGGATCTGGTGGGAGGCGCACGGCAACAGAAGAAATTGGTTGCGTTTCTCATCCTACTTGTTGTGCTCTTCGTGGATGCTCTTCATGAGCCATACTCCATGGAGCGATCGAATTACTGAGGGAGGTTTGCCGTGAGGGTTAGTATCTTGAACCGGATAGTGGTGGCGGCTGTAATCGGCGCGTCGCTGGTGGGAATAAGCATTCCGACCAACGCCCAGCAACAACCGCAAGACCAGAAACAGCAACAAAAGCAGAAAAGAGAAGTACAACCGCAACCACAGCGCGTCCAGCAAGCCCAGCAGAGCCAACAGAACCAGCAACGGCACCAAGTTCAACAGAACCAGCAGAACCAGCAACGGCAGCACGCCCAGCAGAACCAACAGAACCAGCAACGGCAGCAGGCCAGCAGCAGAACCAGCAGAACCAGCAGAACCAGCAGAACCAGCAACGGCAGCAGGCCCAGCAGAGCCAGAATAGACAACAGCAACAGTTGGCGCACCAGGGACAATGGCAGCGAGACCACAATTGGCAACAGCAAGTCCAGCAACAACGGCAGCAAGCTTCGAATCAGCAACGCGCCCGCCTCTCACAGCAGCGTCAGCAGCAGCTTATCGGGGAGCAGCAGCAGCGCGTGGCTCAGTACCGTCAAAATATAGATCAGCAACAGCGTGTCGAAGAGCAGCACACAGCAAAACTTCAGCGACAAGGACGCAAGTCGCAGTACCGTTACCAGCAACAGTATTGGGAGAACGAACGCCAGCAGCAGATGCGCTTCCAGAATGATCGCCACGATTACAACAATGATCCATACTTCTACACGGCGGCGAACTATCGTTATAACCGTGGTGGCCAATACTACGAGACGAATCAATACGGGGCCAATTTGCTCCGGCAGGCCGTGAACAACGGTTATCAGGAAGGCTTCGGTGCCGGACGGGCAGACCGGCAGGATCGCTGGCGCTCCAACTACTAAGACTCTTATGCCTACCAGGATGCGAACTACGGCTATGATGGTTATTATGTAGAACAGGAAGACTACAACTACTACTTCCGCGAGGGCTTCCGTCGCGGTTATGAAGATGGCTACAATAGCCGGTATCGATATGGTCGCTATTCTGACGGCAAGTACACCATTCTTGGCGGCATTTTGGGGTCCATCCTCGATATGGAAACGCTGCGCTAAAAACTGCGGCGGTGGTATTCGAAACAAGCGCCCGGCTCAGTTGACCGAGAAAAAGTCAGGCCAGCCGGGCGCACCTGTTTGAGAGATCGCAGCCGCTGGAAACGTCCATGAACAGTAAATGTTGTGTCATTCTCGATTTTCGGGGATCGGACCCTATAGGTGTTGGGAGGTTGAGAAAATGCGTCGGAAGACAAATTGCAGCAGAGCGAGGAACGTTACCGGCGGCTGTTTGAAACCGCCCAAGACGGAATCATACTCCTCGAGGCGGACAGCGGAGATATCACCGACGTTAATCCCTTCCTGCTCGATATGTTGGGGTATTCTCGGGAACAACTCCTGGGCAAGAAGCTGTGGGACATCGGTCTATTCAAGGACACCGCAGAGTGCCAAACCGCTTTTGCCAGACTACAGGAGGAAGGGTACATCCGGTACGAACACCTGCCGCTCGAAAGTAAGGGGGGACGGTGCATCCCCCGGCAGTCTGGGTAAAAGTAAGGTCGGCGACGGAAGAACGAGGCGTCTTGAAGTCGGCGTTCATCACGCTTTCGATCTCTGCGCGCAGCCCGACCTCGCTTACCGTCTTCCGTAGGGTTTGGAGGAGGGGAATCGAAAGCACAATCAGAATACCGGCACTGAGGTTCATGCGATAGAACAGATTCAGGCGGCCCTTTTTGGCCTCCTCGTGAGGGCGGAAACCCATCAGGTGAAACACCACGGCGGCGCTGATAATGATCGAAACCAGGTTGGTGACGAAGAGCAGAAAGGCACCGCCGGCCAGCGATCCCTGACGAATGCTCAGGCCATACCCGACCACCGCCAAGGGAGGCACCACGGCAACTGCAATGGCCACTCCCGGTATTATCGTCAAGCTCGCGCTGGAGCCGCGGAGCGCCAAAGTGCCTGCCAAACCGGATAAGAAGGCGATGAAGAGGTCGAGCAAATTCGGATTGGTTCGGGCCAGGATTTCGGGGGTCGCTTGCCTCAGAGGAGTAAGCCAGGCCACCAGCCAGGTGATCGCAATGACGCCCCCGATGCTCAGCCCTAAGATAACGGCTGATTTGCGCCCCAGACTCCAGTCTCCCAATAGCAACGCCAACGCCGCTGCAAGGATGGGGTTCATCAGCGGTGAGATCAACATGGCCCCAATGATGACCGCCACGCTGTTCTGCAAAAGACCAAACAGCGCAATCAGGGCAGAAAAAGCGAGCATTGCCAAATATTCGGTTCCGAACGAGCTCGTCTGCAGGATCGATTGGTAAAGCTCGTCCCTTTGTTGGTTGGACAGGGTGATGTGCTGGCGCGCGAAAGCCACAGCTTTGACCCTTACTGGCTGGTCCGTTCTATCGTCCAATCCGTCTCCCTCCGGAGCCTTTCGAATCAAGAATATAGCGCACAAATCAGCGACGCTGTGGAACAAAGTCGGTGGAACTTCGCCGTTGTCAGGCTTGCTGATATTGGCCTCAGCCGGTACTCCGGTGCTGCACGATTCGGACCTCCTAACCCGGCAAATGCCGGAGATGCACGTAAACTGGCCACGCCAAGCAGGCAAGACCTAGTCGAGAACTCTTCCTAGCCGGAGTTCTTTGTAGCAGAACCGAAGTCCCCACAGCCCGGCGGTGGGTCCAGGAATCTTGGACTGTACTGGTGGCGATGGCTAACCCGGTCCCTGGAGACCCGGCGAGGGCGGAACCAATCGGTGAAATTCCGCGGTCTAGAGTTGGTGTTGAGAGATCGTCTGCACTCGGGGCTGGGGCACGTTCTATGGTCCCTTTTCGGCTTAGCCGCTTTCGTGGCGGTGGCATCAGCGGTTCTCTTGCTCGTTTTCGGTCAGTTCCCTGCAACTCAGGACTACGCCAGACAGGTGTTCCTCTGGATCTGTAAGCCGTTCCTCGACAGCGTGCGCGGCATCGCCTACTATCTGCCCAACCTCTTCTTCATCCTGGTGATTGTCGCCGTCACCCGTGTGGCACTGCGGGACCGAGGCTGTCTTCGACCACGCGGATCGGGGCGCGATTGCCGTACTTAATATGTCGTAATAAGAAAGCATAAATCATGACCTGTAATCTCAAATCTTCAAAATGCAACGCCGCCCCAGAACGGACATGAGAAGCCATCAGGCTTCAACTTCCCTGATTTCTTTCCCTTCAAGCATCAGCGGCCTTTTCGACTTCGCGTACAGGACCGCGAGCATCAGCAGAAGATAGTCGCGAAGGTGTCGGATAATGAGGAAATTTCGCCTCACGTGCTCGCGACCCTTTTTGCCCATCCGTTCGGCGGCGCGGGGATGGCTGAGCAGATAGCGCAGCCGGAACGCGGCGCCTTCGGGTGAGTGAACCAGGAAGCCGTTCACGCCGTGGGTAATCTGTGCCGGGATGCCGCCCACCGCTCCGCCGATAACGGGTTTACCCTTCCACAATCCCTCGCTGACGGTCAGTCCAAAGCCTTCGCGCGTTGACTTTTGCAGAATTACGGTCGCGGCTCGCTGGAGCGCATTGATTTCGATGTTGCTCTCCGGTGGAAGCTCCAGAATAAAAATATCATTGTCTCCACTGGCGGCCTCTCTCACCTCGGCAAGCACCTGTGCACCTTGGGGATCATCCTCTGCCTTGCCCCCGGCCAAAACAAGCTGGCAGTCGAAGTTTCGCTGCACGAGCCGGTAGGCTGCGATCACGCCGAGCGGGTCCTTAAACCGGTCGAATCTCGATACCTGAACGAGAATCGGGCGCTTGCGATCGATTCCAAACCGGTCTGTAACAGCTGAAATCTCCCCTTCCATCAAATCCCGGTTCTTATCGCTCAACGGATCGATGGAAGGCGGGATCAGGAACTGCGGAATCTGCAGGTTCTGGGCGAATTGAGATACGTGGAAGATGGCCGCTCGATAATGCTCCACCGCCAGCTGAAGAAACCTCCACACCCGTGCGTTGGGGTGCGAGATATCGATGTGGCATCGCCAGACAGCCCGCACTTCATCGCGGGGCCAATACTCGATGAGGTACGCAGGCTGTGGGTCGTGTACCACCACGACATCACCAGCAGGGCGAATGCTTCCGGCGTTGTGCTTGATGACTCGCAAATACGTCTCAAACTCTTCGTGTGACACTTCATGGTCGCTACCTTGCAAGCCGTTGTGGAATGCTTTGGTGACTTCAAAAAACTCCTCGTCTCCATGAATGATGTCCCACCGCGTGAAAATGCCGAGCGATTCGGTCAGAGGAACAAGCCGGTGCAGGATTTCGGCCACGCCTCCTCCGCTGCGCGTGGAATTGATGTGCTGAAGTGTCCGACCTCGCAGCGCAGCGGCTAGATCGTAGACCTCGTTTAATGCTTCATCCGGGACCACGCCACGATACGCGTCAAGCATCGAGGCCCCCCTTTTCTCTGCGCCGCAGCCATGCTTCGACCATCTCCACAAGATAAGTCCTGTTGTCTTCCAAGCTGTTCAGATAGGGGTCAAAGCTGTCGATCTGACGCGCCAAGTCGGTGTAACCCCAACCTTCAAACCATCGGGTGAAGTCGTTGCCGCCTGAAGGCATGGCTCTCGATTGAAACAGATGATAACCCACCGAATGGATCTCTACTGTACGCACTACGGCAAGAAACTCCTCAGGGGTCGCTGCTTCGACGTGGCAGGGCATAACGATCAGGCGTTGCTGGCAAAAAATGAATTCGCGTCCCGGCGCTACACACCGTCCGTCTTCACTGCTCGCGAGGTACTGAGCCAGCAGGATGGAGATTTCCCGGCGTACCTCCGCCAGGTTAGCAGCCCGAAACAGGTTCAAGTTAGCCAGTCGTTCCGCCATGATATCGTTGCCGAGTTCCCTACTAACCCAATCGGCGAAATCGTTAGGGTACTCGGGGAGGATTTCCGGCGCGACAAAGAAATGGCGATGGAGGTGATACAGAATAGCAAGATCGTCCGCCAGAGTCACACCCGTCAGAAGTTGGCCGAGCGATGCTGCCTTGAGGCTGGTAGCCTCAATTAGGGAGGCTGCCTTGCGAAACTTGAACGGTCCAGGAGCATGCTCTCGCCCTTTCTCCCTGTTCCTCTCCATGCCATCCTCCGTCGAGTCTCCCTCCGTCCGTTGTCTGCCACTTCACACCCTTGAAGTGGTTCTCAAGCTCGCTGAGTTCAAGTGTGGACCGCAAGCACCGGGCACGGGCCCAGCTGGATCACCCGGTAAGTTGTCGAACCAAAGAGTGCACTATCCAGGGAACTGCGGCCACGAACCCCCATAATCACCAAGTCGGTCTGCGCTTCCAGCGCAACCTCAATGATCTGCTGGTAGGGCTGGCCGATCCGCACCAAGAATCTGACGAGGAGAGGCTTGCGCGCTCGAGGTGGCATCGATTCCTTGAGCTGCTTCGTCACCTTCGCCGTCGCGGTTTGAAGGTCCGCCGCACCCAGGTGTTCCAATACGTGCAGTAAAGTAAGCTCGGACTTGTACTCCCTCGCGATGGAGAGTGCGTAGTTCAAAGCTCGTTGAGCATGGTCAGAAAAGTCCATGCAGAGAACAATCCTCTTGAGGTTGACGGGATCAGCATTTCCCTCGGGAGATACAAAATCGTGCGTGGGCTTTCGCACCGCTAGCACCGGACATCGGGCTTTTCGCAAGACCCTTTCCGTGACGGATCCGAGCATCAGGCGGTCAATGCCTCGCAAGCCGTGAGTTCCCATCACGATCAAATTCACCGCCTGCGCTTCGGCGAAAGAGAGGATCAGATCCCCTGCGCTACCTTCGTTCACGACGCATTGCGGCTGGACTTTCGCGCGGGCATGGAGTTTGGCAAACTCCTTGAGCTTTCGCCGGGCGTCGGCCCGCACCCTTCGACAAGTATCCTTATAGGCATCGTCTTCGTAGAAGGCAGTATGGGAGTACAAGACATGTTGTACGAGCAAATCGGCCTTGTAGTGCCAAGCCAGTGACTGGGCGTAGTCGTAGGCTTTGACCGAAAACTCCGAAAAGTCGATCGGACAGAGGATTGATTTGAGTCGTGGCATACACTTCACCTCACGTGCGAGAAGGGTACAATAACAAAGAGGGAAAGCCAAGCCAACCTTCCCGGCTAGCGTAGGGATTCCAACGCTTCTTTACATTTGGCGACCTTGGCCAAAATCTGTTCAACGGACGCAGTCCACGTAAAGATGCGGGGGTTCTGGTTATGATTGTCAAGGTATTCTTGGATGGCGACGATCAACTCCGGCACGTTTTTGAAGATGCCGCGTCGGATGCGTTTGTCCGTAATCTCGCGGAACCAGCGCTCCACCATGTTGACCCAGGAACTGGACGTTGGGATGAAGTGCAGATGGAATCGCGGATTTCGTTTCAGCCAGGATTTGACACGCGGATGCTTGTGGGTCGCGTAGTTGTCGGCGATGATGTGCAGATCCAATCCAGAAGGAGTCTCGACATCGATCTTTTTGAGGAAGCGAATGAATTCTTGGTGCCGATGGCGCGGCATGCATTCGCCGATCACCTTGCCATCAAGCATGCTGAGGGCCGCGAACAAAGTAGTCGTGCCGTTGCGCTTGTAGTCATGCGTCATCGTGCCGCAGCGCCCCTTCTTGATCGGCAAACCCGGCTGGGTGCGATCGAGGGCTTGGATTTGGCTTTTCTCGTCGACGCACAGGACAATGGATCTTTCCGGAGGATTAAGATAGAGCCCGACAACATCGTAGAGCTTCTCGACAAAATGTTTGTCGCGGCTGAGCTTGAAAGTCTTGACCAAGTGCGGCTTGAGGTTATGCTGCTTCCATATTCGGTGAACCGTGGGTTGGCTGACGCCTTGGGCCTTGGCCATAGTTCGAGTGCTCCAGTGAGTTGCAGCGGGAGGCTTCGTGTGCAAAGTGGCCTCAACGATGGCTCGGACTTTGCTCTCAGCAATGGTCGGGATGCGGCCGGGGCGTGGAGCATCTTTCTCGAGCCCGGCCACTCGCAGCGCGAGGAAGCGCTCTCGCCACAACTGCACCGTTGGTCGAGAGATTTCCAACCGGTCTGCAATGTCTTGGCTGGTCACACCATCAGCAGCCATGGTGATGATCTGCGCGCGCTGAATAACCCGCAAGGGTTGGCTCTTCGCATGGGCCCACGCGGCCAAAGTAGAACGTTCTCGCGGAGACAAGAGGATGTGTGGAGCGAGGTGCATCATGCATAAGATAGCTCTCGTCGATGGCAATTGTCAAGTTAGTTATGAATCACTACACTAGCTAGCTAACGGGCAGAACGAGTCCGGACAATCTGCACCAAGCAGCTCGCGTGGCGGGCCACAGCCGCCGACACGCTTCCAAGCAGGAACCGCTGCAGGCCCTTTCGGCCATGGGGGCCGACCATAATCAGGTCGGCATGCCAGCTGTCAGCATGGTTGAGAATGACGCTTCTCGCGTCGCCTTCTTTGACTGACGAGGTCACCTTGAAGCCAGCCGATCGGAGCTTTCGCGCGGCCTGCGCCACGATTTCCTTAGCCCGCCCGCGCTGGCACATGCGGGCGGCAACGAAGTCGGGAGACGCTTTGCTACCCATCTCCTCCGCCAGTCTCGCTGGAAACGGTTCGACAGCGTGCAAAACGCGTACTTCAGCGTTCTTCGTCTTGGCTTGGGCGATCAACGCGTCCGTCGCGCCCGCTGAGCACTTGGAATCATCCAGCGCAAGCAGAATTCTCATCACTCCTCCACCTGTCCTCAATACCCTGTGAGGCTCTCAGACCCAACTGAGGAAAAGGATCTCACCGCCCTCAAGCGCCGCGCGAACCTCCGCTAAAAAAAAGTTGTATAGCCAGCCAAATAGCGCTCCGCCGACAGCTCCATCGAAGAGGGCATACCCTGTGCCGACCAAGACATCGAGGAAATGTCGCGAGTTGTGAAAACCGGGATAGATCGAGCCTGCACACTGCAGGAAAGCAGTACCGTAAGACGCTGCCGCGAGGTTAACCATCCCAACAAACAGAACGCCGCCACCCCAAAGCAATGCCGATACAATGGCCAGAGATTTGACTGATAATTTCATCTGATTCTCCTTTCATTTAAAGTGCTCGCTGCCCGCCGACCCGACGCAGTGGACCACGCCGATTCCAACGTCAACTTACGCCTCGAAGATTCGGTAGGCGAGGAGTTTCACCCGATCGTTGAAAAAGAACCACGCCAAAGCGTAGCCCCAAACCAATAATGCCCACCTCCAGCCGATGGGAGTCATGAACAACCCGTAAACGGCAATCACCGTTGCTACCAGTTGCGTGCCCACGACGGCCCCCAGCAGGACCCGGGCTGGCCGGGTGGACCAGAACGGACCGCGCGTTCGTGTAACGAAGATCGTCAGGTGACCAGCCACGGAGAGTTTCAAGTACATCAGAGTCTGGAGGGTATCCCGGCTCAGATGCCAAACGCGTTCACCCAGGTAAAAAAGTCCAAACGAAGCGATGACACCCGCAACACCCAGCATCGTGGCAACACCCAGCACCATCCGCATGTTCCAAGCTTCGGGCTGGCTCGAATAACGGACGCGGTCATAGGCAATCGACAGTATGGCGCCATCGTTCAGCAATGCCAGCAACACGATCATCACCGCGGTTACGGGGTAGAAGTTGAAAATCAGGATCGAAAGCGTCATAAACAGGAGCACCCGGATCGTCTCCGCAATGCGGTAGATCGCATAGCTGGTCATGCGCTGGAAAATCTTGCGGCTCTCCTTTATGGCGTCGATGACCACCGATAAACCGGGCGTCGTGAGAACTATATCCGCCGCGGCGCGGGCGGCATCCGTTGCGCCGGAGACAGCGATGCCGGCGTCGGCTTTCTTGAGCGCCGGTGCGTCGTTGACGCCGTCACCGGTCATGCCCACAATGTGCTTCCGCTGCTGAAGAACCTCGACAATGTGGTATTTGTGTTCGGGAAAGACCTGGGCAAACCCATCGGCTGACGCAATGGCGTCGGCGAGTTGCCCGGCTTCGTGATGCTTGGTGTCGCCGAACAGGGACGCATCCAGAATGTTGCCGCCCATGCCCAGTCGGCGCGCCGTCTCCTTGGCGATGGCCATCTGATCGCCGGTCACCATTCTCACGTTGATGCCCATCTGCCTCGCCGTATCGATCATGCTCTGGGAGTCTTCGCGCGGCGGGTCAAAGAGAGGGAGCACGCCGAGAAACTGCCACTGGTCCTGCTCATCAATGCGGGCCACACCAAGAGAACGGAACCCACGAATGGCAAACTCGTTCACCGCTTTCTCGACTTGCGGTTGAACTTGGTTGCGATTGGTGGCAAGAGCGAGAATAACTTGAGGGGCTCCCTTCGTGACTTTGAAGGCGTGACCGTCCGGGCCCGTCACCGTGGCTTCCGTACGCTTGTGCACGGGGTCAAAAGGCTGGAAGTGCGTCATACGATATCTTTCTTGGTGCATCTCCTCCTTAACCCCGGCCAGTACTGCGAGGTCGATGGGATCCTTGTTTTCAGCGCGCGAAGCCAATGCGCCGCCCAGTATGACCTCGTCAACGGCTACTCCAGGGACCCGGAAAGGCTCCCCCAGGGTGAGCTTGTTCTGCGTAAGCGTGCCCGTCTTATCCGAGCAAAGCAGGTCCATGCCAGCCAGTTCTTCGATGGAGGCCAAGCGGCTGACAATGGCCTGCTTGGCGGCGAGCACGCGAGCACCCACCGCCATGGTCACGGACAAGACGGCGGGCATTGCCACCGGAATGGCGGCTACGGTTAGAACCAGGGCAAACTGCAAAGTGGTCATCATCTTGTCGCCGCGGAAGAGCGCCACCGCCAGGATCAGGACCACGAGAACCACGGCAATGACAATAAGGTAGTCGCCGATCTTCAAGACCGCTTGCTGAAAGTGGCTAACGGTGTGGGCTTCTTCAACGAGGCTTGCAGTCTTTCCGAAGTACGTGTTCTTGGCAGTGGCTTGAACCACCGCATTGATCTCGCCCTGCTTGACGATCGAGCCGGAATAGACCGTCTCCCCCGTCTTGTGGGTCACCGGAAGGGATTCGCCGGTTAAAGCCGACTGATCGACTTCGATCGGGTCACCTTCCAGCAGCCGAGCGTCCGCCGGGATGATGTCTCCGAGGCGGAGCCGGATCAGGTCCCCCGGGACGAGTTCTCGAGCGGGGACAGTGGTCCACGCGCCGTCGCGTTTCACCCGTGCTTCGAGCGCCAACTGTGCTTTGAGCGCGGCGATGGCGTTCCCGGCCTGGTATTCCTCCCAGAATCCGACAACGGCATTTCCGACCAAGAGGACCATGATAATGGCAAAGTCCTCCCAGTGCCCCACGATGGCGGAAAGGATCACCGCGGCTTCGATCATCCAGGCAATGGGACCCCAGAAATAGGAAAGAAACTTAAGAACAAGGTTGACCTTCTTCTCAGGTAGCTCATTGAATCCGTACTGAGCCAAGCGCTCCTTCACCTCCGCCTGACTCAGCCCTGCGACTGTGGCTTCAGGCCTTTCCTCAGCACCACCGGCGATCGCTGAAGCGTTCGATTCGCCAGTTCTTTGTCGTGTGGTTGGCATTGGATCTGGCTCTATCATGGTTTCGTGGGCTAGGACGCACCCAATCTATGTCCTCGGGCGCCCGTCCTAGCGCCTCCTTTCCTGCAAGGTCTGTGCTGGCCCTGGATAACCCGCACCATAACCGCACGGAGTTGGCGGAGCAGGGCGATAAAGTCATTGATATTCTCCGCCCCGCACATGTCCCGATCGGTCGATTCCTTCCTCAGGGCTTCGACTTGGTTTGGGTCCCTTGTCATAGCCCGCCACCTCAAAGCCGTGGTCGGCCATGTTCGGCACGAGACTGCGCCCCATCACACCCAGGCCGGCCATGCCAGTTTGTTATGGGTGCTTATTGGTCATAGTTTTTGCCTTCAGAGCCGTTTGCGGATAGATATCAATTCCCGCCGACGTTTCCTGGTGGTCGTGGGATATGCCATCTTAAGGTCATCGAGCGCTTCAATAACAATTTGGGAAACAATCAACCGGGCATTCTCCTTATCATCGGCGGGAACGACGTACCAGGGCGCGTGATGGGTGCTTGTCGCGTTCAGGCAAGCCTCATAAGCCTTCATGTAGTGCTTCCAGTAGTTCCTCTCGTGAACGTCCGAGAGGCTGAATTTCCAGTTCTTGTCCGGATCATCAATGCGCTCGCGGAAGCGCTTTCGTTGTTCGTCCTTCGACAGGTGGAGGAAGACCTTGATGATCCGGGTGCCGTTACGGTTGAGGTGCTCCTCCAAGTCCACGATGGAACGATACCGCTCCTCCCAAATTGTCTTCTCGTCGCGCAACTCTTCCGCAAGCCCCTGGCTACGCAAAATCTCCGGATGCACCCGAACAACCAGTACCTCCTCATAGTAGGAACGATTGAAGATGCCGATCCGCCCGCGTTCGGGAAGCCGGCACGTCGTGCGCCAGAGAAAATCATGTTCCAGTTCTTCGGCGCTCGGCTGCTTGAAACTGAAAACCTGGCAGCCTTGGGGATTGACCCCGGACATGACATGCCGGATAGCACCGTCCTTGCCGGCAGCGTCCATCGCCTGAAAAATCAGCAGCAATGCATAGCGGTCGGACGCGTAGTGCAAGTGTTGCAGCGAGCTCAACTCCTCAACGTGTTCTCCCAGGAGTTTTTGATACTGCTTCTTCGATTTGCAAAAGGGCTTCACAATCGTCGGCCACTCCTTGAGTTTGACCTTTTTTTCGGGCCGCACACGGAAATCCTTTGAATTGATTTTCATCTTCATCCCTTCGGTGTCATGAACTCGGTGGGTTTGCGCCTATATAGAACTCATGAGGCTCAGGAGGACGTCCGCACAGCCTTCGCCCATCCCGCTTACTCTTTCCGTATCTCGCGCTCCGCCTTAAGCCAGTCTTGACCCGCTTGGCCATCGCGGCGGCCGCGCTGCTGGTAGAGTTCATAGGCCCGGGTGGCGATCTGCGGTGTAAGATCGAGCGGCTTCTTGGCCAACAACGGGGCTTTAGTAGGGTCAAAGACCCGATAGGCGAGCAGTTTCACGCGGTCATTCAAGAGCGCCCAGGCCAGAGCATAGCCCCAAACGAACGCTGCCCAGCCCCAGCCAAGGGGTGTCATAAACAGCCCATAGACCGCAATCAGAGTTGCCACCGTTTGTGTGCCGAGCACCGCTACCCATAGAATCCGCGCGGGGCGTATGGACCAGAATGGGCCGCGCGTGCGCGTCAGGAAAATCGTCAGATGCCCCGCCACGGACAACTTCAGGTACATCAGCGTCTGGATGTGGTTGCGGTCAAGGTGAAACACGCGCTCGCCGAGATAAAACAAGCCGAAGGCGGAGACGACTCCGATGACGCCCAGGACCGTGGAGATCCCCAGTACCAAGCGCATGTTCCAGGCCTCAGGCTTATCCTTATAATGAACATTGTCGTAGGCGATAGAGAGGATGGCGCCGTCATTGAGCAACGCGATCATCACGATCATGACCGCCGTCACCGGATAGAAGTTAAACACCAGGATCGATAGCGTCATAAACAGCAAGACGCGAAGTGTTTCGGTGATGCGATACATGGCGTAGCTGTTCATCCGCTGGAAGATGCGGCGGCTCTCCTTGATGGCGTCGATAATGACCGACAGGCCGGACGCCAGGAGGACGATGGACGCTGCCGCGCGGGCCGCGTCTGTCGCGCCGGAAACGGCGATGCCGCAATCGGCCTTCTTCAAAGCGGGGGCGTCGTTTACCCCGTCGCCAGTCATGCCGACAATGTGGCCGCGCTGCTGAAGGACATCCACAATGTGGAATTTGTGTTCGGGGAAGACCTGGGCGAACCCGTCGGCCTTTTCGATGGCGTCAGCCACTTGCGCCGATTCATGATGCTTGGTATCGCCCAATCCGCTGGCATCCAGGATGTTCGTGCCCATCCCCAGTTGCCGGGAGGTTTCCTGAGCGATGGCGAGTTGATCGCCCGTAACCATCTTGACGGTCACGCCCATTTGCCGGGCGCTGGCGATGGTTGCTTTGGCCTGCTCGCGCGGCGGATCGAACAGGGGCAATACGCCCACAAACTGCCACTGGCCTTCCTGATCCGCCCGGGCGATGCCCAGAGAACGGAAGCCGCGTCCGGCAAATTCCTTGACCGCATTCTCCACGGCGGGCTTCACCTCACCGGCATTCGTCGCCATTTGGAGAATCACCTGCGGCGCTCCCTTGGCCACGAAGAACTGTTTCCCGTCAGCTCCCTTGACGGTGGCTTCGGTGCGTTTGTGCACCGGGTCAAAGGGTTGAAAGTGGAGCACCTGGTAGCTCTTCAGCGCATTATCGTCCTTCACGCCGCCAATCACCGCCAGATCGATGGTGTCCTTGTCTTCCGCCCGCGAAGCGAGCGCGCCGTAGAGGATGGCCTGGGCCGGGGGAATACTATTCACGGTAAAGGGATCACCAAGGGTAAGCTTGTTTTGGGTCAGAGTTCCGGTCTTGTCGGAGCACAAGACGTCGACGCCTGCCAGCTCCTCGATCGCCGACAATCGCGTCACGATGGCTTCTTTCTTCGCCAGCAGACGTGCCCCCACCGCCATGGTTACGGAGAGCACCGTGGGCATCGCCACTGGAATTGCGGCTACCAGAAGCACCAGGCAGAATTCCGTGGTGGTAAGAAACTTGTCGCCACGGAAGAGCGCCACGGTCAGAATCAACACCACCAGAGCCACCGCAAGGACAATCAGGTAATCGCCAATCTTCAGCACGGCGCGCTGGAAATGGCTGACAGTTTGAGCTTCTTCGACCAGTTGCGCGGTCTTGCCGAAGTAGGTCTTCGTGCCCGTGGCATAAACCATGGCATCGATTTCGCCCTGGCGGATAATCGAACCGGAAAACACCGCTGCGCCCGGTTGGGCAGTGACCGGCAGGGATTCGCCCGTCAACGCCGACTGGTCCACTTCGATCGAATCGCCCGCGAGCAAGCGCGCGTCCGCCGGCACAATGTCACCCAGTCGCAGGCGGACGACGTCGCCAGGCACCAGTTCGGAGGCATTCGGGTTGGTCCACTTCCCATCGCGTTTCACCGTTGCCTTCACCGCCAGTTTGGCCTTCAGAGCGGCGATGGCGTTGCCCGCCTGGTGCTCTTCCCAGAATCCCACCACGGCGTTGGAAACCAGCAAAAGGAGGATGATGAAAAAGTCCAGCCAGTGCCGGACAACCGCCGACAAAATTACTGCCACTTCGATCATCCACGGGATAGGGCCCCAAAAATAGGTGAGGAACTTCAGGAACGGATTCGTTTTCTTCTCCACGATCTGGTTGGGGCCGTATTGCGCAATGCGCTTCCTCGCCTCGGCTTCGGTAAGACCCTCCGGCGACGACGCCAATTGTTTCTCCACTTCCGGCATGGGAAGGGATTTCAGATCGTCCCTGGACTGGGGCTTGGATTCCGGCTTCGACTCGGGCTTATCTGTATTCGGTTTCATGATAACTACCCTCCGGTGCTTGTTACTTCCACCGAGATTCGGTCCAAAGGGGTCTTGGAAAATCGGTGGGCAGGCACTGTTGAAGAAGTCTCATTCAAGGTCTTGAATTTCCGAAATCATGCGCGTTACACCTTTGCTCCCGGCGGGTCGGCAACTCCTTCCGAGGGCAAGAAATCCGGCACGTCAAGGCGTGCCGCGCCAATCCGGTTGTCGGTCATCCCGTAATAGACGTCAAGGCGGTCCGGCGCACCAAGATCGTCGCGCCGGTCGATGCCGGTGGGGAACACGACGTTGGCGATGGTGCCCTGGCGCTCTTGCGGCAACACCGGCTCCGCCGAACGATAGCGAATCATCTGCGGATGCTCTTTTGAGAGTACCATCACCCCTGCCGAGTAGCACATCTGGTGCCCTTCGTGGCTGGGGTCCACCATTTCTTTCACGCCGTGGTAAATGATCAGCCAGCCGTGCTTGGTTAAGATGGGCGGAGCGCCGCCGCCGATTTTGAGCCGCTCCCAGGGTGACACCGGCGTTGCCAGCCGATGGTGAGAAGTGAACCGGCCGAGGTGAGAGGGTCCATGGCCCTCCAAGGCCGTCGGGCAGTAGGAAATCCAGATGCTTTCCCGATCGATATGCACCTCGCGGGACGCGGGGTGGCAGGCGGTTTCCTCCGGTCGCGTGCCGGGGAAAAGCGGCCGGTGGAGCATGGCCAGTTCCGGACGCCCGGAGGGATTGGGGATGGCAACGGGGAAGAGGCTGGCGTCTTTGTCATCCACGGTACCCAACGCAATGCCGTGCCACAAAGCATAGGTGGCGAGCCCCAGACGCTGCCAGTGGAAGAGGTCTTCCGATAGGGCCAGGGCGATTCGTGGTCCCTGGGTCGAGAATGCCGTGTAAGTCATGATATAGCGCTTGAGCGGCTCCACGAATGTAATACGAGGGTCCTCGCAGTCCCCGCCACCGTCGGGCCGCTGCTCATAGTCGGCTTCCGGCTCCAGGGCAATGCCGAGCCGCTTGACGCCTGCCGGATCGCCGGCTTCGTTGAACCGCACCAGGGCAATGCCGATGCGCGAATAATTGCCCCGCGCCACCAGTCGCGGGAAGATGTAAAGTTGACCATCAGGGCCGCGAACGGCCGCCGGATTCAGGACACCCTCAACCTCCTGGGGATTGCCCGGCTCCGGCTCCATCAGCACTCCCAGGCGCTGCAACTTAAACCCACTCATCAAGTCTCCTCGCAGGGTCATGCTTTGTGTTCGCCATCTAAACAGGCAATGAGGGTTTCGGTAACGCGTTCGGTCTCACGGGGATCGCGAACGGGAATGGATACCACACCTGCTTCTTCCGCGGGATAGTCGTTGCCCCCCACGAATAAGGCATCACCGATATAGATCATCTCTTTCAGTGAAATACCCAGAATGTCGCGAAGCTTTCTGATACCGTAGGCTTTGTCAATACCCGGCTTGGTGATATCGATGGAGGTCGCCCCACCCATACGGACAGAAAACTCGGGAATGTAAGTGTCAAGGAGGGCTTTGATTTTCTTGCGCTTGGCGTGATCAGGATCCCATTTGTCCTTTGCTTCCAAGGGAGCCTGCTGGCCCAATGCGGAATAGGTGATCTGGCTTCCCCGGTCTTCAATGACCTCTCCCCAGGTCTTTTCAACCTTGAAGCCCGCGGCTCCCATCGCCTTCTTTAGGGAACTGAGGATCTTCTCTTTTTCATCCGCGGTGAAATCTTCTTCATAGAGCTTTTTCCAGTCCCCCGAGTATTGGTAGAACTTGGTTCCACAGGTGGGTAGAAGGGATAGATTCGCCAGGTGTTCGTCATGGGGAAGATGGGAGAGCAGTTGTTTTTCAAACTGTGGCCAACCGCCTCCGGAAATCACGGCCACTTTGACGATCCCAAGAAGGTCATGCAGCCGTGCTGCCATTTCAGCATCAAGTGACGATTTACTCTCTGCAAGTGTGCCGTCCAGATCATAAACAATGAGCTTTTTCACGATCCCTCCACCTCTGAATTCTTGCCATCTCAATTAGAGCTTTCCGCCTTGCCAAGCATCGCGTATTCCGGCAGCGCAATTTCCAACAAGGTCACGGCACTGTGTGGGTGAAATGCACATGCTCCCACCTCCGCCGGCAAGAGCCATACGTCGCCCTTTCCAACGGCATAAGTGCCGCCGCTGTGCTCCACCTGCCCCGTGCCCTCAATGCCAATTAGCACGCGCGGCATACCCGCGGCGCCGACGGTAAACGGCGATTGCCCGCGCAGGCGCCACAACCAGAAGTATTCACATTGAAAAAGTCTCTCGCGTCCCACAGGGAACGACCGCACATCTGCCAACCAAGGCAGCTGCCGAGCGAGCTGTCGAGGGATTGCGTCTCAGGATCAACTCACAGCTAGTGCCGGCGAGGCTTCACCCGACTACGGTGAACGCTTTGGTCGACAGGTATCTCAACGAAGTAGCCCCGCAGGAAGTCCGGAAACAGACACAGCAGTCCTACAAGAGCTATGCCAAGCATATCGTCGCGCGGTGGGGTACGGAAATGGTTCAGTCGGTGGACAACCCCCTAGCCGTCGAGGGATGGCTCAAAACTATTCCAAAAAGAACCGCTCCCCACGTCCGCAATTTCTTCCATTTGCTCTATCAGTGGGCACTACGTTGGAAACTGGTAGAGCACAATCCGATCACTTTGGTAAGGCAGTCGCGGAAACGATGCAAGATTCCGCGGGTCCTAAGACCAGAAGAAGTCCGAGCCTTGTTAAACGAACTCGAGGAGCCTTACAGAACAATGGTAGAAGTGTGCTGCGGCTTGGGCTTACGTTCCTGCGAGTTGGTGGCGCTCAAGTGGGGAGACTTCGACTGGCAGGCTCAGACGGTACTGATTCAGCGGAGCATGGTTCAAGGCGAGATAAACGAAACCAAGAACGAAGCCTCGCAGAAGTCTTTACCCATCGGCACGGAGTTGGCCGAATCCCTGCGCAGTTTGAGGGCGCGGACGTTTTACCACACCGATGTGGATTACATCTTTGCCGGAGAAAGCGGGAAGCCGCGCTGGCCTGGAATCCTGCTTACCGATCACATCAAGCCGGCAGCACTGCGGGCCGGTCTCGGCAAGATCGGCTGGCATGCTCTACGGCACACGTACTCGACTCTTTTACACGAACTTGGGGCGCCGCTCGCAGTCCAGAAAGAGCTACTGCGCCATTCGGACATTCAGACGACAATGAACGTTTACACCCAGGCCGTGAGTTCTACCAAGCGGCAGGCGGCAGAGAAGATACAAAGCATTTTGCTCGGCAAGAAGGGCGCTTAGGAGTTTTGGGTACTTTTGGGTACTCGCGGTATCGGCGGATTTCCTGTAACTCGTTGAAAAGGTTGGTACGCCTGGCAGGATTCGAACCTGCGACCTTTTGCTCCGGAGAAGAAGGGCCCTCTTACCATCCTTTACATCCTTTCCTATAGTTTTCATTCCCTTACACCAATTCAGGGCGTCTGCTTTCGCTCAAAAGCGGAACCCCTTTTTCCTGCAATTACTTCGAATCGAGAAGCGTTTTGTTACGGTTCTCTTACGTTTCGCCTCCGGGAAGCGAGCGGCGGAGCAACGAATCCGCCGCCGCGTGTTCGTCTTTCAACTCGATCCAGTCTGTCCTGCCGTCCATAGGACTCACGAAACGTAAGTGCAAACACCTGGATGCCATCCAACTCGTCCGAGAACAGAGGCAAGACCACAAACAAGAGCTCGCCTACCAAGCTCGACCCTTTGTGCTTTGCGGGATTCCCCTTCGGAGACCTCCCAGCCATCAACTCACGCATCGCCGACACAGCGGTAAGTTCTTCTTGGAAATCATCGGCCATCCAAAATTCGGCTTGCCGACGGTCAGAGCAGACTGCACTTGTGCCCCACTCGCCTTTGGGATGGGCAGAAATCTCCCATCCCTTTCACCCGCTGCGAGGTCGGCGATTTGAAGTTCTCAAGAAAAGGCGCATCGCTGGCGTCGACACGCTCATTCTCCGCGAGCTGGAGCGTGGTACGCTCAGCATTCCGCGCGAGTGGACCGACTGGGCTGATCCCACCCCGTATGACGCGTTAACCCGGCCGCCGCACCGTCTCGCCGCCGACAGCCTTTTCGAACTCGTCGCCTTATTGGATGCCCTGGCCGCGTCCCGTCCCTCCTCCCCGGGAAAAGACACGAAAAAAAGAATTGACAAAGGAGAGGCCCGATGTTAGGTTCAGACCAGTTATTAGCGTGGTCCGATGAAAACATCGAAACAGACCACCGCCGCCTTGCGAAAGCGCCGCCAAGCGCTCCTGCGCCAATTGCCCCCGCTCAAAGCTGTTCTTCGCGGTTCCCTCATCGAGCGCTACAAGCGCTGTGGCAAGCCCGGCTGCAAATGCGCCGACGGCCCCGGTCATGGCCCCAAGTACTATCTGTCGGTGAGCTACCCCGGCCGGCGTCCGCAAATGGACTACGTCCCGCAAAAGTCTTACGCGCAGGCGAGCGAGTTTCTGGCCAATTACCACCATGCCCGCCAGGTCTTGGAGGAGATCTGCGAGATCAACCGCGAGCTCCTACGCCGTCGCGAGAAGCTGTAAGAGACCGCCATGAGCGAAGTGCTGCCAGCCCTCCGCGTGCCAATCGATCCCGGACGGGGCGGCGTGCTCCTCGCCAACATGCTCGCCAGCTGGCTCGACCAGGACCGGAGCTTGACGGCCAACGCGGAGGCCAGGGATGAATCCCAAGATTCAAGAACAGCACTGCCGCAAGCCGGCCTACATTTACCTGCGCCAGTCGACGCCGGGCCAGGTTCTCCACCATCGGGAGAGCACGGAGCGCCAGTACGCCTTGCGCGAGAAGGCGCGGGAACTGGGCTGGAGCGAGTCCCTGATCCGCACTCTCGACCAGGATTTGGGGAAGACGGGAACGGAGATGACGCGGCGGGAGGACTTCAAGACCTTAGTGGCCGATGTCTCGATGGGCCAGGTGGGGGCGGTGTTTGCCCTGGAAGTCTCGCGCCTGGCGCGCTCGAATCTCGATTGGCAGCGCCTGCTGGAGCTCTGCGCGCTCACCTCCACGCTGGTGATCGACGAGGATGGTTGCTACGACCCGGCGGATTTCAACGACGGCCTGCTTTTAGGATTGAATAGACCTGATACACAATACACCTCTTGTTCAACTTCTTGTTGATGTGCCCGAATCAAGACTGCACGTCGATTTTGACGCACCTCGTGGGTGGCGTTTGGCCAGTCCATCGCGCCGACAAATATACCCGACATGCTGAGTCGTAAAGCACCGACCAAAAGCACTACGCAAGCCGGTTCGGTTAAGTTCTGTGGCGATCTCCTCATAGCTGGTTCGTCCGGCCATCCGGTGGATTAGTGAAACGGCCTCCGCCGGTGTCTTGAGCGAGCCTTCTCCCGGGGCAGGTCGCTTCACGCCGTGATCGGTTATCGTGCCCGAGCGCCAACGAATCTGCATTTCAATCTGCCCCGCCTGGCCCACGCCATCCAACTGCACGGATTCGATTGCCATCCGCAATAACTGCTTCCGTTCCTGGTTGGTGGTTGTTTCTGCACTCCAGATCGCCGGTAAATCTTGCGACAAATTCGTGATGGCGGCACGCTCCTCTTTAGTGAGGCTCCATTCGGCATCACGCTCCGCCTGAACATAGCTCCGTTCCAGTTGGGCCACACGCTCTAATTTCTCGTTCCATCGTCGCTCCAACTCCCCCGCCACCAAGCGGTGCGCAGGATCGACGCCATCATATTGCCGTTGAGCCAGCCGGGCCTCATAACGCGCTTGTTCCAGTTGCAACTCCCGCTGCCGGCGTTGCGCGATCAGGTCCTGCTCCAGTTGATCCAGCACCTGTATCGCGACCCGCAGGCTGAGCGGGGAGACCGCCCCGAGAAATACCTCCACGACGGCAGTGTCGACCGGACGGGAGGTCATACTCTGGCAGATCTTTTCGTCTCCGTCGTGATAACCCTTCAGGCAAGTATACGAGGGCGAACGGTTCTCTCGCGCCGCTCGATCTTGTACACTCATCTTTCGACCACAGACCCCACAGTAAACGATCCCCTGCAGGAGTGCGCGTCCTTCTCGCGGCGCACCTCGGCTCTCCGCGTGGTTCCAATTCTCCCGCAACCGCTCTTGGTTCTTCACGTATTCCTCCCAGCGGAGGTAGGCCGGGTGATGGGCGGTAATTTTCACTGGCCATTGTTCCAGGGATCGAACCTGCGCCGCGGCCTTGCCTGTCTTCGGCGAGCGCCGTTCATTCGAGTATTCCGACCGCCCGTACACGTAGGCGCCCGCATAGGCAGGATTGTGTAAGATCCGAACCACCGTGCTCAGCGTGGGCACCTTCCACACCAGTGAACCGTAACCTTCCGAAGCGATAACCCGCGTGGGCAGCTCCAGCCCTTGCTCCTTCAACTCCCGCACCACGGCTCGCACCACTCCGTGACGGCGATAGCCCTCGAACACACAACCCAGCCGTTCCCGCACCTGGGTGTCGGGATCGAGCGTCCAGCCACCGTCAGCTCCTCGCACATAGCCCACCGGCAAAGAAAAATGCAGGAGCCCCTTGCGCGCTTTGTTCCATCGCCCTTCGTATAAGCGGGTCCGCAGTGTGAACAGTTCTGCTTCCGATATTGTGCCCTTCACGCCCAAAAGCAAGCGATCATTCGGCTCGCGGGGATTGTAGACTCCACCCTCATCGGCAATCAATGTGCCACTTACTCCACAGATCTCCATAAGCCGATACCAATCGCTGTTGTTGCGCGCCAGTCGCGACGCCTCCAGCATGAGTACGATTCCTACCTTGCCCAAGCTCACTTCCGTCGCCAAACGCTGGAACCCGGTACGGTGGGCGGCGGTGCTGCCCGAGCGGCCCTGATCTTCGTCAATGACTTCCACTCGACTGGGCGGCCACCCCAACTCGATGGCACGGTCGCGAAGCCGATACTGCCGTTCCGTGCTTTCCCGATTTTCCATCACCTGTACGGGGGTTGACTGCCTCACGTAGACAAAAGCCGTCCGCTCCTGATGGGTGCTTTGAACCTTTGTGGTGGTCATTCTCAACCCTCCTGGACGGCAGGGCGGTCTAGTCGGCGCCGTACCAGTTCAATGAACAGTGTTTCTAGGGACGCTGGGACCGGGTTCACCAAGGCAGCGTCCGTAATCGTCGCGGATCTCGCGGCTCCCCACGCACAGGATGACCCGACTACCGCCGGTCTGACGTTTGCGCCGTGAGGCGAAGCCCTTCGATGTCTTGCCTCAGTGGCGGAGCGCTCGCGGGGTCGAACTTGATGCCACACGAGACGGGCAAAGAGACTATGGGCATCCACGAGTTCGGCATGTGGTGCACTACCATACGTTGGGATGGGATTACTGCAGAGCCGCTGTCGGGCATCGCGCACCAGGGGGTAAACGTAAATGTCCTTGATCGCTTGTCCATGACGTTTATGCTCGCGGTCCATGCGACCCCGCCCCCTGGTTTGGCCCACCCTGATCCAGTTGGCAGCCCGGTAGCAGGTGCCACGAAAACGCGTCACATCCACCAGGGTTTCCAGCAGCACGGGATGACACCCGAAGTGCTTCTCCCAGTCAGCCGGCACTTGCCGTGCACTCAGCGCCAGGATCTTGCTGGCGAGTCCTTTGACGTGCACCCCCGGCAAAATCAGAAATCGACCGTTGTTGACGACCTGTTGCAGGTGACGCTGTCGTTGTGCCTCGCTCCAGCCGATCCACGCATCCCGAGCCCGCATCTTCCAGGCCGGCGAGTTCCAGAGCAGACAGGCCAACTCCCGATCGCGACAACGCACCCAGTAGCGCAGGTTCGCACCGAAGGGTACGCGACAGCCGAGATAGTGGTAGCGCTCCACCTTTTCGCGCCAACGGCGGCTGTCGGCTTCACCTCCCACGAGGACCATCTCCAAGGGTGTGTATTCGCTCACGGTGCCTGCGACAGTGCTGGGCTCTGCGCAGACCCCTGAGAGGTCTGGCCGCCGCGGACCTTTCCCGCCCAATTTTCGAAGGGCGGGGAGTGTCAGGAAATCTTTGGCTTGGAGCTGCTCCAGCAGCTGTCGGCATTCATGGTCCTTCAGCCTTCCACTCGGCCGCCTCCATTCGAGTAATTCGCAGACCGTTCGCGCGATCTCGGTCACCCCCAAAGCAGAGAATTTCTCCGCGATCTGGCGCATTAGTTCCAATTCCTCCACACCGAATGTACGCCCGCAAAAGGTCAGGGATGGGGACATGATCATGGGGGCTGGCGGCCTCGAACTCCTTCCTGATTTTCTGAACCGCTCGGTCTGCACGTGCCGACCGCAGCCTTAGCCCACCTTACCGTATCCAAAAGGGCGGCATTTGTCCAGCGAAATCTTTCAGCGGTCTGCTGTGGGAGGCTTCTCCGGCCAGCAGACAAATCTGCTTCGCTATGGACACCTCGTACCCACCTCAGTCCTTGTAGCGAAGACCTCCACCACCACGCAGCAGAGTTATAGCCATGGCCATCGAGTGGACGTAAACCCCGATTCGATGAGCGACCGACGTCGCTGTCGAGAGAAGCCCAAAAGCTTCAGGCATGGGAATCTCTTTTGTTGGGGTTGGGGCCGTGACTGCCAAGAAAACGAACCATTTCGCACAGCGCGGTCGGAGAGAGAAGGACCGTTTGCTGCCCATCTGACGAAGGAGTTCCTTCCGTCTGTGGGACAGGGAGATCTGTCCAGTTCCAAGGAACCGCCGTCATACCCCCAATGCGAAAGCGCACCCAAGCCCACGGTTTGCGTTCCCGCCAGAAGACGCGCCTCACCCGACCGGCTTGGCCGCAGTAGGGACTCTCTTCTGAGGTAATCCTGAGCGAACACCCACAAAGTGCAACATAGGGTGTAGTCTGTTGCTGGCTTAAAGGGCGTCATGGCCTCGGCCGAACTGCATTTTTTGCGCGCCCGCCTCCAGGGCGGCAAGCTCCACAAAGCCCAGAAAGGCGAGTTACGTTTTCCCCTGCCGGTGGGCTTTGGCTACGACGCGGAAAGCCGTATTATCTTGGATCCGGACGAAGAAGTGCGGGGCGCGGTGAGCTTGGTGTTTCGGCTGTTTCGCGAAACCGGCAGCGCCTTCGCGGTGATGCAACGCTTCGCCGCAAGCACGCTGCGTTTCCCCAAGCGTGCGTATGGGGGAGCCTGGGATGGAAAGCTGATCTGGGGCCGCCTGACGCACGGCCGGGTGCTGGGCCTGCTCAAGAACCCGTCCTATGCCGGCCGGTACGTTTTCGGCCGTTATCAGTATCGGCGGGAGATCAGCCCGGAAGGTAAGGTTCATCCCCGGAAGTACGCGGTGGCGATTCCCGACTGGCGCGTCAGCCTGCAAGATCACCACGAGGGATATATCAGTTGGGAAGAGTTCCTGCACAATCAGGAGCGCTTGGAGAAGAATCGCACCAACGGTGAGGAGACGGTCCTGGCGGGCCCGGCGCGCGAAGGCTTGGCGCTGCTCCAGGGATTGCTGCTGTGTGGATGCTGTGGCCGCCGGCTGACGGTACGCTACACGGGGAACGGCGGCATTTATCCCCGCTATCAATGCACCTGGTTACGCCGGGAAAATCTGGGGACGAGCAAGGAATGCCTGAACCTCCGCTGCGATCTGCTCGACGCCGCCGTCGCGGAGGAGGTGCTGAAGGCCATGCAACCCGCCGAGCTCGAGCTTGCCCTGGCGGCTCTGGCGGAGTTGGAGTCGCGCGATCAGGCCCTCGGGCGGCAGTGGCAGATGCGGATCGAACGCGCCGAGTACGAAGCGGCCCTCGCCGAGCGGCGCTATCTGGAGGTCGATCCTTCGCAGCGCCTGGTGGCGAGCACGCTGGAGCGGCGCTGGAACGATGCCCTGCTGCAGTTAGAAGACCTCAAAAAGCAAGCCGCCGAGTTTCGGCGGCAAGAAGCCCGCGTGGCCACACCTGAGCAGAAAGCGAAGGTCCTCGCGCTGGCCCAGGATTTACCGCGGGTGTGGCATGCCCCGACCACACTGGCCAAGGACCGCAAGCGGATGTTGCGGCTGCTCCTCAAGGATATTACTGTCGAGAAACCCTCCCCTTCCAAGCAGCTCTTGCTTCACCTCCGCTGGCAGGGTGGGACTTCGACCCATCTCACGGTGCAACTCCCGCTCCCCATAGCCGATCGCGTGCGGTATCCGGTCGCAGTGGTCGACAAAGTCCGGGAGCTGGCACACGGCTTACCCGATGCGGAGATCGCGAACCGGCTCCATCGCGAAGGGCATGCCAGTCCCAAAGGTAAACCGTATACCACACGAATCGTGCGGTGGATCCGTTGGCGCTATCAGATTCCTCCCGTGACACTCCAGAGGCCGGAGGAGCTGACCGTGCAACAGGTGGCCCAGCACCTTGGAGTCAACAAGTACGTAGTCTACTATTGGATCAAGCGCAGCCTGATCCATGCTCGGCGGCTGAACCCACGGATGCCATACTGGATCACGCTGAATGGGTCGGACGAACAGAGGCTCCAGGACCGGGTGCGCAACTCAACTAAACTACAAAAAGGTAAAGTATCCCCAAACGCTACTGCGGAGGGTGCAGTATGAAACGCCCGTCCCTTACGGCCAGGATCGGCTGATCCCCATCTGGATTGCAACTCTCGCCCTGCAACAGAAGAGTCGGGTCATTCGCTTCGAGAACGCTGCCCAGATCCTCGACTTCTTCAGGCTACCACGTGACGGTCCGCACTATCGTCGGCTAGTCCAGGGTTTTCAACGTCTCTTCACCGCCACGATCTTTTTTGGAACCGAGGAGCAACCCGACCGCAAGTCGGTTATCGATTGGGCTCGCTTTCACTTCTTTGATCATTTATGTCTCTGGTCCAATCCCAGCGAAGAAGGACCTATCGCTCCTACCCACCCTACTGAGAACACGATAACCCTCAGTGAAGGTTTCTACACGGAGATCGATGCCCATCGCATTCCGGTGGAGCGCGAGGTAGTAGCTGCGTTGGCGCACGCACCTGGAATCCTGGATTTCTATATCTGGATTGTTTGGAGGAGCTGGACGGTCAAGGCTGGATCCGTTCATGTGCCGGTATTCGGCGCAGGAGGTCTGAATGAACAACTGGGAACTCGAGATTACTCACTGGATCGGCGCTTCCGGCACACGATTCGCCTCTGGCTCGACCGAGTGAAGCTTTTCTGGCCGGAGTGCCCCGCAACCCTCACCAAGAACCGACAATACCTCGTGATCCACTCGGCCAGACACTGTCCCGCGATTCGGGCCGGACAAAGGTAACCTTGTGGACCCTTCGCTGGCGTTATAATTCACTCCCACGGATTCAGTGATGCGCGTCATATCCGGTGCGGCCGAGATAGTGATCGAGCAAGCGGGGCGCGACCTTGTTGCCCGTGATCGCCATAGCAACGGAAACCGTACAAGAATAGCGTACCATTTGGTAAGGGCTGACAAGCAGCTCGTGCCACCTGTCGGTAGCGGTCAGCCCTTTTCTTCCGCCGCCGCGGGGTTCGCCGCCAGGCGTCGTGAGGCGCGTTTGGGCGTGCTCACCCTTTCACAGCCAGAATGGCGTCGAGCGGAGCGTTGGTTACTACTCCATCAACCTTAGTAAAATCCGCTTGGCGGAGCAGGGCAGCGTACTCGGTGAGGGTGCGCTCCTTGCCTTCGGTACAAACCAGCATGTTAAGTGATTGCATCAGGGCCGGCACGGGAGCGGTCTTATCGTTGCCGAGTAGTTTTTCAGCGATCAGGAGAGCGCCGTTGAAGGGTAATCGTTCCCAGATTTTCCTCAGCAGCATGTGAATCTTTTCCTCCGACCAGTCGTGCAGAATGCGGCCGACGGCGAAAAGATCCGCCTCCGGCAAAGGGGCGGTGAAGAAATCGCCGGCGACAAGGGCAACGCGGCTCCCATATGGCGAGCCTTCCATGTATTCGCGCGCGGTGGAAATGGCGGCAGGCAGATCAAACACCACGCTTTGAAGTGCTGGGTAAAGCGCGCAGGCGGTCAACGCCAGGTGGCCCGTACCGCCGCCCAGATCCACCAACCGGTGAAACCGCCCCAGATCGAAAGCGGCGACGACGGCGGGGGAACTCAATTGGCCTAAACCATTCATGCCACTCAGAAAATCCTGCCGTGCCTCTTCGGTGCGGAAGAAATGTTCGAAGATCGATGACTCACCTCCGAAGGTCTGCTGCCAACGATTCGTCCCTTCGCGAATCGCGGCCTCCAGGTTTGCCCAAAGCGGGTAGAGCGCGCGGTTCGGAATAGAGAATATAACCCACGAGCGTGTTTGGACTTGACCGAGTCAAATAGATGTTAGCTGCTGGACTGTTAGAGTAAACTGCGCCTTGTTTCTCGATCAGCCCCATAGCGACGCAGGAGTTCAGCACACGCTCGATTGCGTCGGCGTTGGCACCCAACTCATGAGCCAGTATTGGGGCCTCCGACCCACCGTTGTCCAAGCGATCAAAAATCCCCAGGGATACCGCGGCGAACATGGTTTTAGAGCGCCTGAAGGCCTCGATGAGATCTAGTACGGGCGCGGGATTGGGAAGCTCGATGATTTCAAACCTCGCTTACTGATATTGCCCCAAGCCACCTGTAGGGCGTAAAAGAAATAATCGTACCTGCCGTCCACATAATTTGGGAAGAGGCTTCCTCGAAGCCACTCTCATCGATCAAAACGATGGCGCGGCCTTCTTTTTGCGCTTTTTGTTTAAGCGCCGGCCACTGCACCTTTTTCCAATGCTGGATATCCATTTCCTTCCGCTCACGCGCCCGTTTCTCCGAGAACAGGCATGCGACACAAGAAGGCGAGCAATCCCCTCGATACGATTGCCAACATAGGGAAAGCCTCCGCCTGGCGGGCCGCCTGCAGGGCTTGCGGGTCGGAGACCCAGAGTCACCGAATTCTGAGGTGTCTGGTGGGGCCTTCTGGAGTATCAGGCTCATACCGCAATCCTCTCGAGTCGGTATTCGTGGTGCTGAACTCCCAAGATGGGCCCGGCCAGGACTTGACGATCGCTCGGAATTCGGTATCCGGAGAGTCGCTTCGCCGCGGCCTCTGCCGTCGGTTCTGGTATCCCGGGCCCAAACTGGAGTGGGGGCGGCCCTTGTTGTAATGGGCCATCCACTCCTTGAGAATTCTCCGCAGGTGTCTCTCATTCAGCTGAACTAGAAAATCCAAGCATTCCCGGCGAATGGTTCCGACTCGGCGTTCGCAGAAAGCGTTCGCCTGAGGTGCTCGGAAGGGCGTTTTCAAGATGCTCAGGCCCATCGCCTTTACGGCCGAATCGAGATCGCAGGAGTAGATGCTGTCGCGGCCGTGGAGGAGGAACCGGTAGAGTTTCTCACCGGTGATGACCTCCCGGAATTGCTTCAGCGTCCAGTCCGCTGGGATGAGCGGTGACGTTGAAGTGGGCGATCTTGTGTGTTCCCACCTCCATGATCACGAAAACGTAGAGCACCCGAAAGCTGGCGATCACGCTGACGAAGAAGTCACAGGCCAGAATACCTTGAGCATGGTTGCGAACAAACGTCATCCAACGCTGAGACCGGGGGGCCACGTCGGGGTCCTGGGTCATCGGGCATATAGCGTCTGACGGTTCGAGGTGATCTCATTGCGGATCTGACGACCGCTCGCACAGGTGTTGCTGCAGCGCACTGTCCGTGTAGCTAAGCGCTGGGGCCCGATCGTCAAGCTTGACGCCAAGCAAGGGCTAAACGTTTCTTAAGGGGCCAACTCAAAGGCCCGCGAGCAATTCCCGATATCGGCTAGAGTCGCTGGTCCTCTTCGCTTTTCCGATCTTCCTTCCAGCGCCATCAAGTTGTTTGGGTGCCACTTGGACGGCCCCGCAGGCCACTTCGGTTCTGCGGTCAAGGACTATTCCTGGCGCGAGCTGTGGGTGCGCTGGGGTGATGTGATGGCCGTCACAGACTAGCGTTTCCTCATTCGTGTAGGCTCGCACGCGTTGTTGAAACCGACTTTATGATCTGTCGGTGACTGGCTTCGCCACTCTCGCGCTCGGGTTCGCGGGTTTCTTAAGAATGGCGAGCTTAGGAACAAGTTAAACCAACCGTCTATCGGGAAGCGATACATGAAGGCCCGAAATGCAGGAAGGGTAGAGAACTTCCCTTGTCGAATTCGCTGGAGACCCGGCGGAATCACGAAACACAAGAGCAGTTGGAATCTCCTGCTAAAGGGCTAGCCTTATCGGATCTAGGAGGGCTACTAACCATGTTACGGCAGCTTTCAAGCACCGGCAGGGCAAGTCTGTTGGCAGGCATTCTAGGGGCGGCGGGATTGTTCTTTTGGCTGACTCTAGGGCTTGTGCCTCGGACCTCAGCTATCCCGGCCTTTGCGCGTAAGTATCAGACCTCGTGTACGACTTGTCACAATAACTATCCAGAGCTAAACGACTTCGGCGAGGCCTTTAAGAAGAACGGGTTCAAGTTCCCCAAAGACGACGAAACGTTTGTGAAGGAGCCGCCTGTAATGCTGGGGGCGAAGGCACAGAAGGAAGCCTTCCCCAAGGCCGTCTATCCGGGAGAGATTCCTGGAACCATACCAATCGGCTTCCGGTATTCCGGCTTTGCGGCATACAACAGCAAGCAGCCCTTAGCCGCGGGTTATCTGCCACGCACTGATCTATTCGCGCCAAACACTTTCACCATAATCGGCGCAGGCAGCTTCGGTGAGAGACTGTCTTTCTGGATTGACGATGACGTCTCCACGGGCGGCTCGGGTGCCGACGGCGGGCTCGGCGACGGCTACTTGCGGGTCAATGACCTCGGTCATTACATCGGCCTTCCCAAGGACACGCTAAACGTCCGCATGGGCCAGTTCGAACCTGATCTGCCGTTCACGCAGGCCCGCACCATCAACCTCACGGACTACGACATCTACGACCAGGCGAGTGTTGCGGGCGCGCTGGGCACCACCAACAACCCCTTCGTGTTTGCGGCGCCGCAGCGCGGAATTGAAATCGGCGGGTTCCCAAACGATGGGAACTTTAACTGGTCGGTCGCAGTCGTGAACGGCAACAACGATGGGCCGGCCTTACGCAACTCGAAGGACATCTACGTGCGGGTGTCCCAAAAGTTCAACTTGGAGCGGGATCCGGAGGCCCGTAAGGAGGTGCAGGCGGCGGGCCCCACCGGGCCGCGCGACCACACTTCGCTTCGCCTCGGCGCTTTCTACTACTATGGTCGTAACGCGTTCAATGCGGATCGCACCATCCCCAGTATCGGGACCATCGAAGAGCCGTTCTACCGGTTCGGCACAGACTTCCGCTTTAAGTACCGCCGGTTTGAGCTCTACGGATTGGGAATGTATGGCCACGACGAGAACCACATGCTCGTAATGGATGACAATACGGCCACCAGCTTCATTCCCTCCGCGCCGGTCACTTTCAGTGGCGGGTTTGTGCAGGCCAACTACTGGGTTTACCCTTGGGTTATCGCTCTCATGCGCTACGATCTAGTGAACTCGCCGACCGACTTCCTCAACGGCCTTTCGCGCTACAACACGCGCAATCGCGTGAGTCCTGGGGTGCAGATTCTGATCCGTAGCAACATCAAGTGGGAGTTCGAGTACCAGCACCGCTGGGAGCAGCCCGTGCCCAGCACCACGCAGTTTTTCAGGCTGAACGGTTTCCAGACGGGTTTCGACTATTCGTTCTAGGTGACTGGAGCCGGACCCCGAGGGCGTGGGTCTCGTCGCTCTTCGCCCGGTTCGGCCCTTAGTTCTGAGTTCCCCAACCGTGGGAAAAGCAGAAGTTCGCAGTACCCGGCCGCACGGGCCGGCACCCTTTCAAAGATTTCGAGGGTAATAAAATATGATGAGGATTTCCAACAAGGCGCTGTTCCCAGCTATCGTCTCGGGCATACTACTTTTCGCCAGCGCGAGCCAGGCCGGAGATATCAAGGGCAAGGTCAATGTACAAGGATTGCGCTCGGCGGCGAACATCGCCGTCTACGTGGACGCGATTTCTGGCAAGACTTTCGATCCGCCTTCCCAACACGTGACCATTGACCAGAGGAAGATGACGTTCGTGCCGCATGTGGTTGTTGTCCTCAAGGGGACTACGGCCGATTTTCTCAACAGCGATCCGGTGGGCCACAACGTCTATTGGCCTTCGATCAGTGGTAACAAGAAGCTCGCGCACAATATGGGCACTTGGCCAAAGGGCCAGACAAAGTCGTTTCAATTCAACGATCTTGGAGTCGCTGCTCTATTATGCAATGTCCATCCCGAAATGTCAGGCTATGTCGTTGTGGTTGCTACGCCCTACTCTGCCGTGACCAACAAAGAGGGCGAGTTCGAGATCAAAAGCGTTCCGGATGGTCACTACACTGTTAAAACGTGGAGCGAGGACGGCAAGCCGACCACCCAAGCTGTAGACGTTTCGGCAAGTGGCGCCGGCGTTGAGTTGACGGTGAAGAAATAGTAGAGTAAGCGACAGGTCGGAGCAGCCTTGCTGAAGGATCGTTCAAAACTCGTCGATCTTGAGTGGCTGGAATCCAACTTCCCTTGCATGCAGGCGTGCCCTGTCCACACTCAAGCTGGACGGTACGTTACCCTAATTGCTCAAGGACGTTACGAAGACGCGTACCGCTACGCCCGGCAGCCCAACCCATTCGCCTCGATCTGCGGACGGGTCTGTGGCCATCCGTGTGAGACCGCCTGCAGGCGAGGGTTATTGGACCTGCCCATCTCGATCCGTGCGCTTAAGCGTTTCGTGACAGAGCGCCATGGACCCGAGTCGCGCAACCCGATCGACGTTTTTCCCGAAAAGCCCAAGGTGACCCATCCCACCGATAAAGTGGCTGTTATTGGTTCGGGGCCGGCGGGTCTTTCGGCCGCCCACGATCTTGCGCTGCTTGGCTACCCGGTGACCGTCTTCGAGGCGGCGCCGGTCCCGGGCGGCATGATGCACCTGGGGATTCCGGAATACCGTTTGCCGCGCGACGTCCTCGCCGCGCAGATTCGGGAGATCCTCGATCTCGGGCCGGAGTTGCGGGTCAACGCGCGCCTGGGCAAGGACTTCAGCCTGGCCGATCTCCGCGCCCAGGGTTACAAAGCCATCCTGCTGGCGTTCGGCCTGCATCGAAGCCGTGATCTGATGATCCCCGGGAATGATCTCGACGGCGTCGTGAAGGGCGTTGATTTCCTCCTGAATGTCAACCTCGGCTACCGCTTCCAAATTGGGAAGCGGGTTGTGGTAATCGGTGGCGGCAACGTCGCCATCGACGTCGCGCGCTCGGCGCTGCGCCAGCAGCAGCAGCTGACCCTTGAGGCGCTGAGCAGTTCGCTCTTGCCCGACAGCCTGACCCAGAGCGAACTCGACGTAGCCATGAAGGAGTTGATGGACGTCTCGCGCCAGGCGCTGCGCATGGGCGCTCGCGAAGTCCACTTGGTGTGCCTCGAATCGCGTGAAGAGATGCCTGCCTTTGAGGAGGAGATCGAAGAAGGACTCGGGGAGGGATTAAAGATCCGTCCGTCTCTCGGACCGAAGGCGTTTGTCGGCCAAGGCGGGAAACTGGCAGGCCTTGAGACTATCCGCTGTACCTCGGTCTTCGATGCCAACCATCGCTTCAACCCCATCTTTGAAGCAGGGACCGAGTCCATCATCCACTGCGACACAGCTATCCTGGCGATCGGCCAGGCTTCGGACCTTTCGTTCCTGACCACTGCGGACGGCATTGAGACGACGCGCCAAGGCACGATCAAGATCGAGCCCCGGACCTTGATGTCAACCGCGCCAGGGGTGTTTGCGGCAGGCGACATCGCCTTTGGGCCGCGCCTCATCATCAGCGCCGTAGCCGACGGCAAGAAGGCGGCAGAAGAGATCGATCGATATCTTCGGGGATCGGACTGGAGGCCGCAGCCGAAGTACGTCCAGATCACTGTGCTCGACCACCACGAGATGGCCGAGTCCTATGACGAGTATTCGCGGCTTTCGGTGCCGGTGATCCCGTTCGATCGACGGACGGGCGTAGCCGAGGTGGAGACCGGTTACACCGAAGCTCAGGCCCGGCGCGAGGCTTCGCGCTGTCTGCAGTGCTGGGTCAACACGATTTTCGAGGGGAACGAGGCCGAAGGTACCGAATGCATCCTGTGTGGTGGCTGCGTGGACGTTTGCCCAGAGAATTGCCTGACACTGGTGCCGCTGAGCGAGTTCAGCTTTTCGGAAGAAGATACGGTTCGCCTCAGGAGCGAGGCCGCGTACCACCAGAACGAGTTGCAGCATCTTCAGGCGGAGGACCTGCCTTCAGGCCAGGGCTCGGTGATGGTGAAAGACGAGACCATCTGCATCCGTTGCGGCCTCTGCGCAGAACGCTGCCCTGCACACACCATCACCATGGAGGCGTTCGAAGTCTTTGATCAGGCCCCAGAGTAAATACAGGATTCGGCAGCATAAGACTATGAGCGAAACGGAAAGGCTCGAAGCCAACCGTCATGAGGGCGAAGTCAGCCGACGCGATTTCTTCAGTGAAATCAGCCTTGCAGCTCTCGGCATCGCGGGACTCGGCGCAGGCGCGGTCGCATATCAGTATCTTTCCCCCAACGTCCTGTTCGAACCGTCGCCGAGTTTCAGAGCCGGGAACCCGGATCTTTTCCCAGTCAACTCGGTGACCTACCTACAGGAGCAGCAGGTCTACATCGTGCGGACCGCGGACGGTTTCTGCGCGGTTTCGGCCGTCTGCACCCACCTGGGTTGCATCACGCAGTGGAAGCCGGAGGCAGACCAGATCCAATGCCCATGCCACGGTAGTAAGTTCAAGAGCGACGGCACCAAGGTCGCGGGACCTGCTCCCCAACCCCTTCCGCACTTTGCGATCAGCCTGACCCTGGACGGCGAACTCCTGGTGGACAAGCTGCAGACCGTCAAGCCCGGCCAGATTCTGAAGATTTGAGGGAGCCCAGTGGCAACCACGTCTATCGAAACTGCACTTGCGCGGCTGCGGGCTACTCGCGTTTGGCAGTCGATCTTTCGTCGCGGTCCGGCGCGTACCAACCGGACGCGCAGTATCGCGGTTTTCGGCAACCTCTTCCTGCACCTGCTGCCGGTGAAGGTACGCCGGAAGTCGTTGCGTGTGCGCGCCACTTATTATCTGGGCTCTGTTTCGTTTCTTCTTTTCTTGGTGCTGACCGTTACCGGCATCCTGCTGATGCTCTACTACCATCCTGCAGTCCCCCAGGCTTACCGCGACATGAAGGATCTTCGCTTCGTCGTCTCCAACGGCGTCTTCCTGCGCAACATGCACCGGTTTGCGGCTCACGCGATGGTTCTCGTCGTTTTCTGGCATATGTTCCACGTTTTCTATCGCGGTGGCTATCGCCCGCCGCACGAGTTCAACTGGGTGGTGGGTGTCATGCTGCTGCTCCTAACTCTTTTCCTGAGTTACACCGGGTACCTGTTGCCGTGGGATCAACTGGCTTTCTGGGCCATCACAGTAGGAACCAACATCATCAGGGCGTTGCCGTTTCTGGGAGACAAAGTGCGCTTCCTGCTGCTGGGCGGCCATCTGGTGAGCGAAAACGCCCTGCTTCGCTTCTACGTGCTGCATTGCGTCGTCCTGCCGTTGGCGGCGATCGTTCTGATCGCCGTCCACTTCTGGCGCATTCAGAAGGACGGAGGCTTAACGAGTACGGAGAAGTTGCGAGAGGACAATGATCGAGAAGACTAGACGCGAGGTCGGATTTGCCTCCGACGCGATCAAGAACCCACAGCGAGTCGTCTTCATCACCAAGAAAACCTCCGCCAAGGTGAAAGGCGAGGTAGGTCCGCAGTTGATGGCCTATCCTCACCTTATCCTGCGCGAGGCCATCACGCTCCAGGTTGTGGTCATCGCGCTGGTCGTCGTGGCGCTCCTCTGGGACGCGCCTCTCGAGCAGCTTGCGAATCCCCTTCTCACCCCGAACCCTGCCAAGGCGCCGTGGTATTTCCTAGGTTTGCAGGAGCTGCTGCATTATTTCCCGCCATTGGTCGCGGGAATCATTATTCCCACGCTGGTGGTAGTCGCCCTGATCGTTATTCCTTATTTCAACGTCAACGTACAGGGAGAGCCGATGTGGGCCGGAAACCGCGAGCGCCGCTTGCGAGTTCTGCTGTCAATTATTGGTGTGGTTGTGGCTGTTATGGCGTTATTTGAGGCGTGGACCATGCTCGCACCGACGGTCGTCATTGGAGGCCTTCTCGTATATTCGTACTTTCAGCCGCCGGGTGGGTGTCCGGCACGAGAATTCCTTCGGACGCGGACGATCTCGTGGTGGGTCATGACTTGGTTTATTGCTGTCGCCGTGGTTTTGACGGTGGTTGGTACTCTCTTCCGGGGCCCTGGTTGGTCCTGGGTGTGGCCCTGGAGACCGCATGGCGCCTGAAGCTGAACCCATGGGAAAAGTGGCGCGCAAGATGCGCTTCCTCTTCGCGCTTTTGAGCGTAGTGTTCGTGGCAGTGCTAGCCATCTCGCCAGTGAAAGATCTGCGACGCGAATGGAAGCGGTATAAGGGGGATTATGCGCGCTTTGCCCAGACACGCCCTGATACCAAGCGTCTGCTGACGGATTATCGCTCCGAACTCGACCAGATCTGGATTCCCGAAATGAACGTGGTGGACCGCTGCACCACCTGCCACCAGGGAATCCTGCAGACTAGCCTGGCGGATGATTCGGTACCCCAGCCTTTTCGCGGCCACCCGCGGGTTGAGCACGTTCCACAGCACGTGCGCGACTGGGGCTGCACGGTCTGTCATCGCGGGCAGGGTCCGGCCACGGAGGTCGCCGAAGCCCACAAAACAACTCTAGCCTGGGAACAGCCCATCCTGCCCGCGCGCCATCTTCAGGCAACCTGTGGTGCCTGCCACCGCGCCGGCATCACCCAGACACCGCAATTGAATCGGGGCCGGCAGCTTTTGGCCGAATTCAACTGCATCGGCTGCCATCGCCTGGAGGGCATTGTTCGACCGGCGATGCTCGGCCCTGATTTGAGCAGCGTGGGAACTAAGGTCAGCCGGGAGTGGCTTTACAAGTGGCTTAAGGAGCCGCGGACCGTTGTCGACGATTCCGGCAACGTTGCAGTCGATGGCTACGAGACGGAAGAAGAGCCACGCATGCCCAAATTCCGCTTCAGCGAGCCTGAACTTCTTGCGCTATCCGGCTTTCTGAGCACGCTCAAGGCGAAGTCTCTCCAGCCCTATTCGTTCGACCCGCGTGTGGTGACAGCGTGGGAAAAGAAGCCAGACCTTGTCGAACAGGGTGAGGTGCGGTTCCGCCAGATGTTCTGCTCCACTTGCCACTCGCTCGCGGTAAGGCGCGCGGGAGAGACCAAACTCATCGGCGGCGATATTGGACCCGAGCTGACTAAGGTCGGTAGCAAGGTTAATCCAGACTGGCTCGTCACATGGCTTCGCAACCCGCAAGGTTACTTGCCACACGCTGAGATGCCACGCTACGGCTGGTCAGACGAGGACCTCTACACGGTCACGCATTACGTCACCACCAGGCTCACTGATCCGGACCTGCTGAGTAATGTGCCCAAGATGGCTCCGCCCATGCAGACCGAGATCCAGAAGGGTCGCAGCCTGTTTCTGGAGAAAGGCTGCCCAGGCTGCCATGTGGTCGAAGGCATCACCCCGCAGAAGGACTTCGGCCCCGACCTCTCAGGGCTCGGCGCGAAAAATCTCTCGCAGCTGGAATTCGGGCATTCGAGGATTCCGCGTAATCTGATCGCCTACATTCAAGCCAAGATTACCGATCCGCTTTCGGTGAATCCGGCCGCGCGCATGCCTCAATACCATCTAACAGCGGCCGATCTCGATGCCGTCACCACCGCTCTGCTTGGCATGGCCGGGCCTCCCTCGACGAATGCTATGGCTAAGCTCGTGGTCTCGCGCACTGAGACACCCTTTCATCCCGCAGGAGCTTTTGGTGAAGTCTACGAGCGGTACAAATGTTACGTCTGCCATCGCTTTAACGGTTGGGGCGGAGCGCTGGCGCCCGACCTTTCGTTCGAGGGCAGCCGCGCTCAGCGTAGGTGGATGATCGAATTCCTGAAGAACCCGCAGACGTTGCGCCCCACGCTCACCTTTCGCATGCCGCAGTTCAATATGAGCGACCAGGAGGCGACGCTTGTGGCGGACTACTTCGGCATGGTCTTGCAGAGTCCGGACGTGAACACCAGTAGCGACATCAAGCAGTTCAGTGCCGCGCTGGCCGCCAGCGGCAAGCAGCTTTACGAGGTCAAGTATCAGTGCCAGTCTTGCCACACCATCGGCTCGACGGGAGGCTACGTCGGTCCCAACCTGAATAATGTCGGAAATTGGATGAAACCGGAGTGGATCGAGGCATGGCTGAAGAATCCGCAGGCTCTGGTTCCCGGGACCATCGAGCCACGCCGCAACTTCACCCAACCCGAGATCACGGCTTTGACGGCCTACCTACTGATGCTTCGGCAAGAAGGCAAGCCGGCTGGAGCTACCGGTGCCCAAGGAGCCGGGCGATGAGCGACCTGCAGTGCAAAATCAGTGATCGCTGGGCCAAATTCTTCCCCCAGTCTGTGGCCCCTGCGATTGGCCTGCGTGGGCCAAGAGGCGACCGCGTTCTTGTAACCCTTCTCCTGGCGTCTATTGTCATCAGCCTCCCGGCCTGCCGCGGGAAGATTCTCGCCGCGAAAGCCGATCCGCTCGCCAAAGCTTACGATACGGAAGCGGACTGGAACGATCCGCAAAAGGTAGTTCCTTTGAACTACCAGCAGGCTCAGGGCAAGCGCCTCTTCTACACTTACTGTGTGTGGTGCCACGCCGACGCGACGCCGGCCGGACCCTCGAATCGGAGCAACGTGACGCCCACACCATCATTGATGAACGACGGCGCAATCTTGAATGGTTTAAGCGACGAATACATGGAGAACATGATCACGCTGGGCGGGGCGGCACTGGGCAAGTCGGCGATGATGCCTCCGTGGGGAAGAACCCTGTCGCAGGATGAGATTCGCTCGGTCATGGCCTTCACCCGAGCCATCGCTCAACCGCCCTACCAACTCCCCGCGCGGCCAGGTCCCAAATACTTGGTCAAGTAGCGGTTGGAGATCATGATTAAGTCAGGGCAACTTCTGGAAAAACGAAATGCTGGCAACAAGGCGTCAACGATCTTCACGGCAGCCAATCGGGGCACGTCAATTCCCACGCCTATCTGCGCCTCATTTGGGCAAGTGGCTGACCCTGCCCGCGATGGCATTGGTCACTATAATGATCCTCGGTGCCGCCGCCTTTGCCCAGGTCAGCCCTGCCGAAATTCTGAACCCCCAACTCAAGGCCCTTGAGCAGACCTACCTTCCGCAACTCGAGGCGCTGAACGGCGCCGTCAGCTCCGCCGAGTTTCCTTTCACCTTTTACCTTAGTCGTTACGTGGGCCTGGATCCCAAGCAGCAAGCTGGAACAGATACCCGCGGCGTCGAGTTCGTCAAGTTCCACGACCGTGTGGTGCTAAAGATCACGGGCAACTATAACGCCGCTTACAGCGCCAACACGCTCACTGGCAACGAACGTGCCAGCCAGACGTTCCAGAATGTGATTGTCCCTATAATCCACCTGGTTATAAGAACGATCCCGCCAAGCGTTACCTGCGATGCCATTGGCTTCGAGATTTCCTATCACGCACGGACGAGGAGCAAGAGCTACGACTACGAAGGCAAGGAAATCCTGGTGGTGGTGCTCGATAAGTCGGACGCTTTCAGCTTCTTTGACTCGCCGCCCGACTCGGAGCGTCAGGACATTCTGGATCACTCCGAAGTCTACCTGAACGGGAAAGAGTACGGGCTTCAACTTGGCCAGCGCGACCCAGCCAGCGTGGAGGCGCTTGCTCGCCCGGCGTCACACCCACCGGTGCAGGTCCCGACCGCGTCCGCGACTGGGCCTCCGGCGAAGGAATCTGGAGCTGACGTCCGGCTGCCTGCTCTCGGGCGTGATCGCCCTGTCGGCTCTCACCCGCTCGCAACGCCGAGCAGTGCTGCGGCGAGGTCCGGCGTTCATGCCGACTCCGGGTCAGACTCCAGGCCCGATACCGCGAATAGTAAAACTGAAGCGCCGGCGGTTGTCGGGCCGCCTACCGTCCCCGCTCCGACTCAAGCCGATACAGACCGGCTTCAGGCAGAGTACCAGTTGCAACTCGACGCCCTGGCAAAGTCAGGCGCAGCCGCATTTCATTTCGTCGACTACGCGCCTCCCTCTTTTGCTGTCTTTCATAAACAAATCGTCCTGCAGATGACGCTGCGCAATACCCTCCACTTTGAAAAAGATACGAGCTCGATCTACAAGCGGGCCGCGCAGACCTTTGACCTTTTCCTGGCGCCTCAGGCCAAGGGTATGATGGAAAAGTTCCCCGCAGGCGGATTTCAGGCGGTGGATATTTCGGTCATCAACAATCTCGTCTCAAAACCCAACCCGGCTTCTGAAGCCGTCGAGTTTGTCTGCCCGCTCAAAGCATTCCGTGAATTTGCTGATGCTGATATCACTAATCAAGACTTGATCGATCAGAGTGTTGTGCTCGTAAACGGCGTTCGCATCGCGCTGCACCTAGCCCAGGCCGAGTAGGACATCCACTCGAAGCCTGGGTCCCTGTGTATCCTCAAAAATTGACCGCCTCAGAAAAGGGACGGTCTTCGGCAGTGCGTGCCATCCTTTATCGACATGTCGAGGGTGCAGGCGGGATCCGGTCTCCGGCGAGAAACCACTCGCCAGTACCTCCGAAAGCCGGTGCGGTGCCAACTCACGACCGTCTCCGGCTTCACGAGGACCAGGACATGCGCCCATTTTGACCATCTGCTCCGGAGGGTCAGCCAAAACAGGCGATCCCCATGGGCTCAACTTGGGTCGAGCGTTCTTGCGCTTGAGAACGGCGAGCTGATGACGCAAGGCGACGAGCTCCAGTCCGAAATCATGCCGGGAGCCAAAGAAGGCGCGGAACCAAGCAAGCAAAGCAGGGAGAAGTCGAGTCATCGAAGCAGTCTACACGAGTGATTCAACTAGAAGGCGACTGTCCGCAAGCCGCTCATTCTGCATGTCAGGTGGATTCTGTGGACGCACAGGTAAGCGAAGATAGAATGACGGACGCAAAGAGCATCATCGTACAGACCGGCACGTCAAGGTTGTAATGATGAATGCGAAAGCGAAAGGAACTCGCGCCAGCATCGCAGCATATCTCTCTGTTCTTGGGTGAGCCTATTCTGAAAGAAACTTTCCGATAGCTTCACTGACTATCTTCCCCGCAGGCCTTTCAAAAATCAAAGCCGCCGTCTGTCGCCTGCCGGCCGATCGTCGATCCTGGCGCCTTCTAACGCGATTCCCCCAGCGGGTAGATAGGCCGGGCGTGGGATCCGGGGCGGCGCTTAAGTGACATGTAAGACGTACACGCCATCGGTGTACACGAGGCGAAGGCCGTCGACCGCGGCGATCGCGAAGCCATGACGACAGGTTATCCAACAGACGAGCGACATGGCGACCTGCTGCAGTTACTCCGTTGCCCACTTATGGGCCAATTCGTAGTAGCGGCTGACCAGGCGCGCCAGCTTTGCAGTCTCCTGTTCGGAAAGTGAGGGCTTCTCAGTAAATTCGTTTATTTCGCGCGCCAAGCCGTCCAGGCCATGGAATCCAGCTAGGTCTTGGCGATACTGCGCTTTGGTAACTACGCATGAATTGTAACCGGCCACGACCCACTTGCGGAACTCGCGGTCACCGACGAATGCCTCAGAGAGTTGCTGCTGTTGAATGGGATTGAGTTTCATCGAGATCGTGGGCTTGTCAGGAACGCTCGCCGCAAGTTCGAACCTCGGACCGTCCCCGCACTCGAAGGTTGAATGTAGGATACGCAGGAGCCTGTCCCTCGCGATGAGGGTGATCACGATCAGGAGGAGTGCTCCTATCGCAGCGGTGAAGAGCTTAATGTTCTTCCTCATAAAGTCCTCCGGACGAAGAGCCATTCAATCGGAGGTGCCGTTACCACAACTTCAGCTTCGGTATAAGCTCCGGGCGGGGACCTTCTCCGTGCGAGCCGAAAATTCCAGCAGGCCGAACAGCGTGCGTCGTGCCGAGTATCTGAAGCGAAGCTTGATTCACCAGCACCGGCGGATGAATGAGAAGGCGGGAAGGGCGACCTCTGGGCTCCATGGGAGCGCCCCCAAGCTTTGGTTTCTGGGTAACCGAACGGATTATAGAAGAGAAGCGGAACCACTCGCTGTGATCTGGATCACAGTTAGATGTGACAAGCGGCCCAGGGGAAGACCCGGATAAATCTCTTGTTCACTGCCTATCCATACCTTGATGGGGCAGATCTCAACGGAGCCTTGCTTCACGAGACGGATCTCGGCCGGGGGGCCCCATCTCCGCAGCACTAAGGGTTTCACGCAATCGCAGCTTGAAACGGCAAGTGGCGACGAAGAAACCATAGAGTTTCCGATTCACCGGCACAATGGACACGACCGACGGCTAATGCGCGGTCAGCACGAAAACGAGCTTCGCGAGGGCTTGTGACCGCTGAGGGTGACGTCGGCGTCGGACAGCGCGATCAAAGTTTGCCCGGCGAGCAGGCCGTCGAGGCTGTGGAAGGCAGCGTCAGCGGAGTACCCTGTTCGATTAAAAGATTGTCATTTGCCGTTACTCAATAATGGCGGTTTCGCAAAAGTGCCTTGCTAGATGACGAATAGACATCTGCACGCGGATAGGACAAACACATCGCGGTCTGAACGCAAGAAGCTCTCCCGACGACGCATCCTCAGACTTCGAGGGTCAATTACCAAGGCAAAGGCAGACAGAATAATCCTGCGATCCTCTTAAGCGGCTCGGCAATTTCGACCGTTTCGCAGTAAGCCGCTGTGAACGGCGGGCGGAACTGCCTCCTCTGCCCGGCTCGTGGCGCTCAAGCGTTCAGGCGGGTGCCAAGCCTCGATCATCGTAACACCGGAGACGATCGTGTCCTGACGCGCAATCGCCCTCACTTCTCCGACCAGAGAGTTTCGTTACGCCTACTAATTTCGAGTCGGTTCCATTACGTTCACGGCTGCCGTGTTTATCGGATTGATGCTCCCACGCGAGCTGCTTTAATTCGAGAGAGTTAGCCTGTCTGATGTCATCTCTAAAATCAGGAGCCTTTGCTTTTCAAGCAGAAGCTCTCTATTTTCAGTAAGCCTTTGATTCTATAGGCTCAGGAAGTGCTGGAGCCTAGGGTTAAGTTGCAGAATTTCGCTTGGTTTGTGGCTCGGACATAACCTGTACTTGAAACATTATGAAGGAGTTAGTACGCCTGGCAGGATTCGAACCTGCGACCTTTTGCTCCGGAGGCAAACGCTCTATCCATCTGAGCTACAGGCGCGTATCACTCCAGAAGTATAACTTCCCTGAGGCCGGGGGTCAAGCTCACGACCACCAATGTTCAGGAACTTCGCATGGGGCACCTTAGCGGGAGGGCCGTCGTTGCGGTGCCATTGAGACCATTCAGGATTTGACCGAATACAACCGGGCGGAAGAGGCGCTTCGGCAAAGCGACACAGCTAAGGCCGCATCGAGTCGCGACCGCACGCCTGTTCTCGTGAGGCGCTCACCGCGGCGATTGGGGAATAGCGGGCACCCAGCGGTGGTGCGAATCCGACCAGGCCAGTCTCGCAGTTGACGCCTCGTACTCTTCCACAGCGGAATCACACGTTCCTTCCGCTTTTTGGAGAAGCAGGTCAACTACAGCTAATGCCGCCGAGACGGGTGAGACCTTCCGGGTCACGCATCCGTACCATCCGCTATTCAGACGAGAGTACAAGGTCGTGACGTACTGCCACGGCTGGGGAAAGCCAGAGGGTCTATTTCCACGACGACGCCGGCAGGTTGCGGAAGATCCCTGCGGGTTGGACCGACGTTGTCGCAGAGGATCCATTTGTGATCGTGTCTGCCGGGCGATCTGCGTTCCGTGTGGCCGATCTCCTTAAGCTCGCCGACTTGATCGAGGAGCTGAAGCCACGCCGAGGTCGGCGGGGCTCATAGTGCACCTCGAATATGTAAAGATAATTTCGCCTATTGTGTTAAGTATATTATGCCCAAATGCGAAAGCGATGGCTGAGGCCTGATCATATCTTTAGAACCATTTTAACGGAATATAGCCTCATATCGATGCTGTTTGGAGGAACAACAAAAGACTTGACAACGATTCGAATTGTAGGCATAATTATAGTTACACATGGCGAGCCACCCAGACCGCACCCCAAAGCGCCAAGCTCTCCGCCAGACGGGCACGCTCAATCCCCGGCCCGACCGGGTGACCGACGAACTGTTTGCCGACAGCGATTTCTTCGACCCGAACGACCTCCTGCAGGTGAAATACGAAATGCTGCGCCGGGTTCGCCGCGACGACTTCACGGTGCAGCAAGCCGCCAAGGTCTTTGGTTTTTCGCGCCCGTCCTTCTATCAGGCTCAGGAGGCGTTCACCCCGCGGCGGCCTGGGCGCCCTGGTCCCGCAGAAACGGGGGCCGAGGCGCGCGCACAAGTTGTTGCCGAAGGTCGTGGAATTCGTCGAGCAGACCCTCGCCGGCGATCCCAGAGCGGACTTGGTCGCTGCCGTACAGCAGAGGTTCGGCATCTCCGTGCACCGACGGAGCATCGAGCGGGCGTTGGCGCGGGCGAAAAAAAAACCACGCCGGCGATGAGCGGGCACGATCATACGGATGACCCCGCCGAGCAAGTCGAGCGCTATGAAGATCTGCGTCGTCAGGTGATCGGTGACAGGGGTGGGCACCGTCTGGGACGGGCGCTGTTCCAACGGGAGGGGATGAAGGTGTGGTTGGACGCGTGGTCGACCTGCACGACTCGAGAGGCTCGCCCACGGCATGACGCGTCCGATGACCTCCATCGAAGAGGGCCCCTGACATTGGCCGGCGATGTCGCCGTCGTCGTGCGCCTCGTGGCCAGCATGGCGATGGCAACTCTCCAGGATGTTTCCATCGTAAACAGTGGGCGACAGTCCAGGGGGCTTTCCTCATGAATCGAGAGCAGCACCAGAAGGTCACGCCACGTCACCTCAAGCGAACTGCTTTACTCTACGTGCGGCAATCCACGATGCGACAGGTCTTCGAGAATACGGAGAGCAGCAAGCGTCAATACGCACTGCATGACCGCGCCGTCGCCCTGGGATGGCCGCGTGACGAGATCGTCGTGGTCGATGGCGATCTGGGACACACCGCCACGGTCGCAGGGGATCGGGAAGGATTCGAGCGGGTGGTGACGGAGGTGGGTATGGGGCGCGTCGGGATCGTGCTCGGCTTGGAGGTCTCGCGCCTGGCGCGCAACTCGTCCGACTGGCATCGACTGCTCGAGATCTGCGCCCTCGCCGATACGCTGATCCTGGATGAAGATGGCGTCTACAATCCCAAGGAATTTAACGACAGGCTTTTGCTCGGATTGAAGGGCCAGATGTCAGAAGCCGAAATTTATGTCATGAAGGCGCGCTTACACGGCGGCATCCTCAGCAAAGCCTTGCGCGGTGAGCTACCCGTTGCGCTGCCGACAGGCTTGGTGTACGACACTCAGAAGAGGGTGCAGCTGGATCCCGACCAGCAGGTGCAAGAGGCGGTCAGTTTCTTGTTTACGACCTTTGAGCGGACGGGATCGGCCACGGCGACGATGAAGGCGTTTCGGAAGAACGAGGTGCTCTTCCCCCGACGCGTACGCATCGGTCCACGGAAGGGAGACCTGATCTGGGAACCCCTCCATCAGCAGCGCGTGTTGCAGGTCTTGCATAACCCGCGCTTATGCGGGGGCCTTCGTGTGGGGACGGCGCAAAGGCCGTAGGCTCCCGAATGGCCGCACCGCGGTCGAATTCGTGGCCCCGGACGGTTGGATCAGTCTGGTCCCGGGTGCACATGCGGGGTACATCCCGTGGCAGCAATACCAAGCCAACCAGCAACGACTGCTCGAGAATGCGAAGGCTCACGGGGACGATCGCCGGCAGAGCCCACCCCGCGAAGGGCCGGCCCTGCTGCAAGGGCTACTGCTGTGCGGACGCTGTGGCGATCGGATGAGCGTGCGCTACTCGGTGGGTGCCGGCGGACAGCAAGTGCCCCTCTATCTATGCGATCGCGATCGCACGCGAGCCGGGGCGCGCACCTGCCAGAGTATCCCAGGGGCGAGCCTCGACGAAGCGATCAGCGCCTTGCTGGTCGAGCTGGTCACACCCCTCACCTTGGAGGTGGCGCTCACTGTGCAAGACGAGATCCAGTCACACCTGGCGGAAGCAAGCCGGCTGCGGAGGAGGCAAGTAGAGCGTGCACAATACGAAGCCGACCTCGCGCGTCAGCGGTTTATGAACGTCGATCCCAACCACCGCCTGGTGGCGGACGGGCTGGAAGCGGACTGGAATGCGAAACTGCGTGCCCTTCAAGAGGCCCAGGAACGCTGCGACCGTGAGCAGGCGGCGGATCGAGCGCCGCTGACTGTCGAGCAACGCGCGCGTGTGCTGGCCCTGGCCACCGACTTCCCCCGACTGTGGCGGGATCCGAAGACACCACCCCGGGAGCGAAAACGCATGATCCGGTTGTTGATTGAAGATGTCACGGTGAATCGAGCCGACGCCATCACCGCACAGGTGCGCTTGCGCGGCGGGAGCACGCGAACGCTCACCCTACCGATCCCGCTACGCGCCTGGGAGCTGAAGAAGACAAGCCCTGCGGTTATGGCCGAGGTCGACGCGCTGCTTGAGTCTCACACACCCGGTCGCATTGCCACGATACTCAACCACAACGGGCATCGCTCCGGAGAGGGGAGACTCTTTACGCGGAAGATGGTGGTCGATCTTGTCAAAGATAACGAGCTGCTCAAGAGTCGTTATGAACGATTGCGCGATAAGGGATTCCTCACGCAAGAGGAGATGACCGAGAGACTGGGCATCACGCCGGATACGGTTCGGACATGGGCTCGGCACGGCTTGCTCCGTGCGCACCCCTATACCGACCGCGGCCAATGCCTGTACGAACCACCGGGAGAACATCCGCCAAGGAAAATGCAAGGTCACAAGCTTGTTGACCGGTGTGTTTTCCGGTAGTTTCATAGCGAGGACGGAGGGAGATGCAGTATGAATGACATTCCTTTCCACGGCTGCGCCAGGTCGTCGTAGGGCCGAATTGCAAGTCTTCAACATTCAGCTTCGTAATCTCAGAGACCCGCGCACCGGTGTTGTACATGGTTGCGAGCAGCACTCCATCACGGTGACCGCTCCAGGTCGCGCGATCAGGAGCCTTAAGGAGAGCGGACATCTCTTCGCGCGCGACATAGGACACCGGCCCTCTGTCGAAGCGTTGGACCGGAATGGCAAGCGCGGGTGATAGAAGCTAGGGCGGTGGGATCCTACGACGCCGCGTAGCGGAGAAACGAACGAAGGGCGGCGAGGCGCAGATTCCGGCTTCGAACGCAGTTGTGTCTCTCTCTGGCTCTCGAGCGTGTCGAGGAAAGCGAGAATCTGGGGAGCATCGAGGTCTGCGAGCGTCAAGGAGGCGGGCGCCTTTCGAAACCGCTGCTCGCTGAATTGTAAGAACACCTTAATTCTGGTCCGACTCCTGATTCGCTTCAAGTCAAGGCCGGGCTCCGGTGGCGCTCGGCAACTACCGTCACTTGCATATCGTGCGCCAGATGCACCACTTGTTGCACCAGGCCTCTGCCCTGGAAAAACAGTCCTGTCCTCTGGGTTCGTCTGGCCAAGAAGATCTGGGTTACCTGATTAAGCCTGGCGAACTCCACCAAAGTTTCTGCCACCTTGTCACCGATGAGCACCCGTGTCTCAATGTGGAGGTTGCGAGCAAAATTCAAGTGCCTTTCGAGCGCCTCCCGGCGCTCAGTAGGTAGGTCGCTTAAGTCAGCATGACGCTGGACGGCGACGGCGAAGCAATCGGCGTGCAGGTAATCGGCCACCCTTTTGCCCCTGCGGATGAGCATCGCCGTCAAAGGATCGTCGGTGATGTAGATCAAAATGCGATCCCGAGCGGCGGGCGGGGGCTGGACTCTCCCTTGGCTTGGGCCAGCGGCCCGTATCTCTTCATCGGCGGTCGCCCTCACGTCTACCTCGTGGGCGGTCTGGCGCAGGGCCAGTTCGCGCAGAACCACCAGCGTTGACTCCTTGAAGAAGTTCTGCAAAGCTTTGCCCGCTTTGTCGGAAGGATATACCGCCCCTCGTCGCAACCGGTTGAGCAAAGCTTCGGGAGGAAGATCTACCATAACGACTTCGTCGGACTGTTGAATGACCCAATCGGGAACGGTTTCGCGCACCCGGACCCCTGCCACCTGCCAGACTTGATCGTTGAGGCTTTCCAGATGCTGAACATTCATCGTGGTGATGATGTTGACACCCGCGTCGAGCAGCACCTGGACGTCCTGCCACCGCTTGTTGCGCTCGGAGCCAGGCACGTTAGTGTGGGCGAACTCATCGACAAGGCAGACTTGCGCATTCCGGCCCAGGATACCTTCGGTATCCATCTCCTCGAAAACGGATCCGCGATATTCCACCTTGCGACGAGGAACCGTTTCCAGACCTTCGGCCTTCACGATCGTGTCCTTTCTGCCATGCGGCTCGAAGTAACCGACGACAACATCGATACCAGCGCGTTGCAGGTCCTGACCTTCGTCCAGCATTTTGTAGGTCTTACCGACACCGGCTGCGTACCCCAAGTACACTTTTAGCGTGCCGCGCTTGACAGGGTACTCGGGGTGGTCCATAGGAGGGTTAATCGGGGAAGACGCGAATATCGATGCCTTCGGCTTTGCGGATGAGCCGGTCGATGTCGCCCCCCAAGAGGCGATCCCACCAATTGGCGTGGTTGATGTTCCGGGCGAAAATCTGGGTGATGCCATGAGAACGGGCGAAATCCATGATGCCGACAATCGGATCCTCACCATCCAAAGGAATGATTTTTGCGCCCAGCTTTCGCGCCAGCGCCATTGTCGCCTCAAGCGCGTCCCTCTGCTTGGGGGTTAACTCCGGGTCGTTCATGTAGGCCACGAACATCTCTCCGTGGAAGCGGTCCGCATTGCGCCTTGCGCTCTGAAGCATCCTGGTTGCTTGGATGCCCGGCGCTACAAAAACCAGGATGCGCTCCTGGGCGCCCCATACTTGCTCGATGCCTTTCAGCTCAAGGTAAGAATCAAGTTTGCGATCCACAACGTCAGCCGCCAGCAACAAGGCGATCTCACGTAATTCGGAAAGCTGTTTCTGACGAGCGGGAGAAATCGGCTCAGGCTTTCCATCCTCAGCCGTGCGACTGACGCACATGTCGGGCGGTAGATCGACAACTTCAATCTCGTCCGCCGTTCTCACGAAGCTGATCGGCACGGTCTGGGTAATGGTTCTGCCGGTAATACCCTCAACCTCCGCTCGCCGTTCCTCCACGTACTGCACGTTCATCGCTGTGCCGACCGAGATTCCCGCCTCGAGCAGCTCCTCGACGTCCTGCCAGCGCTTGGCGTGGCGGCTGCCAGGCGGGTTATCGTAGGCCAACCCATCGACCAGGCACACCTGAGGATGCCGCCGCAGGATCGCCGGCACGTCCATCACCCTTATGCCCTGGACGTCCTTCATCGGCACGGTTTCGAACTTCGGCAGGAGACACTGGACCTCGGGGGGAGCCTCCGGCTGCAGTGCGCCGACTACCACATCCTCACCGCGTTCCAAGCGGCGGCGTCCCTCGTCAAGCATGCGGAACGACTTTCCCACGCCGGAGCTGTAACCCAAGAAGATCTTCAATCTCCCTCGCTGCTGATACTGATCCTCGGCTTGGATCTGGCGCAGCAAAGCTTCAGGATCGCGGCGGGCAAGGTACGGTTGAGGCACGGAAGTTCACCCTCCTGACGCCATTATGACGAAAAGTAGGGGAAAAGATAAAGTCCGCGGCGGACGATAGCAGGAAACGGCTAAGAGGAGAACGTCACGATGCCCGGCGTGTCCGCCAAAAGCGTCTGCGGACCAGACAGCCTCGACCAATCCGAACGGCCAAGCCCCTTGGAGAAATCCGTAGGCTGAGCCCAAGGCGCAAGGTACACTAAAGGCGAAAATAAACCACGGGCTGCGGTTCTCCAGCGCGTAGCAGATAAGCATCATGGAAACGGCGAATAACCCGAAAAGGGTCAATGGGTTCACGGAGAAGTGGTTCCTCGCCCGGTATCCCGCAGGCCGGGTGCCTCTACCCAGGTGCAGGCCGCGCTTGCCTCGACGCTAGCGTTCCGCTGCGTTGAAGGCGCTATCTTTTGACTTCGGCAGACTTGCCGGGAAGCCGCTGATCCAGATCCAGGTTCACCTCGAGGACGTTCACCCGGGGTTCACCCAGGAAGCCCAAGATTCGACCCTTTGCTCGCGCGTTGATCACCTGCTGAATCTGGTCGAGGGAGACCCCACGGGCCTTGGCCACTCTCGGCGCTTGCGCTTCCGCTGAAGCCTGACTGATATCAGGGTCGAGACCGCTGCCAGAAGTTGTGACCATGTCCGCCGGGATCGGCCCCGCATAGTCCGGATTTTCCTTGCGGAACTGCTCCACGGAAGCCTTGACGCGATCCATCAGCTTCTGACTCGTAGGCCCGAGGTTCGAACCTGCCGAGGCCGACGCGTCGTAGCCATCGCTGCCGGTGGCGGAAGGACGCGGGTGAAAGTAGCCGGGCTTGCTGAAGTTCTGGCCAATCAGGGCAGATCCCACAATCTGGCCGTTGACTCTGACCAAGCTGCCGTTGGCAGCATTGGAGAAGAACACCTGGCTAAGCCCTGTCACCAGCAAAGGATAAGCGAGGCCGGTCAGGACCGTCATCAAGAGGGTTATTTTGAACGCGGGTCCGAACTGTTTCCACATCAGATCTTCTCCTGTAGAGGCAGCCTCTAGGCTGCCATCTTGACGCTGTAGCGCGGCAACCCGTCGTGACGTCACGCCAGATGCAACACGGCCAGCAACCGGTCAATCAGCCAGATTCCCGGGAACGGCGCGATAATGCCGCCGACTCCGTAAATCATCAAGTTGCGACGCAGCAGGCTGGCCGCTCCCACCGGGCGGTACTTCACCCCACGCAAGGCCAGCGGCACCAGCGCAATGATAATCAAAGCATTGAAGATCACTGCTGCCAGGACGGCGCTCTGCGGCGAGTGCAGGCGCATGATGTTCAGGTAGGCGAGCGCCGGGTAGGTCGCCATGAACATCGCCGGGATAATGGCGAAGTACTTGGCTACATCGTTGGCGATGGAAAACGTAGTAAGCGCGCCGCGTGTAATCAACAATTGCTTGCCAATGGCCACGACTTCCAGCAGCTTGGTGGGATTGCTGTCGAGGTCCACCATGTTGCCGGCCTCTTTCGCCGCCATGGTACCGGTGTTCATGGCCACGCCGACGTCGGCCTGAGCCAGCGCGGGCGCGTCGTTAGTGCCATCACCGGTCATGGCGACGAGACGGCCAAGCGCCTGCTCTTTCTTGATGTAGTCCATCTTGTCTTTGGGCGTCGCTTGGGCCAGGAAATCATCGACCCCAGCCTCGTTGGCAATAGCGGCCGCCGTCAGTGGGTTGTCGCCCGTGATCATCACGGACCGGATGCCCATGGCCCGCAGTTGTTCGAGCCGGTCGCGCATCCCGCCCTTCACGATGTCTTTCAGATGGACGACACCCAGCACTTGGTCGCCGTCGGCGACGGCCAGAGGCGTGCCTCCGCTACGCGAGATCCGATCCGACAGATCGGTGAAGCTCGGCGGAACCCGCCCGCCTCGTTCTATGACAAACTGGGTTATGGCTTCGGTGGACCCTTTGCGCAAACTGCGACCGTGCAGATCGACTCCGCTCATGCGGGTGTAAGCGGAAAAGGGTACAAAATGGGCTTCCTGGTGGGAAACTTCCCGTCCCCTCAGGTTGTATCGCTCTTTGGCCAGCACGACAATCGAGCGGCCCTCTGGCGTCTCGTCGGCGAGACTTGCCAGTTGCGACACGTCTGCCAGTTCTGCCTCCTGCACCCCATCAACGGTGATGAATTCCACTGCCTGGCGGTTGCCCAAAGTGATAGTGCCGGTCTTATCGAGCAACAGCGTATTCACGTCGCCCGAAGCTTCCACCGCCTTGCCGCTCATGGCCAGCACATTGTGCTGCATCACCCGGTCCATGCCGGCGATCCCGATGGCCGAAAGCAGTCCGCCGATGGTAGTGGGGATCAGGCACACCAGAAGGGAAACCAGCACGGCCACGCTGGGTATTGAGCCCGCGCCTGTAGAGCTGACGGCGTACGCCGAAAAGGGCTGCAGGGTCACTACTGCCAGCAAGAAGATCAGGGTCAGGCCGGCAATCAGGATGTTCAGAGCGATCTCGTTGGGCGTCTTCTGCCGCTCCGCGCCTTCCACTAGCGCGATCATGCGGTCGAGGAAGGTCTCGCCCGGGTTCGACGTGATCTTGATGCGGATCTGGTCTGACAGCACCTTGGTCCCGCCGGTGACGGCGCTGCGATCCCCGCCCGATTCCCGAATGACCGGAGCGCTCTCGCCGGTGATGACCGATTCGTCCACCGTGGCGATTCCCTCGATCACCTCGCCGTCACCTGGAATGATGTCACCGACTTCACAGATGACGATGTCGCCGGCGCGCAACTTGGAAGCAGGCACCATCTCGATCTTGGCTCCGGAGGTAACCCGCCGGGCCAGCGAGTCGGTCTTCGTTTTGCGCAGCGTATCCGCCTGGGCCTTACCGCGCGCCTCCGCCATGGCCTCGGCAAAGTTGGCAAAGAGGACCGTGAACCACAACCAGAGCGCAATCTGCAAGGTGAAGCCGACACCCGAAGCGTGGGCGAAAATGTCGCGAACCAGAAAGATCGTGGTGATCGCGGCCCCGACTTCCACCACGAACATCACCGGGTTCTTGAGCAGGGTTACCGGATTCAACTTCACGAATGACTCGCGAGTGGCCCGCTTTACGATGGGCGGGTCAAACAGCGGCCGGGCACGCGCCAGCTTCTTCGGCAACAGCGCCGCGGTATCGGGATCTTCACGTACGGGAGGTGCCGTGATTGTAGCCATAGGAAATCAGCTCCAGATGGGAAATAGCAGGGTTGAAAAGAGTTTGCCCTCATGCATCAGGAAGTGCTCGACGACAGGGCCGAGCGAGAGCGCCGGGAAGAACGTGAGGGCCCCAATGATGACGACGACGCCCACCAGGAGGCCCACAAAAAGCGCGCCATGAGTTGGGAGCGTACCGCTGGTCGTAGGTACCTTCTTCTTGGCTGCGAGGCTGCCGGCAATGGCGAGGGTCGGGAGGATGAATCCAAAGCGACCAATCAGCATCGCCAGGCCAAGCAGGAGATCGTACCAGGGAGTGTTGACGGTGATCCCCGCAAAGGCGCTTCCGTTGTTCTCCGAAGCACTCGAAAACGCATAAAGGGCCTCACTGAAGCCATGAGGACCTGCGTTGTTAAAATTGGCGATTGCGGCCCCCCCTGGGTTCCAGTACCCTCCCTTTGCCAGCGGGACGACCACGCTGATCGCAGTGAACACCAGGATGGAGAAGGCCGTCACAATGATGGCCACCATGGCCATCTTGACTTCCTTCTGCTCGATCTTCTTTCCCAGATACTCGGGAGTTCTGCCCACCATAAGTCCGGCAATGAAGACCCCAACGATGGCATACAGCAGCATGCCGTATAGGCCCGACCCGACCCCGCCGAAAATGACCTCGTCAGTTTGCATGTTGAACATCGGGATCAGCCCGCCCAGTGGCGTGTAGCTATCGTGCATGCTATTCACGCTGCCATTACTGGCGTCGGTGGTGGCGGTCGCCCACAAGGCGGAACTGGCGAGGCCAAAGCGAACCTCCTTGCCTTCCATATTGCCGCCCGGTTGGGTCCGAGTGGCCGCTGTCTCGACGCCTAATCGGGCCAAGATGGGATTGCCCGCGCGCTCGGCGGGATAACAGATGAAGACGCCTGCCAGGAACAAGACCGCCATGGCGGCAAATATCGCCCAGCCTTGACGCGTGTCACCCACCATCTTGCCGAAGGTGTAGGTGAGGCCGGATGAAATGATGAGGATGGCCAGGAGTCTCGGTGAAATTCGTAAGAGGCGTCGGGTTCTCAAAGGGGTGCGCTGAATTGGTGTTGAAAAAGCCGCCGCCGTTGGTGCCGAGCATCTTGATGGCCTCCTGGGATGCCACCGGTCCGACCGCGATGGTCTGCGTCACTCCCTCGAGCGTGGTTGCCCTCTGGTAGCTCTTCAGGGTTTGAGGGACGCCCCGAAGACAGAGGAAAAGGGCGAACGCGAGGGCGAGGGGTAGGAGCACATAGACCGTGGCGCGCGTGAGATCAACCCAGAAGTTGCCGATGCTATTCGCTTGCTTGCGGGCGAAGCCTCGAATGAGTGCAATCACCACCGCAATTCCGGCAGCGGCGGAAACGAAGTTCTGGGTGGTCAATGCCAGCATCTGGACGAAGTAGCTCAGCGTCGTCTCGCCCCCATAGCCCTGCCAGTTGGTGTTGGTCATGAAACTCACGGCCGTATTGAAGGCGAGATCCGGTGTCAGAGCGGTGGCGTTTCCGGGGGCATGACCAGTGCTGAATCCCATGGGATTGAGAGGCAAAAACCCCTGCAGCCGCTGGATAACGTACACGAACAGGAAGCTGACAAGACTGAAGGCGAGAACAGACGCTGCATACTGGGTCCAGCGCTGCTCGGCATCTTCGCGAATCCCGCATAGGCGGTAAACGAGCCGCTCGAGGGGACGCAGCAAAGGATGCAGAAAGGTGCGCTTGCCCTCAAAAAGGTTCGCCATAAAGAGGCCGAGGGGCTTGGTGAGCGCCAATAAGAAAAGAAAGAACACGACAATGTACAAGACTCCACTTGGGGTCATCGAAGCCTCCTTAGAACCGCTCCGGGCGCAACAGCGCGTAGACGAGATAGCCGAACAGGAACAGTGCGGCAATACCAGCGATGATGTAGTCCATGGGAAAAAGCCCTCCCTACAAGCGGTCACAGGCCTTGGTGAAGGCCCAGCAGAGAATGAAGAACAGGGTGCCGATCACGAGATAGAAGAGATCCAACATTGAAGCCTCCATGCCTGGGATTGACGAGAACTACCTGGTGGCCTTCGGAGCGGAGCATTCGCGCCAAGGACTCTTCCTTCCAGGGCCACCACCGCCGCGCACAGCCGACGATCACCAGCGATCGCGGCGCTAGAGCCTGGCGTAGCCCCAGTCTGGCATTACGGCACAGATAAAGGCTGATGCTGGTTTCTATCAAACCTTGGATACCCCGGGCGACAAGGTCGAGAAGACGGCGTTCGAGAAACGAGCGGGATACCGGAGGCGAATCTACCGGAAATCTGATTGGAACAACGTGCGCCGCCAACAGTCTGATTCGCCTATTGAGATCCGATGCCAAGGCTTCGGCTTCCTCAAGCGCCGCCAGGGTTCCGCCTGGATTGGTATAGATCACGTTGACGGTAAGCTGCGCGCCTTCGGGATGTTCGGGCGCCGCAGACTCGAGGCCGGGTAACTCTCCGCTGAACTGTACTAGGTTCATGCTACATCCCTCCGCGCAAAACAAATCTAGCGCAGCGAGCATAAACAAGGCATAAACACGTCATAAAATTCGTATAAAGGCGAAGGACTATTCGGGTAGAAAGAAACGGTAGCCGGTCCAGGCTTCGGTAACCAGAAAACGCGGATGGGTGGGATCAGGCTCGATCTTCTTGCGGAGGCGATTGACAAAGACGCGCAGGTATTCAAGCTCTTCGCCGTAGTCGGGACCCCAGATCGCCTGAAGCAGTTCACGATGGGCAATAGTGCGGTTGGGATGCGCTACGAGATAGGAAAGAAGATCGAACTCCTTGGGAGTCAGATGAACCGTGTGGCCGCGGACGCTGGCTTGGCGCGAGGCAAAATTAATCTCGACCTCGCCCAGGGCTACCGATTCCGGACCGGCCTCCGGACCGGCAGGGATGCGGCGCAGGGCGGCGCGGATGCGCGCCAGCAGCTCGGGCATGCTGAACGGCTTGGTGACATAGTCATCGGCTCCAGCGTCGAGCGCGTCAACCTTGTCCCTTTCCGTGTTGCGCACGGTCAACATGATAATGGCCAGATCCTGATTGGAGTGGTTGGCCCGAATTGCGCGGCAAGTTTCTAGCCCTCCCATTCCGCGCATATTCATGTCGAGCAGCACGAGGTCGAATGAGTCGCGTCGAAGCCGGTCCAGAGCTTCTTCACCTGCCCTGGCGTCGGTGACTTCGTAGCTGTGACCGGTAAGGCTGGTTCGCATCACCCGTCGGATCTGCGGATCGTCGTCCACCACCAGAATCCGGCCGGCACTCATGTCGTTTTCTCCTCGCTATGGGGCAGAAAGAAGAGGAACTCCGATCCCTTTCCGGGCACGCTGTGGAGTGAAATGTCGCCGCCATGGGCCCGCAGTACCTCGCGCGCAATCGTTAGCCCCATGCCTGTGCCAGTCACCCGATCGCGGTCGCGCGGGCTGCGGTAGAATCGTTCGAAGATTTTGGCCTGCTCGGCCTCAGGAATACCAGAGCCCTCGTCCTGGACGGCGATCGTAACGCCTCGTTCCGCTGGATAAGCACTGATCTTCACTTTGCCTTCAGGTGGAGAGTACTTAACGGCGTTGCGGATCACCTGGCGCAGGGCCAGCTGCATCAATTCGGGATCGGCCATGATTGGCGGCAGGCCTGACGCCAGATCGAGCACCACGTTATGCCCGTCCACTAGAGGCTTCATCTGCTGGAGCACACCTGAAATCAATGGTTCCAGGGGAAGCAGTTCGCATTCCACCTGAAGCTTACTGCCCTCGATGCGCGCCATCTGGATGGCTTCCGTGACCAGGCGCGAGAGGCGGTCGGCTTCCTCGTCCACAATCGTGAGGAACTCCTGCCGATCTGCGGAAGCCGGCGGGGGATTGGCGAGCAGTGCCGTTGAGGCGGCCTTGATCGACGTTAGGGGAGTCTTGAATTCGTGGGCGATGGCGTCGAGAAGGGTGGACTTGAGCTCCTGGCTCTGGCGAGCGGCTTCCGCACGATTCGCGGCCTCCTGGCTTCGCACCCGTTCCAGGCCGATCGCGACCAGATTAGCGAGCGCCTGCAGCGCTGTGTCAGAAGGCAAAGCGCCGCAGATGGCAATGCTGCCGATCGGTTCACCGCCGAGCCGCACCGATGAAACGGTAGTTTGAGTGGCAGCATCCTGAAACTGCGTACCTTGTGTCGCAGCCTCCTTCAACTTGTCATCCACGGCCGCCATCTCTTCCGGGCCTGCCCGATGGATCTCCCCAGTGGTCCGGTCATAAAGCTGCACAGCCGGCAGCTCAAATGTCTGGGCAATGAAGTGGGCGATCTGCTTGGCCAGAGGCTGACGCATGTCGCTCAGTAGCACAGCCCGGCTAAGCGCGTAGAGGCGCTCAAGTTCTGTCTGCCGGTCAAGCGCTTCGCGGGTGCGGCGTTTGGCTCTGGCGGAAAGCTGGCTAGCGGTAATGGATGTCGCCAAAAAAGCAAAAAGCGCGATCCAATTCTGCGGATCTGCCACGGTAAGCGTCCCGACCGGCGGGAGGAAAAAATAGTTAAGGCACAACATCGCCACGACGGATGTGAGGGTCGCCTCGATGAGACCCCAGGCAGTGGCGACAACCAAAACGCCGATCAGGTAAGCGAATCCGGCGGTGGTGGCGTTGACCGGCAAGAAGTGACGACACAACGCCGTGGTGAGGGCGGCCAGCAGGAGCGAGAGGAACAGACGCAGGAGTAAACCCCTGTATCCTGCCAGAATGAAGGCGGGTCGCCAGTCTCCCTTTCCCACTCCGGAGTGTGGCGAGCCTGGTCCAGAAACAATACGCGAGTTTACGGAGCCATGCATTTCTGCTTCCGAGGAAACGAGGAGCGGCCCGGCGGTGTATCCGAGGATCGCTTCCGGATCTACTTCTCAGCGTTCGCTTTTATGCTCTAGACTTAAGTCTTGATCCACTCCGCCGCCATTTGCTGCGGGCGACCTGATTTTCGTGTAAGCGATTATAAGCCTCGCACTCGTGGTCGGCCAGCGCTTTCTCCTCCCATCCTCCCATCTTCCAATTTATCCTGTCTGGCCTTGTGCGGACGTACGCCTAGCGCCGGTAGTGAGCAGCCGCAACACTTCAGGTCGCTTGCGAGAACTCGCTGATGCTCCCAAGCGGTTTCTCGTGCAGTCGAGCTCCTATAAGCGTCTAAAGGGAAAACCTCGGACGCCAGGGCGCACCCAAACACTGGGAACCCGCGCCAGAGAGGTCCCTCAGCTTTTCAGAAAGATTGGCGCGCAACGTCCATCCCTTTCGGCCAGACATAGAGGAGGCAAACAAAGAACAGGCTCAAGAGGAATTCCGTAAGTTGCGGGACACCTGGCCTAACTTAGAACTCGACAAGGCTATATGGTTCTCTGGTCAGGAGATGCCAGAGGGAGAATTTCTGGCGTACTCCCAAGGGCGACTGATTTACGGCTCCGGCAACCTTTGGCGTTTTCTGCTTTTGGTCCTTTTCTCCAGTCCTGCCGATCGGCTCCGCAGATGCCACAAGCCCGATTGCGGGGCTCCGTACTTCTTGGCCCGCCATTTGAATCAGAACCTCTGCTCCGAAACTTGCTCGCGCTGGGGACAGCGCCAACACACGCTGGCTTGGTAAAACAAGAAGGGGAAGCTAGAGCGAGAAAGAAAACTAAGCGAAGTACGCCGTAACAGGCGAATCACAACGAGAAAGAAGAAAAAGCGATGAGCTTTTACAGGCGTGGTGACGTTTTGGTGGTACAAGTTTTGTTTCAATGGGTAGGTGGTTCGGGAGTCGGCCCAAACAAGCTCAAAGACTGTGGTGCGAGAGGCTGAGAAGGCTCGGCGGCGCGAGCTGGAGCTTGATGTCAACCGCATCCCGAAGCGTGAGCGGGCGCCGCTTATCGGTCTGGCCGGTAAGGAGTGGCTTGCTGGCAAGACTGGAATCGCCGAGAGCAGTCTCGAGACATACCGGCAATGTGTCGGACACCTGACAGACGAGTTCGGCAAGCGACTCGTTTGTGACCTGGATGGCCGCGACATCGCCGACTATCAGAGGAAACGGCTTGCGGCCGGCGTGTCGGGCCGCACCGTCAACTACGAGATTGGACCCCTGCGTGGCGTGCTCAAGAAGTTCCGCGTCTGGCATGAAGTTATGGCGAAGGAGGTGAGCTGGCTTGATGAAAACCACGATGTGGACAAGGCGGTGAGCCAAGAAGACGAGGAAAAGCTCCTCAAAGCCGCCCAGGGAAGCCGTTCTCCGGCTATCCTTCCCTTACTGTGCCTGTCTAGTGATACGGGAATGCGGGCGAGCGAAGTCAAGGCGCTGCGCTGGCAAGATTTGGGGTGGCCTGGGCCGAGGGAGTGATCCAGAGCGGGCAAGTGATCGTCCCTAAGCGCAAGACGGAAGCGGGAACGGGGCGCTGCATTCCGTTTACCCGGCGTGCCTGTGCGGTCCTGACGATGTGGCTCTCCAACTTTCCTGATGCCGGTCCTGGTTCCTACGTGTTCCCTTACCACAAGATCGGGATCGGCGGTCATTCGCGTATCCCCCGCATTTGGGCCGTGGACCTCTCTCGACCCATGGGGGAATGGAAGAACGACTGGCTGGCGTCTGCAAGTCTGCGGGCGTCCTACCGCTGGCATGACCTGCGCCACACCTTCATTTCCCGCCTGGCCGAGAACCCCAACGTTAGCGAAGAGACACTCAAACAGCTCGCCGGTCACGTGTAGCAAGAGGATCCTGGAACGATACAGCCACATTCGCAGCCATGCCAAGAAGGCGCGATCGCGACCCTGGGCAGTTTCGCTCAATCGGAGCTGGTTTTGGAGGGGACAGGGCACAAATTCGGGCACAGTGATCGCGGCCTGCCCTCTGCGGATTCGGCTAATCTGTTGGAAACAAATGGTGGGCCCAGCAGGACTCGAACCTGCGACCAACGGATTATGAGTCCGCCGCTCTGACCAACTGAGCTATGGGCCCTGGCGAAATCGATCCGGCAATCCTGGGCAAGCAGGAGAACCATTCCGCTCTCTACCACTTCGAGACCAAGAGGAGACTACGAATCCCCGTAGCTTGCGGGATCGTTCGAACACGAGATAGTTCACTACACTCAGCACAGCCTCCGCCGAGACTCTTGCCGCAGTCTGTTGGAAGTCTAGCAGAAAGCAAGAAGCTGATGTCTGCTTTTGTTGGTGTAAACGGACAACAACGAGATTGGTCGAGCGGCCAGACCAAGATCGGGTTTGCCATTGGAGTTGTGAAATAATAGCGAGACTCAGAACGAGACTCAGAATTAGAAAAGGGGGAAGACAGGTTTAGTGGCGCATTCGTCCGCTCATGAAGGCTCCAAGGCCCTGATCGTAAACCATTCCAGCGGATTGGCCATAGTGGCTGCCCTTGCGGTAATGGTCTTGGGCGGTATCTGTGCAGGTCAAAGCGTCCCGAAGCCTCTCAATCTCCTTCCGGTGCCACGTGGCGATTTGCCGTGTCTGGTGACTCGCGAAATTGCGGGGACGTGGTGATGCCCGCCATTGGCTCGAGCGTCCTCCGGAACAAGGCCGAGTTCTATTGGTACCTCGGTGATTTGCGCAAGATCTACGACTTTGATGAAGACATGCAACACGAGCCTGAGCATCTCCAGCAACCGATGACCATCATTTCCTACGAAACCTCCGCCTGGGATGACTTCATCGCGAATCAACTTAAGCCTTTCGGTAACTTGCCGGTTTATCTGGGTATTGGCAACCACGAGACCATTCCGCCCAAGACTCGCGAGCAGTATGTGATCCAATTTGCAGACTGGCTAGACGCGCCAGACCTCCGCCGGCAACGGCTACTGGACAACCCTCAGGACCACAGCCTCAAGCCCTACTATCACTGGATCAAAGATGGCGTTGATTTCGTCTACCTGGACAACGCCACGCCAGATCAGTTCGATGCTGCGCAGCTACAGTGGCTGAAGAAGGTGCTGGATGCCGATGCTGCTGATGACTCCGTCCACACGGTGGTGGTCGGTATGCATGAAGCCCTCCCTGAGAGTCTGGTGAAGGACCACAGCATGAGTGCTTCGCCCCAAGGCGAAGCGAGCGGAATCCAGGTATACAAAGAGCTTCTCGATTTACAATCACTGCGACATAAGCTCGTGTACGTTCTCGCCAGCCATTCGCACCTCTTCATCGATGGCATCTTCAATACTGACTTCTGACGCCAGAATGGCGGAATTCTTCCGGGCTGGGTCGTCGGTACCGCTGGAGCGGTCCGGTATCAGCTCCCACCCGAGTCGGGCCGAGCGCGCGACGCTCGCACAAAGCTGTACGGTTACCTATTGGCAACAGTAAACCCACCCGGCCAACCTGAAGGAGCGATCGACTTCAAGTTCATCGAGATGAATCTTGGTGACATTCCGGCAGCTGTGGTCAGCCGCTTTACACCGGATTTCGTGAAATGGTGCTTCGACCAAAATTACCAGTAGGTTCGCCCTCCGGGAACCAACCCAAATCGCAACCCCTGTCTGGTGAGGTCGCCAATAATGTCAAACGTGAGCCGGGAGCCCGCCTTTGTCGTGACGTGGACCGCCAAGTCTGTCAGCCTAGTTCATAACTCCTGAGTGATACCAGTAGAAGGGCAAAAGGAGTAGAGTAGTAGACTACCCCTTCATCCGCTTTCGGTGGACACAGGTGTTATAATGTTGTTCCTTTTTCTTTGAAGAAGACTATGTTTCCGCTAAGACTATGGCCTGTCTCCATGTAGTGGACGTTCATTATGTATTGCGCAGAAACGCCTGAGAGACCGTCATTCCCTTTGAGAATTTTCGAATGTCAAACGATTACGGGCTCAGTAGACTGGTCGAGACCCCTCAGGAAAGGCAATCGCTGGATTACCTCTACAGCGTCACCTATGAGGAGCTTCGCCGTCTGGCTTCCAGTGTCAGGCGCAGTGACTCAAGTGCCACGCTCAGCCCCACAACTCTTGTCAACGAAGCCTGGCTGAAACTGGCGAACTCGCCCCGTTTCGCCTCAACATCCCGTCTGCACTTCAAGCGGATTGCCGGGCGCGCGATGCGGGAGGTCCTGGTCGAGGCCGCTCGTCGGCGGAACGCGCATAAACGCGGAGGTCGTTGGGCGATCATCGTTACGTTTGAAGATTCGCTACAGGAGACGGCTTCAGGTGGCGAGGACCTCCTCGCCCTCGATGCGGCCCTTGAAGAGTTGGCGCGTATGAACCCGCGTCAAGCGATGGTGGTTGAGAGTCGCTTCTTCGGAGGGCTCGACCTGAGCGAAACTTCGGCCCTGCTTGGTATGTCAGAGGCGACCATCCTACGCGATTGGCGAGCGGCCAAAGCCTGGCTGGCAACTGAACTTCGTCGAGCCCGCTGATGCCGGGTCCTCCCTAGGTCTGAAATCGGAAGGCAAGCATGGATAGCCCACATTGGGAGCGAATACAGGCTCTGTTTCACGAGGCAGCCGACCTTTCCCCTTCGGACCGAGAGTGTTTTTTGAAGACCGCTTGCGGTGGCGACCATAGCCTCATGGCCGACGTGCTTGCGTTGCTGGAGGGGGACGCCCTGAGCTCGTCCCTGCTTGATCGTGATCTGTCTTACATCGCACGACAGGTGCTGGACGAAATGACACCTTCCTTGCCTGCACTGCAGGGCTTTGGTCCCTACAAAATCAAAGGAATCCTCGGCCGGGGCGGCATGGGAGTGGTATACCTTGCCCAGCGTGACGATCTCGGCAGCCTGGTCGCGATCAAGATCCTGCGCGATGCCTGGCTTTCACCCGCTCGCCGAGAGCGTTTTGCCTGTGAACAGATGACTCTTGCGCAGCTTAATCATCCATCTATCGCGCGGCTCTACGATGCGGACACTCTCGCCGACGGGACGCCCTGCTTCGTGATGGAATACGTCGAAGGCATCCCGTTGACGGACTATTGCAGCCAGCATCGGTGCCCGATTGAGGAGCGTCTGCGCCTCTTTCGCGCTGTGTGCGAGGCGGTACAATATGCACATGCACAAGCAGTCATTCACCGTGATCTAAAGCCCTCTAATATGCTCGTGAAAGCCGACGGCACCGTTCGGCTTCTTGACTTTGGCATCTCCAAACAGATCGACACTCTTGATCAGCCGGCGGATCAAACGATAACAGAACTACGCTTCATGACGCCTGCTTACGCGGCCCCCGAGCAGGTGCGCGGCGAACGAGTAGGGATCCATACCGACGTATACTCTCTCGGCGTCATTCTTTACGAACTCCTAACCGGACGGCTTCCCCTGGATTTGTCGCATCGGACGCGGGCGGAAGCCGAAACAATCATTGTGGAGAGGGAGCCGGATAAGCCATCGGCAGTCGCCAGGCTGGCGGCCGCAGTGCCGAGCAGCAGTTCGGGCATCCCATCGGCCAGCGAGGTGTCGTGGGCCGACCTGGATGTGCTGTGTCTCACGGCAATGCACAAAGACGTCCAGAGGAGGTACCGCTCGGTTGAAGCGCTCATACGCGATGTCGACCACTACCTGACCGGCGAGCCTTTGGATGTCCGGCCCCCTTTATTTGGCTACCGCATGGGCAAGTTCGTCAGGCGCAATCGACGCGCCGTAGCCGCGACCGGCTTGGCGGCGACGGTTGTATTGGGGCTGGTGATTTTCTACACCATGCGGCTGGCGAGCGCGCGCAATGCAGCCCTGGCAGAGGCGGCCCGAACCGAACGGATTCAGCGCTTCGTGCTGAACCTGTTCCAGGGCGGCGACGAATCGGTCGGGCCGTCCGAGGACTTGCGCGTGGTGACGCTCCTTGACCGAGGTATTCAAGAGGCGCAGATCCTCAATGCGGAGCCTCAACTCCAGGCCGAACTCTATGAGACCCTGGGGAGCGTCTGCCAGAATCTGGGAGAGTTCGATCGAGCGGATTCACTCTTGCGTGCCGCGCTGGAGAAGCGCAAATCGGTCTTCGGCCATGACCACGCCGAGGTGGCGAACAGCCTGGTGGCGCTCGGCCTACTTCGAGCCGACCAAGCTCAGTTTGAAAATGCTGAGCGACTTGTGCGGCAGGGGCTTGCCATGGCACGGCGGCACTTGCCGCCCGAACACCCGTTAGTGGCGAAGGCTATGTCGGCACTCGGAAGGGTGCTGGAGAACCGGGGCGAGTACGACCAGGCAATAAAGGTGCTCAACGAAGCTGTTCAGGTGCAGTCGGCACCAGGGGGTCGAACTGCAGACCTTGCAGTGAGCCTGACAGATCTGGCGAACTCGCATTTCTACGCAGGCCATTACGGTGCCTCCGACTCGCTGAACCGGCGGGTTCTTGACATGGACCGCCAACTGTACGGCAATCGGCACCCCAACGTCGCCGAGGATCTGCTAAATCTCGCCGCCATCCAGGTTGAGCGGGCTCATTATCAGGAGGCCGAGCGGTTCAACCGGGAAGCACTGGATATCATCCGGTCCTGGTTCGGCAAGGATCATCCTGAGACAGCGTCAGCGATGACCCTGCTGGCACGCGTGTTGATCGACGAAAAACACTATGAGGAGGCGGCGGGCCTGCTCCAGCCGGCACTCGCCATTCAAGAGCGCGTCTACGGCAAAGTGCATCCCCGGGTTGCGTCGGCGCTCAATGATCTTGGCAAAGTGGCAATGCAGGAGAGGAAACTGGACGAAGCGGAAGCGGACTTCAACCGCGTCACCCGCATCTATCGGAGGGTGTACGGTGACAGGCACTACTACATCGCCAATGCCCTGTCTAACCTGGCAAGTGTGTATATCGAACGGAAACAGTACATTCGCGCCGAGAGGCTTTTGCGGGAAGTTGTCCGGCGCTACACTGACACGCTCTCAGCCGATCATCCCTATCTGGCGATCGCCCGGATTAAGCTGGGACGCGTGCTTCTCCACCAGCGTCGCCACCAGGAGGCTGCGGCAGAGAGCCTTGCGGGATGCCGGATTCTGGTAACGCAGAGCAACCCACCGGTGACTTGGCTGAGATACGCACGCGAAGACCTTGCCATGGATTATGAGGCTCTGAAACAGCCCAAGAAGGCGGCGGAGCTTCGAGCCGAACTGGCCAATACAAACGCAATATCCTCCCATTAAAGAAATGCAGCCCACACGTCTCAGGCCGCTCTCAATCTCCGTCTCACGGCTTGCGGGTAAATACTCCGGCAGCAGTCCAAGCAACTTTTGGGAGATTCACAGCTGCAATTCCCCAGATCGAAAGCGACACAGGGATCCTCATCGACTGCGCTAAATCTCTCTCAGGTTAGTGTGACGTTCATTGATGGTCTTAACGCCCAGAATGCTGATAGCAGCTGCCATAAGGCAAGTGGACAAAAGGACAGTCACCGCTCGGTTGGAGTAACCGGCCGAAAGCAGATAACCCACAATAGAGGGTCCCAGAAAGCCTCCAGTGGTGGCCATCATGTTGATGAGACCGATGGAGGCGGCTCGGGCGGACTTTCCTAACAGCACCGTGGGCAAGACCCAAAAGGGAGGGGGCCAAGCGATAAGGGCACCTGCCGTGAGGCAAAGCCAAAACATGGTCAGTGGGAATGGGGCGGGCATAGCGCTGAGAGTGAGAAGTAAGCCTCCGGCCACCATCAAAACGGAAGTCTGTAATTTTGGCTTCCCGATGCGGTCGGAGGTCCGGCCTGACCACAAGACAAATATCACGGCCAAGGCATAAGGCAGGGCAGAATAAAGCGCCGAAAGCGCCGGCGAATAGCCAGAAGCTTTCTGAATCGTCGTTGGTAGCCAGAAGACGAAGACATAACTGCCAATATTGGCCAGACAAATCGAGAGCGCGCACATTAGCACGCTCCGGTCCTGGAAGGCGCTTCGTAGCCTGAGACGGCCCTCCGCTTTCTTCTCAGCTTTCTCGCGCTCCAATTGCTGCGTAATCCAGGCCCGTTCCTCGGCCTCCAGCCAGTTGGCTTCACCGGGATTATCGGTCAAATAGAAGAGCGTCACCACACCCAGGACGATTGCCGGCAGCCCCTCGAGGATGAAGACCCAACGCCATCCGGGAAGGCCCAGCCAATGCACGCGCAGCACCAAAGCTGAGACTGGTGCACCGAGCACAAGCGATACCGGGATGCCGACAATGAATCCTGCCATCGCCCGGGCGCGATCATCACGAGCGAACCAGTGCGTGAGATAGACGATGATGCCCGGGTAAAATCCGGCCTCCGCGATTCCCAACAAGAACCGCGCGCTGTAGAATTGCGCGGGTGTCTTTACGAAGCCTACGAGGATTGTGCACAATCCCCAGGAAACCAGAATGCGCGCAAACCATCTCCGGGCCCCCCAGCGCTCCACAATCAGCGCACCTGGTATTTCGAGGAGCAGATAGCCGATAAAGAAGATTCCAGCGCCGAATCCATAAACAGCTTCGGAAAAGTGGAGGTCCGCCGTCATGGTGAGCTTCGCAAAAGCTACGTTCACCCGGTCCAAGTAAGCGGAAAAATACAGCAAGCAGAGAAAAGGTAGCAGCCTTCGGGCGATCTTGCGCCGGGTGCGGTCCCCGACAAGATCTGTCGAAGGGCGGAGTGAATTTCCCCGGTTCATTCAGCATTACTCTTTACGACGCCGAGCACACAGCCAATGCCGCAACGGGTTCCGGACTCGTTGCGAAAGTTAGAAATGAATATGAACGTTAGTTACAAGAGCATGACCGCCGGGTTCTCGATCAGATCTTTGATCCGGCGTAAGAAGCCTGAGCCCGCGACTCCATCGAGCACTCGATGGTCGACGGAAAGCGACAACATAATTGTAGGGCAAACTTCCAGGTGGTCTTGCACTACCGCAGCTCGCTTGGCAATGCGGCCGGTAGCCAGGATGGCGCTCTGAGGAGGATTCAAGATGGCTTCGAACCAGTCGGCTCCAGAACTGCCGAGGTTCGACAAAGTTGCGCCACCACCTTCCAGCTCCGGCAAGGTAAGGTTCTGTGCCTTCGCTTTCTCGGCCAGGGCGTGCCGCTGGCGCGCCAGATCGAAGAGCGGTTGATCGGCCTTCTGAATAACCGGCACGACTAGCCCGGCGGCAGTCGCGACGGCGAAACCGATGTCGATCGAGTCCCTGAGGCGAACGTCATCATCGAACCAGTAGGCGTTTACTTGCGGGTATTCCTTCAGCGCCAGAGCCATCGCCCGTAGAAAGAAATCGGTATAGGTTAGCCGCACACCGGCCTGGCGACTGCACGGGTCCAGCAATTGCTCGCGAAGCCGGATAAGATCCGAGGCGTTGGCTTCAACTCCAAGATAAAAATGGGGTGCGGTGTGGAAACTCTGAGCGGTTCGTAGGGCAGTGATCTTGCGAACCGTTGAGGCACGGCTCACAAGGGACGGATTAAGTGCAACAGGTACCGTTGAACGCTCATTTGCTGCCCCTTGTTCCCGGCTCGCCTGGAATCGACGAATATCAGCTTCGACGATACGCTGGCCCCGAAGCGGCCGAACGCTAGCGATATCAAGTCCCAACTTCTCTGCCAGCCGTCGAGCGCGCGGACTGGCAACGTGCTCGGGCGGCGAGACCTCCGCCGGCGTCTTTTCATCACGGTTCGAACTACGCTGGTTATCCGCCGCAGGTTTCCTGATGGGGACGGCTGCTTCGGAAGTTGAAGCTGTGGCAGCCGCCGGGGAGGAACTTGCTGGTGCAGCCATCCCAGGGTCATTACCCAGAATCGCGATTATTGAGCCCACTGGCACCTTTTCCCCAAGTTCAACCTGAATCGAATTGAGATATCCGCTCTGGGCGGATTCGACCTCCATTTCAGCCTTGTCGGTTTCAACGGTGAAGAGAACCTCCCCTTTCTCCACGCGCTCGCCTAACTGCTTCTTCCATGATACGACCGAGCCTTCCTCCATCGTGAGGCCGAGACGAGGCATAACGACGTTGTTGCTCAAGCAGTTTTCCTTCCTCAGTTGTTCATCCGCACGCGAATTTCAGAAGCGACCCGCTCCACAGAAGGTATCACTTCTCGTTCCAGCACCGGGCTGAACGGATTGGGAGCCGGTAACGAACAGATCCTGAAGGGCGATAGGTCAAGCGCGTCAAAGCATTCTTCACACGCTAGGGCTAGAATCTCGCCCGAAAAGCCGCACATGGACTGAGCCTCGTCGATTACTGCCAGACGGCCCGTCTTTTCGATGGAAGCGGCGATTGCCTTCCGATCCAGCGGCACGATGCTTCTAGGATCGACGACTTCCGCCGAGATGCCCTCTTTCTCCAAAACCGCCGCCGCCTGGAGTGCCACGTTCACCATTTTTGAGACCGCGACCAGCGTGATGTCCTTGCCCTCGCGATGAATTCGGGCTTCTCCGAATGGAATAAGGTATTCCCCTTCCGGCACCATCCCTTTCTGGTTATAGAGCCCCTTGTGTTCGACGAAAATCACGGGATTGTTGTCACGCAATGCAGTTTTCAAGAGACCCTTGACGTCGTAGGGCGTGGCCGGAGCGACCACTTTCAGACCCGGAATGCTCGCAAACCAACCATAAAAGGTGTGGGAATGATGGGACCCGGCGCTTCCTACCGAACCCATCGCGGCCCGAACGATGACCGGAACCCTGATCTTCCCATCGGAGGCATAGCTGATATTCGCCGCCTGCTGCACTATCTGAGTCATGGCCTCAAGGGAGAAGTCCAGGAACACCTCGTCGACGATAGCCCGACTGCCGGCCATGGCTGCGCCGATGGCCACTCCGGTAGCTCCCAGTTCACAGATGCCTGTGTCGCGAAGGCGTTCGTCGCCAAATTCCTTCCAGAGGTCGCGGGTCTGCCGAAAATTGCCTCCGCGCGGCCCAATGCCCTGACCGATATAGATAATGGTCTCATCGCGCTGCATTTCCTCGTGAAGCGCCTCCACGCCGGCGTCGACGTAACGTACTTCCCGCATTGCTTCCGCCATGCCGTCCTCCTCGAACCTTATCAGCAGAAAACGTGGTCCAAAATCGTTGAAGCAACTGGCTCCGGAGTATGTCTGGCGAATTGCACGGCATCATCAAGCCATTGCTGAACCCCTTCCTCAATTCTTTCGACCGACTCCAATGGGTCGGTAACACTGTTCAGGAGTTCCCGCCGCAGCACCTTTATGGGGCAGCGCGCCTTCCACTGTTCCAATTCTTCCTCTGTGCGATAGCCCGTTCCGGGATCGCCTTCGTGATGTCCCACGAAGCGGTAAGTCTTGGCTTCGATCAGGGTGGGGCCTCCACCGGATCGGGCGCGATCAATTGCCTCTCTGCCAGTTTCGCATACCGCCGCCACGTCGTTGCCGTCCACTGCTACCCCGGGAAGTTTATAGGCAGCGGCACGGCTCTGAACACTGGTGTTTTTGGTCGCACGGTGGAAAGCCATCTCGGTCGCGTACAGGTTGTTTTCGCAGACGTAGACTACTGGCAGGTTCCATACCGCTCCGAAGTTAACGCCTTCGTGAAATGACCCGCTATTCACGGCGCCATCGCCAAAGAAAGTCACCACCACCTGGCCGGATTTCCTCAGCTTGGCGCTCAACGCGGCCCCGGTAGCGAGCGGAATTCCCGCACCAACGATGCCATTGGTTCCCATGAAGCCATATTCGGAGGCATACATGTGCATGCTTCCGCCGCGTCCCCCGGAGACGCCGGCGGCTTTTCCCCATAGTTCCGCCATCACATAGCGGGCGGGAACTCCCTTCGCCAGCGCATGACCATGGCCCCGATGGGTACTGTAAACCAAGTCGCGGCGCTCCAAATTGGCGCAGATACCCGCCGCGACCGCTTCTTCTCCAATGTAAAGGTGCACGAAGCCTGGGAGTTGCCCATTGCGATAGAGCTCCTGCACCTTCAGCTCAAACTCACGGAGCTGAAGCATCCTGCGGTACAAGTCGAGAAGCAGAGCCGTATCCTGTTTAGCGGCTGTGGTTTTCTGCATCGTCTCCCTCCGGCCTGAATTCCACAGGTGGAAGCGGAAAATCAACCGGCTTTCGATCACGCTGGGAAAGGTAGACCGCCGTGAAGAGTTCTACGACTCTCCGGCCCGCTTCACCGTCAATTTCTGGGGGCCGGTCTTCCAACACGGAAGCGAGAAAGTCCCCCAGTTGTAACTCGTGGTAGTGTGTCATCACATCCCAAGGGCGTGAACGATCCTCACGGTTCCAAACCGGAAGCAGATGTTCTTCGCCAGGAATCGTCCAGAGATCATTGAAGGGCGGCTCCATCTTTTCAGTGACTCCTGAGATAAAAGGGGATCCGCTGTCGGTCTCGGCACCCACCGATGCACCCGACGACCCATGAATTTGGATTTTCCCGTATAAGCCCGGACGCTGAGAGTTGCTCAGAACTATCGAGCCCGTGGCCCCGCTCACAAACCTGACCACGGCGACAACCGTGTCATCCACTTCGATAGCCGGATGGTTGTAGTTGTCCCAATAGGCAAACAATTGGGACGCCGGCCCCATAAACGAACTCATCAGGTCCAGATAGTGAGGCGCCTGACTGACCACCACGCCCCCACCTTCGCCCTTCCAGGTGCCTCGCCAGGCATCCAGGGTGTAGTAAGCGGGTTCGCGCCATCCCAGCATGACCACCGAGACCAGAGCGGGCCTTCCAATTTTCCCTGAATCGATCGCTTCCCTCATCCGCAGCACCGGCTCGTAGTATCGCCGCTGGCTGACAACACCCAGTTTTACTCCGGAGGCCTTCGCCGCCGCGATGGCGCGATCACACGACGGCAGATCTACTGCCAGTGGCTTCTCAACAATGACGTGGACACCACGTGCAGCGGCGACCTCCAACGGCGGAACGTGCTGGGTATGTTGGGTGCAAACTGACAGTATTTCTATGCGTTCCTTCTCGATCATCTCGGCCAGATCGGAATAGGCGTGGACTCCGAATTTCGCAGCCAGAGCCTGGGCGCGTTCGGGCGCGACATCACACACCGCGACAAATTCCGAATTGGGTAGGTTGCGCCAAGCCATCGCGTGAGTTGCGGCAACCTTCCCACAGCCGACTACACCGGTTTTTTTTCTCTGAAGCGCCGTCTGGACCATGGATTTTCCGTCTAATTAGAAATTGACCTGCATGAAGCTGATGTCTGGCTGATGGTGGGTTCACCTGAAACGTAATGCCCACGAGTCAGATACTCAATCATTCGGGATTGAGCTGCCGTCACATCCGGGAGCGCGGTGCCGCAACTCAACCAGGAATCCAACCAGGTCCTGAGTGTCCAACAGTGACCAACGCGTGCCGGGCCGGATTCCCGTGCCAGCCTGCACCACGCCGATCCCGTGCTTTGAGAGGATACCCACCACCTGATCCATGTCATCCGTCTCAAAAAGGACATGATGGATGCCCCCACCCTTTTGGTCCAAGAATTCACGATAGGCGTTGTGCTCGCCCTCCAAGGGCTGGACCAGTTCCAATTCCAGCGGCCCGACCTGGGCAAATGCCTGCCGCAGCTTGATGGGCTCCTCCTTGCCTCGATAATAATACTTGGAGTCGGGGCGGTTCGGCCACTCGATGAAACGAAAAGGACCGATGCCGAAGAGAGATGTCAGTAACTGCGTCGCGCGATCGAGATCTCGAACTACAATGCCAATCTGAACTGGTCGCTTCAGTTCGACCGCCGAGCCTGAGTTCCCGTCCTCCATCATGCTTTACCCCCAGCCCACTTTCCGCATGCTGCCAGCCTACTGGGCAAGATATCCTCCATCCACCGGCAAAATCACCCCTGTCACCATTGAAGATGCGTCTGACGCCAAAAATAAAGCGGGTCCCACAATCTCCTCGGATTCACCCACGCGCCCAAGAGGAATCTTCGAAACCCAGGTCTGCATGAGCTTATCCGCGTCAAACTGCTTGTCGGCCATGACCTCCAGGAGGCCAGGGGTCCGGAACTGGCAAGGGGCGATGGCATTGACGCGGATACCGAAACTCGCCCATTCAATTGCCAGTTGCCGGGTTAAGCCATTGACCCCAGCCTTGCTGGCGGAATAAACGTTGTTCCCACGACCTGTGCCTACAACTCCGGCGATGGAGGAGAAGTTGATGATTGATCCTCGTTGTTTCGGTAGCATGACACGCGCGACCGCTCGCGAGCACAAGAAGGTGCCGCGCAGGTTGACGTTCATGACCTGGTCCCACGCCTCCACAGGCAGATCCACCGCCAACTGATGTTGCGAAACACCCGCAGAGTTGACTAGGATGTCGATGGTTCCAAGTTGCCGGACGGCAGCGTCGACCATCGCTTCGATTTCGGTGGGTGATGCGACGTCGCAAGCCAGCGCCACTGAACGCCGCCCGTGTCCGGCTACTGCCTCGGCCGTTCGCTTTACAGCCTCGAAGTTCACGTCGGCGGCAGCGACATCACATCCGTATTTCGCGAATCCTGTGGCAATTATTTCGCCAAAGCCAGAACCAGCGCCGGTAATCAACGCCACGCGCCCACTTAAATCGAAGAGCTTTTCGAGCTTGCGCCCGATGGGATCCATGGGATTCCTCCTCAGTCTTCACGGATGCTACGCTCAGAGGCTCGCTGCAGTCAACACCTTTGTCACAATTCTGTTAACAATAGTGTCAAAAATAGTCCTTGACATTTGCCGTAACCTATACTACTGTCCGCCTGCACGAAACTCACGGGATTCCGGAAGCTAAATCTTATTTCTTAGTTCCCAGCGAACGGCTGCTTTTGGGGAGGCGAATCGCTGTTTTCCTGCGTCGGGGTGAGGATCAAAAGGGCCAACGCACGAAGGAGGAACGCGCATGAGTCGAAGGGTATGCTTAGGGTTAGTCTTGCTGGTTCTGATCGCGCAATTCCTGCCGCGTAACGTCCAGGCGCAGGGACAGGGCGTCTATGGTGCAATCACCGGGTTGGTGACCGATCCGTCGGGAGCAGCGATTCCCAACGCCAAGATCATGGCAACCAACGTTGAGACAGGGGTGCAAACTGCAGTTGAGTCGAACAATGCCGGTTACTACACCGTCTCCAGCCTGATCGCTGGAACCTATACCGTGGAGATCAGCGCTGCAGGGTTCAAGGTTTTTCGGCAGGAGAACCTTGCTGTTACTATTGGGCACACGATCGCAGTTGACGCAGCGCTAACTGTCGGCAACGTTCAGCAGGAGGTCACCGTAAGCGGCGCTCCGCCGTCGCTGCAGACGGAAAAGGTGGAGATCTCAGGAACGATCACTTCCAGGCAGTTGGACTCGATCCCCGTGGCCCATAACAACGCCACTGGGTTCGTGAAGCTACTGCCCGGCGTCATGGAACCGCCTGGGCAAAGCGGCTTACCCTCAGCCGGCAGCGAGGGCTATATTTCAGTAAGCGTGAATGGCGGGCGATCGCAGCAGAATGTGCAACTGCTGGATGGCATATTGAACACAGAACCCATCGGCGGGGCGGCGAACGTTGTCCCGCCTCTCGATGCCTTGGAATCGGTCACCGGCAACACCAGCAACTATGATGTGGAATTCGGACAATCCCAAGGCTTGGTCACGGTTATGACCACCAAATCAGGGAGCAACCGGTGGCACGGGACAGCTTACGAATTTAACCAGGTGAATTCGACCTCGGCGCGTAATCCGTTCACCGAGCCGACTTCTACCAGCCACTTTGTATGGAACCAGTTTGGAGCCACCGCCGGCGGCGCCATCAAGAAGAATAAGCTCTTCGTGTTTGGCGGCTACCAGGGAGTGCGAATCAGATCGGGAGCCGCCCGTCTGCTCACCGTGCCCATCGCCCCTTTCCGAAACGGCGATTTCAGTTCCTTATTAACGAGCGACCCTACCACAAGCCACCCGATTTATGATCCGGCCACCGGCAACGCCGATGGGACAGGACGAAGCCAGTTCAACTACCAGGGCGTTCTGAACAAGATGGACCCGGCGAGAATTGACCCGGTGTCGGCCAAGCTCCTGGCCACGATACCTCTTCCCAACACCGGGTCGGGCACCGACAACAACTTCATTGCTGCGCTGGGCAGTCTCACCAGCGACAACAGCACCTTTGAGCGGGTGGACTATGTAGTCAATGAGTCCAATCGTTTCTTTGGTCGCTACACTCATAATTGGCAAGTGTCCGGTTGCACCAGCGTCTCCGCTTTTGGTACCGGCGCGGCGCCTCCGCTGGCCTTGCCGAATTGTGGACAGGGAAAAGGATCGCAAGACATGATCGCGGTCGACTTCGTTCACGTCTTCACCCCGAGCTTCGTGGTCGAGGCACGGTTTGGCGACATGATTTACCGGTTTTCCCAAAACGCCCTGGATCAAACCGCAGCAAGCTCGGAGGCCATCGGTCTCCACGGACTGAATGATGCGTGCCCGAGTTGTGGAGGCTTGGCAGGATTTAGGATTGGCGGACCGGTGGGAGGGTTCCTGCTCGGCAACACCGACCACGCCCACCAAGTCGACAATGAGGGAAATTACGACTACGTGGGCATTGCCACCTGGACGCGTGGCAGGCATACTGTGAAGTTCGGCACGGAAATCGACTTCGCCAACGACCATCGATTTGATAGCTCTTCTCAAGGCGATTATGGATGCTGGAACGCCAGCGGCGTTTGCCCTAACAATGGTTTCTCCCAAACTATTACAGGAGCGTCAGAGGTACCGGGCTCGGGGTTGAGCACCGCCTCGTTCCTCCTTGGGCAGGCAAGCGTGTTCTCGCGGATCATCTACGCGAACCCTCTGCCGGCGGCCAATCAGAAGCGCGATGCCTTCTATATCCAGGACACCTGGCATGTGACGCCAAAACTCACGGCTGTCCTGGGTCTGAGGTATGATTACATCGGCTATCCGACATCACCTTTCAAGGGTGGCATCGCCAATTTTAACTTCACCAACACCAACACGATCATCGCCAATTACGGCAACGTCGGCCCTACGGCAGGGGTCGAGAACAATTGGTGGAACTTCGCCCCTCGCATCGGATTCGCCTACAAGGTTTTGCCGGGAACGGTGGTGCGCGCAGGCTATGCCAAGAGCTACCCCATCGGATTCTATGGCGCCAACTTTGGGGCCATTACCAATGACTGGCCAACTTCTACTCGTCAAACGATCTCGCAGATACTCGGCAATTACACGCCGGCGATCACCTTTTCAACGCCGCCTGCCTCGTTCGTCTCCGGCTTCGATATCCTGGCGGCGGCGGGCAATCCGGGGGAATATCCAACTCCATCCTACTCGACAGCTTTTGGCACGGACTTTCACAACCCCACAAATTCCGTGGATCAATGGAACTTAACGGTCGAGCATGATTTCGGCAATAACCTCACACTCTCCGCCGCTTATGTGGGCAACGCGACCCGTCACCTATTCTATCGTGTTGACCACAATGCGCCGCGTCCCGGGCCAACTCCGACCCAGGAATCTCTCTTGACTCGCTATCCCTACGCCGCCTATGGCTACTATGTGCCGGCGTACGATCAGACCAATCAGACAAGTTCCGGCTATAATGGTCTGCAGATCAACATGGTCAAACGGTACTCGCAGGGCTTTACCCTTACTACCGCCGTAACCTGGTCAAAGGCGTATGACTTTGGTCTGCATAATGCTGCCACCGACGTGTTCAATTCCAACCTGGATAGGGCAGTGCCGGATGGCGAACGTGCCATGATCATTTCGGTTGGGCACGTCTGGGATCTACCCTTCGGACACGGCAAGGCCTTACTCTCGAACAGTAACACTGCAGTGAACTTACTGGTGTCGGGCTGGAAGTGGTCCGGTGTCACTCGTTGGATGTCGGGTGATGCATTTAGTCCCGTAATGGGTGACACATCCTCTCTGAATTCCCCATGCTGCGGCCTCCGTCCGGATCGGTTAGGGAGTGGCACGGTCAACAATCCGACCGCCACCAAGTGGTTCGATCCCAGCGCCTTCAGGCGCCCTGCCCTATACACGTTTGGAAACTCGGGAAGGAACATACTGAGGGGGCCGGCCTTCTGGGATGCAGACTGGGCCCTGGCAAGAGACTTCAAGATCAATGATCAAATGAGGTTCGAATTCCAGGCCCAGTTCTTAAATGCCTTGAACCACAAGAACCTGGGCGACCCGTCCACAGCCATTGACAGTTCAACGGCTGGGGAGATCTTCGGTATCGTCCAGAACATGCGACAACTCCAGTTGGGAGTACACTTCTACTGGTGAGACAAGCGGTTGCAATTTGTTTGATGATTTGGTCCTCCTGTAGCGCAGGGAGCGGGCAATCCACAAATGGCGAGCCCGCTCTACTCTCTGACGGAATAGAATTGCTCGAGAAAGGCGAGATTCAATCGGCCGTACCGATTCTCGATCATGCCGTCGCAGAGAACCCCCGATCGGCAGAAGCACATAACTACTATGGCTTTGCCTTGGGCAGAACGGGCCACGTCGGAAAAGCCATCGAGGAATTCAATAAGGCGCTCGAATTGAATCCTCGATACGCGGACGCTCTCTATAACCTCGGAGCCGCGCTGGATTTGAAAGGCGACTACCCAGGAGCGATAAAAGCGCTAAAGGCTGCGCTGGGGCTGCATTCGAATTTTCCGGAAGCGCACAAGGAATTGGCCTTTGCCCTCGCTCAGACGGGCGACTTCCCAGGCGCGATCGCGAATCTTCTTGAAGCGGTGCAGGAACGCCCCTCGACCGCTACATATCGCAATGAGTTGGGATTGCTGTATGCCCGCGCCGGCGATCAAAGTCAGGCGCTTGAGGAGTTCCGCCGGGCTGTGGTCGCTGATCCTACCTCGCCCGAGTCCCACAACAATCTGGGAGTTGCGCTTCATCAGGGCGGAGACTTGGATGGAGCGATCGCTCATTTCCAACGGGCGGTCTCGACTGATCCCAAATTTGTGGATGCGTGGAGGAATCTGGGGCAGGCCATGCGCGACAAGGGGGATTACCCCGCCGCCGTCCGCGTCTATCAGCAGGTGGTCGCTTTGCAGCCCGACTCGGCAGATGCACACGCCATGCTCGGGTACGCCCTGAGACGCAACGACCAACTACAGGAAGCGGTAGAGGAACTGGGCAAGGCAATCCACCTGTCACCCGGCATGGCTCGAGCCCACTTTCACCTGGCCGAGGTGCTTGACCAATTGGGAGACCCCGCGAAGGCGCTTCAAGAATACGAAACTGCGGCCCGGCTGAACCCTGAAGATGCGGAACTGAGTTCGAGGTATGGCGCTGCGCTAGCCAAGACGCGCCCCCTTGATGCTGTGGCGGAGCTGCGCCGGGCGATTAAGCTCGATCCGGATAATCCCACGATTCATCAGACACTCGCTATGGCCTTGCGGCGGACCGGCGATATCCAGGGCGCCACGGCGGAATTCCGGCAGGCGCAAGAGCAAACCGAGAAGGACAATAAGCATATCGCCGCAGTGAGGGATACAAACAGCGGAATCGAGTCGTTGCGGAAAGGGAAGGTGGAGGAAGCAACCAAGGCATTTCGGGCGGCGCTCGAATCTGAACCTGACTTCGCCGACGCAAATCACTACCTGGGCATCGCCCTGAGTGCCAGCCGTCAATGGAAGGAGGCCAATCAAGCTTTTGAAATGGCAGTACGCCGGAAGCCTTCAGACCCGGATATTCATTTTAACTACGGCACCTCGTTGGCCCACCAGGCAGACTGGCAGGGAGCGGTCCGCGAATATCAAGCTGCTATCGCTATCAGACCCAGACCACACGGGCGCTCACTGTGCTCTGGCAGAGGCGCTGGTTCACGTTGGGGACCGGGCACGGTCGGAAAGCGAGTTGAAGCTCGCCCGCGAGTACGGCACTTGTGAGCTGGCGGGCGTTCGTTAATGCCGAGGAGGATGAACCGTCGCAAGCTGTTGAGTGGGATTACCCGAACTGCCGTCGCGTTGGCTGCCGACAGAGTCATCTCTGCGCAAGAAGGGCCCAAGGCCGTCACCTTCCCATCGAAGTTTGAGAATGTGGCCGCCCGCGCAGGCCTGGCCGTCCCTACGGTATTTGGCGGCCGAACCGAATGGAAGTATATCCTTGAAACCACGGGATGCGGGGCTGCTTTCTTCGATTACGACAGTGACGGGTGGCCGGATATCTTTTTGGTGAATGGCACCACGCTGGAGGGGACCGAATCGCCGAGACCTACTAACCGCCTGTACCACAATAATCGCGACGGGACTTTCACGGACGTGACCGAAAAGGCGGGCCTTGTTAGGCATGGATGGGGACAAGGAGTCTGTATCGGTGATTTCGACAACGACGGGTTCGACGACCTTTTGGTAACGTACTGGGGCCACAACGTTCTGTACCACAACAACGGCGACGGGACTTTCACCGATGTGACCAAGAAATCGGGCCTGGATGTGAATGAAGTACGGTGGGGTGTGGGCTGTGCCTTCCTTGACTACGACCGGGACGGTTTTCTCGATCTTTTTGTGGCCAATTACGTTGATTTCGATTTGAGCACGGCTCCCGTCCCGAACGCCGCAGCGTCGAACTGCGTCTACCGGGGAATGGCGGTGAATTGCGGACCACGCGGCCTGAAGAAAGCCCGGAATTATCTCTATCACAACAATGGCGACGGCACTTTCACTGACGTCACGGATAAGTCAGGCATTGGGAAGTTACCTCCGAGTTTTGGACTTGGGGTTCTGGTCGGTGACTTCAACAACGACTCCTATCCGGACGTCTACGTTTCGAACGACAGTGAGGCGGCCTACCTGTTTTGGAACAATCACGATGGCACTTTCACCGAAGGAGGAATGATCGCAGGCGTGGGCACTAGCGCAGACGGGCGCAATCAGTCCGGCATGGGGGTGGCGGCCGGCGATTATAATTGTGACGGCCTTCTCGATATCCTCAAGATGAATTTCTCAGAGGATCTGCCGAATCTGTATCGAAATGACGGTGGCGGATTATTTGAAGAGGACACGTTGGCGGCCGGCCTGGGTCTCCACACGGACTACCTGGGGTGGGGTTGTGGATTTGTCGACGTCGACAACGACGGCTGGCCTGACCTCTTCTGGGTCAACGGCCACGTCTACCCTGAGCTTGAACGGATGAAAGGTACGACTAGCTTCAAGTTACCGATGGTGCTGTACCACAATCTTGGCACTGGTAAGTTCGAGGATGTGTCAAGCCGAGGTGGCGCCGTATTTGCTCAAAAGCTCGTCGGGCGCGGCGCCGCTTTCGGCGACTTTGACAACAACGGGATGATGGATATTCTAGTAAATCCGATTAACGATTTACCGCTCCTGCTGAAGTGCGAAAACACCAGCGGTAACAATTGGATTACGCTCAAGCTGATCGGAACAAAATCCAATCGCAGCGCGATTGGAGCGCGCGTCCGCTGCGTGACGGGAAAACACCAGCAAATCGACGAGGTGCGGAGCGGGGGCGGCTTCATGTCCCAAAGCGATCTGCGCCTTCATTTTGGTCTGGGCAAATCGGAACGGGTGGACCACCTTGAAGTAACTTGGCCGAGCGGTCGCGCCGACCACTTCAGCGATATCCGAGCCAATAATATGGTGACCTTACGTGAAGGAGATAAGCTAGAGTATTCCTGACTTAGTACATTGAGCCTGGAGGTGTTTCACAGGCCATCTTCACGATTTCCTCCAGCTAAAAGCTAAATAGTAATTTGAACAGCGAGGGTAACCATGTCACGTGAATGTATGGAATCCGTTCGTAGCTATAAGGTGGACAAAGGCTCTGTTGCCCTGTGGTGGCTTGGCCAGATGGGATATCTCCTGAAGACGCCGGAAGGCACGGTCCTATCCGTTGACGCGTATTTGACAAATTCGTGCAAGACAGTCGGCGACTCTTTGGGCATTAACCTTGACCGTAGAGTGCCCGTGTTTATCGAGCCCGAAGAACTCGAAGTCGACCATTTCCTTTGCACTCACTCCCACTACGATCATGCTGATCCTGAAACCATCGGGCGGTTGCGAAAACCGTCCGTGCAGACTTTTGTCGGTCCAGGGTTGGCCTGCGAGAGTTTCTGCCCGGTGCGGCGTGGGCGGAGCCAAGATTCAACAAGTTTATCCTGGAGCCAAGGTGCAGGTCTCCGACGTTGTAGTGCACGGAACATTTGCCATGCCCACCGATGATTCCGACATCAACCATATGGGGTTTGTCCTCGCTGTTGAGAACGGACCGCGCGTCTATATTTCCGGCGACACCGACTACAGCGACTTGCTAGCACACGTTCGGAAACTCGAGCCCGACATCATGATTACTTGCGTTAATGGGGGGTTCAACAATCTGAGTACCTGGGAAGCTGCCGAAGTGGCCGCGCTGATCAAACCGAAAGTGGCGATTCCCTGCCACTATGACATGTTCCCTGACAACAGCGCGGATCCGCAGCAATTCAAGGCCGCCTTGCGCTATCGTGCGCCTGAAGTGCGCTATGAGCAGCTGGACTATGTCAAGCCCTTCGTTTTCAAATCCTGAGACCGGCGCCTTCTGTCATCTTGGGCGCTTAGCCAACCGCACTCAAACGTTTCAAGGTAGTCGAACGTACGACCGTTAACCCGCGCCGAAGGAAGATACCATGCGCTTCCCTCTCTTGAAGCCCTCGAAGGTAACAAGCACCGTTAGATTTGCGGTCAGGTTCTCTAGATTGATGGCTTCATTGGTGCTGTCGCTTGGCGTTGCCGGCCAATCAACTGCAATTCTAGGACAAACGAGCACCGGCAAGTCCTGGCATCTCGCTACCAGCGACACTGAAATTCAGGTGTCGGTCGAAGACGGACGGCCGATTCTGGGAGTCTTGCGGTCGACTGCAACTCATCGCAATTGGGTGTCGGCTTCTACACCGGAATCCCTGATGAGGACGGTCGCCCTGGAGGGTGTGGCCACAAGTCTCGAATGGAAATTTGAAGGCGGGACCCTCGACGCCAATGGTGAGCAACTGGATCTTCTTTACAGCAATTTCAGACCCAAGCTGACCCTCGATTCGATCTGGCGGGCCCGTCCTGGCCATGGGCCTGTGGAGCACTGGGTTACGATTACCAACGAATCGGGGCACACCGTCACCGTGAATCAGCAGGAGAGTTTGGCGCTCTCGAACCTTGTGATACCGGAGGAAAAAACTGCGCAGGCGTGGTGGGTTAACCGTGGAGGCAGCAACGCCAGCCGCGAAGGCGGCACTTTTACCGTGAATGTCGACTCTGACTTCGACCAGGTTCTGGTGAGCGATCCGACGGACGGATCGAGTCCGGTACCGTGGATGGCATGGCAAGTCAACCAAGATGAAGGGCTCTATGTGGGCTGGGAGTTCTCTGGTATCGGTACGGTTCACTCCAGAACCACGTCAACTGGCCCGACGAAGTTTAACTTGGGCATCGGCCTTGCGCCTGATTTCAAGACCGATATCGCAGCGGGAGGAACCTTTCTGGCGCCACCCGCTTTTGTTGGCTGCTACCAGGGGGACATCGACGACGGCAGCTACACCCTGCATCGTTTCATTCTTGAGAAGCTCCTACCGTCTCTCCCGCCGGACCAGCCCTATCCTACCCTGGCCTACAACTTGTATCTGGATGTGGGCGGAAATAAGGCGCGTGAGTCGGACGTTATCGCCAGTGCCGCCCTTTCGAAGTCAATGGGTTTTGAGACATTTGTGCCCGACGCCATGTGGTTTCCCAAAGACGGAGACTGGCACTGGGATCCTGCACGCTTTCCTCGCGGCGGAGAACCGATCGAGCAGTACACGCACCAGAATGGCATGAAGCTTGGCTTGTGGGTTGCGTGGACCCACGCGGGAGATTCCAACACCCCTAGTGCCTTGAATATCTTCCGCCACCGGGACTGGGCCACAGAGGACTTGAAGCCAGATTGGAAGGCAGAGGACATCAATTGGAGCACGCTCATCGATCTCGGCTTTGACCCGGCGAGAGACTGGGCCGAGCGGGAAGTAAAGAGAATTGTTGGTGACTATCGTCTCGACTACCTGAAGCATGATTACACTCCGATTGTAACTAAATGCGTTCAGCCTAACCACCGCCACCGTTACGGCGTCGACGTCAGCTATTGGTCGACGTTGGGTTACTACCACGTCATGGAAGCGGCCAAGCAGCAATACCCCAACCTGGTCCTGGAAGGCTGCTCGGGGGGCGGGCACATCAAGGATTTCGGCTACGTCAAACGCGTGCATTATATCGTGACCACCGACACGCTTTCTGCTCTGCCTGATCGCCAGAGCATTTATGATTCGACGTTCGTCTTACCGCCCGCGGTGTTGATGGCCTACACGTACGAGAATTTCTATAACAAGGATGCTGACCAGCCGCGCCCATTCTTCTGGCGTAGCGCCATGATGAGCGCCTGGCAAATCGATCCTACTCATAGCGCCAGTTGGTCAGCGGAAGAGATATCCGGCGCCCGGCGCGCGACGGATATCTACAAGTCCTGGATTCGACCGATGCTTAAGGACGCTGAGGTTCACCATATCCTGCCCCGGCCGGACGACTTTCATTGGGACGGCATGTTCTACTGGAGTCCAAGCCTCAAGCGCGGCACCGTCTACATTTTTCGGCCGAACAACGACCAGTCCAGCCAACGGGTTCACCTCAAAGGTCTGGCGGCCGGCACGCAGTATCGTTTGCGCTCCGAGGATGGCTCGGTTGCAGAAGAGGTCCGCACCGGAAATGACTTGATGAGTGAAGGGATACTGATAAAACTTCCGCGCAAGTATAGCAGCGACTTGATCTACGTTGAGCTGAGTAAATAGCTGTTCGGATATCCCGGGGGAAAAGGTGTATAGACCACTCGTAGTCGCAAGCGGTCGAAGCTTGCCTGGACTGGTAATGGGGCAGGTATTCTGTATATTTGCTACTGTCTGTGTTGCAGCCTTTGGCGCAAACGATCCGACAACCAGAGGCCGATACTGGGCCGCCGACATTCATCAGCGGCCGTTGCCGGGCATCCGTCTTACTTCGGGCCTCACGATCTGTGACGAGGCGCTCTGGAAGGGCCGCTGGGTCACTCGATATTGGCTCTCGACAGGGTTTATCGAACCGGAATTCCATCTTGAATCCGAGGAGGAGAAACGGGAAGGCCTGCCTATCGACGCCTTCCACCTTGAGATCGACCATCAGGACTTGTCGGGCACTTGGACCTGGACTAAAGCTGAGAAGGCGGAGGTTCATAATCCCGACGGCTTGCTCGTTACGCTTGAGCTCAGGAGCGACGCACGTCCGATCACAGTGAAGGTGCATACCCTTTTATACGGCGGACCGGTGATGGCCCGCTGGCTGGAAATCGTCAACACCGGGACCAAACCGGCGGCCATTACCGCGGTGTCTCCTTGGTCCGGGCTCGTTTGGGATACCTCGAATTATCAGGAGCGTCTGCCTGAAGGGAGTGCGGGTCCTTTTGAAGTGGGCTATGCGCAGTACGAAGAATGGGGCCACGAGGGCGCCTGGCGTTTTGGGCCACTGGTCAACGCCACGAAAACAGTGGCTGGGACACGCGGCAAGTCCGGATGGGGTCACCCGACTTTCTTTGCGCACAACAGAGCTACGGGTGAGTGGTTTGTCAGTTCCCTAGGATGGAGCGGAAATTGGACGATGCGCCTGACCGGACGCCAGCAGCCTGACGTCGATCGCGCCGTCTTCTTTTTCGACTCTGGACCAGCCACAGTAGATCCGGCACTCCGGGTTATCGAATCGGGAGAAACAGTCGCGACTCCGAAGACTCACATTTTGTGCCAGCGAGGAAGCCTGGACGGAGTTATCCAAGCTTTACACGAGCACGTTCGGCGCGAAGTTCTGCCCCCACCTGTTCCGGACCGGGATATGCTGGTCGAAGCCAACCATCGGGGCTACATTGTCGATCACGAGAGTGAAGCGGGCCTGAAGAGAGAAATCGATCTGGCCGCCGCCGTGGGTTCCGAAATGTTTGTGATTGACGCCGGCTGGTACGGGCCCGAGCCGAACCGCTGGGGTCCTAACGTGGGCGACTGGTACGCAGGGGCGTGGCTGCCCCATGACCTGACCCCGGTGCGCGAGTACGCCCGGCAAAAGGGGTTGCTCTTTGGCTTGTGGGTGGAAATCGAAAGCATTGGCAGCGCGTCAAAGCTGCGGAAAGACCATCCTGAGTGGGTGCTGACTCGCGACGGGAAGCCGGTGGCTGAACGACGGCAACTCGATGTCTCGAACCCCGCAGTCGCGGCTTGGATGGAGTCTGAGATCGAGCGCATCATAAGGAAGTATGATCTGGACCTGTTCCGCATCGACTACAATACGACCGTTGAAGAAGGCGGTAATCACGTGCGTGACGGCTTTGTCGAGAACACTCTGTGGCGTCACGTGGATGCTCTCTATGCGATGTTTGACCGGTTGCACAAGAAGTTTCCCAAGGTGGTGTTTCAGAATTGCGCCGGAGGTGGGGGACGTCTTGATCTCGGCATCATGGAGCGATTTCAGAATACCGAGCTCTCGGATTGGCTGCGCTCTCCTCGAGGACTGAAGATCCTTAACGGCATGACCTGGATTCTACCTCCCGAGATCCTTCTTCGCACTTTTGGAACCGAGTCCGACGGAGTTCAGTCTGATGCGGACCTGGTTACTCAGTTGCGCGCAACCACAATGGCCCTTCCGATCATTCGCGGCCTCAGCCCTTCTCTCGATGATTTCAACCCGCTGGAAAGACAGGAAGTCCAGCGTAACGTTGAACTTTACAAGCAAGTCATCCGGCCGATCCTAAGAAACTCTCGGGTGTATCACCACACCCCACTCACGCCTCTGCTCGTAGGCTCTCCTTGGGTTGTCTTGGAATACTCGAGTCCTGACTCGCAGAAGGATTTGGGCTGGCTGTTTCGCACTTCGGACTCGGGTGAATCTACATTTCGGTTCACACCCCGCGGCCTCGACATTTCCAAAATCTACGAGGTGACTTTCTCAAACAGTGGCCAGACCGCCGAAATACCTGGCTATCTTCTTCTCCAGAGGGATCCCAGTTCGGCTGGAAGGAAACTTGACTTCTGAGCTACTCGTTTTCCGGGCTAAGTAGTTTGGATCTATCCCGACGGAAGCCTCCGATCCGCGATTCTGCTGCGCCGCCCTGGCCTGTACCTCGCAGGCAAGGAGGCTGAGGCTTGCTTGTGTGTCATCCCGCAGCGACTTCCCTGCCAAACGAGGCGGGCGCCAGGGGTGATCGAACCATCTTATGGCATCCGCAATCGTTAGCCGGGAGGACTCATGGATCGCCGGAGATTTCTGGAAACAACAGTTCTGGGCGTGGGGGCGATTTCGGCTATTTCAGGCCGCGAGCCTGCGGCTCAGGTCTTGGAGAGCCGCGACGGTTATATTCGGCCTGAGGCGGACCGCTGGGTTATCGGTACATCAGAGGTAGAAAGGATCGTCTCGCTCAAGGACGGCCGGCTAGCCCAGATTTCTTTCAAGAACAAGCGTTCTGGCCGTGAATACATTCAAGGCGCTGCGATTTCAAGTGAAATCCGGCTGACAGTCGACGGGAACGAAATCACCGGTGATAGCGGCGGCTGGACCCTCGGCGGGGAGGAATCACGGCAACTCTCGCAGGGCGAGCTGCAACTGGATCTGAAATTACAGCACGGGCGCTTGCAGGTTATCAAACACTATGTCGCTTTCCCGGGAACTCCCGTTATTCGCGAGTGGCTTACGATTTCGAACTATTCAAGCCAGCCCATTCTCATCGGCAATCCTGGCTTTCTTGAGTCAACCGTACTTTCTGCGGAGACGGATAAGCTCGATCTTTATTACATGACAGGCGGAGGCGCCTTTAATGGCGCTCAATTACTGAAGCGGGACAAGGTGAGCGCCACCTACTCCCGCGTGTTCGATTCGTACGACCCATCCGACACCGGCCCACGCGGGTTGAGTTACAGCGCACATCTGCCCCTGCTGGTATTGCATCATTCTCAGCTCAATGAAGGGATCATGGTCGGATGGGACTACCTCGGTCATTGGGCACTGAAGACGGGAAACTACAACGGTAAACCCGTTAACCTGTCGCTCGCAGTAGCGGGTTACAAGAGAGAGCTAAAACCAAACGAGAGCATAGAGACGCCGAAAGCCTTCACGGGCGCCTATGTAGGCGACCTGGATGCCATGGGAAACCTGCTCCTTGATTGGCAGTATCAATATCTCTGGGAACTGACCAATCCGGATTACTTTGCAAAGGCCCGGTGGGCAGTGGACTGGCCTGAACCCTGGGTAGGTGCAGGCGGTAAACCAAGCGCCGATAACTGGGGAAGGCGCTTGGCGCTTGACCTTCGTTACACCGAACTACTGAGAGAAACCGGTGGTGACATTCTGTGGGATGACGCCGGCTGGTACGACAAATGGGGAAGCTGGAATGCTCCCGACTGGCGTTTGGCAAATCAATTCCTTGCCAAGCATGGCATCAAATGGGCGCTTTGGTATCCTACCTTTCTCGCCACTCCTGATTCCCAGGTCGGGCAAGAGCACCCTGACTGGGTGATTGCGAATCGAGCACATTCTCCGGAAGACCGGAAACAGGACGTTCTCGAGCAATCGATCAGAGCGACCGCGGACTGGCAGCGCCGGCTCCTCGATAGAAGCGTGGCGGAGTGGGGCGACTTCCAGTGGCGCTATGATATCGCGCCGGCCGTCAGTGCTACCGACACTGGTTATCTGGACTCCGACCAGTACTTCCGCGGGTTGATTCAGGGCTTCAAAGAGGCCTATAAAGCATCCGCAGTAGACGCCTGCTATGGCGGCGGCCGCTGGATCAGCTATGACATGGCCCGCCTCGCCGAGTCGGGTGAATACACCGACGGAGGCGTAGGCCCATACAGCGGATACTATACGTCGCTTTTGGTGCCTCCTGACAAGTACCATAACGTGACTGACTTTGACCACACCTTCTACAATGCTGCGAGTGATCGCGTCCACCTTTGCCTGGATCCGTGCTGGTATCGTGATCCCGGCGATGGACCCGACCTTGAAGCTATTCGGAAGGATTGGGAGATCTATCACTACCTGGTCGCGCAAGGCGTGGCAGGGCGCTGGAGCCATGTATTCCGGCCCGGCGCGCGGAACGACGACCCGATCTGGTATTTCCAGCGGATGGATCGCACGAGTACGAAGGGGGTGATCATCGCCAAGCACGCCAAATTGGGTCCCACCTACTACCTCATTTGCAGGCCCAAGGAACGCACTGACGCGGACACCTACTACGGTCATACTTGGGGCATGTGTAGAGTGACCACGACAGACGTGGCGCGCATCGATACTGGGGTTTACGAGGACCCGGTTGACCATGAATATCGTTATTATGGTGTCCCCGGAGAGGCGTATGGGCCCCTGAATTTCAAGTACTCGGTTGGCGGGGAGCCGAGATCGTATGTGACCTTAATAGAGAAGCTCGGCCGCGATCATCCCGTGAAAGGGCAATATTGGGGCATGGCGATTCAGGTTGTGAACGACGTCCTCGTTATAACCCACCTCGGCCTGTACGCGAATCGCAACGCCGCCGGTGTCTACAGCCTCTCGGTGGTGCGCGCCGAAGATGGAGCTTCCCTGGCCTCGGCAGATCTCGATACCAGCAAGGGCTACGTGGACGCCATGGGGTTCAAATACGTGGAACTGGCAAATCCGCTGCATCTCGATCCGGGCTCCGGTAAGCCGGCCGTTGTGGACCCGCGTGGACTCAAGCCGGACGAGTTTTACGATGTTCGTTGCGCACATTCAAGTTACAAGGCCAGAAGGTCAGGTAGGGACCTGATGGAGTCGGGTCTTGAGTTCGCGCGGGTCGAACCCGGCGAGTTGATCTTCTTAAATCTTCCCAATTACCCTGGTTCTGGAACCGACAGGACACCTCCGACCGCGCCAGGAAAGGTCCGCAAGCGGTTGGGAACGAACCTTGGCACTCAAGGAGTTGAGATTAGCTGGGAGCCTGGCCGCGACGACAATTGGGTATCCCACTATGAAGTCTTGAAAGACGGCGCCGTGATCGGTAAAACGGCGATCGGATCGTTTTTCTTTGACTACAAGAACAACGCCAGAGAACACGTCGACCATTTATACGAAGTTCGAACCGTTGATGGCGATGGCAATCGCAGCGCCTCGGTACCGGCCGAACCAACTGCAGGCGACCCGGAAACTTATACGGCGCTTGGCGGCTACAGTCCCACTCAAGGGGCGGAGCAATGGAGGTACGAGGAATCAGTGCGGAGCGCTGCCTTTCGGGATATGCGTTGGGATAATGGCGGCTATGAGGGCCGGTGGGTGGGCTCCGGAATGGCCACAATCGGCAGGATTTGGATGCAACCGGGCGCACAGTCAGATGTATCACGCACCTTTGTCGCGCCCGCCCACGCTACGCTAACGGTCAAGGGATCTATACGGAAGGATCCGAGTGCGGAGAACGGGTGCACAATCCAGGCGCGAATTCTGCACAATGACAAGCCGATTTGGCCCGCCGAGAATTGGGCAGAGATCCAGCCCGAGTTTGCGAAGACCATCGAATACAAGGTGGAGAATCTCAAAGTGGCTGGGGGCGATCGAATTCGATTTATTGCTAAACACTCCGGTCGAATCGCCTCGGATCCGGTCATTTGGAATCCGGTCGTAATAGTTATCCGGCAATAGGGAGGCTCAACCTATCTCTCTTTCACTTGTGCTTCAAAGCGAATCAGGCCTCGAGGACTGTCCCATTCCAGAGTCGTTCCATTGCTCGACACGTAGGCGTGCGAATCTCTGTTTACCGCTGTCACCTTGAGATCTTGCGGCAATCGGCAATGCAAAATCGCCTTGTGAAGGCTTGCATTCTGGGGAAAGTTGATCTCACCCGTGATTTCCGAATTTGCTTGATCGAGCGAGAATTGGTAGGACACCAGTCCAAAGTGGGTTGGAGCATTGTCAATCCCTACAGCCTTTCCGGAACTCAGCCAGCTCCGATCGATGCCACGGGCGAGATGCAACTGGTCGTCCTGCTCCATGACCAAGGCATCACGTAGAAAGCGCACCACGGCAACCGGGGTCCACAAATGTTGGCGGTCTCCGCTGGTTTTCTGTGTTCCAGGCTCTTGTCCCCGCTCTTCACACCAGGTATAGAGGGGCGTTCCGTGGTTGAGGGTGGCGTACAGCAGTTTGGAGGCAACGTCTCCTTCGTCGCGGGCCAGATGGGCCTCAGCGAAGTTGTCTAGCGTAATTGCCACCCACATGCCGTCTTTCATCCACCCGGTGTGGATGGGGATTCCGCCAGGGCTCAAGTTCCGTTCGATGTAACTTAACGTGCCCCCAACCAATGGGTCCGAAGGGGCAAGTAACGCCGTCGGAACCAGGGCATTCAGAACGCCATACCGGCTGCCAGTGGCCTTGCCCGGGACAGCAGAGATCCATCGCGTTCCGTCGCTTTCCGTGATTGCTCCGCGGCGGAGGGACGCCAGCAGATCATCTTTGGCGCGTGAGTAGATGCCATCCAGTTCTTGAGTGTCATTCGTCTTGTTCAGTATGCGTGCAGCGTCCAGGGCGAGCTTATCGGCGTAAACGGCCCAGATATTCCAGGCGTAGAAGACTCCATACATGTCGTCTCCGTCCATCAGGCCTGCGTCTCCCATGCCGCGCGGCATCAGCCCATAAGTTAGGGGGCGTTGGCTGTCAGTGCCGGCAACACGGGTGTGGCTGCGCTGCTTTTCCTGCCACCGTGAAGAAGCCAACATCTGCGGATAGCGCCGTTCCAAGAAGGCAGTGTCACCGCTGAGCTGATAGTGTTCCATCACCGCCCAGGCTTTGAATCCCGACGTCCCCCATATCAAATGCGACCAGTACTTGGGCTCTGTCCAGTCGCCGTTCGGATCCTGGATGTCAAGATTAATCCGGTATCCCAGCTCGGCCAGATAATGAAGCCCTATCTGGTCGAGGGCGACCGCAGTGATGGCCGTCTCGATCGGATTGGGAGCGGCTCTATATACTTCCGTACCGGGCACGGTAGCAATGTAGCCGCCGGCAACCGGCTCGCGCATGATAAAGAGGTCCGCGAGGCAAGCATAGAAGGCGTTGCCCACACCAACATCCGGTATATGCACGTGGCTGGCCCGGTCGATCAAATCGAGCCATTCCTTTCTCGCGTGTTCAAGTTCTAGGCCCCAGTCCCTTCGGCGCAATAGTTCGACATCCGCCTCCTCGTTCTTGTAAGGCCGGACCATCCATGCCTGTCGACGTTCTCCGGGTTTGAGTTCCCACTTCATGTTCAAGACGGTGCTCTCAGTCAGCGGGTAGGAATCAGCCCCCATCCCCAGGACCACAACTTGATCCGCCCGCCATTTCCAGCCGGCCAGCAAATGATCCGCTGCTGCTTCTCTATCTACCCAGGCGGGGTTATAGCCAGTCCATGCACCCGGAACCTCACAGCGCAGTGTGATGTTCTGCTTATGGCTGCTCGTATTGGCAAGAATGATGCTAGTGACGGCGGCGGTATCCCCGCCGGCTACCTCCAGAACAACGGTTGCGTCACTATCCTGGTAGGTGTTCCGAAGGATAGGCAGGAAGCCTCCGGAACGTTCCCAGGTACTTCGGGCAAAAGGATGCCCCTCGATCAAGGGCTGGATGACTACCTTCCAATCTGTCTTTGGGTATAGGTAGGACTTAAAGGAGTAGTAAATCAGGTTCTCATACGTCCAGGACATCTCCAGTTTTCCCGCAGAGGCGTCGAGCAGGGTCTTGTTGCTACTGTCAGGGAGGGCCACGGTAAGGCGATGGGGTGTGCCAAAGGCATAGCTAAAGTCAACTTTGGGAGCGACATCGTTAGCCATGCTCACGGCGGAAACAAAAAAAACCAGAAGTGCCAGACCACAAAAGCCACTGAGTTGTCTTTTCCTCATCGAGCGCCCTCCGGTTGGAAGTGGAGTATTGCAGGTTGGCGTGCCGACGGATTTTCGCCGAACGCGCCGAGATGGAACGGAAGGATCGCATCAACTCTACGACGCCCCGCTGAAGAGAGGTTAAACGGAGCTGAGGGAGCGCCACATGGTAAGGGTGTGTCTCCTGGGTGCGGTGGCGTGAGCACTGGACCTCAAGCGGCCTGGCGGAACCACTTTTATTTAGGATTTTGTCGGTGCCGACGAATAGCGGCCGCACTGCCGAGCCTCGTCGTACATTGCGATTATGTTTTCAACTGGGACTAGCGCCTGAATGTTATGAACCGCGTTGAAAACAAAGCCGCCCCCAGGCCCAAACGCCTGGATGTGGTCACGAACCTCGCGTCGCACCTCTTGGGGAGTTCCGAAGGGAAGTGTGTGCTGAGTGTTCACGCCGCCGCCCCAAAAGCAGATCCTGTCGCCGAACCTACGCTTGAGTTCGGCGGGATTCATCCCGGCCGCTGAAATCTGGACCGGGTTCAGAACATCGAAACCGGCTGCAATGAAGTCCTCAATCAGGGCCGAGACCGAACCGCAAGAGTGGATGAATGTCCTCCAAGAAGTGTGTTCATGAATCCAGTCATTGAGTAGCTTGTGGAACGGAGAAAACAATTTGCGATATGTCTTGGGTGAAATGAAAGGCCCATCCTGAGCCCCGAAGTCGGTGCCCGTCATATAGGCGGCGCTCGCACGGTTGCCGACAGCCTCATAGATCTTCTTGAGATTAGCAAGGTTAATCTCAGTTTGTCTTTCGAACACCTCGTGAATGTAGCTTTGGCGCGTTGTCAAGCTGATGTACCACTCCTCGACATCGCGAATGCCTTTCGGATATTTCAGCGAGGGTCCTGGAACGCGGGCAATATTACCTAGAGCCGTGGCGCCCAGATTGATAACTAGCGCCTTGTCTGTCTGCGTATAAAGCCTTTCAGCTTCGCGCTTGAGGTGTTCCAGTTCCCGGTCCGAAATCGGACCACTCTCTTCGAGGTTGTCTTCGACCTTCAAGTTATCGTCATCAATTGGAGGCTGGCGGACAATTACGTCAAAATAGAATCCGCCCTGCGGCATACGGCCGCTCGGCGGGGCAGAGGGATCTCCCTGCGGGTACATAAGAAGATCGCCCTTGGGTTCAGGAATGGTGTTAAAACCTGCCGGCACCAACGCCGGCGTTCCGTCGAATGCCGTCCACGGCTTCCATCCGTCGAGTTCGAATCCAAACGCAGTTCCTTTTCCGGCAAGTTTCACGCAATCGGCGCCGAGGGCCTCGACGAGATCGGGCTCAATCTCACCTAACATCTGGAAAGGCTCGACCACCTTAACGGGCGTGCCCGGTGGATCCAGCTTGAGAGCTTGGCGCAGTCGATACACCGTGCTTACATGCATTCCGGTCACCGTCGTGGCACCGAGATCCATGGGAATCCGGTCGGCTTCCTGATGGTGAAGGGCAAGCGCAACGCGTTCTCTTGAGCTCATCATAATGGACTCCTGCAGTGCCTTAACGAATAGCCTGACTCAGTACGGCTATCGCCAATACCAGGCAGCCAACGCCGAGCGCCATGATCCTCAACGGCTGCTTCCCGGCCCGCGACCACTCGCCAATTACCACACCAAGAATCGTGCTTGAGACGACGATGGCGGAGAGGAACAGCGGCCAGCCTATTGCTGTTCCAAGATCGCCCAGTTTGATGGTGGAAATGCTATACAGGATGATGCTGCCGTACCAAAGCAGTCCCATGCTTCCTGCCAGCCCCCAGTAGTACCAGGTCCCCGATGCTCGCAAGTTATGGGTGTTGCGGTTTTTCTTCATCAGCAAGAAACAGTAGATCACACCCGGTATGAATCCAGCGTAGAGGCAAGGCAGCCAGACAGCATTTGACATCATGGCGAGGCTGGCGCCGCGCTGCCGTGCTGCTTCTTCAATGCCGCCGCCGAAGGCAAGTCCGAAATTCAGCATGCAACCGAGAAACCCGGCCGAAAAGGCGTAGAAGAAACCCCGCAGGTAACGGCGGCGTGCCGCCCCTGCAATTTGCGGTTCACCCGCCGCGTTTTCGGCACCCGCGTCGCGAAGATTGCCGGCCCATCCGCACAGTGCGACACCCAAGAATATTATCAGAATACCGGCGAAGATCCAGAGACCCTGGTGGCTCACCAGTTTCTCGGGATGCTGGGTGATGAGGGGCACGAGCGAGCCCGCGGCCGCCGAAGTGCCTAAGTTGACCGCGAAAGCGATCGCCATGCCAATATTATCCAGGGCCAGACCGAACAGCACCATGTTGACGCCCCATCCGGCACCACATACGGCCATCCAGGCCAGCGTTCTGGGCGGCACCGCAGTGTAGATCGACCACAGGTGGGGTACCGTGGCCATGGCGATGATTGTCGGAACCACGGCTACGCCTACCAGCGAGAACGCAAACCAGGAGTTTTCCCAACTCCACTTCCTATTCAGCTTCATGGGCAGGCAATAGGAAGCGTTTATCATCGACGCTATCACTACGAGCATGAGCGCTTCACTAACCTGTGAATTCACGCTTCATCCTTTCCCAAATCTCGCCTGTGACCTCGACAGTGGAGCTCCCATTAGGGCACCTGTACGGCTCCTGCTCCCGACTGTTCTAATGCCGAGATGCCCAGGTCAATGCCCAAAAACGGAATGCGATCCGGGGTGGCCCGGCGATCCGCGCTTCCCACTATGTTGTCCGAGTGGGGGAAGCAAGAGCAAGACTAACGGATAAGGGGGCTGAGTGGCACGCCCGCCACTTGGCCAGTAACCTGGAGAGAACAAAACAGAATCAAAGCTTCAGTTCTTCTCGTACTTCTGGAATTCTTGCAGCACTTTCCTCGCCTCTTCGATATTGTGGACGCTGACCTGAATCGAAATTCCCTTTGCCGGAAATTCCCTGAGAATCATCGCCAGCCAAGAGGGAAGATCCTCGTGATAGATGCGCCATATCACCAGCGGCTTATGCTGCTGGATCTTCTTCCAGCCGGCCAGCGTTCCCGGTACATCGCACATCGCGTCTTCTAAGTTCAATTCCAGCGCGCCTATTCCCGGAATTTTTACCAGCTCATCCACAGCCCACAAGGCCGTACCGTGAAGGTGAAAGGCAACGCAAGGGAAGGCCGATGAGAGTTCCGTGTCAAGAGGCATCACAAACTCGCGGTAGAGTCTGGGTGAAAGCAGGGCCATGGCATCTTCTTGAAGCCAAAGAAGCCTATCGGGAGCCCAGGCGCGCAGTGCAGTTTCCAGGGCGACATACCCTTTAGAAGAGGGCGGAATCAGATCCAGTTGGGCCTGGGCCATCGCCCGCCAGATCCGTGCGCAGTGCCGGAGCGCAGGAGCAACGAGTTCGGGCGTATCGAGAAAGTCTACCGCGAAGTTCGACGCGCCGCGCATGGCTGAGAGGATGTCGGCGGGCCCGCGCATAAGACTCGGCGAGACTTGGTATCGTCCATTCGAGTGCTCGACCAACACTTGCATCAACTCAAGCAGTTTTCGTGCCCACGGACTCTCGAGAATCGGTTTGTCCCAACTCCAGGTTCGCAGATTCTCTAAACAGGGTTCCGCCCAGAAACTGCTGGGAGAGGCCATGATCGTGCACCCGGCGATGGCCTCGAGCCAGGGAATACTCGGGAAAGGCGAGCACGAAAAAGGGAAATCGCCCGTGCCGCGACTCAATTCCCAACGTTCATCAAAGTCCTTGAGAAGTTCATCGATGGGAATATCTTCAGGAATCACAGGCCCGGGCGAGATCTTAGCCATCGTGCGGGGATAGGCCTCGTTGGCAAAAAAACCGATACTGACGCCCCAGGATGGCCGGTCCATCTCATCGTGTTTCCAGAAAGCCTGGTGTCGCTGAAGAACATCCTGTCGCATGGGGAAGGCTCGTGCGGGCCCTATCTTCTTGGCGTTCCGCCCGTTGTCAAAGGCATCTCGGTCTACGACTCGTTCATGCCTCCGGCATCATACCTAAGCACTCCCGCCTGGTCAAGCGCTTGATCACTTTATTGTCTTCAAAAGTGTTGACATCGCTACAAGTCGCGACTCGCGAATAGATGCGGTCTCACTCGCGAAGGGCATGGTGTGAAGAACCAGCAAGAGAAAAGGGGCTCCTGCACACACACAGGCGGCAGGGAATCGGACCATTCAGGTCACAGTAGGCTGCATTAGCTTGGGGCGGCACGGCCGCCCATTACGTAGGTTTGATGCCTATCCCCAACGGGCCGGCAATAGAGGCCGCTCCCGCCTGCCGTTTCCGTTGGAAGTCTCAGTGTTCGAAATCGGGTGGTACAGTTTGTCAAAATAGTTTTCTACAGCACGCTCCACGCGGCCGAGCGGCGTCGTCAGGATCATCTCGCAGTAGGAGCGGTGGTTTTGGTAGCGATGAGCGATGGGCCATCGGGAAGAGTAGCTCCGTGCGATCTCAAAGATAACCGGGTTCATCACCCTGCTGAGCATTCCGTATAGCCTCGACTCTCCGGAAAGCTCCCAAATGGTCCGGTGCAACTCCATGTCCGCGTAGAAGAACTGCTCGTCGTCTTCGTCGTCCGCTGCTTTCTTCATCACGCGAACGCGCTCAAATAGGGTAGCTTTATCCTGCTCCGTCATTCGTTGTCGCATGTACCAAACAGCCAGGCTCTCGAGTTTGGCCCTCATCTTGAAAATCACCCTAATCTCTTTGACGGAAAAATCCCGGACGAAAGTCCCGCGCCGTGAGGTGATGGTAAGTAATCCCTCAGTCTCCAGCCGAAGTAGGGCCTCTCGCACAGGTCCTCGGCTGAGACCCAGTTGCTGGGCGAGATCCTCTTCAATGATTCGCTCACGAGGAGCCAGTCGGCCGGTGTACAAGGCATTTTTGATGTAGTCTTCAACCTTTCGGCTGGCGGAGGTCTTGCGACTTGTTTTGTGCAGAGCCACTTTGGGCAATGCCATAAGATTGCTCCAGTAAAGGCGGGAATCGATAGGCCAGTTCGCCGGTGTGTTCACGCGCAGACGAGGCTAACGCCTGACACTGTGGCTCCGATCGCAACTTCCATTTACACGGGAAGCTACAGTCCCGATAGATTACCACCTGTGAGCGAATTCGTCAAAACGAAGTCAGCAAAGATGTTAACAAGACGGTAATCGACGCGACGGGTTGTGAGGCGATTGGAGCGCTAGAAATACGTCAGCCTACGACTTCCTGCAGGCGGTCGGCGTGTCCGCATTACGACTAAGCGCAGGTTGCCTCAATCTCAAACCTCGCAGGATAACAGACGTCTCGCCAGGGATTGCATGCTGCCCTCCGTTCCGCGGAAAGCCCATACCTGTGAAACGTCGTCCGAACGGTCGCAACCGGTACCCGGACCGATTGCCGGAACGTGATATTCCAGTTCACTAAAGCTTCCGAGGGCGCTGTTTACGTTGCAGGTTTGGGTGGAATATCCAACGTTTGCCGTTTCGGACCAAGGCACGTCGACATACTCGCCCGAGGGATTTACTGAGAAATTACGTACCACGAGCGCAAATTTGCCGCCCCGTTGATAGAGGTAGCCCACCCGGCCCGCCGTATCCACGGCTCGAAAGCCAAGTTTGTGTTCGCCCTGGGCACGCATTCTGTAGCGAATCAGATGGTCGGTAATTACGAGGTCCTCCGTGCCGACGGCACCAAAATAGAGCTTGGCGTCCGACCGGCCGTAGGTCGCAACCAGCAGTTCTCCCCCGTGGGGCAATTGCAGCAAATCCCAGAGGCCCACTTGCAGCGCGCCGCTTTCCGGGGTTTCGACGAAACGCAGAGCCGTGTGCAGCGTGTAGCCGGCGTACTGAACGTTGGGAAATTCTTTCCACAAGGGTTCATGTCGGAGGGGGTTCAACGCAGGCCCCACCCATTTGGTGATTTCCAATTCCGCGCTCAGCTTGGAGCGGGAAGAGGAGACCCGCAGCCTGTTCACGAGCACAGATTTGTCACCCTCGCATCTTAGCAGGTAGTTTCCTGGATCGAGCTGGCGCGGTTGCCAATAGCCATCGAAACTCAGATCCGGATAATTCGGCACGAAGAAGTCTACCTCCGGTGCCAGCCACGTTCGATCCCCTCCGGAGTTATGCCACGCCGCACCGTCATAGAAGGCCTTCGCCGATTCGACCGAATCGAGGGCCGGATGCGTCCAGAAAAAATTCTCCTCGTTATGAGGAGCGAACAAGCCCAGCACCCGGCCTCCATATGGCAGTAACAGCGCGGTACTGCCGTCCGGACTGGAGTAAAGTTCGACAGGCTTATTGATAGTGTTCAGGTTTTGAACCAAGCCACTAAGCATAGCCACAGCACGCCTCCATCAAAGCAAGCCAGGGTATCACAATTCACCGGACAATCCAGTTGTGATAACACCAGGTTTCTTCTTTCCTGCTCTTCAATCACTACTGTGTCTATCGGCCAGCGGCTTCACGTAGTCGATGGTGGTCACCTTGGTGGGAGACGCCCAGGAGTTGGGCAGCCTCGATACCCAAAGGCCGGTCGCCCATGGTCGCGACCAGCAGTTCCCAGGACGCTTGATCCGGCTGCTGCGGAGCCATCTCGCCATTGAAAAACGTTGCCCAGCACCAGCACCTGCTCGCCTCGATTGACGCGATCGGAAACCACGTCCGCTGCAGATATCTTCCCCTCGTTACTCAGCATAATCGTGACCGGAGCGTGCTGTCCCGATGTAGGGTTGTCCTCGCGGTGCCGCTTACTGTGGCGGGCCAGGCCCAAAATATCACCGGCCGCTGGGCGAGAATGCGAGCAGAACGTTGCCGTCAAGATCGTTAGTATAGCCTGCATTGACGAAAAGCATTCCGTCGGCGACGGCAGGGCCTCCATTATTGAAGGAGCCGCCATGCGCTTTCACGCCGTCGGTGGTCTGGAAATCCCGCGCTGCATTGAAGTCCCAGATCACCGCCCCGCTCTGCGCATCGTATGCCCGCAGATGGCCGTCGAGGGAGCCGGAAAACACCACTCCTGGTATTACCGTGGGCGGCGCCATCTGTGCTGCACTACAACCTATCTGTCCCGTGCATCCAGGCTTGGGTGGGGGCGCGTACCACACTCGTTTTCCCGTGCCCAGGCTCAACGCGAACAGGCCACCGCCTGCTTCAGGATTCGAATCCCGCCAGTCGGAAATCGGAAAGTAGGCGCGGTGGTTGTCTGCTGCGCCTCCCCACTCGATGCCTCCCAGAGGGCCACCCTGACCGACGCGCCTGCGCCAAATGACCCTGCCGCTACGGTCAGGGTCCAGGGCATACACGAGGCCCGATTTCTGCGCCGCCACCAGAATGTCGCGGCCGCTCGAAAGATGTCGAAGCAGAGGCGGGGACCCGAAGTCGAAATCTGTGCCGGGTTCGTCCGGACAGTTCGCCCTATTATCGGAAATGCACGCGATGTTCCATCGGTCACCCGCCGTCAACTGCCGTGACCACAGCATCTTTCCTGAATCCTCGTTGAAGGCGATCACCGCATCAGAAGTTGCCGTTGGAGGTCCTGAGTAGTTGTTGCCAGTTGCGACGTAAATCACATGGCGACTTGCATCCAGCGTCGGCGCAGACCATATGGCCGCCCCCGACGGCCCCCACATCTGCACACCCGCGGCGCTCTTGTGGGTCCGTTTGGGAACGTTAGCAATCGTATAAGTCTTCCAGATCTGCTTGCCTGAGCTTGCCTCCAGCGCCACCAAGCTTCCCCGGAACCTGCAGCATTCGTATTTTGGATCGATTGCTGCGCCTTCTTCACCCGACGACACCGGCACGTATAGGCGTCCGGCGTTCAGCAGGGGCGAACCCGTAATCCGCGCGGCCGAGTGATAGTCGGGATGCGCTTTCCAAACCAGAGAACCATTTGAAGTCCTGATCGCATAAATATTTCCGTTCGTGTCCCCGAAGAACGCCAACCTGCCCCCGACACCAATGGAGATCGCAGTCTTAACTGTCGCCGAAGCCTGAAAGGTCCACCAGATGCATCCGGTGCGCGAATCAAGAGAGTAGACGGTGCCGTCTTCACTACCCACGAACAACCTGTCCTCCACGATGGTGGGCTGGCCATAAGTAGCCGAGGCCCCGGGAAATCCGAAGGACCACTTCAGTGTCAATTTCGGAACCTGTTCCTTGCTCAAGCGCGCTGAGGATGCAGGTTGAAAGCGGCTGTTGCCAGAATCAACTCCCCATCCGTTCCAGGCGGAACTGTTGGCCGGCGGGTCAAGGTCAGCGGGACAGAAGCCGGTCAGCCTTCCGGAAGTCCGGGGATTGGCCAGGTATTGAGCCACTGCAAGGCGCTCAGCCTGATTGAGTTTGGCTCCCACAGCCCTCATCTCACCAGTATAAAGAGTGGTCAGAATCGATGTTTTGGACATTTGCCGCAAGGACTCCAGCCGTGGTGCCCGGCTTGCACTATTCGCGGCGTGGCAGATGGCACACTTCTGCTGAAAAACCACGGCTCCGTCAGGAGTTGGAGTGTTTTTCAGGCGGTCACAGCCAAACATCCCGAATGCCATCAAACAGATAAGAGCCACCCACAGTGCCTTGCCCGGCTGACACGCGCTGCAAGCGGCCAACCCGGAGTCGTGTGGTCGATGTGATAAAGTCAGGTGCCAATCTGTTTTTGAACAATGAGCCATTTCACCGCCGCAGCCCCGACCCTTCCGTTATCTTGGATGCGTAGTGGCAGGGGCTTAACTGCCTGCACGGTGTACGCCTCACTGTCAGGAACGGCTGCTGACGATTGCCAGTCGCAGAAGGTTCGCGTGCGCCACACTACTCACCCCGTTCGGCTTTCTCAAGGAACGATAATCCGGAGCAGCATATCCTGGGGCACAGTTTCGGGTCACCCGGAGGAAGCCAAGAGACATCTCGACAACTGTCGAAAAGTAAGCTATTGATTTAGCAGGGAAGGAGTCGTGCGAAAGTGGCGGAATTGGCAGACGCGCCAGACTTAGGATCTGGTCCCGCAAGGGGTGGGGGTTCGAGTCCCCCCTTTCGCACCAAGCTTTCGTATCAAGCACTTGCGGCCGCCGGGATCCCGATGGATGAATGTCGAGCAGCGCGAAATCAAGGGCTCCGGGGAGCATGCTCTAGGGCAATGACTACCTGCAGAGGCACGAGTCCAGCGAGGATGCCTGCCCTCGCCGCGGATTATCTGGCACCGTCAAATCTCCCGCGATGTTCGGCCTCCAAATCGGGCAAGTTCAGACGAATTCGTGAACATTTTCTCGTACGACCAATGCCTGCTCGGTATAGGTAGTTGGCGGGACCTGTTCGTTCCTCAACCAGCGGAGGATTATGGGTATAATCTTCTTCCCGTACTCCTCAGGGAACAGGCATATCGTAGCAATAAGAGGACTTTCAATATCCTTGATCTCCGTCAGCACACGTTGAGCTGGGCTGAGATCATGGCCAACAATGGCCGTGTACCGCTCGCGGCCTAGCTCTCGTACCGCCCGCAGCCCTCCCAGCGCATTGATGTCGTTGACGGCCGCGATAAGCACGCGCTCACGGGGATTGATTTGCCTGAGGAACCTCTTTGCCGCGTTGTACCCGCTGTCCTCCGTACCTTTGCCATCGCGCCGGACGACGCGGAGACCTGCTGGCGCTTTGGCGGTTTCATGGAGGCCCTCGACGAATCCCGTGAACCGAGCGTGCGGATTGGGACCGGCAGCAAATGCCTCTAGCAGCAGCACCTGATCCAGGCATCCCCGCCATCTCTTAAGCACGAATCGTCCCGATGCTTCTCCGACCGCCAAGCCTGTGGAGTAATTGTTAGCCCCAAAGTACAAGGCTCCGGGCTGAGGAATGTCGATGGCAAGCGTGGGAATCCGGGCCTTGGCAAACATTTCCGCGAGAACTGGTGCGATCTTAGAATGCCTCTGGCATTCAATGGCAAAGTCAACTTTCTGCTCGATCATCCATCTGGCATTCTCAATCGCCTTTGCCGAGTCGTACTGGTTGTCAACGGGCAAAATTTCCACCAGCGCCTTCTGCGCGGCCTCAATAAGTCCACGCGTCACCGCGTCGGAAAAAGGCAACCCGCAGCAAAGCTGGGCGTAGCCGACCCGATATTGCCTGGATCCTAGAAGGAGTTCGAACTTCTTGGTTCGGGTCTCTTCACCGACGAAAAGAGTTGCCCCCTGCGATGCTGCCCTTGACCCAGAGTACAGGGTAGTGTCCTGCCTACGTCGCCAATCCAACCATGGGTCAGGATCCCGCCGGGAAGTATCCCGAGGCCGAAATTACGGCCAACATTGAGCCGACTATCTTTTACGTGCGTCAAGGCGATGCTTTGTCCGAACTTGTGGACGTTTATATACGCCACAATTCGCATCTGCAGAGCGGTGAAGTGGTGCTCACTCTGGCGGGGCAGAAATTCCACCACCAATTGACCGCCGGTGTGGATTTTGGTGAACAGGTCGCCGAACTCTCCGTGCCTGAATTCTCTGGGCCGGCCCATGCCGAGCTTGCCGTCAAAATCAGCGGCCGTAGTCGCCGCTTTCCTGTCGTTCTCACGCCCCGAAAGAAATGGACGGTCTTTGCCGTCCCGCACGAGCACATCGACGTGGGATATCCCGATTACCAGGCCAAGGTGGCGGAAGTTCAAAGCCGAGTTCTGGACGAAGCCATCGATTTGATCCACGAGCATCCGGACTTTCGCTTCAGTCCGGACGGGTATTGGAGTGTGCGGCAATTCCTTGCCGGGCGCAGTGAGGAGCGGCAACGGCAGCTTCTCCAAATGGTGAAGGACAAGAAAATTTTTGTGCCCCCCGTGGAGGCGAGCCTTCTGACTGGCTTCCCTGCCCTTGAGACCCTCATCCGCTCGCTCTACCCGGGCTTTCAGTTCAATCAAGCGCACGGTGGTAACTCCGACTACGCCAACATCACGGACGTGCCATCTTACTCGTGGTCCTATGCATCGGTAATGGCCGCCGCGGGCTTGAAGTACTTCTTCGCAGGGAGTGATAACGGCAGGGGGCCGATACTTCGTTATAGTCATCTCAACCAGAAGTCTCCGTTCTGGTGGGAGGGTCCCGACGGTGCCAGAATCCTGATGTGGTATTCGTTCGGCTACTCACAGGTATCGGCTCTGTTTGGGCTGAAGCCGCAAATGGCTGCGGGACACGATTCCTTGCCACTTTTCATCCAAGCCTATTCGAATTCCACGTACAAGCCTGACGCGGTCTTGCTCTACGGCACGCAGGGGGAAAACACCGACCTGTTCCCGCAGCAGGCTACGCTGGCAGAGGAATGGAACAAGATCTATGCCTATCCCCGCATGAGATACCCTGGTTTCGTCGAGGCGCTCGAGTATATTGCCCGGCAGTGTGGAGACTCCATTCCGGTGGTGCGGGGCGATGGTGGTCCGTACTGGGAAGACGGCATTGGTTCAACCGCCCGATCGGCCGCATTAGAGCGCGAGACGGAGCAGCGAGCGCTGGCAGCGGAAAAGTTCTCCACTATCAGCAGCCTGGTTAATCCGCGCATTCAACCAGAGACCGAGGGCCTCAAGCGGATGTGGCACAGCATGGTTCTTTACGATGAGCACACGTGGGGGGCGGATCGCAGCGTGACGGATCCGAGGAGCGAGGAAGCGGTCGGACAGCTGGCCACCAAAGAGCGCTTTGCGGGAGACGCCAATCAACTGCGCGACTATCTGCTGCGCCGCGCCCTTTCCGGCATCGCGGACTATATTCATGATCCGCAGCAAACGTTGGTGGTCTTTAACCCGCTCAACTGGCAGCGTACGAATCTGGTTGAGATCGATTTAGATAAGGGGCGGGAACTCGTCGATTTGGCATCGAATCGGGTGGTCCCTTACCAGGTTCTTGCGACAGGCCAATCCTATCGTCATGTCCGTTTTCTTGCGCAGGATGTGCCGTCGGTCGGCTACAAAGCTTACGCGTTACGAGAGACGAAGAAGGAGCCTTCCCCATCACCGGCGGCCGAAAGCGCAGACGTCTTGGAGAATCAGTACTACCGAGTGGTGCTCGACAGCGAAAGCGGTGCCGTCAAGAGTATCTTTGACAAGGATTTGAACAAGGAGTTGGTTGATGCTTCCAGCGCCTACCGTTTTGACCAGTACCTCTATGTGACAGGGGCAGATCAGACCCCTAACCGTACGGTAGATTACACCTCAGTCTGGCCGATTCCCCAGCTTTCCATTCACGGCGCCACAGGCGGGCATCTGCTATCGGTGAAGAAAGAGCCGCACGGGGTGGTGGCTCGCCTGGAAAGTTCAGGAATCAATACGCCGCGTATCGAGACAGAAATAACTTTGCTCAGCGGGCAGAAGAAGATTGAGTTTATTAACAAGGTGCATAAGACGGAGGTATACACCAAGGAAGGGGTCTACTTTGCATTCCCTTTCGCCATGAATGAGCCACGATTTCGATACGAGACACAGAACGGATTTGTGGACCCCAGCCGCGACCAGATGCCCGGAGCTGGCAAAGAGTGGTTTTCAGTACAGCACTGGGTTGCCGTGGACCAGGACGGCGTCACCGCGGCGATTGTTCCGATTGACGCGCCCCTGGTCACTTTAGGAGATATTGTCCGAGGCACATGGGCGAGAGAGTTCGGACATCGCCCTGGTACGGTTTTCTCCTACGTCATGAATAATTATTGGTTTACAAACTACGCGGCAGGGCAAGGCGGAGACTTTCGTTTCCGCTACGTATTTACCAGCGGCCATAACCTCGAGCCTGCGTCCCTGAGCAGATTGGGCTTGGAGGAAATGTCACCGCTTGAAGTGGACCAGATCACGTCACAGGACAAAGCCATAAATGGTCCACGACCCCTGGATTCAAACGCGGGCAGTTTCCTCCAGCTCGATCAGCCCGACGTGGTACTAGTCACATGGAAGGCTGCCGAAGACGGAGAGGGAACGATCCTACGTTTCCTTGAGATCGGGGGTAAAAAGGGCACCGTAAATGTGAAGACTAAGCTTCTTGATGTGAAGTCAGCGTGGACCAGCGACGCCTTCGAGAGAAAGCAGGGACCTCTTTCGACTACACCTCATGGATTCAAATTCTCGGTGAAGCCCTTTCAGATCGCGACGGTACGTCTGGCTGGGACAGCAGCAATGAATGGCAAATAGGCAGAACCTCTCACGCAACTCGCACGGAACCGGCCGGCGCGGACTCACGCCCGGCTGGATTGTCTTGTAGGATGTCGCCAATGGCACACGCAGCAATCCTCGGCCCACGAGCTTTAGCCGGATCGGTTCTTTGGCTGGTTTGTGTTTGTGTCGTCTCACCCCAGGCCGCGTTCACCCGTGCCCGTCTCAATGCCATGGCCTTGTCCCCGGAGGACCGTTATGACCAGCTCGTGGAGCAGGGAAAGAAAGCCGAAGCGCAGGGCAACGCGGATGAGGCGATTACGCGCTTCGAAGAGGCGCTGAAATCGCGGCCCCAATCGGCTTTTCTGCAAACTAAACTCGCCGCGCTCTACTTCAATCGTAAAGACTTCGACCGAACCCTCGAATACTGTGATCGCCTGCTCGCGGCAAACCCGCGGGACTCAGCAGCTGCGAAGTTGGCAGGTATGGCGTCCTATCGATTGAACAGGTTCGAACCGGCCGCAAAGTATCTTCAACAAGCCCTGGCGGCGCGGAGCAATGACGCCCAGCTTCACTATTGGCTGGGTATGACTCTTTATTCCTTGCAAGATGCCAGACACGCCCTCGACGAGTTTTACAGAGCGCGCATTTACGATCCAAAGGATATTGAAGTCCTGTACATGATCGGCAAGATTCACTGGGAGATGTGTCGGCAGGCTTGGGAGGAAATGGTGAAAGTCGACCCGGATTCCGCCCGGGCCAAGCAGATGGTCGCCGAGCAAGACGAAATACGGAATCTCTATCCTGAGGCCATCGCGAAGTACCAGGAGATTATCAAACAACAACCGAATGCGCCCGGCTTTCACTACGCCCTGGGTAAACTCTACCTTCATATTGCGAAGGTCGCAGAAGCGGAAGAGGCCTTTCGAGCTGAGTTGAAGTTGGATCCCCGCAGCCCTTTGCCATACTATGGCCTGGCAGACGTTGCCTTCCAGCGCCGGGACCTGTCCGTCGCGTTAAAGAATGCCACTCGGGCTATCGAAGAAAAGCCTGACTTTGGCGACGCGTACGTGCTCTTGGGACGGATAGAGTTGAACATGGGAGAGAAACAAAAGGCGATGGGCACACTTGAACACGCAGCCGGCCTCTCCCCCTCTGATCCTTCCCTTTTCTACATGTTGGGGCGTGTGTATTCAGACCTCGGTAAGCGCGAGCTAGCCGCGAAGGCTCTCACCACCTACGAGCAACTTAAAGAGGAGCAGGAAAAAGAAAACCGAGCGGCACGATAGGCCGGAACGAGGAGTGTCCCGTCACGATAATCATATCTAAATTGTTTTAAATGGTTTAGGCATTGGGAAGCAAAGACGAACACGGGAACTCGGCTCCGCTTCAGGGTCGGCGACGATCTCCTGGGCCAGCACCTTTAAGAGGAAGCGGATGGCAAGCCTTCTAGCCGACCTCGCTTACCAACAGGTTTTTCTTCCTTCGACTTTACGGCTTTCCTTCGCCGGCATGCGTAGCCCGGCGTCCTGCGGCCCGCGGAGCCGCGGTCTTTAGGGGTCCGGAAGCCGCAGCAGCGACCTCTTCGTACACAGGCACTTCGGCCGCACCCACGATCGCCCCCTGGTCCTCCTTCATGAAGACCAGCTTCTCGCCATCCATTTGATAGTCAACGGTCACCAAGTCTCCCAAGCCGATCTGCCCCGTTGCCAGCAGATTCGACATGGGGAACACCACGTAGCGCTCAATCGCTCGCTTCAGGTGCCGCGCCCCGTACTTCACGTCGGTGCCTTCGCGCAACAGGAATGCGCGCGCCGTCTCCGTACACTTGAACACAAACTGTTTCCCCACACTTGATTGCATGATGCGTTCCTGCACACGACTCAACTCGATGTCGAGAATTTGCTCGAGGTGTCCGTGTTGCAAAGTACGGAAAACAATAACTTTATCGATGCGGTTCATGAACTCGGGGGAGAACTTACGGCGCGCCGATTCCATCGCCGTCCGGTAAATCTTCTGGTCAAGTACGTCGTCGTTTTCCCGCGGACCGGTACCGAAACCCATACCCCCGGTCATGAGCTTGGTCATCTCCTTCGATCCCAGGTTCGAGGTGAGAAATACCATGCAACGTGAGAAATCCACTCGTCTATTGTCACCTAGCGTAAGCGTACCCTTGTCGAGGATCCCCAGCAGAAGTTGCCACAGCGCATCCGAGGCCTTTTCAATTTCGTCAAACAGCACCAGCGACAACTTCAGCTTGTCGGTTTGATACTTTTCCAGCACCTCATCCGTGATCATCGGCTGAGTCTCACGATGCCCCAGATATCCGGGAGGCGAGCCGATCAACTTGGCGATCTCGTGGCTGTGCTGGAACTCAGCGCAATCCACTTTGACCACGGCATTGGCACTTCCGAACATGACCTCGGCCGCCGCCTCCACCAAGCGCGTCTTGCCGGACCCCGTGGGCCCGAGTAGAAGCAGGTTGACTATCGGTCTTCCGGGTGCGGAAAGTCCCGCCTGATGCACCTGGAACACGCGCGCCAAGCGGCGGACGGCGCGATCTTGTCCGACAACTCGCTGCCGCAGGCCCGTTTCGAAGTCCCGGACTTCAGGGCTATGCAAACTTGGATCAAGAACAATTTGGGCTCCCATTTGGCTGCTACCTCTCTCGTCTACACCTTTCGTATTGAATATATCGGCACTTTGGCCCCGAACTGAAATCGCTTTCCCGTCGCCCTCGCTTGGACTGCCACGTTTCCTTCTCAAGTTCCTCAACGTCGGCCCCGGCCGGATTTTTCGTCATATCCCGGTAGCCTACGGCTCCTCAACTTCACGTCTACTGTAGTCCTGAGCAATTTGAGGGCCGTAACAAACTGGTGTACCACATGACGGTCATAATGCACTTCCAGGCTCGGAAAATGCATGGCAGCGAGGTCAAGGTTCAGATCGCGCGCGGAAGCGAGCAATTCCTGCAAGAAGTCCGTCCTCATCTCCGCTGGCTGCACCAATTGACGCGACAATTTATGCCGAAGATTCTGCCAGTCCACATCTACAAACGGATGACGCAACATGACTTCGTGCATAATCTGATCGTTAATTCGCGGTCGGCGGCCAAGGCACGCCAGGTGAATCTGACGAACTTCGCCGTCTTGGCGAATGTTGTGCACCAGATAGTAGGACTGCCCACGTTTTCGGATGAACGCCATTGCCGTGTCGATCCCGGCAGCCCCTGCTACCGTAGTGGAACTATTTTCCACTACAACTGAATAAAATGCAAAATCACAATTTTTGTTACGTCTATAAGGATTTCTTTCGCTTTCCCCCTGCAAGCTCACTCGCCCTCCGCACTCCAATAGTGTTGGATTCTTCGGTATCGTTGCTCCCGCGTGGGACATCGAATGACTGCAGGTAATGTGCAGATGTTTCCGGAGACTGCGCGGTGGCCTGCGTCCTCCCGCGGCCGCGCCGGTGTATCTCTTTTGATATTGCGGCTTCGTTCGTGCTTCGGTTCTCCGCCGATAGGCTGAGATGACTCCGTGCCCGGGGGAGTCTGGAATTTCAACGCCGAACACCCTAAGTGGACTCGGCATCGGACCTCAAGGCCTGGCTAACTGTCACTGAGGTAAGCCACTGAGGAACGATTACCCAGGTCGTGGCCGAACTCGCGAAGGCGAGAACCGCCTTTCCTAGATCAATGCACTGGCAGGCCTACGCGTCGCGCAAGGCTACGCAGGACTCGAGCTACTCTGGGGGTATCTTGATGACTGGCTTTCCGATGAAGGTTGGGACTTCATCTCGCCACTTCTAGACTAGACGTTTACCCAATGGCCACAGCCCTCGAACACGGCTTGGCGCGTAGCTCCCGCACAAGGGCTGTTTCCAATGAATATTCAGGGACCCCGAATTGAACATCGCAGCTTCCCAAGGGGACTTGAACCCGTGTTTCTGTTCTCATCCGAACATTCTCGTGCAGGGCCACTTCCGATAGGTTCTAACGTTAGGCAAGGACTCTCGCGTTGGCGCTCCGGAACGTCGTCGCTGCAAGCTGGTTCGGGGAGAAACTTCCAGGGAGCTCGTCATCCACTGAGAACCGCGAAGGTCTTCCCCTCCGGTTGAATCGCAGCAGATTTCGTGAGGGTTGTAGAATGGACCGCTGCCCGCCCGTCATACCTTTGGGCGTAGAACCGCCGAGGATAGCGTTAAAAGGAAAAGGCCGATGCAATTCGCCCTGCTGATCTACCACTCACCGGAAGAGTTTGAGATGCGGAAGAACGACTATAACGATCCTCATCTCGCCGCTTGGCGGGCATACTGCAAGGCGCTCGTCGAGGCCGGCGTCTACGTCAGCGCCAACGCACTTGAAGTGCCGGAGACGGGAACGACCGTGCGTCTTCAAGAGGGGAAAGCGCCGCGTGCAGGATGGGCCCTATGCGGAAACGAAGGAGCAACTGGCAGGGTTCATCATCCTCGAACTCCCTTCCATTGATGCCGCGCTCGTTTGGGCGGCGCGACCGCGATGGCCGATACGTTCCGCTTTCTGAGCAGGACCCGAAACTGTGGTCGCCCTCTTTGATCGAGGAGGCAGAGCGCCATCTTGCAGAAGCTTCCAAACGTGCGCGTCCGGGACGCCTCCAGCTGAAGCCGCCATTCAATCGCTCCGCGCCGAGCGGACTCGGACCGGCCGGACCGCCTGGAATGCACTCGTGTGGTTCTACGAGCAACTAAAGCGCCTCAATTAGCGTGGCACATCCATTTGCCCTCAATGTGGATGCCTCTCGTTTGTAAATATTGCGGCGTCTAACAGAGCGGGAATCCCTTTTGGGGGTGCGGCTCTCGTCGTGGAGGCGGAGGTTTGAGGTTGGCGGAAACCAGCCGTTTTCTGGCGCGCACCTTATTGACGACACACAGCTCCCTGACACCTTGTACACACCGGGTTGCTCGCACGATGTTAATAGCATGCTCTAGAATTCGTCGTACGCGATCTGGCGGGCGGGAACGCCGATGCTGTCGAGCATCTTTATACATGCCTTGATCATCTGGGGCGGGCCGCAAAGATAATATTCAGCCGCACTGGGGTTTGGGTGGCTGCCGAGATATTTCTCGAAAATGACTTCGTGGATGAAGCCGGTGTCACCGGTCCAGTTGTCCTCGGGCAGCGGTGAAGACAGAGCAAGGTGGAAGGTAAAGTTGCGGTGCAGGTTGGTGAGATTTCGGAAATAGTCTTCGTAGAAGATCTCCTGTTTGGAGCGCGCGCCGTACCAGTAGCTTATTTTGCGCGCCGTGTCCTCGCTCTCGAGGAGGTGGGCCAGGTGGCGCGCAGCGGGGCCATGCCGGCGCCGCCTCCGATGTAGACCATCTCGCGCTGCGTGGGCTTGATATGGAAGTCTCCGAAGGGACCGAGGGCCGAGACCATGTCGCCGGGCTTCAGGCTGAAGACGTAACTGGAGCCGACACCGGGAAGACAGTCCTGTCCAGGCGGGGGCACGGCGATGCGGACGTTAAAACGCAGCGTCGTTTCCATCTCCTGGTTGCTGGCCATGGAGTAGTTGTTGCGGCGGCCGGGCGCGGGATTGGACGCCACGAGATCGAAAAGGCGATGATTTCTCCATACCGCAGCGAACAGTTCGGGAATATCGAAATCGCGGAAGCGGATCGCGTCGTAGCGGGGAATGTCGAGTTGCAGATAGTCGCCTGGGGTGAAGGCAATCTTTTCCCCGGCAACGGCGGGCTCCAGAATCAGTTCTTTTATGAAGGTGGCCACGCTGCCGTTACTCACCACCCGGAACTGGTAGGTCTTTTGCGCTCTGGCTCCCACGCCGCCTGCACGGACCACGTTCACGTGGATGCTCCCCCGGCGCACTTCTACCGGATACGTGGTAAGTCCGCGGCAAATAGGGGCGCGGGCGGGGGAGCCGTCTGAAAGGTTGAAGCGGCCGTTGTGCTTGGAACACTCGATCATGTTTCCCACAATCAGGCCCGTGGATAGATGCGTGTTGCCATGGGTGCAAACTCCGTCGGTGGCATAGAGCCGCTCCTCCGCGTCCCGGTAGATGGCGTAGGTTTTGTGGCCATGATCGAAGCGGACGACATCGGCGGGGCGCAAATCCGCGGCCCCGCAAACTTCAATCCAGCCCTGCGCATCGGGTATTGCCTGGGACACGAAACAGGCTTGGCGCTCGCGGGGCTTGGGCGGTGGGAGCTGACGCTTGACGTAATATGTAGGTTCCTTAACCTGCCGGAGAAGGGCAGGAATGATTTCACGCCAGGCGGCGGCGATACTGAGATACGGCGGCGGGCAGTCGTCTTTAATTACCTCGTGCAGCTTGGGCAGAGCGTAGTAAGGGACCAGAGGGTACATGTGGTGTTCGACGTGATAGTTCATGTTCCAGTAGATATAGCGGCTGATGGGATTCATATATACCGTCCGGCAGTTCAGACGGTGGTCCAGCACATTTTCGGCGAGACCCGCATGTTGCGTGTTGTTATGGACGGACATCAGCCATGTGCCGAAAATGTTGGGAAGGCCGACGAATAGAAGCGGAAGGATGGAGCGCTGGTAAATCGCCAGCGCAATGACGGCGACGTAGATAGCGAGATAAATGCGCGCGGTGCGATAAATCCGTGGAAACTCGCTTGCTGGAATAAAGGTTTTTTCTGTCGCGGTCATGCGCCCCGCGCTGTGCAGGAGAAGCAACTTGAAATGAATAGGATAACCGGGCAGCGCGAAGACGGTCAGGAACATGGTGCGCAGGTTGGGAGGACGAGGCACCGCGATCTCCGGATCCCGGCCGACGACCAGCGTGTCGCTGTGGTGGCGGTTATGGCTCCAGCGCCAGACGGTAGATTCGCGCATCACCATGAATGAGGCGAGCTCATAGATCGCGTTATTCATCCAGTCGGTCCTAAAGGCCGTACCGTGGCCCGCCTCGTGCCAGCGAGAGTCCGAGGAGGTGCCGTAAAGCACGCAGTAGATCAAGTAAGGGAGGATAAACCAGTAGCTATGCCTGAGCGTATAGGCGGCAAAACCGCTGCCGAAAAGGAGGGCGAACCAGAGGACGGTATCGCGAATTGCCGGCCCATCCCGGCGCTTGAGAAGCTTGCGCAGGGTTTCGCGCGGTACGGGAGATTGATACCAATCGGCTTCGGCTAGACCCCGTTCGACGGCAAGCCTGGAGTTGGCTCCCGTTAGACTGTAGTCTTGCTTGATGAAAACTGCTTCAGAGAGGACATTTGAAACTTGGCTCATGGTCGGCTTATCTTCCTTTGACTGGCTACGACGAAAGATGGTCGAATTTCATTCGCTTAAGAACCCTGGCTATCAACTTGGGGCATCCATGGGGCCGCTGTAACCGGCTTTCGGGAATACACCCAGCCTATAAATCCTCAGACTGGGAGGCACCCAATTTAAAGCGTAAGGACACCGTTAAAGCTTGTCAAGACTTACGCAAAAAATAGACGTAAAAAATAGATGTTTCAGATTCCGAACCCAATGCAAGATTGAACACCTTTGCAATCATATTGATATAAAGCAGGGGGGAAATGTTGCCAGGCAGTGCGCCGGGATTAACCGGCATGCAGTCGAGGATGAAAGAGCCTTACAGGAAAGGAGTAGCGAACTGCCTGGCCTCGAGTTCGTGCGGAGGCAGTCGCGAGGCTGCCGTCGAAGCGTAGACAGAGGTATCAGCGGGGAGGGTATCGAGCTGCGAAAACCGTAAACCGGGATGCCGACCTCGCCGGCCCGGATCTTCTTGATGACCGGCAGCAAGCGTCCCGACGCGACCGCAGGCGGTGCTCAGCGCCTGTCCTCCTTTACAGAGGCCTATTATTTCGTAAATGGATCCTTGGGAGGGATAATGTGAAGACATTATACCAGAATCCCGTAACCTATGAGGGCGTCACCGCGAGCCCCGAGCAGATAGGGCAACAGACCTGCTGCAACAAGGCTCGCCAGTGCCTTGACCTTAAGATGCCTGGGACCGGGCCATCGCAGGGCTTCTTTGCAGCCAGGGCAACGAACTCTTTCCGTGCTTAGCTCCTCGCGGCGGAATTGCCATCCGCATACGGGGCATGTTATCACGCCGTCACCTCCTTCCCGCCAGTTTCCGGGCCACCATACAACTATTGAGCCAGTGGCCACGGCGGTGGCCAGCCGGTTTAAGGCGTCGTAGGTATACCTGGCGCTGTGGCTGAGGGTGGGATTCGAATTATCCTGGTACCAGTAGCCCATCGTGTTGCCATTGTTCCCGGCGCCTAGGCCGGGACAGCGCAGCTGGTGGGGTTCGACCCCGAGTAGTAATTGTACACCAGGCAGTGGTTGGCGGAATTGTTCGAGGCCGTGCCGAGCTGGAAGCGCACCGGCTGCAGCCGCTGGTTATAGTGGTAGGTTTCTTTAACCTGCGTGCAGCCGCTGCCCGCGCACCCGTTGGTCAGCGACTGGATGGCTCCCGCTGGCGTGTAGGTGATGCTTTGCGCCAGATACTGCGGATGGGTAGAGTCAATCAAATCGCTGGAAACAGCGGTAATGCGTTGCGCCAAACCTATGGTGTTGGTGATCGTAAAGCCCGCCGGATGCGTCCAACTACTGACATCCCAGGCCAAGTTATTCACATAGTGCGTTTTCCAAATATTGGAACTGGCACAATTAAACGGAGCAAGCGTAGCACATCTATAAGGTCGTCGGCGGTGTCAAGCAAAATCGTGTAAAAGTGCTCTTTTTCTCAGGGCGCGAAGCGCCCGCGCTTGTGATCTTGGGGCTTCGACTTGTTTACTTAGGCAAAGTTCTCCTTTGGGAGCGTCGTCGCGCTCCCTGCCGCCGTGCTTCTTCTATACATCTATTCGACCCTTTCAGGCCATGATCACCGATTCTGACTCCCTCCTATCGAGGGAGGCCGGTAGCCCAATCAGAGTTTCGGTCATGGTTAGACCAGCGCTACTTCGGGCCTTCCGGCAGACAAGCCACGTCGAACAAACTCGGTATAATCGATCTGGTCCCGCAGCAGGATGTAGAGGCGGATCGCCAACTTCCTGGCCACCGCCACCCGCGCCTTGGCCCAACCGTGACGGAAGGCCAGGCGTTTGTAGTCTTGCTTCAATTCCGCATCGTAGCGGCAGGCGCTTTGGGCTGCCTCGATCAGCCAGAAGCGCAGAAAGCGGTTGCCCTGCTTGCTGAGATGGCCGAAACGCTGACGCCCGCCGCTGGACTCCTCGCTAGGGATCAAGCCTAGGTAACTAGCCACCTTGCGGCCGCTGGCGAAGCGTTCCACCGGCCCCAGCACCACCACCGTCGCTAGCGCCGTCAGCGGTCCTACCCCAGGATGGGTCTGCAGGCGTTTCGCCTCCGGCCGCTTTTTTACTTCCTCCGCTACCTGCTTATCCAACTCTTCCACCCATTTATCCAACTGGCCGAGCAACTCCCGCAAGTCTTGCCGCCGGCGCCCGGCCGCTTCTCCCAGCGGCAGAGCCTCCAGGGCCTGCTGACCCGCCGCCGTCCACAGCTTCGACCCTCGGCAGAGATTGCGGCTCAGAGCCAGGGCTTGCAACCCGTTCTTCACCCTTGTGCGCATCTCCACCAAAAAATGGCGGTGATGGAGCAGTACCCGGGCCTCTCGCTCCTCCGCGCTCGGCAACCAGATCCGCGGAAATCTTCCTTCCGCCAGCAGGTTCATGATGTGCCAAGCGTCCCGCCGGTCGTGCTTCTGCCGTCGCGTCTCCGCCGCCCGAATCTTGGCCGCGTCCCCCACCACCAACTCGTGCCCCAGTTCCCTCATTAACTCGGCAAACCACAGCGTGTAGCCGGTGCTCTCGATCCCCACCAGAGCCGGCTTCCCTAGGCCGGCGTAGAACTTGCGCACCTCGGCCTCGCTATGCACTACCTCGCGCTCCTGGCATTCGCCCGTCTCCGTGTCCAGCAGGGCGATTCGCTCATAGCGAGAATGAAAGTCATTGCCTATAATCAGCATGTCGGCTCCTCCTCTCGGGTCGATTGGTTTTACTTCCTATCTCCAATCTAAACCCGCGGCCTAGGAGCCGACGACCTTATGTGATCAGAGTTTGCAGTTCAAACTCTGCGGCCTCTTGGTCCCCGTCGAGTCGCGCTTGCTTCAAATCACAGCCCGAGGATCGGCCGGTAGTCTCACTCGGTCAATCGTCAGCCCGCAAGTGTGCAGTTGCTTCCCTGGGCTGGTTCCAGCATATTCCTTCGCGCTAGACCATCTCCAAAACCCGGGCCTGCCTACGTAACCGCGCCGCCCCGGGTTCCAGTGAAGGTACTCGACACTTTTGCCGTATTCTTCCACTGTTCTGAGGGCGCGATCATAGACTTGTCCTGAGCGGAGCGAACGGACTGAAAAAGCGGCCCCAGCGTTTCCCTGCCGACATTCATCCGCCGTGTCGCACTCACCTTAATCGCTTCCACGACGTCGGAAATGGTTAAGGGATGCCGCGGGTCGACAACGGCGTGCCAGTGGTCCGGTAAAAGTACCCAGGCCGTAAGGATAAATCCGTGCACCCTTCGCCGCTCGCCAATTACTCGGGACAGAATCCTGAATTCATCTTCGGCGAGAAAGCGGCGCCCGCGCCGAAGACAGCAGGTCCCGAAGAAATAGTGATCGGAGAGGACAATCCTGCGCAGACGGGACACAAAGCGGATTATGACCCGCGAAAAGCCGCAGAGTTTCTGGGAAGCGAAACTCTGAGCTACGCTCGCTGCAGCACCCTCATCAGGGGTGACGTGTCGAAGCGCCAACAGCCGGTGCGCAAGCACCGACACCCGGCGAGATGTAGCGAATGCAAGAGTCGTACGGTCGAAGGAGTAGCGATCCACGCCGGCTCCGAGTCATGCGGGCCTGGTCGTAAGGCCAGAGACGAAGCGTTGACAGGAGGAACGGTGGGCCAAGGAGAATGAGCCGCGAAATACCCCAAACTTCAAGACGCCGACGCATTGACACGATGCGGAAGGCCACATCCTGGACAGCGAGAGCGCGAGTTGACCGGGAGTCTTGCGCGGTCTTTGACCCTGGCACGCCGGGACACATCTCGCACGGAAGTTGGGAGATCCCGTGTTCGCCCGAGTGATGACGAATCGCCTCGGGACGCATGGGGAAGTCTAAGGACGGAAGCCGATGATGAACGAACACGGGAAGTCGGACAGACCCATAGTACCGGGGAAGTCTCCGAACCAAGCCGGAACATCGGCGGCGGAGGAGATGGAGGGAAGGGGTCTGGCTAAGGGAAACCCGAGCCAGCAAAACGCGTCCCGGACACTGAGCCGGGATGACGCGCCCAATGCGCTGGATCGGGTACGACAAGCAGCCAAGAAGGATAAGAAGGCACGGTTCACCGCGCTCAGATGGAGAAAACACCCCAATTCAACATCGTCTTGGGCTGCTGCCTATTGCTGCGACCCCCGCAGTGCCATTGCGCGGCTCATAACCGTTACGGGAGGCTGATCGGGATGGGCAAATTCAGAAGTATCTTAGTGATTGTGCCGCTGCTGATCGCCTTGGCCGGAGCTGCATCTGCACCAAAGTTGAACGGAGCGGATCGCGCAGCCAAGGGCCCCACGTTCTATGTGGCGACCTACGGCAACGATCGCTGGTCAGGAACTTTGCCGTCGCCGAACAACGACAAAACCGATGGTCCCTTTGCCACGCTCGCGCGAGGGCGCGACGCCGCGCGTGAAGCGAAAGCAGATCCAGGCGCGTCCGGACCGATCACGATCGCGGTTCGCGGAGGCACGTACTACCTGAAGGAGACGCTGACGCTGGACTCCAAGGATAGCGGCAGCCAGGAACGGCCGATCGTCTACACGGCGTATCCCGGGGAGAAACCCGTCCTGAGTGGGGGCCGTAAGCTGACCAACTGCAAGCCCTATCGCGGCAAGATACTCGAATGCGAAGCGCCTGGGACTCGGGGCGGCTTCTGGAAGTTCCGGCAGCTGTTCTTTAATGGCACAGCTCTGACGCGGGCCCGCTACCCCAATTTGGACCCGCAGAATCCGCTGTATGGCGGCTATCTCAAGGTGGACGGACCGGCTGCCGAGGGCAGCTACACCCTGTTGCGCTACCAGCAGAGTGCACTCCCTCACCACTGGGCGAGGCCTACGCAGGGTGAAATCTTTATCTGGGACGCCCACAACTGGGGCTACACCAAGACCATTCCGATCAAGAGCGTCGATGAGAACAGCCGGACGCTGGAGCTGGCTCGCTCGATCAGAGACGTGTATATCACGCCGTGGTTCTGGCACTCACCCATCACCGCAGGAGAGCAGTTCTACGTGGAGAATCTGCTGGAAGAACTCGACCAGCCAGGAGAGTGGTGCCTGGACACCGAGCAGGGTATCGTCTACGTCTGGCCCCCACCAGGAAAAGGTCGGAGAAATTGTAGCGCCTTACCTGGACCGGCTGATTGATCTTCAGGCTTCCTTCATAACCATTTCCGGCTTTGTCTTTACCGAAACCCACCGCGGCGGCGATGCGGCCCATCCGACCGGCGTCGATGGCCTTGGTGCCATGTTTACGGAAGTCGGTGACAGCTATTGCGGCGAGGCGATCCGCATGGAAGACGCCGCTAACTGCTTGATTGAAAATAACGAGTTCCGGGACCTCGGCGGAAATGGAGTCTATCTTCAGCAGTACAACACCAGGAATGCCATCCGCTACAATCATTTTACGCGCTGTGGCAGCAACGCCGTAGTTTTAGCAGGAGGTCGGGTCGTCGGACCGCGCAAAGATCCCGAGCATCCTCTATTTAACCAGGTCTCCGACAATGAAATCGAGCGTTGCGGCGTATTCGACAAATCGAGCGCCGGGGTCTTTCTGGGCCGCAGCGAGGGGAACAATGTCGCTCACAATCTCATCCACGACATACCTCACCATGCGGTGAACCTGGGCAGCAACCCTTACGCCCGGAATTATGTGGAATACAACCGCATTCACCATGTCCGCCTGGAGACTCACGATACCGGCGCCATCAATGCCTGGATGGACGTGCCGCGAGAGTGGGAGTGGAGCGGACACTTCATACGCTACAACTTCATCTCGGATGTATTGAATCCTACCAATCGCGACCTGGCGTTCTTTTCCGGGATCTATCTCGACGACGAGACCAGCAACTGTCTGGTCTACGGTAACATCATCGTGCGAACGCGAATCGGTTTGTTCGTGAAGGGTAAGAACAACGTGGTTGAGAACAACATTATCGCCGAGGGTCTGCCGCTCGAAGCCACCAGCGATACCGCCGGGTACGCGGGAGAATTGCTGATTGCCGGCCATTCCCACCACTTCCAGTGGTTCAGCGCTAGTGACCGCGTCCAGAAGAACATCCTCTACAAGCCCATTAACGCCGTTAACGTTTCCTGGACCAACAATGAGCCCATCCCGGCCGCCCTACGATACCTTCAGGAGTGCGATTACAATGTCTACTTCAACAACGGCCGCGACATCAGATTTCGAATCGAAGGACTGAAGGAGCAGACGATCAGCCTTGCGGACTGGCAAAAAGCCACCGGTTTTGATCGGCATTCGCAGGTGGTGGATCCTCTTTTCGTCGACCCGGCCCATGATGATTACCGCTTGCGGCCCGAATCGCCCGCCATCAAGCTGGGCTTTGTTCCTATCGACGTTGAGCACATCGGTATCCGGCCGAGGTAGGATTCTGCCCGGGCCCGGGATCACCGTCGGTCTTGCGGGAACTGGTATGATGAGGGACTGATTGGTGGGGAGGAGCGTCAAGAAGTCTGCATGATTCGAGTTCCGCTGAGGCTATCGGCCTGTGTTTTTGTTCTTCTGGCTGCTCTCTTTCTGCCCCGCTATGCCGGGTTTACCGCAGCAAATAGCCCGACTCCCTTTACAACTTTCACCAACGCCACCAAGAAGGCCGGCCTAAACTACAAAATCACCATTGGAGATTCGCCGACCCAGTACCTCATCGACGTCAAGGCGGGAGGCGCCTGTTTTCTCGATTACGATAATGACGGTTTTCAGGATATCTTTCTGGTGAATGGTTCCTCCCGCAAGGATGAGAAAGATGGCCATCCTCCCCACGACTACCTGTTTCACAACAATGGTGATGAAACCTTCACCGATGTTACAGACAAGGCGCACGTGGGCGCCTCCGGATGGCATACCGGTTGCGCCACAGGTGACTACAACAACGACGGCTCCATGGACTTGTTCGTCACCAACTACGGTCCGAACATTCTCTATCGAAATAACGGTGACGGGACTTTTGCGGACGTGACGACGAAGGCGGGATTGTCCGGTCCGACAAGGAAGCCACCCCTATGGGGCATGGGAGCGGCGTTCGGGGACATCGACAATGACGGCTTCGTGGATTTGTATATTCCTAATTTCGTACACTTCACCTACGAATTGCTTCCTCCTCCGGGCCCGGGCAGTCCCTGCAAGATGAAGGGCATTCCGATCGCCTGCGCACCTGATGATTATCCTGCTGATCAACACTTACTTTATCGCAACAATGGTGATGGCACCTTTACGGATATAAGTCAGTCGGCAGGAATAATCCGAGAGCACCCCGGCAAGGGATTCGGAGTGGTGTTCTCAGACTTCGATAACGATGGCGACCAGGACATGTACGTCATCTGCGATGCCGGGCCAAACTTCTATTACATCAACGACGGCAAAGGTCACTTCACGGACTACAGCATGCCTTCGGGTACGGCCGTCGATGGATTTGGGAACTCGCAAGGGACTATGGGTGTGTGGGTGGGCGATCTCAACCATGACGGTCTGCAGGATATTGCGATTGCTAACTTTATCCAACAGATCAAGACGGTCTACATCAATCAGGGCAGCAACATGTTTCTGGATGAAACGGCCGAGTGGGGCATCGGGACTCTTGCTTACAACTACAGCACCTGGGGGATGGGGTTGCTTGACTTTGATAACGATGGCTGGCTCGATCTGTGGATTACCAACGGGCACACCTCGGATCAGGTTGAGAAGTTCTACCCTAACGATCCGTACGCCGAGCCCAACTATGTACTGAAGAACATTGACGGAAGGAAATTCCTGGATCTGTCCGAACAGGCAGGGATTTACAAGATCCCGAACAAGGTCGGGCGCGGTACTGCGTTTGGGGATTTTAACAACGACGGGAACATGGATGTCCTGACTATCAATAAAAACGATTTTCCGACGCTCTGGCTAAACAACGGAGCCAAGGACCACAACTGGATCGTCATCCGTACCGAGGGAGTAAAAAGCAACCGCGCGGGCTTTGGAGCGAAGGTGATTGCGACAGCGGGCGGAATGCAGCAGCCGTTCGAAGTGCGGACCAGCGGAAGCTTCCTCTCGAGCAGCGATGTTAGGGTGCACATCGGACTGGCGGAATCGAAAGAGACGGATATCGAGATCCGCTGGCCCAGCGGGCAGGTCGACCACTACGCCAAAGTGGCGACAAACCGGTTCTACCTGGCTCGGGAAGGCAATTCACTTAAACCCGATCCCCTGGTAACCGCACGAAAGGTCGCAACCCACTAAAGCGGAGGGGGCGGAGAGGGCGGAGGAAGCCGGATTGACAGCGTGAATTCGAGACGCCAGAATGAACGCTATGGGTCGCGAGTTCAATCTCAGGTGCGCACGGGTGGCGGCACTGGTCTCATGTCTGGTTTGGACACCGACTGTGAAGCCCCAAGATCAGCCGGCTTCTCCCCCTGGCCAGTCCCGGGAATCGCCCAAGGCGCCGGCCAAAGCGCCTGACAACCCACCAGCCGATGGAAGCGCGAAGCCCGCGCCGGCCGCGCAGCGCAATCCTTATGACGATACGCCGGCCTTTGTTCCACCGGGGGCGGCCAAGTCAGTCGAAATCGCCCACTATTATTACGTGAAGAAGGAGTACAGGGCGGCGTTGAGCCGCTACATGGAGGCTGTCAGCACGCATCCCGATTACGCGCCTGGCTACCTAGGGATGGCAAAATCCGAAGAGAAGCTGGGATTCAAGAAGCAGGCGCTCGAAAGCTATCGCAAGTATCTCGATGAGTTGCCGTCGGATAAGGATGCCCAGAACGCGAAAGACGTGCACAAAGCCATCCGGCGCCTGGAATCGCAACTAGGAGTAGCTGCAGCGGATTCGGCCGCTAAGCGCTAGTTCCACGCCCGCGACTTCGGAGCTGGAAAAAACAACTTCAAGAAGGAACGGGGGTGGGGCCACCTCGCGGCCCCTCCTCAGGTCCTCAGGGCTTATATAGGCCTACCACTGCGGACGTACGACTCCCCGAGCGGTCGTCTAACTGCCGGAAGGTTGGATATCCTGGACATGAATCATATTTGACTCGGCGTCCAGCGTTCCGGTCACTTTCACGCTCTTACCCTCGTAGGCCTTCGCCTTCTCCTGGTCGTCAAGTTCATAGGCCATGTTCGACGCCGGGTCCTTCAGCACCAGCATGTCGCCGGACTTGGCGATTTGGCCGTTGAAGGTCTGTTGTGCAGGAGCCGGCTGTTGTTGCTGGTCGCCGGGCTGCTCCTGCGTGCTGTCGGGGGGGTTCTGACTCGGCTGTTGCCGAGCGCTATCGGGGGGATTCTGACTTTGAGTTTGAGCGCGGAGAACAGGGTCGAATTGAAGCAGGCTCGCCACCAGTGCCGCTGCCAGGATTAGGCTCCAGCAATTGACTTTTTTCATCTTCGGACCTCCTCTCCCAGACTGAATATGCAAGGTACTCTAAGCGGCAACCTGGATACCATGAAACTGGACTAACGGAGCCATTGGGCCGAAAGGACTTGTCCGGCGTTCTCGGCGGATTAGAGAAATTTTTGCTAGCTATCGTGAAATTTGTTCATGTCCAGCCTTCAGCTCGGCCGATAATAGCCGATAATAATAATAGGGAGAGCCCGCTGCCTGTTCGCGAGCTGCCCGTCCACCCGCTCAAACGCTCAAGTTCCTCTCCCACTCCCGTTGACCGACAGGCAAGGCAAGAATTGTTTGGAGGTGTGTTTTGAAGTCGAAGGTGGAATTCGCTTTTATTCCTTTGCTAATCAGTGTTGTACTGATTTCGGTTTCGCTGTCTGGCGTTCCTGTATCAAACAACGCGGGCATGCCAGGCGGGATCGATGCGGCCGCTGCTGAGGCTCGCCTGAAGCGTGGTCAGGCGCTTCAAGCGCAAGGTGATCTTAACGGTGCCATCCAGGAATACCGTCAGGCTGAGCGCCTCTCGCCGGGATTGGCACAGGTTCATTTCGAACTCGGTGCCGCACTTGCCGGACTGGGCAACCTTGAGGAGGCCATTTCCGAGGAAAACGAAGCGATTCGCCTGAAACCGGATTTTGCCGACGCCCATTTGAGATTGGGTAACCTGTTCCGCGCCCAGCGCGATATGGAGAGTGCAACCAAGGAGTACCTCTCCGCCATTCGCTTCGATCCTGCTCTGCCTGAGGCCCACAATGATCTTGCGCTTGCGCTCAAGTCCCAGGGCAATCTGGGCGCGGCCATCGATGAATATCGCGAGGCGCTGCGGCTCGGACCGAAAGAGCCGTACGTGCACTACAATTTGGGATCGGCCTTGAAATCAAACGGCGACCTGGACGGCGCTATCAGCGAATACCGCGAAGCACTGCGGTTGCTACCGGATTTTTCCCAGGCTCACAACAACCTGGGCAGCGCGCTTCGCGACAAGGGCAACCTGAGTGATGCGATCGCCGAGTATCGGGAGGCTGTGCGGCTGGGCCCCAAGAATGCTGTGGCCCATTACAATCTTGGCATGGCGCTGGAAAAGAGGGGCAGCCGCCGAGAGGCGCTGGATCAATATCGTGCTGCCAGTCAACTCGATCCGCAGGATCCAGACTTCCGGTCCAGTGTGGCAAGGGTGTTCCTGGATCTCAAGCATTAACCTGACTCAGCTCTCGGTATGCTGGCTGCAACGAGCAGTTTATTCTCGTCTCGTGCAGCGCGTCGCGGCGGCGACCCTTGTGGTGGCCCAGCGCTGGCGACAGGCCCAAGAGGTATTTCGGCCCCTCCGGGAGCGTGTCCTGGAGACGCCAGAGTACCGGCCCTACACAGTTCTGAAAACTCCGTTGACAAAACAGATACAGCACGACACAATAAGGGTTTGTGTTTAAGCGCGTTTCTGATTGGAGAATAGGGTGGGTACTTATCTAGCGAAGGTGCGCCGCGGGAGAATGCGCTGGCGGCTGGTGGACGCAGACGGTTGGGTGTTGGGACGGCTGGCAGCACGAGCTTCGCTGGTGCTGACGGGAAAAGCCTATCCCGACCATACGCCCAACGTTGAACACCGGGATGGTCTGATCATCATCAATGCCGAGAAAGTTCGCCTTACGGGCAACAAGCTGGACCAGAAGATGTACCGGCATCATAGCGGGTACCCCGGGGGCCTAAGGGAAATCACGGCACGCAAGCTACAAGCCACCAAGCCGGAGAAGATGGTTGTTGAAGCCATTCGTGGTATGCTTCCGAAGAACCGTTTGGGCGATCGCCTTGCCAAGCGGCTGAAGGTCTACTCAGGACCCACTCACCCTCATGCGGCGCAGAACCCTGAGTTCCTCTCCTTCGAGCGGTAGACATAATCCCAGGGCTTTTCAGGGCGGGCCTAAGAATCCGGCCCAGGATTTCTTGAGCGCCAAGCGGCAACAGGGGAGGGATGCCTCTGCCGTGCCGGCTGGTCCAATCCAATTGTTTCAGGAGCGAGCGTGGAAGATCAGGCACATTTTCGAGCTACGGGGCGTCGCAAGACTTCGGTAGCACGGGTTATTCTGCGGCCGGGCGAGGGCAAGATCCTGGTGAATCGCCGCCCGGTTGACACATTCTTTCCCTCCGAGGCGCTCCGCCAGGAACTCGTGCAGCCGTTGGTGCTGACGGAGAATCTCGGCAAATTCGACGTCCTGGCGAATACTGCCGGCGGTGGTGTACATGGACAGGCCGGCGCCGTCCGTCTGGGCATCGCGCGAGCTCTGCTCGTGTTTAACCCCGAGCTACGTTCCAAGCTGCGCCAGGGTGGATTTTTGACTCGCGATCCGCGTGCCAAGGAACGGAAGAAGTACGGCCAGAAGGGTGCGCGTAAGCGGTTCCAGTTCTCGAAGCGGTAGAAAGAGCAGTGACGAGTTGAAGAGGGGCGAGTGATAAGCGGTGCCGGTGACTTTTTGCTTGTCACTCGTCACTGTCCTTAAGGAGGTCCATTGTCGAACATCAGTATGAAGGAATTTCTGGAGGCCGGTGTCCATTTCGGACATCAGACCCGGCGCTGGAACCCCAAGATGAAGGAGTATATCTACGGGGAGCGCAACGGAATCTACATTATTGATCTCCAGAAGACTCTGAAGCTTTTTAAGGAGGCTGCCAAATTTGTTTCCGATCTGGCGGGTGAGGCTAAGAATCTGCTTTTCGTGGGCACCAAGCGACAAGCCCAGGAGGCAATCGCTGAAGAAGCGAAGCGCTGTGGCATGTTCTATGTGAACCACCGCTGGTTGGGCGGGCTGTTGACGAATAACACTACCATCCAAAAGTCGATTCAACGGCTGAAGGAACTCGAGGAGATGAGCAAGGACGGCCGCTACGACTTGCTGACCAAGAAGGAAGTCCTGGGGTTGGAGCGCGAGCGCAAGCACCTTGAGCAGAATCTTGCTGGCATTAAGGACATGCCAGCCATGCCGGACGCGATGTTTGTGGTCGACTCGAACAAGGAAGACATCGCTGTAAAGGAAGCTCGGAAGCTGGGAATTCCGGTAGTCGCAATCGTGGATACCAACTGTGATCCCGATCTGGTCGACTACGTGATTCCTGGAAATGACGACGCCTTGCGCTCGATCCGGTTGTTTACCTCGCGCATCGCCGAGTCGGTGATTGAAGGACGGCAGGCCGAAGAGCAAAAGCGCCTCGAAGAGGAGAAAATCGCGGCCGAGCAAGCGGCCGAAGAGTTGCAGCGCCAACGCGAAGAGGCGGCGCTTTCGAGTCAGGAGGCGGCGATCCCTGGTGCGGAAGATCTGTATGGCTATCCTGAAGCGGCTATCGCGGCCCTCGACGAAGGGGGCTTGTCACCTGCCGTGGCGGCAGCGGAAGAAGTTGCTGACGGCCGGGTGAGAGTCCCTCGTACCAAGCGGAAACTGGGACGCCACAAGGAAGATGACGAAGGCTTGAATGGCAGCGCCTAAGTGGAGATCGAGGCGTTCTCAGGCGCTTTCAGCTCTGGTGGGGGCGCCAACTTAGATTGAGGATAGTCAAGAGGAGTTGAATCGGAATGGCCGTTAAGGCAGAGGAAGTCAAAAAGCTGCGTGAGGCAAGTGGTGCGCCAATGATGGAGTGCAAGAAGGCGCTGGAAGAAGCCGAGGGGGATCCCGAAAAGGCTTTTACCATCTTGCGGAAGCGGGGCCAGGCGAGCGCTGCCAAGAAAGCGAGCCGTGTGGCAACCGAGGGCCTGGTCGGACACTACATTCATCCTGGAAGCAAGATTGCTGTGATTGTGGAAGTGAACTGCGAGTCGGACTTTGTGGCTCGCACGGAGGAATTCCAGCAACTTACCCACGATATTGCCATGCAGGTCTGTGCCACCGATCCCAAATTCATCCGCGGGGAGGATGTGACCTCGGAGGTGCTCGATCAGGAGAAGGCGATCCTGCGAGACCAGGCTGCGGCCTCCGGGAAGCCTGCCGCTGTGCTCGACCGGATGGTAGAAGGCCGGCTGGCCAAGTTCTACGAGGAAAACTGCCTGTACGATCAGCATTTCATCAAGGATCCGGCGGGCTCCCAGACAGTGCGTGAGTTGATCGAGACAAAGATCGCCAAATTTGGCGAGAACATCACCGTGCGGCGTTTTGCGCGATTCAAGGTGGGCGAGGGCTTGTCCAAGCCCGCTTGAGGAATAAGAGCCGGAAATTATGCCTGATCCCGTTTTTCGCCGCATCCTGCTGAAATTAAGTGGAGAAGCGCTGCTGGGCGCTCAAGGCTTCGGGGTTGATCCCGACGTCATCCAACGCATCGCCGAAGAAGTACACGAAGTGCACGAATTGGGCGTGCAGATCGCCATCGTGATCGGTGGCGGCAACTTCATTCGGGGTGTGGCAGCCTCTGCCCAAGGGATCGAGCGGGTGGTGGCTGATAACATGGGCATGCTGGCCACGGTAATCAACGCTCTCGGTTTGCAGGATGCGCTCGAAAAGGCCGGCTCCTTCACCCGTGTGGTGACAGCCATCGAGATCCGCGAGATCGCCGAGCCCTTCATCCGGCGCCGCGCCATCCGGCATCTGGAGAAGGGCCGGGTTGTGGTGTTGGCGGCCGGAACCGGCAATCCGTACTTCTCCACCGACACCGCGGCTGCCCTGAGGGCCATGGAACTTAAGGCCGATGTGATCTTGAAGGCGACTAAGGTCGACGGCGTTTACGACGCCGATCCCAAGAGATTTCCCGGCGCGAAAATGTTTGCCCAGATCAACTACCTGGATGTACTGTCGCGGCGCTTGGGTGTGATGGATACCACGGCGATTTCGCTGTGCATGGACAACAGTTTGCCGATTATCATATTCAACCTGAATGTGCCGGGGAACCTGAAGCGGGTGGTCCTCGGCGAGAAGATTGGGTCGCTGGTGGCGCGTTGAGCAGCGGCAGATTGAGGCGGAGGGCCGCTCCTCGCTCGAATAGCTAGCCTAGAGAAGGCCAACGATGATTAAGGACACTATTGCGCAAACTCGGACCCGTATGGGAAAGGCTATCGAGGTTTTCCGCCACGATTTGGCGGGGGTCCGCACGGGCCGCGCCTCAACCTCTCTGCTCGAGAGTATTCGCGTCGATTTCTACGGGACGCCAACACCGATCAATCAGGTGGCGACTCTGGGAGTGCCGGAGCCGAACATGTTGACTGTCCAGCCCTGGGACCCGAGCTTAGTCGCACATATTGAAAAAGCGATCCGTTCTTCGGACCTGGGCCTGAACCCCATGAGCGACGGTAAAATGTTGCGCGTGCCTATTCCGCCTTTGACCGAGGAGCGGCGTAAAGAGTTGGTGAAACACGTCCACAAGGTACTGGAAAACCACCGAACCGCAGTGCGCAACGTCCGCCGCGATGCTAACGAGGCGCTGAAGAAAATGCTGAAGGAGAAGGCGATCTCCGAAGACGACGAAAAGCGCGGATTGGAAGAGGTCCAGAAGATAACTGACGAATACATGGAGAGGCTTGAGGCCCAGGGTAAGGTGAAGGAGAAAGAGATCCTGGAGCTGCACTAAGATTGCTAAGCTTTTGATTATTGGTGGTACTACTTGACGATTTCCTTTCTTGTGTGTTAATTTGGTAAGGTTTCGGCGTGAAATAGTTCCCACCTTGTGGGTTTTTCCGAGATCCGAATTCTGTTGCGTGTGCTGGGCCTGAGCTGAGGGATAGTAATGCCGACTTTTAACCAATTGGTCCGTCGAGGCCGGGAGATGGCTCGTTACAAGACGTCGAGCCCGGCGCTGGATAGTTCGCCGCAGAAACGCGGCGTCTGCATTCGTGTTTACACCCAGACTCCCAAGAAGCCCAATTCAGCACTGCGCAAGGTGGCTCGCGTGCGCCTGACCAACAGCATGGAAGTAACGACGTATATCCCGGGCGTCGGCCACAACCTGCAGGAGCACTCGATTGTATTGATCCGGGGCGGTCGCGTGAAGGATCTGCCTGGCGTCCGCTATCACGTCATTCGCGGTACGCTCGATTCCGCCGGAGTCAGCGATCGCCGCCAGGGGCGTTCGAAGTACGGCGCCAAGAGGCCTAAGGCTTCCTAGTTTCGATGGGGAGCGCGGGTCGCGTTAACTCACAATTGATAAGCCCTGATAGGTGATTGCTGAGAGCTAAGCTATGCCACGTAAGGGAACAGTAGAAACTCGCGAGCCGGGTACGGATCCGGTTTACCAGAGTCAAATGGTAGAGAAGTTCGTCAACTGCCTGATGTATGCCGGGGAAAAGTCGGTGGCTCGCCGAATCGTATACAACTCACTCGAAGCGATTCGGGAGAAGACGAAAGACGATCCCTTGAAGACGTTTAAGAAGGCTTTGGAGAATGTAAAGCCTGCGCTCGAGGTAAAGTCACGCCGGGTAGGCGGCGCCAACTATCAGGTGCCGGTGGAAGTGAATCGCAATCGCCAGAATTCGCTGAGTATACGATGGCTGATCGGATACGCCCGTTCGAGGGGCGAGAAATCCATGGTCGAGAAGTTGACGGCGGAGCTCCTGGACGCCGCCAATAATCGTGGCGGCGCTATCAAGAAGCGTGACGACACCCATCGCATGGCTGAAGCAAATAAGGCTTTTGCGCATTATCGCTGGTGATTCCGAGTTGTAGAGGGGGGCGCCCGGGATGGAAGCCGGGTGCGCAATACCGGACTTCATCGATACGCTAAGTCCGGAATAGATCGGAACCAGCCTAGTACAGGCGGGAGGTGGTTCGACCCGGGGCCACGATCCGCTTGGCGCCTCGCATCAGCGGGGTTCATGTACAACAGTTACTGCTTGTGGGCCGACCGGCTCCGTTCCTTCGGGTTTGATCCCTTGAGGGCGAGATCGGAGCCGTGGCCTTTCGCTTTAGAGTGTTATGCCGAGACAAGTGCCGCTCGAGAAAACCCGGAATATCGGTATCATGGCTCACATTGATGCCGGTAAGACGACGACGACAGAGCGTATCCTCTACTACACGGGGATTACGCACAAGATCGGCGAAGTGCACGAAGGTACGGCGGTAATGGACTGGATGGAGCAGGAGCAGGAACGCGGGATTACTATCACCTCCGCGGCCACAACTTGTTTCTGGAACGACATCCGGATCAACATTATTGACACTCCGGGTCACGTGGATTTCACTGCCGAAGTGGAGCGCTCGTTGCGGGTGCTCGATGGCGCCATCGCCCTATTGGGTGCGGTGGAAGGGGTCGAGCCGCAAACGGAGACGGTATGGCGGCAGGCTGACAAGTACCGGGTTCCGCGCATTGTGTTTGTTAACAAAATGGATCGCGTAGGGTCCGACTTTGACCAGTGTGTAAGCCAGATCAAGTCGAAGCTGCACGCCAATCCTGTGGTGATTCAGTTGCCGTTGGGTAAGGAAGACTATTTCCGCGGCATTATCGATGTGGTGGCGCAGAAGGCGATCGTCTACAGGGATGAGACGCTGGGTGCGGCTTTCGATGTCGTGGGGATCCCACCCGAAGAGCAGCAAGCGGCCCGCCATGCCCGCGAACAGTTGATCGAGTCTCTGGGCGAAGTCGACGACGCGATTTTGACCAAGTATGTGCACGGGGACGAGGTGACGGAGGCGGATTTGAGGGCAAGTCTGCGCCGCTCCACCATCGCCATGAAGGTGTTTCCCATCCTTTGCGGTTCTGCTTTTAAGAACAAAGGTGTGCAGCCGCTGCTCGATGCGGTCGTGGATTACCTGCCTTCGCCGCTTGATGTTCCCCCGATTGAAGCTCTTATACCCGGCACCGAGGAAAAGGTCGCGCGCCCCCCGCAGGACAACGCCCCCTTCGCCGCCTTGGTTTTCAAGATCATGACGGATCCTTTCGTGGGTCAACTGGCCTTCGTACGGGTTTATTCGGGTACGCTCCAGAACGGTGATACCGTTTACAACCCGCGCCGGGGGCGTCGTGAGCGCATTGGACGTCTGCTCAAGATGCACGCCAATAAGCGCGAGGAAATTTCGGACCTCTACGCCGGCGATATCGCCGCGGCGGTGGGTCTCAAGAGCGTCTCCACCGGAGATACGATCTGTGATGAGAACGATCCGGTGGTGCTCGAGGCCATGGACTTCCCGGCGCCCGTTATTTCAGTGGCGATTGAGCCGAAGACCAAGGCCGATCAGGAAAAGTTAGGCAATGCCCTCGGCAAGCTCACCCAGGAAGATCCTACTTTCAAAGTCAATACGGATCCTGATACCGGCCAGACCCTGATTTCCGGCATGGGTGAGCTTCATCTCGAGATTCTGGTCGACCGCATGATGCGGGAGTTCAATGTTGCGGCCAACGTCGGGCGGCCACAGGTTGCCTATCGCGAGACCATCCGCACCGCCTCTGAGGCTGAAGGCAAGTACATTAAGCAGACCGGCGGCCGAGGCCAGTATGGCCACGTCGCCTTGCGGCTTGAACCCCTGCCCCACCCTGACCCCAACGAAATCGCTGAGATTACCAAGAAGAAGGCCAGCAACAAGTTTGATCCCGAGCTCAACCTGCTCTTCCTGGATGAGATTGTCAGCGGTGTAGTGCCCAGGGAGTATATCGGTCCGGTCTACCAGGGTGTGCGGGAAGCGATGGAGACGGGCGTTCTCGCCGGTTACGAAATGACCGGTGTGAAGGCGGCGCTCTTTTATGGCTCCTATCATGAAGTGGATTCTTCTGAAATCGCCTTCAAGATTGCCGCTTCGATGGCCTTCAAGGAAGCCGCCCACCGCGCTAAGCCTGTCCTGCTCGAGCCGGTGATGAAGGTGGAGGTGGTTGTCCCCGAGGAATTCATGGGTGACGTGCTGGGCGACCTGAGTTCGCGCCGCGGCCATATCGAAGGCCTGGAGAAGCGCGGTTCCACCCAGATTATTCGAGCCAAGGTTCCTCTGGCGGAAATGTTCGGCTATGCCACGGATTTGCGTTCCAAGACTCAGGGGCGTGCCTCCTACACGATGCATTTCCTCCGCTACGAACAGGCGCCGGGAAATGTCCAGGAGGAAATCGTCGCCAAGGTGCAAGGCAGACCGGTGGGTAAGTCGTCTTAGTTTCGCGGTGTTCAAGCGGAGTTCTTGAGTTCAGTGAATTCTTCTAAAGGTGAGAGAACATGGCGAAGGAAAAATTCGATCGCTCCAAACCGCACATGAACATTGGCACGATCGGTCACATCGATCACGGGAAGACGACGCTGACGGCGGCGATCACCAAGGTGTTGGCCAAGGACAACCCGAAGGTGAGGTTCCGGGCGTTCGATTCGATCGACAACGCGCCGGAGGAGAAGGCGCGTGGAATTACGATCGCGATTGCGCACGTGGAGTATGAGACCAAGAACCGGCATTATGCGCATGTGGACTGTCCGGGGCACGCCGACTACATCAAGAACATGATCACGGGAGCGGCGCAGATGGATGGCGCCATCCTGGTGGTAGCGGCGACGGACGGGCCGATGCCGCAGACGCGGGAGCACGTGCTGTTGGCGCGGCAGGTGAATGTCCCGTACATCGTGGTGTACATGAACAAGTGCGACGCGGTGGAGGATCCGGAGCTGCTGGAACTGGTCGAGATGGAAGTTCGCGATCTGCTGAACAAATATCAATTTCCGGGGGACGCGATTCCGATCATTCGGGGGAGTGCGCTGAAGGCGTTGGAAGGGGATGCGGAGTGGGAGAAGTCGATCCACCAGCTGATGGATGCGGTGGACAGTTACATTCCGCTGCCGCCGCGGGAGATTGAGAAGCCGTTTCTGATGCCGGTGGAAGACATCTTCTCGATCTCGGGGCGGGGGACGGTGGTGACGGGGCGGGTAGAGCGTGGCAAGGTGAAGATCCAGGAAGAGATCGAGATTGTGGGGTTGCGGCCGCAGCCGTTCAAGCGGGTGGTGACGGGCGTGGAGATGTTCAAGAAGCTGCTGGATGAAGGGCAGGCGGGGGACAACGTCGGGGTGCTGTTGCGGGGGACGGAAAAGGACGACGTGGAGCGTGGGATGGTGCTGGCGAAGCCGGGATCGATTACGCCGCACACCAAGTTCAAAGCGGGGGTGTACATTCTGACGAAGGAAGAAGGAGGGCGGCACACGCCGTTCTTCAAGGGGTACCGGCCGCAGTTTTACTTCCGGACGACGGACGTGACGGGGGTGGCGACGCTGCCGGAAGGGACGGAGATGGTGATGCCGGGGGACAATGTAAACCTGGAGATCGAGCTGATCACGCCGATTGCCATGGAGAAAGGGCTGCGGTTCGCCATCCGGGAAGGCGGCCACACGGTAGGCGCCGGGGCGGTGTCAGAGGTTATTCAATGACCGGCGAGCCGAAAGTGCTGCTCGGACTCGTTCGTGACAGCAGCGTTTGACGGGCGGCTTTCAAAGCGGAGAGGTCTAGAGACTTTATGCTGCACCAGAAAATTCGAATTCGGCTGAAGGCGTACGACCATCGAATCCTCGATGTCGTCGGCGACCGAGATCGTCTCCACGGCGAAGCGCACCGGGGCGCAGGTGGCGGGACCGGTTCCTTTGCCGACCATCATCAATAAGTATTGTGTGTTGCGCTCGCCCCACACTGACAAGAAGTCGCGGGAGCAATTTGAAATCCGTACGCACAAGCGGTTGATTGATATCCTGGAGCCGACGCAGAAGACCATCGAGGATTTGACCAAGCTTGACTTGCCGTCGGGCGTGGATATCGAGATCAAAGCGTTCGGAAAGGAACATACGAAATAGCGGGTTTGGGATTAGGGTTTGAAGCAGCACCTGATCTCGACGCCCGAATCCCAGGCTCGAATCCCGGGTGTTCATTATGGTGAGTTCAATTCTCGGTAAGAAATTGGGGATGACCCAGATCTTCAGGGCCAACGGCGACATGGTGCCGGCGACGGTGCTCAAGGCTGGGCCCTGCATTGTCGTGCAGCGCAAGACGACCCAGAGCGACGGCTACGAGGCGGCGCAACTCGGATTGGTGGAGTTCCCGCCGCCTAAGCGGCAAACCGGGGCTCTCGCCGGACATTTTAAGAAGGCAGGGGCCAATCCAGCACGCTTCCTTCGTGAAGTGCGGCTTAGCGCGAACGATGAGGCCAAGGTCGGCGACAAGGTCCTGGTGGATCAGTTCAAGATTGACGAGCAAGTGGACGTGATTGGCATCTCCAAGGGCCGCGGTTTTGCGGGATTTCACAAGCGGCACCACTTCGGTGGAGGCGCTGGAGCGCACGGTTCGATGTTCCATCGCGCTCCTGGTTCAATCGGTGCTTCCGCTTTTCCTTCTCGAGTGCTGCCTGGCATGCGCGCCGCCGGTCACATGGGTGTGGATCGGGTCACGGTACGGAATCTGCGTGTGCTCCAGGTTCTGACCGACGACAATACGCTGGTGGTGCAAGGAGCGATACCGGGTCCCGACGGGGCCTACGTGATTGTGCGTAGGGCCAAGGCTCCCCGCCGAATCCCGACGGGTGCGGATCAAGCTGAGGCGACGCTTCGGCCGGGAAGCAAATCCGGCAAGAAGCAGGCGGCTAAAGGGTAAACGGCAACTGAGTGGCACTGAGCGAGATCAAAATGGCGAAGATTGAAGTCAAGAATCTGGAAGGCCAAACGGTGAGGGAACTCGACTTGGCCGATGAGCTTCTCACAGCTCCGCCCAACCAGAGCCTTCTCTGGGAGGCGACGAAGTCCTACCTGGCTAGCCAGCGCAGGGGTACACACTCTACCAAGAGCCGCGGCGAAGTGGCGGGAGGCGGCAAGAAGCCGTGGCGGCAGAAGGGAACCGGCCGCGCGCGGGTGGGCAGTATCCGTAGTTCTCTTTGGCGGCATGGTTCCATCGCGCATGGTCCCAAGCCGCGCGACTACGCCTACGAGATTCCCAAGAAGATGCTGCGCGGCGCCCTTCGTTCGGCGCTGGCGGTGAAGTTCCAGGAGCAGAAGCTCACGGTGGTGGACCAGCTCAATCTTTCGGAAGTGAAAACCAAGCCATTCGCTGAGGCGCTCCACAAGCTTGGCATCGAAAAGTCTGTGCTCGTGGTTAATGATGCCCGGAGCCGGAACCTGGAGCTTTCGTCCCGCAATGTGAAGGGCTGCGATTTGGTCCGGCACCACGAAATGCATCCCTACCAAGTGATGTCTCACGATAAGTTGGTGATCTCGGAAGGGGCGTTGACCCGGTTGGCGGAGGCGCTGCGATGAGCAAGAGTGCTTATGAGGTCCTGCAAAAGCCGGTGATCACGGAAAGAGGCCTCGACCTCAAGGAACGCGGTACCATGGTGTTTCGCGTTTCGGCAAAGGCCAATAAAGTGGAAATCAAGACAGCAGTCGAGACACTCTTCAAGGTCAAAGTGGATTCGGTGCGCACAGCGTTATTCGAGGGCAAGATGCGACGTCGCGGTCGGACGTTTGGTTATCGTCCTGACTGGAAAAAAGCCTATGTCAAGCTGAAGCCAGGGCAGAAGGTACCCGAGTACGCCGACAGCGTCTAAGCAGGCGAGTTATAGGATGACAGCTCTAGACGGGCTGGTCGAGGGTTTACTCACAGGTTAACAAATTTGCCGCGGGTGTTCGAGCTATGGGTATCAAGACCTACAGGCCGTATACGGAAACGAGGCGGTTCCAGACCGCACTGACTTTCGACGAGATCACCACGTCGGAGCCGCACAAGCCTTTGCTTGAGCCTAAGAATCGGATCTCTGGCCGCAACAGCTTGGGGCGGTTGACCATCCGGCATCGGGGCGGCGGACACAAGCGTTTTTATCGGATTATCGATTTTAAGCGCGATAAACTCGGGATTCCGGCCCGCGTCGCCACCGTTGAATACGATCCTAACCGCTCGGCCTTTATTGCCTTGCTCCACTATGCTGATGGTGACAAGCGTTATATCCTGCAGCCCGTCGGTCTGAAGGTGGGGGATAAGGTGGTTGCGGGTCCGGAAGCCGACATCGTGGTAGGAAACGCCCTGCCGCTGAAGAACATCCCGACTGGCACCATGGTGCATAACGTGGAATTACGGCCAGGGCGCGGCGGCCAACTGGCTCGCAGCGCGGGAAGCTCCGCTCAATTGCTGGCGAAGGAGGGTGATTACGCCCAACTTCGCCTGCCCTCAGGCGAGGTTCGCAAGGTGCACATGGAGTGCATGGCCTCGATCGGCCAGATCGGCAATGTCGATCACGAGAACATCAGCATCGGCAAAGCAGGACGGAAACGCTGGCTGGGAATCCGTCCCACCGTGCGCGGCGTGGCGATGAACCCGGTGGATCACCCGCACGGTGGCGGCGAAGGCAAGACTTCAGGAGGGCGGAACCCGGTTACCCCCTGGGGCCAGCCGACGCGCGGCTATAAGACGCGCAACAAGAAGCAGACTGACCGGTTCATTGTGAAGCGGCGGCAACAGAAGTAGGGGAGGCGAACTTGGCGAGGTCGTTAAGTAAAGGTCCGTTCGTGGACGACCACCTGATTAAGAAGGTGGAGCTGCTTAACCGGCGGTTCGAAAAGAAAGTGGTTAAAACTTGGTCGCGCCGGTCTACGATTCTCCCTGAGATGGTGGGCCACACGATTGCGGTCCACAACGGCAAGAAGTTCATCCCTGTGTATATCACCGAGAATATGGTGGGGCATAAACTGGGAGAATTCGCTCCCACCCGAACGTTCAAGGGACATAGCATGAAAGCCGCCAGCGAAAAAACAGCGGCTCCGGCAAGGTCATAGGGTGCGGGCGTAGCCGGCCACATTGACCATAAGGCGGCTCAGGACAAAGCGATGGAAGCGAAGGCCACAGCAAAATATATAAGAGTCTCGGCCCAGAAAGCGCGACTGGTGATCGACTTGATCCGCGGGAAAAAAGCCGGGCGACGCGATCAACATTTTGCAGTTCACCAAAAAGCGCATCTGCGGGCAGATCGAAAAGGTATTGCGTTCGGCGATCGCTAATGCCGAGCAGAAGTCAGATACCGTGGACGTTGACCGGCTGGTGGTTACCGAGGCGTTCGTTAACGAGGGTCCCCGGATGAAGCGAACGCGGCCCGCTCCAATGGGCCGGGCGTACCGCTACCAGCGGCGAATCAGCCATATTACCGTCGTGGTCGAAGACAGCGGCAAGGAATAGTGCAGGAGGAGGCCTCGGGTGGGACAGAAAGTTCATCCGTATGGATTTCGGCTGGGTTACAACAAGGGATGGAAGTCGCGCTGGTTTGCGAAGAAGGACTACGCCCCGCTGCTGCACGAAGACCTTAAGCTAAAGAAGCACCTGAAGAAGGAATTGCGCAGTGCCGGCGTGTCTTCGGTGGAAGTGGAGAGACCCGGCAACAAGCTGAAGATCACCATTTATACAGCCCGGCCAGGGATTATCATCGGGCGCAAAGGTGCTGAAATCGATCGTCTACGGCAGGAAGTGCAGCGGCGCACGGGGCGCGAGGTGCTGCCTATCAACATTCAGGAAGTTCACCGTCCGGAGCTCAATGCCACCCTGGTGGCCGAAGCCATTGCCCTGCAGCTGGAGAAACGCGTAGCCTTCCGCCGCGCCATGCGCAAGTCCGTAGATTCAGCGCTGCGTTTCGGGTGCAAAGGGATCAAGGTACGTTGTGGTGGACGGCTGAACGGGGCGGAAATCGCCCGGAGCGAGTGGTACCTGCAGGGGCGCCTGCCCTTGCACACGCTGCGCGCCGATATCGACTACGGCACCGCGGAGGCCCAGACCACCTACGGGGTGATTGGGGTGAAGTGCTGGATCTACAACGGCGAGATTCTGGAGCAGCGCAAGCGGCAACCCCGCGCACAGCCGCAAGCGGCTCCGGTGGAGGCGCCAGCGACGGTGGCGTGAGAGAGTCTGTCAATTCTCAGCAGGTCAGTTAGTCATTTCGATGCTGTCCGAACTTAAATGCTGAAGCACGACGCACGCAGGCGCTTGAGACTTACAACCGAGAACTAATATGTTAATGCCCAGCAAAGTTCGATATCGCAAGCAACAGCGCGGACGCCGACGTGGCAAAGCCTGGCGTGGGTCCGATCTCTCTTTTGGTGATTTCGGGCTGAAGGTGCTAGAGCCTGGCTGGATCACCGACCGTCAGATCGAGGCCAGCCGTATCGCCATCACGCGCTTTATCAAGCGGGGTGGAAAGCTGTGGATTCGGGTTTTCCCTGACAAGCCAGTCACTAAGAAGCCGGCCGAAACGCGCATGGGGAAAGGCAAGGGCGCGCCGGAATTCTGGGTAGCGGTGGTTAAGCCTGGCCGGATTCTGTTCGAAATGGAGGGCGTCGGGGAAACCGAGGCGCGCGAGGCGATGCGCCTGGCCAGCCACAAACTCGGCATTCCGACGCAGTTTGTGTCACGGTCGATCGAAGTGTAACACCGGGAAGCACCGGAGCGGAGCAGAGACATGAAGACGCGGGGCGTGGCGGTCAAAGAATTCAAGGAAGAGGTCAGATCCTGGACGCGGGATCAGGTTCATTCGAAAGAACAGGAGATGAGGGAGCACTTGTTCCGCTTGAAGTTCCAGCTGGCCGGAGGTCAAACCGATGCCGTGAAGAAGATTCGCGAGCTCAAGAAGGATCTTGCCAGGCTCAAGACGATCGAGCGGGAGCGACAGGGAGAGCCCGAAGAGGCTCCCCAGGTGACAGGCAAGAAGCGCTAGAAGACCAAGTTTGGGAGGGCGAGCAGGGTTCGCCTGAGGGAAGCAGATGAGCGAAGAGACGACGATAACCGGTCACACCGGGGAGGTTGGGCAGGCACCACCAGCAGCGCGGGGAAGGCGGCAGGAAAAGATCGGCCGCGTGACCAGCGACAAAATGGAGAAGAGCGTTGTAGTCAAGGTCGATCGCCAGATCATCCATCCGCTTTACAAGCGGGTGGTACGGCGGTCGACTAGCTTCATGGCGCATGACGAGAAGGACGAGTGCCGGGTGGGTGACTGGGTACGCATCCAGGAGACGCGGCCTCTTTCCCGGCGCAAGCGCTGGCAGGTGATTGAAATTCTGAGCAGAGCGGCGCAGTTTGCGGAAGTGCGGGAGGTGGCCCCATGATCGGGATGCGAACAATCCTGCAGGTGGCCGACAACTCGGGCGCCCGCCGACTGTCGTGCATTCTGCCCCTGGGGGGCGACGTAGGGCTGCAGGCTGGCTTGGGCGACGTGATCACGGCGGCGGTGAAAGAGGCCGCTCCTGATAGCGCCATTCCCAAAGGTAAAGTGGTGAAATGCGTTATCGTGCGCATGCGCAAAGAGCAGCGCCGCCGCGACGGAAGCTACATCCGCTTCGACGAAAATGCGGCCGTGTTGATTAATGATACCGGCGAACCGGTAGGCACGCGGGTGTTCGGGCCTGTGGCCCGCGAGTTGCGCGAGAAGAAGTTCCTCAAGATCGTTTCGCTGGCCCCCGAGGTTTTGTAAATGGCTAAATTGAGCATTCGCAAGAACGACCAAGTGCAGGTTCTGGCGGGTCGCGACCGCGGCAAAAGCGGACGCGTTCTTGAAGTCGTGCCGGCGAAGAGTAAGGTCTTTGTCGAGCATGTGAACATGATCAAGCGTCACACCCGCCCCAATCCTGCCAAGCAGATTCGGGGTGGCATCTTGGAGAAAGAAGGCCCGATCCACGTTTCCAACGTGGCTCTGGTTTGCAGCGACTGCGGCGCGACCCGAATCCAGTGGCGCGAGAAGGAAAACGGAAAAGTGCGGCTATGTGCCAAATGCGGAAAGATGCTGGACGTGTAAAGGTCGGTGAGACGCCCGCGCTTGGTGGGGAGTTTAAGAGGGACTAGAGATGAATTCGGTGTCTAAGGAACGGTATCACAAAGAGACCGTGCCGGCGTTGGTCAAAGAGTTCAAGTACACGAATGCGATGGCCGTGCCTCGCTTACGCAAAATCGTTATCAACATGGGTCTGGGCGAGGCGATCCAGAACGCCAAGTTACTTGATTCCGCCACCTTTGAGCTGGCGGCCATCACGGGCCAGAAGCCGGTGATCACCCGGGCGCGGACGTCAATCGCCAATTTCAAGCTGCGCAAGAACATGCCCATTGGAGCCATGGTGACCCTGCGCGGCGAGCGCATGTATGAGTTCTTCGACCGCCTGACCAACGTGGCACTGCCCCGGGTGCGCGACTTCCGCGGTCTGCCGCCGCGTGCTTTCGACGGGCGCGGGAACTATACCGTGGGTTTGCGAGACCAGCTCGTATTTCCCGAGATCGAGTATTCAAAAGTCGATAAGACTAAGGGCATGAATATCTGCATAGTGACAGACGCCCGTAGCGATGCCGAGGCTCTGGCCCTGCTGAAGCATCTGGGCATGCCCTTTCGGGAGGAGACACGGCGGCAGGCCGCCACGGCCGGTAAGAAAGATGAGCCCAAGAAGGAAGAGAAGACAGGAGAGTAATCTGTGGCACGCACCTCGATGATGGCGAAGCTCATTCGGAAGCCAAAGTACAAGATCCGTCACCGCAATCGCTGCCGGATTTGCGGTAGGCCGCGTGGATACCTGCGTAAGTTTGATATGTGCCGTCTGTGTTTCCGGGGCCTGGCTCTCAAGGGCGACATCCCGGGCGTGATCAAGTCCAGCTGGTAAGCGGCTGGACCTAACCAGAAGAGCAGGAGTTCTATGTCTGCAGTTACTGATCCCATCGCCGATATGCTCACCCGTATCCGCAACGGAATACGGGCACGGCATCAGCGCGTTGAAATGCCCTCGTCCAAGCTGAAGGTGGAAGTCGCACGCATTCTGAAGGAAGAGGGCTATATCGCGAGCTTCAAGGTCTCGGAAGAAGCCAAGAAGAAGACTCTACGCATCGTGCTGCGTTATGGACCCGAGGGTGACAGCGTAATTTCGACGATCGGTCGCGTCTCCAGTCCCGGTCGCCGCGTCTACGTTGGGTCCCGCGAGATTCCCAGGGTTATGGGCGATCTCGGCGTCAATATTGTGACTACGCCGCGCGGGGTAATGACGGGTAAGAACGCGCGAAAATCAGGGGTAGGGGGCGAGATTCTCTGCAGTATCTCCTAGCACGCGGTTCGGTCAAACTGCGGATGAGAGGACGAGTGGTCTTATGTCGCGAATAGGCAAGAAGCCGATTGAGCTGCCGCGCGGCGTGAACCTTCAGATTGAGGGTCAAGTCGCCGTGTTGACGGGTCCCAAGGGTACCCTACGCGTTCCCCTGCCGAACGGCATTAGTCTCGAGCGCCAGGACGGAAAGCTTCTGACCCGGCAGGCCGAAAACGAAGACCCGGCCATGTACGGCCTGATTCGCAGTCTGGTTGCCAATGCGGTCCAGGGTGTGAGCACGGGCTTTGAGAAGAACTTGGACATTGTGGGCATCGGCTATCGCGCTGAGGTCAAAGAAGAAGAGCTGCTGATGACGCTCGGTTACTCGCATGTGGTCAGGTATCCCATTCCGGCAGGGATCTCGGTCGCTGTGGACAAGCAGATCCATCTGGTGGTGAGTGGGGCCGATAAACAGCAGGTGGGACAGGTGGCCTCAGAGATTCGGGGTTTGCGTCCGCCGGATCCCTACAAGAATAAGGGCGTCCGCTATACCGGCGAGCGCCTCAAGAAGAAGGTTGGCAAGGCGGCGGCGAGCGGAGCAAAGTAACTGCGAACGGAGAGCGCAATCCGATGTTGACTCAGACTTCCAGGAGAGTGACGCGGGGCCGGGTGCATGAGCGGATCCGGCGGCGGCTTCAGGGTGGGGCCGGTGCGCCGCGACTTAACGTTTTCCGGTCGGCCCGGCACATGTACGCCCAATTGGTGGATGACAGCCGCGGGCACACCCTGGTTTCAGTCTCCTCTCTCGACAAGGAACTGCGGGAGAGAATGAAGGGCGGCGGGAATGTCGCGGCGGCCAAGGAAGTCGGCAAGGCGCTTGCACAGCGGGCCCAAGAGCGAGGCATTACACGCGCGGTTTTTGATCGTGGCGGCTACGCTTATCACGGCCGGGTTAAGGCCCTGGCCGACGCCGCCCGCGAGGCGGGACTGAAATTTTGACGGTGGGCCTTGAGGGAGGTCGAGTTGGCCGGTCGTATTGATGCAAATGCGTTGCAACTGAATGATCAGGTGGTATCCATCAACCGCGTCACTAAAGTGGTGAAGGGCGGCAAGAATTTGAGCTTCTCCGCTCTCGTCGTGGTGGGCGACGGTGCAGGCCACGTCGGTTACGGCTCGGGGAAGGCGCGTGAAGTTCCTATGGCGATCCGCAAGGGGATTGAAGCGGCGAAAAAGCGCTTGGTTAAGGTTAATATCACGGCGGTTTCGATTCCCCACAGCGTTCTAGGCCGATATGGCGCCGGGCACGTGCTGCTCAAACCGGCGGTGGCGGGCACGGGTGTGATTGCCGGTGGCGCAGTGCGGGCTGTGATCGAAGCTGCCGGTGTCCAGAATGTTCTGACCAAATCGTTGGGTACGACCAATCCGCACAATGTGGTAAAGGCGACCATGGATGCACTGCAGAAACTCCGCAGCGCTGACGAGGTGGCTGCGACCCGAGGCAAGACTCCGGAGGATCTCTAGCCTTTTCGGGACCACGTAAGGACGGGCAACTGTGGCTGTGAAATCAGAAGGCAAGATTTATGTGAAGTGGATCCGCAGCGCCATTGGTTTTCCGCGCAAGCAGAAGCGCGTGGTGCGCAGTCTCGGGCTCGGCCGGCTCAACCAGATCGTGGAGCGGCCCAATACGCCGAACATCCGGGGAATGGTGGCGAGCGTTCCGCACTTGGTAGCAATCGTCGAGAAGCCGCCTGAAGGCGGGTGGCGGGCTACTGCCGGTCATACGATCATTGCCAAGAGCGATTTGTCGCCTGTGGCCGAGGAGGTCAAGGCACCTTCGGAAGCCGTGGCCACGGCCCCTGCGGGCGACACTCCGGCTTCAAGCTGAGGTGATTGGAAATACGCTATGACAACGCACATCGGAACACTTCGTCCTCCCAAGGGGGCTGTCAAACGCAGCAAGCGGATCGGCTTTGGCATGGGTTCCGGGCACGGCAAGACCGCCACCCGCGGCTCCAAAGGGCAGCGCTCGCGCGCCGGCTCGCGGACGCGCCCTGGTTTTGAAGGCGGGCAGATGCCGCTCCACCGGCGTCTGCCAAAGCGCGGGTTTACCAACATTTTTAAGAAGCAGTATGCGATCGTTAACCTCGGCGACCTCGAGGGATTCGACGCAGACCAGAAGATAACGCCCGAACTTCTGATTGATCGAAAGCTCATCAAGAACCTGGGCGATGGACTAAAGGTGTTGGGAGACGGTGAACTGAAAGTTGGCCTGACGATTTCCGCTCACCTGTTTTCTCATCCTGCGCTTGAAAAGATCACGGCTGCAGGCGGGACGGCTGAGGTGATTGGGACTTAACCCCGGATGCCGGCTTCTCTGGCGGGGGCCAGTCAAGACCGGGGCTCAATTTATGCTAGATTCAATCAAAAGCCTGGTCGATATCCCGGATCTAAGACGGCGTATTTTGTTTACGCTGCTGGTTTTGGCTGTCTACCGCCTGGGTTCGTTCATACCTACGCCGGGCATCAATGCCGACGTGTTCGAACAGGCATTCAATCAACTGGCGGGCAGCCTGTTCGGACTGCTTTCCATGTTCTCGGGCGGCAGCCTGCGGCGACTGACCATCTTTGCCCTCGGCATCATGCCGTATATCACGGCCTCAATTATTCTTCAGTTGCTGGGCGTAGTGTCGCCTACGCTTGAGAAGTTGCAGAAGGAAGGCGATCTCGGACGCCGCAAGATTACCGAATACACCCGCTGGCTCACGGTGGGATTGAGCGCTTTCCAGGCTTTCGGCATCGCCATGGCTCTTCAACGCCAGACCATGGCGGGCCTGGCCCTGGTGAGTAATCCCGGAGTGGGCTTCATCTTTAATACCGTCCTCACGCTCACCACGGGGTCGGTCTTTATTATGTGGCTGGGCGAGCAGATCACCGCTCGTGGCATAGGCAACGGGATGTCACTGCTAATCTTCTCCGGCATTGTAGTGGGATTGCCGAAGGCCATGGGCAACCTGTATGAGAAGGTTTTCGTCACGCACGAGTGGTCGTTTTTGGTTTTGCTTCTACTGCTGGCCTTCATGCTGGCCATTGTGGCGTTTATCGTGACCGTGGAGCGGGGAGAGCGGCGCGTCCCCATCCAGTACGCTAAGCGCGTCGTGGGGCGACGGATAATGGGCGGAGTTTCCACCCATTTGCCATTGAAGGTCAACAGCGGGGGCGTCATGCCCATCATCTTTGCCGTCTCGCTGCTGACGTTTCCCCAGACCCTTGGTTTGGTATTTGGCAAGGGTGGGATGATGGGTAAGTTTATTACTGGATTTCTGAGTCTGTTTGCTTACGGTGAACCTCTTTACACTTTGACCTACATTGTCCTCATTATCTTCTTCGCCCACTTCTATCTCTCCATTGTTTACAACCCTGACGACGTTGCTGACAATGTGCGAAAGCAGGGTGGCTTTATCCCCGGCATTCGGCCGGGAAAGCGCACGGCAGACCACCTCAATGATGTGCTGACCAAGATCACTTGGGTGGGTGGCGTGTATCTGGCTTTGATTGCGCTGATTCCCGAGATCATGTTGGCGGGATTGCGGCTTAACCATCTCCCTGGCTGGCTCGGCGCCGGCTGGTTTGATTCTCATTTTCCCCACTGGCTGCTCTACGGCCTGAACGTCAACTTCTACTTTGGCGGCACCTCGCTGCTCATTGTGGTTGGGGTGGCGATGGACACGGTCCAGCAAGTGGAAGCGCAGCTGATCATGAGGCACTACGAAGGCTTTTTGAAGAAAGGCCGAGTACGGGGGCGGCGGGCGGCGTCATAACGGGAAGGCACCCTTGAGCCCTGCCGAAGGGGAAGATGATCAAATGAGACCGCCTGCGGTTGTCTTGATGGGTGCTCCCGGTTCCGGCAAGGGAACACAAGCCCAGGTCCTGACTCAGATTTGGGGAATTCCGCATATCTCGACCGGGGAGATATTGAGAAGGGCGGTGAGCGGTGGACACGAAAGACCGCGAGATCCCGGGCATCAAGCACTGACCGAAGAGATGGTGCAAAAGGTAGTGGGCAGTGCGGATCACCTTTATGAGATGGTGGCTGCCAAGATGCAGGCGGGCCAGTTGGTTCCAGATGACCTGATGGCTAGGATTGTAGAGGAACGAATCAAGCGGGAGGACGCCCTGAAAGGATTTATCCTGGACGGGTTTCCCCGGACCGTCCCTCAAGCGGAGTTTCTCGATGAGGTTTTCGCCTGCGAGGATTGCTGGGACCCTCTGGTCCTGAACATCGACGTTGATCGGGATGTTCTGATCAAGAGAGCGACAGGCCGCCGGATGTGCCCGGCGTGCGGCAGAATCTACAACATGTACTTCCGCCCCCCCAAGTGCGATGAGGTGTGCGACCAGGACGGCAGTAAGCTGGTACATCGCGCGGATGACCAGGAGGAGATTGTGCGGGCTCGGCTGCAGGCTTACGAAAGGCAGACTCAACCACTGATTCAGTATTACAGCGAGCGTCCGTACTTTTTTAATATAGATGGCAATATGCCGGCGGAGGCGATTGCGCAGGGGCTTACCCGGCTGTTGAAGTCAGAATGATCATTTGCAAGTCTCCTACGGAGATCGAGAAACTGCGGCGAAGCGGCCAGATGGTTCGACACCTTCTGGAGGAGACAAAGGAAAAGGTAAAGCCAGGCGTTACGACGCTGGAGCTCGAACGGTTTGTTGAGAAACGCCTGGCCCAACTCGATGCAAAGCCAGCCTTCAAGGGCTATCGGGGCTACCCTTTCTGCTTGTGCACTTCCGTAAATGAGCAGATCATTCACGGGTTTCCGTCGGAAAGACCCCTCGTCGAGGGTGATATCCTTAGCCTTGATATGGGGGTGATCCTCGGCGGCTTCTACGGAGACTCGGCCATCACCGTACCAGTGGGCCAGATTTCGGAACCGATCCAGCGATTGCTAAAAGTAACGGAGGAGTCGCTCGAATTAGCCATCCAGAAGGTCAGGTTGGGTAACCGGCTCGGTGATATTTGCTGGACGGTGCAGCAGTATGCCGAGCAGCACGGCTACGATGTGGTGCGCGAGTTTGTGGGACACGGCATCGGTCGTGACCTCCACGAAGAGCCGCAAGTGCCGAACTATGGAAAGCCAGGTCGTGGACCACTCTTGAAAGAAGGCATGGTGTTCGCCATCGAGCCCATGGTCACCCAAGGCAGCGCCGCCTGCAAAGTGCTAGAAGATAACTGGACCGCAGTGACCCTTGATTTCGGCTGCGCGGCTCACTACGAGCATATGGTGGCGGTAACTCGCAACGGTCCGGATGTTTTAACTCGTATTTAGCGCCTGGCAGGCACGCGTTCCGTAATAGAGTTAGGCGCTAGTCTGATAGAATCGGAGTATATGGCAAAAGAAGAAGCCATTGAGGTCATTGCCACGGTTGTAGAACCGCTTCCAAACGCGATGTTTCGGGTCGAGCTTGATAACAAGCATCGGGTCCTGGCCCATATCTCGGGGAAGATGCGAAAGAACTTCATCAAGATCCTTCCGGGCGATAAGGTTGCGGTAGAGCTCTCGCCCTACGATCTGACTCGCGGAAGGATCGTTTATCGGTATAAGTGAAAGCGCCACTCGATGCTGGCGCCAAGGCTGTGGCGGCGGGGCGGAAGGGCCAGAGGAAAGAGGTTGCGGAGATGAAGGTTCGTTCGTCAGTTAAGAAGATCTGCAGCAAGTGTAAGGTCATCAAGCGAGCCGGCGTGGTCCGGGTGATTTGCGAGAACCCTAAGCATAAACAGCGCCAGGGATGATGATGCTGCCCCTCGAGGCGCCGGTGATGGGCTAGAAGGCCCACAAGGTAGGTTGGAGGATTAGATGGCTCGTATTTCAGGTATCGACCTGCCGCGCACCAAGCGGGCGGAAATCGGGTTGACATACATTTACGGCATCGGCCGCACCCGGTCTCTCTCCATTCTGAGTCGGGCTGGAGTTAACGCCGACAAGAAGGTTCAGGACCTCACTGAGGACGAAGTCAGCCGCATCCGTCAGATCATTGAAGACGATGGCTCAGTGGAAGGAGATCTGCGCAAAGAGGTCTCTCTCAACGTGCGGAGGCTGATCGAAATCGGCTCGTATCGTGGACTGCGCCACCGGCGTAATCTTCCCGTGCGAGGCCAGCGGACGCACACTAACGCTCGCACGCGGAAGGGTCCGCGCAAGGGTACCATTGCCAACAAGAAGAAGGCGTCAGCAAAGACGTAGTTTCAAATTTGAGGACATATGGCGAAAGCAGCTGCTGCGAAGGGCACCAAAAAGAAGACATTTAAGAAGAAGGAAAAGCGAATTGTTCCCGCCGGGGTGGCCCACATCCAGGCGTCGTTCAACAACACGCTCATCAGCATTACAGATCAGGAAGGCAAACTGGTGTGCTGGTCCAGTTCAGGATCGCTCGGCTTCAAAGGGTCGCGCAAAGGTACTCCTTTTGCCGCCCAGCAAGCTGCCGCACGCGCCGCCGCTGGCGCTCGTGATCACGGCATGAGATTGGTAGAAGTTCGGGTCAAGGGTCCGGGAGCCGGGCGTGAATCGGCCATCCGCGCCTTGGCGTCATCGGGTCTCGAGGTACGCACTATTCGCGACGTCACCCCGATCCCGCACAACGGCTGCCGTCCGCCCAAGCGACGCCGGGTCTAAGTAGACGCGGAATATTTCACAGCAAAGGACGCCGGCTAAGGCAGTAGCGACGATGCCAAGGCGCCGATACCTGGTTTTGTAGGTCGCCCTCCAGCCCGCAGGCTTGTGGCCCAGGGCTGCCCGTCTAGGGGCTTGCGCTACTGTCACGGCGCCAGGTCATCTAATAGCGAGGTTTCGGCGGTCAATCGACCGTGGTTCGGAGTTATTGAGAGGTGAAGAGAAGTGGCGAGATATTGTGATGCTGTTTGCCGGCTCTGCCGGCGCGAGGGCACGAAGTTGTTCCTGAAAGGGCTGCGCTGCCTCACTGACAAGTGTGCCATCGAGCGTCGGAATGTTCCTCCCGGCCAGCACGGGAAGTCGCGCAGGCCGAAGGTGGTCGGCTACGGGTTGCAGCTCCGCGAGAAGCAGAAAGTGCGCCGTCTGTACCGCATCCTGGAAGACCAGTTCCGCAGCTACTATGAGAAGGCGGCGCGGATGAAGGGAATTACGGGCGAAAACCTGCTCTTTATACTAGAGCAACGCCTCGACAACGTTGTTTACCGTCTTGGATTGGCTACCTCTCGGGCGGAAGCCAGGCAGCTGGTACGGCATGGGCATATCAGGGTGGGCGGACGTGCAGTTAACATCCCTTCTTATCAGGTCGAGCCCGGTCAGGAAATTGCAGTCCACGACGGCAGCCGCCGGTCGCAGACAATGTTGCGGGCGCTCGATATGATGGGCGGTCGCATTCCTCCCTGGCTGGAGTTCAATCGCGAGTCCATGAAGGGGCGGGTGATTTCGCAGCCTAAGCGCGAGGATGTGAACTTCCCCATTCAGGAACAGATGATCATCGAACTGTATTCGAAGTAGTGCGCATCTGTCGCTCCGAGACAGGGGGGAGGAGTTTCTCACCAGGTTAGAAGAGAGAGTCTTTTGCCACTCGAAGTAGCGAGGATTCGCCCTATTCAGACTGATAAAGAATGATACGAAGTCCCGGGTGGGGCTTCAGGAGGTTTCCCGAATGCTTTGGAAAGGTTTTCAGCGACCCAAGCGGCTCTCCTGCAATATGGAGACACTGACCGACCGTTACGGTCAATTCTATGCTCAGCCTTTTGAGCGTGGATTCGGCACCACCATTGGTAACGCCTTACGCCGCGTGCTGCTCTCCTCGATCGAGGGGTCGGCCATCACGGCGGTGCGCATCGAGGGCGTGCTGCATGAGTTCTCTTCGATCGCCGGCGTGGTCGAGGACGCCACCGACATCATTCTCAATCTGAAACAGATCCCTCTCAAGATGCACGTTGAAGGTCCCAAGACCCTATACCTCAACGTGGATCAACCCGGCCAGGTGGCCTCGCGCATGATCCAGGAGGATCCAGAGGTGGAGATTCTCGATAAGGATGTTTATATTGCCACGGTCAGTGAGGGTGGATCCCTCAAGATCGAGATGCGGGTTAAGTTGGGGCGTGGCTATGTCCCAGCGGAAAAGAACTTCGATGAGGATCTGCCCATCGGCTACATCCCCGTGGATTCCGTGCACTCGCCCATCCGCAAGGTGAACTACACTGTGGAGGCAGCGCGTCTCGGCCAGATGACCGATTATGACAAGCTCACTCTCGATGTCTGGACCAACGGGGCGATCTCGGCGCAGGATGGCATCGGTCTAGCGGCCAAGCTCCTTAAGGATCACATGACCATCTTCATCAATTTTGAAGAGGAGCCGGAAATCGAAGAGATCACGCCGGAACGTAATATCCCTATTCGCAACGAGAGTCTGGACCGTTCGGTCGAAGAGCTCGAACTCTCGGTTCGATCTTACAACTGCCTCAAGAACGCCAACATCACCACCATCCGCGAGCTCGTTACCAAGAGCGAGCAGGAAATGCTCAAGACCAAGAACTTCGGGCGGAAGTCTCTGAACGAGATCAAGGAGATCCTGGCGGCCATGGGCCTGAGTCTGGGCATGAAGTTTGACGAGCGGGGTAATCCAGTTCCACCTTCGAACGAACCGCCAGCCCCGCTGCCGCCGATGCCTTCGCCCATTCAGGAATAAGCCGCCGGAGATAGGAAACTACGGGATAGGAAATCACGATGCGTCATCGCAACCATGGCCGGAAACTGAGCAGAAACACCGAGCACCGGCGCGCCCTTTTGCGCAACCTGGTGACTTCGCTGATCCTTGAGGAACGCATTGAGACCACCGTGCCCAAGGCCAAGGCGGCTCGTCCCATCGCGGAAGAGATGATCACCTTGGGCAAGAGGGGTGATCTCCACGCCCGGCGGCTGGCCGCGGCTTATATCATGACTGCAACCGCGGTGAAGAAGCTATTCGACGACGTGGCTAAGCGCTTCGAGGCGCGCCCAGGGGGCTACACCCGGATCGTCCGTACCGGCTTTCGCCAAGGCGACGGCGCCGATACTGCGGTGCTCGAACTCATCGGCACAGAAGTCTTGCAGAAACGCGCCGAGATCCGCGCCCGCAAAGCGGAGCAGCGCCGTAAGAGCGCCGAGGAAGCATCCGCGGCCCAGGAACGACCGCCAGAGGATAAAGAAGAGAAGTAGCTTGCCCTGAAGCTCCAAGATTCCGAAAATCAAAATTGAGGCTTCCCCACCGAAACCCCAACCGCCAGGGTTGCAGGCCTGAAGGAACCAGTATCGATGCCGTTCACCAGCAGCTGATACTGTTGAACAGGGGCGAGGTGATGAAAAGTGACGACTGGCTTCCTATTCCAATGGAAAGGGCTCTCAATTTGCAGCACGATGCGGTCACGGGTAATGTCGCACGTCTTGACGTTCAGGCCGTTGACACCAACCGCGCGACTCTCGGCAACATCAACCACAGCATCACGAAGATAGTCTTCCTCCATCTCGATTCCGGCCAACCCGCTGCCCGTGCCCCAATGAAAGCTGCTCACTCCTGCTTTGTGCCCGTATCCCTCGTGTGCCCAGTTTTCGGAGGGAGAGATGGGAAATTGCGAACGCAGAGCCTCCACGCCTCGCTCCAGGTATTCTGATCTCCCTGTCTGCCGGTAGTAATCCAACAACACTTCGCCGGCGAGACTGCCGCGCGCATCGGACCACTCTGCGTCGGAATTCTGAGTGGTGAACCCTCCCAGAAGCATGATCGGAGTGGACAGGCTCTCCAGCACCGGATTGGTCCAAGCCTGTTGGTAGAGCAAAAGATAATCAAGCAGAGCTTCACCCCTGGTCAAGAAACGGGTCTCGTGGGTGGCCCGGTAAGCCAGCAGATAAGCTCCGACGGTGTGAATAAGGGCCAGATCATTGGCCGGCCACTGACGTGTACGTTCATCGAAGGCGATCAGGCGCGGAGAACAACTCCAAAAGGTCTCGAAATCGTACCACTTGTTCTCTGGCACAACCTCCCTTTCGATGAACGCAATTCCCCTCTCGGCAGCGTGGCGGTACTTCGGTTGCGCATCGGATTTGTACAACTCGAGCAGGAAACGTGCTACGACACCGGTTTCTGCCTCCACATTTCGTGAGAGCGATTCCTGCGGAGCGCCACTCTCATCGAAGCGTGTCGGCAGCATTCCGTCCGGATCCTGCCGCGCGATCAGGAAATCAGCCAGGCGCGAGCAGCGCGCCAGGACTTCGTCGCCGCCCGGCAACCCCGCTTCGCGCCACTTCAACATCCAATATGCGGTCCAACTCATGTCGAAGCCCAAATAGCCGTCAACGACGCTCTCGCCGCTGCCGTCACCGGCCGCCCAGCGCACCACTCTCGGAGCATCCGCCAACACGGCAATGCATTTGAAGGCCCCTTCCGGACCGGGAGCCTTGAGAGCCAATTGCAAGGTCTGCTTCGCCAATTGCAGCAAATCTTCGTTTTGCGTGCGCCGGGCATACAGTGCCATTCCGTAAGAAGTGCGTAAGCTGTTGAACCACGCGCCAAGGTACACCGAGTAGTGGGGTTCTCCCCACCTCAGCATTCGCACAGCGCCGCCCCTCGAACCATCAGGCAGTGGCACAGTCAGCCACTCGTCTCTGGACTGGCGCTCCCACACAGCACGCCGCCAATCGTCCCACAGCTGGCAGGATCGGAATTTCGGATCCGTGCCCGCCTGCTCATCCGCAGCTGAGGGAAGGGCTGCGCGGCCGAACTGGCTCCACTGAAAGCGTACCGCGTCCCGGTATGCCTCCCGGGAGGGTGCTGATGCGGAAACATAAAGGAAATAGGAGTTCTCAAGCGTGCCTTGAGCCGTCCAAACGCCGTCCAAGTTCTCCTGATAGACCGAGTGAAAGAGTTTCCTGGCAGGAATGAACCCGACCGAAAGCAGTGGGCCGCGCGGAACATCCAAGTCGAGGGCGTGATTGCAACGTTTCAGTACCTCCCTGGAAAGGTTGAGAACCTCCGGGACAATGCCGAAGGCAAGATGTCCGGATTGCACCAGGATGAGCGGAGCCTTATATTTTGCGTCAGGATTGAATCCACCCACGGACGGTGAATAGCTCCAATCAGGGCGCATCGAAGCCCTGAAGTTGTCTGCAAAGGAGTGCAATAGCAGGGGCCTCAAGAGCGTGATCCTGTCAGTAACCTTGAGCCACGGGCCATCACCATACAAGCTCACTATTCGGCGTATGACATGGTCGTCCGCCCGCCGTTCCTCGGTGAGTGCATCCACGGTCTGGGTGAGAGTTGGCGAGATGCCCCCGCGAACGGCAAGGCCTCCGCCCTGAAGCGTGATCGCCCCCAGAGTCGCGCCGTGACTGGTGGCAATCTCCACCCAGTTGCCGTCGGCCCTCGCGAGATAACGCTCACTCACCTGCCGCCCGACCATGCTAATCTCGACGCGAGCCTGTTTCCCGGTAAGTACCAGCGTTTTCGCAGTGGCGGGCACGGGTCTGAAGGCGCAAAGAACAAGCGCCACAAGCGAGCAATGCGCGTATATTTTCATGATGAAACCGGAACTTACTTGTAACGGGGTTTCCCAAAACGCGATAGGAGGGCGGAGCTTTAGCTCCGCTGTCCGCCGCCCTACCAGAAGATCCATTGCAGGATAGCGAAAACGATGCCGACTCCAGCCCCGAGGAAGAGTGGACGCTTGTAGAAAGGCATGTCCCCCTCGCTTGGTATTTCCGTATGGCCGTAAACCAATCCGTTCAACTCGCGGGCCGGTTTCGGCTCGGTAAACAAGCTCACCAACACTGTCACAACCATGCAAATCGTAAGCGACCAAAGAGCCCGGTAGAGATTCTCGGCCATGTCCTTGGCATTGGGCGAGAGTGCAATCCAGCGAAGTTTGGTCGGATCGGCCTTCACCAGTGCAAACATGCCAATTGAGGAGCAGGTACCTGCCAGCAACCCCCAAAATCCCGCCTTGGGCGTGGCCCGCTTCCAGAGCATCCCGATTACCACCGAGCCGAAAAGAGGTGAAATGAAAAAGCTGACCAGCGCCTGCATGTAATCCATGATGCTCTTGAAGTGGGTTACCAGGTACGCCGCCCCGATGCTGACGAGGACTCCCAGGATCGTGCACCAGCGCCCCATAGTCACGTAGTGCGCGTCGCTCGCGTCCTGGCGCAGGTAGGGCCGGTAAATGTCGTAGGTCCATACGGTGGCGAAGGCGCTGACATTGCCTGCCATCCCTGACATGAATCCGGCAATCAAAGCCGTGATGCCCAGTCCCAGCAGTCCCGGCCCGCAAAAACGCGCCAGCATCAGGGGTAATACTTCATTGTAGCTGTGCAACCCCGGCTGCGTTGCCGCGAGGGTCTCGGGTACCAGCTTGAACGGCAGCAATGCCAGGCCCAACAATCCCGGTAGGACCACAATCAGGGGCACCGCCAACTTAAAATAGGCAGCAATGATCGGTGCCATTTTCGCCGAGCGCAGATCCTTGGCCGCCAGCGCTCGCTGTACCACCAGGAAATCTGTCGTCCAGTAACCGAACGCGATGGCTCCGCCCAGGCCAAAGACCATGCCCGTCCAATGAACCCCCATCGGGTTACCCGTGAAGGTTGCCATCGTGCGCCACATGTGAGTGTAGTCTCCCTGAGGAAAGTTGTGATGAATCCGCGCTACCACTCCCGACCAGCCCCCCGCCTCAATCAGCCCCAAAATCGGGATCAGGAGCGCTCCCAACCAGATCAGAAAAAACTGCAGCACCTCATTGAAGATCGCTGAAAACAAACCTCCCAAAGCCACGTAGATGGCCACAGTAAGCGATGAGACCCAGATGCTGAAGTGGATGTTCCAACCCAGCACCACCTTCATCACCAGTGCCATCGCGTACATGTTGATGCCCGACATCAGCACCGTCATGACGGCGAAGGAAATACCCGCCAGCCCCCGGGCCGCCTCCCCGTAACGCAATTGCAGATAGCCTGGCACCGAGTGCGTCTTCGATATGTAGTAAAAGGGCATCATCACCAAGGCCAGGAAGACCATGGCGGGAAAGGCAGCAATCCAGTAGAAATGGGTTGCCAGGATACCGTACTGATAGGCTGATGCCGCCCATCCCATCAGTTCGATCGCCCCGAGGTTCGCCGAGAGAAAACTCAACCCCGCCACCCAAGCGGTCATCTCCCGTCCTGCCAGGAAAAAGTCACTTCCACTCTTGGCGTACTTCTTCAAGTAGATGCCGATCCCCAGCACCATCATGAAGTACGTCACGATGATGACCATATCCGACAGACTTAGTGAAATGAGCCGGTTTGCGCCCGCCAGCCAAACTCCCGGTGCACCGAATGCAAAAACATTCATAATTGGTTCAATCCCCAGCCGCGGCTTAGCTCCCGAGAGGGCCGTCGGCAAGATATGTCAGGGCATTAGCCAAGGGAAGGAAAGATAACGCGGCCCTCATCCGTGTGAAACCGGAGCGCCCAAGACCACCGCGGACCGTCCTACCACTCCAGTTGTACCCAATAGGCCTGCATATTAGGTCCGATAGTAATCTCGATTCTATCAGCGCCGGGCGACCATTGCAGGGGTTCGAGAGTCTTGTTTCCTAGTGGAGACAGATCAACGAGCCTTACTGACTGCGGCCTCTCCGACCGACCGTAAAGCGCCATTCGGCCGGGCGCCTCAGTCTTCGCAAAAATCCGCTTGGCAAAAAGGACATCATGGCGATCTTCACCGAAAATATAAACGTAGGCGCGGGGAGGTCCCGATAGCAACTGCTTCCCGTTCCATGAGGCGGAGCCGAGCGCCATAGCGGCGAAGCAGTGATCCCCTGACACATGATAGAGAGAGTAGCTCTTAGACTCGTCCGCATCTTTCAGCTTAACAATCAATTCACCGCGGTCTGTGGCTACATGGCCGGTAGAGCTGTCAAAATCCGAAAGTCCGACAGTCCGCAGCAGCGTGGCAAGATTGCGAAAGACCTGGCCGGCAGGCTTCAGAGTTGCGTCGTCATGAACGTGGGTCCCCAGGCGGTCATCCCAGCTTTCCATGCGGAAGTGAGGATCGTGCTCGTAGGAATCCTGCCAGAGCCTCTGCTGGCGGGTCCAGGACCACGGTGCCACCCCGCAGTAGCCGTTCTTCACCGTCGCCAGGACACCTTCCCTCATGTCTTCGGCTTGGATCAGCTCGCTAGGAAGATCTTCAGGATGATCCATGTAGATTTCCTGCATCATGGCCGGTCTGGCCGATTTATTCACCTTATCGCGAATAGTATGGGATCCCGAGTGCAGGCCCAGGTAGTCAATCGCGTCGCCGAGTTCTTCGCCCGATCCTCCCCCAAGAGTGATGAGGCGGGAGCTTCCGGTTTTCTCAATCGTCGCGCGCAGGGCATCAGTCCAACCTTTAAGGGCCGTGACCGGTACTCCCGGTTCATTCCACAGATCCCAGGCGATACCCGGCACATTCTTATAGCGCAAGCTGATTTGCCGCAGAAACTCCTCTTCTACCGCTCGCTTCTCCGGGCAATAGACACTCTCGCGGAGGGGAAACCAGCCGCGGGGATCGCCCATCTCCTCCGGTACCAGCGTGAACAGATCACCGCCGTAAACGATTCCGAACTTCTGGCATAGATAAGTGTACGCATCCCAGATCCGCCAGGTACGCTCGTCAGGCAGAGGGCTCTCCACAGCTTCCAGGCTTGAAAAGTAGGGAAGAAGCCGATTCTGCTGAAACAGCAGGTAGTCCTTAAACCATTTCAGGTGATGATAGTGGGGCCGGATGTAGTTCACGCCACAGGCGCGCATCTGCCGCAGGTCATCGGCGACGCGCTTGACATTGGGCCGGTACCACATGATCTCGCCGCGCGTGGATTCATAGTAGTTCGTACCACTCAGGAAAGACTCCGAACCATTGAGGTGGAAGTACTTCCCTTGTGCTTTGACCTGGGGGCCGCGCCGTGCCACCTCCTCGTTCCATACTACAAATCCGTTCTCAGCGCCCGACACGGTCTGGCCGTGCCGCCTGACGCTGAATGAGACTTCGTATTCGTCTGTCTCGAAGTGCGGAGGAGTCCAAGTCCATTCCCGGGTAAGGCTCTGCTTCGCTGGAATTCGCACGGACTCGGTGTGCGAGTCCACCGTCTGGCCGTTGCCTCGGATTTCCAGAACAAGTTCGGCCTCGGTATCGCCAGGCTCAAAGCTCAACGCTTCTGAACGCACTAGAACTGATTCACCCTGCCGGAAGCAGGCATAGTTCGTTTCAGGCTCTTTGGCCACGAGCCGGTTCGTAAGCAAATCGAGTAGGCCGTTCATGAGTGCCGAAGAGGTTGCAGAACTGGGCGAGAGCGGATGTGGTTCTGCCTGATGAGCAAGGTGAATCCGGCGGCTGCCATTTTCAAAATCCTGGATGAGCAAGCCATTGACGGCGAGGACTTGACCGTAACTATCGGTGCCCCACAGGAAGGGGATCACCTGCCGGGCCGGGTAGCGCTCCGGAAAGACGTTGCCGTGTGCGCATTTGGGAACGGGTTCATGCGAGCTGTTGTTGGCCACGATCCCCAACGGGCAACCTGCCACGTTGAGCTTGCCCGGGAGATTCGGCAGATAGCGCTGGTCAACACGGGTTTCGACCGGCGGGAACGGATGGACGTAGTATTTGTAACCAAGCGGCGCCACCCATCTTTCGTAAAGCTCATTGTTGAGGCTCAACCCATCGGGTTGCACGGGGTCCTTTAAGGCCGGCCTTCCCTCGTCGCTGACCGGCATTGCGAACGGCACGCCTCCCGTTGTCAGCACCGCTCCGCCGCGCCCAAGAAAATGGGTCAAAGCGTCCCCCGTAAACAGAGAGAAACTGTCCATGGGATAGAGCGAACCATAGGAATATACGAGAACATCCATCCGGCCCTTGAAGAGTATCGAATAGGACCGAATTTGATCTTTGTCGAGGAGAACGACACGAACGTCTTTGCGCGAGCCCCAGACCTCTTGGAAATGTTCCGGGCGGAGACTGGCGGGCACTTCGCGACCGGCGAAATTCGGATCGCGCAGTACGCCAATTACAGTGCGCTTTTCTGCGGCAAGTTCACGAGCCAGGGCAACAAAATCGTTGCTGCCGGAATTGTCCGCCGGCTTCGCTCCTTCTTCGGCCCTCCCTCCTTCCGCTCCATACCCGGCGCGCGGATCATAGGCTGCGACGCCGATCGAACCCGCAACAACCTTAAGGAATGAGCGTCGTCTCATTGACTATTTCTCCCAAAGCGGCCTGGTGTTTCAGAGTCCAGTGCGGAACTACAAACCGTTGGCGCTTTCCATTGCCGACTGCCGACTGTAAGCCTGTTTCCGCCGAAGTTCTTCGGAATCACGAAGTGCTATCGCGGCTGCCTTAGAATCGCCGACTTTCTTGTACAGCTGGTAAATCTGGAAGTGGAAGCTCCCATCGTCATCCCCGGGCAGTGCCTGTTTAAGTTGTTTGATCGCTTCGTCAGCATGGTCCTGAGAGGCATCGATCTTTCCAAGCAGCGCGTGGGCGTAATAGACAGTCTTCCCCGTGGCACCGAGGGCAGCCGTCAAATAAGGTTGCGCATCCGAGAACTGGTGACGACCAACCAGAATATCTCCCATCAGATAGCTCGCCTCAGGATCGCCAGGTCTGGCCGCCAGGACTTCCTCTAGTTCCGGAACCGCGCTGTCATATTTCCGGCTCTGCCAATATAGCGTGGCCAGTCCCAGGCGGACAGCCGGCTCCTTCGGCCTGATCTCGAGCGCCTTCTTGTACTCTGTTTCGGACTCCTTGTACTTTTTCATATCCCGGTAAGACCCGCCGAGCAGCAGATGAACACGATAGGACTCAGGATCTGCCAGGCCGGCGCTGAGCAAGGCGCTGATGGCCAGTTTGGAGCTGGAAGCCGCCCGCCAGTATAGGGCCTCGAGATCCTCTGAACTTTTGGTGAGTAGTTGCCCTGCTGAAAGAAAGCTGGTTCGGTAGTCACCCGAATAGTAGCCGCACCTTGCAAGGAGCAACAACGACTCGCGATCAAGACGGCCGAGATCATGGCCAATCTTCTGCTCGCACGCGGTGTAGTGTCCGCGCTGATACAAAAGCGACGCACTTGATTCATCGCCGGCGGGCGCTTTCTGCGGGTTTGGCAGCCCGCCACCCTGCGCATTCCGTGAGACTTCGTTTGTCGGCCCCCGTACGGGTCGATCGAAGCTGTCCTGCAGGAGACTCTTCAGATTGGCCTCCGACGCACCGGAGGTCTCTTGATTCAGTTTCTTCCTGAGCGCGCCCACTTTCTCCGGAGGAAGGCCTGAAGAAAAACGGCTTATGTTTGCCCGCAAGAAGTTGGGGTCGCTTTTCCAAACTCCCTCGATCTCTTGCATCCACCCGTCCGAGTTTCCCTCCTCCACCAGGGAGCACGCCAAACCCAGCCGCGCCAGCAAAAAGCCGGGGTTGCGGCCCAGTTCCGCCTGAAACTCCGCTTTTGCTTTGGGGACTTCCCGCTGCGCAAGGTAGTCAAAACCAAGAGCGGTGTGCAGTCCGGGCCACCTTGTTTGCGATTCCAAGAGCTTCTTATAGACATTGATCGCGTCGGCCGTGCGGTCTTGCTGTTCCATTGACTCGGCCAACAATCTCTTGTCGTAGGGCGAATCCGGTCCTTTCATACCGAGGTCTTTCGCTGCCGTATTGTGGAGATGGAGGTAGGTGATGCCAAGTCCATAAAGGGCCTCAGCATCCTTACTATTCAACTGCGCTGCACGAAAGTACCAGCTGTTGGCCTCTGGGAACTCGCGCAGGTCCGCATGGGCCTGGCCCAGGGCTAAAGCCGCTCGTCCTTCGCGCGGATCCAAGCGCTGGGCACGCTGAAGGTAAGGAAGGGCTTCTTTTGGCTTGTGCAACTGCAGCAGGTCGAGACCGAGGAATAAGTTCGGAACCAGCAAATCCTGTTTGTCGCGGAGCGCGGCCTCAAAGCTTCCGGTTGCTTTCCTGTACTCTCCCAGCAGGTGATACATAAGGCCGAGATTGGCACGCACCTCGGCAAAATGAGGACGCAGCTTTAAGGCTTCTTGATATCGGTTTGCCGCCGCCGCGTAGTCGCCGCGCTTCTGGGCTTGCTGCGCCTCTCCAATAAGAACCTCGAGTTGATCGTCAGGTCCAGACGCCGAGTGTCCCCTGCTGAGCCATGCTCGAGGTAAACCTCCAGTCGCACGGCAGAAGCTACGCTTCAGGCCGAGATGAAAAACCAAAGCGAAGAGTGGAAGCAGGTAAGCAAATCGCGGGAGCAAGCGTCTGAAGGCCAATGTCTCAACCGTTCAATGCCGCCACCAAAGCTTTTTCCCTGGCTGGCAAATTCAATCTGAATGCGGCGTCCCGGAAAATCAACTGCCGTAGCACCGGTCTAGGGCTGGCGGCCTTTCGTAACTTCGCCGCTCACAGAGCGGCGCTACAGCGATACAGGCTAGTAAATCTACCAGTAGACTTTCATGCTGAACTGAATATCGCGACCGGGGTAGGCTGAAGTAATCCGACCAAACCGCGGATCACCGAAATTTGCAACTGGCGCGAAGAACTGCGGATGATTCGCGATGTTGAACGTTTCGGCGCGGAATTGAACCCTTAGTTTCTCGCCCCAGTTCCACCACTTTTGAATCCCAAAGTCAGTGGTGTTGATTCCCGGCGCGCGCAGGTTCGGCATGGTACGAGGCACGTTGCCAAAACTGTACGCGGGAGGCTGGGCAAAAGAGGCTGGGTTGAACCATTCCTGGATCGTCGGATTCGCCACGTGGGGATCACCGACCAGGTTGGGCCGCTGGGTGCCCCCCAGCAGCCCCGTGTTGTTGTTATTGGCGATTATGCTCAGAGGGAATCCGTCCTTCAACGTCGTTATTCCTGAAACCTGCCATCCGCCGAGAACGGCGTTCAGGGGAGTGCTCATGCTGCTGCCGAAGTGTTTTCCGCGGCCAACGGGTATTTCATAGATGTAGTTTAGAACCAGGCTTTTCGGAATATCGGCACCATCAAGCGATTTCTCCGCAGATAGGTCATAATAGTTGCGGACCGATCCCGCGTTGAAGTAGGTCCACGACTCCCAGCCCTCCGCATTGCTGAGATACTTGGAAGCTGTAAAGGATGCGACGAACTGAAGTCCCTGGCTCCAGCGGTGGGTAAACGTCAACTGCAGCGCATTATAGCCGGAGAATGACGCCGGCCTCTGTACGGAATTCACTCCACAATATTCGGGGTAAGGCCTGAGCAATTGGCCTTGCGGAATCGTGGGCCCGTCCAAACCGCAATCACTCTGCAGACTATTCGCCTGGAAATAGTTGTAGAAGGGATTGGGAACGGGATCCAGCAGAGAGTCGCCCATCGAGAAATACTTGGAATCCAGTTGGTTCATAGGAAGCCCGCCAAACAGCAGTTTAACGCCGTGGTTGCCGATATACGTGGCCTCAAACAGGTTGTTGGGCGACATTTCGTACTGAACGCCGTACGTCCATTGCACCACATAAGGCGTTGGGCGGCGGCCTTCCCAGGCATTGATGTTCCGGCCGAGGTTAGTGAGCGCCCCTTGCGACTTGCCTGGCGGCTGAATCAATCCCTGCGGAAATGGATTGCTCAACAGGTTGGTTGGCGTAATGCCGTCCACGGAGCCGACAAAAGGTGTGGTCTCCGTAAATCCGTAGAGGTCAAGTCCTTGATAACCCCCAATTTCCGCCGCCCCGGTGTAGAACATACCAAAGCCGGCTCGCATCACTATCTTGTTCGCAAGGTGATAGGCCAAACCGATGCGTGGCGCGAAGTTCGTGCCCTGGGGAACATACATGCCGTGACGGTTTCCATTCCCGCCGCCTTCATAAACCAGGTGCCCCGGAACATTAAAGCCGATCGCGGTGCTGACCGGATTCGGATCTGTGTGGTCAAACCAGGCATTGCGATTGAACCTCTCCGACACTGCCGTCTGGTAGTCCCAACGAATTCCCAGATTCAAGGTAAGCTTACGCGTGGCCTTCCAGTCGTCCTGTAGATACAGGCCATACCACGTGTTCGAGTTCATGGAATCGGCGTTGATGGTAACACCGCCGCTTCCCGTGCCCAGCAGGAATGACGCAAAATCCCAGCCTGTGGCGGGGTTTGCGGTCAAGGGGTCCGGCCCCTGGGTGAAGTTCGAGCCGAAGTTGAAATTCGCCTGGTTGTAATAGTGGTTCGGTGTCTGGTGACTCACGAACATGAAACCTGTTGTAAGTGTGTGCGAACCGCGAATCTTGGTGAGATCCGTGGCAAAGCTTCTGACCTCGCGTGGGTTCAGCGCGCCTGCACCCACCCCGAGGCCGTTGGTTCCAGCAAGGCCCACCGTGGGGAAATTATCTGCAATGCCGTCGAGGAAAGATGGTAAGCCAAGAGCGGAGTTCTTGAATCCTCTGCCTTGTGGATTAAGATCCTCGTCCCATCGATTCCAGCCGGCCGTGACGGTCAGGACAGTGGTGGGGTCGATCGTGCGCACGTAATTGGCGCCGTAATCCCAGCGGTTCTCCGGCCGGATCGATCCCGGGCCACCCACATCGTTCGTACCGTACAACGGCGGGAATTCGGTCTTGAACTCATGCTCGATGGAAACACGGAAGAACATTCGGGCTTTATCGCTGAAGTTGTGATCGATTCGGCCGTTGCCCCTGTCATATCCTACGGCAAGAGGTCCAGTTGCAGTGTAGTTCGATGTTATTGCGGAATTGCTCGGGTTAGGCCAATACTGCAGCATGTTCTTGGAAACCGAATTGATCAGGCCAGAAGGAATGATATTCCCTGCAAATGGATCACGGATTTTGCCGCTGCACGTAGCGACCACCCCGGTTGTCGGGTCCAGTTGTCCATTGGTTACGCTTCGCGTCGTAAATGGATTGTAGAGCTGCCCCGATAGGACCGGCCTGCCCAAACAGTCACTTCCGATCTGGGACCCGAGCAAAGCCGCAAAGTTGCCGCTGCGGAAATCTGTTGTGGGTAAGGTGTAGAGGGCGGTAGCAGGAGTCGATTCGCGATTGCCCTCGTAGCTGACGAAGAAGAAAGTCTTGTCACGTTGCTCATAGAGATGAGGAAGGTAGACCGGTCCTCCCAACGTGCCTCCGAATTGGTTGCGTCGGAACACGGGTCTTTTTACCCCGCCCGCATTGTTAAAGAACGTGTTAGCGTCCAAGGCGCTGTTCCGCAGGAATTCCCAGACATCGCCGTGCAACTGGCTCCCGCCGCCCTTGGTCACCACGTTCACCACGTTGCCTGTGCTCCATCCGTATTGCGCGGTAAAAGTGTTGGTCTGAATTCTCATTTCCTGGGTCTCGTCGATGCCGGGAACCCAGATCGGCGCGTCCCAGTCATTCGAATTGTCCCAATGTCCGTCAAGCAGGTAGGCCGTGGTTCCAAAGCGCCCTCCACCGAAATTCATGAATCCAATGTCGCCGTCCTGAATTCCCCTAGTGCTGCCGCCACTCAGGATTTGCCATTGCGCACTGTTGTTGGCCATCGAATTCGTGAAGATTAGACCGAAGACATTGCGCAGGTTGAGCGGGAGCTCCGTCACTTGCCTAGCCGAGAGATTGGTGCTGACGTTGGCATTTGAGGTCTGCAGGATGGCCGCCGAACTCGTCACAGTAACCGACTGGTTCACAGCACCGACCTGCAAGGAGACATCCTGCGTTGCAGGCTGAGCAACCTCCAAGAGGATTCCTGTCTGTTGATAGGCATTAAAACCGGATTTCTCCACTTTAAGTGTGTACGTGCCCGGTGGCACTGCGGCAAAGGTGTAGCGCCCATCAGGTAAGCTCACGAAGGTTCGACTGAAACTCTGGGTAGTGCTCGATAACGTTACCTGCGCCCCAGGTATGGCCGCGCCGGAGCTGTCGTAAACCACCCCGCTTAGTGAAGTGTTCGAAACGGAAATCTGTGCGCCGAGGCGTCTGGCTCCCGTTCCCAGCGTGACCAATCCGAATAAGAAGAACACCATGATCTCCAGAAACCTGGGTGAGACTCTTTCACGCGCTGATTTAAGCATCACGCCCCCTATATTTCGTAAATGCGATAGGTTCGGCCTGGCGATTGATCTTCTTCCAACACGTGCAGTTGCACGCGATCCCCATTCATTTGTAAATGTTCTTCCAACCGAGACGTGCTCCCCCGAACCGGTACGGCGGCACGGTGGTCCCTCGGGGAGACTATCTGCGCTGAACACGGTCAAATTGGCAACTCTCCCCATCAGACGTGTTCTAATCGTTTCATTCTGGCTAGCAACCAAACGTTTACACGCGACCCCCTGTAGTGTCAAGAGGAAAGTAGTTCAGTCGTTAATAGCTTGTGAAAATACGCGGGGCGAAGCGGTTCGAAACAGCTAAGGCCACTGGAACCGTACCGGAACGGTATCCAAACGCACGTTTGCTCTCTGGCTCCCGAGCGGCCCTCGCCAGCTCATTCTCTTTGATATAGTTGGGAGTTACAAGATATAGTGATAACAACTTCTGATCCCGCCGCTCACAGAGCGGCCGCCGCAGAAAACAGTCGCTAGGCATGGGTTCATATGCTCGATCTCAAACGCCACCGGCTAATAGTCGCGCTCACGATTACGTTGATCAACACAACGGGCGCACCCGCATTGGAGCATCGACCTCCGGCAGCCCGCCGTGTCCTGGCATTGCTCCTTGCGCGCCCTCAGGCGCAGATCTCGCAACCCCAGGCCCTCTATGAAAACCGTGCGGTCCATGACCCCAACGGCACGGGAAGGTTCTACATGGGTCGAGAGATCGCTCAAGTCATGGGAGCAGGTGGCATAGTCTGGCTTGATCGCCCGGAGCGCGCGGGCGAGGAGCATCCAGAGGCGGTGATTGACGCCCTAGGGCTTCATGGCGGAGAGGTCGTTGCGGATTTGGGCGCCGGATCAGGCTATTTCACGTTCCGCCTTGCGGCGAAGGTCGGAAAGACGGGCAAGGTACTGGCTGTCGACATCCAGGACGAGATGCTCGAGGCCCTCCGTCGGCGCGCCACAGCGCTCGGAGTCACCAATGTGGAGGAGGTGAAAGGCAGCGAGACCAATCCCAAACTCTCAGCCAGCACCGTCGATCTGGTGCTCATGGTGGATGTCTATCACGAACTGGCTTATCCCTTTGAGGTTATGACAAAGGTCCGCGAAGCGCTGAAGCCGAGTGGTCGCGTGGTCTTCGTCGAATATCGCAAAGAGGATCCCCGCGTCCCTATCAAGGAACTGCATAAAATGACCGTGGAGCAGCTTGGGAACGAAATGAAAGCGGTCGGGCTTGTACACGTCCGGACCGTGGAGACGCTACCCTCGCAACACATCGTGATTTTCGGGAAGCGCGACTGAGACCTGAATTTTGTCCGACCGCTTCGCCCCTTTCCGGCGCGTTCACGAAGGCGAGCCTCATCTATGCGAATTCGAGCAGTGCTTTTTGCCATCGCCTCGCCGATCACTTGGGGCTGTCAAGACGCCCCGCAGACCAGCGAATGGCGTCCTGGACGAGGATCCGGTAGGCCGGGTAGAGATGGGCGGATGCGCCGTGTCCAAGCTCGATATAGACCACGCGTGACCTCGGATAAGGACTTATCCAAGCTACTGGGCCGTCACTGGTGGGGTTGTCGGTCTTCAACAACACCTTGACCTCGGGCGAAATCCACATGCCTTTGTAGGTTTCGTCCCACAAATGCATCGATCCCACGTGCGCTAGAATCGGATGTTGCATCACCGGCTTGATCGATACTTCCTGATCGTGCTGGTAAGTCGATGCGGGCATTGTACCCTCGGGTTTCAGCAGGTACTTACCTCCTACTACGTCCTTGTACCACCATTCCCACGTTTGATAGTCGACGATGGCATGGTGAAGCACCACCAGACCCTTGCTGGCTTCCACAAAGTCCTTCAGATTTGACTTCTCCATGTCGGTGATTTCATTCGAAAGATCGTAGAGCACAAGCACGTCATAATCCTTGCGGATATCGGCTTTGAACGCTTCGTGGTTGGACACGGCGTGCGTCCAATTGAGGTCGTCCGCACCTTCGAAAACTGTGTAAAAGGTTGTGGAATAGTCGTGTCCCCCCGTCACCACGAGTAAGCGCAGAGGCGCGGGAGATGACCTGCGCAGCTTGCCGTCATCGGAAACGGTCACCGCTCCGGTGGCCGCCCACTCCGTACCGCGCACAAAGGTGCTCACAAATCCCGCTTCTTGCATCGCAGCCACATCGTGGCCCAACGCTGTGTAGAGGACTCTGCCGTTGCCGTAGTTCACCGTCCAGATCATGGGCTCATCCTTGCCCGTGCCCCCATTTCCCGGGTCGTCATACGCCGTGGCAAGTACATGGACATCCGGCGACATCCGGTGGCTGTGGTAGAGCTCATCCGAAACCGTAAACGATTCCGCCATTCCTTGCGCGACCGGGTGGCTGCGATCCACAAACTTGACCTGGAAGCAGTGGCGTGGAGCGTGCGCAGTCTTGGGCGGTCCTTCGGTCCACCAGCCGCCTACCATCTGCAGATACTCAGGCCACGGCGGTTCCTTGAAACCCATGGGTCGATGGTTATCGCCCAGGACTACCAGACCGGCAAAAGCGTAGCTTGCGGCGTGCACAGCTACGAGCCCCTTGCCCGACTTTACAAAACTGACGACCGCTTTCTCAGTTACAGCTCCCCAGCGAGGTCCGTTGTAATCAAGCACGAGTACATCATAGGCAGCCAGGGTTGCCTCCGTGACGCCGTCAGGTTCCTCCTCCACGCGCACGTCAAAGCGTCCGCTGTCAACCAAAAGCTTCTTCAGGAACGGCGTGGTGGTTCGCCAATCATGGTTGTTTCGACCCGAGAAAATCAATACTCGGATCTTTCCCGGCTGGAAAAACGGAAGAGTATCCTGGGCCGGAGCAACCAGCGCTATGAGCACAAGAAAGACAAAGGGAACCACGGCGAAGAGCAGGCGTGGGAAATACTTGTTCATAGGTTTATCCCGGTTATGCAGAGAGTGACTTACGCGCCTGAGCAGGCTCCGTGTTTGCAGACTCCTTCAGGATGGTATTGAGATGGGCAAGACTTCTTGCCGCCTGCGATTCCGTGCCGCATTCCACCGACAACACTCCGTCGTAGTTTCGCTCGCGGAGAATCGCCACGACCTTTCCCCAGTCGATCACACCGTCGCCGCAAGCACAGCCGACCGGCGTTCCCGTGACTTTTCCGCGTTCCGCCTCGGCGTGTTCGAGGGCAATATCCTTAGCGTGCACGTGGACCAGAAGATGGCCGACGGCCTTCAGCCCTTCGTAGGGATCACCACCGGCGAGATAAACATTCCCGGTGTCGTAGTTCACGCGCAGGAAGGGTGAATCGACCAGGGTGACGATCTTCAGCAGGCCCTCGGTGGTGCGCGAGATACTCTGGTGCGGCTCGATGCCGAGGTAGATGTGGTATCGCTCCGCTACGCGGAGCACGGTGGTCAGGGTGTACTTCATCACTTGAAAAGCATCATCCAGGCGGAGCCACGGCGGCCGGATTCCTTCATCCGTATTGACCACCGGCGCTCCGACCTGAGCGGCAAAGCGAATAGCCTTCTGCAAGTAAGGGACGCTTATCTCGGGGCGCATCAGGGGGCAGTGCGAACTCAATCCCGAGGGCTTGACTCCATGTTGGTCCAGGATATCTTTCATCTCTCCTGGATCATCGTCCAGAGAGAAAGAGTGGAAATATCCTGCCTCACTCAGCAGTTCCCGGCCATTGTGAACCATCGGCTCGACGAAGCGGTAGCCGAGCCTGGCGGCGCGGTCCACCCCCACGGCAAAGGGTTTGTCTTGGGAGCGAATGAATTCCATGTTGAGGCCGACGTTGATACTCATACATTCACCTTTCCTGTGGGTCACAAATCCAGAAAGCAACTAGAAATCCTCAGTAGATTAACGCCGCCAAGGCTTCCCCCGAAAGCATCTCCTCTTCCAGTTCATAACCAAATCCAGGAACGTCACTCAGTTCCACGTGGCCATCCTTCGGTTGAGGATCGCCTCGGAGAATGGGCTTCCCACCCTGCGCAAATATATCCACAAATTCCGCCCGCGGAGAGTTCGGCGTCGCCATGACGAAGTGATAGGTGGGAGCCCCTACTCCGTGCGGGATGACGGGCAGGTTGTAGGCACTCGCCATCGCAGCGATCTTGCGAAGCTCGGACACACCACCGGCCCGGTAGATATCGGGCTGCAAAATGTCGACCGCCTTCTTTTCGATCAATTCACGGAAGCCGAAGCGGGTGAATTCGTGTTCACCGCCGGCGATAAGAATATCGGGGACCGCATCCTTAATCCGGCGATAGGCATCCGGATGGTCGGGAGGGACAGGCTCTTCGAGCCAGAGGACTCCAAATTGCCTGGCCGCTCTCGCGAGTTCGATGGCATAGGGAACATCCAGGGCCATGTAGCAGTCCAGCATGATGTCGCCGTCCGGCCCGACCAATTCCCTGGTTCTCTCAACCAGCCGGATGTTCTCACGCATGCCTTCACGTCCGTCGACCGGACCGTGCGGCACCGCGAGCTTGACGTGGCGGAACCCCTCTTGGAGGTGTCGTTCCGTCAGATTGCCGGTGACATAAACGGGAAGCTTCTCTTTGGTCCTGCCGCCAATCAAATTGTAGACTGGCTGACCGACCGCTTTCCCCACAAGGTCCCATAGCGCGATATCGATGCCACTTATCGTCTCGATCACAGCACCTTTACGCCCATAGAACAGAGAGGCGCGGAACAATTGTTCCCAGATCAACTCGATGTCGAAGGGACACTTGCCCACGAGAAGACTGCGAAACTGTTCTTCCACAATCGTGGGAACCAGTTTCCCCTTAGCCCCGCCTACGGTGCCAAGCCCGTACACCCCTTCATCCGTGTCGATTCGCACCACGGCGGCGGTCATAGGGCCGTACCAGCTTGACCGTTTTGCCTGATACTGCGGATACCCGGACATGGGATTGGCAACCAGGCTTTCGTTCAGCCAGGAACTGCGCATCGGGATTGGGTGGACCTTCACACCGGTTATCCGCATTGCATGTCTCCAGCCGAACCACAGTGAAGGGCCGGTCGCGCTCATTAACCAGCAGAATCTTTCGCTCGCCTTTGGGAGTTAAGAAACCATCCGCATAAACATAGGGCAAATCCACTTTGGCGTCGATAACTTTGTCGCCAAGCCCAACCGGTACGAACCCCTAACGCTTACATTCCTAGGTTTGTACCCTTCAGGCCAACCTGTGGTTTTGGGCGGCGGCGTGCCAGGGGACGCTAGTGCGGGCGCTAGATCATTTTATCCGGAAGATTGAGTTAGGCTAGCCCCGTGGAAACGCAGCCGAGGTCGCATCGCTGCCATATCTTGCTCGACAGGAAAAAGCCAGGGGCATCCGGCCGGTGCAGGCGAGTGCCCCCGCGAATTCAGAATAGCAGCTTCACAGCCAGTTGAATCACGCGAGCCGCGTGTTGGGTGCCCCGGTAGACGCCAAATGACGAATTGGGATCGAGGCTCAAGGTACTTCCCGGAAAAGGACCGAATTGGGTATGGTTGAAGGCATTAAGAAGTTCCGCCCGAATTTGCATGCTAAGCTCTCTCCGACAGATGGCTGTTCCTGAAAAAGGAAAGGTCCCAGTTATTCAGGCCTTCGCCACGTAGAATATTGCGACCGGTGTCTCCGAAGGTGCCGGGCTGAGGCTGTGCAAACGCATACCGGTTAAATACACGACTCACACCAGCGTCAATTACAGCACTGCCATTCCGCTCCCGCTCCGAGAGGCGGCAAAGTCAGAGAGAGTCTTCAGATTGATAGGGTTATACTGCAAGAATGGTGCAGCGAATCGCGAGAGAACTTCCCGCGAATTGCAGCAGGCCTTCATAGGATAAAAAAGCGATTCCAAGGCGCCCGCAACCGGAGGAGCGTTCACCCTCCAAAGCTGGCGCAAGTTGTATCGCTCGTTACTAGAATTGTCAAGAAGAATCTCCGTTACTTAGTTACTCAGTTGCTCGCTCGCGCACCCTCAAGCAGGCCGACGCATCCGAGCAGTATTTCCCCGCCCGGAGGCACCATATTCTGCCGACCCTTCGGAAAGGCCGCTTGGTCTAGGAGTCTGTGATTCTAAGCCAGCGCATGTGAATCGTTGGGCCCGAGATCAAATCTGCCGTCTTACGCACAAGACGATATCGTGCACGAAAGGAGAGAGATCATAAGTCACCCGCTTCCCTCCCCCGACATCGATACCAGGAGAATATTCCCCCGTGGTAGGAGAGTAGAGCCAGCAAAGGTAGTTCCCCTCCGGGAGGGAGAACGCAATTGTTCCGCTTACCGGATGCCCTGCTCCCGGATCCGCGACTTCTCGGGCGTCGGCCAAATAGGCGATGTACTCCCTGCCGGGCTGGGCCAGAACAGCATCTATGAGAGGAGCGGGTTTTGTTTCGATCCAGGCGGGCGCAGGCTGGGCGTGGATGATGTCGAAAGAGTGGATAAAGTCTGAGAGGTTTCGCATCCAGCTTCGGATCTGTCGGCGAGACTCCTCCGTCCCTGCCTCGCTGCCCACCGTTATGGAAAAATCGATATAGTCATAGTGGGCTCCCGTCATGATGGCCATCCAGGCGCGCTTGCGGTGGATCGTCCAACCGGTCGCGTCGCGGTAGATACTGGCTGTGTTGTCTTCGTCCGAAACGCACGGCTTGCGCGAACCATAAGCCGCCAGGAAGAAATCCCGGAACTCCCTAAGTTGAAGCTCTTTGGACATGAAGTTTCCAAGTTGGTAGGTGCGACCGCCTAGATGCAAGTCGGGCAGCGGATGAACCGTGACGGCGTCGAGCAGGGCGCCGGAAAAGCTTGGGTCAAAGTCCTGAGAAAAGGCTGGGGCATAGCTGAAGGCGTTCTGGCCGAAAACAAGATGCGGCCGGTTCAACCGACGCATCTCATCGCGAATTGTCCGCCCGATCTCCTGCTGCCAGGCATCCACCTCGGCAGGCGTTACGTGGTGAGGCAGGCCGCCCCCAGGCTCATTGCAAATTTCATAGTAGACGTTATCGTATCCGCTCGTTTCCTGGATGATCTTTCGCGCGTAGGCCACCTGACGCTCAACCAGCCCCGGGTCCCGGAGTGAGTTGTATTCCTGCCACTCGCACCTCCCAATTCCCTGCAGGTTGTTCTTGTCCCGAAGCGGATTTAATGACCAGACAGTATCCGAATACGTGTTGCTGAATACGGTGAGTTCGACGACGATGCCGTGATTTGAGGCTAGGTCCAGGAACCGGTGCAACCGATCGAAGTATTCGGAATTCCACTGATCCAGATCATACTTGGGTTCGCCGTCAATCGCTTTGCCAGGCCCGGTACGCGGCCATGGCGCGATGTAGTCCGGAGAGTCGGGCTTAACCGGAGAACACGGATTCCGGGCCGATTGGAGCTCTCGGAATAGCAGGAACGTTCGAGTCAAAGTTTGCTTCTGGCTGGACGCCTCGACCAGATACCGCGTAAAGTCGAAAGGCCGGTTCACCACTGACCCATAATGCTCGGTTGCGGCAACCAGAACTAGCGGCTTGCCTCGAAAGAGAAAATACTTAGGGTTTTCAGGATGTAGGGCGATCGCCGAAGAACCGGGCCCGCTTTCCGCGACGGGCTCGGCTGATGTCGTGAATGCGGACGCGAACCCGTTACGGGCGGGACGCGGTGCTTTAGCCGTGCCGCCGGCATAAGCCGCCCCTTGCATGCAAGCCGTCGCAACTCCTGTCTTCAGCAGAAAGTCTCTCCGCTTCATACTCACCTCTGACCCGGTGCCTAGTCTAGTCTAGAACGGACCCCGGATTCTCTTAACCGCCGTAGATATTCGTAAGTAGGAACTCATTGCGAAATTTTCCCGCTGGATCGTAGCGTCGAAGGAGAGCTTGATACGCTGGCCGTCTCCGGTAAAGAGAGCTCAGCCGCTGAGGTGACATGGTAAATAGCCTTGCCCAGTGTGGTCTGGCATTAACCCGCGCCAACTTTTCTTCGATCATCGGCAGTATCTTACTTACCGCAGGCCATTCCGGTTTCCAGGTAAAGTGAATGGCCAAGGATGGCCGCTCGTAACAAGGGCTCATCCAGAGAGTGTCGGCGTCGATCGTGCGCAACTCGGAGATAAGAAGATAGGGTGTCACGTGGTCACGAAGTTGTTCCACCGCTAGAATGGCTTCGTAGGCTCGTTGGCACGGAACCAGATACTCCGATTGCAGCTCAGCACCACTGCTTGGTGTGAACTTCATGCGGAAGTGCGGCAGGCGTTCATACCAGGGACCAGGGATACCCTGTTGCTCCGTGCAGTCGGCGCAATTCGTTCGTGTCGAGGCTCGTGGTTCGCTAGATGACAAGCCCGCCAGCAGGGTTCCGGTGACGAAAGCGCCAGAGGCCTTCAAGAACTGTCTCTTGTCCATAGATGCTTCCACAGCGCTAACAGCCGACCCAGGCCACGCAAGGTTTGCGCGCACGCCTGAGTCGCCCAGCCGTGCTCGTTGCAGCCTGCTTTGTTTGCCCAACAAGATATACATATTAGGACGCCCAAAGCAAGAGATTCGCGTCGCCGGTTTCCTGCGAAACACCTATTATTGACACACCCAAGCGTGGCGTTGGAGAAGCGTGTTCCGATAAAACGGATGGGTCCTGTTAAGCCCCGGCTCACCGATTTGACAGTCGATACTGGCTCGGCAGCCAGGAAAGGCGTAGCCTCTACCACTACCGCGCGCGTTCGCCAGGAGGTCTCGCAGACCGAGCACAGCACTGTCCAAGCGGTGACTATTGCTTATTTACCATTCTGGTGATATCTGTATGACGAATGTCAACCGAGAGAACGAAAGGGAAGTATTAAGATTCGTCATTGTTCTCAGAATTAAGAGCTGCTCGGAAGAATCCTGTCAGCGACCCTGTCGGGGGACGCCAGGTCACCTTCTGGGCTGCGGGAGTGCCCGACGGCGGGCGCGCTGGCGCTGGTAATGCAGTTATCGAGTTTACAATATTAATAGTTGCATAATGCGTCTGGTCAGGTTAGGATTTTAGTCGCGCAGGATGAAAGGAAGACTGGAACGATAATATGTTGTGGGACAAAAAGGCTCGGCCGGCAGGGCAGCCCGCGCCCCCCGTGGAAACCCCGATGCCGTCGGCGCCAATCGTGGAACCTCGTTCGGGGGTGATACCGGCTCTCAAGGAGCACGCACCGGCGCCAAAGCCGGAACTCGTGCCGGAGACGCCGGTCCCGGCACCGCTAGAGACCGGGCCAGTGCCTAGTCCTCCTGTGACTTCCTCTAAAGGTGGTGTTATGCCTGAAACACTAAGAGCGTCAAGTCCTGCGGGGACCAGTAATCAAACCGTTTTCGGTAGTTCGCTGGTATTAAAAGGCGATCTTACCGGCAACGAGGATCTGCTGGTGGATGGTCAATTCGAGGGCACACTTAATGTGCCGGAACACTGTGTAACGATTGGTCCCCAAGGCCGGGTAAAGGCCGAAGTCCGGGCTCGTTTGGTGGTGATTCATGGTTCCGTCGAGGGCAAGGTTACGGCGCGCGACAAGATCGATCTGAGACGTAGCGGAAACGTGGTCGGCGACCTAGTCTCTGCCAGTGTTTCGATCGAGGAAGGCGCCTACTTTAAGGGCAGCATCGAGATTCTGCGCGAAACAAAGGAAAAGGAAGAGACCCCACGAATCCACAAGTTCGCCTCGGCATCACCATCCGCGGCGAGTTAAGCGCCAAGGAATTGCCGGTACCCTACCGGAGAATTTCCGGGCACGGGGCAGACCGATTTCGGACGGGGCGGAATTTAGGCAAGGCCTGTCGATGTTGTCCACCGCACGCCCGCCACTGACGTCGATTCCTGAAGCGGTTGTGTCGGTGACCAGCCGTGGGCTTGAGTGTCTTTGGCAGGAACTCCGTGACATGCGGCGGGCCCATTTTCTGGATTGCGGCGAGGCCCACGCACGCACGATGAACGTTCTGCTAAGCCGCGCCGGGAAGATACATATCGGCGGTTTGATTTCTTGGTTGGCGGGTGGGGCGCCTGAGCTCTGGGACACGAGCAAGCGCTCCCCGATCTATCTCGTACCTGAACTCCTCGCTGGCTTTCCCGCTATTCCTGCCGGATCACTCGGCGCGGTCTTCTGCTGGCAACTGCTCGACCTCATCCCGCAGACCGCTCAAAATGCGGTGGTTGAATCTCTTCTGCGCTATCTGCGGCCAGGCGGGGTTTTGTTCTGCCTGCTTCGTGAACCAGGGCTGGCCAGGGGAGCCGACATCGTCTGGGGGCTTGAGGAACTTACGACCCTGAGCCGACGTGACCAGGACGGCTTGGCTTTCCCTTATCCGGCACCAACCAATCGCCAGATGGAACAACTCCGGGGAGGCGGCAGTGTCAAAAGCTTCCTCACCCGCGCCGGGATGAGGGAAGTCCTGATCGTCAAATCGATGAGATCCTGAGACTTGTGCCCTTTTTCCGGCGGAGCCTACGAGCAAGCCGAACCCGTCACGAGTGAACACGAACGCGCGCAGCATTGCACTCGTCCTCATCCAGAGCTTTCGGTTCGATTGAGGCTCTCTTTCCTAGCCTGCAGATTGACTCCGAGTTTCTGCCGCCGTACAGTCAATGGTAGCGGCACTGCGTGCATCCAAGCAGAAGTGGTAAGAAACGGTCGGCGGAGGGTTAACATTGCAAAGATACATATTGGTTGCCAGCGGACTTATTCTAACTGGATTATTTTCGGCCCCAGGGCTCAACGCCCAGGCACTCGCGGACGAGGCCTTGGAGGATTTTCCCGCCCAAACTCAGCGCCTGGAGTATTCGAACTCGGCGAAGCTGCGCGCCGTTCCGAACTACAACAACCTGAAGGATCGCTACCTGGGTGCCCGATTGCAAAAGCTGGAGAAGTCGCTTGAAATGATCGGAGTGAGGGAGAGCGACATTGACGAAGTAGTGCTTGGCTGGAAATCGACCGGAGGCAAGGACGCCAGTGACTGGGCCCTCTACGGCTTGGCCGCCGGCCATTTCAATAGCACCGAGATTGCCAATCAGGCAGCCAGTCAGGGTCTGAATCCGACGCCGGTAGGTAACGTGAAGGCCTACTGCCTTCTTTCTGACGAGAGTAAGACTTGCCTGGCAGTTATCGATGACACGCGCGGCGCCTTTGGGAGTTTGCATGAACTCTCGCTGATGCTGGCGGCGCGCTCCGGCAACGGGCAGGGACTTAACTCCTCATCTGCCTTTGCCAACCTCGTGAACGAAACGAAATGCGACGCTCCCATCTGGGGCGCGGCTCAAGGTGCGGCGATTTCTGATTGGCTTCGGGCCTCCATGCCGGCCCCCGATAGCAACATGCAGCTCGACTGGTCGCAGGCATTCTCCAACGTCGATACGCTTGCTTACACCATCAATGCTACTGATAAAGTTCACCTCGAAATGAAGCTCGGCTGCAGGACCTCCACCGCCGCTCTCAGCCTCCATCAAGTGCTCGATGGTTTGAGGGTTTTCCAGCAAATGGCCTGGCAGACTAAGTATCCGAACTTGCCGAATCCCTTCGGGAATGTGATAGTGACATCATCGGGCAGTCAGGTGGAGTTGAATCTGGATACCCCATACCCAGGGGTGTGAGCGGGACGGTCCATCCTAAGGGCATGGCTTTGTCCTGGCTTCACAGCTGGCTGAAACCAATCGTTGGCACGCGAATCCGCAGTCCTCAGTAATTGGCAGCCGGCCGGCGCGCAGAATGCAAAGGAGACCAGCAATGGAGACCTACTACCATTCCGCCGACCTCGGCAAGTTCGGCGACATTGGCAAAGGGAATAAGGATCTTTGGGAGAGGTTTCAGTCCTACTACGCGGCTGTATTCGCCGAGGGCGTCCTGACCGAGCGCGAGAAGGCACTCATCGCTCTGGGCGTAGCACATGCTGTTCAATGCCCGTATTGTATCGACGCTTACTCGCAGGCATGCCTTGAAAAAGGCTCCAATGTTGAGGAAATGACGGAGGCCGTCCACGTAGCCTGTGCGATTCGAGGCGGGGCTTCGCTGGTGCACGGAGTGCAGATGCGAAACGTGGCCGAAAAACTTTCGATGTGACCTTAGAGCTCGACTAGTTACGGGTAATAGTGGGGATGGGACTCAGTTTGAAAGCGCGTTCAAACCCTTTAGCTCAAACCTCCGAGCAGTTGCGCATCCTCGGGCAGGCGGACGGTATTCCCAGCTTTCAAGCTCGAATGCACGCTGCGGGTCTTGATCCGCTCGAAGCTACCGGCATAACCGTCTTTCAGATCAACCTGGGGAAGTTGTGCAATCAGACTTGCCATCATTGCCACGTCGATGCGGGACCCGATCGCAAAGAGATCATGACCCGCGAAACGCTCGATCTTTGTCTTCGCGCTCTCGAGAAGACGGACATTCCAAACGTCGACATAACCGGAGGAGCCCCGGAGCTGAACCCAAACTTCCGCTGGCTTGTGGAGCGGGCTACGGCACTCGGTCGGCATGTGACGGACCGCTGTAACCTGAGCATCTTGCTGGTGGTCTCGCAAGCCGACTTGGCGGAGTTTCTCGCTCGCAACAAGGTGGATGTCATCGCCTCGTTGCCCTACTTTCGAGAAGCCCAGACCGACGCACAGCGCGGAGAGGGTGTGTTCGCGAAGTCGATATCCGCCTTACGCAAGCTGAACGGATTGGGCTATGGCAGGCCAGACTCCGGCCTAATTCTGAATCTCATTCACAATCCGGTGGGAGCCTTTCTGCCGCCCAAACAGGCGGCGATTGAGGGCCAATTCCGGCGCGAGCTGGAGCGTCGCCACGGGGTCATTTTCAACCATCTTTACACGATCACGAACCTGCCGATCAGCCGGTATCTGGAGTTCCTCTTGGCCAGCGGTAATTATGAAAGCTACATGCAACGGCTGGTGAGTGCCTTCAATCCGGCGGCGGCGGCAGGAGTGATGTGCCGATACACAATCTCGGTCGGCTGGGACGGTACGCTCTACGACTGCGACTTTAACCAGATGCTGGAGCTCCCCGTTGATTCCGGCGCACCCTGCCACGTGCGGGATTTTGACACTGCGCTCCTCGACAAGCGGCGCATCGTCACCCGCAACCACTGCTACGGTTGCACGGCCGGTAGCGGTTCTACGTGCGGCGGAAGCATAACCTGATCTTTATCGTAACCACTTACGGGGTTGCTCGCCTTGCAGATTCTGCTTCCTCCTCTCTGCAGGACCCAGGATCACTACGAAATCCAAATGTAGATCCGGAGACGCTGGCACCCCCATCACACTATGGTGGAGTTACACAGCAACTTCACCTTCGAGGGGTCCACAAGCACGATCGAAGGCCTATGCCCAGTGTGCTGATTCTCGGCGCCGCTTCCACTTTGGCCCGGGCCGTAGCCGGACAGCTGGCACGGCAGGACTACGATCTTCTGCTAGGGGGACGCGACCACGCCGAACTCGAAGCTCTTGCAGCCGACCTTAGGATTCGTTGCGGTGTTAATGCCACCGCTTTTGAGTTCGACGTCCTTCAAACTGAGAGTCACCGCGCGGTTCTGGGCGAATGCCTGGAGAAAGCGGGAGAAGCGCTCGCCGGAGTGGCGGTTTTCATCGGCTATCTGGGCGATCAGAGGCGTGGCCAATCCGATTTCGGGGAAGCTCGTCGCATCCTCGATACTAATTTCACTGGTTGCGTGTCGGCACTAAACCTGCTCGCGGATCACTTTGAAACCAAAGGCAAAGGATTTGTATGTGCGATATCGTCTGTGGCCGGCGACCGGGGCCGCCAGAGCAGCTACCTCTATGGAGCGGCCAAGGCCGGACTCACAGCCTATCTGCAGGGGCTCGGAAACCGCCTGTCAGTCTCTGGCGTGCGGGTAATCACGATCAAGCCCGGGCCCGTCGACACCCAGATGACTTTCGGGCTGCGACCTCAACCATTGCGAGTTTCTGTGGAACGTGCCGCGCGGGACATCGTTCGGGTGATACTCCTTGGGAGAGGAACCGCTTACGTCCCCTGGTTCTGGAGGCCGATCATGTTTGTGATCCGCGGCATCCCGGAGCCGTTGTTCATGCGCCTGCGACTGTAGCGTCGACATTCTCGTTCGCGTCCAACCCTGGCGCCGATGTGGTCAGCGGAGTTTATGCTCAGGCTGCAAGCTGCGAAGTACATTGGGGACAGCGCGTGGCTTTAATGGGAATGCTCGTGGCACAATAAGGGCAATCTTTAGACGTAGGAGCAGCCGCGGGCTTTTCCTCGTGGAACATTCTATTGACGGCCCGGATCAGTAGAAACAACGCTAAAGCAATAATCAAGAACTCGATTACGGTGTTGAGGAACACGTCCATAATTCAGAGTAGCCGCGCCAGCCTTCTTGGCGTCAGCAACCGAGCCGTACTGGGTTCCACTAAGATTGATGAAAAGGTTGGAGAAATCAACATGACCCAGGATCAGTCCAATCGGGGGCATGATGATGTCGTTTACTAGAGAACTCACAATTTTTCCGAACGCCGCACCAATGATCACGCCAACCGCCAGATCGATCACCGGCCCGCGCATGACGAACTGTTTGAACTCTTTCAACATGGGGTTCATCCTCCCTTTGAATTAGTTTCAAAGCTCAGCGCCAGGGGATTCAGGTTCAGGCGGTCGAGATAAGAAAAGATCACCTTTTCGTCGTCTCGCCGATTCCAGCGTCTAACAACACGACGTTATCGCCACAAACGAGCCCTGAAAGCGATTGCACTTGCCCGAAGGGCGATTGAATCCGATGGACATTCTTGTAGAGTCCATTGCGTCCCTTGGGGATACTCCTTCAGCCGTGCCGGCGACGCCTTTGGTGCCGGGCCAATCGTTTCTGGATCTTGCGGAACGTGATAGTCTACATCATTTCGGAGGCAACATGACTGAGACCGAATTCTTCAGCCTGGCGAATCAAGTGGCGGTGGTGACTGGATCCGGCCAGGGGATCGGCGAGGCCATTGCGCGGCGCCTCAGCGCGGCGGGAGCACGGGTAGCCGTACTCGACGTGCGAGGGGAGGCGGCGAAGGCGACGGCGACGGCCGTCGGCGGCATCGCGCTTGAGTGCAACGTTGCGTCGCCGGAGTCGGTCGAGCGGGCGATAGCAGAAGTCCGGGGCGAGCTTGGTCCCATCGATATTCTGGTGAACAACGCCGGCATCACCGGCCGGACAGTTCCTCTATGGGAACTCACTGAGAAAGATCTCGACGAAGTTTACCAGGTGAATCTGCGGGGCGTATTCATCACTTGCCGCGCCGTGATCAAGGAGATGCTGGAACGGCATTACGGCCGCATCCTGAACGTGGCCTCCATCGCCGGCAAGGAGGGAAATCCCACGCTGATCCCGTATTCAGCCACCAAGGCGGCAGTGATCGGCCTTACCAAGGCACTGGCGAAAGAGGTGGCGGGCAAAGGCGACATCACCGCTAACTCGATTTCGCCCGCCGTTATTCACACGAAGATCCTCGATACCATGGCGCCTGAGACGGTAAAGTACATGATCAGCAAAATCCCGATGGGACGTGTGGGGACCATCACGGAGGTGGCGGCGCTGGTGCATTATCTGGTATCGCGCGAAGCTTCTTTCACCACCGGGCAGTGTTACGACATTTCGGGTGGAAGGGCAACGTACTAAGACGGCGGGCGCATGTTTGATAGCGGAGGGCCTGCTTGTTGGCCCTGCGGTTTTTCGTTCCTTTCCCCAGAGGAGCTGCAAGCTCAAAACGGGCTTGCGTAATTTTGTGCTGACATAGTCGGGAGCACGTCATGCCCACTTCTGACACGGGCTTCCCCACCCTGAGTGAGGTTGTTCGGGCGACCACAGTCGTGGAATCCAGCCGGCTCAACGCCAGGCTGGGAATACGGGTATTGCTCGCGAGCGAGACCTTCCAACATACGGGCAGTTTCAAATTCCGTGCCGGGTACAACGTCGCCGCGAAGGTGCCGCAGCGCCTGCTGATCACGGCCTCGTCCGGCAACTTCGGGCAGGCGCTCGCTTACGCCTGTTCGCTGCTGGGCAAGTCGTCGATTATCGTTATGCCTGCGACTTCGGCCACGGTGAAGGTGGATGCCGTGCGCGAGTACGGTGGTCGACTGGACCTGATCGATGTGCGGGCCACGAGCCGTGCTCAACGCGTCGCCGAACTGGCCAGGCAGTATCCGGAAGCTTATGTGGCCAGCGCCTACGACGATCCTCTGGTAATCGAAGGAAACAGCAGCCTGGGCCGTGAGATTGCAGCACTGAGCACGCCTCTCGACGGCGTGATCGCTCCCGTGGGTGGCGGGGGCCTTACTTCCGGTCTTTCCCTCGGTCTCGGCGCCTCGGGCCGGGCCATTCCACTGATCGGAGCCGAACCGCTGTTGGCCAACGACGCAGCGCGGTCACTGCGTGCAGGTCAGTTGGTTCGCAGCGAAACGGAGTCCCAGACGCTGGCGGATGGCGCGCGTACTCTGAGTCTTGGGCAACAAAACTGGGAGATCCTGCATAGTGGGCTGGCGAGGATCATTGAGGTGCCTGAAGAGAAGATCGTCGAAGCGGTGCGCCTGCTTTTCCTGTTGGCGAATTTGAAGGCCGAGCCGACCGGCGCGCTGTCGCTTGCGGCGGTCCTTACGGAGCCCGAAGCGTTCCGCGACCGCACGATTTGCTGCGTTGTCTCTGGTGGCAACGTCGATCCTGCAACCTATCGCGCGATTCTAGAGGGCTGATGCGGGGGCGACCCCGCGTTTGCTCCACGCTTCTTTCAGACCCACCTCGCGGCGACGCCCTTGCCCTTCGCTACTACTTCACCTCCATCAGGTTGTAAAAGGGGACTTACACGCCTGAGCTGTCGAACGTGCTCGGCACACAAGAAAAAACCCCGAGCCGTGCGGCATCCGGGGTCTTCCTCACTGCTAAAGCAAGTTGGCCAACGTGAAGGAGCGCCTGAGCTTAGAGCTGTGGAGCTGCAGTGTTCGAATCGGCATTCTTCGCTTTCTTCGAGTGCTTCTTCTTTTTGGACTTCTTGGTGGTAGCAGCAGAATTATCCTGGCCAGCAGTGTCCTGCGCGAACACGGGCAAAGCCAGCGCGCCAACAACCATGAAGGTGAACAGCAGTGTGAGAGCCTTCTTCATTAGGGTATATCCTCCAATTGGGATTCAGATTTCAGAGAATCCACGGGCAAGTCGCATGCCAAAGATAGAATCTGTGATGTTAACCATCATTCAATTGATTCTGGATGTCTTATCTTCAGGGACCGAGGATGACTAATCAGGCACGAACAGGTCGCATGGACCAGCCCAACGTCGAAGAGTGCACCAATTGGTGTACCGGGGCACACGAGTTCGGATATTTCCACATAATGACGACAGCCTTGTGGATTGGTTCTGAAAAAGGACCACAAGAAAAGTCCGCGGCTCCAGCCAACGAATCGCGTCTGAATTTAGTCTCACTGGAGAGGTTCGTGTTCTCACTAGCCGGAAAGACCGTTGAGGCTAACAGGAAACGTGAGTCTAGGACAGTCAACCTTTGTCGATCTCAAAAATTAAGCTTGACAAGAAACCATTCACACGGTAGATTGGCAGTCTTGATGGCCGAGTGCTAGTCTCTTCGGTCATTTCGCAACAAATAACAAGGACACTATTGAAGGAAAGGAGAACCATATGACATTCAGGCCGCTTCATGATCGCCTGCTGGTCAGGCGTATCGAGGAAAAGGAGACCGTACGAGGTGGGATTATCATTCCCGATTCGGCCAAGGAAAAGCCACAAGAAGCCGAAGTGGTTGCCGTGGGCAACGGCAAGAAGAACGATAAGGGCGAAGTGTTCCCGTTGGATGTGAAGGCTGGCGACCGCATTCTGTTCGGCAAATACTCAGGTACTGAGATCAAGCTCGACAGCGAGGATTACCTGATCTTGCGCGAGGATGAGGTTCTGGGCGTCATCGAGGGCGCAGCCAAGAGCGCCAGCAGCAAGAAGTAAGGATCCTTTAGCGGTTGTCCATGGACAGAGTCACGACGGGCAACCGGGCACTGACGAAAAAGGATGGAAGGGCAAATCCAGGAAAAGTCTAGGGAGGATAAAGATGGCAAATGCAAAGCAAATTGTCCACGGCGAGGCGAGCCGCCAAGCGATTCTGCGCGGCGTGAATCAACTGGCCGACGCCGTGAAGATCACGCTGGGCCCCAAGGGCCGCAATGTGGTGCTCGACAAGAAGTTCGGTTCACCCACCATCACTAAGGACGGCGTGACGGTGGCGAAGGAAATCGAGCTGAAGGATCCACTCGAAAACATGGGCGCACAGATGGTGCGCGAGGTGGCCTCGAAGACATCTGACGTGGCCGGTGATGGCACGACTACTGCGACTGTACTGGCCCAGTCGATCTTCCGCGAGGGCGTGAAGACGGTGGCGGCCGGCGCGAATCCGATGGCGGTGAAGCGCGGCATCGAACTGGCGGTTCAGGCGATCTGCGGACACGACGAGACGCAGAAGGACGGAAGCAAGAAGCACGTCAAGGGTGAACTCGAGAAGCTGTCGAAGCCGGTCGAGGGCGCCATGATCGCCCAAGTGGGCGCAGTTTCGGCCAACAATGACCACACTATCGGCGCAATCATTGCCGAGGCCATGAAGAAAGTCGGCAAGGATGGCGTCATCACCGTGGAAGAGTCGAAGACCATGGAGACGGCGCTCGAAGTGGTCGAAGGCATGCAGTTCGACCGCGGCTACCTGTCGGCCTACTTCGTCACCGATCCGGAACGGATGGAAGCGGTGCTTGAGAACGCCCTGATCCTCATCCACGAGAAGAAGATCAGCTCCATGAAGGACTTGCTGCCCTTGCTCGAACAGAGCGCCAAGACCGGCCGGCCGCTGCTGATCATTGCCGAAGAGGTTGAGGGCGAGGCTCTGGCGACCCTGGTCGTGAACAAACTACGGGGTACCCTACAGGTCGCGGCGGTAAAGGCTCCTGGCTTCGGCGATCGCCGCAAAGCCATGCTGGAGGACATCGCCATCCTCACCGGCGGCAAAGCCATTTCCGAGGATCTGGGCATCAAGCTCGAGAACGTGAAGCTGGATGATCTCGGCAAGGCCAAGAAAATTACCATCGATAAGGACAACACCACCATCGTCGAGGGCGGCGGCAAGTCCAGCGACATCGAAGGCCGGGTAAAGCAGATCCGGGCGCAAGTAGAAGAGACGACTTCCGACTACGACCGCGAAAAACTGCAGGAGCGCCTGGCCAAGCTGGTGGGCGGTGTGGCCCAGATCAAGGTGGGCGCTGCCACCGAGACCGAGATGAAGGAGAAGAAGGCTCGGGTCGAGGACGCCATGCACGCCACTAAGGCTGCTGTCGAAGAAGGCATCGTCCCCGGCGGCGGCGTAGCCTTGGCTCGCTGCATCAATGCCATTGAGAAGCTCAAGCTCGAAGGAGATGAGCATATCGGTGTGAACATCGTGAAGAGGGCGCTCGAAGAGCCGCTGCGCATGATCGTCCAGAACGCCGGGTGGGAAGGCGCGGTCGTCATCGAGAAGGTTCGCTCAAACAACAGTCCAAACTATGGCTTCAATGCCCAGACCGAGACTTTTGAGGATCTGGTCGAAGCCGGCGTGATCGATCCAACCAAAGTAACTCGTACGGCGCTGCAGAACGCTGCGTCGATCGCTTCCCTCCTTCTGACGACGGAAGCGCTGATCAGCGAGATCCCGGATAAGGAAGAGAAGGCTCCGGCCGGACCTCCGGGAGGCGGCATGGGCGGCGGAATGTACTAGAACGGCAGGCAGTCGTAGCTCAGGGCTCCGTTTGTAGCCCTGCGGCTTGTCCCAAGGGCGGGGAGCAATCCCCGCCCTTTTTATTTCACAACGGCGCAGCCATGCTGTCGGAGATGCTTAAGCAAGCTGCTCTCGCTTCACTCCACGATCAACGTGTCCCGCTCTTCTGGAGGTCCGCCTCGAAGCGAGTGCTCACGCCTGTCCTGGAGTATCAGCGCGATAGTCTCGGCTAAGCTGGCTCGCGCCTCGTCCTTGGTTCGCCCCTGGCCGTTGGCGCCAGGAATCTCCGGGCAGCAGGCGATATACCAATCGTCGTCTCGCTCGAGGATCGCAGTAAACTCGTTGCGCATCGGTGACCTCCGTTCCTGATTCTATTGGAACAGCCCCACTCCTGCCTATGCAACCGCCGCGCCAGTGTGCATCTTGCTGGGAGTGTCGGCGCGCACCGCGGTGGGGCCGACCTTAATTCGCTTCACCTCGATGGCGGTAGCCTCACCCGGTCGGTCCGGTGGCTTGGCTGGGAATCCATTTTATCGTCTGGCTGCCTAGCCTAAGTCTAGGCTGACCTGCATAAAACCGGCCACGGGTGGCGCATACATGGCGTGTTGTGCCATGTGTGCGGGGCTCTGGACTACAATTCCGGCCTGCCTCGCCAGCGGTACTACTCCAGGCTTCACGTCTTCGCGTTGGAAGACTCCAACTGCGTGATATACCTTTCCGCGTTTGTAAATGAAAACCATCGGGCTTCGCTCCTCTCTTCTACGCTCACGGCGGCGAACGGCCGGGCAGGGATGCGGCGTAGTGGGTACCTAGTTCCTGCCGGGCAAGGGATGGATCTGTTGCTTGCCGGGTTGCGGAGGGAGAACCGGACCGCGTTAAGCCTTTGCTGTAATCGTATTCGTCTTTCATCGCCGCTCCTGCTCGAGCCGCTCGGCGAGGAAGACCTTGAGTAACGACTGGTAGGGAATATCCCTTTTGTTGGCCAGCGACTTCAGGCCTTCGATCATGGAGACGGGCAAGCGCAGCGAAATGCTGCGCAGCGACGGCTTCAGGTTGGGGAAGACCACGCGCTCGGCCCTATCCCAGTCCACGTAGTCCATCGAATCGTGAGTGACCCAGAATTCCCTTTCCTCATCCTCCGACTTAAGGGCCGGAAGGGATTTCAGTTTCTTCATGTTCTTGTGTGGCATAGAATCTCTCTCTTTCCGCGTCATGTCTCGGGCAGAAATTACCCGGATCAGCATCCCTCGGACGGTAAAGATCACCAGTAGCTTACGGCCGTGATCGGTTCGGCCGAGGGCGCGAAAGCGGCGCTCGCTGGCGGAGTGCTCGGGATCGGGGCCGACAATCAACGGTTGATTGAAGAAGATGTTCTCGCATTCAGAATCAGTAATCGCGTGTTTCTGCCAATTCTTATCGGAGTTGCCTTCGTTCCACTCGAACCCTGTGCATTGCGTCCAATCCTTCATGTGTATGATAGTTATATACCATTTCGGGCGTTTCGTCAAGTCACGGGATGACAAGTATGGGGCACCTCTTGGGCGCGATCAACTCAGCGTATCGCGCAAGCTAAAATGTTACCAGTGGGCTATCGTCGCGCAATTTGAGAATGTTACCCGTCATGGATACGGGTAACCTCATGAGTCGACTTTCGAGAAGAGAATATTGGCAACAAGTTTATCCTCGTTACCAACGAGCTAGTCGGGCGGAAAGGCAGCGCATCCTGGACGAGTTTTGCGCCAACTGCCGTTATCATCGCAAGCACGCGATTCGTTTGCTGAATGGTTCGCCGCCTGCCGCCCGGCCGGTTTCCCAACGACGGCGCCGGGGGGTGACCTATGGCCCACGGCTGGTCTCGATCTTGAAGGCGGTCTGGGAGGCGGCCGATTATCCCTGGTCAGTACGGCTGAAAGCCCTGCTGCCGGAGTGGATGCCTTGGATTCGCCGCCGCTTCCGGCTGACGCCGGAGTTGGAAAAGCAGCTGCTTCAGATCAGCCCCCGCTCCATCGACTACCGGCTGGGTTCGGAGAAGCGGAAGCTGCGGCAAAGGATTTATGGCCGCACCAAGCCGGGGAGCTTATTGAAGCACCACATCCCCGTGAAGACGGATCAGTGGGACGTGAAGAGGCCGGGGTTCACGGAAATCGATCTGGTCTCCCACTCGGGCAATTCGGCGGCGGGCGACTACTGCTACTCGCTGAACGTGACTGACATTCACACGGGCTGGACGGAAAGCCGAGCGGTGCTGGGCAAGAGCCAGGAAGGGGTGCGAGCCGCTCTGGAAGCGGTCCGCCAGGCTTTGCCTTTTCCCTTGCGGGGCATCGATTCCGACAACGGCTCGGAGTTCATCAATGCTCACCTCTGGGCTTACTGCCAGGCCCACGACATTCAATTCACCCGTGGGCGGCCCTATAAGAAAGACGACAACGCCCACATCGAGCAGAAGAACTGGACGCATGTACGGCGCTTGCTGGGCTACGTGCGTTACGAGACGGAAGCGGCACGGGCCGCCATGGACGAGCTTTACCGGGGTGAGCTGCGATTGTTTCAGAACCTCTTCCTGCCCTCGGTGAAACTGAGCCGCAAGGAGCGGATCGGCTCGCGCTTGCGGCGGCACTACGAAGCACCCCAGACCCCTTTTCAGCGAGTGGCGGCCTCGTCAGGGGTGGACCCAGAACGGGTGGCCGAACTTCGCCGGCTACGCCAGACGCTCGACCCCTTTCAACTCTCCCAGACGATTCAGAGCAAGCGGGAACGGATTTTCCAACGGAGCACCAGCGTGGTGGCAGAGAAGCCTGCGGTCTCGGCTGTTTCTCAGAAACTCGCGGCACCTTCAGAGAAAAACAAAATCACAGGCGCGCGCACAAGGCGCGCTGAGAAAAAGACAAGAACCAAGACAACTGCCAAGACAAGAAGAAAGGAAAAACCACGACGACGACGGGTAACATTTCGCGTTGCAGGACGAATCACCCGAAAGTAACATTTTTAAATTGCTTGACAGGCTCAGTCCGCTCCGCTCCACTGGGCTACCATCTTGACAATCGCACGCGGTCAAGGTTGTGAGAACCATCTAGTGAATAACTGACAGACATCCGGAGGGTCGGGCAGATCGATCTCTAATACTGGATTGATAGATCTCTAATAGTCGCATGGGCACTTAACAGCGTTCGAAGATTGGTGTAAGCTTTCGACGACCTTTGCACTGGTCACAACCTGTTGATCGTAAGCGCTTGGTGCTGGGGTTTTGTGATCTGGTTCCCCAGATCTTAGGAGCGAATGAGTGACGGAACGGTCGATTTCACGACATTTCGTTAGCCTGCTCGATTCAGGGTATACCTGCAACCACCCTGGTAGCGGTGCACGCGCGGAGCCTTCCAGGCTCCGTCGATACGATTCGCGGGTATTGGGATTCTCACTTCTGTTCGTACTCTCGTTAGCGGTAATAGGTACTCCCTCCGCACGGGCCCAGAGTGACTCCCAGCCGCCCACGATCATTGGGCGATCACCATCCCCGGGGGTGAATGGCCAAGCCGTAAACGTCAAGGTAAGGGCCACTTTCAGCGAGCCGATTCAACAGGCCTCAGTTGCTTTCGTTTTGAGGGATTCGGCAAACGTGAGCGTTCCGGCCAGCCTGAGTTACGACGCCTCGACTCAGACCGTGACGCTCGCCCCGAGCGCAGATCTGATTGGCTCGCGAACTTACACGGCAACGGTCAGCGGAGCTATGGATCTCGCCGGCAACACCATGACCTCGCCGGTTATCTGGTCCTTTTCCACGGGCCAGCCTGGGTTTCAGGAATCGGTGGTTTTCAGTGGGCTCGCGAGCCCGACTGCCTTTCAGTTCGCCTCAGACGGCCGGGTCTTTGTGGCCCAAAAGAACGGGATAATTCTGGTGTTTGACAGCCTTACCGCCACGTCTCCCACTGTCTTCGCCGACCTGCAGTCGAACGTGGATAGCTCTGGCAACGGCGGCTTACGAGGTATGGCGCTCGATCCGGCCTTTCCGGCTAAGCCCTATGTGTATGTTCTTTACACCCATAATGGTACGGTCAGTGGCGGCCGCCTTTCTCGTCTCCAGGCGAACGGGAACATGATGACTGGCGTAGAGCAGGTTCTTGTGGAGGACTGGTACCAGCGATATCCGGACCAGCCCGTCGGCAATCTGGCGTTCGGTCCCGATGGCTCACTCTACGCGTCGGGCGGCGATGGAGCCAGTTCAGCATTCGTCGATATTGGCCAGACCGATTCCCCGAGCCCCGATCCCCTGAACGAGGGGGGCGCGTTACGCAGCCAGGACCTCCGCACACCGTCAGACCCAGTTACGCTGGACGGATCCGTCATCCGAGTCCAGCCGGACACGGGCCAGCCAGTTCGGGAGACTACCTCCATGGCTGTCGGGACGCCCACCGTTGACGCCAATGGTGTGAAGAGCTATCCGGTAACTTCTCAATTCCAGGGTTCGCAGCCCTTAATCGTGCGGGTTTTGGAGCCCACCAACCCTGCACCGGGCCGCCCGCGGCGATTGCTGTACGTGCTGCCCGTCGAGGCCGGTGTCACAAATCAGGGTTCCCAATTTGGCGACGGATTGGAAGAGCTCCGGCTCCTTGACGTACCGAACCGCTTTAACATGACGCTGATTGCCCCCTCGTTTGGGTACGAGCCGTGGTACGGCGATCACGCCACGGATCAAACCAAATGGATGGAGACCTTCATTGTCCGGGAACTTGTCCCCTGGGGGGACAGTTTTTTGCCCGCTGGCGCGACTCCGCAGCGATTCCTGATCGGCTTCAGCAAGTCTGGGAACGGCGTGCTATTTTCGATTTTCCGGCATCCCAACATTTTTAGTGCAGCCGCCGCGTGGGATTCGCCTGCGCAGCTTAACGACATTACCACGTTCCCCGGTCTGCCTCTTAACTTTGGCTCGCAGACCAACTACAACCTTTATTTTGTCCCCGCGCTAGTAGCGGGCGACGCCCACCCGTTTACGAGCAGCAATCGTCTGTGGATTAGCGGAGACCAGTCCGTCTGGACCGCCGATATGGACCAGCTCCATAGCCAGCTAACGGCTGCGGGAATTCCTCACACTTGGGTGGCGGGCGGCGACCGGGTGCACAGTTGGAGCAGTGGCTGGTTGGACGGGGCCATAGCCGCACTCGATGCCAATGCTTCGCAAATCGCACCGCTAGATCCCAATGAGCCGCGCATTGTCGCCTACGGACTCAGAAGCCCGCGTTTGACCATGCGTCCTGGCACGCAAGAAATCTGGGTTGCGGACAGGGGGTGGAATAACTCGGAGCAAATCAACCGAATTCCCAACTCCATCGATGGAATTGTGGAGAACTTCGGGTGGCCTTGTTATGAAGGCAGCGCCACCACAGCCTATTCTGGATCGAGTATTTGCAGTTCGATTTATTCTCAGACGGCGCAGACGACCGCTCCTTATTTTTCGTACCTCCATCAGCAAAAGGTTGTTCCTGGCGACGAGACCGGGGTTGGCAGCGGAGCGATTTCCGGACTGGCTTTCTACGGTTCTGGCAGCTATCCGGCCAGTTATCAGGGCGCGCTCTTTTTTTCCGACTATCTGCGGAACAACATATGGGTAATATTTAAGGGATCCAACGGCCTTCCGGATCCCACTAACAAAGCGGATTTCCTGCTAGGTGCGGCGAGCCCAGTGGACCTCGAGACCGGACCCGGCGGAGATCTTTTTTATGCGGATTTGAATGGCGGCACGATCCGTCGGATACGGTTCGTTGAACCGATAGGTCGCAGTGGTGGTCAGCCTTCGGGAATACTACCGGCGGGCACTACGCAGGCGGTCGTAAGCCTCGTCACCGACCAGAATGCCACGTGTCGCTATGCCCCCACGGCTGGGGTTGGGTATGGGTCAATGCCCAACACGTTCGCGACTACCGGCGGAACAGTCCATTCCAGCACTGTGACCGGGCTGGTCAGTGGCGGCAGCTATAATTTCTTTGTCCGCTGTGAAAACGCCGGCGGGGCCGTGAACCCTGACGATTACCCAATAAGTTTTTCAATCGGGCAGCCTCCCGCCATAACCAGCGCGAGTAGCACGACACTTACAGTGCTCATCCCGGGAAGTTTCCTGGTGACGGCGAGCGGCACGCCGACGCCGTCCCTGAGTGAGACGGGCGCACTGCCGAGTGGTGTGACGTTTAAGGACAACGGAAATGCGACCGCGACTCTAAGTGGGCTCCCTGCGTCGGGCACGGCCGGCAGTTACTCGATCACGATCACCGCCAGCAATGGTGGTACTCCTGCCAATCAAAGCTTCACGCTGACGGTTAGCAATGGAGGAGGTGGTTCATCCAACCTTGCTTACGTAAGCGGTAGCGTAACGGGGGTAGTCGACTTTGGCGGAGATAGTGGCTCTACACTGTCCATCGCTCTTCATCAAAACCCCGGAGCTGGGCATCTCTTGGTCTGTGCAGCTACATGGCAATCGTCAACGGCGTCCGCTTCGATGAGCGATCTGAATAATGGTGCGTGGACCGCAATTGGTTTTGCAAAGGCAGGGGTGGGGAGTGTCACCGGTTATCGGGGGCAGATGTTTTATGTCCCGGCTGCCGTCAACGCTCCGACCACGGTAACTTTGACGATAGGGAGCGCCGTGGGGTTCCGAGCCTTTGAATGTGCAGAATACTCCTATACCGGGACTATTGCTACTCTGGATGGTACAGCCCAATACAGCACGACTCCCGCATCAGGTGGCGTCGCAACGGTCAGCGGGCTCACCACATCGCATTCGAATGATTTGGTTTTCGCTGACTGTCTTGGGGTGGACACCAGTTGCACAACAGGAGCTGGATACACCGGACTCGATGACACCAATACATCCTTCAAAGACCGAGGGCAGATTGGCCAGAGCTTCTTGAGCGGTACGGGCCAACTGATCGAATACAAAGTGGGCGCCGCGCCTGGAGCACAAAGTGCGACGTTTGGGACAGGAACAAACAGCGACAACGTCATTCTTGGACTGGTGGCGTTTACGGCGAATAATGAACCGACACCACCGGCGATCACCAGCGCAGCTAGCACGACGTTTATGGTGGGGGCGGCTGGAATTTTCACGGTAACGGCGACCGGAGCGCCGACACCTTCCCTGACCAAGACGGGTGCATTGCCGAGTGGTGTCACGTTCGTGGATAACGGAAATGGGACCGCGACGCTCGCTGGGACGCCGGCGTCGGGGACGGCCGGAAGTTACATTTTTACCATTACGGCCAGCAATGGTGTGGGGACGGCTGCCAACCAGAGCCTCACGCTAACTGTCACGCAGCCGGTCGATACGACGCCGCCGGTGCGGTCGAACGGTCAACCCACGGGGGTGCTGCCAGCTGGAACGAGCCAGACCGGCTTGAGTTTGGCCACGAATGAGAATGCGACGTGCCGGTATGCGCTGACGGCGGGTGTAGCGTACGGGTCGATGCCGAACACCTTTAGCAGTACGGGCGGGACGGCGCAGGCGACGACGGTGAGCGGGCTGGCGGACGGGGGCAGCTACAGCTACTATGTGCGGTGTCAAGACGGAACCGGCAACGCCAATCCCGACGACTTCGTGATTACGTTCTCGGTGGGGGGCGGGTCCACCGTCGCGAGCAGCTTCAGCGGCACCGAAAGCCCTCTATCCGAAAATGGGAGGTGGGATTCGCCGGGGTCATGGACCGATCTGCAAAAGGACAATGGAGCGTATGCGGTTGGGGCGTCTGGTTTGGCTGCCCAGGCACGGCTGGTGACGCCTCCGATGGGGGCAGATCAGTATTCGGAGATCACCTATAGTGAAGATCCGGGCTCGTCGAGTTGGGTGGGAGTGACGACGCGAGTACAAGGAGGAGGGAACGGGAGCTGTTACCTGGCCATTGTCTATGCAGGGGAAGTTCGATTTTACCGGACGGATGATGCCGGTTCTTTGAACTTCACCTTATTGGCGTCCGCGAGTACTGACAATGGCGTGGCGCCCAGGCGGCTGCGGCTGGAATCGCAGGGGACGAACCATCGGGTTTATCTGAACGGGATCCAGGTAATCAGCTACAACGCCAGCGGGACGCTGTACGCGAACGGACAGCCTGGAGTCGCCGTAGGCCTCCTGAGTAGTGGATCGTCGGTAAAGATTCTGTCGTTTGCGGGTGGGGCCATCGGTGCGGCTGACACGACGCCCCCGTTCCGATCCAACGGACAACCGGCAGGGCCGCTGACAGGGGGCACGACGCAGACGACCTTGAGTCTGACCACGGATGAGAATGCGACGTGCCGGTACGCGACGACGGCGGGCGTAGGGTACGGGTCGATGCCGAACAGCTTTAGCAGTACGGGCGGGACCGCGCATTCGAGCACGGTGAGCGGGCTGGTGAACGGCGGCAGCTACAATTATTACGTCCGTTGCCAGGACACGGCGACGAACGCCAACCCGGACGATTTCACGATTGGGTTCACGGTGGCGCAGCCGGTCGATACGACGCCGCCGGTGCGCACCAATGGAGCGCCCAGCGGAACCCTGGTGGCGGGAACGACCCAAGCCACCCTGAGTCTTACCACTGACGAGAATGCCACCTGCCGTTATGCCAGCAGTGCGGGAGTGGCCTATGCCGCCATGCCGAACCTGTTCGCTGCCACCGGCACCACGGCTCATTCCACCCCGGTCACGGGGCTAGTAAATGGCGGCAGCTACAATTATTACGTCCGTTGCCAGGACACGGCGGGCAATCCCAACACCAGCGATTTGACGATTACATTCACGGTAGCGCAGCCGGTCGATACGACGCCGCCGGTGCGGTCGAACGGTCAACCCACGGGGGTGCTGCCAGCTGGAACGAGCCAGACCGGCTTGAGTTTGGCCACGAATGAGAATGCGACGTGCCGGTATGCGCTGACGGCGGGTGTAGCGTACGGGTCGATGCCGAACACCTTTAGCAGTACGGGCGGGACGGCGCAGGCGACGACGGTGAGCGGGCTGGCGGACGGGGGCAGCTACAGCTACTATGTGCGGTGTCAAGACGGAACCGGCAACGCCAATCCCGACGACTTCGTGATTACGTTCTCGGTGGGGGGCGGGTCCACCGTCGCGAGCAGCTTCAGCGGCACCGAAAGCCCTCTATCCGAAAATGGGAGGTGGGATTCGCCGGGGTCATGGACCGATCTGCAAAAGGACAATGGAGCGTATGCGGTTGGGGCGTCTGGTTTGGCTGCCCAGGCACGGCTGGTGACGCCTCCGATGGGGGCAGATCAGTATTCGGAGATCACCTATAGTGAAGATCCGGGCTCGTCGAGTTGGGTGGGAGTGACGACGCGAGTACAAGGAGGAGGGAACGGGAGCTGTTACCTGGCCATTGTCTATGCAGGGGAAGTTCGATTTTACCGGACGGATGATGCCGGTTCTTTGAACTTCACCTTATTGGCGTCCGCGAGTACTGACAATGGCGTGGCGCCCAGGCGGCTGCGGCTGGAATCGCAGGGGACGAACCATCGGGTTTATCTGAACGGGATCCAGGTAATCAGCTACAACGCCAGCGGGACGCTGTACGCGAACGGACAGCCTGGAGTCGCCGTAGGCCTCCTGAGTAGTGGATCGTCGGTAAAGATTCTGTCGTTTGCGGGTGGGGCCATCGCGTGCGGCTGACACGACGCCCCCGTTCCGATCCAACGGACAACCGGCAGGGCCGCTGACAGGGGGCACGACGCAGACGACCTTGAGTCTGACGACGGATGAGAATGCGACGTGCCGGTACGCGACGACGGCGGGCGTAGGGTACGGGTCGATGCCGAACAGCTTTAGCAGTACGGGCGGGACCGCGCATTCGAGCACGGTGAGCGGGCTGGTGAACGGCGGCAGCTACAATTATTACGTCCGTTGCCAGGACACGGCGACGAACGCCAACCCGGACGATTTCACGATTGGGTTCACGGTGGCGCAGCCGGTCGATACGACGCCGCCGGTGCGCACCAATGGAGCGCCCAGCGGAACCCTGGTGGCGGGAACGACCCAAGCCACCCTGAGTCTTACCACTGACGAGAATGCCACCTGCCGTTATGCCAGCAGTGCGGGAGTGGCCTATGCCGCCATGCCGAACCTGTTCGCTGCCACCGGCACCACGGCTCATTCCACCCCGGTCACGGGGCTAGTAAATGGCGGCAGCTACAATTATTACGTCCGTTGCCAGGACACGGCGGGCAATCCCAACACCAGCGATTTGACGATTACATTCACGGTAGCGCAGCCGGTCGATACGACGCCGCCGGTGCGGTCGAACGGTCAACCCACCGGGGTGCTGCCAGCTGGAACGAGCCAGACCAGCTTGAGTTTGGCCACGAATGAGAATGCGACGTGCCGGTATGCGCTGACGGCGGGTGTAGCGTACGGGTCGATGCCGAACACCTTTAGCAGTACGGGCGGGACGGCGCAGGCGACGACGGTGAGCGGGCTGGCGGACGGGGGCAGCTACAGCTACTATGTGCGGTGTCAAGACGGAACCGGCAACGCCAATCCCGACGACTTCGTGATTACGTTCTCGGTGGGGGGCGGGTCCACCGTCGCGAGCAGCTTCAGCGGCACCGAAAGCCCTCTATCCGAAAATGGGAGGTGGGATTCGCCGGGGTCATGGACCGATCTGCAAAAGGACAATGGAGCGTATGCGGTTGGGGCGTCTGGTTTGGCTGCCCAGGCACGGCTGGTGACGCCTCCGATGGGGGCAGATCAGTATTCGGAGATCACCTATAGTGAAGATCCGGGCTCGTCGAGTTGGGTGGGAGTGACGACGCGAGTACAAGGAGGAGGGAACGGGAGCTGTTACCTGGCCATTGTCTATGCAGGGGAAGTTCGATTTTACCGGACGGATGATGCCGGTTCTTTGAACTTCACCTTGTTGGCGTCCGCGAGTACTGACAATGGCGTGGCGCCCAGGCGGCTGCGGCTGGAATCGCAGGGGACGAACCATCGGGTTTATCTGAACGGGATCCAGGTAATCAGCTACAACGCCAGCGGGACGCTGTACGCGAACGGACAGCCTGGAGTCGCCGTAGGCCTCCTGAGTAGTGGATCGTCGGTAAAGATTCTGTCGTTTGCGGGTGGGGCCATCGCGTGCGGCTGACACGACGCCCCCGTTCCGATCCAACGGACAACCGGCAGGGCCGCTGACAGGGGGCACGACGCAGACGACCTTGAGTCTGACGACGGATGAGAATGCGACGTGCCGGTACGCGACGGCGGCGGGCGTAGGGTACGGGTCGATGCCGAACAGCTTTAGCAGTACGGGCGGGACCGCGCATTCGAGCACGGTGAGCGGACTGGTGAACGGCGGCAGCTACAATTATTACGTCCGTTGCCAGGACACGGCGACGAACGCCAACCCGGACGATTTCACGATTGGGTTCACGGTGGCGCAGCCGGTCGATACGACGCCGCCCGTGCGGTCGAACGGTCAGCCCACGGGGACGCTGCCACGCGGGACGAGGCAGAGCAGCTTGAGTTTGGCCACGAATGAGAATGCGACGTGCCGGTATGCGATGACGGCGGGCGTAGCGTACGGGTCGATGGCGAACACCTTTAGCAGTACGGGTGGGACGGCGCATGCGACGACGGTAAGCGGGTTGGTGAACGGCCGCAGCTACAATTACTACGTTCGTTGCCGAGACACCGCAGGCAATCCAAATACCAACGATTTCAGGATCACATTCACTGTGGCGCGGTAGTGCGGTCGTCCGACACAACACGGTTACCGCGAGGATGTCTCCAAGTTTTCGGGGAAGCGCATACGTAGAATCTGGGATTTCAGGTGTTCTCCTTGGTCCGTGTTGGCAACGGTATGTCCATGCCCGTTTCCCCGCTGACCCAAGACGCCACGCCGCCAACCATTCCCACTAATGTGACCGGGTCGGCGACTTTTTCAAGCCAGATTATCCTCTCCTGGACGGTGTCCACTGACGACGTGAGAGTCGCGGGTTATAATGTCCATGGGGTGGCAACCAAATCTGCACCGCACGTCTACGACATTACCGACACGGTTTCATTCCTTTGACGACCTACGCCTAGGCTTACGCGCACTCCTGCATCAACTCCAGCCGGGTCATCGTGGAAGAGTACGATAGCTGGCGTGCCTGACTCTTACGCCGCCGCGGCAAGCTGGAATGCAAGCTGGGCCATGATCATCGAGGCATTCAGGCCGGCTCCCTGACCAAAAGCCGTTATGCCAGAGCGTAATGTGACTTACCAATTTCGAACGTCCTCCAACCCACGGAGCCCATGCGCGGATTCCCGAAACCGATTCAAAGTTTCTAGCTTAGCTAAAGTGGAACCTCAGGACGACAGTCGGCAAAATGTGCTAGTCTGCTGTACTTAAGAGCAAGGACTGACCGGAGTCAATGAAGGCTTTTGGCGCATCCTGGTGCGAAGGCAATTCCGGCCGTCGATTCTTCGCCTCAGCCGGTGCCGAGCGTTGTTTCACTCCGGAGGATAAAAAGCCGTTGTCAACCGGATAGAAGAAGTGGGGCCGAGAAGGAAAGAGCCTTTCATCCCCAACGAACCTAAGGCCCTTCGGTGACCCGATAGGAGTAACGCCCATGTCCGAACCGACCAAAGAGGAATTGCTGGCAAGGATTGCAGAATTGGAACAGCAAGTGGCGCCTCGCAGAGGCGGAAGTCTGGAATTCAGAGTGAGTGAGAAAGGCGCTGTAAGCGTTTACGGCCTCGGTCGCTTTCCCGTGACACTTTATTATGAGCAGTGGACCCGCTTGCTCGCTTCAGCCGAGGCGCTCAGGTCCTTCCTCGAGGAAAACAAGGGCAAGCTGAAACTGAAAGAAACGGCAAAGGGATAAGCGGTTGCCTTTGCGCGCAACGACTCAGGGCCCGTCCCGACCCAAGCTTACCTGAATCGAGGCCGTTCACTTCGAAGCTGAAAGAGCGGTGCAGTTTGGCGCCGCTCAGGGCGTTGAGTTGCAAGGTGGGAGCGGGCACGTTGGAAGCAGTGAGGACAGGACAACTCCTGGCGCGGTGAAGAACCAAAAGGCGTAGGACGGTGCGCCCCTCCGGGTCAATGTAAAGAACAAGATAGGAGTGTTCAAAACTTGCGCGTAAGAAAGGCTGTCATTACAGCCGCGGGAGCGAATCAGCGTTCGCTTCCGCTGCAAACTATGATCCACGACGGGACTGAGAAATCTGTTCTTGGCATCCTGATCGAGCAGGCCCTCAACGCGAATGTTGGGGAAATCTGTGTTGTGGTCTGGCCAGGTGATGAGACGCGCTATGCACAGGCCGCCGGTAACGTCGCCGGCGCGGTTCGCTTTGTTCCTCAGCAACAGCCGAGGGGGTACGGCCATGCCATTTACTGCGCACGAGAGTTTATCCGCGATGAACCTTTTCTGCACATGGTCGGGGACCACTTGTATATCAGTGCATCGATCTCCTGCGTGCAGCGCCTAGTGGACCTGGCTCAGGCTGAATCGTGCTCTGCCTCCGGGTGTCCAGCCCACCCGGGAAAGCCTCTTGCCTCGATTTGGCGCCGTCGCCGGACGCCGCATGACTGGAAGGCAAGGCTTGTATCGGGTGGAGACGGTCATCGAAAAGCCCACTCCGACGGAGGCCGAACAACGCCTCATGATTCCAGGAATCCGGGCCGGATACTACCTTTGTTTCTTCGGTATCCACGTTCTCACACCCACGGTAATGGACCTGCTCGGGCGCATGCTGAGAAGTGAGCCGAAGACCTCAATTACGCTGTCGGCTGCCCTCGCCGAACTCGCCCGGCACGAGCAGTATCTCGCAATTGAAGATAGCGGGCGGCGGTACGACCTCGGAGCACGCTACGGTTTGCTCACCGCGCAACTGGCCCTGGCACTGAACGGCAGGGATCGCGACGAGGTGCTTTCAAACCTGCTCGAAATGCTCGCCGAGCGCGAAGTGGCGACTCCATCTGTTGGGAGCGGGCGGTGAGCCGTCTTACGAGCGCCATAAGCGCAAGCGATCCAGAAACCCGCAACCGTTCGCTTGACGCTCTTTGCAGTCGGCGCGACACTCGAAGAGTTGTTGGTGGAATGCGAGGCGCTCGATCGTTTCCGGCGCACCAATGACAATCTCTACGAGCGCGTACGCGCCCTGTTTTTCCTGTATGCGATCCACCGCTTTCATATTCCTGCCCGCGACGGCTCCCGGATACGCTCCCTGATTCCGTTGGCAGGCTACATCAATCTCTTGAAGCGACGCTTCGAGGAAGCCATTGATATTTTTCTTGGGGCCCAGGCTGACAATGGACCAAGCGCACCTATTTCCAGCGCACTTGCAGCGGGCTACCGAGCGCTGGGTTTCCAGACTCTCGCCGACCAGGTGCGCCGCAGTGTACGCTCAGTTCGTGGCAATCAGTGGATGTTCCGCACTGCCCACCCCGCTGATGCCCCTCTTCGCATTCGCTCCGAACTCGTGACGCGCGGGAGTTCCGATCAGCTCTTTCCCATACTGTGCGAGGCAACGCCGGTGCGCATGGACCTCAGCCACAGCGGGTGGAGCGATATCTTCTTCCTCGGGATGGACTTCCCGGAAGGCGCCCGTGTGCTCAACGTTTCTATCGACTTGAGCGTGCGAGGCTCGGGCGCCCCGAAGCCGCCCGTTGAAGCCTGGTTCCGCGTCATCGATCAGCCGGTGCTGCGCCTGGTCAGCGTCGACCTTCAGGGCAGCGCCGAAATCAGTTCAATTTCTGAGGTTTTCGATTTCGCGCGTGACTATCTGGGCCTGCTCAAGGCAGCAGTGATTGCCTCCGGGTTGGTGCCACCTGGCATGGAGGGAACTACTCAGCCGCTCATCGACTTGCTGGCTCGTCTGACGGGCAAACCTGGCCACGGCATTGAGATCGTCAGCAAGGTGAACGATATACCCCGAGGATCGCGCTTGGCGGTGTCCACGAACCTTTTGGCCTCACTCATTACCGCATGTATGCGCGCCACCAACCAGATACACGCGCTTACAGGCGGTCTCGAAGAGCGTGATCGCCGGCTCGTGGCCGCTCGCGCCATCCTGGGCGAATGGCTTGGCGGGTCGGGCGGTGGCTGGCAGGATTCGGGCGGTGTGTGGCCTGGAATCAAGCTCATTCGCGGTGTCCTGGCTCAGGAAGGCGACCCGGAATTCGGCATCAGCCGCGGCCGTCTGCTTCCCGACCATGAGATCTTAGGACGTGATGTCGTATCTCCGGAAGCACGTGACAAACTCCAGCAGAGCCTCGTGCTCGTCCACGGCGGGATGGCACAGGATGTGGGCCCCATTCTCGAGATGGTGACAGAGAAATACCTGCTCCGTTCGGAGCAGGAATGGCGCGGCAGGAATGAAGCCATTCTCATCCTCGATGAGATTACCAGACGCCTAAAGGAGGGCGACATCCGGGCCATTGGCACTTGCACCGAGCGAAACTTCGACGGCCCCATTCAGACCATCGTTCCGTGGACCGGCAATCTCTACACCGAAACGCTCACGCGCCGGGTGCGCGCGGAGATGGGCGAGGGATTCTGGGGCTTCTGGATGCTTGGCGGAATGTCGGGCGGCGGCATGGGCTTTCTGTTTGACCCGCGCTCGACGGGGATGGCCAGAGACCGGCTGCAGGCTATTATGAGCGACACCAAGAGGCACATGGAGAATTCCGTGCCATTCGCCATGGAGCCCACGGTCTACGATTTTGCCGTCAACGAGGGCGGAACCGAGGCGATGCTCCGTCGTGGCGATTCGGCGCTCATGCCTGCGAGTTACTACGAACTGGTCGCACCCTCCCTGATTCGCACGGAGCCCCGCCTGCTCTCGCCTCTGCGCCTTTTGGAGGTCGAGCGTTTCACGGCCGCCTGTCACAACGCACCCGAATTCTCAGGCATGATGCAGCGTGTTTTCGAGCACCTCATCCCGCGCAGCCCGCAGAAAACCGAACGCGCGCTGGGCCTCGAAGCTCTCCTCAAGACCCACGGATTTGACCGTGCAGAGCACGAGCAGATCCAGACCGATCTGCGCAGCGGGCGCGTCGGCCTTGCGCAGAACCGCTTCCCCCTTAAAAGCCGCATCGGAGATGTCAGTCCGGACGACATCTTTGATGCTACGCGCGACATGTCATCGCATTACCGTAAAACAGGGATGGATGCGATGGCTGCGGGAATGGTAGCCGTGGTCTCGCTCGCCGGCGGCGTGGGCACTCGTTGGACCAAGGGTGCGGGAGTCGTCAAAGCTCTCAATCCTTTCAGTAAATTGGGCGGCAGGTACCGGAGTTTCATCGAGGTCCACTTGGCGAAGAGTCGCCGGACGATGCAGGCCTGCGGTACCGCGGTGCCGCATGTCATCACTACGAGTTATCTGACCCACGATGCGATCACCGCCCATCTCCAGGCTGAGGGAAACTACGGCTACCGCGGTATGTTGCTCGTTTCGCCCGGTCGCTCCATCGGTCTGCGTCTGGTGCCTATGGAGCGGGACTTACGATTTGCCTGGGAAGAAATGCCGCAACAGGTACTTGACGAGCAGGCACAGAAGGTTCGCGAAAGCCTGCGCACGACGTTGATAGCTTGGGCACGGCACATTGGGGAAGGCAGCAGTTACACCGACAACGTGCCCACGCAGTGCCTGCACCCTGTCGGCCATTGGTACGAAGTGCCCAACATCATTCGCAATGGCACTCTGGCTCGACTGTTCGAGGAAAGGCCTCGCTTGAAGTACCTGATGGTTCACAACATTGACACCACGGGAGCTGATGTGGATGCCGGGTTGCTCGGTTATCACATTGAGGAAGGCGCGGCCCTGACGACCGAAGTGATCGCTAGGCACATCGAGGACCGCGGTGGTGGGCTGGCCCGTATCGACGGTCGGGTACGCCTAATCGAGGGTCTCGCTTTGCCCAGTGAAGAGGTCGAATCGCACCTTTCCTGGTACAACAGCGCGACCTATTGGACCGATATTGACCAACTCCTTGCCAGTTACGAGCTAACGCGCAACGACCTCACGAACACCGAACTCTTGAACACCGCCGTTCGCAATCTGGCCGCACGGATGCCCACCTACATCACCCTGAAGGAGGTCAAGAAACGCTGGGGAAAGGGTCAGGAAGACGTCTTTCCGGTGGCACAGTTCGAGAAGCTCTGGGGCGATATGACAGGCTTGCCCGAGTTGGAGTGCCGGTTTGTAGCCGTGTCACGGATGCGCGGACAGCAAATCAAGGAACCAGCACAACTCGACGGCTGGCTCCGTGACGGCTCGGCAGGGTATGTAGAATCGTTGTGCGATTGGACCAACTGACGCTGCCCGACGAAGTTCGCTGAGACGACCGCTCAACCTTGTTGTCCACTCATCGAACACAAGTCCGATGGGCCCGACCTCGAGCCGGAGGATCTTGGGATGTTCATCCGAACCGGCGGTTTTGCCTAAGTGACCACTGCCGGTTAGGGGTTATGATAGGAAAATGGCTCGACTCGTTAGCGAGAGCCACGAGAAGTTCTTACGCCACCCAAGCAGATTGTACCATTCCTGTCCCGATCTCTGAAGGAGAAGGATTGGAGGGCGATCTTCCCCAAAGTTCAGTCGGTAGTTCGACTCGGTCGTCGTACATTAAATAACCCTTAGGTGGTAGGGAGATTGCTAAACGAAGAAACCGGGGCCCGCATCCGTAACCCAAAGCCATCCTGGGTCGACCGTAGAATGCCACTAGAGAGCAACCCTGGGTCGACCGTAGAATGCCACTAGAGAGCAACTCGACGCAACGGTAGCCCAAAAAGTGGCGCTTCTTAGAGCCCGGAAAGCTAAAAGAGTATTTATTGACGAATTCTCGCGTGGTCGCCCGCCATCATGTCCGAATGGCTTCGCATCGCCAAAATTGAGTTGAGAGTCCCTGGCTGCTGTCTCGTATTGACAATGCTGCTTGCGATCCTCGTGTCGCAGGGTTGCGGGGCCGGCCAACTGAACGCACCCTCCAACACGACTGCCTCCAATACACCTGAACTCTCCATCACCACAGCTAACCTGCCGGACGGCACGGTTGGCGCCTCCTACAGCGCCGCTCTCGCGGTCACGGGTGGCAGTCCACCCTACACCTGGAGTCTCGCCGCCGGTCAACTGCCCGGCGGCCTCGCCTTGAGTTCTTCGGGAACCATCACGGGAAGTCCCACCGCGGCTGGATCTTACAGCTTCACGGTCCAGGCAGCTGACGCAGACGGGCTCAAAGCTTCTCGATCACTGAGCACTTCCGTGGCGTCTTCGTCTTCGCAGCTTGGCGTCTCGCCCTCAAGTCTCAGCTTCGGGAGCGTCACCGTAGGCACCAGTCATCAACAGGCTGTGACCCTAGATAATACGGGGGGCAACAGCGTCACTGTTTCTCAAGCTACCATCACTGGCGGCGGCTTTAGCCTCAACAGCCCTTCATTGCCGCTCACTTTGGCTTCAGGCCAAAGCGCCACCTTAATTGTCGTCTTCGCTCCTGCTGCCGCGGGTAGCACGACCGGCACGGTCGCGATTGTCAGCACCGCAACAAACTCTCCGGCCACCATCGCTCTATCCGGTACTGGCGCGACATCTCTCCTCTCTGTGAAACCTACCAGCGGCGAGTTTGGCACTGTAGTGATCAGCGAAAGCAGTACACTGCCCATAGTCCTTTCCAACACAGGGGCAGCAAGCATCACTGTTTCAGGTGTCACAATCAGTGGAACAGGTTTCACCGTGAGCGGCATCTCGGTTCCGCTAACCCTGGCCGCCGGAGAGAACGCCACTGTGAGCGTGACCTTTGCTCCCACTACGGCTGGCAACTTTAACGGTAGCGTTTCCGTAGCGAGCAATGCCTCAAACTCCCCAGCCACCGAGCCGTTATCGGGCACGGGAGCTCACGCGGCCGTCCTCTCTTGGACCGCGAGCACTTCTGTGGTGGCTGGATATAACGTGTATCGTGGTTTCATCTCGGGGGGTCCCTACTCGCAGGTAAACTCCGCCCCTATCGCGGCAACCACCTATACGGACGCGACGGTCAAATCGGGCCAAACCTACTACTACGTCACCACGGCTGTCGCTTCGGACGGCAAAGAGAGCGGGTATTCGAACCAAGTTCAGGCAACCGTGCCTCCGGATGGCGCGTAGCCAAGATACGGGACATGCCCGTTCGGATGGTTCATGCCCGCACCTTCAGGTCTGTCCCGGAGTGCTTCCCCCTTGGAAGAAAGGCGTGGCGGCAACGTGCGGCGATCTTGATTTGGAAAAAGATAGGCTAAGCACGACCGCAGACCCAGTGTGACGCCGGAAGGCTCCGGCCTTGCCGAGGAAGTATGAAGTCGTCTTGCCGTCTTTCACTGGTTACCCACAGTTATGGCGGTCATGCCTTGCAGAACACCAAGTCAAATCGCGTCGGTCATGCCACCCGAGGGGTTCGTCGACAAGATCAGTCAACCCAGGGTTCTGCATTTACTTGAAAAGACACAGCTCCACTGTTGGTTGGGTTATTTCTATCTGAGGTATATATTAGTATTGCACTATCAAATAGCCTAAAAAAAGCCGATATGAGTGCTCTGAGCTGACCCGTCGCCCGATTTTCAACCCACGATTTCGATTATAGCGTTAGTTAAGTTACTTAGTTACAATAAACCTGCCGCCGCTGTAAAAACCCTACTCCAACCTCAAGACCGCCCACGGGTCAAAGATCCGTGAGCGGATGCGTGCTCGGTTTCGAAAACGAATGGCTTTCGTGGGCAGCCCGACTTGTGGTCGACACCCGAGTAGTTTTTGCCGGTGCCCAGCAAGTTTTACATTCTTCATTTGCCGACCGGCCGTGGTTCCTCGCGCTTAACGTTCTGCTATTATTAACTTAAGCTCATCGAATTCGTGGACCGTGGATTGCCGCTCCGTCAACTCAACGCCTGAAGGGTCCACGTCAGAGCGGCCTTGACTTATTTGGGGGATCTAAGAAATAACGTTCGACGAGTTAACTTCTCGGCAGTGTATCGTGCCCGAGCCCCTCGTAGGCGATTGTGCCGTGTCCGGCATTGCTTTCATCAAGTCCAGAAAGTCAACCAGTACCGGTGAACGTAACAAAAAGCGTAGTGTTGGGCGACCTTCTATCTCACTCTTGAGAACGACTGCAATAGGAACACAGGTAGGCTCCGACACACACGCCGCACTCCTTCAGTTCTGCGCGCCGTAAGAGATAGGCTCGTCGTTAGAACCTGCAACCATCGGCCACAGACTGAATTCATCGGTATCACAGTACGACAATTCCTTGCGTGGGGAAGGCAAGCGTGTGTGATCACGATGCCCGCGCCTTAGACTTACTGCTTACAAAAGGGAGGAGGCGTTTCGCATGAAGTGTGGCTTTGCTTGTACTTCGGTGCCGGATCGCATGAGCAACTCCTGAGTAAATGATCAACTCAACCAGAAGCACTATGACTGCACCTATGTGCATTCTCGCGCCCGGTCGACGAGTCTTTCCTGTTCGGGAAGCAGGTGGTCAATCGGCCATCCCAGGTCGTCAATCTCGATTCAACAGACACCATAAGCCGGAGGGAAGCACCGCAGTGTGATCAGGATGCCTTCAATGTTGCTCGCGCCAGTAAGCTGAAGCAATGCAATCCGTAGAAGCGCCGTTCCAGACTTTTTGATCTGACCCAGAGTTTAGTGTTTGAGGCCCTTGCTTGTTAAGGCCTGAGTTGGATCGATGGATTCTTCTGGTTAGAGCGCGACCCAGTCAGTCGCGCGATGGACTCTATCTGAAATCAGAAAAACAGAACCTCTTTACCAGGGGAGGGTATTAGTGTGCGTGAAGAGCATGCCGTACGCGGTGCTTCACTGATCAATGCGAGATCCATTCCTACGGGCTGGAGTGGAGGAGTAAGTCCGGATTGTCCCACTGAGATACGACATGGCGACCATACGTGGCGCTTACCAGTCACTACGCTATCGACGAATAGGGGCAGAAGATGAAGGAAGACATCGGGGCCCCTCGTTTGTCGCTGGACCGGTGGCAGGATCGCGAGGATATCCTCTCGCCCAGCAAGCCTAAGCCACGCGCCAACCTTCGATATGGTAACTCTGTGCTCTTGGCACTCATGGCCGCGGTGGTGCTTGCGTACTGGTTACATCCAGCATGCTTAGTGGCAGCGTCTACCATCAGCTATGTGCAGGGGAATTCTGCGACGCCGCGATCGCATCAAACCACGGTGAACGTTACCTTCACGGCCGCGCAGGCCGCTGGCGACCTCAACGTCGTGGTCGTGGGCTGGACCGACAGCACGGCCCCGGTCAATGCCGTCACTGACACTCGCGGCAACACTTACACGCGCGCGGTGGGACCGACGGTTACTAGCGGCTATCTGTCGCAGTCCATTTACTACGCCAAGAAGATCGCGGCGGCGGCGGCAGGAGCCAACACGGTCACCGTGACCTTCGCCGCGGCGGCAGCCTATCCCGACATTCGGATTTTGGAGTACAGCGGAGCCGACCCGAGCAATCCAGTCGATGTCACCGCCGCCAGCAGTGGAAACAGTGCCAGCACCAGCAGCGGGTCCGCGACCACCACAAGCCCGACAGATCTGATCTTTGGCGCAAACACTGTATTCACCCTAACCACCGGCCCCGGCAGTGGCTTCACCCAGAGACTGCTCACGCCGGACGGCAACCTTGCCGAAGACAAGGTGGCCACGACGGCGGGGAGCTACAGCGCTACCGCGCCTCTCAGTTCATCTGGGCCGTGGATCATGCAGATGGTCGCCTTCCGTACCATCGTGCCGCCAACGGCACCTAGTAACGTGATAGCGACGGCGGTCAGCACAAGCCAGATCAATCTGAGCTGGACGGCCTCGACAAGTAGTGTGGGTCTGGCCAATTATCTGGTGGAGCGGTGCCAAGGCACGAGCTGCACCAACTTTGCGCAGATTGCCAGTCAGGCCGGGACCACGTATAACGACACGGGTCTAGCTTCCAACGCGACCTACAGCTACAGGCTGCGAGCCATCGACACCGCTGGGACCTTCAGTTCGTACTCGAACGTGGCCAGCGCCACCACCTCGGTGGCAATCGTGTCAGCGATCACCTACGTGCAGGGGAATTATGCCACGCCACAATCGCCTCAAACCACGGTGAACGTTACCTTCACAGCCGCGCAGGCCGCTGGCCACCTCAACGTCGTGGTCGTTGGGTGGAACGACAGCACGGCCACGGTCAGTGCCGTCTCTGACACGCGCGGCAACACCTACACGCGTGCGGTCGGACCGACGGTTATTAGCGGCTATCTGTCGCAGTCCATTTACTATGCCAGGAACATCGCGTCGGCGGCGGCGGGAGTCAATACGGTCACCGTCACCTTCTCGAGGGCGGCCGTATATCCCGACATTCGGATTCTGGAGTACAGCGGAGCCGACTCGAGCAATCCAATCGATGCCAGCGCCGCGAGCAGCGGCAGCAGCACTACGAGCAGCAGCGGTTCGGCCACCACAACCAACCCGACAGATCTGATCTTTGGCGCAAACACTGTATTCACCCTAACCACCGGCCCCGGCAGCGGTTTCACCCAGAGACTGCTCACGCCGGACGGCAACCTTGCCGAAGACAAGGTGGCCACGACGGCGGGGAGCTACAGCGCTACCGCGCCTCTCAGTTCATCTGGACCGTGGATCATGCAGATGGTCGCTTTCCGCACCGCATCGGGAGCCATCGTGCCGCCAACGGCGCCTAGTAACGTGATAGCGACGGCGGTCAGCGCGAGCCAGATCAATCTGGGCTGGACGGCCTCGACAAGTAGTGTGGGTCTGGCCAATTATCTGGTGGAGCGGTGCCAAGGCACGAGCTGCACCAACTTTGCGCAGATTGCCAGTCAGGCCGGGACCACGTATAACGACACGGGTCTAGCTTCCAACGCGACTTACAGCTACAGGCTGCGAGCCATCGACACCGCTGGGACCTTCAGTTCGTACTCGAACGTGGCCAGCGCCACCACCTCGGTGGCAATCGTGTCAGCGATCACCTACGTGCAGGGGAATTATGCCACGCCACAATCGCCTCAAACCACGGTGAACGTTACCTTCACAGCCACGCAGGCCGCTGGCCACCTCAACGTCGTGGTCGTTGGGTGGAACGACAGCACGGCCACGGTCAGTGCCGTCTCTGACACGCGCGGCAACACCTACACGCGCGCGGTCGGACCGACGGTTATTAGCGGCTATCTGTCGCAGTCCATTTACTATGCCAAGAACATCGCGGCGGCGGCGGCGGGAGCCAATACGGTCACCGTGACCTTCGCCACGGCGGCGTCGTATCCCGACATTCGCATTTTGGAGTACAGCGGAGCCGACCCGAGCAATCCGGTCGATGTCACCGCCGCCAGCAGCGGCAGTAGCACTGCGAGCAGCAGCGGTTCAGCCACTACAACCAACCCGACAGATCTGATCTTTGGCGCAAACACTGTCTTCACCCTAACCACCGGCCCCGGCAGCGGCTTCACCCAGAGACTGCTCACACCGGACGGCAGCATTGCGGAAGACAGGATGGCGACGACGGCGGGGAGCTATAGCGCTACCGCGCCGCTCAATTCGTCCGGGCCCTGGATCATGCAGATGGTCGCTTTCCGCACTGCCTCCCTCTCAGGCACGGGCGTCACGTCTGTCCTCACAATCGCACCCACAAGCATTAACTTCGGCAACGTGGTGCTGGGAAGCAAGCCCCTTTTGCCCATGATAGTCACCAATGCTGGTACGACAAGCGTAACTATCTCCCAGGCCACGATCAGCGGAACTGCCTTCACTCTTACTCGACCAGCTCTTCCCCTAACCCTTCAGCCAGGAGGACAAAGCGGAGGCTTTAGCACGACTTTTGCACCAACTTCAGTCGGGAGCTTTACCGGCAACGTAACCTTTGTGAGCAACGCGAGCAACTCTCCAACTAACGAGCCGTTATCAGGAACTGGAATCCATGCTGTGACGCTGTCGTGGACTGCCAGCACCTCTACTGTTTCCGGTTACCATGTCTACCGTAGCAGTATCTCCGGCGGACCCTACGCGAAGCTAACTTCGTCGCTCGTAACTGGCACCAACACCTACTCTGATACGACCATCACAGGAGGACGCACCTATTACTATTGTGTAACTGCTGTCAATTCAAACAACAACGAGAGTGCCTATTCGAACCAAGCCATTGCGGTCGTGCCATCGCCCTGAGATCGTGGCAGTGCACGTGAAGCGAAGTGCACGTGAAGCGAATTGTCAAACTCCCGTGCCGCCACGCCAGAATAATGCCCATAAAGCACAAACTGAGGTCTCAGGTCGACCACGGCACGGGCAAAACGGCCGAGTAGTGGTGCGGAAGATCGTTTTGCAAACGCTGCTCGCTGAGCGCGACGAGTTCGAATTAAAGAGTGTCGGACTTACGGTCGAGCCCCGAGTACTTTTTACGTTCGAGTGGTAAGTTCTGCATTCTTCCTTTGCCGCGTCCGGCCACCTTCTCCAAGCTTAACAGTTTCATAGTAGCAACTTAACATTCTTGAGCTTTGTGGACAGCGGATTGCCGCTCTCGCAAGTCCATCTCGAAGGTCCATGTCAGGCCGGTCTTTTGTGATCTGGAACCAAGATATAGGCTTCGACGAGTAAGTCGCTAGTAGCGAAGGCGTTGCGCCTGATTGCGTCGTAGCTCGCGTTGTTTCAGTAGCTCTACAAAGTCTAATTTGTAGACTCCACGTAGGTGCGGAACCTTGCAGACCAGGACCTGCTATTGTGTTACAGGGGCCGCCGACTCCAGTGATAACCCAGTGGACGAGTTTATTCGTAGTCCGGCACTACTATGCAACTTATCGCTCAATGATGTGTCAATTGATCCGACCTCAGAAGAAGCGCTCGAGGCAAATTAATAAGAGGCACGCCATTACGCAGTCACCTGCAATTACTAAACACGATCGCGAGAGCATCCTCGCGCCCGGCAAGCCCACACGGAGTGGTAGTCCTCAACGTGGCAGGCCTGCGTTTTTGGTGGTTTTGACCGCCGTGAACCTCGCCTACTGGTTGCTTCCGGCAAGCTCAGTGGCCGCCTCAACCATCACCTACAAGCAGGGGAATTATGCCACGACGGCATCGGCTCAGACGGTGAAGATTATCTTCATGGCCGCGCAGTCCGCTGGCGATCTAAACGTCGTGGTCGTCGGCTGGAACGACAGCACCACCACAGTCAGGACCTTGGTTGATAAGAGCGGCAATACTTACCAACGCGCGATTGGCCCCACGGTACTGTCAGCAGGGGGCGCAGGCCGCGGCTCGCTGTCACAGTCAATCTATTTCGCTAAGAACATCAAGGCTGCAACTGCCGGAGCCAACGCGGTCACGGTGACCTTTTCAACTGCCGCGTCGTACCCCGATATTCGGATTGTGGAATACAGCGGTGCTAAGACTGACAACGTATTAGGTGTTACGGCTGCTGCCAGCGGGAACTCCACCACCGCGTCGAGTGGCTATAGAACCACTACCAATGCCAATCTCCTAATCTTTGGTGCGAACACAGTCCTTACGATGACTGCCGGCCCAGGTAGCGGCTTTAGCCGGAGGCTGTTAACGCCGTTTGGTGACATCGTGGAAGACCGTATGGTGACGGCGACGGGGAGTTACCGCGCCACCGCGCCGCTTACTTCGTCTGGGCCGTGGATCATGCAGATGGTTGCTTTTCAGGCAGCGTCAGGGATCTCCGTCTCCCCGAAAATCGCCGCCAGCCCTACGAGTGTAAGCTTCGGCAACGTCACCGTGGGCAGCAGCGCCAGCCATACCATCACTTTGAGCAACCCGGGCTCCGTCAACGTCACCGTATCTCAAGTGACGGCCACCGGGAGCGGCTTCAAGAGAACAGGACCGTCACTACCGTTAACCCTGTCCACCGGCCAAAGCACCTCCTTTAGTGTGACTTTCTCTCCCACCACGTCCGGAAGCGTTACCGGCAGCATCTCCGTCGTCAGCAACGCCTCGAATTCACCTCTGGCTGTCCCCCTCTCGGGCAAGGGCGTGACGGGTACGGGCGTCGCAGGTACCCTCGCCATCGCTCCCGCGAGCACCAGTTTTGGCAACGTGGTGCTGGGGAGCAAAGCAGTTTTGCCCATGATTCTCACAAATACCGGTACAGTCAGTGTGACCATCTCCAAAGCCACGATCAGCGGAACTGGCTTCACCCTCGCGGCACCGTCTCTTCCTCTGACTCTTCAGCCTGGAGCGAAAAACTCAGGTTTTAGCACGACTTTTGCACCAACTGCGGTCGGAAGTTTCACCGGTAGCGTGGCCTTCGTCAGTAACGCCAGCAACTCTCCTGCTAAGGAGCCTCTGTCGGGAGCCGGAATTCATGGCGTGTCGTTAAAGTGGACTGCCAGCACGTCCGGGGTCGTCGGTTACAATGTCTACCGTGGCAGTGTATCCGGCGGACCTTACGCCAAGATGACCTCGTCGGTCGTAACTGGGACCACCTACTCAGACAAGACCGTTACAGGAGGTCGAACTTATTACTATGTTATAACTGCCGTCAGTTCCAACCAAAAGGAGAGTGCGCATTCGAACCAAGCCGCCGCAGCCATACCCTCGCCTTGAGCGCATGGCTCCGCAGTAAGACCTATTTGCCGAATCGGTCAGGCTGCGAGAATCTGGTAGGCCTGAGAAGACGCGTGAGGTCCCGCGTTGAAGACTGGCATCGGCTTGGTTCATAAGGCAAAGCAGTATTCTAAAGATCGTCTTATGAACCTCGAGGCTGAGACCCCCGACTAAGACTCGCCTGACTTTCCCCGGAGAATAAGCGTCCGTTAATCCTGCATTGGGTTGCACCGCTTCGATTCGCTTGAAAACAAAAGGCACCCGCCCCTCGACCTATTCCTGCTTAAGTTATTTACCGCAACGCCGATAACCAATTTTGCGCACGGCTGAGCCACTCTGGCCCAGTCACTCAAGAAGTATACGGATATTGAAGCCGTATTACCTTGTGAGGTATCACCTATTACGTGCTTAACGCTGTTATTACTGTCTGTGTCACGCAGTTCGATAGTTACGGTTTTTCAAAGAGACGAGACGTTAGCCAAGGAATCGAGGAATAATATGAATGAACCCATTGAAGCCCGACGTTCTTCCCGGAATCGGTGGCGGGATCGCGAAAGCATCCCCTCGCTCAGCAAGGTTAAGCCAAGTAACAATTTTCAATACGGCAACCCGACACCCTTAATCCTATTGGCCGCCCTGGCGCTTACATGCTGGTTGCATCCGGCAAGCTTAGTGGCCGCGTCAACCATCGGCTACGTGCAGGGGAAGTCCGCCACGCCCCAATCGGCTCAGACGGTAAACGTTACCTTCAAGTCCGCGCAGGCCGCTGGCCACCTCAACGTCGTCGTCGTCGGTTGGAACGACACCACGGCCACAGTCAGTTCCGTCACTGACACGCGGGGCAACATGTACGCACGCGCGGTCGGACCGACGATTGTTAGCGGCGTTCTGTCGCAGTCCATTTACTATGCCAAGAATATCGTGTCGGCGGCGGCAGGAGCCAACAAGGTCACCGTGACCTTCTCGAGAGCGGCCGTCTATCCCGACATTCGGATTCTGGAGTACAGCGGTGCCGACCCGAGCAATCCGGTCGATGTCACCGCCGCCAGCACCGGGAGCAGCACCACGAGTAGCAGCGGTTCGGCCACGACGACCAATCCCACAGATCTCATTTTCGCCGCGAACTACATTTTCACCGTAACCACCGGCCCAGGCAGCGGCTTCACCAAGAGACTGCTCACACCCGACGGCACCATTGCGGAAGACAAGATGGCGACGACGGCGGGGAGCTATAGCGCTACCGCGCCGCTCAATTCGTCCGGGTCGTGGATCATGCAAATGGTTGCTTTCCGCACTCCGTCAGGAGTCGCAGTCCCGACAATTTCCGTTAGCCCAACGAGCGTTAGCTTCGGCAACGTAACGGTGGGCAGCAGCGCCACCCATGCCATCACTTTGAGCAACCCGGGTTCCGTCAGCGTGACCGTATCTCAGGCGACGGCCACCGGAAGTAGTTTCAAGATAACTGGACTGTCGCTCCCGTTAACCCTGTCCGCCGGGCAAAGCGCCGCCTTCAGTGCCACTTTCTCTCCCACGACCTCCGGAAGTGCTACCGGCAGCATCTCCGTCGCGAGTAACGCCTCGAACTCACCTCTCGCCGTTTCCCTCTCAGGCACGGGCGTCGCCTCTGGCCTCACAATCAGTCCCACAAGCACCACTTTTGGCAACGTGGTGCTGGGGAGCAAGCCCGTTTTGCCCATGATCCTCAACAATTCCGGTACGGCCAGTGTGACCATCTCCCAAGCTACAATCACCGGAGCCGGCTTCACCCTCACCGGACCGTCCCTTCCTCTAACTCTTCAGCCGGGAGCGCAAAACACTGGTTTCAGCACGACTTTTGCGCCAGCCGCGGTCGGTAGCTTTACCGGTAACGTGGTCTTCGTGAGTAACGCGAGCAACTCTCCGGCAAACGAGTCGCTATCTGGAACCGGAATCCACGCCGTGACGCTATCGTGGACTGCCAGCACCTCCGGCGTTGCCGGTTACAACGTCTACCGTGGCAGTATATCCGGCGGGCCCTACGCTAAGCTGAATTCGTCGCTCGTAACTGGGACCAACACCTACCCCGACATGACTGTCACGGGAGGACACACCTATTGCTACGTGATTACTGCCGTCAATTCGAACAACAACGAGAGTGCGTATTCGAACCAAGCCACCGCAGTCGTGCCTTCGCCTTAAGCACCGGCACCGGAAGTAACACCAATTTGCCCGAACCTATCACGTTGCGAAGATCTGGTAGGGCCGATCAGCCACAGGAAGGCCCCATGTCAACAATAGCATGGGGCTGGCGTCAGAGCCGAAGCATGGGTTCAGAAGGTCGTCTTTACAGACTTAGGATGTCCTTCGCGTTGGCAGCGTCGGCCCGCCCAGTTCCGTACGAAATTCCGAACGCGGCCCTTCCAGCCATATTCCCCAGAGGAAAGCTTATCCCTTCAGTTGCAAGTCGCCTTAATCGCATAACTCGACTTCTTCACACGTGAAGCTGACCCTCTCCTCTCCCACGTTGCCGCGTTTCACAAATGCCGAAAGGTCACACGACGTCCGCGCAAGAGGGCGGCCACTTTGTCAATGGTACTCTCACGGAAATGTCACTGGTACTGTCGGGGACTCGACAATAGATTGCTCCATGCGTAGGCTGGACATTCAGCGTGGATCTTCCATCCGATGCCGACGACAGAAGGGCGCTCCACGCGAAAGAAGGATGCTTGTGACCGTCGCAGTTACCAGCAACGTCTCAGAGCTTTCGGCGGAGCGTCAAACGCTTCAGGATAGCGCTATTGAGTTTGCCAGATCCGAGCTGGGTGGGGACCTCATCCAGCGCGATCGCGACGAGGATTTCAGTCGTGAAGCTTGGGAGAAGTGCGCCGCTTTCGGTGTGCTCGGCATGCCTGTGTCCCCTCAGTACACTGGAATGGGGCTCGGCATCATGGACGTAATTGCCGTGATGGAGGGCCTGGGCTATGGAACAGACGACCAGGGTCTGCTCTTCTCCATTAACGCCCACCTTTGGACTAACACGCTGCCAATCTCACTCTTCGGCACCGAGGAACAGAAGCAACGCTATCTTCCCCGCTTGTCGAACGGCCAATGGATCGGGGCGAACGCCGTATCTGAGCCTGATGCCGGCTCAGATGTGTTCGCCATGCGCACGCGCGCGGAGCGGAAAGGAGATCACTACACTCTGCAAGGGACAAAGACGTTCGTCACTAATGCACCGGTCGCCGATCTGATTGTCGCCTACGCCACCCTTGATCCTTCTCTCGGGCCCATGGGAATTACGGCCTTCCTCATTGAAAGCGACACCCCCGGAGTGTTCGTAAGCAAGAAACTGGAAAAGATGGGCTTACGCACCTCACCAATGGGCGAAGTGATCTTCGAAGACTGCAAAGTGCCCGTGTCAAACCGACTGGGCCGCGAAGGCCGGGGCGCGAAGGTGTTTGAATCCTCCATGGAATGGGAGCGAGGTTGTATTTTGGCCAATTATCTCGGAGTGATGAGAAAGCAACTCGAGCGATCTATCAACTACGCGCAGACCCGCAAGCAGTTTGGTAACCCCATCGGAAAGTTCCAGTCAGTCGCCAACCGCATCGTGAACATGAAGGTCCGGATGGATACCTGTCGGCCCCTGGTCTACCGGATCGGATGGCTGAAGGAGCGTGGCCTGCCAGCCATGATGGAAGCGGCAGTGGCGAAGCTACACGTTTCCGAATCTCTCGTGGCAAACTGCCAGGACGCGATGCAGATTTTCGGAGGCTATGGATATATGGTGGAACAGCAAATAGAACGAGAACTGAGGAATGCCATGGGCAGCACGCTATATTCCGGGACCTCAGAAATACAAAGGAGCCTCATCGCCAAATGCCTGGGTCTCTAACCACAGCGACTGGCACCGTATCGACGCGTACCACAGTGACCGCGGAACCGGCAACTGCTCCGTGCACGACCCAACTCGCTCCCGATCTCACTCTTGATCCCCGACACGCACGGGCCGCTCCGCGTCTAGGTGGCTTTTGCGCCTTGGCGTCGCAACTCGCGGCGCTGCTGTTCGTCTTACATCTATACCATTTGGGCGTCGTCAGGCTATCGGCTGTCGTCTTCGGGGCATTCCTCGTTCACTACTGGCTCCCTTTTCGACTCAAGGAGCCATTCTGGATAGCAGTATCGGTGGTTGGGGCCTTCTTCGTGTTGCCCCCTCTCGTGGCCACGCTGCTTATGGCAGCGGGACTGATATTCTTCCTCATTCTTCGCAGCCCGATTCCATTCCGTTGGCGTCTGCTGTTGCTGTCCGCGATATTCGCAGCCCTCATCTACGGCTGCCTTACGACAAAGCTTCCTATCCCGAGCTCATTCTATCCGGTGTTTGGGGCTATCTTCATGTTCCGGATCATCATCTATGCCTATGATCTGGCACATGGAAGGGAACCTGCTCGTCTGGTGCCTTTCCTGAGCTACTTCTTTCTCTTGCCGAATTACTATTTTACCCTCTTCCCCGTAATCGACTTTCAGACTATGCGGCAGACGTATTACCGGCGAGGCATTCATGAGATCGCTCAACAGGGGATTCACTGGATGACGCGCGGAGCGATACAACTGATGCTCTATCGTCTCGTGCTTTACTTCAACGATAAGTACCTGCCTGACCGCATTAACAGTCCCGGCGCTCTGATCTCGACAATGTTCTTGACGTTCCTGCTGTATTTGAACGTTTCTGGAAAATTCCATCTGATCGTGGGCATGTTGCACCTCTTTGGGTACGACCTTCCCGAAACCAACCGGCGCTACATGCTAGCCAGCAGCTTTGTCGACTTCTGGCGTCGAATCAATATCTATTGGAAAGATTTCATGGTGAAAGTTGTCTATTTCCCCGTTTATTTCAAAGTACGCAAGAAGGGAGAGGTTAGGGCCCAGTTGATTTCAACCGGAGCAGTCTTTGTGGCCACTTGGGCCCTGCACTCTTATCAGTTTCTTTGGCTTAAGGGTCAGTTTCTCGTAACTTGGCCGGATACAATCTTCTGGACGATTTTGGGGCTGTTGGTCGCCACGAACGTACTGGTTCAAAGCCGGAGAAAGCGTCCCAAGATGAGATCCTCCTTGCAGGCTCAGGCCTTATGGGGTGTGAAAGTACTCGGGACTCTCACCGTGATCATCACGTCGTGGTTTTTGTGGACGGTCCCTAACGTGCATGCTTGGGTTTATTTGATTACTCACTGCACCCAGGGGGGACGATGAACTACGAAGGGCGACGAAATCGAGAACGGTGGCCTGACGCCTTGTATGTTGTTGCAACCCTGGCCGGTCTGGCGGCTCTCAAGATCGCCGCAACCTTCATTTATGCGCTTCCGCACGGGCACTTTCCCACGATGATGATCGAGATGATGGGCAGCCGCACAATATTGTCCAATCCCGGGATCGCAGGGTATTACGAGCGCATCTTTAGCCGAGAAGGGACGGATATTGCTCGACCATCCGGTTCGGAAACGAGAGAATCGACGAAAACGAATTCCCCAGGGTTCGGGGAGTATGAACATACCTTCCGGGTTTATCGGCTCCCGCCCGAAACCTTAAGTCTCAACAGATTCGGCTTCGTCGGTCACGAGTGGTCCCAGCATAAGCCTCCCAACACACGACGGGTGGTCCTGTTAGGCGATTCGATCACGCAGGGTTGGGGGGTCAACCTGAACCAAACCTTTGGCAGCTTATTGGAAGACCGACTGAACTCGACTCATGCCGGTGGTAGGTCACAGCGATTCGAAGTTCTGAGTCTCGCCGTCATCGGATACAACCTCACCCAGATTCTCGACGTGGCCGTCGAGGACGCGCCGCATTTCGAGCCCGACGTCTATGTATTGCCGCTGACCGAGATTTCGGTCTTTAGGAACTGGGACAGGCACTTAGTTCTCTTAGCGGAGTTGGGGATCGATCCGAAATACGATTTCCTTCGAGAAACGCTGCGCAAAGCGGACACTTCCGAAAAAGACAGTTCTGCCACATTGTTCGCCAAGCTCGGTCGCTTCCGGATTCCCGTGGTGCGCGAGATGTTGTGCGAGATTAAGGCTACCGCAGAGCAACACCATGCTCAGTTTCTCGTGCTGCTTGTGCCTTCGCTTGAGGATGCCGATCTAACCAGGAAACGGTTTGACGGAATCCCGGAACTGCTGGAGTCACTCCATATTACGTACATCGACGCGTCTGACACCTTCGATGGAATCCTGAAGCCGGAAGCGCTTCGCTTCAATCCTTCGGACCCCCATCCCAACTCACGGGGCCATGCCATGATCGCAGAGAATCTGTATGCGAAGCTTCGGGCAAACCCCGAGGGCTGGACGGCTCTAGCAGGCAGCAAAGCCAAAGGTGCAGAGCCCATTAGTCATAAGGACGGCACTGCAAATACGGCGCGGTGGTGACAATGATAATTCGCGGCGTTAAGTCCCAGACTCACTCTAAGGGTCGAGGTAGGTGACGTGACATGGATGACGTGAGGTAGGTGACGAAGGAGGACTGACCAACAAGAACGCGCAGGCCCTTGTGCGCAAGTCGGATGCCTGAAATCAGATTATGCCTTATTGGACTCCACAAGGCTCTTACGAGCGCGACGGTAGGTGTCCTCATACTTTTGGACAAAACAGGCACCCTCTGTCATTGCAGCGGACAGAAGGGAAAGGAAGCGGAGGAACATGGACAACGTAAAAGAAGAAATTTGTCGGTATGTTCTTGCAGAATTCTTACCGGGCGAGAAACCATCGAACCTACACTACGACACACCCTTACGCACAAGTGGAATCGTGGACTCACTAGGGACGCTACGTATGGTTGATTTCGTCGAGGAGAGATTCGGCATAGAGGTGGAAGCCTACGAGGCGAGCGTGGAGAATTTCGATCGCATCGAAGACATCGCCGCTTTTATCGAGAGAAAGTGCGCAGCGAGGTGCTGATGTCAGACGCTCCATTACCTATCACAAACCTTTGCGAGTATTTGGAAAGGAGCGCCTGCCGTTTTGCTGGCCGGGCAGCGGCGGTCGGGCCGGATGGCAGCAGTGTAAGTTACCGGGACCTAAATGATCGCGCCGATCGCATCGCCGGTTTCCTGGTGGCGCATGGGGTGCGGCGGGGGGATCGTGTGGGGCTGGTACAACCGAAGAGCTTGGCCAGTCTGTGCACAATCTTCGGCATTCTGAAGGCCGGGGCGGCCTATGTCCCGGTTGACAGTGGGGCGCCGCCGGCTCGGATTCGGGCCATTCTGGAGGATTGCCAGGTGCGGGCAGTTTTTGCGGATGCCCGCTGCGCCCCCGTGGCAGCAGGCAGCGCAACGGTCGTAGTGACAGAGACAGATTCCAGAACGGTTTGGGACCTGCCGGCTGGCGCGGTCTCCTGGCGAGAGGCGATAGAGCATGAACCCTATCTGGCAGGTTTCTGCTGCCGCCAGCCCGACGATCTCGCCTACATTTTGTACACCTCCGGTTCCACCGGCGTTCCGAAGGGCGTGATGCTGAGCCACCGCAATGCGGTGAGTTTCATCGAGTGGTGCTCCGCCGTCTTTACCCCCGATGAGACCCATCGTTTCAGCAGCCACGCGCCCTTCCATTTCGATCTGTCGATTCTGGACATTTATCTTTCCGTAAAACACGGCAGCTGCTTATTTTTGATTTCCGACGACCTCGGAAAGAATCCTCGGGACCTGTCGCGATTTATCGCCGAGAAGCATCTCACGGATTGGTATTCAACGCCTTCGATTCTCAGCTTGCTGGCCGAGTTCGGCAAACTCGACCGCCTCGATTTTAGTTCCCTGCGAACGGTCTTGTTTGCGGGTGAGGTCTTCCCGGTGAAACACTTGAGGAAGTTGACTCGCCTGTGGCCATCTGCAGCCTATTTCAACCTCTACGGGCCTACCGAGACCAACGTCTGTACCTTTGCTCCAATTCCACTGCCAATTCCGGATGAGCGCACAGAGCCCTATCCCATAGGCCGGCCATGCTCTCATTGCGCAGCTTTGGTCCTGGATGGAGAAGGTGACCCCGTCGGCTCCGGGAAGGAGGGAGTGCTATACGTCGCGGGACCCTCTGTTTTCGGCGGTTACTGGGGTCGGACTCAGGAATCTGCCGGGTACTTCCGCGAGCGTGACGGGCAGCGCTGGTACAGCACCGGCGATATTGTCAGGGGCGACGCCGCGGGAGGGTATGTTTATGTCGGTCGCCGGGACAGAATGGTAAAACGCAGGGGTTATCGAATTGAGCTCGGAGACATTGAGAGTGCCCTCTACCGCTACGAGCATGTTCGGGAAGCGGCAGTAATCGCTTTACCAGACGCCGAGTCGGGAGTCAAGGTAATTGCCTACGTTACAACCGCGCGTGATTCCCCTCCTTCGACTATTGAGTTGAAAGTGTTTTGCAGCCAGATCCTGCCGGTTTATATGAGTCCGGACAAGTTCATTTTTCGGGATCTCCTCCCTAGGACGTCTACCAACAAGGTAGACTATCAATCCCTGCTAAGGGAGGCCGTGACCGGCGCTTCCGGACCACAAAGGGTTTCCCGGGTAGCAGGCGATCGGTGAAGGATGCTTGCTGTGCTTCAAGCTCCCCTCACAAGCCGAAGAAACCGCCCGGGTGACCGGTGGGCATCACCGCCACAGACTGAGATCACCAAGTGCAGGCGGGCCAGTAAGGCAATTGCCCACACTTTCGAACAGCCGCACTGGGGACATCACGGAAGGAGAAACGGACGGTGAAAAAAGGTGGCAGCGCAAGAGCGCCCAGGGTGGGAAAGATAGAGGAAAGCTAAAGGGGAAAACCGAGGAGGACGATCAACACAATACAGCTGATAGTTGAGGCAGACACCGCCTGACAACGATCCAAGCTCCGGCTAAGGGCTATCCGCACCTGCAGTCTTAGAGGTCGCTAAGCCAATATCAGCATCGGGTAGATTGGCTGGCCCAGGCAGCACTCCATCATTCCGCTTCGCTAGAAGCTTCACAACGCCAGCCAACAAGCCTAGCGCGAGGATGAAGAACAACACCCCACCTCGCCGGTGCAGGTCACTCCTGAAGAAGATTGGGTCCACATAGACTGAAAGTACAGCGACCGTGAAAATCCGTAAACCGTTGGTGAGGCATACTATGGGAAAGACCGACGAGACCAGGACAACTCTTTTCCAAGCGGGCTTGACCCAGAGGCAACAGATGATCAGGCTAGCGATCAGCAGACCCAGAGTGGAGTGTATCCCGCTGCATTGAATTGCGACCTCCATTTCCAGCCCCGGTAAAGAGAATCTCAATTGATCCTGGAATACTGGCACGTGTGCGATCGCGAAGAGCACACTAGCGACTCCGGCGGATCCATGCTGGACCAGGGCAATAGGTTTCTCCATCAAAGAGCCTGGTATCGGAATCATCAACATTGCAAACAGGAGCGGAAAAGCACCACGACGAACGGCGCGTGCGCCGTAGCAAAGAATGAACCCGCCAACCCAAATAGCGACTAAGGCCAGAATCCTGAGGAATAGGTAAACGTCATATTCCAATCCAGTGGAATACCTGACAAGTAGATAGCTCACAACTATACCGGCAAGAAGCGATAGAGATCCTCCTCTAAACGAATAAGCTGCGTCCGCAAACACTGGTTTTCGCCGGATATATAGCAGGGATAGGCCGATCAGAGGCATCAACATAGTATGGGTATATTCATCACTAGTGAGGGCAAGACTGAACAGACCTGCCAAGGCTGACCAACCCCCAGCAATCGAGGCAATGACGATTAGTGCAAACAAAACGTGACGCTTCGTGTTCGACAACTGATTCTCCAAGTAGAACTCCGGCGGAATTCGCGACGGAAACTGGGTACTTTCTATCGGTAGTTCAACGTGTCGGTGATCCCACCCTAGCAGCCTCATGATTGCGCCGCTACTAGTAGTGAGCAGCCATCATTGCAGCATTTCAGACTCGCCGCGTCACCTCGAAAAGCAAGACCGCCGGGAGTTCCGACTGGCGAAGTGGCTATCGTGCCTGCTTCCGATCAGCCTGGCAGCGTTCCTAGGAGCCTGTCTGAGAAACGCTTGGGGCCAAGTCGATCTTGGAGCATGAATTTATCATTGAGAAGATTGATTGCAGTCCGCGCCGCGACTCTGGAATAAGAGGAGCGCACCAGAAGTCGGAAACAAGGCTTGGAGGGGTCTTTCGGAGCGGCCGGCACTGTCATTCGCTTGTTTTCTACTGATAGCAGAGCCGATACAGCTTCAGCACGTTGTGGGTCAGGCACACCAGAGCCCATTCCCCCCGCACCTTCTCCATCCCCCGCAGCAGAAACTGCCGGAACCCACGCCCTTGCTTGATCTGCCCGAAGACCGGCTCCACCATCGCCTTACGCGCCGCGTACACCGCCGCTCCCGCCTTCGTCTTGATCTTGCGCTTCATCCGCTCCACCCGCGTCGCGTCTTTGGGTAGCGGCCCGCGCGGGCAAGGCCGACGATGCTCACCATGCTTTTGTTTCCCCGTGGCGATGTAAGCCTCGATCTTCTGCTCCGGCTTCGCCGCCGATTCTAAGTACTCCAGATTCGTCTCCGAGCAGTAACCACTGTCCGCCAGGATCGCTTCCGGCCTCTGCCCGGACTGTTGCTCCATCACTTCCACCATCGGCTGCACGTGCTTCTTGTCGTTCGTCGCTGGCGTCACCCTCTGTCCCACGATCAGCTGCAGCATCGGTTCCACTGCGGCCTGCGCATTGTAACCCTGCACGAAGCCATCGGCGCCCATCATGATCCGCGATTCTGCATCGGTAAAATTGTATTGATCCTTCTCCGCCGGCTTGGCGGCCTTCACTTCTTCCGCCGGCTTCCCCTCCGCCTTCGCCTCCTCCCGCGCCCGCTCTTCCAAAGCCCGCTTCGCCATCCGGATCTTCTGCAGCCGCGTCTCCCGACGCTGTAACTCCGCTGGCAAGTCCTCACCGCTCTTCCCTGTTCCCCTCCGGCCGTCTTCTTCCTGGTCGGCCGCTTCCGCCTGCTCCAGCAGGGCTTTCACTTCCGCGCGGAGCTGTTTCTCCTTCTCCTTCATCCGCCCGTAGCTCATGGCTTTGTGCTTGCTGGCATTGGCCTTCACCTTAGTCCCATCCAACGCCACCCGCCCCAGTTTCATCGCCCCCGCTTCCAGGCTGATCTTTAACACCTGCTCAAACAGCCCTTCCAAAGCCTCCAAGTGGATCTTGCGAAAGTCGGAGATCGTACGAAAATCCGGCTCGTTGCCGGCCGCCAACACCTTGAACGAGATATCCTCCTGCAAGCGCTTCTGAATCTTGCGTGAGCTGAACACCCCGACACTGTAGGCGTAGATCAGCAATTTCGTCATCAGGCGAGGATCGTACGGCGGCTGTCCTCGCAGTTCCTCCTGGTAGAGAGCTTCGATGGCCGACAGGTCCAACTGGTCCACCACGTCACTGACGAAGTACACCAAGTGGTTTTCTGGCAGCCAATCGCGCAAACTCGGGGGTAACAAGAGGTCTTGATCAGGTTGGTAAGGCCGGTACGCTTTGCCCATGACGCACTATGACCCGACCTGCTTCGGCTGTCGAGATATATTTCTCAGACAGACTCCTAGATTGCCGGCTTCAGACTTTCGCCACCTCCAAGTCGCGCGAGCCGTGAAGCGGCAAACAGGTAGACCAACACCCCGATACCAGTGCCTATAGTATTCGTGATCAAGTCTGTAACACCCGAGTACCGAGTTGGGAGGAATGCCTGCAGGAGTTCAATTGTGAGACTGACTCCGAATCCCAAAGTGACTGCTTTCCACGTCACCCACCTTCTTTGTCGAGCCGATGATAGGTACGCGTAGAAGGAAAAGCCTAAAGGAATAAATCCTCCAATATTGATGAGAACATTCTTCCAATAGCCCCAGCCCGGGCGGTATTCACTCCACGGCGATTCCAGCAGAATTTGGTGCAAGATCGAATATCTCTCCGGGATAAGCAAACGGATTACTGGCCTGACTTGGCTGTAGAGGATCTGCCCTTTGTGCTCATCTAAGAGATACAGTGCAACCGCGTCATCGTTTTTGCTGAGTGTAGGCCTTCCCCTCTGCGTCCAATCCTCATAGTGCTGGGCAACCTCTCCCGCACTAAGTTCGCTTCCGTAGATCGCTAGGCCTCGCAACTGGCCCGGCCAGCTGTCACTGTCCAAAGGCGAGTTGGCAATAACAAGTTGCGCTACGAGATCCCTACTGGATAGCCCGAAGTGCGGCAACTTCTTCACCAACTGTCCGTCGAGATAGACCGCTAAGTCCCGCCCGTCTGAGCTGACTGTTATGAACGCTGGTCTGCCTTTGCGAAATACCTTGTCGACATAGAAACTCGATGGCTTGCAGTGCTCCTGCCCGGTCCATGCCTCATTTTGCAGGGTGAGATCCTTGTGGCATTGACGTAGACGGAACCCCTTCGGGTTCGAGGGGCTGTAAAACGCAAGGAGAGTGCCAGTTCTCCAAGTGAAATCAGGCTCAACCCAAATCTCAAGGCTGCAAGATGGCGCATCCGGACTGACCAGGGTAATTGGACCAGGGCTAACTATTGTCGCGTGATCACCGAAATGGATACCATTCCCATTTTCCAACCAACTCACATCATTCTTCGGAGAGTGGAAAGGCCAGAGCCCCGCTATCAAAGTGCCGCACAAGATCAACGCAGAGAGAACACCTGTTGACCTTCGCCTAACGAGTTCAAACAGGATTGCGATTGCTTGGCTCATGTCATGATTCGGCGCCTCACAGGTCGCAGCGAATCCCTCGGTACAGGACTTATGGCAGGGAGCCGGCTTGCAGTTGCGCCCTGAAGTATGGAGCAACACGTTCGAGCCCGAGCCGTCGGCTCACGGTAGGAGCCCATCCCAAGGCGGTCATTGCTTTCGTGATATCCGGGCAGCGCTGCAGGGGATCGTCTATAGGAAGAGGCTTGAATTGAATCGTACTGTCGCTGCCGGTAACCTCGATGATCTCCCGGGCCAACTCGAGCATGCTAAGTTCTTCAGGATTGCCTAGGTTGATGGGGCCAGTTTCATTCGACACAAGCAGGCGGTAAAGTCCGTCGACGGTGTCTGAGACGTAGCATAGACTGCGGGTCTGGTGGCCGTCGCCGTACACGGTCACCGGCAGATCCTGGAGTGCCTGCATCATGAAGTTAGGCAGGGCGCGACCGTCGTTGATGCGCATCCGCTCGCCGTACGTATTGAAGATGCGTGCCACACGGACGGGCACGCCATGCTCGCGGTGGTAAGCCATAGTGACGGCCTCTGCGAAACGCTTGGCTTCATCGTAGACGCTGCGCGGGCCGATGGGATTAACGTGCCCCCAATACGCCTCTGGCTGGGGTGATACCTGCGGATCGCCGTAGACCTCGGACGTGGAGGCCAGGAGAAAAACGGAGCCATGCCTTTTCGCCAGACCTAGAGTGTAGTAGGTGCCCAGCGAACCTAGCTTCAGCGTATGGATCGGATGCCGGGCGTAATCGACCGGACTGGCGGGCGACGCCAGATGCAAGATGTAGTCGAGCCGCTCCGGGTCCGCAAACCGATGGCCGCTGGTGAACTTGGAACTGGCAGGGCTCAACAGCAATGAAGGCAGCAGGATTGGCTTGGTTACGTCGTGGGAGATAAAGGTGAAAAAAGGATCATCGAGCAGGTGCCGGATGTTCTCGACCCGACCAGTCAGAAGACTGTCAAGACAGATCACCTCATGACCTTCGGCAATCAAACGATCGCAAAGATGTGATCCGATGAAGCCAGCGCCGCCAGTGACGAGGGATCGCGGGCGATGGGTTGGAGGGGCCGGAAGAATTGGGTCAGCGCTGCTCACGGGCACTGGGTTGTCATCCCTCATAATTCCTATTTCCTTAAAGTTTGCTGCTTTCGACCGGTATGGCACGCGGTTGGGCGCGATGCTCTCGGCCCATGCTCACGTACTCAAAGCCGGCGGAGCGCACCTCGTCGGGATCAAGCAGATTGCGACCGTCGACGATCACCGGAACTTCCATGACTTGCCGAAGGCGGCCGAAATCCAGGTCGCGATATTCCTTCCACTCCGTTAGGATCAGCAAGGCGTGCGCCTCGCAAGCCGCTTCATAGGGTGAAGAGCAGTACTCCAGACGGCCAGGTTGCGTCGGGACCTCGTGTTGGGCAGCTCCCATCGCTTGAGGATCGTGCACCCGCAACCGAGCGCCTTCTTCCTGAAGTGCCTTGATTATACGCAGCGCCGGCGATTCCCGAATGTCATCGGTCCCGCCCTTGAAGGCCAGACCCAGAATACCGATTCTCTTGCCCTGCAGCACCCAGACGGTGCGTCGCAACTTCTTCAGGAGCACTTCGGCTCGCCGCAGATTGATGTTCTCGACCTCCTTGAGCAAGCCGCAATCGACTCCGTGCTCCTGTCCGAGGTACATGAAGGCGCGAAGATCCTTGGGAAAGCAATAGCCACCAAAACCGATCCCAGCGTTCAGGAAATCGGGCCCGATGCGCGGGTCAAGTCCAATGCCCCGCGCCACCTCAGTGACGTCGGCACCCACAGTTTCGCAGATGTCGGCCACCATGTTGATGAAGGAGATCTTAGTGGAAAGAAAAGCGTTTGCCGCGTGCTTTGTCAACTCCGCCGTGCTAACGTTGGTAAGCAGAATGGGACGGCCCAGTGGATGATAAAGCTGTTCGAGCAAGACTTGGGCACGTTCCGACTCGACACCGATCACCACCCGCTCAGGATGAAAGATGTTCTCAATGGCCCGCCCTTCCTGCAGGAATTCGGGATTCGACGCAACGTCAAACAGGCTCTCGCCACCATCGACGGGGTTGGCCAGCCTAGCATAGCGGGCGACAGTTTTCTTGATCCACTGAGCTGTGATTGCCGGAACGGTGCTCTTCTCTACGATTACCTTGTAGCCATTCAGGTTACGGGCGATAGTACGGGCAATTGCTTCCACTTGACTCAGATCCGCTTCGCCACTGTCGCGCTGCGGAGTGCCCACACACACAAACAGGATCGTGGCTGCCCGCACAGCGTGTTCCACGTCTGCGGAAAGCGTGAACCGACCTCCGGCCAACTGCTGCGCGAGCAGATCGTCCATGCCTGGCTCGTAGAACGGCGTCCGGCCGGCCCGGATCATCTCTACTTTGGAGACATCGTCGTCGGCCCCAATTACCTCGCAGCCCATACGCGCAAACCCCAGAGCTGTGGGCAGCCCAACGTGCCCGAGGCCCAGCACAGCAAGGCGGGGCATTCCGGAATCAGCTTCAGTCATGAAAGCCTCCGAGGTACTTCCAGATTTAGCGCTTTCCTCATACCGGAATTCTCATGTTTTCAGGATGGGCAGAGAGGTGCTTGATGCATCGCGCCAGACAGTATCCAGTACCGCATTGTCTCACACGACGACCGGGAATTCCACGTAGCGTATCGTATCGCAGAAGCTAAAGGTTGCGCGACATAGAAGTGGCGTGTAAGTGATTTCGTCGACGGGGAACTTCTTCCGGGTGTACGCACTGGAGCAACGCGGCCAAGGAAGTCGTGAGGGAGGATGGGCGGAATAGATCTCGAATCTTGCCCAACTGCACTTCGCGGGTGCGATTAAGATTGTTGATCTCTGTCACGCTCCGCCAACACCTGTGGGAGTTAGCTCGCGAGCTACACACCCTGGAGGTCAACTAGAAACGTTGGATACTGATCCAGCAAAACCGGCTCGACCAGGGATGGCTCGAAAAACTGGTGTGCACCATGCGGACAATTGCTACCGACTCACTGGTAGTGACCGAGAACCTTCATAGCGAGGCCGACTATTTTGAGAGGAACGCCGAGCGCATGGGTTACCCTCAATCTCGCCGTCAGCACCTGTTTGTGTGGTCGGGTGCGATCGAGGCGCTCTGCATTGCATTGCAAGGGCGTAATTTCTTGTTTTTTTAGCAAGAATTGTTCGCAGTCTTTCTCCGGAACCGCATAAATAAAGGCCGCCTACACATAGACAATCTACTGGAGAACAGCTTGATTCTGAACGTTTTTGGTTGCGGCTCCGCCGCGCTGCGCTTCTTCACCACCTTGCGGCCGTTGGCAAAGCGTTCCACCTGCCCCAGCACTACCAGCCCGTCAGCGGTCCCGCCCCAGGACACGTCTGCAGGCGTTTCGCCTCCTGCCGCTTTTTCACTTCCGCTACCCGCTTGTCCAACCCATCCACCCAGCCATCCAACTGACCGAGCAACTCCCGCAAGTCTTGTCGCCGGCACCCCGCCCCTTCCCCAAGTGGCAAAGCCTGTAGCGCCTGCTGACGGACGGCCGTCCACAGCTTCCCCTCGGCACATATTGCGGCTCAGGGCCAAGGCCTGCAACCCATTCTTCGTCCCCGTGCGCATCTTCACGAGAAGTGGCGGTGGTTGAGCAACACTCCTGCCCCGCGCTCCTCCACGTTGGGGAGCCAGAGGCGCTGGAATTTTCATTTCGCCGGTCTTAACCCCATGCCCTTCTTTATAAGACACAAGGCAACCCGTTTAGCGTCGGCCTTCGTGGCTTGAAATGCGCCCTCTGCTAAGCCGAAACTAAGTCGAAACTAAGCTCTTTTCTTTAATTGATGAAGGCCTTCTCAATTCGCGAAGGAGATCTAGGTAGAATGATTTCTGTCCGGTAGCGAACAGGAGCATCCCAAGGAAGGCAACGAGAAGAACGGCACTTTCTAGCAATAGTCTGGGTAGAGGAGATAAGGATTGGCCGTAAAAGAACCGTACTGCAAAGGCGAGCCCTGCAGCCACGGCGCTTGATGCCAGGGGACGGCTCGCAGCCAGCATAATGTCACGGAACGAAATCACTGTGCCGTGTATGCACCACGCAATATGCGGAACAAGCCACAATATCATCACGGCTGAGTAGGCGAACGCGACTCCCTTAGGTCCATAAGGCAGTCCTAGGATGTAGCCTATAATGATGAGGGGCGCGAAGACCAAGGCGATCTTCAAGCTTCGCCCCACCAGTCCCAGTGAGTACATCAGCCATCCCAAAGGATAGATGATCGCGAAGATTAGAATAGTCGGAGCCAGCAAGCGAAAGATGCCGGCCGCCTCTTTCCACTTTGGTCCCAGCAAAACGAGAATTACATCGTCGGCAAAAAGGGCACACACAACCGTTATGGGAACGGTGAATGATACAACCAGAGAGTAACCTTTGAGAAAGTAGCTTCTGAGACGATTGGGGTCATCCTGAACTCGTGATAACGCAGAGAACGCCACCTCGCCTGCTGCTGCATTCAGGTTGGAGGTTGGAATGTTGATGAGCTGGTAGGCCCTTCCGTAGATCCCGATTGCATCGACTCCCCAAAAGCGCCCCAGCAGGATCTTCTCAAGATTAAATGCGACGTAGGCAACCAAGCCATTCAGAGTGAGCGTGCCGCCAAAACGCATCATGGAACGGATGCCGGCGCGCCGACGTGGTTTCCCTGGGACCCAGGCTGCAGCCAGCCAGCAACCGACAGTCACCACAAGCGGAGAAGTGACCGTCATCGCCACGAGAGCCCAATATCCGTAGCCTGCCTCAGCCCCGCCAATGGCAATCGCACTTCCGATAACCAAACCGAGGGTGCTTATTACCGCCAACGCTGTAAAGCGCATGTGGCGTTGGAGAATCGCGGAATGTTGTACCCCTGCCGCGTTGAAGAGCAATCCAACCGCTAAAACGATAGTCACCGCAAAAAGGCGGGGCTCGTGATAAAAGGCCGCGATAGCCGGGGCCATTGCTGCTGCCAGAACCCCGAGGACGACACCAACCAGAATGTTGATCCAAAATAGTGTTGAAATCTGTTCCTCGGTGACGGTCGTACGCTGAACTGCGGCAGAGGAAAGCCCGAAGTCCCGGAACAGATCCAGGACCCCAGTAAAAGCTGTAACCATGCCTACCAGTCCGAAGTCTTTTGGGCTCAGGAGCCGGGCTAATATCATGAGAGAACCCATGCGAAGGACGAAATTCGCGCCCTGAGCGCAGAGTCGGGCGAGACCCCCACGTAGCGTCTTCTCTTTCAGATCCTTCATCGTGATCCCACACCGCCTGAGAGAGTATCGCCCGTCCGGGCCATCTCCAGTGGGCTGATGTAAAAGGCCATCTGTTATGCAGATCCTAGCTAGCGAGCAACTGCTCTTCCTCATCGACGGCAAGCAAAAGCAGAGCCTTCACCGCCGCTCAGGAGGACATCGGGCGGGGGCTCAGAAGCCCGTTAATACGAAGGTAGCGTCGTCTTCAATTCAGAGTACTAGCTTGCGGCAGTAGAACGCCTCGGCGTAGCCGCTGGGAGCATTGCATTCCATTCCACGCAGCCGCAGGAGAGAGAGAAAGGTACTCTCTTCAAACCAACGCTTAGCATGTTGGGACTGAAAGGCTTCCATGATGTAACTTAGTTTCTTCTGGTACACCTCAACCTCAAGCGGCACGAATACGCTGGGCTGCCCCAAGTCGCCGTCATATTTAGGGATTTCGTACTCCAGGATCAGATGATCCCGAAATGTGTTCCAGGTCAATTCGGCAATCAGCCGGTGGTCCTGGTGCGCGTCCTTGCGATACGGAGTGAAAATGAGGTGCGGGGAGACCGCTTGCTTCAACTCTTCGAATACTGCTTTCACTTCCCCGCCCACAAAGGGCATAAACCCGTCCGGGAAGGTCTTGAGCAGTGGCCCCTTCAGAGCGGTGGGGCCGACGAACAATGTGGCTGCGCTTTGCGCCTCAGCCTTCCGGACTCCGGTGGCACTGAACACCACCCAGTGAAAGACAGTCCCGGGATACCGCTCCGCCAGCCGGAGAATTGTGCCGCCACATCCAATTTCGATATCGTCGGAATGGGCCCCCAGGCACAGGACGGTTAGTGCTCCAGTTGTAGCCTTTCCCGTGAGGTTAAGGTGGATCATAGGCCAGCCGTCACCAGCTCCGCGGCTTTCGAGTTTGGAGCTTCTACGTGATTCCAGACTTTCCACGGTGCGGTGGTTTGGTCCAGCTCCTCGAGGCGTTGCTTGTCCTTGAACGTGTCCATGCTGGCCCAGAAGCCGTCATACGGGTAGCCAAGCAATTGCTGTTCTTCGACTAACCTCTGGAAAGGCTCGCAGACAAGCTCTTCTTTCTCGCCGATATAATCGAAAATGTCTCTCTTGAAAATGAAAAAGCCGCCGTTAATCCGTACCGTGCCGTTATTGATCGCGTGGATTCCTGAAACCAGGTGGCCATTACCCTGCTGTACCGAGACTATGTGATAACTAAGATTGGGTCGGACACAAAGAAAGCTGGCGATCTTGTTCTGTTGGTGAAAGTGTTCCAACTGTCGTGGAAGCGGCAGGTCAGTCAGGCCATCGCTGTAGTTGGCGAAAAATTCTTCTTCCCCTTCAAGGTGTTTCTCCACTGCTTTAAGACGTTGGCCTATGTTGGAGTGCATTCCCGTATCTACGAAAGTGATCCGCCAATCATGAATGTCGCTATTCAGCAGCTCGAGCTTTTTCCCGCCGGGAACCAGGACAAAATCGTTAGAAACACATTCGTTGTAGTCGAGGAAATAGTTCTTGATAACATCACCTCGGTATCCCAGGCATAGAATAAAGTCCTTGTGCCCGAAGTGGGCGTAGTACTTCATCACATGCCAGAGGATAGGCCGATACCCGATACGCACCATCGGTTTGGGTGTGTCTTCTGCGTCGCGGATTCGCAGACCCAGTCCGCCACAAAACAGTACGACTTTCACAATCCACCTCCATCTGTCGTCGTGCGGGCGTCCTGCCCGCCTTTCTTAGTAGACCTTTACCTCAGGAATCGGCACCACAAAGCGGCCGCCCCACTCTCGGATGAACTGCAGTTGCTGCATGATTTCGTCTTTCAGGTTCCAGGGCAGGATGACGACGTAGTCCGGTTTGGTCTCGCCAATCCGGCTCGGATGATGAATCGGGATGTGCGTGCCAGGCAGGAATCGCCCCTGTTTATATGGACTGCGGTCCACGGTGTACTCGATCAGATCCTTCCCGATGCCACAGTAATGCAGCAACGTCGCGCTCTTGCCAGGTGCCCCGTACCCTGCTACCGATTTGCCTTCCCGCGCGGCCATGAGCAGAAAATCCACCAATGCCAACTTGGTGTGCTTAACCTGCTGCGCGAACGTGTCGTATCCTTCCGCCGAAGCCAGTCCCGCGCTTTCTTCCTCGGTGATAACTCTCGGGACACTCGGCTCAAGGTTGTGCGTCTGGTTCTCTGCCCGGCAGGCGAACACGCGCAGAGAGCCGCCGTGTGTTGTCAGCTCCTCCACATCGAACACCCGCATCCCGTGAGCCTCCAGGATACGCACCGTGGTGAGCATCGAAAAATACGAGAAGTGCTCGTGGTAAATCGTGTCGAACTCGTTGCGTTCGATCAGCCGTAGCAGGTGGGGGAACTCCAGCGTAAGGACCCCTTCGGGTTTCAGTAAGACCTTCAACCCCTCCACGAAATCGTTCAGATCCGGGACTTGTGCCAACACGTTATTGCCAAGAACGAGGTCGGCGCAGTGACCTTCTGCAGCTAGCTCCTCTGCCAGTTGTGCGCCAAGGAATCGCACCAGCGTCGGGACGCCCTTCTCGGTCGCCACCTTGGCTACGTTTGCTGCCGGCTCAATGCCTAAGACGGGCACGTTTCGCTCAACAAAATACTGCAACAGGTAGCCATCATTACTCGCCACCTCAACGACAAAGCTATGCTGGCTCAAGCCGAATCGCTTCATCATTCTGTCGCAGTACATTTCACAGTGTTTCAACCAGGAATCGGAGTAGGAGGAGAAATACGCGTAGTCGCTAAATATGTTTTCGTGGCTCTCATATTCTTCTAATTGTACGAGGAAGCATTTGTGGCAGACGTAGACATGCAGCGGATAGTAGATTTCCCCACGATTGAGGTCAGTGGCCGAGGGATATGTCTCGCAAAGGGGAGACATGCCCAAATCGACAAAAGTCTTCTGCAGGCTCGCACCGCAGAAGCGGCACGGCGCGGTCGCCGTTTCTTGTTGAATATCGATAGCGAGCGTCTTGTAGCTCATGATCTTCATCCTCTTTCGGATGCACGTCACGAAGTCCCAGGAAGGCCAAGGACGTGCCTCAGATTTGGTGGCTGTAAGCCAGTTCGGAAGTCAATACTTGTTCTTGGAGTGGGTGCCGGCGACAGATCTTCTGAAACCGACGTGACTTAACTGAGTGTATTACACTGACTGCGAACAAAGCTGGTTTTCTTGCTGTGCAACCAGTGAATTCGCCACAGGGGATAGTTGGAATACCGCCGCATAGCGGATTTTCCAGTCCTGCCTTCTCTTGTTCAAGGGTTCCAAGCCGGCATAATTACACGGCCAAAAAGTGCTCATACAAGGGTCTCCCTCGTGAATCTCTTCGAGTAATTCCTCGACTGGCTTCCAACCCAAATCATGCGCGACTTTTGTTCGGACATCCAGATCAATGCCTGATACGAAAAGATAGCCTGGCGCAGCTACCATCCGAGCAATGTTACGCAAACATGTCTCCGCCTCCGAGTCATGCATATGACAAAGAAAATTGCTTGCCACGACGATATCTTGAGGCCCCAAAGCATTAAGATCCCCCAGTTCCCTCACATCTCCCACGTGCCAGTTGATCCCTTCTTTGATCCACGACTTCACCCTGACCACGCTTCCGTCCAGCTGAAACAACTCTTCCACTTCAGCAGGGGTCATGCGCTCAAGGACCGGCGTACCTGTCAGTGCCGATGCCTCCAGCGGGTAGACGCCGCATTTCGCAAATTCCACCGCCGCCTTAGAGATGTCCATTGCATGCAAAATAACCTTCAAGTCAGGCCGCGCCGACCGTATTCTCCATGCCACCGAATACGCCTCAGCACCCGCGCTGCAGCCCAACACGGTCACCCTTACGGTGTCCCCCTGGCTCTTCCGATCCACCAGACGTCGGATCAATTCCAGGGCAGGCCGATTGCGAAGGAAGTAGGTGTTCAAAGCTTGCGCGCGATCATCTTTCATCCGAGCTAACCTGTGCAGGAAGGTACCGTATGCGCGGATTGGACTGAGAGCAGAGAAGGACGAGGGGAGACGGTTCCAGACTCGCTGATTAAGACGCAAAAAGGCACTGAGCGGCGATTTGCCGAAGAGCCGCAATCTCAGCAGTCGCGTTAGCGGAGGACCGCCGTTTCCCGTGGCAGGAATCGCGCTTCGAGGAACCACGTCCGGGTTCCATTTTGTCGCGGTGTCATTGCCGCGAAACCAGCGAGGTTTTGTAAAAGCTACAAGCTTCATGGTTCCGGAATAAGAGTATTCGACTCTCGGAGGGACCTCCACAAGTATGCCCGGACCCACATCGTACTGACGATTCCCGATAGTGAAATAGCCACTTCCCGAAAGAACGTAATAGATGCGCGTAATCTTGTGGCTTATTTGGAAAGTGTCGTGGCCCTGGCTGACGTCAATGTAGTAGATCTCCACATTCGGGTCATTCAAGGGGCCGAATGTGTACCCTGTTAGGCCGGTGCATGTAAATGAGGGCAAGGTTGGTTGCGTATACAAGTAAGGCATACAGTTCACTCCTCAGGAATCGATAGAACGTGGGCACGACCATCGTGCCAAGCACCCTCACGGCCTCACGGACTCTACGGCCTACACTAGACGCTGCTGGGCTCCGTCAATGATGGATCATTCTGGCGACGTAAAGAAGCACCTACCGACGCACCTCCGGCCAGGCTGACGAGTGGCAGCATCCACAGGCTAAACGAGGGTAGAGTGGACGATGTAGCGGGGACAAGAAGCAATCCAGCGGCAAAACTGGCGCCAAGACAGGCCAGCAGGCCGGCGGATGGCCAGAGGCCGACGAAGGCGACTGCCACAAGCGCACCGAATACCGCTGCCACACCTGGGATCTTCGCGTCCTCGGGATCGGACAACACGGCGCACGGAGGGTCAATTTCTCTCCGTTGCTCCACATGTCGGCTGCTGTTGACCTGCCGGCCGGCAGCACGCTGTGTCGCCCGCCCATCGACGACTCTTCCGCGCATGTCTGCTGCGACCTCGGCATTTGTGAGCGCGAACGAGTAGATACGCACGTCGTCAATAGAGCCGGCGAACCCGAAGCCTTCGAAATCGCTCCGACGGCCCACGTTGACGGGTGAACGGGAACTGTGCTGCTTGCTGGTCACCGTGCCAAGCAAGGAGCCGTTGTCCAGTTTCCCGTTCAAGTACACATCCAGCGTTCGGGCTTCGGCATCATACACCCCGGCCACGTGGTACCATCTACCTAGGACCAGAGGAGTTGCTCCGTAGCGTGCCATGAGGTCTCCGCACGCATTGGTGAGTTTGAAACCGATCGTGCGTGGCCCTCTGTCAACCGTTGTATCCAATTGATAACCGTAGCCGCTGCGGGCAGGCCCGCGCAAGTGGAACTGTGACACAACCGCGGCATCGTCGACAGGGAAGGAGCTGGAATTGATCCACGCGCTGATGGTCATGCTGCCGGCGAGCCGAAACGAGGAGGAATGGCCGAAGTCGATGTAGTCCCTCGTACCATCGAACTTGACAGCACCGCCCAGTATGCCGGCAACACGCTTCGGTTCCCTAGGGAACTTGCCGTGCAGGCCGTGCGCGGAAGAATCCAGGGCAACACGGCCTCGGCTTTCGTCGAGCTTCCAATAGGCTTCGAGGGTTCCCGGGGACGTCACTCCCCGGGGATTGAGGGCGTCGCCCGACGAAGCCCATACTCCAAGAATGAGGACGAACCCAAGCGTGGCCGAAACAACCGCCTTCCATCTGTTGATCCTCAACTCGGGTGAACGAATCCTCCAGCGCCTGCTGACAAGTATCCCCAGAATCGCTCCGATAATGTTGGCAGCGACGTCGATAGGTGAGGGGTCGCGGTGTACCATCACGAACTGGCCGGCCTCGGCCAACGTCGAGATCAAGGCTGCCGCGGTGCCCCCCCGTAGCATACCTAGTTCTCCGAGCACAATACCCACAGGCACAAACCCCGCAATGTTTGCCACGACGTCGGACGCCTGGATACTGAGACTGAGTGTTGCGTGGCCCCATGGCTGCAGCTCCACGGGAATTGCGATTTGGGCGAGAACCAGCATAAGTACTGGAATTCTCAACGCAATTTTGACTGCCGGGCGATAGCCGTCGTAACCCATGGGCTGAGGCTCGCAAGTTGGTTAGACCTCTTCGCAATCGGCTGCGGGCGCTTTCGGTAAGGTTGCAGTCTCTTCTAACCTAGGATGAGACCGAGAAACGCTATAGCGCTGGCCTTCAGCTCGGCACCGGCCGGGCTAAAGCTGGCAAATGCCGTCGCTAAAGCGCCGCGCCGTCAGGGGCGAGATGCGAATAATCGCCTCCCGGCTGCGATTTCAGCAGGCCGCGGGCTGAAGCGTAAGGAAGCATCCAACTGCCCCGTTTCCAGTAGGCGCTGGATCTGACTGATACGAGTGTAGCGCCCGCGCTCCAGATCTTCGAAAGTGAGCCCGACGGCTCGATAGGCGTCATAAAGCTCCTGGGCGCCTTGGCGGGCAGACCACTGCACGCGGAATCCCGGGAGCCGCTGTCCGATCTTGTCGCAGTTGACGCGGTAACAACGTTTGTCCGGCCCACCGTCGGGGGCGTATTCCACACGGCATCCGGGAACTGTGTCGGCGACGATCGCGGCTAGGTCACGGATGCGGTAGTTTTCCTCCGTCCGGCCCACATTGAAAATCTCATTGTGGATGGCGTCCTGCGGCGCTTCGAGCACGGCCAGTACCGCCGCGGTAATGTCCCGGATGTGCACGATGGGTCGCCAGGGCGTACCATCACTTTTGATATAGACCCGCCCGGCGGTGTACGCCCATGCCACCAGGTCATTCAGGACAATATCCAACCTTAACCGGGGAGACGCACCGTATGCCGTGGCATTCCTCAGGTAAGTCGGACTGAAATGGTCGTCTGCCAGCCTGGAAACGTCGCGTTCTGTCAAGACTTTGGACTCGCCATAAGGGGTCACCGGGTTCACTGGCGCCGTCTCGTCGTGAAAGGCGTCGCCTGCTGCCCCGTATGTGCTGCATGAGGAGGAAAAAACAAAGCGCCGCACCCCAGCCGCTTTGGCCAGTTCGGCGAGACGAACCGAAGCGCGGTGGTTAATGTCATACGTCAGGCCGCGATCCAGGTTGCCCAAAGGATCATTCGACAACGCCGCCAGATGCACCACCGCGTCGAAGCCCTCGAGGTCTGATTTGGTCAGGTCACGGATATCCTTGCACACCTCGGGAGTCTCCGAGGCCACCGCGCCGAAATCACAACCCGCAAACAAATCACTATCAAGCCCAATCACCTCATGGCCGGCTGAACGCAGGATAGGCCCTGCCACGGCGCCGATATAGCCTTTATGGCCAGTCAATAGTATTCTCATCTAGATAACCCCTGAGCCCGTAGTCGGGCCAATAGATTTAGCAACTGATCAACTACCTGGGAAGCGGAGTCACCGCCACCAATCATTCTCGCGCGTCAAAGTGGAAACTGCTCATCCTGCTGGTCCCGTAACTTGTCGCAGAGCCGACCCTCGGGAAGCGCAACGTCGGCATAGGTGAGAACCTGATCTTTGGGAATGTCTCTCAGCAGCCGGCATCCGTTCGACAGCGCCATCGGTAAGCCCCGCTCCTGTCGGCTTCGGTCGTAGTTTTCTATGAGCGCATAGCAGGTGAACCCACCAATGCCATCCAGGATCTCCCCTGCCTTCAAGTCTCGTTTGGCGACAGCGAGAGCATCGCACGCCGGAGGTCCGAACGGAGCCACCGTCGCATCTCCGAAAAGGACCGCTCGTGCCACAGTCAAGGGGACCTCAAGCTGGGGCAGGTGAAACGGCGTGTAGAAGGTGTACAACGGTCCATCGCCCATCTTCAAGTACTTGAGATAGGCCGCCTTGACGGGGTCGTCTGAATAGCCAAGGACAAAAGCGCCATTTGACGGCGCTGCCCCCACCAGGAAATCCACCATTCCGGCATCCAGGAGCTTGTCGACAAAGAACTTGCTGCTATCGTTCACATGCCTTAATGAAGGACCGTACATTCCCCGTTTGGCCACTCGGAAACCAGTAGCGTTGGCCAATACCGTTAGCTCCATGGATAGCTTCGTCCCGTCTGCAAACGAAGTCGCTGCCGTCGCCTTCTGGTGGTGGGCTTCAGCAAAGCGCTGCTGGGTGTCGGGTGTTCGATAAGGATCGTAGAGCCCCTTCAGATTGCCTGCCACGACGGGTTTCAGGCCGATGGAAGTGATGAATCGAATCAGATTCATCGCCACCCCCGGCTCATCACCGTCAGTGTTCGTGTATACGAGACCGGCGCGATCGGCGTATGACTTCAATATGGGTCCGAGAGTCGCATCCAGTTCCACATTCATCAGAATGATATGTTTGCCATGCTTGATCGCGCGCAGCACTACAGCACAACCAAACTCGATCGTTCCGGTGGCCTCGACAATCGCCTCGATACCTTCGGCCTCACAGACGAGGCTGGCGTCGTCGGTAATCGCAGCGTGCTTATCGCGTATTGCCTGCTCGAGTGCACCCCGAGTCTCTACAGTGCGAACTTCGGTAATGCCGGCAGCAGAATACGCCTCGCGCGCCGCCCCCATGGTGCGATTGGCGATCGCCACCAGTCGCAGCCCTGGAAAGGACTTGATAATCTGGTAGGCGATATGTCGTCCGCTAAATCCTGCTCCAATTATAGCCACTCGAACAGGATTTTCGTTCCGCTGTCTTTCCGCCAGCGCTTTGTCGACTAGTATCAGTTGCCTATCCCCCAGCGGTCGGTCATAGTCGGTTGAACATCAACTCGTATTGCTCTTCCAAGGCCTCGCGAAACTGTCCCACGCGCGCTCTGATCAAATACTTTAACTCTCCAGCGTTCCTCTCGAGAGCCTGCACCTTCTCGATCAGCTCATTAGCATCGAGGTGATTAATATCGAGACAATATTCCGACAACCCCATCGCGCTCATAAGGGAAGTACACTTAGGATGAAATGAGATGGCGATGACCGGCTTGTTGCACAATAGTGCTAGAAGTACATTATGAAATCTAGTTGCCACTACGAACTCGGTTTCCGCGAGTTCTGACAAGAACTCATCGACCGACACGTCCGGCGCCTCGATAATACGATCACCATCGTGCATCGGTAAGTTCTTTTCCAGCAAGCATTTCAACTCTTGCCTTACCGGCCGGTCGCAGACTCCGCCGATCAGTAAACGGATATTGTATTCACGAGCAAGCAACCATTTACCGAGCATTGCAAAAATGTCCAAGGAACGTCGGTACGTCGTATTGTCCGAACCAGCAGGGCCGTATGGGCCGGCATCCAACATCACGCCGAGGCCGACGATTGGTCTTTGGTGTGCTGCCACCTCGTTTCTTGGTTTCGCCCCGCCAGCTAGACTGAATGCTAAGTCGGGGTACACCGCGTCATTTGCTGCGGGAATTCCGACCGTGCTAAGGTAGTCTTTGGTAGCCTGATCTCGATACGACCGGAAATCCGCCAAGGCAAGGGCTGATTTAATCAGCCATCTGCCGAGAGAGGTGTATATCGGACCGGCTCCAACACTCACGAACAGCAAAGTGCAGCGCCGAAGTTTCGCCAGGAGCGACCATTTGAACATGGTATACGGCCCCCAGTTCAGCAGGCCATACGCATCGTTCAACAGCCCTGTTCCGGGCACGACAAAGACGTCGATCCCCTTGAGAGCCCTGAATGCTTCAAGCCACCTGTATAACTCGGTCGGCACGCCGATGATTACCTTGCGAACTGCTTTCGCCAACCGATGAGAGCGAAACCAGGAATCCTTAACTACAAGGCCGTCCATAGAAACAGCATCGATGTTATACCGTTGTTTGATAGCCACTGGGTCTGTGCAGACGCATGTAACCGCTGCATTCGGGAAGCGGCGGGAGACATAGCAAAGCATGGCCTTGAGGCTACTGTCGTTGCCGAGATTAATGTCTCCGAAGTTTCCGAAGATGCAAATCCTATGTCGGGATGTTTTGTCGTGATTCATGCAACGTCGGTTTATCTAAGACAACTCAGAGCTGGTGCTAAATGGGTAGCGTACTTTCTCCTTGGGGTGGGTGCACAACTTCTCTGATAAACACCTTCTCCTCATCCGCCCTAGCCCTAAGAAGCGTCTGAATAGTGTCTTTGGGATTTAGGGCGGCACTGCACAGCCGTGCGACCACCGCTCTGGCCAGGCGGGCGCGGCGAAGGCCCACGCCAGCCTCGGCGAGGGCTTTTCTATGATGGTCCCAGAAGGTGGTGGGACGGCGGCGCAGGAAACTCCCGGCGAGATACCTATAGTACTCGTCAAGGCTCCGGCGCAGACAGCTATGCAATTCCTTTTCGGTCAAAAAGTGCGGACCATGGGTCACCAGATGCTGGAGTTCGCTTGCTGCCTTGGTGTTCATGTTCCTGGCCATCGTCATGAGCGAATGCTGCCGCACTCTTGTGAAAGACAGAACCTGATGGACAAAGCCAAAGTCGCAACTCTTGAGAAGTTCGATGCATACCTCCATGTCCGCATGGAAATCGTCTTCGTTGTAAAAGGGGTCGCGATTTCGAACAAGATCCGCGCGATAAAGCAAGGAGGTTCCCGTCCCGAACACGTAGAAGTCGTCGAGAAATAGCCGCCGGCATATCTCGAAGCCCGGAACGACGGTGCTGGGATACGGTAGCCCCACCCAGACCACTTGCTCGCCTTCCAGGCCGTAGGCGCCGACCAGCCCCACAGAAGGATGCGCTTCGGCCAGGGCGACCATCCGCTCCACGCACTCTGGAAATAGCCAATCATCGCCGAATACTATTTTGCAGTACTTGCTCGCGGGGGAAATCTGGCGTAACGCGGCATTGTGGTTTGGGACTGCCCTCAAAAACTCCTTATTCTCGCACAATCGGATGCGAGGGTCTTCGCGGGCATAACGGCGAGCGATCTCGCAGGAACCATCGGTGCTACAGTTATCGAAGATGATGTACTCCCAATTCTGATAGGTCTGCCGGAGGACGCTTTCGATGCATTCGGAAAGGTGCTCTTGCTCATTGTACATCGGCGTGACAATGCTCACTAATGGCTGCGTATGGTAGCTCATTACAGGTTCTCCCTCTGCGTCTCGTACATCGACAAAAAGCCGCCCCTACCCCAATACCGAAATCCCTTAGCCTCCGATACTCATCGCCGGTCCGAAAGGAAGGCGGTAGTTGCTGCTAGCGCATTCCAAAGCGGGCCTTGCCCGCAAATTCATGGCAGCGCCGCAAGCGCCCTTGGAGCGCGTCTGCAAAGCTGCCGCCTTTAGCCCGCCATTGCCCATGATTGGCTCGGACGGCGCACAAGGCTAGAACACTTTCTCCTGTAGGATCGCGAGCAGGTACTGACCGTAGCCGTTGCTCTTCATACAGCGCGCCAGAGACTCGAGTTGCTCGGCACTGATGTAACCGAGCCTGTAGGCGATCTCCTCCGGGCACGCGATCTTCAGTCCCTGCCGCTTTTCGACCGTCTGGATGAATTGGGAAGCCTCCAGCAACGACTCGTGGGTGCCGGTATCCAACCAGGCGAATCCTCGGCCCATCATGATGACATCAAGCATTCCCATCTCGAGATAGCGCCGGTTGACGTCGGTGATCTCAAGCTCGCCGCGAGCCGACGGCTTCAGAGAAGACGCAATATCCACTGCCTGGTGATCATAGAAATACAGTCCGGTGACGGCGTAACGTGACTTGGGCACTTTGGGCTTTTCTTCCAGACTCAGCGCTCTGCCGTTCTCATCGAACTCGACCACGCCATAGCGTTTGGGGTCTGCAACTGCGTAGGCAAACACACTCGCACCACGAGTCTTCTGCGCCGCCTTCAGCAGCCCTGGGGTAAGGTCATGCCCGTAGAAGATGTTGTCGCCCAGCACCAGCGCACTTTCATTCGAGCCGAGGAAGTGCTTGGCGATGAGAAAGGCCTGCGCCAGCCCTTCCGGCGCCGGCTGCACCGCGTAGGCGAGGTTCAGTCCCCAGCGATGGCCGTCGCCGAGCAACAGCTCGAAGCGTGGCGTATCCTGCGGCGTCGAGATAATGAGGATATCGCGAATCCCCGCCAGCATCAGGGTGCTCAGCGGGTAGTAGATCATGGGCTTGTCGTAGATCGGCAGCAACTGCTTCGAAACCGCCTGCGTAATCGGATACAGGCGCGATCCCGATCCACCCGCCAGTATAATTCCCTTTCTCATAGCGAGGCTCGGGCGGCGTAGTTCTTCTCGATCCACTTCTTGTAGGCGCCGCTGGTTACGTTTTCCACCCAACCCGTGTTGTCCAGATACCACTGCACTGTGGCGCGAATGGCCGTTTCGAAGCTGTGCCGCGGGCGCCAACCCAGTTCCTTATCCATCTTCGTCGCGTTCATCGCATATCGCCAATCATGCCCGGGACGATCCTTCACAAACTCGATCAGCGATCGATAAGGCCGGGCCGCCGGCCTCAACTCCTGCAGTACGTCGCAGAGGGTGTGAACCACTTCCAGGTTGGATTTCTCGCTCCCGCCGCCGATATTGTAACTCTCCCCCACGGCGCCTTGGCGCAACACCAACCGGATCGCCTCGCAGTGATCGGCCACGTAAAGCCAATCCCGCACATTCATGCCGTCGCCGTAAATCGGAAGCGGCTTGCCCTGCAGCGCATTGAGAATCATCAGGGGGATGAGCTTCTCGGGAAACTGGAAAGGTCCGTAGTTGTTGGAACAGTTCGTGGTCAAGGTCGGTAATCCGTAGGTGTGATAGTAGGCGCGCACCAGATGGTCGGAAGCGGCTTTTGAGGCTGCGTAAGGACTATTTGGCGCGTAGGGCGTTGTCTCGCTGAACGCCGGATCGCCGGTCCCAAGGGACCCGAACACCTCATCGGTCGAAACATGCAAGAAACGGAAGGTCGCTTGTTGCTGCGGCGGCAAGCCATTCCAGTATTCGCGTGCCGCCTGCAAAAGCTGGAAGGTCCCCACCACGTTCGTGTGAATGAACTCTTCCGGCCCATCAATCGATCGATCGACGTGACTCTCGGCAGCGAAATGGACAATCGCCCTCGGCTGATATGCAGCCAGCAACTCTGAAACCAACTTCCGGTCTGCGATGTTTCCCTCTACGAGAACATGACGGGGATTCTCGCGAACACTGGAGAGGTTGTAGCGATTGCCCGCGTAGGTCAAGGCGTCAAGGTTGACGATCGACCCCGGTTCGTTCGCGATCCAAGCCAGGACGAAATTGGAGCCAACGAAACCTGCGCCGCCGGTTACAAGAATGAAATCCCGCATCGACTCTCTCATTTCCGGGTATCTGACATCCCGGCCGCGACTACGCTTTGCGGCCGATCCGGTCCCCAGGAACCGGCCTCCACGATCCGAAAACCATTTCCGGCAGCAAATAGACCCGGGGCGCCTCAGAGCCTTGCCAACCAACCGCTGCCGCTGGCCTCAGCTTCGTCACTCTCTAAAGCTGTTTCCGCGCATGCTACCCGATTCCATAAGTATTGCGAGCCTTACGCTCGTCGCGCACTGCGACCGCTTTCACCGCTAGCTTAGGGGCAAACGTGGCAAGGGCCCACTTCGCCGCAATATTTGGGGTAAGGTGAAGCCTAGCAGCTTCATTGGCGGACTCACGCGCCTTTCCGTATTCCCCCTTCTGCAGAAACCAGTTTGCCCACCCGCTATGGACAGCAGCCAAGTCTCGTCGAATCATCTTGCGAATCTCCTCCGGCAAGCCCCCACTCATGCCAAGCCGCTTTTCCATGCGGCCTTGGGCCATCCGAAGATGGAAATCCGCGTGCTCCCAGCTTTTCTGCGCCCCAATATGTCGCTCAGCGGGAGGCTTCCGATCGATCAAGACCATGGGCATACTGACAAAGCAAAACTTCGTTTCGCACCCCAATCGAAAGGCAAAGTCATCGTCATCGCCAAAGGGGAACTTCGGGTCGAAGCCTCCCACGCGACGCGCCAGGTCTGTGCGAGTAAGCAGGTTCTGCAGCCATACCGGATGTATACCCTCTGTCGAGGTTTTATCGAGCATATACCTGAGAGGGTCTGGGATCATGCCGATGCTCTCGCGATGTTGTTTGCCCGCGAGTTGAAAGAGCGTCATCTTCATGTCGGGATTATTCATGAACCAGGCGTCCGTAATGCACGCGCCGCAGTGGCCTTTGTATTGTTCGAGTGCGCGAAACTGCCATTCGAGCTTCTGCGGCAGCCAAAGATCGTCATTGTCGTTGAAAGCCAGCCATTCGCCCGTTGCCTGCGCAAGACCCAGGTTACGGGCCGCGCCGGGTCCCTGATTTTCCTGGTGGAAATAACGGACCCGCTCGCGCCAGGCTGGTTTCTCTGCAATGAAGTGTGGAAGCAATTCAGAAGTCCCGTCAAACGAACCATCGTCTACCAGGATTACCTCGGAGACTGGCACCGTCTGAGCTAGCACACTCTCGACCGAATACTTCAGCAGCTCGAAACGGTTATATACGGGTATAACCACAGAGACGGTTGGATTCACTGTATCCATATCGAAGCAATCTGTATTCCGCGTCGAGGCAATGGCTGGCAAATCCCGAGTATTCGAGTCATTTGGAAAGGGATTCTCTCTTTGCGCAAAGGTCGATCCGACCGCTACCTAGGCCAAGGGCTTGGAACGATGATCGGTCAGAGCGCGTTGCGACCTGCCACTGCCAAGTCTGGAACCTCGAAGGACTTTCTTGATTGGGCCGCGACGGTCTCGCGGTACACTTGAAGAAGCTTCACTCCGGCTGCAGTCCACGTGATCTCGGGGACCGTTCTCAGCGACGCGGCCCGCAGCCCTTCCAACAGCCCCCGATCTTCATATAGCATGGTGATGTGTTGCGTGAGGGCGGCAACGTCTCCGACCCGGTGCACAAGCCCGGTTTCCATGTGCCTGCAAATATCGGTACAGGCTTCTGAAGCGAGGGGCACACAACCGCTGCCCATCGCCTCCGTGACGACGAGACCGAAACCTTCCTCGATGCTGGGAAGAACCAGGAGATCACTCTTCCGCATCAGCTCCGGCACATCATTTCGATGTCCCAGCACGCGCACGCTGGGATGGGAAAGCATAGGAGCAAGCTTTTCAGCGTAGGCCGGCAAGAATTCCCCAGCGATCAAAAAGGTCCCGTCTCGATGAGCCGGCGATTCAAGCCACGCCTCGAGCGCGTAGTGGACACCCTTTCTGACGGCACAGACGCCTACAAACAGCATCGTCAGTCCACGCTTTCGGTCGCGCGGTTCGGTGCCGGGGTAGTACACCTTCTCGTCAAACCCATAGATATGTCGTGCCAACTTCTCCCTTGCATACCCCTTGTCGAGAAAGGTCTTTGCGGTAAAGTCGGACGGACAGAGGAGGCGGTAGGCTAACCCGTACTCTTCTTCCTCTTTGCGCAGCTTCTCCGCATTGTAAGCGTGCTCATGATTGGGCGGCAGACTTACTCCCATGCGCTCGCATTCCTTTTGCACCACCTCCATGGCAAATCGGGTGTTGGCATTGGGCCTCTCCAAGACGGTGGGGATTCCCAGTCTGGCTGCGGTCTTAAGCGTTTGTAGCGCTCCCAGGGGCCAAGTATGGATGATGTCGATCTGCCCTGCCAGCTTCTCGATGCGCCGCGACACAATGTAGTCGTGCAGCGCGAAGGCGCGCATGCTGCCGAGAAGTTTGTAGGGAATGCGCAGCTTGCCTCTCGCAAGGGTGGGCTGCACCCTGACGTTGGCAGGAACCGGTCTGTGCAAAACGCCTGGAAACACAAGCACATCCGCTCCTGCGGCCGCGAGCCCGTTGACCTGTTGCCAGGCGGTATAGCAGATCCGCTCGGCGCCCAGTTTGTGGGGGAAGCTGTACACCACCCGAATGCGTCCGTTGCTCCGGGTCATTGGTCCGCCTCCAACACGCCCCAAGTGACGAGGGTATCGGCCTGGCGGACAGCCGGGAGCGCCTCTTCAGCCTGGGGGACAGGTGCGCACATAGCGCCGGCCACTGCCGCGCAGATGATGGCTAACAACGCGTACCATGCAAACTGCATCTGGTCAAAGTAGCCGATTCCGAAGTACGCCATTACATGGGCGAGCAAGGCGGCGCAGAGGCACCACAGAAACCACTCGTGCTTCAGGTCGCCCGCCACGCGCTTCCTTGCCGTTCCCAGTTTTCCAAAACCCCGGGAAATGATCGCGAGGAAGAAAGCCAATGTCGCCAGGCCCCCGGTAACGGCATAGGCGACATACTGGTTGGAAAGATCCCACATGTCGAAGCCCCAGTTGTTGTAGTCCTTGACTCCGAGCAGCCACCAGTCCCAAAAATGCCGGATACAAGTGTCTATGAGCATATAACGCTGATAACCGGACGACGCACCCGTCAGATCCACCCGTGCAATCAGGGACCAAACGGGAGCTTTCATGACCAGGTGCAAGGCTGTGAGAGTAAGCGCAATTCCCCAGCGGAAGGTGCGCATCCGGCTGCGGAACGGCCAGAAACATAGCCCCACAATTCCACCGGCGTAGGCGAGCGCGGGAGTCCTCGAGTGGGAAGTGAGCGTGATAGCCGTCGCGGCGACGATGCCCAAACAGGCAAGCAATCTGGAAGATCCAGTCGTCCAAAGCCAGATGAACAATGGAACCAGCGAGGCGCCGAACACCCCGGCCGTGATATAAACGGCGAAGGAGCCCTGTGATCGGATCTGCCCGTCTCGCACTGCCGGCGAGGATGGAATCCCGCCTAGCCAGCCGAAAATGTTCCGGTGGGTAATTTGCTCATTCACCATGCAGGGAGCGAGGATTATGGCGATGAGGGCCAACAGCTTAATGGCTCGCTCTACGTCCTCCCTGTCCCGGATCAGGAACCTCAGTGCGAAATAGCCACCCATGGCATCCAGGAAATCCCCAAGGCTCTTGATCAGCGCCTGACTCTGCATCCACTGCAGCGAAAAGACCGCAAGGTAGCAAAGCGCCCAGAGCGCAAAAACGCGGTCGATGGAACTGAAACCGCCAGCCAGCGGCGACGACCGTCCTGACGCCGCCCAGCGACCCAGCGCGGTTAGAATCAGGATTCTGGCCACTGTGAAGTGCACTCCTGCCAGCACCACGACCTGCCCACGGGGGATAAGGAAGATAGACAGCAGCAGCGGTATGATGACGTACTTGCGGGGAAGATACAGGATCAGGATGATGGCGAGCGCCAGCGCAATCGCCACAAGAGGATGCAGCAATGTGTCAGACGCGCCACCTCCGAACCTGAGGTTTTCGGGTTCCACTTAGTTATCGTTTCTGTATCGAGACGCGGCTCGGCCGGGTGGCAGCACCAAGCCTGGAATGGCTGGCTTTCCTCGTGCGCAGTTTGACAGGACTAGGACTTATTAGCAATTTCCCCGAGCTCTTCAAAGAGTCTTTGAGGATTCTGGGCGCGCGTGCCCCCAATTTCCTTCCGGCGGATGCACCGCAGGTAAAGCTCTCCAAGCCGTCTGCGATAAAGCGGGACGTTGAACCTTGTAATCCGGATGCACGTGGTTTGAATCGGCAGATAGTCCTTCCAAACATGCTTAACGTGCCTGCAGCACTCGTAAAATTCCTTGGGCAAGACCAGGCTCTGGTGCGTATTGTGTAAACAGAAGGCGGAAATGGCATAGCTTTTCATTCCCATCGCCGCTGCTCTCAGGCAGATATCGGTCCCGTAGAGGTGAAAATGGGGCAATCCCTCGTCGAACCTCAGGCCGGAGGACTTTCTCAGGATCAATACAATCTCGTCCAGGGTCTGAACCGGCGCGGGATGGTCGAACGGCTGCCCCATGGTTCCCAAGCCGGACGAATAAATGTGTCCGCGTCCGTTGTCATTTAGGGTTTCGCCATAACATCCTAGCACTCCCCAGTTGGGGTCCTCTATCTCCAGGTGCTTAAGGGCGCGTTCAAGTTCCGATAGCCACGTTTCTGGCAACAGAATGTCCTGGTGGCAGAAAACGATCAGATCGTGTGAAGCCAGATCGATGGCAGTATTGTACCCTTTGGCGGCGGAGTTGAAGTTTTCCCGAACCAGAATCTGATGGTCATGAGATCCGCGCAGGCAGGGTGATGCCAGGAAATTGTTGTCGAAAACCTCACGGTTATTGACAGCCACCGCGAAGGTGACATTTCTCGTTGATGACATCCTCATGGTCTGCATATCTCTCGCAGGGCGAGTGAAGCGGCTGTTGGCTGGAATCTCAGCGTTCTATGAGCCAGGATCGCGCCCTTTCGAGGCCAGTCCCTGCAGCCGACCGGAGCCGCACGGTCGGTCGATGTTGTTTCTCCGACCCATCGGAAAAGGTCTGCTTCACAGCGGCAGGATCTCTTGGTTACCCGCCACGATTCTGATATCTTTCCCGGAGCTGTCGACCTTTATGAGGGGGATAAGGACAGGCCTAATGGGGCGCCGCGGTAAGGGCTGTGGGAGGAGCCGGCGGCTGGCCGCTGCCGAATTTGTACGCCCCAATGTCCCAAGGAACGGTGCGGGTGTTGCCGTCCATGTCAGTAGTGAACGCGCTCGACAGGTAAGAGGGATCTATCCCCTTCCCTATGGCCGCCGTCGCCGACGACGTAAGATGCCAGTCGGAGGCGGAATTTACAAAGGCGATTCCAGTGTTTGACGTGGTGTTGTTGGACAGTGTAATACCGCTCCCCATAACATGAATTGATCCTGCGCTGTAGCAGATATTGTTAACGACGTTAAATGTCGAAATGGCCGCTTGGGGATTCCCGTCGTTGAGACCCATGCAATTGGGTAGGGACACGAGAGTATTGTTGGAGATTGTGGCATCCGTCATGCTACAAGAGGACACATTTTCACAGCCTAACGCGAATCCTTTCGATCCTCCTGGAGAGGACTGAGGACCGTAGATGACGTTGTTATAGAGTCTGAGATGGGCTGCTGAAGTAGAACTGGAATCGTGAATGTCCCAGTAGACGGCGTAATTTTGCATGTTTTCTACATAGTTATTATAGAACGCAACGTTCGATCCGTCGAACTGAATGCCATCCTGATGCTGGCCGTCGGAATAAGAAGCGTCCAAAATCCCGACGATGTTGTTGTTATAGATGCTTACGTTACCACACCATTTGAAGCCATCGGTTCCTAATCCATCGTTGTTTCTATGCTGTCTTAACCGAAAGGTGGAATCGTGTATAAGATTAGATGTGTACCCCGACCCTCCATTTGGACATTGAACGGCATTGCCATCGTTAAGGTGGTTGGAGGCCGAGTCTATGAATAAGATATGGTCGATCTCCATGTTAGAGGAGCCATACTCGCTGATTTGACCGCTGGTTTGTAGATATCTCAGGATTAATCCCTGAATCCCCTGGGCATATACCGCGGTTGCCCCTGAATTGATGATCAAATGGATTTGCCCGCCGACATTACCATCCCATGTGTTCCACTGACCGTACCCTTGACTTGCGCTGCCGTAGATGAAGTACGACCCCCCGGAGTAGTTGATGGTTACTATTCCGTTGTGTCCAGCGTCCTGACCTACTTTGTAGGTGATGGGGCTTCCTGAAGCGCCGCTAGGAGACAAATAATTTCCGGTCGTGTACGCCTGGCCTGACGATCCGCCGCTTATGAATACCGTGTCTCCGGGTCTTAACCCCTTGATGTCACTAAAATTCTTCCAAGCACTTGCCCACGACCCCCCATTCCCAGAACTGGAAACAGAAGAGTCCAGATAGTACGTCGTCGCCATGACAGGAACGCACACCAGCATTAGGACAAACAACAGCGGTAATTTCAGCCTCCTCATACCGCCTTCACTTTTATTGTTTATTTGGCCCCCAAAATTCATCCAATTTATCAAGGGCAGATTGCGCGATCCGGGAAATCCATCTCTATGCATGGGCAGCCTCGCCGTATTGATTCGAGCGTTAGCTCGGTTTACTAGTCCGTCAATATATCCCACACCACTAATAAAGTCAAGCCCCAGGGTCGCCGGCGTGGTCTGATGCAGACCAAACCCGGTTTTGCCCCAATTGGGACGAGTCCCATATTATAGTGAGGGAAGCGGCTCGACTCAAGCGAAGCTTCGATGCCACAATTCAAGTGTGGCCAGTGAGAAAATCTCTTTGAAGTTGCCAGCCCGGTCGTCGCGTGCCGACAGTAGTCTCTCGATCCTGCCGGTGTCGAAGTATCCACGGTTCGTCGTCGTTCTGTCGAGCAAAATATCGCGCACCCAGCCCCGCAGTTCCTTCCACAGCCACCCCTCGTAGGGAACCGGAAAGCCGACCTTCTTGCGATCCAGAATGCGCCGGGGAATGCGGTTCTCCAGCGCCTTCTTGGCGAGGTACTTGGTGGTGAAGCCGTGAACTTTGAGGTTCGAAGGCAAGGCAGCGGCAAACTCGAGAACCTTGTGGTCGAGCAGCGGCACGCGCAGCTCGAGGGAATTGGCCATGGTCATTTTATCGGCCTTGATTAGCAGGTCGTCGGGCAGCCAGGTCTTAGTATCGATGTACAACATGGCATCGAGAGTATTTAAGCCCTGGGCATGGGCCTGCAGCAGGCGCACGGGTTCGAGCGAATGCTCGCGGTCAATCGATCGCGCAAAATCCGCGGAGTACAACTTACCCAAGCCGTTTCCAGAGTAGCGGTACGGGTTTGAGGTGCGGCTGTAGTAGTAGTCGGGAAACCGGGCGTTCATCAGGGGCACGTATTTGGCTACTCGCGGGAGGTGGAATAAGGAACTGGCGATCGAGGCTCCCCGGGCGGCGGCGCCGTTCAGCGAAGAAAGGGCGTGCTTCGCGCGTTCAAACCAAAGGAGGTTGCGATAATTGCTGTAGCCGGCAAAGGCCTCGTCGCCGCCTTCTCCCGAGAGGAGCACCTTGACGTAGTTCCTGGCCAACTTCGAAACGTAATACATGGCAATGGCAGGCGGTTCACAAACCGGCTCCTCCATGTGCCACACGTATTGCGGCATAAAGGCGGAAAAATCTGCGGCCGAGATGGTCATCTCATGATGCCGGCTGCCGAAAGCCTCCGCCGCCAGCTTCGCATACGGCCGTTCGTCCACCACTCCCGGGTCGGCGAAACCTACGGTGAAGGTGTTAATCTCCTTCTGTGTCCTCTCGGCCGCGTAGCTAAGCACGGCCGTCGAATCCACACCTCCGCTCAGCAAAACGCCGACAGGAACATCCGCGATCATGTGGAGCTCGACGGCTTCGGCCAAGAGGCTTTCGAGCTGGTTCGACGCCTCTTTAAGGCTTGGCCCGCACGACGGTTTGGAGAACGCTAGATCCCAGTATTGCCTTACCTCTGCTTTGCCCCTTTTGACCAACAGGTAGTGTCCTGGGGCCAGCTTGCAGATGCCTTTCAGCAGTGTCTCCTCGCCTGGCATATACAAGAAGGTCAGAAACCGGTCGATCAACTCGGGCAAGATCTCTCGATTGACAGAAGAGTCCGCCAGAATTGCCTTGATCTCCGAAGCGAAGGTGAGCGATTCATTGGTCAAACTATAGTAAAGAGGCTTTATTCCAACTCGGTCCCTCGCCAGGAGAAGAGTCTTTGCGTTTTCATCCCAGATGGCGAAGGCGAACATTCCGCGCAGTTTCTCGAGGCATTCTGGTCCGAACTCCTCGTACAGATGGACGATCACCTCCGTATCAGTCTGAGTTTTAAGGACATGGCCCTTGCTCACGAGAAACGTACGCAGCTCTTTGTAGTTGTATATCTCTCCGTTGAACACGATCCAAACGGTCCCGTCCTCGTTCGACAGCGGCTGATGTCCAGTGTTTAGATCGATAATGGAGAGCCGGCGATGACCCAGACCCACCTGACCTGCAAAATAGACCCCCTGGTCGTCCGGACCCCTATGACGAATGGTATCCAGCATTGCCTGAATCAGTCCGGGGTCGACGACAGCGTTGGGATCAAGGTTGAGCTTTCCACAGATTCCGCACATATAATCAATTCCACCGAAGGCCGGGAGGCGAAGTTCACCTCCAAACAGTGCTTAGCCCGAAGAGGCGTCTGAGCTGCTGTTCCCGCACATAGCGAATAAGCCGTTTATCGCTTACCCTCGGGATGTGGGTAAAATAGCCTTTCAGAAAACCAAAAAGAATTGCCAGCGAGCCGATAATGTAGGGCTTTCGAACCAGCCTATACAGGCAACGAGCTAGTACAAACACAGGATGGTATCCACAGATAAAGCAGACCAGACCGTACTTCACCCGGTCGCGCACAAGTCCGTCTGCGGCGCCGGTGAGGCGATGGTGAACGAGGCGGAGGTCCTCGAAACTGCAGGTCTTCCAGCCCAACATATTCGCTTTAACTTCGTCGATTGTGTCCCATCCGGCCGATCTCCATAGTCCGCCAATGGCTTCCCAACACGCTCTTCGGTAAATCTTCGTCGCCCCGCGGACATGAAACTTGGGACTAGACTCGAGTTTCAGCTTTCCGCCCAGATCGTGGTAAATCTCTCCCCCACCGATCCCTAAATCGGGCCTCTCACGGAAATGTTCGAAGCACTGTTGAAAGTATTCCGGGGAAAAACTAAGGTCCCCATCAAGTTTCGCGACGAATTCCCAGTCGTCGCAGCGGAGGGCGTTGTAACCGTCGTAAAACGCTTCCACGACTCCCCCGCCAGCCTTCCGGAATCCCCTGTTCGGCCGGTGTATGGCGCGGATGAATGGAAACTGAGCCGCGTATTGATCGATGATTTCACCTGTTCGATCGGTCGAGCCGTCGTTGACAATCACCCATTCGGCAGGGGGCATAGTCTGAGCGAGCATGGAAGCGACAGTTGCTTCCAAATGCCGCTCTTCGTCGCGCACCGGCGTAACGACTACGTATCGCGTCATTTTGTTATCGCCACCTCGTGCGACCGGGTAATGCCGAGGTACTCGCACAGACCCTCCTGCCACGGCCCAAAGGTGTTCAAGCCGCGGAGTTTCAAGGCGCTATTCTCCAGGACGGAGTATTTCGGCCTGGGCACCTTGGCAGGGAATTCATCGGCTCCAGCCACCTTCAAGTTTACCTTGGTATGGGTCATCGCGAATATTTCGCGGGCAAATTCGTGCCATGAACAACTGCCCTCTGCTGTGGCATGGTAGAGTCCGTAAGCGTCAGACCGGCTCAGGACGGTCATTTGCCGGGCAAGCTCTCGGGTGGAGGTAGGCGTAACCCACTCGCTGTCAACCACCTTAACCTCGCCTCGGTCTTTGGCCAACTTCAGCATCAACTCAACAAAGTTGCGGCCACCCTTGGCCCGGCAGGGGGCTTTTCCATAGAGGCCGGAGGTGCGCACCACGAAATGTCTGTCCAGAACGCCTTGGACGAAATACTCTCCAGCCAATTTAGTATTTCCGTAAACGTTCAGCGGTCGGGGGCAGTCGGTCTCCTCGTAAGGATTTCCCTTACGCCCGTCGAACACGTAGTCGGTGCTGACGTGCATCAGAACCGCACCCAAGTCGCGCGCCACAAGGGCCAGGTTTCTCGGACCTAGCGCGTTTACGGAAAAGGCTTTCTCGGGTTCCTGCTCGCAGTTCTCCACGTGATGCATGGCCGCCGTGTTAACGATGATCTGCGGCGCCACTTTTGCCAACGCGCTCCGTACCGATTCGAGACTTGCGGTTTCGATTTCGGCATGGGTCAGGGCGCAGACTTCGTCCCCATGTTCAGCGAACGCCCGCACTACATCGGTTCCGAGTTGGCCGTTTGCGCCTATGACCGCGATCTTCATCGGGCCCCAATCCCTACCATGTCATGGATTTCGATCCCATTCTCGATGGCTTTGAACGCCTGGATATTCGAGTAAGACGGATTGCTCCAGTCCTTGAATTTGTCCATACTGTCAATCAGATTTGCCACAATGGACTTCACGTCGTCGGCGGGGTGGAAGCTGAGGACGTTCTTGGCCTTCTCGATACTGACCTTGTAATTCCGGAAGTCCTGGATGTGCTTGATGCAAAGGTTGACGTGCACGCCAAGCGTTCCCTCCACCGTGCTCTTCACCAAGTCGCCCACTTCGCCCACCGTATAGTTGCCGGAGGCGACATTGAAGATGCCCGAGATTCTGTGATCGGCCTCGACCGCCCGCGTGTACGCAGTGGCGGCGTCATTGATGCTCAGGATGGGCCGCCAGATGGAAGGGTTATTGATGGTGATAGTGTGATCCGTCATCGCGGTTTTGAACATCGTGTTGATAATCAGATCCAGGCGCATGCGCGGGCTGTAGCCGGAAACAGTGCCCTTGCGAAGGGAGATGACGGAGAAATTCTCGTCGGCGAGCTGCAGCGCCGCCTGCTCACCCTGCAGCTTGGAGATACCGTAGGGGTAGCTGGAGCTGACGGGTCGCGTTTCGTCGTACAGTTCGTTTTCCGTGTAGCCATAGACGGAGCAGGAGCTTGCGTAGATATAGCGCCTTACTTTTGCCTTCTTGGCAATGTAGGCCAGGTACGAAGGGGCGGCGGCGTTGAAGACGAAGTTTTTGTTGGGTGAGTACTCCGCCATGGGGTCGTTGGAAAGGCCGGCAAGGAAGATCACCTGCTCGTAGGGCTCCAGGTCCTCCACCGAAAGATGGAAAATATCCCGATCGATGATCCCGACTTGCCGAGGTAGATGGTTGCCGAACCAAAACAGGTCGACAACGTCCACCTTGTAACCCCTGTCCAGTAATTTCGGAATCAGCACCGAACCTACATACCCGGCGCCACCAGCAATGAGAATTCTCATGATTTCCCCTTAGCCTATATTGAGATCAGATGAACGGGGCTCAGTAGAACCCTTAGGTGCCATGTCGCTAGTCTTAAGTCGAGAAGCGGAAATGGTCGGATTCCGGCCTGGCTAGCCACTGTTCCAGCGTTTGAGCCTTGCGGTCTTTATCCGAAAGCGAGGGGTCAGTGACCGGCCACTCAATGCCGATCTGCGGATCGTCGAAGCGAATCCCAGACTCAGCCTTACCGTTGTATAGTCCGGTGCATTTATACTGAATCTCGGCGACGTCCGAGAGCACACAAAAGCCACGGGCGAAGCTGGCGGGAGCCCAGACTTGGCGCCTGTTTTCAGCCGAGGCTTCAACGCCAAACCACTTCCCGAGCGTGGGTGATCCCTTCCTGATGTCCACGGCGACCAGAAATGCGGCTCCCAGCGAAACACGCATCAACTTGCTCATCGGCGGTTCCCACTGGAAGTGCAGACCACGGATGACGCCCTTCACCGAGCGCGAGTGATTGTCCTGGACGAAGTTGTAAGGCAGGCCCAGTGCTTTGAGCTGATCCTCCCGAAAGGTTTCCATAAAGAAGCCCCTGCTGTCCTGAAACACCTCGGGCACGAGAACAACAACGTCTCCCAGGTGCCTTGACTCCACTCTGATCTCCATATGAACCTCATAACCGGAATAATCGTTGGATTTTACTGCGGGACGTGGGCGAGGGCTTGCAGTCCTGTATCTGGCTCCTTCCCGTTTTCTACCAACTGCACCGGGTCAACGCGCCGGTTCCATTCGCCCGCCGCCCGATACAGCGCCAGCCGTCTTTTGAGCCCATCCGACGGCTTGATGAGTTGGACAAGGAGGTATCCCGCCTGTCGAACCCAGATCCAAGCCAACGAGGTGCGTCGGCAGCGACGCGCGCCCTCTCTGCCGAAGTACTTGTAATAGTAACGGTATCGATTGCGGTATTTGTCCAGTTCGAAGGCGATCGGAAGACGCACAGTCGTCGACTGTCCTCCGAGGTGGGTGACGGTCACATCAGGCGTGTAGACGATGGAGTGGCCCGCATCCCAGATACGGTGGCATAGATCCATATCTTCGTAGTAATAGGAGAATTGCCCGTCGAAGCCGCCCAACCGCCTGAGCAACTCCCCGCGCACTAGCAGACAGCAGCCTGACTGCCAGTCGATCTGCCGCTCGCTATCGCCTTTCCATCGGACATACTTGTCGGACATAAATAGATCGGAGATATAGGCAAGGGGGCGCAGGTAAAGTGCAGCAATCCAATCGCGCCAAGCCGTGGGGAAGGGCCGGGCGGAACCCTGGTAGGAGCCGTCGGCATTCAGGACCCGACATCCAAACCCGCCCGCCTCGGGATGCCGATCAGCAAACTCGATCCAACGGTCCAGCGAGCCTTCGTGAACGATCGTATCCGGATTCAGAATCAAAACGTACTCGCCCCTGCTTGCCTGGATGCCGGCATTGTTACCCTTGGCAAACCTCAGGTTGGCGCCATTCTCGATCACGCGAACCTGGGGAAAACTCTCACGTATAAGCCCGACCGTTCCATCGGTGGATCCGTTGTCGGAAACGATGATTTCGAACTCAATCAAATGCGTTCCCCCGAAGATCGATCGCAGGCAATCGGAGATCACCTTCCAATCATTCCAGCACAGAATCACGATGGACAACTTCACGCCCGAGATCCTCCGTCGTTGCTGCAGTGGCTTATGGGACCAGTCGCACCCATTGGGGAATGGCTGAAAGCAGCTGTATGCATCGCATTAACAGAGCTGCGGCTGCGGCGCATTGTGAACTCGCAATTGCAACGCCGGTAGACCCTCGCCGCCCCCGGCAGCCGTGTTGACACGGAGTACGTCCGATTCAGCACACGCGTTTTCAAACACCGACGACCTGCGCTTGCGAAACCATGACACGGTTTCAGCGGCGGTCGCGAACCAAGCGCCCCGGCTCCTGAGTTCGCGAACCAGCTCCACGTAGAAATCGTCCCAACATCTTTCGGGCGCGATGCTCCGGTCGTGCCAGTTGACGGTGACGGTGCCGCCGAACTGAACCGCGTTGTCGATGATCCCAGCGACTCGTTGCCTGGCATCTCTGGGAGACAAATTCATGCGGGCGGGAAAAAATAAGGCCGTGTCCATGATATGGAGCGGCAGTTCGAGCAGCCGCGTAGCTCCCAACGGTTTGTACACCTGCGTGGTTCCGGCGCGATAGCCAATGGTCTCGTTATAGCCGATCGTCGAATCGTAGTCGGCCCCCGCTTGTTCGAGCACAGCTGCCGAATGTTCAGCAAAGTACAGCCAATGCATTCGCACGCCAATGTCTTGTGCGCCGGTTATTTGACGTATCTCTTCCAATTCCGCAGGTCCGCTGGAACTATCAAGCCACGCATCGATGCCATGTAGACCGATTTCGCACCCCGCCGACATCAATTCCCGGATTTTGCCTGAGATATCGACGGCCCCGTAGCCAGCGGCGCGGGAGTCGGGTGCAAAACCCAGGCCAGTCCGCCCTGGGCAGTGCTTAAACGGAATCACAAAGAACGTCGAATGCGCTCCCTCTTCTAACTGAACATAACGATCGAACTCGCGCCAGAAGTCCTTCGCCAGACCCAGATGAACGAGCGGCAGTTTCAAGGCAGCCGCCCAGTTAGTCAGCAATTTGCGCACGGGCAGCCGGCGGCGGAATACGTTGGCCAGAGAACCGAACATGGCCCGATACAGGAACCCCAACGTCGTGTGGTCAAACTTATGCATGCGGAGTAAGGGATGATCCACGTCGTGGGTCAGGCAGGCAATGAAGCGATAACCATCCGGAACCGGAGGGATCTCGACTAACGGCACTCCACTGATCAGGATTAGGTCGCGCAACAAGGCGATATGCAGTTCCAAGGTCGGAATACCAGCGCTGGCGGCAGGCTGCCCCTTTGTCAGTAATTTGTGGACCTCGCCAAAAAGGTCGTAGCCTATCCTGGCTACGGTCCGGGCAGACGACCGGTGCAGATAGATCGCCGGGTGGTGATTCTCTTCATCAAAGAGGACGCCGGTACCCTCTGGGAAACCTACGCACCCTCCATAAATGGGAATCTGGTTCTCCTTATACCTCAGTATTCGTCCTTGCCTTCCATGGGAGACAGTTTCGATCCCTTCTTCCGCGTCGAACGCCAGCCTCTGCCCCGCGTAAAGTAGGACCAGTTCTGCGGTATCGTCTGGGGCGACCTCGCCATCCCCGGCGCAAAGCAGAACTCGGTAACGCGTACCGCTCGTGTACCACTCCCAAGGGGTCTTGAAGAGTTCGAAGAACTCGCGCACAACGGCGCGTTCCGACGAGCTTGCAATGACGCCAATCATCGCCAGTGGCACCTTACAAACCTACCATTCACAGCTTGTCTCTGCAGCGCGCTTCGGTGACATCCTTGGTTCGGTAGAAAACTCATCTGATCGTATACGGACAGGCCAGGCACGCTTCTTCCTGAAACCCGCCCGCTACCCTGATGCTGCGTGGGGACCGCTCAAGCATCAATGCACCCAGTTTCCGTTCAGAAGGTTATTTATCTGGTCCAGGAGCGTTCCCTTCTCTTGAGCCCACCTGTGCGCCAAGTAAATGCGCTGCCCTCGTTCGGCGCTATCGATAGCTTCGTTGTAATAAAAAGCGACATATTCAATTTTCCGGGCAAGCTCCTCCGAGTTACCTGGCTCGAAGAAAACGAGACAGTCTTGGTTGAAGTAGTCTTGGATGCCCGGCGTTCGTGGAGCAATCACCGGCTTGCCGAGGGCCAAATACTCAAAAATCCGAGTCGGTGTATTGATGTCCGCAAACGCACTACGGTGGTTGGGAATGATTCCCACATCGCAGTCTTCGATTTCTCGGACCAGATCTTCCAGCCGCTTCGGGCCCAGATAATGCACACGATCCTCGATGCCCTTGTTGTGAGCCTCTTCCAGTACTCGTTCCAGGAAAAAGGATTTGCGGCCGTAAATTCTCAGCTCTGCGGCGGGAACAGACTCTCGCACCTGCGCAAGCGCATCGACGGCGAGATCCAGACCGTTTCGTTCAACCAATGATCCGTGATACATGATCACTAAGCGCTTGGCGGGAGCTCCGTTTGCGGAAGACGGTGAGCGCGGCGCTCGAAACGGGAAGATCTCCTCATCGGGAGAATTCATGACCACACTGATCTTTTCAGCATGACAGCTGCGCGAGGAGAAGATGCGTTTGCACGCAACGTTGACGGTAAGGATCAAGTTCGCGCGCGCGATGCTCCACTTCTCAAGCCGCTGCATGAGTCGGACAATCAGACTCTCTTTGTCGAGGTTAAATATCGTCGTCATGAGCTCGGGCATTGGATCGTGTAGATCAAGAATGACCTTTGCTCCCAATGCCTTCGGCACCAATGAACTCAAGACAAGGATGTCCGGCATGTTGTGCACGTAAACCAAGTCATAGCGCCGCCTGAGCGAGCGAAAGGCGAGAATACTCGCGGAGATGAGAATGAATGCAGAATAGTTGTAGGCGTATGCAAGCTTACCACCACGGCGATGGGTGATTGGGATACGAAAGATGTCGAGCCCACCTAATACCTCACGTCTAGGCTGTTGCTCATCTCCCAGGCATATCAGGTCAACGCGCATGCCTTCCTTGAGAAGCGTGTCCGCCGCCCTGCGCGGGCGAGGATCGGCGGGGTAAGAAGAGAAGGTAACCATCGCCACCCGCTTTCCTTGGAGGCGTGAGGTGCTCGACATAACCAACGAATCAGTATCTGAAAAAACATTCATACAGTCGTAAGTCCTACCCCTAATGGTCTTTCGCCAGAGACAAGACCTCTAAGTTATTTCGGCGCCCACGCCCGGGGTAAGAGCCCACCCGAGTTATAGCCGTTGTGGGATTCCATTAATGGTCAGCATGGTTCAGGCGGCGCCGGCCGTTACACCAGTCACTACTTCTCCTTTCTTGGCGTCACGCTCTGTCTTCATTCGGTTAGAGACCTGAATGGCATCGAGAATCGTCGATTGAGCAAACATGCTCAACAGCTTGATGTTGGGCATCACGCAATGGCCGCCGATGATTCCAGGAAAGTACTTGACGGGCGGAAAGAATTTTATTTCCTCATAGAACGAGATGACCTCGTTGTAATCTTGACCCGATTGGTCACAGTATCTCTCTATGTCTTGCGCCCAGGCAATCATCAGGCCAAAGTAAGTCGTTTCGGTGAGCTTGGCCAACTCGGTAGCTTCTGGCGATGATAGGATCTTGGTTTTCAGGCCGACAGACTCAAAGTGCTGGGCGGCCTGCGCGCCCGCCGCGGAATCCATCGCACCTACAAACTTGGTATACATACGCATGTCCGCTAACATGCGAGCGTGCTTGCCACGCACCGGGCTGTTCACAACTGCGGCGCCCGTTCGCTCTGCTATCGCTCGCGTAGTACCGATCGCTACAGTGCTGTTGACGATCGTCAGGCTGGGCTTAAACAGTTCGATGTACCGAGCACTCTCACCGATAAAGTCATTGATTTGAAACGGATAGCAGACATGCAGGACGTCGACGTGCTCGATGTGCTCCACAGGCGCGATATCTACTCCAACGGTGTCGTGGTATTTTGCAACAAGCTCAAAGAGAGGTTTCCCCACCTCTCCGAGTCCGACGACAACAACCTTAGTATTTGTTCTCACGGCTCTTTGGATCTCCTCTTCTAGAAGAAATAGCTTCGCAAGCCACGCGACAGTGGATTCTTTCACACGCGATGACCCTAGGGCGGCTACGCCGGTAAACCTGGCAGACACTGAGGGCAGCCTTCGTCGCTAGCGCTCGCGGAGATGAAGCTCATCACACGTTCTACAATTTGAGTTAGGTCGTCACACGAGCGGCTCGTGTTTACTGCGGCGGCTAAGTGGGGCGCTGCGGGCGGCTCAATCCTATAGACGACGCGATCTCTTTCGAGGCTGGCATAAGCAACGCGCGCTCTCTCACTTCCTTTCCCCTCGATCACCCACTTTCTGTCTCTTTGCACAAGCGTGAGCCGCGCTCGTTCCCTCCACCAGGCATCGACGTCCCTAGGCAGGGCAAGCCACAACTCATGATCAGACCGCAACTTAGCGAGGTGCCTCAGCAGCTCCACATAGGTCTTCCTCGCTTGCCTTGCAATGAGATAGTCAGGATGGGCGATAAAGCTGACCAAGCCGTTCTTCTCCCTTATGGCTCGGGCTTGCCGCTTCCACAGCTCGGTGGAATAGTCCTGCAAGATGTGAAACAGCATATAGTCCTGCGTGGTAGTTAGCGGAAGCTCAAGGATGTTTCCAATGAAATAAGGAAAAACGGTACAACAGCCGCCTCGCTGCGGGTCTAGATGCGCTGTATTGGGAATTGACATATCGTAGGAAAAATCAAACGCATCGTACCAGTCAGGGTTGCGGTACAACGCTCCAGCACGAAATCCTTTTGAACCAAACAACCTGGCATATTTGTTAATCGACTCTGCGCGCCTTAGAAATGTCCTGTGATCACCGAAAAGCAGGCCGTCGTGGTTCAAATCCTGAACGTTTACTTCAAAACCTCTTTCACGAATTTCCTCGAGCAAACCCCCGTCCGTACGGTAGCGCGCTTCAGGAACGATCTGAAATGAGGCTTTTATTGCCCACTCTTCGTCGATATCCATCAGTTCCGAGCAGAAACGGACTCCTGCCTTGCTCTCAACATCATGCGTCATTATGGCGCAAGCCGGAGCCCCGTTCGGCCAAAACCAGATAAAGGGAATCGAATTCGTCTTCTGAGTCTTAAGCATCACGGCTAGCAGCGTCTCGAAGATTTGCTCAACAGTCGTGTCGACAGGCCAACAGGGAAATCTCAGCTGCTGCCAGCCTCGATGAAATGCCCTTTGAAGATATCTTCGGACCGGGAAGGGTAGCAGTGGGCGCACGGAATAGTAACCTTTGTGAAGCAGTCGCTGCGCGGTAGAATTGTGGCAGATCGCCGCGTATCTTTCGAGTCGGAGATTGTCGATAACTTCGGTGAGATCGAATGGGAGCTGCATACCCGAATGGTCGCAGGTCACTGCCGGGAGAACGTCGCAGAGTCCCTCGGCTGGAGAATGCTTAGCATGGCCCGGCAAGGAACGACCGAAGCCGATCGTGTCGCGCCCAAGCCTGAAATAGCCTGGCTTGGGAGACAACTCACCCCCAAGCGTGAAGTCGATCACACTTTCGGGACAGCGGTAAAATGAAACGAACGGTTCTTTCATTATCCCTAGGATAAGAGGCTCAACCTGCCGCAGACTGGGTGCTTACCCTACATGCCGATACAGCAGACTGCCAGCCGCTTCAAGGGCTGCACATGGTATTAGCTTGAAGAGCCCCCGCGCGACACGCGACTCTCTCCCGCCACCTACCCGACGCTCACCGGCTGGGTATCGCCAGTAGGTCAGTTCCGAGCCGACGCTACCCCAGCGACTCTTGAACGAAACAAGCCCCGTCGCATCGTAATCCGATCGCCCCATGTCCAGCGACAGCAATCCTTCTCTCTTTGCTTTTTGGATGGCTTTCCACAATAGAAGCTGCGTGCCACCAAGCTGGCTGAAACGGGCGTTCGAGCAGCTGTACTTGTAGATAAGATCGCGCTTAAAGGATAGCGTTAGAATGGCCGCTACTGGCCAGTCACCCTTTGAGGCCACGTGCACCATTGCAGCCTTACCCATTGCTTCGATCACATTCCGGAACCAACCAAAGGGTGGTGGTGGCAGAAGGTGTCGGCGGCGCGTAAGAATCAGTAAATGGTAAAACTTCTTCATCAGTTCGCCGGTCGCTCCTTCTTCACACGTCAGCGACTCGCGATCGGCACGTCGGATCTTCCTTTGAACACAGTCCCTGTGAAAGCCTCGATACAGCTGTTCAAGATCCGAAGTCATGTCCAACCGGTGGAGCCAGAAGCGGTTTGTCTCGGCGAAGGCCAGTCGATCTGCAGGGAAAGCACCTACAGGCCTGAGCTCGATGTAGCTCCATTTATCCCTTACAAGTCCCTCTTGGAGTGAGGTTAGTATAGACGCAAGGTCGTCAGGATCATCGACCAGAGGCTCGCAGTGGTCGGAAAACGGAAGCGAAACGACGCGATGCCCAGTGAGCCTACTATTGACCAGGCACGCCGCAAGTCCATTCCTTAGTTCCGCGGACGGGGCGGAGGTCGTCAAAACGATCGGTTCGTAGCCGTAGGTATGACGAAGTGCTTCCAGCCAGCCGGGCGTGTGAAATATCGAGGCGCGAGGGTGCGACAGCAGAAATTCGTTCCAACGCGGATCTTGAAGCGGGTTTATCTGGTAAACTGTCACAGCCTCAACCGCACTCCTGGGAGTGCCGGCTCTGGAGACTCAACAAACCGGGCAAGGGACGCAAGACCGTCGGGTCAATGGGCGCCTTTCGCAGATTATGGACCAACCTCGGCCTGCCCGCCTCCTCCCAGGCTGTCCTTTCGCTTTAACCCTCATCGCGCACTATAGAGTACCGAAGAGCCTCTAAAGCAACTTTCTGCAGCGATCCCGACGCATCGCGACTCACTCCGTCCCCCCGCGCGGCTGGGGCGAAATGGTTCGCAGGAGCCTAGCCGGATTTCCTGCAACGATTGCATTAGCAGGGACGCTTTTGGTCACGACACTGCCGGCTCCGACGATTGCATTCTGGCCTATGGTCACGCTACTCAGCACCGTGGCGCCGGATCCGATCGAGGCTCCCTTCTCAACCAGCGTGGTCTCCACTTTCCAGTCCTTTTCACTTTGGAGGTTGCCTTCGCTTGTCGTCGCCCGCGGGTAAATATCGTTGATGAAGGTAACACTGTGACCTATGAAAACGTTGTCCTCGATCGTGACACCCTCGCAGATGAAAGTATGGCTTGAAATCTTGCAGTTGTTACCGACCTTCGCATTCTTTTGGATTTCGACAAACGCCCCTATCTTGGTGTGATCACCTACTTCACACCCGTAGAGGTTGATGAACTGCGACAGCTTGACGTCCTTACCGAGCCTGACGTCCGGTGAGATACAAAGATACGAATTCACGCGTATACCGCCTCTCCTTTGTGCTTTAGAGACTCTTCCGCAGCTTCTAGCATCCTGACCACCCGTAAGCCTGCAAGGCCGTCGTTAAACGGGGTCATGCCGGTCTGGATGCACTCAACAAAGTACTCCAACTCCCCTTTCAGAGCCTCAGACGGCTCGATCTTCGGAGCCCACATGTCCCCTGAGCGGTAGCCGACGAGTAACTCGTACACGCCCTCGCGGCTAGTCACTTGCACACCTTTGTCGTACACTTTGATCTTCTCGTCGGCCTCAAGGTCGTTCCACACCAGCATCTTCTTCTCGCCTCCGATCAGAGTCGTTCTTATCTTGACCGGAGATAGCCAGTTAACATTGATATGTGCAATGATGTTACCTGGGAAATAGATAGTCACATATGCCACGTCTGGCAGGCCATTAACGTGAGCTTCACCTGTAGCGACTATAGCATCGGGACGACCACCGATGAGGTAGTCCACAATGGAGAAGTCGTGGGGAGCTAGATCCCAAATAACATTCACATCGTGCTGAAACAATCCGAGGTTCACTCTGGTCGAGTCGTAGTAGTAGAGTTTCCCCAGAGCGTCCTCGTCAAGAAGTTGGCGTATCTTTTTTACGGCGCCCGTAAAGAGAAAGGTGTGATCAACCATGATCTTGAGTCCGTTCTTCTCTGCCAACTCGATCAATTCCTCAGCCTGCGATGACGTAGAAGTAAACGGCTTCTCCACAAAGACATGTTTTCCGTTTTCAAGGGCAGCTTTGGCCAACTCGAAGTGCGTCCAGACCGGTGTAATCACTGCCACGGCATCAATGTCAGCAGAACCGAGTAGCTCGCGCGGATCAGAGGTAACCTGCACCTCAGGATACGCGTGTTTAGCTCTTCGCAGGGAGCTAGAACTCTTGTCGCATATTGCCACGACCCGCGCAGACTCGAGGCTGCGAAAGTTCCGGACGATGTTGGGCCCCCAATACCCGTAGCCGATAACGCCGACTTGGATCATATGTCACCCCGCAATTAAGATCGGATTCCGTTCGCACGAAGCAAGCACCGCTTTGCTGGGCGCTCGCGATTCCAAGATTAATGGATGTCAATTTCCGGGCGCTTATCTTCGACTCCACTCGTTTGTCCGGGTCTGGCCCTGAGCTGTGAGGCCTGTACTTTGCGACAGCCTCGACGCGCTAAAGGCTCAGCGTTTAAAACGAGAGCTTTAGTACGCGCCTGCGCCGATTAGAACAGCCCGGGGTGTCAGCAAGAGGATCTTGATGTCCATCCACAACGACCACGACTCTGTGTACGCGATATCCAAACGGACCATTTCATCAAACGTGGTCTTGCTACGTCCGCCAACTTGCCAAAGACCCGTGATTCCAGGCTTCACCGCCAACAGGCGGCGCCTATGCCAAATGTCATAGCGCTCAACTTCATACCCAATAGGAGGGCGCGGTCCGACGAGAGACATCTCCCCTCTCAAAACGTTGAGAAACTGAGGTAGCTCATCCAGACTTGTACGTCTCAGGAGTCTACCTACTCGCGTGATCCTCGGGTCTGCAGTCAGCTTATATACGGTGTTTTCCCCTCCTCGACCTGCCTGCGACACAGCATTCCCAGATATCAGGCGCTCCACGAACTCCTGATGAATCTTTGGATCACTCTTGAAGTACATCGATCTGAACTTAAGGAAGGTAAATCTCTTGCCATATTGACCAAGCCTCTCCTGTCGGAAGAAGATTGGTCCCCGGGAGGTCAGCTTAACTGCAATGGCAATCACGACAAGTAAGGGTGCAAGAACTGTAAGGACCATCAAACTGCCTAGGATGTCCATTGACCGCTTCACAAGACGAGGAGCTTTCTTCAGATCCCGCAACAACTCCGGATAGAGAGTTGAATCCGCCGGACCATTTGGGGCCTGCCTCTCCCAGTCCTCGGGAAAGACGTGCAATGATAGGCTTATCGCGCTGATCTGCTCAATCGTCAGGTTGTTACTCAGTGCATCGCTGACCTTGGCCAGAAGCGCTTTAGCAACTGCCCTTCCTTCCGTGGTTCCAATTTCCGTAAAGATAACGCCTATGATAGAGCCTTCCTTGTACCAACCCTTGATATCTGTCTCTCTCGTCAACTCGGCGAGGGCGTGCAGGATTCTGTCAACGATATTGGGTCCGGCACTGCCCTGCAAGGCGCCCTCAGCTTCTACCAACATCAACACAAATCGGTTGCCGGAACGCTCTGTTCGCTTTCTTTCCAGGCATAGCATCTGGGCAAAAGCGCATTCGCTGAGGATCCCGTGGCTCGATGGGCCATTAGGGTACCCTGTGCGGCGGCTGACAGACTCCTGGACTTTAGTTCCGAAAAGCACCTTGGACACAAAATCAGCCATCTTTATCCCCGGCCCCTGTTCCCGTACGGTTGACGGACGCTGACCCAATTTGCCTTACGGGCTGCAGCCTCAGAATAGCGGACAGCAACCCGAATTGCCCAAGTCCGAAGCCTCGCAACCGAGGCTCTTGAAGTCGTCGCCAAATATCGGCAGTAAACCGAGAGCGCGATGGAACTCCGTCGATGAAGCCCTGACGGCTGAGCGATTTCTGGGCATTCTTTCAAGTTGCAGATTCCTTTGGCTTCATGTGGGGAACGCCAAACCTTAGGATTTCTTTTCCCCATTGCCTTGATAGTAGTCGTAGCCATAAGGGGTGCTCTGCTTCGTTTGGTTGAGAACAACTCCCAGGAAGGGCTTGTCAAGGAATTCCTGATAGGCTTTCCGCGCCAGATCGAACGGAGTGCAATCGGCGCGAAAAACCATCAGTACACCGTCGCACAGTTGACCTAGCTGCTTCGCATCAGAAACTGGTACGATCGGGGGTGAATCGATTATGATCCAGTCGAACGCCGGGGCGATGCGGTCAAGGAAGGCACGGAGCTTCTCACCCGCCAGCAGATCGCTGGCATTGGTAGCCGCCTTGCCTGCGGGAACGAAGAAGAGATTTTCCAGGTGCCCACGCTTCAGAATGGCAAAGTCATCGGCTTCGCCGCCCAGATAGTCAACCAGACCGGGACTCTGTGGAGCGCCAAGCCGGTCGTGCAAGCTGGGTAAGCGAAGATCGCCGTCGACCAACAATACACGGCAGCCCTGCTGGCGCAACAAGATATGAGCCAGATTAACTGCGATATATGTCTTCCCCTCCTTGGGAAGCGGACTGGTAATTAAGAGCTTGCGCAGGTCGAGTTTTTCTCGAACAAGGTTCAGCCGCGACCGAAGGGTGCGGAACTCCTCCATGCCCGTTGTGTATGAGTTGCCGTTTCGGGAAAAGAGTGGCGACGCGATGTCGGGAATCCAGGATCCTTGAGGGCAGAGCTGCGCAAGCACCTCACGAAGATCGATGGGGCTTGCCACGTTTTGCGAGTCCTGCTCGGTTTCAACCGCAGATTCAGTCTGCTCTGCGGAGACAGCACGAACATCCACAAAATCGCGAACATTCTGCACGTCGGCTTTAGCGCGACTCTCACCGACCAGCTCGCTCTCGCCGACAGCCACCTTTTTCAAGAGATCGTGGAATCGGCTCATCAGTCCCTTCTACCCTGTAATGCGACCTCGTCCGCCACCAAGCGATGCACACGAGATTTGCCTGTCTTTGTCACTACCTCACGCGCCAATAAGTACGCGATCAAGCTGCCTTCTCCGCTCTGCGCTTCCCGCCCTTTTCTTCGTTTTGAATAATGGGAATCAAGGCAAAGGCTGTTGTTCCAAGATAGAACTCAATGTCGATTTCACTTCGCAGGCGCTTCTGACTCATCTCAAGCAGTAGGGCCCCAGCCAATCCCAACGCAATTCCGGCAGCAAAGCCTCCCAGAGCAAACAGTGGCCGCTTCGGGAATGAGGCCTTCGTCGGGAGACTTGCGGGGTCCAAAACCCGAAAGCGCTCGCCTTCCTCCCGGGACTCCATGTTGGTTGCCATCTGCGACTGGTCAATCTTACCTAATAGGTCCTTGTAGAACTGGAGGGCTGTGTCGTGATCGCGGGTGATCTCCTTGTACTCCTGCTCCACGCCCGGAATCATTTGCAGGCGAGATTGATACTCTTTGATCTGGCCTGCTAGCCGTTGTTGTTCTCGCTTGTCGTTCTGTATAGTGTCCTCATAAGCGTGAACCTGCGCACGTAACTGCTGAATCTCCGGGGGTTCCAGGCTCTTGGCGCGTCCAGTATCGTCGGAAGGTTGCGTGGACGACTTCTGCTGCGCTGGCGGCTCAACACTCGGCATCCTTCTCTTCAAATCCGCAATCTGGCCCTTAACCGCCACCACATCAGGATAATCATCGGTATGGCGCGCCCGCAATTCAGCAAGCTGCCCTTGGAGCATATCGAGTTGCTTGTCAAGCGCATCCGGGCCCTGGGTCAAGGTGAGTCCAGCGCCTTGTCTGGCCGCCTTCGTCATTTGCCAGGATTGGATCTGCTGTGCCAGGACGGACTCAGCGTAGGCTTTGTCCTGATGAGCACGGTTTAGCGCCTGACTGAGCGCCTCAAACTGGGTGTTCAAGGTAGTCAGTAAGTCAGCATTTGTTTGCATTTCGTCGGGGAGCGTCCCGATATGCTGCCGCTTGAATGCCGCAAGTTTGGCGTCTTGATCGTCTAGTCTTCGCTTGGCATCGTCTAATTCGTCCTGCAAAAAATTAGCGGTACCCTGAACGCTGCCCTTGCGCTGTTTGATATTCTCTTCGACGAAAATTGAAGCAATGTCCGCGCAAACATCTTGCGCTTTGTGGGCGTCGTTCAGAGTCACGTCGATGTAGAATCCTGGCATTACCTCGTCGCGACCGCCCACGATGGGTTTGAGAGGAGTCAACTCAATGGCCTTGTGCATCTGCAAGATAGCGTCGTCCATTTGCACGTGGCCACTACCAGCGTTGAACAGACCCTGCGTTTCAATGATAGGCTGGAGGTGAGAGCGACTCAAAACCTGCTCCTGCAAATTGGCAATGCGCGCGTTCACGTCTTCAGTAATCAATGCTTTGACGTAGCTATCGGGGACCTTCTGACGTTCGATGAGGATAAGGGACCTTGAAGTGAATCGGCTGGGCAACTTCAGTGAAATACCATAAGCAATCACAGGCCCGAGCAAGCCAGGTAGGATAATCAGGAGCCACCGGCGACGCGCAATGCCGAGGCAATCCTCTGGCGTCAGGGGCCGACGCCCGGCTTGAGGAAGCACCCTTGTTCGTTGTGTTATTGCGTCCATTTTTTCAGCTTACCGTGCCACTGACCTTGCAAGTCGGAGATCAACCTTTCTCGAGCGCCGCCAGTGTCTGCCGAACTTCACTCGCCTTTGCATAGCTTGGGTCTATCACGAGCACGCGCTGAAGTTGATCGATGGCGTGAAGCCTATCTTGGATCTTGGAGTAAGCCATCCCGAGGTGATAGTGAAGCTCGGGGTCATTCGGCGACTTCTCTAAGGCTTCGGTGAGTAGGTCGACGGCGTTAGCATATGCGCCCTTTTTGTAGTATGCCCAGGCCAAGGTGTCAGCTACATTCGGAGAATCCGGCAGGGCTCTGCGCGCCGTCTGGGCGAGGGATAGCGCCACGTCGACGTTTCCTCCGTGGCGAAGCATCAGAAACGCCAGATTGTTGGCTGCTAGAGGGTAGTCCGGTTCTATCTGAAGGACCTTCTGATAAAGCTCCTGCGCTTTCTGCCAGTCACCTTTCGAGTCCTGCAAAGCACCAAGTTGGATATAGCTCCCGACGTTCCGGGGATTTTCCTGAATGGACTGCTCAGCGCTCGCAATGGCCCTATCCTGCGCACCCTGAGCGATCTGTACCTGGCTCAGGAGAAGGAAGGCGTCCGTATTACGTTTGTCGAGAGCCACCGCCTTCTGGAGCACGGCCTCCGCCTGCGGAAGCTGCCTCTGATCTGCAAATAGCTGACCCAAGAGCAGGTAGAAGTCTGCGTTGTCAGGGACCTTTGCAATCTGTTCGTTAATACGGTCGATGCCCTTCAGAGGCTCTTTTTCAAGCAAGTAAGTTCGTGCTAAGCCTCTCAGCGCGGCGGCGTATTTAGGGTCCTTCTTCAGCGCGTCCTCGTAGGCAAGCTCTGCCTCCCTGAAGCGCTTCTGCGCCGTCAGCAACTCGGCCCAGCGGGTGAAACCCAAGGGATTGGTGGGCGCCACCTCCATAGCCTTTTTCAAATCTCTCTCCGCACCTTGGAGGTTGTTGCGCGACACCTTCACCAGAGCGCGATAGGCGTACCCCAATGGAGAAGACGGCGCCAAGCCGATCAGTGATTCAGACGTCTTCTCGAGCTGATCAAATTCGCCCTTACGTAATTGTGCGGTCGCCAAATCCTGCTGTGCATCGAGGGCGTCAGGCCCGAGTCGAACAGCTTCACGCCATTCAGCTTCTGCGAGGTCTGGTTTGCCGAGTCGATTGAAGGCAACGCCCAGGTAGTAGTGGAGCGCCGCATTGTCGGGTTCCGTCTTCAGAGCCGACTGCAGAGTCGTGAGCGCGGCGCTTTCGCTTCCTTGCCAGATCAGAATCTGCCCACGCTCGATCAACCCCACACTATCGCTTGGGTCCTCCTTAAGGATGTCGTCGACCACCTTCGTTGCTTCGGCGAGCTGATTACCGGCAATCAAGAGCTGGGCGTAGCCCCTTTTTACAGCAAGGTCCTTGGCGTGCTCGCGATAGAGCGAGGCGTATTCGGCTGTTGCCTTCTCCTGCTGCCCACTCACTAAGAAGTAGTTCCCGAGAGTCCGATAACCATCAGAGTCATCTTTAAGGGCCAACTTGGCTTGCCTTGCGGCTTGCTCAGCCTTATCCTTTTGCCCTTCGTCCAAAAAGAGTGTCACCAATGCTGCCCGCGGAGAAGCATTCTTCGGATCGAGATCCGCCGCGCGACGGAATTGCTGCTCGGCCTCGGTGAAACGACGCTGCCGCGCGTAGAACGCACCTAGTGAGACCATCGGCTGCGCAGCCTTGGGGTCGATGGAAACAGCCGTTTTGTAACTCGCTTCGGCCTCTGAAGCCTGCTTCGCAGTATCTTCGAGCAAGGCTAAGCTCAGGTAATTAGCTGAGGTCGGCGCTATTTCTGCAGCCTTCTTCATGTCGGCAAGAGCTTGGACTGTTTGCCCACGAGCCGATTCGACCTTTGAAAGGAGCGCGTACCCGTCTGCACTGTTCGAGTTCAGCGAGAGCACAAACCGAGACTTTTTCTCTGCCTCATCGAAATGACGTGCCGCGAGAAACAGGTACCCCAGGTCAATCTGCGCGTTCAGATTCTGAGGAGCAATGTCGACCGTTGTCTGCAACTCCGAATAAGCCGCGTTCGGCAGGCCCTGCTTCATGTAGCATCGCGCGAGCTCGTAGTGAGCGTCAGCATATCCAGGATCGATCCGCGTGGCGTTGCGAAGCTCGATAATCGCCGAACGGCAGTCGCCCTTCCCGGAATAACGCACAGCGCTCTCGTAGTACTTGTGCTTGCGCACATTAGGATCGCGTGAACAACCAACGATGGCACCGGCTGCGAGTGTCAAAATCAATAAGGCAGGTACCCGTCGAAAGCCACCTCTTTCACCGCGCTTTGTGAAGCCCCGAGATGACGAAAAAATTAATGACATGGAGATCGTACTTTCGACTACGCAGCCTTCGCAGGATTGGATAAAGCTCCGCCCTGTGACTTACAGACGCGACGGATGCGCTGCAATCGGCAAGAAGGTGTGCGATGAACACGAAAACCGCGTTTAGGCTGGATTAAGCGAAGAGCCCTGTCTCCCGTGGCCTAAAACTCAACTCAATCCCAAGCGCATACTCAGTTTAGCCATTCCCAAGTTACCGGCAATGGCCCCTTGGTACTACGCCATCCGGTGGTCCCTTGGTACCCCCCTGATGGTCTTGTTGGCAGGACGTCACGGATTAATCCGTACGCCGGCCCGTGAACCAACGACCGGCTACCAACTTTGGTGTGACAAGCACTCGACTCCTACACCTGCCAAACTAAAACTCGAGCCTCGACAGAACTTTGCCCCAGACCTGCCGGTGCGTGTCAAATTCGAAAGCCAGCCATCTCGTCGATGGACTCAAACAGCGACGTGGACTTCTGCTGAGCATGGGATTGCAGGCGCAATCCTAGCATTCCTTCACCCGCCTGTCCAGTGACCACCGTAGTAGCATTCGATCGATAATCCCCCGAGGCGCCAGTCGTCGGGCGGGCGGAAAAGTGGCGTCCTTTGGCACACAAATCCTGCGGTTGTTCAGACGCCAAGTGAGTCGGAAGGCCCTGAACCCGGCTCTAACACCAAGCCGATCAGCCGTCTGCTCAACTGTGTTCAAAGGCTTCAACTAGCGCATCCTCCTGGATACACGCGACTAAATTCCAACCCCAGATCGGCCGCCAGAGGCGAGATCACAAGACCACAACAAACGGTTCACCTCATTCCGGCAGAGGGAATACCGGTGCAGCTGGAATGCCAAACAGACCAGCCTTGCCAAACTGTCTATTGGGAGGGACTTCGCCGTCGCAACATGCATACTACTTCCCATTAGTGACAACGTCTTACCCATAGTCTTCTCGCCAACTAACGAAGGCGGATCTGAAAGCAGTGGGATTTCCTTGGACCACCCGCTCCAGCCAAACGCTGTAACGTTTATTGTCAACACCCAGCGAGCAGGGCTTTGGCGGGAGACAAGTCAAATAAGAGCTTCTAATACCCTTTGAGATACCCTGCCGATACCCGTTCGGATACATTTGCCCGCTGACCCTCAGGAGCTCTGCACCGCGCTTGTGTCCTGCCTCAGCTGAAATGGAGAGTCCTCCCCCTAAGATAGCCAACAACGGAGAGGGCCATGAGCGACGAACGCAAGCATCAGAGCCCGAAGATTATTTTTCGCCGGCGCCCGGTCGATCGGGATCCGCGCGACGAAGGGGCCCCGGCCTTCCGGCCGAAGGACTATCGCGGGAAATCTGAAGAGCCAATGGCTCTCCACCGTACGCGGCAAACCGGTGACGGACTTTATGTACCATTGGAGCGAGCGCACGGAAATTTTAGCCCAGAGATGTATTTTTTTGTCGGGCGCGTTCTACAGCAGGTTCTACGACTGGGCCAAGTCGGCGAACACCGCTGCCGGGTTCCTCGCAACTTCCGGTTGCAGACACCAGTACACGCGGACCGAGGCCCGTGACACCAGACTAAAGCTGCCCAGGTAGGTGGGGTTCCACACCCGTCGCGCATCGTGCCGACGGTCTACAGAACATACACTTTCCTCTGAGCTCGGACAATTCGGTGCCCATCTAATAGCGTTGGGTTGGCCTGGTCCTCGCCAACAGTCTTGCAAAAACCCGATCACTGGATTATCGAATCATTTGTTACTTTCGAGTGTCCATCGATTGTAAAGACTTTGTAAATTTCTATATGTCAGTGACTCCATTGCGAAACGTGAAGTGCTGCGGGGCCAAGGGCACGGCCCGAGCGGGGTTGGCAGCTTTGCAGTGATGACTTCGCCGCGCTTTCGAACTCCGCGGGCGACTACGTTGCAAGATACAACTGAACGTCGGCCGACGAGCGCGTCTTGTGGATGTGTAAACCCGGTAGTTAATAGATAGCATGGACGCTTCGACCGCATTGAACCCGGATTGGCCGTTGACTTAGACCAGTAGCAATGCCGCTACCCACCAAACCGCCAAGCGTCCTCAGCGGGTAGGTATTAACCTGTTCTCTACTTGACGACTCAAGTTAGGTAGCGTACATTCTGCCGTGTGGTTACTCTGCCTGCGTATAGGTTCCCGTGACGGAGGGCTAGGTTTGCGGCACGAACGCGACGGAAGGGACACTTACAAGGCACAAAAGTGAGAGAAACGTCAAGGGTCCGAGAGATATCGATCTGAGGGGGGTAATAGATGGTACTCAATAGGTTCTGTTCCATAGCAGCTGTTTTACTTCTGTGTTTCACACCTAGCGCCTTTGCAAGTTCCGTTGCTAGTTCCGTCAGCATGGAACTCACGAGCGTAGGCTCAAACATAATGGGAAACAATCCGCAGGTATACGTTGGTCCCTACACGGCGACGATCGTTAGCGCCACCGGTACTACTACTGGTGTTCAAGTCATATGTGACGACTACGCTGATGATAGTTACCTGAATACATGGTGGTCGGCCAACTTGGTGCCACTCACGAGTGTTGGGCCCGGCACTAAGGGAACTCTTTCGACGGATTCAGTAAAATACCAAGAGGCAGCGTACTTGGTTGACCAAATGCTGTCGTCCACTTACAAAGGAAATTCGACTACAGTTGGTGAGATACATTACGCGCTCTGGCAGCTGTTTGATCCAGGGCCTCCTTTCCTCAACTTGACTCCAAGCCAGTTAGCAGGTGCGCAGTGGTGGCTGACCAACGCTCAGAACTATTTCGGTAGCGTTACGAACCTGGCGAGTTTTTCGATTTACACGCCGACGGGGCAGGCGCCGCACCCTCAGGAGTTTCTGTCAGTGACAGGGCCTGTGGCGGCGGCGCTTCCGGTGCCAGAGCCAACAGCTGCGATGCTCTTGGCTGTTGACTTATTGGCTCTCGCTTTAGTGGGGATAGTGCTCCGCCGACGCGGGTGCGTCACTGCAAACTGATCGCGGGGGAAGGTAAGCCCTATTCTAACATCGACAAAAGGGGCTCGGTAAAGCAACGGTTATTTGTCCCAAACTGGCCGAGCCTCCACCTTACAGTGACACTCCCCCTTCTGCTTTGGCTCAAACCTGCCGGCGCGTCCTCCGGATCTTTGCAGGCTCTCTGAATATTCTAAGTGGCGGGGCGGGTCGGCGTCTGACATCCGAGATCGCGCCGAACCCCGCAGCGGCCGTCTCGCTTGACACGGTATCAGTTCTCGGTTGCTTCCAGAGCGCCAGAGTGGCAGAATCGAGGTAGGAGGGTTTTGCTTGACAACATCCTCCCTTGGTGGCAATTACTGAGGCGGGACCTTGTGCTCCTTCAACGCATTGCTTGGCGATTCCTCAAGAGTCGACTGGCGAGAGCGGACGGGGTACGGGGTTAGGTAATAAACAGCCCGCGTAGACTGTAGATTTGTCGAAAAAAGGGTTTTCCTATGGACCAGCGGCTTGGCGAGATATCGAACACCGGGCGCTCAGCGAGCACAGCACAACCGCAAGTGGATCCAAACTCGCGCGCCCTCTCTAATATCTTGCGGGATTCCCGCGATGAACTGGAAGGCTTGCTGAAAAAGAGCCAACAGATCCAGGAAGAGAGTTCCCGCGCCCTGCGTTCCTTCATGGAAGTGCTCCATTCAAAAGTCTCCGACGAGTTGGAAGGGGCGTCCACGAACTTCGCGAGTGAAATGCGCAGGCGCGCGCAGTATGAGGCGTCGACGGTCTTAGATGTGTTAGAGGTCGAGGCCAGCGCGCGATTATCCGCCCGTCTGGACGAGGCGTTGGCGAAGCTGCAAGCTGTCCAGGGCCAACTTGAGTCGAATCTGAAGGAAAAGACTGATGAGTGTAAAAGGACCCTGGCAGAAGTCTCGATCAATTCTCTCCAGGCGTTGGAGGGCAAGGGTCAGAGGATGCTTGATGATTTCCGGACGGAACTACAAAGCACAGTTGAAACCTTGAGGCTCAAGGAGGTGAATGACGCCTCCGACCACCTCCGCGAGGGTACCAACCGACTGGCGGATCAGCTTCAGGCCAAAGCCGATCAGGCTTTTGAGACAATGCACCGCCAATTGAAAGCCTCGGGAAAGGCGCTCGTCGACGAGACCGAGAAGCAGATCCTCACGTGCAGCCAGTCTGCCTTGGAAGGGCTCAGGAAGCACGCCCTTGAGATAGTCAATCGCGAAACATCGGAATTTCTCTTGCATGATCTCCGTAAGCGATTGGATCGTGTCGCAAGCGCCATCGAGCAGGTCGACATGGGACCAACGAATAGGGAGTCGACAGCTGGCAAGACTGACTAGCAAGCAGTCTGGGTTCCAGGCTGCCGTGAGCAGCGCGGCGCCACGGCGTAGCGGAAGCTTTGAATTCGATATGCCAAACCCCGGTGCTTATCGATCTCCGCTCTCAGAGGGTTCAGTCCTCGAATACTTTGGACTTCGCGAGCAGCCTTTTGGCGTGACCCCCGACCCACGCTATCTCTATTTAAGTCCCACCCATCGGCAGGTGCTTGCCTCACTAGCATACGGAGTTGAAGCGGGACGTGGACCTCTTGCACTTATCGCCGAGCCCGGCCTAGGCAAAACAACCCTGCTTGTCCATCTCCAAGACCGGTTCGGGCATTCGGCCCGTGTCGTTCCCATGGTCCAAGGACGATTCGACTTGCGGGAGTGTTTGCTCTATCTGCTCAACGAAATCGGAGCGAACGCCGTCAGCGGCGACCTCGGAAGCCTCGAAGAGCAACTGCGCGAGGTAGTAACCCGCTGTGTACACGGAGATCGGCGTTTTGTGCTGGTGATTGACGAGGCCCAGGACTTGGAGGACGAGGTGCTGGAAGGACTCGGTTTGACGTTAGATTTTGAGCCGGCAAATGCCAAGCGTCCCCAGATAGTTATGGCAGGACAGCCTTCTCTTGCAGCCAAGCTAGCGCGACCCGCATTGGCCCGGCTCCGAAGGCGGATCACCATACTCGGCCCATTGACTACCTTGACTGCGAAGGAAGCGGATCAATACATTAATCACCGCTTGCGCCTTGCCGGCTATGAAGGCGATGTACTCTTTACGCCACCAGCTATCGAATTGGTTGCCTCGCAGTCGGAGGGCGTCCCTCGTAACATCAATAACATCTGTTTCACAGCCTTAAACCGTGCCTATGTGGGAAGGCAGAAAAACATTGACTTCCCAATGGTGCAGGAGGCCGTTGCCGATCTTGATTTCATCGGGCTTATGTCGAAACTAGTAGAGAGCCCCAGTCCGTAACGTGAATGATCGCTGACTCAAGCCGCCCTCGAGATCAACAACCTGCCCGCGTCCATGAACTGCACCTGGACGGTCCTGCTCGCAAAGCCGGCACCTTATTCGTGCTGTCGAGGCCTTGGGATTATCTCTGACGTTCGGTGATTCAGCAGAAGGAACTCTATGTTTCTCGACTACTACGGGCTCCGCGAGCAGCCGTTTGGCGTTACTCCGGATCCGCGCTATCTGTACATGAGTGCCGCACGTCAGGAGGCCTTTGCAGGGCTGGTCTACGGAATAGAAACGGGGCGGGGATTTTTAGTCCTGGTGGGCCCGCCGGGAACTGGCAAGACTACCCTCCTCTTTCAGCTTCTGGAACAGTTACAAGGCTCCGCTCGAACCGCTTTCCTGTTCCAGACTCAATGCGACTCGCGGGAGTTCTTTCGCTATCTTCTGGCCGATCTCGGGCTTGAGTCCCGCGATCAGAACCTGGCGCAGATGCACGCACGGCTGAACGAAATTCTCGTTGCCGAAGCCCAGGCAGGCAGACGTTTTGTGATGATCATTGACGAGGCGCAGAACCTGGAGGAGTCGGTTCTGGAAACGGTGCGCCTGCTATCGAATTTTGAGACACCGCGGGCTAAGCTCATGCAGATCATCCTGGCCGGACAGCCACGATTAGCAGACAAACTGGCAAGTCCCGGCTTACTTCAACTACGCCAGCGCATTTCGATTCTCAGCCGCCTGGATCCCTTTTCGGCGGACGAAACTTCGCAGTACATCGATCATCGGCTTCACGTGGCGGGCTACGACGGTCCCCCTCTTTTCACGCCGGAGGCCAAGGCCACAATCTCAACTCGCGGCCAGGGCATCCCTCGAGACATTAACAACCTTTGCTTCAATGCCCTGTCGATAGGCTGCGCTCTGAAAAAGAAAGAAATTGACCTGGACGTAATGCAGGAGGTAATTCGCGACCTGGACTTGGGTCCGCTCGTGTCGCGGCCGGTTAAGGTGAGTCCAGTTCTGGCCTCACCTCAGGTGGCCGCCACTCCTTTTACTGAACAGCGCGCCGTTAGCACGGCAACAAGACAAGGATTGGTGCATACTCCAGACTTCCCCCCAGTCTTGTCGTCGCCGGCCGCTGTCCGCACTCCCGGTGGCCTGTCTTCGTTGTCGGCGGCAAACCCCGTCGATGGGTTATCGGGCGCCCCATCGGCGATGGCCCCGCTGGCCCAGACCACAGTCGGCCGGCGGGACTTGCCTTCACCGGACTCGCCGGGAACAGGTGGAGTTCGGAGCTTTCGCACGTCCCCGCCTGCAACTGTGCCGCGTCCCTCTCAGCAGTCTGCCGCCTTGTTCGCCAGCATCGCGAATCCGAGCCATCGCTGGCCCGGCTGGCTTTTATGGACGGCCATCGTAATTGCCTTGTTCATGCTGATCGTCGGCCTGTTGCACGTCGCCGGCATCCGTTTACGAGCCTTCGAAATTCCACGGCAAAGTCACCAAGTTTTCATCCGTGCCGCCGGCGGAAATCTGCAGTCAAAAGACCGCTCGAAGTACATCTCACCGGAGAACCTGCAGAGAATAGACAGTCGTCGCTGACCTGCGCGAACAAGATTCACAGCGATTAGCAGCGCAAAATGGGGACGTCGGGGCAATGCCCTCCCTCTCGTAACGTCTGGCGAAAAACGTCGAAGAGCGCGGGTGGCCGTCTCCCTTTCTATCGGCCAGGGGTTTCTAGTTGCTACCAAGGCCCTTAAAGAAGCGTTCTGCCGAGGAAATCTCGACCGGACGATCGCGCCCGCGATTACCTGTCTGCCCCGTAGTATAAGACAAGGTGAGGTCGTACGACCGTTAAAGGTTGATATACTGTCTGCCGATGATGATGTCAGAAAGCTGACATGAGGAGGGCCAAATGCAAGTTCCATTCGTTGACTTATATCGCCTCCACGCACCGCTAGAGGAAGAACTCAAAACCGCGTTCGCAAACGTGCTGCGCAATTCTAGCTTTATCGGCGGGCCCCTGGTAAGCCGGTTTGAAGCCGATTTCGCCCGCTACACAGAGACACCGTTCGCCGTTGGTGTATCGTCCGGGACGGCAGCTCTGGAATTGATCCTTCGTGCCTGCAGCATCGGTCCAGGCGACGAAGTCCTCGTGCCAGCGATGACCTTCATGGCAACGGCCGCCAGCGTCAGTGCAACCGGCGCCACTCCCGTTTTCGCGGAAGTTGACCCCCGCTATTATGCGTTGGACTCGCGATCCGCGGAGTCGCGCCTTACTCCAAAGACGAAGGCCGTGATGCCTGTGCACCTTTACGGGCAGGTAGCAGACATGGATACAATCTTGGATTTGGCGAAGCGCAAGGGCTTATTGCTAATCGAAGACGCAGCCCAAGCACACGGCGCGCGGTACGCCGGTAAACTCGCGGGCTCCTGGGGACAGGCCACGGGCTACAGCTTCTATCCAGGCAAGAATCTTGGCGCTTTCGGCGATGCCGGGGCCATCACTACCCTAAACGAAAATCTCGACAGGAAAGTTCGCATGCTTCGCGATCATGGGTCTTACGGCGACAAATACCGACACCAGATCTCAGGCTTCAATCACCGCCTGGATTCACTTCAGGCGGCCATGCTCGAGATTAAGCTGAAGCACCTGGATGCCTGGAACGATTCCCGGCGCAAAGTGGCCGCGGGCTACCGCCAACTACTAGCTGGGCTCGATCTTGTCCTGCCCGAGGAGCGGCCGGGTTCAAAGCACATCTATCATCTCTTTGTCGTTCTCACACCGCGACGTGATGCATTGAAGGAAGCCCTCAAACAGGGGGGTATTGACACGGGATTCCACTACCCGGTCCCGCTTCATCTGCAGCCGGCCTTCAGCCACCTCCACTATCGCGAAGGAGATTTTCCTGTTGCCGAGCGAATAGCTCGCGAAGGACTGTCGCTGCCGATGTTTGCGGGCATGACGGCTGCCGAGGTCGAGTATGTGAGCAACTCTATCCGTGAGTTCTTCGGGGCCAGGGCGTCGCACCAGTGACACTGACATGAACAGCCGCCATGGGCGTTGCGGGGCACATCAAGAGATCGTAAGCGGAGCGGTTTTCTCCCCGCACCAGCACACACCCATACACTCTTAGAGACCTGACCTGAGCATCGGGATGCCGGATGTTCTGACACCGACTGTCCAGTCACTCTACATATCGAAACCGGAGTCTCCAGCCTTGCTCATTCTTGTTTTGGTGGGAGTTCTCCACCACTCTTCCGGTAAGCGACTGCGCGTTCTTGCCGAAGAAGTACCAGTTCCAAGAAGCAACGCGGATTGAGGGCTGCCGCCTCCGTCGTCGCTCACCAGCAGCCGCGCGGAGAAGATCCCTATTGCGTTGGGACTGAACGTCACCCTGATGGAGCAGGTCGAGCGGGGCGCCAATGTTCGGGCACACGTGCTACTCTGACGGAATTGAGTGTTGCCGGACTCTTGCGGTGAGATGGCGATCTGCCAGATATTGAGCGTGCTTGTCCCCTTGTTCGTCAGCGTTACGGTCTGTGTTGCGCTCGTGCCTTGTACGGTAGAGGCGAAGCTAAGACTAGTAGGCGAAAGGGCCGCGGCCGTTCCCACACCCGTCACAATCACTGTTTGTGGATTGTTCGCCGCATCATCCGCAAAGGTGAGGCTGGCCTTCCTGGGACCTATTACCGTCGGCGCGAAGGTAACTCTGACCACGCAACTCGCCCCTGCCGCCAGGGTCACACCACAATTGTTGATCTGAGAGAAATCACCCCCGGTCGTAGTCCCGATCCCAGTCAGGTGCAGCGAACCCACCCCCGTGTTCTTCAGAGTGACGTTCTGAGCGGGGCTCGCGGCTTGGAGATCCACGACGTTGAACGACAAGGAAGCCGGAGACAGAGTGACCACCGGCGTAAGCAGCGTCGGCTGTAAGAACACCGAAACGTTTGCGGAACTGGTGTTCTGCACGGCGAAGTCCAAAGTTCCGTCGCGGTTGAAGTCCCCGATCCCTACCGACAACGGGAGCAGGTTAGTAGACCAAGCCGGACCCGGAGGAGTAAAGTCGCCCTTGCCGTCGCCCAGAAACAGCGTGAGAGCACCATCCATGTCGCAGTTAGTGTCGGTGCACTCGCTGGCGACTACCAAGTCGAGCCTACCGTCACCGTTGAAGTCACCAACCTTTATGTCGGCGGCAAAGGGCACAGGTGCAGTAGAGCCCACATTGAAGTTGCCGAGACCGTCGCCCAAGAGTATTGTCAGCTTGGCGTCATTGAAGTTTCCAACCGCAAGGTCCAGAATCCCATCGCCGTTGAAGTCCCCGGTGGCTAGTGCCGCCGGGTTTGCAATCGTATGGCTAGACAAGGAAGACGGAGTGGCACTGAAATGTCCGGTGCCGTCGCCGATTAGCACTGCGATGTTGTTGCCGAAGAAATCGGCGACTGCGAGATCAAAATGGCCGTCGGCATTGAAGTCGCCGGCCACGATAGCGTCGGGGAAGTTACCGACCGCAACTACTGACGAAAAGGCGAAGTGCCCGGTTCCGTCACCCAGAAGGACGGTTACATTAGAGTCGCCCTGATTAACGACAGCAAGATCTAAATATCCATCAGCGTTGAAGTCACCGACCATTAAGGCTCTCGGTGTCCTCCCGACTGGCGCCGCCGTGGGGACCGCCGTGAAGGCGCCGCTTCCGTTCCCCAAGAGAATGGTTACCGTGCCATCAGTCATGTTGGCGACCACCAGATCCGCCTTCCTATCGCCATTAAGGTCGGCGGCCGCGATGGCGCGCGGGCCCGCGCCGGTCGCGATCGATTTTCCCAGCGTGAAGTTCCCCCAGCCATCCCCCGTCAGAATTGCCACGCTGTTGCTGCCGAAGCTGGTTGCCGCGATATCCAGTTTGCCGTCGCTATTGAAGTCGGAAACAACCAGGCCCTCTGGAGTCGTGCCTGCACCTGTGCTGATGTCCCGCTTGTTGACCGTCACAGTCGTGTTAGAGCGCGTCATCGGAAAATACATAACGTTGGAGGCAATACCTCCAGGTGCGAGTACAGTGATACTGGCGGTCCCCGCAGTCAATCTTGCTACGCTCACCGTAGCTTTGCAGGCGGAGAGAGAAGTCGACGTCGCAGACGTGCACGTCGTGGTCAGGGCAACGCCATTCCAGTAGATGGCCGACTGTCCGGTAACAAAGTTGACACCGTAAACGGTCAGTGCGATGTTTCCGCTGCCGAGGATCGCGCTTGAGGGAGAGGTCCCGGTGATAAATGGAATGGGAGTGGTAGCAAAGCCGTGGATCACGGCAAGTGCCGCAAAAAGAAGCACACAGATTGAATTTCTCATTCAGCCCTCCTCGCGAGAGAGAGGGAGATGCATACTCTCAGGCGTTGTATTTCGCGGTCTTACCCATCGCCTGGAATCCCATGCAAGTCTCATACCGTTTTCTTGCAGGCGACGATCACTCAGCCGAACTTCACCCGCAAGATGGATTATGCCCGCTCCCAAGTCTGAGTGGATATTCCCTTAATTCCGTTACTAAAGTACTGGTTGCGGCTGCCTAAGCGTCCAGCGTCCCAATCACTCGCGGGCTCGCGGGTGCTCTTCACCCACCGTGCTTGGGATGTTGTTCCCGAAGTTCCGTCGGACTCCGGACAAGCACGGGCAGTTTCTTCAACGCCCGACCAAATCTGATGACCTTTTTTTCGTGCGACTTAGGGTCACGTCACGCTGTGAGGACAAGTGGCATAGATACTCGGTGCAACGGTGGGGGTTGCTACCGCTCATTGCCTTGCGGTTACGAGCCGTGCCTACAAGTGTGTCCGAAAGTACACTATTCGGTTATGATCAGATACCTACCCGGCACAGTCGGCACGAAGAGGCTGAGGGGTTTTGGCGTGGCTTAGCCATCGTCCCCGCTGTTTCCTATTGTTTTCCGGAATGAAATGATGGAAAAGAGGCTGCAACCGCAAGCCAACAGACAATACTTTGATGAAGACGCAGCAAATAACGCTGATGAAGACGCCGCAAATAACGCGCTCCGGCGCCCCGCCCGCCCCCCCCCTGCCCAACTGAGTTCGCGAAGAAATGATGACCCATGATGGCAATGGGTGATCGCGTTGTCGAGATGCTGACGATGGCGTTGGATCGCCTGAGCCACAAATTTCCAGTACTTCGTGCGCCTGCTACCATGGCCACGCAACCATCCGGAGGCTGGATTTCAGGTGTCAGGCTGCTGTATCTCCGCCTTCAACTCCGCGTAGAACCGCGCGAATTCCTTGTCCGCGGCAAGCTGCGCCAGCGCGGGCTGCTGGCGCAGCCACATAAGCACCAGGAAATCGTCCAAGGCCATATACCGTTGGATGACCGGAATGGCGGTCGGATAGCGTTCACGGATGCTGCGTGCGACCGCTCCGCCAGGGCTGCCGACGGAGTGGCCGTCCGCGATCGCCTGGATGATTGCGTCTAGTAGTTGGGATTCGTCTGACGGCTGCGGTTCCGACACCGAATGTTCCATCTGCGAATCGGGGACCGCCGCAGGTTGAGACTCTGGCGGCTTCACTGGGGAGGTGATCGCGCTCACAAAGCCCGCTAGTCCCGCGGTTAAAGAGTCGAGCACCTCGGGGCTGCGCTTCACCGCTTCAAGGATCAGATCGCCCACCCCAGAGGCAAAATTGTGGGACTTGCCGCCGCCATCCGCGAGTATCTCGTGTACTACCTCAGCCTGGGCTCGGGCCGCGTACAGCAGCAAGTCGAGGGCAGTTCTTTGCGATGCGCCGATTGTCTTCATGGCGGCTTTGATCGCGTCTTCCGCGGAAATCTTCTGCGACTGGATTGTAGTAATCGCCTGGGCAACCACGTCCGCGATGGCGGGTTCGTCGTGGCCACGGTTGGAATAGCGAGTGGGTTTGCGTTTACTCACCCTGGGATTATACTTGAATGGTGGAGGCGGGGGGAGTCGAACCCCCGTCCGAAGAGCCTTGCGGTCAGAAGACTACATGCTTATCTCGTTCGCTTACTGCTTTCGCCGGCGGCACTAAGGAACGGGCAATAACGAACCGCCAGCTATCCTGTGAGATCTCGCCTCAAATCCTCAGGTGGCAGATCCAAGGCCAGCCCGCATTAATGGCATCTGGTCTCCGCCCGGCGGGCCGGACAGAGTAGACGCGCTACCTAATTAGGCAGCGAGTGCAAACTGCTGATTGTTGGCAGTTGTATTGTTCCACGCCGATCACGGATGGTGTGGCCTCCGGCATGCCTTCTGAGCACAAACAACTCCCGTCGAAACCAATACGCCCCCTCAATTATGAGATGCGGCCAAATTCAATATCAATTCTAGGCGATAACCTCCTTTAAGTCAACCAAATCCAAGCCCTCGGGTCCTCTTTACCGAGGCCCTGTCATTAAGACAACTCCCATCAAGCTGCTTCACGCTGCTTATTGCCGGGTACCGGGTCGCTTCGCGACGAGCTTGCCCCGGCAGGTTCCCAAAAAAATGGCCTTGACATAGGCCTCGGACGGTGCAACAGTATTATTATCAACATGTTAATATAGTGCATACGAGTGCTGCTGTACGGGATGTGGCATGACGGTATTTGCGAGTAATGGATCGGAACATGGGTAATATGGGGCAACCATCACAAACCGGGAAACATCCAACAATTTCCTTCTGGAACTGGTTGCCCGGGCGCCTCGTGGGATCGACCGGGGCAAGAAAAAGACCATAAGTGAATCTCTGTAGTACTTTGAATTGATTTTCCTTTAGGCTTACGGGTGTGATGGGGCCTACCTCAGTCGTCTTTAACTGCGAAAGAGGAGGCTCTTATGACTCATGGCAAGTGGCCTTCGGGCGTTGCCATTCGAATAGCGTTCGTTTGCGTAACAGTTCTTTCATCGGGCATTTTGGTTGCGGCCCAGACCGTCAACGGCGGCTTTCACGGGACAATAAGCGACAGCAGCGGTGCCATCCTGCCCGAGGCGACCGTCGAAGTCAAGAACATCGGTACGAACCTGGTCCGGCAAGCTACCACCAGCGATGTCGGTTTTTTCACAATTACACAGTTGCCCCCCGGGCATTACACCGTCACCGCCTCAAAACAGGGGTTTCAGACGGCCCGTCGGGCCGATTTCGAACTGCTGGTAAACCAGGATGCGGAACTGAACTTCACGCTCCAAGTGGGTGCGGTAAGCACGCAGGTTGATGTGACTGCGGCGGCGCCCGCCCTGCAAACGGCCAGCGCTACCATCAGCCAGGTGATCGAGGCCAAACAGGTTGTCGACCTGCCCTTAAACGGACGTCAGTTCACACAAATGGTGTTGCTGACGCCCGGGGCGGCTCCGAAAGAGACCGGCCAGCAGGGTGCTTTTACCATTCCGATCGGCGGCGGCGGCTTGAGCCCGTCAGTGAATGGCCAGCGAGGACAGCAGAACAACTTCACGCTCGACGGCGTCCTGAACAACGCCATTTTCACGAATATCTGGGCCATCAGCCCTCCTCCAGACGCTATTCAGGAGTTCAACGTCCAATCCCACATTACCGACGCCCAGTTCAGTATCTCTTCAGGCGCCAACATCAATGTAGTGACTAAGTCCGGCACCAACCAGTTCCACGGAGACGTTTGGGAGTTCATCCGCAACGACAAGCTGGACGCTTCCAACTTCTTTGACAACTATTTCAACAACACAAAGCCAGCGTTCCGTCAGAACCAGTATGGCATCGCTTTGGGCGGTCCACTGGTGATCCCACACCTGTACGATGGGCGGGCGAAAAAGACCTATGTCTCTGGATATTGGGAAGGATTCCGATCTACCGAGGGATTCACCGAGACAAATAACGTCCCCAATGCGGCTGAACTGGGTGGCGATTTCTCAGGTCTGTTGACCACTACGCAAGCCGTGGATCCCACAACCGGTGCGGCCGTCTTCGACCCGCTGGGACGCCCTGTAATGAACGGCCAGATTTTCAATCCGTACAGCACGCGGCAAGTAGCTGCAGGCAAAGTTGATGCTGTCACGGGGTTGACGGCCCGAAGCTCCGGCTTAGTCCGTGACCCGTTCGCTAACAATTTGATCAATGTGCCCCTCAACCCGCAGGCTCTGGCCTACCTCAAGGCGTTCTATCCCTTACCAAACCTGAACGTGGCACCCAACGTTTTCCCGAACTTCGCAACTTCCAGCAGCCAGGTCATCAAGAACGATCAGTTCGGGGTTAAGCTTGACCACACTTTTGGCAACAACGACAATCTGTACGGCAACTTCTACTACACGAATCCCAACGAGACGCAGCCCACCTCGCTGTTAACGGGTGCGGGCGTCCAGCAGAACTATGCCCGGGTCGTCGCGATCGGCTATACCCATCTTTTCAGTCCAACCCTGCTGGGTTCGTTTCACTACGGCTACAACTACACGAATTTTGGCAGTACGAACACGCCTGGAGGCGAAGCCCTGTTGAATGCGACCAACCAGGCCGGATTTGAACCAGTGCGCGACGGCATTCCCATTGTTCCTCAGATCAATCTCTCTCCTCGCTTGGGGGGCACGGGTCAGTTCGCCATCCCCTTGGGTCCCATCCGCTCGCACCAATTCAGCGCGGATATCCAGAAGATTCATGGCTCCCACACCATCAGCGTGGGCGCCATGCTCTTTCACGTCCACAGTTTTGACGACGGCTGGGGCTCCACGGTCGGATTTAACCAATTCGCCACTAGCGCCACGTACGGTAGCGGCCTCAATGCCTCGAGCACTGGCGACGGTCTGGCCAGCATGCTCCTGAATCTGCCTGCCAATCTCTTCGGCTTCGTGGGCAGCACTTACGCCGACGACAAAACCAACTGGAAGGCTTTCTACCTGCAGGACAAGTGGCAAGCGTCGAAGAAGCTGAACATCTCGTTCGGCGTCCGTTACGACTTCGTACCACCGGCTAACTACAAGAACAACCAAGTCTCAGGCTGGAATCCGGAGTGCCCGGTGCCTCCTGCCGGCACGTTCACCGGCGCCAACGGACTGGCGAACACTATCCAGTACGAGAACGCCTGTTTCCTGATCCCGGTTCCGTTCCCAACACCCAATCCGCCTCCTCCGGCCACTCCCGTACTCCCCTCATGGCCGATTCCTAATGTGCGGAAGACTTTCTTCGATCCCAAGTACAATGGTTTTCAGCCACGCCTGGGAATTGCTTATGCCGCGAACGAAAAGACGGTTATTCGCGCGGCTTTCGCCTGGTTCGACGATCACAATAACGTGCTAGTTCAGGAGTCGCAGGATCCGCGCATCGCCTGGCCGTTTGGAGCCGGCATTAGTTTTGGCGGCTTGAATTCCGGGATCGTGAACTGCCAGACCCCGAGCTTGAGTGCGTCGCAGGCCTGCTTCAGCAATCTGCCACCCGCCAGTCAATTCCTACCACCTACCAGCTACACTCCAGCCTTCGCCTTCGGAGCGGCGACAGATTTGAAGATTCCTTACTCGATGGAATATAACCTTGACGTCGAGCGGGAGATCGCGCCCAACTTGACCGCGACCTTAGGCTACGTGGGCTCGCAATCGCGGCACCTGTTTATCCAGCCCATGTACAATGCCCCTCTTCCCCAGAACATGGGTCCAGGACCGGTGGCGCCGCGGACGCCTTTCCCCTTCTTTGGACAATTCCCTTGGGACACCAACTCCGGGGTAGGCAGCTATAACTCACTCCAGGCTAAGCTGCAGAAGCGCTTCTCTCAAGGGCTCACCTTCCTCGCGTCTTACACCTGGTCGAAGTGCTTGTCCATCCAGGATGAAGGACAGTCCGGCAGCATCCAGAATCCCTACAACTGGAGCGCCGACAAGGGCAACTGCGACTTCAACATCCCTCAGATTTTCGTGTTCAGCTATGCCTACGAACTGCCGCTGGGCAAGGGCAAACACTTTGGAAGTAGCATGAGCGGAGTCGCCGACCAGGTTTTGGGTGGCTGGCAGATCAGTGGCATTACCACGGCGGAGAGCGGAGCGCCGTTCACTATTACCGGTAACGCCACCGACGTCGCCAACATCTCTCCATCGAGCGAAACAGAGCGAGGGAACGTCACGGGACAACCCGTTCTCCCCTCTGGGTTCAAGCAGACGGTGGAGACGTGGTACAATCCCGCGGCATTCGCGACCCCGGCGCCGTTTACCTTTGGCAATGTGGGTCGCAACACTCTACGAGGACCCGATGGCATTAACTTCGATTTCTCTTTGATGAAGAGCTTCCGCATCACCGAATCCAAACAAGTACAGTTCCGCGCGGAGTCCTTCAACATCTTCAACAGGGCTAACTTCGCTCCTCCGGGAGGTGGCTCCAGTGGTGGCTTCGCTACCCTGGGCGGCGCTGCCGGCACACAGGTTAATGGCACCAACTTCATGCACATCTTCAGCGCTGCGGCAGCACGGGAGATCCAGTTCTCGCTGAAGCTCATGTGGTAACGCAAGTGCGCCTCGTGGGGCCCAGCAGCGCTGGGCCCCAATTCGGCGGAACGCTGTTCGGGCCCTACAATGTCGCTGTCCCCTAACCCGGGCGAATCTGTTCGGCTACGGCCATGGTTTGTAGGGCCCAGCAGCGCTGGGCCCCAGCCGAACGCTGTTCGGCCCTACAACCGTCCCGCAATGAAGTACGACCCGCAAGTCCATCATCGCCGTTCCATCCGTCTGACTCGCTATAACTACTCTTCGCCCGGAGCGTACTTCGTCACTATTTGTGCGTTTGGAAAGCACTGCATCTTTGGCAAGGTAGTTCACGATCAAATGCGCGAGAACGATTGTGGCCGCATCGTACGGGAACAGTGGCTGGACACGCCGCGAATCCGTCCGCAGATAGAACTCGACGCGTTCACCCTGATGCCCAATTATCTTCACGGAATCCTGTGGATATTGGGACCGCAGGGCGAACACATCCTGTGGAACAGCGGCTACGCGACTGCGGACCCCGTAGGGTCAAGCAGCGGTCTGCCTGTTGTAGGGCCCAGCAGCGCTGGGCCCCGCCGAACTCTGTTCGGCCCTGCAATGTCGCCGTCCCCAATCAGGCCGAACTCTGTTCGGCCCTACAAAGTAGGCGTGGGCCAACGTGCGATTCACGCAGCGAATACCATTTCCCCGATGCGTCCGCGCTCCCTCGCATCCTGGGTGTCAGGGTTCAAGTCTGCTGTCACCAGGCGAATTCGTAAGCTTTGGAGTAACCCTTCCGCGGTTGTATGGCAGGAGGACTACTTCGAGCGTATCCTCAGGGATGAGGAAGAATTGTCGAACATCCGCGACTACATTCTCTCCAATCCGCGGCGCCGGAGATTGGATCGGGAAAACCCCGAGGCACGCTCCGACGCCGAAGACGATGTGCCGTGGATGGGGGATGACGAGCCGGGTCCCCACCCGCAACCGTAGGGCCCAGCAGCGCTGGGCCTGGCCGAACGTTGTTCGGCCCTACAATTATCGCCGTCGCATTCTGGCCGAACGCTGTTCGGCCCTACAAAAGAGGTAAACTGCCCCTTGGCATCTTACCACCCTCATAACTCGCACAATGCGTGGCCGGGATGGACCGGGAGTGTGGCAAATTCTAAACTCGCCGCAGCGGTCCCGGGAAACTGCCCGGGCGCTGAGCTGTGCGCGTTCCTCTTCCTCACCCTCTTACCTGGCACCCGACTTCAGGCGACAAATCAAGCCAATACCCCGCAGACGACACAGCGTCCCGCACAATCTGCTGAGCAGCAAGCTGACGCAGCTTACCAGCAAGGAATGCAGCTTTTGGGTGGGAAGCGGTACGCCGAGGCGTTTGACAGATTCAAGATAGTGGAACATCTGGCTCCCCGACTTCCTCAGGGTCCGAGCGGACAGGGGATCGCGCTCGCCCTGATGGGTAAACCCAAAGAGGCGATCGAGGCACTGAAGAAAGCGCTGGACCTCGATCCCAGCTTCTGGGTGGCGAAGAGGGAACTGGGGATTGTCTACTGGAGCCAGGGCGAGAAAGACCTGGCCTATCAGGAGCTTCAGAAACTGGTACAGATCTATCCTGAGGATGCGGCCGTTAACGTCATTCTCGGGCAGTATGAATTCGAGCACCGGAACTTCGCCCAAGCCTCAGCCTATTTCTCCAAAGCGCCCGCTCCCGTGGAGCAGGACGCACGCCTCTCGCTGATGAAGGCTCAGGCGCTTCTGCGGACGGATCACCGAGCAGAGGCCGGAGAGGTGCTGCGCGCGCTGGCCGGACGCACTGAGCTCACTCCCGAACAGCGCTTCCAGGTCGCCTGGGCGCTCGGCCAGGCCGAGCTCTATCAACCGGCTATCGAGCTTTTCAAGTCGCTGCCCGAGGACTATCCAAATCGCTTCGCGCGGAACTATGCTCTAGCCCTGGCCTACTTCGAGAATAAGCAGTACTCGAATTGCGTGCAGATTCTGAAATCACTCGAAGGCAATGAGAAACATCCCGAAATGTACAGCCTGCTAGGTGTAGCGGAGGAGAAAGTCGGCGATACCAAGGCCGCGTACGACGCCTTCCGCCAAGGCATTATCAGCAGTCCTAAGGACCCGCAGAACTACCTGAATATAGCCACGCTATCCTGCCTGCACCTGAACTACGATTTGGCCGTGCAGTTGCTTTCTTCGGGAATTGAGCGGGTCCCCGATGCCCATGAGCTTCTCCTCAGCCGCGGGATAGCCTACACTCTGAAGGCGCAGTTTGCCGAGGCGCGTGAGGATTATAATCGCTCGATCGGCACGGCACCCCAAGATCCCGGGAACTACGTCGCCCTGGGCCTATGCGAGCTCGAAACCGGCCATCTTGACGCGGCCGTCAAAGCGTTCCAGAAGGCCGGCGATCTCGGCTCCCGGGAACCGAAGGCGTACTACTTCCTTGCCGAGGCCCTCATCCAGAGAGGCGTCGAGCCCGGTACGCCGGCCTTCGCTGAGGCAGGCCAGGCTCTTGATAAAGCGCTGTCGCTCGATTCGAATCTGTCTTATGCCTACCTCGACCGGGCCAAGCTGGCCCTCCGCGCCAATCAAGTGGATCGGGCAATTGCCGACCTCGAGCATGCCCAGGCGCTTGATCCGCACTCGCGCTCGATTGCTTATCAGCTGGCCCAGGCTTACCGGAGCAAAGGCGAGAACGCCAGGGCGGACGAGCTATTCGCGCGTGTTCAAGGCGCGAGCGAGGAAGAAGCTAAGCAGTTTCGAAGAGATGCGCTCACCCAGGCACTTGTCGTCATTTCCTCGAGCGACCACTCCAGCCATTGAGAATCCGGCGACCCTGTTGCAGGCCGCTGGGACAGAGTCTCCGTCTCGGTTGGACGCAAATGGGTGTATATTCTTAGCCGCCGGAACGGCAAAAGGTCAATTCCGTCTGTTTCGGTTTTTCTATTCGTGAAGCACATTGTCACCAGGAGGTATACGTCATGATGAGATATGTGGCTACGGCATTGATGTCCCTTGCTCTGGCTCTGCCGGCGTTCGGTGCTCGCAGCAAGACTTACAAGACTACCTATCCCGTTCCTTGCAGCGAGGTGTGGAGCGCGGTCAAAGTCGCCCTTGGCAATCCGGACAACTACAAAGACGTGCAGAGTGACGAGGACAAAATGACTGCTGACTACAATGTGAAACACTCTGTTCATTGGTCCGTTATCGGAGCGGTCAACCAGGGCAAAAACCACGTCACTTTGTTGCCGGCTGGTAACACGTGCGAGATGAGTGTTGTGTCGATGTATAGCGGACTTTCGCACAACGACCAGGGTGACTTCAAGAAGCGCGTGGATGAAGCGCGGGCCAAGCTGAAGGGGTCAACGCCGGGCGAGCCCGCTAAACCGACGGACGCAACCAAGTGATTTGGTCAGGGTGGCGCTGAAATCGTTATTTGACGCTGGATGGGTGCCGGTGAATAGCTGGCCGTGCTTGCCCACATGTATTGGTCAGTTTGGGTCTATGGGTAACTTGGGATAGGCAAACTGGCACACCCCGTGGCCAGTGAGAGCACCCAGAAGCACCAATCTGATCTCCCGTTGCGTTCGGAGGCGGTCAGGGGTATCTTGGCGATCGGGCCGACTCTCCTCTTGTTATTCAGATTAGAAACCTGTTCGAGAAAGTCGATCTCGATGAATGGTTCAACTGGATTCCCGTCCAGAGGGCAGCGACGCATCGCGGGATTCCCGAGGAAGCACTGCGGCGGGGACTCCTTCTGATAAGCCAGGGGAGATTCTACGGCGGGTTCGAAGCCATCAGAATGCTGTTGCTGTACAACCCGCTAACCTATTTTCTGATTGCGGCCTTACTGGGCAGCGCCCCCGGCCTCATTTGCGCGTCGCAGGTGGATTGCGGTGATTCTTCTCGGGTTGTTTTCCCCCCTCTTTTCGCCTTTCGGCGAGGCTCTTTACGAGTGGGTCGCGGGCAATCGTCGCTGCCTCCCGCGCAAACAAAGCTCCCCTGCCACGGGGGTGACCGAGCAGGAGTAGCGCAGCGCGGCGGAGCCGCAACCAAAAACGTTCAGAATCAAGCTGCTCTCCAGTAGATTGTCTATGTGTAGACGGCCTTTATTTATGCGGTTCCGGAGAAAGACTGCGAAAAATTCTTGCTAAAAAAACAAGAATTTACGCCCTTGCAATGCAATGCAGACCCGATCCTTGGGTCTGCGGCTTGTGGCTTGAAAAACCCGTCGCCTGCCCGTACCCTAGCGGAAGTTTACTTAGAATCGAAGCACTCCCACAAGCAAGTGTTAGCAGAACGCGGGGTAGGCGTGGTGCAGCTGTCTTACCTACGTTTCCCGAGCGCCAAGTAGATTTGCCAGGATCTTGATAACCTGGCCTTATGCCAGCCGACGAACTGCGCCTTCGGGCGTCCGGATTTCGATCAGCTTTTCATAGCGAATCTCGGCGCAATCGCATTTCGGTGCTCGATCTGAAAGTCAAAGAAGGCAAAGGCCAGCCCTGTCAAAGCTGTCAAAGGCCAGCCCTTGTGGTACCACCGCTGAAGGCGTAGAGTATTCTGTCGCGGTCGGCTGTCATGTGGCCCGGTGAAAGGGTGTTGTAGCTCGGGTGTCCTCGCCCGCGTTCTTTCCAGTCGTGGTCACCAAGGAAGCCTGTTGTGAAGGAGCAAGTGATTCAGGGAAGGACGAACAATGCGTCACGCACTATTTCTTTTCAGCATGTTTGCCGTAATTTCACGCAGTGCCATAATCGCCGAACCGCCGCGGGCCTATGGCCAGGAGCAAACTCTATGGCAGGTTGGCCAGTTCGACCAGTCCTCGGAGGAATTCGGGGTCAGCTTCGGTTTTGGACCCCTCACGTCCGCCCCGCCCGACCCGGTCTACAGCGTCGGCAAGAGCGACTGGCGGAAGGACTGGGTTGGATTCCAGCCGGGTTCGGCCAACGCGTTGACCGGCACTCGCGAACATCCTTTTACGATCCTCTTTCCCATGGAGGCTCCGCCCCGCGGCTTGTATAAGTTGATCATCGGCGTGCTTCCCTACATGCCACGCCGTCCCAACTTGCGCGTAGAAATCAATGGGAAACGCGGCCTCTTTTATCTGCGACCCCAAATTAGTTACGATCTGGGCAACTTTCCCGTCGCCTTCATACCTCAGTATTCCTACCAGAAGCTCGATATCGACGTTCCCACGGACTACCTCAAAACAGGAGAGAACAAGCTGGTTCTGACCTGCATCGATGATCCGGCTACGCCCGAAAGTAGCTATGGTACCGTTGGCGTTGGTATCTCGGGCATCTTCTACGACGCCGTCGGCTTGACCGTCGATCACTCCAAGAAGTTCTTGCCAGCGGCAATACAGGCTTCCGCTAAACCCACTATCTTCTACAAGACAGATCCGAAAGGTCTCACCGAAAGCATCGAAGCGCTTGTCCGCCTCGGCCGCAAAGTCTCGGGCGGCGAAGTTCGACTTGATATTAACAGTCAGCAGAAATCCGCAAGACTGTCGCCCGAACCGGATTTCGGCGAGCAACTGCTGACGTTCGACCTGCCTGAATGGACGGGCCCGGCCAAAGGTCGGCTGCGCGTCACCGCCGGAGCCACCCGTACTTTCGACGTAGCCTTGGAGCCCGAGCGCAAATGGACGCTCTACGTCGTTCCGCATACGCATCTCGATGTGGGTTACACGGACTACCAAGGCAAAGTCGCCGAGACCCAGCCTCGCGTGCTGGATCAGGCGGCGAATCTGATCCGCGAGAATCCGGAATTCCGCTTTTCCATGGATGCGTCCTGGAACATGGAGCAACTTTTCGATAGTCGGTCTGAAGCCAAGCAGAAGGAGATCCTCGATCTGATCCGGCAGGACAAGTTCGCCATGCCCGTCCAATACTGTAACCTCCTAACCGGATACGCATCGCTCGAGACCCTGTTCCGTTCACTTTACTTCGCCAAGTCTTTGGCGCGACGGTATGACCTGCCCTTTAATTACGCCAACATTACCGACGTCCCCTCTTACACCGGATCCTACCCTTCCGTACTGGCAAGTGCCGGCGTCAAGTATTTCGCGGCAGCGGGAAATAACTGGCGCGCGCCGTTTATACCGCGGGGCGAGTGGAACGAGAAGTCGCCCTTCTGGTGGGAAGGGCCCGATGGACAGAAAGTGCTCTTCTGGTATGCACGCCACTATATGCAAGTGCAAAGTCTATTTGGATTGCCTCCGGCGCTGCCCGCGGGGCGGGACTCGCTGCCGGTGTTCCTTCAGGCTTACGACCGGCCGGATTACACGCCGGACGTGGTCATGATTTACGGGACCCAGGTGGAGAACACTGACTTGGTGCCCGGTACTGCGTCGTTCGTACAGGCATGGGATCGCGAGTATGCTTACCCGAAGCTGCAGTACGCCACCATGCCCGATTTTTTCAAGTACCTCGACAGCCATTACGGCCAGGCGCTGCCTACTTACAAGGGTGACGGCGGACCGTACTGGGAAGACGGCATTGGCGCCGACGCCTACTACGTAAGTGAAGACCGCACCAACCAGGATCGCGCTCTATCTGCCGAGGTGCTTTCGAGTATCACCCACACGCTCGATCCAGATCACCATCCGCCCAAACAGCAGGTCGAAGATATCTGGCGCAACATCATCTTGTTTGCCGAGCACACCTGGGCCTCGTGGAATTCCATAACCCAGCCAGATCACGTCGAGACCGTCAAACAGCTTGAGGTGAAGGACGCTCGCGCGACGACGGCCAGACTCGAAATCGACGACCTGGTGAACCGCTCGATGAGCCAGTTGGCGGATCAGATCCACATACCGGCTCACACCCTTGTGGTTTTCAACTCACTCAACTGGCGTCGCGACGCGCTGGTCGAGACTGACTTATTTGACCACGCCGTCATCAAAGACCTGACCAGCGGCGAGGATGTTCCCTTCGAGGTTTTGTGGGCCAAGGAAGGCTTTCTGCACCTGCGCTTTCTCGCCCGGGATCTGCCTGCGGCGGGCTACAAGTGCTATGGCATAAGCTTCCCGGAGTCGTCGCCGATTGGGCCTCCTGCTTCTATGGCCCTTCACAATCCTACGGTTGAGAACTCATTCTATCGCGTCACGGTCGATCCCGCGAGCGGGTCCGTGGCTAGTATCTTCGATAAGGAGCTGAACCGCGAGTTAGTCGATGCTCACAGCCCTTATAAGTTCAATCAGTACCTCTATGTAACGGGTGGCGATGGCAATACTCAGATCATGCGCCCCATCAAGACCTGGCCGCTCGCACAATTAACTGTGAACGCTGCGGCTGGCGGCCACCTGACTGGAGTTACGAGAACGCCTTTCGGCCTGTCGGTCCGCCTGACAAGCCAGGCAGTGAACACACCGCGGATTAAAACCGAGATTCTGCTTTTCGACAGATCGAAGAAGATCGAATTCATCAACAAGGTCGAGAAGAAGTCCGTGACGACCAAGGAAGGCGTGTATTTTGCCTTTCCCGTAGCCACTCAAAACCCGCAATTCGTTTACGCCACTCAGGATGACTCGATTGACCCTGCGCACGACCTGATGAAAGGCGCAAGCCTGGAGTGGTTCAACGTTCAGAAGTGGATGGCTTCGCGTGACAGCAATGTGGCGGTGGGTATTGTTCCTGTCGACGCGCCGCTGGCCAGCTTTGGGGACATCAATCGCGGCCTCTGGCCGTCCGAATTCCAACCAAAAAGCTCGACCATGTTCTCGTACGTCATGAATAACTACTGGGATACGAACTATCGCGCTGCCCAGGGCGGAGAATTCGTGTTCCGCTATGTGATGACCAGTGCAGCCAGCCTCGATCCCCTGGCCCTCACCCGGCTCGGTTGGGAAAGCATGCGGCCGGTTGAGCTTAATTACGTCATGGATCAGGACAAGGTCGGCAATCCGCCCCGACCTCTTCCTGCCGCCGGAACGAGCTCTTCGAGATCGACCAGCCGGGCGTGGTCCTCGTCGATTGGAAGATTGCGGAGGACGGACGAGGAACGATTCTGAGACTGCAGGAAGCTGCGGGGCACGCCACTCCCGCTGCACTCACGCTTCCACGGACGACCCTGAAGTCTGCTACCCTGTGTAACGCCGTGGAAGATGATCTCCACAATCTCGATCTGGCGAATAACACGATTCACCTGAGTTTCCGCCCGCATGAGATATTGACGGTTCGTGTGCAGTGAAGTTTCCTGCCCGTGGCCCGTGGAATGGCCAGGTCGGAGCAGACCTGGATCTTTGGGTCTGCCTTTCTCCCGGCTTGGACGCCCGCAGACCTAAAAATAAAGCGCCCTGCGCCGGCCTCGAAAGGTACGTGCCGGGTTTTGTCAAGATCAGCATAAGAGACTCACGAATTCATAGTGAGCCGGAAGAGGAGAAGCAATGATCAGTCAAGAGCAATACAAATCAGCCGTCGAACGATCGGTCCGCATGCTGGGACAGGTGGGCTTTGTGCTGACGCCTGCAGAGCAGGAGCGGCTCGAAGTCGCGGATTTTGGACTAGGGGAGTTGGAGAAAACCGGCCTCGAGATCCTGACCTACGTCAATACGGACCGCGTGTGCGCAAAGGAACTGGTGATGTTCCCGCACCAGACCTGTCCCGAGCACTGGCACCCGACCGTCGGAACGGACTTGGGGAAGGAGGAGACCTTCCGCTGCCGTTGGGGTATTGTCTACCTTTACGTGAAAGGGTCGCCCACCCTGGATCCGGCGTGCAAGTTGCCGTCGGGTTCCGAGGCTCACTATACTGTCTGGCACCAGGTGGCTCTCCACCCGGGCGAACAGTACACCATCTACCCCGATACCCCGCATTGGTTCCAGGCGGGCCCGGAAGGCGCGATTGTCTCGGAGTTCTCGACACGCAGCACCGATGACCGCGACAACTTCACGGATACCCGCATCAAGCGCGCCCCAGAGGTTGCCGGACACTGAAGCGCCCGCGTGGATTGCATTTGGATCGCATAAGGAGGCATGTGCCACAGCGAATTGTTCTCAGTTCTGTTCTAGGTGTTTTCATCTCGATCTCGCTGCTCGCGGAGAATTCCCGGCACCCTTCTGCCCCTGCAGCGGCCGCAGGGGCTCAGGCAGGGACGAATTCACAGCCCACGCTCTGGATCGTGCCTCACACCCATTGGGAGGGGGCCGTATTCAAGACGCGCGAAGAGTACCTTGAATCCGGCCTGCCCAACATTCTCAAAGCACTCTATCTCCTGCGAACTTATCCTGAGTACCGCTTCGTCCTCGATCAGGTGGCCTACATCAGGCCGTTCCTCGAGCGCTATCCGGAAGAGGTACCCGAGTTTCGCAAATTCGTGGCCGAGGGCCGCCTGCAAATTGTGGGCGCCAACGACGTGATGCTCGACGTCAATATTCCCAGCGGTGAATCCTGGATCCGTCAGGTTCAGTACGGCAAGGGGTATTGCAAGCGCGAGTTGGGCCTGGATGTCAACGTGGGCTGGGCCCTCGATACATTTGGGCATCACGCTCAGATGCCGCAACTTCTGAAGCTGGCCGGTTATAACTCCTACTGGTTTCAACGTGGTGTCCAGGGGAACGACGTTCCGTCCGAATCGATGTGGGAGGGCATTGATGGCTCTCGGATTCCCGCCTTTTGGCTGCCCTGGGGATACGGCATGTTCTATCCCTCACCCGCTAATGCCTCTCAGTTTTCTCAATATGCACAAGGCGTATGGATGTCGTTCGATCATTATTCCCGGTGGCCGGATCGCGTCGTGCTTGCCGGAGCAGACGTAATTGAACCGGAAGACGCCCTGCCGGCGATGGTCCGCGAGTTCAACCGGCAGAGTGGTGAGCCTTTTGCCTTGCGCTTCGGCGTGCCCACCGACTTCGAATCGATTGTCGCGAGACGCAGCGAACGGCCCGTGATCAAGGGCGACCTCAACCCAGTCTTTCAAGGCATTTACAGTAACCGCATCGAAGTCAAACAATGGATGAGAAACCTTGAACGGATCCTCACTACCGCGGAAAAACTCGGTGCGCTGGGGAAGTGGCTGGGCCTGGCGGCCACAAACCAGAATCTGGAGCGCGCCTGGGAGCCGGTCCTTTTTAATCAGGCGCACGATTTGGCTTCCGGAACGATGGTGGACAAGGTCTACCAGGACACCATGCGGGGCTACGAGTTCTCAAAGAGCCTGGGAGACGAGATGGTCGAGACCGATCTCGATGCCATAGGTTCCAAAGTAGATACAAGCGCCGAAGGCATACCGGTTCTGGTCTTTAACAGCCTCGGATGGCTGCGGACCGATGTGGCCAACGTCAAGATCGGCTTCTCGGAACCGGCTGTCACCTCGGTTCGCCTGCTCGATTCCTCCGGCCAACCGGTTCCGGCGCAGCTTGTAGAAGCCGAACGCTATCCGGATGGCGGGATTAAGGACGCAAGAGTGTTCTTTGTGGCCCGTGATGTTCATGCCCTCGGTTACAGCCTCTATCGAATTCTGCCTCAGAAACAGCCGCACTCTGCGAACTCAGTCGCCCGCCAGACTGCGTCCTCCGCCGGCCAGGAATCGGCATCGACCATGCATGAGGACGTGGGGTCCATCGAGAACGAATATTATCGGGCGACCTTTGACCTCTGGACCGGCGCCCTGACCAAACTTTTGGTGAGGTCGCCTTCCGGCGAGTGGAATGCGATTGGCGATCAGGCGGCGAACGTCGTGGCCGAAGAACAAGACGGCGGCGACTTCTGGGAGCTCTACGGTACCCTCAACGGCGGCCGGTTGACTGCCATGACCACCAAGCAGGGACTTCCGGTTGCGGGCCGGTTCCACCTTAGCAATGAATGGGTCGGGGGCGACGGCAAAACGGAGCCCGGACCGGTCTTCTCCGAGTTCCGTATCTCCCATCCGTTTGGAGCCGGAAGTTTTGCCACCACCGTGCGGCTCTATCGCGGTGTCCCGCGCCTCGACATCCAAACCGAGCTGGTGAACAACGACAAATCGGTTCGCTATCGCATGCTGTTTCCGACCTCGATCGGCAAGGGATCGCGCTTTGACGAGATTCCCTTTGGCGCCATCGAGCGGCCAAAAGACCAGGAATTCCCGGCTCAGAATTGGATCGACTGGAGCGACGGCGCCCGCGGCGTGGCCCTGCTCAATCGTGGCCTTCCTGGCAACAACGTCGCCTCCGGAACGCTGATCCTCTCTCTTTTGCGTTCGGCGCGGATCACGGCCTATCCGTTCTTTGGAGGCTACGAAGCCGGCGTTTCTTCCGATCTGGGACTCGAACTCGGCGAGAAGCGCGTCTTCGACTATGCCATCGTGCCTCACGCGGGCGACTTCCGCAGTGCGGGTGTGTATCGGTCGGGCCTGGAGTTCAATAACCCTCTGGTAGCACGCCCCCTGGCACGACACTCGGGATCGCTGCCCCCGCGCTGGGGTTTGCTCGAAGTCTCGCCGTCCAATGTGGTGACTAGTGCACTAAGCAAAGGCCAGAACGGCAACCTGATCCTGCGGGTGTACGAGGCCGGTGGGCAAAAAACGGATGGCGTGAAGATCAAGATCCAACCTGGCATCGCCAGCGTGGATGAAGTCAATCTGGTGGGAGACCGGGTGCGCAAGGCTGACTTTCAGGATAACAATTTGAGCTTCGAGCTTGGCGCCAGTGAGATCAGGACTTTCGAGCTGAAGTTGAAAGGCTCGAAGGATGCTCGCTGAGAGTCTTAAGGAGCGCTATCGAGGTGACGATCGCGATCAGCCGATGTTGCGACCCCGCAGGCTCCGATCCGGATCATCTTCCGACTCGCAATCTGGAGATCAGCGGATCGGGCAACTGCGCCTGGCGCATTTTGCGTTGGGTTTCGGCGACGTTGTAAGGGGTACGATAGTACTCGACCTCAAGCGTTTCATTATCAAAGATGGCGAACCCAGCGCGCCAGTCGCCATCACGAGGCTGGCCGACAGATCCCGGATTGATGAGGTAGCGGCCGCCTTGCTCGAGTTCGAGAGCGCAGGCCTGCACTCCGCCCCGGCTGCCGTGATCGGGAGGGCTGTCGTCAGTCTCCAGGGGGGAAATGACGATCTGTTGGAAACGGCCCTCAGGTGTAACCATGAATCCTCCCTGCTGGTGAGTGTGTCCAAAGAAAACCACCGAAGTCGCGAGGTTCTCGAGGGCGGGTATGGCTTCTTGAGCGCCTACAATGTACTCGTCTTCATCAAGCGGCGAGCCGTGCACCAGCTCAAAACCCGGTAGCGTCACCGGCCCCTGCGGCAGGCGCTGCAGGAAGGCGAGATTTTCCGGGGCCAGCTGTTGGCGCGTCCAGAAGGTGGCGTAGCGGGCTAGGGGATTGAAATCGTCGGCATTGGTAAGCCCGGCGCAGGCTTGGTCGTGATTGCCCCGGATGATCACCTCGGCAATGCTGCGCGTGCGCTTGATGACGGCATTGGGGTCGGGGCCGTAGCCCACTAGGTCGCCCAGACACAAGGTTCGGCCATAGCGGCCCTCGGTTAGTTCCAGGCACCGCTCGAGCGCCTCCAGATTCGAGTGAATGTCGCTGATAATCAGATAGCGCAATTCAGTTTCGGCCCTCTTTCGTCGGCAGGTTGTGAATCAGATGTTAACCTTTACCTGTCTTTGCCAATTCGCTAAAATAACAGGTTTGGCCGGTTAGTATCCACCTTTACTGTGCAGGTTTGGAGTGCGGCAGCTAGCTGCCATAGTCAAAGGCGTTGGGCGGGGCGGTCGGGCAGAGGACGGTTACCATTCCCAGGCTGCGATTTCATACCGCGGGCGAGTCGCACGGTCAGATGTTGGTGGCGACGGTTTCCGGCATCCCGGCCGGGCTTCGCCTGGACTTCGGCTACATTAACCGTGAACTTCGGCGGCGGCAAGGCGGCTACGGCCGCGGGGGACGCCAGCGGATCGAGATGGACACAGCGGAATTTGTCTCGGGCGTCCGTCACGGCGAGACCATCGGTGCACCCATCACCATTCTTATCCAGAATCGTGACTGGAAGAACTGGGAACTGGCGATGGCGGTAGAGGAGTCGGCTGAGGCACAGGCTGCGCACAAGCCGCTTCTGGCGCCGCGGCCGGGCCATGCGGATCTGGCGGGCGCGCTGAAGTACAACTTCCGCGAGGCGCGGTACGTGCTCGAACGGGCCAGCGCAAGGGAGACGGCCGCGCGAGTGGCGGCCGGGGCCCTGGCGAAGCTGCTGCTGAAAGAATTTGGCATCGAAGTGGCGAGCCATGTGGTGGCCGTGGGTATGGCAGCGCTCGAGCGCAATGATTACACCTTCGCCGAGGTTCTGGCCCTCCGCGAAAAGGAGGATATCCTGCTCAATTGCATCGATCCGGAGGCGGAGGCGCGCATGAAGGAAGAAGTGGATCGGGCCTTGCGGACCCGCGACACCGTGGGCGGGATCTTCGAAGTGATCGCCCACGGCGTTCCGCCCGGGCTGGGATCGCACGCGCAATGGGATGAGAAGCTCGACGGCATCCTAGCGCAAGCGGTGATGTCGATCCAGGCGGTGAAGGCGGTAGAGATCGGCGACGGCATCGAAAACGCCGCCCTGGCAGGATCGCGCGTGCATGATGAGATCGGGTATGACCGCGTAGGGTCGCGGTTTATCCGTAAATCGAACCGCGCCGGTGGGCTCGAGGGAGGCATCTCGAACGGCGAAGACATCGTGGTCCGCGGGTACTTGAAGCCCATCTCCACGCTGCGGCAACCGCTCGAGTCAGTGGATTTCTCGACCAAGGAACCGGTGAAGGCCGCCTACGAGCGCTCAGACATCTGCGTGGCGCCGGCGGCCGGAGTGATCGGTGAGAGCATGGTGGCATTAGGCCTCGCAGGGGCCATGCTTGATAAGTTCGGCGGAGACTCCCTCCTGGAAACAATGCGGAACTTTGGGGGGTATGTTCAGCAAGTTAAGAGCTCCTGAACCGTTGTGAGTTGAACAGTCGTGACGCGATTTGGGTTAATTGCCGTACGCGGTCCATCACGTGAATGGCGCCGGCCGGCAGCGCACGCATGGCGTTCCTCGCGGTTGCGCAATCACGGCGGACGGTCTACGGAATGGCCATCACGTCAGGAGGAGACATGTCGGCGAGACGAATCTGGTTTCTCAACTCCCTGGTGCATGTCTGTATCGCGCAAGCGGATGGCAAGGACGGCCTCTCGGTCCTCGAGCATCGCGCACCCTTCGGTGATTCGCCTCCGCTGCACTTTCATCACACCGAGGACGAGGTATTCCAAATCCTTGAAGGAGAGTTCCGCTTCCAGCTGGCGGACGAGACTCAGCGCTACGGGCCTGGAGCGATTCTGCTGGCGCCGAAAGGTATTCCCCACACGTATCGGATCGACTCTCCAGCAGGTGGGCATTGGATCACCGTCACTGCCCACAGTGATTTCGAGCGGTTCGTGCGCACCGTGGGGCGAGAAGCCGAGCGCGACGAGCTACCCCCGCCACTCGGCCCGCCGTCTCCTGAGGCGATCAAGGAGCTCGGAGCGATTGCGCACAATTTCGGTATCGAACTGGTTGGAGCCCCGCTAAACTAATCGCGCCGGCGCATCGCTCACCTTCGGAGCCGCTGGCAAGGCAGTCTGGATCGTAGCCGGATGCCCGCATAACATGCACAACCCGCCGTGTAGTCGCCACCCCCTGAGCCCGTTGTTGTCGTCGATCGGGCTTGATCTGCGTAGCCAGGCTATAACACATGTTTACTTTAGACGCTGCGGTTCCTTTTGAGCGCGGCGGATTCTCCGTTTGAGTTTCCAAAATCGCGTTCTGCTGCATATCCATTGGCAGGGATGCTTTCCATGTTTAATCTGTACGAAAGAGTCAAGTATGGTTCCGCTGGCTGAGTTGTTCTCCGTGGAACCCGCGAAAGGCTGCGCGATGTCGTTGCTCGAAGAGCTCTCGTCCAAAGGCTTTCGTATTACGGCTCAGCGTCAAGCGTTGGTCGAAACGCTTGAGGAGGCGCAGGAGCATCTTGATGCAGCGACGCTTCTGGAGCTTGCCCGGAAACGAAACTCGGGAATCAATCGCGCCACAGTTTATCGAACAATTGAGCTGCTGAAGAAACTCCGTTTGATCGACGAATTGGATCTGATGCACATGGAAGGGGAAAAGCACTACTACGAGGTCCGAACTGCGCGGGACCACCTGCACTTGGCGTGCCTGAAATGCGGGGCGATTATCGAATTCGCCGGCCCCGCGCTCGATAGACTCAAAGACGAAATCTCCCGGCAAAACAACTTCGAGATCACGACGATGCGCGTGGAAGCGGGAGGCCGCTGCCAGCATTGCGGGTGAGGCAGCGCTCCAAACGAAGGCAAAAGGGTTGTTCGTTTCCCAGTAGATGCGACTTAGTCGCATCTATAGTACCTCGGCTGCTTTCGGCACAAGAGAAAGGAGATTATGTTCATGGGAAGATCCTCTCTGGGGCAACTTTCCCTGTTAACCCTGGCTTGGCTGGCACTGGTTGGAGTAGCAAAGGCCGATAAGCCATATTTTGTTACCTACGATGACGAGCTGGAGGAGCCCGGTAATTTCGAGGTTTCGTTCAACCCAGTCCTCGGTTTGCCACGCGCGGCTCCCGGCTTTCTGGGCGGATGGACCGAGCTTGAATACGGGGTTAAGGGTTGGTGGACCACCGAGGTTTATCTCGACGGCCAGACTACTCGCGGGCAATCCACCCTCTTCACCGGCTTCCGCTGGGAAAACCGATTCCGGCCCTTGGCGGATCATCACTGGATCAATCCGGTGCTATACCTGGAATTTGAAAACATTAGCGGCGCCGATAAGTCGTTGCTGGAGGTGGTCAACCACGACACGGTAGATGATCTCGCAGCACCGAACAGCGAGGCGAGGCACGAACGGGAACATGAAATTGAAACCAAGCTGATCCTATCCAGCGACTATAAGGGATGGAACATCTCTGAAAACTTCATTGGTGAGAAGAACCTCTCGAACGAACCGTGGGAGTTCGGATACGCCGCCGGCGTGAGCCGGGCCCTGGCGCTGGCCGCAAGTGAAAGAAAATGCAATTTCTGCCGGGAGAACTTCAGGGCAGGAGTCGAGTTCTATGGCGGTTTGGGCACTTGGCACCAGTTTGGACTTCCGGGTACCGCGCACTATGTGGGTCCACTACTAGCCTGGAATCTTCCGAGCGGTACCTCCTTTCGGATCTCACCGACTTTCGGATTGAACCGTGCGAGTGCGCATTTCCTGATACGGGCCGGTGTTTCCTACGAAATACCTCGTTTCGACCGCCAAGTCAGGAGGTGGTTTCGATGAACCTGACGCGACTGTCTCTACGAGGCAAGCTGAGACTTCTGCGGCCAAGCCTTTGGGCCACCCTGGCGGGGATGACCTTCGCTGTCCTTCCCCTGACCCTGATCGCCCGTCTGCCTAAGGACGAAGACGGTCCTGCAGCTCAGCTTAGCAAGGCTCCGGCTCGGGCCCAAACGCTAAGGAATCCCTTTGAGGGCCAAGCGAAAGCCATCGCTGCCGGGCGCAAGCTTTTTGTCGAGTACTGCGCCGAGTGCCACGGTCCGGATGCGCGCGGGCTCGACCGCGCGGCTGACTTGCGTTCGCCCAGCATACAAGAGGCTGCTCCCGGAGTGCTCTTCTGGGCGCTGCGTAACGGCAGGGTTCGTAAGGGCATGCCGTCGTGGTCAAGGCTGCCCGATCAACAGATCTGGCAGATCGTCTCGTTCTTGAAAACTCTCAAGTGAAAGCGGGCGCCACGGCCTCTGGCCGCAGCTGTGGCTCGGCGCAAGGGTTAGCGTTGTCCGGCGACGGTTCTGCGCAGCTCTTCACTTGAAACCGCAGCGCTCGTGACCGCATAGTTCAGGAGCTGCGCGAAGATTCGATCCGCCACCGGATCCTTGTCCAGATAGGGCAGGAGGTTCAGCGAGCAGACCAGGATCTTGCCTTTGCCGAAGGGCAGTTCGCCCAGCGTTACCGCTATCTGCGGGGGTGCGTTGATCAATCCCGCGATCAGCTTGCCCGGAAAATCGGTGATCCCCCAATAGCCGAAGGCGCTGGAAAAATCCTGCCCAAAGACGACCGGCGCCGGCAATCCCGCAAACACCGGGTGGGGCGTATTGAATTCCCATCCGCCGAACCAGTGCAGTCCCAGAGGCGCGACCGATGAACTCGCCGGCAGCACTTTGAGTTTCTGCAAGGTTTCGACCACCATTTTGCCGTGCTCAGGGCCGGGCGCCCAGAACAAGACAGTCCGTCCCTGCTCGGCAACGGAACGCTCGATCTCCTGGGCGCTCCATACCACGGAGCCGAAATCACCTTGCCCGGGATCGTAGACCAGGATCACGGGCTGCCATTTGGCCGAGGGACTGGCAGTGTTTTCATAGAAGATCGGATTTTGCCTCGAGGTACTTGTCCAGCATATGCGTGGAGTCCTGGACTTCGATTCCGCCGGAGGGCAGCGTCCAAGCAGACTGGTTTTCCACCAGGATCGGCCGTTGGCCTTTCAGGGTCTTGCCTCCAGTGAGGTGCAGCTCGGCCTCAATGAGATACGACTCGCTTTGGGGGGACATCCCCTGGGGCGAGAGTGTCACCTCAACCAGCGGTTGAACGAACGTCAGAGAATCGCCTTCGATCTCGACCTGCTTTTCGATAGTCTTCTCACCCGTGCTTCCGGGACCGGACATCTTGACCACGAGTTCGCCCGCACCCTTGAGTTGCTGTTCGTTAATCAGGCTCACCGTCACCTGTACCTTGCTTCCTGCGTAAGTGACACTTGGAATGGGAACGACTGCCAGATGGACCGGCTCATTCACATGGGCCAGCATCTCCGGCGGGAAGTTGGGATTGCGCAGTGTGTCCACCAATCCTGAGGTCCAGTGGGCGGGCATCTTGCTTCCATCAGAGAAGGTAAGCCAGACACCGGCATGCGACTGCCAACCGTTAAGGGCCAGCCCACTCGCCGCATCGGAGAGGCGCACAGCTTCCACTTCGCGGCTGAAACCCTCGCCTTGCTGAAGCCCAATCAGGCGGCATAGTTCGCTCGTATTATTGAAATACTTGCCTAGCTGGTATCGCGCGAAGTCCCGCTCGAGCATCTCGGCCCAGTGACGCCACTCCGCTTCGTAGGACCCTGCCGGTGAGCTCGAGAACTTGGCGGCGAGCATCGGTAAGTCGCCCAGCGAATCGAGATTGCGGCTTTCACCGTTGTAGGCGACCTCGTTGGTTGCGGGCGCCTGGAAACGCGAGTGTTCGATTGTCAAAACGTCCCGCCACACGGCCGGCACGTTTTCCACGGTGTGGGCGTCGTAGAGAAACCCATACTCGTCCTCAAAAGGCCGCAGCATCACCGTAGTCTGCCGGGCGGACGTGTAGGTGACGAAACGCGAAGGATCAAGGCGGTGAGTGGTGCGCATAAGCTGATCGATGTAAGGTTTCAAGTGGGCGGGATCGTTGACAACATCGCTGAAAGCCTCGTTGGCCATATTCCACCAGACAAGCGCCGGGTGATTCCGATCGCGGACCACCAGCCGATTGAGTTTCGCGAGAAAAGCCTGGCGCTCGAAAGCTTCTGCCGGCGACTGTGGCTCGGGCTGTCTTTCGCGTGGCGCGCCTCCGGGTTCCTCGTAAATCATCAGGCCCAGGCGATCAGCCGCATCTAGCAGCGCCGGAGTGCAAGCCGTGCGATGGCAGGAAAGCGTATTCAGCCCCAAAGCCTTCGCGGCCCGGATCTCCTTTTCCGCGAACTCGATCGAGGGATAGGCCACAGTGTACGGGTAGAAACCGAAATTGATGCTACTGCGCACCACCACGCGATGCCCATTCAGGAAAAGCTTCCCGTTCTTCTCGGAGAAGAAGCGCATGCCGAAAGCGGTCTCCACCTGGTCGTGCTCGCCGCGCCCTCGCAGCCGAGTTATGAGTCGGTATTGCTTCGGTGTATCAGGCGACCACAATTCGGCTTGAGGGATCTTGATTGCTGTTTCGAATGACTGCTGGCTGTGGGCGGGTACCGAACCGGAGGCGATCCCGTCCGCCACCTTTTTTCCGTCAGCCGCCTCGGCTTCATAACTCAACGCTACGTTTTGAGCCGCGGCACGCGTGTTGGTGACAGTGGTGACCACGCGCACCGTCGTGAGGTCCTCGAGTGGCGCCGCGTATACATTCTCAATGAAGGTGGGCGCCGTGATCAGCAGATCCACGTGCTGCCAGATTCCGCCAAAGTCATGGCTGTCGGGCAGATGGACGTCACCCCAGACGATCGGAACGAAATCTGCCCAGGAGTCTCCGCCGCCGGCGTTGGTAACGCGCACCGCCAGCAGGTTTGGCTCGTTGTAGCGAGCCGCGGCGGTAATATCAACCACAAAGGGCGTGAATCCCTCCAGGCTGTAGCCGACCAGTTTGCGGTTCAGGTAGACCTCGGCGTGTTGCCGCACGGCCGCAAAGCTTAGCCGGATCAGCTTGCCACGGGCAGCAGTTGGAATCCGCAACTCGCGCCAATACCAACCGGCGCCGTGATGATGAGGAAAGTGCTCGTCCCATGTCGCGGGTACCGTGTAGGGTTGCCCCCGTTTGAGCATCTCATCCCAGCCGATGCTGGGCGGATAGTTCGGCACCTTGCTCAGGTCGCTCGAATCAAGTACGAGCTTTTCGTGCTGCCAGTCAGCTTTTTCGTCAAACCAGAGTTGCCAGGTTCCATCGAGAGACTGCCGCCGGGCCACGGATTCCGCAGTGGAGAATCCGTAGTTCGGAAATACGAGAAAAAAGACCGCGGCAAGGGAGAATAGAAGGAGTCGTCGTTTTGGCATGAGTCCTCATTGTGCTAGTGTATTTAACAGACCATTTTTGAAAGGGCCACAAGACCAGAGACTTAGGATTATAACGGTGAGGAGTTCCGATTTGCTGTCGTGTTAGAGGAGGCGCCGGAAGACTCTTATCGGGAAGAACCCCATCCTCTCGAACGCTTGCAAAGGAAAACCGGATGAAAAATTCCACCCGCATCAGGTCTTTCGAGCGAAGGCGATTCCTGCGAGCAGGCATGTTCGGGCTCGCCGCCGTGGCCGCAAATCAAAAGGCGGGGCTTCTGAGGGCCCAGCCTCTTGGTCTTCCTATCGGCCTGGAGCTATTCACGGTGCGGCACGAATGCGAGCGAGACTTTCCCGGTACTTTGGAGAAAGTCGCCGCGATCGGCTATAAAGAAGTTGAACTCTTCGACTTTTACGGGCGGAAAGCTTCGGAGATTCGTCGCCTGTTGAGCTCGGCCGGCCTGGTGGCGCCGAGTAGCCACACCCTTTCCTACAGCCTGAGGCCTAGATACCAGCTTTCTGAAGCCAAGTCTCGATGGGAGCCACTTATTGAGTACGCGGGTGAGATTGGCGTGCGCTACTTGGGTGGCAGCGTGGGCGATGTTTCCAAGCTCAATCCTCTCGATGACTATAAGCGCCTTGCTGACTTGATGAACGCGACGGGCGAGCAATGCAAAAGGGCGGGTCTCCAGTTCGCCTACCACAACCTAAATGTCGAGTTCCGGGAACATGACGGTGTCGTTCCCTACGATTGGCTTCTTCGTCACACCGATCCACAATCTGTCCAGTTGGAGATCGATTGCTACTGGCTCACTCGAGCTGGGCGAGATCCGGTGGAATACTTCAAGAAATACCCCGGTCGAATTCCACTGCTTCATATCAAGGACCGGAAGCCGGGCTATGCTCCCACGACCGATCCGGATCCAGGCCCGGGGCCCTTTACCGAGGTTGGACGCGGCTGTATCGATTGGAAGCGGATTCTGGCGGCAGCGTCCGGCGGCGGCCTAAGGCACTACTACGTCGAACAGGATTTTTGCGATCGGCCAGTGTTCAAGAGTCTCGAGATGAGTTACAACTACCTCAAGAACCTAAAGGTGTAGAGCCCGCGTGTTTCTAAAATGGCGAAGCTTGAGGAGGAGGCCCTGAACGGCCGTGCCCAGTAAACCGCGCCCGGTCCCAGGCGAGAAGGAAGTTGCACCCGTCTGCTATGCGAGCGCCAGATTTAGATTCTCAATGGCTTCGTCGATCTCTGCCGTGTTCTTGAAGCCGACCGTCACGCAATCGACGCCCGCGTTCCTGAACGCGTACCTCATCGACGCCTGGCGATCCTCACGGGCCGTGAAGGCACCCTCTCCCACGAGTTTCATGCTGATCACGCCCATACCTGCTTTGCGGACCTGTTTCACGCGTGTAACGACCTCGCTAACATTTCCCAATCCGTCCGTGTTGTAGTCTTCCGCGTCCATCCTCGTGCCTTTATGATTCATCCGGATCATCGCCACCTGGAGCCACTTGTTCCCCGGAAACTGGCGTAACGCCGGGAGGCCGTGCACTGACGCGCCGTGCCCTACCACAACCTGCCTCGACTGGGCTTCCAAAATGCCGTCTTGCCACCGCATGCTGTCGGTGGGCCAGGTTGAAACGTGCTGCCAGTGCAGCAGCATCACGTCGAAGTACTCGGTACTGGCGAGCTTGCGCAACTCGTCGATCTTTTGCGACGGATCTATGCCATCATGGGTCGTCACCTTCGACATCAGCCGATAGCTATCGCGGGGAATGCCTTTCAGCGCTAAGCCCAGCATCCTGTGCATCTCGGTGTAAGACTCGGCGGTCTCAAAGAACCGGATGCCGCGGTCGTAGGCGTAGCGGACCAACCGCGTAAATTGGTCTTGTCCCAAGTCGCGCTGGACTCGCCCGCTCAAGGTGCCGGTGCCAAAGGCGAGCCGGGTGACCTTTACGCCAGACTTCCCTAGCGTTACCCAATCCGTCGCTGTTTCGCGCGCCGCTCTCAGCCGCAAACTTCCGGCACCAGCGAGCGCCGCTGCGGCAAGTCCTGATTTCAGGAGATCACGCCTGGAGTAGTGAGCCATTTGTCCTCCTCCAATGGGCTGCATTACCACGGGTCATCGATCAGATGCTCGGTGGACCTCCGGGGTTCCCGACTCGAAATAACAATTCGTCGCGAGAAAGAGAGCCGGCTCAGTTCCGGGCGGGAAGGGCTGATTGACCCCGATTTCCGAAGAATTCCCGCTGGATTCCCGCACTTTTTCCGCAGATTTCCCGCACCTCAAATTGCCGTGAAGCGGTCACGTCATGCCTTTTGTTCCTTTGCGGCCAAGGAGATAGCCGGACTCTCGTTTTTGCCGGGATCTGAACAGCCTCAGGAGCCGGAAATATTGAAGCGTGTGTCCGATGTCCCGCTGGATTTGCGACTTGAGTGCTGCGGCGTCTGGAAATTTCACCTCGTCGCGAAGACGGTGCAGGAACTCCACTTCCATACGCGCTGCCTGCAGGGTACCGGTGAAGTTCAATAGATAGGACTCGATGGTAATCGGATGTTCACCGAAAGTCGGTTTGTGTCCGACATTTGACACGGAGTCATACTGCTCGCCATTCACGCGGGTCCGTGTCACGTAGACCCCGTTCCGCGGTAACTGCTCTTCCACCGGCGCGAGATTCAGGGTGGGAACCGTTTGGCTGCGGCCGATGCCCGATCCGTGAACGATCGATCCCGAAAGAGAAAAGGGACGGCCGAGCATGCGTCCTGCCTTTGAAACTCGTCCCTCGGCAACGAGTTCGCGGATTCGGGAACTCGAAACCCATTCGCCGCGTACCTTCACACCTTCATGCACATCCAGGGTGAATCCCCTCTCCGCCGCCATTTCACCCAAAAGCTTGACGTCACCGGCATGGCGATGCCCAAAGCGGAAATTGGGCCCGACGTGAACTGAGCTGGCTCGCAACTTCTCCACCAGAATATGATCGACAAATTCACGCGGCGACAAACGGGAGAGCTGGGTGTCGAAGGGAAGCACCAGCAAGGTCTGGATGCCCGTCTCACCGATCAGGCGAATTTTGTCGTCGAGCGTGGTGAGCAGCTTGGGAGCGCGTTCCGGCGCCAGCAGGCGAAGCGGATGGGGCTCAAACGTGATCGCGGTGGCGGCCGCACCGTCGGCGCATGCCTTCGCGACCACACTAGCCACCAGCGCCTGGTGTCCGAGATGAACGCCGTCGAAATTGCCGATGGTGACGGCACTCGAATGGTGTTGTTCAGCGATTTTGTCGAGATGGCGAAAAACTTGCATGCCAGCAGCTTCGAAACCGAAATCCCAGCGTCGGCTACACTTCCACAATCAAACCATCATAGGCAAGTCTTACGTGGGGCGGAAGTAAGGCATTGGTCTGATCATGGCCCAGGTCGTGCGTCATGTGCGTAAAGAAGGCTCGCCGCGGTTGGAGGCGCTCCACCCAGGCCAGTGACTGCTCAAGCGTTGAGTGCGCGGGATGAGGCGTGTGACGCAGTGCCTCAATCACCAGGACGTCGAGATCTTGAAGCAAGGGCAATGACTCGTCCGGAATCGTGCTGCAATCGGCGATGTATACCACGCTGCGAACGCGGAAGCCGAGGATCGGCAGTGTCCCGTGCATCACCGGCACTGGCGTAAAGGTCTCGCCCCACAGGTCGAAAGGGCCATCGATAAGGCAGGGGTCAAGCTTTGCCAGTCCTCCGTACGGATAACTCTGATCGAAGATGTACTCGAAGACGCGGCGGATATCGGCCATCGAAGGGGCGCTGGCGTAGATCGGAATTGGAGTCTGCTGGCGGAAGTAGAATGCCCGCACATCATCCAGACCCATAAGGTGATCGGCATGGGTGTGGGTGTAGAGCACCGCGTCGAGGCGCATAATGTGTTCCCGTAGTGCCTGCTGGCGGAAATCCGGTGCAGTGTCAATGACCACCACCCGACCGTCAAACTCAATTTCGAGACTGGGCCGAGTCCGCTTGTCGCGAGGGTCTGTCGACCTGCAAACCGGGCACTCGCAAGCGAGAAGGGGAACGCCGGTGGAGGTGCCCGTTCCCAGAAATGTGAGCCTCATTGGCCTTTTCGTGTCAAGTGGTTTTGGACTTCGACGAAGCTGATGCGGAGTTCATACAGCACTTCTTCGAGCATCCGGCTCTCGTCTTCGGTCAGGTTGCCGCGGGTCTTCTCCTGCAGGACTTCCAGCAGATCGATGGTTCGCCGGGCGTTCACGAAATCGGTGGGTATGCGCTCGCCGCCAGGTCCAGGCAGCAGGCCGAGCTGGAACATAGCGGTGGTGCTGAGATAGGAAACAAGGGTGGCGAAACTGCCAAAGCCCTCGGGCTCTTCCACTTCTTCTTCAGGCTCACGCTTGCCAACGGGCACCGGTCCGCGCCGCTCCGCCTGTGCCGGAGCGTTTTTCACCGTCGTGGACCGCAAGACGCTGGGAGAGTCCTCCCTTTGGGGGACGTCGCCTTCCTCCCGCCGCGAACCGCTTTCCGTAAAATTGCGCCGGTCAACTACCTTGAATCCTGTTGACTCGTTCTTCTCGTCAGCCATGCCCTCTCCACCTGTATTGACCGAATCGGACTTGCTGAAGCAATAATTCAGTTTAACACAAGAGCACTGGTCAGGAGTCTCCCCCGGCTGGTTATCCCATCAGTTGAGGCGTGTCCCTGTTCTCCCTTTTGCTCCTTTCCTGATTGACATTACCGTGGCGAGCCGATACAAAGGTCTTCCGGGGTTTAGTTTAGTTTAGTTTAGTTTAGTTTAGTTTAGTTTAGTTTAGTTTAGTTTAGTTTAGTTTAGACAGGCTGCGGAAAAGCCAGAACGTCTTGCTGAGCAAGCATCTGCTTCTCCTCAAGAGAAGCGGAAACAAATCCGTCGCTTCGCTCGGCACGGCGATCTAACTGCGCCATTTCAGCGGCCTGTCAGGGCTTGTTCACGACGGAAGGAGTTTTCGATGCGCAAAATTCAAATTCTATCTCTCCTGTTCCTGGTCATTGCTGCCGCCGTTGGGCTGTTGCGAACACAGGCTGGGGTGGCGAAATCAAACAGGCACTTGCTCTACATGACGCTGTCCGCCGGCTTTCATCATGAAAGTGTTCCCCTGTCGACCGAGATCGTTAAGCAGATCGGTGACCGCTCCGGTGGCTGGGAGACGACCTTGACCACCAGTGTGGATTCCCTCAATGTGGACAACCTGAGGAACTATGATGCGGTGATGTTCTACACTACGGGGGAGTTGCCGCTCACTGAAGTCCAGAAGCAAGGCTTCAGCAGTTGGCTCAAGGCCGGGCACGGCTTCATCGGAGTGCACAGTGCCACAGACACATTCTACACCTGGCCGGAGTACCACAAGATCGTAGGGGGCTATTTCACCTGCCACCCCTGGCACCAGGAAGTCAATGTAGAAGTGGCGGACCCCAGGGACAAGATCGTGCAGTTCCTGGGCAGTTCGTTCAAGATTAGCGACGAAATCTACCAGATTGACGACTTCTTGGACAGCAACCAAGTCCTTTTGCAGCTCGATCCGATGTCGGTGGATCGCACCAAGCCATGCACCCATACGCGCTACTACGGCTGGCCACTGGCCTGGACCCGATCGTACGGCAAGGGCCGGGTATTTTATACGGCCCTTGGCCACGAAGACGCCGTTTGGAAATCGGAGCAATTCCAGCAACTCCTGCAGAATGGCATCGAGTGGACGATGCATGATTTCAGCAGCAAGTAGAAAATTTGCCGGCGGCGTTTTCTTCTTGACAAAGGCTATCGCTGGCTCGTATTAAGGAGAGGAGAGTACTCGTGTTCTCAGGATCTTTCCTCCATCAGCTTTTCATCAAACAAGCCGGAGCTTTTCGAATTACCGGTTGATCTAAGGGCCAGAATTTCATCCAGGTACCGGAATTTCATCCAGGTAATTGACAGCGGCACTCGGAGGTTCGAGCGAGGGACTACAATCCGGCCTCGTTAGGCGAGGCTACCATGCAAACACAAGCCACTACCCAGAAACCCGGAGACGGGCCAACGGGTGAGCAGGCACTGCCGGATTAAGGCTTTGCCTAAAGTGGCTGCCCGGAACCAGGGATCTTACGTTGCACGGAGCCGAAGCTCACACCAGGAGGACCTGCGACGCGCAGAGTTGGCGTTACGCCCCGTGAGAGCTGAGGCTTTCACGGGGCGTTTGTTTCTGGTTGGGCCATTCCAGGTCGGGAAAGGAGGCCGGCATGATCTTCTTCACTGAAATCGACAAACTTCCGACTTACGATGCCACGGGTGATTTCGTCGGGCTATTGGAGGATCTGTGTGTCGATCCCAGCCAGAACGCGCTTCGCGTGGCTTCCTACCTGATCCGCACACCGAAGAAGAGCATCATGTGCATCACCCATGAGCAAATCCAGTCGATCTCGGTGCGTGCCTTGCAGACTAGTGTCATTGTCGGTGGTGTCCGATGTTACGCGCCCGACGAGGGTCTGCTACGGATCAGGAACGACGTCCTCGATCAGCAGGTAATCGACGTGGATAACCGCAAGGTGGTGCGAGTGAACGACGTCGATTTCGATATTCAGCCGGTCGATGGTCACACGGAACTGCGGATTTTGGCGGTCAATGTGGGACTGGCCGCGGGGATACGGCGTCTGCTGCAGGGAGTAGTCGCCAAGCACCGCATTCGCTTGATCTCCAAGATGTTGCCTTCCAAACAGATCCCGTGGGAGTTCGTCAACCTGATCGAGCCCGACCCAGCAAGGCGGGTGAAGCTGAAAATCTCCTATGATCGTCTGGCTGAGCTACATCCGGCCGATATCGGAGAAATCCTCGAAGAGTTGAGCCGCGACGAACAAAAGGCCGTGATCGAGACCCTGGACGACGAAACCGCCGCCCAGGCACTTTCTGAGATCCCGACTCGCATGCAGGCAGCTCTACCTCGAGAGCATCAATCCCGAAAAGGCCTCGGATATCGTCGAGGAGATGGATCCTGACGAGGCTGCGGATGTACTGCAGGAGATGCCGCCCGAGACCTCCGCCGAACTGTTGGCGGACATGGAGGATAAAGAAGGCGCCCAGGAGGTTCGTGAGCTTCTAGGTTTTGAGGAACACACGGCCGGCGCGCTGATGACGACCGAATTCATTATGGTCGGCCAGGAGGCTGCCGTGGAGGGTGCGATCATGGCGCTCAAACACTTTGAGGGCGACCTCGAGTCCATTCACTTGATCTACCTGGTGGACCATAACGGTGTACTCGGCGGGGCGGTACCCCTAGCTCGCATTCTACTGGCAGAAGCGAGTTCACCGTTGAAGGAACTTTCCACCGACCCGGTGATCTCGGTTGAAGCGCATACGGACCAACGGTCGGTGGTGGAGCGATTCTACAAGTACAGTCTGGTGGAGCTTCCCGTGGTCGACGGCAAGGGCCACCTGCTGGGAATCGTCACCGCAGACGACGTGCTCGAGGTTGTGGTCAGCCGGGATTAGGCAGAAGTGCTTGCACACCGCCCCTGCCGGAACGCTTGAGGAAGGCACTCCGCTATGACGCTCAAGGACTTCCGCAAGTATCGTACTCGCCTTCTGATTTTTCTGGCCGTAGTGGGTCCGGGCATTATCACCGCCAACGTCGACAACGACGCGGGCGGGATCCTCACCTATTCGCAGACCGGCGCCGGATACGGTTACACACTGCTGTGGACCCTCGTCCCAATTACGGTGGCGCTGATCGTGGTCCAGGAAATGGTGGCGCGCATGGGCGTGGTCACAGGCAAAGGTTTGGCGGACCTGATCCGGGAAGAATACGGCTTCCGCACGACCTTCTTCTTGATGCTTCTGCTGCTGATCGCAGACCTCGGCAACACCATCTCCGAGTTCGCGGGTCTGGCTTCTGGGATGGGCGTAATCGGTGTCAGCCGCTACATTGCCGTTCCCTTGGGAGCGCTTCTGGTGTGGCTCCTGGTAGTAAAAGGTACTTACCGGATTGTCGAAAAGGTGTTCCTAGTCGCCTGCGCCTTCTACATTGCCTACCCGCTTTCCTGTTTTCTGGCTCATCCCAAATGGGGCGACGCGCTCAAGGCTACGGTCGTTCCTTCCTTTCACTTCAGTTCCGGCTACTTGTACATGGTGATCGGGATAGTGGGCACGACGATCGCACCCTGGATGCAGTTCTACCTGCAATCGGCGGTAGTGGAGAAAGGCGTCAAGCTGCGCGACTACATCTACTCGCAATACGATGTGATCGTAGGCTGCGTGATCACTGACTTGGTGGCGTTTTTCATTATTGTGGCCTGCGCCGCCACCATCTACCTCACGGGCCACGGCGAAATTAAGCAGGCCGGTGACGCCGCCTTGGCGCTCAAGCCTCTGGCGGGGAAGGCCGCAAGCCTGCTGTTCGCTTTCGGACTCTGCAATGCCTCGCTGTTCTCGGCCAGCATCCTGCCGCTGGCCACGGCTTACTATGTCTGCGAGGGCCTGGGCGTGGAATCGGGCATTGACAAGCGCATCAGCGAGGCGCCTGCTTTCTACTCGCTTTATACCGGCTTGATTGTGATCGGCGCCCTTGCCGTGATCCTGCTGGAGGCCGAGCGCCAGGTGCCCATTATCCTCCTAAGCCAGGTGATCAACGGTATCCTCCTGCCTTTTGTGCTGATATTCATGCTCCGCCTGATCAATCGCAAGGACCTGATGGGCGAGCACACTAACGGCCGAGCCTTTAACATCATTGCCTGGAGCACTTGCGCTATCATGATCGCCCTTACCGCAGTCCTGGTGGTTACCTCGATTCTCCCTAATCACATTTCCAGATAGACCCTGTTATCGTCAGGTATTCACACTTCCCCTGTTTGAATTGAATCCCCGGTTACGGATATTACGGACGCATACCGACAATACGCCCTTCTGGTCGTGTGTGTCTGTGACGGGCATCACCTCGATATGTGCTGTGGGTCACAGTCTTCTTAAGTCTTTACAAAATAAATTGGAGGCGGCTGTTTGGGCAATCCAACCGCGACAGGCCAAGCCTCGGCAATGGAATTCCGGCTGGCCAGTAACTTTATATTAAGAGGTATTGACATGGTAGTATCCAGTGTGATACTCCAACGCATAGCTGCCAGGAAGCTCTGGTAAGCAACGCGTCGTAAGGGCGCCCGTTGGCCCCGCCGTGGTCAATTTACCGCCCCCAGGCGTTCGGGTTCCTCCATGGATGGGACATTTCGGTACACTGATTCTAAGGGAGTTGCCGACCGATGCTAACTCGTGTTGGGAAGACCCTATCTAAAAGACGGTTACTCTTGATGTCGACGCTGGGGTTGGTCCTGGCTGCTGGCGGCAAGCTAGGACTGGCTCAGAAACAGCCTGCGGCTGCCGAGCCCCCTTCGGTCGCCTGGAAAGAGATTGTCGAGGGCAAACCTGCCGACTACACAGGTTCGGAGACCTGCCGCCACTGTCACAAACGCGAATTCGTAGACTTTGAGCGAACGGCCCACACCACAGTGCGGTTTCCCGGAAAGCTTTACATCGAAGGCTGCGAAACTTGCCATGGTCCCGGCAAAGATCACTCCGATGCGGTCGAAAATGCCGAAGGCGACGATGCCAAAATTGCCCTTTCTCTGAAAGAACACCCCATCTTTAACTTTCATCGCAGCCCCAAGGAAAACGCAGAGCGGTGCCTGATTTGCCATACCACCAGCAAGCAGCAGGCGTTTTTCACCCATTCTGAGCACTTGGCGCATGGGGTGGCCTGCAACGACTGCCATGCGTCGCACCTGGTGGAGTGGGTGGAAATTCCCGGCCGGGTGGGGCTCTCTTACGCCCAGGCGCAGTTCTTTACGGTGCCGCGGCTCCAGGAGAAGTCCCGCTGGCTACAAAACAATCTTCTGAAAGCCTCGGAGCCGGGTCTGTGCTTTACCTGTCATCGCAACGTGGAGGCTCAGTTCGCTCTCCCTGTTCACCACCGGGTTCCCGAAGGCCTCATGAAATGCACGGACTGTCACAGTCCGCATGGTTCGCTGAACCACGCCAGCCTGAACAAAGCCAATTGGGAGAGCTGCATCAACTGCCACGTCGAAAAGCGGGGTCCCTACGTTTTTGAGCACCCGGCCGCGAAGGTGGAAGGTTGTGTGACCTGCCATAACCCGCACGGTACCGTCACCCGCATGCTGCTGGTGCGTCGTGAGGCCCGGCAACTCTGCTTGCAGTGCCATATTGGGTTCCACAGCACCGCCAGCGACTTTCAGGTCGCCGTGCCGCACTCACGTTTTGGCTACCAAACGAGCGGTGAGTGTGTTCGTTGCCATGTAACCATCCACGGCTCGAATTTTGATTCGACGTTGCTGCGATAGAGGGAGATCCTAATGAGAGCCAGACACAGCTTCTTGTTCTGTGTGACCGTGCTCATAGCAATAGGCCCGGCCCTAGCTCAGGACGAGGCCGCGAATCCCGCCCCTCTGGTCCTGGGGGGATTTCAGACCCAGGGTTCAGCCACGGCTGGATACCGGTTTACCACCGTCAAGGGCTACCAGCCGATGTATCAGGAGCTCTTCGATTTGAACAAGGGGCCGCGGGTGATGGATTTCAATCTTTACGGCCAGGCGAAAGACGGCTCCCACTCCTTTGCGGATTCCTGGTCCATGCTGGCGAGCGGTCTGGGGGGCGATCCTTTCCCCTCGGCCCAGCTCACCGTAGGCAAGACTCATCTTTACGAGTTGCGCCTGAACTGGCGGCAGAGCTACTACTACTGGAACCAGAACGATAATGTTATCTTGCCCATGGCGGCCAATGTCGCGGGGCTTTCCACCGGCCTTACCTCAAACCACAATTGGGCAACCGTTCGCCGGTTTGGTTCTGGTGACTTCACGGTGCATGCTTCGAACAATCTCCGCTTTAATTTCAATTACTACCGCACCAGCGACAACGGCCCGGCTTACACCACGCGCTCTCTGGATTTTCTGAACTCGCCTTCCTACTGGGGATCGTTTGCCCGGGCCAGCCCCTACTATCTCTATGCGCCTCTGAACGACGAGACCAATCGCTTCACCGGTGGCTTCGACTACACCTGGCATTCTTGGACTTTCCACTACAACCTTGGCTGGCAGACCTTTACTGAAAATCTAAACCTGAATAACTCTACTTCGCCCGAACTCCCTATTAACACGGTCACGAGCTCTACCCTGGAGCCATTGACCACCCTTTCCTGGTCGCAGTTCCGGCGCCTCACCACCCCGATCAGCGAGTTCTCCTACAACGGCAAACCCTCCGAAGCCTCCAAGTGGGAGTTCCGGGGCGGATACATTTTCTACCGGTACCGCGGTCCGGCCACCATGGACCAATCGTTTAGTGTGGTGGCGCCGGATAGCACGGGCGCCCTCACGCCCGCGAGCGTCAGCCAGAGCGGCCGCGACACTGTTACTGAGCCCAATCACATTGTCGATCAGGGCGTGACCTATCACATCCGGAAGTGGTGGGATTTTGACGCCGACTACCGCTACACGCGCTTCACAACCGATGCCACAGGTTCGTTCGGGAGCGCTTTCAACGGGGATACGCCAAGCAGTTCGGGTATCGAAACCTCCTGGAGGGACACCCTTTCCGATCTTAACGTCAACATGCTATTTACGCCGCTGCCGTCGGTGGTAATCCGTCCTGGCCTTCACCTTATGCGAGCTGACATCAAGTATCTCGAAGATGGCGAGCTCGATCCGGCCCTGTCGATACGCACCAACACCGTCTCGCCCGAATTGAGCGCCTCCTTTCAGCCCAACAGCAAGTTCAGTATTCGCGGCGACGTTCACAGCTTCAACAAGGGATCTTCTTACACCGCGATCAGTCCTCACACGCAGGTCTCCGGCCATCTGGAGGCTCGCTACCGGCCTACGAAGAAGCTGACTCTCGACACTGAAACTCGAATTGTCTCAAGCAGACTGCTGGATACGAATTTCCAAAGCCACATTCGCTCGAGCGGAACCACTTTGACTTACAGTCTCGATGACCGCTTTTCGATTTTCGGCGGGTTTTCTTACGAGAGCTTTTTTGCCCAGGGCAATATCGTATACGCGCGCGGCACGCCACCCCTTAACGATTTCTTGCGCGATCAGGAAGTGAATCGGGTGGTCCAGGGTGGCGTTGAGGCCAGACCACTGAAGCATTTTGGACTGCGTTTGAGCGGGAACTACGACCGCACCACTGGCCTGGGTGAGATCACGGGTGAACTGCCCGCCTACGGTCCGTTGCGTTGGCCGCTGGTCACAGGCACGGTGTATTTCGAATTTCCGAAGGCAGGTCGCCTTTCAGTCGACCTGCAAAGGTCCTATTACCTCGAAGAGATCGTGACCGGAAACAACTTCAGCGCTAATATACTAACGATCCGCTGGACCAGGGATTTTTAGGCCGCGCGGCTCGATGAAACCACTTCGCAGCACTCCCGCCGTTTGAAAACGCCGGTTAAGAGATGATCTGCGGAAAAAACTCAAGGAGAGTGTTGAATGCCTCTGCGTAAACTCACCGGCCGGACTGAAAACCGGCGTGAAAAATTGTTGCCATTAGCGGGGTGCCTCTTGGCAACCCTATGGGTGGTCTCACCGGCCATGGCCCAGGATCCTGGGCAGGATGTCTATCTGCACAAATGTGCAGTCTGCCACGCCAAAGATGGCTCCGGGAATACTGCGAAAGGCAAGAAGCTGAAAGTCAAGGACGTGCATGAAAACATCGGGAAAGACTCGGAAGAGAAAATGATCGACGTGGTCGTCGAAGGTAAGGGCGAGGACATGGATAGCTACAAGAAGGAACTTTCAAAGGAACAGATCCAGGCGGTAGTGAAATACTATCGGAGCTTGGCGAAGTAATAGAAGGCGCGAAGATGAGCCTGCTGGCTGGAGGCGCGGGCCGGATTGAGAAGCATGCGAAGCATAAAATTCGATTGACTGGGTGTGGGTATGACGATTTCGGTAGTGCTTGCGGTGACTTTCATTGTGATCACGATTGTGGTGGCGAGTCTTGTTTCCTACAGGGTGGAGTTGACCCGGGCGAAGGGCGGCAAGATCATGGCCTTTTTCGCCCTCTTCCTGCTGCCCGTGTTGGCGAGTCTGGGGCGGCTTTGACCAACATGTTCAGCGAGCCGAGAGCACCCGCTTTTGCTTATCCTGTCACGTTATGGCCGATTATGGCCGTAGTCTTCACGTCGACGATCCCAGTTATATTCCCGCTCACCATTTTCAGAACCGGGAGATCCCGCGCGATCACGCCTGCTACACCTGCCATACGGATTACACCATGTTCGGGCCGATCAGGTCCAAGCTGCGCGGATTGCGGCACATCTACGTGCAGTACCTGGGCAAGATTCCCGCTCCGGATGAGATCAAGCTCTATCGCCCCTATAACAACCGCGAGTGCCTTCATTGCCACCGCGGCGCGCGCTCCTATGAGGAAGCCAGTGAGCACCATAAGTTTCCCAACCTGCTAGAGCACGCCGACAAAGGTGAGCTCTCCTGTATGAAAACGAAGTGCCACGATGTCGTTCACGATGTGGACACGCTGAAGGATGCCACCTTCTGGAAGGGAGGCGAGTAGAATGGCAGTACCCGCGAGGCCGCTACCACTATCGAACGCCGTATTCGTCGGGCCGGAGCTGCTCATTGGCTCGGTCCTTTTTGTTCAATTGCTGACGTTTATTCGATCCACCCTTTCCTTTTTGATTTTTGCGGTGGTTGGCTGTCCGCTGGTGGCCGCCGGCATCCTTCTTTCTCGTCTACTTTACTCGTGGATCTCATCGTGAAAATCCTTTGCCGGAGGATTCCCATCGGCTCCTGTGCCGCCCAACTTATTCTTGCCGGGATTGCCGATCACTTCGCTTGATGGCCCACTGGCCAATTAATTTTACCCGTTTCGCGCTTTGCGAGGCCTCAATGCACCCGCAAAACCGCGACCGTCGCGTCATCGGTCTGGCGTCCTCCCGAGAACTCATCCATAGACCCGAAGATCGAGCGGACAAGGTTTTCAGCGCCTTGTGCGTCGCTATCGGCCGCCGCCCTCCGCAGGCCCTCCACTCCCCACTCTTCGCCGGCCGGATTTACCGTTTCAACCACCCCGTCCGTGTAGGCGAGCACCAGATCCCCCGGGTCAAGCTGAACAACGCCTTCCTCATAAGTCCAATCTGGAAACATTCCGACGGGTGCGCCACCGGCTTCGAGCCAAACGATCGAGCCGTCTCGTCGAATGACCATAGGGCAATTGTGGCCCGCGTTTACGTACCGGAGGGTGCGCGTGGCTTTGTCGAAAACGCCGTAGAACAGGGTGGCGTACCGGCCCGCAACTGACGATGCGTATGCCTGGCGATTGACTGCTCCGAGCAGCGCCGCCCCGTTGTTGGCAGCGAATAGCGTCGCCATCCGCAGCGACGAGTGGACGCTCGACATCATCAGCGCGGCGGGCAGCCCTTTGCCCGAGGCGTCCCCAACCGCTATTGCCAAGCGATTGTCCGGTATCGGCACAAAATCGTAGCAATCGCCGCCCAGTTCATGCACCTGCCGGCATCGTGCGCTGTAATCCAAAGCGTCGATGTCTGGAAGCGATTGGTGCATAAAGCCACGCTGCACGTCGCAGGCCGTCTCCCAGTCCAGGGCATCTTCTATGAGCAAGGCATCGCTTGGCATATTGGGCCTCCGCCCGTAAGTCGATCCTGGAGGCGCGAAATCGACACCACACGGGCGGTCATCTTTTGAAAATGAGGACCAGGATACCTACAGAGCCTTTGCGGAACGTCATTGCTGGTGGCGCTTGGCCTCTGGGCGCTGCACGCCGTTGGCGCCCGCGCACGGCCGGAAGAATCGAGAAACGCTGACGATCCCATTCACCGCATTCGACACGTGATTGTCATCATGCAGGAGAACCGCTCGTTCGACAGTTACTTCGGCACTTTCCCGGGGGCCGACGGCATTCCCATGCGCAACAGGGATCCTCTGGTCTGCAAGATTAGCAGGCTAGTTGCCATATGCTTCAGACTGAGGCATCATGAAGATGTATGCCTCACTCTGAATTGACAGCTAGGAAGCGCGCCCGACACGCCGCGGCCAAGTCCGGCAGGCGTAAACTCGAATCACGATATACGGTCGGACTGCCCCCCGGCCTCGCTCATCAGGTGGAGCGGTACGCCGAGACAGTTGACACGAGTATGAGCAAAGCGATCGCTGCGCTCGTGCGCTTCGGCCTGGAGGGTCAGGAGAACCGGAAAAGGGACTTCTTCAAAAGATTGAAGGAGAATCTTGCCAACGACGACCCGAAGAATGAAGATCGACTCGTGGACGACTTCCGGGCCCTGATTCTTGGCCGTTGAAGCATGCCAAAGATTCAGTGGGAACGACTCCCGAGAGAAAAGTGGGCTCATCTCCGCGACCGCGCCAAGGAGCGGGAGATCTCCGAAGAAGATCTATTTGAACTGGCGCAGTGGAAAGCCCAAGATCCCGACGTGCCCGACGGCGACTGGTACAAGGATTTCGGAACGTTCAAACTGTGTGGTACCGGAAGGTATCCGAGCACGTTTCTTATGGCCGGTCAGGCCGCACGGGGCAAGCGCTTGTGAGCACTCGTCAATCGTCTCCGGCCATGCGGCTTTGCCAATGGGCTCTTTGGGGGGGGGTGGCCGGAAATGACGCCGCGTAGGTCCCTGACCGGAGTGTCGCCTCAAACCCGAAACTGAATTGTCCAGGGCTTGAACAACGGGCTCTACCCGCGCCCAGCGGAGTTGTTTCTCTAGGGTGGGAGGCCGACGCAGCTGAGCCGATCCTGAAAGCGCGCGTCGGAGCGCAACGGGTCGAGGTGCGGGTCTACCTTGAGATAAGTAAGCCCCTGTCGCGCACTTGATAAGCTTTCTCAAGCCAAGCGAACACCTCGTCCTTAAGGCGCGGTCCCGCTCCAGGCTGAACAATCTCCTGCGACAACTCGCCGATGATTTGGACCGGCAGGGTATTCCCCCCAAGTCGGTGATCATCGATATGTATCCGGTCAGCATTCTCTAAAAGTTTGACTACTGATGGCGCCGAACCGGAGCGATCACGGGAGCCTCTTGCTGCGCACGTGAGCGGCGATTTCTTGACAGGTGAGCGAAATGCGCTACAATAAAAGGGAAGGTGGGAGAGAATGGGCTGAGTGTAAGCCTCTCAACTATAGTGACTTAATCACCCGTCGCGATCTGAGTTCAGCATGAAGAGCGGAATGGACCTGGAAAGGCGCCAAAGGGATATTCTTGCCGCGATCATTCGCCAGTACGTGGCTAGCGGTGTGCCTGTGGGCTCGAAAGCGCTTACCGAGCAACTGCCGGAAGCGCTGAGTCCAGCAACCATTCGTAACGTGATGGCGCAACTGGAGACAACCGGCTTCCTCGAACAACCCCACGTCTCGGCGGGCCGTGTCCCAACTGACAAAGCCTATCGTTTCTTCGTGGATCGCATGGCCGGCCAGGTGCGGTTAGGAGAGGCCCTGGAGCAGCATATCCTCAAAAGCCTCGGCGCCGACCTTTCTCGGGATGAGGGGTCTGGCGAGCATCTCATGCAGGATTTGCTGGGGAAGGCTTCGCACGTCCTCTCAGAGATTTCAAACAGTATTGGCATGGTGCTCGGACCGGCGCCGCAGGAGAAAGTACTCGAGCATGTGAAGTTTGTCAGGTTGCCCGAACGCCGGGTTCTGGCCGTGATTGTGTCGAAACCGGATTTGATCGAGAACAAGGTGGTGCGACCGGACGAGGACTTTTCCCAGGACGAATTGGACCGGGCGGCCAATTACTTGAATGAGGAGTTCCGGGGTTGGTCGGTAGGGGCCGTGCGGATAGAGATTTTCCAGCGCCTGGAAGACCTGCGCGCGGTTTGCAGCCGGCTGATGTCCAGCGTGGCGGCTCTGTTTAGTTCCGGCGCTCTCTCCGGCGACGAAAGCGGACCTCTATTCGTCGACGGGACCACCCGGATTCTCGACCGGCCGGAGTTCGAAAATGCACGCCAGCTAAAGAATCTGCTGCGAACCTTTGAGGAGAAGGCGAAGCTGGTACGGATTCTGGGAGCTTGTCTTCAATCGCCAAATTCTGGTGTCCGCGTTCTTATCGGCAGTGAAAACACTGCCAGTGAGATGCAGCAGTGCACGGTAATAATGGCTCCATTTCACTACCGGCGGCGGGCGGTAGGGGCGCTCGGTGTAGTGGGTCCCACGCGCATCGAATATGAGAGGGCTATACGCGCGGTGGAGTACGTGGCCCATCTCTGCAGTAAGCTCCTCAGCATTAATTAGGCGGTCAGATTGTCGATCGCTCGGGCCTTGGAAGTTGATGGCCATGCTTCAGGGCCACCTCAAGGGGAGGCCTGACCTGAACGGCTCAGATTTGTTTGAGGTTATGGACACTAATACCAGCAACGAAACCGGAAGAGAGCCAGAGATCGATTCTCCCGACGACGGCGCCGCCAACGTCAAGACGAGCGTGGACTCGTCGGCGCAGACGGCCCCAGCCGTTGCGACAGCAGCATCCCAGGAGACGATTGATCTCGAGGCTTGTAAGAAGGCACTGGCGGAGAAACAGGAGTTGCACGAGCGCTTGCTTCGAAAGCAAGCTGAGCTGGAGAACCTCCGCAAGCGATTTCAGCGCGATAAGGAAGAATTCGTACAGCATGCCAATGCCGATCTCGTGCGCTCCTTGCTTCCGACTCTTGACGGATTCGATCGGGCGCTCCGACTGCGCGATGAGAAGGTTCCAGCGCAGTTCTATGAGGGCGTGGAGCTGATCAACCGGCAGATGCTGGACGTGCTGGCACGAGCCGGACTCTCGCCGGTAGAGGCCGAGGGGCAGATTTTTGACCCGAATCTTCATCAGGCCGTGGAGACAGTGGAGTCGGACGAGCATCGAGACCATGAGGTCGTGGAAGAGCTGCAGCGTGGTTACAAGCTGCGGCATCGCCTCTTGCGCCCCGCTATTGTGAAAGTGGCCGTGAAGGGAAAAGCGCAGTAGACAGAACCTTATGAATGGAAAGCGTGACTACTACGAGGTCCTCGGGGTAGAGAGGGGTGCGGGAGAGCAGGAGGTTAAGAGCGCGTATCGCAAGTTGGCTCTGCAATATCATCCCGATCGCAATCCTGACAACCTCGAAGAATCCACGGAGAAGTTCAAAGAGATCACTGAAGCTTACAGCATCTTGGCGGACCCGCAGAAGCGCAACGCCTACGACCGTTTCGGTCACGCCGGAGTCAGTGGGTCGGGCGGATTCAGCGCAGACTCGACGATCTTTTCCGACTTCGAGGACATCTTCGGCGACTTTTTCAATTTGGGCGATATTTTTGGCCGCGGGGCTGGCTCCTCCCGACGCTCCAGGGCGGCGCGTGGCTCCGACCTGCGATATGACTTGGAGATTTCCTTTGAAGAAGCGGTTTTTGGTATCGATACTAAGATCAAGATCCCGCGTCTGGAAGCCTGCCAGTCCTGCCGGGGTACGGGCGCCAAAAAAGGTAGTCACCCGGTAGCCTGCACGGCTCTGCGGCGGACGCGGATCCATTCGCCAGCAGCAGGGCTTCTTTACCCTCACTCGTACCTGTCCGCAATGCCGTGGTGCGGGCCAGATGATCCGGGATGTGTGTCCTGACTGCCGCGGCGAGGGCCGGCTTCGACAGGAAAAAGTGCTGAGCCTGAAAATACCAGCCGGAGTTGATGAGGGTACGCGCCTGCGAGTGAGCGGAGAAGGTGAGGCGGGCGGGCTGGGAGGCGAAGCGGGGGACCTCTATGTGGTGGTGCGAGTGCGCCATCACGCCTTCTTCGAACGCCGCGGCAACGACCTCTTCTGTACCATTCCGGTTTCTGTCGCCCAAGCGGCGCTCGGGGCCGATCTCAAAGTGCCTACCCTTCACGGTCAGGAAAAGCTTCGGGTGCCGGAAGGTACCCAGCCCAATTCTGCGTTCCGGCTGCGGGGTAAGGGCGTTCCTTCTCTCGACGGCCACGGTCAAGGCGACCTTTACGTTACCATACAGGTCATAGTTCCTGCCCGCCTCAATCACGAGCAGCGCGAGCTTATGCAAAGCTTCGGCGCTTCTCAACGAATAGACAATAAGCCCATCTCGCGCCAGCCCTCGGAGAAGGCGCAAGGCGTTCGGAACTAGCAGCTCTGGGATTCGGTTTAGAATCCCTTAGCCGCTTCTCATGATTTACCTCGGGCTACCTTCGGAAGTTAGATTGCATCAACCCTCGTTAGGGAAGGGGATAGGCTGCTTGGCCAGGAATCCGATGGGAACGGTCGGCGAGTGTTACGCGTTGACGCCTCTCTGCTTATCACCTAGACTATACAATTGGTGAGGAGTTCGAAACCGCATTATGCGAACTCGATGTTTCGTCGCGGCTCTAACCGCGATTCTGCTGGCCACCAGTTTGGCCCCGGCGCAGGATGAGACCAAGATTTTCCCGCTCCATGAGGTCAAGGCCGGCCTGAAGGGAACGGGCCTCACCGTCTTCCAAGGCGACGAGATTACTCCATTTCAGGTAGAAATCCTGGGAGTGCTCAAAAATGCCATTGCGCCAAAGCAGGACGTGATCCTGGCGCGGCTCTCGGGCGGGCCTCTGGCTGACACCGGCGTCATCGCCGGGATGAGCGGCAGTCCCGTTTATATCCACGGAAGACTCGTAGGCGCCGTCGCCCTCGCTTTTCCCTTCTCCAAGACCCCCCTGGCAGGGATTACCCCGATCGAGCAGATGTTGAAGGTTGTGCCTAAGCCGGTGTGTGCCGGGTGTGCCGTCGCTCGCGTGGGTGCGGATGCGGCCGCACGTGCTGGGCTTGCTACCGCCAGTGCGCCGATCCGCGATGGAAGCTCGCTCACGACTGAGCGGGTCAGTGGGGGTAGCACGGGCAATCTGGATTTGGCGAGCCGGCCGGGTCCCGCCGTTTCGACTTCGGGGGCGGGCTGGTCTTACCGCCTCGTCGAGAGCGCCGACGGTGTCCGCCTTATCCCTGAGGGCAGCGGTCCAGATTGGACGAAGATTGCCTCGGGCTTCGCCTCGAGCGGCGGCTCGCCGCTTTCTCTCCCGCTCCGTTTTGGAGGCTTCTCGAGCCAGATCGTCGACACTTACGGTGCGCTCTTCCGGTCCCTGGGCTTCGAGCCGATGTCGGGTGGTATTCTCTCAGGAAATGCACCAACACCCGGAAACGGAGAAGCCGTTCCTGCCAGTTATAGCGCCGCCGGCATCAAGCCCGGCTCGATGATCAGTCTTTTCCTGGTGCGGGGAGATTTCGATCTCAACGCCGACTGCACCGTAACTTATGTTCACGGCAACGATCTCTACGCCTGCGGGCACCGCCTGCTGCTGGCCGGACCTGCGGCCATCCCTTTTGGCCGGGCGCAGGTGATTGTGACGGTTCCGAGCCTTGCCAGTTCTTTCAAACTCGACGCCCCTGGTCCGCCGGTCGGAGTGATCCAACAGGACCGCTTCTCCGCGATCTATGGAGTAGTAGGTGCGAAGGCGAACTCGATCCCTGTACACCTGAGACTTCAGTCCACCTTGAACACCACCAACGAGTACAACTTCGACGTGATACAGGACTCCTTCCTATCGCCCTTGCTGGTGAATGTGGCGCTGGTCTCTGCCTTCTCTGGCACCGAACGGATGGTGGGAGCCTCGACTATCGAGCTTGACGGGAAGATACACCTGTCCACCGGAGACTCGGTCAGGATCAGCGACGTGGTTTCTTCCGATTTCAATGCAGCCAATGGGGCGAGCACCTCGGTGGCTTTGCCACTCACCTACCTTCTGAGTAGCAATTTTCCGGACTTGCAGGTCCAAAGCGTCGAAGTGACCGCAAGGTCCGTGGACCATTTGCGAGTGGCGACTCTCGAGCAGGCGTGGGCGTCGGACTCGGTGGTGCATCCGGGCGAGAAGATCACCGCGACCGCCGTCCTGCGAACACCCTGGGGCGAGACGGTGACGGAGAAGATCCCGATCCAAATTCCGGAGAACATCGCCGATAAGACCTTGTCACTGGTAGTGGGCAGCGGCATGACGATCAATATGCTGGAAGGACGGCTGGGAGCGCTGGCCGGTCCTCCCCGCAACGTTCACCAACTGGTGGACGCATTGAACCGCATGCGCCACAGCAACCAGGTATACGCGCTCTTGATGGCTCCCCAGAAATCCTTTGTGCTGCAGGGGAAGGACTATCCTTCGCCGCCGCCTTCGCTGCTCCAGACCCTCATGGCGGACCCTTCAGCCTCGAGCGGCCTTAGCTTCCGTGGGACCTCCGTGGTCGGCGATTTCGAGGGCAAGCCTTCGCCCTACACCATACAGGGGCAAAAAACCCTATATCTGAAGGTGCTGAGCGGCGGAACGTCCGGCGAATAGTCTGGAATCGCGGGCCTCGGATTTGCGCGATCAGATCCCCTCGGGCTATTGATTCATCCGAATGAGCCTGCCGGGGTCATCTTGCGAAGGGACGACAACAGGGCCTTTCGCTGATTCGAAGGATCGAGGAAGGCATCACCTGATGTTCCGATCTCGCGAACACGATTATGGGAAAACTTAAGTTTCTTTTGGTTCCGGGACTCCTTTTCACCCTGACGACTCCACTTCGCGGTGTCGAGACCGGCTTCTGGCAGCTCGGATCGTTCGACGATTTTCTCCAGGGCACCCTTTCCGCGGTTTCGCTCACCCGTGACGGCGAACTAAGGCTGGCGCCGGAGACTCGGAGCGTGTTCAGCCCGGATCAGAACCTAGCGCTCGCGTTAGTGGGTGATTCGAAACACAACCTTTATGTCGGCACTGGCCACGAAGGCAAGGTTTTTCGCGTGGACGCCTCGGGCAAGGGATCGCTGTTCTTCGCTGCCCCGGAGCCCGATGTTTTCGCGCTGGCCGTCGGCCCCGATGATGCCTTGTACGTAGGAACCTCTCCCGATGGCAAAATCTACCGCGTGACTGCGGATGGCAAGTCGGGCGTGTTCTACGAGCCCAAGTCAAAGTACATCTGGTCGCTGGCCTTCGATGCGGAAGGGCACCTGTTCGTGGGCACCGGCGATCAGGGGAAGATTCTTCGCGTCGGCACTGACCGCCAGGGCAGCGTGTTTTACGACACCAACCAGACCCACGTGATGTGTCTGGCGTTCGATGCCAAAGGCAACCTGCTGGCGGGTACCGATCCCAACGGCTTGATTTACCGTTTGACACCCCAAGGGAAGGCTTTTGTCGTCTATCAGGCGAGTCTGCCCGAGATCCATTCGCTCGCTATAGATTCAGAGGGAAGGATTTACGCCGCCGCCTTGGGAGGCTCAGGCGGTAAAGGAAGTCCTGGGATTCTGATGCAGGGAAATCCGGGCGGCGAAGCTCCGGTCGTCACCACGGTGACGGTCACCGCTTCCTCCGACGAGCTGCCGGGCGTGGAGTCTTCGCACGACACCTCGCCAGCGCCCCGTCAGGATCCCCAGCATCCGGAGAAGGCAGGGTCGTCGCCTGGCTTCAACCGCCCGCAGACATCGGGCATCAACCTTCCGGTGCCGCGAATGCCGCAAGGCAAGGGTGCCCTCATTGAGATCCGGCCGGACTCCACCACCGAGACTGTCTGGAACTCAAACAACGAGAGCATTTTTGGACTTGCCGTGCGCGGCAACAAGGTGCTGTTCTCAACCGACCAGAACGGCCGCATCTTTGAGCTTACGTCCTCGCGGCAGGGCGAGCAACTCACACTTTTGGCGGAGACACGGGAGGCCTTGGCAACGCGGTTGTGGCCCCAAGGGGAGCAGGTGTTCGCCGCCACGACTAACGTCGCCAAATTGTTTGAACTCGGATCGAAACCTGCCGTTCGAGGCACCTACGAATCGCCTGTTAAAGACTGCAAGTTCATTTCGCATTGGGGCACGATTTCCTGGCGCGGCGAGAACCCGTCCGGAGCCGTGCTTGAGTTTCATACCCGTTCCGGCAACACCGACCGGCCCGATTCCACCTGGAGCGACTGGTCCGGACCCTACCGGGACGCAAGCGGTGCCGCCATCATGAGCCCGGCTGGCCGCTACATCCAATGGAAGGCCGCCTTCGTTGGTAACGGTCAGGCGAGCCCGGTTCTGGATGACGTTACGGTGTCCTACCGTAATCAGAATCTGGCTCCGCAGATACGGTCCCTCAGCGTCTCGAACGCGAGCGAACGCACCAGCCCAGCGTCGAGTTCGGGCGCCTCTGCCGTCGCTTACAGCGGCGCGACCATCAATGTCACGAGCGGAGCTGCCACCGGTTTCGGTGCTCCTGCCGCAGGTTCGCCCGTTACCCTGACTTGGCAGTCGGATGATCCAAACGGCGACACCCTGATCTACGCGCTCTATCTTAAAGGCGCAGACGAGCAGCACTGGCACCTACTCAAAAATAAGATCCGCCAAACCACCTATAGCATTGAGCCGGACTCGCTGGCCGACGGCAAGTACGTCGCCAAGCTGGTGGCTTCCGACGAGGGGTCGAATCCAGCGGCGGACGCCGACGCGACTGAGATGATCAGCGCCCCTTTCTGGATCGACAACACGCCTCCTGCGGTCCGGGTGCTGATCCAGAAGGCCACAGGTTCCGAGGTCCAGTTCGAAGCGCAGGACAACACCTCGCCGTTGCGGCGCGCGGAGGTTTCCATCGACGGCCGGGACTGGCAGGACGTGATATCCGACGACGGGATCGTGGATTCGCCGCGCGAGACCTTCACCGTCAGGACCGGAAAACTGGCTCCTGGCGAGCACGTGATCACCATTCGGGCCTACGATATTGCCGGGAATGCCGGGGTCGGGAAAGCTGTAGTGCAAGCTCCGAGCTCCGGACAGTAGATGCCCGGTGGCCGGATTCTGATGTCTTCAGGTATTGCTCGAATCCCACCAGTTGGACCACGCCCGAATCTGACCCAGGCGGTCACAAGCGCCCGCAATCCAGGGCGGCGGATCTATAGGTCCCGTGGTGAAAATGACCGATTGCGCGTCACCTGTGGAGCCTTCCGAACGTCCATTAGATGGGGGTATAGCCGCTCCTGCGAGAGAGGGCGCTTCCGACCAATAGATCCTCTGGTAGCGGGAGGCGGAGTGCACTTGAATCCCCGAAGACACGAGACCAGGGCAGCCATGCTGGGCGCCACTTTGGCTCGGCGAAGCGAAGGTCTAGTTGTCGCCAAATACAACTCCCATCCAAGGCCTCGCATCTCACTGGACGAGTTGAGGTGCGAAGCAAGTGAGAACCTTTGAGCCCACAGAAGACCGGCTCTTCAAAGGCCGCTTCCGATCTTCAACTCATCGAGCGTGCCCAAAGGGGGGACGAAGCCGCGTTTGCCGCTCTCTTCGACGCGCACAAGCGCCGCGTCTATTCCCTCTGTCTGCGCATGGTCGGAGATCCTTCGGAAGCTGAAGATCTTTCGCAAGAGGCCTTTCTTCAGCTCTTCCGCAAGATCGGCACGTTTCGCGGTGAATCCGCTTTCTCGACGTGGCTGCATCGCCTGGTAGTGAACGTCGTGTTGATGCATTTGCGCAAAAGGGGATTACAAGAGGTATCACTTGAAGATGTTGACAACTCACAAGAGGAACCCATCAAGCGCGAATACGGCGATAATGATAGGCGGCTGATGGGGTCAATCGACCGCATCACGCTCGACCGGGCGATTGCAGAACTTCCACCTGGCTATCGTGCAGTGTTCATCTTGCATGATGTGGAAGGTTATGAACATAATGAGATCGCCGACATCATGAACTATTCGATTGGCAATTCCAAATCGCAGCTTCACAAGGCTCGTTTGAAATTGCGTGAGTGGCTGCGCGATCATCGAGTAGAAGTTCCGGCGGAGTACTCACTGGGTAAGGGTTTAGTTGAAAACACTGGCACGTCTGACTAGGCCTGATAAGGCCATGCAGGTTGGGTGAGGGGTCGCAGAGGCGAGTAGGGGTTTGTTATGCCACAGCCATATGAGGCGACCCAGCGGGCGGAGGAGCCCGAGCATGCGGGTTGTTTAGTTTTCGAGGCCGGATTAGCAGATTATCTCGAGGGCGAAATTCGGCCCGAGGTAGTGCGCCACAGTCGCGAATGCGAGTACTGTGCAGTAATTCTGGCGGATCTTGAGTTGGTTACCACCGAGAGCCGCTCCTCCGGAGCGGAGGTTGGCGCCCCAGGGCCGTCGCCTCGGGTGTGGGCCAATATTCGCGCTACCCTTGAATCTGAGGGCTATTTTCGAGATCGGCGTGGCTGGTGGGAACGCTTCTCCTCCCCGTGGTCACACGCGCCAAGCCCCTTTCCCTTGGTAGGCTTGGCGGTCGTGCTGTTGACCGCGGCACTTTTTCTCGTTTATCCGTTGGGCCGCACAAACATACCTCCGCGTTACACTCCCACAATTGCGGGCCAACAAGAGTTACAACAGGCTGTGGTTCAACTGGAGCAAGCTTACCGCGAGCGCGCTGCGAGTTTCGAACCGGCCGTGAAGCAAAGCTATGAGAAAGGTCTCGAGTCGCTCGATGCCTCCATCGAGCAGGCGCAATCATCGCTCGACGCGCAGCCGGAAAACGATTTGGCGCGGGAATACCTATTGACCGCCTACGAGCAGAAGGCCGACGTGCTGGCCTCGGCGCTCGAATACAATGGGCGCTGACACACTCCGGTGGAAGGGAAAACTGCTGTGCGCACGACTGTTGCAGAGACGTGGAAATTGAGGAAGTTTGACGCGTGGTGTGGGCTGCTCGGGGTACTGCTCCTGCCCGTTACAGTGCTCGGGGCAGGTCCGGTGCGGATCGAGAAAACCTTCGATACCACCGCCAACCCGCATGTTACGGTCCTAAATCTCATTGGCCATGTTGCGGTGAAGGGGTGGGACAAACCGCAGGTTCATCTCACTTCAATCACCGGTTCGCCGAGTGTCGACGTGCAGTTTGCCGAAGCTCCGCCGGAGGGACAGGGCCCAGCAGGCGCCCTCAGCCTGACCACCCACATTCTCGATGCGCAGAGCAGTGGAGCCCAGAAAAGCGCTGATTACACCCTCGATATTCCAAGCAGCGCGACGCTGGAGATCCGCAACCCGGAAGGCAGCGTCCGCATTGACAGCATCCGCGGCTCGATTTCCGTGTACGCGGTGGGCGGAAACATCTCGGTGGTCGGCGCGTCGGGGCACCTCTCGGTGCGGAGTATCGGCGGCGATATTGAGGTAGTGCGCGCCTCAGGCCGGGTCGAGGCGAATTCGGTATGTGGAGCGCTACGCTTCATCGACCCTTCGAGCGACAGCCTGGAAGCCCAGACCTACTCCGGCAGGATTTTTTACCAGGGCGGGTTCCTCCCTGGAGGCGAATACAAGCTGCGCAATTTCAGCGGTGACGTCGAGGTGCTGACCACCTCGCCTGCCTGTTCCTTCGTCCTGAACGCCAAAACTACACGCGGGAAAGTCAGGAGGGAACTGGGTTCGTCAAAGGGGTGCGAATCCTCACCTCGAATCGGGGAGGGCTTCCTCTCGACCAGGGCTAACAAGGCCACGGTGGATCTGACTTCCTTCAGTGGTCTTGTCCACGTGGTCCATCAATAGAGCCCTCATTTACTTCGCGCATCATATACATAAGCAACCCCTCGGGTGCACGCCGACACGGCTCCACTTGCAACCCCTCCTATCCTCTGTCACGATATTTAGTTGGCCATGCGTTGGATCTCTCCCTCCGTCGACTCGACTGCTGTCACCCGCTTAGCTCGCGAGTTCAGCCTGCCGCCGCTAGTGGCACGGTTACTGGTGCTGCGCGGCTTTGCGGACCCGGCTCGGGCTCAGGCTTTTCTTAATCCTTGCCTCAGTGGGCTGCACGATCCCTTCCTGATGGCCGGCATGCGCATTGCGGTCGAGCGAATCCAGCGGGCCATTGACCGGCGGGAGAAAATTCTGATTTACGGCGACTACGATGTGGACGGCACGATGGCCGTGGTGGTGCTTCACACGGCGCTCGAAGGGTTAGGCGCCGAGGTCGAAACCTTCATCCCTCACCGCACGGCAGACGGCTACGGCATGCGCGATTATGTCATCGAGCGAGCCGCCACGGAAGGCTACAAGCTTGTGCTTAGCGTCGATACCGGCATCCGCGAGTCAGCCGTGCTCGGGCGTGCTCGCGAACTTGGCCTCGATTGCGTCGTCACCGATCACCACTTGCCCGGAGAGGAGCTACCACCGGCTTGCGCCATTCTGAATCCGCACCGCGCCGATTGTGGATATCCCGATAAGAACCTGAGTGGGGTGGGGGTGGCCTTCAAACTGGTGCAGGCGCTCTACGGAGCGCGCCTTAGCGAACGCCAAACGCATTCCTACCTGAAGATCGTTGCCATGGGCACGATTGCCGACGTGGTTCCTCTGGTCGGTGAGAACCGCATCATCGCTCACTTCGGTCTGGCCGGTCTGCGCGATCCGGTGCATGCGGGTTTGGGAGCTCTGCCTCGAGGTATCAGGGTTGAAGGGTTGTGCCGTGAGGGCGGGCGATGTGGGGTTTCGCCTTGCGCCCCGGATCAACGCCGCGGGCCGTCTCGCGAGCGCCCGTGACGTGATCGATCTGTTCACCGCCGCGGGTGCCGGCCGTGTGCGTGAGATCGCGGAACGGCTCGATTCGCTCAATCGCGAGCGCCAGCTCGTCGAAGAACAGACAATCGCGGACATTGAGGAGATGCTAGGGGGGCAAGGATCGAGGGCCGGGGACCAGGAAGGAATCTCGCCTCCTGGGCCCAACCCCTGTGCCCCCATGACCGCTGGTTCCCGCCCATACTTGGGTGACCGGCATTTCCTGATCTTTGCCAAAGAGGGTTGGCATCGCGGCGTGGTAGGGATCGTGGCCCAACGTGTGGCGGAACGCTACCATCGGCCGACTTTGGTGATGACCATTGAAACGGCGCCAGGTGACAGCGGGAAGAAAGTGGGTTACGGGTCGGGGCGTTCGATTTCCGGCTTCCATCTTTTGGAAGCGCTGGAATCGACCGGTCACTTGTTTGCCCGCTTTGGCGGACACGCCCAGGCGGCAGGATTTGCCGTGGAGGCGGAGAAGCTCCCGGCCTTGGAGGATGCGCTAGAAAGTTATGCCCGGCGCGTGCTGAAGCCCGAGGACCTCGAGCCCGCAACCCGCGTCGATGCCGAAGTAGATTTGAGTGAAGTTGACTGGAACCTTTACCAGGCCCTCGGCCGGTTGGAGCCTCACGGCTGCGGCAACCCGACACCGGTGTTTGCAGCGAGGGCAGTCCAGTTAACCGGCCCGGGGCGCGTCATCAAGGATAAGCATCTTAAGATCAGGGTGGCACAGGGCGGACGATCGTTCACCGCGATTGCCTGGGGCAAGGCGGCGGAGTGGGGTGGGGTCACGGACAGGCAGGAGATCGACGTGGCATTCACCCTGGAAGAAAACACCTTTGACGGTTTGATCGGCCTGGAGTTGCGGCTGCGAGATATGCGGCCCCTCTCAGCCGATTGAGGATCACCTCTTAATCTCACGAGCGGCTGGACGGCTGTGGCGAGACATGGCGGAAGTTCCAAAAAGCGATGATCTGGAAGTTACTGAGAGAAAGGCACCCAGGTTGAAGGCCTTGGGGCAGCACCTCCTGGCAGCTCGACCGTTTGGCCAGGAACGCCGGACGGCCATGGCGGTTCGGCGTCGGCGATGGGGCGGACGCTTGCTGGCGGTCGCCCTCGGCCTGACCCTGATCGCGATCCTGGGGGCTTATCTCCTCCGATACCGCCGGAGGGAACAGGCGATCCTGTCACAAGCTCTGCCTACCGGAATCAAACAACGGGTGTCAGGCTATACCTTCACCCGATCGGAAGGCCATCACGCCGTGTTCACCGTTCACGCTGCGCGCACGGTGGCGGCGGGAAAGAGCGGGACCATGGAGCTGGAGGACGTGACCATCGAGATCTTCGGGCGCGCCGGCGACCAACATGATCTGCTACGGGCGCAACAGGCGCAGTACGATCCCCTGTCGGAGAACTTCAGTTGTGCGGGCAAGGTTGACATCGAGTTGAATGCGCCGCTCCAAGGCCAGCCGAATAGGATGGGGAAAAATGGGCCCGTTTACCTCGAGACGTCGAACGTGAGTTACGCGCAAAAGGACGGCGTCTTGAGGGGCAACGGGACCGCTCAATTCAGGGTTGGCCCCTATTCGGGATCGGCGCGGGGAATGACTTATGACACCCGCGAACAGTGGATCGAGCTTGAGCGTGACGTCCGCCTTGAGATGACGCCCGGGAGCAGCTCACAGCCTGACGCGAGAACGGCATCGGACGTGTCGATTCCGCGGAATCCCGGCGCCCTGCCTTCGGGTGCGAGCCTGGTAACGGCGGAACGGCTGCGTTATGAGAAGTCGGCCTCGAGGGTCACACTGTGGGGACCCCTCAGCGTGTTTCAGGCCGGCGGGCATGTGACCGCCGAGAGTGGAACCGTCTTGCTGACGGCTCAGAACCGTCCCTCGGAGGTGAGACTTACAGGTGCGGTAAAAGGCTCGTTTGCCGAGGCAACGGGTGCCGGGAACTCCGCGAACGCCAGGGCGGAACGGGTAACGGCGAAGTTCGCAGAGGCTGGCCAACTCAGCCGCGTGGAAGCAGAAGGTGATGTTCAGGCCGAACGCGTTCAGGGGGCGTCCCCGGAGGTGTCGCCGGTGAATCGCACGCTCAGCACGCTGGCCGCACAACACGCCATCCTTGATTTTCAAGGAAACGGGAAGCAGGTTGCTCCTGCGAGCGGGCAGGCGGCGGGCGGTGTACGCTTAACAATGAAATCAGGCCGCACTGGCAAGTCACCCGCGCAATCCGAAACTGCAGAATTCCCCTCAGTGCTGGCGCAACGATTGCGCACTCCCGGTGCGGCCGATAGCCTTTCTACCGATGTGCTTCGATTCCGCTTCCGGACTGGAGGCCGAAGTTTGGAACAGGCCGATGCGGTAGGTTCCGGCAAGGTCGTCATTTCACCTGCCGATCCGCAGCAGACGGGGGAGCGGACGGTTGAGGCGCATGAGTTCCGAATGCGATTTGATGACGACAGCAGGCTCCAAACGCTTGAGGGCGTGGATAAAGTGAAGGTTGTTTCATTGCCTCCGGAAGGCACGCCGCCCGGGATTGGCCGTCGCGAGACCACTTCCGACCATCTTTGGGCAGTCTTTGAACCTCAGAGCCAGGCTATCCGGAACACCCAACAGTGGGGGAATTTCAATTTTAACGACGGAGAGCGGCAGGCGCGAGCTGAGAAAGCCGACTTCCAGGCTGTTCATAACCTGCTCACCCTTACGGGAAATCCCCAGGTCTGGGATGTCGATTCGCGAACCCGTGCCGACCGCATGCAGCTCCACTTGGATTCCGGTATTGCCGAAGGCGTGGGGCACGTCAGGACCACCCATTTAGGGGGATCGCTAGGTTCCTTGACGGAGAATGGCAGTATGCTTGGCACCCAGCCGGGCGCGAATCAGGTGGTCGACGCCACCAACGTGCTGGCCGATCGTGTGGTGGCCGACCAGCGCGCCAAGCTGGCTCATTACGAGGGCAGCGTACGTGCTTGGCGCGGTCAGGATGTCATCGAATCGAGCGCCCTTGACCACGATGGTAAACGGAGAGTGCTCAGCTCGGGATCAGGAGTTTTGACCATACTCCTGATCCCGTCCCCGCCTAAGGGCGCGGCCTCAAGCTTCACAGCAAGTTCTCCCCCAAAACCCGGCGCGAGCCGGTTTCAGCCATTGACCATCCGTGCCGACCACCTCGATTATTTCGAGGCTGCGCGGAAAGCGGCCTATCGCGGACACGTCCAGGCGGTCACGGGCGATGTGTCGATGCGATCCGAGCGGCTCGATGTCCACTTCACGGCTGACAACAGAACAGGAGGCTCGGGAGTTGATCGTGTGATTGCTGATCAAAGGGTACTGGTGACCGAGCCCGGGCGTCGGGTAACGGGCGATCATGCGCAGTATGAAGTGGCACAAGGAAGGGTGATTGTGACCGGGGGTCCGCCCACCGCATATGATGAGGAAAGGGGCTTTACTACTGGTCGAAGTTTGACTTTCTTTATTCGCGATGATAGGCTCGTGGTGGACGGAGGTGACAAATCCCGGGCCATTTCCAAGCATCGAATCGCGCAGTGAACGAGCATGCAGATTCTTTCTACGGTCGACATCAGCAAGTCGTATAAAGGTCGCAAGGTCGTCGACGATATAAACCTTCGAATTGGCCAGGGAGAAGTGGTTGGGTTGTTGGGTCCGAACGGCGCCGGCAAGACTACCACCTTTTACATGATCGTGGGCCTGGCCAGGCCCGATTCGGGTCAGGTGCTGCTCAATGGCGTCGATATCACCAGCTTACCCATGTACCTGCGTGCCAGGAACGGCATCAGCTACCTTCCTCAAGAACCTTCCATTTTCCGCAAGTTAACGGTTGAAGAAAACATCATGGCAGTGCTGGAGACACTGCCCCTCACCGCCAATCGCCGTCGCGAACGTCTGGAAGAACTGGTTGAGGACTTAGGGCTGCAACAGGTTCGCCGCAGCTTCGGCTATCTTTTGTCGGGCGGCGAGCGCCGAAGGGTCGAGGTGGCCCGGTCTCTGGTGATTTCGCCATCATTCATCCTGCTCGATGAGCCATTCTCGGGAATCGACCCTTTGGCGGTTCAGGATATCCAACACATTATCCTGCAGTTACGGGCGGCTGGCATTGGCGTTCTGCTGACCGACCACAACGTTCGCGAAACACTACAAGTCACTGATCGGGCGTATATTATTAGTAGCGGCCGGATCTTCCGGGCAGGAACACCGGAGGAACTCGGCAATGATGCCGAGGTAAAGAAGATCTATCTCGGCGACAATTTCAGGTTGGCAATTTGATGGGTGGACCTCAACCACGTATCGGACTGAATCTCAGGGTTGCGCAGAAGCAGATCCTCACGCCTGGACTTGTCCAGATGGTGAGCGTGCTCGCACTGAATAAGCTCGAGTTACGCGAGATGATCAATCAGGAGATGGTAACGAATCCGGTGCTGGAGGAGGTTTCCGAGACAGTTCCGACCATCGAGGAAGTGGCTCAGAAGGTCGAGGCGGAGAAGCCGCCCGAGCCCGCCGACGCTGAAATCAAGAATGGCAACTCGGAAGACCCCTTCGATGCTATCGATTTCGGGTCGTTCTTTAACGACTACCTTGATCCCGGCTATAAGTCCCCCGCAGCCGAGGACATTGAACGTCCGTCGTTTGAGAACTTCCTCTCCCAAGCCGCCTCGCTCGCAGATCACCTGGAGTGGCAGTTGCGTCTTTCCACCTGTTCTGAGTCGGTGGGGGATGCGGCGCTCGCCATCATCGGCAATCTGAACGAGGATGGCTATCTAACGGCGACGCTCGAGGAGATCTCGCAGACGAGCGGGCACAAACTGGAGGAAGTTGAGGAAGCCCTCCGATTAGTGCAGGAATTTGATCCATTGGGTGTGGCGGCGCGAGATGTAAGTGAGTGTCTCCTGATTCAGCTTCGTACCCTGGAGCCTGAGAACACACTGGCGCAGGAGATTGTCTCCAATTACCTCCGTCAGGTTCAGAACAAGCAATACCGCGAGATCGCCCGGCTGCTGAATCGCCCGGTGAAACTGGTTGAGCATTCGATAGACACGATCCGCAAACTCGACCCGCGCCCGGGCCAGAGATACAACAACAACCAGCCTCGCTTGATCGAACCTGATGTGGCGATCGTGAAGGTTGGTAATGAGTATCAGGTTAGCGTCAATGAAGAAGGATTGCCGCAGTTGCGGCTCAGTCCTCACTATCGGCGCTTGCTTGAGCAGCGCTCCGCCGCCGGCGCCGATGCCAACCGGGTTGAGGAAGATAAGAAAGTCAGGAACTACGTCAAGGAGAAGTTCATCTCCGCGATCCAGCTCATCAAGAATATTGAACAGCGGAAGCAGACGATTACCAAGGTCTGCGAGGTGATTATCCGCCGCCAGCGAGAGTTCCTTGATAAGGGGATTGACTACCTTCGGCCGATGATGATCAAGGAAGTTGCCGAAGAGGTTGGCGTGCATCCCTCCACGGTCAGCCGCGCAGTGGCGAGTAAATACGCTCACACGCCCCAAGGTGTCTACGAGCTGCGTTACTTCTTCTCGGAAGCGGTCCAGGGACCTTCGGGCGGGTCCACCTCGCTCATCAATCTGAAGCGCCTGGTGAAGAAGATGATTGAAGAAGAAGAACCTGCGAAGCCTTTCACCGATGAGCAGATTACCCAACTTCTGCGTGAAAAGGGCATTGATGTAACCCGTCGAACGGTAGCGAAGTACCGCGAAGACATGCGGATACCCAGCACCCACCAGCGGCGGGTGAAAGCTTGAGTTCCTACCCCCACACGCTTCCACACCGCGTTTGCGGAAGGAGGTCTCTCGATGCAACTTGAATTTACCGGTCGTCAGTTGGAGATTACACCTGACCTTCGTGAGTATGCTGAAAAGCGGCTCCACAAACTGACACGCGTCCTGCGCGATCGTTGCGAAATCAAAGCCATCTTGACAGCGGAAAAGCATCGGCGCATCGCCGAATTGACTCTAAACTTCCGTGATCACACTTTGGTAGGGGTATCAGAGACAGCAGATATCCTCGCTTCGATTAATGAGGCGATTGATAAATTGGAGCGGCAGGCCGTGAAAGTGATGGGTCGCAAGCGAGAACGTAAGCGCCGTCCGCCGGCTGCCGCGTCGGTGCTGGTTAACGTCTTGAAGAGTGGAACCAAACAGGACGATCGTGGAATCCTGGAAACCGAGCACATCGCTATCAAGCCTATGACCACGGACGAGGCTATCGACGCCCTTAACGGAAAAAGCAACGGAATCGTGGTATTCCGCAACACTGACACCGAACGTGTGAACCTGATCTATCGGCGCCAGGATGGGAACCTGGGGCTGATCGAGCCCGAACCGTAGATGCCGCAGCCACCCTCTGTAGCGCCGCTCTGCGAGCGGCGATCCTATTGTGGTGCTCACTCTTGTCGCTCACTCTTACTGTAGCGCCGCTCTGCGAGCGGCGCCCGCCGGTCATAGACCGGCGCTACAGCAAGGATCCATGCGCAAGTCTCGCTTAAGGCGCCTGGACTGGGTCTACGACCCGCACCCTGGCCCTTACCAAGACGAAATCCAGCAACTCGGCCTTGTAGCGCTTTCCAGCGCCGCTCTATGAGCGGCGGTCCTCTTCTAGAACCCTACGAGTGGATCGACCGTTCTGGACTAGGACTCAATGAGAAACGCCCGCCGGTCACAGACAGTCACTACAGCGATGAAGCGTAAACCGAAGAAGCAGCCGAAGTCTCTGAAGCAATTTGTCCTGATCACGGGCCTGAGCGGATCGGGCAAGGGTTCTGTGCTCAAGACGTTCGAGGACTTGGGATACTACTGTGTAGACAACCTTCCGGTAAATCTGATCCCCAAATTTGCTGAGCTGTGCCGTGATTCCGGTGGACGGATCGAGCGCGCGTCCGTGGTCGCCGATATACGTGAAGGCGACGCCCTGAGCCAATTGCCTGCCATCTATCAAGGCCTCTCGAAAGAGCACTTCAAGACTTCACTGGTCTTCCTCGAAGCTTCGGACGACGCCTTGATGCGCCGCTTTGAAGAGACTCGGCGGCCACATCCCCTCGGGCGCGAGCTCCCTGTGCGGGAGGTGATCCGGCTGGAACGGATGTTGCTCAAGCCCATGCGTCAGCTCGCCGACGTGGTCATTGAAACCACCAGGATGAATGTCCACGACCTGCGGCAGTTGGTCCAGGTGAAATTCGGCGGCGCGCCCGGACGGCGTACCATTCTATTGTCGGTGGTCTCTTTCGGTTTCCGCTTTGGAGTACCCCCTGACGCCGACTTGGTATTCGACGTGCGCTTTCTACCCAATCCCAACTACGTGGCGGAACTGAAGGATTACACCGGCAAAGACCAGGCCGTGCGCAAGTACATGGATCGTTTCCCGCAAACGCACGAGTTTGTGGAGCGGCTGCTCGACATGCTGCTCTACCTGCTACCGCACTACATGCACGAGGGGAAAAGCTATCTCACCGTAGCTATCGGCTGCACCGGCGGCCGTCACCGCTCCGTCGCCATCGCCGAAGAAGTTGGTCAGACGCTGGCGAAAGAGGGCTATCGCACAAAGTTAATCCACCGCGATATTGGGCGCTAGACAGAACGCCACAGATCTGTTCGTGTCATTGGCATTCAACACCACATTACCTTGGCAGTTCCGTGACCGCATCGATGACTCCCACAATGTGCGCATACTTCCTGAAATCAGCAGCGCAGGGTACAATATCATTGTGCGGACGGCGATCGCGAGATGCTTGGCCCTCCTTTGCTGTGCCCTTCCCCTTTTCGCACAGAGCAATGCCGGCGAACTCCGGGTGACGGTCACAGACCCTGCGGGGCTTGGGGTCCAGTGTTCGATTGAACTGATCAGCCAAGCCAATCAGTTTCGCCACACCTTTGTCACGGACTCTTCCGGCGATCTCAGCATCCGGCCGCTGCCCTTCGGAATCTATCAAATCCGCGTCAACCGCCGAGGTTTTGCTCCCTTCCTCGAGTCCCTGGAGATCCGATCGGCTGTCCCGGTTGAATACCCCATCCAGCTCAGCCTCGCCTCGGTGAGTACCGCCGTGGCGGTCAGCGAGCAGGCCACGCTCGTGGATCCTCACCGCACCGGCACTATCAATCGAGTTGACTCCGAAGCCATCGAACACCGAGCCGTGTCATTTCCGGGCCGCGCCCTGGTGGATTTGGTGGATACGCAACCGGGCTGGCTTTATGAAGGAAGCTCCGTGCTACATCCGCGCGGCTCCGAGTACCAGACGCAATTTGTGGTCGATGGGGTTCCCCTCACTGACAATCGCTCCCCAAGTTTTGGGCCGCAAATTGAAGCCGAAGACGTTCAGTCGCTGAGTGTCTACACGGCCAATTTTCCGGCCGAGTACGGAAGAAAGCTGGGAGGCGTAGTCGAGGTGGTCACCAGCAACGATACGCGCCAGGGCTGGCACGGCAAGGTGGCCGGGTCCGGCGGCAGCTTCGCGACCGGAGACGTCTACGCTCAACTCCAGCGTAGCTGGAAGAAAAACACACTCGGGGTCAGCGCCGATGGGGCCGCGACGGACTGGTATCTGAATCCGCCCGTCCTCCAAAACTACACGAACGAGGGCACCACTTCCGATTTCTCAGTCCGCTACGAAAGGGACCTGAACGATAACAATCGCTTGGGAATAACCCTTCGCCGCGAACAATCCGGATTTGAAGTTCCCAATGAGATGCTGCAGCAGCTAGCCGGCCAGCGCCAGGATCGCCAAAACCGTGAGACCATGGGAATTTTCTCCTACCAGCACATCTTCTCGGCCAACGCCCTCGGCGAACTCCGTGGCATGGTGAGGGACGACTCCGATGGCCTCTGGTCTAACCAGCTTGCGACGCCAGTCCTCGCCGCGCAGCAGCGAGGGTTCCGCGAGGCGTACGTGAAAGCGACGGTCGTTCTCCATCATGATGTGGAAGAGTGGACAACGGGCGTCGAAGCTGACTTCGTCTCGGTTCACGAAGGCTTTGGCGACAGGATCACTGATTTTACTCAATTCGATCCTGGCACTCCTCCATCCTTCAGCTTTTACGCCCGAGGACACGATCTGGAGCAGGCCGCCTTCGTTCAAGATAACATCCGGCTGGGTAAGTGGAGCGTGAGCGCGGGCCTGCGCTGGGATCATTACCAATTTCTCGTCAATCGCAACGCCGTGAGTCCCCGGCTTGGCGTCGCGCGGTACTGGGGGGCTGCCCACATGGTCGTGCACGCCTCCTATGACCGCGTCTTTCAAACTCCCACGTTTGAGAATCTGCTGCTCTCGAGTTCTCCCCAAATTGCCGCCCTGAATCCGCGCGTCTTGCGCTTACCCTTGCAGCCTTCTTACGGAAACTACTTTGAGGCAGGAATCAGTAAAGGTCTGGCGGGCAAGCTCAAACTTGACCTCAACTACTACCGTCGTTACCTGAACAATTACGCCGATGACGAGCAGCTCCTGAACACCTCGGTGAGTTTTCCTATCAGCTTCCGTAAGGCCAGAATCTACGGGGCAGAAGCAAAGCTGGACTTGCCGGGGTGGAATCGCCTCTCCGGATACACGAGCTATTCCTACCAGGTCGGATCCGCCTATCTTCCGGTCACGGGAGGGCTCTTTCTTGGCGACGATGCCACCCAGGCGCTCAGCCAGCTGGGCGGCCGCTTCTGGGGCAGCCAAGACCAGCGGCATACTCTGCGCACGCGATACCGCTATCAGCTTACTCGCCGGGCCTGGGTAGGGCTGGGCGCCGCTTACGGCAGCGGCCTGCCGGTTGAGTTCACGGGTACTGTGGAAGACGCACTGGCACAATACGGATCGCAGATTGTCGCGCGCCTGGACCTCAGCCGTGGCCGGCTGCGTCCTTCCTTCGCCGCCGAGGCGGGGGCGGGAGCGGATCTTTGGAGAAGTGAGCGCTTTACTGTACACTTGCAAGGCGACGCGCAAAATCTGAATGGCCGTCTCAATTTAATCGACTTCGCGGGTCTGTTCTCAGGAAATGCGGTGGCGCCTCCTCGCAGCTTTACCGTCAGCTTGACAACGGAGTTCTAGCTGAAAATGTCGAGCACAGCGGTTTGCATCGGGATTGACATCTGTGCTCGACGGCAGCCTGTGTGCCCTCCGCGGAGGCCGATTTGGTCAATAGGCTTTGCAGCTCAGGCTATATCGCCGTACTTCTGCTAGCGGGCATCGGTGCTTACCGCAGCTCCGATCGCGACTGGAACTGGGATCTGCTGGCTTACACGGCTTGCGCGCTTTCATGGTCGGAGCCAGACCCCGTCAGGATTCATGCCCTGGCATACGCCGACGCCGAAGCAGAGGTACCGGTGCCCTCATACAAGTTCCTGACAGAAGGCACCTCCTATCGCGCCGACCTCGCGCGCAACCCGCTCCATTTTGTAGAACAGATTCCGTTCTATGATGCGAAGGTCCTTTACATAGGGCTCATCGCCGGACTGCACCGGCTCGGTGCGACTTACATCAGCGCCATGAAGCTGATCTCGACGGCCGGCTTCTTGGCGATTGGCGCCGCTTTTTTTGTTTGGGCGCGGGGGTACCTGAATTCACTACCTTCTGCTCTGCTTTCAGGCATGTTTGTGCTAACTCAACCTATTTTGAACTTAGGCAAGATTTTCTCCGCAGACGCACTTTCCGTGGCCATGATCGTGTGGGCTTTGTACTTACTTTTTGAGAAAGGCCACGTGCGTCCGGCGACGTCAATTGGGATGGTGCTGCTCTGCTGCGCGATTCTTGTCCGAAATGACACCCTGGTGCTAGCTGTTCTCACGATTGGCTACCTCACCATCGCCTCAGGAAGCCCGATCAAGGTCAGGCCCGTTTACGGTGCCATGCTTATTGCACTGATTTGCGGGACCGTCTTTGCAGTGACCCATTTCGGAGGCGGATACGGCTGGCGCATGTCGTTCTACCACGGGCTTGTGCAAAGAGTGCCGGCGCCAGGGGAAAGTGGGGCTCCCAACATCTCTTTTTCAGACTATCTGCGCCCCGCCGCCCACTCGTTGCGCGAAGGGCTAAATCGGAGCTCTTTGCCGCTCTTCGCTTTTCTGGCGGGCGCCTGTATCTTGCTTATGAAGCCTAAGAGTAGGTTATACCATCTTCTCTTGTTGAACCTTGCCTTTTCATTGATTCGAATTCTCGCCTATCCGGGATTTGAGGAGAGGTATTACGTTTCAACCTATGTCATAGTAGGAGCAGCCTTCATTTCCGTCTGCGCAACCTACCCTCAAGGGACGAAGGGCTCAATGCCCCCTTAGACAGCGCGAGATACACTTTCTACGCAGTAGCACAGCCTTATTGATAACTGCGCGTACGGGACAAGTGCTGTAGCGCCAATGTGTGACCAGGGTATGACCGGCGTCTTCCGCCGCTCTTAGTTACCGTTATGTGCTCCGCCACGAGGATTTTGTTCTCGTTTCAGAAGATCATGCTGCCGTTTTGAGACCGACAGCGCTCAGGAGTGCATCCAGATCATTGCCGAGGCGTTGATACAAACGGTCGAGTTCGCATCGTTTCTCTTCCGCTAGTTTGTGATCCCCGGCGAAGGGCTTGAGGATGCCGGCGGTAAGAGGTGCATAGATTCGTTCGAAGAGCTTGAGAAAGACCAGACAGATGGAGTAGCCCTTCCGATCAGTCGATAGCGGCGGGAGTGAGGAAGCTTTTCTAGAAGGCCTTTGGCGCGTAGCTTGGACAGGTCATAGCGGAGCGAGGCCAGAGAGCAGTGGGCTGGGCTCCGACCGAGAGCATCCAACGCCGGGCCATAGAGATCGGCAGTGGTGAAGGTTCCACCCACGACGAGGTTGGCGAAGCGAACGAGGGAGTGCATGACCGCCAGTTGGCGGGGATGGTCGAGTTTCAGGCCTGGGAGGCGCTTGCCGTTGGGAAGCCTGCTGGGCTCGGCCAGCTGGCGCAGTTGCCCACGGTCGACAAAGGTCTCCAGGATGTCTTGCTGGACATTTTGATAGTTGTCGACGATCTCGGACATTCGCTCCCGGAGTCGAGGGAGATTTTCGACGTTCTTATTGACGCCATAGTCGTAAACGTTGTTAGTGGCCGGTTAGGTGCGCAATAAGCGGTCGTCTCGAACGTACTGCTTGGCAAAACCATGTCCGTAATGAGTCCGGATTACAGGATTGGGCAGGTCGAGATCTTCGATCACCGTCTGCAACTTTCCCTTGTATTGTTGGGTCACTTTGCGGCCGAAAATCAGGGTGATCTTCTTGGGCTGCCCCAGCGTCCGATTCAGGTCCAGCAGACGCTGGGTGACTTGGTCGACAGCGGCGCGGCGGTGAAAGATGAGATTGTCACAGTACTCCACCTGGGAGAAGAAGAGCCGGTGTTGACAGCCGGCCGACTGTCGCTCCTGCAGCGTAAAGAAGGGGGTGAAGGCGGCCAGCCATTTCTGCCCACAGCGCAGCAGGCCCTGGGCGGTGAGCGAGTCGGCCAGCTCCTGCAAGCGTCCGGGATGGCCACAGCGGAGGAAAGCATTGGTGCACTGTTGAAAGTCGATTCCTGCTTCCCGCAGTACCCGCGCCGAGAAGGGAAAGTAGGGACACAAAGCGAAGAGCCAGCCAGTGGTGCTGGTTCAGACACCAAACATCCGACCCCAGTGTTGGTCGTTCAGATAGAAATTGTACTGGTTGACCCAGCATTGCTTGAATTCCAGGTGCGGGCTGTCATTCTTCTCTCCGCCGATCGCCACCAGGATCCGGGCGGGTTCTCGGGCCTTGAGGATCACGGCCACTCGATCGGAGGGGCAATTTCGCAGATACTTCTGTACGAAGTCATCGCGTCGCTTTTCTTCGGGCGCTTCCACGATAGGAGCACCCCATTTCTCGGATCGGTTCTTCAGCCAGTATTGGAACTGATCGGCGATTTCCGTCAAGGCCTGCCGCGTTACCCTTTTCCCTTCACGATAGGTATTAAAGAACCCGAGCACGCGCTCGGGTTGTTGGAACGGCTGGATCAAACCGTTCAGCAGGATTCGATCGAAGCATCGATACCGGAACTGGATGCTATGCTGATGATGCTCGTAGAAGGCGTTCATGGTGCGCTCCTGTGTGGTGAGATACCAGGAGCATACCGCTGTGAGCGCCTTCGCGAGCAACACTTTCTATCGCAATCGAACGGGATATCAAGGGCGCAGCCCTTGGCTAGTTAGACCTCGCCGCTAATGGTAAACGCAGCAACAAAAGGGCGTTCGGGCACTCGGGACCGCGTATGGCTAATTCCCGGTGCCGGTCATGGCTGTGGTCGCATTGTCCTTGGGGGCGTAATAGCCGGTGCGAGTGCGCACCAACAGCGGGCGACGGCCGCCGGGTTCGAAGGCTTCCACTCGTACTGTGCGGAAACTCCCGTCGCGTCGGGTATCGGTGGGGTAATAGGCGAGAGTGTATTGGTCGCGGATGTCGCGAGCGATCTGCTCACAGGTCGCTCCGACTTCGTCAAGCGATTTGGGGAAGTACGCTTGTCCACCCGTGTCTTCGGCGAGGGTACGCAGGACTTTGGCAGCGTGCTTGGCTCCTCCGATGTGCTTGAAAAGGCCGCCCGGCTCTTCGTCCCCCAGTAAGCCGATGCAGTAGATCACCGCGTCGGACTTCTGGGCGGCGCGAACCAGTTCTTCGAACGTGTCGCGGCTCGAGTTGTCATCACCGTCCGAAACCACCAGCAGGACCTTCTTGTCGCGATTGCCCAGCTTCAGGTGATCGAGCGCCGCTGCGACCGCGTCGTAGAGCGCAGTTCCGCCGCGGGAGTCGATCTTGTCGAGAGCAGACTTCAAATCCTCTACGTTGGCGGCGAAATCCCCAGGCGTATCCAGGTAGTAGACATCGTTGAAGTTTACGACAAACACCTGGTCCTGCACGTTGGAGGTCTTGACGAAGGTGACGGCGGCGGAGTTTACGGCTGGCCTTTTCTCCTTCATGCTGCCGCTGTCGTCGATGACGATGCCCATGGTCACCGGGATGTCAGCGTGACTGAACACCGAGAGCTTTTGAAGAGCCCCATTCTCGTACACCTGGAAATCGTTCTGGCTCAGGCTCTCAACCATGCGACCCTTTTTGTCGAGCACGGAAGCATGCAGGACCACCAGATTGACGTTTACGGATATCCTGAACTCGTTATCTTTACGTCCGGTCTGCGGCGTTTTTGGATTCGCAGGTTGTGGGGCTTGGTTTTCCTTCTGATCCGCAGTCTTGGTGGGGGTAGACGGAGTCAGACTCTGAGCTTTGAGCGGTGTGGTATCGGACAGGGCGGCCGAGGCGAGCAGGCAGGTCGTCCACGCTACAATCCACACCGCCCAGCGGCGCCTGTGCGGTTGCGGGGCCGGGCTGGCATGGCATTCATTGTGTCGGAGCATAATAGCCCGTACGAGCATAGACTTGCAGCGGTGGGAGGCCCTTAGGCGGATCGAGTTTAACCTTGATGCGGCGCCAACGCCCGTCCCGGACAAGGTTCGACGGCTTGTAACCGATAGCGTATTGATTGCGCAGCTCAACTGAGATCTTCTCCATGATGTCCGGCAGCTCGTTGGCATCCTCCACACTGAACATTCGACCGCCGGAAACTTCCGCCAGTTCAGCCAACATCCCTGGGCCGCCGGCCTCCTCGGGCGTACGGGCGCGCGAAGCAAGCGGCTCAAATATCCCCACCGCATAGATTTCAACGTCGGCTTCCCTCACCGCGTTCTTGATATCGCGCTGCGTGTAGCGGCTGTGATTGTCACCGCCGTCGGAGATCACCAATAGAGCCTTGCGGTTGGTGGTGGCCTTCGACATCTCATTCATTCCCAGGTAGATCGCGTCGAGCAGGGCGGTTTTACCGCCCGACTTGACAGTGATCAGCCGGTCTTGAAGGTTCTCAAACTTCGACGTGAACGCCGAAACCAAGTTCGGTCTTTCATTGAAATCGATGAGCATGAACTCATCTTGTGGGTTGGATGTCTTAAAGAACTCCAGGGCTGCTTCCTTGGACTTCTCCATTTTGTCCGACATGGAACCGCTCGAGTCGAAGATCAGCCCAATCGAGATAGGTGCGTCCTCGGTGGAGAACGAAACGATCTTTTGAGGGACCTTTTCATCGTATACCTGAAAATTCCCCTCTTCAAGGCCAGTCACAATACGGTCGTAAGGATCTGTAACCGTTATGTTAACCACTACCATGTCCACGCTGACCTGGATCGGCATGGGGTGAATGGCCTTTTGGGGGACATTGATCTCAGCCGGCGCCTGGTCGGCGCGCGGTTTGTCGGGTGGCTCGACCTTGGCAGGACCGGGATCCCCAGGAACGCTCGCAGATGGTTTGGGGGCGGCGGCATCCCCTGGCTTACCCGCCGCCTCGGCATCCTCTGGTTTGGCCTCGGTCAGCGGTTTCGAGTCGTCCCCAGCCTTCTCTGGAGACGAAGCCACGGCTACCTGCTGGGCGAAGCTTACAGGATGGAATCCCAGACCCGCGATGCCGCTCACACCCGCACGTGGTTCAGAACTCGTTGACAGCAAAGCTGAAATGGTGAACAGAAGAATAACGGGCAAGGAAAGCCGGAATGCTCCGGTCTTGACCCGGTGTAGCATGACCGACGGCTCTTTCTGGCTCACACTGGCGGATGTCATAGCCCGACGCGCGTGGCTCGGCAAACTGCGAAGCCGATGTTACCACAGTTCCGTTCCGGTGAGTACGAGATCGAAAGTGTCCGTCGAAAGCATTAATCGTTTCGACAGCTCGCGGACTTCTTCCTCTACCCGTGCCCGGTTACCCTTTCTGAGGCTTAGATGAAACATCCGTGCCGCTTGTGAGGCGCTGAAGAAAAGAAATAGGATGTTGGGAAAGCCAGCGTTTGGTCGGTTGGTTTCAGAACCTGGCTGTCGACATTCCGTCATACACAAAGATCCAGAATAATGGTGTATGATCGACGCATGGGCAGAACGAACATCGAAATCGACGAAGTCTTGATGCGAAAAGCAGGCAAGCTGACTAAGCTGAAGACAAAGAGGCAAATTGTTCACCGTGCACTAGAGTCGCTCGTAGCAGCGGAAGAGCGTAAAGGTATTCTGAAGTACTTTGGCAGCGGTATCTGGGAGGGTGATTTGAAGCAGATGCGAAGGAATCGCGTTTGATCCTGATCGATAGCTCAGTTTGGATCGATTTCTTTAATGCATCTCCAGGGCCGGCGGGTGCGGGGTTGAAGCGCCTGATCGAGCAGTCGGAGCCGGTCGTTCTAAGCGGAATCATCGTCACGGAGGTTTTGCAGGGGCTCAAGCGTGATGTGGAGCCCATTGAGGTTTGCCTGGGACGCTTTGATCTGCTTGAACCGCAAGGTTATTCCACATACAGGCGCGCGGCCGTCATCTACCGCTTGGCTCGCGCGTTCGGTGTGACGCTCGCCACCGTCGACGCCCTCATCGCGACCCTTGCCATCGAAAATGGCGCGGCGCTATTCACCCTGGACCGTAATTTCACCCAAATGACCCGTTTCACGGACCTGCACCTTTATGAGCTATAATGGTGAATCGGGGTGCTTTACGCTTGACATCCCGTGTTACCCGATTTTTGCCCAGATCACAAACTACGCGGCGCTCAATCAGCCGGCCAAACTCACCAGAATCCGAAGAAGGAGCGATGAAGATTATCTCTGACCTTGACAACCTATTCCCGGTCATTGTGACCTTAGCGATTCTTCCGTAGTCGGGCGCCTCGATTTGATACCTTTCCGGCCTTCCGGCCTGCAGCTATCACCTCATCCGCTCGTCACGGAAGTCGCCCTCGTGATTACGAGGGATGAGGCCATCCCAAGGCAAAAACAGGTAAATCATAACCGTCTCCCGCTCCTGGGGCAGGCTCCAGTCGCGGTCGGCGAGAAAGTCCTCGGGCACACCGGCACGGTCGAGCGCGGCGAACACTTCGCTCCAGTCGGGGACTCGGTTCGCCTTGCCTTCGGCGATCAATCCCAAGTAGACTTTCCGTTCAGCTATACCCGGTCAACCCGTTCGGCGGAGTTCACTTGAATGCAACCTGCCTTTCATCAACGCGCCCTCCTTGCTCTCGCCATCGCGATGCTGCTTGGACCTTCAGTGCTCGTCTCCGTAGCCACGTCGCGGCAGGATATCTCGCTTGATCGCGCCTGGAACTTCGTCACTGACCCGGCGGGTAGTCTCAGAGTCGAGGATCTCGCCAAGGCTACCGCCGTCCGCCAGGCCGTGGTTCCCGGATCGTGGCAATCCGAGTTCAACGACCTGCGCGAGTATGCCGGCGTGGGCTGGTACTGGACCAGCTTTGAAATGGGCGACCGTGCCCCCGGGCAGGTCGTCCTTCTGCGTTGCGACGCGGTGGATTACTTGACAGAGGTGTACGTCAACAACCGAAAGATGGGAACGCATGAGGGCGGCTATCTCCCCTTCAGCTTCGACATCACTTCCGCGCTCGCCCCCGGTCGCAACCAGGTGGCGCTGCGCGTCGTCGATCCCGGCAAGATTCCTGAAGTAGAAGGTATCAAGTTTGCCGAGATCCCGCACGGTAAGCAGGGTTGGTACGTGGAAACCAGTGGACCGTGGCAGGGAATCGAGTTGCAGATTCGGCCCCGTACCCACTTGGGGACGGTCCACGTCCAGGGCGATGCAAAAGGCAGATTTCAGATCGAAGTCAGCATCAGGAATCCCGAAGCAACCAACATGAAGGCGGATATCCTAGCACCTTCGGGTGATTCCGCCTGGCGCGGCTCGGCGGAAATCAAGCTTGGCCAGGATCGCTATCTGTTCTCGGGCCAGATCCCCGGCGCCAGTCTCTGGAGTCCGGACCATCCGGCCCTTTACAAGCTACGAGTCGAATTAGGTTCGGGCGATGTTGATAATTACGCTTTCGGCTTTCGGACGTTCGAAACCCGCCAAGGCAGGTTCTATCTGAATGGCGATCTCGTCTACCTGCGCGGGGCGCTCGATCAAGCCTTCTACCCAGACTCGGTCTATACCCCGCCTTCGCTGAGTTACCTCAAAGCGGAAATGACCACCGCCAAACAGATGGGATTGAACCTGCTGCGTTGTCACATCAAGGTTCCCGATCAGCGGTATCTGGAGGCCGCGGATCAAGTGGGCATCCTCGTCTGGTACGAAATCCCCAGTTGGGACAAGCTCACCGCCGATTCCAAGCGCCGGGCCTCCGAAACGCTGCAGGGAATGGTGGAACGCGACTGGAATCACCCGTCAATCGTGATCCTCAGCATCATTAACGAAAGCTGGGGAGCGGACCTCAAGGAAGCAGCCGAGCGCCAATGGCTGAAGCAGTCTTATCTGGACGCCAAGAAGCTGGTCCCTGGCTGGCTGGTGGACGACAATAGCCCCTGCTGCGAAAATTTCCACATGGCCACTGATATCGCTGACTTCCACAACTACAACGCCATTCCTGACCATGCCGACGACTTTGATCGCTTTGCGACGGATTTTGCCATCCGCCCGGGATGGCTGTTCAGTCCTTATGGCGACGCCGAACCCAAAGGCACCGAGCCGCTTGTGCTCTCGGAATTCGGCAACTGGGGGCTCCCGCAGTTCGGGGTCAGGCCCTGGTGGTTTGACCAGGGCTTCGGCTTCGTTGCGGAGGATTTTACCTCCCCGCATGGTATCGAGCAGCGCTTTGCGGACTATCGCTACGGGTCGCTATTCAGAGACCTGAAAGAACTCGCCAGCGCAAGCGCGGCGCACGAATTTGAGTCCCTTAAATACGAAATCGAGGCGTTGCGTCTACGTCCCGAGATCCAGGGTTATGTCATCACCGAGTTTACCGATGTGAACTGGGAAGCTAACGGACTGCTCGATATGCGCCGCGTGCCGAAGCTCGACGCCCAGCGCTTCCCGGCCCTACAGCAGGACGATCTCGTGATCGTGAAACTTGCCAAGCACAATTATCAGGTGGGTGAGAAAGTGCGAGCCGAAGTGGATTTCTCGCATTTCTCGGGCCAGAGCCTCTCAGGAGCGACAGCGGCATGGGCCCTTAGTGACAATCCAGTCCGAGGAGACTTGATTCTCCCGCCGATATCGCAGGGATCGGTCGCGAAAATCGGAACTATTGAGTTTGAGGCTCCGAGCTTCAGCCGTGCCATTCGCCGTACTCTCAAGGTCAGCGTCGCCACCGGTAGCAAACTCATCTCAGAGAATTCCATCGATCTCTTCTTCTACCCTCGTGAACATCCGGAACTCCCGCCGACCGTCGAGTTCGACGACCCCGCCGGCAAGCTTCGTCGCCTCGTTGCCGAGATGCGCAGGCGCGGCTATCAGGCTCCTTCGGGCTCAGAGGCCCTCCCGGTGCTAATTGCCTCCTCATTCGACGAGAGGGTAAAGCAAAGTCTCAAATCCGGCGGCCGCGTGATCCTGCTTGCCACTGAGGCGCAGAGGCTGGCGCCTGGCCTCGAGATCAAGACGCGTGCCAAGTCCGATTTTAGCGGCGACTGGATTAGCGATTTTCCCTGGCGTCGTGCCGATCGAGAGCCCTTTAAGGCCATCAGCTTCGGAACGGTAGCAGGCTTTGAAACCGAAGCAGTAACCCCACCCGCGGTCGTCGTGGGAATCCCTGCCGAGCACTTCGACGACGTGCTCTCCGGCGTGTTCTACGGCTGGCTTCGATCGAGCGCCGCAACTCTGGTTCAGGCCACCTACGGCAGAGGGAAGCTGCTGATCTGCACCTTCGCAATCGGCACCAGTTACGGAAGCGATCCTTACGCAACCTCGCTTCTGGATTCTCTGGTCGCTTACGCCGTGAGCGGATTCTCGCCGTCATACGCCACACCAGCAACGGAGAAGTGACGACCTCAGCCACGGGACATAGCAAGGCCAGGGAAAACCGCGTCAGAGGCTGAAGGCAGATGCATGGCGACAGTAAAGTCGCGTGCCGTGTGCACCCCCGAACCCAAACATCTTGAGATGACCCTATTTGCGTTCATGCTGACCTATCTCGATGGGGCGAGCCTGATTGTCCATGTTGGCTCCCGGTGGTAGAGTAAACCCATTCCTAAAAGCATCGTGGAGGCCGAAACATGAGATCTGCAAGAGTCCTGTTGATGCTGGCATTGCTCTCGATGGGCGCGCTTCCAGCTTACACTTACGCCCAGGATTCCGCCGGCATCGAGCATCTGGGGCACGTCGGTGTCGCTGTCTCCGATCTCGGGCGAGCTTTGCACTTCTACGTCGATCAGCTTGGCCTGAAGGAATCCTTCCGCCTGAAGAAACCAGATGGCACTCCTTCGCTGATTTATCTCCGCGTCGCCGGCAGCGACACTTTTGTGGAGCTGTTCCCCGGAACGGCGAACTCACCTCAGCCCAGGCCCTATCATTTTGGCCTCTTCGTAACCAATCTCCAGGCAACGCTCCACACCTTGCAAGCGCGCGGCTACTCCTTACCGCCCGATGTCTTCCAGAAGGCAGCCAAGGTCCAGGCCGACGGAACCTTGCTCTACTTCATCAAGGATCCCGATGGCAATAACATTGAGCTCAGTGAGATGACGCCCGCGTCCTTTCAGGCGAAGACCAAGCCCAAGCACCAGTAACGGTCTTCTTCTGTAGCGCCGCTCTATGAGCGGCGAGATACGCCGGTCGCAGACAGTCGCAGACCGGCGCTACAGCGGAGTCGCAACTATCGGTAGGTCCCAGGCGTTCGCCGCGGCTACCCAAATCGGTAGAAGGCAAGTTGTGCGTCTCCATGCCGGATCAGCCGTGTGCGATTGAGACTATTGTATCGTTCCTCGAGGATGACATGTCGTGAATGCTCCGCGATCACCGTTGATCCGCGGCCTATAATCTCGCCGCGCCCGAGTTGTCGCAGCACATGGTGATACTCGCGGATTTCGGAGTAAGGTGGGTCGAGAAAGACCAGGTCGAAGCGCTCGGCCTCGCGCGCCAGCCGCTCGAGCCCGGGTAGGACCTGGTTGGTCATGATGCGATAGCCCGACTCGATTTCCAGCGCTAGAAGGTTGCGCTTAATCACCTCCGCCGCAGCTTTGTGGTGCTCGATGAACACCACGTCGGCGGCCCCACGGCTGATCGCCTCAATCCCTACGGCGCCAGTCCCCGCATAGGCATCCAGAAACACTACCCCTTCGATTCCCGGACCCAGCACGTCAAACAGGGTCTCACGCAACTGGTCGGACGTCGGGCGCAGCTTGTCGCCCTTAAGCGTCGCCAGTGGAAGTCCGCGGTACTGGCCGGATATGACTCGCATAGTTGGTGCAGTTCGCGCCTTCCTCACAAATGCGCAGTAACGGCGAACCTTAGACCGGAGTTCCGCGCTACCCTACTTTACCCGACTCGTGCCAACCGATACCGCCGCGGCCAGGAACTGCGCAGCGTCCCGGCAAAATCCTCCAGCGTTTTAGGCGATGGTGGATGCTCCACGAAATCCGTCGCCTCTTTCTTCGCCCATTCCTGGATTTCGCGGTCACGAATAAGATTCGCGATCCGGAATGCCGGGATGCCCGCTTGCTGGGTGCCAAAGAATTCGCCGGGACCCCGCAGCTTCAGGTCGGTTTCAGCGATCTTGAAACCATCCGTGGTTTCCACCATCGTGCGCAGGCGCTCTTCCGCCACTTCCGTGCGGTGGTCATCCGCCAGCAAAAGGCAGGTAGACTTTCCTTTGCCACGGCCTATGCGGCCACGGAGCTGGTGCAGGGGCGCAAGCCCGAAGCGATCGGCGTGCTCGATCAGCATCACCGTGGCATTGGGCACGTCCACTCCGACCTCCACTACCGTGGTCGCCACCAATACCTGCACCTCACCCGACTTGAAGGCCTGCATCGTCTGCTCTTTTTCCTCACTCGGCAGGCGACCGTGCAGCAGACCGAGCTTGAACTCGGGGAAAACATTACGCGAAAGGTGCTCGTACATGTCAACCGCCGCGCGCAGTTCCAGCTTGTCGGACTCCTCTACCAGTGGATACACCACGTAAGCCTGCTCGCCCGCCTTCACTTTACTGCGGATCAGTTCGAAGGCACGTGATCGCTGGCTCTCCGCGACCAATTCGGTGCGGATCGGCGTACGGTTAGGCGGCAGCTCGTCGATGACGGAAAAATCGAGATCCGCGTACAGGGTTAGCGCCAGAGTCCGCGGAATCGGGGTTGCCGTCATGACCAGAACGTCGGGGTTGGGACCCTTCTTCGTCAGCTTGTAGCGTTGGATCACTCCAAAGCGGTGCTGCTCATCCACGATCGCGAGTCCCAGCCGCGCAAATTCCACGTCACCTTCAACCAGGGCGTGTGTCCCCACCACAACATTGACACTGCCTTCGGCCACGCGCCGCTTGAGTTCCGCCTTCTCATTGCTCTTGCGGGCGCTGACCAGCAGATCGACCGTGTACGTGAGCGGCAGGAGTAAGCGCTTCATGTAAAGGTAGTGCTGCGTAGCCAGGATCTCCGTAGGAGCCATCAGCGCCACCTGATAGCCATTTTCCAATGCGACAATCGCCGCCTGGATAGCAACGATGGTCTTGCCAGAGCCCACATCTCCCTGCAGGAGCCGGTTCATGGGATGGGGCAAGGCCATGTCGGAAACGATTTCGCCAAGCACCCGCTTCTGAGCGGCTGTTGGATGAAACGGCAGGATTCTCTTGATGGCTTCACGGGCGCTGGGCTTCAGCTCAAAGGCGATGCCTTCGGCCAGCTTCTGCTTGCGCCGCTTTAGGACGAGATCAGCGCCGACATTGAAAAGCTCCTCAAAAATCAGGCGAATCTGGGCGGGTGTACGAAAGCGGCAAAGGTCTTCCAGGCGGGTGGCTTCGGGCTGATCGGGAAAGTGGGTTTGCCGAACGGCAGCGGCCCGGCCCATCAGCTTGTTCTTGCGCAGCACCGACTCGGGCAGGCACTCGGGAATCTCTTCGCCAAGCATGTCCAGTGCTGTCCGGACCAGACGGCGCATGACGCGCGATCCAATCGAGCCGATCGCCTGGTAGATCGGCACAATTCGACCGAGTTCGAGCGAGTTGGAACTCTCTACGGCGGGCCCCTCCGCGCCTACCGGCTCTAGCCCATTACCTGCCGGTTCCGCATGGAGAATCTCAAACTGCGGCTGGACCATCTGCAGGTTCCCGTTCCCGTAGGGATCAAGCTCCACCTTGCCGTAGAAAAACACCCGCTGTCCACTGCGGAAGACTTTGTTCTTCTCGAGATAAATGGAATTGAACCACTTGCAGCGGATCATGTTACGAGCGCCCGGACGCCCGAACACCGGAGCACTGCCCCGCAAGGGCCCACCGGCCACTGGCTTCTGCCCACCGTCTATTAGTTCTTCGGAGGCGTCAGCAGCCGAGAGATCATAGATGTAAGTTCCGCCGCGCGTACGCGTCAAGCCGCCGGTGAGCACCCGCACCAGGATCGTGGCCATCTGGCCCGGCACCAACTCGCGCACCGCCGAAAAGTGAGTCCGGTCTTCGTAGCGAAAGGGTGTGTAGTAGAGCAGATCCTCAACCGTGTAGATCCCGCGCCCGGCCAGCAACTCGGCGCGGAACGGGCCAACGCCCTTGAGGTACTTGGCCTCGCTTGCGAGAGTGAGGTTTGACGACGACATACCCTTGAGTATTATAAGCGAGTGCGTGGGATGTTGACGGGGAGCCTTGGACAATGACAACTTTCGAACGTCTGACCCGGTACCTGCTCGCCATTCTGATCGGCAACGTCATTTACTTTGCCCTCTCCCCTCATCTGCCGGATGTTCTGCAGGGCGCCGCCTCCCAATTGGGTTGGGGCACGCTACTGGACTTCGCGATCTGCGTGGCGGTTTATGGGCTGTTCTTGCTGGGCGCGCTTGCGTTACAGCGAAGGAACCAATAGTCCAAGAGCTTGCCCGCGAAATCAAAGTCCGGCAAACCCTTGCGCCTTCAGTCGCTCCCCAAATTCCTTGGCATTCCGCACAAATCGATCTCAGAATTGGTCCGAGGTTCCGCCTAAAGCCCGCGGTCAGGCGCACTGACCTCTGGAGATCGCATAGACCAGCCGCACGGAGCAATCCGCCCCGTCACAGACCCACCGAGGTACTTTCCGGCCCCTTGGAGTACTCCCGTACTAGCCCGAGCCTATATTTTTTCCGTACTTTCCTACTCTTATACCTATGAGGAAGAATGATGACCGTTCCTCACCCGAGCGGGCGAAGTTGAGGTTGCAGCAGCGCTTAAGTCCGATGTCGGCTTAGAAAAGAAGTGAAGGCCTCAAGTAAGCGATAAGGGGTATTCAAAATGAAAAAACTGGCAGTTTTCGCTCTCATCCTGGCAGCGGCGGTGCTGCCTCAAGCACGCCGCTTCAGCGCCCAGTCCACCTCAAACCTGGTTCCAGCGCAAACTGTGATCCAACAGTACATGCTGACAACAGCGCCGGCCAACCTTTCCACGGTCTGCGCCAACCACGGGTTGAATATCCTTTCCACTATTCACTCCGACCACAACCGAGTCCAGGTACTGGTAGCAGGCTCGTCCCTGGTGGATCCGGCGGGACTGCTACTAGAGGTACAGGCAGACCCTTCTGTCATGCAGTTCTCATTTCAACGCACGGTGCTGAGTGCTGAGGTTCAGGCTGCGCTCCCAATCGCCACAACCACCGGGGTGAGCACGGCGGCGGCGAACTATGCCAGCGTACCCCGCACCACCACCACCTACTTTTACGGCCAGTACGTCTGGCAGCCGTATGCCACCCAGTTGCCTCCGTTGATGCTGAATCCCGTGAGCCTGTTCAATCCGAACATTCAGCACCAAGACAATGGCCCAAATACTTACACCTATGGCAATCGGGCGGGTGGGAATCAAGCGTCCACGCCCCTGTGCCAGCAGTTAGCGACGGGCGCGGGCAACGCGGGCGGGGGTAACCAAAACCTGGGTCTGGGCATTGTGGCCATCATTGACACGGGCGTGGATGCCAATAACCCGGTGCTGAAGCCCTGCCTGGTTTCCGGCTATGACTTCACCACCAACACCCCGGGCATCCCCGACGAGATGCAAGACCCCATGCTTGACCAGTCCACCGCCCACATCCTGAACCAATCCACGGCGCACATCCTGAACGGGCAAGCGACGCTGCTTCTCAACCAATCGACCGCCGCCATTCTTAACCAGTCCACCGCCCACATCCTCAATGCCCAGAACCTGCCGGCGGACTTCGGCCACGGCACCATGATAGCGGGCCTCGTTCACTTGATCGCGCCGGGCGCGCGGATCATGCCGCTTAAAGCCTTCGCCGAAGACGGGACAGCCCAGACCTCGGACATTGTGGCTGCCATCTATTACGCCGTAAACAACGGCGCCTCGGTCATCAATATGAGCTTCGGCGCGAGCGACATTTCCAACGAGGTGATGCAGGCGGTCAATTACGCTACCCGCAGGAACGTGATCTGCGTGGCTTCCACCGGCAACGCCGGAACCCAGGCGATCGTCTACCCGGCAAGTTACGGTTACGTACTCGGGGTTACCTCGGTCAACACCCAGGGCTACCTCTCCACCTTCTCCAACTACGGACCTGCCATTACTGCCGTCGCCGCGCCCGGCGAAAACCTGGTCACCACCTATCCCGGAGGCAATTATGCCGCGGTCTCGGGTACTTCCTTTTCTACTGCCCTCATCGCCGGCGGTGTATCCGAGATGCTTCTTCCCCAGCACGGATTACCAGGCAATGCCCCACAGGTTCCACAGGCTCTTAACCCGTTCTACGTCCTGGAATCGTTCGCCTCGGCCGGGTCCCCGAACGAAATGGTCGGCGGCTATGGAGTCGTCAATCTCGTCGACGCGGCAAAGCATGCCCAACTATTCCAAAAACACTAGTTGTCGGATTATGCCTCGTCGAGCGGCTAGCCACGGTCAGTGCTGTTTCTGACCGTGGCCCTTTCTTATCCCGATACCCTTCCGGCAATCTTGCCTGGTCAATTTCGATCGGGCACGCCGACACCGTTTCCAAAGCGAAGTTATTGTACCTCGACCATCGCCAATCGTCGGGTCGTCTTAGCAGACTTTTTCGAACCGGATTGATGTGCATGTACTGCAGCCGCTGTTCAGATTCCCGGCATCGCGCACTGATCGGTCCCAAAACTGGTCTGAAGTTCCGCCGAAAGCCCACTGACTCGCGACCCATGGCATGAACAAGAAGGGCCTCGCTTGGCGAGGCCCTTCTTGTTCGTGCACAGCAAGGGGCTGAAGGACCGCGATATCAGGTCTGCGACTTCATAAGAGCGTCACAGATGGTATCGAGCCAAATCTCTTAGAGTCGGGTCGCCGTTTATCGAGACGGTATGCTCCAGCTCTTCGAATAGCAAGTAGTCAGACATGGAGTCGCCAAAAGCCACGCATCTGTTCAGCTCAAGACCGAGCTGATTGCACCACCGCTCGACGATTGCAGCCTTGTCGTTGGGACTCAAAATGTTTTCACGTTTTACCTCCTCATTGGAGCCCCTCGGAAATTGAGAGGCGCCTATGAAATCGAAACCGTATTCGTGGAACAAATTTGCATAGAAATCAGGAGACATGGTAATCAGACATGATGTGCCGCCGCCTCTCCGTATGAGAGCCGTGACGGCTTTTATGTTGTCCAGCTTAGGTGTGGCTTCAAACGCCTTCTTAACAATTTGTTCGTCCACCATTCCCCACAGCGCACCTATATTTTTGGCGAACCCAAACGCATCTATTTCACCGGCAGCGAATTTCTGTTCCAAGATATGAAGCTGATCGAGCGTTCCTGCCACTTTGGCAATTTCAAGACATGCCGTCGTCCCAATCAGCAAGGTGCCATCCATGTCAAAGACGAATAGACGGTTAGCCATCATGGGCAGGAGTCGCTCTTCAGAACTCGTTAACGATTTCATATACTCTGGTCCCGATAAGTGGCTCCCTGCCTTCCTGGAGACCGCCGCTCGGGTAGCTGTTGACTGAGCTCTTGGGGGACGTTATAGTTCGACACTCGTAGTGAGGCGGCGTAAGGAGATCTCCCAATGGACAGGCGCGATTTCATGAAGAATTCGGCCGTAGTCTTCGGCGCCTCGGCCCTCGCGGGCAGTCTGGCAGCCTGCCGGTCCGGATCGAACGAAGCCGGGAGTTCGAACACCCCCCGTAAGCTCCTCATCGATTATCCCACAAAGAATATTCCGCCCATCGAAGCCCCTCCCTGCCCGGGCCAGCGGTACGAAGACAGCATCCCCGATACGCTTGACATCGCCAGCCGCTGCGAACTGGCTATTAATGCGCTCACCGGAATCACGGACCCCGACGCTGATTACGAGGTTTACTGGGAGGTGGAACTCTTCCGCAATCCTCCCACGATGATGCACGACCACAATGACTGGGTGCAAAGCGTCGAGGGATTCATGGAAGCCTTGCCGCTGTTGAGGGCGGCGACGGGAAGCGATCTCAACACATATGTCGATCCAGTCTGGATGCAAGTCAATCTCAAGACCATTGGGCCTGACGGCCTGGTCTACGAAGTCCTCGATGCCACGCCGTGGAGCAGGCTGAATCCCTGGAGCTTCAAGAGCGTGTGGACCAAGGACGGCAAGATTACGAGCGCCGGAGATAAGTCCATGAAGCTGGCCACCACAGCCGCCAAATGTGGCCGCATGATCGGCGCCATGACGGCCTACTATCTACGCGACAAGAACCCCGTCTGGACCGAGACCTGCGAGCGGATGATCCAGCGCCTCTCGGAGCTGGTAGTCAGTCGCGGCAAGGTATCGTATATCCCGTGGGGAGCCGTTGAGCCTTACGCGAAATTCGGACCGGAGGCAGTAATGCCGACCGGCATGGATGCGGTGGAGTACGGGAACATCCGCTCCATTCAAGGCCTTTCCCAATACTACCAAGTCACCGGTTACGAGCCGGCACGAAAAATGGCCGCCAAGCTGACTGCCTTCGGGATGGAAGGGGCAAACTACTATGACGCTCACGGGCGGTTTCTCATGGGGGCTCAGGAACGACAGGCTCTGCTCACCTCCCGTCGCTTGAAGATTCACTATCCAGAGGCCAAGCAGGCCAAGCTGGGTGGACACTTCCACGGGCACACTATCGGATTGATCAGCATGCTGGAATATGCGGCGATGGCGAAGGACGCAAGAGCGCTCGAATTCGTGAACGGCGGCTACCAGTACGCCAAGACCCAGGGATCGTCCCTGGTGGGATTCTTTCCCGAGCTGGCCATCAACAACCGCTACTTCGCCTGCGAGAGCTGTGAGGTCGCCGATATGATCGGTATGGCGATAAAGCTCACCAAGGCCGGGGCGGGCGACTATTGGGACGATGTTGACCGCTGGATGCGCAATCAGTTTGCCGAGCAGCAGCTTACCAACGGCGACTGGATTCCGAAGCTGGCGGCCACAATGCCGACGAAACCCGTGGCTTTCAATGAGACCACCGAGCGGCTGGTTGAGCGCAATATCGGCACCTTTGCGGGTTGGGCGAGCGGTAATGAGTTTGCAACCCAAATCGGCATCCAGCAGTGCTGCCTCGGCAATTCGGCCCGCGCCCTCTACTACGTTCTGGAAAGCATTGTCGAGCGGCAGGGCGACAATCTGCGCTTAAATTTGTTGATGAACAGGGCCTCGCCGTGGGCCGACGTTTACAGCCATATCCCGTATCAAGGCCGGGTCGCTCTGAAGCTCAAGAAGCCATGCGAGAAGGTTCTGGTGCGTGCGCCGGAGTGGATCAAGACGGGGAGCGGCGAAACTACCTGCAAAGTGAACGGCGCCGCGCGAAACCTGAGCTGGCAGGGCCGGTACGTGAACGCCGGGCATGGCGTGCCGGGCGACAGCATGGAGATCAGCTTCCCCATCGCCGAACGCACCGTCAAGGAAACCATCGGCGACGTTCCCTATACGTTGACGATTAAGGGAAACACGGTGACCACGATCGATCCGCGGGGCAAATACGGTGCGCTCTACGAACGAGCCTACTACCGTCAAAATGAAGCGCCCTGGCGAAAGGTCACCCGTTTCGTGCCCGATCAGGCCATCGTGTGGTGATGCGCCACCCAGCATAGTGCGGACCTCCGTTTCCCTGGCGGTGTTGCAAAATGCAACACTTTTGCGATTTTCGCCTCTGTCATTCTCGGATTCGACTCTCTAATCCTCAATCGACAAGGCACTTAAGAAATAGTGTCTCGTTTGTCTCATCTGTCTCCTTTGTCTCATTTTCACCGGGCATACTTGAGAGTGGGGCGGACGCAGGTTCCGTCTCTCGTCAGGGCGCGGTTTCGACCGTGTCAGTCCGCCTGCCAAACACGCCGGGCTCTCTCAGTTCCTGGAGGACCTCAGCGGCTAAAGCCGCTCCCTACGATGGGATTTGTGGCATGGCTGAAGCCATGCCCTGACGAATACGCGATGCCACTTACCAAGAAACCTAAGATGACTGAAGCCATGCCCTGACGAATACAACCGCCACAAGGATCGGCCGCGAGAACAATGCGGCTTGCACGTTACCGTCTCTCGTCAGGGCACGGTTTCAACCGTGTCGCTCCGACAGACACGAAGGAGATCCGATGCCACTAACCAAAAGACCCAAGGTAACTCCCAGGAAAATCGCCGCCAATCGCGCCAACGCCAAAAAATCCACCGGACCTTGTACTCAGGCCGGCAAGCAGCGCACCCGCTTCAACGCCCTTACCCACGGCGCCACCGCCCGCGAGCTCAAGGCCACCATGTCCTGGATGGGGGAGACTCCCGGCCAGTACGATCGCCTGCGCGAGGGCTTTCTGGCCTCTCTCCCTCCCGCTAACGTTCTCGAATCCTACCTGCTTGAGAACATGGCCGAGACCGCCTGGCGGCAGGAGCGCCTGATCCGCAGCCAATACGCCATGCAGGCGCACTCCGTAAAACAATACACGGTCTACAAGAACGACCCCGTCGAGCGTGACCGGAGCCTGTCCGCCAATGCCAACTGGGAACAAACCATACGGCTCGAAGGCCAGCTCAGCCGCCACTTTGAGCGCCAGTTCAAGATGCTGATGAGGCTCAGAGCGGCGCGCGATGACGAACCCAGTGCCGAGAACATTGCTGAAAACTGTGCCGAGAATGGATCGTCCGGAGTTGAAGAGTACTCGCCCGCGCGGAATATCGGGCAGGATTTCACGGCGGAAGAGGAGACAGGGCGTGCCTCGAAGCCTGGCGAGGCATCGGATGACATCCCGTCACAGGCGCCCGACGGCCCAATGGAAGCCGTCGGCGGCGAGGAGCAAGTGGGCGGGGAAGAGGGAGGAAGCAGGGAACCGTCTCCTGTGGTTGAGCAGGCTCCGGCGGAGTCCCTCCCTTGCTCGCCCCTCACTACGCCGGAAGAAAATTCGCCAAATCGGACCCACGATGTTCCTGAAAACACTCGAGAGGACATGCTGGTCGAGTTGATCGGCCTGATGGAGGAGAATCTGAAGATGGCGAGAGCGGCCGATGAAAACGCTCCGAACAGCAGCACCGAGTGTGGAAGGAGGCTGTAGGTTGAAAGCGATCGCAAAAGACGGCAGATCCTGGAGGCTTTCCGCCGACTGGGTCCCGCTTGCTAAATTTAGTACTGCCCAATGCCTGCGTACGTTTGTGTTATGCTCGGCGGCGGTCCATTGCGGACTACGGTCTCGTGTTCCGGAGCGGCAAATCGGGTATTGCGGGGAGTCTGATGAAACGATTTTGGACAAATTCATTGCTCGCCACGATGGCGTCTGTTCTGTTCCTGGCCGCGTCTGCCGCGGCTCAACCGGCGGAGAAATTCGTTCCCGACCGGATGGACACGGTCCTATACGGTGTTGCCTACTACACCGAGTACATGCCTTACGAGCGGCTTGACCAGGACGTGCGTCTGATGCAGCAGGCCGGCATCAACGTGGTCCGCGTGGGTGAATCGAGTTGGGGTCTGTGGGAGCCCGAGGACGGGCGATTCGAGTTTGCCTGGATGGATCGCGTGGTCGATGCCATGCACAAGGCGGGAATCAAGGTAATCATGGGCACGCCGACCTACTCCATTCCGGCCTGGATGTACAAGAAGCATCCCGAAATTGTGATCACCGATATCCACGGCCACACTTATACCTATGGCATCCGCCAGGATGTGGATCTTGCCAATCCTACTTACCGTTTCTATTGCGAGCGTGTCATCCGCAAGATCGCCGAGCACTATAAAGACAATCCCGCGGTGATCGGTTTTCAGGTGGATAACGAGACTTCAGCGGCTGATGTTGGCAACCGCGACGTGCAGGTGGGATTCGTGGAGTATCTGCGCCACAAATTCAAGACGGTGGATAAGCTCGATGAGATTTGGGGGCTGAACTACTGGGGACAGCGGCTTTACGACTGGACCGAAGTTCCGGTGCGGGACGGCATCCTGAATCCTGGCTGGAAGCTGGAGTACCAGCGCTACCAGCAGTGGCTGGTCGCTGACTTTCTTGGGTGGCAGGTGGAGATCGTCAATCAGTACAAGCGTCCGGACCAGTTCGTGAGCCATGATTTTGCCGGTCCGCCGCGGCCCAGTGTTAATGAGCTCGCCGTCTCGCGGTCGCTCGATATTGTTTCCGCCAACGCTTACCATTTCACCCAGGGCTCGCAGGATACCCTTGACGGCGCCTACCTGTCGTTAGCAGGGGATTACGCGCGCTCGCTCAAGCAGGCGAATTATCTGGTGACGGAAACCAACGCGCAGACGGTGGGCTGGGATTCGAAGGAACAGTTTCCGCCTTACGACGGGCAGATGCGCCTGGACGTTTATACCCACCTCTCTTCCGGCGCCAACATGGTCGAATACTGGCACTGGCATTCGAACCACTACGGCCAGGAGACTTACTGGAAGGGCGTTCTCTCGCACGACCTGGAACCGAACCGGGCCTATGCCGAAGTCAGCCGCACGGCTCATGAACTTGCGCGTGTAGGACCGGAGATCGTCGACATCAAGCGGAACAACAAGGTGGCGATCCTGTACAGCTCCGATTCCTTTTATGGCATCCAGTACATGCCCTTCAGCGAGCACACCAATTACGAGTCGGTGCTGGTCCAAATGCACGAAGCTCTCTACAAGCTGAACGCCGGCATCGATTTCGTATTTCCCGAAACCACCGATCTCTCGCCGTACAAAGTGATCGTGGTGCCGCCGCTCTATATTGCGAGCGACCAATTGCTCGAGCGACTGTCCGACTATGTTGAGCGAGGCGGTCAACTGGTGGTGGCCTTCAAGAGTGGATTTGCCAACGAATACTCCACCGTGCGCTGGGTGATGGCGCCCGGACCGCTGCGGAAAGCCGCTGGATTCCGCTACCAGGAATTTTCGGACCTGCGGCAGCCGCTCGCGCTTAAGGGGGATCCCTTCCACGTCGGCGCTCAGAACCGCGTGTCCGAGTGGGCCGAAATGCTGATCCCGGAGACCGCCGAGACGCTCGCCACGTATGATCATCCCTTCTTCGGCAAATACCCGGCGATTACGCGCAATCATTACGGGCGAGGCACCCTCACTTATGAAGGTACGGTCTTGACGCCTGAGCTGCAAAGGCAGGTGCTAGCGGACGTTCTGAAGCTTGCGGGCCTCAGCGGTCCTGATCAGCAGGTGCCTGCGTCTGTTCGCGTGAAACACGGCGTTAACCGGGGCGGCAAGACGATCCATTATTATCTGAACTACTCGGGCGACACGCAGACGGTCAAGTATCCATACGCCGCGGGATCCGATCTGCTTACCCGGTCGGCTGTGGCGCCTTCACAGACGATCACACTGAAACCCTGGGACCTGGCGATTGTCGAAGAGAAGTGAGGTCGAGTCTGGCGCCGCGCCGGTCACAGAGTGGTAGCCACGGTTGGTGCTCTTCCGTGGGTTTTTCTCGCTGCTTCAGACGAGCCCACGGTTAATTCAAACTGCGAATTAACCGTGGCTACCCCTACTGGCTGTCGGATTCGCGAAGGGATTTCTCCCAGTCCGCGCGCGTGATCGGTTGAATCGTCACCTGGTGCTTGGTGGCCAGCGACTTGTTGACTGAACTCAGATGCTGGGCGAGGAAGCTATCGAATTCACTTGAGACGTCGGCGAGTTCATGCTGTAGAGATTCGAATCGGGTCACCTGATAATCCGTCGGGCGGCCTTCGTAGCCCAGGATCTCGCCATATAATTCCGTGGTCTTTTCGCGGATGCGCAGTTCGCCAGTGATGGCGCCGCCTTCTTTGGTGGCTACGATTTTCTGGCGGATCTTGTCGGCGCTTGGGGCTAAGTCCGCCAGTTGTTGGCGCAAGAAATCACCGGCATCGAGCTTGCCGGCGCGGTCGAGCAGCGCGTCTCTCACCCGGTTGACGCGCTCCACCTCAAAGCTCATGTCGCCCAACAGATTGGACAGGCGCGTGAGGACGGCAAATTGCAGCTTGCGATCCTCCAGGGTGTACCTGGCACGGGCATCGAGACCGATCTCGATCGAGGTAGTGTAAGTCTCCTGGCCACGCGTGAGTTTGACCGTGTAGGTTCCGGGCAAGACGCGCGGACCGGTGCTGGCTTCGAAGGCTACGTGGCGGCGGGCGGAACGCGTGGGGCTTTGAGACGCATCGGCCATTCAACCCGGCTGATACCACGGCGGCTCTTGGCCTGAAGCGTATCCACCCGCTTGCCCTGGTTGTCGAGGATCTCGATCTTCATGCGGCCATAGATGTGGCGCTTCTTCTGGTAATAAGTGATCAGGGCGGCGTCGGGCGGGTCGGCTCCGGTGAAGGCGGCGCTACCTTCCACCCAGCCCCCGCCAGCACTTAATCGCTGCTGGGTCGGCCTGCCCGCAAGGAAGGCCGCATCCTGGGCCATGACCGCGGGAGTGAGATTGCGCAAGGGAGTAATGTCGTCGACGATCCAGATGCCGCGGCCGTGGGTAGCCAGGATGAGGTCCGATTCGCGCGGATGTACCACGATATCGCGGACCGCCACGCTCGGGAAATCTCCTCCTTTGTACTCTGCCCATTGCTGGCCGCCGTCAATCGAGATCCAGAGTCCGAACTCTGTACCGAGGAACAGGAGATTGGGCGAGACGGTATCTTCCTTGATCACGTGGGCGTAGCCGCGGATGCCGCCAGCCGTGCCGATGCGCTTCCAGGTCTGGCCGTGGTCGGTGGTCTTGTAGACGTAGGGCGTCATATCCCCGAAGGTGTGCCGGTCGAAAGTGGCGTAAGCGGTGGCAGCGTCGAAACGGCTGGCCTCGACCCACGACACCCACGAGGCCCTGGGCAGATCGGGCACGCGATCGACGACGTTGGTCCAGGTCTTGCCGCCATCGCGGGTCAACTGCAGGTTCCCGTCGTCAGTCCCAGCCCAGATGGTGCGCCCGTCACGCGGCGATTCACTGATGGTGTAAATCGTGGTATGCGTCTCGGCATAGGAATTGTCAACCGTTACGCCGCCCGATTCTTCCTGCTTCTGCTTGGCAGGATCATTAGTGGTGAGGTCGGGAGAAATGCGATCCCACGTCTGGCCGTGGTCGCGGGAGCGGAAGAGGAATTGGGCGCCAACATAAAGCGTGCCCTGTTCGTTGGGACTTAAATGAACAGGCGAATTCCAGTTGAAACGCAGCTTCCCTTCGCCGTAGTGGGGCTGGGGCTTGATATTGCGGGCCTCGAGCGTCTTGCGGTTCACGCGTACCAACTCGGCGCCTTGCGACTCCAAGTAGACGTAATTGCTGTCCGCCGGATCGGCAAAGGCCCAGAAGCCGTCACCTCCGTAGAGGTTCTCCCAGCGGCTGTTGGTGATGCCGCCTGGGTAGGCGGAATCGCCCACCCAGACGCTGTTGTCCTGCAACCCTCCGTAGACGTGATAGGGATTGTCCAGGTCGACGCTCGCGTGATAGAACTGCGAAATGGGCAGGTTATTGGCCTTCCACCAGGTGTTCGCGCCGTCATACGAGTACCACACGCCGCCATCGTCACCGACGATAACCCGATCCGTGTTATCAGGATCGATCCAGACATCATGAAAGTCGCCGTGGGCGCTGCCCGAAATGGAGGTGAAACTCCTGCCGCCATCTTCGCTCATGATGAGGCCGCCACCCGGCTTGTACAGCTTGTTTTCATTCTTGGGGTCGACAATAAGGTTGCCGAAATAGAACGGGCGCCACACCATCATCTGGCTGGCGTCGCGCGGCTGCCAGGTCTTGCCGCCATCTTCCGAACGGAAGAGTCCACTGTGCGTGGATTCGATCAGCGCATAGACGACATCCGGATTCGAAGGAGCAGAGGCCACCGCGACCCTTCCCCAGGGTTTCGCCGGAAGCCCGGGGTTCGCAGAGATTTCCGTCCAGGCGGAGCCGCCGTCCGTCGTCTTGAAGAGGCCGCTCCCGCTCGGAGCCGTCGGGCTGTCTCCGCCGGAGCGGAAGGTCCACCCTTGGCGCCGGAAATCCCACAGGCCGGCGTAGAGCGTCTTTGCATCGCGCGAGCTCATCGAGACCATGGAACAGCCGGTAGAGAGATTGGATCCCTTGAGGATCTTCGCCCAGGATTTGCCGCCGTCGGTGGTTTTGAAGAGTCCCCGCTCCTGGCTGTCGCTCCAGAGCTTGCCGGGCACGCAGGCATAAACGGTGTTGCCGTCCTTGGGATCTACCAGAATGTTAGCGATCCGTTCCGAATCTTTCAGGCCCATGTTGCTCCAGTTCTCGCCCGCGTCGGTGGATTTGTAGACTCCGTCTCCAACCGAGACGCTGTTGCGGGTCCAGGACTCCCCTGTGCCAACCCAGATCGTCTTAGGCGCCGAGGGGTCAATGGCAATGGCGCCGATGGACTGCACGGGCTGCTTATCGAACACCGGCTTGTAGGTGGTTCCTCCGTTAACCGATTTCCAGACGCCGCCGCTGGCCGCGCCGACGTAGATCGTCAGTCTGCCCTTGTCCTTCACAGCGGCCAACGCCGAGACGCGGCCGCTCATGGTGGCCGAACCGATGTTCCGCGCGCCAAGGCCGGAGATCGTCCCCGACTCGAATGGGCCCGAGCCGGAGGTCGCCTGCCCCAGCAAACAGGCAGGACTTGTGAGGCAAAACAAAAACAGGCAGGTGGCGCAACGAGCGCCCAGGTTAGGCATTGTGGAAGAACCCCCTTTTGGCAGCCACCAGCGATCGCCGTTCAGGACGCCGTAGTGCGCATTCCGCCTCCTCGATCCCGGTTACTTGCCTGGCATCGCAAAGACTTTGTCGTCGACCGGCACGTTGATCTCGATCTTTTCAACCGTCAATTTGGTGCGATTCGGGTCACCCTTGCGGCCGCTTTCGTAGGCAAACGGATAATAGAGCCCCTGAACTTGTTCATAGTCGCCGTAAGTGGTCTCGCTTTCCTGCATAGCTCCCCGGACCATCACCTGCGATTCGACCTTGATCTCAAGAAGCGAGTCGGCATCCAGGTAGTAGTAGCGGACGTCACCGTTCTTCAGCGTCAACTTGATCTTGTAGCAGTCCGTGCCTTCAACCGGATCACGGCCCACGAGTTCTGCCCGGTGACCTTTCCGCTTGTAGTCCACCAGCGGCCCGTCGATGTCCGCGTCGAGAACCAGATCCTTCATATCGTCCTGGGAGAGCAGCTCGGCATTCCGCCGGCCTTCGAACGGATTCAGCTGCCAGCCTGTCTTGCCATCATAGGCCCGCACCTGGGCAAGTCCCTGGATAATGAACTCCTCCCGCACCTTGTCGGGGCGGCTGCCCTCCTGGCGAACGGTGGCCTGGAGAGAGCCCGAACTGAACTTCGCGGTCATGCGAATGGTCCTTACGGACTTCAGTTTTTCCAAGCCTCCACGGGCCTGGATGTTTTTGGCGATGACCTCATCCACGCTCTGGGCACGGGCGCCAAGAGTGAGCGCGCAGGTTGCGGCAAGGATCAGGAAGGGCGTACGAAACATCGGAGTAACTCCTAGCCGGGGGTTTCAATCACGACTTCGCAGGCACTGGCATGATACCTCAAACCGGGAACTGGCATGCTTGGGGATGATGGGTGGACGGCTGCGCTGCGTGCCCCATTGGTTTTTGCTACAACAATTGATGGAAGTCGCAGCGGCTTTCTCGGGCAGCGAGAGCCTCATGCGGCGCCTGATCCAAAACTACGTCGCAGCCGAGAACCAAGACGATTGTGTCCTCGATCACAGCCATAAGTGACCTGGATCACTGCAAAGCGCCCCCCCGCGTTAGCGTCCCAGCGACATCGTTATTAGGCAGGAGGCCATCAATGTCTCGCCGCTTGGAACCCAGGTCCTTGGTTCGGTCAGGCGCCAGTGTGCCAAGACGCAGCCGCAAACAAAGGGAGCGGCTCGTCTCGCTTATCTTGTTTCCTACAGGGCTTGCAGCGGTAGTCGCTTTGCTTGCCGCTCACCATTCAGACGGGTGGCCCTTGACAATGAGCGCCTTGGCCGCCGGGCAGATGGGGAACCAAGCACAGGAGGCATCCCCGGGTGCCGATCCCCCGGGCACCATTGACGGTGCCAAGAACCCGGAGCTGATCCCCGACGAGGTGGCTTACCGGATGATTGTTCTAGCGATCGCCGAGCCTGCGAACGCCACCGACGCGGCCACGGAACGCGCACGCGCCAAGCTCGGTCCGATCGGCTTCAGCGAGGATGATGCTGCAGCGTTCCTGACTCTGCTCTCGGAGTACCAGACTCAGGCCGACACCCTGGACAAGCAGGCGGCAGCGGTCTATCTGCGGTCGCCGATCCCCCATCCGGCGAGTACTGACTATCAACAACTGGTCGAGCTCGGAAAACAGAAGAGCCAGTTGGCCGCGAATGCCGTGGCAGCATACCGGCAAGGCTCAGCGAAGATGGGGTTGAGAAGCTGCGGATCTATTTGCCGCAAGCCAAGAAGGGAATGAAGATCATTCCTGACACGCCCATGCCGAAATAGCACTGGCGCAAGCGCTGGGGATGCGATTCGGCAGGGCCAGTCGGCCCTCCATCCCCTCCCCGCAGGAACGCATCATTTGTGAGAGGAGAAGGCAAATGAAGTCGACTCCCGAAATCGAGACTGAACATCGCTCTCGGTGCACGCTTGCTGCCCTTTTGCACCTCTTGGTCTGTGTGGTTGCAGTGACGATGGCCGCGGCCGTCCCGGCCCACGGTTACACTACCTACTCCGGGGCAGCGGTGGGCAGCAATGGAATTATTTGGGCCTGGGGCGTCACGGACGCGACTTCGGGCTGGTACATGCCCCACACCGCCTACGTTCGTACGACCCTCACCAGTCCCAAGAATCGGTTCAACACTTCTGGAAGGATAAGCGGACCCAATGTCATACGCGCCGATATCAATCTCTCCTGGGACCCCACCGACACCGGGATCTACCTTGTGTCGAGTTTTCATGATTACTATTGTGTCGTCATGGGCGCGGTCGTTTTGGGGAGCACTCAGGGGTCGGTTAGCAACGCCTATCCGTGAACTTCGTGCAAGTCGGTCTCGGAAGAGATATGGGCGATGGCGACCTGAACTTTAACTACTCGTGGCAGTCAAGCTCAGGCCACAAGGAAGACCTCTTCGACTGCGCTGTCTACGAAGTTGTTACATACGGGGACGGGCACTCGCCTTTCGCTTATCCGAAACCCCCGTGGAACTACACGGTTAACATCAACCCACTCTCGATCGGCGTACTCGGCACAGCCGGCGGTTTTAGCGACGACCAACTTAACGGGAACGACAGTTGGACAAAACCCTACAAGGTGGCAACCGTTTCCGCAGTCCAATATTACAGATACACATGCAATGGCGGCTCGGAAGTCAACTTAATGGGACCGATGTCCATCATTAGGACCGTATCGCAAAACACCAACGGCATCTTTAAGTATCAAATAACCAAGAGCGGGGCGTCGGCCACAATCAATCCTCTGCCGTGATGGAGGCTACCATGTTCAGCGTCGGAACTGATTTGCGCGCAAGGTTCGCTCGCCGCATAATTCTCATTTCCTCCCTTGTTCTGGGTCTATCGGTGTGGGGCTTGTGCCAAGGGCAGCAAGGCGTGGACGTCTCGTTCGCGCTGCAGAACTCATCGGTGACTCTGCACGAACCGGTCGTAATCAATCTCTCCATCCACAACGACCTGGCGGAGCAAGCAAGCCTCGACTTAGGGTACGATCGCGAGGGCAATTTCCAATTCTCGATCGTCCAGCCCGATGGATCGACGATTAGGCCTCCGCATCTTCCCCGGCGCAATGGCATAAGCCTTCTCCCCCAACTCCAGTTACACCCGGGGGAAACGTATTGGCAGAGATTGCTCCTCAACAAGTGGTGCGCGTTCAGCAAACCAGGCAATTACCGGATCGCATTGACACTTGTGACATCGGTCCGCAAGAACTCCGGGGAGCCTACCAAGGCCGAATTCTCGCAGGAATTAACCTTGCAAGTTACTGAGCGAGATGAAAAACGGCTGGAACAGGTATGCGAGCACCTGTCAACGGCGGCAATGCTAACGAACGCCGAGACAGCGCTCGATGCTGCTTACGCTCTGAGCTACGTTCAGGACGTTGTCGCTGTCCCCTATCTGGCTCGCCTCACCAAACAAGGACCTTTCCGCGTCATAACGAGAGGAACAGCTATCCGCGGGCTGGCGCGTGTTGCCAGGGCCGAAGGAATAGAACCGGTCGAGTCGAAGCTTGATCAAAACGACCGCGACGTTGTTGCCGCGGTACGAGCTGAACTTGACTCGATGAAGTTGGGTGCCCACGCTACAGACTGATAGGCAACGCGAGCGGAGCAAGTAAACCTAGGCCGTACGCCCACCCTTCCCTGCAACAAGAGTGGC
>CAWDMC010000027.1:0-185995 GCA_963803295.1 uncultured Acidobacteriota bacterium | reverse complement strand
ATGCCTATGCGCTAAATAATCCGACAACTCTGACCGATCCGTTGGGACTGTGCGGACATACCGACGACGGCGCTGAATACGATGACGGAGGCGCCCCGTGCTCTAACATGAACCCTTATCAGGTTGGTGTATCTGGCATTCCTCTTTCTTTATCGGAGTTGGTGAATTACTGGATCCAGCAGCAGTTAATGCTGTGGTACCAGAACAATGGAACGTGGGGCGGGGGGAGTGGCGGTGGTGGAGGCGGAGCCGGCAGCAGCGGGTTCACTCCCAGTCAGCAAGCGACCGTCCAGAAGGCCGTTGATAATGTCTTCAGCGGGCTCATAAACGACCCTGGTTGCGAGGCGTTTTTGGGATTGCGCGGGGCGAAGCCACTGGGCTCGCTGAACTCCACTCCCATCCAGCCTGCAAATTTGAACTTTGGCACACCTGCATTCACCGCCCCAGTCTACGAGCCGGGAAGCGTCATTCCAGTGAGCGCAACGACGTCCATTAACACACAGGGAGCCTTCTTCTACGGGGGGTTTCAGTTCTCAGTTGGAAAGCAGACCTTTAACACTGGCTCGTCGCAAGCCCAAGCCTTTATTCTACTTCACGAACTGGGTCACGTGACCGGCGTTCTGAGACAGGACCTCAGCAGCGCAGCGGCTGAACAACAGAACAATCTTGATATCGTGAACAACTGCCAGAGCACGATCTCGAGCCAGAAATGACCGAATGGAAGACGGAGGTTGCAGTGCGCTTCTCGATTAGAACCCGGAGAAGGTGTCGTTTTCCGCTTCTGGTGGCGCTCACAATGCTTTTTGGGTGCTGCACCCCAAAGGATCAGTTTACGATCAAACGTTTGGTCGAACCAGACTACCCTGTCGAAGCCAGGGCCGAGAATATTCAGGGTACTGTAGAAGTAGCGCTCTCAGTAGGTGTCGATGGACGGGTACTTTCGGCTACGGGTTCGGGTGCTAATCCGATTTTAGTGCGGTCGGCGGAGCAGAATGCGCGCCAGTGGGTCTTTCGACCACCGCGCACAGCTACGTTTCCCCTTTTTCATACGGTGACCTACGTCTACAGGCTTGAGGGTCAACCGGCCTTTGTCATGCTGCCCACGACGGTCAAGGCCAATCTTCCCGATCGCCTGGAAATTGTTGGTCGCCCGTTCAAGTCGGACCTGCCGCCCTTGCACAAGGCTTCCCCACAAGCGGGCGCCAACAGAGCACGTTTGTAGAATCTTGAGCAGACACACGCAGTCCCTGAACCGCTACGCTTATGCGCTCAATAATCCTACGACACTCATCGATCCCTCAGGGTTGGGTCCCCAAGATGGATGTGCCATGTACTTTCACCTGCCGTCAAACCAAGAGCATTGTCCTTTCAATCGCGTGGGAGCTCTAGGTTGCACAATAGATGGGATTAACGGCGATTGTGCACTTACCCAGGGCTTGATTTCTGCAGGTGCGGCTGTTCAGTGCCCAAATAACGTTTGCAACGGCTGGCAGACAGATTCTAATGGCAACTCGCGCTATGTACAGTTTCAGGCGTTCGCCGATGGCACGTCTGGCTACTACGGACTAGGCCAGGCCCCTCAACAGAACTCACTGGCCTTGGAGCTTCAGTGGGTGGAGCAGTTAGTTCATGACAACAACAGTTCAGGACTGCCGGACAGCGTCGGTGTTTGCACGGCTTGGAAGGAGAGCGGCTTTAATACGATTGCCCACAACACAAGCGGCGGGGGATTTGGTGCAATTGGCCTCTTCCAAGTCCGCAGCATAGCTTTGAAGGATTTCAATAATACTTGGCTGGGGAAGGGGAGCACGCCTTACACAGGAAACAATCTGTGGGATCCCACACTTAACACTTACATAGCAACTGCTGAAATGTACAACGATGTGTTTCGATACAACGGAGGTAACGTTGCTGCCGGCCTAGATTGGTACAAGTGGGGTGGCAATGCCCCCAATTCAAACTACTCCGGGAGCATCCTTGCCTGCTCCCAGAATCTATTTTCTCGGGGTACTGGGGCGCTCAAATGATTCCAAAGCATCTCCTCATCGTAACCACATGCGCGGCCCTCCTATCTTCTCCATCTTCCGCGGAGGTGAGGCCGCCATTTCCCGTTAGCCTGTACGCCGACTGCACCCTGGGGGGTAGCTTCTACCACGTTCGAGTCTTCAGAGTGACCGCTACCATGACTCGCATTGTGTTCAAACCCGATTACACGAGGCTACGGACCGTGACGCTTGAGGTGCCCGGCGTTCTCAGTGGATTCCAGAATTTGGGCCCTGATCTCATCCTGGAATTCGACGGACCCACCACGAGGGTCTACACGGAAGTCGACGGCACGGTTCGCGAGACGATGAAATGCACGTCAAGATTCGGGGCTATCCCGCTGCCAATACTGGGCGGCCGTGCGGTCGGCTGCCTTCGTGGAGAGAAGATGGTGGGAAACCTGTGGCTCCCTCTCAGAGTGCAAATCTATCTGGGCGATAAGGACGGCTACCATGTGGCAGCCGAGGTGCCGTTCGAACATCTGTACGAAAAACTCGGACAAATTCAGAAAGGGGCAATGGCGGAATCTATGAGGAGGTAGTGCATCCACGAAAGGAATTAAGGATTGAGCATGCAGGCCAGTGGCTGGCGGCGGGCGATGTCACCAATCCGCAGTCCCTGAACCGCTATGCCTATGCGCTAAATAATCCGACAACTCTGACCGATCCGTTGGGACTGTGCGGACATACCGACGACGGCGCTGAATACGATGACGGAGGCGCCCCGTGCTCTAACATGAACCCTTATCAGGTTGGTGTATCTGGCATTCCTCTTTCTTTATCGGAGTTGGTGAATTACTGGATCCAGCAGCAGTTAATGCTGTGGTACCAGAACAATGGAACATGGGGCGGGGGCGGAGGGGGTGGCGGAGGCGGAACCGGTGTAGGCACGGGCTCCAATACGCCGAAGCCCGCAAACACAGTCAGTAAGCACTACGGAGTGACTACGCCCTGTGGTTCTAGCGCCAGCCAGGTTATGGGCGCAGTCGAAGGAAACTTCGCGCAGTTTGGAAACTACTCACGATGGGGCGGGCTTGAGAGTGTGACGTTCTTCCCGCCGTCAGGCATGGGGCCTGGGTCAACAATTCCGATTAAGGTAAGTGTCTTCGGATTCACTCAAAACTTGTCGGTAAACGTGCAATCGATGAATTCTCAAAGCATGACCTTCACCACCAACCCAGGGCATCTGCTCTATCCGGCGAGCATTACATTTGCCGCTTCGCCCGCTTCGCCGGCGTCGATTGATTTCAACATCAATCTCGGAGGAACCGTTGCAAACCCCATGGAGTTCAGATTCGGGGGCGGCGCTTTCGAAGATGCGCAGTGGAACCACTTCCTCGGGCAGGTGGGCGGGTTCTGCGAGGTAGGTCATTAATGATTGGCATAAGCGGCGCTGCCGTGTTGCTCGTAGTTAACGTCATCTTGGCTAGTCTGCTGGGAGTCGGTGCTGGCGGCCTCACATGCTTGTTGCTGCGTCGGCCTTGGGGCGTCAAGGCGGCTCTTATTGACGCCGGTCTCGCCGTGGTCGTCGCAGTCGTCGCAGCATACACGATCTCGGCGATAGACGACGCTCGTGGTGTCTTAGAGTCCCGCGTCGGGGTGGTTTTAGCCATTGCGACAGCCAGCGTTGTGGTGATGCATCTCATGGGCGTAGGACTTCGACCTTCGAACTAGCTGATCGCGGCATGAGCACTTACTCGTAAGGTGCTTCGTGTGGTTTTCCTCCCGCAAACAACGGGAGGAATTGCTCGGTTGGCCCAGCGAGTGCGGGCCAATATGTGACCGCGACCGCACAAGTGGCTGCGATGACAGCCGAATTCTTCTCGGGAGCAGGGACAGACAACCTAACATTCGGTCCTAATTCGGCCACGTCGCAGGTCCCACAGCAGCCCGGCAGATTGGCTCAGTTTGGGAGTTGCGTGGGAGGTACGCTCAAGCAGACAGTTCCGCAAACGGTCAGACAGTTTGGACATAATCTCGCAATCTCCGTTAAGGTAGGCGTTCCCCTCGGACTCGCAATCGGTGGCGGGATCTTACTTTCTGAACCGGAATTCCTGCCGGCGGCGCCCATCGTGCTTGCGGTGAGCACGGGGCAGACAGTTTCCACGATAGCGGGCGTGTCCCTCACCATATTCGCCGTCAGCCTTGCGACCGACATTGTTGCGGCTCCGGCATTTTGTGCCAGCAATGCGCTAGGATATTGAATAGTGCAGCTTGCTTACAGGTGTGCATCGCATGAGTCCGGCTATGTTCAGTTCCATTAAAGGGCCGCTCCTCGCAGGCGCCGTCTCGGCCGTTTGCGCGGTCGCCATCAGTTTATTATGGCTGAATTTCCCATCCGCAGTGCCGATCGTGCTTTTCATGACCGTTGGACTCGTGGGAGCAGTGACCTTCGTCATCTGCGAGACGATAGTCGCCCTGAGGCTAGCGAAGACGTTCGTGCCTCCTCGGCCGTTGTATGGCGTTGTTCAGCATCTGCCGCGGCGGGCATTTGTGGGTCTGGCTGCGACCCTTATCGCATGCAATGGCGCGCTGCTTTACTTTTACAAGCTGCGGCCGAGTGTCGGGTGTGCTCTCGCCTTTAACCTCGCTATTGTCGTTTTGTGGCTGGTCGCACGAACAGCCGTAGCGAGGTACTCGGCACAGAAGGCAGGCCGTCGTGCTCAATGACGACCTCACTTCTTTGCGTACAACGTACCGTCCGTACCGTCCCAGATCCAGTCCCTGAACCGCTATGCCTATGTGATGAATAACCCCACATCGTCGACCGACCCGCTGGGGCTGGGCGACGCAGGCCAGGCATGCGGTTCCTTCGAAGCGCAGTTTGGTTGGTTCAATTGTGTTGGAGCAGCGGGAGGCAGTGGAGGCGGGGGTGAGGCTGGGGGTGGAGGTGGCGGCGGGGTTCCCCCAGACTTGTGTTTCGACGACCCGTTTCCCGATCGCACTTGCGGCATCCCTCCGTTGCCCGGGATTGGCGGCGGATCGGCGGGACCGTGGCCGGGAAGTTCGGCTTTCCCGGATGGCGATATCGTTTGTACCATGGTCAACGGACAAGTCAACTGTACCATCTCCGGGTCTGGGGGTACCGTGCCGCTGGCGCAGCTGCCGCTGCCCACTATTGACTACAAGTGGTGGGCAGCATTTGTCGGTAACCTAGGCTCGTGGCAGACCACCAAGGCGACGCAGAAGGAAGCCTGGAACAAGGGTTATTATTCCTGCATAGGGAACGAGATGTTTCCCTTCAAGGGTTTGATCTCATGGGCGAGTGCTCAGTTCTTTGAACACGGGGCCATTGAAGCTGCCGATGCGGCCGCACCCAAGTTGGCCGGAGCGTATTATCACTTCACGGACGGGCGATTCACAGCGTGGGGGAGGTACTCAAACGTGTTAGTACCAGAAGCAGCGGAAGCCATTCGCGGTGTCCTAAAGTGGGTCAAGGTGGGCGGGCTCGCAACGACGGATGCCGAGTTGGCGCACGCCATCTACACATGCTCGGGCAAACTCCAGTGATCTTGGTGTCATGCAATTGGGGCTCAAGGAGGGAATGGCCGCCAGCCGCCATGTTAGCGCTTTTCTTCGTCTGGCTAGGCTTGTTCATAACCGGGCTGACTACCTCTGCGGTGGAAGCTATCCGCCCGTTCCTTCCGCTCTGGTTCCCCACCCTCAACCTCCTAGTGCTCCCTGTGTTGACGTTGTTTACCGCAGCATCGTTGCCCATCCGGCCGGAAATCCGGTTGATAGCCGGCACACTTGCGCTGTGCTCGATGTCCGCCCTGTACCTGTCGTACCACACCCATCCCCTGGGTTATTTCATCGCTCTCGCTGCCCTTCTCGTTGAAGCGTATATTGTAGTACCACGCTGGAACAGACATCGTCGAAGATTGCAGCCATCGCCGCCGGGAAGAGCCTCGGTTCCGTTGATATCTAGGATGTTTGACTATGTCGTCTACGTGGGCGTGGGCTTGGCGGTGGCTTTCTGCATTGTCTACGTGATCTTGTCTCGAAAGTGAATCGCGAGCGCATCACATGCGGGTTTACGTTCCTTGGTCGCCGACTGAGTCCCGACCCGCTGGCGGGAGATATCACCAATCCGCAGTCCCTTAACCGCTACGCCTATGTGATGAATAATCCTACGACGCTGACCGATCCGCTGGGGCTTTGCGGAGAGGCCGATACGTGGGATCCGAACACTAGCACGTTGACAGGTCACCTACCTTGCACTGGTGCTGCTCCGATTCCAAATCCCGGCCAGAACGGAAGCCAGTTGTACGCATGCGGCACTCCAAATCCGCCGCCCATTTGTGGTAACCCTGGGGGCTCGTTCGTTGTAAATCCCGGCAGCGGGACGGGTAGCGGCACGCCGCCCGCCAGCCCACCGATAACCAGCACGCCTCAAAGAGTCGCATGTGCGGCCCGGTTCGGTAGCAACCACAGCATCGCAGCGGCGTTCGGAGCGCAGAACAACTTTGTGGCCAACATGTTCCTTGGCAACACGGCTTCCGGCTTAGCAAACCTCGGCTTATTCCTTTCAGGCAGCGCCACGCCAACGCCTGGAAACTTCGCCAGTATGGCTCTCAAAGGCGCCGCCCAGGGTATCCCGGTGCCACCCGGCAATCCCGGTCTGAGTGGAGCAGCGGGACAGTTGCGAGGTATTGCCGTTCAAGCTGCGGTCGGTGCTAGTTACAACGCCATTGCCGGGGTGGGTGTAGAGACAATCGAGTTGGGAATCACCGCTGCAGGAACTGTGGCAACGCCCGTTGCGCAACTGGGTACCGAAACTCTAAGCGACATTGCTTTCGGGGCTGGGGTCGCGAAGTTCGCATTTGACTTCTCGACATTCGCATATGGATACCGAGAAAGGCGAAGGTTTCCGGCCTCCCCAGACCCCGCCGCTTCCGGCTCTCGGCCGCATAGGGGCCAAACTCCAGAAGCCGCGTCTTGTCCGGGTGCAGTTCGAGCGAGAACTTTCGAAACCGTTCCTCCAGCTCCGCCCGGAACCGCTCGGCATCCGATTGCACCTGGAATCCCAGCACGATGTCATCCGCGAACCGCACGACAATAACGTCACCGTGCGCTCGCTTTCGACGCCAGACCTGGACCCACAGGTCGAACGCATAGTGAAGGTAGACGTTCGCCAAGAGCGGCGAGGCGCTGCCGCCCTGCGGTGTCCCTTCCTCCACCCGCAAGTGTTTCCCCTCCTCCAGCACGCCAGCGCTCAACCATTTCTGGATGAGCCGCACGACGCGCCGGTCCGCAATCCGGTGCTCGACGAATTTCACCAGCCATTCGTGCGATATTCTGTCGAAGTAGCTGCGAATATCCAGATCGAGCACCCAGTTCACCCTTCTCGTTCGCAGTCCCAGGTAGAGCGCGTCCAGCGCCTGATGCGGGCTGCGCCTTGGTCGGAACCCGTAAGAGAATCCGATAAAGTCGGTTTCGTAGATGGCATTCAACACCTCGACCGCGGCACGCTGGACAATCTTGTCCTCCAGCGTCGTGACACCGAGCGGCCTTTGCCGCCCGTCGGCCTTGGGGATGTACACCCTCCGCACCGGCTTCGCCCGATATGCTCCTCGCTTCAGCCTCGCGGAAAGGTCTTGGAGATTCTTTTCCAATTCCTCGCCGTAGTGCCGCCACGTCTCCCCGTCCACGCCCGGCGCAGCTTCCCTCTTAAGGCTGAGGTAGGCCATGCGGAGCGTCTTCAGGTTGTAGACGTGGTGCAGGAGCTTGAACCCGGTTGCAAGGGTAGCGGCAATAGTCTTTTGCAGATTGCGGCTGCGTCATGGCAACAATCGTACGCCTTTGGGGATCTTCTGCAAATGTCAGCGTCGGACTGGGCTTTCTCAGGGTCTCTTCACTGTCCCTACGATTGTCACGCCACACTTGATCTGCGGGTACTCAAGGAGCGAATGACTTAAGTCAAAAGTGTGATTTTGGACTTGACTAAAAAGGACTAAGCGTTCTTATGGTGATGGTGCGGAGCGAGCGGCGCCCCCCGATTTATACTTGGTCCGGTACCCGGTCTCCCCTTTTGAGGAGAGGCCGCTAAGTCCTTCGGAGGATTCTGCCCGACCGGCAGTATTGCCGACGCACTAACGAAGCCCGTAGGGCGGTCGTGAATAACATCAGACGAAACACTTTGTTGTGGCCGGCCCTCTCCAGCAGCCTAATTTGCGGCGTGGTGTTGGGTTTGTGAAGTTCCAGGAGACTGGAGCAGATTGGTGGGATGGGTTGATGCCTCACGCAAAGCCGTCCGAAGTTCCTTGGAAATTGGCCGCCGAAGCTCGTTTGGCGACTTTGCGCGAGGCGGGTCTTCGAATCGACACGCTACATGCGAGCACCTCTCAGAGACCTGGAGATGACGCAGGGGAAGATGCGGGCGAAGCTCTCTTAGCTTTTACTTCAATTGAGGCGACCTCTACTGTTGTACCACCATTCCCTAGCCTGCCGCTTACCTTCGCCTTGAGCTTTTTCCCGGGCCGCAGTTCAACTCCCTTCAAAGCATCGCTTGCTTTCGCGTTGCCCTCCTGATCGAACCGCAGCACCTGCCCATCACCGACCGCTAATCGAAAGTCCTGTGTGGTTTGGGTGGCACTACACTGTTTAGCGATGCTATCGACTCGGTTTGCCCGGGCTGCTCTGGCTTGATCGGCTGGGCTCATAGCAGGATTTGGCGATTCAGTTGGGGCAGGGAATGTCTGTGGTGTCTGTGATGTCGCAGGTGCCTGACCGGGCCCCGTTTGACCGCCGGGCGTTTGGCTGGCTTCATTCATAAAATGGGGCGGAGCCGGTGTCAGCGCAGAGTTCGGCGTCTCCGCGTCGGTACCGTTGCCCTGAGCCCCGTTGCCGGTGGATAACTCCTTTGCCATGCAGGGGATATCCACCAAGCTGCCGCTCCAGTGCTTCGGTTTTTGATTTGGTTCTACGGTGTCGGACGGGTTTGATCCTTGGCTCCCAACCCCAGAGGGATTTGCCGAAGCCGCGGAACTCGTTCCGGATGGCTGAGTGTCCTGGGTCTGTTGTGCCCATCCTATGCACAACAGGCAGAGTGCGGCTAGCGCAGTCGCAATTGCCAGTCCAAAATATCTCATAGGATCCCTCCTTTCAAAGAAACCCTGCGTATCCGGTGATGCAAGAAAGATGCTAAGGCTCTGGTTTGGAACAAACGGCCGATGTCAGTATTCAATTTCCGCTAAATCGGGCATTGGAGGTGTGCGTCAGTGTAGATCTACAGCTTGATTCTAAGCAACCACCAGAGACGTGCAAAGCCAATTAGTCGTGACTGAGGCGGGACTCGAGGACCACCTCGATGAACACCTTACACCGCCGAAACGGAACCTCGTGAGAGGCGGTTCGCAAACCCCGCGCCTTGTAGAAGATCACACCTCTCAACCTCTCCATCAACAACTACATCTACATCGCCGGCTTGATGTCGGAGACGTGGATGGTGTTATTTTGGGCAACCAGTGTTCCGGTTACCTGGACGTTTTGACCGTCGTATTTTTTAGCTCTGTCCTGATCATCAAGATAGAAGCCCGTTCCAGTGCTTTTGTTGACCAGCAGGGCATACTGCCCGCTCTTGGTTTGCACAATCTGGCCTTTGAAAGTCTGGCTCTGTTTCTGCTGCCCTGTATTTTGATCAGGCTGCTGTTGGGCGCTAGGGTCCTGACTTGGGGTCTGCGTGGCTCTGGCAAGGCCGAATTGCGAGAATCCGAGCGCAAGAGTCACCGCCAGAAGCCATCTCCATGCTTTTGCGTTTTTCATCCCACCTCCTCACAGTTAATTTACTTCTGTGGTGCCAGTTGCAAGAGCACGACCAGGGTTCCTGAACTAGCTTTTGTTGGCAGGATGAGGCTTGGCGAGTGGGTAGCCGGGTGAATCGTGTAAATCCTCGGTAGCATCTGTAGTTTCTTCTCGGAAGAAACTGATCTAGCCTCTGGCGGAGCCTGGATTTACAACCACTGCCATGCACTCCACTTGAGCGGGTTATTCTTATGAATTAGTAAGTACGCCGGGCAGATTTAAGATTCAGAATGACTTAGCGGCTGCGGCACAAGCGCGCTTCATTCCGAAGGTGGCCGCCTTCTACACACGTGCTTGAGGGCAGTTAGGCACCGGCGTGTCTGGATTGATCCGATAAATACCTACGCGCATCTTAGTATTTACGGGGCATTTACAGGCGGCAATCACTCTGGGTATTTTCGTGCGATTGGAGAGGTTCTGCTTGACCGCAATGACCCCGAGAAGGCGCAAAAATGGGGTACCGCGGCCCAGTTTTCTGCGCCGAGTCGAAGTACCCTAGAAGGATGACAAGGCCGCGCGACTCCGTACGAGGATGTTTCAGATTGGCTGACATCCAGGTAGTTCCCGCGCGCTCACGCAGTAGAAGGGATTGTGGTGTACGTACTGTGCCGGCAGCGAGGTGTACACTTGCCTTGCCACCGCCCCTGCGAGAAACACAAAATGAGAGCGCGAGGGGAAACAGATCCGCTTCGGACCCGCGCAGTTTCGTTTCAAAACTCCAAAACTGAGATGCCCAACTATGAAATTACCGACCTCTGTCGCTCTCCTCGCAGCCGCCGCGCTCCTCTCTACGGCGCTTCCCGCCCAGCAAACCATCACCGGCCCAGACGCATTCGCCGGCTACGACCAACAGAAGCCTGGCGTCCGGCGCAAGATCACGGTCGCCGACTTGCCCGAGCCGAAACCCTCCGAGTCGGTTGACAATGGCCCCACGGTTGTCCCGCGGCCCAAACACGCTTGGCCGCTCGCCCCTGCCGGGTTCAAGGTCCAGCTCTACGCCGGCGGCGACGCCGGCGCTCCCATGCAGCGGTCAGAGAATAAGCGGGAGACCCATGCTCCCACCTCCGGAACCTTCGTGATGCCCCGCATCATTCGCACTGCGCCCAATGGCGACCTTTTCGTAGCCGACTCGCAAGCGGGCTCCGTGCTCGTCCTGCGCGGCGTCACTCCCGCGGGTAAAGCTGCAACGGTCAGCACCTATGCCACTGGCCTTGACCACCCGTTCGGTATCGCCTTCTATCCTCCAGGTCCAAACCCCAAGTGGGTCTACTTTGGCAACGCCACAACCGTAGTCCGCTTCCCCTATAAGTCAGGCGATATGAAGGCTGCCACTAACACACCTGAAACGATCGTGCCCGACATCCCCGGCTATGCTCAGCTTCGCGGTGGCGGCCACTGGACCCGTGATGTCGTCTTCACCCTCGACGCCAAGCACATGCTGGTGTCGGTCGGGAGCGGATCGAACGTTGACGATCCCGATACCCATCCCAGTGAGTTCCACCGGGCGGACGTGCTGGAATTCACGCCTGACGGGAAGTTTGTTGAGGTCTACGCCTACGGCATCCGGAACTGCGTGGGCGAGGCGATCAACCCCATCACTGGTCAGCTCTGGTGCTCCACCAACGAGCGTGACGGCTTGGGTAACAATCTTGTTCCTGATTACGTGACGTCGATCAAGGAAGGCGGCTTCTACGGATGGCCTTGGTATTACATGGGCGGCCATCAAGACCCCCGCCTGAAGGGCAAGCACCCTGAACTCAAGTCGAAGGTCATCACCCCTGATGTTCTGGTCCAGCCCCATATGGCTTCCCTCGGAATGACCTTCTATCCCGCAAGCAAGATGAACTTCCCGGCCCAGTACGATGGCGACGGATTCGCCGCCGAGCACGGGTCTTGGAACCGTGCTAATCGCGGCGGCTACGAAGTGATCCGGATCCCCATGAAGAATGGGAAGGCCACCGGAGAGTACGAGGACTTCCTCACTGGCTTCGTTACCGCGGAGGGCAGCGTGTGGGGCCGCCCGGTAGACGTCGCTGTGGGCCACGACGGTGCCCTCTACGTTACCGACGATGGCTCCCGCAGTGTCTGGCGCGTCACCTACACGGGCAAGTAGTCCGCTCAACCAACAGAAAGGGCGCCCCAACCCAGAGTGGGCCGACGGATCCTGGGAATCCACTTTGTTGACAAAGGAGGTGAGTTGGGTGACTCTTACGCGGACCTGCTCACGGTCGGTTGAGGCATGAATTACCTTGAGGCATCAATTATGATGGTCCGCTCCGAGCTGTTTGATTGGATTCAATCGAGGCCCGAATCCAACTCATACTTCACTTGCCCTTGTATTCCTTGAACAATTCGGGGAACTGCTCTTTGAGTGCCTCGATTTTCGGTCTGTCACAGACAAGGATGTAAGGGTTGCTCGGGTTGTGGAGCGCATAGTCCTGATGGTAGGACTCGGCATTGTAAAAGCCCTTCAGAGGCACAACCTGCGTCACGATTGGCTTCGGGAAAACCTTGGTGGCATTGAGTTGTGCGATGTAGGCAAGGCTAATCCTCTGCTGCTCTTCATTGGTATAGAAGATCGCGGACCGATAGGATGTGCCGACGTCTGGCCCTTGCCGGTTGAGCTGGGTCGGGTCGTGAACGACCGAAAAGAATATCTGCAATAGCCGGCCGTAGGTGATCTTTGAAGGGTCGTAGACGACTTTCACGGATTCTGCATGGCCCGTCGTCTCGGTGGTGACTTGGTCGTAGGTGGCGGTTGCGGCGGAACCGCCCGCGTACCCGGCGGTCGTGTCCAGCACTCCCTTGACGCGCTCAAAAACCGACTGGGTTCCCCAGAAGCAGCCGCCCGCGAAAACGGCGGTCTCTTTACCGGATTTTTGTGCAAGTGCGGAGTCGTTCGCGGGAGCGGGCACTGGCGTCTTGATAGCGGCTTTGCAGCCAGGGTAGGCCGCCAAGGCAATCAGGAGGCTAAAAGCCTTGCGTACCAAAGATAAAGCAACCATTCAAATCCTCACCGGTTGATATCCCTTGTCCAACATTCCTCAGTCTTGTCAGGCGTAAACTTGCTGGTTCATCGAGCACTCTCTCAGGCGCTCTGCGGTATCGGGCGTTGGTGAATGATCATCCAGGACGTGCCGAACTTGTCCCTCAGCATGCTGAAGCGAAAGGCAAAAAAAGTCTCCTCCAGCGGCATGAAGATCTCGCCGCCATCGGAGAGTAGGGCATAAATGCGTTCCGCCTCCTCTGTGCTGCTGACGGAGAGGGAAAGATAGGCGCTGCGCATGGGTTGAAAACGGTCCGGCGGAACGTCGCTCCCCATGAGCTCCGTCCCACCGATGGTCATGCGGGCGTAGAGTATGGCATTTTTCCGTTCGGGTGGGACGTCGTTCGGAACCGGCTGTTCGCCCTGGGTCATCATCATTGTAATTTGTCCGCCCAGATGCTTTTCGTAGAAGCGGAACGCCTGCTCGCAGTTGCCACCATAGTTGAGATAAGTGTGTAACTTCATTTCCCTCATTTTCCTTTCGATGATCCGGCTGAATCAGCTTTATGCTTCTCGCGTGCTGCCTTGATCCCACCAATTCAGCACCCGCAGCGCGCGCAGAGTATTCCAGCGGCTCGGCGCGCCGAGGCGTTCAAGGTTGAAATACGTTTTTCCTTTGTGGGAGTGCTGCAGGGACCAGCGCCCGTCCTGGCGCTGGTTGCTACGGACAATGTCGATTGCTTCAGTCAGGCGCGGGTCGCGCGGCGCGTTGACAGCCTGAAAGTAATCGAGTGCGCGGAGGATGTCATAATGCCATCGGGGTGGAAACGAGAAGCGAGTGAACTCCGACTTGATGACTTTGCCGGTCCGGTGAGATCGAAAGAGCCGGTGTACCAAGAGGAACTCCCGTCCGCGGTGCTGCGCGGTTCGCACGTGCTGGAGTCTACGTCCACGGTGCAATTGGTAGTGTCGCAAGCCCTCGAGCGCACTGATGGTCGTATGGACCGAACCATGAGTCGCGCCGTAGGGCCTCCGACAATTCCACCCGCCGTCGGGCATCTGTTGCTCTAGCAGGTGGCTGGCAACGATGTCGAGTCGGGGATCTTCATACTCGAAATACGAGAGGATGGAGAGGACCATCCCCGTAACGCACGTCTCGCTGCGACCTGTCCATTTTGCCCAGGTACCGTAGTTGATACCGCCGTCTCGCTGGAGCCCTCCAGCGAGAAGGAGCTTACAGGCCTTTCGTGCCCGCCGTGTGCTGGGTGATAGACCGAAGTCGCGAAGCATCAGCATCGTATAGGTAGTCGAGATCCACTTTGGCGAGTAGAGCCCGCCGTCCGAAGACAGACTGCCTGCCCAGGTGCCCTCCGGGTCCTGCCTAGCAAGCAGGCGTGCCCCCCAGCCATCGCGTGCTACTTTTCGCCGCTCGTGCTCGACGGTACGTTCCCCAGCTCCCGCCAAATCCCGCAAGGCCTGCCAACAAATGGCAGGATCTCCATCCAGGAGCCATTGGATCACCCTACTCGGCCGCGGTTCCGAAGTCATTCCTAAGGTCCCTCATAGGTTCTTCGCCTAATTACTCGCGAAGGGCCATTCTGAGGAGGGAACTGTTTACCTGCAAGCCGCCATTGTAATTGTAATCGATAAAGCCGAGGTCCCTGAACTTGTTCATGAAGGAACTCACGCGGGCGCGGCTGGCGCCCACCATCTGAGACAAGGTCTCTTGACTGATTTTCGGAATTACGGGCTGAGGCTTGCCATCTTGACCAAAGTTAGCGAGCAGCAGGAGAACGCGGGCGAGCCGCTTCTCGGTCGAATTGAAAAGCTGATCCACCAAGTCTTCTTCCACTCGAACGGTGCGGGCGAGCGTGTATTGCACGAAGAGGTCCGCAAATTCGACGTCCTCGTGAAGAAGGCGCACGACCGTCTCCTTTTCGAAACGAAACACGGTCGAATGTCCTACTGAAGTCGCGCTCGCCATCCGAAGAGGGTGCCCAGCCACTAAGCTGCTTTCGCCGAAGAATTGACCAGGCTCAACCATGCCAATGACGGCTTCTTTGCCGCGCCTGGATATCACCGTCATTTTAACTTTGCCCTTCTGAATGTAATACACCGCATCAGCGGCACCCCCCTGCGAAAAAATAGGCTGCCGGTTACGGAATTCGTGAACGGATCTTCCCTGCTGGAGCTTTCCCAGAAAGCTGTCCGGGACGGGAGAATCGGTTGGTTTGCGTGCCATGGAAGCCCTTCTCCAATCGGGTCGCGCCTAAGGTCCGATGCCAAGCATCGATTTGAAACAGGCGAGCGTCGACTGGCTTTGCTAATTCTTATACCGTCCGCGCTCATTTTTCAAGGGGGTGGGCTAAACTCGCTAAGTCGGCAGGAAGCGTCGAACTCCCACGAGCGGACGGGACGGCATCGTGTTTCGGACGCGGTCGTGGCGCTCGACGATGCGATTTCGGTTGCGATAGACCAGCCGAATCAGGCGCCGCTGCTCGATCTCTGTTCGGAGTAGTCTATCAAGGTTCAACTCAGGGTTTTGCCGCACGGAATCTTCTGGTTGGATCACGTTGGGTCCAGCATCGACAACGCTTTGGCGCTAGTTGTGAGCGGGCGCGCGAACCCCGAAATGGCTCTGCTTTACACCGAAGCGAATCGGCGTGTCGTCGGAGCCCCATCAATCTACTTGAAGAAAGCGTCTTCGGCGTGCACAATCAGAGCTTAAAAGGACGCGAAGGGACGCGTACTTGCAGCCAAAAGCGCTTTCGTGTCTCCATGATTCAATGATCCTACAAGGGCGCCTGTAGCTCAGCTGGATAGAGCGGCAGACTTCGAATCTGTAGGTCGGGGGTTCGAGTCCCTCCAGGCGCGCCATTTCAAGTGAAGGAGTTGGCATGGAATCATTGGATTAGCTGAATTTGCTCTATCCCACAGGCACCAATGCAAAGCAAGCGAAACCCGCGGCGAGGGCATAGGGCTCTTGACTGCCGCCGAGGCTACCCATAACTATATTACTATCTTAGCCCCCCAGTTTCCTAACCATGCAGATGCCCCCTCGGCGCAACGCAAACGCGAAATGTGAGCCAGGCGGGAGCGTGTGCCAGTTCACTGAAAGACCGCCGGCAGCCCATTCAAGGCAGGCGCTGGCATTGAGTAAGTTAAGAAGCACACAAATTGGAGAGTTCGCTTATGACTCCTCGTGAAAGAGTACTGGGTATCTTAAATGGCTCCAAGCCCGACCGAGTACCGTGGCTGGGAGATCTGGACTACTGGGCGACCGCCTTAATCGGACGCGGTATCAAACCGATCGACTTCAAGCAGAGCGACGCCTACATCGACTGGCATCGGGACCTGGGAGTCGGATTCTACTTGCAAGGTTATTGGCCATTCAGGACTATCATCGAGAATTGCACCGTCAAAGAGTGGAATGAAGGAAACCTACGACGTCGCCAGATCGACACGCCCCATGGAAGTTTATGCGAGACCTGGACGTGGCTGGCGGAATCGTTTGCCGAAGCTCCCACGGAACACCTGGTAAAATCAGCCAAGGACTTACGCGCCTATCGTTATATTCACGAGAATACCCGTTACGAGCCCGACTACAGTTTCGCTGAGCGACGCTGCACCCAAGTTGGCGATATGGGCGTCGTGCTCTGTTATCTTCCCCGTAGCCCGCTTATGCAGATGATTGCATGCGATGCAGGTGTGAATACGGTGGTTGAAGCTTTCGCGGAGGCTCCCGAAGAGTTTGGCGAAACGATGGGTGCAGCCCGGTTCTCGCACGATGCCGCCGCGCGTCTTGCTATCGATAGCCCCTCCGAGATCCTGATGATCCCTGAGAATCTTTCTTCAGAATGCGTGGGAAAGACTCTTTACAATCTGTTCATGCGCGATTATGAAGAGACTTGGGCGGCGCGCATCAAGGAAGCTGGCAAGTTCTCGTGCATTCATTTGGACGGGACTATGAAGGGCTTGCTGCGCGAAACCTGCGCGCGAGGATTGACCTTTATCGAGGCCCTGACACCGGCACCGGTGGGCGATCTTGAAATCGAAAGATGGGCAGAATGGAGTGGCAATTCCGAAACAATCCTTTGGGGCGGAATCCCGGGCGTGTATTTCACCAGCCTCATTGACGACAGTGAATTCGATAGCCACGTCAAGCGCGTGCTTGCCGTTATGCGATCGGAACCACGCTATGTTCTCGGCGTGGCGGACCAGGTTCCGCCCGATGGCCTCGATCGGCGCGTGCGCCGCGTTCATGAATTGGTCGAACAGTACGGAATCTACCTGTAGCGACTGTGAGTGTCAGACCAAACTGATCCAACTGAGCAAGCATGCCGGTCTCATACTTCCTACCCGCCACTTAACTCCCCCGGAAACGGTTAGGCCGGTTGTACTGACGGCAGTACGGCACTTAGGAAGAACCGAAGTGTGCTCGCAACCGGACGCCACCATGAAGGATTCCAGAAAGATTGCTCAGGAATCTTTCCGCATTCCGAAATAACGATGCTTTACTCAAGCACTCTAGCAGTCTGAGTGCGCTTGCCAACAACCCCGGCATTTTGCAAATCCAGCGAAGGTTGCCCTTGCAATTCCCGACGTCGGGTATAGGATTACGTGTCTTGGATTGCGCGGATTTGTCCAGCATGCAAGGGGGAAATATGGATCGACGGAGTTTTCTGAAGAGTGGCAGTGTTGCGGCGTTCTCGGTCGCTGCTGGCAATTCCCTACGGCGGGGACTCACCGGCATACGCCTTATGGCGGCAGAGATATCAAGCGGAACCCCAAATCCCAATTGGCTCGATCCTAAGTTCAAAACGAAAATCAAAGCGTCAAGTTTCTATGGCGACCCGCCGGGAGGCTACGCTGCCGAAAACGTGAGCGGCGAGAACCTCTTCACCGGCTGGGAAGCTGACCAGCACTCGGTTGGGGCCTGGCTGCAGGTTGACTTTTCCGAGCCTCGGCGAGTAAGTGAACTTTTCATTCTTTCCCAGCCTTTGCCCCGCGACATCATCGGTCAAGACGTCTACTCCATGACTTATTCGCGCGTGGCACTGCTCCAGCCTCCACGCAAGCTGACCTGTTCGTTTTCAGATCGCACGAGTGTGCCTATTAACCTTGGCCGGAACGGGTATTTTGAAATCGTGACCCTTCCAAAGCCAGTCGAGACCTCGTTCGTCCGCCTTACCGTGGATGACGTCTGGACGAAACCCACCGGGAAGGAGACTGGTCTAGGCAAGGTGCGGATTTTCCCGAACGCCCACACCTGCGCCTTTGAGATCGATGCTTTCAAGCAGTACGACGCGCACGACGGGAGGCCAGTCCAGTCTGCCACACTACACCTGATCAATCCCGGCAACGAGGTCCGTGAAGCGCAGTTCGTCGTGTCGCACAATGGAAAAGAAGCTCTGCGGGCTACGCTCCAACCGATCCCGGCCCACGCCGCCACCCATCAGGACGTCTGGATTCCCGCACCGTTCGAGTCCACGGCCATGGACTTCGAGGTCGTCGCGGGGAGTGCGCCGCTGTGCCCCAAGCGCTCGCTGAAGGTCGAGCCTTACCAGTCGTATTTCGATGGCGGCACCTTCGCCCTTCACTGCACGTGTCACAACGATCTCGGATGGTTGAATACTCAGGCGAAAACGGCGGACTTCCGCTCTTCGGACCTTATCCTGCCGGCGCTGAAGCTACTCCGTCAATATCCCGAGTTCGTCTACACGATGGAATCCACCATTTACCTGATGGAGTTCCTCGAGCGGCATCCCGAACTGCGCGAGGAGATGGCCGCGCGCATGCGCGAACGGCGATTCGTCTGGGGAGCCAGTTACGTTCAATGCCAGGAGGTTCATGTCGGCCCGGAGAAACTGGTCCGGCAGTTCTATTACGGCCGCCTCTGGATGAAGAAGACCTTTCCCGGCGTGGACACGCACTTCTATTTCAAGACCGATCCGCCCTCAATGACCCTGCAGATGCCGCAGATTCTCGCCAAAGCCGGGGTCAAGTACATCATCCAGGGTCGCATGCCGTTCGGTTATTACAACTGGGAGTCGCCGGATGGATCGGTGGTCCTGACGTACGCTCAGCACTATACTGATCCGAATCGGCTGCTGAATCCCTTGGACAAGAAGGGCTGGCTGCGCTACGCCGATCAGCGCCAGGACTATTACCAGTCCCATCACCTGCCCCCACAGTTCATGTACGATTACACGAGCGATTACCTGCCCCCGCAGCCCGCCCTGCCGCCGTACGCGCGCGAGCAAAACGAGGCGATGAAGAGGTTTGCCGCAGCCTGGAACGACCATTTCAGGTCGAATCCGGAGCGTCAGATTCATCCACCCGAAATAACCTTTGTCCAGCCTGAAGGTTTCCTCGACGATTTCACGAAGCACCCGTTGAACATCACTACCTTGCGGGGCGACTGGCCTTTTTCCTGGACCTATTACGACGAGCCCGGCAATCGTGAGCCCTTGCTGGCAGGCCGCGTCGCTCACAATCAACTGCTCGCCGCCGAGACGCTTCACACCGCCTTGGGTGTGGGGAACGGCTTTGCAGATTATCCAATGAAAACTCTGGAGGAAACGTGGAAGGCCAATTGTTGGCCCGACCACGGATGGGGCGGCAATCAGGGGCTTTTGACCGACGCGGTCTATGCCCAGTCCTACTTCAAGTCCAAGGAATTGTCTCAAAAGCTGCTTTCGGATGCCGGCAGCAAGATCGCAGCTGGGGTCAAGCGAAACACAGCCTCAGAGATTCCCGTGGTCGTTTTCAATCCCCTGTCCTGGCAGCGCACTGACTTGGTGGAATGCGAGTTCCAAGTTCCCGCCCAGTGGACGGGATTCGCGCTGCGTGACGACGCCGGCCATTCCGTAGATTTTGAGACCGCGTCCGAAACGCCGGGCTCGCCAGTCAAGTTGATCTTCCTGGCCGAGAATGTTCCCTCCGCCGGATACCGGACCTATTATCTGGAGCAATCCTCCGCTCGAAAGACCGCCGCTGAGCTTTCCGGCACATCGGCAGAAAGTCGTTTCTTCCGCCTTACTTTTGGGAAGGGAGGACTAAAGAGCCTCTACGACAAGCGGCAGAAATGGGAGGTTCTCCGCACCAGTAAATTTGATGGCGCTGAGGTGCTGCAGTTCACCGCGCCAGGTCTTGCCTGGGAGGATCCTGAAATCGTCACGCTGGCGGACTTCGACCGTACCAGTAACCATCCCTTCCCCGTTAGCCGTTTCGTGCGTACTCCCATCCGGACAACAGCTCTGCGCGAGGCCACTTTCAGGAACTTCAGCCTTCGCGAAAGGTTCCACCTTTACCACGAGCTCGACCGGGTGGATGTCGAGATTGAGCTGGCGGGTTGGGACGGGCAGAAAGATCGCGAATTGCGCGTCGCCTTCCCCATCAATCTGGATGACTCCCAGTTGAGCTACGAGGTCCCCTTCGGGACGGTGGAGATCGGCAAGGATGAAGTGGACTTTACTGCTCTTCCTCCTGACGTCGACACTCAGTTCGCCTCCGGCATTTACGGGGGCGACTATCCCCTGCCGTTCCGCGAAGCCATCAACTGGATCGATGCCTCGTCGCGCAGTTATCAGCATCCCGGCTGCCTCTCCGCCTCAGACTGCACGGTTCACCTGTTCCGGGACCAGACGAACGAACCCGTTTCTTATCCGGTGCTGCAACACGTGCTGCTTTCAACGCGCAAGAGCCTCGCCTGGAACCCTGACTATTGGTTCACGCAAAAAGGCGACCACCACTATCGCATGGCCTTGATGCCTCACCATGGCGACTGGCGCCTGCGCTACCGTGACGCGATTGGCTTCAATTATCCGCTGGTCGCTTTTGTCGGCGAGCCGGACGCGTCGCCCGCCCGCGAGGCGATGCCCGCCCGGCAAACGTTCCTTCGGCTCGAACCGTCAAGTCTGATTCTGACAGCTATGAAGAAGAGCGAGGATGGCTCCGAGATCGTCCTCCGATTCTATGAAGCGGAGGGCAATCACACCAACGCCCGGATCCAGTTGCCCACAGCCATTCACAAGGCACGCAGGACGAGTCTGATTGAGGAAGATCAGGAAACGCTCGCGCTCGGTGACGACGGTGCGCTCTACCTGAAGGTTGCGCCGTGGGAGATCATGACGCTCAAACTGGCGGTCTAGACAACGTGGCGCTCTCTCGCTAGCCGCGGGCGGCAGGGGTGATGCCTGCCCGTGAAACGACAATCATGAAGCGGATCATAATCCGAGGACTTGCTCTGTTGATGGGCATGCTGGCTCTTATTTCTCCCGGTTCCATCTCCGCCCAGGATCGCACCGGAGGCGAAGCGGTACACCATCTCGTGATGCAGGAGGGCCCGCATTTCACGCCGGAATCCTTGGGTATGGATCGCAACCAGATCGTCTTCAGTGGACGACGGCTGCGGCTCTTCAACGGCCGCGGCGCCATCTCAGTCCGCGACTGGAGCGTTACGGGCCTTCAGGCGCTCCAATATTCCCCCATCGATGTACACGACTATCGCTTTCAGTTGGCGTTTCGCGACGAGAAGAACAAGGTGCTCATCCAGGACGTCACCGCCGATGCGCACGAAAAGTTGGCGGCCACAGGTCAAGGAACGACTCCGCTCGGGTTCAATTTCTTTCCTGACACTCCGTTTGTCATGCTGCTGCAGCGAGCCCACTGGCAACCCAACCTGTACGTACGAACGGGAACGTTTCACAAATTAATCAAGGGAAACTGGATCTCCTTCGGTATCGAAACTAGGGCCAGTGTTTCAGCGGAAAGAGACGAAATCTACCTCGAAGTCCGGCTCCGCAACCGGCTTTCTGAGCCGCTGACACTCACCGTGATACCCCAGCAGAGCGCCCCGGCACTGGCCCTGAATGTCCCCGGAGAGAAGCCACGGGCAACAGTTCCGGTTACCCAGCCGGACTGGTCCACGCTGGCAAGTGACCAGGTTCGAGTTACGGTAATCAGCGATTTGGAAAGGTCCACCGGGGACGGATGGACTTGGACGACCCCCGCGCGCGCCATGACCACTGCCCGCTTCGCGATTGTTCCCCAGCAGATTGGGGCTCCTGCGCCCGCCCGTTACGCGCCCGATCTGGCCCAGCGAATTGAAAGCGCCGATCGCGCCCTACGCGATCGCTTTCGCTGGGTGTCGGAGAACCTTCCCCGTGTTTCCACCGCCGACAGGCAGTTCGATGATCTTTACTACCGGAGCCTTCTCAGCGTTCTGGACACACGTTGGGAGCGCGAGAACTTTATCGTGCGTCCGTTCTACGCCGTCGGAACATGGCTATTCACGATTGCCTGGGACACTTCCTATGCATCCGAGTTGCTGTCCGTGCTGGATCCCGCCGGCTTGCGTGAGGCCTTCCTGACCTTCATTCGCGCCGGTCTGCTCACCTCCACTTACGTGCCCTGGAACGGAAAGGCTGGCGAGTTTGCCTACGCCCAGGATCCTTTTGCCAAGATGCGGATCCTGCAGGACTACCTCCGGCAGACTGGTGACGTAGCGTTTCTCGATCATGTCGAGAACGGGGCAAGTGTCTACGAGTGGATGAAGCGTACGGGACAGGAACTTATGAAGCGGCGAGGGCGTCCTGACAGGTTGCTGGACTTCGGTGCGAACTCCAACAATGTCCTCGAAATGCGCACGGATGGTTATGAACATGTGGTAGCGGCGACGAACGGCCTCGCGGCGGAATACTTCCGCCAACTAGCTGAATGGGGCCGCACCCGACATGATCCTGAGGCGGACAAGTTCGACCAGTGGGCCACTCAAGTGGCGAAATCATTGAACGAGAAACTTTGGAACGAGCAGGCTGGCTGGTTTGACAATCTGTTTCCCGATGGCAGCAGGCAAACGGTTTGGAGCTATCACCTCTTCGACATCCTGACTACCCGGGTGTTGTCGCCGAAGCAGCAACAGCGGCTGGTATCGCACATTGCCGAAGGCGAGTTTCTAGGACCGTACGGCATGTACTCCGTTTCAAAGTCTGACGAGACTCACTGGGACTTGATGGATGAAGACTGGGGCGGAGGTGGGCAATATACGGGCATGCCACTGCGGATTGCCGAAACCATGTATGGCTTGGGCGCGAGCGAAGTTGGATGGAACATTCTCGCGCGCTGCAAACGGTGGACCGAACGATATCCTTACTTCCCCCAGGATGCCTTCACAGACTGTATTGGCGACCTCGATGAGGAAGACATGCCCCTGGAGATTGCGGCAGGCGGCGGCGCCCAGGCAGTTCTTTTCGGAGTGTTCGGCCTCCGCCCTGGAATGGATGGCTCACTTGAGATCTTACCCGCCTTCCACGCCGAGCTGGGTGAGGCCAGGATGGAGGGCTATCGTTTCCGCGGGCACTCCTATGATGTGGAAATGACGCCTGGTTCTTATCGTGTCTACAGAGATGGCAAGCTGGTCTCGCAGAATCCCTACGGCTCAGCAACCCAGTTTCCCAGGCCGTGAATGACTCTCGCGTTCGCCCGCCCATACGGCGACCCCACAAAGCAAGGCGTGCCGCCGGTGGTCTCATCGGAGGCACTATGACTTCTGAATCCCGCCGGAACTTTATCCGTACATTGCTGGCAGCGTGCGCCTCGAGCCTTCCCTGCGCTTCAACGTTGGCGCAGGTTCTACCCCGCGACAATCCCTTTCAAGTGCGCTTAAGTCACCTCTATATGCGCGAGGGAGGGGACCTGCGCCAGGTTCTTCTGGCCAGAGATCCCGGAGGAGCCACCGGTGGCACGATTGAATTCTCACTGGGCAAAAGGTCGCAGAAATTTGACCTCGCCAAGGTGCGCAAGATCGCAGGGGAGTATTACCTGCCGATCCCGCCGGTCGAACAGGAAGGTGCAGCGCGGCTGGTCCTCCAATTCGGAGGCAAGACGCTAGAGACTGACGTTCAGGTGAGGCCGACCCGCCAGTGGAAAGTCTACCTGATTCACAACTCGCACGAGGATCCGGGTTTTCTCGATATCCCCTCCAAGCTTCGCCAACGGTTCATTCCCTTCATCGACGATGCGATGAAATTTTGTGAAGAGACCAGCGACTGGCCCGAGGACTCGCAGTTCAAGTGGAACATTGAGGTGAGCTACCTGCTGGAGGACTACCGCAAGGCGCGGGGCGAGGACAATCTGCGGAAGGCAATGGACTGGGTCAAAAAGGGGCGCATGACCGTCGGGGGCCTTTATTGCAGCATGGACACCGACTTCATGAGTCTGGAAACTCTGCACCGCGCTGTCTACTATTCCACGAATCGGTTGGCGCGGGAGTTTGGCATCAATCCTGAGGGCGTCATCCTTGATGACGTCAACGGTTTCACCTGGGGACTGGTCGAAGTTATGGCCAAGTCTGGCCTGCGCTACATGGTGATGGGCTCGAACGGCGACCGCGACAACATGCAGAACGGCAACGCTCCCACGCTGTTCTACCTGCAGGGTCCGGATGGAAGCGAAATCCTGATCTGGCGGCCCAATCAATATGGCGAAGGCTTTGACCTGCTCACGTTTGATGATCCCTACACGGGGCGGAACATCAAGGGCGTCGATATGCGCGAAGGCGAGCGGTCAATCGCCCGATACTTTGACCGTCACGAACGGAGCGGCTATCCCTTCGACGTTATTGCGCTGCAAGTAGCCTCGGATTTCACGCCTCCTTTCAAGCAGCTCTCGGAAGTGGCGCGAGCCTGGAACTCGGAGTGGGCCTACCCGAGACTGAAGGTATCGACTATTCCGGAGTTCTTCCGCGAGGTTGAGGCGAAACACAAGCGGGAGATTCCCCGGCTCCGAGGAGGCGCACCCGATGCCTGGGTGGATCTCTACCTGGGAGAGTCCAATACCGCTGCCTTGGGCCGCAGGACGGAGAATTATCTGCCTGACGTCGAGAGGCTCTCGACGCTGGCACATCTGGTGGCGGACGGTCCAGGGCGGCAGGACGAGTTCATGGACGCTTACAACGAACTCCTGCTGTGGGAAGAGCACACCATCGAGTGGTGGGACATCCGCGCGGACATTTACGTCGATGAGGCGCAGGGCGGTGGTAAACGTCATTGGGAGGAGAAGGCTGGACACGCGAAATTTGCCGATGCGGCTGCGCAGCGCATCGAGAAGCAATCCTCGCAAGATCTCTGTAGAAACATCCGCACCTCGTCGCCTCTATCCATTGTGATCTGGAATCCGCTCTCCTGGAACCGCGAGGAGATCGTCCGTATGCCACTCCCCTCAGCGGTGCCGAAGACGTTTCGGATTGTCGAAGCGGAAAACGGCAATGAAGTTCCTTACCAGATCGAGAAACGCGAAGGCACTCCCGATGGGCTGGTGTTCCTGGCGGAGAACATTCCCGCCCTAGGGTATCGGACCTTTAGAGTCGAATCCGGGGCTCCAACGGCCGTGAAGGATGCGGGCTCTATCTCGGACCGTACGCTCGAGAACGAATTCTATAAGGTCAGTCTTCTGGAAAAGGATGGAACGGTATCGAGCCTACGCGACAAGCAATTGGCGCGAGAGTTCGTCGATCAACGGGCGGAGCATGGTTTCAACGCGCTCGTGTATCGGCTCCAACAGCGTTTAACGGAACGGGAATACAAGCAAATCGGCGAATACCCCATGCAGGACGTGCAGATCACCAAGGGTGCTTCCGGCCCCGTCTATTCCAGCCTTAAGATCTCGGGCCATGTCGAGTACATTTGCAAGTTCGAACACGAGATCATCCTCTACCGGAACCTGAGGCGGGTTGATTTCTACAATCGCATGATGAAGAAGCCCGTGTACCCCAAAGAGACGGTTCATTACGCCTTTCCTTTCGCTGTACCCACTGACAATCGCTATCCCATCGACTACCTGACCCACCAGAACACGTACAAGATTGATGTGCCGGGGGCGGTAATGCAGCCGGATCTCGATCAGATTCCCGGCTCAACGCGCGACAACTACGTGCCCCGCCACTGGGTCTCGATCTCCAGGCAGGATTACGGCGTGATGTGGTCTTCTCGAGACGCACCCCTGATTGAACTCGGAGGCATCCATACGGACAAATTCCTGCCATGGCTTACGATGGAAGACAACTGGCTGACACGCGGGTGGCTCTACTCCTTCATAATGGGCAACCACTGGGTGGTGGATGTCCCCATAGCCCAGGGTGGCAATTACCTCTTCCGATACTCACTCTCGACCCACGGATCCGAGTGGACCTACAACGACGCCCACCATTTCGGCTGGAGTTTCATGAGTCCTCTGCGGACTTACGTGGTTGAGGGCGCGCAGGCGGGACCGTGGACTGAGCCATCACGGGGCTTTCTGGAAATTCGTCCAGAAAACGTGTACGTGGCAGGATTCAAGACAGCCGAGGATGGCGATGGGGCGATTCTGCGGCTATACGAGGGCGCAGGTCTGGCGACGAAGGCGGCGGTCAAATTCAACCTTCCGGGCCGGGCTGTGCAAGCCGCGATTGCATGCGACGGGCGGGAACGCAATGGAAGCGATCTGCGGCTAGACGGCGGGTCGATTCGCCTCTCCTTGAATCCGTTTGAGACCAGCACGGTGCGCGTGAGGTTCTCTTGAGGCTGGCCCGCGGTGCGGAACTTTCACACCGACGACAGAGCCCCGATAAGAAACAGTGCACCGATCTGCACTTGCAGAAGTCAGTGGGTCAAGCTCAGGGGCCGCAAACCCCGAACAAGGAGATCGTCCTATGAATCGCCGGAACTTCGTAAAGGCAACAACGGGCCTGGCCGGTCTCGGAGCTTCGCTTCCACTCGCCCAATCAAAAACGCCCGGGGTAGCAACCACCGTCGCCAACGTTTCTCCGCCGAGTTCGGGAGAGTCGTTCCTAAAGTGCAGGGACTTTAAAAAGGAGCCCTTTAATCGCCTGGTGATCCTGGGAGAAAGCACGGTGGAGGGAGGCCCCTGGCTGCGTAGCAAAGATGATCGGTACTCCGATGTGCTTGTGCGCCTGATCAATCAGGTGCAAGCAAAGCCGATCGAATATATAAACAAGGGAATCAGCAACAATTCTATCTCTCCACGCAGCCCAGGGTATGGCCAGTCTGCGAAGCCGAGCGCCCTTGAGCGCTATAAGCAGGATGTCATCGAGCACAACCCTGACCTTTTCATTCTCGCTTACGGGCTGAACGACATGCGCGCCGCTATGCCGCTTGCCAGCTTTCGCGAAGATATGGCCACCATCATTGCCGACGTGAAGAAAGCTTGCAATCCGGTGACCGTGCTCACAACGGTTTACTACATGACGGGCTACCGCAGTTGGCCGCCCATCAACAAGGGCAGTGTTGAACTGACCCTGCGGTACAATGACTGCATTCGGGGCCTCGCGGCCGAATTCGACTGCATTCTCGCCGATCTGTGGTCCGCTGAAGCCGGCGCGGATTGGCTCATTCACTATGACGGTGTCCATGCGAACAAGGTCGGCAACCTGCTTCTTGGCCATAAGGTCTTCGAAGTCATCGCCCGGCACTGCAGCGGCTTAAGCAACTACGTGTATGAGCAGGAACGTGAGACGGACTGGACCCGTATGGTCATCCAAAGACGCGCGACGGCTGGCGATCCCTTTGTGAAGACCTGGTAGGGCGTGAATCCGCGCCCTTCCCGCAGTTTCCATCTACTCCTGAAAACCTGAGAGCCAGCCTCCTATGAGGCTTAGAATGGATTGAGCGACGTGCGGTCCTTAAGCTCTCGCAGGAGATAGATGTCCGTGCCAGTTCGTTTTGGTAAGAGTTCACGCCGGAGTTTTCTCCGGGGTCTTTGTGCGCCCTTGATATTACCTGCCGCGCCAGGCTGGGCGGGGGGAGGTAACGCGAGGGTGCGGTCCGATACCACAAGCAGTCCGCAACATTCCTCTAGGCAACTCTTTCATGACGTGGCAGTCGAATCGGGAATCAACGTCACCCTGACCTGTGGGAGTAAGGAAAAGAATTGGATTCTGGAAGTCTACGGCAGCGGGTGTGTCTGGTTCGATTACAACAATGACGGCTACGTTGATCTCTACCTTGTAAACGGTTCGACCATCGATAACCTGCTGAATCCCTCGCAGGTGAAGAATCCGCCGCACAACTACCTCTTCCGGAACAACGGGGATGGCACGTTTACAGACGTTACCGCTAAGGCGGGCCTCGAAGGACACGGCTGGGGATTCGGAGCTGTGGCGGCAGACTATAACAATGACGGCTTCGAGGATCTGTATGTGTATAACTACGGTCCGAACATTCTGTACCGCAACAACGGAGACGGAACCTTTGCTGATGTTACGAGGGATGCTGGCGTGGCGGCCCTCCACCAGATTTGGAGCGGCGGCGCGGCTTTCGGCGACTTCGACAAGGATGGCCACCTTGATCTCTATGTAGCCGGGCACATCGATTTCGACGTGCACCACCCTCCGCGGCCTGCTCAACCTACCTGCACCTATCGCAACAAGGTGATGCGGGCTTGCGGCCCACGGGGGTTGAAGGGCGCGCCAGATGTGCTTTATCACAACAATGGCGACGGAACCTTCACCGACGTCACAACTAAGGCCGGGGTAGTCGATCGGAACCTTAGCTACGGCTTCGCCGTACTAATCGAGGACTTAGACGGAGACGGCTGGCCCGACATTGTCGTCGCCAACGATTCCGGTCCCAACTATTTTTACCGGAACAAGAAAGACGGGACTTTCGAAGAGGTTGGAGAAATGGTGGGTATCGCCTATAACGGGGAGGGCATGGAGCAGGCCAACATGGGCATTGCTCCCGGTGACTACAACAACGACGGCTGGACGGACTTGTTCATTACCACCTATGCCAACGACAATAAGACCCTGTTTCATAATGAGGGAAAGGGTGTTTTCACCGACGTGTCTTACCCTTCCGGCATCGGCGAGCCCTCAATCCCTTTGCTGGCTATGGCCACGTTCTTTGTGGATTACGACAATGACGGTTTGCGGGATATCTTCTGGGTGAATGGACACCTCTATCCCGAAGTCGACCGCCTGTTCACGGATGAGCACTACCACCAGAATCCGCAGCTATTCCAAAACCTGGGTAATGGGAAATTCCGTGAGGTGACGAAAGAGGTTGGCCTTGGCGCGTTCCAATTGGGAGGCCGAGGCGCCGCCTGCTGCGACTATGACAATGACGGAAACCTGGACATCGCGATCACCAACATCGACAGTCCAGCTACTCTGTTGCGACACGACGGTCAGACGTCGGGACACTGGCTGCAGGTCAAAACCGTGGGGACCAAAAGCAATCGCGACGGAATTGGCGCCTGGGTCAAAGTTGTTGCAGGGGATCTTACTCAGTATGATCGCGTCAGAACAGGCGGAAATTGGCTCTCCAGCAATGACATCAGGCTACATTTCGGCTTAGGCCCTCAACAGCACGCTGATCTGGTCGAGATCAATTGGCCCAGCGGTACAGTCGACCGGCTCACCAATGTCAGCGCCAACCAGGTCGTGGTGGTGCGTGAAGCCGAGGGCCAGATCGCGTCGCCGTACAAACCGTTCAGGAAGACGCCCTCAAAATAGCGAAACGCCAGTTGAAACTCTGGCGTACAACTGCGTGGCCCGAACCCGACGGGCCCTCTTTCTTCTTCTCGAAATCAGCGGGTTTGGGAGCTAGCCTGGGGCGCGAACGCACGGGGCCGTTGGCTATCGCGTTTTGCAACTTCTTCGCCGTGGAGTCTCTGGAACGTTGGCATTGGCCTGCGCCGCTTCTTTGGAGTTTCCCAGCCGCGTCTGAACTTGCGAAAGCAACAGATAGAGTTCGGCGTCCTCCGGATGAAGGGCAATGAGTCCTTGCAATTCTTTAAGCGCATCGGGATAGCGCTTTAAGCGCAGCAGGCTCCTCCCTAGGCCTCGGGCGGCGTCCAGGTTGCCTGGCTCCAGAGTTTTTGCCTTTTGGTAACTCCGGAGCGCTCCTTCGTATTCACCGCTCCGCACCTGTGCGTCTCCCAGTGAGTTGTAGGCGGGTACGAAAGATGGATCAATGCGTATCGCCTCTTCGAAAAAGGGCCGCGCCTCCTGGTAGTGTCCCAGATTAGCCATCTGGTGCCCGACTTCGAAGGGCGCGCGAGCCTCTGCCGGGAATAGCTTTTGAGCCTCGCGAGCGAGCTGTAGGGCCTGGTCATATGCCGAGCTGTTTTGGTACGCTTCGATCAGGAGGAACCTGATTTTGGGGTCGTCAGGGCGCAATCGTGAGGCCTCCTGCAGTACGCCGATGGCATCCTTCAGGTACCAGCCCTGTAAGTACTGTTGTCCGAGCAATGTCAGCAGGGTGACGTTATCGGGCCTTGCTGGTCGAGCTGTGCGAAGCTCTTCAATCGCTTCGCGATTCCGGCCCTGATTGGCGTAAAGGACACCGAGCAGAATGGCCACTTCAGGGGATTCGGGACGAAGATTCAAGGCCTTCTTCAAACTCGCTTCGGCCCTTTGGTCATCTCCCTGTCTCGCTAAGGTCAGACCCAGATTGTAATGTGCCTCAAAGGAGTCTGGCTTGATGGCGACAGCTTTCTCGAGAGCATCCTGAGCCTGCGTGTATAAGCCTCCGCGACCCAGAAGTACGCCGAGCCAAGTCAGGAGCTCCGGGTCATGGCCTGACTGGTCAAGGATTTCTGCACGCAGTTTCTGAACGTTCTCGGGCTGTTTCAGACGAACCGCTTGCGAAAGCTGCAGAAGCCTCTCGATCGAGGCCTGGTCGGTTTGCTTCATGCGCTCGCCGGCTTCAAATTCCCGCTGAGCCTCCTTCGTGCGTCCCAGCCGCTGGTAAATCTTGGCCAGTTGGTAATGAAGCGCTCCGTCCCAGGGAGTCTCCTGGATCGCTTGTTGGGTCAGCGCTTCAGCCTTGGCGAGTTGTCCGTTGCGCGCATACGCTTGCCCGAGCCGCTGGTTCGTATCGTAGATCGGCGTTCCGGATTTCAGTATGCTCTCGTAGAGCTGGATGGCCTTGTCAACCTGGTTCTCAGAAAAGAGAATCTGGGCCAGGAAGTACTCCGTGTAGACGTTTCCAGGCTCCAGATTGAGAGCGAGTTCAAACTCCTTTTTAGCAGCCGACTGTTGTCCGGTTTTCATCAAGGCGTAGGCAAGATAGTGGTGAATTCTGCCTTCCTTGGGTGCGATCCGGGATGCTTTCTCGAGGAGCGGAATTGCAGCGGAGGGTCGATCCTTCTGGATCAGCTCTGAAGCTTGCCTGAACAATTCTGTTGGATCGTCAGTTAAAGGCGGGTTCGAGGGAGTCTGGCTCCGTACAGCAGCAAGCGAGTACGCGCACGCGGCGGGGCAATGCCGGACCGAACCCGATAGAAAGAAGAAGATAAGTATGGCTGGAGAGGCGGGCAACCTTAACCGATCCATCACGACAGAACTATACCACGCCAGGCAGTCGTGAGCCTCGGGGCCGCGGCGACACGATCTGAGACTAACCTCCGGCGACTCGCCCGCGCTCCCGGCGTGGCCCGGCGTGGCCCTGCGTGGCACGGCGTGAGGCAAACAGCCCAAGCGTTTGGTACAATTAGCGGGCTAGAGGCTGGGATGTCACAAGATGCTTTGTCCCCGCCCAGGCCAAGGTCGCCCTGATGGGCCTGATGGGCCTGATGGGTTCTAGCCCGGCCTAATTTACCCGGCTAGCAGGCTGCGGACAGCCCTCCGAAGCTGTCATCCTGAGCGTAGCGAAGGATCTCGCTTTGTGTACTTTCAGTGCAATGCGAGATTCTTCGTCGCCTTCGGCTCCTCAGAATGACAGTAGCGACGAGTTTTTCCGCAGCCTGCTCGGCTGGAGCCGAAACGGAACTCATGGACAGCACGGGACGCACAGCTGTGATTGTCTTAGCGGCGTTGCTCATCATGCCTGTCGCCGCCTCGCGCCGTCTTGCGGCAGTGTCTTCGCAAGCAAAGGAATCTCCTGTACAGGACTGGCTCGCGCAGGCGAAGCAGGCGGAGAGTGAGCGGAATCTGCCCCGCGCCGCCGAGTGCTACGTCAACCATCTGAAGGAGCATCCTGATGACGCGGTAGTCAATCAACGACTAGGTCTGGTCTACTATCTCCTGAACCGATATCAGGAGGCGATTTTACCCCTGCAGCATGCCCTCAAGCTGGATCAGAAGCTGTGGCCTTCGGCATTGTTTCTTGGCCAATGCTACTTTCGTTTGGGCCAATTCGAGCGAGCTCTCGACCCTTTGAATCTCACTCTGCGTATTAATCCGGGACTGCCCGAAGGCAACTTCTGGCTGGGATCGGCCCTATCAGGTTTGGACCGCAACGAAGAGGCGATTGAAAAGCTGCAGAAGGTGCCGTCGGACTCTCCTGTTGGCCTTGACGCGGACTACCTCTTGGTGAAGTTGTATCGTAAGATGGCCGAGAGCTACTATCTGAGACTTAAGAAGGCAGCTCCGGACTCAGGCCGCGTGCATCAGCTTGTGGCTGAGGCTTTAATCTGGAGAAACCGCGACCTTGAGGCGATTTCGGAATACCGCGAGGCGCTTTCGCGGCAGCCCCAGGTTGAGGGTGTTCATCGGACCATAGGTGATCTCTACTGGCAGCAGAAGCGACTCGAAGAGGCCCGCAAGGAGTATGAATCGGAACTCCGTCTCACGCCGCTTAGCGACATCACGAATCTGCGGCTGGGCCAATATTGGCTGGCCCATGGCAAAGTGGAAGAGGGAGCTCATTATCTCGATTTCGCACTGAAACTCAATAAGGACCTGTCCGAGGCAAACCGCGATCTTGGTGAAGTATGGGTGGCGCGTGGAGACTATGCAAAAGGGGAGCCACTTCTCAAGACCGCAGTCCGGCAAAATCCTGACGATGTTCTAACCCACCGGTTCCTGGCAGACCTCTATCGGCGGACAAACCGCAATGACTTGGCGGGGAAGGAAGAGACCATACTCAAAGATCTCCGCGCGGCTAGCGAGAAAGAAGAATAAGCTCACCTCAAATGAAAGATCAGCTCCCTTCGCATCCTCATCCCAGGCAGCCTTTCCCGGATGAGGCTTGGTTTGATCGTGGTCTCTTACGTCCTCTTCCTTATCGCCAGCCTCTCTACGTTTAGCCTTCCCTCGATGACCCTTGGCGGTCAGTCATTGGATTCTGAGGTCGTGGCGCACGAACGCCGGGGCGATCAGTTGCTGGCTGCACACCGCTTCGAGCAGGCCGTTGCGGAATACAAAATGGCTTTGGCCGCGAGCCCGAGAGTTGCCGCGATTCATGAAAAGTTGGGAATCGCACTCGTGGGGTCAGGCGATATGAAAGGCGCCGTCCGCGAGTTTGGAGAGACTGTGGGTCTTGACCCAGGCAACGCGAGAGCCAGATCCAATCTCGGATTAGCCCTCCTGCGGGAAGGAGACCGGAAGGCGGCGATCGACGCTCTACACGTAGCCGTCGAGATGGATCCCTCCGTCCCGAGCGCCCACTACCGTTTGGGCTTGGCGCTGGCGAGTAGCGGTGACGCTGCTCAGGCAGCCCTGGAATTCCGCAGCGCCCTCGAACAGCAGCCCGATTATCCTGAAGCTCACAACGATCTCGGCGTTGCCTTGGCCGCCCTGGGCCAGCCAGAAGACGCCTCTCGCGAATTCCACCAGGCGCTCAAACTGCGGTCGGATTACCCAGAGGCGCATTTTAACCTCGGCGTTGTTCACCAGAGGAAGAAGGAGTATCTGCCGGCTGTTGTCCAATTCCGGGAGGCGCTTCGCCTGAAGGCGGATTATCCCGAGGCGAGAATTCATCTGGGCGCGACGCTCGTCGATGCGGACAGGATTGACGAGGCGACCACGGAACTCAAGATCGCGGTTGCCAGGTTCCCGAACGAAGCCGAGGCTCACTACCAACTGGGCCGGGCTTATGACAAGAGGCTACAATGCCCGGAAGCCATTCCGGAATTTGAGAAGGCCATAGAACTTCGGCCCGAATTCGCGGAGGCTTACAACAATCTCGGGGTAGCCGTGGCGGAAATGGGCCGATTGGATGAGGCCGTTTCGAACTTCCAGAAAACCCTCAAACTGAACTCCAAGAATGCGGACGCTCACTACAATTGGGGACTGATCAGCCTGCTACAATCAGATCTCCCCCTGGCTGTCGCGGAGCTTCGCAAGGCTGTTGAGATCGAGCCCAACAATGCCAAGTTCCACTCCAGGCTCGGTATGGCACTGGACCGAACGGGAAATCTAGACGATGCGGTGCGGGAATTGCGCAGGTCACTGCACCTTGATCCCACCGACGCTACAGCCTCCTACAATCTTGCGCGTTTGCTCGCGCGCAAAGGCGACCGGCAAGGAGCTTCTGAGCAACTGGCGAAATTTGCCCAAATCCAGAATCTTGCCAAATCAAAACGGACGGCATCGGCGGAGGTGGCAGTGGAACTCGGTAGAGGGCTGAAGGCCTTGGCTGAAGGCAGGTCGCAGGAAGCGGTACAGGCTTTCAGGGCCGCCGTCCAGATTGATCCTCAGTCGGCGGAAGCGCACAACCATCTCGGGCTAGCGCTGGCTAAGATCGGAAATACGGAGGAGGCGAAGTCTCAATTCGAGATGGCCATCGATCTCAAGCCCCTGAGTGCCTCGGCTTATAACAATGCCGGCGGGCTGCTGGCAAAGGAAGGGAACATTGACGGCGCCATCGACCAGATCGAGAAAGCTGTCGCTCTTGAGGCCGACCTCGCCATGGCCCACTACAATCTGGGCCTGCTGTTCATGCAGAAAGGAGACCGGACACGCGCTGAGGCCGAGTTTCGAAAAGCTCACGAACTGGGTTACGTCGCCGCTGCGGACAAGAGTCCATAGCAGGCTGCGGGAAAATCCTCGCCAAGCGCTGTAGCGTTGCTCTATGAGCGGCGAAATCATTGAAAACAAAAGCCGCCGTCATATGTCATAGACCTGCGCTACAGCTCGCGTTTTTTCACAGCCTGCTAGAGAAGGAACGTCAGTTCCGCCTCCTACCTGTTTGGAGTCACGCTTTGCAAGCCATGCCATCTTCCTCCTAACCGATTCATCCAGTTCTCAAGAGACAGGCTCGGTTTCTCGGAGCCCTGTTCCTATCCAGTTCATACAGTGGGGGATAATGTAGCTTCCCATGTATGTTGTAACCTCTTTTGAATCGGTCCAGACGACTCTTTTTCTCCGCTGGAATCCTGAAAAACATATAACTCTATCGCAATTGGTATAAATCTGTTGACGGTCGAGTTATCGTTCGAGTGGATTAGGCAACTAACCGGAACATACTAAAGGCCTTTTGAACGGCCACTATGGATCAGCGTTTGGCCTGCTACTTGCTTCCTCTTTGCATAGCAGTTTGCTTGTAGTCTTCTGTTGTTTAGGTAGTCTTACCGTTCGATCTATACCGTCCGTAGAACGCCAGTTTTCCAGGAGAGGAATCATGGTGCGCAGAGCCCTTAAATACGCGATTGGGGGTGTGCTTTTGCTCCTTGCGCTTTCGGTTATTCAGGCGCTTCGACCACTGCACGCTCAAACTTCATTCGGTACTATTGTCGGTACAGTCACGGACACTTCGCAGGCCGCGATCCCGGACGTATCGGTCACCGTAACCAACACTGCGACAGGTATAGCCCGCGAAATAAAGACCAGCGCACTCGGTGACTACCGGGTTGACGCGCTCTTACCCGGAGTGTACAAAATCACTGCCGAGCACCCGGGCTTCCAGCGTACCGAACTCGCGGCAATCACCGTGCCGGTGGCCGTGACCGTCACGGCAAACATCCTGATGCAAGTGGGCGCGGTAACCCAGACCGTGGAAGTGACCGCGGCAGCCCCGTTGCTCGAAAGCGCCACCGCCACGCTTGGAAATGTAGTGAATAACACCAGCGTAGTCACGTTGCCCTTAAACGGCAGAAACTTCACAGATCTGATTCGACTCGTCCCCGGGTCCGTGCCGAGCGGTGGTGGCACGTTCATGGTATCGGGTGGGACTAATTTCAGCGTGAGCGGCAACCGCGCTGAGCAAAATAATTTTACCCTCGACGGCGTCTACAACAACGAGGAGTTCTTCAAGCAGTTCTCCATTCAACCCTCCATTGACGCCATCCAGGAGTTCAAGATTCAAACCAATATCACCTCGGCGGAGTACGGGCAAGCGGCCGGGGCAAACATTAACGTCGCGATCAAGTCGGGAACCAATAACCTCCACGGGTCAGCCTTCGAATTTCTACGTAATGATAAGCTTGACGCCATCGATTGGTTCCGGAACTACTCCTCCACACCTTCAAATCCCGCTCAGAGGGCTCCTTATAAACGCAATCAGTACGGTGGAGTCATCGGCGGACCTGTCGTGATTCCCCACGTCTACAATGGTCACGACCGCACGTTCTGGCTCTTCAATTATGAAGGGATAAGAGTCCGTCAGGCCAGCAGCGTCTTGAGACAGATTCCCACAGCCGAACAGTTTGGCGGTGATCTGCGGGACCAGAACCCCATCTTCGATCCCGCCACAACCCGCCTTGTAGGTACAGCCAACGGGAGCCCGCTATACGCCCGCGACCAGATCAGTTGCAACGGCGTGGCAAATGTTATCTGTCCGGATAGAATCAATCCTTTCGTCAAAGACTACGTTCCCATATTCTACCCGCAGATCAACGCGGCCGGACAGCATAACGTGGATATTCTGAACACTTCGCCGTTCAAGCAGAATCAGTATCAATGGACGACTCGCATCGACCACAAGATCAAGGACAATCTGTTCTTTTTCTCGCGATTTTCCATGGCCGATGCCGACCAGATCAGCGCTACTGACTTGCCAACAGTAAGCACCTTCCAGACCAATAAGTTCCGCAACTTTGTGGCGAGTTGGACCTATGCTGTGAGTCCGACAATGGTTGCCGATCTCAAGCTTGGTTACAATCGCAGCAACCTGCAGATCACGCATACGAACCCTGCTCCCGGTTGGGTGTCGTTCCTCGCTGCCCATCCCATTCAAGGGACGCCGGTGAAGAACTCCAAGCAACCACTGTTCGCTGGACTGTTCTTCGATGAGGGGGGGTATGCGAACCCAACGCAGGATGGCTACCCGTTCCCGTCGAATGAATACCAGGTGCTCGCCAGTATCACTAAGACCATGGGGAGGCAAACGCTTAAGGCTGGCATGGATTTCACGGACATGCGCAACCTCGATGACGGCAACTTCACCTCCTATTTCCATTTCAATTCTTCTCCCACAGCCGACCCGCAAAACTCCGCCGGCACAGGATCGGTGTTGGCCTCGTACCTTCTGGGCCTGCCCTACCAGGGTTTGCGAAACCTAGGAGAGACGGCAGCCTACATGAGACAGCCGCGCTACCAGTTCTACCTGCAAGACGACATTAAAGTGACGCGAAAGCTGACTCTAAACTTGGGCATGCGGTATGAGTACAACAAATGGCCCGTCGATCGATGGGACCGGCTTGCCGGCTTCGACCCGACCACTCCTCCCAATGGGGCCTACCTCTGGGCGGGCAAGAATCCTATCACCGGGCAGGGACCGAATGTGCGGCGCTCAGTTCGCGACCCCGATTTCAACAATTTCGCTCCGCGCCTAGGTTTGGCATATCTGGTGACGCCGAAGACCACCTTCCGGGGTAGCTACGGGATATTCTACGTGTCCAACCAGCTCTGGGAGGCGCAGGGAACGCGAGGGAATTGGCCCTATGCCATTTCGCAGACGCTTTCCAGTACCAATCTGACTTTCCCCGATAAGCCCCTTCAAACGTTCTTCACGCCTGATGTAGCGCCTGGCCCCGATTCCGTACCCAGTTCGCAACACGTGCTGGGACGCAAGGATAGGACGGCCTACGCTCAGCAATGGAGCTCGGGTGTACAACGTGAACTGAGCCAGAGCTTACTCCTCGAAGTGGACTACGTTGGATCGAGAGGGGTAAAACAGGCGCTATTCACCAACATAAATTCCGCTTTGCCCGGGCCGGGCGACGTCGGCACTGACGCCCACCCTCGGCCCTACGGCAACTCCCTGGGCGCGATGAGCATGATGAGCAATTCCGCGAGCTCAATTTACCACTCAGCGCAGGTTAAGCTCGAAAAGCGGTTCTCGAACGGGCTCCAGTTCCTTACCTCGTACGCTTGGGGAAAAGAGCTTGACATGGGCGGTTCAGGGTTTGCCAACAGTGTCGCCCCGCAGGACCCGCTCAATCCCGGTGCGGACCGAGCACCTGGGATCTTCGACTACAGGCAAATCTTCACGTTCAGCTACTTCTACCAGTTGCCTTTTGGCAAAGGGAAGCAATTCCTCTCGGGCCTGAGCGGCCCTCTAAACCAGATCGTCGGTGGTTGGGAAATGACGGGCATCACTCACTACAATACTGGCGGGCCTGTCAACGTTGGCATGAACCAGGATGTCGCCAATATTGGGCCACGATCCGGAGGTCAACGTCCTAACCGGGTCGGCCCCTCACATAGACTCATCGATCCCGGTGACAAGACAAAAGGGTGGCTCGATCCTTCCGCTTACGCGACGCCCGAGCTCTATACCTTCGGCAATCTGGGACGGAACACCGAGAGGGGTCCCGGTTTCGGCAATTGGGATTGGGGACTTCTCAAGAGTTTCAAGTTACCCGGAGAAAGCAATTCCCTGCAGTTCCGGGCTGAGTTCTTCAACCTGTTCAACAATGTGAGTCTGAGCAATCTGAACTCGACTTTCTGCGAGCCGATTGCTACCTGCAATGCAAATTTCGGTCGATTCACGGGGACGCAGAGTGTCGCCCGCGAAATTCAGTTTGGTCTGAAGTTCCTGTTCTAAGCTCACTAGATAAACAATAGCCTCAACCCACGCCGCCTGCCCTCATCGGGGCAGGCGGCGTTTTCTTTTGTGCGTAAGTGAGCGTGGCTTCGGGCATCGATGGGTAGCCACGACACGGTTTTTGTGTCGTGGGCTTTTCGCGGACCCCTATCACCGGCAAAGCTTTGTCCAAAAACAACGCATTTCCGCACGACATGGCCAAGATGGCCATGCCACCTCGATGTGGCACGGGCTTCCAGCCCGTGGGGGTACGACTTGGGCGGTGCCAGCCCACGCCAACGACCTGGGTCGGGAGCCGGGCGCGCCCGTAACAAGCGCGGACCTGCCCTGGCGCAATACTCCGTGGCCAAAAGTGAGAAACCGGACCCACGATCCCATTGAAATGCTTACGAATCTTTACCAGTAGACCCATACCCAAACAACGTTGCAACAATCCGAAGTAGCGCGGACCTGCTCTTTAGGTCCGCGGCTTTTCTCCAGGCCACGGTATAAGGTCTAACTCCAAGGGTTTTCACCGCAGACCGGTGCGCCCGTGAGAATCCCGAACCTGCCCTGGCGCAATACTCCGTGGCCAAAAGTGAGAAACCGGACCCACGATCTCATTGAAATGCTTACGAATCTTTACCAGTAGACCCATACCCAAACAACGTTCCAACAAACCCGAAGTAGCGCGGACCTGCTCTTTAGGTCCGCGGCTTTTCTCCAGGCCACGGTACAAGCTGACTAGGTCTAACTCCAAGGGTCCTCACCGCAGACCGGTGCACCCGTGAGAATCCCGAACCTGCTCCTTGGCGCAATACTCCGGGGCCAAAAGTGAGAAATCGGACCCACGATCTCATTGAAATGCTTACAAAACTTTACCAGTAGACCCATACCCAAACAACGTTGCAACAAACCCGAAGTAGCGCGGACCTGCTCTTTAGGTCCGCGGCTTTTCTCCAGGCCACGGTATAAGGTCTAACTCCAAGGGTTCTAACCGCAGGCCGGTGCGCCCGTGAGAATCCCGAACCTGCCCTGGCGCAATACTCCGGGGCCAAAAGTGAGAAACCGGACCCACGATCCCATTGAAATGCTTACGAATCTTTACCAGTAGACCCATACCCAAACAACTTTGCAACAAAATCGAAGTAGCGCGGACCTGCTCTTTAGGTCCGCGGCTTTTCTCCAGGACACGGCCACGGTACAAGCCGCAGACCCAAACCGCAGGTCTGCTACCCGGTATGCGCCAGCCACTCCGGCGCCGGCATCCCCGATGCGGCAGGAGACGCGAAAATATTACTTGACAGGCCATAACCCCGGCGTTATAGTTGACGAGGCTAGCGATAGGCTAGATGTAGCCTCTTGGGGAGGGCTAACCGTCCGCGCAACCTGCCGTCAGGTCCTGCGGACTTGTTCTTTGACAATTTGCGGAGAGCCGGGGACGGAGCCGGCGATCCGCCCGGCGTTTTTTCGGGCCTGGCTGGCAGGAAGGGCGGCGGGTGCTTCTGGAATGCGAAAACCCGGCGTCGCCATCGACAGATCTTTGTTCTTCTGACAAAAGATTTTGGGCTGACACGCACCAGAAAACGCCACGATACAAAATCGCGTCATCGCCACCCGGTTTGGTTCCGGTCTTCTGGCTGGCTAGCCCGCTTCTGCGTGAATGCAGAAACTCTCCCTAGGGCTGAGATGATGGGGCGGGAACGTCACCGACGGTTGGTTTTGGAACACGATCGCGGCGGGCTGCATTCAGCCGCTCAAACAGTTCACCTTCTTCTTTGGCTCTTGCAAGGTTTCCCATGCGGCGGTAGGTATTGGAGAGAAGTCCGTGGATGGTGTCGTCGGTAGGGTTTGCGTCGGCTACGATCTGAAATTCGCGAACACCTTCCTCGAACTTGTTCTCAAGTACAAGCGCCCGTCCTAGGGCGCGATGAGCATCCCAGATCTTCGGATTGGCGGCAAGGGCGCGTTCGAGATAAGGAATAGCTTTTTGGGGATCGCGCTGGGTCACATAGATATCGCCCATAAGATAATTAGCCTGGGCGTGATGAGCGTTGGTGCGCAGCTCCGTTTCCAGTTCCTGCTTGGCTTTCTCCAAATCCCGGGATAGCCAATATAGGCTGCCCAGGGTGTAATGGATGCCGGGAGCGTTTGGAGCGAGCGCGAGAGCCCGGTCCAAGGCCTTTCGCGCTGCAGCATAGTCCTTTCTTTCAATGTAGTGCTCGCCTTGGGACAAATAGACCATGTACGAATCCGAATGCTTCTCGGCCATCTGCTCGAAAGTGTTCGCCGCCAGATCGTCGTAATAGCTGCCGATCCAGAAAAGAACGTCGGGGTCATTGCCATTTCGGGTGAGCCACGTTTTAAGGGTATCGATGGCCCGCTGCTGTTGGCCCATCCCGGCATAGCACCGGCTCAGGTAGATCCATGAGTCCTTGGGCTTCGGGTCGAGCTTGATGGCTGCTTCGAAATGAGAGATGGCCGGCTGATTCCTATGCATTCGGAAATAGCAGTTTCCCACTACCGTTTCCGCCTCGGCCCGGCGTGTGGCGGCACCGGCAAGAGCGCGCAGCACCTCCTCGGATTCCTCGCAGCGTGCGAGGTCGGCCAGGGAGCGTCCGAGGCCGAGCCGGGCCTCGAAGACGAAGCAGATTGTTTCAAAAGGGCCTGGTACAGTAGAACTGCTTCCTCAAAGCGCCCTTCGCTCTCCAAAGACTTTGCCCTGGCGATAGCAGAGTTACCGTCTTCCGGTGATCTGCTGGCACGTCCGTCCGTGTAGAAGAGAACCGCGACGCTCAGGAGAAGACAGGCAGGAAGACTCAGGATCTGTGGGACGCTACGCCAGAGCTGATTTGTTCTCGCTGGAATCATGGTGCTATCGAGCGGAGGATTAGGGGGTCCTGCGCCACTGCGCTAATCGCGCATGGCATAGTTTAGCTCTGTTCCGAAGGATTGAGGAGCAGGAATCTATCTGATACTCAGATCTGACGCGCCGTGTGAGATGCCCTGTCTGTGACCGCCAAGCTGATCCTTTTCAGCCATTGTCTGGTGTGGATACCGGAATATCAGAAGAGGGTGTTGACGAAGGAGTTCGCTTCTTCAGAAGGGCCGTCAGGCTGCGGCCAATGACGGGATGGCCCTCCACTACAAGACCGGCTCGGTCCGCCGCCTCCAACTCGGCGTCGAAGGCCTGTTGCTTGACGTGGCCGCCGGGCTCCGCCAATAGCACCAGGGCGTCGGGCTTAGAGACTTGGGCGACCTCGATGAAGAATCGCTCCGCAGAGGGTAGCTCGTGGACCACGGCAAAGGCGAGCGTCAGATCTACTTTACCCGCCAGATCAGTCAGACCCATAGAGTCAGGCGCAGCCAGACGAATGTCTACTCGTTCCACAAGGCCAGCCCTGGCGGCCCGAGATCGAAGCCGATCGAGCATCTTCGGCTGAATATCTACTGCCACAACTCGGCCTGCCGATCCCACCCGTCGGGCAAGTTCAATCGTAAAGAAGCCCATTCCAGGCCCGGCCTCGAGCACCGTCATTCCTTCACGTACGTACGGTTTCAGGATTTTGGCCGGATCCTGCAGGAGACGCCGCAAAGGACTCACCAGCAAGTAGCCGAGCCACCACGGGCACACCCGATGCATTCAAGCCACTCGCCATTCAGAAAGGGTGGCCGCGGCTTTACCTCTCGCGAGGTCTGGATTGATCGTCAATTTCAAGGCGGATACGGCGCTCAGCTCTACTTGATAATCTTCTAATTCCATTGTCGAACCGCCTGGGCTGAAGTTCCACTGCTGGCGCACGATTTGACAAAAGGAACTGTTTTTGCCCTGCGCAGTGCCATCCCGAAAAATTGGACGGCGGTAGGTTCGAAGTCAAAGGGGGCGACTCTCGAGACCTCCCGAGGGCTGCTTGTTTTCCCTCGGTTATCGTCCCGCTGTCCGTTACCGTTGTGATGCTTTCTTTTGCCTGGACGGTATCCAAGAAATTCGATAACGGCCAGAACGCATTGAAGAGACAAGTGGAGATGGTACACCGAGCCTTAGACAATGTGTTGCTTATCTTGTCACAGTGCCGGCACAACTCGGATGTCCGCATTCACAAACTACGTCTTCCATTTTTGACTCAGCTGCCGTCGCGCAACGCGGGCTGCAATAAGCCTCACCTGCGACCGGGGCGCAGCTACACGGATCGTGTGCACACTTGTTTTCTTCCGCCATGATCTCCTCCTCCTCGTTTTACTGGACGCGCTACATGCAGCCCGGATGGCCGCAGCTGCAACCAATCTCGGTAACGCCTTGCTTCTTCGCGTTTTCACAATACACACTGCAGAACTTACTGCCCGGCGCGGCTTGGCAGCTGCAGCTTTCATGAGCGCATTTGTTTTTCTCGTCAGCCATAGGATCAACCTCCATTCTCGATTCGGTCTGCGGCTCGCCAAGCAAACCGTCCCTCCTGACCTGTCGATGTAGATGCGGCAGCATAACGCAAGGGGGCAAATTTCCGTTCCTTATGCACGGCCGGTACGGAGAAGACCCCTCACTCGCTAGGCTCGCCACCCTTTCTCCACGGGAGAGGGCTGCCTTTCGTTAGGTTTGTCACGCTCGAACTTCATCTCACCCTTTTTCAGGTCCGGGTCAACCTCCTCTGTATCGCCTGCCAGGATCTCGCCATCCAGGATCTTTATGGCCATAGGCTGCCGGATCGCGAGGTCGAGGGCTCGTTTTCTGCGGTTCTCCTAAGGTGTAGGGTAAACGCACAAGGTCGGATCACAGTAGCTTGGCGAACTCGTCGGAAGACAATTCTGCCTCCCGAAGGATTTTCTTGAGAAGCCCGCGTCCAATCACTTTGTGGTCAGGAACGCGGTGATCGAATTCCTTCCCCGAGACGTGAGGCGCATGTGACTGCCGCGCTGGCGCACTTCAACATAACCGACCTTTGCCGGCGCTTTAACGATGGCTCTGGCCGACAGAATGGGCAATCGACTCACGGCTACAAGGTAATGGTGTGCAGGCTCTGCGGCTTTCCAGGTCCTCGCGGCGGAGGCCGGCAGCGCAACACAGCCAATCGTCGGCCACGCAGCGGCTTTACGCTAAAAGGAAAAGCGGTCCGAGAGGGACGCACCCGCAACGCATAAAAGCCGCGGACCCAAACGCGGGGTCCGCGCTACCTCGCTGCCTTCGCCAGCTCCCGCTCGAACTTCATCTCACCCTTCTTCAAGTCCGCGTCGACCTCCACTGTATCGCCTGCCAGGATCTCGCCATCCAGGATCTTCATGGCCAGCGGATCCTGGATCATGCGTTGGATCGCACGCTTCAGCGGCCGCGCGCCAAACTGCGGGTCGTAGCCTTCGCGGAACAGCAGATCTTTGGCCTTGTCCGTGAGCGCGATCTCGACTTTACGATCCGCCAGAATCCGGTGCAGGTTTTCAAGCTGCAAGTCGATGATCTTGGCGATCTGTTCTTTACCCAGGGGGTTGAAGATCACAATTTCGTCCACCCGGTTGATGAATTCCGGCCGGAAGTGCTGCAGCAGGGAAGCGTGTATGCGGCGCCGCAGTCCCTCGGGAACTCCACCTTGCGCAACTCTTCCCTCCGCGTCGCCCAGCGCCTCGTGGATCTCCTGGCTGGCGATGTTGGAGGTCATGATGATGACTGTATTCTTGAAATCGACGGTGCGGCCCTTGCCGTCGGTCAGGCGGCCGTCATCAAGGATCTGCAGGAGGATATTGAACACGTCCGGATGAGCCTTCTCGATTTCATCGAACAGGATCACCGCGTAAGGACGCCGCCGGATTGCGTCGGTAAGCTGCCCTCCCTCTTCATAACCCACATAGCCTGGAGGGGCGCCGATCAGTCGCGCCACGGCGTGCTTCTCCATGTACTCGGACATGTCGATGCGCAACATGGCGCGGTCGGCGTCGAAGAGGAATTCGGCCAAAGCCCGCGCCAGCTCGGTTTTGCCTACACCTGTCGGTCCCAGGAACAGGAACGAGCCGATGGGGCGCTTGGGGTCCGCCAGGCCGGCGCGGCTGCGTCGCACCGCGTTTGAAACCAGACGCAAGGCATCATCCTGGCCTACGACGCGGAGTCGCAGGCGGTCCTCCATATGCACCAGCTTGGCCACCTCGCCTTCCAGCATCTTCGAAACAGGAATACCCGTCCACTTGGAGACGACCCGAGCCACGTCTTCCTCGTCAACTTCTTCCTTCAGCATGCGGCCGGCCTTCTGCGCTTCTTCCAGCTTCGCGTTGGCCTGCGCCAGCTGCTTTTCGAGCGTGACCAGCTTGCTATAGCGGATCTCCGCCGCTTTGTTCAAGTCGCCCTCGCGGGTGGCACGCTCGGTATCGATTTTGGCCTGCTCGATATCGCTCTTCAGCTGCCGGATGCTCGAGATGATCTCCTTTTCCTGTTTCCAGCGAAGCTTGAGCTGGTTCGATTTCTCCTTGAGGTCTGCCAGCTCGCGCTCGAGCTTCTCAAGGCGTTCCTTGGAGGCGGGATCGTCCTCTTTCTTGAGCGCCTGACGCTCGATTTCAAGCTGGGTAACGCGCCGCTCGATTTGGTCGATCTCCGAAGGCATGGAGTCGATTTCGATGCGCAAGCTTGACGCGGCCTCGTCGATCAGGTCGATGGCCTTGTCAGGCAGGAAACGATCGGTGATGTAGCGGTTGGAGAGCACCGCCGCGGCTACGATGGCGGAGTCCTTGATGCGCACGCCATGATGGACTTCGTATTTCTCTTTCAGCCCCCGCAGAATGGCGATGGTGTCTTCGACAGTGGGCTCGCCGACCAATACAGGCTGGAAACGGCGCTCCAGGGCAGCGTCCTTCTCGATGTACTTCTTATATTCGTTCAGCGTGGTCGCGCCAATGCAACGCAACTCACCGCGCGCCAGAGCGGGCTTGAGCATGTTCGAGGCGTCGATGGCTCCTTCGGCCGAGCCTGCTCCTACCAAGGTGTGTAGCTCGTCGATGAAAAGTATGACCTTTCCACTCGATTCCTCGATTTCCTTCAGTACTGCCTTGAGCCGATCTTCAAACTCACCCCGGTACTTGGAGCCGGCGATGAGCGCGCCCAAGTCAAGTGCGATGATCCGCTTGGATTTCAGCGACTCCGGAACGTCGCCCGCCACTATGCGCTGAGCGATGCCTTCAACGATGGCCGTCTTGCCTACGCCGGGTTCGCCGATCAGCACCGGATTATTCTTGGTACGCCTCGACAGCACTTGGATCACACGGCGGACTTCCTCATCCCGGCCAATCACGGGATCGAGCTTGCCGCGCCGCGCCAGGTCTGTGAGGTCCCGGGCATAGCGCTCAAGCGCCTGGTATTTTCCTTCGGGATTTTCATCGGTAACCCGCTGCGACCCGCGCACCGTCACCAGCGCCTGCATGATGCGGTCGTGACTGACGCCCAACCGCGCCAGGATCCTCCCCGCCGTCTCGCCCGACTTCCCGGCCAGGGCCAGCAGCAAGTGCTCGGTGGAAACAAACTCATCTTTGAAGGGCTCCGCCTCGCGGAAGGCCTGATCGATGACGTCGCGCAAAGCGGCGGAAAAGTAGTAATCGGAAGCACCGCCAACTTTAGGCAGGGTTTCGATGGCCTTTTCGGCCTCGCGAATCACCGATGCCGCAGGCACGCCGAGCCGCTGCAGGATGGCCGGGACAATGCCTTCCGGTTGCTGGACCAGTGCGGTTAGCAAATGCACGGGCTCCAGTTGCTGGTTGCCGTGACTGCGAGCAATCTCCTGCGTCGCCTGCAGTGCTTCCTGGGCCTTCACCGTGAATTTGTCAAAGCGTGTTGCCATTGGATTCGACCTCTTTCCGCGATTCTCGTGGTGCGGAGCACCTGCACGGTACTCCTTCTAGCGTTTCTACATTTTTCGCGCCGCCAAACGAAAGGGCAGGGAAGGCGCCACGCTACTTTTAGCAGCAGCCCCCACAACAATAATGCCAATTCAGCAGCGCCACAAAAAAACGCGCCGCTCCTTGAGAAATCCCACGCAAGAAATCTCCTGCCCGGACTCCTCAGGGAACGGCGCGGTCTAGGCAGCTCGGTCAAGCGCCTCTCCGGCTCAGCGGTTCGGCTTATTTCTGGGTCGCGGCCATGCTCTTCTGATCGTGGCCCGCCACCTGAATCTTGATCGTCTTCGACTTTGCCTCTTCGCGCTTGGGAAGGGTCAGGGTGAGAACTCCGTCCTTGTACTCCGCCACCACATTGTCGGTGTTCACTGAACGGGGCAATTGGAAAGTCCGCACGAACGTGCCATAGGAGCGCTCGACATGGTGATAGTTCTCTTCCTTGATTTCCTTCTCGAATTTGCGCTCACCCTTCAGGTACAGGGTGCCATCTTCAACGCGGATGTCAACGTCTTTGGGATCGACGCCCGGGAGTTCCGCTTTCAGCACGATATTCTGGTCGTTCTCGTAGATGTCAACTGGAGGCGACCATTGGGTCCTCGTAGCAGGTTCATTCTCGCCAAACATCCGCGAGAACGTGTCGTTGAACAGCCGATTGAATTGTTCCTGGGTGCTCACCAGGTTCCGAAATGGTTCCCATCGAACGATAGCCATTGCTTTCTACCTCCTTGCGATTTTTTGATGATTCGGGGCTGGCTCCGGTTTGTCCGGAACGGCCCCTTATTGTTGCTTGCAGTGATCGAAATCTCGATAGTCTCGGGTTTCGCATCTCTCGCGTTTCGTCAAATCAGACTCAGGACCTTATTGATCCGCCAAATTCAGTTCGCACTGCTTAGATGCCAGTTTCATTATCTTAGTTGTATGTTATCAACTGTATGAATACAACTCCTACTAAGCCTACCTACATCTCTATACTTAAGTCATAAACAATAATAAGATATGAGCTATGTACTGTCAATAATTATATTTTAGTAGAAATCAGTCGTTTACGACTGTCACGGCTTCAGTTAATGAAGGCCGTCCGTCCGATGGCTTCTTGAAATATCCCTCCATTCCTGGCATAACCGGAGCATCAGGCAAAAGGGGGAGAAATGGCGCCGGGACTGTTCTTGATACTCGACTGGCTGACTGGATCGTCGCCCGCGCCGAAGGTGGGCGAGTCGGCACCCGATTTCACCTTGATGGATCAGAGTGGCAAGAAGCTAAGGCTCAGCGATTATCGTGGCAAGAAGAGTGTCGTGCTTGCCTTTTACATTCGGGCCTTCACACCCGGATGAACCCGGGAGCTCAAGGCATATCAGGCTGATATCGCCAAGTTCGAGCAGGCAGGGGCCCAGGTGATCGGAATCAGTGTGGACAGCCGGGAGAGGAATCGCAAGTTTGCCGAGGAGCTGGGAATCACGTTTCCGGTGCTCAGCGATGAGGGCAAGAGAGTCTCCGGGCAGTACGGCGTGTTGATCCCACTGGTGCGGATGGCCAACCGCTACACTTTTGTGATCGATCGGAAAGGGGTGATCCAGGAGATCACGAAGGGCGGGGAAGCCGCCGATCCCGAGCATGCCCAGGCCACGTGCTCATTGATCGGGCGGGGAAAGCACTAGGTGTCATTTCAGTCCGACTTTCGGAGCATCTGAGGAAAGGCAGTGCAGACCCCCGCACTTGGGATCTGGGACTTTTCCCTTCACATTCTCGCCGCTTCACCGGCGGACAGCCGCAAGGCCAGGAAAAGAAGTGGTCCGAAAGGTCGGGGCGTCGCCGAGTTGCCGTCAGCGTACAATAATCACGTGTCTGTAGTCAACGGTGTCTGTCAAACCGGAGAGCCGCCCGGAGTGCCGTAGTCCCAAAGAACAGGGCCCGCGCTACTCGTGCTCATCAGTCTTATCCTGTGGAGAGCGCATATGGCATCGGCAACTATCAAGCTCTTCCTTCCACGTGGAGACGCGAAAAGCCTACGCACCGCCGAGATCTCTAACTGGACCGGTAAGGCGGTTGCCGCACCTCGCACGGAATTGGATGAGCTTTTCGCTCGGGAGGAACTCGACAAGGCGGGAATCTATATCCTCATTGGCAGCGAGCCTCTTACCAAACGCCCCGCGCGCTTATATTGGCGAGGCGGAGGTCGTTCGTGATCGACTCAAGCAACACAAGACAAAGGAATTCTGGGTTTCGGCCATCGTCTTCGTGAGCAAGGACGAGAACCTGACCAAGGCCCATGTAAGGTTTCTCGAAAGCCGCCTCCTCGCCGAAGCAGCTCTGATCAAAAGGTTTACACTTGAACAGAATCAGGCTGGCGGCTCAAAGCTTCCCGAGTCAGACCGTGAGGATATGGAGGTGTTTCTGGAACGTATTAAGCAACTCCTCCCCGTCCTCGGTTCCGACATACTCGCGCCACTCTGTTTGCGCACTATCGGCATGTCCCGACTGAGGCGCCCTGTACTACTGATTGATCGACTACGGTTGCCCTCCCGCTGGAGACGCGAGAATCTGAAAGGGAAAAGCCTACCTAGTCTAGCCGTCTTTACTGCTGTGCCATTTTGTTGATTAGTTCTCCCGCCTTCTTCATTTCATCCCCGTACCCCGACCAATTCCCCTGTCGCAGAAGTTCCTGAGCGCGCAGGAAGTGCTGATTGGCCTCGCGGGCCAGCGCCCGAACTTGAGTTTGGCTCTCAGCTTGGCCCGGAGCCTGGCCGGACCCAGCGCCTAAAGGCGGCGCTTGGCCTGGGGTAGCGGCCTGTCCTGCCGCTCCCGCGGGCCCTCCGGTTGCCGCTTGTGTGGCGGTCGAAACGTTCCCGCCAAAGATCTCGGTCAGAGCGGTATCGAGCGTCGATTCCATCACCACGCGATCGGAATAGGCGACGATCACCCGCTTGAGTTGCGGCAATCCACCCCCATGCTCGGCGGCGAGGTAAAGCGGTTCAATGTAGAGCACCGAGTTGAGGACAGGCGTCACCAGGAGCGTACCCCGAATCACAGTGGATCCGCCCTGGCTCCATAGGGTGAGTTGCTGCGAGATGGCGGGGTCCTGGTCGATGCGCGACTCGACTTGCTGCGGCCCGTAAACCAGTTTGTCCTTGGGAAAATTGAAGACCACCAACTTGCCGTAATCAGGTGCATCGCAGCGGGCAGCCATCCAGGCGATCATGTTCTGCTTGCGCGCCGGGGTAAAAGGCACCATCAGGATGAACTCTTCCTTGTTGCCCACTTCAGCCAGCTTCATGATGGTGTAGTACGGAGACATAGGACGGTCCTGACCGCGAGCGGCGCTTTGGGCCACGCGCCACAGGTCCTCTTTGTTGTAGAAGACGCGCGGGTCGGTCATGTGGAAAACCGCATATTTGGCGGCTTGTATGGTGAAGAAGTCTTCCGGATACCGGATGTGAGCGCGCAGGTCCTCGGGCATGGCGCTGAGCGGCTGGAAAACCCCGGGAAAGATTTGGGCGTAGGCCTGGATGAGGACGTCGGTGGGATCGCTGACGTAGAAACGCACCTGGCCGGTGTAGGCGTTCACGGTTGCCTTGACGGAATTGCGGATGTAGTTGCCCATATCGCCGCTCGGGTCCGAGTACGGGTACCGTGACGAGGTGGTGTAGCCGTCGAGCATCCAGTAGAGCGAGCCATCGCCAGAGATCACCATATAGGGATCGCTATCCCAACTGAGGAACGGTATCAGCCGAGTGACGCGATCCTGGATCTGGCGGTAGATCATGAGGCGGCTCTCGGGCCGGATGTCGCCCGAAAGCAGAACGTTGAATTCACCAAAATTCAGGCTGAAAAGGATGCGGCGCCACAGGCTCTTGACTTCGATGCCGCCCGAGCCCTCGTAATTGGTGTAGACGTTTTGATCGCCGTTGGGATAATCGAACTCCTTCTGATTGGTGTCGACGAAGCAATAATCATTGGAGGTCTCGCCAAAGTAGATTTCCGGGCGGCTGACCTTGATGCCTACGTTCGAGGCCGGCGGGATATCCTTGACAAAGAACGCCGGCAGGCCGTCAGAAGTGATCTCGTTCACAGGGCTCAAGCAGAGTCCGTAGCCGTGGGTGTAGGCCAGGTGTTCATTGATCCAGGTGCGGCTGGGCAGGCTCGAAGAGGAGAGCTCGCGCGGCGACAGCGACACTTGGCGGTAGACGCCGTTCACCCGGTAGCGGTCGTTATCCACACTCGTGAAGTCGTAATACGTGCGGATTTCCTGGAGTTGCGCGAAGGTGGTTAGCAGAGGCTTGTGGTCCCAAAGGCGGACGTTTCGCAGGGTGGCGTCGTTCTGCCGGATGTCATTGAGCGAGAGGTCTTCAACGGCGGAGAAGTGATGGTCCTCAAAGCGGTCGAGAGCGTAGGCCTGGCGCGTGAATTTGATGGCGGTTTCGATGTAAGGCCGCTCCTTATCGAACTCGTTAGGCTTCACGCTGAAGCGCTGAACGATTTCGGGATAGGCGCTGCCGCCGATCAGTCCGACCAGGATGAGAGCCAGCACGCCTACGAGCGCGGGCCGGAGCTTGCCGGTCATGGCTCCCCAAGCAAAGCCCGCGGCCACGAGGATCGCGAGCACGAGCAGCGCCCAGAAGATGGGCAGGCTGGCATGGACGTCCGTATAGGCGGCGCCGTAAATCACGCCCCGCGAGGAGTAGAGCAGTCCATACATGGCCAGGCGAAAGCGGTAGGCAATCAGCAGAAAGATCAGGGCGCCGATGGCCATCAAGTGAATACGCGCGTAGCGTCCGACCACAGGGCCGCGTGGGGTAACCCAGACACCGCCGCCTACCAGGTAGCCGAAAGCGGAGGCCAGCAGCGAGAGGATCAGCGTAACCAGCGCCCAGTGATAGAGGAACCAGCGGAAAGGCAAATGAAAGAGATAAAAGCCCACGTCGAGACCGAACAGCGGTTCGGCCTGACCTATGGCGGAGGCATGCGCCGCAAGTTGGTATTCGAGCCAATGGCTCGAGGCCCATTCGCCCAGAAGATAGCCCACGAACACTACGCCCAGCCAGAGGGCCCACTGAAAGAGACCACGGAACCGCTCGAGCATGGGGATCTCGATGGACTCACCATAAACGCGGAACGCGTGGCGGCGGGCCAGTTTGCCCGCCAGCAGCAGGTTGAGCGCCACCACCGCCATGAATCCCAAGCTCGCAAAGGAGCTGAGTCCAATTTCGGCTTTGATGATGGTGAGATAGACGCTGCGGAAACCCTCCGAGCCAAACCAGAGCCAATCCACCAGAAGGCCGACTCCGTTTGCGAGTAGAGGCATCACGACCAGCAGGAACAGAACAATGCCAACAACGATCCGTGCCAATCGTTCCTGGCTGAGGCGAGGGGACATACGGTACTCCTTGGACTCACTTGCTCGCCGTACATGTTCACACAGACGCAGCGAGCGTGTCAAAAGCGGACAACGGGCAGGATTCGGATGGTTAGGTGTTGCAGAGATGTGATCATCGCGGATACATTCTTCTGTCAAGGAATCGAACGGCGGAGAAGCCATTCTCGACGAGGATTAGATCTATGAGAAAACTCACGCAAGCCTTTGCCGTATTTGCGGCATTAACCCTCTATTTTTGGGCGGGCCAGTGGCCGGCCCATCGAAACCCGGCGAACGCTGCGACAGCCGTCGCTTATGCGGCCGAGACCGGAAACCCGATCGTCTCGCCTGAGGAGGTTGGATTCTCATCGGAGCGCTTGGCGCGCATCGGCGAGGCCATCCAGAAGAGCATTGACGCCGGGCGCATCGCGGGCGCTGTCAGTCTTGTGGCTCGCCACGGCAAAATCGCCTATTTCAAGCCGTTCGGCATGGCAGACCGAGAGACGAAGAAATCGATGCGTACCGACACCATCTTCCGCCTCTGCTCCATGAGCAAGCCGGTCACTTCTGTAGCCGTCATGATGCTCTACGAGGAGGGTCGGTTCACGCTGGGCGAACCCGTTTCCGATTTCATCCCTGAGTTCAAGAACGTGAAGGTGGTGGACCCGCCTTTTCCCCAGGACAAAACCTCTCCTCCCGGCGCCTTGGTGGACGCTAAGAGCCCGATCACCATTCTTCAGCTGCTTACGCATACGTCTGGGCTCACCTATCCCGAGGCCCGGCTCGGGAAGGCCTACCGTGAAGCGGGAGTTGGCACCGGGCTCATACAGCAAGAAGGGTCGACTGGAGATTCGATTAAGAAGCTCGCATCACTTCCCCTGCTTTTTCAGCCAGGCGACCACTGGCAATACAGCCTGTCAGATGATGTCCTAGGTTACCTGGTCGAGAAGGTATCGGGGATGCCCTTCGACCGCTTCCTGGAGGAGCGGCTGTTCAGGCCGCTGGGAATGAAGGACACCTATTTCTTTCTGCCGGACGAAAAGGTATCGCGACTGGCGGCAGCCTACACGTACTACCCGGAGAAAGGCCTCGAACTTATCCCGGAGGGCAAGGTCATTAAGGAAGGCGAATCTGCCCTACTCGGCGGACTATCCCTACCGTGGACCGAGAACTTACTTTTCCGGAGGAGCCGGTCTATGCGCCACTGCTGAAGACTATTATCGGTTCTGCCAGATGATGATGAACGGTGGCGAATTGAACGGGAAGCGACTACTGAGCCGAAAATCGGTGGAATTGATGACCCAAAGCCACTGCCAAGGCAAAACCGATGACCTCGGTTACGGCCTCGGCTTCGGCGTAACGAGTGAGCTCCGGTTCCTCACCGAACTGGGGTCCTTGGGCTCCTATTACTGGGGCGGATTCTTCTACACCAGCTTCGTGATTGATCCCAAAGAAGACCTGATCGCGATCTTCCTGGGACAACTCCACCCCACTGGAGGACTGGACCTCGATGTTAAAGCCATACGGCTGGCCTATCAGGCAATCAAGGACTAAATTTAGAATCGCGCGCGAAGAGGAACCGTCGACTTCAGCGGACCAGTTTGACGAGTACGTCAGCGATCCGGCCAAGCCGGTGCCGCACATCTCCTGGATTAGCACCGAGATGACTTACGCTTATATGACCGCCGACCAACCCTTCGCCGCTTCCCGCCCAGACGTGCTCGTCTACCAGACGGTGCCGCTCGATGAGGACCTGAGTGAGGCTGCTCCGCTGACGGCGTCCGTCTATGTCTCCACCACCGGCACGGACTCGGACTGGGCGGTCAAGCTCATCGACGTGTATCCTGGGAAATACCCCGACCCTGACCCGAATCCCAAGGGCGTGCGGATGGGTGGGTACCAGCAATTGGTTCGCGGCGAGCCCTCTCGCGGCAAGTTCCGCGAGAGCTTTGAGAAGCCGGAGCCTTTCGAGCCGGGTAAGCCGGATAAGGTGGAGTTCCAGCTTCCGGGTGTTTTCCACACCTTCCGTCGGGGCCACCGGATCATGGCGCAAGTGCAAAGCACATGGTTTCCGCTGCTCGACCGTAATCCGCAGAAATTCATGAAGATCGACCAGGCACAGCCGTCCGACTTTCAAAAAGCAATCCAGCGGGTGTACCGGTCGGAGAAACTGGCATCGGGCATTACCGTGGGTGTTCTGCCATCTCCATCGGCTTCTTCCAAGGAATGAGGCCGGATGACCCTCCCTTGCCGATAGTGCGATCCCCCAAGGAGAAAGCGATGAATAGACGCGAATTCGTGCAGACTTCGTTGCTAGGCGCCTCTGCCGTTTCCGGGATGCACGCAGTACCGGCGCCCAAGAGCGACGTCCAACAGGCCTCGGTGGCGATGAAGCTTTTCCCCACCGAGCTGGCTGAATTACAGTGGCAGGAATTTCGCGCCGTCGGATTTGAACAGCCGGTGGCTGGCGTTGTCTATCGGCCCGCGAAAGCACCATGCTGTGGCGTGCCGCTCGGAGGAATCAGCACGGGCTGTATCGACATCGACGCGCGAGGCGTCTATGGCTTCAGCAGTGCCTTTAACCCCTGGTCGCCGTGGCCTCATCCGATCGCCACCAAGGAATGCCGAATGCCGAGGAAAGCGGCCTCCCTTCAGCCCCTTTTGGGGTTGGCGGTGGGCGGTAGGACCTGGGTGCTGACGACCCCGGAGGTTGTGAACGGCGGCGATCTCCACTATTGCCTTGACCCCGGCCTGGCCAAGAGCGGATTCAAGCCCATCGTCCATGCTCCTCAACTCCAGGGTGTAAGGCCTGCCAGACAGATCCATTACTGGGGACATTATCCCGTCGCCGACCTGGAGTTCGAGACCGATGCACCCGTGAGTGTCGGGTTGCGCGCCTGGGCGCCCTTCATCCCCGGCGATACAGCGGCCTCGAATACCCCCGCCGCCATATTCGAAGTCCACTTGCATAACGACTCTGAGACCCAGCAGAAGGGAACTCTGGCCTTCAACTTTCCCGGACCCGACGCGCAGGAAGCCTTGGCCATTGAGTTCACGCGCCGGGTGATCGATGAGGACTTTCGAGGCGTGTTCGTAGCTTCCGAGCAAGGCGTGAATTATCTCCTGGGGGTGATCGGGACAGAAAAGGCAAGGCTAGGTTCTGGTCTGAATGGCAGGGCGACGGCTTGGTCGAAAATTGCGACGGAACTGCCGCAGCCCACTCCGCGGGAGTCGCGAGGCTTGCGACTTTACACGGACTCGAGTAGCTCGGCTGCGGTGGACTTCTCCCTCGCACCCGGTCAAAGCACCGTGATTCGCTTTCTGCTGGCATGGTATGCGCCGGTGTGGGAAGGAGCGTACAAGCCGGCCGTGCTGCGCCCGGGCATCTATGCCGATCAGGAATGGTTGGCTCCCTCTTGGCTGGGAGACCAGATCTACTACACCGAGATGTACGCCGGTCGATATGGGAGTGCCCTTGACGTCGCTAGGCGCATCGCGGTGGAACACGAGTCGCTGCTTCGCCGTGTGTTGGCATGGCAAGGTGTTATCTACTCACAGACGAGTCTGCCGATATGGCTGCGCGACAGCTTGGTAAACAACTTGTGCCTCATTGCGGAGGTTAGCTATTGGGCGCAGGCCAGGCCCCCGCTGGGCGACTATGTTTACCCGGACGGGGCTTTCGGCCTGATTGAGAGCCCTCGCGGCAGTCCCGACATCGCCGATATCCCCTGCGATTGGTATGGGAACCTTCCTTTTGTGTACTTTTTCCCGGAGCTGGCGAGGTCAACGCTGAGACTCTTCAAACATTTTCAACGCGAAGACGGTGCAGCCCCTTTCTTGCTGGGCACCTTGGGGACTTTGCCGGACTTCGTCACTCCGGTTTATGAGTGGCAAAAGTCGTTAAACGGGACCTGTTATGTGGACCTGGTGGACCGGCTCTGGCAACGAACGGGTGAGGATGCGGTATTGCAGGAGTTTTACGACTCCGTCAAGAAGTGCAACACGCTATCGATGAACCTGCGCCAGGGGCCGGGAGGGGTGATCAGCATGCCGGAGGGTAACAAAGGCATGGAATGGTGGGAGTTCGGCGTCTGGCTCGGGATGTGCGCCCACCTGGGAGGCATGCACCTGGCACAGTTGCGCATGATGGAACGGATGGCGCGGCGCATGGGAGACGAGGCGTATGTCGGGAAGTGTCAGGCTTGGCTGGCGGAGGGCACTCGGGCCATGGAAGAGGAGATGTGGGCGGGCGGCTATTATCTAAACTTCTATGAAAAGGAGACCGGAAATAAATCGGACGACGTAATGGGCTACCAGCTTGACGGCGAGTGGGCGGCGAAATTTCACGGCTTGCCGGGTGTCTTCAGAAGCGACCGCGTGAAGACCACCCTGGAAACTATCAAGCGCTGCAATATCCACCTGGCGCCAGCAGTAGGCGCCGTCAATTTCGCTCGGCCGGACGGGACTCCTCTGCCGCCGGAATCTCAAGTGGCCCACTACGGGGTCTATGCGATGTTCACGGCTGAAGTGGTTGTCCTGGCCATGACCTACATTCAAAGTGGCCAAAAAGCAGAGGGGCTGGATTTGGCGCGGCGGCACTGGGAGAATTTAGTATGCCGGCAACGGCACCCTTGGGACCTGCCCAACTCCGTCCTGGGGGACACGGGGGAGCGTGCCATAGGGACGGATTACTATCAGGCAATGATGCTGTGGGCGCTGCCAGCAGTGCTGGAAGGTGCCGACTTGGCCAGAGCCGGCGCTCCGGATAGTCTGGTTGACCGCATAATCAAGGCCGGCAAGAATCTGTAGCCGGCAACTGCTGCCGCAGATGCCAGACTACAACGCAGCCTAGGTAACCGTTAGCCTTGTCCTGGCAATGATACGAACTGGACCCAGCAGGCCCGATTCCAGCAGTGGATCGTCTTTAGTCCAATGTTTCCAGGTCGTAAACGAAAACCGACCACTGGGACTCGGCTTGTTCTCCGTCAGCCATTCCGGATAGCGGGCCAGCACCTCGCCCCACTCATGTTTCGTCCATTCACGGTCACTGGGTAACTGCTCGTCGCCGATCAGCCGGTTTGGCCACAGATTAACGACGCTCACCGCCAGTTCATTCGTCCCGCTCTGGAGGATCTCGGTGGCATCCACGCTGAAGGGCGGTTTCCACAGAATACCGAGATCATGACCGTTCAGCCTCACCTGCGCGATAACGTTAACACGCCCCAGATCAAGATAGAACGCGCGATTCTTCCCCAACATGCGGGCCGGCAGCTCGAACTTGCGGTGGTAGGTGGCAGTTCCCGAGAAGTACCTCACGCCTGGATCGGGGTGATCCGTCCAGGAGATGAGCCGCTCCAGGGTCACACGGTCGGGCGCACCAAGCCCCTTGGTGAATTCCAGTTCCCAAGGACCCCCGATCTCGACGGTATTCGTCAGTTCCGGAACCTCCACCTTCAAAATCCGGCCCGCCGCAGTCTTCAATTCGTAAGTTCCCGGCCGTGCAACTTCCAGGCGATAGCCAGACCCGCCGGGGTTCAGATACAGTGAGCCAAATTCGTGCTCAAGTTGAGTCTCCGGCGCGGGCTTGGGTCCAAGTCCAGAGATCTCCACGGAATCCCGCCGGATGGAAACCACGCGGTCCGCCGGCGGTCCATTCGCCGCCCGGAAAACCACGAATACCGACCCGCAGGGATCGAGCGCCAGCGGAATCTGCGTACTGCCTTGGTGTTCGTTATAGGCGGCGACCGCTTCCGTCCGCCCCGTATCGGGCCACCACACTTCGGCACGCTTGCCGCTGACGCGGAACGTACACAGAAATCTTTTCGGCTCGGAAAGGGCACTGGCGACAAAGTAGATGTCATCGCCACCGGCTTGACGGTGGATATAGCGAACCTCGTCTCCAACCTTGACCTGGTGGCAGGCAAAGTCAGGAGGTGTATCCAATTCCCTCAGAACATCCCCAAGGGGCCTGGCCCAGACGATCTTGCCGTCGCCCCACAAGTCAGCGGCCAATTGTTCCACCTCGCTGTCGCAGCGCGGGTAGTCAACCAAGCTGGGCGAACTGATGGGTCGGGGTCCCGTCACCGTCGCCCCCGCCGCCACCAGCTCCTTGATCTTCCTCAGCAGTGCCGGTCTGATAGTGCGCACTGGGGGCAGCACCAATACGCGATAGCTCATGCCACTCTCTAGAATTAGCCGGCCGTCGCGCACTGTCGCGTGCTTCAACAATACCTCCGGTGGAATCTCGTCGAAGTCATATCCGGGCGGGATCGGCGGATCCATCGTTTCCCGGTCCGGGAAGGAATTCGGCGCGTCCTCACTACCAAGATAGGCGACGTCCGCCACAAACAGTCCGGTTTGCAGGAGGGACTGGCAGCGGGCCAGATAGGTGAGCCATGCCCCAGACTGCTCAAACCAGGTGTTCGTGCGTTCATAATGGATGCCCCACGGACCCATGGTCATTCCCGGTTTGCGATCGACCCAAGGCTGCATGGAATAGCGATGGAACACAAACCGGTTTATACCCTGCGTGAAGGCGAGATCGCCAAGGGGCTTCAAGCGGTAGGGATGGTTCTGCCATCTCGCGTTTTCCGGCACCGCGGTGAAGGATTCCGCCGCGATCACCGGCCGGCCGTAGACGTGTCCAGACGACGCCATCTCTTTGTTCCAAAGTCCCGTCTCCTGTCCCGTCCAGAACTCGCTCATCGGCACATCGGCGCGGCCGCCGTACGCGACTTCGTCGAGCGGGCCCCCACCGTAGGCTTCGATCGACAGCGTGAGCCCATGCTGGTGGCTGATCTCCTGCATGTGGCCGGCGTAATTTTCCAGCAGAAGATCGGCGATGATCCGCCGCAAGTCCCAAAGGAAACGCTCGGAGATCTCCCTGCTTTCGACAGCCCTTCCGGTGAGGACGGGGAAGTAGGGGAGCAAGTCATACCCGTATTTCTTCTGAAACTGCTCGCGAAATCCAGGCGTCCAGTTCTGCGAGCCGACCTCCCAGCTGTCGATGTGAGTCATGGTCAACGACTTTCCCCCAACCGCCGCTTGGTCGGCCAACAACTTGCCCATCAATCCGTCGAAATGCACCTCAGTAGCTTTCTTGCTCAGCTTGTCGCACTCAAGACCGAGGCTTTCTTTGGGGGCAGGGTGGTTCATTTTACCGGTTGACGTGTGTCCAAGGCGCAGCACGGTCCACTTCCCATCCGGGACACTCCAAGTGAGTTGCCCCTTCTGATCCATCTTGCCGGTGAGGTCGACCACCGCATCACGGCGGACGATCATCTCCGGCGCGAGCACCGGTTCACCGGCGAAGGCGTCTTGACCGCCGGAATACGCCCCTTGCCGAATGTAAGCTGCTTTGCCAGGAATGTCTTCGATCCGCGCGGCCTGATGCAGCTCCACCTCCCCGAGCGGAATGCCATCGGCAAACTGCCGCCAAAACCAGTCGCTCTGCGGCTTCAGGACAATTCGGAAGTAGCGCGCGGTTGTTTTTGGAAAATTTACAGAGGAAAACGGCCAGCGGAGTGTTACCTGACGAACCGGCTTGTAGTTCTGGCCATCATCCGAGATTTCGAGTGATGCGTAAATTTCAGAATTCCAGGTGTCGAGAGCGACTGACAAAGCCTGCGCGGTGAAGGGCTCAGCGAATTCGATATTCAGATACTGCGGCTTGCCTTGTGGCGCTAGCGGCAGCAGGGCTACTGTGCCGGCATTGCCGTCGATTAGCCTGGCGGAATCGAAGCTTTTCCGGTCGGCCCCATAGGTTAGCTGGGGAGAGCGCTCGGCCATCCTGACGCCCTCCCCGGCGGGCGTGGGGAAAGCCAGCACCGCGATGTCCTGGTAATACTTCTCAACCGCTTTGGGCTGCGGCAGCACTTCCGTGAACTGCTTCGGCCCCTCAACCGCGGTCTCACTGTAGACCACGATTTGCATCGACAATTCCGGTGTGATCCAGGGTCCGCCGCTGCCGCACCAGCCGCCATCATTGTTCATGTCCACAGTGATACCGAGCCGGGTTGCCTCCTTGACTGCATGCTGCATCAACTCGCGCCACTCGGGACTCAAGAAACGCGCCGGGCCCTTTGGCACGTACTGATCCACCTCCATGTAAAGAACTCCATGAATGCCCACCCGGTGCATCGCCTCCAAATCAGCAGTCATGCCTTCACGGGTGAGGTTGCCGTCGGAGGCGAACCAGTACACCCACGGCCAGGCGTCATGCGGCGGCTCGAGAAAAGCCTGCTTCAGACCGTCCGCAGGCATGGCGCCATTTTCGCCAGAACCCAGGAGCGCGCTCGCGCGCCCCAACCCGGGCAGTGCGGGGATTGCCATGACCCACATGGTAGAATCACGCAAGAACTTACGCCGGTCGTAAATGAATGCCATAAATTTTCCTCTCTCGCTTGTAAGATCCTTCCATCTTGAACGCTGTTCCAGCTTAATAGGCACCAAACTGATGAAAGGCGTTGATCATCGCGACGAAGTTCTCATGGGGAATATAGTTCACGATGCTGTGGCTGCTGGCAGCTACCCACCGTCCTCCAGGTTTGAGAACTTCCATGTGCTCAGAGACGTCTCTCGCGACGTCGGCAGGCGTCCCCTGGACCAGCGGCCAAGTGATATCAATGTTTCCAAAAAGGGTTAGGCGGCTGCCGTAGCGTTTCTTATAATCCCGGTAGTCAATGCCAGAAGGGTCCATGGGATGGATCGCATTTGCGCCCATTTCCACAAGCATTTGGATAGCATCGTCGATCTTGCCGTCAGAGTGGAACATGATGGGAGTCTTGGCGTCACGAGCGGGGGCCAGGATGCGATCGTAGTAAGGACGCCATACCTTCTCGAAGACTTGCGGCCGCACGAAGAGGCCCGTTTTGAAAGCAAAGTCATCCGCGGCGAAGAAGATGTCCACACCCATCCGCACGACGCGCTCGGCCAATTTGGCGAAGTAATCTGCAGAGCGAGACATCAATTCTTCAAAAAGCTCCTGCTGTTCCATGACCATGACCATGCAGTCCGTAAGGCCTACCACGAATTCGTAGAGAGTCTGAAAAATGCAGCCACACAGGAAGATAACGCCCACGCCCGTCCCCCTAGCGGCGTCTACATACTCTCGAACATACTGAACTCGTTCTTCAATCTCGGCTTCACCCGGCCAAATGATACGGTCCACGTCGGAGCGGGTCTTTACACTGCGGTCGGTGATTAACTCGACAGTGCCGTCCGGCCGTACCCGTTTCAAAGGCGTCCAGAGAGCTTCGAGGGCAATGGCATCCTGCCCGATCGCTTGGCAAAGCTCGATGTAGTCATGGGCATACATCGGTCGCACACCTTCTCCCGCCGCCGCACCTTTGGCCGGATCACCACCCACACCGAGGGTGTTGCCCGCCTTCCGTCCGAGCAGTCGCTCCACATGCCGATCCTCGATCAGGATCTCGAAATGGGGTACGCGGTCGGTTTTCTCACCGTGCAAAGCGGTGATCAGGCGGTTAATGTTGGCCTTGCCGGCGAAAGGTTCAATCACGGACATACCTCCTCCTTCGAGTTGCACACAATAGCACATCGAATCAAATCAATCACGTGGTCTAATGGGAACCAGGAGCGTGCCGGCTCCCGGCGTCAATTAGAAGTTGCGCGCACAATCAAAGCCGGAATGTGGGGATCGAAATCGAGCGGGAAACCTGCGGAAAAGCTGCGGGATTTCAGCGGGATTTTGCGGGCCTTAAACCGGCGCCAGTGAAGAAATGCCGTTTTCCGGCCAAACCGGCGATGGCCATCGGGACCGCAAACCCAATCGTAAGAATTGAACAAGCCTGCAATAGGGATGAGCGTTCCCTGCAGCGACCCGTTAGGGGCTGCGGACATAATAGCGTCGGAGTTAAGCCGCACAAGCGTCCACGTGACAACCGCCTGGGTCCGTAGCGCGACCCTAGAGGGGGAGATTCCTACGGAAAAAAGTGCCCCTATCACCCTGCCGGAACATCCAATTCTACTTGGTCAGCAAAGGGTTTTGGTCCGCACGGCCCGAGGGGCCCGGAGTGAGTCTGACGCTGGGTAGTTGGTTCCCTGACGTCGTCGTCGGCATGGGGGCGACGTCCGTGGTGCGGATGTTGCTTCGCGGTTGATGTCGAAGAGACCTGTTCTCATAGCTGCCGTAGGTCAGCGGATCGCTGCCATGACGCTTATCCCGCGGTCTCAGCCAGCGTACCGGAGTGCGTTCACCCCATACGCGAGTCTTAAGCTGCACTTCCGATCATTCCGCCAAGAACACGATCCCGAGGATGCCTTTTGGCTGCGGTTGCGAAGGCAGCTGTCAATGCGCGCTTGTTCTTGGATCATAGGTGGCGTACCAAGGAGGGAAGATGCCAACACGACATCCGGCTAATTCAAGGGCAAACGGGGACGACGGCGCTGGGCTTGCATCCACCCAGCAAGGTGATCTACTCCGTGCCCTTCAATCCGTGCGCGCGGGAGACTTTTCCGTACGTTTGCCAGGCGATCGGACCGGGATCGAGGGAAAAATCGCTGACACCTTCAATGAGATAGTCGCTGCCAACGCACGTATGGCCGCTGAACTGAAGCGGGTCGGGGTTGTGGTCGGCAGAAAGGGTCAGACGAGCCAGCGGGTCCGTTTCGAGCCGCTAGGCGGGGAGTGGAGTGAGATGGAAGGCTCGATCAACGCTTTGATCGATGACCTTCTTCGGCCGACCACTGAGGTAACGCGCGCGGTCTCAGCCGTAGCCCAGGGCAACCTGCTGCGCATCTGAACAGCTTCTGGATGAAACGGCCTTGTTCCTCCATCGCGTGGTGGCTGACCTGCCCGCTGAGAAACAGCAGATGATCGAACGCCTACATCGCTCGGATGAGGACCTGGTAGGGATGCCAGTGTTGGTGGTCGACGACGATGTACGCAACATATTCGCGTTGAGCAGTGTGCTGGAACGCCGCGGCATGAAGGTGCTCTCGGCCACGACCGGCTACGAGGCGCTGGCGATTCTTGACTCGACGCCGGACGTGTCGATTGTGCTGATGGACATCATGATGCCGGAGATGGACGGTTACGAGACGATGCAGTTCATTCGGCAAAACCCGACCTATAGGCGGCTCCCCATCATCGCCCTGACGGCCAAGGCCATGAAGGGCGATCGGGAGAAGTGTCTGGAGGCGGGCGCTTCGGAGTATCTGGCGAAGCCTGTCAACACCGAGCAGCTTCTCTCGGCATTGCGTATGTGGTTGCATCGGTAGGGGGATAACCATGGATACCAAACAACCGGTCAACATCCTGCTGGTCGACGATCAACCGGCAAAGTTGCTCAGCTACGAAACAATCCTTGCGGGCCTCGGCGAAAATCTGATCAGGGCCAACTCGGGCACGGAGGCTTTACAGCACCTTTTAGGGAACGATATCGCGGTCGTCCTGGTGGACGTGTGCATGCCCGAGCTCGATGGATTCGAGCTGGCCTCGATGATTCGCAGCCATCCGCGCTTTGAAAAGACCGCGATAATTCTGGTGTCCGGTGTTCTGGTCGCAGACGTGGACCGGCTTAAAGGCTACGATTCGGGCGCCGTGGACTACATTTCCGTGCCGATTGTTCCGGATATTCTGCGCGCCAAGGTCTCAGTTTTTGCCAACCTCTACCGGAAGACGGAGGACTTGAAGCGGCTCAATCACGAACTCGAGGAACGCGTCCGCGAGCGCACGGCTGCGATTGAAGCTTCGGCGGCGCTCCTGCGGCAGAACGAGGAGCGGCTGCGGCTGGTACTCGCCGCCGCCACGATTCAAGGATGGGCATGGGACATCCGGAGGAACGAGTTAACGTGGTTGGGTCCGACGGAATCGAGCCAAGGGGAACATCCCCTTGACGAATTTCTAAATTCGGTGCACCCGGACGACCGCGCTACGGTTCAGGAAGCTTTCATGCGTGCCCGGCAGGGTGGGGAATACAAGGCTGAGTTTCGCACGCAGGTCTCTGGAGCGGAACAGTGGTGGCTCGGTCGCGGAACATTAATCCGTGATTCTTCGGGCGAGCCACTGTCCATTGCAGGTATAAACATCGACATTACGAGCCGCAAAAGTGCGGAAGAGGAGAGGGCGCAACTGCTGAGAGCCGCTGAGCAGGCTCGTCGAGAGGCGGAAAAGGCCAACCAGCTCAAGGACGAATTTTTGGCGATTCTGTCTCATGAGCTGAGGACGCCCCTCAACGCCATCACCGGTTGGGCGCACGTGCTCATCTCCGGCGGACTGGACCCGGAAACACACCGCAAAGCGGTAGAAACGATCAATCGCAATGCCCTGCTTCAGGCGCGCCTAATATCAGATCTTCTTGACATCTCGCGAATCGTCAGCGGGAAGCTACGCTTGGAACTTAAGCCGGTGGAAGTGCCTTCCATCATTGTGGCGGCACTCGACGCGATTCGTCCTGCGGCAGCGGCCAAGAACATCCTCTTAGAGGCTGTTGTAGCCAGCGAGTTAAAGCCGATCGCGGGGGATTTGGTGCGCCTGCAACAGGTGGTTTCTAAGCTTCTCTCTAATGCAATCAAATTCACACCTGTCAACGGTCACGTCCAGGTCCGTCTGGAACAGTCAGCCTCTAAGGTCGAGCTTACCGTTCAGGACGACGGTCCCGGCATACCGCCCAGTTTCCTGCCCCACATCTTTGAACTCTTCCGCCAGGGCGATTCCTCCATCACCAGGGCACATAAGGGACTTGGGCTTGGACTGGCCATTGTCCGGCACCTGGTCGAGATGCACGGTGGGAGCGTCATTGCTGGGAGCCGGGAAGATCGCTCGGGGGCCATTTTTAAAGTGATCTTACCGATACCGGCTTCGTCGGTGGAGATTTTCGAGGACCCGAGGAGAGGTCGGGCCGTCGTACCTGAGATTGCGACCAGCGAATCACTGATCTCTTCCCTGAGAGACAGACGAATTCTCGTTGTGGACGATGAGGCCGATGCCCGGGAAGTCATCGCCACCATTTTGGAGCGCGGTGGCGCCGAAGTGCTCGTCGCTGCCTCTGCCCCAGAAGCTTTGGCCATACTCAAACGGGAGGAGCCTGACGTTTTAGTGGCGGACATCGAGATGCCTGGCGAGGATGGCTACAGTCTCATTCGGAAGATCAGGACACTCCCAAGGGAGAGAGGCGGGCACACTCCGGCGGTTGCGCTTACCGCCTACGCCAGCGCTTCCGATCGCAGCAGGCTCCTGGATGCGGGCTTCAATCAGCATGTGCCGAAACCGGTTCAAGCTTCTCACTTCGTCACCGTCGTCGCAATCCTGGCCACATCGAATCACGGAGGAAATCCGCAAACCGCTGCGTTGGTAAAACCGGTGTCGAGCGGCAACAGTTAACCGATGGACTCGACAGGGGGCTCGGTACGGCGCCATACTCGAATGCAAAAAGGACAACGCTATGGACAATGAGAGCGAGCATATCTTGATTGTGGACGACTCCAAAGACAACCTGGAATTATTCGCCTACTTTCTCTCCGAGGAGGGATACCGGGTTAGTTTAGCAAGCGATGGACAGGAGGGCTTGGACAAGGCGTTCGAGCTTCAGCCAGACCTGATTATTATGGATCTCTCGCTTCCCGTTGTCAGCGGCTGGGACGCAACGCATCGGCTGAAAACCGATGAAAAGACCAAACACATCCCTGTTGTCATTTTGTCGGCGTACGGTGACGACTTGGCATCGGCCGTTGGTTGCGAAGCTTCCCTCGCTAAGCCTTGCGTTCCCGATATATTGATTGCGGAAATCGGTCGTATCCTCGCAGAGCGAGGATCTCGCAACGGTCCAAAGTCCTCACCTCGCTAATTCCGGTGCGGTAAGATCGCGTCAACCATCTCCCGGAAGGTTTGGCGGAGGATGCCCCGTTCATTGGGGTCGCCCTTCCAGAGCGCGGATGCATAGGCCTTAGCTTGCTCGAGCGTGATATGCGGCGGAAGAGGCGGCACGTCCGGATCGGTGATGGCGTCGATCACCACCGGACGGCTGGCGGCCAGCGCCTCATCCCACGCCCGTCCCACCTCATCGGGATTGTCAACTACAATTCCCTTTAGCCCAAGGGCTTCCGCGTAGCGGGCATAGTCGAAGTTTGGCAGGTTTTGCGATCCCTCGAACTTCGGGTCGCCGGCCAGGGCCCGCTGCTCCCAGGTGACCTGATTCAGGTCATTGTTGTGAAGCACGAGAACGATCAATCGTGGATCGCTCCAGGTGTTCCAGTATTTGGCGATGGTAATGAGACTGTTGTTGCCGTTCATCTGCATGGCGCCGTCGCCTACCAGCGCAATGGCGACGCGTTCCGGGTAGGCAAACTTGGCCGCGACGGCGTAGGGTACGCCGGGCCCCATGGTGGCAAGATTCCCGGATAGTGTGGCCATCATGCCCCGTCGAATTTTAAGGTCACGGGCGAACCAGTTAGCCGCCGATCCGGAATCGGAGCTGAGTATGCAATTTTCGGGGAGCCGCGGAGAAAGTTCCCAGAACACACGCTGGGGGTTGACAGGATTGGCCTCATCCATGGACCTCTCCTTGAGGAGTTTCCACCACTCGTGAACGTCCTTCTCGATGCCCTCGCGCCAGGAACGGTTTTCCTTGGGTTTGAGATACGGGATCAGAGCACGCAGCGTTTCGGCACTGTCGCCCACCAGGTCGACCTCGTTGGGATAACGTATTCCTAACATCCGGCCATCGATATCGATCTGGACCGCGCGTGCCTGTCCTTCTTTGGGAAGGAACTCCGAGTAGGGAAAGCTCGTGCCTACCATCAGCAGCGTGTCGCAATCCATCATCATGTCATAGCTGGGTTCGGTTCCCAGCAAACCGATGGAGCCGGTAACATAGGGTAGGTCATCGGGTACTACCGCCTTGCCTAGCAAGGCCTTGGCGACCCCGGCCCCGAGAAGTTGGGCCACCTCTATGACTTCATCGGTGGCATGAAGGGATCCGGCACCCACTAGCATCGCAATCTTCTCGCCGGCATTGAGAACGTTCGCGGCCCTGACGAGGTCCTCTTCGACGGGTACTATGCGTGGTTGAGAATAACCGGTACCCGAGTGAACGGTTCCGTGGGCGTGCTTGGGCATCTCAACCGCCGCCATCTCCTGCAGATCATTAGGCACGATGATGCAGGTCACCGTGCGCTCAGTCAGGGCAATGCGCACCGCACGATCTACGAGGTGACGCATCTGCGCGGGCACTGTGGCCATCTGCACGTATTCGTGGGCAACATCCTTAAAAAGAGAGAGGAGGTCCACTTCCTGCTGATAACTTCCGCCAAGCGCGGCTCGGGCCTGCTGCCCGACAATGGCGACCACCGGCACGTGGTCCATCTTCGCGTCGTACAAGCCGTTTAGCAGATGGATTGCTCCTGGTCCTGAAGTTGCCACGCAAACGCCGACCTCACCCGTAAACTTGGCGTGGGCACAGGCCATGAAGGCGGCCATCTCCTCGTGACGGACCTGCACGAATTCGATCTGATCACGGGCACGGTCGAAAGCTCCGACGATCCCGTTAATACCGTCGCCCGGGTACCCGTAAATTCGCCGCACTCCCCACTCCGACAGTCGTCTCAAAAGAAAATCGCCAACCGTTTCGGCCATAGTCGTCACTCCATCCTATGAGTCTTCATGTCTCCCTGTTTCTTGGATTAATTTAAGCAGGGTGAGGGGTCAGGATGAGAAAGAAGGGGCAGGAAGCCGCCTCGATGCATCCCTATACCACTTGGAGAGAGGAGTTTTCGGTGGTTCGGAGTGGGTCAATCCTGACTTCCCGACAGCTGAAGCCCATGCCGATCACGGTCGGATCATTTGCCACCGTGTTGCGTCTGGCGCTCATCTTGACAGCCTGGATCGCATTACGTTCCTCGCTGCGGAAGAGCTCCAGAGAGAGATAAATAAACTGAAAGAGGACCGCTGACAATCCCGAGGGGCGGCGCGATAGAATGTCCTCGCCGGTGTTACCAGCTCAATTTCTTTTTAAGGACCTCGCCTGCCATCAAGCTGCAGGGCGACTCCCACCCTCCCTTACCCGGTGGTGGAATCACTTTGCAGGCATGTTGTCCAGCCTTGGTGAGGTATTGAACAGGAGTCAAGCCAGCCGATGTGCCGTCGATCAGAGCCTCAAGGCCTGGGGGATCGGTAATGATGTCGATCTCTCCACTGCCGATGCCGGCATCATGCCTCGTTTTAATCGCCTGGGCGTGAGCCGTCTCGATAAGAGACAGCCGCACCATCTGTTCCGTTCCAGCGGCGACGCGAATCACTTGCTCGGCGCGGTCATAGCCGGGTCGCCTTATAGCAATTCGATGTGTGCCAGGCCAAAGTTGGAAATTGTAAGGGGCAGTCCAGGATGGATTCGCCTCGCCGTCCACGATAATTTCGACTCCAGGCACATTCGAAGTCACTCGAACCGAACCGGGTAATTCACCGGGTGTCGGTGGAGATTCCACCCTTGCGCCGGCTGTCGAACGTTGCAAATGCTTCCGCTTTTTTAACTTCGCGGCAACCTCGGCCAAGGACTTTGACTCTTCAGGTGGGCTTTGGGCCCGGTCCGTATTACCTACTTGACCCGCGGGCGCCGGCTTGGGGCGGTTCATAGCCGGCGGCTTGATGTCCTGGGGCCGAACTAGCGCCTGGGCGTGGACCTCAACGCCGACTGGATTTCCTGCGGTCCCCAGATCGTGCGGAATTCGGGTGAAATACCAAAGGCCAGCGACAAGAATGGTGACGAGACTCGCGACTCCAATGCGAAGAGGCCAGTCGATATAGCGCGAGCGCGAGTTGTAACTGGAGACCATCAACCCTTGAACGTCTGGAACCGGCGTAATAGGGGGCGACGAGACAACAGGCTTATCGGCGATCCGCCCTGGTGAGTCGACTGGCGCCAGGTTGGGCTGGTAGGGCACCGCCTCCGCCGCTCGCAATATGACACTTGAGTGCTGATCAGAAAAAACCGGGCCGGACTGAGCGACCGAAGGAAGAATGCGACCCTCAAGTGAACCGGGCGGGCAGAATGAGTCCAAACTTAAATCACTAGCCACTTCCTGCACCACTTCTCGGTCGATGACCTGCTTTCGCAGAGCATAACCGAGGGAAAGAGCATTAAAGCAAAGGGTATTTATGTTTCGAGGGATTCCCTGGCTGATGCTTGCGATCAGGGCCAGAGCCTTTGGCGCGAATATGGGCGGCCCCTTGCGGCCAGCCACCCCAAGCCGATGTTCGATATATTCCGACGTCTCCGCGGTTGAGAATGGCTCTAGGTGGGCCAGTTGGGAAATGCGTTGGCGCAGTTGAAGGAGGCCTGGGCTTGCCAGCTTTTCTGCCAGCCGTGGCTGACCGGCTAGAATGATTTGCAGAAGCTTTGCTCGCGGCGTCTCAAAGTTCGAAAGTAGCCGCACGGCTTCCAAGGTAGACTCGTCCAGATTTTGTGCCTCGTCAATAATGACCACACAATGCCTGCCCGCTTTGGCCTCGGCGAGCAGCATGTCGTTCAACCGCGCGTGCATTTGGTCGGGATTCTCGTCGCGTGGCTCGATCCCCAGGTCGGCCAGAAGATAACGGAAGAGTTCCCGCGAGTTGCACTGCGTATGGAAGAGGAAGGCCGTGCGAGCGGAATCGCGCAACTGGTCGAGGAGCTGAAAGAGCAGAGTGGTCTTTCCCATTCCCGGCGCCCCGACCAGGGCCAGGAACCCCCTGCTTTGCTCAATCCCATAAATGAGCGTCGCAAGCGCCTCCCGACGTGCCGGGTTCTCGTATAGATAACGAGGGTCGGGAGTGACACCGAAAGGTTGCTCCTTGAGTCCGTAGTAGTTGAGAAACATGCTTCCCCTGGTCTTCCAAGCTGCTGACAGCGACCAACTCGGCTCTGATAAGCGGATCGTGCCGGTCGAGTCCACAGTCACGCCATCCTCCGCGGTGGAGGCATTATATCATCCGGTAGACCTGATAGTTATTTAGATGATCTTTCGGTCCACATTGGTAACGGCTGATCGGGACCCAGATCGTTATAAGGCAGGATGATGCTTTCCCGGTTCGAAAATGTTGGGCCGTCGTAGAGTCGGTGATTTGCCGCCCGTCAATCGGGCTGCCCACAGGAATGCCCCCGCAGAGATTCGGCTCTTATTCCCACAATATACGATACGCCATATGCCGCATATGCCGCGAACAAAAGTCAGCACGGCCCTTCGTTGCTGACCCTCGCGCTCCTGAAGTTAATCCAAGAAACAGGGGGGCACCTGGTCGAAGGAGGAACTATGACCATCGATAAGTCGTCGCGTGGCAAGGTCCGCTATGCCGTGGTAGGCCTCGGTTGGATCGCGCAGGAGGCCGTCCTGCCTGCCTTTGCTAATGCCAGTAATTCCGAACTCGTGGCCCTGGTCACGGATGATGCCAAAAAGGCCGCAGAACTGAGTCGCAAATACGATGTGAAGCGCACCGCCAGTTACGAAGAGTATGAAGGGTTGCTGTCGAGTGGTGAAATCGACGCCGTTTATATCGCGTTACCGAACAGCCACCATCGGGACTATACGGTGCGGGCGGCTCAGGCTGGTGTACACGTGCTGTGCGAAAAACCCATGGCCAAAACGACGCTGGACTGCATGGAAATGCTCGAAGCTGCTGAAGAAGGCAAGGTCAAGCTGATGATCGCCTACCGGCTGCATTTCGAGGAGGCGAATCTGGAGGCGATTGAGACCATCAAGTCGGGCAGAATCGGGGAGACACGCTTCTTCAACTCCACATTTACGCAATCGGTAGCAGAAGGTAACGTCCGCCTAAAGCGCGACTTGGGCGGCGGTCCGCTGATGGATATGGGAGTGTACTGCATCAATGCGGCCCGCTATTTGTTCCAGGATGAGCCCACGGAAGTGATGGCCTTCAAGGCGCAAGGTCGGGACTCCCGTTTCCAGGAAGTTCCGGAAGCCGTCTCCGCTCTCCTTAACTTCCCTGGTGGCCGACTCGCTTCTTTCACGTGCAGTTTTGGAACAGCTGCAACCGACATGTATCAGGTAGTGGGGACGAAAGGAGATCTGCGGCTGGAACCTGGCTACACCTACCACGACGAGATAAAGGCTTATTTGACGGTGGATGGCAAGACCCAAAAGAAGCACTATCCCAAGCACGATCAGTTTGGTGCCGAGCTACTGTATTTCTCCCAATGCATTCTCGAGAACAAAGACCCTCAGCCCTCCGGAAAAGAAGGACTGGCTGATGTTCGAATCATTCGCGCCATCATGACTTCGCTGCAGTCGGGCCAGGCTGTGGCAGTCGATAAGGAAGCTCCTCCCGAACGTCCCAGTATCGAGCGCGAGATAAAGCTGCCCACAGTCAAGCCGCCGGAAACGGTTGAAGTAGCCTCACCCACGGGCAAAAGGTAACAAAGGGAGGTAATCCATGCCCACTGAAACAGCCAGCCGAAGCTCCGTCGAACTACTGCGGGCAAAAGCCACGCAGCTACGCATCGATTCGGTGCGATCCACTACCGAGGCCGGCAGCGGGCACCCTACGACTTGTGCGTCGGCTGCCGAAATCATGGCGGTGCTGTTCTTCTCCGTCATGCGTTACGACCCGCGGGATCCAAAGAATCCAGCCAATGACGCTTTTGTCCTGTCGAAGGGGCATGCCGCTCCTATCCTTTACTCGGCGTGGGCTGAAGCCGGACTCTTTCCTCGCGAGCAGCTGCTGAGCTTACGCAAGTTTGGATCGGACCTGGAAGGGCATCCGACACCCAGGCTCCCGTTCGTAGACGCAGCCACCGGATCGTTGGGACAGGGGCTCTCGGTCGGTCTGGGTATCGCCCTTAATTCGAAGAAGCTGGATCGCACGGAGCAGCGCGTTTACGTTTTGATGGGTGACGGCGAGTCGGCCGAAGGATCGGTTTGGGAAGGGGCGCAGATGGCGTCATATTATGGCGTGAGCAATCTCTGCGCCACCATCGATATCAACCGCCTTGGACAGAGCGAACCCACCATGCTGCAGCACCACCTGGATATCTACCAGCGCCGTTGGGAGGCTTTCGGCTGGCAGACGCTGGTCGTGGACGGCCACGACATTCCTGAGTTGCTTGAGGCTTACGAGAAGGCCTCACAAGACGAAAGGCATCCCACTGTGGTCCTGGCCCGTACCCTCAAAGGAAAGGAAATTCTGGGCGAAGAAGACAAGGAAGGTTATCACGGCAAACCCCTATCCCCGGATCAGGCGGAGAAAGCCATTAGGGTTCTCGAAAAGCATCTTGATGGCGGTAAGAGCGTTTGGGCGCCGAATATGCCGGTGACTGCGAGGACAACAGACGCCAGTCGCGAAAGCGGAATACGGGACGGGAGTGGCCCGGCGGCCAAACCTCCGTATGAAGTTGGAGGTAAGGCCGTAGCGACACGCAAGGCCTTCGGAGACGCACTGGCCACCATCGGCAAAGAGGATCGGCGCATCGTGGTGCTTGATGGAGATGTCAAGAACTCAACCCATACCGAGGAGTTCCAGAAGGTGGCCGGCGACCGTTTCTTTCAAGGCTACATCGCCGAACAGAACATGATTGGCGTTGCCATGGGGTTGGCAGCACGGGGAAAAATCGCCTTCGCCTCTACCTTTGCGTGCTTCCTGACCCGTGCCTACGACTTCATTCGTATGGCGGCGATCAGCCGGCTCAACATCAAATTGGCCGGGACTCACGTGGGCGTATCCATTGGTGAAGACGGTCCATCGCAAATGGGTCTGGAGGACATCGCCATGACGGCGGCACAACCGGACTTCGTGGTGCTCTACCCTTCGGATGCAGTCAGCACCTGGTACGCCACCCGGCTTGTGGCTTCCCATCAAGGACCATGCTACTTGCGTCTGGGCCGCCCAAATGCGCCGATTCTCTACAATCCTGATGAGTCCTTCGCGATCGGCAAATGCAAGGTGCTGCGCCAGAGCGAGCGAGATCGAGTGCTGATCGTGGCAGCCGGTGTCACTGTGGTTGAGGCTCTGAAGGCCCATGAGGAGCTTCAAAGGAACGGCATCGCAGCTCGCGTGGTCGATCTGTTCAGCGTCAAGCCCATCGACCGCGAAGGCTTGGTGGTAGCAGCGCGGGCCGCGGGCGGGGTTGTGATCACCGTCGAAGATCATTATGCCCATGGGGGCCTGGGCGATTGCGTGCTTGCGGCCCTGGCGGACACCCAGCTGAAGGTATACAAGCTGGCCGTACAGGATATCCCCCGCAGTGGCAAGCCAGCCCAGTTGCTCGATGCGTTTGGCATCTCGGCTGGTCACATCGTCGAGCAAGCCCAAAAAGCTCTCGGGTAGCACAGAAAGCTAGCTGTGAGATACCCGCAGACTCGCTCTTGAGAACTGCACAAAGGTGTGACGCCGTGTGGTGAGGCGTCAGCGAGTCGGCGCCTCTTCGCGCGCTACAGTGCAGGCGTGCAGGCAGGGGCGGGGTCACGGCACGTTACTCGCTTCCTCCAGTGTGGCTGCTGACCTGGCGCTACCTCCTGGGCCCACAAACACTACAGCCTTGCGGCGTCTTTGCTATCGCGAAGCTACTCGCCAGAAATCCAGTTCCCAACCCAGGCCCCACTAGAGTAAACATTGCCTTGCGCATTGAGATATACCTCACAGGCCGGCGGCGGCACTGACCCTGCAGCCGTTAATCAGGTAATCTAGTGTCCCGTCCCACATAAGTAGTGACAATATGACGGGATCGTGATTTGATGCGGACATGTTCAAACGTGCAGGAGCATTGACTCTTAATGAAGACCAGAAACAGCAATTGCAGACCCTGGCGGGAACCGGTCGCACCCCGCAACGGCTGGCCCGGAAATGTGAGGCCCTCTTGCTGGCTAGCCAAGGGATTTCCAACTACGCCATCGCCCGGCAGACGGGTTTGTCCCGTCCCTGCGTGCTGGCCACCCGGACCGCTTTCCGCCAGGGAGGCCTGGAAGCACTGCGCCGCCCCCAGAAACGCCAGCGTTCGCGCCCCAAGCTGACCCCGCCCCTGGAGCAGAAGATTGTGGACACCACCCTGAAAACGCGACCGCCGGACGCCACCCACTGGAGCGTGCGCGAATTGGCACGGCAGTTGAAGGTCTCGCGCATGATGGTGCATCGGGTCTGGCAACGTCATGAGATCCAACCCCACCGGGTGGAGCGCTTTAAGATCTCCAACGACCCGAAATTCGAAGAGAAGGTCCGGGATGTGGTGGGACTCTACCTTGATCCACCGGATCGCGCCTTGGTCCTTTGCCTGGATGAGAAGAGCCAAATTCAGGCGCTGGATCGCACCGCCCCCCTCCTGCCCTTGCGGCCGGGCTTGCCGGAACGTCAGACCCACGACTACCAACGGCATGGGACCACCACCCTGTTCGCCGCCTTTAATATCCTGAACGGCAAAGTCATGGGGCAATGCCTGCCACGTCATCGCGGTCGGGAGTTTGTGAAGTTCCTCCGCCAAGTGGAAAAGGAAGTGCCGCCCGATCTGGAGGTTCACCTGATCGTGGACAACTACCGGACGCACAAGAGCGCGGAGGTGCAGCGCTGGCTCAGTTCCCGCAAACGCCGCCGCTTCCACTTTCATTTCACCCCTACCAGCAGTTCCTGGCTGAATCAGGTGGAGCGCTGGTTCGGGCTGATTACCCAGCGCATGATTCGCCGCGGCACCTTCCGTAGCGTCCAAGAGTTGGAGGGTGCCATTTACCAGTGGTTGGCTCACTGGAACCACCAACCCAAACCTTTCATCTGGAGAGCCACGGCCGACGTCATTCTCGATAAGGTCCGGCGTTGTAAAGAATTATCTGGGACGCCACACTAGCTGTTCCCCCTACCCTAGCCTGCCGCTTAGGTTACATCTGCCGCCGTGAGGTGGGGCACTTATGGTGACACTTTCGGCACGCTCCCCTCGCCGCAGTTTTCAACAACTTTTTGAGGCCGCGGTGGAACGGCCAAACAAAGAAGGTAAGTCTGACAGGACTTGACGAGGAGATCTTGCCCGGATAAGACGACGGTGAGCTTGGGGACTGCGAAATCTGCACAATCTGCGAATCGAATCCAGATTACGCATATTCTGAACGCCCTTGAAAACAGAAAGGACGATCATCCCTGTCTCGGATGATGACCTTTTCCCGAATCTGTCCATTTGTAACTGCCTCGACTGCGGACCCAAATCGACTGGTCCGAATCGGACGAGCCGCCCGATTTGGGTCAGAGGGGTGCGTTTCGAGGGCGTCTCTAGTACAATGAGTGCAGTCAAAGTGATAACCGGCGCCGCGAGGAGGTAGCCATGATGGTTCCCGTGCAAAAGGAAGAAGTGCAGATCACTCGTCCCCTCAGCCAAATCCAATCCGAAATCCTTACGAAGGAGGCGGTGGACTTCCTTACGAAGCTCGCTGGGACCTTCGAAGATCGCAGGCAGAAGCTTCTCCAACAGCGGCGCATCCGGCAGCAGGAAATCGACGCGGGCAAGATGCCGGATTTCCTGCCGGAAACCGCGACGGTCCGCGAGAGCGATTGGGTCGTAGCGCCCATTCCCCGGGATCTGCTGGATCGGCGCGTGGAGATTACCGGGCCGGTTGAACGCAAGATGATCATCAACGCCTTGAACTCGGGAGCGAGCGTGTTCATGGCGGATTTCGAAGACTCGAATTCTCCAACTTGGCAGAACAATCTTGATGGTCAGGTGAATCTTCGTGATGCTATCAACGGGACCATCAACTATGTCAGTCCCGAAGGCAAGCGTTACGAACTGGCAAAGAATACCGCGACCCTGATGGTCCGTCCGCGAGGATGGCATCTGGAAGAGAAGCACTTTCTGTTCCGGGGCAAGCCCATCTCGGGATCGCTGTTTGATTTCGGCCTGTTCTTCTTTCACAATGCCAAGGCGCTCATCGCTAAGGGGACCGGACCGTACTTCTATCTGCCCAAGCTGGAAAGCCATCTTGAGGCGCGCCTCTGGAACGACGTCTTCAACCTTGCTCAGGACGAGCTCGGCATTCCGCGCGGCACCATCCGGGCCACCGTACTCATTGAAACGATCCTGGGCGCTTTCGAGATGGACGAGATCCTCTACGAGCTGCGTTCGCACTCGGCTGGGCTCAATTGCGGACGCTGGGACTACATTTTCAGCTTCATCAAGAAGTTCCGCACCCGTCCCGATTTCGTTCTTCCCAATCGGGCCTTAGTGACGATGGACCGGCATTTCCTGAATTCGTATGTGCTTCTGCTCATCAAGACGTGTCACCGCCGCGGCATCCACGCCATGGGCGGCATGGCCGCACAGATTCCCATCAAGAATGATCCCGCTGCCAATGAAACGGCGCTGCAGAAGGTACGGCAGGATAAGCTCCGCGAAGTCCGTGCGGGTCACGACGGAACTTGGGTGGCCCATCCCGGGCTGGTGCCGGTGGCAAAGGAGATTTTCGACGCGCACATGAAAGATCCCAATCAGATCTCGCGCCAACTCATGGACGTCCAGATCAGCGCTGCGGATCTGCTCGCTGTACCGGAGGGTGAGATCACCGAAGCCGGGCTTCGATGGAACATCGACGTGGGCCTGCGTTACCTGGCCGCATGGCTGCAGGGTAACGGCTGCGTCCCGATCTATAACCTCATGGAAGATGCGGCCACCTGTGAGATTTGCCGCACCCAGGTTTGGCAATGGGTCAAACACGGGGCACGATTGACCGACGGCCGAACCGTGACCATGGAACTAGTGCGCCAGGCCGTGTCCGATCAATTGGAAGTATTGCGCACCCAGCTCGGAGCCGAGCGCTTTGAGGCCTCGGGATTCAAGACAGCCTCCCAAATCTTCGAGAGCATGATGACGAGTGCGGAGTTCCAGGAATTCCTGACTTTGCCGGCTTACGGCTACATCGATTGAGGTAAAGCAGCCCGGTTCTCCACACTACGCGACTTGGCCCGAACTGCAGGTCGGGGAGAGGCTCTGCCTTCCCGGACTTTGTCTGGACGGTCGTCTGTCGGCTCACCCGCCGGTCGAAATTGCCGTACAATGGTTGCCGACCTGCAATCCGGTACCGGCGAGGACCTGCGATGTCCAGTTCCGCGGTCATGACTCCCTCGAAGATTACCAAGCCCAAAATCTCCGAAAAGGTTATCGGGCGGCTTCGCGACGATCTCGTTTGCCGCCGCGTCGAGAGTGGAATAGGCTGGCTGCAGGCTCACCACGCTCTCCTCGCTACGCTCGAGCCCTCACAAAAAAACGCCGCCCTTCTCCTCGGCTGGCTAGCCCAATGGGTGGACATTGGATTCGCACGGCCCGGCCTGGTAAAGGAACTGCTTTCCCGTTTTCCGCAGACGCTCAGGGCTACGCTTCCGCTCTCCGAGTACGTGCACGTCCGCATGGCCGAAGGCTTCGTTGCATTGTCGGAAGAGAATCTTGAAGCCGCGGTTCGGCATTTCGAGACTGTCATATCGTTTGAGAATGAGATTCTGGACGCGGAGCTCATTGCCGTCGCCAATTTCTGGATTGGACGCTGCCAGAGAAAGATGGGCCGGTATGACACCGCACTGAAATATACCGTCACGGGAAAGGCCCTCGCTTGTCAGTTGCATCACCCCAAAATGGCGGCAGTGATGCAGGTGATGGAAAGTTGGCTTTTGTTTCAGGAAGGCAAGGCGCAGGAGGCGCGGCGCAGCTTGAACGAGGCTGAGGCTGTTCTGCTCGAGACGGATGACTATGTGAGCCGCGGCAACATCCAATCCGCGTATGGTAGGATCGCCCGCCGCCAGGGACGGTACGATCAGGCGCTCGAGCACTTCACTAATTCGATAGAGGAGTACAAGAAGCGAAGCTACCAACATCGCAATCTCGCTCGCGCTCTAGCTAACATAGCCTTCGTCAAACGCCTCATCGCCCTCCGTCTTGGGCGAAAGATCGATCGCGAGGCCGCCCAGCGTTGGAGGACGGCGCGCGGAGCGGCGCCCGTTGCCCAGCCCAGAAATCGGGAGCGAGCCCACCTGGAAAGACTACGCGGTGAGGCCTTGGCGCACCTGGACCAGGCGGAGCAGATCTATACGCACTATGACGATCATCGCGGCCTCGGAACCGTGCGCGTGCATCGTGGTTTTCTCTGCCTGGACAGCGGAGATCTGGACCGTGCCGCGAGCGAGGCGGCTGCCGCCTATCGGCTGGGCCAGGACAAAAAGGACTACATTACCGAAGCTCGAGCCCGGATTTTGCAAGCGACGGTCGAAAATGGCAGATTCGAGGAGCAGATCGAGGAGCAATCCGGTTTCAGCACGAGAGCCCAGCTTGCCTGCGACTACGCGCGAGATGCGGTCGAGTGCGCCAAGCACACTCAGAACCGGCGGCTGCTCGCTAGGGCTTACCTCATCCAGGGCCTTATCCTGGCTAATGATTACTTTAGCGACGCACAGGCGGCGGGCGACACTTGCGAACGCGCCGCGGCGCTCCTTAAGCCCGAAGGCCAGGACTATGTGTGGGAGGATCTGCAGACGTTAAGAAGAAAACTGCTGAAGGCTGGTGGTATCGATGCGCAGCTTCGCCAATGGTCGCAGGGCATCGTGGGCGAGAAAACCTTCCAGCAAATTACCGAGGAGTTTGCAGGCATTGTGGTACCCAAAGTGTGGAAACGCGAGGGCCGCAAAGTCTCGCGCGTGGCCTCCCGGTTGTCTATTTCGCCGAAGAAAGTCCGCCGCATTCTGCATAACTTAGGGCTCATGGAAGGCCGGCCTCGAAGAAACGTTTAATGATATCTACGTTACAAGTTTCCACGCTCGATGGGGTAGGGCCAGGGAACCTGGGATAGCAGACCTCCGTCCACGTAGATGGTCTGTGCAGTGATAAACTCCGCCTGTGGCGATGCCAGAAAGACCACCGCGCCGGCCACGTCGGTCACCTGGCCGATACGCTGTAACGGTGTCCGCGGCGCCCACGTGCCCGAGTAGTCGGGGGCCTCGGCTTTAGTTCGTTCGATCTCGATCATGCCCGGAGCTACGCAATTCACCGTGATACCGTAGTAACCTAATTCGATGGCGGCTACCCGGGTGAACATCTCGATGCCGCCTTTGCTGCTCGTATAGTCGACGAGGTTGGGGAAGGGCGCCTTATTGGACCCCGAGCCGATATTGATAATTCGTCCTCGGCGCTTCATGGCCATATGCCGTGCCGCTCGCTGGGTGCAAAGAAAGGTCCCTTTGAGATTCGTCCGCAGCACACGGTCCCAATCCTCTTCGGCCAAATCCAGAAGCGATTTCCAGGTCTGGACACCCGAGTTATTCACCAAAACAGTTGGCGTTCCCAGTTGCTCCAGCACCACGTCGAACATGTGGTCCACTTCTGCTTTGAAGCCGACATCCGCCTGAACCGATAGGGCCTTGCCTCCCATCGCCCGGATATTCTCGGCTGTCAGTTCGGCCCCCCGCTGGTCTCTGTGGTAGTTCACTGCGACGTCGAAGCCGGCCTGCGCCAGCCCGAGCGCGATCCCCCGGCCGATGCCTTTGCTGGCGCCCGTTATCACTGCCACGTTACGATCTTCCTCTTGAGAGGGTGTAGGAGTAAGTGTCATAGTATCCCGTCCGTTTAAGCTTGGCCGTGTCCCGCTCGCAGCAAACCTTGTAGCATGGGAAGGAACCCTAACCTCTATCATATGGGACGACCGGAGTCCATTCCCGCGTTCCCCGGCAGGGCGGTGTAGCGCATTGAAAAGCTTCTGAGGCAAATCCGAGCAGGAGAGTCCACATGCATCCGAAAACCGAAGGAATTCTCGAGTCCTCATTGTATGTCGCTGATGTGGCCCGGTCGGTTCAGTTTTACGAGAAAATCTTCGGGTTTCAGGTCATCAGCGATTTCGGAGGACGGGGCTGCGCCATGCAAGCGGGCAACCGCCAGGTATTGCTGCTATTCAAGAAGGGCGGCTCGCGCACAACTTCGTCGCCGCACGACGGAGACGGTGAGCTCCATCTCGCGTTCGCGATCCCGGCTTCGGAGTGCGTGACGTTGGGAAGCTTGGCTGGCGGAGAACGGAATCGCGGTGGAAGAGAAGCGCGGATGGGAGTTAGGCGGCACAGAGCCTCTATTTTCGGGATCCGGACCGCCATCTGATCGAAGTTGCCACACCGGGCGTCTGGTCGATCTATTGACGCGCTTCCGTTGCAGGTTGCCCAGTCGCTACCGCTACGGGTACCATGGGGAAATCGGGGAGGAATACGAGCATGCAGGGATTGCGGGAGATCCTGGCGCAAGCGCAAAAAAACGGCATTGCCGTCGGCCATTTCAATATCGCGGACACGGTTCTCTTGAAGGCGGTCTTTGCCTCCGCGCACGCACTCAGGGTTCCGGTAATGGTTGGTGCGTCGGAGGGAGAGCGCGATTTCCTCGGAACGAGGCAGCTTGCGGCCCTCGTCAGAAGCCTGCGTGAGGAATTCGACTTCCCGATCTTTCTCAACGCCGACCATACCCACTCGCTCGTCAAGGCCGTGGAAGCGGCCAAGGCCGGCTTCGACGCTATCGTCTTCGACCTTTCAGCGCTGCCCTTCGAACAGAATGCCCGCCAAACCAAGGAGGCCGTCGAAGCTCTGAAAGCCATTCATCCTTCCATTCTCGTAGAAGGAGAGATCGGCGATATCGGAACCGGCTCTGAAATTCATGAACAGGCTCCTCGATTGTCGAGCGGCCTCACGGCTCCCGAGGAAGCGCGCCAGTTTGTCGAGTTCACCGGAGTTGACGTGCTGGCTCCGGCCGTGGGCAACATGCACGGCATGCTGAAGAGTATGATTCACGGGGAGAACCTGAAGCGATTGGATATCGAGAGAATCAGTGGCATTAAGGCCGTGGCTCGCGTCCCGCTAACCTTGCACGGTGGCTCGGGAACTGACGACGAGGATCTGCGCAGGGCAATCGCGGCGGGAATCAATATTGTGCACATTAATACCGAAATACGGCTTGCCTGGAGGCGTGGACTGGAATCGGCCCTCGCCAAGACGCCGAGCGAAATCGTGCCCTATAAGATCCTGCCAGTGGCCGTTGACTCGGTGAAGCAGGTGGTCAATGCGCGCCTGAAGCTGTTCAACGGCAACTGATAAACAGCCAGAAGGTGAGCCCTACCGGAAATCCCCAAGGCACCCGCGAAAACGTCCCCTGTAAAACCGTTCTCCGCCAAAGCAGTTCTTCTCTGTTTACCAATTCCTCGTAGACGCCAGTTTCGTCGCGTTGCGGGTTACCTGGCAAACAGGTCCGATGGTAGTTTGGTCCGACTTGGCAAAAAGACACAAAATGCAAAACGAGTGCTGCCAAGGCCTACACGAAGAAAGGCTGTGATAGGACGTCCCAATTGTGGACACAAGAAGTCCAAAACCGGACAGTACAGGCGCGGCTTGGCGTTGCCACTGGCTTGTAAACGCCCGCGTCTAAATGACTTATCCTAGCGGCGTCGTCGGTGGCCAAATTGCTAGAAATGCCTGAAGGACGAATTCCGGATAGTGGGTGATGAATTATGAAACGAAAGCCACAAACCCGTCATAATTCACAATTCATAATTCAGAACTCATAACTTCTGGCGCGGGCGAAGAAGGAAACCATGAGTACATTGCTGCAAGATGTTCGTTACGGCCTACGCATGATGGCCAAAAATCCCGGCTTCACGGTGGTGGCAGTTCTGACTCTCGCCCTCGGCATTGGGGCAAACACCGCCATCTTCAGCGTTGTCAATGCCGTCTTGCTGCGTCCCCTCGCCATGGAGGACCCCTCTCGCTTGGTGTACATACAGGAACAGTGGAAAGGCATTTTCCCCGGTCTCTCGGTGGGAAACTTTGCCGATATACAACACCAAAGCACCGCGTTTACGAAGCTTTGCGCGTCAAATGCCGCCAGTTTCAACCTTGCGACCACGGAAGCCCCTGAGCGCGTGCAGGGCGAATATGCGACTGGGGACTACTTCGCGACCTTTGGCGTTCAACCCATAGAGGGCCGAGTCTTCACAGCCGATGAGGATAAGCCTGGACACGGGCAAGTAGTAGTTATTAGCGAACGGTTGTGGCGGACGCACCTCCACGCAGATGGCACGGTCGTGGGCAGGACATTACGAGTGAATGGTGTGCCGTACACCATCGTTGGCGTTATGCCGAGAACATTCGACCCCCTGCTGGATGAGAGCGATCTTTGGATTCCCGAGGCGTTCACGGCGCGGCAAGCTGCCAATCACGACCTCCACTATTTGAACGTAATGGGCCGTCTCAAACCCGGCCTGTCATTAGCGCAGGCGCAGTCGGAGATGAATGGAATCGCGCTGAGGCTGCAAGGGCAATACCCAATCGATGACAAAGACCGCGGCTTGCGGCTGATGCCGCTCACGACGGCCTTGCTGGGCGATGAGCGGCCGGTATTGCAGATGATGCTCGGCGCTGTCGCATTCGTGCTGCTGATTGCTTGCGCGAACATCGCCAATTTGCAGCTGGTCCGGGCACGCACGCGCCAGAAGGAATTTGCCGTACGGGCAGCGATGGGAGCCTCGCCGCAGCGCATGGTGAGGCAGCTTTTGGCGGAAAGCGCGGTGCTGGCAATCGCTGGCGGAGCGGTGGGCGTTTTGCTGGCGCATTGGGGTGTGTCTTGGATCGTCGCGAACGGCCCCGCCACCGTTCCGCGGCTAGCCCAGGCGAGCGTGGACGCAAGCACACTCGCGTTTGCGTGCGGAGTCACCCTGTTCTCCAGCCTCCTGTTCGGTCTCGCTCCCGCACTTCGCTCGGCTTCCGCCCGGCTGAGCGCAGCCTTCCAGGAAAGAGGCGCCGCTTCCAGCGGTGGTCGTGATCGCGTTCGAAGCGTGCTTGTGGTCGGGGAAGTCGCACTGGCTCTGATGTTGATGGCAGGTGCGGGACTGCTGATCCGCAGCGCTGTGGTCGTGTCACATCTCGATCCCGGCTTCGACACCGCGAACCTCATTGTCGGACGAGTCGGCCTCCCTGACATCGGCTACCACGATCCGACCGTGGCGCGGCAGACGTTTGAGCGCATGATCACGGGGGCGGAAGCCTTGCCTGGCGCGCAGTCGGCAGCAGTAGTTTCTCGCGCCCCGCTGGCTGGCGGGGGCAGCAGCAACGGCCTGATTCCCGAAGGCAAGGCACTCGACCCGACCAACGTAATCAACTCGGAATTGCAAATCGTCTCGGCCGGTTATCTCTCGACTGCGCGCATACCGCTAAGAGCCGGACGCGAATTCACCACCCAGGATACACGCGATAAAGCCCTGGTGATGATCGTCAACGAAACTCTGGCGCGCACTGCCTGGCCGCATGAAAACCCGATTGGCAAGCGCTTCGCGTGCTGCGAGGCCGGACCCAAAGGCCGCATGGACCCCGTATGGCATGAGGTGATTGGAGTTGTCGGAGACGTGCGTGCGTGGGGCCTCGATCGCCAGATACAGCCGGAGTTCTATCTTCCGCTTGCACAGATGCCACCGGCCGCGTGGGATTGGATCGGGCGCACCATGGATTTGATGGTTCGCACCCGCGATGGCAGGTTTCCCGCGAGCGAGTTGAGAACTACGGTGGCGTCGATTGCTCCCGGCGTGCCGATCTACCAGGTCTCGACCGTACGGCAGAAGATTTCCGGCACGCTGGAAGAGTCGCATTTCGACACGTTCCTGCTTGCTCTCTTCGCAGCTATAGCGCTGTTGCTGTCATCGGTAGGAATTTATGGAGTCCTCTCTTACGTGGTGGCTCAACGCACGCGCCACATCGGCATCCGTATGGCGCTGGGCGCCACGCCAGTACAGGTCATGCGAGATGTCCTCCAGTACGGTGTCGGCTTGACAGGTGTGGGATTGGCGCTTGGACTCGCGGGCGCAGTAGCCGGCACGCGCGTGCTCTCCTCATTGCTTTATAATATCAAGCCGCTCGATCCCCTGACGTTCATCGCAGTGGCGTTGCTGTTGGCGGGGGTGGCACTGGCGGCAAGTTACATTCCCGCCCATCGGGCGGCGAAGGTCGATCCGATGGTGGCGCTACGCGATGAATGATAAGTTTTGAATTCTGAATGCTGAATCATGAAATGAAAACCGCTCGCCCTTCCATAACTCATCATTCAGAATTCACAGTTTCCGACGCGTACGGGAGAAGGAACCATGAGCACGCTCATCCAGGACCTTCGTTACGGCCTACGGATGATGGCCAAGAAACCGGGCTTTACGGCTGTTGCGGTGTCACTCTGGCGCTCGGAATTGGCGTGAACACGGCGTTATTCTCGGTCCTGAATGGCGTCCTGCTCAATCCTCTGCCTTACTGGCAATCCGACCGTCTGCTGGCACTCTATTCGCACACACCCGACGACCCGAGGTCGTCCACCTCATACCCCAATTTCCTCGACTGGGCGCGTGACAACCGCTCATTTTCCGCCCTTGCTGCCTACCGGGGGGATGACTTCAACCTGGTTGGAATGGGCGATGCCGAACGCTTGCCAGGGGACATGGTCTCCGCCAGTTTTTTCCCGCTGCTTGGTGTAAAGCCGACTCTCGGCCGGACATTCCTTCCTAATGAGGACGTATTGGGCGCGCGACCGGTTGTGCTGATCAGCCACGCTTTCTGGAAACGAAAGTTCGCCTCCTCGACGGAGGTCCTCGGAAAACCGCTCAGGTTGAATGGCACAGCGCACACCATTGTCGGGGTTATTCCGGCAAGCTTCGATTACCGTGGCAGAAATTTCTTTCCTGGCGACGTATACATTCCGATTGGCCAGTGGAATGAGTCGACGTTTCGTGACCGCAAAGCGCCCATGGGCATGGATGCAGTCGGCCGGCTGCGGCCCGGCATCACGTTCGACCAGGCCCAGGCCGATATGAACGCCGTGGCGCATCATCTGGCGGAAGCGTATCCGGAAGCGAACAAAGGTATTGGCATCGACCTGGTGCCGCTCAAACAGGACATCGTTGGGTACATTCAACCAGTTCTGCTGATGCTGGGGGCGGCGGTACTCTTTGTTCTTCTGATCGCTTGCGTCAACGTGGCAAATCTGTTCCTGGCACGGTCGACCGCCCGATCACACGAATTAGCGATCCGGTCGGCGCTGGGCGCGAGCCGGGGTCGAGTCATCCGGCAGCTTTTAACTGAAAGCGTTCTGCTCGGCCTGGCCGGCGGGGGCCTCGGTTTGGTGGTTGCCTCCTGGGGCATCGAGGCGGCGCTCAAAGCGCTACCTGAGGCGCTGCCGAGGGCTGAAGAAGTAACTCTCGATGGCCGCGCGCTGTTGTTCATGCTCATCGCTTCCGTGCTCACCGGAATCCTCTTCGGCCTCGCGCCGGCGCTCAAGAATTCACGACGTGATTTCCATCAAGTGCTTGGGAAGGGAGGACGGGGGTTGAGCGGTGCCCGGCACCGTACCCAAAGAGTCTTCGTGATTGTCGAAATAGCGCTAGCGCTCGTCCTGCTCTCCGGAGCCGGATTGATGATTCGTAGTTTGGTCAAGCTCTGGGGCATCGACCCCGGTTTCGATCCCCACAATGTCCTAGCGTTCTCCACCTCGTCTCCGCCGAGCAGTTCCCCGGACGCCCTTCGTAGCACTTGGCGACAGATGCAGGACGCGCTGGCTGGCCTTCCGGGGATTCAGGCAGCTTCACTGAAGGCGGGATCCACGCCTATGGGCGAGGACGCCGAGTTGCCGTTTTGGATCGACGGCGAGCCTAAGCCCCTGTCCCAAACTCAGATGAGGATTACGCAACTTTACCTTGTTCAGCCGGACTATTTGAACGTAATGAGGATTCCGCTCAAGCGCGGCCGTTTCCTTACGACGGACGACAACGAGCATGCTCCCTCGGTCACGGTCATTGATGATCGCTTCGCCCGGCTCTATTTTGGCAATCAGAGCCCGATTGGCAAACGCATCAACTTCGACATCTTGAACAGCAGTGCAGAAATCGTCGGTGTCGTCGGACACGTGAAACAGTGGGGTCTCGACGAGGATTCGACAGCGCCATTCCAGGCGCAATGCTATCTCGCACTTACCCAGCTTCCCGATAAGTTCATGCCGCTGGTGGCCAAAGGCGTTGGGGTTGCGGTGCGGACAGGAGGTCCGCCGCTCGCGGAAGTCGGCACGATTCGCCACGCCCTGGAGGGGATCGATAGCCAAATGGTGGTGTATGCTACGCGCACTATGGACGAGAATGTTTCCCACTGGCTGGCCGCGCGGCGCTTCTCGACCATTCTCCTCGGAGTTTTCGCCGTGTTGGCGCTGGTCATGTGCTGCGTCGGGATTTACGGCGTGATCTCGTACCTCGCCAGCCAGCGGACACATGAGATCGGTATCCGGATGGCGCTGGGCGCCGAGCGACGGGATGTGCTGCGCATGATGGTTGGGGAAGGGGCTAAAGCGGTCGTCCTTGGGGTGGCCATTGGCCTTGTGGCGAGTGTAGGATTGACCCGACTAATGAGGAGCATGCTATTCGGCGTGAGTGCCCATGACCCGCTTACTCTGACCGCGGTCGCGGTGCTGCTCACTCAGGTAGCGCTCGTTGCCTGCTGCATTCCTGCAAGGCGAGCTACGAAGGTCGATCCCATGGTAGCGCTGAGGTATGAATGATAAGTTTTGAATTCTGAATGCTGAATTATGAATTAAAAGCCGCGATCCCTTCATAATTCACAATTCATAATTCATTATTCAGAACTCATAATTCTCTGACGCGCACGAAGAAGGAAACCATGAGCACGCTCATCCAGGACCTTCGTTATGGCCTACGCATGATGGCCAAAAATCCCGGCTTCACTCTGGTGGCGGTGTTTTCCTTGGCACTGGGAATAGGCGCTAATTCCACGGTCTTCAGCATCGTGGATAGCTTGTGCTGGCGGCCTTGGCCTGTGAAAGATCCGGCGCGGCTGGTCACCGTTTTGACGGATTGGCCAAAGGAGCCCGACTTTCGCAGGGTGTCATATCCCGATTACCTTGACATCCGCAACGAGGTCAGCGCCTTTTCCGACGTGGTGGCCTATGGCGACCGTGGAGGTTTCATAAGTGGCAAGGAGCAAGGACGACAGGTGTCCGTTGAAGTTGTCTCGCAGAACTACTTCGCCGCGCTAGGCGCAAAAGCCTTGCTGGGCCGCACTTTCATGCCGCAACCGGAGCGGGCTGCCATTGAGGGCCACTCCGTGGTGGTGAGCTACGGGCTTTGGCAGCGGTACTTCGGCGGCGATCCCTCTCTGCCCGGCAAGACCACGCTCCTCGACGGCAAAGAATTCACGGTCATCGGCATTACACCCCGGAACTTCTGCGGACTGCGTCGAGTTGGGTACCTGAAATTTGGGTCACCACCGAGGGCTGGGCCACGATGGTTCCCGGTGAAGAACAGACCTACGCCGCCCGCGACGACCGCTGGTTTGACGTGGCCGGCCGTCTTCGCCCCGGCGCCGAAATCCGTGAAGCGCGCGCACAACTCCAGACGCTTGCAAAACGTATTGCGCTGGCTTCTCCCTCCACCAACCAGGACGTCAAGTTTCTCGCTTATCCTACTGCCGAAGCAGCTCGCGGCGACATGACATATGGTATCTACCTGATGGCCATGGTGGGCTTGGTCCTCCTGATCTCCTGCGCCAATGTAGCCAACCTACTCTTGGCGCAAACTGAGCAGAGGCATCGAGAGATGGCGATGCGCCGGGCGTTGGGCGCGGACGGCGCCGCCTGATCGCCCAACTTCTCACGGAAGGCTTTCTGCTTTCGTTGGCGGGCGGCGCCCTGGGGGTCTTGTTGGCGTCATGGCTTGTGGCTCTTGTGCCGGCCTTGGTTCCTGCTTTGTCCGAAACCAGCCTCATGCTCGATGGCCGGGTGCTTCTGTTCACAGCGGTCATTTCGCTCCTAACGGCTCTTATCTTTGGATTGGCGCCGGGGCTCCGTGCTGCGAAGGGCGACCTCGTCGCGGTCATCAAGGGTGAGATCCTCGATTGGGTCAGGCCACGGACGCCTGCCGCTGCGGAGTTTGCTGGTATCGGGAGAGATCACGCTCTCGGTGATCCTGCTGCAGGTTCCGCTTTATTGTTGCGCAGCTTTCTGTATAGCCAGCGGATCAATCCAGGATTTAACCCGAAGAAGAATGTGCTCATGCTCTCAGTGGCGCCGCCCACTCTGTACGGGTACAACCTTGCCCAAGCAACCGCTCTTTATCCTGCCCTGGCCGCTCGCTCAATCCATCCCAGGGGTAGTGCGCGCCAGCTATGCCCGGCGCCCTCCCATGACGAACAGCGAAGGAGGAGAAACACAGGCGGTGGTCATTCCCGGAGTGCAGCCGCCTCCCGGAACCGACCATTTCAAGATTCGGTACAACATTGTGGCCCCAAAGTTCTTCGCTACGATAGGGGCGCGCCTTGTGGGAGGGCGGGAGTTTAACGAATTCGACCGGCCGTCCCGGATGCCAGTGGTCGTCATCAATGACGCTATGGCCCGCAGGTTCTGGCCGGACCAGGACGCCGTAGGAAGATCAATCCGAATTGATAAGAAGGATTATCAGATTGTCGGCGTGGTGGAGGCTGGAAGGTACGTCAACCTTCATGAGACAGCCCAACCCTACTTTTCCTTCCTTTCACCCAAGTGTTCTCGTTCGAGTGCATGTTGTTTGTGGAGACCGCTGGCGATCCGCGCGCGCTGGTCTCGACAATCCTTAAAGAGACGGCGGCCGTTGCTAAACACCTTCCAATCGTCAATGCGGTGACCTTCAGGGAACATATGCAAGAGGCTCTGGCGGGTGAGCGTTCGATGGCGATGCTGCTCGCGAGCCTGAGCATCCTTGGAATCTTCCTGGCGGCCGTGGGTTTGTACGCGGCGGTGGCCTATCTGGTTAGCCGGCGGACGCACGAAGTCGGTATCCGCATGGCGCTCGGCGCACGCGGTGGCGATGTTTTGAAACTCATCCTGGCTCAGGGCTTGCGCTTGAGTGCCGCAGGTTCGGCAATCGGTTTGGTTGGAGCCATTGCCGCTTCGCGCCTGATGTCGAGTTTCCTATTTGGTGTAACGCCGGCGGACCCCCTGAGTTACGCCGCCAGCATCATCGTGGTTGTCGCGTGGCGTTGCTGGCATCCTACATTCCCGCCCGCCGGGCAACCAAGGTCGATCCCATGGTGGCGCTGCGGCATGAATGATAAGTCTTGAATTCTGAATCCTGAATTATGAAATGAAAGTTGCGAGGACCTTCATAATTCATAATTCAGAACTCATAATTCTCTGACGCGCACGAAGAAGGAAACCATGAATACCCTCATTCAGGATCTTCGCTACGGAATACGCATGTTGTGCAAGAGCCCTGGGTTTACCGCTGTTGCTGTCATTACGCTCGCTCTTGGCATTGGGGCCAATACCGCCATCTTTAGCGTCGTGGACGCGGTCCTTCTCCGCCCCCTGCCATACCACGAGCCGGAAAGGCTGGTGCAACTTTTCGAGACAGAATCGGCCCCCGGTCGATATCCCTTAACGGGGCCCGATTACCTCGACTGGCAGGCGCAAACACAAACTCTGGAGTCGACCACCCTGTTTGACTGGGGCGGAAATGTCAACGCCAGCGGCGAGGGAGAACCGGAGCCGGCTAATGTGCTTCGGACTCAGGCCAACTTCTTTTCTTTACTAGGCGTTCAACCTGTCCTCGGCCGTACGTTCCTCAAAGGTGAAGACCAGGCAGGCGGAATCACGTTGCCATCCTCAGCTACGGCTTTTGGAAGCGGCATTTCGGCGGCGACAAGGAGGCTGTGAAGAAGGATCTTGAGCTGGATGGAGAAAGGTTCGCCGTCGTTGGTGTTATGCCTACATTCGGACCAGGGGAGGCGGATATCTGGGTGCCTCTGGATATGAGCCCGGCAAAGATAGGACCGAGAGGCTCGCACCAATATCGGGCTATGGGACGCCTGAAGCGCAACGTTTCGCTGGGGCAGGCGCGGGTTGAGCTCGAAACCATCGCTGGCCGCCTCGAAAAGCAATATCCCGATTCCAATTCGAAGGTCGGCGCGGCCATCGTCCCCTTGAAGGAGCTCTTTGTCGGCGGCAGCATCCGGGAACAGCTTCTGATCATGTTAGGGGCCGTAGGGCTGATCCTGTTGATCGCGTGCGCGAATGTGGCCAATCTTTCGTTAGTCCGGGCCACGGGCCGGCATCGGGAGATCGCGGTTCGGAACGCTCTCGGCGCCAGCCGCTGGCGCATCCTTCGGCAATTGCTCACGGAGAGCGTATTGCTTTCTCTCACAGGCGCGCTTATGGGCCTCCTCCTGGGTTGGGGTTGTCTGCGGATTCTGGCTGCTGCCAAAACCCTACCCATTCCACAGCCAAACCCGCTCACCATAATGGCACCGTCTTGGCGTTCACACTCATGGTAGGTCTCCTGGTAGGAATCGTTGTTGGACTCGCGCCCGCGGTCCAGGTTTCACACCTTCATCCCAACGAAGAACTCAAGGCGACTGTGCAGGAAGTCTGGGCCCTCCGGACGTCAAAGCACCTTACGAGATCTGCTGGTGGGGGCGAGATCGCAATTTCCCTGGCGCTGTTGGTGGGCGCCGGCCTTCTTCTGCGCACCTTTGCCAAGTTACGTGAAGTGGATGCCGGTATTCACCCGGAAGGCATCCTCACCGCGCAGATCGGCCTCCCTGCGAATCGATACAACAAGATCGAACAGGCCGAGGCGTTCTTCGATCGCTTGCTCGGCGGCCTGAAGGGTTCCCCCGGCGTTGAAGCCTCGGCGGTGGGAAGCCAACTGCCCCTGGAGGGAGGGAGCAACAGCTACATCAGATCGACGGACGGCCGCAATCGGAATTCGCCAATATCCTTGTTGAGCAAAATGCGATCACCCCGGAGTATTTCAAAGCCTTCGGCATTCCGTTCCTCAAAGGCCGTAATTTCATCGGACAAGACTTTCGGGACACGGCGGAGTCCGGGCGGAAGGCCATGGCCATGATCCAATCCAGCAGTTTCAGGCATCCCCCGATCTTCGACTGGTGGCCATCATTAACCGGACGATGGCCCGCCAATTTTGGCCTGATCAGGATCCGCTCGGCCGAACGTATAAGCTTTGGGGCCTGCACGTCACCGTGATCGGTGTCGTCGGTGACGTCAAGCAGTGGGGAATCCGTGCGCCCATGATTCCGCAAGCGTACTATCCGCTTTCACTGGTTCCACCACCCTTTCCAACTCTATCCGTTGTCGTTAAGGGTGCGGCGAGCAGCAGCGAATTAACAGCGGAGGTCCGCCGGCAGGTCCACGCGCTTGACAGCAGCCTGGCACTGTTCAAGGTTCGCACCATGGAAGAAGTCATTTCCCGGTCTTTCACGGATACGAGTTTTCAGTCGCTGCTGCTGTCGTCTTTTGCGCTGCTTGCCCTGTTGCTTACGGTGGTAGGGATCTACGGAGTGATGGCCTTCGCCGTGACGCAAAGGACACATGAGATCGGCATCCGCATCGCACTCGGAGCACGCTCGCGCGAGATCCTGCAGCTGGTGATGGGCGGGGAACACTGATCACCCTGGCGGGTGTCGTTGTTGGGATTGCGGGTGCGCTGGGTCTGACCCGCGTTCTATCGAGTCTGCTATTCGGCGTTCAGTCCCGAGATCCATTTACTTTCATCACTGTCGCCGCACTGCTCATCGCTATCGCTCTGTTGGCCACTTATGTACCCGCCCGCCGGGGATGAAGGTCGATCCCATAGTAGCGCTGCGGTATGAATGATAAGTTTGAATTCTGAATGCTGAATTATGTTGGGTAGCGCAGACTTTATGCTTTTCAAAGTCTGCGGCTTTTTGATTCCGCGGCACGCTGACCAGGTCCGCCGGCCTATGGTACACGGCCTCCGATCCTTCTGCGCGGAAGAACCGCAGAGTTTCTGTAAGGCAAAACTCTGCGCTACGCCCGCCTCGAACCCCATCGCTGAACGCACCGTCAAGGAAACCATCGGCGACGTTCCCTATACGTTGACGATTAAAGGAAATACAGTGAGCATGATCGATCCGCGGGGCAAATACGGTGCGCTCTACGAACGAGCCTACTACCGTCAAAATGAAGCGCCCTGGCGAAAGGTCACCCGCTTCGTCCCCGATCAGGCCCTCGTGTGGTGAGGCGGAAGCGTGAGGGCGTAGCGCATCCGAGACCATTATAGATGCGCTACGCCCGCTAAGGAGGCGGTAGTGGGTAGCGCATCTATAACGTCGTCGGCTTTGTCAAGCAGAATTTAGCAACACTCCCACCCCCGCGTGACGGAGGCGGGGTCAAGGGCGGTCCGACGCTTTTGGTCGGACCGTTCATCGCAGACCCTTGACCCCGACTCCGGCACGCCCACCCTAGAAGAGGGACGAAGCGGAGCGCTGTACAGCGATGCTTCGTCCTGGAAGAATCTTTAAGGCTTGTCCCGACCAAGGCTCGCCTCTCGAATCCTGCGGTGGACTGTTCCACCAGCCATCTATTCGGTGAAGTTTTCACCCCACCATGATTCTCTATTCGATCTCCCCGCCTGTGCAGGGAGGCTTGGCGCCCAATCAGACTTGCGGTGGCGAACCGCCCACCATGCGCTACCTCGGGCTACCAGGCATGCGAACCGCCGGTTGGGCCGATCTCGCCTGGCGCAGCTTCCAATACAAGCGCACTGCCAGCTGTCGAGCCATGGCCACCTTGGCCACGTTTCTGCCCCGCCGGAAAGCCAACCGTTTATACTTACGCCTCAGTTCCTCGTCCAGCAGCGACGCCCTCTGGCCGGCTTCCACCAGCAGCCAGCGCAACATTTGGTTGCCTTGCTTGCTGATGTGACCCAGCCGTTGGTGACCCCCGCTGGAATCCTCACGTGGGTTGAGTCCCAGGTAACTGACCAGAGCGCGGCTGTGGGGGAAACGTTCCACCGGACCGACGGTCAGCACAAAGGCCAGAGCCGTGATCGGCCCCACCCCCGGCTGCTCCATCAACTGCACCGCCTCCGCACAGCGCTCGGCCTCCGCCTGCACCGCCTCGTTGAGCTCGTCGATGCAGGGATTGAGCTGGTCCAGCATCTTCAGCAGTTCTTCCCGCCGCCGACTAGCCCACGCTCCTAGGCTCAGCCCTTCCAACTCGGCTCGACCGCGTCCGCTCCACAGCTTTTGCTTGCGGCACACCCCCTGGCTCATGGCCAGAAAGTGCAGCTGGTTCTTCAGCGCCGTCCGCATCCGCACCAGCTTGTCGCGATGCTTCAGCAGTTGCCGCAAATCCCGCTGTTCCACGCTGGGCACCCAGACGCGCGGGAAACGGCGGCTTACCAACAGGTCCAACAGGTGTTCGGCATCACGGGTGTCGGTCTTCTGCCGGCGCACCGCTCGGGCCCGGATCGCGGCCGGATCCCCCACCCATAACTCGTGCCCCAGTTCCGCCAGCAAGCGCTCGAACCACTGGGTGTAGCCCGTCGCCTCGATCCCCACCCGCGACCCCTTGGCCAGCCCTGCATAAAATGTCCTCGCTTCTCCGTTCTCATGTTCCAAGCGGCGCGTTGCTACCTCGCCGTCGTCCGTGTCTACCATCGCAACAACCTGGTAGCGGGAATGCAAATCACATCCGATAATTGACATGTCGGCTCCTTTCCCGGCAGCCTTGGTCGGACAGCAAACCAAGTTTACCGGTTCTAAGGAGCCGACGACGTTATGGAATCAGACTTTGTGCTTTTCAAAGTCTGCGGCTTTTTGATTTGGCGGTACGCTGGCCGCATCCCTGTTCGGCTGCCCGACGGCATACGCCTCGGATCTTTTGGGCGAAAGAACCTTGGCGCGGAAGAACCGCAGAGTTGCTACCTCGTTACCTGGAAGACGAGAAATGGAACGGGTAGCGCGGACTTCATCCTTTTCAGAGTCCGCGGCTTTTGATTCTGCGGCACGCTCGCTGCAGCCCTGCTCGGCCAACCTAGGGTACACGGCTTTGAATGTTTTTGCGCGGAAGAACCGCAGAGTCTCTGTAAGGCGAAACTCTGCGCCACGCCCGCTGTCACGGTGCGAAGGGAAACGGCACAGGCCCGCGCAACGTGCGAAGTTCGGTTTCCCTGGCGGTGTTGCAAATTGCAACAGTTTTGCGATTTTCGTAGTCAGATTCCGCCGACTTGCATTTCCAAGTAGCTGACAGGACGCCGCTAAAGAAATACAGTCTCATCTGTCTCATCTGTCTCCACTGTCTCATTTTCATCGAGCATACTTGAGAGTGGGACAACTGACGACTGCGAGGAAGGAGATCCGATGCCACTTACCAGAGAAACCTAAGATGACTCCCAGGAAAATCGCCGCCAATCGCGCCAACGCCAAGAAATCCACCGGACCTTGTACTCAAGCCGGCAAGCAGCGTGCCCGCTTCAACGCCCTTACCCACGGCGCCACCGCCCGCGAGCTCAAGGCCACCATGCCCTGGATGGGGGAGACTCCCGGCCAGTACGATCGCCTGCGCGAGGGCTTTCTGGCCTCTCTCCCTCCCGCTAACGTTCTTGAATCCTATCTGCTTGAGAACATGGCCGAGACCGCCTGGCGGCAGGAGCGCCTGATCCGCAGCCAATACGCCATGCAGGCGCACTCCGTAAAACAATACACGGTCTACAAGAACAACCCGGTCGAGCGTGACCGGAGCCTGTCCGCCAACGCCAACTGGGAACAAACCATACGGCTCGAAGGCCAGCTCAGCCGCCACTTTGAGCGCCAGTTCAAGATGCTGATGAGGCTCAGAGCGGCGCGCGATGACGAACCCAGTGCCGAGAACATTGCTGAAAACTGTGCCGAGAATGGATCGTCCGGAGTTGAAGAGTACTCGCCCGCGCGGAATATCGGGCAGGATTTCACGGCGGAAGAGGAGACAGGTCGGGCCTCGAAGCCTGGCGAGGCATCGGATGACATTCCGCCAGAGGCGCCCGTTTTCAGCAGGCAGGACGCACCGCCGCAGGATAGCCTGACCGGGGAGCCCGAGGGCGCAGCGGAAGCGACGGGCGAGGCCAGCTGGCACGGCCCAGAGGGTCCCGACGGCCTCGAGGACGAAGATACTCCCGAGGCGACCCCGCCGGCACCGGATCGCACCGAGAACCAGGAGGCGGAGGATAATTTGAGAAATCGGACCCACGATGTTCCTGAAAACAAGCGAGAGGATATGCTGGTCGAGTTGATCGGCCTGATGGAGGAGAATCTGAAGGCGGCGCAGGCCAATGAGCAATAAGCGGAGGCGGTCAGGCGACAACCGGATCACTTTCTGCCTACCGCCTTCTGCTTTCTTCTTTTCGCTTTCTCCACTCTGCCTTCCGCCCTACCGCTCCCGCCACCGCCCGCGGTCTACCGGCGTTTATGTTATGCTCGGCGGCGGTCGGTTGCGGACTCCGTTCTCACGTTGGGGGCGGCAAATCGGGTATTGCGGGGAGTCTGATGAAACGATTTTGGACGAATTCTTTGCTCGGCACTATGGCGTCTGTTCTGTTCCTGGCCGCGTCTGCCGCGGCTCAACCGACGGGCTGGCGCAGAGCGCAGCTCTGCGATTGGGGGATTGGCACTAATCCTGAATCAAGCAAGCCTGTCGATGCTCAGGATTGGACGAATCATTGAGGTAATAGGACCTGAAACAAGACTAACTAGCGCAGACTTTGTGCTTCTCAGAGTCTGCTTTTGATTCCGCGGCACGCTGTCTGCATTCTACTCGGCACCTGTCGTACATCCCCGACCTTTCTCTTTAGGTCTGCGTTTCTGTCCCTCACACCCGATGATGGAGTCTGCCATTGTCTCGATTCGACTCTCTAATCCCTAATCAACAAGGCACTCACCTTTGGGAGACATCGTCGATGAGAAGGATGGGCCGCGACGAGTGAACCGGCTTTTGAATCGCGCTTCTGAATGGGCCGACGTACACAGCCACATTCCCTGCCAGGGAAGAAGAGGGAAGAATCGATGTGAAGTTGAAGATGGCTTTCCCAGGTATACTGGTGATAGCTCCGGAGTGGATCGAGAGCGGCGATTCGCAGACTAGGTGTGCGAGTCAATGATCTGCCACGCCCCCTCCACTGGCAGGACAGGTATCTCAGTATTGGTTCAGGCGCTCCCGGCGATCAGATTTCGGTCACCTTCCCGATCGCGGAGCGCACTGTGAAGGAAACGATTGGGGCGCTTCCTTACACCCTGATCATCGAAGGGCAATACCGTAGTGTCGATCCATCCGCAGGGCAAATTGGGTGCGCTTTACCAGCGAGCCAGTTATCGCGAGAACCAGACCCGTTGGCGGAAAGTCAATCGTTTTGTCCCAGCCGAGACGATTGTCTGGTAATAAAGATCCGGATGCCTTAAGATCAACTTCATTGAGCGTCGCGCTTGCAGGCCTGTCATAGCTGATCGACCCTTATGGGCTTCGCATGCACTGTGGTCTCTTTCCGTCAGCTGAGCGACGCTTCTTAACGAATTTGTTTTCCCGCAATCGCGGGAGGGAGCTCTCTTTCTTCTGCAGCAGGACGCTGTTGTAGGATCAGCAGTTCCGAACATACTGCCCTAACGGAAGGATGGGATGAGAGAGATATCGTCGAACGGAAACGGATCTGCGACTCTGAGCGGAAACGGCGGCCAACCTGCCCTTGCTCGGGCTGAGACTCATAGCGCTGTGGGTGAAGGAAAGCTAATCGTGCTTACTGCGCCCCTCACGGAAACCATCGACCACGCCGGTTATTTCATTCAGATGGCCATGGCTTCGATGCCGGTGTGGATGGAAGGCGTCCTCACCAGCAAATACCCGAACTGGCGCAAGGTGGAATACAGTGCCGACGGCACGGCGCGTTATATGCCCGCGGGCGTGCGTCTGCTCGAGGCGTCGCTTCTGCGCGAGTGGCCAGCCAGCGATATAGTATGCTGCTATCCCGACGACCTCCACCGCTTCGTCGGACCCAAGACGCGCGTGGTTGCGGTCTCCACCCATAATCCGCTGGGAGTCACGTTTGCCGCGGGCGTCTACACTTCGATCTTTGGCTCATCCAAGATGCCGATCAACTCGCGCTATGCACGCGAGCTGTTTGCACTCATCAAAGGCAATCCTTACCGCGGTAGTTTCAAAGTGATTGTCGGCGGTTCTGGCGGTTGGCAGATTAGCCAGACGGACAGTTTTGAGGAACTCAGCGTGGATTGTGTGGTGGACGGACGCAGCGAATCCGCTGATTGCATGGAGCTATTCCGCAAAGCGAGGCGAGGCGAGCCGCTACCGCGCGAGTTGCATGTCGCCCACCCCACCAGCCGCGAGGGCGATCCTGCCCATCGACAGGCGTACGACCTTCGGTGTGGTGGAAATGACGACGGGCTGCGGCCGTCGTTGCCAGTTCTGCGTGCCGGATCTGAACCCCCAATTGGACGTTTCGAAGGAAAAGATTATGGCCGGGGTACGGGCCAACGCGCGCGAAGGCAATAAGCAGATCTCGTTGGCCACCGAGGACATGTTCATCTGGGGACAAGTGAAGACGGGCACCCCTTTCTTCTTCCCCAACCGCGAGGCCCTTCTTGACCTCTATTCATCCATCGTCAACACGCCGGGCGTCGAACAGCACGTGTTGAGCCATTGCACCATCGCGCCTTTCGTGGTGGACCCGACCCTCATCAAGAAACTCTCCCAGATCCTGCTGCCGAAGAGTCCCATCCATCTGCCCCGCGTCAGCTCCCATCCGCAGGGCAAAGTCCTCTCACCCTTGGTCGGTCTGGAGACGGGTTCGGTGCGCATGGCCCGGCAGATCATGCCCTCCAAGGCGGTGCCCTTTTCGATTGACGATTGGCCAAGCGTGGTCCTCGAAGGACTACGCGTTGCCAACGAGAATAACTGGTTTCCGGTGATGACCCTGATGGTGGGCAATCCCGGTGAGACGGACGAAGACAGCATGGACACGCTCGATCTGATCTATGAGATGGAGCGGCGGGGACTGTTTGCCATCCTCGTGCCCTCGATCTTCACCCCCCTGCACGATACCCGCATGCAGAATAAGCAGGGTGTCACCGAGACCCAACGCCTGTCTCCGCTGCAGTGGCAGGTTATGATGAAGTGCTGGAAGGTGAACTTACGCCCGGCGCAGTACAGTTGGTGGGGTCCGACAGCTTGGCGCCTTGGCTCACTGGCCATGTGGCTCTACAAACTGCGCCGCTTGAACGGTCCGAACTTTACTTGGCCGCTGTGGATGTTCTCCGGTGCGATCTCGGAAAAGCGCCTCGGCCAAATGGGGAAGATTTACGTGGGCAAGCGGCTCAAGACCAAGACCCGACGTGAGCTTCTGGCGACGATCCGGCCTAATCATCGGCAGTATCTGCGGACCGACAACGGCGATCTGCCTGAAGATTTTGCGGCTCGGCAACCGCCTGTCGGCTGGTCGGAAGAACAACTCACGATGGCTTAAACAGAGTGTCATGGATTTGTTCGCAGCGTGGATATTCAGCACCACCCTTCAGCGCCCTTCCTGATACTCCTCTAGAGACTGGACCATGCCCGTCCCGGGCTGCGGAAAAAGTGCAGAAACTGTGCGGGATTTGAGCGGGATTTTGCGGGCTCTTGCTCTCCGCTGTCACGGCAAATGGTATCAATATGGCTGAAATGACTTCGCTCGAACGAACCCTGGCTGTTCTCGACCACCGGATTCCTGATCGTGTCCCCGTCGGCCTGCACAACTTCCTCATGGGGTTGCGCATGATCGGCGCTGACTTTAGCGCGGGTCCACGCTCGGCCGAAATCCTTGCGGAGGCTCAACTTGCCGCCTGGCAGGAGTTCGGCCACGACGTGATCATGCATGAGAACGGTGTTTGCGCCGAGGCGGAGGCCCTCGGCTGCGGCATTCTCTATCAGCCGGATCTTCCGCCTCACGTCGAGGAACCGGTAGTCAAGTCGTTCGACGATATCGATCGGCTGACAGTTCCCGATCCCGAAACGACGTTCCCACTTAGCGAATTACTGAAGGCGACTCGAATCTTGGTTCGCGAGACAGGTGGCAGAGTCTTCGTGATGGGCCGGGCGGATCAAGGCCCGATGGCTCTGGCCTCCGCGCTTTGTGGTCCCGAGAAGTTCTTGCTTGCTTGTACCGATCAGGTGTTGCGGCCGCGTGTGCTGCGGCTTCTTGAGATCTGTTCCCGCATGAACATCGCTTTTGGCGAGGCGCAGAGGCGCGCCGGCGCCCATGGCAGTTCGATTGGCGCTTACGGCAGCAATCTTATCTCGCCCAAGATGTATGACGAGCTGGAACTCCCTGGCGACACGGCTTTTTGCGATGCGATGCGGTCGGTCGGTTGCCGATCGTTTGTGCATTCTTGTGGAGACGAAACCCACTTGCTTCCGCGACTAATTGCAACCGGTGCCGATTGCCTCGAGCTTGATCCGGGCACCGATCCCGTGGCCTGCAAATCAGCGGTCCAGAGCAAAGTAAGCGTGTTAGGGATGCTCGACCCTGGCCATATCCTCTGGCGAGGGACTCGGGACCAGGTTCGGCAGCACACGCTCGAGATCCTCAGCGTGATGGCCCCCGGAGGGGATTTCATCCTGGGCCCGGGTTGCGCCCTGCCTCCCGATACGCCGTTAGAGGCGATTCACGCCGTGGTGGAATGTGCGCGAACTGCGGGGGTCTACCAGCCGGATGGATCGCTTCTGGCTTTCAGCTGATGAAATCCACAGCCTGGATCGTCAGTTACGAGTCTAGTCGAGGTGAAATACCTCGTTCATGGCAGCCCACCGTTCCCCTTCGGCTCGCGTAGGAATCGGTTGCTGCATGGGTTCCATGATGGCCCACCATTCCTGCGTGATAGGATCCGCCGCCATCTTCGCCATGTCGGCCTCGAGGTTATCGCCGATGTACTCAAAATAGGCGAACAAGGTATTGTCTTTAAAGAAGATCGAATAATTGCGCATATTGCAATCGTGAATGGTCTTTAGGACCCCTGGCCAGACGGCGGCATGGTATTCAACATACTTGTCGTAGGCCCCGGGTTTAAGTCCGATGATCCGCCCATATCTTTTAACTTTGTGCACTTCCATGGTTGTTTGCTCCTGGTTCGAAGCTGAGGCTGGAGTCCAACTTCTCCTAAAACAGAGCCGCAAGCTTTGCGCCTACTCAGCTACCCGCGTCAATATACTCCCGGATGGGAAGGGTTGCAAATAGACAACGAGAGGCGTTATCTCGAATGAGCCCGGGGGCCGGATGTTAGCGGCTTCTTCCTGAAGCATCATGCTGACAGTCGGAGCCAAGAGTTTGCCACGAAGCCAGGTTTGCAACCTCCCTGCCACAAGAGGTATAACCTTCGGGTGGATCTGGCCACGTGCGACATGCGTGCCGATGGCCTTGTTGGGGGTTACCATGCAAAGGACGCCGAACTGCCTGGCGAAACTGGTACGGATGAAACGCACCTTGCATCATGAGGAAGCAGATCGTGTGCCCATCAGCGATTTCTTCTGGGGAAGCTTCCTGAAGCGCTGGCGCGAGGATCTTGCCCTCGCTCCTGACACCGATATCTACCGCTATTATGACCTCGACTGGATGCAGTTCAACCCGAACATGGATCCGCACATTAAGCCCTTTGAAATCGTTGAGGAGAACGACGAGCAAGTCATCGTCCGAACGGGCTTTGAAGCATTGATCCGAAAGAAACTGGCATATCCGATGCCGGAGTTCCTGAGTTTCGAAACCGACACCATCGAGAAGATGGAGTCCTTCCGGTTCGATGATCCCTGGGACCATCGCCGTTACCTCGCCTGGGGCGACGACCAGATCAACGGAGTGGGAGACGGCTTCGTGCGCAACCTGGCGCCGTTCGTCGACCGGCTGAAGGCGGCGTGGCCGGAATTTCCGATCTTCGGCGGAGTTTGCGAGGCGCATGAGATGCTCTGGCGCACGATCGGTACGGAGAATGTGATGCTCTGGATCGGCCTTTATCCCGAGGAAGTCGGACGGTTCGTCGAGAGGATCAGCGCCTTTTCGCTCGAGATCACCAAGGCCCAGATCAAAGCTGCGGGAGGCTTGCTCGACGGCATGGTGATCTGGGGTGATGTCGCCTACAAACATGGCATGTTCTTCTCACCGGCCTACTGGCGCAAGTACTTCAAACCGGGCGTTAAGGCCCTTGTCGAAGAGTGTCACGCCCATGATCTGCCTGTTATCTATCATGGTTGTGGAAATGCCAGCAGCATTTTTGAAGACTTCATTGAAGCGGGCATCGATGCCTACAATCCTCTTGAAGCCAAAGCAGGCCTCGATGTCGTCGATTTGCGTCGCCGCTTCGGTCATCGCCTGGGTTTTTGCGGCAACATGGATGTGATGGTGTGGGCGGACGGGAACCGCGAGGAGTTGAAGAGGACGGTGCTGACCAAGCTAAACGCTGCTAAAGGCGGAGGCTACATTTTCCAGTCTGACCACTCCGTGCCCACGAGTGTGTCCGGGCAAAACTATGACTACGTGGTCGGCCTGGTTCGGGAGTACGGAAAATATCCGCTGCAACTCGGTGAATACGACCTACCCAACTTGGCCTAAGATAGGAGGCCCGGGAGCCGGATCTTTATGTCGCAAATATTCCCGCGTTAAGGAACGAGACCAGGTTCCGAAGCTCGCTATCGAAGGAGCAGCCCAGTGTGCGATTCAGACAATCCCGGCTTCACCCGTCGTAGCTTCGTCAAGACGGCAGCGGCCATCTCCACGGCCGCCATCTGTGCCGACCTGTGGAATGTTCCCGTAACGGCTCTCGAGCCCGAGCGGGCCACCTCGCCCGCTCCGATCACGCAGGTGGTCATGGACCTCAACCGGATTCATAAATGGGATCAGTCGAACGGCGACACTTGGGATCCGTTTTGGGCCGATGACGATAACCTGTACGCCTTCAATGACGACGGGCGCGGCTTCGGCGCCCAACCTCGAAACCTCGCGTTTAATCAATTATCAGGAGATGCGCCGCATCGCCTTTCCGGCAGAAGCGTCAACAGCATGGATGAGTACGGTAAGTCCGGTGAAAAGGGAGCCGACAACGCCACCTGGAAGGCTTGCGGACAGGAATGCATCGACTCCGTCTTCTATGCCTTTGTGTCGAGACATGTCTATGGGAGCGACAGCAAGGACCCGCTGATGCGTCAGACCGCGATGAATGCGAGTCTTATCAAGTCGACAGACAAGGGACTGACATGGATGCGCAGCGCGGCGGCTAATTACAAAGACCCTATGTGGCCCGGCGGTCGCTTCGGCGCCCCGTACTTTGTCCACTATGGAAAGAATGGAGGCAGCGTCTCCGCCGACGGTGCCCACCAGTATGTCTATGCAATATCACCCAATGGATTCTGGAACGACGGAGACAACTACGTTATCGGCCGCGTGCTGCGAACGAAGCTGGTGAATCTCAATGCCGCCGATTGGACGTATTACACGGGTGGAGACGGTCTCAAGCCTGGTAACTGGTCACCCCAGATCGACAAGGCTGCTCACTTTCTGAGTTTGCCCGCCAAGTGTGGCATGACGCCGGTCTGCTACGTTCCTTCGCTCAGGGCCTATCTGATGGTGGCCTGGTATAACACGGCCACGTTGACCAAGTGGTTCGAACCGAATGAAATGCGGTATGACTTCTACCAGGCGAAGCACCCGTGGGGGCCTTGGACCTACATCAACTCGTACACGGATAAGTTCATCGTGGGTGGGCATATGTACGGCCCGAGTCTCTGCGCGAAGTTCCAGGAAAGGAAGGGGTCGGAGGTGACAATGTCCCTTTTCACCTCAGGATGTCCCTTCGACGACGTGCCCCAAGGTCTTTACAAGATGTGGCAGATACCACTGGTGTTGAAAACAACTCCGGTGATGGATTCCATCCTGATTAACGATGATGATGCGCGCATCGTTTATCGGGGGAACTGGCATTCGTCGAGCAAGCGTGGATTCTCAGATCACAATGACGATCTGCACTATACGGCCTCGGCGGGTGATTCTCTTGAGTTCACCTTCACGGGCACGGGCATTGATTACCTCGCCGAGAAGCACAGCGATCTTGGCAACGTGGACGTCTACCTCGACGGAGTGCTGAAACAAAATGTCAGCCTCCGGCTCGACAACTTTCCCCGGCTCTGCCAGATCGTGGTGTTCAGCGTCGGGGGCTTACCGGTGGCCTGCCATACCATCAGGATTGTCAGCAAAAGCAGTGCTCACGCGGTGGTCGATGCCTTCAGGGTCTACGGGACCAGGGCGTAAGGAAGCGCGCTCCCGTGCTAGTCTCAGGCCACGGAGGCGGGAGTCGGCGTGATTTTCGCCACCAGGCGCGTAACTCTTAGGCAGAGTTCCGCGAGCCTCGATTACGAGATCCTTCTCCCTCTGAGAAACTGAAGCTTCAGACGACGTCCCCAAGATCTGCGCTACGGTGTTATTGGCGGCGCGAACTGAGGGCACGACGAGGGAGTTTCCTTCCGGCCGGCTAAGGTACAGCACGTATAGGCTATTCCCCTTTTTGGTAAACCGCACGTCGGTGCCGCCCGGCGCGGTCGCCGAGGCACGGACCCAAGGACGTGTCCCGAAGATCGCTTCTCCATTTACGCCGAGCCAATTGCCCAGCTTGTCGAGGCGATCCGTCTGTATTTCGGATATGGTTCCGTCCGGTTTCGGCCCGACATTTAAGAGCAGATTGCCATTCTTGCTGACGATATCGACGAGTAGCGCGACCAGCTTATCCGGAGCGATGACCTGCTCTGGTCCCTCGACCTGGTTATAGCCAAAACTGAACCCCAAACCGCGGCACGACTCCCATTTCTTCGGTGTAATCTTGTCGTACTTGGCGTACTCCGGAGTGGTGTAGTCGGCAAAGGGTGCCCCGAAACGATCGTCGATCACTCCATCGTGCACGGAGTTGTAGTACTGCGCAAAGATCTGCGGAATCTGGCCCAATTTGGGATAGCTGATATCGTTCCACATCACCGAGGGCTGATACCGTTCGATCAGCTCACGCCAGTGTGCGTCGGCGTAGCTCGCGTATTCCTGAGACTGCGGAACGCGGGCATAGAGGTCCTCCCGATTCTTGATGGGCTCCGACGTGAACGTCCAGTCGAGGCCACCGGAATAATACAATCCCATCTTCATTCCCGAGGCGCGCACGGCCGAGGTAAGGTCTCCCACCACGTCGCGCTTCGCTGACAACTCGCGTCCGTTCGCATGCGGATTCTGGACTGCGGACGGCCATAAGCGGAAGCCGTCGTGATGCTTGGTGGTCAGCACGATGTAGCGAGCGCCCGTCCTTTTGAATAAGGACGCCCATCGTTCCGGATGCCACTTCTCCAAGCCCCGATTAAACGTCTCGGCGAACCGGTAGTAATCGAAGGTCTTTCCGTAGGTCTTGAGGTGATGCTCATAGGTCGGAGAACCGGTTATCCTCAAGGTGTTCAAGTACCACTCGGCATACGGGTTCTCTCGGAACCACTTGGTCCAATCCACTTTGCCCAATTCGCCCGTGGGTGGAGCCCAGGCGGGAACTGAATAAAGGCCGAAGTGAATGAAGATGCCGAACTTGGCATTCTGGAACCATTCCGGGACCGTATGCTTCTTGAGCGAGTCCCAGTTAGGCTCGAACTTCTGAGCAGGCTTCGACGCTTGCGCGAGACCGCGCACCCCGGCGGAAAGAGCCAACGATGTCATCAGCGAGGTGAATTCTCTTCGTCTCATGGTTATCTTCCTTTTTTTATCGGCGAGAGTTTGTCACAGGATACTTGTGAAGTCAACGATGCGATGCGAATCGACCCCTACCGCCCCCTCGATCTAACCCCGATAAGAGCAACTGACAAAGTCAATAGGGCCGACAGCCTCGACGATGGCGGACCGGAGGTTGTACACTCGTCTGGTCCCCCTGGCCCAGACTTAGGCTGGCACTGAACAGCATGGTGTGCGCGGTGCAGTTTAGAAGAAGTTCGGGATACTCTTTGCGTCTTGGGTTGGCAGGCCTCGCGTTGGCCTTCGGCTTTCCCGGCATGCTGGCCGCCCAGAACACCGACACGCTCATCCTGGAGAACAGCAAGCACTTCACCGTGCTTGACCAGATTTCCGACCGCTCGGAACGGGACGCCGTGCTCGAAATCTATCGCGCGCATTCCGCCGAGGAGAAGGCTCAACGGGCCGAGGCCTTTCTCGCGAAATATCCAAGGTCGTGGATGTTGGCTGAGGTCTATGAGATCGCAGCGAAAGCTTACATCGATCTGGAAGAATTCGGTCGGGCGTTACATTATGGCCGCGCCTCACTGGAAATCCTGCCGGAAAATCCGCTTCTCCTGGTCCCGCTTGCGAATGTGCAGGCGAGGCGAGGCCTCGCTGCTGAGGCTCAGCAGAATGCCCAGGACGCGCTCGAATACCTCGAAAACTTTGGCCGTCCCAGCGCGATTTCCGAACGGCAGTGGCCCGACTTACAGAAGGAATTGAAAGCTTCCTGCTTTTTCGTTCTGGGGCGGGTGAAGACTGTGCAGGCGGTGAGTTTGCCCGCTGGTCCGGAACAGCGAAAGGAATTGGTGGCCTCAATAAGACTTCTCGGCGAAGCCAATCGCCTTAACCCAAACGACCAGGAAATCGAATACCTCACGGGACTGGACTACATAGCCTCTGGCAATCAGGGGGAATCCGCCAAATGGATGGCCGCCGCCTACCGGAAGGAAGGGCCTCTGAAGACGCTGGCCCTGGCGAAGCTCCAGAGAATATTCGACCAAACCCGGCCGCATGCCGGCGGAGACTTCAGCCAGTTTCTGGGGAGCCTTGGCCAACCGGATCCGCCACCAGCCATGGCAGCTGCAGGTAGCTCCAGCAACTCGTCTGATCTCCCTGATTACGTCGGCACAAGCGTCTGCATAACCTGCCACACCGACGCTTATCGAAACTGGACTCAAAGCGGCATGTCGCGGATGCTGCAGCCGTACCGGCCGGAGAATATTGTAGGCGACTTCGTAACCGGCAACGTATTTTACGCCGGGGGAGAGGTTACCAGCGATGGGACCGGTTACAGGTTTCTTGCGGGGAATGTGCCTTTTGCCCGCATGATCATCGACCGGGGAAAGCACTACTTTGAAATCCGGCAAGCGGATCGGCGCTGGCACAGGTATCCGGTGGATTACACGATCGGCTCGAAATGGCAGCAAGGTTACGTGACCCGCCTGCCCAATGGCCAGCTTCACGTGTTTCCGATTGAGTACAACAGGCGCTACCAGAAATGGGTCAACTTCTGGAAGCTCATCGATGCTCCGGGAACAGAGCGCGACGATCCCTACAACTGGGAAAAGTACAGTCCAGCCACAAGTTACACCGCCAACTGCGCTGCCTGCCACACCAGCCAGCTTCGAAACCTAACCGGCGGGGGGTTCGAGCCCGACAACCTCGAATTCCGGGAGCCGGGAATCGATTGCGAAATGTGCCATGGTCCCGGCGGCAGGCACGTTACGGCCCTGGCGGAAGGCAAACCCTACCCCAAGGCTCCTCTCGAGCCGCCAGTCGATTTCGTCAGGATTTCGAGCCGCGACTCGGTGGACATTTGCGCTCAATGCCATCTGCAATCGGCTATACGGCTCCCGGGTCCGAACGGTGAGCTCAACTACTCGCGCCATAGCGATGTGTTCTTCACGCGTTACAAGTCACGTCCTTACGCCGAATTCTTCCTGACCGCCCGCTACAAGGACGGCCGCTTTAGCCAGACGAGTTTCATCGTTGAATCGTTCCGCCGGAGTGCCTGTTTCAGGAGGGGGGGAGCAACCTGCATCTCGTGTCACGACCCCCATCCCGGTGATGCTGCCTCCAACCCGACTTCACTTCGATTCCGCGATCAGCCCAACAGGATGTGCGTTCAGTGCCACCATCAATTCGAAGATTCGAAGATGTTAGGGCAGCATACCCGCCACCCCTTGAACGGCGAGGGTAGTCAATGCGTGTCCTGCCACATGCCGCGAATCATGAATGCCCTGATGTCAAAGGCCAGGACCCATAATATCGACGACATTCCCAACGCGCGGATGACGGAACGATTTGGACAAGAAGACAGCCCCAACGCCTGCTTGCTTTGCCACACGGATAAAAGCACAGCTTGGCTCGCGCAACAGTTGGAAGGGGGATGGGGCACTCGGAAGGCTAATGGCCCGCTGGCCAGTGGTGCCAATGGTGCAAGTCAGTTGGTGGAACTGGGTAACCGGCCTTGATATAGCGGTCAGCCTGTTGGATCATTCTGATGATGAGTGAACCAAGGTGCGCCAGCCCGATCTTCTGTGCTTTGCTCGTCGTGGCGGCAGCGGTGCCCTTAGCGGTCCAGTCGGCCCAATCAGGGCCGCGAGTTCAGAAATCCGCCAAGACACCGGCCCCAAGCGATTCTCTGGCGCTGCCGGCGGAGTGCCGGAACTTGGGAAGGTCGAGCCGCAGGATTGCGGATCTACTGACGGCGGTTTCCGCCAATCCCACGGCGGAAGGGTACAACGCGCTGGGAGCGCTGTTCGCCCAACAGGGCAAGCCGAACTGTGCGATCCCGGCATTCGAGCGCGCCGTTCACCTTGATCATAGCGACTGGCGTGCTCGCTATAACCTTGCTTTGGCTCTCATCGCGAAAGGCCAGGACGGAAAGGCTTTCGATCAGCTCCACATTGTGGTTCAGCAAAAGCCGGGCTTCCCGGCGGTTCACAATACGCTGGGAACCCTGCTGCAGAAGCGAGGCGAGCTTGAGGGGGCGGCGCAGGAGCTCAAGGCAGCGCTGGAGGGTGATCCTAAGCTGGCAGAGGCCGCGTTGAATCTGGGGCAGGTACTAATCGCCCAGAAACGTTACGCAGCGGCCACGGTCTATTTGCAAAACGCCTTGCGCGTGCCACCCCCTCCAGAGCTTGAGTCTTCACTTGAATCAGCGCTGGCCGTTGCCTACAGCGAGAGCGGTCAGATCAACCAGGCCATCGAAACCCTCCAACAAGCGATCAAGACTCATCCGGATGACGCCGACGCTCACTTCAATCTGGCGACCCTATACGCGAAGAACGGGCCGGCGCTCGGACACGACAAGGCGATTGCTAACTTCAAAGAAACCCTTCGTCTCGATCCCCATTACGATGAGGCGCGCTACTCTCTGGCAAAAGTACTGGTTGAACTCGGCCGTTTCCGCGATGCGCTGCCTTATCTCGACGAGTACACGCGGAATCAGTCCAAGGACGCCGAGGGATTTCATCTGCTTGCCTCAGCTAACACGGGTCTGTCGGAGACGGGTAGGGCTGTAGATTCACTGGAGCATGCCCAAAGGCTGAAGCCCGATGATTACGATATCTGCTATGAGCTCGGGGTCGCCTTGGCCAAGACTGGAAGGATCGATCCGGCGATCGTCCAGCTCCACGCGGCCGAACAGATCGATTCGCACGCGGCCGGGGCTCATTACCAGCTCGCCCTGCTTTTGCAGAAGAAGGGTGACGATGCCCGATCCAAGCGGGAGATGGAACTTTTTCGGTCCCTCAAAAGTCAGGAGAACGAGGCTGTAAACGCAGGGAACCTGAACAACCAGGGCAATCAACTCCTGCAGGAGGGTAAGGTACGAGAAGCTGCTGAGGCCTATCGAAAGGCTGCGGAGCTGGATCCCCAAAACGCCCGGTGGCACTATAACCTTTCGCTGGCTCTCTCCCGACTTGGGGATACGCCGGGCGAGGAAGTAGAACTGGAGGAAACACTTGGGCTCGACCCCAACTCGGATGTTGCGCACAACGGCCTTGGCATGGTCTACCTGGCAAAGGGGAAAGCGAAGGAAGCAGAGTCCGAGTTCAAGAAGGCGTTGGAGATCAATCCCAAGTTCGCCGAGGCGCAAAACAACCTTGGTGTCGTATTCAGCAGGGAAGGGCGCCACTCGGATGCTGTAACCCTATTTCGCCAGGCGACTCAGAGCGATCCGCAGTACGCCAAAGCTTTCGTGAATCTGGGTCTAGCAATTGCTAGCCAGGGGGACCTCCCCGGCGCGGAGCAGCAGATCCAGCAAGCTCTCAAACTCGTTCCTGACGACACCGGAGTCTTAACTGCATTTGGCATGGTGGAAGGCAAGATGAACCACCACCAGGAGAGCATCCGTGCCTTCCGTCGAGTCGTGCAGCAGAGTCCGGATTCTGCCGATGGACACTTGAACCTGGGTATTGCCTTGGCGGATCGGTATGATCTGGTGGGGGCACTAAAGGAGTTCTCCGAGGCAATACGATTGGCCCCGGGTGATGCTACACCTTATTACAACAAGGGCAGGGCTCTTTACGACCTGGACCGCCGCCAGGAGGCGCTGCCATTCCTCCAAACCGCATGCAGGTTGAAACCCGACTATCCGCAGGCACTCTATGTGTTGGCCGTAGTCCTGAGCGATTCTCCCCAGGCCACGCCGGTGCTCGAGAGACTTGTGGCGATCGACCCCGAAAACGCGGCCGCGCATTACATGCTGGGGCAGAATTTGCTGCGTCAAGGCAAGAGCGTCGAAGCGATCGCGCACTGGAAGACCGCTGTCAAACTCGATCCGCAGAACTCCTCGTCCTTGTACAATCTCGCTCGCGCTCTGGCTAAGAGCAACGATCCGGAAGCCCAGGAGTACATGAAGCGATTCCAGAAGCTGCGGCAGATCAACCAGATGTCCGACAGGGTGAAGACCCTCAACAACTTTGCTCTGGAAGCCGCCAACGCACGTGATTGGCCCCAAGCGATCGAACAATTACAGGAATCGATTAAGACCTGCGGTCAGTGCAAGCAGCTTCCCGTCCTCCACCGAAACCTGGGACTGATCTATGCTCGCAAAGGTGACATTCAGGACGGCGAACGCGAGCTCGAAATGGCGCTGCAGATTGATCCCAGTGACGCTGACGCTAAGCAAGGATTGGCGGCTCTACGGAGCATCGCGCCCCATAGTGGCTTCTCCACGAAATGAGCGTCCGTCCCGCTTAGCTCCGAATCTGCTCGGCAACCTGATGCATCGTTTTCACCGTTTCGTCCGGTAAGCGTCCGGTCCGGTCAGGCGCAAGGTTGAGCAGCAGATTGACGTGCTGAGTCATGCAGGTGTGATATGCGGCGGCAATCACGCCGACGCTTTGGGTCTTATACCATTCGTGCCAGAACCAGGTGTGGACGCGCGGCACGGGCGGATAGATCGGGCCCGTCGGGAGCCAGGTCTCGAACGGCATATAGTACTCTTTGCCCTCAAACTTCACGACTGGATTGTGGCCTTCTGGCGGCGGGAGCGTGTCTTCGCCGTTAATCACATCGGTCGGCCAGCTCGCCGCTTCGCAGATCCGCCCCTGATTGCGGCGGCTTTCGTCGAAACCCTGGTTCATGACCACCATGCAGTTTGGGCTGTATTTTTTCACTAACCGGTATAGCTCCGAGCGCTGGTTGGGCGACAGCTTGGACGTGATATCGAAAAACTGATAAAAGGTATTCGGGTATTGAGTATGTAATTCGGTGATGTGGCGTTTGACGAGATCGAAGTATAGGCCGGAGATTATGCCGCTCCAGTCGAGCTTGCCCTCGTTGTGCGGATCGAGAATACAATAATAAAATCCCGGACGAAGTCCGAATTCCTTGCAGGCTGCCACGAAGGCCGCGACCACGTCCGTCTTGTTGGCGCTCGCGGTCACATCATAGTCGTAGCCTTTGGCGTCCCAGAGACAAAAACCCGACATATGCTTTGCCGTGAGCAAAGCGTATTTCGCGCCAAGATCGTGCGCCACCCGAATCCATTGGCGCACGTCAAGGTGAGTCGGATTGTAGGTGGTTGCCGGGACCTTGCCGGGTTCGTAGTCGTCGTCCGTAAACGTGTTCATGCTGAAGTGATACGAGACCCCGAACCTCAGACGCTCATACTCGGCGAGCGCTGGGGTCCGCTCCGAGGCGGGGGCGGCTGCCTGGGAACCGGCTTTGAGTTGGCCGCAAGACGATAGCGTCAGCGCGCCGGCAACGGGTACGGCGATCTGCTTCAGTAAATTGCGTCTGTTCACCGAGGGTCCTTTCTGTCGGAGATTATCGGGACATCATGCCACTTCAAACGTCACCACTTCATGAATCGGCACACGCGGGACGGTGACTTCGACGCCGCCGGCCTGCGTTGCTCTCACGGGCAAAGTAGTGCCGGCAACAACGGCCCTCGCACGCGCGCCGTGAATCGGGAGGTTAACCCGGACGGTGACGTCGGTCAGCGCAATCGGGTCCTCGTAATAATCGGGATGGCTGGGGGTGTGGCGCAACGGCGAGAAATTCACGATGTGGACAAGATAGCGCTCTTGGCGCCCGCTTTCGGGCCGGCCAGCCTGATGGGTCAAAGTGATTTCGGTGCTCAAGGGAGCGTTGCTCTGGACAAGCGTTGCCGGTAGCAACTCCGCCGTTGCCTGCTGGAAGGTGCGCCGGTAAATCCAGTACCCATACTTGTAGTAGCTTAGACCCAGCGGGAAGCCGATCAAAACTACCCGTCCGCTCTTTGCCAGCGCCGTATATGGCGTGAGGTGGTCGAATGGAGTCTGCATGTGACTGGTGTAGTGCTCGGGACCTCGCTGAAATAGGGGCTCGCCAAGCAGGGCCAGGGTCGCCGCCGGCTTCCGCGCCTTCCACTGGGAGGCTCCTTCGTACAGGGCATACTCGTAGGCTGGAATATCACCCGTCATGTTAGTCTGCGGAACAAGGTACGCGGGCTTGAACGGCGACATTCCGGCGTAGCTGAAGCCGTAACGCTCCAGCCAACTCTGTTCACTTCCCGCAATCAGGCCGCTGCGATGGATAACCAGCAGCGCTCCGCCCCGATCGACAAAGGCGTGCAGACGCGACGCCAGATGCTGGTCGACGGCGAGATCGTCTCCCAGCACTACTAGAGCGTAGCGCTCCCAGGCCGCCGACGGCTCGAGCACGTCAAACTGCAGACGCGACTCGATCATCAGCTTCACCAGCCCATAGTTTGATTCCGTCCCCGGGGAATCGAGCGGCAGACCGCCGCTAAGCAGCGCAGCTTCGGTCACCGGCGCTGCCTCATCCAGATAGGGTTCAATCGACTTGATGTGTCCGTAGGCTTTGCCTATGACGTGATACACCGCCGGATCCAGACGGCCGCTGGGATGCATCTGGTCGCCGATGTCGCATCGCGCGCAGTTGGCCACGATGCTAGCGGCCTCGGTTTGGAGCTGGGCAGGCAATTTCAGGCCGCCGAAGTCCCCCCAGTGGGTCGCAAACCGGCCTGTCAGGCCGTAGGCCGGAACACCAAAGTTACGCGTGTAACGGATCAAGGTAGGGAAGTAGTAGTAGCCCCAAAAGGCGGTGGGCAACGCCTCAATATCGAGGCTGTCCATATAAGCCACTCGCTCGCCGAGACCGTAAACGCACTGACCGTTGAAATCGACCTGGCACGCCGGCCGCGCGGATTTCACGGTATCCCGAACTTTCGAGATGAAAGCTTTGTGCAAGGCGTGCTTGTGCTCGTGCTGCACCCGCTTGTCAAACGGGTCGAGGTTTTTGGCGTGGAGTTGGCGAAGGCATTCGGCGCAGAAGCACTCGCCGTCGATTGGCACCGGCATGTCCAAAGCTACGCCGTCCAGCTCGTAACCCGAGGTGAATTCCTTGATGTGAGTCAGTTCAAGCTGGACGAAATCCTCGTGCGCCAGGCAGAGCGCGGTCCAGTGTGGAGTCGCGTCGAATTTAGGTAGATACGTGGTGCGGTCGCGCTTGAACACCAGCCATTCAGGATGGTTCTCGGCGAGGTAATTGTCCCAGGTGGTGCAGTAATAGGCGCGCACGTGGATGTTGCGTTGACGGCAAGCAGCCACCTGTGCTCCCAGTAGATCAAGTGCTAAGCCCCGATGGACGGGCCCATAGGCGCTGGGATAGTAGAAATAGCCGTGCATGTCTTTGGCAAACACCACAATGGCATCGACGTTGGCCGCCTGCAAACGATCGCCCCACTCCTCCGCGTTGAACTTCTCCCCGATTCTGGGGATGTACTGAGAATTGTGGAAGTCAAGCCAGACTTTTCGCCAGTGCCCCGAAGGCAGAGCTGCAATCTTCGGATCGATCCAGAATTTCTGGGCGATCCCCGAGGGTCCCAGGTCGGCCGGCAGAAGAGCGTCAGAGTGCGACGCTACTTTTGCCGTCTTGTCGGTCGCGCGAGACGCCGCATTTCTTGCTGCCGCTGCGTTATCACTGATCCCCACGCTCGCAACTCCGCCAGCAAGGCTCGAAAGAAAGTTTCTGCGGTTTGATTCCAACATGACTAGGCGTCCTCCTCGGGGAAGTTGCCGTTCGCTGCTCGGGCTGTGTCACCGAGATTCCAGCGCGCTCGCAATAATTGACGGCGGTTAATTCGCCTGCTTTGGAAGGGGACCCTGGGCTTCCTGGGTTTTTAGTATTCGCAGTCCCGCGAGGGCCGCGCCGTTCTTCGGATCAAATCGAAGAGCCTCTTCCATCTCCCGCTTTGCCTCGCCGAGATTGCCGGCCGCCGCCAAAGTCAGACCCAGATTTGCATGAGCTGGCGCGAATTCAGGATTATCCCGGACGGCCTCGCGAAAGAGATCCATGGCGGCTCGGTTCTTTCCCATCCGGCCGTAAAGTGTACCAAGGTTGTTCTTTGCCTCGGCAAATGCGGGATTGGCCGCTATGGCCGACTTGAACTGCTGCTCCGCTTCAGCAATCCTGCCCTCGGCGAAATAGAGTGTTCCAAGTTGATTGTGGGGTTCAGGGACGTCAGGGCCCAGTTTGATCGCCCTCTCCAGTTCCTCTTTTTCGCCGCCCTTGTCGCCGAGCTTCGCAAGGACCAAAGAGAGGTTGTAGTGCATGCCTGGATCGTTGGGATTGAGCGCCAGGGCTTCGCGATAGGTATTTGCGGCGTCCTGCGCATTGCCTTTTTGCAGGAAGTCGTCCCCTTTAAGGCGGAGCAAGTCAAAAGTGCGGGCTTGGTCTGCCTGGTCCCGCACCTGTTGGAACATTTTGGCCTCTTCCTGCGAATGTGTCGCGTCCTTCCTCTTTTTATAAAGGACGCTGAGTTCGTAATGTGCTCCGGGCGCGTGAGGATTCAACTTTTCGGCAGTCTCTAGCTGGCGAATTGCTTCCTCGATCCTGCCGGCGCTGGCAAGAACGATTCCGAGCAGGTATCGCGCATCATAGCTGTCAGGGCTGTCAGGTTTCAACTCAATCGCGTGTCGCAGTTGCACCTCGGCCTTCGTGATGTCACCCGACCTGCGGTAAGCCTGCCCTAGCACCAGATAGCCCTGGTAATCACCGGGCGCCCGACGGATATAGTCCTCGATAAGGGGGATGGCGGTGGAATTCTCGCTGATCTCAAGAAGCGCCTTCGAGAGCGACAGCCGGGCGGCGTTGTTGCCGGGGTCGAGGCGGAGGGCCTGCTCGTATTCGGGTCGGGCCTCTTTGTATCGTAGGTGGCCGCTGTAGGCATTGGCGAGATTGTAGTGTGCCTCCGCAGAATCGGGAAATGTCGTTACCAGCTTGCGGAGTTCTGCGACCGCTTGGTCTTGATGGCCCAGCCGATCCTGGATGGCTGCGAGCGCCAAGCGGGCTTGAAACTCCACCTGTCGAGGCGGATTTGAGGCCAGAGCCTGACGCAGATAATAAATCGCGGCCGCGTTCTTCTTTTGCGACTCGAAGATCTGGGCAAGGCCGAGAGCCGCCGCCCCGGAACGGGGATCGATCGCGAGTGCCGCTCGGAATTGCTGCGCCGCCCCATCGAGGTCACCGAGGGACTGAAGAGCCAAGCCCAAGGTGTGATGGGCCGGAACGTCGTCCGGTTTTTGTTGAACGACAGTGCGCAACTCGGCTGCTGCCCGCTTCTGATCGCCTGTATGTGCCAGCGCGAGGCCCAGATTGTAGTGGAGTTCCCATGAGTTCGGGTCCAACCGGAGAGCGGCCGTGAAAACCGGAATCGCGCAAGCATACTGTTCCAGCTTTGCAAACTGCAAGCCGAGGGTGCCGAGGGTGTCAGTCGTAGGGTGACTCTCAACGTTCCTGCGGAGCGCCGCAAGTTCTGGCACACTTTCGGCTGTGGACTGGCAAGACCCGGGGAGGGAGAGGGAGACAATGGGGTTCGACTGGACTACGGCGAGAGATCGTCCTGCTTCAACTTCGACCAGCGTCAGTAAGGCCAGCGTCAGAATAGTGAGATGTGAGACCCTCCTGACCCGAAGAAACACCCTTCACCTCTACCGGGTTGTCCTGCCATCGATATCCAAGGGCGCAGCATACAGCCTGAGGGTCGGCTAAGTAAAGCGAATCCCTCCCTGCGAACCCGTTCCACTGGATTGGGCATAAGACCTGCCGCTCTATAAGTGGCCAGTTATGTAACTGTCTGGAAATACAGCCTTTGCTAGCAATGCCCCAGGGTTTTTCTGATGTAACTATTAGGTTCTGACTACCAATATAACGTTTTCTCTTGACTTAACTAGATGTTCTGATATACCACACCTGTTATCGGACTAACTCCGCGATCAATCCGGCACTTGGAGGGGTAGAGGATCGGCGCCCCAACTTACATCCCGACATCTGCAGACAGGACCCCCCATTGGGGAGAAGGTGAGAGAGAAATGAATCGGCCAAACGCTAGTCGGCGACAGCAAACGGCATCTCGCTTTAGTTTGATCGTCTGCGCTTTGCTGCTATCCGGTTCTGTGGTTGTTTATTCACCACCCGCCCTCAGCCAAGGCGCCACCGCTGCGATCAACGGCACAGTTACCGATACCAGCGGCGCCGTCATTCCGGCGGCGAGAGTCGTGCTGACCAATACGGCCACCGGCGTGGAGCGGTCCGCCGCTACCAATGACACGGGGACTTATGTGTTTCCGGGCGTCATCCCCGGGGTTTACACGCTCACAGTCAACGCCGAGGGATTCAATACCGCGAAGGCAGAAGCCTTGACCTTGGCGGTCAACCAGACGGTCACGCAGAACTTTTCTCTGAACGTGGGCGCCACGAAGCAGGAAGTTACAGTGTCGGCCGCAGCGGCGCACGTCGAATCTTCCACAGCTGAACTGGGCACGGCGATTGCGCCCCGCGAGGTCAATGACCTGCCGCTGAATGGGCGAAATTTCACCCAATTGCTGGAGTTGACGCCCGGCGTATCGCCGATCAGCACGGCTCAGAATTCCGGCGGCGGTGGCCAATGGGGAGGCAACACCATTGGCCAATTCACTTTCCCTTCGGTGAACGGCCAGTGCAACCGCTGCAATTTCTTCCTGCTGGATGGATTCAACAACGGCCAGGTCTTCATGGGTATGGTCGGTACCACGCCGATTATCGACGGCATCCAGGAATTCAAGGTTCAATCGCACAATGACAGTTCGTCCTACGGCGGCGCCTTGGGCGGAATACGTGAACGTGGTATCGAAGCAGGGGAGCAACGAGTACCACGGCGACGTCTGGGAGTTCCTGAGGAACAACAAACTGGACGCGGCCAATTTCTTCGAAAACGCCACGGGCGCCACAACTACCCCCTACAAGCAGAATCAGTTTGGTGGAGTAATCGGAGGGCCCCTGATCCCCGGCAAATTCCGGCACGGAGCCGCCAAAAGCTGGTTCTACGTAGGTTACGAGGGCTACCGGAGCGTCAGGAGTAATCAAACTTTGCTGAATGTGCCGACTCCAGCGGAGATTGGCGGCGATCTGACCGCCCTGACCAACGCGGCAGATCCCCTCTTGAGCCAGATTTACAATCCCTATTCGACCAGGCCAGATCCGGCCAACCCCGGAGGCTTCACTCGTGACCCGTTCAGGTGCGACGCCGGTGGCAATCCCTTGCCTGCGGTGAACAACCTCCAGGGGGCGGGCACGCCGTGTATGAAGATACCGGCGAGCATGATCAACCAAAGCCTGCTCGGGTACATTACACCCGACTTGCCGGCGCCAAGCGCGGCAATTTTCGCAGGTACGGGCGGCGCCAACAATGCGCAAGACACCACTGCCCAGCGCATCAGGCAGGATACGGCTTCGCTCCGTCTCGACCACCAGTTCAGTGAGCAAACCACCGCGTGGTTTCGCTACACGGGGTTCACGCAGCCTGACATTTTCCCGAATGGCTACCCCGGCGCGTCACAGAACCTTTACGAACACGGCTACCAGGGGTCCGCGTCCGTGACCCACACCTTCGGTGGCGGGTCCAAGGTGCTGACGGCAGGGTTCGGGCGCAACAGCCAGCAGACCAATCAGGTCGGCAGGCGTGGAGTTCCTGCTAACCTCTGGCAAACGGCGGGCTTCTCTCCTGCCTATGCGGCCATCTTTAATCAGAGCGGGAGTTTGAACCCGGCCATCAATATTGCGGGTTTTAGTGGTATTCCGGGGTGGAAAATCCAGGATACGCACCAGTCTAACGTGTATGAATGGAAGGGGGATTTCACCTGGGTGCACGGCAGGCACACCTTCCAGATGGGCGCCGATTTCGCAACAAACAATACGCACTCCCCGATTGAGTATATCGATAACAACTTCAGCCGGCTCAGACCTCTCTAAACGGCGAAGGCGTGGGGGGCGGTGAGGGTCTCGCCTCTTTCCTCTTGGGACTCCCCGATAACGCCGACTATCGCAACGTGAATGAGACAACGCACGGCGGCTGGGTTGACGGCTTTTATTTCCAGGACTCCTGGAAAGCAAGCGACAAGCTTACCGTCAACATCGGCTTGCGCTACGACCTCACCCTATGGCCGATCTATGGCAGCTTGGCGGACAAGAACCAGTTCGTCGGCGATATGGATTTGGATCAAGGGGTATACCTGTTGGCCCGTGTCCCCCCAGCCTGTGATGTAGCCAGAGGAGTGGGTGCCCCCTGTATTCCCGGCGGCACACTACCCGATATGTTATTCAGACTCCTTTCTCAAACCACTCTATCTACCACAACACCTACGATAATCTTAGGTCCGAGAATAGGTCTTGCATACCGGCTGCGTTCCAATACGGTTCTTCGGGCGGCGGCTGGCAAGTTTTTTGACAACTGGGGCGCTACCAGTCAGCTTGCGCAGAACTATGAAGGCACTTGGCCCTCGACACCCTCGACAGCAGATTGGGAACAACTCAACTATCCCACCGCAGCCAATGCACTGCCCACGGCAAGCTACAGTGATCCGTTCCACGCGGGAACCGGAACTCTTCCTTTGCCGCACCCGAATCCCTTCAACCAGGTTCAGTGGTTCATCGATCCGAGAGTTCAAAACGCTTACTCGGAGCAGTGGAATTTAGGCATTCAGCAGTCGCTGGGCGCCTCGACGGTCGTCGAAGCCGACTATGTTGGCCAGCATAGTAGCCGACTGAACGAAGGCGGGAACTGAGGAATGTGGCGGTGACTCCTGGTCCTGGCGATCCGTCACTGCGCCGGCCCTATCCCTATATCACACCCACGTTCTACGACAAGAGCATCGGCCAGGCTAACTACCATGCCTTCCAATTCAAGTTGAGGCGGACCAGCAGTAAGGGCTTATCGTACATCATCTCTTACACGTGGTCGAAGGTGATCAACCTCGGTTGCGACGGCTACTTCGGGGCAGAAGGCTGCCAATGTGCAGCAGATTTACAATCTAAGCCAAGAGAGAAGCGTGGCGGGATTCGACATCCCCCACCTGCTGTCGGCAAATTGGACTTACGACCTTCCTTTCGGTAAGGGCAGGCAGTTCACCACCGGCAATAAACTGTTCGATGCCGTAGTTGGACCGTGGTCTCTCAATGGCATTTTCACGATCCGATCCGGCGAGCCAACGACCCTGAGTGTTAACGGAGATATTGCCAATACTGGTGGCAACACCTACCGTCCCAACATTGTAGGCCCGGCCTACTCAGGAGACCGGACTTGGCAGAACTACATCAACACCTCCTCGTTCGTGGTGCCTGCCCCCTACACCTATGGCAATCTGGGGCGAAACGCATTGAGGCTGACTGGCTGGTCAAACTGGGATATGTCCGTCTTCAGGGACTTTCCGCTTCCCATCAACGAGACCACCAGACTTCAATTCCGGGCGGAGTTCTTCAACGCGTTTAATCATGCAAACCTTGGGGGCTGTCTTGATACTACCGTCCAAGATGCTAACTTCGGTGTGGCCAACTGCACACGGCCATCGGATCACGGGAGCAGGGAAATCCAATTTGCTTTGAAACTCTATTTCTAAGCCTCCGAGCCTGTATTAGGACTCGGAGGTATTCGACAGCAGAGTAGCGATCCTGCGGTCATCAACAAAGGAGCCTCCCGGAGCGGGAAGAACGTCACTGCTCCGGGAGCTGTGTCGCATTATCAAGATTAGCCTGGAGGAGTAGGGCCGGGCCCGCCCCATTGCCATAAGGCAATCCCCTGCAATTCTCCCGTCAAACTTACTGAGTATTAAAAAACCATAGTGACGGCCTTATGGTAGCGCCGGTGTCCTCACCGGCGTTTTCGGCGCTGTGGACAGCGCCCCTATCAGAATTGAGCGTCACGATGATTTGTAATGCTCAGTAGGTGGGTTAGAATCCATACGCATCTTTGGTGGTTGCGTGTGTCATTCCACCAGGGTGCGAATATATCGGCAGGTAGACGCAAGAGCGTGCCCTGATTCGCGCAGGGCGACGCACCCCGAATTGCGAGAACAATCTTGGAGGGTATAGGGGATTTCCTGGTCCGCTGTGGTGGGTGCGGAAAAGTTGCGGGATTTCAGCGGGATTTCGGCGGGATTCAAGAGTGTCCAGGGCGTTTTGGCCAGCGGGCATTAGGATTAGACCCTGAAATGAACACGGAGGACTACTGTGAAGCGAAGAGATTTCGCCTCGGCAATATTAACATTTGGTGGAGTGTCTCCCATTTTGCTCAACGTTTCAAGCAAGGCTGCTGCCGCCCGGACTCCACACGCCCCGGGCGGTGGTGCATTAGCATTGCCGGCGCCGCCGAGGCTGGAGAATCAGTATCGCGGGTACATTGTCGATCATCATTCGCCGGATCCACCCGCCATCACTTACGAAAACTTCGATCCGGACCAGTGGTTCCGCCTCTATGAGGAATCAGACCTGGATCACGTCTGGATATTCACGAAGGGGCATCACGGTGAAGCCTACTACCCCACCAAAGTCGGGCACGCGCATCCCGGTCTCAAGATCGATTTTGTGAAGGCCTTCAGCGAGCGCCTGCGCGGGAAGGGAATTGCCTTTCATGCCTATTACTGCATCGGGTTTGATGATTGGGCCGTGCTCAATCACTCGGAATGGGCGCTCCTGGATGAGCACGGCAAGAATCGCCGGGTAGAACCTGGTGATAACCCACATGCCAGGGGGCAGTGGCACTGGACCTGCGTCAATACCCCGTACCGGCAATATGTTCTCGAGCAATTGACGGAAATCGTAAAGGGCTACAATCCCGATGGCATTTTTCTTGATATCGTGGGCCAACCCCTTTGCTATTGCAAGTTCTGTTCAGACCTCTACCAGTTGCGGTTCGGTCACGAGATCCCACGAGGTATGGAGGCGGAACAGTCGTGGCATGAAACTGCCGAATTTCTTTACCAAACCACACAACTCGGATTCGTCAAAGACGCGATCAGCATGGTGCGCGGTCTGGGTTCAACTGCCGCGATCACCATTAACGGCGGTCATCTGAGCTTCCGGCGGGAACTGATGGATCTGCTGGATTACACTTTCGCCGAGCCCTTTGCCGGTAACTACCTTTCTGCCATGTTCGCCAGAGGAACGGGCAAGCTCCCGCAGATTGGGCCGGGATTGGTCGCGTGGCCCTATGATCCCTCCCCGCCTTCGATCTTCGTGGTTGAGAGTGTGATGATCGCCTCGCAGAATTGCCGCGTGTTTATGTATTCGGAAACGATGCGCCAGGATGGGACTTTGGATCCCCTGTGGTTTCGAGAGATGGGTGAGGGATACAAGGAGATCGAGGCGATCCAGTCCTATCTGGTCGACCGCGACCCGGTGTCTTCGGTCGCCATCCTCTACAGCGAGCAGACGCGCTTCAATGATCGCCTTGACCTGGCGGCGGTTCTCAAAGGCGCGATGGAAGCGGGAGCGAACTCGCAGTTCCCGACCGACATTCTGCCGGATTGGAAGCTGACGTCGGAGAGTCTGGCCGCTTACCAGGCTCTGGTACTGCCGGAAGTCACCTGTATGTCGTCAGTCGATGTAGAAACGGTTGGCCGATTCGTGGAAACGGGTGGCCTGCTCGTTGCAACCGGTCTTACCAGCATGAAGCAGGCCGACGGGCAAAGGCGGTCGAACTTCGCTTTGGCGGATCTCTTCGGGTGTGATTTCGAACGGGTTTTGGATACTTACAAGAACAATGTGTGGGGGAGCTATCTTGATCGTGGCGACGATCCGATCTGGAGAACGCTGCCGGACACCACTCTGGCGGTGCAGGCGCCCTTCGTTGCGGTCAAACCCCGTCCGGGGACGAAGGTGCTTGCTCGCCACATCCTGCCGGCCACGGTGTGGAATAAGGATACAGATGAGAACGAGCAGTCCTGGGTAAACTGGGAGCCTCCGCCGCCAGGGAGATTGTCGGACTTTCCTGCTCTTCTAACAAGAGCTCATGGCAAGGGCTTCGTTGTTTACGCGAGCTTTGATCTATACGCGATGATCGCCGGCGACCTCCAATGGCCCTTGGAATTTCATTATCAATTGCTCTGTTCCGATCTGAAGAAGCCGCCTGTGCGAGCCCGACTGAATAATCGGCGCGGAGTTGGCACGACCTTTTACAAGAAGCGTGGCAAGAAGCAGCTTGTCGTGCACCAGGTAAACAGGGCTGTGCCTCTTCTGAGGGGAGACGTTAACCCCATACGGGGAGGAACGCTCATTATCAGCGAGTCTTTCTTCGCAACCAGGTCGTGCACGCAAATCCATCCCGTGCGGCAGAGCCTCAAGTTCGAGAAGCGAGGAGAGTTCGTTGAGGTAAAGCTTCCCGATGTCGCGATTCACTCGGTGATCGTAGTGGATGGATGACCTTCAGATTTGCGGCTCATCACCCTTGGGCGGGTGCCCCTTGTAATTGCCGTAGGCGTGGAGCGCCGCCCGCTTAGGCTCCGGCACGAACTTGTCCCACTCGGTGACCGGCTTAATCTCATCCACAGCTGAAGAGGCGTGGAAGCGAATCGTCACGATTTGTTGTGGCCGCACGGGGAAGCGATAGCTCGGACCAGTCCCCTTGAGTGCTTTTGGATTCCGGCCACGAAGGTCGGTCAGGGCCGCCCCTCGATGCGGCAGGTTCAGTGTCACTTCGGCTGTTCCGGGAGAGCCGAGGCATTCGATTAGGCGCATCTCGATGTCAGCGCCCTCCCGGCGGATGACCTCAACTATGACGTTGCTTGACGTGCTCACGAACGACTGCTCCGGCATGGCCTTCCGCGCTTGGAGGAGAACCGGCGGGCAGTTATATTCCCAGGCCGTCTGGGGAATCCGCGCCTGATCCCACTTGCCCTCGTGCGCAACCAAGGCGTATTCCAAGTGATGGTTGCCCTTGCCGCTCAACCAAGCATTGGGATATCCATAATACTTATCCGTAGCATTGAGAAGGTAAATAATAGGTGTCCTTCCGTTAAGCTCCCGGCCAGAGAGTCCCCGGTCGAGGAGTGCAACCCCCGCACCGCCAGCCAGGCTGTAGTCGATCCAGCGCACCGCCGGGACAATTCCCTTCGTCCAGCCCTGCAGATTCGGGTTCGGCGTAGACCATGCCCCGTGCGAGAAGCCTCCGGGAATGCCTCTCCGGACCTCCACAACGTCTTCAGCCAAAGGGAACTCCGAGACAACCACCGTGATATCGGGAATATCCTGGACATCGGTCTCGAAATCAATTCGAGGAAAGTCCTGGTAGAATCGCATTGTCCGCCGGCTCTGGCCGCCGCCGTAGAATTCACTTGTCATCTCGACGATAGTCGCGAGCGGCCCGCTGGTTACCGTCACCTTGGGCTTGAAGTCGTTCGAGGACGCCAGGCGGGTGCGGTCCGGCCTCCAGCTCATGTAGTCGCCGTAGTCTTCTTTTTGCGGCTTAGGTTTCTCTGCCACGATGACGTTGGCGGGACCTCCGAGAACCTCACGACCAGAAGGTTTGAGTTTCAAACTCGCCAGCGCGCCGGTGTTCCAGTCGATCCGGACCGTGTAATGCCGGGTGTCGATGCTTTGCGGAATGTCGATCTTCTCCGAAACCGCCGGGCTCCCCGCAGCGAGCGATGTTCCGGCTAACCCAATTGAAGGCAGACGGAGGCTGGAAAGCATCCGGCCGTCGGGAGTCAATTGGCAAGCGGCTCCCTCAAGTTTGGTTTTCTCCGGCAAGTTCACAACGATGGGATCGTGGCGCTCCCAGTTGAGCGGATTAAACAGGATCACCGCGGTTCCCTCCGGTGCCATTGAATTGAGGGCCGCCGCCTGCAGTCGAATATTGCTGGCTCCGACGTATTCCATGCGGTCGCGGACGTCCCACGAATTCTCGCTCTCGAAAACCATACCGCCGGCGGAACCCCAGAGCGTATTGCGATCCATGTTCAGCAGCATTAGGATCCACGACTCATAAAGGTCCTGGGTTGGATAGCTGAAAGACGAACTCAAACTGGCAATAGTCGAAAGGATCTCCGCAGCCTGCAAGCCGTGCTCGTTCTGCCGATAATACCTTTTGACCCTGGCATTCTCGATCCAGAAGGCGTCGAAGGTGTAGCCCGTTCCGCCCTTCATGGTGGGAATCCTGGTTTTGCCCGACTTGATTCCGGGCATAATCGTATCCACGTAGTCGCTCGCGGTCGCGATGTGGAGTTTTGTGTTCGGGTAGGTCTTCTCCCATTGCTGCAGAAATTCTCTCGGGTACTCCTTCCTCAACGGTGCCAGGTTGTAGTCTCCGCTGCCACCCAGGACCAGTACGGGAGCCCCCTCCGGCGTCGTCTTCGCCCATTCTGACAGCTCCTGCTGGAGCTTCTGCAATTCGTCGGCTGTGAGCCGATCCTTTGTGCTAAAGAATGAGCTAAACGAGGAATAGCCGTCCGGACACAAGGCCAGAATGCGCGAGCCGTCTGGCGATTCTACCCAATGGATGGTGCTGCCGGTCTTGTTCATCCGCTCGTAAACCATGGTTTCGAGACCCAGGCCCGCAGAGATCTGTGCCATTTGGTCGTGGAACCCGCAGGTGTCGATAACCCACATGAGGCGCGGTTGAATTCCCATCACTTGTTGCTGCCAGCGCAATCCTTCGACGCCCTCTTTGATCAGGGCTTCGCCGCCGGCCAGATTGACCGTCATCTCGAGGAAAGTGGCGTTAACCAGCTCCACCCGGCCTTCCTTAGCGCGGCGCTTGATTTCTTCGATGCGCTCTGGCGTGAAGTTCATGATCGCGATCAAATTGTCGACTTCAGAGAGCACAAATTTATAATTGGGATCGTCACGAACGCGATCGAGATGATCGAGGTAGCTGTTGGCGCAATAAACGCGTTCCTTGGAGAAATTCGTCAGCCATCCACAACTCGCGGGATGGAAGTTGGGCACGATGAAGGCCTCTTGAGCGGCCGCTTCGGGAAGGGGTGTTCCACGAGCACCTTTCGCCAGACCGGCCGCTGCAGTAACTGCAAGCCCACCCAGGAAATCACGCCTGTTTATTGACCTTCGAACTGGCTTCCTACTCATAGACTCCTCCGGGCGCGCGGCATTTCACGAAAGGCAGTGGCATGCCCTTGCTCGCCAGACCGTATCAAGCCCCCTTGTTACTGTCAAGGACATCCGAGAGCTGAGAATAAGCGCTTGCGGCACAGGCCCGTAAGTCACTCGATGGTCTTAACTCCCGCCAAATCCCGCTAAAATCCCGCTGTTTTTCCGCACTACTTCCGCACGTTTGTTCTTACGGGTCCCAACGAATTTAGGTCGAGTAGCAATTCCTGCAGTAAGCCTGGAAGACGTGGAAGATGGCCGGACATTGACTGGGACTTCGAGAGGCGTTAGGCTGGTCCGTCAATCCGCGACCCGAACCGCACGAAGCTCACTCTAGACATTTCGTTGAGAGGTGTCGGCCATGAAATCAACGCGTAGAGAATTCCTGCAAACGTCAGCTTTAGTCGCTGTTGGGGAGGCGCTGCCGGGGCATGCGCGCCCCACAGGCCATCGAGCCTTGGCCGCGTCCCCCGAGCATGAGCCGCTCAATGGCTTCGAAATCGCGCGCCGTCACGCGATGACTCGGGATCTTCCAGGGCCGGACTTCTTCCAGGGCATGCTCCTTGGCAACGGAGACGTTGGCGTTTGCGCGGTCGTGCGACCGGACGCGTTTGGCCTGCATATCGGGAAGAGTGACTCCTGGGACATCCGTGTCAGCGAGGATATCGATAGACACGTTCTCACCTTCCAGGATCTCCTGAAGCTCTGGAGCCGAGCCAGCGAAGAGGCAAAGCGGCTGGGCAAACCCGATATGTTGTCTCTCGAGTACAACATCGATTTCTTCCGGGAATATACGAACAAGGTTGCATCCTCCTACTCACGTCCATGGCCACGTCCGTGGCCGTGCGGCACGGTCTGGATCCACTGGGATCCCCGCTGGGTGCAGGCGGGCAAGCAGATGCTCGATCCTGCCACCGGCCTCTACACTCTCGACCTTAACTGCACTGGATTTGCAGACGGTTCACGCCCAGTGAGACTCTCGTGTTTCGTCGATTGGATGACGGGCTTGGTTTCGGTTTCCACCGAGGTGGCGGCGCCGTTCCTCTCGGTGGACTACTATCCGGACCTCGATGATTACCATGCCTCGCCGATCGGCTTTGAAGCGTCCCAGGCCACCTGGGGCGTGCTGCCGCGGCCCGAAATCGATGGCAGGATAAGCGATACATTCTCAGAGTTCTCCTGCTTCCAGTACTTCCCGGCCATCGGCCCCACCGAGGAAACGCCCAATCCGTCCCGATCCGACAAGGACCGCAATTTTGCCTTGCACGGAAGGATATCGGGCGCCTGGACACTCGAAGGACTGGCGGAGAGTCAGAAGCGTTTGAAGGGGGCAGGGAAGTCGGGAGGCACTTTCACCGAATACGGGCAACCTCCCGGAGTGTCTCTCAAAAGTCATAGCGAACAGCCCCTGCGCCTGGACATCAAGGTGGCGACGCCGCGCGACATTCTCCTTGAACGGCTGGAGCGCGAGGCCTCCGCCTCTGGCAACCACGATCCTTGGATCATCATCCCTCAGGATCATGCTTACAGCGAGGTAGATCTGGACACGCCTTCCTACACGCGCAACGAGGTTGAGCGGCTGGCAGAGATTGCGGTCGGGCAGATCCGTGAGGACTCCCAGGCCAAGTGGCGGAAGTTCTGGTCGCGGTCGGCCGTCGAACTTGAAGACAAGGAATTGGAGCGGATCTGGTACCACAACCAGTACTTGCTGGCCTGCTGCCTGCGCGAGGGCAAGATGGCGCCGGGTCTCTTCGGCAACTGGTCCACCGGGCGCATCGGCACGGCCTGGCACAGCGATTACCACATGAACTACAACACGCAGCAGGTGTTCTGGGGAGTGTTTTCGAGCAATCATGCGGAGCAACACCTGCCCTACGTCGAGCTGTGCCAGAACCTGATGGCCATGTCGGAAAAGTACGCCAAGGAGAAATTCGACCTGCCGGGAGCTTACTTCCCGCATTCGGCTTATCCCGCGCCCAGCCAGGTGGTGCCCGTACCCTGTCCCCCCTTGGGGCTACGAGATCAGCGAGACTCCGTGGACAGTGCAGAGCCTCTGGTGGCAGTACCTTTACACGCTGCGATCAGGACTATCTGCGCCATGTTTATCCCCTGTTGCTCGCCGCGACGCGCTTCATCGCCGCCTATGTGAAGAAAGGTGACGACGGGAAATATCACGTCATCCCCACGGTCTCTTCCGAAAACTGGGGCTTCACCGTCGATTACCGCCTGAATAAGGACTGCATCCTGGACCTCGCCCTGACCCAGTTCCTGCTGGATGCGATGATCGAAGCCTCATAGGTTCTGGGCAGGGATCAGGAGGAGAGCGCGCGTTGGAAGGAGATCCGGGATGGCCTGGCACCCTACCCGAAGGCGAATGGTCCCTACGGCGAGGTTTGGCTGGATGTGGTGGATGCGCCGGTGGAGTACGTCTACAACGTGCCCATCACCCTCGCTCCCGTATTCCCGGGCGAGCAGGTGGGCCTGGGAAGCGGCGACGAACAACTGGACATCGCGCGGCGAACCGCACGCGTAGTACGGCTCGAAGGCGGCAACGACCTTGTTTATCCAGCCGCTGATCCGCGCACGGCTGGGCATGCTGGACCTCGATTGGTTCAAGCAGGAGGTCCGATATTGCAGCCTTGCCGAACGGCATCGCCAACGACCGGGTCCGCCAGGTGGTGCGGGCGCTATCAATGACTCAACCGATTTTGATTTCATGATGCCCATGGGCGTGTGGACAGAGAATCTTTCTCTGCCGGCTGTGATTAATGAATGCATGATGCAGAGCTACACGGGTACTCTCCGCCTTTTCCCCAACACGCAAAACCTGGGGCCGGCGCGCTTTGAAAGCCTCCGTGCGGCCGGGGCCTTCCTGGTAAGTGCTGCCCACGATGGAAACAAGGTCACGCATCTCTCGGTGCTCAGTGAAAAGGGCAGCGCCATGCGCTTGGCAAAGCCGTGGTCGGGAAGGGAAGTTCGAGTTATGCGAGTTCGCGATGGCCATGGCGTCGCCGTCAAAGTTGAAGATCAGATTGTGGCTTTTGACACTGAGCCAGGTGAGGGCTATCGCATCGAGCCGGTAGAATAACGAGTACCCCCGGCTGCGCCCAAACCTTCTTGGCGGCTGAGCCTATTTCGGTGACAATGGAGAATCTGTTGAGGCCATGGGTTTACGACCGAGGGTTTCTCTTTGGGACTGAAGAAGGGACTCAGGCTTCCCGCGCGTGCCTCCTCCAAGCTCGCTTTTTTGCAGGCGGGCATCGTTCTGGCCGTGTTAGGCAGTTGGGGTGGTTCGCTAACTGGAAGGTTATTCGCGCAGCGGGCGCCAAGCGCTAAGGCGCCTCGCTCCACGACGGACTTCCGGAACACGCGACCCGGCGTGGCTTACGTTGGATCCCAGGCCTGCGCCCAGTGTCACCTCGATATCAGCCAGAGCTTCGCCAAGACCGATATGGGACGATCCATGTCGTTGCCGGCTAACCGGCCGGACGTGGGATCGATGCCGATGCCAGGCACGGTACACGATAAGAACTTGGATCGATACTTCGAGGTGTCCGCCGGAGGGTCCGATCTCTATCAGAGCGAGTATCAACAAGCCTCGGACGGACGCGAGGTTTTCAGAGACACTCGCAAAATCGACTACATTATCGGCGCGGGTGAGAATGGGTTTGGCTATATCGTTCGGCGCGGGCCGTACCTGTTTGAAGCGCCCCTCTCCTACTACGTCAAAGGCGAGCGGTGGGAACTTTCCCCCGGCTTCCAATTTGCGGACTATGGCTTCACCCGTCCCATCCTGACCGGATGCATCTTCTGCCATAGCGGACGGAGCCGCCCCGTTCCCGGCCGGGACGATGCCTTTGAGGATCCGCCCTTTGAGGAGCTTGCGATTGGATGCGAAAACTGTCACGGGCCTGGTGGTTTGCACGTGGAGGAGCGCCGCAAGGCTGGGCCTTGGAAGGGACTGAGCGATACCACCATCGTGAATCCCGCCAAGCTTCCCCTTTGGCTCGCGGATAACATCTGCATGGACTGCCACGAGGGGGGCGACCTGCGGATTCCGCAACCGGGCAAAAATGAACTGGACTTCCGGCCTGGAACACCGCTTGACCGCACCATCGCCGTGTTCTCCATTCCTCTGACGCCAGCCCGGAGTGCCAACTCGCCGCTGCTCAAGCATTACTCCTTGATGATCCTCAGCAAGTGCTACTTAGGCACAGCCGGCAAGCTCGCCTGCGTCACTTGCCACGACCCTCACCGGCAGCCTGCAGGAGCCGAGGCGGTCGCGTATTATCGCCAGAAATGCCTGGGATGCCATACCGAGCACAGTTGCAGTGTTCCCCTGGCGTCGAGGCTGGAGCGGATACCGGCGGATGATTGCGCCGGATGCCACATGCCGAAGCAGGCCCTCCAGCTGATCACGCACAGCGCATTGACGAACCACCGCATCATCGCTCGCCCTGACGAGCCTTTGCCGGCAGCCGCCTTCCATCAGACCACGCCGGCGCTCCCTGATCTCGTTCACTTTGAGCGCCAATGATGGCGGCCCGCCGAAGCCTGTCTCACCGATTATTCTGCTTCAGGCCTATGCGCAACTCGTGGTTCAGCACCCGGAGTACCAGAAGTCGTACGAGTCGCTCCTGGCGGAGTTCGCGAAAACCGGGTCGTCCGATCCATTCGTGCTTTCGGAGTTGGCTCGGCAAGGGATCCGCACAAACACGCCGGAATCGTTGAAGCGCGCCCGAGATTACCTCACGAGGGCAATCGAGAGCGGCTATACCGAGGCCACCGTCTACGAGATGCTCTCCAATCTTCTTGCAACAGAGGGCAAGCAGGATGAGGCCATTGATCTGCTGAAACGCGGCATCACTCTGAATCCGTATTCCATCCGCCTCCACAAGACCCTGATCATGCGTTATATATCAACGAAGCAGCATGACAAAGCGCGGGAGGCAATGAAGGCGGAATTACAGGTATTTCCGCAAGATTCTATGATGCGATCTCTGCTTGACCGTGTGCAGGGCGGTTTCCGAGAATAGCAGCGCTTGTTTAGAGAGGCGGTCAACGGTATGCTACCGCTCAATGACAAAGCCAATCTGCGTGTTGATCCCGCCACGCTTTGAAACAACACTCCTGACCTGACTCTGATCCGATTCATCCCGAAATGACCACCACGCTATCGTTGGGATCAGGCGCTTGGGCCGGCGCCGCGAGCTCTAGCGACTTAGCGGACTGGCTGAACTTGAGCCTCTGTCCCCCATCCAGCATTCGCACATCGAGGACACGCCGTTTCAGATCGGGAACCTCCAGCCTGCCGTCCTTGGGCCAGTCGAAGATGTGCAGATAGATCACGTCCCCTTTCGTCGTGGTTCGCCCGTACGGCAGATTTTGCAGTGGCCCGAACGTGGTGCCATAGATCGAGTCTCCGTTGACGGCGAGCCACTGCCCGATCCCGCGCAGGCGTTCCTGGAACTCGGGCTGAATGGTTCCCTCGGGCGTGGGCCCTACATTCAGAAGCAGATTGCCGCCTTTGCTGGCCACATCGACCAACGTCCGGATGAGATGCTGGGTGGACTTGAACTTCGTGTCGTTCTTGTTGTAAGCCCAGGTCTCGTTGATGGTCATGCAGGTTTCCCACGTTTTGAGTTCGTCACGGCTGGGCATGCGGGTGGGAAGACTATTTTGCTGAGAACTGTCGGTACCCTGGATTTCCACGCCCTTCACAGGAATTCGGTCAGGGACGAATTGCTCAGGCGTGCCGAAATCGCCGGGGACGCCGATGCGGTTATTGACTAGGGTGCCGGGCGACATCTCGCGAATCATGCGGACGACGTAGTAGCCGTCATACTTCTCCTGGTGGTCCAGCCCATCGAACCAGAAGACAACGGGTGAGGTGTACCGGCACATCAGCTCTCGAAGCTGTAGTTGCATGTAGTTCAGATACATCGGCCACTCGGTCCGCGCCGGCTCGCCGTGCCAATTGCTACTGGCCAGCTTGCTGGTGTCGCGATAGCACGGGTGGTGCATGTCGGGCGGCGAGTAATAGTAGCCCAGGGGCATGTTACGCTGCTCGCAGGCTTCACCCAGCATCCTCACAACGTCCTTCTTGTAGGGAGTATTGGTAATCTTGTAATCCGAAAAAGCCGTATCGAACATGCAAAAGCCATCGTGGTGCTTCGTGACCAGCACCATATACCGCTGGCCGGCCTGCCGGGCCAAGTCCACCCAAGCTTCGGGATCGTATTGCACAGGATTGAATCTCTTATACAGGTTGACATATTCCTCCTGGCTGATATTCGACTTGGCATCGGGTTCCATGATCGGCCAGGAGATCTCAACGCTAGCCAGGGAAACCGGGCCCCAGTGGATGAACATGCCGAATTTGGCCTCGTTGAACCAGGACATCCGCTCTTCCCACAGCCGGTTCCTGCCCGGGTCGGTATCGTTCACTTTCTCCCAGGATGCGGCGGCCGTCGAATGCGGAGAAACGCCCTCAGACCCGGCGGCGACCCCGGCTGAAAGCGCCGCTGCGGATCCGGCTCCCAGCAGACGGAAAAGATCACGCCGGTGAAGACCCCATTTCCGATTAGACATGGCGAAAGTCTCCCTTCTCTTTCAATATCAGTTTGGCGGTGAGGCCGCATCCATAGGCAATCCCTTGTAGAAACGTGACAGGGCGGCAATATTGCGGTCGTTGGCGCTGATCCGGTCTCGCCCGGTGAACGCGCTAACGGGTTTGCCCAAATACTCTTTAACGGGAAGGGGTAGCGACTTATCTTTCGGCTCGGCAAACCCGTAGAGATCAATGCCCTGGTTTTTCGGGTCGGCCAGGAACTCTTCAGCGTTGTGTGTAGGCCATCCGACCACGTTCTGCAGCACGCGTGTGCGTGGGCCTGCCATGCGTCTCCCCTCTGCAAAGAGCTTCGGGTCCGGCGACTCGTTCATCACCCAGTCGACCTCCTTGAGCATGGGTGAGTTCCGGATGGTGGGGTCCGCCATGTTGCTCACCGACAGCCACAGGATGCACTTGGAGTTGGCGCGATCGCGGGTCTCTTTGATTCGCGCCCAGCAGCGATTGATCGCCTTACGCTCGTACTCCAACTTGGCAGCCGACGTCGGCTCTCCGCGTGCCGGGAACGCCTCGCCAGTCAACTGGCTGAATAGTCTCTGCTCTGCCGGCAGCCAGCCCTGCTCTCGCAATTTGGCGGCAGGATTCCAGACCCAGTCGACCATGGTGCCATCCATACCGGTCTTGTTCATCGCGTCAGCCATGGAACGCGCAAGGTAGTCCAGATAGCTATCGGTGAAGGGAATGTGGATATTGGAAGGAGCGCCGTAACTCAAGTCAGGATGGTCTTTTCCCCACTTCGAGTTGGCGCCGATGCAGAAATAGCCCATCGCCAACATCCCTCTTTGATGGGCCAGCCTGACGACATCGGGCAGAAAATCGTGCTTAAGCCCGGGTTGTGCCGGCACAAATCCGCCTTTGTACCAGGCATAACCGTTACAGGAAACCGCAAACGTCTGGATGACGTTGGCTCCGAGCGCGGCGTACCAACTCACATGCTGTTCCGGAGAGGCATCGGCCCAATATCCAGGCGGCGCGAAGACAATGGTCTCGTCCACGGAATGCGCGCCTCGGGCGCTGCCGGGCCGGTTCGTGTGGACCCAGTTGAAGTCAATGCAGAATGCCTTGATCTGCTTCGGGACTGCCGCTTTTTCAAAAGCCGGTAGGGTCAGCGAATTGATTACCGCTGAAGCTCCTGCCACGCCCGCCAGTCGCCTGAGCATCCTCCGTCTACTGACCATTGAATCTCTCCCGAATATTGATCTCGCACTCACTGCGAAGGGCTCTCTTCAGGAGCGAAGCCGGACCTGCACAATACTATCTCACGACCTGTTTCGCAACTTCATCTTGTGCATTTGCTTCCTCAGCGGAATCTGTGGGTAGCTGAGGTTGATTAAGAGCGTTGCTGTTCAAGGAAGCGACAGAACTTCCTGCAGGTAGATTCAAATGACCGTTGCTGGTCCTCGGAGTCAGAATGATAGAGCAGCGGCCCTCCTTCCTGCACGACCTCGAAGATCAGGTCCTCGAGGGGTACTTTCCGGAGGGAAGGAGTTTGATTGAGGTCTCGAATGATTTCTCCTCCCAGCATCCAGAGATTGTCAACGTGCTTGCGAAGGGTCTTGCGAGAAAGGTTCTGTTGGATCAGATAGCTGAGAAAAGGGCGAAAACAGGCCACCATCTTCTCTCCCGGAGGGATGTCCTGAGGAAAGCCCATCCAACTGCGTGGCCACGCGTCCAGGTCCTTGCCATACGTCTCCAGAGGGGACTGGCTGGGCGGCGCGGAATCGTTTACGGTGGAAGTCTTGACCCGCGAGGTTGGCTTCCCCATGCGCTTGATTACCCTTCTCAACCGTTGTCATCACTTTCGCGGATTTGTCTACGAGAGGGCGCGGTTCAGCCCGACCGAGCGCACCACCCTGGAAGTGCAGGTGCGACCCCGAAAAGGCTAGGCGGCGCTTTGCTCGGCCTGCCACCGGTCGGCTCCCGGCTACGACCGCCTTCCCCAGAGGCGATTCGAGTTCATTCCTTTTTGGGGCTATCTGATATTCCTGCTCTACCGCATGCGACGGGTCAACTGCAAAACCTGCGGCATCGTCGTCGAGGAGGTGCCGTGGGCTACCGGCAAGCATCAGCTTACCAAAGTCTACATGCAGTTTCTCGCCCACTGGGCACGCCAACTCTCCTGGCAGGAAACGGCCCGAGCCTTTCGCACTTCTTGGGAGAAGGTCTGTCAGGCGGTGGAGTACGTGGTCAGCTGGGGACTGGAACATCGCACCCTGGGAACGATAACGGCCCTCGGCGTGGACGAAATCCAGTATGCCAAAGGCCACAAGTATCTGACCCTGGTCTATCAGATTGATCCCCAACTGACCCGCTTGCTCTGGGTGGGCAAGGAGCGAACGGTCGAGACTTTCGAAGGGTTCTTCACGATGATCGGCACGGAGTTGGCGGCACAGATCAAATTCGTCTGCTCGGATCTGTGGAAGCCCTATCTGCGCGTAATTCGGGAAAGATGTTCGCAAGCGCTTCATATCCTGGATCGCTTCCATATCGTGTCCCAGATGAACATGGCTTTGGACGATGTCCGGGCGGCCGAGTCCCGTCACCTGAAGCAGCAAGGCCATGAACCCTTATTGAAGAAATCCCGCTGGTGCATCCTCAAGCGTAAAAGCAACCTCACTCCTTCGCAGAGGTTTCGCCTACGCGATCTGCTGCGCTGCAACCTGAAAACCGTGCGAGCCTACCTTCTGAAAGAAGACTTCCAGCAGTTGTGGGACTACCATTCGCCCACCTGGGCGGGCAAGTTCTTGGACGAATGGTGCCGCCAGACGATGCGCTCCCGGATCGAACCGATGAAGAAAATGGCCAAGACGCTGCGCCGCCACCGTGATCTCCTCCTCAATTATTTCAAGGCGCAAAAACAGTTTTCCAGCGGGGTGGTCGAGGGTCTGAACAACAAAGCCAAAGTGACCATGAGAAAATCCTATGGCTTCCGAACCTTTCGCATTACGGAACTCGCGCTGTATCACGCTCTTGGCAAGTTGCCCGAACCCGAATTAACCCATGAATTTTACTGACGAATCGTGCATTTCATCTCTCATCGTAAGCGTCTTGACCGGGTCGAGCCACACGCCAAGCGACGTGCAGGGGTTTCGCCGGGAAGAAAGTCGAGAGATTCCCGGCGGCATCATGAACGATTCGACACCGGTGAATGGACAGCGAATTATTGATTGCGAAAATGCTTCGGCCAGCCCACAGGAGATTCCTGCTAGTCCAAGCAACGGAAGAGCCCGTGCCTCGACTGAATAGCGTTGGGTCTGCCCGAGGGTCTCCACTCGCCATGCAACCGGTAGCTGTCCAGCCAAGCTGGTGAAGATTACATAGATTAAGAAACTGTAGAGGAGCGCATGAACAACAGTATCCAGGGTGACAGCTCGTGCCTAACACAAAGGTATTGGGCGAGCCGGGCGCATAAGAAGCCCGGGAGCAGGAGTAGGAGTACAGCGATGGCTTCAAAGCCAATTTCCGGCATGTCGGGTCCACATAGCTAGCTACTTCTCGGTGCAAAAATGACCGGTTTGTACCCGTGTTTTTGCGTTGGACATAGCGCGAATTTGGTCCGAACGCTTCATTTTGGACTTGACACGAGCTCCGCAAGGTGCTAATTATCATAATCGATTATGTCGATTACGAAGACTCTCAAAACCCGAGACGACCTCCTCCGCCGCATCGCCTCCTGTCCCGTCGCGCCCTCTTCGGCTCTCTCTCCGAGACCTATCGCACCTGCGGCCGGCCCGGCTGCCGCTGTCACCAAGGACACAAGCATGGCCCCCATCTTATGTCAGTTTTAGGGGCCCGGAGGGCACCACCGGTTACTACGTGCCGCAGCATCTGGCCGAGGGCATGCGCGAAACCGGGATCCGCATCATGATGCGGTTTACGGGACTGCTTCTAGTGCTTAGTTGCGCAGATTAACGATAGTATTACGGAGCTGCGAGCCTTTGACCTCGCGCTTCCGCCACTTGAACGGTTTGGCATTTTGCGTATAGGCCGCGATGAACGCTTCGATAGCCTGACGGAGTTCGGCCGTGCTCTGCGTGCTCAGGCCACGCAAGGCCTTACGCGATAAAATGCCGAACCAGATTTCCACCTGATTCAACCAACTGGCCGAGGTGGGAGTGAAATGGAAATGAACGTTGGGATGAGCGGCCAACCAGGCGTCACACTTTTTGTGCGTGCCGTAGTTGTCCAGGATCACGTGCAACTCCTGTGCGGGCGCGGTCTCAGCGACCACCTGATCCATAAACTGCAAAAACTGCTCCCGCCGTTTGAGTTCACTGAAGGCCGTCTGCACTTGTCCGGTCGCCACCTGCAAGGCCGCAAAAAGATTCAGCGTGCCATGGCGCTTGTAAGTGCTCTTGTAAGCGCGCACGATCTTTCCGCTGTCGGTCTCAACATAGCCGGTCTTACGTTCCAAAGCCTGAATGCTGGGTTTTTCATCGACACAAATCACCAGCGCCTTCTCCGGCGGGTCGAGATACAAACCCACGATATCGGCCGCCTTGGCCGCGAACGCCTTGTCCGTGCTGACGCACCAGGAGCGTTGCCGCTGCAAGCAGATCCCCTGCTGGCGCAGAACCCGCCACACCGCATGCACCGAACCCTGCAGCGCCGCCGCCACCGCCGGACCGTCCCAAGTCGCCTGTCCCGAGGGCGGAGGTTGTTCCAACAAGGCCAAAACGCGCTTGCGAAAGTCCTCGCCATAAACCCGTCGAGCCCCAGGTCGCTTCGCATCCTGCAACCCGGCCAAGCCGCCTTGCACAAAACGTTGCCGCCACTTGATCACGGTATTAGGGCGAGTATGGCAAGCACGAGCAACCTCTTTCACCCGCTGGCCTGCCAAACAGCCCAGGATGATCCGGGCTCGTTCCACCATCTGCCGAGACTCGGTGCGACTCCCGGCCAACAGTTCCAGCTCTTGTCGATCTTGCGGACCACAACTAATTGCGGGCGCATTCCTAGCCATGCCCAACACGACACAATATATCGTGTGTTATTGCAACTAAGCACTAGTAGCCGTAGCCATTCAGTTCGTCATCAACGGACTCACCGATCTACACCTGAGTCATCCAGGATAGAACGGCCCAAAGCACGACAACTGCAGGTCCGCCCCAGCCTCGTGTCAAGCTTCCGCTTGCGAGGACTCAGCCACCAAGCCGGGCGATCCGGATGGAGCCATGACGGTCACGGCGGGCTTCGAGCCGCGGCGCAAACGCATCTTCAGACCCTGAGTGAGAATTTCCAGAATCGGAACGCGGTTCTCGAAGAATAACCGCAGCAAGTCGCGCTTCCTCATTTGCGGAAAGTAAATGCCCCGGAAGGCCAAGCCGGACAACAGATGAATAATGCGGTCCCCAAGCGGGGCGTCTGAGAGCCGGAGCTGGGCGCGCGCGATGCTCTCGGGCGAGTAAGATCGCGTCCAGGCGCGGCGCACTTCCGCCTCGGCCTCCGCCGGGGAGAGACCCTTGGGTGTATGGGCCATGATGAAGGGCTTGAAGTCCAGCCAATGCTTGGGACGGGTGAGCCGCCCCGAGCCAGCAAGCTTGTTGTAGAGCGGCGTTCCCGGATAGGGAGTGAGCAGCCCAAACACCGGGAGTCCAGGCGGCCAGGAGCGGATTTGCTCGAGGGTTCGGTCAGCCGCACCCGGACGGTCGCCGTCCATACCGAAGATAAAAGAAGTGATGGCGTAGACATTGTGCCGAGCCAACCGATCGAGTACTGAGGCGTACTCGGCTGGCTTGTTGAATCCTTTGGCCACACTCTTCAAGTTTTCCGGGTCAATCGACTCCAGACCCATGAAAATCCACTTGCCGCCGCTCGCAGCGATGAGAGACACCAGTTCTTCATCGCGCAACAGGTTCATGCTGATCTGCGCCACCCAGGGAACCTGGGCGCCGCGGGCGATGATTTCGCGCAATAATGATTTGGTGCGCCTGGGATTGATGGCAAAATTGTCATCGATAAAGAAGACCGCGATCTTCCCCTCTTGCTTCCGTTCCAACGCCTTCAGTTGCAACAGTTCATTGACGACACTCTCATTCGAGCGAAAGCGGATTGAGTCACCAAAAAAGCCCGTTACCGTGCAGAATTCGCACCCGTAGGGACAGCCGCGTCCCGACTCGATGGGAATCATGTGAAAGGTTTTCCAGGTCATGCCGGCGAAGGTCATGAGCCGCCGTGCCATCTTGGGGAAGTGCTTGATCAGGTTAAACTGGTCGAGATCCATGCGGTCCCACGGGATCTCAGGATAGTCGGTTAGTGCCGGCTTCTGTTCTTTCCCCGCCGCATCAACAGGCGCGTAAATTTCCTTTAGGGCGCCGCGTTCGGCGTCCGCCACGATCTGCGGCCAGGTGGCGTCAGCCTCACCAAGGGCGATGGCGTCCGCGTGGCGCGGGCCGCCATCGCGACCCAGGGCTTCATCCACGGCTTCGGTTACATGCGGTCCGCCCATAACGACCGTAACGCCCGCCGCCCTGATCGCATCCGCCATGCGATAGGCCTTGGCGATCATGCGGGTCATGGCGCCGATCCCCACGAGTCCGATCTGGTGATCGCGAACGTACTCGACAAGCTCCTGCTCGCTCATCCGCCGGGCGTTGCCGTCTATCAGGAGCACCTTGTGTCCCGCTGGAGTAATCGACTTCAGCAGGAACATCCACAGATGCGGCATGAAATTGTTGGTAACTTCGTTGTCAGGATTGTAAAGCAGTATGTTCATGGTCCCTCCGTTTCGTCATCTCGTTCTATCCTCCAGCGGGCCACGATGAACGAAACGTATGGTTCCGATGAGCTTCGCGGTATCGCTCGGAAGTCGCCAGTCCTAACCCAGGAACTTCCCTCTTTTGAACCTGGGTTGGTGAGTATACTAACAAATGGAGACCCAGGATATATGTTCCAAAGGGGACAAGTAGACAATTCGGTTCCGATGCTCGGAAGTTTGTCCGAAGACAAGCTTCCATCTTGTTCACTCACTTGACTATTTCTGGTTGGAGGTGAACTCTCCGTTAGTGGCTACTTTGCATAATCTATTTTCTCCTTCAGTGACTGCCGCCTGATCTGGGGACACGCCAGTTCTTCAGTCGCTTGCCTTGCGGATGTTGCCGGGCCTAGAAAGCCTTCCCTCCGATTGATTGTGGAACGGCTATAATCACTGGCTATGGACGAACGCATACGGCTCACCGCCATGGTGAAAGCGGCAGGTTGAGCGGCCAAATTGAGTCCAAGTATTTTGGACTCCGTGCTGGCCAAGCTGCCCAAACAATCCGACCCCAACGTGCTGATCGGATTTGACACATCCGACGACGCGGGCGTGTATCGACTCACGCCGGAGTTGGCGCTTGTCCAGACGGTGGACTTTTTCACGCCGATCGTGGACGATCCCTACACCTTCGGCCAGATAGCCGCCGCCAATTCACTGAGCGACGTTTACGCCATGGGTGGGCGTCCGATCTCCGCGCTTTCCATCGTGGGATTTCCCAACGCAGGCCGGGATGTCGCGATCCTGGAGAGCATCGTCCAGGGCGGCCTCTCCAAAATGCAGGAAGCCGGCTGCTCGGTGATAGGGGGACATTCCATTGGCGATGAGGAAATCAAGTTTGGCTTTGCGGTGACCGGCGTGGTGAATCCGAAACGTGTCTGGGCCAACTCGACGGCCCGTGCCGGCGATCGGCTGATTCTCACCAAGCGGCTGGGCACCGGCATCATCTCAACCGCCCTCAAACAAGAGAAGGCGAGTGACGCCGCACAGGCCGCTTCCGTCGAGTCGATGTCCATGCTGAATCGAGCCGCGAGTGAGGTGGCCCAGCGGTTCCAGGTCGACGCCGCCACGGATGTTACCGGCTTCGGACTGCTCGGTCACGCGCGCGAGCTGGCGGCGGGCAGCAAGGTGAGCGTGGTGATCGACTCGTCCCAGCCGGAATTTCTACCCGAGGCGTTGGTGTATGCGCACCAGGGTTTTATTCCAGGTGGACTGAAGCGCAATATCGAGTTCATCGGTGGCTGCGTCGAGTTCGCGGAGAGCGTCGCTGAGGAAGCTCGCTCTATGCTTTACGATCCGCAGACGTCAGGTGGGTTGCTGCTTGCTGTTGCCCCCGAAGAAGCCTCCCAACTGCTCGCGGCGCTTCTCGAGCAAGGAATCCCGGCGCGGGACATCGGCGAAGTGATCGAGAAAACCAAGCCGCTGATCAGGGTCGAATAGTATCAGCAACGGGCAGAAGACAATAAACAATGAAAATCGATCGGATTGAAATTTGCGAAATCAAGTTGCCGCTTGTCCATTTTTTCGAAACCAGTTTCGGACGCACGACTGAGCGCCGCATTGTGTTGGTCCGGGTCGATTCGGGCGGACTGACGGGTTGGGGAGAAGTGACGGCCGGCGAGGCCCCCTTTTACAGCTATGAAACTCCTGAGACCGCCTGGCACATCTTGCGCGATTTCCTCATACCTAGGGCTCTCAAAAACGACTGGACCGCGCCATCCGATCTCGCGGCCAGGTTCAAGCCTATCCGTGGGCACAACATGGCCAAGGCGGCGATCGAGAACGCGCTATGGATCATCGAAGCGGAACGGCGGCGGATTCCGCTGGCTCAACTCATAGGCGGTACCCTCGACGACATTCCTTGCGGTGTCTCGATCGGCATTCAGAACTCTGTGGAAGAACTGCTGGAGAAAATCCAGTGCGAACTCGACGCGGGCTATCAGCGTATTAAGGTAAAGATCAAACCAGGGTGGGACGTCGACGTGCTGGAGAGCATCCGAGGGCGCTTTCCAGACATTCGACTCATGGCCGATGCCAACTCAGCGTATTCGCTGGCCGATCTCGGCCACCTGAAGCAGTTCGATCGCTTCAACCTGATGATGATCGAGCAGCCGCTCGGCTGGGACGACATCCTCGATCATGCCCGGCTACAGCGGGAAATCCGTACGCCGATTTGTCTGGATGAGTCGATTCACAGCGCCGATGACGCCCGCAAGGCCATCGAAGCCGGGGCCTGCCGTATCATCAACATCAAGCTGGGCCGGGTTGGCGGATTCACGGCGGTGCGTGCCATGCACGAGGTCTGCCGGGAACGCGGCATTCCCGCGTGGTGCGGCGGTATGCTCGAATCGGGTATCGGGCGAGCCGCCAACATCGCCATGTCTGCTCTGCCAGGATTCACTTTGCCGGGTGATGTTTCGGCGAGCAAACGGTACTGGGACGAAGACATAATCGAACCTGAAGTGACGGTGACTCCACGAGGGACGATCCATGTGCCTACCACGCCGGGGCTTGGCTTCGCGCCGAAAGTCGATCGCATCGAAAGACTGACGACAAGAAAGGAAAGCTTTGGATAAGAAGGCCGCGCTTGTGGAGGATCCTTCCGCGCGGGCCGGCCAGGGAGGCCAACACCTGGGTCGACCCCGTGGCCATGCGCTGCTGCACGTGCTGATGCTCGTAACCACAACTTGCTGGGCGGGTAACATTATTGCGGGCAAGTTCGCATTACACAGCATGGGACCCTTAGCGCTTGCCCAACTGCGAGCGGCGGGCGGAGCAGCTATTTTCGTGGGTCTATTCTTTGCTCGTCGCCGCCGGCCGGCATTACCCCTTTCCTGGCGCCAGTGGCGCATGCTGGCGCTGACCGCGCTCTTCGGGATCTCGCTCAATCAAATTTGCTTCATCGGTGGTATCGATCGAACCTCGGCGGCACACGCGGCCCTGATCATCGGCCTAGGACCTGTCATGGTACTGGTCATGGCCGTTGCGGTCCGGCTTGAAGCCCTCACCGGACTGAAGGTGGCAGGGACTATGATCGCCTTCTCGGGCGTAGCCGTGCTCACAACCGGCAAGGCGTCGAGCGGCGCGACTCTGCACGGCGACTTACTCACGCTGGCCGGAACTTTTGTGTTCGCCGTATATACCATCCTGATGAAGGAAGTCGCTGACAGCTACGACCCGATTACGCTGAACGCCTTGGTTTTCAGTCTGGGTGCGGTCTTCATGGCGCCTGTCGCACTGCATGACCTGCTCACGGTTCATTGGACTTCACTTCCCGCCACGGCCTGGTGGGGAGCCGGCTTCATGGTGTTAATGGGCACGGTGATTTCCTATATTATCTACGCCAACGTGCTGCAGGAGATCTCGGCGGCCCGGGTGGCGGCCTACGCCTATCTGCAGGCGGTGATCGCGGTTGCGTTGGGGATCTGGTTGCTAGCCGAAAAGCTGGACTGGCGCGTGCTCGCCGGCGGGACGGCGATCCTTCTGGGCGTGTATTTGACGGAGCGCGAGGGCAGAGAATCCATCATGGTGGAAGAATAAACGTCATGAAGCGAATTGCAATCATCCCTGGGGATGGCATCGGCATTGACGTCACCGCCGAAGCCGTGAAGCTTCTCGAAGTCCTCATCGTGAAACGCAACCTTTCGCTCGAGCTCACGACCTTCGATTGGGGAGCCGAGAAGTTTCTGCGTGAGCGAATCTCGGTACCACCTGGTGGGATTGAGATGCTGCGTCGCGACTTTGACGCCATTCTTATCGGCGCGCTCGGCGATCCGCGCGTCCCCGATATGAAGTACGCAGCGGATATCTTGCTGGGCATGCGCTTCGAGCTCGATCTCTACGTCAACCAACGGCCCGTCAAACTCCTGGACGCCCGGCTCTGCCCTTTGAAGGATCGGACTGAGAGAGATATAGATTTCGTCGTCGTTCGCGAGAACACCGAAGGCGCTTATGTCGGCATTGGCGGCAATTTCAAGCGCGGCACACCTGACGAAGTCGCCATCCAGGAAGATGTGAACACGCGCAAGGGTGTTGAGCGCATTATCCTCTACGCCTTCGAATACGCACGCCGGCACGGCCTAACCAGGGTCTGCATGAGCGACAAGGCGAATGCGCTGCCATACGGCCACGGACTCTGGCAGAGGACCTTCGCCGAAGCGCGCGAGCGTTATCCGGGCATCGAGTCACGGCTCCTCTACGTGGATGCTCTGGCCATGGAACTGGTCAGAGATCCTTCGCAATTCCAGGTGATCGTCACCTGCAACCTGTTCGGCGACATCATCAGCGATCTGGGCGCGCAGCTTCAGGGCGGCATGGGCATCGCACCTTCTGCCAATCTGAATCCCGGACACACCTCGATGTTTGAGCCCGTACACGGATCGGCGCCGGACCTTGCGGGCAAGAACGTGGCCAATCCTATGGCTGCCATCCTCAGCCTGGGTATGATGCTCGACTACCTTGGTTATCCCGGGCAGGCGGAGGAGATCGAGCAAGTCGTACAGAAGGCAATCCGGGAGCGGCAGACAACTTCCGACCTCGGTGGAACTTTGGGCACGCGTGAGGTCGGCGATTGGATCCGCCGACATTTCTAGTTGTTTCCCGCCCGCGCCTCGACGCCAGCCCGGAACCGGCGGCCTTCGCCTGTGATGTACCAGGCGGTTAGCGCGAGGATGAGGCCGAGCATCGTCTTGCCCGCAAGTTGATTGGGAGGCATTACCAGCACCGCGCAGATAAAGACCGTCCATACTATGGCCGCGATGTTGGTCAGTGTGCTTAAGCGGCCGAGGTGCCAAGGACCACGCTCCCGCCAATCGCCAGTTCGCCGCGCCCGCCAGCCAAGATATACCGGCAGGATATAGCAGACGTAGAGCCCTACTGTGCCGATCGAAGTCATCACCGAGTAGGCGCCGCTGTAGACCGCGATCAGGAAAGCGGTCCCCACCGAAAGCCAGATGGCCGGAGCCGGGGTGAGGTGCTTATCCACAACCCTGCGCCAGACACTCGATAGCGGCATGCCGTCGTCGCGGGCAAAGGCATAAACAGTGCGCGAGTTCGAGGTGATGCAGGAGAGTCCACAGAACCACATTGCCATTGCTGCGAGCCACGACATCAAGCTGCCGGCGCGTCCGCCCAACGCCTGCTGGAGAATCGCGATTACAGCCGGAATTTTGTTCCCGGCGGCGTCGGTGGCTCCGAGCACGCCCGGAATGCTGCGGATCGAGAGCGTCAGGGCCAGCAGGAGGACGTAGCCGAATACCGCGGAGATCACCACCGAATTCAGCATGCCCCAGGGAACGCGGCGCCGCGGGTCCAAGGTTTCTTCCGACACGTGGGCTGACGCATCGTATCCGGTGAAAGTCCACTGTGCTTGCAGCAATCCGAGCAGGAAAGCCCACCAGTACGGGTAATGCGTGCTCGAGGTCCGTTCCAGAAAGAAGCTTACCGGATGTTTGGGTGCGAAGAGCATCAGGGCGCCGACAATGAGTGCTCCGCCTGCGATGTGTACCGTGACGCTCAGATCGTTCAGAGCCGCCACCAGGCGAATACCATAATGATTGATCAGTCCATGCGAAAGCAGAATGAGAGCGTAGACCAGCAACAGCGTCCTGGTGGTTGAGCTCAGACCGAGAAGCGGGGTGAGAAACTGGGCGCAGCCGTAGTCCACGCCGGCAATGGTGGCGACGAGGCCAATGATGTTGAACCACGCCGTGAACCAGCCCCAGCCCGGGCCACCGAGTCGTCGCGCCCAGTCGTACATGCCTCCCGAGGTCGGAAAGGCCGAGGAGAGCTCGGCCATGCTTGCGGCAACGGCAAGTGTGAATACACTGACAAGCGGCCAACCCAGGGACATCTCCGCCGGGCCGCCCTTCTCCAAACCGTAATCGTAAAGTGTGACCGCCCCGGTGAGGATGGAGATAATAGAAAAGGAGATGGCGAAATTCGAGAAGCCGCCCATCGTGCGGAATAGTTCCTGGGCGTACCCAAAGCCGTGCAGGTCCTGGGCGTCTTTTCTGACGATCTCCGCGTCCCTATCATGCATGGCGGCACTCAAAAAGCTTCGCGATACAGCCCCAGCATATCCTCAGCCGAGGTGGGACGTGGATTCAACTGGTGGCAACCGTCTTCCATCGCTTTAGGGACCATCACCGGGATCATCTCTTCCTGCACGCCGGCATCGCGCAAGCGCTTCGGAATCCCGATATCGGCGTTCAACTGCTCGATCGCGGTGATGGCAGCGTTAGCGGCGTCATCCGGCGAGAGGCTCGGGGTATCGACGCCCAGGGCCCGCGCGATATCCACGAGACGATCCCGCACTACCTGCCGGTTGAATCGCATCACGTGGGGCAGCAAGATGGCGTTAGTGAGGCCGTGATGGAGCCCGGCCACGGTCGAGAGCGGATGCGCCAGCGAGTGGACCGTGCCGAGACCCTTCTGGAAAGCCACAGCGCCCATCATGGAGGCGGCCATCATTTCTGTGCGCGCGTCCAGGTTATGGCCTTCATGGACCGCCGTACGCAAATGGCGATTCACCATCTCTACCCCGCGCAGGGCTATAGCGTCGCACATGGGGTGGTAGCCCTTTGAGAGATACGCTTCGAGGTTGTGAGTCATCGCGTCCATGCCCGTTGCGGCCGTGATGCGCGCGGGCAGCTCGAGCGTCAACTCCGGATCCTCAATGGCAAGGTTCGGCATGAGATGAGGACTGAAGATTACCGTCTTGCGACCCGTCGCCTTCAAGGTGATGACGGTGCTGCGTCCCACCTCGCTGCCCGTCCCTGAGGTGGTGGCGATGGCAATCATGGGCGGCAGATTGGCATTGATCTGGTCGCCGCCATTCTTCAGGTCGTCGTATTCTCCGAGGTGCAGGGTATGGGTGATCCTGAGGCGGATGGCCTTTCCAGCGTCAAGCGAACTGCCGCCGCCCACGGCGATGATCCCGTCACAGCGCTCGCCCTGGTAGATCTCGACTCCCGGGAGGACGCTCGCTTCAGTGGGATTACCCTCCACCCGATCGAATGTAGCGACGCCTAAACCCGCTTGCCGAAGCGGTGCTCTGACCCGATCGAGCAGGCCGGCAGTTACGATACCGGGATCGGTCACAATCAGTGGATGGCGCATGCCCAGCGATCGAGCGGCATCCGCCGTCTGGTCAACGGCGCCGGGTCCGAAAATGACGCGGGTGGGGAAGGAAAAAATGGAGATCATAGTCCGGCAACCACCCCCCTTTACCCCCTCCTTAGCCAAGGAGGGGAATTTTAGCCAACCGCCCCTTACCCCCCTCCTTAACCAAGTCTTAACCAAGGAGGGGAATTCATAACTCCCCTCCTCAGATGAGTCTTAGATGAGGAGGGGGCCAGGGGTGGTGTTGACTGCGGTGCACCGAATCGAGTCAGATGATTTCGAAATATCGCTCCAGCTCCCAATCTGTGACCGCACGCTCGAACTGACGGACCTCCCACTCGCGTGTGCGCACATAGTGATCCAGGAACTCTTCGCCTAGCAGTTCGGCGGCGACCTGGCTGCGTTCGAGTAAGCGCGTGGCTTCATCGAGCGAGCGGGGCAGGGCCGGCGCGTTTGAGGCGTAGGCGTTGGAGCCGCAGGGCTCGGGCAGCTTCAATTTGTGTTCGATGCCGTATAGTCCGGAAGCCAGACTGGCGGCAATCGCCAGGTAGGGGTTCATATCGGCGCCGGCGAGCCGGTATTCTACCCGAACCGCCTTCGGTGAAGGCCCGGTGATGGCTCGTAAGGCTGCGGTTCGGTTGTCGACGCCCCAGGTGGCGTTGGTCGGCGCCCAGACTCCTGGTACGAGCCGTTTGTAGGAGTTTACCGTCGGGCAGACAAGCGCCGTGATCTCGGGCATTAGCTCCACTTGCCCGGCTATGAAATGCTTCATCAAGGCAGACATGCGATCGGGACTCGCTGCATCGAAAAACAGGTTGTGCTCTCCCTCGCGATTCCACAGGCTCTCATGCAGGTGGCCGCTCGAACCCGGTAAGTTCGCGTTCCACTTGGCCATGAACGTGGCGATGAGACCGCTGCGGGCGCAAATCTGTTTCACCGCCGACTTGAAGAGCGCAGCTTTATCAGCCATACGCAGGGCCGAGTCCACCTTGATGGCTGTTTCGTAGACCCCCGGACCAGTCTCGGTGTGGAACCCCTCGAGTTCCACGTTAAAGGCGCGCAGCGAGTCGATGAGCAGGTGGGCCAACTCCGAATAGACGCCGGTGCGCTGCACACTGTATCCAAACATGCCGGGCGAAAGCGGACGCAGGTCGCGATAGTGCTTGTCGCGTACGGTGTGCGAATCCTCCTTGAAGATAAAGAACTCGTACTCAGCCGCGCCCATCGGCTGGAATCCCATGCGCTCGGCCTTGACGATGACCTTCTGCAGCACTTGGCGCGGCGACACGGCTAGTGGTTTCCCGGCTTTGTCGAAGAAGTCCAGAATGAAGAAAGCGGTGGCCGGTTCCCAAGGGATCAGGCGAAAAGTATCCAGATCGATGCGCGTAGGTGTGTCGGGATACCCAGTGTGCCAGCCCGTCACCTTGACGTTGTCGTAGAGCGCATCGGACGAATCCCAGCCAAAGATGACGTCGCAGAATCCGAGTCCACTTTCGGCTGCCGAGGCGAATTTCTCCGGACTGATGTACTTGCCGCGCAGCACGCCATCGATGTCGAATCCACCGACTTTGACCTTGGTGATACTGTGCTGGGTGAGGAGGTCTTGGATTTGAATAATATCCATGGAGATTATATGTTGTTCTTGGTCAATCCAGCCGCAGTAGCCAGGCCCGCCTCAGGGGGGCGTCAGTTGCGTCTAGAGCATTGGTTTGGCTACTATTCTTGATTCCATATGATCAGGTCTGCCCGTCCAATCTGTGAGGCAGTCGCCAGTCACCGCAGACCCTTCGAGCCCTAATCCGAAAGCAAACACTGTGGCGTGAACGCCAAAACTCGCATGTACTCCCCCGGTCGCCGATCGTATCGTGCCGAAGATTCGATGAAGAATCGATACCCTGGACTTCCGGGCCTGAAAGACGACGTGGCCATTCTCATCGGTGTTCAAATCCTGCTCATGTCCCTCAGTTTCCGTCGAGTAGTTCTGCCAAGTGAGCCGGACAGTTATACCTTCTACGGCATGGCCATTCTCGTCCACAACCCAGACCTCCAATGCGGAGTAGCGACAGAGGACATGGGCCAAAGTAGCGTTAGCAAGATTGCGGCGACCAAACCTGCGCCAACAGGGCGTCTCCTGCGACGCCCCCCACGAGAACGCAGACACATCCCTTCCCAAGACCGGACTTTCCGCTCCTGCCAAGTCTTCGAAATTCACGCTGAGATTCCCCGCCAAACGCGAAGCCGCCAACCTTGGTCCTGGTGATGCTGCGTTGGGTAATGAGGTCAAGGCTGGGTTTCTCGATGGTATTAAGGTTCATTGACTTGTCGGTACGTTGCATGGACGCGGGCTGTCGGCGTCAGATTCCCGATATTTGAATCGAAGTGTGTGCAGGGTGAACGTCTCGGTTTATCGCCTGTTGTAGTTCTTCCTCTGCGACTTCGAGATCGTAGGCGGCTTGGGCATTGAGCCAGAATCGCCCGCTTGTGTTGAAGTACCTTCCAAGCCGTAGAGCGGTGTCGGGGGTGATTCCGCGGCGCTCATGAACGATCTCAGCTATACGCGTCACGGGCACGTGCAGGTCCATTGCCAGCTTATTCATGGTCAAACTGAGGGGTCTCATGAAATCCTCGCGGAGAATCTCGCCCGGGTGAATGGGCGGCAACTTCTTCGATTTGCTCATAATCACTCCTAGTGGTAATCCACAATATCAACCTCGTACGCGTTTCCGTCGCGCCATACAAAGCAGATGCGCCACTGATCGTTGATACGGATGCTGTATTGGCCTTTTCGGTTTCCCTTGAGCCCTTCCAAGTGATTGCCGGGTGGCGACGCTAAATCACGAAGCTCGACGGCGATATCCAATTGCCGCAGCCGGCGCTGCGCGATTCGTTCAACGGCTTGGAAGCGTTTGACCCTCTGCCTTGCGTGAATCTGCTCTGCCTGCTTAGATCGAAACGACCTGATCACATCCTAATCGTATAACGATTAGCGTTAACCTTCAAGCGTAAAACTCTGTGGAGGGAAACTCTTCTCAAAGGGCCACCCACACCGATTTCACCTGCGTATACGATTCGAGTGCGTGAGCGCCCATTTCGCGCCCGAAGCCCGACTGCTTGTAACCGCCGAACGGCGTAGCGCTATCGAAGCCGTTATAGGTATTAATCCATACGACTCCGGCCTTGATCTGCTTAGCCAGCCGGTGGGCCAACTGAATGTCCTTCGTCCAGATCGCGGAAACGAGACCATAGACAGTGCCGTTTGCGATCGAGACGGCTTCCTCTTCGTTGTGGAACTTCATGGCGGCCAGGACCGGGCCGAAGATTTCTTCCTGGGCTATCTTCATGCCGGGTTTCACGTCCGCGAAGACCGTGGGCTTGACATAGAACCCCTTCGACTTGTCGCCCTCGATATCGCGTTCGCCGCCGCAGAGTAGCTTCGCGCCCTCACGTTTGCCAGCGTCGATGTATCCGAGAATGCGATCGAGTTGCGCCTGGGAAATCTGCGTTCCCATTTCGGTGGCGGGATCGAGCGGATCACCTACCCGCATCTTCTTCGCTTTGTCTACCAGGCGCTCGAGGAACTCGTCGTGAATGCTAGCGTGCAGCAGCAGGCGAGATCCCGCTGAACAGACTTCGCCCTTGTTGGCGTAGATCGCCCAGAAGGCGGCGGGAATGGCCTTATCCAGGTCCGCATCGGGAAAGATGATGTTCGGCGATTTGCCGCCGAGTTCGAGCGACAGCCTCTTCAGGTTGCTCTCACCCGAGGCTTTAAGCAGCGCACGGGCAGTGCGGATGCTGCCGGTAAACGCCACTTTATCGACGTCCATATGGCGGCCGAGAGCGTCGCCTGCTTCGGGACCGTATCCTGTAACCACGTTAACCACGCCATCGGGAACGCCCGCTTCCTGGCAGATCTCGGCGAGCCGCAAGGTTGTGAGCGGGGTCATCTCCGAAGGCTTGATAACGCAAGTGCACCCCGTTGCGAGCGCTGGAGCCACCTTCCAGGCGGCCAGCAGCATGGGATAATTCCAGGCTGTAATCATGCCGACCACGCCCACCGGCTCGCGCAGGGTGTAATTGAAATACGGCCCGTCCACCGGGATCACTTCGCCGTGCGGCTGGCGTGCCCAGCCCGCGTAATACTGGAAGATGTCAGCGGCCGGCTCGATATCCCCGCCGCGAGCACTCTTCAGCGGCTTTCCGGCGTTGAGCGATTCGAGCATGGCCAGTTCATCCAGGCGCTGCCCGATCAAGTCGCCGATTCGCCACAGCAGCCTGCTGCGTTCGGAGGCGTTCAGATTGGGCCAAGTTCCGCTTTCGAAGGCGCGTCGGGCGGCTTGCACGGCGCGATCCACGTCGGGAGATTCGCCGCGCTGAACCGTGGTCAACACCTCGCCCGTCGCGGGATTGGTGACGTCTATGGTTCTACCCGACGTACATCCCACCCGCTTGCCGTCGATCCACAGTTGGCCGGGATTGATCGCGCTTCGAACTGCGGTGGCCTCCATCAAAGGATCCTCCATCATTGTTGCGTTGAAGCTCAATATTAGCTGAGATCGGAATGGTTGCATCCGGAAATCCGAAGCCTTTGGCTCCTCGGTCCTGAGCGGCTCGTCGGAACCTGCCCTGGAGCGGACCGTCAGTTCTGCTATTCGCCAGTTCTTCTTTTATGGAGGAGCAGCGCGCTTGTAGGGCCTGACCATCGCAGCCCTCGTGTGTTCTCAATAACATCGTGGGTCCGTTTCAGCAGATTTCTTTTCACTCTGCCATGATTCCTTCCTTGGAAACATGGAGTCATAGGCCATGCCAGATCGATGTGGCGCCAGCTTTGAATCCGTGATTGCCGGGCTAAAGCCGGAGGCGCTAAAAACGCAAACACAAGTCCCGTCTCGGCGCACACCACGCCCCTAGCCACCATTCCCAATTGTGATCCATGAAAATGAGACAATGGAGACAAATGAGACAGATGAGACACTATTTTTTGACCTGTCCATTTGCAATGGGTTAGCGAGTGAATTGGGAGAATTCGAAGTGAGAAAATCCCAGAAGTGCTGCATTTCGCAACACTCTGGAATCTTGACTTCCACGGACATTAGGTTGGAGCCTTTGGAAAGGGTAAGGCCCTGGTTAATTGTGTAAAGACTATGGCAATCCGACGTTTTAACCGGGAGAGCGCTGACCTGACGTTAAGTGACCGGGACGACCACCCGACGATCTACCCAAGAGCGGTCGCACCGACACTAATCAAGGCTTCCAATTTCATCCATCGTCGCTAGAGTCTTTTCGACCCACGCGTCATCGTTTGGTTCGTAGCCAGTGTATTCCGCCTGAATGACACCGTTACGATCCACGACCCAATTGAGCGGCATGCTCGAACCCGGCGCGATCTTTGTCAACAGAGAAGGAGCCGGTAAAACGGGAAAAGTGAACTTACCCTCTTTGATGTACGGCTCCAGGAAGCCGCGATTGTCGTCAATATTTACGGTCACCAAAAGGAGACCTTTGCGATCTCGAAGCCGCTCGTAGAGCTTTTGCACCAACGGTAATTCCTGCCGGCAAGGCATGCACCAAGTCGCCCACACGTTGACAAAGGTAACCTGGTCTTTCAGATCATTGAGACTCCACGTCCGTCCCTGCAGGTCGGTGACGGCAAATTCCGGCAGCGGTTTTACCCATTTGTGCCAGTTAACGTCCAGGCCGTTTGCGGCTTGCGGTTTGCGGACCTTGGACGCAGCCAGCCAAGCCTGCCACCCTGTATCGCTACCGCCTATCTCGCTCCACAACATCTTCGCTCTTTCTCTGTCACGATCCAAAGGGTTACCGTCCATTAGCATTAGGTTTTCATCGGAAACGAATTGCAGCGCGCTTTGATAGAAAGCCAGGGCGTCGAGCGGGTGCTTTGCCAAAGTCGCCAACCGTGCCATTCGTTCCCAATATTTCGATTGGTAAGCGGTCCAGAAAATCTCGGACCCCGGTTCCTCGGCCGGGTGCCGTTTCAATTCCTCGCCCAATTGGCGCAAGGCGTCGCGCGACCCTTCGAGTTGCCCGGTTTTCAATTCGGCCTCCGTCAGAGCGAGCAAGCCGATGCAACGCACCTGAGCGCGAGCGTTATCCACACTGATTTTTGTTTGCGGAACAGTATCCAACACGGGTTTGGGCGCACTTTCCGATTGTGCAAAAGCACTTCGAACCATGTTTGGGATCTGGTCCAGGTGCACACCGTGTTGAGAGTACAACTCTGCTACGTCTGCGACTATGAAGGCGGGTGGACTTGCACCGACGCGCCTCGCAGAGGCACTTAGTAGTGCTTCACCCGCGTTCTCCACAACTGTTGGCGACGCATCCTCTAAATGCCGAAGGGCATAGAGTCGTTGATACCAGGGCTCCACCTGATCCGGCCATTGTTGGGTCCACTCATCGGTCACCTTGAGGAGAGCTTGCCAATGAGCCGTGACCTTTTCCGGTGGGTCTCCAAGTTTGGGATTCGGATTGCCATGGGACCACGCCCCGAAAGCGCTCATAGCGTCGCTCGGGCGCGTGCTGATCTGCGCCCTTAACTGCTCCCGCACCCAATCCTGCCCAGCTTTGTCGCTTAGGAGTTTATAGCCATCCCTCAGAGCTAGCAACCACCCTGGTTCATTCACCAAACCCAAGGGACGTAGTCGCTGGAGATCCTGTTCCACCTGTTTTCGAACCTGGCTCCATTCACTTGGTTGCGAAGAGTAGAATTGCAAAGACCACAGAGACCGATAATAGGGTAGTACCTCCCAATCTGTCCGCTGTCCAATCAAAGCTCGTAGCTTCAGAACGCTGGTGCGCAGGAAAACGGGATCTTCGATTTCGCTCGCGTGGTCGTATCCCGTCAAATTGGAAGGACAAAGCCTCATGAAGCCTTCCAGACAGGCCTGCGCTTTCCGCTGGTCCGAGAAATTCGGAGTCAAATATATTTCGGCTAGATCGAGATGAGCCCAAGCCCAATCTGGCGAAGCTTGCAGCAACTTTTCGAGCCCGTCGATGGCTTTGGGAGTTTGGCTGCCGATCAAACTGCGTGCGTATAAGTACTGGTAAACTATAGCGGTAGGGTGCTCTTGCAGTTGCTGTCGATATTCAGTGGACAATGCTTCCGGGTTGGGTGGAAGCGAAGTCCGGGAAATATCCTGATAGGTGCGATGCAAGAACAAGTTGTCAGGATGGTTCGCCATAAGGCGGCGTAGTTTACCAAGTACCGCCTCTGTTCCCCCTCGGGCAATGGGGTCCAGTTCCAGGCCGCCGCTCAACTGGTGCAGAACGTTTTTGATCTCGGGCGTTGCTTCGCAGGGACAGGCCGAGCCTTTGACCCGGGCGTTGGCAAGAAAGGCCGTCAGAACAATCAACGCGGTAAGAGCTAGTGGGATTCCTCCTTTGAGCATGTGATGAACCGGAACACGTTCGATGGCCCTTACAATTCGGTCAAGAGTTGGCTTGCCCGTCCATAGGTGGCGCTTCTGTATTCCCAGAAACGCGAGCATGAGCATCGGATCTCCGCAAATGCACGCTAAGCTGGGGTGGCGTCTCCCGGGCCCGCAAAGGCGGGTGACGCTAGAAAGCCTTTCCAAATCGAGATCCGCTCCACCTCATCCGGCAAATCTTTTAGAACGCATCAATTGACATCAGCTAGTTACCGTGCCTGTCCCGGTATGCGGGCGCTCCGGGCGCTCAAGCGGCATCGAACGAACGCCGTGCTTCTTCCACCGTGTTGTAAGTCTCAAAAATCGTGCTCAGACGGGTGATCTGCAGTAGATCGTGCACGCGCGTAGTGAGGTGACTCAGCTTAAGTTCTCCACCCATTTTCCGGGTCGAAACCAGGCAGGCCAATAGGGTGGAGAGTCCGGAGCTGTCAATGTAACTTACGCCCTCAAGCTTGAGAACGATCTTCATGCTGCCAGCGGAGGCAACCTGGTGGACCTTCTCGCGCAGATGCGCCGTTTCGGGGCCGAGAACGAGCCGTCCCCGTAAGTCGAGGACAGTAACGGCGTCAAACAACTTCTCAACGATGTAGAGAGGCATGGTTTGTTGAACCGACGAACGGGAGGTTCAGGTGGAGCGTCTACCAAGAAATCCACTCTGTCCGGCAAGGAGATACTACCAGAAGCGGACGAACGATGCCACTTAGCTCCTGCGCTGGTGTTGCGCGCATACCTACCGTGTCTTGGTTTGGGAGGAGGGGATCGGTTAATCGGAAGGGTCCGATGAGGGCGATGGGGTACTGTCCGCCTCTCCCATGCAACAGAAGAGAGGCGGACGGGTAGGATGGGGAGTACCTGAGCAGAGGCTACTTTCTAGCCTCGTGCTGATCATGCTGAGGTGAAGCGGTTCCGGCCTTAGCTCGCTGGTCGCGCAAGACGGCCTTGCGGCTGAGCCGCACCTTGTTGCCCTCAATCGAGATCACCTTCACCAGGATCTGGTCGCCTTCCTTGAGTTCCTGGCGAATATCCTTGATGCGGTGTTCGGCCACTTCGCTGATGTGAAGCAGGCCATCGGTGCCGGGGAAGATCTCGACGAAGGCGCCGAAATCCGCCAGCCGGACGACTTTACCGAGGTAGGTCTTGCCGATTTCGGCTTCGGCCATCAGATCCTTGATCATCTTAAGGGCCTTGTCGGCAGATTCCTGCTCGGTGGCAGCGACATTGACGCGGCCATCATCTTCCACGTCGATCTTGACGCCGGTTTGATCGATGATCCCGCGGATGACCTTACCGCCGGGGCCGATCAGTTCGCCGATTTTGGAAGGGTTGATTCTGAGGGTGAAGATCCGAGGCGCATAGGTGGAAATGCTGGTACGCGCTTCAGGCAAGGTTTCGAGCATCCTGCCCAGTACGTGCAGCCGCCCGGCCTTGGCTTGCTCGAGCGCCTCGACCATGATGGCGGGCGTCACGCCGGTAATCTTGATGTCCATCTGCAGGGCGGTGATGCCGTCTTTGGTTCCGGCCACCTTGAAGTCCATATCGCCGTAGTGGTCCTCAGCTCCGGCGATGTCGGTGAGAATCGCGTATTTGTCGCCTTCCTTCACCAGTCCCATGGCGATCCCCGCCACCGGCGCCTTGAGCGGCACGCCGGCGTCCATGAGGGCCAGGCACCCACCGCAGACGGTGGCCATCGAAGACGATCCGTTGGATTCGAGAATGTCCGAGACTACGCGCACGGTATAAGGAAAAACCTCTTCTCCAGGCACCATGGCGATCAGGGACCGCTCTGCCAGGTTGCCATGACCGATTTCACGCCGTCCAGGACCGCTAATCCGTCCCGTTTCCCCCACGCTGAAAGGCGGAAAGTTGTAATGCAGCATAAAGCGCTTGAAGGACTCTCCTTCGAGCACGTCCAATCGCTGCATGTCTTCAGCGGTACCCAGGGTGGCGGTGACTAGTGCCTGGGTTTCGCCCCTCGTAAATAGTGCCGAGCCGTGAGTTCGCGGCAGCATTCCAACTTCGCAGCTGATCGGGCGCACCTGGTCGAAAGCGCGATGATCCGGGCGCTGACGTTTTTCGAGCACGTCCCGGCGGAAGGATCGCTCCTCGATCAATTCAAGGTACTGCTTGGCAAGCTTTTGTTTGCTCTCGTCCTCGGCGTACGCTTCCTTGAGCTCCTTGCGTAGCTCAGCAATCTTGGCCTGACTCTCGAGCTTCGCCTGGTTGGAAGTATCCATGGCGGCGCGAAGCCGGGCCCCGGCCCGATCTTCCACTTCCTTATAGAATGCCGCGTCGATCTGAGGCGCTTCAACCGGCCGCTTCTTGATGCCGAGCTTGGCGAACAGCTCCTTTTGGGCTGCCACAATCCTTTTAATCTCTTCGTGGGCATAATGAATCGCGTCGAGGATAGTGGCTTCCGAGACTTCGCTGGCCGCAGCCTCGACCATCACGATCCCGTCCTCACTGCCGGCCACGATCAGGTTCAGCAACGTCGACTTCATCTCATTATAGGTCGGGTTGGTCACTAATTGGCCGTTGACCAGGCCTACCCGCACGGTGCCGAGTGGGGTGTTGAAGGGGATGTCCGAAAGGTAGAGGGCAGCGGCTCCCGCCACAACCCCGATCACATCCGGGTTGTAGTCGGAATCCGCCGAGAGGACCATCGCGATCACTTGGGTCTCGTCCCGGTAGCCTTCCTGGAAGAGCGGTCGCACCGGACGGTCAATCAGGCGGCTGGTAATGATCTCTTTTTCTGTCGGGCGTCCTTCGCGTTTGAAGAATCCACCGGGGATTTTCCCGGCCGCGTAGGTATACTCGCGATAGTCCACGGTGAGCGGAAAGAAATCGATCCCTTCGCGCGGTTGGCTGGAGCACGCCGTCGCCAGCACCGCTGTGTCCGCGAAGCGCACATAAACCGATCCGTTCGCCTGCTTGGCGAGCCTGCCACACTCGAAGGTGAGAGTGGTGTTTCCCAGGGGAATTGTAACTTGTTCCATCTTAATCTCCTTATCGGTTCCCGGATCTCCGGGAACTCGTTGCCGCGGCCCCCCGGAGCAGTCTCCAGGGAGTTGGCTTACGCGATTGGCATGAGTGCCAACCGCCTGTGATCCGTCGTGTTGACTGAAGCGAAGAATCTCCTGCTACGGCTGGGTGTGAGACGCCATTCCTCAGGGGGACGACCGCAACTTTCGCGTCCGCGACTAGAGCTCAGGGTTCTCCGCGCAGCCTGGAAGTGGCGGTTTCCAGGAAGGCACACGTGCCCGGTTGTGATATTCCGCGGGTAGCGCCCTTTGAAGACGTGTTGACACGGCGGGCTTTGGAGCACGACGTAAGTCGGACTTTCAGATCGTCGAGCCCGATTTGGCCCCACGACCGCGTCCTGACTTGCGCCGATTTCCAGATGAGTCGTTAGACGTAGACAGCTAGCTGGACTAGAAATCCCTGAATTATCGGATTGCAACCTGCTACTTGCGAATACCCAAGCTTTCGATGACCCGCTTGTACCGATCCGGCGTCCTTCGCTTCAGATATTCGAGCAGACGCCGCCGCTTCCCAACCATCATCAAGAGACCCCGCCGGGAGGCATGGTCCTTGCGATGGACCTGAAAATGGCTATTCAGGTACGTGATTCGCTCGCTGAGAATGGCAATCTGCACTTCGGGTGAACCCGTATCTGTGGGGTGAACTCTGTATCGGTCTATAACGCTGGATTTTGAATCCCGGGTCAACGGCATCCGCTACTCTCCTCGCTATTTCCAACTTTAATATACCAAAAGAGTCTACCACGACCGCGAGTCGGCTGGGAAGCGATTTCCTCCCGGGTTGGCCGCGCCCCTAGTAGATCGATTCCAAAACAACATTGCAACAAAAACCGAAGTAGCGCGGACCTGCTTTTTAGGTCCGCGGCTTTTCTCCGGGCCACGGTAGAAGCCGCAAACCCAACAGCGGGTCTGCGCTACCCGGTATGCGCCAGCCACTCCGAGTTGCAACATCAATTTGGAATCAGGCTGCTAGACTAGGTGGCCCGGCGCTTAACGCAGCGAAGGTAGGATCACAAAACAACTAGGCGAGATAGGGCGGGTGGCAACGGCTACCGCCTCGCCCGCACCAGTTGCAGGAACTCGTCCCTTGTCTGCTTCGAATCCCTGAAGACGCCCAACATCGCGGAGGTGACCGCCACCGAGTTTTGTTTTTCCACGCCGCGCATGAGCATGCAGAGGTGCTGGGCCTCGATCACCACGCCTACTCCCTGCGGTTTGATCTTCTTCATCAAGGTCTCGGCGATCTGATTGGTGAGCCGCTCCTGTACCTGAAGGCGCCGTGCAAAGACATCCACCAGACGCGGCAGCTTGCTTAATCCCACGACCTTGTCGGTAGGGATGTAGGCGATGTGGCAGCGGCCGAAGAAGGGAAGAAGGTGGTGCTCGCAGAGGCTGAACAGCTCGATGTCCCGGACGATCACCATTTCGTCATATGCTACTTCGTAGAGGGCCCCATTCAGGACCTTATCGATATCCTTACTATAGCCACTGGTAAGAAAGCGGAGCGATTCGGCGACGCGCTTAGGCGTTTTCATCAACCCATCTCTGCCTGGGTCCTCCCCAATCAGATCCAGCAACTCGCGAATGTTCTGGCGCAGGGGATCAGCAGGCGCAAGCTTTTCATCCCTGGAATCGCTCAGTTCTGCAGTCTTCATCTAAGATTCTCCGCGTTCTTTATCTTCATCAGATCGGACCTCGATGGTACCGAACGGGCTAGAGCTAGTGCCCTTCGTTCAAATGTGGCGAGAACCTCTCCTGGTCGATGTCGGGTCTCTCACGTTCCGTCGTACTCAAACGAGTTTGAGTTTGTCTCTTCAACCCGGACTTTAGCGAGCCGGGCAACACCTGTCGAACTCATGCCAATTTTCGGGCGCAGCAGACTGTAGATTTCGATGCACAGGTTTTCAGTGGTCGGGACCTTCGTAGCAAAACTATTTAGATCAAAATTCAGGTTCGCGTGCTCGAAACGATCGAGGATTTCCGACCGGACTGCTCCGTCGAGGCTTGCCAGATCGAAAACCATGCCCGTTGCCGGATCGACGGGACCTGCCACCGTAACTTCAAGTACGTAGTTGTGGCCATGGCCGAACGGGTTGTTGCATTTGCCGTAAAGGCTCTGGTTCTCTTCTGCGCTCAGGATGTCGCTATGCAGGCGGTGGGCGGCTGAAAACCGGTAGCGTCGTGTCAGATAAACCATGCGGATCGAGTTAATCCCCGTAGTAGTCGGTAAAGAGATCAGGATTCTCGTAGACGCGTATTCGATGCAATTTTGCGCCTACCAGTTTCCCTGCCAGTAACCTCCAGATTTCGATGGCGAGGTTCTCGGTAGTCGGGATCAGGTTCTCAAACGCAGGCACTTCTTTATTCAAGAGCCGGTGATCCATAACTTGCAGTACCTCCGTCTCAAGCAGGTGTTTGAGCGCTTTGATATCGATCACCATTCCGGTCACCGGATCGACTTCGCCCGCCACGGTCACTTCAACTGTGTAATTGTGCCCGTGCCCGTGAGGATTGTTGCATTTGCCGAAAATCCGCCGGTTCTCCTCGGGGCTCAGGTCCGGGTTATGGTAGTAATGCGAAGCGGAAAATTCGGCTTTGCGGGTCAAGTAGATCATGGTCACCAATCCCGAGCTTCAGCCCTTGACGCTGTACACTCTGCCCTTCCACTCTACGCTGCCGCTCCAGCAGTAGGCCCGCATTGAATTCAGCAGCAACAGTCCGTAGATCAGCGCTCCAGGAATCAGGTAATTCGTCAGACGCAGGGGAAATCCAAGTTCCCGCAAGCGACGGCTGTATCTCCAGTGGACAAAGCCCAGCTCGAGTAAGCAGAGGGCTGCCAGCAGTCCGCCGGTCCAAGCGAGTGGGTTCCTCGTGAGAGTTGTCGCCGCCAGCAGCAGGATGACGAAAACCAGCACGTTGACACCCAAGGTCTCGATTGCCTCCTTCAAGAGGCGGCCAATATCGCCGCCATACAGGAGAAACAAGTTCTTGGTCCAGCCATTCCACATTTCTCCGAAGCGGCGGTACATCCGGGTCGTGACCCAGGCGGCGCCGGGCAGGAACACGATCCGGCCAGACGCCTTGATGCGGCGGGCTAATTCCACATCCTCCAGGATCTCGCCTCGAACCGCCGTGTGCCCGCCCGCGCGATCATAGGCGTTCCTCCGCACCAGAATATACTGTCCGTTGGCCGCGGCGATCGAGGAGCGGGGATCGCCGACGTCTTCGAATTTGAAGAGTTTGGCCAGATGGACGTACACCTGAGGAATTAGCGCCTTCTCCCACCAGGTTACAGTGCGCTGGCCAGGTGAAACGGAAAGTAGTGCGGCGTTCTCGCGTTCGGCTCGATCCATTAGCGTCCGCAGGCTTCCCGGCCGGTGGTCAGTGTCGGCATCGGTAAAAAGCAGCCATTCTCCTCCGGCTATACGCGCTCCGGTGGCCAAGGCACGGTTCTTGCCAAGCCAGCCATCCGGCAGCGTGCCGGTTCCGATGATGCGCAGCTTGGGGATACTGCTTCGGAGTTGCTCAAGTATCTTTCCGGTCCTGTCTTCGGATCGATCGTCAACCACAAGAATTTCACGCACGTCTTCCTGGCCTGCCACCGAACGCACTACCCGCTCGATGTTGGCTTCCTCGTTGCGCGCGGGAATGATCACTGAAACCCGGCCTTGAGACGCTTCACTCATGAGGATGTCCCTGCGGTCACCGGACGAAGCCCGTGCCCTGTCGTCGCACTCTCCCGTCTCTTCGGCCTTCACCCCAGCATTGCTGCCTCTAGCTTTCGGAAAGACTATTATAATGGGTTTTGGACATGAACCGAAAACAGATGCTCCTTCTAATTCTAGCCGTGGCTATTCTGGGCGGTGTGGGATGGCTGATCCAAAAGCGTCTCAGGACCACGGGGCCCTTGGCAGTCGGTGATACTGCCAGCGATTTCTCGGTAGCGGGGTTGAATTCCCGGCCGCTCCGTCTCGACGATTACCGGCACCGCGTCGTGGTTCTAAACTTCTGGGCCACTTGGTGTCCTCCTTGCGTCGAAGAGACTCCGAGTCTGGAGAAGTTCGCCCGGCAGGCCCGAGCCCAGGGGGTGGAGGTGATCGGCATCAGCGTTGACCAGGATGCCGATGCCCTCAGTAGTTTTATTGCGAAGTACCAGGTGTCCTATCCGATCGGACGCGATCCCGGGGGCCAACTCGCCCGAAGCTATGGCACGACGACGTTTCCCGAGACCTACATCCTCGACCGCGACGGCAATATCGCTGACAAGATCATCGGGGGCATCGACTGGGAAGATCCGCGCATCGTCAAATATGTCGCGGAATTGGCGCATTCCGGCAGGTAGCCGCCTTACCGACGGATGACCCATGTCCTGCTGCTTGGATTCCGGCTGAATCTCAGGCACATGCGGGCTTCCCCAAGAACGGCGGGTTCGCTTTCTTCCTAAGGCTTTCAGGACGGATGGGCTTGATGAGTGCAGAACAACGTCATCCGCAAGACCGAGATCGCGAGGTAGCCGAATCTTCTGCGATTGTGACGGATGTAGTTTGTGGAATGGAGATCGATCCCGCAACCGCTGCCGGCCAACTCGAGTATGGAGGTCAAGTATACTACTTCTGTAATATTAGGTGCCTCGAAGATTTTCGAGCAAGCCCAGACGAGTTCCTGAAGCCTGTCGCGGAGCTTAAGCGTCCTCCCCGCGCTCCGGCTGACGCCATCTACACCTGCCCGATGCATCCCGAAGTCCGGCTGAAGGGTCCCGGCGTGTGTCCGAAGTGCGGCATGGCCCTTGAGCCTCTGGCCTTTTCCCTTAGTGATGAACCCGATCCGGAACTCGATCTTATGTCCCGGCGCTTCTGGACCTGCCTCACCCTGACTCTCCCGGTTGTTGGTCTGGGAATGACCGAAATGCTCTCGCCAGTCCGCGCTTGGATTCCCCAAGCAGTCCGAGATTGGTTGCAGTTGCTCCTAGCTACACCGGTAGTACTTTGGGGAGGCTGGCCTTTCTTCAAGCGCGGTTGGGCCTCGATCCTCAATCGCAGTCCCAACATGTTTACCCTGATCGCGATGGGTACGGGGACTGCTTTCTCCTACAGTTTTGTTGCATTGGCATTTCCTGATATTTTCCCGCTTTCCTTCCGAGACTCGGCCGGGCATGTTGGCGTTTATTTCGAGGCCGCGGCAGCTATAACTACTCTGGTAGTATTGGGCCAGGTTCTTGAGCTTAGGGCTCGTAGTCGGACCTCAGGTGCAATCAAGGCGTTGTTGGGACTTGCGCCAAACACCGCTCGCAGAATCGAAGCAGATACCGAGGAAGAGGTACCGCTAGAACGTGTTCAGCCAGGCGACCATCTGCGGGTAAGGCCGGGCGAGAGAGTGCCGGTGGATGGATCCGTGATCGAGGGTGAGAGTTCGGTTGACGAGTCGATGCTGACCGGTGAACCGATTCCTGTCGAGAAAACGGTGGGGGGCCGACTGAGCGCTGGCACCATGAACGGTACCGGAAGTCTGGTGATGTTGGCGGAGCGGGTCGGATCGGAGACTCTGCTAGCTCAAATTGTCCGCATGGTAGGTGAGGCGCAGCGCAGCCGCGCCCCCATCCAGGGTCTGGCGGATGCAGTGGCGGCCTATTTCGTACCTGCCGTGGTCGGAGTGGCTTTGCTTACCTTTCTTGCCTGGGGGTTCTGGGGACCCCAGCCGCGAATGGCGCACGCCATAGTGAACGCAGTCGCGGTGTTGATCATCGCCTGCCCATGCGCCCTGGGGCTGGCCACGCCCATGTCCGTGATGGTGGGAACCGGGCGCGGCGCCACGGCGGGAGTGTTGGTTCGCAACGCCGAGGCGCTTGAGGCCTTTGCGAAAGCGGATACGCTGGTGCTCGACAAAACCGGCACTCTCACCGAGGGCAAACCCGTGCTCACGTCTGTCGTCGCATCAAAAGGTAGTGTAGATTCCGAGGTCCTGCGGCTTGCCGCAAGTATAGAGCGCGGCAGCGAACACCCGCTGGCGTCAGCGATCGTAACGGCAGCAGTACAAAGGAAGCTGGATCTGGTCGAGGCTCAATCCATTCGGTCGGTGACGGGAAAGGGGATCACGGGGATTGTAGAGGGGCACACGGTTGCGCTCGGCAATAGCGCGATGGTTCATGAACTAGGCCCGAATCCGGATGACCTCCAAGCACGTGCCACCGAACTGGCACGGGATGGACAAACGGTAGTCTTTGTGGCGGTCGATGGAGCCATCAAAGGCTTGATCGGGATTGCCGACCCCGTCAAGAGCCAGGCCCGACAGGCCCTCCAGTCCTTGCATAGGGAAGGACTGCGGGTCGTGATGCTCACGGGAGATACTCGTGCTGCGGCCGCAGCGGTGGCCAGCAAACTCGGGATTGACGAAGTCATTGCTGAAGTGCTGCCGGAGGGGAAAATTGCCGCCGTGAAGCGCTTGCAGGACCAGGGGTGCGTCGTGGCTATGGCTGGCGATGGTGTAAACGATGCTCCTGCCCTGGCGCAGGCGAACGTTGGCATTGCCATGGGCACCGGCGCGGACGTGGCCATTGAGAGCGCCGGCATGGTTCTGATGAAGGGCGACCTGAATGGAATCGTCCGGGCCCGCGCCCTGAGCCGGGCGACCATGCGAAACATCAGGCAAAATCTCTTTTTTGCCTTCGTCTACAATTCGGTGGGGATCCCTCTGGCGGCAGGTGTTCTCTACCCATTTTTCGGGTGGTTGCTGAGCCCGATCGCCGCAAGCGCCGCCATGACCTTCAGCTCCGTTTCGGTGATCTCAAATGCTTTGCGGCTACGCCACATCCCGCTGTAATCGCTCGCCTGCGTGGGAGCCTCACCGGTAGGTGATCCTCATGGCCGGCGCGCTGGGAGATTCAAATGACGATGATGAGAGTAGGGAGACTCCCTTGCGGCCAGCCCACAGAAGCTTATCGGCCATTCTGCCGATAAGCCTTATGGTTGCCTATTTGGAACCGGAGGGGAGCTAGACTTACCGGTCATCAGGCATGTCAAACATGCGAAGTGAACGCCGGCGCTCGGATCGGGTGATGCTTTCGTTCCCGCTCTCCATGAAGTGGGACGAAGACGACGGGCGAATTGTGGAGTGCCAGGCGCAGACCGTTTCGGTGAACCGCCACGGGGCGCGGATTCGTGTCTCACGGCAACTGCCGTCCGGCAAGGTTGTACAGGTGATCAACCGCATCAGCCGCCGCGAGGCGAATTTCCGCGTAGTCGGCCTGGTTTCACCTTTGACCGGCGAGGGCGGAATGTATGGAATGCTGGGTCCGGTTGCGGCCGGGACCGAGAGGGGTCGGGAGTTCGGGGTGGAGTGTCTCAACGAAAAGGATAATTTCTGGGGCATCTACTTTCCGCCGCTCAGTGCGGAAGAAGGGTCCGACTCCAAGCTTCTTCTGGAGTGCCGCCGATGCCAGACCGTGGCCTTGTGGAGGCTCTCCCTGGTGGAGATTGACGTTCTTGAGACTGCCGGCACCCTCTCCTGGCCCTGCAAGGACTGTCGCGATGTGACCTCCTGGGGCTACGCAGAGAAGGAACGTAAGCTGCCGGTGGACGACCGCGGCCAGGTGCAGATGATCGCCAAAGGCCTTTACTGGCGGGAACACCGGCGGGTCGCCTTGCAGCTGCCGGCCCTGATTCGGCGCTACTCAGGGGCCGTGGAGATCGTCCAGACAGAGGATGTTTCCAAGGGCGGCTTCTCCTTTGTGAGTGAAGTCGAGTACGAGGTGGGTGAGGGTTTGCAGGTCGCCTGTCCTCACAGTGCCACCGGCCCTAACATCGAGATGCGAGCACAGATTGCCCGCCGGCAGGAAGTCAAAGGCACCAAGCGCCGGCTATTCGGCGTCCGCTATAGCGCGCCTCAGGGATAGCCGCCGTCCGCGCTCCTACCAGAGACGGCGAAGGTTCTGTAACGCCAGCGAGATCGTCGGTTTCCCTTTCTCCGTCTGGAGCTGGGCGAGGGCATTGGCGACGACGTCTTCGGAATCTTTGTTGAGGCGCGCCAGCAAGGTTTCCTGCTGCCGTTCGTAGGCCTCCTCGAGACGGGCCGTGAGTTCCACGCAGCCGCTACTCTGGAATTCGTTCAGCCTGCGCTCGAGTCGGCCCATGAACTCATTTTCGATCATCGTGTCCACAGCGGCGGAGACTTTCGCCTGCAACCGTTCGTGCGCCTGCGAGACCAGGTTTGTGGCCAGCAATTCCATCTGCTGGGTGATGCGCTGGCTGATCTTTTGCAGACTCTCCTCCACTTGCTTAGAGTACGCCTCGCTGGCGGATTCCTGCGCCTGTCTCGCCGCCGCGACTACGTTCGACTGCGTGAGGGAGAGGATTTCCTCACTGATTTCGTACAACCGCTTTTCAAAGGCCTTCGTGCGGAACTCGGCCGAGGCGTCGTCGCATGCTGGCGATCGCTCAAGGCGTGCTTGCGCCCCAGCAAAGAACTGTTCGGCAAAACGGTGGAGCTTCTGCTCAAAGGCTCGCGATTGCTCCTCCGCGGCTTCACTGGTCCGCCGGGCGAAAGTCTTCAGCGTGGTCTCAAGCGTCGAATTGAACCGATCGCCTGACCCTGCCGCTGGCGCCTCCAGCCCGAGGACCGCCGGCGGGGTCCATTCCGCGGTCCGGTGCCGTTCTGCCCGAACGGGCGTCTCGGTGGGAGTCAATTCCCTTTCGATGTTCCAGGCTGAGCCGGCAACATCAGCGTCGACGCCGGGAACCCGCGTGGGTGCCGAGGGGGGCGATTCAACCAGCCTCGTGCCAAGGGCGTCCGCCTCGGGTAACTTGGACGATACCGCCATCAGCGGCTCATCGACACCATCGTAGGCTAGTTCGGTGAGCCCGGGGCGACTCACTCCGCTCCCAATACCTTCGCTAGGCAGGTCAAGTTCCCAGAGGAACTCTCCGTCCGGAAGGTAGGCTCCTACTTCGTTCGGTTCCGATGAAGAATGCCGGTCCGCCGCCCAGACGATGTAACCTTCGGAGGTGCGGCCGTTCTCGTGATTCTCAATGGTGATTTCGGTGCCTATCGGCAATTCGTGGGTGGTGACGAGTTTTACTCCCAGCTTGCTGATCACGATGGTGTGAGATTCTTCCCTGATAGACTGGCCCAATTTGTCTTTGGCCCTGATCGTGATAGGTACGGCGACCGCCACGCGGGTACGTTCACCGTTGCCGTTCTGCGTTTTCGCCTGCTTCACGAATGTTCCCATCTTTCTGCGCTCCACATCACCAGAGTTTCCACTGCTGATTGGTTTATCGGCACCCGCGGGCGCCCAGATTAATGGGAAAGGGGAATTATCCTTGGAAAATTATAATCTGCTGTACGGGCACTTGGGTACTGACTCGCGTCTCCGCAGAGAAGAAGAGGGGACACGGGTAGCACACACCTCCGCCCGGGGCCAAACCTGCGACTTTGCGGATGACTCGAAAAAAGCCGAAGACCTTCTGAACCGCGAAGGTCTGATTCCATAACGTCGTCGGCTCCTTAGAACCGGTAAACTTGGTTTGCTGTCCGACCAAGGCTGCCGGGAAAGGAGCCGACATGTCAATTATCGGATGTGATTTGCATTCCCGCTACCAGGTTGTTGCGATGGTAGACACGGACGACGGCGAGGTAGCAACGCGCCGCTTGGAACATGAGAACGGAGAAGCGAGGACATTTTATGCAGGGCTGGCCAAGGGGTCGCGGGTGGGGATCGAGGCGACGGGCTACACCCAGTGGTTCGAGCGCTTGCTGGCGGAACTGGGGCACGAGTTATGGGTGGGGGATCCGGCCGCGATCCGGGCCCGAGCGGTGCGCCGGCAGAAGACCGACACCCGTGATGCCGAACACCTGTTGGACCTGTTGGTAAGCCGCCGTTTCCCGCGCGTCTGGGTGCCCAGCGTGGAACAGCGGGATTTGCGGCAACTGCTGAAGCATCGCGACAAGCTGGTGCGGATGCGGACGGCGCTGAAGAACCAGCTGCACTTTCTGGCTATGAGCCAGGGGGTGTGCCGCAAGCAAAAGCTGTGGAGCGCACGCGGTCGAGCCGAGTTGGAAGGGCTGAGCCTAGGAGCGTGGGCTAGTCGGCGGCGGGAAGAATTGCTGAAGCTGCTGGACCAGCTCAATCCCTGCATCGACGAGCTTAACGAGGCGGTGCAGGCGGAGGCCGAGCGCTGTGCGGAGGCGGTGCAGTTGATGGAGCAGCCGGGGGTGGGGCCGATCACGGCTCTGGCCTTTGTGCTCACGGTCGGTCCGGTGGAACGTTTCCCCCACAGCCGCGCTCTGGTCAGTTACCTGGGACTCAACCCACGTGAGGATTCCAGCGGGGGTCACCAACGGCTGGGTCACATCAGCAAGCAAGGCAACCAAATGTTGCGCTGGCTGCTGGTGGAAGCTGGCCAGAAGGCGTCGCTGCTGGACGAGGAACTGAGGCGTAAGTATAAACGGTTGGCTTTCCGGCGGGGCAGAAACGTGGCCAAGGTGGCCATGGCTCGTCAGCTGGCAGTGCGCTTGTATTGGAAGCTGCGCCAGGCGAGATCGGCCCAACCGGCGGTTCGCATGCCTGGTAGCCCGAGGTAGCGCATGGTGGGCGGTTCGCCACCGCAAGTCTGATTGGGCGCCAAGCCTCCCTGCACAGGCGGGGAGATCGAATAGAGAATCATGGTGGGGTGAAAACTTCACCGAATAGATGGCTGGTGGAACAGTCCACCGCAGGATTCGAGAGGCGAGCCTTGGTCGGGACAAGCCTTAAAGATTCTTCCAGGACGAAGCATCGCTGTACAGCGCTCCGCTTCGTCCCTCTTCTAGGGTGGGCGTGCCGGAGTCGGGGTCAAGGGTCTGCGATGAACGGTCCGACCAAAAGCGTCGGACCGCCCTTGACCCCGCCTCCGTCACGCGGGGGTGGGAGTGTTGCTAAATTCTCCTTGACAAAGCCGACGACGTTATAGATGCGCTACCAGCTACCAGCCTGGGCACCCGACCTCACTGTCCGGCTTTGATTTTCGTGGGGCGGTGGGGCATACTTGAGCAGGAATTCAGTGCCTCAAGTAGACCTGATGGAGACTTATGGCCCGGCTGGTACGAGGTGAAGTCCATTGTCAAACGGCTCATTGGAGACTAACGCCATTCACCCGTCAGTAGCCTCTTTGAGTTGCGGGCCTCTTGGCGATTTTCGGCGCGAGGCGAGATGGGGGGAGCGCAGAATGGCTGTGCAAACTACCGGCTTTGGCGAAGACAAGAGGTACCGCAAACGCCTTGGCAGCCGCAATCTCGAAGCCCTGGAGAAACAACGACAGTCAGAATCATGAGGATTAATCAATGACCGACGCAAGTCTTCCTGAACTCGCCCAATTTCGCTATCTGGAGCGGACCCGAGCCAGCCTACCTCCGATCCACGATATCGAACGCGAGGTCCGCCGATCGCTGGGATCGCTCGCTTTTGCACCCGAGAGCCTTCGGGGCCGCAGCATCGCGGTCGCGGCGGGCAGTCGCGGGATCGCGGATATTGGCGAAGTAGTGCGAGCGGCCTGTACCTGGCTGCGCGAGCAAGGTGCTATCCCCTTTGTGTTCCCTGCCATGGGCAGTCATGGCGGCGGCACGGCGGAGGGGCAGCGTCGCATCCTTACGGACTATGGCATCACTGCCGAGCGGGTCGGAGCTGAAGTTCGTTCCGAGATGGAAACGGTCGCGCTGGGGCACACGTCGGAGGGTTTTGGCGTCTTCGTGGACCAGAACGCCTGGCAGTCCGACGGTGTGCTGGTGATCAACCGCACCAAGCCGCATACCGATTTCTACGGCGCCGTCGAAAGCGGCGTGCTGAAAATGCTCACCATCGGCATCGGCAAAGTCGAGGGTGCGCGTGAATGCCATCATTGGTTTCGCAAATGTGGCAACGAGAAAGTGATTCGCTCCGTGTCCGCCCACGTGCTCGGGACTGGGAAAATCCTCGGCGGACTCGAGCTGATTGAAAACGAATTCCATGAGCTCTGTGAGATGCGCTCCGCCCTCCCTCAGAATCTGGTGGCGGTGGAGGAAGACGCGCTACGCCTGGCGCGGCGGCTGGTGCCGCGGCTGCCTTTCTCGAGCCTTGATTTGCTGATCGTCGACGAGATGGGTAAGAACATTGCGGGCTCAGGGCTTGACACGAAGGTGATCGGGCGGGGCGTACGGCCCTTTCCTGCGACCGGGGCGCGCGGCGGGAACGACAGCAACGATCCCGCGCTGGCGTTCGCCCAGGATGCACCGGAGATCACAGCCATTTATGTGCGCGACCTGACCCGAGAGAGTGAGGGCAACGCTATCGGAATGGGTTTCACCGACGTGATTCACGACCGGCTTTACCAGAAGGTCGACTTCGAGAAGCTGTACCTGAACACGCGAACTTCATTGAACCCGTTGGCGGCGAGAATGCCGATGCACTTGCCGTCTGACCGCGAGGCTCTCGGGATGATTCTGGGTGCGCTCGGAAGTCCCGATACGAGGGAACAGCGTGTTGTGTGGATTCGCAACACTCTCAGCCTGAGCCGAATCGCGATCTCCGAGGCGCTTTGGAACGAAGCAGCTTCACTCGATGGTTTCCGGCTGGAGCCGGACGTGCTTTCGCCTGGTTTTGCTGATGACGGTGATCTGCTGCCCTCCTCAGTGCTCGAACAGCCCACGCCTTCGGTCAGGTAGAGGGATTGAGAATAACCAACCAGTCCAACTCGCGCGAACAGGCGAAGGTGTGATCGCGATAGGGCGAATTGGGGCAGGCGAATCCGTAGCGCTGCGGGTGCGAGGGGATGCTGTCGTCGTCCGCATCTTGTGCCAAGCCGAGAAAATGATGGCCCATGCTGTGACCGCCAGGATGCGAATCGATCGCTGCCAGGGCGCCAAGAATGGATAGCTGAAAGAGTTTTGCTCTCCATGCGGCTTTTGGGGTACCGGAGAATCCGGGTGCGGCTCTGGGCAGACTCAGCGAGGATTACAAAATATAGCGACGACCCATCGCTGTAGCGCCGGTGTCCCCACCGGCGTCTTTTCGGCGCGGGCGGTGGCGCAATCTTTCCGAATAATCGAGCGAGGGACGCGATGAGTCATCTGATGGCAGGCGTGGGACGATGTGACATTACTCCGGCACCCGGAACTCCGCAGGGAGGATGGGGCGCGGCCACGCACCAACGCGGGCTTTCCGCTGATATGCCTCTTTATGCGACGGCTTTGGTATTGAAGAATCCCGAAACGACTGTGGCCATCGTCGATCTTGATCTAATCGGATTCGAGACAGACTGGTCGAACAAGATCCTCGATGCGGTAGTGGGCCTAACGGGGCTTGCGCGCGACAACATTCGCCTCGCTTGGACTCACACCCACACGGGACCGAATACCTTCCGCCTGAAGACGATTAGCGAAGGTCTCGACATGGTTCTGAGCTATCTGGAGTCGCTGCCGCTGCGGATAGCCGGCGCAGTGTGGGAAGCACAACAGAGCCTGAAACCGGTGCGCGTGAATGCCGGGTCCGGCAAATGCTCGATCAATGTTAACCGGCGCCTCAAGTTACCGGATGGGACTGTGGTGATTGGGCGGAACTGGGAGGGTCCCGCCGATAACACCGTGCGTGTCGTCCGCATCGACGATCTTGATGAGAGCCCCGTTGCGACGATCATCCACTACGCCTGCCATCCTACAACCATGGCCTGGCAGTGCCAGTATTTCACGCCCGACTATCCTGGCATGGTCCGGCAAACCGTGGAGAGAGAACTGGGAGGGCTTTCGCTGTTCCTGCAAGGAGCTACGGGAAATCTGACTCCGCGGCGCGGTTTCACCGGGGATTTGAAGGTCTACCGGAAACTCGGATTCTTGCTGGGACTGGAGGCCGCCAAGGTGGCGGCAGGTATCGAAACGCTGCCCAAAGAGGAACAGTACCAAGGACTGCTTCAGTCAGGGGCGCCGATTGCACTCTATGAAGACCGTCCGAAGGAGCCTGCCTCCACAGAGCTGAGAGTTGTCTGGCGCACTTTGAGGCTTCCTTTGAAACCGAGGCGGCACCCAGCGGAACTCGACGCTGAGGCCGAAGCGGCTCGCAAGGAACTTGAACGAACGCGTAGGGAAGGAACGGAGGAGGACGTCCGTGCGGCGACGTCAAGAGCGACCCAAGCGGGTTGGCGAGCCGAGTACGCTCGCTTGTATCACGGCAAGACTCACGTGGACTGGCCCCTTCAGGGGATCCGCATCGGCCCGGTCGCGCTGGTGGCCATCGCCGGCGAGCCCTTTACCGAGATTAATCAGGAGATCGTGTCGAAGTCGCCTTTCGCCCATACCCTGTTCTCCGGTTACTCCCATGGCGGCTTTGGTTACATCCCAGCGCGCAGTGCCCATGCGGAAGGAGGCTATGAGGTGGAGGCTTCACCGTTCTCCCCTGAAGCACACGACGTGATTGTGAAAGAGAGCCTCGCGATCCTGGAAGAACTGGCAAGAACTCCGTAGGTCCGTACGGTGAGCCGGTCGAAAGCAGTTGGAGCATTGACGGTTGAAGAATAGGATCTGATCCAGATCGGATTCTGCCTTCGCTCTTATACTTACTGTAGCGCCGGTGTCCCCACCGGCGTTTTCGGCGCTGAGGACAGCGCCTGCTACAGATGGGAGCGTCACTGTAACTTGTAATGCTTAGTAGGTGGATCGTGAGCCGTAGAGCACTGAAGGGGGCGTTAAGTCTATGCGTGGGCATAACATTCTCAGCGATCACTCAAAGTGGTCCGCGGCTGCGCGGATGCTCCTACTGGGCACGACGCTGTTGTTGGTTTCAGGCGGACAGGAAAACGCCGCCACGACCCAGAAGCACTACTTTGGTCACGACGCCGTCGAAGATCGGAACGGTGTGATCGCTCCGTGGTACACAGGACAGAATGGGCAGTTCGACTTCCGCGTTCGCGTCGCCGCGGAGACGCTTAAGCGATACCCATGGGCCCGGGGCAGCGGCGCCGTCCGGCCGGCGCCAGAGTACGTCTTCAATGGCAACTGGAACATCGATAGCGACGGCAAGATTACCATTCCTCCCGAGAAAGACTGGGACAACGGTGATCTTGCTCAACGTGGAGCGTACACCATCAGTAGCATGCTTGAATACTACCGCTACTCCGGCGATCCAGCGGGATTTAAGAGCATCAGCACGACCATTGACTACATCCTCGCACACTGCCAGACCAGCGCCAATCACGGTTGGCCGAACATTTTGATCAGTGTTCCGACCATGGGAGTCGCCTATCATGACTGCCGATTGGGGCCCAAGGAAGCACTTGAGAGCGGGAATGGCAAAATTCAACTGGATATTGTCGCAGAATTTGGCCTGCAGTTGATCCACGCCTACGAGCTAACCGGCAACGTGAAGTGGTATGACACGGCCAAGCACTGGGCGGATCTACTTGCCCGGAACCGTCGTACGGACCCCAACGCCTCGCCGTGGGGACGCTATGCCGACAACGTAGGCGGCTCCGGCATGAACGGAGTGCAAACCGGCGGCGTGACCATGATCCTTTGGTTTCTTGACGAGTTGATCCGGACGGGTTACCACGGAACCGGGAACAGCCTTGTGGCCGCTCGCGACGCCGGCCGCAAGTACCTGCGGGATGTCCTGCTGCCGGCCTGGTATGTTGACGACACCTGGGGGCGCCATTTTTGGGATTGGGAGAACCCTGTACAAACGCTGTATCCGACCGACTATGTTTCAGTCTACATGATGGATCACAAGGATTACTTCACGAACTGGAAGAACGACGTACGCAACATCCTGAGCCTCAATCTCAATCACACCGGTGTCAACCCGCAATCCAACGGCGATACCTACAGTGGCGCCTGGGCCTATCCGGAGTCCTCCGGCTGTTGCGGACGATCCCTTTCGTATAGCCCGCAGGAACTGGCGAGGTCCTTCGCCCGCTACGGAGTTGAGGCGGACAGCGAGTGGGGCAGGGAAATCGGGCGGCGTTCGGAGATGATCACCACCTACGACGGGCAGGAAAACGGACAAGCCATGGATAACATCGATGGCGGTCCGCTGGTGGACGGGACGTGGTTCAAGATCGCCCAGCCCATGGCTCTCGATTATGCGTTGAAGACGATGGGATGGCTTCCCGAAGTCATGGGACCAAACCGTGAGAATCACATCATGCGCAGTTCCGGCCTCGTTACCAGGGTGATCTACGGGGCGGACGAGATTCGCTATTCCACCTTTGACGCTCCACCGAACAGCATCGATGTATTGCGCCTCGCGTATTCACCAAAGACGGTCACGGCCGATGGCAGGCCGCTCGAGCAGCGGCCGAACCTAGCGGCCAACGGCTACACGGTCCGGACGCTCGATGGTGGGGACGTGGTGGTTCACCTGCGTCACGATGGCGCAGCGACGGTTGTCATCAAGGGTCCCGATCCCCAGGTGATGGTCGATGAGGGGGAGTTGACGTACACGGGGGAATGGCACAAGGTCCCACACGAGCAGGACTACCGGAGAACCTCACAGATGGCGACCCAATCCGGATCGAGCGTAAGCTATCGCTTCCAGGGGAACCAGGTCCGCCTCGTTGGTGCAGTGGGGAGAAAAGGCGGTCTCGCCGACGTGTTTGTGGATGGGGAGAAGCAACGGGTTGGGATTGATTGCTTTAGCCCGATTCCCTTGCGGCGGCAGATTCTGTATTACAAAAACGGTCTGTCCGATGACTTCCACACCTTAAAAGTGGTCGTTCTAGGAGAAGGCGATCCGATCGCCGAAAGCAAAGAAGTCTACGTTGATGGTCTCGAGTACTCGCAGGCCACGGGTGACAGCGGTTTTGGCCAGGAGGGAGGACCGACGGAGGCGCAGCGATTCATCTTTGGATATACCGGCCGGCGGGACTACGTTGATTCCGAGGGGCAGGCCTGGAGACCAGGAACAGAGTTCATCGCCAGGACCGGTCATGAGAAGGCGGGGTACGAGCCGTCGCCCGACGCTGTGGCCAGGACTTGGTGGACGATGAGACAGGCCGTATTCATCAAGGACACGCCAGACCCGGAACTTTACCGCTACGGGGTCCACTGGCCGGAGTTCACTGTAAATGTGACCGTCGGGCCCGGCCAGTATCACGTGCGGCTCAAGTTCGCCGAAACCGAGTTCAATGGTCCGAACCAACGTGGCATCACGATCTATCTGAACGGTGAAAAGGTCGCCGAGAGTTTTGACGTCGCAAAAACGGCGGCTGGAGCCGACAAACCCGTGGACCTCGTTTACAACGAAGTTAAACCTCAAAATGGCGTCATCGCCTTACGATTTGTGGGATCAGATTTGCATGGGTGCCAGCGAGACGCGATGGTGCAGGCGATCGAGGTGGCTACAGGTGACGGCGGCAAAGGCAACAGTCCTCAAAGCCTTCATTTGGCGCAGACATCGGTCGCCGGCCCACATCAGCAGTAGGAATCCCGGAAGCTCTACGTTCGTTCCACATGGCGGCCGGTGGCTGGCGAGCGCCGCCCCTGCTGTAGGGGGATACTTGGGAAACAGATCTCGACTCTATGATTGGGGCTTACTGCTGTTCTGTAACATGGTTTGGGGGAGCCAGTTTGTCGTCTACAAAATAGTACAGCGACAGTCGGGTCCGGTTTTTGCCGCCTTTTTTCCCATCAGCATCGCCACCCTGCTTCTCGCGCCTATTGTATTGAGGGAGCGCCGGAAAACAAGACGAGAAGAGCTGACTGGCCTTGGGGAATCCGGCGGCGGCCCAAGAATGCCTAACGCTTTCTGGCACTTCGTCCTGATCGGCGTCGCCGGTCAGGTCGTGACCCAAACATTCGTAGCTTGGGGAGTGCGATACACGCTTGCTTCTAACGCCGCCCTTTTGGGGCTTGGTCTTCCGATCTTTACGGCAATCATGGCCTATTTGCTACTGGGCGAGCGCATGACACCGGTGCGCTGGTGGGGCTTCGCGCTGGCCCTCGCGGGAGTCATGGAGTGCTCGGGCATCAGTTGGGGGCAGGTCAATCTCACCAGTTCCAAATATCTGATTGGAAACTTGCTGCTCTTCTTTGCGATGAATGCGAGCGCTTTTTACAACACCTACAGCAAAAGGCTGATGAGGGTTTACTCTCCGCTCGAAGTGTTGTTTCGAAGTTATTGTGTCGTAGTGGTGGTGATGCTGCCTATCGCTATCTTTACCGAACCGCATACCTTCGCGACCATCCCCCATTTCACCCCGGTGGTCTGGCTGTGCTTTTTCATTCTCGGATTCTTCCAATACTTTTTGGCGATGCTCGCGTTCCTCAGCGTGTTGACGCGCCTCGATGCCACCCAGGCGGGGCTTTCCAACTACCTCATTTCTTTCTTTGGCCTAATCACAGCCTTCGTCGTGCTCCATGAGCATCTGACCAAGTCCATGGTATTTGGCGGATTGCTCGTGCTTGCCAGCACACTTCTGGTGACGATTTACGAGGGCCGGCGGAAACTACCACCCGATCCTGGTCGTTCGCCGGTGCAAGGATGACCTGCACGTTCGCCAGAACCCGTCGCCATGACTCTGCGCGGGATGAATTTGGGTTGGTTGAGCGATCAAGAGCAAGGTAGCGCGGACCTGATTTTGAGGTCCGCGGCTTTTCGTCATGATGCGGGGAAGAGCCGCGGACCTTGAACCGCAGGTCCGCGCTACTTGCTACTTGCTACTTGCTTCGGCCACTCGCGGGCGCCATGGAAAACGCGGAGGATTTTGACAGCGTGGCCGCGCACGCGGTAGGGCACCAGGTACGGAGTATCGGGGACCACCAACTCGCGGGTGCCCTCGACGCGCCCGGGGCGGCCCAGGGCGGCCCAGGGCGGGATGCTGAGCGAGCAATTCCACCGTAGTGGCAATGGCTTCCACCACGCGGGCAGCGGCGGCGGGATGATCGCGGGCGATAAAGGCGGCTTCGGCATCGAGGTTGGCCAGCGCCCGTTTCAGCCAGCGGATCTCAAGCCCGCTATCGGGCACGTGCGCTCCGCCTGGGGCTGGTCCACTTCTTCGCCACGCGGCGAACCTCGGATGGAGAGGCAAACTCTCCCCGGTCAGCTTCCGCCAACGCCTTGCGGGTTTCCTCGATCTGCTACTCGTTCACTTTCACATATTCGCGGATCGCTTCCGTCGCCACAAACGAGCGGCTGCGGCGCTGCGCCTTCGCCAAACGGTCCAGTCGTTCCCGCAGCTCGGGTTCCAAGCGTACGGTCACTACCGGGGTGGTCGCCATGATGCACTCCTAACACAACTGAATACGCTTGATTCCACCATGTCCAAAAGGCGGGGAAAGGAAGTTCGTAGCGCGGACCGCCGCCTTTGCGGTCCGCGTCTCTTCGCTCGCCATGATGTTACAAACTGTTGTAGTGTAGGGCCCGTCAGCCGACGGATCAAAGTTGCGGCGTCCTTTTCCCCGATAGTTCTTCATCACCGTGCGCCTGCTTCCTCGGCGTACAAAGTTGATAGAGGAAAAACTTTAGCCACAAGCAGGTAAGGACTAAGGGACTGGCACGCGCATGTCCCTATTCCCCCCCTGCTTATTTCCCCCGCTTGAGGAAGAACGGAACGAGTACGTCGCGGTACTGGTCGCGGACCTCGATCACCCACGCTGGGTCCCTGCGGCGGGCGCCGGGGTCGGATTCGCTGCACAAGTCAGACCTACCCCAAGCTTGCTGCGGTTACACGGATTATCTACAATGGATCGCGCACGACCAACCCTGGCAGAACCCCGAAGCCGCGGTCATGGCTCCAAAGTTCCGTAGCGCCGTTCTCAAACGCGATCAAGGCTATTTGCAGATCAAACACACGAGGGCCCGCAATTTTCAGGTCGCTGGCCAATTGAGTCAGTCGCCCCCAGAATCCCGTGCCTGGAGTCCAAACATTCGCCCCGCCATTCGCCATCAACTCGTGAAGAAAACCGCGCGCCTCTTTGGCCGGCGATGGGCCCCCGCTGCTTGCCGGATGCGTGACCACACACCAGAATTCGGCGATGCACGACAACGGAATTCCCCAGCCTCGACGATCGGCGCTGGCGCGTTCGATTGCTCTTCGAGCCGCCCGGTGCTCGGGGGTATGCCGGCGTTGAGCGTAAACCAGGAGGTTGGTGTCAATGGCGATCATGCGCGCGCTCTTTCTCGATCCAATCCCACATCTTGCTGCGGTCGGAAACCTCGAGGCCCGGCGGCAGACCCCCTGCGGATGTTATCCAACGAATCCGGGGGTGACGGCGCGTTGGCCGGCTGGCGGACTGCCTCAACTCCCGCCGCAGAGCGCGCTCGAGAATATCGCGTAATGTTGTTCGGGTTTCGAGCGCCTTCCGCTTGGCTTCGAGCAGAAGGTCCTCGGGAAGTTCAACGGTGGTTTTCATACAGCTTCCCATATTACCATATTTACGGAAATCAGCCGATGGGGAGTCAGCGTTTCACGCTCACATCGTCCCAATTGACCGTCTGCCTCACGTCGATATCCTTCGAGCACTCTTCGAGGGTGTGGTCGTTCGTCACCAGTACGGCTCCCACGCCGGCAGCATGGGCGGCAATCAGCAAGTCCCTGTTCGCCAGCGGCTCGCCGATTCGCTCCAGCGTGGCGCGGGCCTTCGCGTATGCACGCGCAGCGGCGGAGTCCCAAGGCAGGATATCAATCTTGGACAGGAACAGCTCGACGGCAGCCTCCGTTGCCGCCGAGAGCTTCCCGCGGGCGACGCCGAAGCGGATCTCCGCCTCGGTCTCACCGAGATCGGACGTCGTGGTCGACGCTCACTCGTGCGAGCTTGCGGCGGGCGTGCCGTGACTGGCCCTTGACGATGTAGATCACGGTGTTCGTGTCGAGCCAGTTACTCTTTGGCCTTGTCACTCGCGTGTAGACGCGTCAGTTAAACCGGTCCTGACCCCGCGCCGCGCCTTCGGGTGCAAGCAACGGGTTCTACAAGGTGTTCTAATGGAAGCACCCGAAACAACCGCCGTGACTCAAACCGAAGCGCCTCCACCCGGTTTCTGGACTTCCCTGCGTGAGGCGATACGCGGCTCGCACCAGGATTACACTGCGATCGGCATCGATCGCGCCATCTTTCTGCTGGCCGTTCCCATGGTGCTCGAGATGGCGATGGAGTCGCTGTTCACCGTGGTGGACGTTTTCTGGGTGGCGCATCTCGGATCGAGTGCCGTTGCCACTATCGGGCTAACCGAGTCCGTGCTGACTCTGGTGATTGCGGTAGCAATGGGCCTCGGACTCTCCACCACGGCCATGGTGGCCCGTCGCACGGGCGAGAAGGATCACGAAGGAGCCGCTGTGGCTGCTGTCCAGGCCATCTCCCTGGGCCTCGGAATAGCGCTGCTGCTGGGTCTCCCCTGTCTGTTCCTGGCGCCGCGGCTCCTCAGGGTGATGGGCGCGACGCCTGCCATCCTGCAGGTAGGCTCCGGCTATGCGAGGATCATTCTGGGCGCCTCTGGGGTGCTGGTTCTGCTGTTTTTGAACAACGCCATCTTCCGAGGCGTGGGTGATGCGGCCGTCGCCATGCGCGTGCTGTGGCTCTCAAACCTTATCAACCTGGTGCTGGATCCCTGCTTGATCTTCGGTCTGGGACCGTTTCCCCGCCTGGGCGTTACCGGGGCAGCGGTAGCCACCACCACCGGACGCTCCATCGGCCTGCTCCTCCAGGTGTTCATGCTGTTGCGCGGCAGCGAGCGGATCCGCATCCTGCGCCGGCAGCTCCGCCTGGATCTGGAAGTGATGCTGCGCTTGATCAAGGTGTCGATCACTGGCATCGTGCAGTTCCTGATTGGCCAAGCCAGTTGGATCGTTCTGGTGCGCATTATCAGTGTGTTCGGAGGGGCCGCCATCGCCGGCTACACGATTGCCATTCGCATTATGATCTTCGTGATTCTGCCTTCCTGGGGCCTCGCCAACGCTGCGGCTACGTTGGTGGGCCAGAACCTGGGAGCGCGCGAGCCGGAGCGGGCGGAACGGGCGGTGTGGCGCACGGGCTTCTACAATATGATCTTCATGGGCAGCGTGGGTGCGTTCTTTGTATTGGCAGCCGAACCGGTGATCCGCCTTTTCACCCGTGATCCGGCTGTGGTGCCTCTGGCCGTGTCGGCGCTGCGGATTCTAAGCTTCGGCAATATTGGGTACGCCTACGGTATGGTGATGCTGCAAGCCTTCAACGGCGCCGGTGATACGAGAACGCCCACCGTGGTGAACTTCTTCGGCTATTGGGTGCTGGAGATCCCGCTGGCGTACGTTCTGGCGATCCACGCCGGGTTGGGGTCGCGCGGGGTATTCCTGTCGATCCTCATTGCCGAGGTGCTGATCGCTGCCGCGGGCATGATGCTGTTCCGCCGCGGCCGCTGGAAGTCGCTTCGGATTTAAGCAACCCGCGCGCAATATGTGAAGTCAGGATGCGCTCCGCGTCAGCTCGTGATAACATCTATTTGTCGGTAGCCTTTTGGAGGTTACCGGCGATATTTTTAAAGTAGCGCTCACGCCGGCCCGCTTCGACCGCGCCCTACCATGAGTTTGAGTCGGAGCGGGCCTTCTGTTGTTTAGGCCCCGGCGTCGGTGAGCATGATCGCCGAGGCTAGATGTCTGACTTGCGTATCATGCTTACCTCCTAGAGCAAGCCCCTCGAAAACGGGCCCGGTTGTCCGCCGCATGTAGAGTGGCGGAAGCCTTCTACAAATGTTCCCAGTCTTGACGTCGAGGCTCTTGAGTCTCGATTTCTGCCTTGCCTTGCGCGCGAGTCTTTTCACGTTGCAGCGCTCGGTCAGCAAGCTCATCAAAGAGCCTCGTCAGGTCGAAAAGATTCGTACGCCCTTTTCGCGTGCCGCGCCGAAGATAACCCTTCATCTGCAGAGACTGCGCGTAGCGCGCCGCCATCTTGTACGTCACCCCCATGTGCCGAGCTATTGTCGTATAGCTCGGATACGGTTGTGAGGCTTCCCACTTAAACGTCATCAGTTGGAGAACGAAAAGCGCCTCGCCTGGGGTTAAGGGAGGATGCAACTTGGCATAGCCCCGCAAGAAGATGTGAGGAACAGCAAGGAAACCTTCGCCGAAAAGTTCTTCGCGCTGCCAGCGCTCTGAAAACGACCGCCGAAAGGCGGTCGGAGCTGTCCTGGTCGAGTTGCCGAGTTGGAGACCCGAATCCACCTCGAAAAGACGGTAGCGCAATTTGGTTTTGCGTGTCAAGATGTCTTGTACATTAGCCCCATACTAGTGGGGGGGTATTTTCGAAGGAGACTTTAGGAGCATGTCGGCTGCCGCTTCTCCGCGTATCTGCCGTGACCTGCTTGGCTGGTTCAAATACCATGCTAGAAGCCTGCCCTGGCGCGGACAGCCCTCGGCCTATGCCGTCTGGATCTCCGAAATCATGTTGCAGCAGACCCAGGTGGCCACGGTGATCCCTTACTACGAGCGCTTCCTCGGCGAATTCCCCAGTGTGGCGGTGCTGGCTGCCGCGCCGCTCGAGCGCGTGCTCGAACTTTGGTCAGGGCTCGGCTACTACCGGCGAGCCCGAAACATGCACCAGGCCGCGCAGAAAATCGTGGCTGAATTTGCGGGCGAGTTCCCCGACGGCTACGATGATGCGCGCAGCCTGCCCGGCATCGGCGATTACACCGCCCGCGCCGTCCTGAGTATCGCCTTCAATCAGCCTTACGCGGTGCTTGATGGCAATGTGGCTCGGGTGGTGGCACGGCTTTTCGTGCTGCAGGGGCACGTGAACCAGCCGGCGTTCCGCCGCGTGGTTGAGCAACGCCTTGGGGATTTGCTTTCGCGCCGGCGTCCTGGCGACTTCAACCAGGCCATGATGGAACTGGGCCAGACCGTCTGCCTGCCGAAAGCTCCTCGCTGCTCCATCTGCGCTCTGAGGCGATCCTGCGAGGCTCGACGCCTGGGCCAGCCTGAAGCTTACCCGGAGCCGCGCCCGCGCCGCGCCACCCAAGTGCAGCATCTGGCAACGGCAGTGATTCGCGCAAAGCCCGATTCTCGTGTACATACTGAGCGCTTCGCGCTCGTCCGCGGCTTGGACCAAGGTTTGTTGGGCGATCTCTGGAATTTTCCCGCTGCCTTCGGATCCACTCGCGCCGAGGCGCTTGCACGTCTCGACGAAAAGCTGGAAGGCCTTCAGTCAGTGCGTGGTGCGCACAAGGCAGTATCCAGAAGGCAGAATGCAGAAGGCGGTGGGCTGAAGGAAGTTGGCGGAAGGCAGGCGGAGTCGAGCGGCCATCAAGTCGTGCGGGCCCCATTTGCCGAACTGCGTCACGGCATTACCTACCGCTCAATCAAAGTCGACCTCTATGCCTGTCAGGCGGGATCCAACAGCCATCCCGACGGCGCTTGGCGTTGGTTCCGGCTCGACGAGATCTCAGGGGCGGCAGTATCGCAGCTCGCGCGGAAGATCGCGGGTAAGATCAGTGCCGAGCAGGATAGCAAACCCGGCTCGTGAACGGAGTTGGACCATTCGCCTTCACGCGCATTGGACCTTGTGCCGAGGAAAAGGCACCTCTACACTGTCTCTGAAAATGAAGAACGTCAACATCCACCGGTCCGGCGTGCCGTCCTATCGGCAGCCTGCGTGCTATAATTCTTAGACCGCTCTCGAGCTGCGGCGAGAGAACTCGGGGGATTGAAGGATATGGCCATGCCGATTAACTATTACGAAAAAGTTTGGCACAACGGTGAGTTCATTCCGTGGGAATCCGCCACAGTTCATGTCGCCTCACACGTGGTGAGCTATGCCTCCTGCGTGTTCGAGGGTATCCGCTGTTATGAGACGGCGCAGGGCCCCGCCGCTTTTCGCGTGAAGGAACACGCGGACCGTTTGGTAAACTCGGCCAAGATCTACCGTATGGACTGCGGTTATACGCGCGAGCAGTTGCGGCAAGCCATCGTCGAGTTGGTTCGCGTGAACCAGGCGGCGCACGGATATATCAGGCCCTTGATCTTCCGCGGATACGGCAACCCCGGCGTCAATCCTCTGACCAATCCGGTGGAGACCTATCTGCTGATCTGGAAATGGGGCAAGTATCTGGGCGACGAAGCCTTGAATAAGGGCGTGGATGTCTGCATCTCCTCCTGGCACCGCATGGCCCCGAACACCTTGCCCATGATGGCCAAGGCAGCCTCGAACTACATGAACTCACAGTTGATCCAGATGGAGGCGCAGGCGAACGGCTACACCGAAGGGATCGCGCTCGACTCCTCCGGGAACATCAGCGAGGGTTCGGGCGAGAACATCTTCGTAGTACGCAACGGGCGTATTTACACTCCGCCCCTGGCTTCCGCCGTCCTGCCCGGAATCACCCGCGATTCGGTAATCACCCTGGCCGAAGAGCTGGGCCACACGGTTATAGAGCAGACGATTCCCCGGGAAGCTCTCTACATCGCCGATGAAGTGTTCTTCGTCGGTACTGCTGCCGAGGTCACGCCGATCCGATCGGTGGATCGCATCGTTGTAGGCGGGGGCACCGCCGGTCCCATCACGCGCCGCTTGCAGGAGCGCTACCTGGCCATCGCCGAGGGCCGCGCCGAGGATAAGTACGGTTGGCTCACTCTGTGCAACCAGCCGGTGGCGGTTGAGTGACGTCGGAGCAGATCCTTTGCCCTTCTACCGTGTGTAACACCTACTCGGTTAACAGCTTACCAGCACGTTCGATCGCACGTTTTTCATACCACTAACGAAAACTGCCCTTCCGCCGATAATATATTTGGAAAGCATGGAGACGCTCACCGGGAGCGGGCACGCCTCCGCCCGCGTGCGTTCGGGCGGCAAAATCGAGGAAAGGTCTGGCAAATGGATCTTAATCATATGCTGCGCCTGGCCTGCCAGGCCGGTGCGTCGGATCTGCACCTGAAGGCCGGCAACCGTCCCTGCATTCGCGTTAGCGGCGATCTTAGGACCCTCGATTCCCTTCCCCTCGTCACCGGCGAGGACACCCTTGATATGGTATCGACGTTGTTGACCTCACCGGCGCAGAAACAGCGTCTGCATGAGTCTTCGGAGGTCGACCTGGCGTACAGCGTCAACGGACTGGGCCGATTCCGTATCAACATCTATTACCAGCGTGGAAGCCTGGGCCTGGCGCTGAGGGTGATTCCTAACGTCGCTATTCAAACCCTGGAGCAACTCCATCTGCCGGCCGTGCTCAGCCGCATTGCCGACGAGCGGCGCGGCCTTGTGCTGGTGACCGGCACCGCCGGCAGCGGCAAAAGTACCACGCTGGCTGCCATCGCCGATCATGTCAACTCGACCCGCTCCGCCCACATTATTACGATTGAAGATCCCATCGAATTTCTGCACGCCGACAAGAAGTCTTTTATTGTTCAGCGCGAGGTGGAGGTGGATACGCAGGGATTCGGACCCGCCCTGCGTGCCGCCCTGCGCCAGGATCCCGACGTGATCCTCCTGGGGGAACTGCGCGATCTGGAAACGATGCAGACGGCGCTGCTCGCCGCCGAGACCGGCCACATGGTCTACTCCACCCTGCACACGCTCGATTCCGCTGAGACCATCCACCGCATCACTGCCGGATTTCCCTCGCACAACCAGGAGCAAATCCGACTGCAATTTGCCTCGACCCTGCGAGCCATCGTGTCGCAGCGCCTGGTTCGCCGGGGGGACGGCAAAGGCCGCGTTCCTGCAGTGGAGGTCCTCATCGCCACCGATTATGTGCGCGAGTGCCTGCGCAATCCAGAGAAGACGCGCCTGATTCCTGAAATCATTGCCGATGGTTGCTCGCAATATGGGATGCAAACGTTTGACCAGTCGCTCTATGATCTGTATTTGCAGGGACTGGTTACGCTCGATGAAGCCCTGCTAAACGCTACCCGGCCCGACGACCTGAAGTTGCGCGTTGCCGGCATCCGGAGCATGGCGGAATCAACCCGTGAAGAAATGGAACAGGCCGCCGGAGGGCCCAGAAAGCCCAACCAAGGATGCAAGTGGTAGGCCGCTAAGCCGGACCGTTCCCGACACCCCGTTTGCCTTTGCCCTACGCGCCCTGGCGCGACGCGCCTATTCTGTAGCCGAGATCCGGCGCCGTCTCGAGCGCAAATTTGGCGAAGGCGCGGCGGTGGAAGCAGCCATCGCCCGCCTGCGCGAGCTTCGCTATCTTGACGATCAGCGATTCGCCGAGCAGCAGGCTTCCTCGCTGGTTCGCAATCGCGCCTTCGGACGGCGCCGCATCCTTCAGGAGTTGAAGTCGCGCCTGGTGGACTATCCCCATATCGAACCGGCCCTCGCCCAAGCCTTTGAAGAGACCGACGAGCGCCAGTTGCTCGAGAAGGCGCTCGACCGCAAAATCAAGTCGCTTCATCTTCCGCTTAACCCGCGTAAAACAGCCTCGCTCTGCGCCAGCTTGATGCGTCAGGGATTCCGCGCTGATGATATTATGAAAGCGGTGCGCTCCCGGCCCGAACTCAAACGCACTGCCGCCGACGTCGACCTCACCGAACCCGCGGCCGACGAGATTCTGAATTGTGAGTTTTGAGTTCTGAGTTGCGAATTCTGCGATATGTCCGGGAGGACCGCTTTGGATCGACCTCGGCCCTCGACCATTCGGTCTCGATCGTTTGCCTATGCCCTTCGCGCCGTTAGGCTCTATCAGTATCTGCAGGAGCGGAAGGACGGGGCTGGATGGATTCTGGGGAAGCAGTACTTGCGCGCGGCTACCTCCGTTGGCGCGAACATCGAGGAAGCGCAAGCGGGTGAAAGCCGCGCCGATTTCGTTCATAAGCTCGGCGTGGCGCAGAAGGAAGCCAAAGAGAGTCTCTATCGGCTCCGACTGATGGCAGAATCAGGGCTTGTACCGAAACGGCGTTTGGCTCCTCTTGCGGCCGAAACAGAGGAAATCATCGCCATTATTACCAGGATCGTAGTCACTTCGAAAAAGAGGACGGGGTCTGACAACTCGCAACTACTTACGGCTCGTGATTCAAAACTCATAACTTAAGACTCATAACTCATAACTTATCACTGAACTTATGGATTCCAACGACATCAGGTCCCGCTTTTTGACCTTCTTTGCCGCGCGCGAGCATCGCGTAGTGCGCTCGTCATCGCTCGTGCCGCACAACGACCCCACGCTGCTGTTCTCCAACGCCGGCATGAACCAATTCAAGGATGTGTTCCTGGGCCGCGAGAAGCGCGACTACTCGCGCGCCTGTTCGTCGCAGAAGTGCGTGCGAGCGGGAGGCAAGCACAACGATCTCGAACAGGTGGGCCGCACCGCCCGCCATCACACCTTCTTCGAGATGTTGGGGAACTTTTCCTTCGGCGATTACTTCAAGAAGGAAGCGATCCCCTGGGCCTGGGAACTCATTACCGGAGCGGATCAGTTTGCCATCCCCAAAGACAAGCTCTACGTCACCGTGTTCCGCGAGGATGACGAAGCAGCGGAGATCTGGGCGAGCGACGTGGGTGTGCCGCGCGACCGCATCTTCCGCCTGGATGAGAAGGACAACTTCTGGCAGATGGGCGATACCGGGCCGTGCGGGCCTTGCTCCGAGATCCACTACGATCTGGGTGCGGCGGCGAGCGACGAGGGTCATGCCGATTGCCAATTCCCGTGCGACTGCGGCCGTTACGTGGAACTGTGGAACCTGGTTTTCATGCAGTTCAATCGCACTCGCGTGAGCGACGATCCGAAGAATCCTGGCTACTCCGAGTTTAACCTCGAACCTCTTCCCAAGCCTTCCGTCGATACCGGCGCCGGGCTCGAACGTCTGGCCTGTGTGCTGCAAGGCAAGCTTTCGAACTTCGACACGGATCTTTTCCGCCCGCTGATCCATGAAGCCGCTGAGCTCGCCAACGTGGAATACGGCGGCAACCATGATACTGATGTCTCCCTGCGCATCATCGCCGATCATGCACGGGCATCGACGTTCCTGATTGCCGACGGCGTGCTGCCGTCGAACGAAGGTCGAGGCTACGTGCTGCGCCTGATCATGCGCCGGGCGCTTTATCATGGCCAGACGCTGGGTTTGAACGAGCCGTTCCTGTACAAGCTGTCGAGTGAAGTTGTGCAGATAATGAAGGGCGCGTATCCCGAGTTGGTCGAGAGCGAGTTGCATATCGCGAAAGCGATCAAGATTGAGGAAGAGCGGTACGAGCAGACCACACGCGTAGGATTGGAACGTTTGAAATCCACGACGCCCTTCGTGTTCCTTGGGAAGGACTACATTCCGTACGAAGCTCTCGTGGGGGATTTGGTTATAGCCGCTAACAGGGTCAAAGATGCCGTCGATCCCACAACGCTTCCTAGTGCTCGACCTAGCCAGCACCCTGCTCCCGCGGCGAACGTGCGTGCGTGGATTCCAGGGGACGAGCTTTTCAAGCTTCACGATACATTTGGCTTGCGCCCAGACTTTGTGGAAGATGTGGTCAGAAATTTCGGTCTGAAGATCGATTCTTGGGGCTACAACGCGGAGATGCAGCGCCAGCGCGAACGGGCGCGCGCGAGCTGGAAAGGTGCTGAAAAAAAAATTGCCTCGCCCGTCTTTCAGGTGCTCGCCGAACACCATTCCACGACTTTCGAGGGTTACACCCAAACCACCTCTCCCGATGCCCGAATTGTCGGACTCGTCGTCAAGGGCGAGAGCTTGAACGAAGCCGCGCCTGGTACGGAAGTCGAGATCGTGCTCGACCGCACGCCCTTCTACGCCGAATCCGGCGGCCAGGTCGGCGATACGGGATTCTTCACCGCGCCGGGATCGGAAGAACACGTGGCGTCCATCACGGCGACGTACCGCCCCGTGGCGGGATTGAGCGTCCACAAGGCGATTGCGCGAGCCAAACTTGCGGTAGGTGACCTCGTCACCGCGCTTGTCGATGCCGAACGGCGCGACGCCACGCGCCGCAACCATACAGCGACGCACCTCCTCCACGCGGCCTTGCGAACTACCCTCGGCACCCACGTCAAACAGGCCGGATCGCTGGTCGCTCCTGACCGGCTGCGCTTCGACTTCACCCACTACGCGCCGTTGGGCGAGCAGGACTTGCTTGACATCGAAGATCTCGTGAATCAGCACGTGCTCAAGAACGAAGAAGTCGTGACTCAGGTGATGGATCTCGATCGCGCCATCGAGACCGGGGCCATGGCCTTATTCGGCGAGAAATACGGCGACCAGGTGCGCGTGGTGGCGATCGAAGATGGCAGCTTTTCGCGTGAACTGTGTGGGGGAACTCACGTCCGCCGCACCGGCGACATCGGCCTGTTCAAGGTAGTAAGTGAGGGCAGCGTGGCGGCGGGGACGCGGCGCATCGAGGCGCTCACCGGTACCGGCGTGCTCGAAGCCATACGCCGCGAGACCCAGACGCTCGCCCAGTTAAGCAGCGTTCTGCGTTCGAAGCCCGAGGAACTGGTCGTGGCGGCGGAGAAGCTGGAAGAATCCGAGAAGAAGCTGCGCAAAGAGTTCGAAGCGCAGCAGTTCAAGCAGGCCGCGGCTTCGGCGGGCGATCTACTCCAGAGCGCCAGGGAGGTGAAGGGCGTACGCGTGGTGGCGGGGCGCCTCGATTCACTCGACCGCGCCGCCATCCGCCAAATGATCGATAACCTGCGCGCGAAGCTGGAGTCTGGCGTGATCGCCCTGGGCAGCGTGGCCGATGGAAAGGTCGCGCTCGTAGTGGCCGTTTCCAAGGATCTCACTAACCGCCTCGACGCAGGCAAGATCGTGAAAGAAGCCGCGAAATTCGTCGAAGGTTCGGGCGGCGGCCGCAAGGATATGGCCGAAGCCGGCGGCAAGAATCCCGGACGGCTGGATGAATCGCTTGCGGCTGTGCCGAGGATTGTCGAGAAGATGCTCGAAGGGCAATAGAACCTCCAAAAGCTGAAAAAGGGAACCGCCTGGTGAGAGCGAAGCCAGTAGCCGCGTTCTTTGTG
>CAWDMC010000026.1:0-46982 GCA_963803295.1 uncultured Acidobacteriota bacterium | reverse complement strand
GCCCAAATCTGGCCCCAGTATGACACGTTGCTGCAATTGCTGATCGCGTCACGATCGCTGCCCTCGCAACCCGCGTATCCACGCATCCCACCACGATGTGAGCACGGAGATCATCCCCGTAATAGCTGCGCGAGACGACGCTTCCAGGCTGCAAGTCGGCGATCGCGTCCCATTTAAATCCCCAGAACAAGTTCAGCCGGTTGACCAAGACTATCCCTTGCTGAGACCAATCTCCGAGCGCGAGAACGGGAGGCGAATGCAATTGGTGGGGGAGATGGTGTCGCCATCCAAAACGGTGACGTGCATACCTTCAGGATGACCACGAGCAATAAGGGATTGATGCAGATATGGCAGCCCAGCAACAAAGGCACTGCCTGTTCCCCCACAACCCACCACCAATACTCGCACCTGTCGTTCAAGCAACTCCGGGTGGATCCGGTGAGTTTGCATCCCCACTCCTTGGTCTGGTGTAGTTTAGTGACAACTGGATAATCGAAGTGCTCTCCTGGTTCGCACGGCGGAGCCAAGAGAAGTACAACTCCAGAATCAGAAAAAGTCGGGGTCGCACAGGCAGTGGATCTGGTCTGCTGACATTTCATCAGGTTGGACATTGGGCGGAGTCGCGACAACCCTAACAGATAACCGCGTCACCAATCGGGCGGCGATAGTTTCACTGGCGCGCCAGCCAGGTTTGTCGCCGTCCAGCATCAGGATGACTTCTCGAAAATGTTTCTGGAGAAGATTTTCCTGGCATTGCGAAAGGGACGAACCCATGAGCGCCACAACACACGGAAACCCAGCCTGGTGCACATTGATGCAATCAAAGAACCCCTCGACCACCATCACCGTCCGGCCGTGGCCAACAGCACGATGTAGGTTGAAGAGCACGAGCGACTTTCGAAAGCCCGCGGGGAACCAATACCTGGGTTCACCGGGGCCGGGATTCCTTCCCGCGTACGCCACCAGTACCCCATCTTCGTTGTGAATGGGAATGACAATTCGGCCTTCCATACAGCCTTTTCTGGCATAGAAGCCGATGCCGAAATGGATGGCGCAATTCAAGTCCACGCCGCGTTCGGCGAGATAGGGATGATGCGGGTCGAGGTCCCGCAATGTAAAAGCCAATGGCTGGTTGCTTCCTGCTGCGGACATCGGCGCGAATGAACGCGCGTTTCCAGCCGGAACCATCGTCGCCTTCGGTGAGAGCGTGAAGGTAACGGCAAACCGGTCCTGGAGTTTGAGAGCAGCATCCCGGAGGGAGCAACGCTCCATGGCAGCCACGAAATCGAGTACATTGCCCCCGCTGCGACCGCTGCGAGATGCCACACAAGAAGCCGAGTGACATGCCCAAACATTCTTCTCGGTATTAACGATAAAGCTCTGATTACTGCTTGTCGACGCGTGCGTTGGCAGCGGACAGCGGCCCCGCAGATAGGGGCCGTGAATGAGGCGGAGCACCACGCCGTAATACGCAATGGCCATCTCAACCGAGACGGTTTCCTTAACCGTTTTGAAGTCCACCCAAGGCAAGATCATCGCTCACTGTGCCGAGGCTCCAGCCGTTCAGCCCGTAAGCGCCAATCCAACATTTGATCGTTCATCCGAAACCACTGCTCCTGGAGAACCGCGTGCGCTTGTTCCACCGCCAGAAGGCGCTCGACCAATTCTGCCTTGCTCAGCTTCAAGTACCGGGAACGCGCGCGGCCGAGATCGCGATTCGCTTTGATTCGGCCAGGAACCACTCCGTTCTTGATTTGCAAAGTGCTCTGCCGAGCTCTGGAATCGGCCTTCCAACTGCGGTATTGCTCATAATAGCTGCGCGCTTCCTCGTTCCTGAGAATGGCACTTTCGCAAATGCCCTTGCCGACCGGATCGACCTCTTTGGATCGAAAGCAGAGCGCGGCCAGCGATACCCGCTTGCGATCTTTTCGCAATGCGTCGACACTACTCCTGACAAGCTCGACCGTGCGTCTCCGCTTGGGGTCGTATACCTTCTCTTTGAGCCACGGCCTGGGTTCAGGTTGAGGGCTCGGCGTGGATCCGGACGTCACGGTCTTCGTCCTTTTGGTATGACTCGATCATCTCCATCTCAGCCAGTTCGCTTTCGCAATCGCGCATCAACTGTTTCATTCGTTCGGCCTCGGGGAGCAGACCTTCCTTGGTAGCGTAATCTACTTGCAGCGATGCCCACTGCTTATGCTTCTCAACCTGGCCCCTCTTCGCCGGGTCCGGGACCTTACCGGCACAGCCAACACAGGCGAACTTCGCCGCGCAATAGCCATGGCTGACACACTGCCCGCCAATCACGTCTGCCAGTGTCCCGGCCCTGCCGCGGGCCTCCTCATAGATCTGCTGGAGTTCTTGCGGCGAGCGGAGGACTGCTTTGTCAACATCGATGTGGGCTGCGACACGCGCCAGGTACACGTCCGCCGCTTCGGCCACCATGCTTTCTGTCGGTTTGGAGTAGTAATCAGTGGTCGCCAAATCCTTCTGGTGCAACCAAGCTCCGACAATGTCGATCGGGATCTTTTCAACTTGTACGACGTGGGTTGCAAAGGCGTGGCGCAGGAGATGCGACTTCAATATCACGAGCTTCCCCTCACACGTCTTAAACACCATGCCATGCAAGAGGAATCGCATGCATGAACTGATCGTCTGCCCCGACATATGGCCGCCGGAATACTGAAACAAGTACGGTGCACTTCCGAACCGGTGAGCCCGGCCGTTATGAGCATGAAAATGGACGCTGGGCAAAGCCTGACCGGGTTCAAGGTGGTAATGCTCCGCCAGCATCTGGGCGACTTTTACCAGCAGGCGTTTAGTCTGTTCACCGATGAAATAGTCCTTCGGTATATTGGTCTTTTCGCCTTTTGGAACCAAGCGGAGAACGTAACGCACTCGATCGGATTGATCTTCTGCCCCGGGAGGCGCCGGCATCTTTAGCCGCACGATGCAGTCATCCGTAAGGCGAATCTGCATCACTTCATTGATCCGTGCATCCGTCGTAGTGAATAGATCGATCGCCATCAAGCCGAACAGGGCGCCCGCATAGAGCGATTCCACAGGCAGAAGCACACCCTCACATCGACATTGCGCACACCTCATAAAGGTTATTTCAGCCTTCGGCCATGTCATGAGCCCGGCAACGTCCGATCGGAAAGGCCTGTTGGAATATCCCCAGGAGGCGAGCCAGGCACGCTTGCTTCTTACGTTTTCGGGTGAGCCATACCCGGGTCTCTGGCCTACTACCCCTAGCTTCAAGAGATCTGCAAGCCAGAACCCCGCCGCTGGTGCGTTGCCGACCAAGCGTTCCGCTCTCACAAATTCCAGAAAAGGCTTGTTTAGGTCGGCGGCAAAAGCGCCCACGCCCGTACGGGCATAGCTCACGGTGCGCCAGTAGTACGCCTCCGCATGCGCCTGGACGAAGCTTCGCCGATCCCAAATCCTAAACCACAGTCGCTCTTGCGCAGGAATGCCTCGTTCGTTATCTCCCCCTTCCTCGTACGAAAACGTCACCGGAAATCGGGTTTTTGGTCCTAAGCTCTGCAGAACATCCCGGTAGGCCCGGCGCAACCGCACCACACGATTGAAACGAAGGTGAGCTTCTGACCGGATGGCGATGAATTTGGGAACCACAGCACCCGTTTCGATCTTGCGTGTCTTCTGCTGCCGTTCGACGATCTCCCGGTCTCGAGTCAGACCTTCAACGAAGAAAGGAGAAACAACCGGTAGAGTGAACCGCTCATAGGCCGCCCTGTGTTTCTCCGGCAGCCCCATAAGCCAGAAGTCCATGGCCTTGCTTGCGGCGTTATAGTCCGTCCAAAAACGCAGGCGGGCACCTGGGGTGTCTTCCGGCAGAATCTCAGCTTTGAGGTACATCGGGATGTGTTTTGTAGCGTTCCAATCCTCCATCCGAGTAAGCCCTAACGCTTCAAATAACCGTCCAAATCGAGAATGGAGCGTCGATAGCTTATTGAAAACAGAAGTCACCTCAAATCGGCGGGCGAACATGACGGGGGCGAGCAGCGCCAGCGCATCCCTCCAGGGCCTGCTGAGCACGTTGTTTTCTAAATAGGAGACGATTCTTTGGGATACATCCGGCCAATGGCCTTGGTTTCGTGGGTCTACTCCGGTTCTTGGTGCCACCCAGACCTTGGGCGCGACCTTCCCGCGTAGCCGTTGCCAGGGCTTACTCGCGGTCGCCGTCGGCACGCTTTCCTCCCAGGGTAATCAGATATTCGAGATCAGAATCGCATTCGTTTTCGCGGCTATGTCGGGGCAAGTCTACCTGAGGGTTAGGATCGCGGGGAGCACTCGATACTGACTCTGGGCCGCGCCGGTTTCCCAGATCACCTTTCAGCGCAGCATCCAGTCGTTGATGAAGTTGATCTTGCATCTCGGCATGTCGTTGCGGGTCGAAATAATGCTGGTAGGCCTGCAATGTTTCCCAGCCACTCTTCCACGCCATGTACTCGATTAACTCACGCAGGCGCCGATCAATCTCGGCCTGCGATCGAGAGGTTTCGTATATGCCGCGCATGACCTGCGTGACGTACCAATGACGTGCCTGGTGAACGTCGGCCACGATCCCGGCAGCTTGGCAGGCTGGATCCCAGCAGCCCTCGCGAAAGGCCTTCGCCGTCAGTTGCGATCTGCGCCGGCAGAGAAAAAGGGGTACGTGATACAGGTCAGCGCCATGCTCTTGTGCCCTGTGAAGGTACTCGTCAAGGGCATAATGGTTCTGATCCAGTTGACGTCGTTGGGTGTCGAAGCAGCGCCGCAGCAACTTCGCGGTGGCGGCGGAGAAGCGAATAAACTTGACCCGCCTTCCATGGCTTCCCTTGCTGAACGCTTGAGCCTCCTGGAGCATGCCTCGCGCGGCCCAGTCGCCGAGGGTCAACCCGACAACTTCCGAGACGCGGCATCCGGATTCAAAAAGAATGCGAGTAATGCATTCTGGTTGCAATCGCCATCCAACCTTGCGGCCGCCACCCAGAATGCGGGCGGGGAGCGCGGCATCATCGATGACCTGGGGAGTCCACGATTCACCCACAAGCTTGAAATAGCTATCTGACAGACGTTTTTTGCGTGGGGGGATGACGCCGCTGACAGACGGCATCTGTGGAAGGGGGACAGTCTCCTGGCATCGGAGTTCAACTTCCGCGAGCACCGCAGACGGCCCATCCAGCAACGGGTTCGAGTGCGGATAACGATCTTGCGCTCGCATAATCCGGTAAAACAGTTTGAGGGCAGACAGAAAAACGCGGACGGTCGTTCGCGTAGCGTCGGTCAGAGAGACAAGCTGGAAGCCGGCACGATGTTCCTTCACTTTGCACTTCAGACGCTCGACAAGGTAGTTGTCAACTTCTCGCCGAACTGCTTCAGGTGGGCTGTTCCAGCCCGAATGAACACTACCCTCGGATCTATCAGTTTCGAGCCAGTCGAAGAAAGGGATGAGCACATGGAGATAGAGCCGCGCCGTTCCGGAGCTTGAACGCTTCACCGCTTCGCCCGCGAAAAGAGTCAGCGGCAAATGCAACTCGTTCCGTCGGTCAAACACCAACACCGGGTGTAGTCCAGCGCTTTCACGTGTAACAACGCGACAGCCCAATGCCATTGCTCTTCCACCGTTTTACTGTCGTGGAGACGCCCAAACTAGCACTGCTGCTTTTGACGGAATAGGGACAAAAAGGACAGCTTCAAGACCAACTGGTTTCAAAAAGAAAAATAAACGCTGGTGGTCTATACCCAAATCCAGATGTGTCATTAGAGTGGCGGCGAGAACTGCACAGGCGCTTACTTACTGACTGAAGGGCTGGCGCGCACAGTTGCCGGGAGAGATCCGGTCGCCGTCCATCACGGTCACGTGCAAACCACCCGGATGTCCCCAGGCGATTAGCGCCTGATGTAAGTAAGGAAGACCTGCGGCTACGGCACTGCCCGTTGCTCCGCAACCCACTACCAAAACCCGCACGCAGCGCCTCAATAACTCGGGGTGAATATGGTGCTCCATAGACGTCAGCGCTCCACAAACTGCCGCAGCGTTTCCTTCGCGTCGGCCAGAAACTCAACCGGGAAGGGATCCGGGTTGTCTTTGAGGCTCCGCCACAGGCCCAGGAAGCCGGCCGGGTGGCTGGTCAGTCGCACTGCCCCGCTGACATGCGTGAAGGCGCTCTGAAAGAAACCAGCCACCCACCGGCGGGGCAAGCGCTGTTGCACTGTGGATACGGCGCCCGGCGTCGACCGCTCGCGCGAATGTGAGTGCTGTTCGTTGCAGGTCTTGGCATCGGGCAAACCTCGCAAGCACGGTTTGGTTCCGAGGATGGCGCTCCTCGCCCAGTCGCTCGAGTTCGTCGAGGACCGCCTTCCTGCCTCTTTCCTTCCGGATTTCGGGAGTGGTGCGCATCGCTTCCTACCCTTTGGTCCCAATGGCGCGCTCGAAGCAAAAGATCAGTTTGTCGCAGACCGCTTCCGGGCCGGTGATGGAAGCGGTAGCCAGATCCGGATATTGGGCCGAGTAGAATGAGCGTACTTCCTCGGCGTTGAGCTTTGGGTTTGGGTCTGGGAGCTTCATGCCCAAAAACGCAAAAGATCTTTTCAGAGGGCTAGCCTGGAGCATCCGTCTTCACCTCCTCCTGTTGTAGTCGCCCTGGCAGCCGGTTCGTGCGCCGGTGGCGTGTCTCCGAACAAGCTCGCCGTCGCGGCGGGCGGCGCGGGGTTAGGGGCAGGAGCCGGGCGGCAGGATTCGCGACGGGCTTGTCCGCCACCTTCTTCCTGCGCTCCTCGGCCTTCTTCCTCGCTTCTTCCTGTGCCGCTTTCGCCGCTGCCTCCATTTCGGCCTTCACGGCCGCCAAGGTGTTACGCGCTTAGCGCCATAAGATGTAAAACGAATTGTCGATGTTTTTCATGCTCCGATTCCGAGTTCTGTGAAGACCTGGGACATGGTGCGACGAAGCGTATAGTAATGGTGATCGAGCGCCGTGAGGTTCGAGGGTGGACGCCCGCGGCGTTGCGGCCGACAGGCAGCGGCAAGCAAGGGCTTGATGACCTTATCGCGCAGCACCAGCAAGGCGGTCAAGGCCCGTACGCCGTCGGGCATGGCCTCATAGCGCCGCTTACGTTCTATCTTCCGCACCAGTTGCTTGGCCCGGAACTTTTTCAAGTCGTAGCTAGCGCGGCGAGGCCCGTATTCTTGCCCGCGAGACCGAACCTCGGCGGCCAGAGCCGAGACCGTAAATCCACCAGGCGCGGAGGCCAACGCCACGACAGCTTCGGCCACCGCTCGCATCCGGACTTGGTTCAAATCAATTCCACCTACGCGTGTTTGACCGACCTGAGCTGGGCGTGGCAACTGTTCCAGAGTCTCGTCGCTTACAAAGCAGGAATCGACCCACGCAAGCACCTGAACGAAACGTTCCAGGATCTGCCGCAAACGCGTGGCGATGTGCGGGAAACGGATCAGATCCCGACCACAGCCCAGCGCTTGGGTGTTATGAACCAGCGCTTCCAGGCGGAGAACGCGTTCGCCTTTGGTATAGACCTTCAGGGCCAAGCGTGCGCAGCTAACCTTGAACACCGTCAGATCATACGTAGGTTTCTCGACCACGACTCTCCAGCCTCTGTCCTTTCGGTGAAAGGTGGGCCGTCGTTTGCTTCCCAGGATGGTCTTGATGCGCTGCAGGCCCAAAGGGGCACGACTGCGGTCCACCAGGGTTTGGAACACCTGCTCCATCCGAGCCCCACGCTGGAAGAGCAAGTTGCGGCTATACTCGCCCTGATAAATCGAGTACTGATAATGAAATGCGCTGCGCTCCTGCTCCTCCCGGCTCAGCGCGAAACACAGACAGGTGCTGTAAATCCAACGCTCCGCCAGCTCGCTCAAACGCCCTATCATCCGCTCCTCGGACAAGGTGTCTGCGATTTGAGCCAAGCCCGCGGCATTACTGATGCGGGTGAAACAATTTCCCTCCTTCTCAAAGTCGATCTTCTGGCGGCGGGCTTGACAGGCCACATACTCATGGCCGTTCAAGATGATCTGCGCCGGGAAGGGAGGGTGCCCGGAGATTTTGATGGTGAGATGCCCCCAGTCGGGGTCCCAGATGTGGAACGAATAGTGGTTGACGTACGGCAGGGGTTTCTTCCGTTCCAGGTGATGTTTGCCGCTTACCTCCCAAACCGGCGCTTGCGCTTTGCCCACTAGAATCAAAAACAACCCTGGCTTGCCGGTGTGATGGGCCAAATGTGTTTCGCCGATTTCATGTTTCTTCTCTCCGGGCTTGCAGTCGATCACTGGAATCGCGTTGGCCTTGGCGAAAGCCCGCAGGCGACGACTGAAACGACCGGCCATCCGCATCAGATGAGAGTTGTCCAGATGCTCTTCCGAGCCCTCCAGCTTCTGCCACCAAGCCCGGAAACCACCGCCCGAGTGAGCCATGCGAAAATAACCGTTGAGCACAATCCGGTCGACACAGTCATAAGAGCCTTGAAGAAGGTCCCTGTACCGCTCGCCCAATGGGTCCGCCATAGCGTCGCTCCTTCTCACCTACAGAAATTGAGAACATTAACAGCGACGTCGACGTACTTTCAACCCTCTCTATGCTGCCCCCGCAGGGGGCCACTTTTTCCGAGCGAAGTCTCGGAAAAAGCCTAGCCAGTTGTTGGTGGCACTCGACGTAGTTCGCCAGGAGCTTTCCCAGCTCGGCGTCGAGTTCAGCGGGCGCCCCGGTGCAACTCAGCGGGGTACTGAGCGCGGGATTCTCGCTTTCGGACTTGGTGGCCATCACATTCACACGTAAGACTTGGTCATCCACGCGGGCCACGGTAATCATCACCGTGCGGTCCGCGAGCAGTGGCATCAGTTCAACAAACACGTTGCTCCTTTCTCCCAATTGGGTTAGCCGGCAAAGAGACGCTGACCGCCGGCGTAAGCACCTCCCTGAACAGTGGGCGCTTTCCATCGCCGCCTCTTGTATTCAGAAAGGGCAGTCCTCCGGGTCCTCGGCCTGCGTCGCCGCCGAGCCAGCTTCCGCGGGCGCGGCCTCGGTCCCGTTGGCCTTGCTCTTTCCCCCAAGCAACCGCAACTCCGAGATCACCACCTCCGTCACGGTCTTCTCTTCTTCGTTGCGGTCGGTATATTTCCGCGTCTGCAACCGGCCTTCGACAAAGAGTTCACGGCCTTTGTCAAATGTACTCGCCGCAAATTTCAGCGACCCGTTGAAACGCAACGCAGCGCACCCATAAAACACGGTCCTGTTTCTCCCCGCTGCCATTCTTGAAGGACTCGTTGATGGCCAGCGAGAAGGTGGCGACAGGCTTGCCGCCGGAGGTGAATTTGACCTCCGGCTTCTGGCCCGCTCGGCCGAGCAGGATGACTTTGTTGACTCCGTTCCATGACATTTGAAGATCACTCCTTTCTAAATTTCGAGCCTGGGCCGCCTCCTCGTTGCCCGGAGGGCAAGAGGGTTCCTATCTCTGAAGCGGCCAAGCTGCCGTTGGGATTCTGAAACTGAAAGCGAAGTTAAGCGGCACGGCGACTTGCGAACCGCACCGCATTGAAACAGCGACTTCCGCTTGACGAGACTGGGCCCACTAAGGTGCGCTCTCAGCGGCTGGCGTGCGCACGCCGGCACCCGTGTTTGGCCTGGCGCAGTTTGGATTCCGATTGACGAAGCGGGTAAGACAGATTCTAGCCCTGACGCGCACGATCGTTCATTGACAAAATCCCACTCGTTGTTAAACTAGAGTGGGATTGTAAAACTCTGATGGAGAGGAACCGTGAACACTAAACGCACTCATATTGTCATTCCCGAGGACTTAGTAGCCCAAATTGACACTATCGTGGGCAAGCGTGGCCGTAGCAGTTTTCGGACTCAAGCCGCAGAAAAAGAGCTCATGAGGCTGCGCCAGCTCAAGGCTATTGAAGCCGCAGCCGGTTCCTGGAAGGACAAAGATCATCCTGAGCTGAAACGCGGAGCAGCGAAGTGGGTGGACAAGCTGCGCCGGCAGGACGAAAAGCGTTTTCAGAAAGTGATGGCCCGCTAACGTGGCCACCTACCTTCTCGATACGAGCGTGATCATTGACGCTTTGAACGGCAAGCAGAACCGGGACGATCTCTTCAAAGAACTTTTGCAACGAGGCCACCTGCTGGCCTGCTGTTCGATTAACGTGACCGAAGTTTACGCTGGTCTCCGGTTCCATCAGGAGACTCAACTCGGGAACTGCTTAGAGCTTGCAGTACCTTCCGATTAGCTGGGCGGTTGCCCGTTTGGCGGGCCTGCTGAAGCGTGACTACGGCCGCAAAGGCATTACCTTGGCGACCACCGACGCTACCATTGCGGCCGTCGCCATCCACCACCAACTCACTCTCATCACCGACAACCTGAAACACTACCCGATGAAGGAACTGAGTCTTTACCCGATGCTCTGATCCCCGCTGCGGTCGAGGAACCCGACGATGTGGTAATTTTAGAACCTGCCCACCTCCACCCTCCAATTTCCGTGCGCCAAGTGACATGTGGGATGGTCGTTCCACCAATTGCTCAATTCTCATGTTCCTTTCTTACGCGATCGAACGAGTACAAGATCGGTACAACTTGAGCGTTCCGAGGGTGCTTTTGTGTGCTTTTAGATTGCCAGCCGTGCCGCAAAATCAATGAGATAGACTAACTTTGCTAGCCTCCGGAGCAAAAGGCCGCAGGTTCGAACCTGCGACATACGAACCTATTGCAGTCATAAGAGTTAGCGCGCATATATCGAATGTATCCAAGTAGCGACATCGGGGGCTCACCAGACACCGCAATGGAAAGTACTTATTGGATTCCAAGGACTTATTGAAGGCAAGGAGCATTTGCTTCAAAAGCAACATGTCGCGCAACTGAATCAGGCGCCTTTTGCAAAAGTAACTGTAACTAAAAGATTTACCAACCCTAAAACTGCGCCCCCTCCGGTTGGTGTACCAAAACTGCGCCAAAAGAAAGGTGTGAGCGCGCAATGATTCTGTACAGGCCGATTCATCCCTTCAAGTGTGGACGCCGGTATGCGATTCTGTCGTTGATGACGAAACTCGATTCCCTGCCTAGCCTGCTGCTGACCATGGCGATCTATTGCGGGACGCCCTGACGTTCATCCAGGCACCCTGCGGCAGCGTGTGCTCTGGCCGCTGAGAACCTCTTTCTGCGCGAACAGTTGGCTTTGTACGTGTAGCGCAAGGTCAAACCCCGGCGCGCGCAGCCTGCGACCAGGTTGAGCCTGGTGTTGCTGTCCACACTGTTCGCCTGGCGCGAGGCTCTGACCGTGGTTAAGCCCGACACTTTATCCGCTGGCATCGGAAAGGCTTTCGGCTGTTTTGGAGATGGAGATCGAAGCCCTCAAGGGCGGCCGCAAGTCCCGGTCGAAGTCCGAAAGCTGATCGCCGCCATGGCTAGTGAGAATCCGACCTGGGGTGAGGAGCGCATCGCCGCCGAACTGCTGTTAAAACTGGGGATTCGGGTCTCACCTCGGACCGTTCGACGCTATGTGCCGGATAACCCAGGAACCCGACAGCGCCCCTCGTCTCAGCGTTGGGTGACGTTTGTTTCACAACCATGCCCAAGCCCTTCTCGCCTGCGATTTCTTGGTCACCGTGACGGCCAGCTTTCGGGTCCTGTACGTCTTCGTGATCATGGAAGTGAAGACGCCTTTCCGCGCGCCCCAGGCCAATGCGTTCTGCGAACGACTGATCGGGACGATTCGCCGCGAGTGTTTGGATTTCCTCATTCAGTTGAATGAGAGACACCTCCGCCGAATTCTCAAGGAGTGGGTGGTCCATTACAACCGGGGCCGCCCACACTCCAGCCTGGGGGCCGGGAATTCCGGAGCCCGGGGCAGGCAGCATTGGTGAAGCGACTCGCCGAACAGCGGATTCCGAGCGGTCATCGAGTTCTGGCCAAACCCATCTTGGGAGGTCTGCACCACGAATACCGAGTCGAGAAGATTGCGGCATGAAGGGTGGGTGACAATTCAGAAAGGGAGATTTTTTGCCGGAACACAACGGTCAGTTCCGCCTACTGAACGTGAGCCACTAACTCCAACGACGGTTTACGGCGGAATTCCTTCCTGTCGCCGAAGACTAGTTGATGTGCCAGCGTTTTCCTCTGGGGCAGGCTGCCGTCATCTTCGCGGCGCAGAAGCAATTCGAGATTCTGGAGATCCACAGGGCGAAGAATAAGCCGAGCCTGCCTATCTCCGGATCTAGGATCGTGCAGGTCAATCGCCTGTTCCGTACCTGGGTAGCTACTACCGGGTAGACAATGACAGCCTCGCGGCTCCCACCTTCGCGCCCAAGAGCGTAGAGCGCCACTTGATACAGCATGTCCTCTGGTAGACGCGTTTCCCAGAGATCGCGGTACTTTGTGTCTACAGATGGGGAGAAAGCAAGCGCCAGTAACCCGGCGCGATGCCAGCTAACGACCTTCTCCGGGTTCACTAGCACCAGCACCAGCGCCCATCTTGACCATCGGCGTCGGAGGGTCATCCAGAATAGGCGATCCCACCGGCTCAACTTTGGTCGAGGGTTCTTGCGCTTGAGAACGGCGAGCTGATGACGTAAGGCCACAAGCTCAAGCCCGAGATCATTTCGAGAGCGGAAGAATGTGCTTAACCAGGAAAGGAACGCCTGGAAGAGCCAGGTCATTGAGGCAATTTACATGATTCACTCAACAAGACGATGCTTGCCTGCAAGTTACTGATGCTGCGAGCCGCCCTGATTTTGATGACACACAGCTTCCCAGCACCAATCATCGAAGGCCGCCGCTTAGCAGAGTAATAGTGGTCGGAATGACCGAAGAATTCCCCCATCAGCTATCTCTCCGGCGTGCCCCAAATGTATAACCCAGGCTTGCGGGTTTGCTCGCGTTCGACATCGGTTCAACAAATGCTCCTTGAGGTCCGTCAACCGTCCGGGCTGACGGAAGCGCGGGCTGCAGCTACCGTCGTTCACACCAGCGCCACCACGGCACAGGTGCGCGGCGCCAACTGGATGCGCAGCGGCAGCTTGCTCTTGGCGTCGGGTTTGAAGGGCTTCAGGACCTCGACCGTCTGACCTTCGCCTCCCTGCCAGCACACCTCCGCCGTGGCCTCCTCGTTACCGAAGTTCACTACCACACACGCTTTGCCGGGCTTGTCCACGCCTTCGAACACCGAATAACGCACATGTTTGCCTCCATTTACGTCTGCGCCCAGCGTATCCCGAAATCGCCCGTGGAACAGCACGTCCTTGTGCTGGGTGCGAATCCGGATCAACTCCTGCACATAGCGCGACAGCGGTTGAGTCAGCGGCTCATCCATCGAGTCGTTGTAGTGCCGGGGCTGCACCGCCCATACCAATCCGTACCTCATGCCGTTGTTAAGAACGTTGAAGCCGCCCGGACTTTCTGCGCAGATGGTCGAAGTCCATTCGGGAAACGTATAGCGCAGCGCGGGCGTATTCATGTCAATCAGGTTCATGCGCAAGTAGGAAACATCGATGTACTGGAAAGTTCGATCCCAGCAGGTCTCACAAGCCAGCGCAAAACTCGGATTCACCTCCCGCCCCTTTTGCAGTATTTCGCGGAGCATGCCCAGCGTTCCTTCGGACATTGACCGGTCCGGCGAAGTCGTAAGGCGAGGGTTAAAGTCCAACTGTCCCCCAGGCCCCGTTTTGTCCAATTGAAATCCTTCGGCTCCATCCCGGATCAGATCGACGAATTGGTCCACGTGGAGCTTGCGGATTTCCGGGTGGGCGGGGCTAATAACGGTCATGTTGGACCGGGCCAATCCCATGCGCCCGCCAATCGTACCTTCGCCCCATCCAAACGGCGTGAAATCCGGCGCCCATCGCCCCATCGCGACGTAGCGATACAGCTCCGCCTTGAAGAGCGGAGTGGCAGTATCGGCGACGTTCTGATTGGCGAAGATCAGCGGATGGACGCCCAGTTTTTTCACTTCGGCCAGGGCCTGCCGGAATTCTTCGTGAGTCCCCAAGCGCGGCTCGGGGCGATACTGCGGGTAGCCTCGATCGATTCCGCCAATGTCCCATCCGAGAATCTCAAACGTGGTTACACCATACTTCTTCGCCCCTGCCGCCAGCTTCGGTAGGTCTTTGAACTTCCACACCACCACGTCTTCGCAATTGGAGATGATGACGGATTGCCATGCCATTTCCTTGCGCGCCAGCTCGGCGGGCGCTTCGCCGGGAAGTGCTGATCGAACCAGGCGCGGTACAATTCGCTGCCCCGGTGCCAGTCGCCCGAATGCACTTGCAGCGCTGCGGGTCCGGACTTGAACGTCCCACGCTTGAGGTACGGACACTTCAGCCAGCCCATCGTCGAGCCCGATCGGCTCTCCTGGCGGCACATCGGCCGATGTTGGCCAGTTGTCCCCCACCTGCGCGTAGTGGGTGAAGGGACGAAGCTCAAAGTAAAGCCCCGTCACTCTCGATTCAGGATCATGATTGCCGTAATAGAGTCCTACGTCGGCCTGGTGATTGAAAAACTCCATCCACCCCATGGACATTTGACCCGGGTACTCGAATCCCACCCCTTCGTAGCGAATGCCCAGATCGGCAACGGGCTGAACGGCCGAGAAGTTAAAGGCCGTGAAGGCGGCGGGAAGGAGGTTCACGTTCGATCCCGTTACCAGCGACTCCGTGTCCTGGCGATTTACCAGGCCCTGTTGCCCGCCGATAACAGCGAAGTAAACCTCCGCCAAGGGCAAGTCCGTAGGGTTGTCAATCTCGATGGCGAACTCCAGGCGGTCGCCGATCGCGCGCATGTGATAACGAACCTTCACGTTGAGCGTCTCGCGCCCATTGCGCAAGTTCTCGTACACGCAGGTCACACCCTCGCTCGTCTTTTCAATCCGACTCACCTGCTGCTCGCTGCTGCAAAAGTAGTTGGCCTCATAATCGGCCCGGGGAAGCAAGATCCGGAAGTTTTCGCCCAACCGGGGCTCGGCGATAACTTCCAGCGAGGGCTTCTTCCAGGTTAACCCAATCAGGTTGCCGTTCCGGTGGTCGAGGCGAAGTTGGTAGATAGGCGTCTCCACTACCTCCGTGCCTTCAGGTGACGCCTCCTGCCCAGGTTGCGGCTGAGCCTGACCCAAGCGGTCCCAAGCCCCCAGCGACGCCAGCACGCTTCCGGTTGCCGCGAGAAAGTCTCTGCGATCAAGATACTTGTCCTCTTTAGCACCACCCATTTCGCCCCTCCATGTTTGCTCCCTTGGTCTCCGGTTCTCCATCTCTGTCGCAAAAGCCGGGTTGCGCATTCTAACCGCCCGCTGGAACAGTGTCAACGGAGCGTATCGCGCATGTCGCAGCAATATGAGAAGTTCCTATTGGGATTTATAATGTGTGGCAAAGTAGAAAGTTCCTGTTCGAAACCGGCAAACTAAACGGATGAGCGAACAGGAGATGCTGGTGTTAAGCGGGAAAGATCGAGATCGATTGAAAGTGTTGCGCGAGGTGAAGAAGGGTCAGTTGACGCAACGGGTGGCGGGGGAACAGTTAGGGATCAGCGATCGCTGGGTAAGAAAGCTGCTGGTGCGGATCAAGCGGGAGGGTGACGCCGGGGTGGTGCATGGGCTGCGGGGGCAAGCGTCGAACCGGCGCCTGGCGGAGAGCCTGCAGGGAAGGTGCTGAAACTGGTGAAGAGGAAGTACAGCGATTTTGGGCCGACGCTGGCCTGCGAGTATCTGGCGAGAAGGACAAGATAGAGATCAAGGAGACGTGTGACTCGAGGCATCGTTTGGCCACTTTTGAACCATCGTTTGGCCGCTAACAAATCCGGAAGTCCTTTAGATCCGACATACGCCAAAATGCTGGTCCAAGGGTTTGAACCACCGTTTGGCCAGAAGTACCGAAGTGGACATTTTCCACCCGTGGATGGGCACGAGAGGGTCCTATTGCTGCTAGATAGGTGAAGGTCAAGAAATTCCATCGCTCTCGGTAAACAGTAGCCGACCAGGGAGGATCTATCTCTCCAGAAGGCGCTTCCGAACCAGTCAGATTACACCTACGGGTAGGCCGTTTTCTCGTCCTGCTATCTTGTGAACCCGCCCACGGCACCCAGGCTCTGGGCGGTAAGGCTGTATGTTCGCATGTCGATTTCTAAGGAACGAGGCGAGGCGCACTCTTGCTGAAGAGATTTCTTTACTGCATCTTCTACGTTGTCGATGCTGCGGAGATTCTAACTGTAGCCTCTTGAATGGAAGCGTCAATGCCCGGGCCGTTTGGCAAACCGAAAGTTTGCTCTCCGGAGTGCTCCCTCGACTGCCACCACACAGAAAATGTCCGAGGTCGCCAGTGATCCGACCGGAAAGGTCTGGCTAATTTCCCAAAGGCCGAGAAGTTATCCAACATCACGCCGACTACAATTGCAATTTGACAATTGAACATTGCGTGCACTTCCTCTTGGTGGCCCTGATCCGCTCTTTCACCACGTCTGTAAGGGTGGGCTACAATCGCACGTCTTCGTACACGCCGTTCCCAAAACAGCCCCTAAACGGTTCCGTGCCACGCCTGCGTGCCTAGCCCACCTTGAAGTGCGGTAGCGTAAGCTGCCACTTTTTGCTCACGCCGAAGCTATGAAGTCCTCGAAGTGTGATCTCGGAAAGCCAGGAGCCTCGCCACCGAAATCCAAGACGCTTATGGCGCTCCCAGGTTCACGCAAAGCGTGCTACGATGTGGCGCTCTTTGTAATGATGGTTGACATTCGCCAGTTTATTCGAATTCCTTTTTGCTGAACATCCATTTGAAATGAGGAAAAATAGTGAAGAGACACAACAAAGGGGAACTTGACGTTCCATCAAAGGAGTCCTTCAATGAGTCGGCGGTGAGTCGGCGGACGTTCCTTCAGATTCTGGGCACAACGCCGATGCTTGGGGTAGTCGGAGACGGAAAAACGATAGACCCAGCTAACGTTTCCTTCACGATTGTGAACCACTGGCATCAGTCTGGGGTAGGGTGGTTGTTTCGTGACGGGAAGGTAGGTGAAAAACGCTACCAGCAAGGATTTTCGGTATTTTATGGAGTTCAGAAAACAATTGACGCCGTGCGCCAATTCCCCTGGTTAACAATTTGCCTGGAATTTGACTCACATGCCTACGAAGTCATGCAGGAGGAGGATGAGCAGTTCGTTCGGGAGAACTTTCGGCCCCAGGTGGCTGCTGGTCGGATCGAGACGGTCGGTGGAACCTACAGTCAACCTTACGCCCAGTTGGTGGGCTGGCAATCGAACGTTCGGCAGTTTGTCGAAGGTCGGGCCATAGTGCGTGAGGTGTTAGGAAAGGAGGTGGAGTGTTTCCTGGTAGAAGAAATCATCTTCCACCCCCAGATGCCACAGCTGCTCAGGCTCTGTGGGTTTCCCTATGCCTCGTTGCAAGTTCAAAATAACGGGTCGCTGCCGCTGGTCAAGAAAGCAGTCGTAAATTGGCGGGGGCTAGATGGCAGCGCGATACCGACTATCCCCTACAATCCCTGGCTGATCTCGCTAGTAAAGCAGAATCGATCGCTTGCAAGCTATGTGGATCTCACCGCAGAGGCAGAAGGGGCGTTACTGACCATCTGGGCGGAAATCTGGCCTCCAGGTCTCGACTGGGGAGCATCCTACCTACCCTACGCCCAGGGATTTCAATCGCTACGAGACAAGGGGCTTCAATCCCTTGGTTTTGGCGAATATATGCGCCGGCGATGCAAAGCGGCGGCAAGCCTGGACTCCCGCTATTGGAAAATGGATGACGGAGTATTTACCTTTGGCTGGCCACAGAATAAGGGGTCGCTCTGGGCAACGCTCGGCGGCTGGGGATACGAAGGGGACGCCCTGCTCAAAACAAACCGGCGCCTTGAGCACGAGTTGAATGCTGCTGAACTTCTACTTTCCTTGGTGCCGGATTCGGTTCGGTCAAAGCGCCTAGGCGATCTCTGGAAGAGGCTGATGCTGCCCCAAAATCATGATTGTTTTATCGTTTGTGGATTTGCTGGCGAATACGAGCACGTCCTTACCACCAATCTCGAGATAGCCAAGATGATGAGCCGGGAGGTCAAGTCAGGTGTCAGCCAACTTCGACAGCAAGCATTCGAACACTTGGCTGAAGCGCAGACTGCACAATCACTTCCAGAGGTAATCTGCCAGAATCCTGCTGGAGTGGTTGTTCGTCAACCCATAGTGTTGGAAATGGGAGGACGAGACGGATTTGATTACTCGTTGGAGAGTGGCGACGAGAAAGTGGAACTGCAGCGAATTGAATCAGTCTATGCAAATGAGAACCCCAGGCTTATTGCGGTGGTGGACCTACCGCCGTGCGGACTCAAGACGTATGGTCTAAAAAGGGGTGCCACGGCCCCCATACGTTTATTGCGACAATCAGGGGACATTGCCAACGAGTACTATACGGTGAAGTGGGACGAATCGCGCAAAGGTTTCGCGATCCTTGATCGAGACAAGGGCCGCAGCGTTCTCTTTCGGCCGTACAGCGGCGAGATTGCCCATGTGAAAGAGACTTGGTGGGATGCGCCGAATTCCGGGGTTCGATTCCGGGCCAAGGACTTCGGCGAAGTTTCCTACTTGATCGCGGTCGAGGCCGCAGGCCCAGCATATCACGCGCTGGCCGCTTCGGGGAACCTCTCGTATCGCGCAAGCTAAAATGTTACCAGTGGGCTATCGTCGCGCAATTTGAGAATGTTACCCGTCATGGATACGGGTAACCTCATGAGTCGACTTTCGAGAAGAGAATATTGGCAACAAGTTTATCCTCGTTACCAACGAGCTAGTCGGGCGGAAAGGCAGCGCATCCTGGACGAGTTTTGCGCCAACTGCCGTTATCATCGCAAGCACGCGATTCGTTTGCTGAATGGTTCGCCGCCTGCCGCCCGGCCGGTTTCCCAACGACGGCGCCGGGGGGTGACCTATGGCCCACGGCTGGTCTCGATCTTGAAGGCGGTCTGGGAGGCGGCCGATTATCCCTGGTCAGTACGGCTGAAAGCCCTGCTGCCGGAGTGGATGCCTTGGATTCGCCGCCGCTTCCGGCTGACGCCGGAGTTGGAAAAGCAGCTGCTTCAGATCAGCCCCCGCTCCATCGACTACCGGCTGGGTTCGGAGAAGCGGAAGCTGCGGCAAAGGATTTATGGCCGCACCAAGCCGGGGAGCTTATTGAAGCACCACATCCCCGTGAAGACGGATCAGTGGGACGTGAAGAGGCCGGGGTTCACGGAAATCGATCTGGTCTCCCACTCGGGCAATTCGGCGGCGGGCGACTACTGCTACTCGCTGAACGTGACTGACATTCACACGGGCTGGACGGAAAGCCGAGCGGTGCTGGGCAAGAGCCAGGAAGGCGTGCGAGCCGCTCTGGAAGCGGTCCGCCAGGCTTTGCCTTTTCCCTTGCGGGGCATCGATTCCGACAACGGCTCGGAGTTCATCAATGCTCACCTCTGGGCTTACTGCCAGGCCCACGACATTCAATTCACCCGTGGGCGGCCCTATAAGAAAGACGACAACGCCCACATCGAGCAGAAGAACTGGACGCATGTACGGCGCTTGCTGGGCTACGTGCGTTACGAGACGGAAGCGGCACGGGCCGCCATGGACGAGCTTTACCGGGGTGAGCTGCGATTGTTTCAGAACCTCTTCCTGCCCTCGGTGAAACTGAGCCGCAAGGAGCGGATCGGCTCGCGCTTGCGGCGGCACTACGAAGCACCCCAGACCCCTTTTCAGCGAGTGGCGGCCTCGTCAGGGGTGGACCCAGAACGGGTGGCCGAACTTCGCCGGCTACGCCAGACGCTCGACCCCTTTCAACTCTCCCAGACGATTCAGAGCAAGCGGGAACGGATTTTCCAACGGAGCACCAGCGTGGTGGCAGAGAAGCCTGCGGTCTCGGCTGTTTCTCAGAAACTCGCGGCACCTTCAGAGAAAAACAAAATCACAGGCGCGCGCACAAGGCGCGCTGAGAAAAAGACAAGAACCAAGACAACTGCCAAGACAAGAAGAAAGGAAAAACCACGACGACGACGGGTAACATTTCGCGTTGCAGGACGAATCACCCGAAAGTAACATTTTTAAATTGCTTGACAGGCCTCTTGACCTTAAGCACCACCGAGGACCCGGCAGCGTGGGTGACTGCCCGTGCCGTCCTCTACCAAGGCATACGAAAAGTGGATGTCATCACTGAATTACACACTTACCCACAAATAGAATTTCTGGCACTGGCGGAGCTTGAGCTTGCAGCGGATCAGACAAGGGTAATTCGTGATTTCCCTTTTGGAGAAGAGGAAGGCCATATAGAAGGACGGGCGCGAAAAACCAAAGACCTTGGCGGCTTGCTGCACCGTGAAGTCGTCGCGGCGAACCCGGCGCAGCATTTCGTATTTCACCTGCAGGAGGTCGTTCGGGTCGAAGAAATCGCTGTCGGCAAACAGTTCGTCGGTCACCCGGTCGGGCCGGGGATTGAGCGTGCCCGTCTGGCGGAGAGCTTGGCGCTTCGGGGTGCGGTCTGGGTGGCTCGCCATGTGTACTATAATTATGCCTACAATTCGAATCGTTGTCCAGTCTTTCGTTGTTCCTCCAAACAGCATTGATATGAGGCTATATTCCGTTAAAATGGTTCTAAAGATATGATCAGGCCTCAGCCATCGCTTTCGCATTTGGGCATAATGCAGAGGATTTTTAGCTGAGAGGGCGCTGCGGGGGGAATTTTGGGACTCCACTTCAACGTTGCCTGCGCCCTCTCAGCTAAAAATCGGTTGTACTAAACCGCGGGCCTGCAAGGAATGCTATGGGTATTGAATCAGTCGGGCAGGGCTTTGGGTTGCGACCGGGATGGAAGGAGCAGATCGTTGCCTGTCGCTCAATGCGGATCTTCTTCGGGCGTGCGGTGCCTGGAGCGAAGAAATGGGGGGTAGGGGTGGCGAGTCTGGCCGGCGCACGCGAAGTCGTGGTTTCTCTTTGGCACACGTGAGCGCAGCTGCGGCTTGAGAAAAGCAAGCCGAGAGAGCACAACGCGGATTGGCAACCAGCGATCTCATGAAGTGGTAAAGGGTGGCGCCCGATCTGAGGGAGGCAGGACGGCGATCGCTACCATATGCCCAGAGTGACAGACGGGACATTGGCGTAGAGACTTACCCGTCAGTTTTTCGTAGAGATCGCGGTAGTCGGGTTTGTCCTGCGGCGAGGTCGGGCCGGGTAAAGGCAAGATCAGGCCCAGCAATTTCCGACACAAAGCGAGCTTGGCTTGGCGATAGCGGTGGCCCAGGAAACCGTAGTGCCGGATGCGCTGGAAACCATCTGGCAGGACATGCAGCAGGAAGCGGCGAATGAATTCGTCGGCGTCCAGAGTCATGATCTTCTGCCGGTCGTGATCCCGATAATCTTTCCAGGAGAAGGTAACCTTGCCGTTGTCGATGTCGAGCAGACGGTTATTGGAGATGGCCACGCGATGGGTATAGCGGCCCAGGTAGTTGAGGACGTGTTCGGGGCCGCCGAAGGGTGGTTTGGAGTAAACCACCCAGTCGGCTTTTTTAAGTGGGGCCAAGTATCGGGCGAGAGCTCTCGGCTCTCGGAGTCGCTCCAGCGCGGCGAAGAACTGGAGCTGGCTGTGGTCAAAGGCAGTTTGGAGGTGTTCGAGAAACAAACGGCGGAACAGGCAGGAGAGCACGCGTACCAGCAGGAAGAATCTCGGACGGCAGGCGATCCAGCGTTGACGGTCCGGGCTGATGCCGCCGCCCGGCACCACACAATGCAGGTGCGGATGAAAGAGCAAGTTTTGTCCCCAACTGTGCAGGATGGCAAGAAAACCGATCTCGACACCCAGGTGTTTGGGATCAGCAGCGATGGTGCGTAAGGTCTCGGCGGCAGCGCGAAAGAGAATGCCGTAGACCACTTCCTTGTTCTGATAGGCGATCGCGGCAATCTCTTCCGGCATAGTGAACACGACATGAAAGTACTCGACGGGCAGCAGTTCGGCTTGGCGGTCTTCGAGCCACTTCGCGCGGGCGAGGGACTGGCATTTTGGACAGTGCCGATTTCGGCAGCTATGGTACGCGGGGCGTTGGTGGCCGCAGGAGTCACACTGCTCCAGGTGGCCGCCCAGAGCGGCAGTACGGCAGAGTTCGATGGCACTCATCACGCGCCGCTGCCCGCATGAGAGCGATCCAGCGTGGTCCTGCCGATACGCCGCACCGTAGCGGCGGAAGACGTCCGCGACCTCGAGCTGGGGACGCTCCACTGAGCCGGAGGCTCAGAAAAACAGAGGTGGAGCGGGCTTCGATTCAGCGGCCACCGGCTGCGGAAGTAAATCAAAGGGGCTGGTGGTGGAGCAAACTTGGCTAGTGGCGATCTTCAGGTACCGAGCCGTTGTGGCTAGGCTGCGATGCCCGAGCAGCAATTGGATGCGCCGTACATCGGTTCCTTCCTCGAGCAGATGCACAGAGAAGGCGTGCCTCAGAGAATGTGGGGTGACGGGTTTGCGGATACCGGAGGCTCGATAGGCTTCTCGGCACGCCAACTCCACAGCGTCGCTAGTGATGTGCCGACCTGGGATGTTTCCTGGGAAGAGCCAAGGCTTGGGCTTCTCCAGGCGCCACCACTCGCGCAGAATCTCCAGCAGCTTGGGAGAGAGCATGACATAGCGGTCCTTCTGCCCCTTGCCCTGCTCGACGCGGATGACCATACGCTGGCTATCGATGTCGGTAGGTGTCAGCTGGACGACCTCAGAGATTCGCAAGCCGGCGGCGTAGCAGGTCGTGAGGATCGTTCGGTGCTTGGAGCTGGCCACGCAGCTGAGAAAGCGCCGGACCTCTTCCGGGCTGAGAACGACGGGCAGTTTCTGGGGCTTCTTGGGGGCGGGAATGATGTCTTCCACGCTCCAATCCTTGTGCAGGGTGACTTTGTAGAGGAAGCGCAGGGCGGCCACTGCGATGAGGATGGAGCCGGGAGCCAGCTTCTTTCCATCGGTCAGGTACACTTGGTAGGAACGAATCTCTTCCGGACCCAGTAGGTCCGGTGGTTTGTGGAAATACCGGGCAAACAGAGAGACCTGCAGAACGTAGGTTGATTGCGTGTGCGGAGAAAAATTGCGCACCCGCATATCTTCCAGCATGCGTTGACGAAGAGACGTCATGGGAGGCTCCTTTGCGAAGTGAAATGTGCCGCGAACAGCACATCCATGATTTCGCAAAGGCGCTCAAGGAGGAATGGCGATGAAGTCAGACGGTCGGTTGGCAACACACCGCCGGCGCTACCCGGAAAGTAAGGTTGCAGCTACCGCGTAGCGGTTTAGTACAGTATACTTAACACAATAGGCGAAATTATCTTTACATATTCGAGGTGCACTATGAGCCCCGCCGACCTCGGCGTGGCTTCAGCTCCTCGATCAAGTCGGCGAGCTTAAGGAGATCGGCCACACGGAACGCAGATCGCCCGGCAGACACGATCACAAATGGATCCTCTGCGACAACGTCGCTCCAACCCGCAGGGATCTTCCGCAACCTGCCGGCGTCGTCGTGGAAATAGACCCTCTGGCTTCCCCAGCCGTGGCAGTACGTCACGACCTTGTACTCTCGTCTGAATAGCGGATGGTACGGATGCGTGACCCGGAAGGTCTCACCCGTCTCGGCGGCATTAGCTGTAGTTGACCTGCTTCTCCAAGGGGCGAAAGGAACGGTGCCTGCCCCTGTGGAAAACGGCCGCCACAGCGCTCCGGGCCTGGTTGGTGGTAAGGGGAACAGTTCCAGTACCCGAGCTATTCGTCAGTGCACGCCGTGAATCCCTGTCGCGCTCAGGCTTCGAGTACATTCTGCGGAAACATGTCCAAGCTGCGAGGACGCGGTGCCCGACGCTGGCAGCGAAGCGCGTGTCTCCACACGTTTTGAGACACACACCTGTGCCCTGACCGTTCTGCAGGCGACCAAAGATCTGCGGAAGGTCGCACTGTGGCTGGGTCACGCACATATGCAAACGACCGAAATTTACACGCGAGCTGATCCTTCGGTGAAACTGGAAGCCCTGGAGTTGGTGGTCCCTCCAAAGTTACGCTCCGGGCGCTTCAAGGCTACTCACAAGCTGATCGCGTCCCTCACATCGCGTTCCTTTATGCGGAGTGAAACAGCTCCCCAATAGCCAACTCGCGGGGTCTCAGAAGATGGGACCCCGCATAAAAATAGACTCCGCATTAAATCTGGTCTACGACGAATGGCCGAACTTCCTGGGCAGCCGACCCATGGTGGAAGCCCTGCTCAGCCGTCTGCGCCACTATTGCCACACCTTGCACATCAAGGGTCCGTCGCTGCGCGAGCCGCAAGGTTGAGGAGGAAACGGTGGGGGACCATTCGATCGGCCGGGAAGAATACAGCGAGAGGGTGCTCAGCGCTTACCGCCACACACCGGGAACGGCGGGGACGATTCGTCGTCCCGACCGTCTCCTGGCCGCCCAACTCTATGCGCGCGGCGTGCCGCTCGATACCGTGGAAAACGCCTTGGTGCTCGCCGCCTCCCGCCGCCTCTTCCGTCCTACCCAGGCTCTGCCTCTCGGCACGATTCGCTCCCTGGCTTACTTTCTCCCGGTCATCAACGAGGTGCTCGATCTCACCGTCAGCCCCGATTACTTCCGCTACCTCCGCCGCCAAATCGCGGCCTTTTATTCCAACCTGTTCAACCCACCGACCAACCCTTGACGATATAGGTTCCCGCCTTGCGACTGCTCCACGCCTTCGGCGTGGGATGATGATGATAACGTCGGCGTCGGCAATCCACGCCCGCCACGGCACGCCTTCGGCGTGGATGATAATGATGTTCTCCCTCTCACTCCCAATCTTGTTCCCAATGCTGGTCCCGCCGGTGGGTCACTTCAACTGAGCACTACGGGGTCACTCTTGGAAAGCGCCGAAGCAAGATGCAGAAGGCTCGTCAGCTGAATGCCGCTCGTGGCCTGTTGCAGCGTCAAATCGCGCTTCCCGAAGCAGTGCGTCGATTGTCACGCGAGTTCGACTTGTCAGAGCGCCAAGCATATCGCTATGCAAGAGGCCAAATCAGATTGACAAAGAGCTTCTGAGGAACTCGAAAATGTACGCTGATAAAAAAGGACTTATAGGTTTACCATTTCGAAGTTCCTCTCGTGTATGACCCCGCATCGCGGGACCCCCGCTCCTAAGCAACAAATTCTAAGTTGCTTTATTGTAATGACTTCCATTTTCTTGGAAGTCTGTCAGGCTAGATAGGATCAGGTTGCGTGTCCGTATTGTGCCCTTTTCCTTCGCCACACTCGCAAGAACCACCGGTCCCGCTGATTATGGAGCTGTTGCTCTAGCGATTGCTGCCCAAAGTTCAAGGCTCCAACCACCGGGCGGGTCCGTCGCGGCGCGGGCAAAAGTCCACAGTCGAATGCGTTCATGGTCAACGCCCAGCAGGTCCCCCATCCGACGGATCAGCCCGACCGGATCCGAGCGCAACCGCACGGGGCAATTCAACAGGTGCTGAGTAGCGTCGTAGGCCGGATCCCCGACGAACGGCTTCGGGTCAATAACGAGCCAGGGCAATCGGTTTGACCGTAGGACGTTGCCTGCGTGGAGATCCGTTGCCAGCAACACTTCTTTGGGCGCGGTGTGAGGCAGTTCGTCAAATAGACGTAGACCTTCCCGGACCAGCCCGGGGTCGTGCCATTGCTTCACTTGCGCAAGCGTCTCGTTCCTGCAGAGCGTTGTTAAAACGGAAAGGTGTCGAAAGGGGTGAGGCGCTGATGGAGAGCGCCAGAGGCGCCGCAACAATCCCGAGATCACCAGATCCTGTTCCCGTTCCGGCATCGCACGGAGCGCGGTCCCGGGCCAGCAGCGTTCCAAGAGGATAACACCCAGATCATTGTCGGACGAAAGCAGCCGGACCGTCGGATCGCCGTCCCAGAAACGCAGCCCTTGCGCTTCGTGCTCACTCTCCTTGTGCGGCATGCCAATCTTGAGCACGGCCGCTGTACCATCGGCAAGCACGACCGGAGCCACCCACGCGCAACTCACTTCCTGGTTATCATAGGGGGCGCCGACCGTCAGTGACCACCGTCGCTCGACGCTCCTCAATTTCTCCGGCAATTGGTCGAGCCACGCCGCTCCCTCGGAAGTCTTGCAGCAATTCGCTGCAACTCGGGCTGGGATCTTCAATGCCATGCCTAAGTTGTGTCCTCGTGATCACATTCGCGACAAGGCGTCATGAGAGCTTCACTGAGGAGCGCGTGCTCCGGACCCGTGCTCTTCCGGGCTTGGCCTCGCCGAGCTAAAATGTAGACCTTGCAGTCAAACTACCTTGCCGAGGCGAGTGGAACTCTTCGGGTATCCGCGTTCCAGGCCCCCGCCGTCACTACCGCTTCTTCACGCGTACCAGGGTCGCGCCATAGGAGATCGAGATCCAACAAGCGCGCCTCTTTCGGCGCGAGCCAGAAGCCGTTATCGGTCGCGTAAAACGTGCGCATAGTGCCTTCAATATTAACTTGTGTGTAGAAAGCGGGATGTGGACCCAGGTTGCGCACGAGCACCCGGAGATGGCTTTGTTGGTTTCTTTCGTCCCGGCGGGAGACCAGTTTCAGTTCCAGGTTGGTCTTCGTAGTCGCTGTCTCCTTTCGGAGCCACGGCCCGCGCTCAAAGGTTAGCGACGGCTGGGGACTCGCACGGTACTTGGCGCGAAATTGCGGGGCGACCATCGATTTCAAACAACGAGGCCAGTACACGGAACGCGAAAGCAGCCTACCATCCGTTTGCCTCAACTCAGCCAGCACGAAGAAGAAATGATCCTCCAGGCGGTCCGGGATGGTGAATTCGCCCAGTTCCAGCGCAGCGACCGAAGGACCGGGTTTCACATCCAGGCTGCGCTCCTGCCGCCAGAGGGAGTGGAATTGCGAGTCCAAGATTTCTGCGGAGGCAACGAGGCCGGCGAGGCCGCCCGGCGGAGCGTGCACGACGTGCACAGAAACGGGGATCTGTTCTCCTTTGCCCCACACTAGCTGCGGAAGCTTCACGAGCACATGAGTGGGCTCGTACGTGCGTTTCAGGGTGTAGTATGAATCCACAGGTTGCCCGTTGTAGTCGACGAACATGCAGAACGTGGAGAGAGGCCAGGGGGTGTTATACACCCAGGGCGCGAGGCCAGTCGTTACCGGATAATTTGCCTGAAGGAGGTCGGAGACGATCTGAATAAATTCGCCTATCGCGGCTTGTCCCGCCGCCGAGTATTGTTCCAGGCTTGGGGCTGTCATGTCATCGATCTGTGATGCCCGCGCCAACAGGAGCACCGTGCGGTCTGTGCCGTATTCCATGTTGTGATAGACAAACTCCGGGTGAGAGTCCATGAACTCCTGGCTGTTGATGTTGCGCAAAGGACCTTCCAGTTCACGCGCGTCCACAAACTCGCGAATGGCGCGCGCTTCCGGTACCGAGTGCGGTCCCGTTTCACTTACATAGGGCACCTGAGCGTACAGATATTGATACCAGGTCGGGTCCATGTCCGGATAGGTGTGAATGTCCCCTCCGTCGGGTGTGGTCCGAAGATACAGGCGCGTCCCGTCGAAGTCTCTTAATGATCGCTCCAGGACGCCAATCGTGGCGGTGTTTCCGGCCACATAAGGATTGAATTCATTTCCGCCACAGTAGACAGCCAGCGAAGGATGGTTCCGGATGCGGCATATGTTCTGCACCACTTGTGCCTCCCAGATGTCCTGCGGCCATTCCGGAGTCTCCATATTGCCAATAGGAAAGTCCTGCCAGACCAGAATTCCCAGTTTGTTGCACAGGTCGTAGAAATCCTCGGTTTCAAGAATTCCTGCGCCCCAAGTCCGCAGCAGTTGGATTCCAGCCGCGCGTGCCGACGCAAGGATCCATTCGTAGCGTTCGCGGGGAAGATCCAGGAGAATATCAGTGGTCCACCAATCCATGCCCTTCATGAAAAACTTGCGACCATTCACCTCGAATTGCCAGCCGGTCCAACGATCCTGGGTGCGGGGACCAGCGCTCGGAAGGTTGCGGATCGTCCTAATACCGTAGTCGAATTGCAGAGTGTCGAGTGTCTTTCCCTCATGAATCAACGCGAGCTTCACCACGTAAAGGTCCGGATCACCCAGACCGACGGGCCACCACAGTTTGGGGGATGCCAGATGGATCTTCTCCTTGACCCAGTTTCGGCCTTCATAAAGGTGCAATGGGATGGCCCGGCTAAACACGGCATGAGCGTTGTTCTTTTCCAAGATCTGTATCCGCAGCGCGGGTGGGTCCGCAATCGGTCTAACTGTCCACGCGTCGCGAAAGCTTCCTGGCTCGCTCTCCAGCTTGGCACCGAGTCCTGGCGTGTTTGCGAGAACCTCCACGTTCAACGCCAGACGCGCTGCCGCGTTGCTCGCTTCTGCGGTGACGAGGAAAGGCCGTTCCAGGTGAATACGGGGAACGACTTCGATCCGCACCCCACGCCAGATTCCGACCGGGAAATAGTCCTCGACGCCCACGGTGCCGGGCTCGGCGCCGTTCGGCCCCCACTTTCGGCCTCCGCCACCTGTGATAAGACCGAGTCCTCCCGTGAGTCCCCAAGAGGTCGTTACCGTTCCCGTGGACCACGCCTTCCACTTGTCACCGATTCCGTAATTCGCGGCGCGCACTTCCACAACCAGTTCATTCGCACTGCCGTCGCGAAGGAGGGAAGCGATTTCCAGCATGGGGCCACCGTACATGCCTTCATGCCGGCCTAGTTCGTGACCGTTGAGCCAGATCTTGCCGTAGTAGTCGATGCCGTCAAAGCAGAGGAATACGTAATAGCTCTTCACGCCGGAAGGAGCCTGAAAGTTCTTACGGTAGTACCATACCTTTTCGACTACCCAATCGTACTTCTTCGCATTCATGTGCAAGTAGGGGTCGGGTAATTGTCCGGCGCGGAAGAGCGCCCATTGCACTGATCCTGGCACCCAAGCGTGAATCCACTTCGGCACCTGACGCAGATTTTCGAGATTCTGGATTGGGGTGTCCCGGTAGCCTAGCTCCCATTCCCCATCGAGAGCTATATGTTGTGCACCCAACCGGGGCGTTACGTAGTAAGGCTGCCAGAGTTTCTTATCGCTCTGGTCGGCGGCTCGAACGTTCGTGCAGACGAAAGAGCAAACTATAGGGATGACGCCAAGAAATCGCAAGTGTCGCATTCTCATTGGACTTTGCCCCCTCGGGCAGAATTGCGGAATTGTAGGTTTGGTCGAGCGGATTCGCAGGGTGTTCGGAACTAGCCGCCGCTTCCGTCTTTGCCTTCCGTGAGCCTCAGGATTTTGTTGATCGGTAGATTTTTGAGTGTCTCGACTGTACCTGAGGGCCAACGGATCTCGAGAGAATCGATCCCCGTCGCTTTGCCCAACCCGAAATGAGCTCGCGGGTCACTTGTGGAGGCGAAGCTACCCCCTGCTTTGATTTCACGAATCATGTTGAGATTGCCCGCCCGGAGCGTCAAGCGCGCGCCGACCGAGTCACGATTGCTGCGGCTGCCGACCAGCTTGATCTCCACCCAGTTAGACCGGTCTCCGCCGTCATTTCGAAAGAGCATAGGATGTCCGTCAATATTATTCACGAGAACGTCGATGTCACCATCATTGTCGAAATCGCCGTAAGCGGCGCCTCGGCCTAGATACTTTCTTCTCATCGCTTCGCCCGAGATCTCCCCGACTTCTTCGAAGGTGCCGTTCCCACGGTTCCGAAACAGCAGAGGTCGTTGGGAAAAGGTCGTGCCGGTATTGGGGCGGTCCATTTCAGGATAAACGTGTCCATTTACGGTGAAGATGTCCAACCAACCATCGTTATCGTAGTCAATGAACTGGGTTCCCCAACTCAGATAGTGATACGAGATGTCTCCAATTCCGGAAGGATAAGTCAGATCATTGAATAGACCGTTTTGCGTGTTACGGTAGAGCTCCTTGGGTTCGTGAGAAAAGTTGGTCTCGGTAATATCCAGCCAGCCGTCGTTGTCATAGTCGCCGAAGTCCACACCCATGGAGCCCTGCGTCATGCCCTGCTCATCGTAGGCCACGCCCGACATGGCGCCCTGGTCGGTGAAAGTCCCATTCTTGTTGTTGCGATAGAGATACCGTGGAGTAATATCGTTAGCCACCAGCACGTCCGGCCAGCCGTCGTTATCATAATCTCCCCAGGTTACTCCCAGGCCGTAATACTTGTTTTGCAGGTCGGTGAGGCCAGCCTGAGCAGTGACCTCCGTAAATGTGCCGTTGCCATTGTTGTGGTACAAAATGTCCGGAAGTCCAACGAAGCCTGTGGGCCCGCAGTACACTTCGAGACCCTGAAATATGCAACTGGAATTGCGGCGAGGTGGATGAACCGGGTCGAACTCCACATAACGGGCAACATAGAGATCCAAAAAGCCATCGCGATCATAATCCGCAAATGCGGCGCCCGTTGACCATCCCCCCGCGCGGACGCCAGTCTTGTCCGTAACGTCTATGAACGTCCCGTTCCCCTGATTGTGAAAAAGGAAGTTCCTCCCGAAACCGGTTATGAAGATGTCCTTAAAACCGTCATTGTCATAGTCAGCCGCGGCCACACCCATTCCCCAGCCGCGCGCGGCTGCTAAGCCGTTCTTCTCGGTCACATCGGTGAACGTTCCATCCCCGTTGTTGTGATAAAGGGAACAGGGGCGATCTCCGCCTCTACTCAGGAGGTTTTCAATTGTGCTACCACGAACTAGCAACACGTCGAGCCAACCGTCATTGTCGTAATCAAGAAACGCCGCTCCACCTCCAAAGGACTCGAGGATGTAGTCCTTCCGGGGACTACCCTGCACGTTGAAAAAACCCGCCAGCCCGGCTTGCCGAGTAACATCGACAAAAACCGGCAGATGACTGGGGAGAGTACCGGGCAGAGCCGGCTTCGCCACAAACAAGAGCGCGCCGATGAGTAGTGCAACCGCGAGTGCAAACGCCAGCCCGAGGAGACCGGTTCGGGAAAGCAGGGCGAGCCCGCCTTGAGTAGCGGCGGCGGTGCCGCCTTTCTTTGCATTGAGAAAGGCGCAATTCATCACGCTTCGAATCATCTCGTCAAGGCAGCAACTTCTGCCCCAGGGCCAGAGTAATCAACTCAACTTAGCGGCCGGAGATCGCCACTCGTTTCGTTTCCGCGTTCCAGGCCTGTATTGTGACCAATGCCCTTTCACGCGTGGAGGGATCCCGCCAAAGAACGCTGAATTCTAGCGATCGAACTTCTCCGGGAGGCAACCAGAAGAAGTTGTCGCTACCATAGAAAGCTCGCTTCGTATCCGTGACGTCGATCTGTGTGAAAAAAGCAGGCGTGGAGCCGGTATTCTTTACCTGTATCTTTAGACGACTCCGGTTTTGCTCTAGTTTGTGGTGCGAAACGAGAGCCAGTTCTAGCGTCGTTTGCGTCGTTGCCACCTGCGGGCGAAGCCACGGCCCATGTTCAAACATGAGGGAAGGCTGAGGCGATCCACGGTACTTTCTTCGGAACTCCAGGTCTTTCATCACCCTGAGGCAGCGGGGCCAGTAAACCGAGCGCGATATCAGTTCTCCGCCGGCATCCTTCAACTCGGCAACCAGGAAAAAGAACTTGTCTTCGAAATCTACTGGTATGGTGAATAGTCCTAAGTCGCGATCGTTCACTGAAGGACCCGGCGTCAAGGTAATAGGGCGTTCCGCCCGCCATCTCGACTCGAATGATGCATCGAAGACCTCGACCGAAACCCTCAAGTCTGCCCAAGCCTGTTCAGGCGAATGAATGACGGCTACAGAGACGGGCATCGTCTCGCCTGTGGTCCAGACGAGGTGCGGTAGCCGGACCACTACATGGGTCGGCTCGTAGGTGCGCTTCAGAAAATAGTATTCTGCCGTTGCCTGATCGAACGCGTCAATCCAGGCAGGGAAGACGATCGGCCAGGGGATTGTGAAGGACCAGGGCATCAGCCCGGTGGTCACAGGGTAATTGGCTTGAAGGACGTCCGAGGTGATCTGGAAGAATTCGCCCACTGCGGCACGCGAAGCATCGATTAAACTCTCGAGTGTTGGTGCCGAGATGTCATCCACTTGAGACGCTCGGCTCCACATGCTTTGCTGCGGACCCTCTAGCTTATATTGCAGAAAGTGGTGGACGAATTGGGGATGGGAGATAGCGAATTCTTTGCTGAATATTCCGGATAGCCGCGCCTCAAATTCTCGAGGATCCACCACCTCACGCATTGATTCCGGCTCACACATGTCAAAAACGCCTATCTCGCTCACGAAAGGGACCAAGCGATAGACTCGGGCGTACCAGGTTGGATCCATGTCGGGGTAAACGTGAACGTCACCCGAATCCGGAGTAGTCCTGGTGAAGACGCGCGTACCATCGAACTCGGCTACCGACCTCTCCAATATACCAATGGTCGCGGCGTTTCCGAGCGAGTACGGGTTGAACTCGTTACCTCCGCACCAGACCGCGAGTGAAGGATGATTACGGAGCCTGAATATGATTTGCAGCGCCTGCGATTCCCACACGTCCTGCTTCCATCCCGGCGTGTCCGTATTGGCTATAGGGAAATCCTCCCAGACCATCATCCCAAGCTCGTCGCAAAGAGCAAAGAACTCCTCGGTCTCGGGATTCCCCCCACCCCAAACGCGTATCATCTGGATCCCGGCTGTACGGGCAGCTTCGAGCTGCCAAACGTAGCGCTCACGCGGCAGATTCAGCAGAACATCCATAGGCCAAGCCCAATTCACCCCCTTAACAAAGAGGGGACGACCATTAACAACGAACTGCCAGTTCGACCAACGGTCCTGAGTGCGAGGACCTGAGCTCGGCACGGTTCGGATAGTTCGAATTCCAAAATCGTAAACCAAGTCGTCAATGGCGTGACCTTCGCTTATTAGGGATAGTCTTACTGTGTAGAGGTCTGGTTTCCCCATCCCGTTTGGCCACCAGAGCTTCGGCGATGGCAGCCTAATTTCCTTTTTGAACCAGTTCCGGCCCTCATAGATCTGCAAAGGAAACGTCTGACTTAGAACCGGTTGCGATCCACCCTTTTCAACAAACTGAACTTGTAAGCTCAATGGTCGCTTGACAGCTTTTGACGTCCAGCCATCGCGGTAAGTCTCAAGAATCTCGTTCTTCAAGGAGTGCAGCCGAAAGGCAAGGGAGTTCGTATCGGCTAGCACCTCGGCCGTCAGAATCAACCGAGCTTCCTGGCGGCTCGCCTCCTGTGTGACCAGAAACGGCCGTTCCAAGTGGGTACGTGGAACAATGTCAAGTCTCACTCCTCTCCACATCCCGAACGGGAGAAACTCCTTTGTCTCGATCCCACTGTTTCCCGTTACGTACGGTTCGCCCCCGCCGATTCCCCAGGGCACTATGACGTCTTCGAGCGACTTATAGGTCCAAGATGGCCGTCCGTAACTTGGTGCTCGAGCCTCTACAATTACTTCGTTTGGGTCATTCTGGCGAAGCGACCGACCGACTTCCACTATCGGTCCTCCAAACATCCCTGCGTGCTGTCCCAACAACCGACCGTTCAGCCACACCTTCGAGTAATATCCTAGCCCGTCAAAACAAAGGAAAACGAATTCACTCGACACTGATCGCGTAAGTTGAAAGTGCTTGCGGTAGTACCAGACCCTGTCCGGCACCCACGTGTACTTCTTTGAGTTCAGATGGTAATAGGGATGAGGTAATTCTCCGGAGCGATAAAGGGCCCACTGTACCGAACTCGGGACGTTCACATGAAGCCATCTGGACTGTTGCACGAGTTCTTGCAGGCTTTTGACCGGCGTATCGCGATAGCTTAATTCCCAATCACCATCGAGCGAGACATGCTGGTCCCCAGCGCGAGGCGAGATATAGTAGGGCTGCCAGAGGTTTCTCCCTTCTTCCTGAGCCATGATTACGGCACAGACCGGCCATTGGGCCAGAAGCGGGAGAATTGCAACAAACATCCGAGTATTCACGACAACCCTTCCGTAGATGAACTGACATGTAAAGAGGACCGTTGAACAGCAGCTCTTCGGAGGGGTCTGCCCGCTCGAACAAGTGGCAGACTGCTCTGGGAGCGATAAGGCGGCCACAAGCACGAGCTCTCTCAGACTAAAAGTGCACCCCCGGAGGGACGGGCACAGCTAAACAGGGGATCGTCCTTATGTTGAAGCGTGATGGGAAAGTCGAGAGATTGCAGGCGCCTCGCGCCCGTTGGTCTTGGTCAGAAATGAAGCAAGACTCCTTGCACGTTACGGAGAACGAATGGCCCTTTCATGCGGAGCGTCAGTAAGTGTCCTTTTTGTGAAGCGAACAAAGGCATGGTTTGGGTTGCTCAGAGGTAGCCCTGAGCGAACAAATCCGCCCCCCTTCCTTCAGTACGACGCGTCCTGAAGACTCTCTCGGCTACCCGCCAAGCCTCAGAAAATAAACTTCAGACCCAGTTGTACTTCCCGCGGCTCGTTCAATTGGGAACTGATTACACCAAAGCCAGAAGTCCCAAGCGTGTTACCGGGATAGCCAAATTGAACTCGATTGAACAGATTGAAGAACTCGCCACGGAATTGCACGTTCAGCCTTCCTTCAGGTCCAAAATAGGTATTCTTGAAAATGGAGAAGTCAAAGTTCTTTTCGCCTTCCACCCGCGTATCAGGCAAGGTTCGGGACACATTCCCCCCGCCGAAGGCGTTGTAGGAGTCAGGTTGTGTAAACACGTTGGTGTTGAACCACTCCGTAAGTCTGCTTTTAGCAGCGGTGTTGAGCTTGGCGCTCTGGCCGGTGCTATCAGGCCGGGTGGCGGTAAGTGCGCCTACCCAAATCGGCATGCCGCTCTGCAGCGTTGTGATGCCGTTGACCGCCCAGCCTGAGACGAGCTTGTCGGCTGGACCCTGAACACCTCCGAGTAATCTCTTCCCCCGTCCCAGAGGCAAATCCAAGGTATAGCTGATGACCGCGCGCTGGGGAATATCATAGCTGCTCAATGAACGCTCGGCCCTGCGGTTATAGAAGTTCTGTGGCCAGCCACCGGCTTCTCCTTGTAGCCAACTGGTCTGGCTGTCGGTGTCAGAAATGAGCTTGGAGACTGTGTAGGCCACGAGGAGCGCTGATCCGCCCTTGAACCGCTTGTCCACTTTGAGTTGCATGGAATGATAGATCGATTTGCCGGAGTAAGGCCAAATAAGTCCTGCCCCCGTATATTGCGGCAGAGGCGATAGCAGTTGCTGGCGCGAAACCGTCGCGCTGGACAAAGGTCCCGTATCTATCAAGCCAAAGAAAGGATTAGGAAGTTGGTCATTAAGCGCCGACCGTAGAGACCGGTATTGGGTAGGCATTTGGCCTATGGCGAGATAATACTGGGGAATCTTAACTCCCTTACTTCCGGCATAAGCGATGTCAAGGAAGACATCCCTCGGCATCTCCTGTTGGATATTGAAATTCCACTGTTCCGTATATCCGGTGTGATTCCCTTTACCGCCAGGGATGAGTGTGCTGCCGCCTCCCTCCTCCAGAATGGTGCTCTGATAGGATGGATCGCGTCCGGGTGGCCGGACAATGCCTGTCGGGAAAGGATTGTCAAGCTTTCCTGCCGGAGTTAGGCCATTGTCGTGAGAAGCCACGTAATTGGTACTAATACCGGCGACAGGATTTGAGTTCGTCCCCTCATTTACCATGAGGTGGAAGGGCAGCCAATACATTCCGAGGCCACCCCGAAGCACCGTTTTCTCATGAAGGTGGTAGGCAAATCCGAACCTCGGAGCAAATTCCTTGAAAAATGTGTCCTGCTGGTGGCGGTCTGGGCGGTCCGAAGAAGCAACTAGCCCGTACTTGCCCATGGTCTGAGCATTGGGTACGCCAGAGCAGATCTGAACGCCGTCTTTCATGCATGCGGCCTCAATGCCGGTAGCGACCGCGGGGGACGAGAGTGGCGACGGCGAGTTCGGCATCCAGAAGCTGAGCCGGTCATGGCGGTCTGTGTAACCCGATTCCTGGTCATATCGCAGGCCCAGGTTCAAGGTCAGCTTGTTCGTCACCCGAAGGTCGTTTTGCGCGTAAAAGCCGCGGTAAAAGCTCAGGAGGGGGAGCTCCAATTGCTGACTGGAACCTCCGTTGGCCGGAAACCCCATCAGCAACGAGGCCACATCGTACCCTCCCACCCGCGGAGAGGCCGTGGGATCCAAGGATGTGAACCCGTTGTCAAAATTGAAATTTCCGCTGGCATTGTTGCTTTGCGTGTAGCTCACCCGGTACCATCGCATCTCGGTTCCGAACTTCCAGGTGCTACGGCCCATTATTTTCGTGAGGCTGGCGCCGGCGTAATGAGTTTCCTGGGCGCCGAAGATCGCACTCCCAGTGGAAGCGTCGAAGCTCTTGATCGTTTGCATTCCAATTACTGGAATGTGTTGCTTCCAAACCTCACTGTTCAATGCGGCAGGAAGCCCGAATTGTGTCAAATCCTGGCCCAGGCTGGCTGGCGCTCGAGTAAAGCCGAAGCGGATGTAACCATAGCGCGCTTGCAGAACCGTAGTGGGCGAGAAGGTATAGGTATCTTCGAAAACGATGTCATTGATTTTGTGACTTTGCACGGCGCCGTAGTCCACTGTTGTCGTCTTGTTGTGGAAGGGATCAACGCCCGGGGTGTCGATACGGTAGAACCCGTACCGCGACATGATCCGTTGCTTATCGCTAACAATTCTGTCTACACGGACATCGACCTGGTCGGAGTCATTTGCCCAGCTCGCATTGCCCGCCCAGTTGTTGATGTCCGTTCCTGGGAAAGCAGGCGGCCTGTTGGGCAAGGGCCACAGTTTCAAGAAGGCTACGCCGGAAGGATCGAGTGCGCCAGGACACATTGCGTTCATGGCGCCATTGCATTGGACCTGATCACGCAGATAGTGGCCGGGGTTGTTCGGATCGGGCCGCGTCGTCGTGGGATTGTAAATGGGAACCGGATTGCCGCTCGCGTCAAGGAGTTGACTGAAGTCGCCTGTCCGTTCCAATGCCGAAGGGACGTTGTAAAGGAAGGACACACCCTTGCGTTGACGGAACCCCTCCCACCCCCCGAACACGAAGGTCTTGTCCTTTCCATTGTACACATGGGGAATTGTCAGCGGCCCGCCTAGTGTGAATCCAAACTGGTTTTGCCTCAAAGGCGCGATATCGACTCCGCTCGCGTTATCGAAGAATGTATTTGCGTCCAGAACGTTGTTACGCATGAACTCATAAGCTGTGCCGTGCAATTTATTGGTGCCCGACTTCGTTGTCAGGTTCATTATTCCGCCGGAGGTATGGCTGAACTCCGCCTGGAAATTGTTCGTCTGCACTTTGAACTCTTGCACCACATCCTCGGTGGGTATGTAGGCGACGCCGTTCAGAATGCTGACGCTTTGGGGCATATTGTCCCAGATCATTTCCGACGAGTTGAGTTGCGCGCCGCCAATAGAAAAATTTCCCCAGGCCGTGAAATTGTTGGTGGCGGGATTGACCTGTGAGAAGCCCCCGGGCACCACACCGGGCACCAGCGCAGCAAGCGCCAGCGGGTTGCGACCGTTGACTGGGAGGTCCTGCACCTTCCGGTCTTCCACCACCGTGCCAAGTGAGGAGGTTTCCGGCTGAAGCAAGGGCGTGGCGGCTGTCACTTCGACGGTTTGGCTCACGGCCCCGACTTCAAGTTTGATATCGATGCCAAGAACGTTCTGGACCTGCACGTTCAGGGGTGCGCGGGTGAATCGCTTGAATCCGGATTTCTCCGCCTCCAGGCGGTAGTTCCCCATGACCAGATTGAGAAAGCTATAGGAACCTGCTGGATCCGTTTGCATGGATCGCTTCTCACCAGTTCCTATATTAGACAGGGTCACGGCGGTGTCAGGGACGACGGCACCAGTGCTATCTGTGACCGTCCCCACGATGCTGCCGTAGAAGGTCTGGGCCACTGCAGTGGGAGGAATAAGGAACAGTAGACTGATGACGAAAATCATCAACGCTAACCTACTCTTCAGCATGTTGCCTCCTCTCTCACTGACGAAACATTCCGATTGTCTGAAGCTCCGCCCCTGAGCATCGAGGTCGTGGCGGTGAAAAGCCCCGCCGCCGGGAGGCCCATTGCTACGCGGTCGCCTGAGATAGCGAATAATCATCCAATTGCTAACTTGTCCGATAGCCTATAGCACAGCACCAAATGCCTGTCAAGAACTAATTCGCTGAACTAATTCGCTGGACCTGGTGCTCGTAAGACGATGTTGCCTTTTATTGATGTCCCGGGCGAATGTCGCCAGCGTAGGCTTGAAGCGGAGAGTGAGGCATCAATTCAACAAGGCCTTCATTGAAAAAACTGCAAGAAACACGAGGCGGCTCATCCGATCTCAGTGGGGCTTCTTGCTCTCAGAAGGAGCCGTTAGCGCTTCTGAGGAAGGACTCCCGTCTTGATGGAGGATTGATTTGGCAAGGCCCTGTGTTTTTGCTAAATCCGCGGCCTGCTGCTCTCTGCCATTGCGGAATTCTGCCTCGGCTTCGGTTATACGACCGAGCTTTCTGTAGGCGTCGCCCAGTAACATGTGAATCGAGTAATCGTCGGGGCGGGCCGCTGCAACAACCTGGAACTGAGTGATTGCCTTTTCCCAATTGCCTTTCTGTCCATACGCTCTTCCCAAGTCCCGATGAGCATCCACCAAATCGGGGCGCCTTTCGAGGCCTGCCTCCAGCAGAGGAATGCCTTCGTCGGGCTTACGAAGATTCAAGTAGGCGCTTCCGAGCTCACACTGGACCACGGGATTGTAGGGATCGGCCTTAAGCTCCGCCAGGAACTCGCTCACCGCATTCTGCAGTTGCCGATTTCGCATGAGGATATGTCCGATCGCATAGTGTATTCCGGGCAGATCGGGATCACGCGCTTCAGCCAACCTAAATTCTCGCAGGGCGGCTAATTCGTCATCACTCTCGGCAGCCAACCGGCCTGTCAACTCGTGGACGCGAGCGGAGTCATGTTCCAGGTGCGTTAGTGGTTCATAAGTCTGAAAGGTGAGTTGCTGCATCGCGAGTCCCTTCCAGTACAGCGCTTCGACATCGTCGGATCGCGTCTTTGCCAAAGCGTTTATCAGGGAATCGAAGTCACCGAGCTCGAGGAGACACTGGACTTTCCATTGCCAAGGAATCGCAGGCGAGGAGCCGCCTTCTGGAATCGCGTTCATTAGCGCCAGAGCTTCCGGGCATTGCCGGCTTTGAACCAAGAACTCAAGACGGGAAGAGTCGGGGGCTACGGTCGCAGAAGAACTGCGGGCAGCAACAGGCGCCCCCCTGGATGTAAATTCAGTCCGCGTGACCTTCTCAAGTCCTGCACGAGCGAGAGGTTCGAAGGGGTTGATGGCTAACTCCTTTTCATATTCTGCCCCTGCCTGGGCCTGCAGCCCCTGCTTTGCGTAGATGTCTCCGATCGCAAGATGAACTTGCTCCAGGCGTGGCGAAGCGGCCAAGGCCTTCTGAAACTCCGCAATAGCTTCGTCCCACTTTCTGGAGATGGCAAGGCGTTGAGCTTGAATCTGATGAGCGCGCGCACTCTCAGGGTAAAGCCTGGCCAGGCTCACGAAACACTCAACGTAAAGTTTTTCAGCGGCCAGAGTCAGCGCGTAGAGCGCGTCCTGATCTTGAGGTGACACGCGGACGAGCTGTAGAAACAGCGGCACCGCCTCCTCGAATCTTTCGAGTGAGAGATACGTCGATCCAAGGAAAAACATACCCTGCGGGTCGGCGGGATTGAGATCGTGAGCGGCTTTGAGAGGAACAACAGCTTCTTCAAAAGAGCTATAGCGGAATAGAGACATCCCCAAACCCAGATTGGAGGTGAACAGGCCGGGCTTCAAACGGAGCGCCTCTTTAAACGCTCGAATAGCCTCAGGATACCGGGTCTGGAGAAAATAGATGAATCCCAACTTGTTGTGAATCTCAGCCATCTCGGGGCGCAGACGTAAGATCTCCTGGTACTCTTTGGCCGCGAGATCCAGGTTTCCAGCCTTTCTCGGCCTCGCTCGCCCGCATGAATCGGGTTTGGATTGCCGCCAAGTCGGGTGGCTGCGTTTGGCCCAGCGCTCCGGGCACGGATATAACCGAAGCGGCGATCAGCAGTAGAGCTGAAAGAACTCCCTTGAAATCGCGTGCGGATGGGCTCTCAAGAGCTCTCTTGGGTTTCCATGAAGAGTATCGCGCTCCTTTAACTGGCTGTTTCATCTATTCCGACTCCACCGACTCAACCTTCGCCATCTGGTTCGCGACCGATTCTTTCCGAAGCTCCTGTGATCGGATGAGCGCCCTCTGTGCCAGCTCGGCCTTTCCGAGCTGACGATAACCCTCGTAGAGTTGGTAGTGGAGATCGCCATAGTAATCAGTGTTAGCTGCGATTTCCAATTCGCGAACAGCAAGTTCCGGGTTCCCGATTCGCAACAGGGCCCTCCCCAGGCCTGCATGCGCCTCCAACAGGTCTGGTTCAAACCGCAGCGCCTTTTTAAGGACAGGGATTGCAGTCTCGTATTTGCGCTCCATCAGGTAAATCTTTCCGCACAAATACAAGGAGTGCGCCCGGGACGGATCCAAATCGAGCGCCTTTTCCAGTTCAGCCTTGGCCTCCGCGACCGGCTTCTCATGCAGGCTCAGGTAGAGGTCCGCCAAGTTCTCATGAAGTTCAGCCGCGTTCGGCTTCAGGCTGGCGGCGATTTGATATTCCTTGATCGCGTCTGCATAATCGATGCGCACTCGATAGTCCTCACCACGAAGCTCATGTACACGCCACGAATCTGGGAACATTCGAGTCAGTTCAGTAAAGCAATCGTTGGCCAGCTTTATGTACGCCCGAACCAGCCAATACATGGCTTCCAGGTTGTTCGAGTCCCTTCCCAATGCCGACGCGAACCCATCAGAAGCAGGGACTGGCTGCTGCAGCCGAAAATAGGCCTTCCCTAACAGCAGCCTGTCTGCCGATTTCAGGTTTTTGCTCAAGCCGAGCAAGTCCACGCATGACTTGTAACGATGAGAGTGACATGCCGAATCAGACGATTCCCGCGAGTTCGCGATCGTGGGGAGACTCTGCCAACTCGCCAAGCGAGTCTCGAAGATTGACAACTGTTCTTGGCGCCTTTTGGTGTCTCCCGCGAGGCCGTACAGAGCCGAAAGCAAGAAGGACCGAGCGGGACTGTCGGGCTGCTGATACACGTCGTGGGTTAGCTTACCTACCAATTCGGGCAACAGACCGATGGAGGGGAAGACATGCAGTTCAGCAAGGAAGGGCGGGTAAACCGCCCATAATTTCGAGGTATTCCTTAGTGCCGAGATGGCATCGCCTTTGGCGAGATTCACCTCCGCTAGACCGATCAGGGCTTCTTCATTGAGCGAGTCGAGTTCGAGCTCGCTCCGGAATTGCTGCTCCGCCGCCTCGACTTTGGATTCGCGTAGATAGACACGACCTAATTGTGCGTGTAAGCCCGGCTGGGAGGGCTCGACCGCGAGTGCCTGCCGGTAGGAGGAAACAGCGTCATTCAGCGACATCCCTCCACCTTCGGCCTGTAGATCGCCCGCCAGTCTCTTCGTCCATGCGGACCTACCGTTGCGAACGGCCTTGCCCTTTATCAAGCTGGTCACCATTTCCAGATAGCTATGCCCTAGAGAGTACCAAGCTTGCTGCTTGTCCGGTTCGAGCGTGAATAGAGTGCGCAACTGCTCTGCTGCTCCCCTGTAATCTCCCTGTGAGAGCAAACAGCGAGCGAGAGCACTTCTGGCCTCTAGGTCCGAGGGCTTCGTCTGCAAAGCTCGCCTGAGAAAAGGGACGGCCTTACTCGTAGGACCCAGTTTGGCGTATTCAATCCCAAGGAAGAGATTTCCCGGAAATAAATTGGGTTGCGTCTGCAAGGCCCTTTCGAGCTCAAGAATCGCCAATTGGTATTCTCCCAGCGCATGATAGGTCAGACCGAGATTGACGCGCGCTTCAACAAGGTCCGGGTCGAGCGCGAGCACTCTCTTGTATTCAGCCACAGCGCGATCAAGCTCACCGTCCGTTGCTGCCTTTTGAGCAGCCCGAAAGTGAGAACTGGTTTCCTGTGAAGGCTCCTGGCTAAGGAGACAGACGTGTGGAACGGCCAAGGAAGTGACCAGCAGTGTGAGGAAGAGGGCGATCTCTATGTGTTGCTTGCACCTTGGCGCTTGACCAGCCAGCTTACGCATTACCGCGGATTCTACATCTTAAGCAAACGGCAGGTCAAACCAGGCCTGTCGGTCGACAAAACTGAATCTGAGCCGGATTCCGGCCTTACTCGCGGCGAAGCAGGACTTTTCAGGAGGGCTAAATGGTCCAGCCCGGCAGCTCGGAAGGGAACCACGCTTGGCCTGAAGGCTACGACACAGACACCGACTTCTTTGTGTGGCACACGTCTAGCCTGAACTGCGTTCTCTTCAGGCAGCCTGCTGCCAGTCGTATCGATGATGCAGCCCGCCCACCGCGGGAACGATTCCAGGCGTGCTGACTCCGTCGGTTTGGGCACAACCGGCCGCGTCGCAGGGGTGTCCTTCTCAAGACCATCGTGGGTGCCCGGCTCTTGCCCACCGTCGCCGGCCGCGGCAGTTCTTCCAGGGTTTCGTCGGCGATAAAGCAGCAGTCCACCTAAGCAAGGATTTCACGAACCGTTCCAAGGTTTTCCGCAGACGCACCACGATGCATGGGAAGCGGCTCAAATCTCGACCACAATCCAGCTCCTCTGTGCCTATGGACCAGCGCTTCCAGGCGCAGCACGCGTTCGCCTTTGTTACAGACCTTCAGGGTCAAGCGTCCGCCGAGGACCTTGAAGACCGTCAGATCATACGTAGGTTTCTCGACCACGACTTTCCAACGCCGGGCCGCGCGGTCCTTGTTAAACGTGGGCCTTCGTTTGTATCGCAGGATGGTCTTGATGCACCCAATCCCCAAAGACGCACGGTTGCGATCCACCATCGCTTGAAACACCTGCTCCATTCGAGCGCCTCGCTAAAAGAGCAGGTTGCGGCTGTATTCGCCCTGGTAGACGGAGTACTGGTAGTGAAATTCGCTTCGCTCCTGCTCCTCCCGGCTGAGTGCGAAACAGAGGCAGGTGATGTAAATCCAACGCTCCGCCACTGCGCTCAAGCGCCCTATCATCCGCTCTTCGGACAAGGTGTCTGCGACCTGAGCCAGGGCGGCGGTGTCTTGGACTTGGGTAAAACAATTACCTTCCTTCTTGAACTCGATCTTCTGGCGCAGAGCTTGGCAGGCCACATACTCATGACCGTTCAAGATCACCTGCGCCGGAAAGGGCGGATGGCCGGGAGACTTTGATCGTGACGTGTCCCCACTCGGCATCCAGATGTGGAAGGAGTAATGGTTAACGTAGGGCATGGGCTTTTTCCACTCCAGGTGGTGTTTGCCGGTCGCTTCCCAAACGGGGGCCTGAGCCTTGCCGATCAAAATCAGAAACACCCCGGCTTACCCGTATGACGGGCCAGGTACTCTTCGCCGATCTGGTGTTTCTCGCCGCGCTTGCATTCGATCACGGGAATGCCTCGGGCCTTGGCGAAAGCCCGCAGGCGACGGCTGAAGCGGCCCACCATCCGCATGAGGTGGGCGTTGTCGAGATGCTCTTCCGAGCCATAGAGCTTCTGCCACCAGGCTCGGGACCCACCGCCGGAGTGACCCATGCGAAAGTGCGCGTTGAGCACGATGCGATCAACGCAATCATAAGAGCCTTCCAGAAGCTGCCGATAACGATCGCTCAAGGGGTCCTGCATGACGGGTGCTCCTCCGAATCGCCTACCAACTCCGAGGAGGCTAACCTCAATCCGGGCTCCCTCGCAAGCCGAGCTTCGCATTCCCAGTTTCCAATTTCGATAAGCCGCTATCCCAAGAGCTGTCCCGAGAGGGGCCACTTCTTCCGAGCGCAGGCTCGGAAAAAGCCTAGATTAGGCAAGGGGAGAAGATTAGAGGCGGCGGCTGGTGGTTGAGCTTCCCAATTTTGCAGCTTTTATCGCCGGTGTGCTTTTCGCTCCGGCAGTGACGAGAAATAGACCGTTGGATGACACGGCCGCGGGGCATTCTGGCCACCATACTTTGATTTCTCTGAGCCACTGAACCAATTTTTCCCCGGAAGCGCCTGTCGCGCACATACTCTGTAGAGCCCAATTGATTCGCGAGACCTGCTTTGCCAAACAGGGGGACATAAGCAAACTGAGTACCCCGCAATGACCAACTCCTCCAGACAAGCCAGACATAAAGGTCAAGCGTCCCCGGCGCATTGGCCAGGGCCGCCACAACCTTGCGCTCAACGAAAATCTTGTGCTGGTCGATTTCACGATAGAACGCTTCACTAAGCGTGATCAAGTTGCTGTGCCCTTCGCGGGCGAGTTCTGGAGTCTCCGAGCGGTTATACCAGAGCTCCATTCGATCAAAGAAGTGGAAGCGGATTGAATTCGCCACGGCAGCTTGTTGGCGTTGCTCTTCTGTCCCGAAGAAGATCGTGGCTCCGAAGATGCGCTGGAAACCTTCGATGATCCGCTTGTAGTGATAGCCGTTCTTGGCAGTTCAAAGTAATCGAGCAACTCAGACGGGCTGCGAAAACGGACAACACGGCTTTTCTGGAGAACGGCGAGGGTCGCTACCCAGATGGGTACTAGGCGATCCTGCCCGAAGGGGACGGGCGTTTCATAATGCACCCTCATCTGTAGCGTTTGGGGATACTCTGCCTTTTTGTAGTTTAGTCGAGTTGCGCACCCGGTCCTGGAGTCTCTGCTCGTCTGACCCAGTCAGCGTTATCCAGTATGGCATTCGTTGGTTCAGCCGCCGAGCATGGATCACGCTGCGCTTGATCCAATAGTAGACTACGTACTTGTTGACTCCAAAGTGCTGGGCCACCTGTTGCACGGTCAGCTCCTCCGGCCTCTGGAGTGTCACATCTCAAACTCACGACGTCCCGCCGCCCGCCGAGCCGTAGTTGCATTGTCAGCTCCTCCGGCCTCTGGAGTGTCACGGGAGGAATCTGATAGCGCCAACGGATCCACCGCACAATGCGTGTGGTATACGGCCTACCTTTGGGGCTGGCATGTCCTTCACGCTTGAGCTGGTTCCCGATCTCCGCATCGGGTAAGCCGTGCGCCAGATCCCGGACTCTGTCGACCAGGGCGGCCGGATATCGCACGCGATCGGCTATGGGGAGCGGGAGTTGCACCGTGAGCTTTCGGTAGGTCTGCGTAGATCGGTGGGGTTGGGTGGTGAATCAGAAGCAGTAGCCTTGGGCCACCCAATAATGCCAGTCGGCGATGGCGTCGGCAGTTGATTCGTTTACATCTATTCCGATCAGTTGGGACAGGGGCACGGCCATTTTGCGGCCGTGCCAGTGGATCTGTACGAGCATGTCAGCGGTGCAGGCGTCTTCCGGTGCCAAGTGCCGGACTTCGACCCGTTCACCCTTGAGGAGGGGCGAAACCGCCTTGGTCCGGCGACATTCGGCCTGGAACGGGAAGTGGATTTTGTTCTCCAGGTAGTAATACCAGCCCAGGGCCTGCTCTTCCGGCCCATAAGCGTCCACGATCGCTTCGTTGTGGATTCGGTCCTCTCGCACTGGGTCCCTTTTGAGTTTGGGCATCGATGAAGTCCTCCGCGCTGCCTCAATCCTGGAGAAGTTGCCGCACACGGGAATACCGCAGCAGTTCCTGTGCACCGATCACCGGATGGGCTGGCGAAGGTTCTTCCTCGTCTTCCTCATCCAGATCATCCCTATCTAAATCGGGCTCGGGGGGTGCGAGGAACTTGGTACGCTCCAGGTGGCGAAGATAGGCGCGAATCTCTGCGGTGGTAAACAACCGCCGGATTTCAGCAACGAAGTCGGCCAACTCTTGCGCGAACAGGGGATCTTGTTCGGAGGCCGCCACAAAGCTGAAGAGTTTCTCTCCGACCAGATAATCGAGAGCGCTTTCCAATCCAAAGCGTTCGCGGATGTCTTCCGTTGCCGCGCACTGTTCAACCCAGATCTTGTGGTATTCCGTAGAGGGACTGCTCATTACCCAATCCTTTCTTTCAGAATGCGGCGTACGGAGGTACGACCGATTTGCAACCGACGCGCAATTTCGGATTTACTCGTGCCCGCGCGGTAGAGCTTCCGGATCTTATCAGCGTGGAGAGCTGCCGTAGCGGGTCTCCCCAGACGTTGGCCGTTCTGGCGGGCGTGGGCCAGGCCGGCCCGAACTCGTTCCCGCAGAATCTCCCTTTCGAACTCCGCGAACACGGCTAAAAGGCCAGCCATGGCGCGACCGGCCGGGGTCGTCAGGTCCAGCGCTTCCGTTAGCGACACGAAGCCGACGCCCAGATGCTCCAGTTCCTGCAAGGTTGCCAGCAAGTCCGTGACCGAGCGGCCCCAACGGTCCAGCCGCCAGACTAACACGACGTCGATCTCGCGGCGGCGTGCGGCCTCCAGCAATTGCTCTCGCCGCTCCCGCTGAGAAGCGCCCGAGCCGATTTCTTTGACTTGCAGAGCGATCGTCCAGCCCCGACGTTTGGCGTATTCGCGCAGGGCCCGGCTCTGCATCGGGATGGTCTGCTGATCCTGGGTAGAAACGCGGGCGTTGAGGCCTGCCCGGAACGGTGTTTGGGCCCGGTGAGGGGGGTGGCCAAAAACCTTCCGCAATTTCGCCGTGCGGGACACCCGTTTTTCGCCCCTTTTTAACTGCCGCTCCGGCCTGGCCGAAGAGGATGGTTTCCGGCCAGGCGGAAGACATTCTACTCCAGGTGGGCCTTAAGTGGGATCCTCGCCCGGACCGGACGCAAGGGTCTGGCAGTAATTCCAAGGCATCCATACCGCCGGGTTCTTCGCCAGCTCCTCGGCGTGCTTCTGCAGCTTGGTGAGATAGTCGAAGGGATTGGCGTGGTTCAATTCGCAGGTATGGATCAGGCTCATGAACAGATCGCCCACCTCGGCGCCGTTCTCGGTCTTATAGAACAGACTATTCTTCCGACTATGGAAATCTTTCCGTAGTCGG
>CAWDMC010000025.1:0-399957 GCA_963803295.1 uncultured Acidobacteriota bacterium | reverse complement strand
TAGTGACCGGTATCTAACGTCTGTCGAACTTGGCGAAGGATCTCTCGCCTTTCGTTGTATTCTTCCGCGCGACGGCTCCTGAATGCCGCCGAGGCCTCTTGCGCCTTTTGTTTCTCGCCCAGACGCATGTAAACATGGCTCAAGGGGAAATAGGCCTCTGTGAGTTGTGGCTCGAGAGCAACGGCTTTCTCAAGTTGAGGGCGTGCTTCCGCATATCTCCCGTTCCTCTCAAGGATCTGCCCCAGCTGGTAATGGGCCAGGGCATAGGCAGGGTCGATCTCAATGGCGGTCCGAAAGCGCTGTTCGGCGTCAGAGGTCCGGCTCTCGGACGAAAGCAGCATGCCCTCGAAACATTGGTAGAAAGGGTTGCGAGGCTTCAGCCGGACTGCCTGCTCCAGAAGGCCTTCAGCTTCGGTTACCTCATTCTTGGCATACAAGGAAATGCCCCTCAGGAATAAGGCGCGGTCGTCCTTGGGATCAAGACGAATCGCCTCGCCCGCATAGTGCGAGGCCTGATCGAAATCGTCGGCGATGAAGTAGCTGACGGCGACGCTGTAAGGGACATCCGGCAAATCAGGCGCCAGTTGCGCCGCTTTCTTTAGGATAGCAACTGCCTTACTCTGGTTGCCGTATTTCTGATAGTACCGGGCTTGACGTAGCAGGTATAAAGGATTATCCGGGCTTAGTTGGACGGTGTGGTCGACCTCTGCCAGGGCCTGCTCTCTGTCGTTTGAGAGGAGATAACTTTCGGCCAAACGAAGATGGTACTCAGGGTTGTTCTGGCTGCTTCGTTCGATGCTCGAGAGCGCTGCCTGCGCGGCACGAGAATCTCGTTGTTCGAGACAGGCGTCGGCTAGGGGCAGGACAATCTCAGATTGTCCGGGTGCGGCCCGGTTTGCTTCCTGGAGCGCGTCGCGTGCCTGGGCGGCCAGGCCATGTGAGAGAAGAACCTTGCCAAGTGTGAGGCAGAAGGCAGCGTTGGCCGGGTAGCGGAGTCGGGCTGACTGGGCAAGTTCCAGTGCCCGAGCATTCCGGCCGTCCTCAAGGTAGGCCCTTACCAGATTCACCGTAAGTTCGGGATTTGGAGGGCCAATTTCGCTTGCCCTTTCAAGATAGGGAACTGCTTCCCTGCTTTTCTTCTGTTCCAGCAGCAAGATACCCAGGTTATAGAGAGCGCTGCCGGAGCGCGGATCCAGTGTCAGGGCACGGCGCAGGTATTTCTCTGCCGCGGCACGATCATTGAGACCGTGCTCGGCCATGGCCAGATAGAAGAAGCCCTCCGCCAACGATGGATTTCGCCGGGTCGCTCGGAGCAACTCCCGGCGCGCCTCGGGATATTTTCCCTGCTGAAACAGCGCGATACCATTCTGCAGGCTGTCCGAAGAACTGCGCGGGCTGACCGCTCGTTCCTGAGTGGTTCCCCTAAGAGCTGCAAGACAGAGATAGATCCCGAGAAACAGCCAGCGGGCGGTGGTCACGTGAGTCCTCAAAGCGGGTTCAGTATAGGTGAGTAGAAAATTGAAATCAACGATCGCAGAACCCGAGAACTTGACCCCAGCGCGCGGCAACTCCTTTCAGGACGTAGCGAATGGCTTGTAGTAGCGCTCCCGGAAGTGTTGCTCGCGCAACAGGACGGCGAGCAAGAAATAGTAGACGTCAGCCAAATAGCCTTCATAGCCACAAGGCTTGCCGTCCCAAGTCGTCCAATCGATGCCTTTGTTGGAGACGTTTTGAACGCCGTTCTGAAAGCCGATGCCCTGTTGGCGGTCAAGCATCTTTCGCAGAACCTGATCCGCTTTGCCGCCTTGACCTACCAGGTGACTCGCTACGAAGAAGTGCAGGCTATGTCCTCCTGAGATTCCTCCATTTTCGTATTGCCCGAAAGTGTCGGTTCCATCCTCACGGCTGGGACAGCCAAATCCGTCCGGCTGCAGATAATCTGATCGGTGAATCGGCACCAAATGCGGCGGAATCCCTAGCTCGAAGCGATGGAAACCTACGGATTGTATCTTGTCCCACAGTCTTCCAATCATTTGCTTGCCATCATCAATTCCGACCAGGCCATACTCTATGGCAAGACCGTTGGTCGTAGGGCTGGCATAATCGTGCAGCTTTCCGTCCTCGCTTCTCCAGTCCGCGATCCAACCGGTTTCCGGATTGAACAGCACCCGCTGATACGCGGCTTTCAGCCGGTCCGCCAGCCCGGCGTAACGCGAACGCTGGTCCGCACGGTGGAGCTTCGACTCCAGGTCCGCCAGGCAACGCCAAGAGCGGTAAACCAACGCGTTGGAGTAGGCGTCTTTATGGCCGTGATTCACCGCATCAAACCAGTTGCACGACCGGTCCGGCTCAAACAGCGTGCTGGCGTTACCACTCTGGGTCGCCTCCACCAGGCCGTCAAAATCCTGGTCACGGCGCGCGTGGTAATCCGCCACAAACTCCAGCCGCTTGATTGTCTTTTCGAGCCAGGTGAGGTCACCCGTTGCCTCTACATAATCCCAGGAACAGATGACAGGGCCGGCGTTAGCGTCCAGAAAATTCGTGTAGTCCCAATAGCCCACCACTTCGCCACTCGTGCGGGTGCGTTGAGGCTCAAGCCAGAACTCGACCGCGCGCCTTACCAGGTCGGCGATCGAGATGCCTTTCGACACGAGAGGAGTCCACAGCATGTGATCGGCGTAAAAGATCAGTGAAAAGCTGCAGGGATCACTGATCACATTATTGGCGAGAATCCCGGCAGGGGCGCTGAAGGCCCGATTCTGATCGCCCCAGCGGGCGCTAGGCTGAAACGCATTGAACCAGCCGCGCCGCGCCAGCCGCCAGAGGTCCTCGTCCTGGAGGCCTGCCGGTGCAGGAAGGAAGAGCGGCGTCAAATTGATCGTGTACCTGTGGTTTTCGTCGAGCTGTGGCAATACCGCGATCAAGTCCACGGTATGATTGTCCCGGCTGCCCTCAAGCCGCGCCTTCATTCGGACAGCGGGTTCGACGCTCAGGAGCATCTGGCCAAAATCCGGAGCGCTGACCACCAGGGGAGTTTCGACGCTTCCGTCAGCATTCCACCGGCTAGGTAGCACGGTTGTCGGCGTGACCATGGGGTCAAACGGAAATACCAACTCCACGCTATCGGGCGCGAACGATCCTCGACCTTCTGCCGAAAAGGTCATGGTGAGGTGATCTTGCTCGGCAACAACCTCCCATTGCAGGGTAGCCTGAGAAGATACCTTTAGGCGGTACCGGATACCACGACCGGAGGTCTGGGCCTCGGTGGGAAGATCTATTCCCTCACCCCACTGGCCGCTGTCGCGCACCCGCAGGCCGACCCCTGTGCCCTTTCGTAGCAGGTTGACACGGAGGCGCTCCCCTCCTTCCGTATCCCAACTCAATGCTCGAACAAGCGCACGTTTGGGATCCGGATCAGCACGCAGGGCGGCCGTTAAAGGCGGTGCTGAGGAGCCGCCGAGCGGAATAGCCCCGGCGAGTTCCATCGCGCCCAGTCCTGCTGCGCAAGTTTGGAGAAACGCGCGACGCGTTGATTCATGACTGATTCTAGTGATCACCGAGCACCTCCCTGTTGAGCCGAATCCGGACTTTCAGGTTATCCTCCAGTCTTGATTCAGACCAGATTATCGCCTCGCCGAAGCCTGCTAGAGCCGGCCATGCTGGAAGCGAGGCAGAGGAGCAAAGACCCTCTCCATAGGTACGGGATTCAGGTACGGCCGTCCGTGATGGAAGTTGTCAATGTTCTGCATGAACTGCTGAACGATGTCCGTCCCATCGATCATGTAGACGTTCATCCGGTAGAGCACGCCCAGATCGGAAGGATCGTCGATAACTTCCGCAAACTTGCCGGCCGTGGTGATCGACATCTGGTGAGCCTCGTGGAACATCTCCAGGCTGTGATCCAACCGCTGCATGAACTCGCTAGGGTTTCCAGCCGTTCTCGCCCGGAAAGCCGCGTCGAATTCGAGATAGGCCTTCTGGAGTTGCACCATCGTGTCAAGGTGCATGGCGTAGCTTTCGGTCTGGTTCTCCACGTAAGCCAGCTCGGATCGGCTCCCAGGTGCCACCTGCTTTTCCGCCTGGCGCAAGTGGGTGAGTGCTTGGCGCAGGAGTCCGGCGGAGTGAGTGTAGTAGATCGAGTAGTCACGAGCATGATCGAGGAAACCCGGCCAGCCCGCAAAAGTCGGTCCGTCGTAAGGGTTCCCCTGTTCGGAATAGGATTGCACCACGCTGATTTCATAAGGAACGCCGCAGCAAGGAAAGTTGTCTTTGCCCGTCCACCCCAGATACTCCTCGTTCGTCTCTAGGGTCTGGTAGGCCTTGAGCATTTCCGGGGCAGCAGCTTCCCCAAACATCCGGCGGACATAATTCTGGTAGAACTCATCCGGCGTCAGATGGGGTTTCCAGCCGCCCTCGGCCATGAACTTCTCGTTCTGTTCCATCCCACGAGCTCGATTCACTTGGGTCGTGTGTCCGGCGACGCCGTTTTCCAGGGCTCCTTCGAAGGTGCGGTCCTTGTAGTACATGTTCACGTTAAACTGCATACCCAGCATATGGCTGTCGCAGTCAGAGCGGGTGATCAGCGTCCGCTCGCGATCGCCCATGCCGCCGTAATCGCCCATGGGAACTCCCATGGGAGTCCAGATGGCGCGGGAGATCATGTCTGTCAAGGCGACGTTTTTGGGAAACATCTTGTCGATCAGGGGGTAGACGAAGCCACGTCCGAACGCCCCGAACCCGACCTTTGCTTTAGGAGCGATGCGATCACGCGCCTCCAGCGCATTTTTCATCAGTTCGACCGTACCGACATCGGAGTCCACAACCCGGTCCGCATTTCTTTCATAGCCATTGCTATAAGCAGTCCAGTGCAGAGTCTCCTCGGTCAGAAACTTGGGCCGTTCGAGCAGTGTATAGTCACGGCTCTTCGCGTCATCGCAAACGGGGTAAAGCTCCGGAAACCAAAGGAAATATCCTTCCGCTTCTGGATAGGTTGCAAAGAGGCTCTTGAGCCGATTCTCGTTGATTTCATGCGCTACGGGATCTGCCGGACACAGGTAAGCTCCTCCCAGGACCGGCTGAAAGGGCAGATCGCCGGCGCGATTGCGGGCGAATCTTCCCAGGTTGGGCGGCACACTAACCGGATCAATCGCCAGCCAGGTTTTGATCTTGCGTGTCTTCGCATAAGTGATGACGGCTCGTAAAAGGTCTTGAGCTTTCGCCGATGCCTGTTCCGGCGTTTCTACGTCCTGCAGTTCAGGAGGTGCAATGCGTGGGTGTTTGAAGTGTTCGCGCCCGACCGTCATATCCTTGACCAGGAATGAACCTTGCTGCGAATTCCACAGCATATAACCGCTTTCTTTCTTGGAAGCGTCTCCTAGAAAGTTCCTTTCACCGCGATACTCGTAGGTGAGCCAAGGCGTATTCGGAAACCAGAACACCTGCAAGTAGTTCATCCGCATCTTGGCCATCTGGTCGATCGTCTTCTTCCAATCGTCGAGCGACCAAAGCGTTTGGTTGGGATAGCAGTTGTCGACGTGAATCCCCCTCCGGGAAAAGGCCGGTTCCACTCGCTCGTCGATCGACGGAAGCGCAATTTCATCCTGTTTCGCGGGCAGAATGTCCTCAGTTAGTAAAAAGACGAATCCCAGCCGTTCCAGAAGGTCATAAGCCGCATACATCGTGCCGGCCTCGTCGTTCCCACCCACGACCAAAGCGGGTCGTCCCTCAAAACTAATATGGCGCAAGAGGTAGCCTTCCGCCTTCAATCCTCCGAAGTTTGCCAGCCTGTGGCCGCTTGCCCTGCGCACCAGTTCATTCGTGTCTGGACCGCCCACCAGCAGGAGGCTCTGGCTTTTCGGCCAATGACTTAAATCGCGCGGGGAAGCAATCCCTAGCTTGGCCCCAGACAGCCTCTCGATGTACTTCTGCAATTCCCCGGCTACGAATCGATCCGAAAGACTCGCGTTGTCGCCCACTACAATCAGCGCTGCAGCTCGGCCATGACTGGCGATCATTCCCGGCGTTCTCGCCGCCTGAACCGATTGGAGCCCCGGGTTAAGAACTCCGCAAAGCGCAACGAGGACATAGAGCGACACGCACCGAAGGGAACGTCGACAGGCGTCGGCGCCCTCCTTTCGTTTGGCGCACCCAAACACTGAGAGTCCGTACATACATCGGTGCAACAGGATCCACATGTGGACCTCCTGGAGTCATAGATAGTTGCCGACAGCCTCCGACCCGTACGACGGCGTCTGTCCAAAACCACAATTGACCTCATCCCTGAGAAACGGACTGCGCATGGCGGGAATTACTCGAAGTTCTGCTAGGACTCAGCGCCATTTCACGGAGATCGGCAAGCTGCGCCTTGCGTGCCACCAAGTCGGGACGCGGGACACGTGTAACACCGAATCTCCTGTGTGTCAAGACGTGCTGTTATTGACGTGCTGTTATTGACGTGCTGTTATTGACTGCTATTGACGTGCCAGGACGTGCCAGGACGTGGCAAGCTAAGACGTGGCAAGCGTGGGCACCCGAGCATTGCTCGCCGGTCGATGCTAAAATTGAGAACGGATATTCCTGATAACTAGCTTGTCTAAGGCAAATGAGGACACGCAAATGGCCAAGCCCGTCCTGTTAACGGTGGATGACGATCAGGAAGTATTGCGGGCGGTGGACCGCGATCTGCGCCGGCGCTACGCAGACCGTTACCGGGTGATGCGCGCCGATTCCGGCCGGACGGCACTGAACGCGCTCAGCGAGTTGAAGAAGCGTAACGACGCGGTCAGCCTGATGATGGTGGATCAGCGGATGCCCGTAATGACCGGTATCGAGTTTTTTGGCGAGGCACTCGAGATCTATCCCGATTGCAAGCGGGTGCTGCTTACCGCGTATGCTGATACCGATGCTGCGATCAAGGCCATCAATAAGGCCCACATTCATCACTACCTGCTGAAACCCTGGGATCCGCCCGAGGAGCACCTGTACCCCGTTCTTGACGATCTTCTCGATGACTGGGAGGGCTCCTATCGGCCGCCTTCCGAGGACACGCGAGTACTTGGGCATCGCTGGTCTCCCGTAGCCTACGCGGTGCGCGATTTCCTGGCGCGCAATCAGATTCCTTACCAATGGCTCGATGTCGAGACGGCGCCGGTCAACCCCGAAATTCGAAGATTGATGCACTCCTTGGGCGCCGAGGCGAAGCACCTGCCTCTGGTTCTGTTTTCGGACGGCTCCAGCCTGGCGGCTCCTACCAATGCTCAGCTCGCCGAAAAACTGGGCTTGCGCACTCACGCCGAAACCGGGGCATTCTTCGATCTTGTGATTATCGGCGGTGGACCGGCAGGTCTCGCTGCCGCCGTTTACGGCGCCTCCGAGGGCTTGCGCACGGTGATGATTGAGCGCGAGGCTCCAGGGGGCCAGGCCGGCACGAGCGCACGGATCGAGAACTATCTTGGCTTCCCTTCGGGCTTGAGCGGCGGTGATCTGGCCCGGCGCGCGGTGATCCAGGCAAAGCGCTTCGGCGTCGAGATTCTGGCGCCACAGGAGGCGGTGGGCGTACGCGTAGAAGGGCCTTCGCGAACGGTCCAACTCGCCGACGGCTCGGAGGTGGGCTGTAAAGCCCTGCTGATCGCCACCGGCGTTTCCTACCGCAAGCTCGATGTCCCCGGTGTGGATCGCCTGCTCGGCGCCGGCGTGTACTACGGCTCGGCCACGACTGAAGCAGTTTCGTGCCGCGGTGAGGATGTCTACATCGTGGGTGGTGCGAACTCCGCCGGTCAAGCCGCGATGCATGTCTCGAAGTACGCGAGACAGGTAGTCATCCTGGTACGCGGCGATTCGCTCTCAGCCTCGATGTCGCAATACCTAATCGACCAGATCCGGGAAACACCCAACATCCGCGTGGAGCCGCATACCCATGTCGTGGAGGTCCATGGCGAGACACGGCTGGAGGCGGTTTCGGTTCAGTGCGGCGAGAGCGGGCAAGTGGACAAGCTTCCTTGCTCGTCCCTCTTCATCTTTATCGGGGCTGCCCCTCACACTGACTGGCTTGCCGGCGTGGTGGAACGTGATGATCGGGGTTTTATTCTGACCGGCAACGATTTCACGAGTAATGGGAGGCGCCCCAGGGGTTGGCGGCTCGATCGTGACCCGTCGCTGCTCGAAACCAGCGTTCCAGGCATTTTCGCTGTCGGTGACGTGCGCCACGGATCCGTGAAGCGTGTGGCCTCGGGCGTCGGCGAAGGCTCGATCGCGGTACAATTCGTACACCAGTATTTGGCGACAGTCTGAGGTTGGGTTCGCAGGAGTGCGCGCCGGCTCTCGTGAAACCCTAGACACAGGCCGAGAGGCCCGTGATTCTCACTGAAAGGGGGGATTCAGTTTGATCGAAGAGTTGCGCAAGATAGCCGCCTTCTCCGACTTACCCGAGGACCATTTGGCCTGGCTGGTCTCCAAATTCGACGACTTACGCTTTCGGCCAGGTGAAGTCATTATCCAGGTGGGCGACCCGGCCAACTGGCTGGCCGTGGTTTTGGAAGGGGAGTTCCGCCTTCAACGAACAGACGTTCCGGACTCGCCGATCTTTACCGTTCGCGGCGGAGAAATTACCGGGAAGCTGCCCTACTCGCGCCTGACGGAGTACCGAGGCACAGGTATTGCCATCCAACCGACGCGCATTCTGAGATTGCACGAACAGTACTTCCCGGAAATGGTAAGCCGTATGCCTCAGCTGGGACAGCGCCTGGTGGCCTTGATGGCCGATCGCATCCGCGAGACCACCCGGATGGAACAGCAACGCGACAAGCTGATGTCATTAGGCAAGCTCTCAGCCGGTCTGGCTCATGAGCTCAATAATCCTGCCGCTGCCGCGCAGCGCGCCGTCAAAACCCTGAAAGAGTCGCTGTTAACCCTGCGGGAAGCCAGCATTCGCCTGCATCTTCGGTGGCTCACGCCCGAACAATGGGATTTCCTGTCACGTTTTGAGATCGAAGCCATGGCACAGGGCAGGCAGCGACAGTTTGATCCCGTCGCCTTGGCTGACCGTGAGGATCGCCTCACCGCCTGGCTGGAGAGTTACCAAGTCGCGGAACCATGGAAGGTGTCGTCGCCGCTGGCTGAGGGAGGCCTCGAACCAGCGCAGTTGGATTCGATTGTTGAACACGTGGGTTCAGAGGCCCTGGCCGATGTGCTTACGCGCCTCGCCAACTGGTTCGTTTTGGAACGGCTGGTGGAGGAAGTGGACGCCAGCACCAAGCGTATCTCCGAACTGGTTCGGGCCGTGAAAGAATACTCCTATATGGACCAGGCACGGCTGCAGGAGGTGGATATCCACCAGAGCCTTGAAACTACTCTTGTGATCCTCGGACACCGGCTCAAACAAGGCGTTACCGTGACGCGCGACTACGAGGCTGGCCTGCCGCGTGTCTGTGCCTTTGGCAGTGAGCTGAACCAGGTGTGGACCAACCTCATCGACAATGCTTTGGATGCCATGGACGGTAAGGGGGAGATCCGCCTGCGTACAAGGCGTGAGCTTGACCGGGTCATGGTAGAGATAGGAGACAACGGTCCGGGCGTCCCGCCTGACGTGCAGCCGCACATTTTTGAGCCTTTCTTCACCACCAAGGGCGTGGGCAAGGGTACCGGTCTCGGCCTCGATACGGTATGCCGGATCATCCGCAATCACCACGGCGATATCAGCCTGGATTCAAAGCCAGGCGATACGCGTTTCCAGGTGAGACTGCCCCTTGATCAACCCCGCCAGCCGAAGGAAGAAAACCATGCCGACATTTAGCCACTGGGTCAAGTCCCAAGAAGTCTCGCCCAGCGCCAAGTGCTGAAGATTCCTCAAGGTGCTTGGTCGCTTGGTTGCAGCTGCCGTTGCTGCCTGACCTGCGGTGCTTACCCCGCGGAAGATATCTATCCGGTCTCGGGTTCTGGCCTGGGTTGGTTTATGCAAATCAGGCCAGAATACTACTCACCATATCGCCGTGAACGTCGTGAGCCGGAAGCGCCGCCCCTGGTATTTGAAGGTGAGCTTGGTGTGGTCGATCCCGAGACACTTCAGAATGGTGGCGTGCAAGTCGTGTATGTGAACCGGATCTTTCGTGATGTTATAGCAGTAATCGTCCGTTTCGCCGTAGCTAATTTAAGTCCCTGCTTCATACCGCCCCCCCGCTACCCCACATGGTGAAGCATCGCGGATGGTGGTCGCGCCCGTAGTCGCCCTCCGTCAATCTTCTCTGGCATTAAACGGTACGGCCGAACTCCCCACCCCATACCACCATGGTATCGCCTAGCATGCCCCGTTCTTTGAGATCCTGCGCTCCCCAGGCCATACGCTAGCCACGATCCTATGCTAGGGTGGCCGCCGATTTGAGCGCCAGTCTGGAAGAAGGTCACGGCGGGATCGTGATTGATCGCATCCGTGTTCATGGAATTGATGAAGTAGAGATCGTCAACTACCTTCGCCGTTTACAGCATCAATTCGCTAATCCATGCGTCCGACTGGCCGGACTTTGCAAACTTGAAGATAGAAGGAGCTACCGGGAAGTTATCCTGAGTAACAGTCATTCCGGTAAGGCGCTGCCCTTTCCGGATAGACCCCGGCAAGTCCTGACCGCGCCTCTCCTTGAGCCCCGGCTTGTAATCGAACAGATCCATTTGTGAGGGGCCGCCCGACTGGAACAGCCAGATGATTCGCTTGGCTTTGGGAGGAAACTCAGAATCCCAGGGAGGCCGGGGAAAGGCCTGTCGTCTGGAGCGGCTCTCACCTTGCCGACGGTGGCGGATTTTCCTCGGAGATCCCCACCCAACAACGTGGCCAGTGCTGCCGCACCCAAACCGACCGCGGCGGTCGAAAAAGGATTGCAGAGCGTCGCCAAGATATTCGCGAGGCCGCTTCCGAGAAGAGATTGGCCGGGAAAAAGGTCGGCCGGAACATGCTCATCGTATTCCACCGCTCAGTCCACAGCACCAGCGACGGGCAAACCGTCTGTCCTTGTCAGGGTCAGTACTAAGGAGAAAACCGTCGCTCAGTCTGACACGCGAATCACAATATCGCCGAACTCGGGATGCACGCCTTCATTGAGAGTCACGACCTTAGCATGCGCGTTCCCCGTATCGATCACGTCACCTACTTGAAGCACCCCCACCCGGTTGGCGGTGGCATTGTCACTGCCCTTGTAAAGAGCCAGTTTGCTGCCCGAGTGCAGGCCTTGACCTGAGCCCAGGCTCACCGTGACACTGGTTCCGTCTTTATCGACAACCGTGATATAACCCTGCACCACGGGCGGAGCCGGCGTCTTCGCGGCCGGAGCACCGGAGGCCTGCTGCTGGCCTACCGTGCTAATTTGGTTAGCGAGCGCGTTGACGGCCTGGACGTTCTTCTGTTGTTCACCCTGAAGCGCTGCCAGAGCGTTCCTCAAACTTGTCAGATGCTCCTCGTTGGCGGCACGAAGGCCGGAAAGGGCATGCTCGACATCACTGAGACTATTCTGCTGACGCATGACGGTTTGTTGAAGGTCAGATTGATTTTGCGCGACCTGTTGCAATTGCGTGGCGAGGGTGTCGACCTGAGCCTTTAGCTGTTGGATTTGGGCGAGAACGGACTGAAATTTTTCGTCGAGGTAATCCTGATCCTCTTGCTTGAATTTTGCGGAAGCCAGGGAGGCAACGCACACGAGCAGTACCAAACTAAGGCCTAACCTGCGAATCATGGTGATCTCCTCACCTAAGTATCCCATTTATCCCACGCTTGGACGATGGCGATATTGAAGAGAAACGCCCTATTCAGGAACAAGGGTCCTGTCGAGCTGGATGGACTGGCCCTTGGGCCAGTCGACCATTACTTGAATGGTCTGGTACCCGGACTTTGAGACCGTAACTGTGTGGCGGCCGGCTGTGGCCGAGAATGTCCGTGGGGTCACGCCGAACCCAGCACCGTCCACGAGAATGGTCGCCCCCTGAGGAACGGTGCGGACCTGCACCTTGACGAAAACATCCATAGGCCCTGGAGTTTCCCCTTCCTTGGATACCTTCTTGGCGGGCTTCTCGCCCTGGGCTCCTTCTGGAGTCAAACTGATTGCCAACTTACGCGTGGCGCCCGCCAGCAGACTGAAAGACCTCTCGTAAGATCGCATGCCCTGCAGCGTGATCTTCAAGGTGTGCGAGCCTGGGCTGAGCTTCGTGCGTACCGGGCTCTCGCCCTTGGAGTCCCCGTCGATGACCACCTCAGCTCCGGCTGGATCGGTGATCACACGCACATCTCCGGTCTCAGCGATTGCCCTGATCGCTTCGCTTTTGGCGGCGGCCGCGTTCTGCGGCTTCGGGGTTGGGGTTGCTAGCGACGGACTATGATTGGACAGCGCTATAGATTCGGGTGGTTTCACCTCCTCGATAACGTTGCCTGAAGCCGGCTTATGGAAGATCAGAAAACCAAGCACCACTATGCCGACGGCCAGAATGGCACCGCCGGCCCACAACCAAGAATGAGGTATGGCAGTCGCCAGTCCGGGCTGTATCAGTTTGGCGGAGGCCGCCTTGGGAAGCACAGGAGCCGCCCCACTTCTTGCTGCCGGTGGAACCGGAACGGCGGGCCGTTGGGCCACCGGCAAGGGCGATCGAGCCGGCGAGTAAACCGGAGGACCCGAAACGCCGGAAGGTTGGCTTGCGGTTTTACTCGCGGGCCTCGCCGCCGGGGGACCGGGCTTAGCCTGGGTTGTCGGCGGAGGAGTGCTGCCGACAGCCGACGTGCGCAAAGCGACGGCGGGCTCGTCTGTCGATCGCACGCGTGGTGCGGCAACGATCGTTGTTCCGCCCGTGGCACTACCGATAGTCTTATAGTTCTTCAGATCCTCCAATAGCGCCCGGCAATTCTGATAGCGGCCCTGGGGATGCTTGGCGAGAGCCTTGGTGATGACAAAGCATAGGCCGGGATGGATAGTGGCATCGAGTTCACGCGGCGGAATCGGATCTATACGAACGATCTTGTATGTGATGGTGGTTAGGTTCCGGCCGCTGAAGGGCTTCTCACCCGTAAGCAGTTCGTACAGGATCACTCCAAGAGAAAAGATATCGGAGCGCCCGTCGAGTTGTTTGCCCTGGATCTGTTCGGGCGACATGTAATTCGGCGTTCCCAACACCTGCCCCTCCGCCGTCATGCCGAGGGACATGATCTTGGCGATCCCAAAATCCGTCACCTTGACCTGACCGGAATCGAGAATCATTAGGTTGGCAGGCTTAATGTCGCGATGAACGATCTGGTGTGAGTGGGCATAATCGAGGGCACCCGTCACCTGGTCGTAGATCGAAATGACTTTGTCGACCGGGAATACCTCTCCCTGACGCATGGATTTCTCAAGGGGCCTCCCTTGCAGAAACTCCATCGTGATATAGAGGAATCCATGGTCCTCACCGAAATCGTAAACGGTGACAATGTTGGGGTGAGTCAGGATGCCGGTGGCCTGCGCTTCTCTGCGAAACCGTGCTTTGTATTCCTCAAATCTGGGTATCCCCTTGACTCAGGTTCTCCCATATGTTGTGGTTGTCTCGGGGCCCTGGATGATTCGGGCGTAAGGAATCGGTTCTACGTTGACCGCCTGCTGCACCAGCCGGAAGAAGACCTTGCCTCGACTTCTGGAGAGGCGGCGATTGAACCGAAACGTGAACTCGTCCAGATAGTAGTCAAGGTGCTTGCGGCTGACCGCCCCTTGATGGGTCCCTATCAGCCACCGTTTTAACAACGAGACCACACGATGAACCCGGGGCATCAATTCGGACGGGGACTTGGTCTGACCGCGAAGGACCGTAACCCTGTGTTGGTAGCCCTTCTTCTCCAAAGGCTGGTACCCGAGCCAACCGTCGGTGTGGACCATACTACCCAGTTCAACCGAGTCCTCGATGAAGGGGATCAGGCTGGCCGACGAGGCGTTGGCAATCTGACGCAAGCGAATACGCCCGATGCCCCGTCCATCTTCTTGAGCGGCAACGATGATCAGAGCTTTCGCCTCGGTTTCCCGGCCCCGCACGCCTTCCTCCAATCCGCCCAGGTAGGTCTCGTCCACCTCTACGGTCCCGGCCAGCCGATCACGCCCGGGCCTGACCATCGCCCGACGCAGCTTATGGAGCCACGTCCAAGCCTTTTCGTAACTCCCCATGCCCAGCACCCGCTGCAGCCCCAAGGCACTGGCACCATTCTTTTGGGCGGTCACCCACCACATGGCCCGAAACCACAACTGCAAAGGGCTGCGCGTGTCCTGGAAAATGGTCCCAGCTGTAACCGAGGCCTGATGACCGCACCCGGCACACTGCAGCCGACAACGCAACGGCCAATACTTCTCACCTCCACAGCGCGGACAACGAAACCCGTCGGGCCACCGAAGGCGGAAAAGATACTCTCGACAGGCCTCCTCCGTGGCAAAACGGGCTTCAAATTCCATCAGGTTCCGAGGGTAGTCTTCCACTCAGGTGCCATACTACATCTTGTGGTACCTGAGTCAAGGGGATACCCAGATTCCTCAAATTGATCTGTGGATAGCTTGTCGGTGAGCAGAGTTTTCACGGCCACGGTCCGGCCAATAATCGGATCGCGCGCGCGGTAAACGACACCCATCGAACCGCGGCCCAGTTCCTCAAGGATCTCGTATCGACCCGCCTTGGCGAGTGGCGGTGGCATGCGAACTCCCCCTTCTCAGTCCGGGTACCGCTTGCCGAAAACAATACCGGTCCAGACCCGTCCGCTCTTTCCTCCTGAGCTTGCGCGCTCGCACCCTTGCGCTGGACGAACTCTAACGCACTGCAGGGCACAAGTCAACGGTACCAAAGAACTCCCATCTGGCTCTTATTTCCCAGGAATCAATTGCTTAGGCGAGTAACCCGCGGTCGGATGCGTCTCGTTTTCATCTCCGCAAGGCCTTGTAAGCCGTGACCTCAGGCGATATCATCGCATCAATTTGTTTTGGGCCAGGTTCGCGAGCCCTCCAGGCGTCGAAAGAAACCTTAGTGAGCGAACTTATCGGGCAAGGCCAGAGACGAACGGTCCAAGGGATTCGTGATGCGAATGATCGAGGTTTTGTCCTCGCGGTTTGCATCGTCATGCTTTCCGGACTTGCCTTGGCAGCACCACTTGCCGTTGGCGCCCCGATGACTCAGGAAGCCCCCGATACGATTGGCGAGGGATACCAAGCACTCCAGCTCATCGCAGTAAACGTGCCCAATCGTCAGTTGTTACTGGCCAAGGTGGATGGGCAACCCTAGATTATTTCTGTCCTCCCCGATTCGATGGTTGCCCCGTCCAACCCTGTGACTCTATCAACCACCCTCCTGATAGATCCCCATCTATTGCAGTAAAAAGACTTGCCATTCATCACCAAGCCGCAACTGTCACCGCATTGGCTGAATTAACCAGCCTGTAACGAAGGCGTCACGCTAGCTAGCCCGGCAGACTTCCAAGAAAATGGAAGTCATTGCAATGAAGCAACTTAAGATTGGTTGCTTAGGAGCCCGCCTTCCTCACCTTGAAGCAGCGGCGAAAGCGGCTCTTCTGGAATCTCCGCCGCCCACATTACGCGACTTTAAGAAGCAACGCGGCTTCTCCAGGTGCACGCTGCAAAGGCGTTTCCCTCGCCTGTATCGAGAGTTGGCAGTTCGTTCCATGGCAAGGGAATGCGAGTCAAACACGTCAAACACCGTCCATTTTAGTAAACGAAAGGTACGAACTTCTTCGTGCGCTGGGCGTAATCGCCAAACTCGGCACCGTAGTGTTCGCGCAAATGCTTGTCGAGCTCGGGAATGTTAAAGGACACAAAACCCGCAACCATCACGAGCGGTACGAGGAGAGCCCACGCGACTCCAGTAAATAACGCATAGCCGGTGAAGAGCAGTTCGTCACCAAAATAGTTGATGTGCATGGCGTAGCGGAAGAGTCCCTGCGTATAAAGCCGGCCTTTGTTCTCAGGCTGGTTCTTCCACCATTTTCTTTGTATCTCCGACCCTGTATTCAAGGTTGAACCCGAAACATAAAGAATCAAGGCCACCGTCGTGACAGCGGGGTTGAGAGTTTTCGGATTGGTTCCGCCAAAATAGGCGAACAGGATGTGAATGAACGAGATCCATCCACTGACGAGCGCCGCCTCGCCCCATCCGATTTTTCGCTGGAACAAGTAGAAAACCGTAATGTTCACGCGCACGAAGTAAACAAGAGCACAGCCCACTAAGAGCCACAGGCGGGCAGGCTGGGGCAAAAGCCACATGGATCCGCGCCGCGCGGCGACAGTGTGAAGACCGCCCCCGAGGAGAAGCCAGGCAACAACGCACACTGCTGCCAGATGAACTAGAGTAAGAAATAGCCGCGGGGCACCCGATCCTTCGTACTCGCCGTGCAAAAGCACCGCACCTTTCGGAAAGACTCTAAAGTCGATTACGGCGGGGTTTGAAATAGCATCCCAGCATCGCTCTTAGCATACCTCCACAGCGCTTCTTCGGCGTCGCTTTTCCGGCGCTAGCATCTCGTGTCATTGGCCAAGCTCGCGGCCAGCTCATGCTTTAACTAGATTCATCGCCGCGGCGCTTAGTCGTCATGAGGAAGTGGGCAGGCTATCACGAGTCTTGTGCTTTTGATCTTGCTCGAACAGAATGTCCGTGGGGCGGCTTCCGCAGGGGACCTTGCCTCACCTTGCTTATCAATGCCTGCACGCCAACACTGGTCCGTGTAACATATACAGGAGAGGGAAACGGCAGCCGAGTTCATTCAAAGCGAGTTGGGAGCGTTTGTGACTCTTTCCGGTCTTAGGCGAGCGCGTCGAGCTTTTGTGCCAGTGGTCTTTCTTTTTTTGGCGGCGTGTACGAGCCACAATGATGGTAATCTCGCCCCAGCCGGGAAGACAGCCACCGTAGAAGATCCGCAGGCGAACGTGAAAGCGGATGTCCTGGTGGGCGCGGGCGATATTGCGATTTGCAGTGAAATCCAAGGTGCGCAGGCAACGGCCCGACTCCTCGACCAGATTCCGGGAACCATCTTCACCGCAGGAGACCTGGCCTATCCCGACGGCACAGCGGAGCAGTTTGAAAACTGTTATGGCCCTACCTGGGGAAGGTTCAAGGCGCGCACCCGGCCGGCCCCAGGCAATCACGAGTATCACGCCAGGCAAGCCACGCCTTATTTCCAATACTTCGGCGCCGCGGCCGGCGACGCCGGCAAAGGGTACTACAGCTATGAGCTCGCCGGCTGGCACATCGTGGCGATCAACAGCGAATGCGAGGAAGTCGCGTGCAACGAAGAATCCCCGCAGGAACAATGGCTACGTGAGGATCTTGCCACTCACCCGGCGGCGTGTATCCTGGCCTATTGGCATGTTCCGCTGTTCTCGTCGGGCGAGCACGGCAACAGTCCGGAGATAAAGTCCTTATGGCAGGATCTTTACAACGCCCGTGCCGACGTGGTGCTGAATGGCCACGACCATGACTACGAGCGCTTCGCCCCGCAGGATCCTGACGGCCGTCCTGACCCCGCACAGGGTATCCGCGAGTTTGTAGTCGGCACCGGCGGGCGCAACCAGCGGTCTTTCCCCCATCCCCTTGCGAACAGTGAAATCCGCAACACAGGCGCCTTTGGAGTCCTGAAGCTCACCCTGCATGCCAAAAGCTACGGCTGGCAGTTTATTCCGGTAGCAGGCCGGAGCTTCACCGATGCGGGCAGCTCTGCCTGCCACAAAAAATGAAGATACGTCTTGCCTTACCTATTGTCTCGGCCGGCACATGATATCCAGGGGGAAGAGTAAGCCCAAGCCATAGCAACAGCCCTCACATCGTCTAGTATTCAACGGCTAAAAGTGTGGTGCCCAAGATTTGGCCAAGTGGTGAACTTCGCAGCGAGTTCCACAACGTTGGATTGCCACGACGCCGCGTTAGGAATGCTCAGCACGCCGTGCATAAACGCCAACACCAGGATCGCACCCGGAAGCGTCACACAAAGAACGCTCCTCGGTCCGAGGTTGAGGAGACTCATTGTTCACCCCTTTTCAGAGGCCGAAGTAATATCAGGATCTCGCTTTTCAGGAAACACGGTTAGGACGGCCAGGATTGGGTACACCAGGGCAAGGTACTAGAGGCGTCGCCTGAGAGGGCAGGAACAATGCCTGCCCCCATTTTCACAAGCAAGAGTCGGTTAGTGTTTCTCGAACCAGACCTCCACCGCCTTGATCTCGTAGGGATGGATCGAGACGCCGACAGTCTTACCCGAGTCCGCCAGCGTCAGGGAATTCTCCTCCTTTTCCACAAGGTTTGTCTCTGCCGCGCGGCTGGCCGCAGCCGGCAATTCGAGACGTACCTGGGATTCCTGTCCATCGAACTCATAGAAGTGAAACACAATGCCGTCGCCATCTTCGGCTTTCTTGATGCCGGTCAGGATAACGTTGAGAGCATCAAGCTTTACAAAAGAATGCGAGATCGGCAGGGAGCCTTCGTGCGAAGTGGCGGAGATCGCCAGCAAGGGGTAGTTCAACTGGTAGGCCTGCCGCTCCGTACCTCCTTGCTTCCAATCACCCGGATGCGGATACAGCGAGTAGGTGAATTCATGGTAGCCGTCATCGGCATGGGGATCGGGCCAGTCGGGTGCACGCAGCAGCGATAGCCGAATCACGTTGCCCTTGGCGTCATAGCCGTACTTGCTCGCATTCAGCAGACTGAATCCGTGGGCGGAGCCGGAGAGATCGCCCCACTGGAAAGCGGGAACTTCAAACATCGCCTTCTCCGCAGGAGTGTTTCGCGTGGTCGGCCGCTTGATGCTTCCGTAGGGGATCTCGTAAGTGGCGAAGTCGCTCTGGACGCTTACCGGGAATGCCGCCTTGATGAGGATGTGCTTCTCGTGCCAGTCGGCCTTGGTGTTCACATCCACGCGCGGCACACCGGGGTAGAGGACGACATCCTGCGTGAAGGTGGAGTTTTGAAACTTCTGCTTTAGGTGGATTACGGCACGGTCGGGCGCGGTTTCCACCCAATTCGCTTCCTGCGGCTGGGCGAGGTCCCACTTCTGATTCTCGAAGTCAGCGTCGATGTTCCAGGCATCCCATTGCTTAGGCTTGTCGCGGAATGCCTGAAGCTGGTTGCCGCAGGCTCCTGGCGCCAGCGCCTCGCGGTTCGCTTTCTTATCGAAGAGGCTGGTGATGCAACCCGTCTTAGGATCAGCCTTTACCCGGACGAACTCGTTCTCGATGGAGTCGGCGCCCGCCTGCAGAGTCGACTTGGGCTTTGGTGATTTGCCGGCCTCGACCACGTGGACCACCTCGTAGCCGAGGGGAGGGACATCCGTCGCCAGGAATCGTACAGTTACAGTGTGATCGGAATTGTCGCGGGAGACAACCGTTGAGATAAGCGTTTTGCCCCGCGTGTCTCGCACTTCCACATTTTTGACAGGACCAGGAAACTCCACGGTCGCTTCTACGGGGTCGGTCCGTGACCAGTTCAGCGAATTAAATACGACCACCGGCACTCCTGCACCGCGTGTGTCCACGTGGGCAGCGAGCCGCTCCTGCGCTTCGCCGAGCGCTTTTGAGCCCACCAGGGTCACGACTCCCAAGTCCCGCTTGGCATCGAGATAGTTCACGGCAATGCCTGAGCCGGGCATGATGTCGTGAAACTGGTCAAAAAGCACCTTCTTCCAGGCATCTTCAAGCTCCTGTTGCGGATACGCTAAGCCATAGAGCGTGGCCATCGACGAGAACTTCTCCGCATTCAGCAGCAGTTCCTCGCTGCTTCGGATCTCCTTCTTTGTCTCCGACTGAGTGGTCATGACTCCCCGATGGAACTCGAAATACATCTCATTGTTCCAGGTGGGGATCTTCAGGTTGGTGTCTTTCTCGAGCGCGTCGAAGAATGACTGCGCCGTCGTGAACTTGATGGTGGGAAACGCCAGTTTGGGATTTTGCAGGCGCAGGGCATCGTCCAGCATCGTGCGAGTCGCACCACCACCATGATCGCCCATTCCGTACATGTGTAGAATTCCGGGGAAGCCGGTCTGGGGAGACCACTCCGCGACATCCGAGGCGATCCGATCCGGATCGAAGGTGTTCACGTAGTCGTGCGGGAAATAGGTCAGGACCTTACTGCCGTCGGGCGATTGCCACCAGAAAAGCTTATGAGGGAACTTGGTGGTGTCGTTCCACTCCATCTTCTGGGTAATGAAGTAGTCCAGCCCTGACCGCTTGTAGATCTGCGGCAACTGCCAGTTGTACCCGAACGAATCCGGATTCCAGCCAATGCGCACGTCGACGCCGAACTTCTGTTCGAAGTAGCGCTTGCCGATCAGGATCTGGCGGGCGAGCGATTCGCCGGAAGGCATGTTCAGGTCGGGCTCAACCCACATGCCGCCCACGATCTCCCATCGGCCTTCTTTTACCCGCTGCTGAATGTCCTTGAACATGTCCGGATATTTCTCTTCCATCCACACGTAGGTCTGGGCGGAGGAATGCGCGTAAATGAAATCGGGATACTCGCGCATGAGTTGTAGGGCGGTGCCGAAGGTGTTTCGCACCACCTCGACGGTTTCGGTCCAAGGCCACAGCCAGGCCATGTCGATATGCGAGTTGGCCACCGCGAACACCTGGTACTGCTTCATCCACTGGCCGACCGGCTGCAGCTTGTCGTTCGCAGCCTGGAGAGACGCCTGGAAGGCCTGCTGATCGCCCCGGTCGAGGGCGGGAAAATCGATCGCCTTGGCCGCCGCATCGAGTTCGGATCCGTGCTCCACCTTGGCCGCGGGGAAGGCCGCCAGCATTGCTTCAGCCGCACGGATCTGGAAGAGCACCGTATAGGGATCATTAACTCCACGCGCGGGGAAGTCCACCAGAAGAGCGGCCCCGCCGAAGTTGAGCGTGTCCGGGGGCGTTATCATGCCGATAGCGGCTACGACTTTTTGACCCGGCTGAGCTTTCTCGGTAATCAGGATGGGCTCGCTGGTGTCCTGATCCTGCTGCGCGACCATGTTCCCGTTAAAGAAAACCCTCAGCCGGTAGTTGAAGTTTCCGGCAGAACCGACCCCGAATTGCAGGCGAAGGCGCGCGCCCGTGATGTCAAGGCCGCCGGTCAACTTGGGAATTTCGATTTCGCGCCGGAACCAGGCGGGCCCTGGGATCTCGACGGGATGCGTGCGCGCCCAGTGGTAGCTGGTGGCGCCTTTGACTGTCTTCCAGCCGGAATCATCGAGGTTAGGGTCTTCCGGATGGGACAGGTCGGCCGAATGGACGCGCCACTCCTCGAGAGGCACCACGGTCATGGATTGCAGCCGGTCAAGAACGGGCTGGTAGGAACTGGGGGGAGGGCTGGCCTGGGCGTGTACTCTGGGCACTCCCCAGAAGGCCGCGCCAAGACCGGCCAAAATCCATAATCCTAATATCCAATGTTTGCCGAACTTCGAAACCAAGTCATTCATCTTCACTCCTCTCAGTCCTCTAAGTAAGGCCGCGCCAAGACCGCCAAGATCCGTAGTCCCGATATCCAAACTTCGCTGAACCTCGCGGACAAATCAGTCATACCTCTCGCCGGGTCGCAGGACGGAACGCAATAAGACATTCGCCTGGCACGCCAGTGTAGGTTACCCATGGCGTGCTTTTCACGGACCCGACTCAAGTTAAAGAGCATTGGTGGTCGAATGCTGTGATCCGGATCACAACAGGGGTGGTGGCCTCCCTTTTCGTACCTCTGTTCTGTCTCGAAATCATCTCAATATTAGTGGGGTACGAGTGTATCTCCGGGATTAACTCGAAATGCAGGGCGAAGCGCTGGCGGTCCTGTCAATAACCGATCGCGGCTGTCTGAAAGAGCTTGCGCGGCGGGTCTTCAAGGAAGCGGACGAAGATAACGTGTTCGCTCTGTCAGCGCAGGCGTCCTATTATTTTGCTCTGGCCTTGTTTCCCTTCTTCATTTTCCTCGCCTCCCTCGTCGGGACACTGCCCTTTACGGACCTCTGGCAGAAAGTCCTGAAGTGGATTGTATTGTACCTTCCCTGGGACTCGCAGCACTTCTTGCTGGATACAATCGTCGGACTCACCAGCGGCCGCCACTTCCTCTCGATCGGGCTGCTGGGTACGGCCTGGGCTTCCTGCACGGGGATCATGAACCTCATGGGAGCGTTAAACGGAGCCTACGAGGTGAAAGAGACTCGCAGTTTCTGGCGCCGACTCGGTCTCAGCTTGGCCATACTCTTTGTGACCTCCTTCTTCTTTCTGGGATGCTTCGGGCTGATTACGATCGGCACCTGGATCGGCCGGACCATCGCCGACAACGTCGGCTCTGGCTCTTTTGTGCGCGGCCTCTGGCACGTGGCGCGCTGGATTGTTTCGATGATCCTGCTGGGCCTTGGCATGTCGGTGGTGGAGAACGTGCTGCCGAATCTGAGGCGGCGCTGGCGTTGGTTCAGCCCGGGTACACTCTTCATCATGCTGATGTGGCTGCCCGCCGGCATGGGCTTCAATCTTTATGTTCACTACCTGGCCTCCTATAACAAGACCTACGGGACTTTGGGCGCGTTCGTCATCATGATGGCGTGGATCTACCTCAGTACTCTTATTACCTTGGTCGGCGCGGAAATCAATTGCGAGCTGCACAAGATGAGGGAGGAAGCGCGGCGCCGGGAGGCTGAGAATTTCTTTGGGGCGACGTAGCGCGAGATCTGCTTCCCAAGGTCGGTGCCGCGAATCTCTCGCCAGGATCGAAATCCCCGCTTGCAACCAGCGACCCTCGGCCCGGGTTGAGTTGAGTCACAGGAAGAGCCGGAGGAAGAAAAGCCGCAGACCTTGGGAAGCTGGTCTGCGCTACGATTGCTAAACACAGCGTCATAAGTAATTGCGCATGGTTAAAAATTGTGATCTCATGAATGCATGAGACCCCTTCAGGTTGCCGATGCTGCGACGATCGTTCTCGGACTGCAAGACGAGATTCGGCGTTCGGAAGAATCGCGTTATGATCATCGCTTGCATGGAGTGCTGCTGGTGGCCCAGGGCATGACCTGTCCGGAGGTCAGCCGCTTGCTGGGGGATGCACCTCGATCGGTCGAATATTGGGTTCGGCGCTTTGAGCAGAAAGGTCTGGCGGGGCTGGTCGAAGGCCAGCGCTCGGGGCGTCCCCAACGGCTGAGCGAGGCACAGCTGCAGGAAGTGGACCAGGCGTTGCGCCGCACCCCGCGCGACCTCGGCTTGAGCGGCACGATCTGGGATGGGAAAAGCCTAAGTGCCTGGATCGAACAGCATTTCCACCTCCGCTTGCGAGTGCGTCAATGTCAGCGTCTGTTTCGGCAACGGGGTTTTCGGTTGCGCAAGCCTCGCCCCCTGATGGCCCATGCCGATGCGGAAGAGCAGAAGACGCATAAAAAAACTCCAGGCGCTAAGCCTCGATCCCACCGTTGATCTCTGGGCTATGGATGAAGTGCATTTTCAACAACACGGCTCGCGTTGCCGGATGTGGGTTCCGCCGGAAACCAAGGATCCCGTTCTGCTGCTTCATCCCACCCGGAAGAGCATGGGTTATTTCGGGGCCATCCGCTTGCGTGATGGCCGCCTTTTCTTCCGGCAAGAGAGGGGCAAGTTTAACGCTGTCACTTGTTGGCAATTCTTGAAAGACTTGCGGGCAGCCAGCACGCGCACGGCACGACGGGTGGTGGTGATTGCGGACAATGCGAAATATCATCACGCTCAACTCCACCGGGAATGGAGGGAGCAAAGCGTGGAGCGTTTCGCTCTGAACTTCTTGCCCCCTTACAGTCCCGAGTTGAATCCGATTGAGCGTGTGTGGAAGCTCACGCGTCGACGATGCCTGCATAATCGCTATTTCCCTAGATTGGACGAAGTCACTGTCGCCGTTGAGAACGAATTCACCAATTGGGCAAAACCCAACAACACACTGCGCCGACTATGCGCAATTACTTAAGACGCTGTGTTTAAACGCTGAAGGACATCTCTTCCGCCAGATACAGGCAGGCGAACCCCATCCCCTCCAGCGTCGCCTTCACTTCCCGGCGCGGAGGAAAGTCATGCGTGGTGAACTGGCCGGGCAGGCGCTCTCGCAAATATCCGCCGGGCAGAGTATCGCAGTCCACCGTGAAGAGGTCGCCGCCCTCCACCAGCGAGATGTTGGTCTCGTAGCTTTCGCGCGTATTGAAGAAGAGTCGGGATCGGGGGAAGGCCAAGTGATAGAGGCTTACTACAAGCCGGTAGTCAGCATCGGAAACAGTAAAATGCGATTTCTTCTGCGAGGCTGGAACACCGAGGGCCGGCTGCAAGCGCGGAATCCCGATTACGTGCGGATCGAGGCCATAGGTCCGGCGCAAGTAGTTGCCGTGCTCGATCACCGTGAGCACATCGAAGCGCCAGTCATAGAGCCCCAATAAAACTCCCATGCCGATCCGCGACAAGCCGGCAGCGATGGTCCGATCCCACAAGTCCAGCCTGTCGTCGTAATGGCGTTTCGGGGTGTCGACGAAGTGCCAGCGATCGAAGTGCGGTTGATGATAGGTCTCCTGCCACTCCACCACCCAATCGAGACCTGCCGCACGTAACCTGCTGTAGTCCTCCTCTTCATAGACCGGCGCGCACACTGAAACCAGCCCTCCACCGAGACTGTCGATCTTTCCTCTGGCGAGCTCGACATAGGGGATCAATTGACTGGCGCCCAATTCGGGATCGTCCGAGAGAACCAGTTCGATTTGGCGATGACCCCAGGAAAGGATCAGGTCAAGCTCGCGGTCCAGATCGTCGAGGCTGAGGCGAATCCGCTCTGCCAGACTGTTATCTTTTCGATATCCACAGTACAGGCAGTCATTCTGGCAGTAGCTGGTCAGGTAGACCGGGACGATGAACTCTACCTGCCGGCCGCAAGCCTTCTCCCGCACCCGCTGTGCCGCTGTCTTGATCTCGCTATGGCAGCTCGGGTCACGACCCCACGCGATCAAGGCCGCTGCATCCTCCGTGCACAGGCCGCCTCGTTCAAGACTTTCCGCCGCGATAGTCTGTATCGATCGTACGGGTGAGCGCAACTCGGAAAGAAGCTCAATCCGCGCTTGCGCCTCAGGAAACCGTTCACTGAATCTTGCCACTCAACGCATCTCCGTTTCCAAGCAGCGTGCGGTAGGTGAACAGTGTACCACTTCGAAATTGCGGTGATGTGTTTCATCACGCTGAAGGCCGCGTGAGGGGGCCAATATCGCCCGCAACAGAATATCGCAATTGTGAAAACCATGACTAAGGTCGTCCCACTCGGAATCGGCCGGTCCGAACATGCGTCCGGGACGCTTTACTTGAGAAGAATTTGGGAATTCGGGAATAAACTCGTTTTTAGAAGGCTTTCACACCTGGGATAGAGTGATCGTTATTCTTGTCCGGGTGGCGAAAGTTGAGATGGTGAGCATCGAAGTATCAAGATCGGAAGGGTAGAGAGCGGCAAGCGTTTCACCACGACGCGTCGTCATCTGGCCTTGGCCGGGGCCTTATATCCCGGCTGGTTAGCAGGACTCCTGGCCCACTCTACAAAAGACTCCGCCGTAGCCCTTTGAGCCCGTACTGGAGATTCGTAGATTGCGCTTAAATGCAGGGCCGCGCGAAGCAGTCCCAGGCGACAAAGGAGAAGGAGGAACGCCTTATGCAAGCCACGGCAGCAAGAGGCGAGACCGTGACGCCGATCAGCACTCCTGTCGATCATGCGGTGGTCCGACCCCTATCTTGGCCAACGCATCCCTCTCGCGGGCGTGGCGCATCAAAATGGCACCATTCGCTTCGGTCATGAGCCGAACTGCAAGGCTCATGACGTGGACAATCTGTATATTGTCGATGGCAACCGCTTCCCATCGAGCGGTGCCGTGAATCCTGCCGTGACGATTATGGCGAACGGTGGGGGGGACCACTTGCTGCACCGGCCGAGCTGAAAGGAAGACTCCCGAATGAAATACGACGCCATCATTATCGGTTCGGGCCAGGGCGGCAATCCGCTCGCCCATCGCCTGGCTGACCTTGGCTGGAGAGTTGCCCTTGTAGAAAAGGCACACCTGGGCGGCACGTGCATCAATACTGGATGTACTCCGACCAAAACGATGGTCGCGAGCGCCCAGGTTGCCCATTACGTTCGCAGCGCCGGGCGCTGGGGCGTGCACGCGAGCAACCTGAGCGTGGACCTCCCAGCCATTATCGCTCGCAAGGACAAAGTGGTTGAGAGCTTTCGCGCGGGCCAACAGAGCCAGGTTGATGCTCGAAAGACGTTGCATCTACATCGAGGGCACGCCCGGTTCACAGGTCCGCACACGATTCGGGTGGGAGAGGAGTTACTTGAGAGCGAGCGGATCTTCATCGACACGGGAGCACGTCCTGATGTTCCCGATCTACCCGGGTTGGAGAAGGTCGATTATCTGACCAATGCCAGCATCATGGAGTTGAACGAAGTCCCCGAACACTTGGTCGTCCTGGGCGGTGGCTATATTGGCCTGGAGTTTGGCCAGATGTTTCGCCGTTTTGGGAGCCGGGTAACAGTGGTGCACCACAGCGGCCAGATCCTTGCTCGCGAGGACGCCGATGTGGTGACGGAGCTGCAAAAGGCCCTGGAAGCTGAGGGCGTGAATTTTCTGTTAGATGCGCGTTCGACCAGCGTCGCGAAGAAAAATGGGCAAGTCATGCTTACTCTCGAGTGCGCAAACGGACCCAGCGAGGTCTCCGGCTCGCACCTGCTCATCGCCACCGGCCGAAAGCCTAATACCGACGAGCTGGATCTGGGCAAGGCCGGAGTAGGGACTGACCAGAGTGGATACATCAAAGTCAACGGCCGTCTGGAGACGAATGTGCCAGGAATCTGGGCGTTGGGAGACGTTAAGGGGCCGCCAGCTTTCACCCATATCTCCTATAACGACTTCCAGGTTATTTACGGCAATCTGGTGGAAGGCAGAGGCCTGACTATCGATAACCGGATTGTGCCGTACTCGGTTTTTACCGATCCACAACTCGGTGGCGTTGGCATGACCGAGAAAGAAGCGAGGAGAAGGGGATACAAACTGAAGATCGGCAAGCGGCCGATGAGTTATGTGGCGCGAGCCATCGAGCGCGATGAGCCTGCCGGCTTGATGAAGATCGTTGTGGATCGAGCTAACGATCGCATCCTGGGCGCGTCCATACTTGCCTCAGAGGGAGGCGAGTTAGTGCAAATTCTCGGCACCTTAGTGCTCGCGGGACTTCCTTATACTCTCTTGAAGGGAGCCGTCTACATCCACCCAACGTTGGCGGAGGGCTTCTTCGGACTCATGGAAGATGTAAAGCCGGTGGAATAAGGAATGGGGCAGCGAATGAGTCTAGTTTTCGTAAACGTCGGCCTTCCCGGGAGATGGCATGGAAGGGTAAGACTGTGAGCACAAGAGTCTTCAAGAATCCCCTGCAAAGCATGACGAAGAGCCTATTCCACCTGAGCACGGCGGCCCCCTTTCGTCTCGTGGTTCCGCGTCTCTACGCCTGGAAGAGTGCCAAGTGGGTGCGCGGCATTGATCTCGCTGCCCGCGACCAATCGGGTTACTGGGAGCGGGGCGGATACCACATGCGTGGGGGGATCCCTGGAAAGAGGAACGGCTAATAGAATCACAACTCCTTCCCGGACGAGAAGGCAGCTTTCCTGGGCGCGTAGTGGTATAAGTTGCTCTTTCCGTAGTTTTTACCCGAATGGAGTAACAATTGCTATTGGCTGACGACCGAATCCGACGAGAAACCGGCCTGTATTCACCGGGTTGAAGGTGTCGCGCCGATGGCACGTTTTGTGCAATCACTGGTACTGAGATCACGGGCTTGCGGATGTCGAGCAAGAACCTGGTAGAAGTCTTTCGAACGATTAAGGAGAACTTCCATGGCCATCGATGACATTCCCGAACAGCGACCGTTTGTGGTGAAGCCAGACCGCGGTTGGGTCGCGGGCATGACGGTGATAGCCGTCGTGGTGGCGCTGCTGGTGATCGGCGAGATCGTCACTCTCAGCAAGATGAGCAGCATGAAGGCTGCGCTCGAAGCCTCCCAGTTGAAGTCAAGCACTGATCTGGGTACCAAGGTTGATCAGAAACTTTCGGATCTGGAACAATCGAACAGGCAAATGATCGAAGCTCTGAAGGACGACCTCAGTAATTCCGAGCAACGTGCCGGCATGACCCAGGCCCAATTGCAGCGTGCCAGGGCGACCGTGGCCAAGCTGTCCCGTCTTGAGGACGAGCAGACGAAACGGGCGGAGGAGCTGAGGACGCAACTCGCCCAAAAGGCGGACGCTCAGCAGGTGGGTGCCTTGGGGCAGGATCTTTCGGCCACCAAGAACGACTTGGGCGATACCAAGAAGAACGTCGCCACGCTTAAGAACGACCTCGGCATGGCACGTAGCGAATTGGGGACACTCATCGCGACCAATCATAATGATGTCGAGACGCTACGCAAGCTGGGTGAGCGCAACTATTACGAGTTCACGCTTGAGAAGAAGCAGCAGAAGCAGGTGGCCGGAGTAACCATGGTGCTCAAGAAGACGAACGCTAAGCATCAGACCTTCAATGTCGATATGCTGGTCAACGACCACATGCTGCAGAAGAGGAACCGCACCATTGACGAGCCAATTGTCTTCAGCCCCGACAGCTCCAAAAAGTATTACGAGTTCGTCGCGAATAGTGTATCCTCGGATAAGGTAACGGGCTATATCAGCACTCCGAAAAGTGTTGAAGTGGCTACGGCGCGTTCGGAGGGAGCGCAGCAGTAAGTCACAACCCAGTAGCCATCCTCCGTGCAGGCCCGCTACCAAGGTGGCGGGCCTTTACCTGAGGTCTTCTAACCGCCACTTGTAAGAAACACGCTGGATGAGGCGCCAGGTCCGGCCACGACGCACTACGGGAGGTTCCAGGTCATGGTCAAGACCTTTCTGTACGCAATGCTATGGGTTTCCTCGGCGCTGATGATGGGGTTAAACGCCGCGGCTCTCGAAGCCACCACCATTCCTTCCGGAACCATCTTTCACTGCCGTTTGAATGATACGCTCAGCACTCGGGTGAACTATCCGGGTGACCACTTCCGGGCGTCGGTTACAGAACCGCTGACGCTAGGTGGGGCGATTGTCATTCCGTACGGATCAACCCTGGAAGGCCGAGTGACGGAGCTGCACCGACCCGGACGTGTCCACGGAGTGGGCGAGATGCGTCTGGTTGCCGAGCGGCTCATCCTGCCCGATGGCCAGGTGATCCAGCTGAGCGCCGCCCTGAATCGGGCCACTGGCGTTCAAAATGTTAAGGTGGAAGGCGGCGAGGGGTTGGTCAAAGGGCCGAGTTCGAAACGAGATACGGCTGCAGAAGTTGGCGGCTTGGCCACGGGCGGGCTTCTGGTGGGACTGCTTTTCGCGCATCCGGTAGTGGGTTTGACGGTGGGCGGGGCTACCGGTTTTGTCGACCGCATGCGCCGTCGCGGCAAGGATCTCAGTCTGCCCCAGGGCACGCAGCTCGACTACCAGTTGACTCGCGATCTGGATATTCCGCTTCAGGTTCAGGGACGCAAACAGATGCAAGAAATCCCGCTGTTGCAGCATCGCTAAGAGACAAGTCAGCCGCAACCGTGCAGAGCGCCAGCGTCGACATTGCCTTCCGTAGGGCCGTTCTTAAACGCGGTGAAAGCCCCTGCTTGCAAACCGGCGCTGCCACAAGAGTCGTCAGTATACTCTGTGAATTGTCGATGCTCTCGGCGCTTATCCTATCGCGACGCAGCGGGGGCGTAGAGCACTGAATTAGCAACCTCTGCGGTGACTAACGGCCCCTTGATGAAACAGACCCCTATCCCTTCAGTCGCCAGAGCTTAATCGTACCGTCTTCACTACCCGAGGCCAATCTGCGGCCTTGAGGACCAAAGGCGACCGAATAGACATGATCGGTGTGGCCAATCAGCGTCTGCACCTCGCGTCCGGTTTCCACGTTCCAGACCTTGACCGTATCGTCCCAACTGCCAGAAGCCAGCCACTCGCCATCGGGGCTGAAAGACAAGCTAGTCACTGAGTTCCGGTGGCCACTGAGCGTGCGGATCTCGCGTCCCGAAACAACATCCCATAGCTTTATGCTTCTGTCCTGGCCTCCCGAGGCGAGCCAGCGGCCGTCCGCGCTGAAAGCCACCGTGTAAACATCTTTCTTGTGACCGCTTAAGCTTCGTACCTCCTGGCCAGTGGCGACGTCCCAGATCTTGATGGTCTTACTGTCCCCGCCGGAAGCAAGCCAGCGGCTATCAGGGCTAAAGGCAATGTAAATCACTGGCCTTCGCAGACCAGTGAGGTTTTGCACGAGGCTTCCGGTCTTAACCTCCCAGACCCTCACCGTCTTGTTATTCACCCCTGAGGCCAGCCATCGGCCATCGGGACTGAAGGCAATGGAATAAACCCAGCCGTCGTTCAGAAGATGCGTACGCGCGTCGCGTGGAAAAGTCCTGATTTCCCTTTCCGTTACAGCGTCCCAAACCGTAACGGTGTTGTTGGAACTTTCTACAGCGAGCCACCGTCCGTCACGACTGAACGCCAGCGCTTGCACCCCTTTTTTGTCGCGGTCGAGGCTTCCCAATTCCTGCCCGGAGATCACATCCCAGAACTTAACAGTCCTATCCCAGCTTCCCGAAACCAGCTGTCGCCCATCGGGGCTAAAGGCTACCCCAGTGACCCAGTCGGAGTGGCCTCGAAAGGTCCGATCCAGCAGGAACTCGGGAACGCGCCGGGTTATCGGTCGCGGCGTCAGAGGCGCAATAAATGAGGCTTCCAGCTTTGGCTCCTCCCTGGAAATTCTCCTTTTGGGCAGTGAGTCGCCAATCAAGGGCGCCCGAACCTCCAGACTCACCACGTGAGGGTCGCTCACTGTGGCCTCCAGCTTCGAGACTGGCCCTGTCGAAGACGGTATGGCTCCTTGCACTGGAAGAGCTGTGGTAAGAGTCGCCAGATTGTTGGACGGCAGTGGCAACTCGGAAAGGCTCATCGAGGGTGCCGTCGGTTCCAAGCGCGAGAGGACCTCGGAGCGGGAGGCCGGATTCCCCGACGACGCTCGTGCAGGAAGAGCGGGAAGGGGAAACGGGAGTTTCCCGACCCGAGGAGCAGAGGCACGCTTCGTCTCGCCCCCAAGCCCCATGACAGCGCTGCGTAAGAATGGGTCCAAATACCAGAGCCCGACAGCAAGAATTCCCAAAAGCACCGGGATCGCGCCCCAGGCGCGCCAATTAGAGACGAGGAAGGGCGTGACCTTGGCATGAGAAAGAACGACTTTGCCCGGCTGACTCTGAGCCGGTTGAGTCTGAGGTTGAGCCTGAGGAGGCGCGAAAGGTTGGGGAATTAAAGGGAACGACGGTCGTTCTCCCGGCTGGTAAACCTGCCCCACCGCTGATCCGCTTCTTAGTTGAGCAGGAAGCGCCGCGGAAACTGAAGTATCTGAAACACGCGCTCCGGCCAGGCCCGGAATACGGTGCGCCGAGCCCGGCTCAAGTCCGGCAATAACTTCCCGCAGAATCGAGGAGTCAATTATTCTCTTTTCAAATGCATAGCCCATCGTGAGGGCGCGAGTGCAAAGATTGTTTATCTCGCTAGGGATGCCTTGGCTCTGGGCCGAGATCATCGTCCGAGCCTTCAGCGTGAACAGAGACCCATCTCGATAGCCCGCCTGTCGAAGTCGATGGTCAATGTACCGACCTGTTTCCATGGGGGTTAACGGATCCAGGCGAGCTATGATCGAGATGCGTTGGCGGAGTTGCGCCATTGCCAGGCTTGCCAGCTTGTCCGCCAGCCGGGGCCTCCCCGCCAGTATGATCTGCAGGAGCTTGGTGCGCGGCGTTTCAATATTCGACAGGAGCCGCACGGTTTCGAAGAAAGAGTCCTCGAGATTCTGGGCTTCGTCGATGATCCCCACAAATCGTCTGCCAGCCTGGGATTCGGAAAGGAGAGTCTCTTTCAGTTGCACATGCATCCCCGCGAGATCCTGGCCGCGCGGCGCGATCCCGAGATCAGTTAGGAGACGACGTAAGAATTCACGAGGGTCGCACTGCGCAAACAGGAAAGCGCTCCGAGTAGAGTCCTGCAATCGGTTAAGGAGCTGAAAGAGCAGCGTCGTTTTGCCCGTTCCCGGCGCTCCCACCAGACTTAGAAAGCCCCGGCCCGTTTCGATTCCGTAAACGAGCGCCGCCAACGCCTCTTTGCGGGCACGGGTCATGTACAGGTAGCGGAGGTCCGGACTAGCGCCAAAAGGTTCCTCGCGGAGTCCGTAGTAGTCGAGAAGCAAGGATTCCTCCGGATGAAACGCCGAAAACTACACGGCCAAGCAGAAGCTCCCGCACTCACAGGCTGCAGGCGGGAATCCAATGTGATCTTAGACTGAATCACAAGATACACCTCAGGGTCCCAGGATGCAACTCAGCCTTGGTCTTGGTGATCCTCACTCTTCGTACGTGACGGTTTCCACGTACAGGCTATTCGCAGATTGCTCGGGTCTAGACCGTCTTCTTTAGTTGCAGAGATTTTGCTACCCAGAATTGACTTTGGGCGCAAACGAGAGGTAGAAGTGTGTCGTTCACTCTGTGCACGCGACCCGCAACTCATCGATGATCCGGTTCGATTTGTGCGTGCGATGACATCACGATTTGGCCAGTTACTTGAAGTCAACAGTGGCGCTGTTCACGCGGAGCTTGACCCCTGGTGACGCCGGTGTCCCCACCAGCGTCTCTCGGCGTTGAGGACAGCGCCACAACCGAAGCAGTTGTCACTAGATTGTGTAATCCTCAAAAGCTCGTGCGCCCGAAGGTGCCGGCGACAACCGGACCCGCAAGGCATCCTCCCACTCTCAGAGCCTCTTGTTTCAGACGCTCCGCCAGGGTATCCACGTCCAGTTCCTTCGCCGTCGCAATCCCCGTGGCTTCCAGCTTCGGCAAAAGACTGCGCGTGGTCTCGGCGATCCACTCGTAAAAAGGACAGTCGGGTCCTCCATCCAACATAAATTCTGCCCGGCTTTGTACGTTCGTGAATCCCGCATCGTGGAACATCGCGAAGAGTCGCACTCCAATATCCGCATGCGTCACCCGGGTAAACAGATCGATGTGCAGCTGAAACGTGGCCTCGTAGAGGGGCTTCGCAGGTGTGTTCGGGAAGTAGCGCGACAGGTCGTACTCCTGAAACGCCACAATGCCTCCCGGACGGACCTGTGTGGCAGCCTTTCGTAGAAGGGCAAGGGCATCGGGCGTATGAATTAGAATGTGCCGCCCCACGACCGCGTCGTAGGGCTCTCGGGCTTGGTGCTCCGCTACGTCCGTTTGCTCGAAGCTGATGTTCGTAAGCTTAGCCTCGGCGGTTCGCGCCCGCGCCGTATCCAACGCACCGCCATCTATATCGACGGCCGTAACATGCCCCCTCGGTCCGACTAGCCTTGCGGCGATCATTGCTACCTCGCCAATGCCGCAACCCAAATCGAGTACCCTCATTCCGGCCGCCAGCCCTGCACGCTCAAAGAAGGCCTCGGTCAGAGGATTCAAGACCGCAGCCTGCAACGCCAGCCTGCGGCGTTCATGCTCGTTATGACCCATCAGGTAGCTAGACGACAGAGCGGCCATTACCACAGAGTGTAACTTATGAATCGGAAAACCGGAAGATCGACAGAAGGGCCCGATTCCAGACGCCAATCCTTTCGGCAGCACCAGCCATCGACGATTCCCCAAGTTGTAGGTAATGCCATTTCCAGGAAGAATATTGACTAGTGATCGTCGTCTCGGGTACGGTCGATTTATCCGCGCAAAGCGAACAACACCCTCCGGCGAAGAGGCCCAGTAAAGAGCGCTAGCAGCAGGGATGCTTAGCTCTGGGGGTTCGAATCGAGGGCACTAACTGCAGGTCAGGCGCGAAGAGGACTTGAGGAGGATACGCTTATGATTAAAGAAGGACCCGGCTATGAATCCGGGTGTCTGGCGATCCGATCCGCATCGGGTGGCAAAAGCCTCAAGGTCATCACAGCGCTCTGTGTCTTGTCCGTTGGCGCTGTCACGAAGACTGTATCCGCTCAAAGTCTGAATTGGGAGGGACAGACCGGCGTCTTCGTGACCCCGCTGGCTTATACGGTTCCTTCAAGTGCGGCCGGTTTCGGGCTTCCTGTCGTTGCTTATCATTATCTTGATGGCGGAGAAGTTCTGGGCGCATTCCATCAGGCGTCGATCACCATAGGAGCGTTCAACCGCCTGGAGTTTGGCTACACGCGGAACCTTCATCAGGAGGGTAGCACTACTGGCGTAAGTAACCTGTGGGGCAGCGGTTTCAACACGCTTCATGGAAAGTTGAATCTCGTGCGGGAGAAAGAGGGCAGGCGAGCTTGGCTGCCAGCGCTGTCGGCGGGTTTTGTGGTGCGCACCCAAGTTCGAAATGTGGGCGGTGTAATCCAAGGTAAGGACACGACCAACGCTGACTTCTACGCCGTGGCTACCAAGTCGGTAACCCAAATCAGGAAGCTGCCGCTGGTGTTTAATCTCGGTTACAAAGCCACGAACGCTTCGTTGCTGGGCCTCGCGGGAAACGCCCCATCCTACAAGGGGCGATTGTTCGGAGCGGCTGCCTTTGTCGTTAAAGGGCCGGCGAGAAGCACCCTGGTGCTGGGCTCTGAATTCCTACAGGAGCCGCGAGGCCTTGAAGGCCTACCCGGCGCCGTGATACCCACCACCATAACTTACGCGATTCGCATTGTGCCATCAGGGGCGTCATTTGCCGGCCTCGGTTGGAATGCGGAGAGACCCAGATTTAGTATCGACTTCGGAGTAGCCCAGGTTGCCGGCACGATCCAGCCCGGCGTAAACCTGCAGGCAAGACATCAATTCGCGTTTGGCATCTCCTACGGTTTCTAGATCAGGCTAAATTAGCTTAGATTAGCAGGCTGAGGGAAGACCCTCCAAAGCTGTCGCCCTGAGCGCAGATTGTGCTTGGTCCTCCGGCCCACCACCATCCATGAAAAACGCGCGAAGCGCCTTGGAGTGCGGCAGCGGAGCTGCCGCCCTGGAGTTTGTACATTTCAGCACGATATGGCCAAAGCCTGCCCTGAGCAACGCGAAGGGATGGCCAATGCCACCTTCGATGTGGCACGGGCTTCCAGCCGTGGATGCGGCAGTGAAGCTGCCGCCTTAAATTCCGAAAGGCGGTGGCTGGAGCTACCGCACTCCAAGGTGCCTTCGGCACAGCCGTTTCCCGATATTGTCGAGGGTGCGAATCCAAGACGTTAGTCGTCGGACCGCACTTTGAACTGTCCCACAAGGCTCTGCAATTCCTGCGCCATGCGCGACAGCTCGGCTGCCGAAGTCGGGGTGTTGCCGGCTGCGCAGATGAGAATGTATCCGAGTTTGGTCATCGGAATCACATCCCTGTGGCTCGAAGAGCGTGCTGGAAGATCAACCGCAATGCAAACTGAATCAGCCTCCGCTCCGTGGCTAGGAGCACCAATCCAAAGGCGCTGCCGTCGGTGATGTTTCCATCTGGATTGAGGAACTGCACGTGGTTAAGAGGGTTGAAAACTTCAGTACGGAACTCCAGACTTCTCGTCTCCTGTAAACCAATAGTCTTGTGTATGGCGAAATCGAGGTTGACGATCCGGAGGACCACCCGCGAACAATGCGGGATCGAAGTAGTAGCCGCCCGATCTTTTTCGTTCTTGGACGCTCTGTTCCGAGCCCCAATTGCCGTAATTAGAACTGATTGCCCAGGGCCATATAAAACAACTACGCAGCGACATTTTCCACTGCATACCCTCAAAAAGTGACGCTTGTCACAGACGCTCTTTGGAGCTGCCGATTATCTTGCCATTGCGTAGGGTCTTGCGCACAACAAGGGGCTGAGCGTCTCATGGCCAATAAGTCAAGGGGGGGATGTCCACTGGACCGAGGCGCTCGGCTCCGTTCCGAGACCATCGAACGCTTGCTTGGGGGGGGCTTTTCGTCTCTTGTTTTGAAGGCGGCCGTATTCATCTCGCTGCTCGTGAGCGTCCAGCTTTTTCGGGCGGAAACGCACTCAGCTGCCCAACCGGCCCAGGAACAGCGCGATCTAATTTTTGTTGAGGCTCCCGCCGTCTCGCGTTCTGCTCCGTCCTTGGGATTGGTTCAGCGATTCCCTGAAGGCAGCCGGCTGGCGCGCCTAACGTTGGCTCGAAAAAGCACTCAACCCGAAAATCTCACGCCTGATTTCTTCGCCGTCTCCGACCCGCAAATTTCGTATGACGGCGCCAAGATCCTGTTCGCTGGCAAGAAGGACCGGGCCGCTTCCTGGCAGATCTGGGAGATGGATGCGGGCAACCTGGAGAAGCGTCAGGTCACGAATTGTCCCAGCGACTGCCTCCATCCGGTGTACCTGCCACGGAACGACATCGCATACACCATGGTCACCTCCCGGGACTCCGAGGTCTACGTCAGCAAAACCGATGGCACCATCGCCCGCGCCATCACCTTCGGCCCTGGCAACTTTGTAGTTGAGACCGTGCTGGCGGATGGCCGTATTCTGCTTACGGCGGCTGCGCCCCTAAGCGCGGACCGAACCGCCCAGGCTACACGTGAGCTGTACACCGTCCACTCCGATGGCACGGGGCTGAGTTCATTCCGCTGTGACCATCGTCCGGGTGTAGTTCGCAGTGACGCGACCGAGCTCAGCGACGGCACCGTAGTGTTCGTGAAGGCGGGCGCTCACTCACGGGCCGGAAGTGAACTAGCCGCGGTCCGGCGGGGAGCGTTGCACAACTCACCGATCAGCCTGGCACCGGACGTCTATGTTTCGCCGCAGCCGTGGAAGCCCGGGCAGCAGTTGATAGTGTCGAAGCTGGCCGCAGGCACCCAGCGCTTTGACCTCTATGCCTATGACGCGGCCAAGGGAGTAGGCAAGCGAGTCTTCGGCGATCCTAGCCTCTCGAGCTTCAACGCGGCAACAGTCGAGAGCCGCACGCCTCCTCGTTGGTACAGGAGCACGATTAAGCCCGACCTGGGAATCGGCTATTTCGTTTGCCTGAACAGCAGGGTCACCGCGGACATTCCCGGTGGCGCTTTCTCCCGACTCGCGACGGTCCGGGTCTACAGTCTGAATGCTTCTTCGGGCCAGGAGAGCAAGCTTGGTGACGCACCGGTGGAGCCGGATGGTTCGTTTTACCTCGCGGTTCCCCCCAATCAACCCATCCGATTCGAGCTGCTTGACGCCGCCGGCAAGACGGTCCACGCGCAGCGAAGCTGGATCTGGGCGCGGCCCGGCGAGGAGCACGGGTGTGTTGGATGCCACGAGGACAAAGCACAGGCGCCGGAAAACCAGTGGCCACAGGCATTGCGCAGCTTCGACGCGCCGACGAGGCTGGGTCTTCCGACTCCGGCCGCCGCGCCGTGAGACTGCTGAAGAGGACGTGAGGCACCCGGCTATGCAGCATCGTGAAGCAGTTGCGGAAGTTAGCGGTTGCATTCGTCAGGGCACGGCTGAAGCCATGCCCTGGCGCTGTCGAGGCAAATGCATTTGCGATGCTACTTGTAGAGGGCATAACGAGAGACGTATGAAGAAGAGCTGGGCTAGCGTCGGGCTGGAAATCGGAATCTTAGCCTTGCTGGTTGCGGGAGTGCGCAGCACCGCCCAGACACGGGCAAACTCAAATGGCAAACACGCCGCGGCCGCCTCACTGCCGAACTACGATGATGCTACTGCGAAATCTGGCATCAACTTCCGGCATTCCTTCGGTGAGCAGAAACTGAGCTCCATTCTTGAAGCAACCGGTTCCGGATGTGCCTGGTTCGATTACAACAATGATGGCCTACTCGACCTGTATGCGTTGAGCGGCCGTTTTATCGATGGAAATACCAATCACTCCAAACCGGATGGCGTAGATGCGACCAATCACCTTTATCGGAACAACGGTGATGGAACCTTTACCGACGTTACCACTCAAGCTGGGGTCGCAGGCAAAGGCTTCGCGATGGGTGTGACTGTCGGCGACTACGATAACGACGGTTTCGAGGACCTCTACGTCACGAATTACAGCTCGGCCATTCTATATCACAACAACGGCAACGGCACTTTCACCGACGTGACCGCTAAGGCGGGAGTGGACAATCCGTACTGGGGTGTCGGCGCCGCTTTTCTTGACTACGATCACGACGGCAAGCTCGACCTCTATGTGGGTAACTACCTGAAGTTCGATCCGAACTATCGTCTCTTCTATACGGCCGATGCCTTCCCGGGTGTGCTCGATTATGAGGGCACCCCCAGCCGCCTCTTTCACAACAACGGCGACGGGACCTTCACCGACGTGAGCGAAAAGGCTGGCATTCACAATCCGCTGGGCCGGGCTATGGGAATGACGGTCGGCGATTTCGATAACGACGGCTGGCAGGACATCTACGTGGCCAATGACACGATGGAGAGCTACCTCTACCACAATAACCATGACGGCACCTTTACTAACGTCGCGCCCGATATCAACGTCGCCTTCGGCGCGAACGGCGAAGCGACCTCCGCCATGGGTCCGATTTTCGCTGATTACGACAATGACGGCTGGCAGGACATCTTCGTCTCGGATATGCGGTACCACCGCCTGTTTCATAATCCGGGCACCGGAAAGTTCTTTCTCGATACTACGGTGGAGACAGGTGTGGCCCAGTCTTCAGGGCAATATGTCGCCTGGGGTGATGGCGTTTTCGATTACGACAACGACGGTTGGAAAGACGTCTTCGTAGTGAATGGCGGACTTCACTGGCTCATTCCCATGGAAGACTCGCTGTTTCGCAACAAGGGCGACGGGAATTTCGAGGATGTCTCCACTAAAGCGGGCGAGTACTTCAAATTCAAGAAGGTGGGTCGTGGCGCCGGCTTTGCCGATTATGACAACGATGGGCTGATGGACGGGTTCATTGTGGTCCTGGGGGGACCGGGCATTCTCATCCACGCTAAACAGCCTGCCGCGGTCAGAAACCATTGGCTGAGCCTTAAGCTGGTCGGCACTCGCAGTAACCGCGATGGGTTTGGAGCTCGGATCGAAAGTGTCGCCGGCGAGTTGAAGCAAAGCGTGGAGAAAGACTCCGGAACGGGCTATCTTTCCCAGAGCGACCCGCGCCCGCACGTCGGCCTCGGCTCGCACACCGAAGTCGATAAATTGACGGTGCACTGGCCTAGTGGCAGCGTGCAAGTGCTGGAGCACGTCAAAGCCGATCAGATACTGACGGTAACGGAACCGGTCGGCATGCCTGGCGGCGCACCTGGACACTAAAGGCCATGATCTCGATTGACCAAAGTCGACGAGTAAGTCCGATGACAGCCTCCCGGATCAGAACCGTTGCAACCGTACTCGCGGTTACCTGTTGCTGTGTTCTGGCGTCTCAGCTCTCCCGGCCTCCTGCTTACGCTCAGGAAGGGAAGGCGACTGAGCCTAAGTACCTCAACCCGATTGATCTCAAGCTCTCCGCGGATGGTCGCAAGCTCTACGTGGTTTGCAATGGAGACGATGCCGTCCGCGAAGTCGATCTCCGCGCACCGGGCGGGCCCAGCATACTCATTGCGTCCACGACGGGAATGGTCGCGAACGCACCGAAGGTTACGCGCCAGGTAAAGGTCGGACACAAGCCGCGTGCCATTGCCCTAGCACCCGACGGCAAGACGCTCTATGTGTCGAATGAATGGAGCGACTCGGTAAGCGAGATTGACGTGGGGACTTTCCAGGTGCGACGGACACTGAAGGCAGGCTGGGGACCAGCGGGTCTGACCACCGACCGCACGGGCAAGACGCTGTACGTTGCCAACGGTATCGGCGACGACGTGTCTGTGATCGATCTCAAAGCAGGGCAGGATCTCAAGCGGCTTGCGACGGCGCGCTATCCGCAACACGTGCTGCTTTCGCGCGACGGGCGATTCGTGTACGTCTCGAATATCCAGCCGCACCTGGGACCCTACGATCAGCCTCCAGTCTCCGAGATCATGGCGATCGACACCCGCACCCGCACGATCGCCGAGCGGATCATCGTTCCCGGAGTGATCGAACTCGAGCAGATTGCTGAAGCACCTGCCACTCTCGGCGGATACCTGCTTGTTCCTTTCATGCGTCCGAAGAACCTCGGCCCGCTCATCCAAGTGCCGCAAGGCTGGGTACTAACCCACGGTATCGCTGTGATACGGCCGGCCCTGAGCTCGGCTGGGCGATCTGGCGTGACCCAGGTTCTGCTCGACGATATCGACTATAGCTACGCAGGTGGACGCGGAGCGGCCTTCACCCCGGACGGTCGTTACGCCTTGGTGACGGCTTCGGAGGCTAGAATCGTCTCAGTCATAGACACCGCGAAGCTCGCCAGCAGGATGCGGCAGGTTCCCGCCGACAAGCTGGCAAACCGTCTCGATTCCGCCCCCACTTTCGTGGTCCATCGACTGCCTACCGGTCACGATCCGGGTGACCTGGCAATCTCACCCGAGGGCCGTTTTGCCTACATTCCGAACCGGCTGGATGACAGCATCAGCGTCGTGGATGTTTCCCGCCATCAGGTCTTGGCCTCGCTTGACCTGGGTGGTCCCAAGAGCGTCTCTGCATTGCGTCATGGCGAAAGGCTCTTTCATGACGCCAGCTACTGTTTCCAGGGACAGTTCGCCTGCTCCACCTGTCATCCCGAGGACCACCTGGACGGTCTCTCCTGGAACCTCGAAACCCCGCAGCTTGGCCGCGATCGCGTGGCGAACCGGACCTTGCGAGGCATTGCTGATACGGCTCCGTATAAATGGAACGGCAAGAATCCTGATATCCAGACACAGTGCGGTCCGCGCATCGCCAAGTTCCTTTTTCGTTCCGAAGGATTCAACCAGGAGGAGGTTGAGGACCTTGTCGCCTTCATCAAGTCGATTCCACTTCCGCCCAATCGCCATTTGTCAGCGGACGGACAGCTTACTGAAGCCCAGGAACGCGGTCGTCAAATTTATTACCGTACGGTAACCAATGACCGCCAACCCATCCCACTTGACCACCGCTGCTACAGCTGCCACCCCGCGGAAGCTCACCACACAAAAAAGGTGAGCACCGACGTGGGCAGCGCTGACAAGTACGATACCTCCGGTTCCTTCGATATCCCCCAACTCGACCGCGTATATCAGGACGCACCTTACCTGCACAACGGCGAGGCTGTGACGCTCGAAGAGATCTGGACCGTATTCAACAACGATGACAAGCACGGCATCACCACAGATATGAATAAAGAACAGTTGAACGACCTGGTGGAGTACTTGAAGACCCTTTGACGTCTCTTGGAAAGAGCGGAGAAACGATGAGAGCCCGAACCAGCAGATGGTTGATGATCAGCGCGACGCTCTTCGGTTGCTTTTGCACGGCCGCAGCCCAGCGCCCCAACCTGTACACGAAATGGGAGAACTACACCACCGCCAACGGCATGCCGGATAACAAGGTGTTTTGCGTAACCGTAGACGGAGACCGCATCTGGGCCGGCACGGAAGACGGCTTGGTTCTGATCGAGAAAGGGAAGATTTCGCGGGTCTTTCAGGTGAAGGATGGGCTACCGAATCGAGTGGTGATGGGGGTGGCGCCCGACAAGAACACGGGAGACGTATGGATCGCCACCTTTGGTGGCCTAAGCCGGTATTCTGGCGGGCAGTTTCAGAACTACACGACCCTGACGAGCGGCTTGGCCAATGACATCATTTACGGTGTTGCGGTCCGGGATGAGAACGTATGGACAGCAACCGCCGGCGGGATCAGTCGCTTGAATACCCGCACGGGTTCGTGGTCGATCTTCAGCGAAAAGAACGCCCCGATGGAAGAGCAATGGGCCTATGGCATCGCCCAAGGGAAGGGAAAGATGTATTTCGCCGTGTGGGGCGGCGGAGTTCTCGAATACGATATCGCCAAGGAATACTGGAAACCCCATACCGATCCAGATGGCGAGATGGAAATTGTCCTGTTCCGCAATCAAGGCCTAATTCACATTATCGTGAGCAATATTGCCTACAATCCTGACACTAGCATGTTCTGGGCTTCCACTTATTTTGGCTTAAGCGGCTATGACGGGCGCGACTGGCATAACTATCTCTCAACCGACAGCGGCTTGGCTTCCGATTTTGTGAACGCACCCAAGTCTCGCGGCAATGAGGTGTGGGCCTGCACAGACAAGGGTCTGAGCATGCTCGATTTCAAGACGAATACGTGGGTGACTTACCGTCCCAGCCAGGACGGCAAGCACGGCGAGATCCTCACGACCGCTGCTGACAAGAAGGTGACGACGGTGGAGACCTCCACCTCGCTCGCCCACAACTACATCCTCAACATGGACTTCCAGGGTGACGACATCTGGGTGGCCACCGCCCAGGGTCTGAGCCATGGCATCCGCAATCCCCAACAGGAGGCTCACTCTCATGATTCCGCCAGAAGCGGTCGCTGAAGTGTTAGGGCTCGAAGACGAATCGCACAAGCTTATTCCCCGAAAAGCGGTGAGCGCACGCCGGGCCTTGAACGAAGCCTACAACTATCCCAAGCCCTCGTCTTTTTCGAGAGCACTGCGGTTGGACATCAAGGGAGTAACGATCCTCCTGATCTCGGGTACGGCCAGCATTGACTCGGAAGGGCGCACCGTTCACGTGGGCGACTTCGGGGCGCAGTTGCGAAGGACGTACCAGAACATCACGGACCTGTTGGCGGCGGAAGGGGCGACCTGGAAAGACATCGTCCGCACCACTTGCTATCTTCGCGACATTGAGCGCGATTACGAGCAATTTAATGAGATCCGCACTGAATTTTTCAAAGAGCAGGGTCTCAACCCGCTGCCAGCCTCGACCGGAATTCAAGCGATCCTCTGCCGGCCTGATCTGCTGGTTGAAATAGAGGCCATCGCCATGTTCGACAGTGAAGGTCGAGCGGATAGCAATTCTTTCGGCGAATGATTGGCAGCGCCGCGCGCGAACGCTGGTTTCACAAGCCTCGCGGGGACCTTGCGCCCAAGGGGTATCGCTATGAGAATCGCCGGAACCACGAGCCTGGAAGACCTGCCGAGGCTTTGCCCTCTGTTGAGCCGGGAGACAAACCCCCAGTACGGCGCCCTTGGCGGGGATCACAAGACCCGTATAGTTGAGGTTGGTGGGGTGTGCTTTGGCGCGGGACGGCCGGTGGTGATCGCCGGTCCGTGCGCCGTGGAGAGCTTTGAGCAAACCCTCGAGGTGGCTAGGCGCGTCAAGGCGGCCGGAGCGGATGCCTTGCGCGGCGGCGCCTTCAAGCCTCGCACTTCTCCGCACGATTTTCAGGGACTGGGCTTGGAAGGCCTGAAGATCCTCGAAGAAGCCCGGGCCGTGACCGGATTGCCCATCGTCACTGAAGTGATGGACCCGCGCACGGTGGAAATGGTGGCCGAATACGCTGACATGCTGCAGGTCGGGTCGCGCAATATGCAGAATTATCCGCTGCTGAAGGAAGTCGGCTTGGCGCACAAGCCGGTACTGCTGAAGCGCGGCATGGCCGCCAGCCTTTGTGAGTGGATGGGCGCGGCCGAGTACATCGCGGAAGAAGGGAACTACGATATCGTGCTCTGCGAGCGCGGCATCAAGGCTTATCCTTCAGGCGAATACTCGCGCTACGTACTGGATCTGAACGTCATTCCGGCAGTGCGCGCCTGCACGTTCCTGCCGGTCATTGTGGATCCCAGCCATGCTACCGGCGTTGCCTCCATGGTTGAGCCGGCCAGCCGCGCGGCCATCGAGTTCGGTAGCCAGGGCTTGATTATCGAAGTGGTGGCGGAGACTCCGGGGTTGTCAAAACCGCGCTGCGATGCCGCTCAAGCCATCGATCCCCTGACCCTGGAGAGAATCATCAAGTACCTCAAACAGCGGCAGGAAATCTTTGCCGAAAGTTCGCAAACGGCCGCCCGCGCGGCGTGCGCCTAGCGAAAAGCCGATCTCAAGGACGGAGCCCATGAACAACATCCTTCTGTGCAGAAGCATTGCCCGCGTGACGCTGTTCCTGCCTCTGGTCCTGTTTCCGGCGGGCGCAGGGCTTCAAGCGCAATCCAACCCTAACGAACCCGCCCCAGCCGCGGCAGGTGCGGGAAAGAGCGAGCCCCGCTACGCCGACATGCCGGATGCGGCAGTGCCCTATCGTCGCTTCAGCAAACCGTACAAAGAATGGTTCGTCGATCCCGATACGCTGAGCTACTGGGGGGCCGCCAACAGCCGTCCGAACGGCGACCCGAGCAAGATGAGCGAAATCGCCATCGGCTTCATGGGCCCGCTCGAACGCGATCGCGAGTCCCTTTTTGGCGTCCCCATGCTACACGGCGCTCAGCTAGCCATCGAGGATGCCAACGCGCATGGTGGTTACCACGGTAAGCCCTTCGCTCTGAAGGTCCATCATGATGAGAGCTGGGAAGTATTCAACCGCTCTGCTCGCTGGGGATACACAGCCTCGGAAATCGTTAGGATGTTGTTCGACGAGAACTGTTGGGCCATGCTCGGTTCCGTCGATGGTCAGAGCACGCATATCGCGCTACGGGTCAGCCTTAAAGTCGAATTGCCGATTATGGACACGGCCACCACCGATCCTACCGTGACCGAAACACGCATACCGTGGCTGATGCATAATTTTCCCGATGATCGACAGCAGGGTTACGCGCTGGCCGACTATGTCTTCAATCAGCTCCATCTGAAGCGGATCGGCCTGCTGCGCACCCAAGCGCGCTACGCCCGCATCGGCGACGTGAAATTCACGGATCAGGCTCGGCGGGTGGGCCATCAAGTTGTCCTTGAGGTGAAATTCAATCGGGATGACAAGGATTTCTCCAAACAGTTGCGAATGATGCAAGCTGCCCGGATTGACGGCTTGGTGATCTGGGGCGAGTACCCCGAGGCAGGGCTAGTCCTGAAGCAGATGCGCGCCATGGGTATGAAGCAGCCAGTGTTCGCGAGCAGCCGCGTTGCTTACCCGGAACTGCTCACTATCGCCGGACCTGCTGCCGAAGGCCTGGTCGCTACTGCCCCGATCGACCCCACCCGCACAGACAACAGGTGGCAAACCTTTCGCGACCACTATCGCCAGAAGTTCGGCGCCGACCCTGATTCCTATGCGGCCTATGCCTACGATGGAATGAACATTCTGGTCGCGGCCATCCAGAAGGCGGGCTTGAATCGCGGCCGCATCATGGACGCGCTTCGAGAGTACGGGAACAAGACTTACGACGGCGTTGCCGGTGTTTCTATGTTCGATTACACCCTTAACGATGTCGCGCCCATTTTCTTAACGCAAGTCCGAAACGGCCAGTTCGTCTATTGGCAGGCCCGCAATGGCCGCTCGGTTCCGGAGATTAAGGCTGAGAACCGCTGATGGGTCCTCGTCGTCCCCCGCTCGTCTCCTTCCTCATCTGGGCGACCGCGATCATCTCCCTAGGTGACGCGGTCGCCCAGCAGCCGGGTTCGCCCGCTCCGTACGCCACCCTCGATCACAGCCGGATCGCGTATGCCGGTCCCGACCGGGCGGATTCCCGTGATCTCAAGGGTCCGGAAGTGAGGATTGGCCTGATCGCGCCGCTCAGGGGACCGCGCCAGTCCGAGGGAGAGGCTCTGGTCCTGGCGGCACGACTGGCGATCGAGGATCTCGCCGCGCGGCAGGACGGCGGACCACGGCTCGAGCTTGTGGTCGGCGATGAGAGTGGACCCTGGGGCCGGGCCTCAAGCGAGCTCGTACGGCTGATCACCGACCGTGACGCACTCGCAGTCGTGACCTCAGCCGAAGGCAGCACGGCCCACCTCGCCGAGCAGGTCGGCAACAAGCTCAGCGTCCCTATTCTGGCGCTGGCCACCGACAGCACCACCACCGAGATCAACATGCCTTGGATCTTCCGCCTTTCGCCGGACGACAGGGCCGAAGCCGGGGCATTTGCCCAGGTGATCTATCGTGAGCGCGGATACCAGAGAGTCCTCCTGGTCAGCGAGCGCGACCATGACGGCCGCCTGGGAGGGACCGCCTTCGAGCGAGCTGCGTCAAAGCTGGGTGCGTCCCCGCCAGAGCGCGTCGATATCGACGCCCAAAATCCGGATCTGGCCGGAACATTCGCCGCTATCCAGAGTCGCCTCGGAACCGGAGTCGCGACCCACGAGAGTGCCCCGAAGAACACTACTGCGCAAGCCGTGGTGGTCTGGACCGGTGCCTCCATCGCGAGCGAGTTGGTAAGGGCGGTACGGCAGGTGGACGCCAGCGTGCCCGTCTTCCTCTGCGAAAAAGCGCTATCGCCTGCAACCGGGAAGACCGAAGGTGTATGGACTCTCGCTCGTCCCGGAGCAGACGAGGCCACCCGCGAGAGCTTTGCCGGGCGCTTTCGGTCACGCGCCGGCACTCCTCCAGGACCCGAGGCCGCGGCGGCGTACGATGCCGTCATGCTGATCGGGAAGGCCTTCGCTCATTCCGGAGCCAACCGCGCCCGCTTGCGCGACGAACTGGCAAGGTTTGTTGGCTTCGCCGGAATCTCCGGGCGGGTCTCATTCGACGGCGCGGGCAACAACGTCGCGGCGATCCAGGTTGAGGCAGCGAAGTAGCACGGAGATATTCTCACCGCACAAGCCACTCGTCGGGTGGCGCATACATCGGGCTTTTTGCGACGTGTGCGATTTGAACAGCACAGAGATGCGCTACCTTTCAGGGAGGGGCGTCGGCTACGAAAGTGGCACGGGCTCCGTTTGTGGATGTGACTGGTCGGTAGTGCCGTCGGAGTTCGGAGGCGTAAGTCGAGCCGATTGTTTGGGCATGAGACTCTATCCATGTTCGGAGGCTAGTGTGCCCCGTTGGCGGGCGATGAGAGACCAGCAAATCTGCCATCAGCCCCTTGATCTCTTCATGAGTTAGCACTACGTCATCGACGATTATGCCCAACATCCAAGATGCGAAATGTACTATCGACGGCGGCAGATGGACGATCCTGCATCGGCTTCGGATCACTGTGCCGATCAGCTTGACGAGGTCCTCGTATCTGTAAATCTCGGGGCCCGCGGCATCCACAGTGAAGCTATCCCTTCGCTGTCCGCAATCCACCGCTAGCTCAGCCAAATCTTCTACAAATATCGGTTGTACACGGTACTCGCCCGGTCCTGGGATGGCAAACACCGGAAATCTCCTGAGCATCCAGGCGATGTTGTTGATCAGGATGTCTTCCTCCCCGAACAAAACAGCCGGACGCAAGATTGCATAAGGCAGCGAGGATGACTGTATTGCCTCTTCCACTTCGGCTTTACCCCGGAAGTACGGAAGCGCCGACTGACCAGAGGGGTTGGTGATGCTCACGTGAACGATCCTGCTAACACCCGCGGTTTTGGCGGCACGGATCAGGAGTTTCGTGTTCGCGACAGCGTCTCTGTGGCTGAGCCGACCATATGCAAACCGGATCCAATAGGTATTGTAAAGGACCCTGGCCCCCGCCATGGACTGAGTCAGACCCTGGAAGTTGCCAAAATCGAGCGGCGCAACCTCAAGGTGATCGTGCAGCGGGGAGGTGGAATCGGGATGGTTGGTCAAGGTCCGTACTCGCTCGCCTCGCAGAAGAAGCTTGTGTGCAATGCGCCGTCCGCTGAATCCAAAAGCCCCAGTGACGATACTCAATTCCGATTTCGCACTCTGGATGTCAGCAATTCGCTCTGAATTCATAGAGCCTCCTCTGACTGGCCATGGTGTCATGCCGCTACCACAGGAGGCGGTTGCTGCGTCTTTGCTACAAGAGGCTGACGACGAATGAATGCGCTCAGCACCCAACCGAGAATGATGACCGCAGTCAGGAGTCCGGCGAGGGCCCATTTCAACTGCGTTGCAAGCTCAAGAACTGCTGTCGATCCTGCCGTCAAGTTGGGGGTGTATTGCATGGCGAAAATCACAGGCACGAGCGCGATGGTCACGTTCGAGAATGTAACCCAGAATTGGGCACGTTCACGTGTTCCACACAGCTCGACGAGAATGCTGTGCAACGGGACTCGCAGGTAAGCCACGACTACGAACGCGTGACAAGGGTCAAGCCGAGACCCACAAGGAATAAGATCGAAGCTGTCATTGGATTGTCTCCTCTCTAGTGCTCCCGCCGTCCGATATTGCTGTACGGACCGACATATCGTGGCCAAAAAGAGCCCTCACCGCCGACCCTTTCTCGAAAGTAGCTTGCGTACACTACCGCGCGCCTTAACAAGTCCCCGAATCGTCGAGACGGGAAACTGGCGAATGTCCATGTAAAGCGCATCAACATCGGTGAAGAAGTCATAGATCTCTTGCAGTCGGTCCTTGGTGTATGAGTCGGCCGGGCGGCTCTTGGCCGACTCTGAGAGGCAGAGCCGCAGTACCTCCAGTGTCGGATCGATCTCGCGTCGTTTGCGCTGGTCGATGATGATGCGGAACATCTCCCAGACGTCTTTGATCGACTCAAAATGCTGACGACGATCTCCCAAAGTGTGCACCGGCCGAACGAGTCCCCATCCTTGCAATTCGCGTACACTCGAACTTACGTTCGATCGCGCTATGCTCAGCGTGCTCGCAATCTCCTCGGCTGTAAGCGGGGCAGAGGAAATGTGCAGAAGAGCATGGATTTGGGCCACTGTCCGGTTGATTCCCCAGCGGGTCCCCATCTCTCCCCAATGAAGGATGAACTGCTTCTTGGCTACATCGAGCTCCATCATACAGTAGTTTCTGTCCGTACAGAATATACTGTTACAACAGCACAGTGTCAAGGGGGAATTGCAGCGGAGCTGGCTGAACTTGCAAGCATCAAAAACCCTTCGACGGCGACGAGATCTATCGCCTTCCCGATTCTCAGATTTCCACAGAGGAGGCGGGTGAAAACCCTAAAGAGAAAGGACTCCTGCACCTTTAAAAAAGAGAACCTCCCCTGATAAACAAGAGAGAATCTGCTCACTCCTTTAGAGCCCACCCGATGTAGGAGATGCTCAGATCTTCAGTTGTGTGCAGTGGCAGTTCGTCAGCGATGGACGCGCCACGGATGACACCCTTGCGGATCTTGAACATTGTTAGCAGAACAGCGATCGGCGTCTTCGCGGGCGACAAACCTTTTATCTCCCTGACTCCCAGGCCGTTCGCACGAAGCGAGGTTACCAGTTCCTCGGGTTTTATGAATTTCTCCCAGACATGCGCGTTCTTTTCGCTCGACAAAACCAGTCCCCAATCCTGCCATATCTTGATCAGAACAAGCTTGCTCTTAAGTGTGCGGTTTACAGTATCAAATAGAAAGATCCCACCACTCCCCAGACAGCGCGATATTTCCTTGATCACCCTAGCAAAATCATCGACGTGTTCGAGAACATCGCAGCACGCAATGACGTCGAAGCACCCATCCGAAAAGGGCAGGGATTCTCCTTGGCCGACCTGGTAGTCGATGGCAAGGCCGCTTTGAACAGCGTGTTTGCGGGCCGCTTCCAGCGAGTTGATTGCCGGATCAATGCCCGTTACTTCAAATCCGTCCTTCGCGAATTCTTCCGACAGAAAGCCCCCGCCACATCCAACATCGAGGACTTTCTTGCCTGAATACGGCGCACGACGCAAAACGTCTTTGAAATACCTGCACCTGCACGGGTTGGCAACGTACCGCAGGCTCGACAATTCGAAACCTGCGTCGTCATCCCACCATGTGTGTCCGTACGTCTCGTAGATCGCATTATTGACTTTCATGTCCTATTCCCTATTTCGGACGCTGTGCTCGATTGAGTCCATGATTCAAGAGCGTTGTTCGGCTCAATCCACTGGCATAGAGCAGCCAGTCGAAATGACGGCGCACATGGATGACGACTATGGGCAGTACAATCAGCCCCGAGATGTTGTGGACGTCGATGCAGATATGGCGCGCTGGTTCCAGATGAGCAAACGTGACTGGCCCCGCCAACGGCGGAGATCCTGGAAGCCCGAGCCACGCAATAAATCCTGCGAACAACTCTATGGCGAATCCAAAGTAAAGGACAAGGTCTGTGCGCGTGGCTTTGCCCGGCAAACCCTTATAGGCATGGCTCAGCCGGGCAGTGAGCGAGTGCCAATGCAGATATGCGTGAGCCGCAATCGCAGCAAGGAGTACAACTGCCGTCAATCGATGCACATTAACCCAAACCAGCCGGGTTGCTCCGAGCGCAAAATCGTTGAGGGCGCCTTCTCCCATATGAAATCTGGTCAGGAGGATCAGGCCCGTTGTGAAGACTACGGTACCGGCTGCGAAGGCGATCATGTCGGCCCAGTAATTCAACCGTGCACGATTGACTGAGGACCGCCTGGCGATTCGTACTGAATGTGAAGTGTTCATTTCCTTTTCCGTACCCAGCATTACAAAAGAAAGAGCGCGTGGCTTGAACGAACCTGCTGCCCGATGTAGCGGTCCGCTGGCTGCTGTCAGGACATATCTGCTACAATCGCCGGACAGAGGAGTCGAATGTATACTTCCAGGCGTCGTCAGAACCTGCTCGCATCAAAAACCCGCCGCCTCAAGAAAACAGTACGGGTGCGAACCGCCGGGTGGCTGCCGGACGTAATGTGGCGTGGAGGCGCGGCACATCTGCACCTGGGCACGGAATCGGACGCTGATCCCAATTTTCACGCGCATTTTGCCATTCAAGTCTCCATCAGCATGCAGCATCCGATCTTGTTTCGCAGCCGCCGTCATGAGCGGCGCAAGCGCTCGTCGAACGGGTGGCTCATCGCATCGGACCAATCCCACTGGATGCAAGGGGAGGGTGCGGGCGTCATAATCATTCTGGATCCTCTGTCGCTCAACGGACGACGCCTTGCCGCCAGGCTGGACAATGCGGGTGCGCTCGCACTGTCGCGTGCAGAATGTAAGCGCGCTCGGAAGGAATTTGAAAACTGCCTGACGGCTCGATGGTCAGGGGATGGTGTTCGAGCCACGGTCGATCGCGTTATCGGCCTGCTCACTCCTGCGGCCATCATTCCCCGCCGTCTGGATCCGAGAGTCCAGAGGGTTGTCGACGACCTCATTCTGGACTCCACCGAGAATATCAGTCTGCGGGACTTGGCCGTAAAGGTTGGGCTTTCGGAGAGCCGTTTGGCGCACCTATTTCGCCGCGATGTCGGGATTCCGATGAGGCAGTATCGCCTTTTCCTGCGCGCCCAAGAAGCCATTGCACTGATTGCTGATGGTCGGTCACTGACCGAGAGCGCTCACTTGGCTGGTTTCGCGGACTCTGCTCACTTCTGCCGCACTTGTCGAAAAATGTTCGGCAGTGCCCCTTCAGCTCTTCCGACTTTCTCACTCCAAAACGGTGAGAAGTGCGTCTCTTGACGCAAGCCACTGGGGTGGCGCACCACATGGCGCTTTTTGCGCTGTGTGCGGTTAGGGCAAGAGATCCATAGCCCTGATCGATGCTAATATCCGGGTGCGGGAAAAGTGCGGGATTTTAGCGGGAAGTCAGCGGGATTCTAGCGGGATTTGAGCCGCTGGATCGCGAAATGTCCGCGAACTATGAGCGTTGCGTATCCAGAACCGTGCCGTCCGCACCCACCAAATTCACTTCGAGCGCGATTTGACCTAACGCGTGCGTCGAGCAACTCAAGCACGGATCGTAGGCGCGCACCACGGCGGACACGCGGTTTAGCATCCCTTCCTTCAAGTGATTGCCGTCAATGTAATGCTTACTCACCTGTTCAACGCTGCGGCCGATGGCCAGATTGTTGTGACCGGTGGCGATGATCAGGTTCGCCCATTTCATGGCGCCGCTCTCGTCCACCTTGTAGTGGTGGATGAGGATGCCGCGCGGAGCCTCGGCCATGCCGACGCCTTCCAATGAATTGACACCGGCGCGGGCGCGCACGTGGGTGTTCAGGATGGCCGGGTCGTTGAGCAGCGCCTCCATACGTTCAAGCGCGTACAGCGTCTCGATCAGCCGCGCGTAATGGAAGTGGAACGAGCTTTCGACGATTCGGCCATAGCGCTGGTGGTATTCGGCGAACTCGGCATCGGCCTCGGGAGTCCCACAGCGATCGGCCACATTCAGGCGAGCCAGCGGGCCCACGCGGTAAACGCCCTCGGGATAGCCGATCGGCTTATAGTAGGGCGCTTTGAGGTATGAGGTTGGGAGCACCGCCTCGCCGATGTACTTCGCGTAGTCTTGAGCTTGAATCTGGTCCGCCGCGATCTTGCCCTCAGCATCCAGAAAACGGATGTGGCCGTCGTAAAGTTCAAGACTGCCGCTCGCATCGACCAGCCCGGCGTACATGCTGGGGGCGTTGCCGAAAGTGGCAATCTCCTCCGGGAACTCATCGACTACACCCTTGAAGAAGTGGAGCGTGCGGCGCGCGATGCCCTTGGCGTCGGGCAATCCCGCCAGGATGCGGTCGCGAACCTCACTCTTCAGAGGGGCGTTGACGCCGCCCGGAACGGTCCAGGAGGGGTGAATGCGCTCCTTGGCCAGGCCCTCGATCACCTGTTGGCCGAACTTGCGCAGGGCGATGCCGTCCCGTGCCGTGTCGGGGAATTTCTCCAGGATGCCGAGCACGTTGCGGCGGGCCGGATCGGAATCCATGCCCAGCAACAGGTCCGGGGCGGAAAGGTGGAAAAAGCTGAGGGCGTGCGATTGCACGAACTGGCCGCAGTGCAGGATCTCCCGCAGCTTGGCGGCGGTCTCGGGAATGCGGACGCTCATGATGGCGTCGCAAGCCTTGGACGAGGCCAAGAGGTGGCTGATCGGACAGATCCCGCAGATCCGCGCGGTGATGGCCGGCATCTCGTAATAGGGCCGGCCTTCGGTAAACTTCTCGAACCCGCGCACCTGAGTTACGTGGAACTGCGTATCGGCTACGCGGCCGTCGTCATTCAGGCGGATGGTGATCTTGGCGTGACCCTCGATGCGGGTAACGGGATCGATCATGATCTTCTTCATAAAAAACTCCTCGCCCCGCCGAGCGGGTAGCCACGGCACGGTTTGTGTGCCGTGGGTTCTTGCGGCCTGGCGCACGCGGGTAAAGCACCATCGAACGAAGCATCGAAGGCCCAAACCAAGCCTGTGCCGTGGCTACCCGAACTTCACCTTCGAATTGAGATCGGGTGTGCGGCCCGCCAGCAACTCGCCCACCACATAGGCGATGGTAGAGGCAGAAGGCGGACAACCCGGCACGTACAGATCCACCTGCACTACTTCATGGAGGGGCACCGCATGCTTGAGCAGTTGCGGCACGCCCTCGCTGGGGACGCGTGCGCCGGCGCCATCACCCTGGAGATAAACCCGCTCCAGGATCTTCTTCACCGGGATAGGATTGCGCATGGACGGCACATTACTGGTAATCGCGCAATCGCCGAGCGCTACCAGCAATCGGGTGTGTTCACGCACGTGCTTGATCTTCTCCAGATCGTCCTGGTTGCTGACGGCGCCCTCGACCAGGGTTACGTCGACTTCCTCGGGAAACACCTGGGCATCTACCAGAGGACCGTAAACCAAGTCAGCCTTCTCGGCGACGACGGCAATCGCCTCGTCGATGTCGAGCAGGGACATGTGGCATCCGGAGCAGCCGTCGAGCCAGAGGGTGGCCAGTTTAGCTTTCTTCATGCGTGAACTCCCCGTTTGATCGCGAGCCACTTGATGTTGTCGGTCCGTTTGACCATCTCTTCGACGGACGCGCCCTTTTCGGCGAGAGCGCCCGTCGGACACACCTGTACGCACTTGCCGCAGCTCGTGCAGGATTGCGACTCGCCCCAGGGACGGTTGAGGTCCGAGACCAACAGCGAGTGGATGCCGCGCGAACTGACATCCCACACGTGCGCCCCTTCCACCTCGGCGCAGACGCGCACGCAGCGGGTGCAGAGGATACAGCGGTTGTGGTCGAGCACGTAGCGCTCGTGCGACACATCCACAGGCAGGCGCGGGTAGTTGTAGGGATAGTTGACGTGAGTAACCCCCAGAGTCTCGGCGAGCGATTGCAGGCCGCAATGGCCGTTTGAAACGCATACGGCGCAGATGTGGTTCCGCTCAATCAGCAGGAATTCAATCGCCATGCGCCGGTAGCGGGTGAGCCTCTCCGAATTGGTCTTTACGGACATCCCGTTCTGCACCGGTGTGGTGCAGGCCGGCAGCAGACGGCCCAGGCCGGAAACCTCCACCAGGCACAACCGGCAGGAGCCGGCGGCTGAGAGTCCCTCCATATAGCAGAGGGTGGGGATAAACTTTCATTAGCACGCGCCACGTCAAGGATGGTCTGGCCGTCGCTGGCGCTACAGAGTTCACCGTCGATCCTAATTGATATGTCCTGGGGCATCGCAACCGCTCCTAATTCCGAAGTGGCAGCCACGGTTAATTCGCAGTCCGAATTAACCGTGGGTTCCTTTGCATACTGAAAAGCCCACGGTTGGAAGAGCACCAACCGTGGCTACCTGCTCACCTGGCCTATCGATGCTCGATTGTAAACGCGCTGTTCTCGCGAATGTCGCAGCGCAAGCAACGGCAAGCCTCCTCGTGGGCCTCCTCGGGGAGGAGTGCCAGCACAGCCTCGCTAAAGCTCTTTGACCGCTGCGAGGCCGGCAGCGGGTGCGGGTGATGACGCCGACTCTCGCTGGGCTGCGCGGGCGCTGTCTGGTCGTACTCGAACTTGGGAACGATTTCGTGAAACCGCGGCTCGCCCATCAGACGCTGATCGATGAAGCGCGCGGCCTTCTTGCCGTAGCCCATCGCATTTGACACGTTCGAGGCGCCAGTGATCAGGTCACCCCCGGCATAGAATTTGTCGCGGCTGGTTTCAAGCGAATAGCGATCCACCTCGAGGGTGCCGTTCTCCTTGATAGCGAGCCCGGAAGCGCGGCAGAAGTCGCGATCCACCGCCTCACCCACCGCCAGCACGACGCTGTCGCATTTGAAACTCTGGATTTCCTCGGTGGAGATGGGCCGACGCCGCCCGGAAGAGTCGAACTCGCCCAGGCGGGTTTTAACGACTTCGATGGCCTTGACCGCGCCGTTCTCACCCACGATGCGATGGGGCGTAGCAAGAAAGATGAAGTGAGCGCCTTCCTGCTCGGCCGCTTCGGTCTCCTCATGAATCGCAGGCATATCTTTGCGTTCACGCCGGTAGATCACGGTGACTGCCGACCCCATGCGCAAGGCAGTGCGAGCCGAATCGATGGCGGCGTTGCCACCGCCGATCACCACGACGCGGCGGCCGAGAGGAACAGGCTCCTTCTTGGCGACGGCCTCAAGGAACAGCAGGGCCGGCATCACCCCTTTGAGCTCGGTACCCGGCAGATAGACCCAGGCTTCTTTCCAGGTACCGATGGAGAGGAACACGCCGTCGAACTGGGTGTCGAGTTCGTTCAGTGAGATATCGCTGCCAACGTTGGTGTTGAAGACGAACTTCACGCCGGTGCGGCGGATAATCTCGATTTCCTTGTCAAGGGCTGACTTCGGCAGACGGTACTCGGGCAGGGCAAAGCGCAACATGCCGCCGGCCGCCGCGTGCGATTCGAAGACGGTGACCTCGTGGCCGAGCAGGGAGAGATAGAAAGAAGCGGCCAAGCCGGTCGGACCCGCTCCGACCACGGCCACTTTGCGGCCCGTCGAGGGCAATCGCCGCGCCGCGATGCGATCGGCCATCTCCTCAAAGCGGTCCGACAGCAGGATGCTATCGGCGATTACGCGATGGACTTCGCGCATGTTGACCGCCTCATCAACGGTGTGCCGCCGGCAACGGTCGTCGCAGGGATGCTGGCAGACGCGACCGGTGGAAGCCGGCAGCGGATTGTCCATATACACGGATTCGAAGGCTTCGTCGATTCGGCCTTCCTTGTAGAGTTGGAGGAAGCGCGGGATGTTCATGTGCAACGGGCAACTGTTCTCGCAGGGCGAAAGCGCCAGATCCTGGCAGACGCCCGCCCGGCAGCGCTGGGCCCGAATGTGGTCCTCGAACTCGTGCCGGAAGTGCCGCATGGTGGTGAGCACGGGATTGGGCGCCGACTGGCCCAGCCCGCATAAAGAAGTGTCGCGAATCATGCGCCCTAGCTCATCGAGGCTGGTGAGATCCTCTTCATCTCCTTTGCCCACGGTGAACCGGTTCAGGATGCGAAGCGCTTTATCGAGTCCCACCCGGCAGGGAATGCACTTGCCGCAGGATTCGGAGTGGGTGAACTCGATAAAATAGCGGGAGACGTCCACCATGCAGTTGTCTTCGTCCATCACCACCATGCCGCCCGACCCCATGATGGAGCCCAGTTTCTGCAGGGTTTCGTAATCCACCGGCGTGTCAAACATCTCCTGGGGGATACAGCCGCCCGAAGGTCCGCCGGTCTGGACGGCCTTGATGGCGCGGCCGTTTGAAGCGCCCTCACCCACGTCGTACACAAACGTGGTCAACGGAGTACCCAGCGGCATCTCCACCAGGCCGGTGTTCTTGACCTTTCCCACCAGTGAGAACACTTTGGTGCCAGGGCTCTTATTGCTGCCAGTTTCGGTGAACCAGGCAGGACCTTTGGCTACGATGGGGGCGATGTTGTACCAGGTTTCTACGTTATTGATGTTCGTCGGATAGCCCCAAAGCCCCTTCTGAGCGGGAAATGGGGGACGCGGCCGGGGACGGCCCGAGCGGCCCTCCAGCGAGCTGATCAGCGCCGTCTCTTCGCCGCAAACAAAAGCGCCGGCGCCTTCCACGATATCGATGCTGAAATTGAAGCCGCGTCCGAGGATGTCCTCGCCCACCAGGCCGATACTGGCGCGCCTGCTCGATGGCCACATTCAGTCGATGTACGGCCAGCGGGTACTCGGCGCGGATGTAGACGATGCCTTGGGTGGCTCCCATCACGTAGCCGCCGATGATCATGCCTTCGAGCAGGGAGTGGGGATCGCCCTCTATTTCATTGCGGTTCATGTAGGCGCCGGGATCGCCTTCGTCGGCGTTGCAGATGATGTACTTACGCTCGGATTTGTTCTTGCGGAGAAACTCCCACTTCTGGCCGGTGGTGAATCCAGCGCCGCCACGACCGCGCAGCTTGGACGCCTTGACTTGCTCGATCACCATGTCCGGCGTGTTGTCGATAAGCACCTTGTACAAGGATTGATAGCCGCCCACGGCAATGTACTCTTCGATATCGTCCGGATTGATCAGACCGCAGTTGCGCAGAACGATCTTTTTCTGGCCCTTGAAGAAAGGGACCTCGTTCCAGGGGCGCACAGACGCGTAGCCACTGCCGTACTTGAGCTGGGCGGTGAGATGATCCCATTCTTCGATCTTGCAGAGCGCCAGGTCCAAGGGAATGTTGCCCATCGCCAGATCGTCGAGAATCTGGTCAACGTGATTTGACTGCACGCGGTGCAGGACGATCAGCGGCCGGCCTGGAATCCACACATTAACGAGGGGTTCCTGGGCGCAAAAGCCAAAGCAACCGACGCGAGCGAGCTCGATATCAAGGCCACGGCGATCAATGGCGTCCGCGAAGGCGTGATAGACTCCCTCGGCTCCGTTGCCCGATCCGCAGGTACCCATACCCACGGCAATGCGCGGCTTGAACGGCTGCAACTTGCTCATGCCGGAGCCGCGGACCGTGCTGAAAGTGTTCAGATCCCGGATGCGCGTCATTTCTTTGCGGCCTCCTTCTTCAGATCCTCGATTTCACGGTGTAGGCTTCGCTCGTTCATGTGGCCGTAGATGGCGTGATTGACTTCCATCACAGGAGCCAGGGCGCACTGGCCGAAGCAGGCCACGGTACGGACCGTAACGGAGCCATCGGGGCTGGTCACGGAGAGCTTGTCAGCGCCCTCTTCTTCCGAAATATGCAATCCCATCTCGAGCATCAGGCGCTCGAGCAGATCGCGCGATCCGCGGGTGTGGCAAGCTGTACCCCGGCAAATACTGACGGTGTTCCTGCCTTGAGGCTCGAGATTGAAGAGAGCATAAAAGGTGACCACGCTGTAAATCTGAGCCAACGGAATTCCGGTTTTGGCGGCAATGTACCCCAGGGTGTCCATGGGCAGATATTTCTTGGGGTGCTGCTCCTGCACTCGCTCGAGAATGCTGAGCAGGGCGCCGGCACGGCCGTTCTGGCTGGCGATGACCTTGTCCACGAAATCGTAGTCGATCTTCGATGGCACCTCAGACAATAGCGTCTTCATAACCGGCTCCTTGGCTGGTCTGGAACACAGATCCTCTCTCGCCCCCGCAAGGCGATGAATGAACTTGAGGGTACAATGGAGAGGGGATCTGGCTCGCTTGCGAACTTCAAGTAGAAGGTCTTATGGCTACCGTTCGCGAGATCCATGGTTCCACGGGGGTGGCTCCTTCGCCGACACTTACACCCCAGACTATGTTTAGAATAGCCGCAGATGGTATCCGCCCGTCAGTGACGCGTGTCACATCCGCGGTCATCTTAATGAATCCTAATGTTCATTTTGGCTTCTCGTTGTTAAACACGGAGTTCTGGATCTCTTTAGCGCTTGGGAACGGCTGCTTGTTGCTGGGGAGGTAGAAAATTGGATAGGCGAATTTCGAAGGAAAACCAAACAGATTGATGTATCATGTCCCTTATCACTTATTTCATGTGTTGAGAAAAGAGCACCCTCGATGATGGATGAATCAAAAGAGGTCTCTACGAAACATCCCACTGCGCTTGATGAGAAAATGCTCGAGGTAAGCTCGGCCTCCTTCTGTGCCTCTTCTTCGCTCGATTTACAAGAATCCTTGGCCGCGCCTGTACCCCTCGTTTCGGGCGATTCCCTCAAAACAAGGCGGTTGGTAGCCGAGTGCAGGCAGTTTAGCAGGGAAGAATGGGATGCCATTCTCGCAGAATTTCAAGATGCCAATCTATACCAAACCTGGCCCTACGCGGCGGTGCGATGGGGCGGGAAGAATCTTAGCCATTTGGTCTTAAAAGACGGGTCCACCGTGGTTGGCGCTGCCCAGGTAGTTCTGGTCAAACTGCCGGTCCTCAGAGGAGGCTTGGCATATGTGAAGTGGGGGCCGCTGTGGATTCGTCGGGGCAGGGATGCCGATCCCCAGGTCTTTCGCGAGCTTTTGAGGGCGCTCCGACTGGAATACGCGCGCGAACGCGGATTCCTGCTGCGCGTTAGTCCCTGGGAGTTTGACGATGCCGCGCTGCAATTCATTGCAGGAGAAGAGGGATTCCGACGAAATCTAAGCGCCCAGCAGCGGACGGCGATGGTGGACCTGACGTACTCCATGGATGAACTCCGGGTGAGCCTCACGCGGCACTGGCGTTCCAATCTCAAGCGGGCCGAGAGCAACTGTCTGGAGATCATCGAAGGCTCGGGGGAGGATTTGCTCGACGAGTTTGCCGAGTTGTACCAGCAGTTGCGAGCGCGCAAAGGCGGGGATTGGATTCCTCCGATCCATTATCTGCATCAGATTCAGCGTGAGCTGGATTCAGGCATGAAGGCTCACATTTCCCTCTGCCGGCACCAGGGCGAAACCGTTGCGGGCCTGATTGTGTCAGCGCTCGGGGAGAAGTCTTTTGCCTGGCTGGCGGCGACGGGCGACTCGGGACTGGAGGTACGCGGCTCCTATCTCCTGCAGTGGCGCACGATTCAGCGGCTGAAATCGCAAGGGGTCCGCTCCTACGACTTGGGGGGAATCGATGAGGTTAAGCGCCCGGGCACGGCGCAATTCAAGCTGGGGCTGTGCGGCAAGCGTGGCCGCGTAGTGGACTATTTGGGGGAATTGGAAGCTTGCGAGGCATTGACAAGCCGCTTGGTAATTAAGGGAACAGACCCCTTGCGGCTTGCCATGATCCGCTTTCAGCAATTTTCCCAGGAACGCTGGCACGCTCGCGCGGCTCGCAAACAGACTCCCTAGGAATTTGGGAAATGTCGAAGGTACGCTGTCGCCTCCACCCAGAGCGCCATCGAGATGAAACTCGCTCAGCTCATTCGCACCCACGACCCCACCGGCATTACGTCGCATGGCTGCGAAGAAGCCAAGCGCAGGATTGCCGCAGCTCTCGGAACCAATCCCTATGCAATCGATCTCCATCGTTACGACTTGGACCTCTCAGGCTGGTCCTTTCATAGCACTGGAACCTGTCGGGGGAAACGGTTTTTTGCGAAAATCTACCTTCACGACTTCAACCCTCCCCTGCGCAGAATTCCGCGCTATGTAACCCCGGAAACAGAACTGGATCTTCTCCTCCACCCGGAGAAATCGTTTGGCGGAAGCGTCGAAAGCGAATACCGGATGTTCACGCGAATCGCCACTCCCGAGGGCAACGTACACCTACCCACGATCTTGGGAAAGTCAGCTGAGGAGGGCACGCTCGTTTTTGAGGAGTTGCAGGGCATCCGGATGGACTCATACGTTAGGTGGCGGCGATGGGGCTCCTCAACCCTCCACGCGAGCACGAGCCTGATCGTTCGGGCGGCAGCTTGGCTCAGAAATCTGCACCGTGACACGTTCGATGGAAACGATGACATCAGCACAAGCGACGTGCTGCAGACGATCCGTTCAATTGTCACTTTGAATGATTTGGAGTCAACTCGTTACGGCGAGTTGGCGTTGGGCATTCTTAGCACCTACGCTGATAGTCTGAACACTGCGACTCTGCAGGTTCCCCGCTGTGTTTGCCATGCGGACTTTTCCTTTAACAATCTCATCTGGGACCGTCGCCGCAATCGTCTGAACGTCATTGACTTTGAGCATTCCGTCTTTGGAAACGTTTTGTACGATTTATGCGGTTTTATATTTTACCTGCGATCGCACCTTCTGCTTCCGTTTACGTCCGCCTCGGTTGTGAAAGCTTGGGAAGAGGCATTTTGGGCAGGGTACGGAGTGGTTTCGAACGACATCGCGGCGACAGTGAACGCCCTTGCAACAGGGCGCCTTTTCTTTTTTCTTCTTCCCCGCTTGATCAACCGGCGGCAACGACGAGGTTGGATCGCCGGCGCAGAGGCAGCTTTCTACATTCGGTGGTTTGAGCCCACGATGATCGAGCGCACGCTGAAAAGCCTGGAATGGTTTAAGCGCGAGTCATGGCAATTTAGTTTATGTTCCTCCTAGGATTGCAGGGAGTTCTTATGGGGCGAGCCGCGGGAGAGCTGTCTGCGGGCCAGAATGGTGTTTCTGCGCCGGACCCTTTTAAGGAACGTGCAACAAGCCATGGCCTATCCCGACTTCTCGCCCGCGCCGAGCGTGGGAACGCCGACCTGATTTTGGGAATCGCGGACGAGTGGAGGGCCATGTGCTCAGGAGGGCCATGCGATCAGCCATTCTTTCGCCCTGAGTTTATTTACGCCTCCGTGAGCGCGTTTGCTCCCGCCGGGACGGTCCTTCTAATCACGATTCGCGAAGAAGGCCGCCTGCGGGCGGTCCTTCCGCTCTTGGAGGAAAGACCTCGCTTCCTCGGTATTCCTTACACCCGGGTTCGCAGCGCAGCACACCGCGACTTCTCTTGCCGGTTCGACATCATTCGCGACGCTGGCGACGATGGGGATGAAGTCATGGCGGCGGTCTGGAAATGTCTTCAGGCTCTACCCGAATGGGACGTCGTTGAGCTCTCAAATATTCCGGCCGGGGGAGGGGTGGAGAGCCTGCTGGGACTTGCGCGGGAAAACCGACATACAGTTTGGCAACGAGTGTTTGGCCGCAGTCCCTTCATTGCGCTGACTCCGCCGGGCGTCAATTCCGATTACACTCGCTTCGTTCGCAGCGCCAACCTCAAAAAGAAACTTCGCCGCCGGCGGCGCGAAATTCAGGAGCTTGGCACTGTGCTCTTGCGCCGGGTCGAACACGCCGATGACGAAGTGCTCAAACGGTTTTACGCGCTCGAGGGGAGCGGCTGGAAAGGCAAGAGCGGCACGGCGATCGCTTGCAGTCCGGAGGTTACCCGCTTCTATGATCTGGTCGCGGCCTCCGCCACTCGCTTTGATTACTTCTCCATGTATCTTTTGGAAATCTCCGGCAAGGTCATTGCCGCTCAATTCGGTTTGACGCTTGCGGGCCGCTATTTCCCGTTAAAGGTCGCGTACGACGAAAGCTACGGCGCGTACAGTCCCGGCCATCTCCTCGCAGGCATGGTCATGCAGGATGCAGCAGAACGTGGTCTTTTCGAATACGATCGCCTTGGAGACAGCGAGGATTGGAAGATGCAGTGGTTGGCGGAAATTCGCCCTCATGCCATTTGTTACATTTACAGAAATCGGCCATTCGCTAATCTACTCCATCTCCAAACGCGCCTCCGGCACCGGCTCTGGACTGAGGCGCGAAGAGTGGGCAAGCCGTTGGTAGCCGCGATTCGCGCGCGTATTTCCCACCAGCTCACTTTGCCATGGTAGGACGCGAAGCAGCTCATCTCTTCAAGAGGTCAAGGCAGTACCCGGCAGTCATGACGCACGTATTCAAAAGAACGCGTTCTTGAATGCCTCGTGGCGCCGACGAGCCACTTCCACAAGGCTTTTGAATTCAACTTCGTGACGAAGAATATCCAAGAGGGGGTCGGTCGCGAAGTAAGGATAACAGAAGAATCCGCCTTCAATACTATGCCTGAACATTCGCAAAGCCGAAGTCTTCTCGCCCAGCGCGGCGTATGCTTGGGCGATCTTGTAAATCGCCTCTGGGTCGCCCACTCCGCGCTCTTTGATCTTATTCTCGGCCGAGTACAGGAGTTGAATTCCCTTCGCGTTCTGATGCCGAATGGCGTCGCTAAGAGCCTTTCCAACTTGCGCGTGAAGAAAAGAGGGATCAAGCTCAAATGCGCGATCGAGATCCTTTGCCGCCACGCCCCAATCGCTTTGGTAGTATTCTGCAAAGCCGCGATAAAAGATATTGAAAGCTGTATCGCCGCTTTTGGGCAGACTCTGCAGAAACTCTCTTACTGCCCAAGATAAAGGTAACTATTCTGGGCAGAACTATTCAGTTTAACTTCTGGATCGAGGCGACGGGCCAATTCGGACTCGGAAACTGATTCCTGCAACATGCCGCCAAAGCGGTAGGCATAGCCTAGCTCCCAGTGCGCCTCTGCACGATTGGGATTCGCCTTAAGGACCTCTTTTAACAAAGGTACAGATTTCTCAACCCTACCCGTGTCGGTGAACAAGTTTGCCATGTAGATGCGAGCCTCCATTTGCAGCGGCTGCAAAGAGAGAGCCTTCTCGTAGGCAACTTGAGCCTTGTGATACTCCTCTTGGCCTCCAAACTCAAATGAGGCATTGGCGGTGAGCGACCTGCCCAGATGGGCCCATGTGAGTGCATGACTTGGCTCAATCTCTCCTGATTTTTCTAACATCCTGATCGCCATCGGAAAATCATTCTTCGCGTAGAGATCGATGCCACGTAAATAGTACTCATAGGCCAGAGGGTCTATTGGCTTATCGGTCTCAAGCCGTTCAGTTTCAGCGGCGGAGAGATGCAACTTCAGACCCTTGATGATCTGTTGGGCCACATTGTCCTGAATGGTCATGAGATTCTCGTACTCAAAGTCAAGGGTGTCTGTCCAAAGGATTTGGTCGGTCTTGACATCGATCAGTTGCGAGGTAATTCTCACATGATCTCCTTCTCGAATGAAATTGCCCGAAAGGAGAGTGTCTACCTTTAACTCTTCAGCGACCTTCGAGATATCAAGTGACGGGCCCCGATACTTCTCGACATCTGATGAGGGGCGAACTGCCAGTGCGCTGACGTAGGAAAGCCTGGTAATGATCGCATCGGCAAGCGAAAACCCAAGGAAATCATTATTCGGATCCTGCTTAAGATTCTGGAACGGAAGAATTGCGAGGCTTCGCGGCGTTTGCGGCAGTCGTCTCTCCCTAACCAGGCTTCGATAGCCGAAGTAAATGAGGACAACAAACGACATGCTTAGCAGGACGATCGCCGGTATGGCGATCTGCTTTCTCCATTCTCTCCTGAGCGCCTCCGCTTGTCTGACAATCTGGAGGGGTTGAGCCGGCTCCGCCGGTGTAGCTACGGCCGTTTCTAACCCATTCGGCGCGTCCGACAACCTCGCGGAGGGTGAGGCGATAGCACTTTCTGCCACTTCCTCAACTTTTGCGTTAAAGCGGTACCCGCGGCGAGGGAACGTCTCGATGTATTGCTGGCCGGACGACTTTTCCGCAAGGACTTTCCGCAGCGTAGAGATATTTACGGCCAGATTAGCTTCCTCGACGAAACTGTCCTGCCAGACAGCTCGGATCAGTTCCTCTTTTTGCACCAAGTGTCCGCTGTTCCGCACGAGCACCATAAGCAAGTCGAAAGCCCTCGGCGTCAACGCAACCGGCGTCCCCTGGCAGAGCAATAGGTGCTCCGACGGCACAACTCGGAACGGTCCGAATTCAAGGAAGTGGTGCGATTTTAGAGACATAGGGGGTTTTATAACTGTTTTGGGAATCTTTAAGGATAGCTTAAAGACAACCCATCTCGTTTGTCGCTACCGTGCTCCTTGCGCGGCTGATTTGCGTGTACGGTTGTGGCAAAAATTGTAACCTAGCGAGCCGCTTGGCGGCAAGATGACGTATCGCGCAAGCTAAAATGTTACCAGTGGGCTATCGTCGCGCAATTTGAGAATGTTACCCGTCATGGATACGGGTAACCTCATGAGTCGACTTTCGAGAAGAGAATATTGGCAACAAGTTTATCCTCGTTACCAACGAGCTAGTCGGGCGGAAAGGCAGCGCATCCTGGACGAGTTTTGCGCCAACTGCCGTTATCATCGCAAGCACGCGATTCGTTTGCTGAATGGTTCGCCGCCTGCCGCCCGGCCGGTTTCCCAACGACGGCGCCGGGGGGTGACCTATGGCCCACGGCTGGTCTCGATCTTGAAGGCGGTCTGGGAGGCGGCCGATTATCCCTGGTCAGTACGGCTGAAAGCCCTGCTGCCGGAGTGGATGCCTTGGATTCGCCGCCGCTTCCGGCTGACGCCGGAGTTGGAAAAGCAGCTGCTTCAGATCAGCCCCCGCTCCATCGACTACCGGCTGGGTTCGGAGAAGCGGAAGCTGCGGCAAAGGATTTATGGCCGCACCAAGCCGGGGAGCTTATTGAAGCACCACATCCCCGTGAAGACGGATCAGTGGGACGTGAAGAGGCCGGGGTTCACGGAAATCGATCTGGTCTCCCACTCGGGCAATTCGGCGGCGGGCGACTACTGCTACTCGCTGAACGTGACTGACATTCACACGGGCTGGACGGAAAGCCGAGCGGTGCTGGGCAAGAGCCAGGAAGGCGTGCGAGCCGCTCTGGAAGCGGTCCGCCAGGCTTTGCCTTTTCCCTTGCGGGGCATCGATTCCGACAACGGCTCGGAGTTCATCAATGCTCACCTCTGGGCTTACTGCCAGGCCCACGACATTCAATTCACCCGTGGGCGGCCCTATAAGAAAGACGACAACGCCCACATCGAGCAGAAGAACTGGACGCATGTACGGCGCTTGCTGGGCTACGTGCGTTACGAGACGGAAGCGGCACGGGCCGCCATGGACGAGCTTTACCGGGGTGAGCTGCGATTGTTTCAGAACCTCTTCCTGCCCTCGGTGAAACTGAGCCGCAAGGAGCGGATCGGCTCGCGCTTGCGGCGGCACTACGAAGCACCCCAGACCCCTTTTCAGCGAGTGGCGGCCTCGTCAGGGGTGGACCCAGAACGGGTGGCCGAACTTCGCCGGCTACGCCAGACGCTCGACCCCTTTCAACTCTCCCAGACGATTCAGAGCAAGCGGGAACGGATTTTCCAACGGAGCACCAGCGTGGTGGCAGAGAAGCCTGCGGTCTCGGCTGTTTCTCAGAAACTCGCGGCACCTTCAGAGAAAAACAAAATCACAGGCGCGCGCACAAGGCGCGCTGAGAAAAAGACAAGAACCAAGACAACTGCCAAGACAAGAAGAAAGGAAAAACCACGACGACGACGGGTAACATTTCGCGTTGCAGGACGAATCACCCGAAAGTAACATTTTTAAATTGCTTGACAGGGATGAGTGGACCTGTGCGCACGTGTGACGAGTTCTGTTCAGGACCGTGCTCGGACGCAGCCGTGACGACGCCCACACAAAAAGGAGATGAGTATCGATGAAGAAAATTAGGAATATGCTACTTTTGGGTACCTTGGCCCTTGGATTGACAGGAATGGCTTCCCAGTCCGCTTTCGCAGCCCCTGGCGACATTCTCAGCTTTCACATGGTGGTTTCAGCAGGCGCCGCCAGCTGCATCGCGCCTAATGCAATCGCGTACGTTACCATCCACGATTTGGGCCCGGTCCAGAACATGCATATTGACGTTCAAAACCTTCCCCCAAATACCGAATACGACTTTTTTGTCATCCAGGTACCTAATAAGCCCTTCGGCTTGTCGTGGTACCAGGCCGATATCGAGACGAACAGCATAGGACACGGCGTAGCGGACGTCACGGGAATCTTCAACAAGGAAACCTTCATCCTGGCGCCTGGTGTTGCCCCGGCACCCAAGGTGTTCCCCGATAATGCAACGAGCAACCCGGCAACGCCGCCCGTCCAGACTTACCACCTGGGTTTATGGTTCGGCAGCCCAACAGCCGCGGTCCATGCTGGCTGTCCGGGTACGGTTACGCCTTTCGCGGGCGATCACAACGCCGGAATACAGGTCCTGAATACCAGCAACTTTGCGAACAATCGCGGACCGCTGAGATTGCTCAACTAAACTCACTTTCGATGTTAGATGCGTTGGAATGGCAGCGGCAGAAGGGTATTGTCTTCTGCCGCTGCCACTCCTCCGGTGCGCAACCCGACGAGCAAGCCGAGGGTCAGAGATTCTTGTCTCTCAGCAAGCTAAAACAAATTATGGGAAGTTGTCGGTCCGTCGGCCTCCTCAAAGCGAACAGGTCATCGCTCGATCTCGACTATCGCGAGACCCCAAGGCGGCAAGGTTACGGTTATCCGATTCTGGTCCAGCAGCTGTGCTGTCGGCTCTGGGAGCGCGGCTGCTTCCCTCAGCTCACGGACTTGGGCCGGCGTGGGATACGGCGGGCTTCCCAGCTTCCTATAGGCTTGGAGCAGTGAACCATGATCGGCGTCGAGCCGGCTGATCACTGCTACCCGACTGCCGCTGAGCGTCTCGAATTTGAGCGTGACCTGCCTCGAGGGCCCGGCCTGATCGGGTGGGGAGTAGTTCCACACTGCGACTGCGATCGATCCATCCGCACGCCGGGTGGCGAGAACTGTGCCAGGATCTGCGGGAATTCGGCGGTCGCCCAGCTTGTGAAGTAGTTTGAAGGCGTTGAAGGCAGGCTTAGGCAGATCCCAGGCAGCGATCAGCCCGTAGCCCCCGTAAAGGGGTGTCTTCACCACGCCCTGTTCCTCGAACACGTCGGAGAGGCTCCAGTACGACAGTTTGTCCACCAACCCGTCGCATTCGCGGACGGTGTTGGCCAGCCATGGACCCATAAACACTGCATCCGTCACGCTGGGTTCATTCATGTAACTGGCATTGAACTCCGACCATTCAATGGGCAGATCGGGCAACGACGAAGCCTTGACCTCATCGTGGACCTTCTTCGCAGCGCGGCAAACCATATCGCGCCGGGGAATCTGCTCGTGTGTGCCAAAGACATCCTCAGCCTTATCGTTCGCGTAGACATGGGTCGAGACAAAGTCAAGGGGCACGTGGTTCTTGACGCAGTGCTCGATGAAGGCGGGAATCCAGGCGGCCTGCGCCGTGGACGGACCTCCTACGCGCGACGACGAGATCACTTGTTTCAAGGCGCGCGCAGTGTGGTCGTAAAGCTCGAAATAGGTGGACTGCTTCGGATTACCTCCCCAGAAATCAATATTGGGTTCGTTCCAAACCTCGAAATACCACTGCGACACTTCCGCCAGGCCGTAGCGATCCACCAAGTGCCTGGCGAATTGCCGGATCAGGTCCTCCCAGCGATCCCAACTCTTCGGTGGCGCAATGTAGGGCTTATACCAGAAAGGCATGGTGACATCGCTCGAAGCGAGGGCCTTGGGCATGAAGCTGATCTCTACAAACGGCCGGACTCCTCGCGCGAGCAGGCCGTCGTAGATCTGATCGACGTAGGAAAAATTGTAGGCGGGATTACCTTGCGAGTCCTCGTTATAGAGACCGACCTCGTCGTGCAGGATGGCGTGAAAACGAACGTATTCAAAACCGGTGGCGGCTTTGACCTCGCTCAAATCGCGACGGTAACCGTCGCGCAGCGCAAGGACGGCGCGCCCCGAGCCGAACATCTGTTCCCAGTAGTGCGGAAAAGGGTGGTCGGGCGCTTTCACGTCGATCACCACGGTCTCAGCGCGCGCCGATCTCTCCTGGGCGGCACCCGTAGAGGCGACTCCGCCCGTAAGCGCCAGGATGAGCGCCAGGGTTGGTTCGAAAAACCTTGCGATTCTCATGGGGGGAGAAACCTCCCGAGCAGGCTTGGCTCGCAACCGGATTGCGGCTCCATGTCTTTAGCGGATGCAGTCTAGGAAAACGAAAGACGTTATGATTATAGGCGCACTCTCCAGGATATCTGACGTGAATTTCAAAGATTTCAAAGGGGATACCGAGGTGGAACCGATATCCTGACCTGCCCCACGCTGTCAGAACATCCGTGCCTGCAGTAACAAATCCCTGGCCGACCCGCACGAAAACATGACTTCCGATCTTCCCGTGCGGTGTAATTGTCTCTTGCGTGATATACCCTGTTGGCTGTGGAAACGGCCCGGACGACTGCGAGTGAAACCCGTCACGTCATGCCCCACAGGGTAGAGATAAGGTCATTTGCGGAACTGCCTAAAGTTGTGCGAGGTGGCAATCGGTGAGCAGTTTCTTGCCGCTGGTTCTCTTCAGTCTGTTCGTGTTGGGCATGCTGGCGCTGGACCTTGGCGTCTTCCAGCGTCGCGCACACTCACCCAGCCTGCGCGAAGCCATGACCTGGTATGCGGCCTGGCTGGCCCTGGCGCTCCTCTTCAACCTTGGCGTATGGGTATGGCAGGGACCCGAACCTGCTGTGGAGTTCCTCACCGGTTACCTTTTGGAGTTGTCCCTCTCGGCCGACAACGTTCTGGTCTTCGCCGTGATTTTCGCCAGCATGGCTGTTCCTGTACGCTACCAGCATCGAGTCCTTTTTTTGGGCATTCTGGGCGCTCTGGTTATGCGCGCGGTCTTCATCTTCGCGGGGGTGGAACTGGTCTCGCGGTTTCACTGGATTCTCTACTTGTTCGGAGCCTTCCTGATTGTCACCGGCGCCCGGCTGTTTTGGCAAAAGGAGAGCCACTTCCAGCTTGAGCGCAACCGCGTTCTGCGCCTGGTGCGCAGAGTAGTCCCGCTTGCGCCGGACGCCGAAGGAGCGGCTCTTTTCGTGCGCCGCAACGGGCGATTGCTGGCCACGCCTCTGTTCCTGGCGCTGGTAATGATCGAGGCAAGCGACGTGCTGTTCGCGGTGGATTCGATCCCTGCGGTCTTCGCCGTTACTCAGGATCCGTTCATTATCTACACGTCCAACATTTTTGCCATTCTGGGATTGCGCGCCCTCTATTTTCTACTCGCTGGCGCAATCTCCCGGTTCCGCTACTTGCGTGCGGGTCTCGCCGTGGTGCTGGTGTTCGTCGGCGTTAAAATGGTGATTGTCCATTTTGTCCGCATTCCGTCAGTGCTCGCCCTGGCGTTTATTTGCGTCGTTCTGTCGATCGCCATGGTGATGTCTTTGCGCGCCGAGAGCAAATCAAGCTAATGGAAGACGGATCCCATCGAACGAAAGCAGTGCCTTGTGCAGCCGGCAAACAAAGGCAACGGCGCCGCAATCCAGCTCCGGCTGGGAGGCCTTACATCGCAGTAATTGAGCTCAGCAGGGCCAGCAGGTAGGCAACGGCGCCGCAGGCGAGGGTTACATTTAAACCGAAATTGATGGCGATCACCATGGCCAGCACGGAACCCAGCACGCTCGACCCGGCGTTCATCGCCCAGGCCCATTCCACCAGGTTGCCGCGTTCAGAGACCGGTTCGATGGCCGTTGCCGCCGGGGTTCGGTCAAGCGCGCGCAGGCCCGTGGGGAACGGCATGCCCATGAGCGCTCCGAGGGGAACAAGGAGAGCGGCACTCAGCAGCAGTTTGATCGTAAACGGCAGTCCGACCTGTGAAGCCAATAAGTTCGGCAGCAGGCGTATGTTCAAGGCGAGCGCCGCCACCACGATGGAAAGCGGCAACCAAGCTCGCGAGGGCCGCGCTGACCCTAACCAGCGTCCGGACAGGAGGCTGCCAGCCCCGCTCGAGAGCATTAGCAGGAATACCACCACCGTCAAGGCGTAGGTGGGATGCCCAAGAAAAAGCACAAAGCGCTGGATAAAGGCTATCTCCACCAGCATGTAACCCAGACCGATGGCAACGAAGTAAATCAACCGGGTGGGCCGCGAACCGTTGGCGCGGGCTCCCAGGGCAAGTGGCAGAACCAGGAATACAGCCACCGCCAGAAGGGAAATCATCAGCACCATACCTAGCACGGCCACACCCACGTTGACCTTCCAATCCATGCCGCGACCGGCAAGCGCCTGCCCGATCAGTTGACCCGGTTTCAAGGTAAAGAAGAAGAACGGGGCATTGTCGATGACCGGCGTCACGTTGTAGGCGTAGGTCCGGGCGAAGGCATAAGGATCATTCGAGGCAACCAGGGCCGAGAAGGCGTTCGTTTCCGGCGCAGATGGCAAATATAGCGGTTGCAAGTTCGGATGCCCGGTCAAGTGAGTGCGGACCGCGGCCTCTTCCTCATTGGTAAAGGGTGACCGTTTGGCCAGCACCAATACCGGGCGTCCGTCTTCATCCAACTGACCATCCGAGATTGCCATAAAGTTCCGCGCGGGGTTTTGAACCCCCAGGCGATGCAGCGCTTCGATGGAGACAGCCAGCACTCGCAAGGCTTCGCGCGGCTGCTTGAACTCCCAGCGAGTAACGGCAATAAAGCCCTCTGGCTTCAGGTGCTCGAAATACTCCCTGAACGCTTCCACGGTGTAGAGATTGTTCTCGCTTAAGGCAAACGCCCCGGCCGCCGTGGAAGCCCAGGTATCGACCAGGGTCATCTGCACCACATCGTAGCGATCGCGGCTGGCACGAATGAACGATCGCCCGTCACTCACGTGGATATGAACCTCGGGAAGCTGGTAGAGGTGAAAGGTGTAGTCGGCGTAGCGCTTGCGCATGATCGTATTGGCAATGATGGGATTGATCTCGATGCCGGTGACGCTGGGACTTCCGCTGGCTACGGCGCGGAGCACGTCCACGCCGCCGCCCGGGCCGATGATGGCAAAATCGCCATGCGGTTGAAGCACATTTGCCACCGAAGGCACGGACGACATAAGGTCATGCTGCCAGACGCCCTGCCAGGCGTGGGGGTCAACGTTCATTAGCGCGCTGTTGGCGTCGGCATCGATTACCGCCCATTTTCCGTCAGCCGGATGAGCCTCCACCTGAACGCGGGAAATGGCGTTCCAGCGCGCGAATTCCACTTTAACCCCGCGATTGAGTCGGACACCTTTGGCATAAACCACATCGATGAAGTCCGCGTAGGTGTTGGCCGCGATCAATAATGCGATAGCGGTTACGGCTACAAGAGCCCATCGGCGGCTACGGCCGGGAAGCGACCACACCAGCGAGGCAACCGCCATCGAGAGGCTGGCAACCAGGATGGCATTCGGTCCACCCAGGTTATTGAGCAACGGCACCAGGGTCACGCAAGCGAGTGCCCCGCCGCCGAGATCGGCACCGTAAAGGAGCGATACGCGGCGTACCTTGCGGGCGAAGATCACGGAGAGAAGCAAGCCTGTGAAGAAGAAGGGAATCGACGCGACCACGTAGACGACGGTGAGACGCAGGAAATTCTGCCAGTCTAGTTCAAGAGAGACGGGAATCCGGAGGACAATCTGGAGTACAAGCACGGATGCGAAGGCGTTCGTGAGATTAATTCCTGCCGCCAGCGGCTGCGTATGGTAGCGAGCCAACGATTTGCGACGAAGATACGCAAACACGCCGCCCGCCCCGAGCCCGAGTAAAGCGATCGAGATGGAAAGGAACGCAAAGTGGTAGAATAGGATCACGGAAAAGAGACGCGTGAGCGACAATTCCAATAAGAGGGCAGCGAAACTGGGCAGTGCTATCCCTACCAAGTAGATGACTAGCGAAGGCCCGTCACCAGGGTGATCTGGCGCTCCGCTTGCATTGTGGACAAAGGCGGTGCTGACAGGGCTCGTTCTCGACATGGATTGCACCTAAAGAACTCGAGCAGAAGCGCCGGCTTTTACGGCCTGAGGTAGTTAGTATAAGGCTGCTGCCCAGTCACTTTATCACAGCCTACTTTGCTGAAGTCCGGCTAGTGTCTTGCATCGTCGGAAGGGATCCGATTCGCATCCAAGAAGACAGGACGAGAGAGTCGTCCATTTAGCTTTTACACCCGACGTGTAAACTTTTCCTTTGACGCGGTCAGCTGAACCGGGCCTGTGAGCCGAAATTGCTGAAAGGGAAGCCGGCAACGTTTGGACACTTTATTGCGGAAGTCGTGCGGGGCTTGGGTTCAACGAGCAGGGAGGGAGGCCGAGATCCGGCTCGATGAAGATCACGGATGGTTCAGGGGAACTGCAAATCTCACCGAAAGAGCGTCAGCAGCGAGGGATCGCCTTTGCTGCAGGCGCGCTCGTCGAAGCTCTAATTATTGGTCTCGGAGTGGTGGCGGGGATGTGGTTTCCCTACCAATTAGAGTCCGAGTCAAATCGTTATACGCTGATCACCCTTCCGGACTTAGTGCCCGAAAAACCGGGACTCAAGCTCCCACCCGCGCCTAGGATTAACATTCCAAGGGTGCCGCCGCGAAAGGAGGCCACCCCACCTACACCCGTGCCCCGCCTCCAGGTTCCGAAGATAGAGGCGCCGAAAATCCAGGTCAAACTTCCCTCCCCGGTCTTACCGAAGCGGGACCAGCCGGTGACGATGGCGTTCACGAAACCCAGCCCGCTTCCGCCCCGGCCTGTTGCTGCCGTTCACACCGGTATGTTTAGCGGATCGGCGAACGTGGCGACTCTAAGTCGGCCGCCGAAGGACGTACAGACAGGCGGTTTTGGCAATCCGCAAGGTCTTGAGGGCGAAGCAAAAGGCGGCAACTCCGGGAACGTGCCCAAGCTGGGAGCCTTCGATCTTCCCGGAGGTCCGGGCGTAGGAAATGGAACCGGCGGATCTCAGGGTAGCCGTGGAACCGTGGTCAGCGCCGGGTTTGGCAGCGGCACAGCCGCAAATGCTAACGGCGAAGGGCGCGGTGGACCTGGCACGGGCGGGCCCGGTGTAAAGACAGGAGGCTTCGAGGCGGCGGCCCAGGCGGCGCCATCTCCCACAGCGGCCAGAAGCGCAGCTCCCCCGCCCCCCAACAGTCAGCCTGTAGAGATCCTGTCCAAACCTTCGCCCGCGTATACAGACGAGGCGCGCAGGCTGCACGTTGAAGGCGAAGTCGTACTTTCAGTGGTTTTCCAGGCCGATGGCACCCTCAGGGTGGTTGGCGTCGTCAAATCCCTCGGACATGGATTAGATCAAGCGGCGGTACAGGCCGCTTCTCAGATCCGCTTCAGGCCCGCAGAGCGCGGGGGACAGCCAGTAAGTTCTCCGGCGACTTTGCACATCGAATTCCGGCTGGCTTGAAGGCGATACGGAGTTGGAGAGACATCATGACACTTGCTCGCATAGGCCGCACCGCTTGGCTCGCTAAATTACTCACCTCCATCGGCGCAGTCATCTTGGTTCCTATCGCAGGATACGCCCAGTCCAACAATCCCAGCGCAGACGAGCAGAGAACCCAGTCGCCCCAGGCGGCCACCATTATTGAACGTATTGTCGCCGGCGAGAAGCAGTATAGCGAAAGTCTCAAGAAGTACTCGCCTCGCGTGGAGACGTATCTTCAATATTTTCGCCCGGACGCAGAACTGGGCGATGTTCCCGTGAACGATGCCTATTTCTTGGGCCGGCTCAAGTTCACCAAGAAAGCAGAAGAAGTTTCCTTCGTTCCCGATAGTGACTTCACCCGAATGCGCCGTAAGTTCGAAACCATTGCGGCGCCACTTCTCCCACCCCATCTTTTCGCGGACAAGTTCGCGACCTCCGCCATGGTGGACGCGCAAAACTTCGATCAACAACACTACATCTTTGAGCCTGTCCGCTGGGAATATCTGGGGGACGTGCGCTGTCTCGCAATTGACGTGCGTCCACGGAAACACGCAGGCACGGGAGCCTTCGTGGGACGCATTTGGGTGGAGGACCATGATTACGCCATCGTTCGCCTCAACGGTACACGCGTCAATGCTCCGCGCTTCAAGTTCTATTGCCATTTCGACTCCTGGCGCGAAAATCTCAGGCCTGGGGTATGGCTGCCAGTCTACATCTACAGCGAAGAATCGGATGTGGGCAAGAGGATCCGTTTCAAGGCAGATACCCGTCTGTGGGGCTATGATCTCACTGCCCCCCGTCAGCAAGAGGAGTGGACGAAAATTCTGGTGGAGGCTCCTGCAGCCGTGCGCGACAGCAGTGAAGCCACTTCGGACCTCTCTCCTGTCGAAAGCAAACGTAAACTGGAAACCGAGGCGGAGCGAAATGTGCTCGATCGTCTGGAAAAAGCCCGCCTAATTGCGCCAGCTGGACCCGTTGACAAGGTGTTGGAAACCGTAGTCAACAACCTCGTGGTCACCAATCACCTCGATAGTCTGCCTCCTGTTCACTGCCGGGTGATGCTGACTTCTCCGCTGGAGTCCTTCACCTTGCGCTACACCATTGTGCTCAGCCGTGGTCTCATCGATGTCTTACCCGACGAGCCGAGTCTGGCCATGGTGATCGCTCACGAACTTGCCCACGTTGCGCTGGGCCATAGGCTCAGTACCAAGTACGCCTTTGACGATCGCCTGCTGCTCTCCGATGAACAACTCCTCTCTAATCTGGATCTGGCCCGCGACGAAAAGGAGGAAACGGCAGCCGATGCCAAAGCGGTCGAGTTCCTGCAGAATTCGCCCTATAAGGACAAGCTCGGCAATGCCGGTCTTTTCCTGCGCGCCGCCGCCGCAGCCGCGCCGAACACGGAGGGGCTCTTTGGCTCGCACCTTGGCAACCGCCTGGCGGCTGACAAGAGCACCGTCCGGATGGCAGCCCTGATGAGCGGTGCCCCTGAACTTCACCCCAAGAACCTTGACGAGATCGCGGCCCTGCCCCTTGGTTCTCGTGTTCAGGTAAACGCCTGGGACGGGGGCGTCACCTTCACGACTCGCAAAACAGTGGCGCTCGCTGATGCCAGCGAGAAGATGCCCTTCAGAATCGCTCCGTTGTTTCCCCACTTGACCCACTATGAGGAAGTGAACAGGACCAACGTGGCCAGTCGTCAAGCCCAGTGACGAATGTTCCTGGCAGCGATGAATACCCCCGACTCGGCAAGCTTCGCGCTTTTCCGGTATAATCGCTCCAGCCCCCAAGAGGCAGCGTGGATTTTTGATTGCCAGGCGCGGCGCTAGGATTAAATGAGGAGGATGTTGATGCCTGAGCGAATGGTGAAATGCGTGAAGTTCGGCAAGGAACTGCCGGGTTTGGAAGAACCGCCGTGGTCGGGTGAAATCGGCCAGCAGATTTACGAACATGTCTCGCAGCAGGCCTGGGACTTGTGGGCCGAGCATCTGAAGATGCTGATCAACGAGTATCGCCTGAATCCAGCCACTAAGGAAGCCCAAGAGATTATTGAAAGCCAGATGGAACGATTTTTCTTTGGCGAAGGCGCGGCTTTGCCTCCCGGATACGTCCCTCCGCGCAAGAAAGCGTAGCTACTGGAGCGAGTCCGGGATTCTTAGTCATTCGCCCAGCGCCGGAATCCCCAAAGGGCATGCGTCTCGCCCGAAAAGGCATAAGGCAAGGGGCTCCAGGTTCCCGCACAATCCCGCTGTCTTTCCGCACTTTTTCCGCTCGATCCAAGGGTTCAGATTCCGGCTTTGAAGGACGCTCGAGATTATCAAACCGGCTGGGCCGTCGCCTAGCTTAGTAGCTAGCTAATGCAAGATGACACCCTCGAATTTCACTCCCATGAAGTGTCCTGGGCTAAGATAGAAGCGTTTCCCGCGGGACTGGTCGTTATCACTGATCGTTATCAAGGAGAGAACATAATGGCTACATCGTATCGTTTTTCGTTCGGGCCTTGGAATTTGAGCGAAGGGGCTGACCCCTTCGGCCCGCCTGTACGCGACTCTTTCACTTTCGTGGAAAAACTTAGCATTGCCAAGCGCCTTGGGTTCGATGGTATGCAGTTTCATGATGACGATGCTGTTCCAAACCTCGACTCGCTCACATCTTCAGAGATCACAAGACAGGCGCGCAAGACCAGACAAATGCTTTCGGATCACGGCTTGGTGGCGGAATTCGTAGCGCCAAGACTGTGGGAAAATCCACGAACGATTGACGGAGCCTTCACCTCCAACGACCCGGCCGAGCGTGCCTACGCGACGGAAAGAGCGATAAAGGCTGTCGATATCGCAAACGAACTGGGTTGCCGCCTGATGGTGCTTTGGCTGGCGCGTGAAGGAACCTACATTCGCGAAGCCAAGTCCGTCCCCAGGTCCATGCAGTATCTGGTGGATGTAATCGACCGGCTGCTGGGGTACGACAAACAACTACGGATCCTCATTGAACCGAAGCCCAATGAACCGATGGACCAAGCGTATGTTCCTACAATCGGGCATGGTCTGGCGCTTGCGTACCGCACTGCCGATCCTTCGCGGGTCGGAATACTCATCGAAACTGCGCACCAGATTCTCGCGGGCCTGGACCCTTCCGACGAAATGGGCTTCGCCCTCTCCTTCAACAAGCTTTGGAGCGTACACTTGAACGATCAGAACGGCCTGAAATTCGACGAGGACAAGTCGTTCGGTGAGGTCGATCTCCGAAGAGCTTACAATCAGGTGCGGGTATTGGAAGAGAACGGCTATGGGGCGAACGGGGAATTCGTGGGACTCGACGTCAAGGCCATGCGCACCCAGAAGAAGGAGGTCTCGATGAAGCACCTCGCCAATAGCAAGCAGACGTTTCTGTGGCTGGTCGAAAAGGTCCGCACTGTGGACCGACGACTAGAGACTGAGTTGATCAAGCAACGCGACTATGAAGAGCTAGACCGATACCTCACAGCTCATTTACTGGGCTTCAAGTACGAGCAATAGGAAATCTGCCGAGAGTAACTAGGCACGATCAAGAGGAAGCGAGCATGGGCCGCAAGCCTATGGCGAGGGCCGAAGGGACATCCAGCCTCCGATGATCGCGCGGAAGGCTCCTACGCGGGCGATGCAAGACCCAGTTGCTCGGCCCGAGCACGCATCGCCTCGATGCAAAAAGTGATGTGCTCATCGAGTGGAATACCCAGCTCTTCGGCCCCTTTGATGATGTCCTCGCGATTGACGGAGCGTGCGAATGCCTTGTCCTTCATGCGCCTTCGCACGGACCGTGCTTCCAGGCTCTGGATTCGATCGGGCCGCACCAGCGCGCAGGCCGTGATGAAACCGGCAACCTCGTCGCAGGCAAATAGGGCCTTGGCAAGCAAAGTATCGCGAGGGATCCCCGTGTGTTCCGCCGCGTGCCCCAGGATGGCGCGCCGCACCTTCTCGGGATAGCCCTTCTCCGTAAGAATTTCGCCGCCCTTCAGCGGATGGTCCGGCAGCTCAGGGTACATCTCGTAATCGAAATCGTGGAGCAGCGCCGTAATCGACCATTCATTTTCGTCTTGAGCGTATTTACAGGCGTAGGCGCGTAGACAGGCTTCAACCGCCAACGCGTGTTTTCGCAGGCTGTCGCTCTTAGTGTATTCCGTGAGCAGCGCCCAAGCTTCGTCTCGATCCATGTGTTTTGCCCAAGGTTGTTCAAGTCAGAACGGTCATTATAACGGAAGGCCCCTATGGACGAATAGGCATCCGCGATCTTACGCGGCTTGGCCCAGCTTGCCTTCACGGAATGCACGCAGATAGTTAGCGCAATACTCGTCTCGTCCAAGCAAGGCCTCAGCGGCCCGGACATTCATAATCAGTTGGGCATCGCAGGGATCTACGATGGCCGCGTCGAGACCCTGCGACATCAGCAGAACCATAAGAACTTCGTTGAGCAGCTTGCGCATAGGAAGTCCGAAGGAAACATTGCTGACACCGGCGCTCGCGTGGATGCCAGGGTACCGGGCGGTGATCTTTCCCGTGGCTTCCACCAGCGATTTGCCATGGTCCGGACCGGTGCTGACGGGGATGACGCAAGGATCGACGTAAATGTCGTCCACCGCAAATCCCTCCGCCAAGAGCCGATCCACGAGATGGGTTGCGGTCGAGACGCGTTCTTCGGTGGTGTTGGGCGGACCCGCCTCGCTCATGCAAAGGGCGATCACTTTAGGCCGGAATTCCTTCAGCACCGGAAGCAAAGCATCGATACGCGCCGGTTCATCGGTGATGGAGTTGATCATCGCCCGCTGCTTACAAAGCGGAAGGGCGCGGGCGAGTGCAGCAGGATCAGCGCTATCGAGGCAGAGGGGCACGCTGACGGTTTCCTGCACGATATTCACGAGCCAGGGCAGCACCTCCAGCTCCTGGCCGGGCAGGCCGCCGTTTACATCGAGCGCGTCCGCGCCGGCGTTCGCCTGCTTGCGGGCAATCTCCCTGAAGAACTCCACGTCTCTGGCTTGCGCCGCCGCTCCGACCTTCTTGCGGGTGCAATTAATCAGTTCGCCGATGATAAGCATGAGTCTACTCTCCCTCCTGTGGCGTCTTCGTTTTCAAGTCTATCCGTTTGTTTAGGTTGTCAATTCCGACCATACGGTTGGCCAGAGCATTAGTGCCATCCAGCCGCCACTCACGGGGCGGGATCAGAGTGGAGGCGAACTTCCGGGGATCGTCACCCAGAGCCAGCGCACCCTTGTAGACCACGTTCCAAATGCAAGGCTGTTCCGGCCGGGCTTCACAAGTTCCGTCAATCCGCGATCCGCCGCAGGGCCCATTGCGTAGCTCCTTGTAACACCACCGCATGGAGCAACCCGCGTAGTCGAGATGATCCTGGAGACAATCCCCGCAACTCTTACAACCCAACGTTGCTTTGCGGTAGAGGGTGGACGGCTCGAGGAGTTGGTAACACAACCCGTGTCGCCAGGCTTCCCCTACCGGAGGTTTTCCATCGCCTCTCAGCTGGTGGCCGAAGAAGCGGGCGCCGGCGGAATCTTCTGCGATGAGGTGCCGATGCACGAATTGGGAGAGCCGCTGGGTTACGGTGGCATGGGGCTTATCTGGGTTCGTCTGATACTTACCTTCGCCATCGCTCAAGCCGTCTTTGCCCGGCGGCAATAAATAGAACTCGTTGGCGTAAGGGAAGACCAGTTCGTCAATCCTATTCCGCCATTCGCTGCCGATGGCCGCGGCCCGCTCGGCAATAGTCATGAAATCCTTGTGAGCAAGACCGAATCCGCCGATATGAGCTCCGGCAAAACCGAGGTCCTTGGCCGCTGCCACCATCAGCGCCGCACGCTCCAGCCGCTGCGGCTTCTTTTCCGATTCGAGCCGCTTTATGAGCTCATCTGTCACAACGCAGCCCGCCACTTCACCGGCCTGCATCATCTGCGCGATCTTGGCGGTGGGGACATACACGTTGGCGAGGACGGGTATGTATCCCAAACCCTCCCTGGCCATGAACTGTTTCAGCTCTAGAAGCTTACGTAGGTTGAACCCTAGCTGGGTGATGATAAATTTCGCTCCGGTCGCGATTTTCAGTTGCAGCTTATAAAACTGCATCATCTGATCGGGCTCGTGCACTTTATAGGGATTCACGACCGCGCCCGCAAAGAAATCGAAAGGGGTGCTGTGGACCGTCCGCGGCCCGAGGTTATACTCGATGCCCTTCCGCATGGCCTCGATCATGTGAATGATAAGGACAGAATCGAGGTCATAGACCGGTTTGGATCTGCCACCGAAACCCTCCTTCTGCGCATCTCCGGTTAGAGCCAGGATGTTTTCCACACCTTCCCGCGCCAAGCCATGAAGCCTCGCTTCGATGAAAGACCGGTTCCCGTCCTTGCCGGTGAGGTGGGCAATGGGCGTCAGACCGTTCTGCTTGATGGAGGCCACGAAGGCTTCCGGAGGCAAGGCCGGATTGCCGCCGGGAAGATCCGTCAGGCTGATCACCTTGACCCCATCCGGCTGGGCGGCCGCTTCTTTGACGAACGTCTCCGCCTCGGCTACGTCGTGATCCCGGCCGAGAACCAGTTCCGCCGTGCAAAAGAATTGCCCCTCTTCAAGCGCTAGCCGCAAATGATTCCGACTGCCTTCGACCATATTCCTTCTCCTCGCTTAAAACAATCCCGTCACTTTTCCGGTTTTCACATCGACGTCCACGCGGCGAAAGCCGGGATTCGATGATGTTCCCGGCATCAGACTGATCGTGCCCGCACACGGGCAGAGGAACTTTGCGCCCGAGTATACCAGCACGTCACGGATGGGCAGAACCCACCCCTTGGGGACGCCCTTTAGCGCGGGTCATGGCTCAGGCTGAGGTGCGTCTTCACCATCATCGTAGCGTAATCCAAATACTGCGGATCGGATTCGAACGCCTTGGCTTTGGCTTCAGCATCGGGCAGCCAGGCGACACCGTCCGCGCCGTAGACGAGCTTGGCGATCAGTTCCACGCGATCGCGTAGTTTCATCTCGAGCGGATACAGGGTGCGGAAGTTGACTTCGTCCCTGCAGGCATCCAACACGGTGTCAGCCAGTTCCAGCGCACCATCGCCTCCCTTGGCCCAATGTTCGGAAGCGGCACAGCGCGCTCCTCCCGCCTCGGCGGCCTTACGCACGAGCGCTATCTCTTCAGGGGTATCGGTATGGAAGCAGTTGATGCAGACCACCGGATTGATGCCGGAGCGGCGAATTATCCCCAGATGGTGAAGCAGGTTGGGGAGTCCCTTCTCCAGCAGCTTGAGATTTTCCTTTGTGTATTCTTCGGCGAGAGGGAGGCCCGGAGCCACTCGAGGACCGCCACCGTGCATCTTCAGCGCGCGGATCGTGGTCGTCAGCACCGAGACATTCGGCTTCAGGCCGCTGTACCGGCACTTGACGTTCCAGAACTTCTCAAAGCCAATATCTGCTGCGAAGCCGCTCTCGGTGACATGATAGTCGAACATCTTCAGGCCCAGACGATCGCCGATGATCGAGGACTGCCCAACGGCGATATTGGCGAAGGGACCCGCGTGTACCATGCAAGGCTGGTACTCGGCGGTGCTACAGAGCGTCGGATTGATGGTGTTGCGCATCCAGGCCGCCATGGCTCCGTCAACTTCCAGATCGGCAGTGGTTATAGGCTTTCCCTTTTTGTCGTAAGCCACGGTAATCTCACCGAGGCGCTTGCGTAAGTCGGCTAGGTCCTTGACGATCGAGAGAATGGCCATCAGCTCGGAGCTCACCGAAATCGCGAACTTCGACTGCATCATGAAGCCGTCTTGCTTGCCACCGATGCCGATGATGAGGTTGCGCAGGCTCTGAGCGCAAAAATCCATCACCCAGCCGAGCTCGACGCGCGTGGGATCAATATCGAGACGGCGCATGTTGCTGTGTTTTTGCAGTTGTTCATCGGTGTAGTTGCGCTCATGCTGCATGCGCGCGGTGAGCGCCACCATGGCCAGATTGTGAGCGTTGGCGAGATCGTTGATGTCACCGGTGAGGCCGAGGGAGAACTCAGTCATGGGGATCAAGAGGGCATTGCCGCCTCCGGCCGCCGTGCCCTTTACATTCATGGTCGGACCGCCGGAAGGCTGGCGCAGGCAACCCCCGACGTTCTTTTTACGCTTCCCGAGACCCTCGATCAGTCCGAGTGAGGTGGTGCTTTTGCCCTCACCCAGAGGTGTAGGAGTGATCGCCGTAACCTCGATGTATTTGCCGTCAGGACGGTTTCCGAGCCGTTCGATTATCTTAAGAAAATCCAGCTTCGAGAGCCGGCCCATCGGGATAACCTCGTCGGGTTCCAGACCCAGCCGTTCCTGCCATTGGCGGAAGTTGGGCATACCGCGTTCGGCCGCTTCCGAGATCTCCCAGTCCTGCATTTTGGTAGCGTCGTAAGCCATTCCTTGCCCCTCCCCCAAAGTCCTGATTCGAGAGTCGCCCGCCTGATATATTATCCAGCTCGCACGACTCCGGATACAGTGATGGCGGTCACAGATTCCTGTGCCCGACAGAGGACGCGGCCGGACCGGTGCAGTGTGGTAAACGTGCCACGAGCCCCCGGGGTTCGTTTCGATTCAGGCAGAGCCGGCCCTGCGCAAGCGCGCGGCCTTGACCGTGTTCGCCATCAACATGGCGATGGTCAGCGGTCCTACACCGCCAGGCACAGGCGTGAAGGCGCTTGCTTTTTCCACAGCGTCTTCTGGCTGGACATCCCCTACCACTATGGAACCCTTGGCCTCAAGATCCTTTAACAGCCGCGAAGGATCCCGGAAGATTCGTTCGACCTCCTCGCGGCTGGTCAGGCGATTGATGCCGACGTCGATCACTACCGCGCCCGGCTTGATGAAGTCAGCCGTGACGAAAGCCGGCTTTCCGATAGCGGCCACCAGAATATCCGCCTCTTGGGCAACGGCCGGCAGGTCGCGCGTCCTCGAGTGACAAATAGTGACGGTGGCGTGACGATGAAGCAGCAGCATGGCCACTGGCTTGCCTACGATATCGCTGCGCCCTACCACCACCGCGTGCGCGCCCTTGATCGGGATCCGGCTCCGCTCCAGTATCTCGATGATTCCCGCTGGGGTGCAGGGGACCAGGCCTGGCGTTCCGCTCACCAGATGTCCGACGCTGACCGGATGGAATCCATCCACGTCTTTGGCCGGATCGACGGCCTCCAGCACCTGCTTGGAATCTATTTGAGGTGGCAACGGTAGTTGGATCAGAATTCCGTCAATTTCATGGCGCTGGTTGAGCGAGCTCACCAGCTCCAGCAGTCTCTCTTGGGAGATGTCGGCCGGCAAAGTAATTTTCTCGCTATAAAGGCCCAGGGCCTCGCAAGTCTTCACTTTGCTGCGAACGTAGATCTGCGAGGCGGGATTCTCGCCGACCAGGACCGCCGCCAACCCCGGCTTGATGCCGGCGGCCTTCAGCTCCCGAATTTGCGCACCGAGTTCCAACTTGATCTGGTCGCGAATATTGATACCGTTTAGTATGATGGCTGCCAATTGGGCTCTCCTTGGGGGAAACACATGCGGGGAGTTCGATTTCCCGGCAGACGGGCACTATACAACGGGCCGCATTCGTATTCAATGCTGCAAGAGATGGAAGTTAGGTTGCACCGGAGCTAGGAGGCGAGCGAGGGCATCCAATCACCTCAAGTCGTGGTGCAGAAAAATGATGAGGACGAAATATGAGACTGATTTCTGTCAATGTCGGACTGCCGCGGCGCCTGGTTGTGGACGGTCAGGAAGTGCGGACCGGCATTTTCAAGCAACCTGTCGCGGGACGGGTGAGGGCACGCCGCCTCAACCTGGAGGGCGACCGTCAGGCCGATCTGCGCGTTCACGGAGGACCGGAAAAAGCCGTTTACGCTTATCCGAGTGAGCACTATCAATTCTGGCGCCGCGAACTCGATGGAATCGAACTGCCCTGGGGACTCACCTGGGAAACGGAGTTGACTCCCAGTTGGGGATTATTTGGCGAGAATCTCACGGTTGAAGGCCTGTTTGAAACCGGGGCGGCCGTGGGAGATCGCCTCCGTATAGGATCGGCGCTCTTCGCCATCACCAAGCCTCGCCTGCCCTGCTTCAAGTTGGCCCTCAAATTTGGACGCAAAGACATGATCGAGCGCTTCTGGGAATCCGAGCGCACAGGGTTCTATCTCTCCGTGCTGGAGGAGGGCGAGGTCGGGGCCGGAGATGAGATCGTATGGTCCGAACGAGCACGAGAACGACTGAACATCGCGGAGGTCGTGAGGCAGAAGAGGAAGGGCCGTGACGAATGATCGATCCCGACCCCTAGCGCTGCAGAACCTTGTCAATCATCGCCGGCTCGGTTCCCTCGTTTTTCGAGCCGGCCGGGGGCACCTCGACCACCGAATATGGCCAGGAGGTCCACAGCGGCTCGAACACGCCGACTGTCTCTGCGAGCGTGCGGACCTGCTCATTTCTCACCATTACCAGAAATGGCTTGGACGTGGTCGCGGAGAGGCGAGTGAGTTCGGCGCTCGTCACCATGAGGGCAAAGCCGGGCTCAAGCTTTTCCTGGCGCATGTTGGCATACTGCGACGCGATGTAGTTGCTCGTGATCTCGGCGGCCCCGGTTGTGACCAAGCCCACCGGCCGTCCCAAGTAATAGGGCAGGCTGGTGCGGAAATAATAGAAGCCGTAAATTGGAAGGTCCTTCTGCGGGCTCGCCTGAATGGCCCAAGCGAGCGCTCGGCTGGATTGGGATGCGGCATAGGCATCGATAAGCCTCGCCCAGCGCACCAGGAGGAGAGGCGTCACAACAGCCACAGTCGCAAAGGCAATCGCAGACCAGAGGCCTCGTCGCGTGAGCACCAGGCCCGGCAATTGGATGCCATCCAGGTCAGCGGGCCTGCCCAGACGGTGGGAGGCGTTGCGGCCAAGAAAGCCGAGGGCGGCGAGAATCACCCCGCTCATAAGCACGTTGGAGGAGATCATCGGCAGGACCAACGGCGGAATCTTCCCAGCGAGGCGAGTGCCAAAAAGGCCGTGCCAACGCGAAAGACCGGCGATGACGATCCCTAACAGGATCAGGATCGCAAACCCCGCTGTCAGCCAGTCAGGACGGCGTCCGGTGGGCGCGTCCACATCGCGCTGCCAGAAGCGGGCCATCAGCAGACTGAAGGGGACAGCCGCGGGCAGCACGTAACCGGGCAGCTTCGAGTGGGAGACGGAGAAGAATACGAAGACCATCACCATCCACGCCGTCAAGTAAAGCTCGGCCTTGTGGTCTTCCTGGCGCAAAGTCTTCAAGCGTTTCACCCGGTTCCCGGCTGCGAATAGCAGGAACAAGCTCCAGGGCAGGAACCCCGCCAGATATACAGGAATATAGTAGAAGACCCCGCCGCCGCGATGTGCGTGTCCCGTGGCGAATCGCGCCAGCGTTTCGTAGAACACCGCGTAGTGCGGGTAATCAGGATGGCGGAGCGAGATCAGGACGTACCAGGGCAATGCGGTCACGAGCAATATCAGCGTGCCGGCGCCCCAATGCAATTTCCCAAGTTCGCGTACCCGTCTGCGTGCGGCTTGATAGACCAGGATGGATAACAGCGGCAGGACTACACCCACCGGACCTTTTTCGAAGAAAGCCAATCCCATGGCGGCAAAGAAAACGGTCTCGAAGCGGCGGCGCTCAAAGCCGCTTGCTTCTGCCAGCCAGAAACAGCTCATGGCCGCGGTAAGAAGAAAAGTCAGCGGCATGTCCAGAATAACCGTGTGGGCAAAATGAAATACCAGGGGGACGGTGGCGAAGATGATGGCAGCCTTCAGGGCAAGACTTGAGGCGGAGCTGCGACGTTGGGCGCTCGCGCCAGAATTGGTTTCTGCGGTGTCGCTCGCCGCCGGAAACATCGAGCCCGAGAGCAGCCAAATAAGGCAGATTGTGGCCAGAGCCGCCACCACTGAGGGCAGCCGGGCCGCCAATTCTGAAACTCCAAAGACGCGGAATGACGCTGCCACCAACCAGAAGTATTCGGCAGGCTTGTCAAGGTACACGAGCGAGTCATAATGCGGCGTGATCCAGTCGTGAGAAACGAACATCTCCCGCGCCACTTCGGCGTTGCGCCCCTCGTCGGGTTCGAAAAGCGGCAGAGACCGAAGGCCGGTCGAGAAGAAAGAAGCCGCCGCCATCAGGACTACTACGAGTATTGCTTTTCGCGCCGGGCCAGCTCCGGATTTGGCCACGGATTTGGCTGATCGAATAGGTTGGTCAGCGCCCATTTTCACCTTTTTGTTACACTCGGGATTTGCTTCGTAGGTTCGCGCGGCACCGGCCGCCTTCGGCTCCATGCCCGGCCCGTTGCGCGATTCACCAATCTCTATGGCCGAGACAAATGCGTAATTTACTGACAATCCTAGGCATCTGGTTGTTCCTGATTGTGCTTCATTACTCGCTGCGCTGCCTCCCCTACTATTGGGACGAAGCGGGATATTACGCCATAGCCTCGCTCGATTTCTACCGGCACGCTCTACTGATTCCCCAAAGCACCTGGCCCATCGGCCATACGCCGCTGGTTCCCGCTATCGTGGGAACGGCCTGGCGGATTTTCGGAGTCTCGCCCTGCGTGGCGAGGACCGCGATGCTGCTGCTAGCTGCTGCCACTGTTGCCGCTACCTACTGGCTGGGACGGCGGGTTCTGCCACCAGTCATGGGGGTGAACAAGACCAAGAACGATGGGTCGACACTGGGGTCCAGCCTGGAGCCGGCGGCCTGGTCCGCAGTCTTGATTGCCGTTTCGCCGCTCTTCTTCGCCCAAAGCGACATGCTGCACATCGACCTTGCTGCAGGTCTGTTTACCACTCTGGCGGTCCTCTCCATCTTGCCACAGGGGGAAGTTTCCGGATCTCGGAACTTCGTGTCAATTCCTCACCAGCAGCTGGACAGTCGAAGCTTGGTCGGCTTCGCGATTGCGGGTTCACTGGCGATTCTAAGCAAGGAGACATCGGTTATCGTGTTGCCGCCGATCTGGGCTTACGCCTGGGCCATTCGCCGGGAGCGCCAGGTTTGGGCTTGGTTTACGCTCGCCCTTCCAATTCTGCCGCTGGCTGTCTGGACGATCCACTATCACCGCGTCACCGGTTTCTGGACCGGCAATGGCGACTATCTGAAATACAACCTCTACGGGACACTCGATCCAGTGCGATTTCTACTGAGCCTGCTGCGTCGCCTCTATCAGTTCTTTGTAGGTGGATTCAACTGGCTTCTGGTGGGGTTGGCTCTAGCCGGAGTGTGGCGGGGGAGCAAAGCGAAACTCCTAGCGCAGCGCGAAGAACGGGATGACGAGAGCGGAACCGAAAGAACAGAGAACTTGAAACCTGTGGAGCTCGCCGGGATCATGGCGGGACTTTGCTCGGTTAATCGCTTCACCGGCTTTCTATTACTGGCCGGCGGACTCTCGGGCGTATCTCTCATGTTCCACAGTTTGGTGGGTGGAGCGTTGCTGCGCCGCTATCTCCTGCCGGTGTTTCCTCTGTTGTTTGTGAGCGCCATGGGCCTCGCCTTTCGGCTGCCCAGACTGTGGGCCCGCAGCCTCTCCGTACTTCTCGCGGGATGCTTTGTAGCATCGTCGTTCATCAATCCGCCTTATCCCTTCGCTTTCGAAGACAACCTCGCCTACGCCGACTTCGTCGCATTGCACCGGGAGGCGGCGCGTTATCTCGAGGATCACTCGAGCGATGACCGCATCCTCAGTGCCTGGCCGGCAACGGGTGAGCTGACCACGCCTTTTGTAGGCTATGTCACCAGGCCGTTGCGGGTGGTTGCGATTGACGACTTTACCCCGGCCGACTTCGAACGGATGGACACGGGAAGCTTTGACGTTCTATACCTTTACTCGCGCAAGTGGCAGCCGAATTTCGACCTTCTACGCTACTTGCCGGTCGCCAGCCGGCTGGAACAGCGCTATTTTGACTATGCTCAGCCGGCGAATGAGGATCTTCTGGTCAGGCACTATCACCTCCGTCTGCTGACCAGCTTCGAGCGGCGAGGGCAATGGGTGCGAATCTACGGGCGATGAGCGTGCCCAGTGACCATTGCCGCTGAGACTCTGCGGTCTCAGTTATAGTGAGCGGCGTTTACCTCAATAAAACTGGCAAATTCCTCTGGAACTTCGTCGACCGGAAACACCGCCGTCGCCTCGCACACCGGAACGCACGCCCCGCAATCGATACAGGTGACGGGATCGACGTAAAGCTGGGCCTCGTCGCCAAAGCTCGGTTCGTCGGAACGTGGATGGATGCAGTCGACCGGGCAAACTTCGACGCATTTTTCGTCCTTGGTGCACTGTGACGTGATGACGTAAGCCATGTCTATCCTCCCCTACTTAGGTGATTGATATCGATGCCATGAAGGGCAGAGAGTCCAATCTGTCTGCGCTCCATAGGAGATCATCGCAAACCGCCAGGGAGATTGCAGTGACGACAATCACATCTAGAGATCCGGGCATGAGTCCTGATGGCGGTCCGAATAGGCCTGCTTCGGGCAAGTCATGCCGCCTCGGTGCTCCGAATTCGTGTCAGAATAGGAGTCCGATGACCCGATATCGACTCGTTCCGATCCTTGCGCTGGCTACAGCGTTTCTGCCCATCACCGGGTGGCCACGGACCGGGGGGACGGCTATCGAGATTCGGGGTACAGTCCAAGACCGCACTGGATCCGCCATTCCCGGGGCAGTAGTTGAGCTAAGCGATGAGCATGAGCGACTTGTGGCTTCCGGGGTTACGGGGACCGATGGCTTTTTCCGCTTTAAAATCGATTTAACCGTCCGCGATTGCACTATCGAGGTGAGATCCTCCGGCTTCAAGAGGCTGGTGCGGCCGCACCTCAAGGTCGAGGACCTGACGTCGGGAATAATTCTTCAGCTTAAGAGGGGCGAGCATTCCGGGTCGGCAGCTCCGCCGGCCGGATCCCTAAGGAGTGCCCCCGCCTTTTCCGACAACACGCAACTGAAGGCGGGTGCCCTCGACGATCCCTCGGCTGGTGGGGGGTACAGCGACTCAGTCTCCCTCACGCGTTCTGAGCTGATCCGCGATTACGCCAGGGGCCGTTCGGCTCACGAGGACATCGAAAGCGTCGATCTTGCCAGCGCCTCCCCGGAGCAAATCGATAGCTACGGATCGGCGTTAGTACTCCGGCAGAATTTCGAGACGGCGGCCAGAGTATTTGAGCGCGGAGTCGAGCGCTATCCCCAGTCGGGGAAGCTCCAACTAGGGCTGGGAACAGCGCTTTACGGGCATGGACGCTACGAGGATGCCGTACGGGCTTGGCTCGCCGCCACTGAGATCGGTCCTGCGGAAGCCCAGGCGTGTATGTTCCTGGCTAAGGCGTCGATAAGCGCCGCGACGCTGCCACCGGAACAGCGGGTGAAGATCGTGGCCCGGCTTGGAATTTTCGCATTCACCGACCCCGGGAACGCCAGAGCCCACTACTACTTCGGGGCCGCCTTGTTGAAAGCTCCACCCGAGGCCCAGAAGCCTGATCTTGCGCGAGAGGAGTTGGCCAAGGCTGTATCGCTAGATCCCGGCCTGGCAGAGCCTCATTTTGAGCTTGGAAACCTTGCCGCCGAACAGCGTCGCGACACGGAGGCAATCCGTGAATATCGGGAGGCGATCCGGTTGCGTCCTGACTTTGCGGCACCTCATTATCGCCTTGCTCAGGTTTATCAGCGGATCGGTGAAAAGTCCAAAGGCCAAGCCGAATTGGATGCGTGGGAGAAATTGCGGGGCGGGAACGTAGGGATAGAGAAACCGTAAACCAAGAGTCACGATGCTAGAAAAGATTGGCGTCAGCTCGCCACTACTCCCAGCTGAGCAAGGTCGTGCTGGAGGTGCGAGGCGGTCTCGAACAGCAGGCAATTGAGTCCGAGCGAACGGGCGCACTCGAGATTCAGTTCGCGGTCGTCGATGAAGACGCATTCCTGGGGAGGGCGCTGAGTAAGCTGCAACGCCATCATGTAGATCGACCGATCAGGCTTCTTGACGCCCAAATAACAGGAGCTGAAAAAAACCGAGAAATACTCGCGCAGGCGAAAGCGTTCGATCCGATGCGCGTTGAGCTCGCGGGACTCGTTGTTCAACGTGGCCAGAAAGTAATTTCGCGATCGAGCCAGGCGATCGAGAAGCGCAAGGCTCTCCGCCAGCGGCTCGGAGCGTCCGTACATGAAATTCTCAAAATCCTGACGGGAAAAATTGCGAACACGATAGAAAACCGTTCGATCGAGGTACTCTTCAAGTGAAAGCTGGCCCCGCTCAAAGGCTGGAACAACCAACTCGTGGCGGTCTTCGAACTCGTCCCAATCAAGGCCGAAGTGGTCTACGGCTTGGCGGCGGTCAAGGCGATCCCATCCGTTGGTGAGCAACACGCCACCAACATCGAAAAAGAGCGCCTGAATCGACATTCGCGGTTGCCTCCCGTGTACCTAGAAGGTCAGCGGCTATTCTCAGCAGAAGGTCAAAACGTCCACTATTTAGTAACCCAAACTGGATCTGGAGTTGTCCTGAACGGGTTTCGTCAGGACTGCGCCCGCAAGTGCCGGGTAAGGGCGGTTTCCAGCCGTTCCTGGACGTCGGTGGGCAGGGGTAGCGGCTCTTCGCCGCAATAGATCTCGATCGTCCTGCGAGTAGTATCGACGACTACATTGCAGTCGTGACAGCACTTGATGTGCAGCTCGATCTCGGCGACCAGTTCGAAATCCAGCTCGCCGTCAAGATAATCCGAGATACTTCGAATGACTTCCTTACACCGCAACTTCTTGTCCTTTCCGAAAGTAGGGGTTCAGGAGCTCGCGAACTCGCAACCGCGCCCGCAGGAGGCGCGATTTGACGGCGGGTACGGACAAGCCCATGATCCTGGCGGTCTCTTCGGTGGAGAGATCCTCGATGTCACGCAGTACAAAGACCGTTCGGAACTGAGGCTCCAGCCTGGTGATCACGCGGTCGAGGATGTCGTGCAATTCCTGCTTGGCAAAACGTTGCTCGGGATTGTCATCCCAGTCTTCGATCTCACGCGGGATGAAGCTTGATTCGTTGGATTCTATCGGCTCGTCGAGTGGAACGGTCTTATCGCCAGAGCGCTTGCGCAGCTTCATCAGGGCTTCGTTGACGGCGATCCGGACGAGCCAGGTGTAAAAGCGCGAGTCACCCTGAAACTGGGGCAGCTTGGTATAAGCCTTGAGCATGGTCTCCTGGAGGACGTCCTCCGCGTCTTCCTTGTTGCCGGTGATATTCAAGGCAAGTCTATAGATGTTGCGGTCATACTGCCGCACCAGAGTGGTGAACGCCTCAGCATTGCCGAGGCGCGCTTCAGTCACCAATTCCGCTTCGTTGGCGAGGTGTGTCGGCATCCAGCTCCTGAAATCGCTTTATCTGGAAAATGCCGCCGCCTGCCGGCTACGGTTCTCCAGTTGCGCATTCAGGATAATGCCTACCCCGAAATGATTCAAGCCCGCCTTCGTCCCGATGGTTCCAGGTAGAAGCGCCACCGTAAACGCCTCCTCAATCAGGAGGTGGTCCAATATTTGGATGAAGCTCAATCGCCGGGGATTCGGGCGCGTTAGAGTTTTTGCGGCAGGAACCTGGGGGAATGAGTAGGCCCCAAGATGCGTCAGGTCTGCATCACCCGTTCAATGTCATAAACTCCGTTGACCTTCTTGAGTGACGACATGATCTGTTGCAGGTGGGGAAGGTCAACGATATCAAGGGTGACATCAATCGAAGCGCGCTCATCTCCGGTATGCGCCTCAATGTTCTGGATATTCGAGTTTACGCCGCTGATCACCGAAGTGACATCGGCCAGCAGACCCTGGCGATCGGCAGTGTGCAAGGTAAGTTTGACGGGGTAGAGGCTGTATTTGGGTCCGACCCATTCCACGTTGATGCTGCGATCGGTGTCGTAAAGGAGGTTCTGGACGTTAGGACAGGATTTGGAGTGCACGGCGATGCCCTTGCCACGGGTGACGTAGCCGACGATCCTTTCACCTCGAATAGGGTTACAGCACTTTGCACGGTAGACCAGCAGGTCATCATGACCTTGCACCTGAATGGCACTGTCCCGGTTGAGTCCGAGTGCACTCCTGAGCGTGTCCGCAAGACGCACGGGAGGCTCCTTCTCAATGCTCGCCTCGGGGGCCAACTTGGCCAGCACCTGGCGGGCGGAGAACTTACCGTAGCCTATGTCCGCGTAAATATCGTCTGCCTGGGAGCATCCGTATTCCTGCGCCACTCTCTGGAAATCCCCACTGGCGATCTTCTTCAACGAGACGTCGAACTTCCGCGCTTCCTTTTCCATCAACTTCCGGCCAATCTCAATGGCTCGTTTACGTTCCGCTAGATTGATCCAGTGCTTAATCTTGTTGCGGGCGCGTGAAGTCTTGACAATGGCTAGCCAGTCCCGGCTGGGCGTGTGGTTCACCTGAGTGACAATCTCGACAATGTCGCCGTTGTGCAATCTGTACTTTAGCGGCACAATGCGGCCGTTGACTTTCGCGCCGACACAGCGGTGTCCAACCTCGGTGTGGATGGAGTAAGCAAAATCTATAGGAGTAGCGCCGCGCGGTAGGACCACGACCTTCCCTTTGGGGGTGAAGGTGTAAGCCTCCTCGGGGTAGAGGTCGATCCGCAAGGTAGACAGAAACTCGCCGGGATCACGCATGTCTTGCTGCCATTCCACCAAGTGACGCAGCCAGGCGAAGCGTTCTTCATCCTGCTGAGCCAGCGGACGGCCGTCTTTGTACTTCCAGTGCGCCGCGATACCTTCCTCGGCAACCTTATGCATTTCCTCGGTGCGGATCTGCACTTCGAAAGGCTGTCCGTGCGGACCGATCACCGAAGTGTGAAGTGACTGGTAGAGATTGGGACGCGGTATAGCGATAAAGTCCTTGATACGTCCGGGTACCGGGCGCCAGGTGTTGTGGATTACGCCCAAGGCCGCGTAACAATTCTTGATATCGTCGGTGACGAGCCGGATCGCCAACAGGTCGTAAACCTGATCGATGGTGACATGCTGGCGCTTAAGCTTCTGCCAGATACTGTAGAGGCGCTTAATCCGGCCCTCAATGAGGGCGGGGATGGAATGCTCCTTCATCCTGGCTTGAACCAGGGTACAGACTTCCCGCAGAAAATCTTCGCTTACCTTGCGCCGGCTCTCTACCGCTCCCTTGATCTCGTCGTAGGCGACAGGCTCGAGATAGCGAAAGGCGAGGTCCTCTAACTCGCCCCGGATCTTGCCCATGCCGAGGCGGTGGGCGATCGGCGCGTAGATCTCAAGGGTCTCCCGGGCGATCCGTTCATGCTTGTCCGCTGGGAGGAACTCCAGGGTGCGCATATTGTGGAGACGGTCCGCGAGTTTCACCAGGACCACGCGGATATCATCCACCATCGCCAGAACCATCTTGCGCAGGTTTTCCGCTTGCTTGGCCTCAGGTGAAACAAATTCAATCCGGCTGATCTTGGTAACGCCCTCGACAATGCGTGCTACGTCGGAGCCGAACTCCTGCCGGACCCGTTCCACCGTAGTGGGGGTGTCTTCCACTACATCGTGGAGCATCCCAGCCGCCAGGCAGACCACGTCAAGCTTCATCTCAGCCAGGATATTCGCCACTTCTAGCGGGTGAGCGAGAAAGGGTTCACCCGAGAGTCTCTTTTGGGTTTTGTGCTCCGCGGCAGTAAACTGGTACGCTTTGCGCAGCAGGGCGAGATCGTCGGCAGGACGATAAGTCTGAACCCTATCGATGATCTCCTGGAATTGAACCATGAGCCCCTCTATTATTCTAGGCTACGCTGCAACCCGACATCAAGCACCGCGCGCCTCGCGTCAATCGGAGTGGCAGTGGCGCTTGGCAGTCGCGCTTGCACACCGATTGCGGCCGATCTCCCAGGTCACGCATCGGTACTCAAGCGCCCGTTCCCGACGAGCCTCACGGCCCTTCCAGTTCTTATTGTCCTCATGCAAGCTTGGCTTAACGCTGGCCTCGCTTTATGATATCCTTCGCCCGCTGCACCTTCCGAGTCGGGGTCTGCTTCGAAGAACGCGGCTGTGGGCACCCGGCGGCCGGTGTAGAGGGATGTATGGAGGCGCTATGAAGACACGTGTCACCGAGCGATTACTCTGTCTTATTGTGGTTGTTTCGGCAGGATTTCTTGCCTCCTGCGAGAAGAGCTACCATCAGAAGACCGAGCGCTACATTTTCGTGGCGTCGAATATTTCCTTGCCCTACTGGCAAGAGGCCAAACTCGGCTTGGGCGATGCCGTGAATGCCATGCAAGTCAAAGGAGATTTCGACGGCCCTGACTCCTATTCGCCAGACGAAGAACTGGCAATTTTCCAGAAGGCGGTTGCCTCGCACCCATCCGGCATCCTCCTGGCACCGGCGCGCGCCGATATCTTCAGTTCTGCGATCAACGACGCGGTAAAGCAGGGCATTCCGGTAATCACCGTGGATTCGGACGCTCCTGATTCCGAGCGTATTCTCTTTATCGGAACGGATAACCATCGGGCTGGTATCGAATGTGGCGAACACATGGCTCAGTTGCTCCACGGCGAGGGCAGTGTCGTAATCATCGGTATTCCGGGTCAGCTCAATCAGGATGAGCGCATTCGCGGCGCCAAAGAGGCCTTGTCGAAGTACTCGAAGATCAAGGTAGACTCAAATGTGATTGACGACCAGGGTGATCCGCGCAAGGCCAACGATGGGATCTCCGATATGCTCGCCAAAAAGGAAAAGTTAGATGGGATACTCTGCCTCGAAGCCTCGGGTGGACCCGGCGCCGCGGAGGCCCTGCACCGACTCAACGTGGAAGGAAAGATTGTCGTGGCTGCGTTTGACAAAAACCCCGAGACCCTCGATTGGATAGGGAGCGGGGTCATTGCCGGCACCGTGGCCCAGAAGCCTTACACGATGGCCTACTACGGGGTGAAGCTCCTCGACGATCTTAATCACAATATCGTGCGGGAATTCAAAGACTGGCGTACGGCGCCGGCTTCCCCCTTGCCAACCCGGATCGATACCGGCACGGCATGGGTCGACAAGGCTAATCTCGATGCTTTCAGGGCGGCGGAACCGAGCCGAGTGAAGTCGCTCGGGGGTAACATCAAGGATATGCCGTAGTGCGGGGCGGCTAACCTTGAGTAATCGGGGTCTTTACTGTTTCGGTGGTTCGAACAAGAAAAGCCCCGGCGTTTTGGCCGGGGCTCAGCCTTCCTTTGGGTTGTAGTTCCAGGCGGCGCCCAAATCCTCGAAGTCTTCGTCGTCGCTAGCTTGCCCCGCCGGTTGCACCCTCTTTAGTTCCGTTCTGTTTTCTGATATTGAGCGATTTTTGTACAAAGCCGTTTGCGGTCTTGACGTCCTGCAGCCTTGCCGATTCCTCGGGTTCGAGGTCAGCTTTCTCGCGATACAAGAGGTTCAAATAAGCGTAGGCGTCGGCATCGTTAGGCTTTAGATCGATATCTTTCTTGAGCGCATCAATGCCTTCATCGACCACTTGGCCGCTGGATTGCTGTAGCTTGGCTCGTTCCTTTTCAGGCAGCGGCGGAAGCGTTTCAGGTTTCAACGGGTCTTTGGGAGTTACCAGATTTAGATCTCTCCGCAGTCCCATACGGCGCGGATAGACGATGGCCCAGTCGATTACGCCAATCCAGTAATAGGGCTCCGGATTGTTGGGCTCAATCTCAAGACGTTTCCGCTGGTAATCCTTGGCTTTATCGAAATCCTTCATTTCATAGTAGACTTGGGCGATGCTGGCGAGGGCCGTGCTGTTCTTTGAATCAAGCTGCAGCACGTCCTGAAATGCGTCGATGGCGTTTTGGGCAATCTTCACGTTGTCCGGCGAATCTCCGCCCGGGATATACTGATTAAGATAAGCCTCGGCGAGATACAGCCTGGCGTTCACCAGGCTCGGATCGAGACTGACTGCAGTCTTGAAGTGCTCGATAGCAGATTGGAACTGGGCGTTGCGGTACGCGTTCACACCCTTGTTGAGCTGGTCTCGTGCTTTCAGCTTGTTGCAACCTGACGACATGATCGCCAGCAGCAACACCCCCGCAATTGGGGCGAGCTTATAAGACTTCATCTGAATTCCTCCCTGACCTGTACGGTTAGGTGGTTACTGGCCTGCATCAACACTCGCTGTTAGCAAACAGATCTGGTCGACGCCTGATGACCGCATGATATCCATCACGCGGGCCACCTCGCCAAAGGACAAGCTCGGGTCGCCTTTGACAAAGGCTACGCGCTCGTTCCGGGTCCCGAAAATTTCCCTTAGGGTCCCCTCAAGATCACCGAGGGCGACGAAGTGCCCATTGATGGTGGTCTGGCGGTGGGAGTTTATCGAGATGACGATCAGGTTGCATCCAGCTTCCTGTCTAATCGGCTGCGGAACCATCGCGTCCAGACCCGTCGGCGTCATCGGAACGATCACCATGAAAATGATGATCAAGACCAGTAACACGTCGATCAGCGGGGTTACATTGATACTGCCCCTGGGCCCACCCTTGCCGCATTCTCCGGCCATGCCCACGGCTGCCACCCCTTTTCTACTCCGCGGCTGACTGAAGCCGCCGCAGTTCCCATCTTTGGAAAGCACCGCTAAAGTGCCGCCTATCCGATTTACTGCCCTGCTTCGATCGCCGCTGTGATCAAGCCGATCTTGTCGACTCCGGCCCCCTTAGCGATGTCGATGATTTGGGCGACAGCACCAAAGGGCAGGCTCGAATCGCCCTTCACAAAGATAATGCGATCGTTACGGGTCTTGAAGATGTCTTCGAGTTGGGTTGCCAGGTTTCGGATATCGACCGGCGTCTGATTGATCTCCACGTGTCTCTGGGCATCCATCGAAACCACGATAGTACGGTTAAGAACGTCCTGATTGGGCGGATTCTTATCCTTGTTCGGCTGAGGTACCAAGGCATCAAGTCCATGGGGTGTAAGTGGTGTAATGACCATGAAGATGATGATGAGTACCAAGAGCACGTCAATAAGGGGGGTTACGTTAATGTCGGCTTTCGCGCCCCCTTTGCCCCCTCCAACTGCCATTGCCATAGGAATATCCTCCGGCAGCAGCGGAATCGGAGCCGGCCCCAAACCGGCCCCGGCCGCTCCTGCTTCTCTCAGACTTTTGGGATCCGGCCGTAAGCGAAGTCCGCTTACGGCTACGGAGTTATAGTTGGCGCTGCCCCTGTCTTCTGAAGTCTTTCAGTGAGCAGACCCAACGAGTCGACGCCGGCGGCTCGAATCGAGTCAACAGCCTTCACGACATCCCCGTATTTGGCTCTCGCATCGCTCTTCAGAAACACGGTCTTATCGAGCTTCGCCGAAACGCGATCCTTAACCTTAGTCGTGATTTCGTCCAGGGCAATTACCGTCGTGCCGAGATAGAATCTGCCATCGCGGGTAACCGCGATGGTCACTGCATCTTCCTTGTCTTCGTCCGGCATGTCTCGCGGATTCTGTGTCTTCGCCAGATCAACGCTGACGCCCTTCTGCAACATGGGTGTGATGACCATGAAGATGATCAACAGCACCAGCATGACGTCCACCAGAGGAGTCACGTTGATATCGGCCACAGTTTCTGGTGCCTTAGCCTTGTAAGCCATTATTTCTTCCCCCGACCACTCCGCTTAATGAAGTAGTCAATAAGCTCTGATGAGGAATTGTCCATCTCCACGTCAAACGCTTCGATTTTTCCGGTGAAGTAGTTGTACACCCAGACAGCTGGGATAGCCACGAAAAGACCGAAGGCGGTGGTGACCAGGGCTTCCGAAATGCCGCCTGCAACGGCAGCAAGACCGGTGGACTTTTCCGCAGAGATGCCCTGGAAGGCGTGGATGATGCCGAGCACGGTTCCGAACAACCCCACGAAGGGGGCGGTCGAACCGATCGTAGCGAGGCTGGACACACCTCTTTTCAGTTCAGCATGGACGATTGCCGAAGCCCGCTCGAGAGCGCGTTTGGAGGCTTCGATTTCTTCCCCGGGGATCTCGGTAGAAACCTGGTGAGCCTGGAATTCCTGCAGTCCGGCAGTAACTACCTTGGCCAGATGGCTGCGCTGATTCTGCTCGGCGATGGCGATAGCGTCTTCGATCTTTCCATCTTTGAGGGCATTCGCCACAGCCGGGGCGAAAACGCGTGATTGTTTGCGCGCGCCTTGATAGGCGATCCAGCGATCGATCATAACCCCGATGGACCACGCCGACATGACCAGCAGGACGATAACCACGAGACGGGCGGGCCAGCCCATGCTGTGCCACATGCTGATGATGTCGAATCCTACTTCTCCCTCTCCTTGCAATAGCACTGTGAAAAGCGTTGCGGCCAACATTCTATTTTGTCCTCCCTTAAAGGAATTGAGCCCGCTGGCTATTCGGCCAGCGTGAAGTTCACGTCGATTTCAGTAACCACTTCCACCGGATCGCCGTTGAGCAAGGTGGGCTGATAGCGCCACTGCTTCACGGCGGCGAGGGCGGACTGGACGAGCAGCGGGTGACCGCTGATCACTTTCAGATCCTGAATAGTTCCATCTTTGCTGATCACCGCTTCAAGCCGCACGGTACCTTGGATGCGAGCCATCTTGGCCAGCGGAGGGTACTCGGGTTTGGGCTGAAAGATCAGTTTGGCGGATTCCACTTGTCCGCCCACGCGGATGCGTTTGGGTGTCTGGGGCTTGGGCGGCGGGGGCGGGGGTGGAGCTGTACCTACGCTGCCGATAATTCCGCCGATCACGCCACCAGCACCGCCGCCGGGGACGCCACCCGGAACGCCGCCTACGACCCCAGCAGAAACGGTGGGGGGAGGCTCCGGTTCATCCTTAATCTTGGCGATGGTCTTGGGAATAACAGTGGGAGCCTTCATGATGTCTTCCATCGTTACGCGACGGACGACAACCTTAGGCGGAGCCGCGGCCGGTGGCGGTGGCGGTGGTGGCGGCGGTGGCGGCGCCGCAATTTGGACCATCAGCGCCGCTTTGGGTAGGGCCTCCGTGTAGATGAGCGGTACCAGGATCAGAACGCCTACGAGGATGCACTCGAATATGTAGGCAATCGGGATCGTGGCACGCTTCCAGTCCCCTGTCTTACTGGCCGTGTAGATCAAGTAGAAAAGGAAGCCAACCACAAAGAACAGGATCGTGAACACGACCCAGGGCCAGGGATTGACGTGGGAGTGCGGAGCATCGGAGAAAATGTAGCACAAAAACAGTGCCCACACTGCCAGGATGATGGCAAGGAACACCGATTGGGTCTTGAGGACTTCCCCTGAGGCAAACGTTATCAACGGCACTATCCAGAAGTAACCGATGATGTAGCCCAAAACCCCCACTCCAATGGTGATGAGCCAGTGGATGCCTCGGAGGACGGGGGCGTGGCTTGGGGAAGAGTCCAGCAACGTATCATCGAACATAGCTGACACCTCCAGCGGATTTGTCGAACCATCGCCCCGGTTCCCGGCTGCCGCAGATCCTACCTTCGTACTCCCGCGGTTTCGCGCGCGTAGGGTTTGGGCGGCTTCGATCGCTCGCTGGCGACCGGTTTACCCATTGAACCTCTTCCCGTGCGCTGTTGCCAGAACACCAACACAGGGCTGGCAATTGCAATAGACGAATACGTACCAATAATGACGCCTACCACCAGCACCAGCGCGAAACCATGAATGACCTCCCCGCCAAAGAGGAAAAGGGAGAGGACAGCCAGGAAGGTAAGCCCCGAAGTCAGCAGGGTCCGGCTCAGTGTCTGGTTGATGCTGTGATTCACCACCGTAAGAATGTTGTCTCTCTTGTTGATCCGCACGTTCTCGCGGATCCGGTCAAAAACCACGATCGTGTCGTTCATGGAATAGCCCACCAGGGTCAGGAGGGCTGCGATTACCGTTAGGGTGATTTCTTTATTGAGCAAGGAAAAGATGCCAATCGTGATCATCACGTCGTGAAACGTGGCGATCACGGCGGCGATACCGTAAATCAGCTCGAACCGATACCAGATGTAAAGGAGCATGGCACCGAGACCGGCCATGGTGACGTAGAGGGCTTGGCGGCGCAAGTCCGATCCGACCTTGGGACCCACGATTTTGGTGTCCACTACAGAGTAGCTTGTAAGGTAGTAATCATTTTGTAGCGCACCGATGATAGCGGGCGTCACGCCCTGCACGGCCTTCAGCTGATCGAAGCTGGTCACGAGCCCGCGCACAGCTGCGCTATTGCGATAGCCCACTATAGAGTCGCCGAGGGCACGGTAAGCCTTCGCGGCTGCCTCCGAGCCCTTGGATGAAAGTCCCAGAGGGTCGGCTGCGGTGAGATGCCCGGCGATGTCCTGAGCCGAAGCATTGCTGAAGTCGGCCTTGCCCGTGGGAGGCGCGCCGTAAAGGCCCGACATGGCCTCCAGGATATCTCGCTTCCCGATATCCAGAGTATTTCCCCCGGCCGTGCTCTTCAGGTCAAGGCCTACGATCACCTCGTTATTCGAGGCGTCGCCGTAGCGTTGCAAAGTAGCGTTGTGAAGATTCTGACTGTCGAGCTGATGACGGAGCTTGTCAAGATCAGGGGGCTGAGCGAACTTGACCTGAATGAGCGTTCCGCCCCTGAAATCGATCCCATAGGTCAGGCCTTTAACCGCCAGGGAAATAAGCCCTGCCACCAGAAGGGGAATCGAAAGTCCAATGAACCACCACTTTTTCCCCATCCAGTCGATTTTGGGCTCGTGAAAAAACTCCATGAACGCGTTCCGTCCTTAATCTGGATTGACACCGGACTCGGTCCGGATGTTCCCGTTTTTCTCGCTAAATACTTAGAGCTTCGCCTTTCTGTCGGCGGGTCAGGGCCCAGTCGAAGATCGTCCTCGAGACGAAAACGGAGGTGAAAAGGTTCGCTATTAGACCGATGGTCAGGGTTACCGCAAAACCGCGGATGGGGCCCGTTCCGAAAACAAACAGAATGGCCGCCGAAACCACGGTGGTCACGTGGGTGTCGATGATTGTCGTCAAAGCGTGCTCGAAGCCTCCTGCGACCGCTGCGCCAACGGCCTTGCCGCTGCGCAGTTCCTCCCGGATGCGCTCAAACACCAGGACGTTCGAGTCCACGCCCATACCTACCGTCAGGATGACACCGGCAATACCCGGCAAGGTGAGGACGCCACCGAAGTAGGCAAGAGCTGCGATCAGAATGATCAGGTTCAGGATCAGGGCCAAGTCGGCGTTGATGCCGGCTCCACGATAGTAGATGAGCATAAACGCCATAATGGCAAAGAAGCCGATAATGCAGGCCCGTACGCCGTGGCGGATGGAATCGGCGCCAAGGGAGGGGCCGACCGTCTGTTCCTCCTCGTAGGAAATCGAGGCGGGAAGGGCGCCGGTATTGAGCACCAGAGCCAGATCCTTCACCTGTTGAGGGGTAAAGGTGCCAGTAATCTGACCACTATCCTGGATCTGGTGCTGGATTACAGGTGCTTCGACCACGCGGTTATCCAGCACAATCGCCAGAAGCTTGCCGATATTATCACCCGAAATGCGTCCAAAGCGTGCAGCCCCATCACGGTTCAAGGTGAAAAGCACGTCCGGGCGCCCGCTTTCGTCCGTTCCGACTTGGGCACTGGTCAAGTCGCGGCCAGTGATGGCGGCGATGCGGTTCATGATATACCAGGATTGGCCTCCTTGGGCGCTTGGCCCCTCCAGAAGTTGAGTGTCAGGAGGCAGGATGCCGCCGTGGCTCGCGAGCGCGGCTTCCCGGCTCGTGAAGGGGCCGTCCTGAACGATCTTCAGTTCAAGCAGGGCCGTCTGCTGGATCACGCTCCTGACCTCGGTCGGGTCGCTGACGCCGGGAAGCTGGACTACCAGTTCGTAGTCGTTCTGCCCGTAATCGGCGATTTCGGGTTCAATGATTCCCAGGCGGTCGATGCGTTCGCGAATGGTATTCCGGGCCTGCTCAAGCGCCTGGTTACGGAGGTTCACCGTAGACGTGGTCTTCAGCGCAACGATGCGCGCCGTCGGGTCGCCCGCCACACGCTCAAGATCGTAGTCGGAGAAGCTCTGGTTGACCAGCGATTGCAGATCGGCGGAATTCTGATCGGGTACAGCTTTGATAAGGAGATGGGTGAGATCAGTTTTGGTGATGTCGGTGTAGGGGATGTTGCGCCGCCGCATCTCGTCGCGCAGGCGCTCCATGGCTTCATCGGTGGCGATGTTGACCGCATCATCCACATGCACCTGCAGGATCAGATGGGTCCCGCCCTTGAGATCGAGACCCAGGCGTATGCGGTCAAAGATATTCTGGCGAAGCTGGGAAACATTCCTGGGAAAACCGATTATGCCGAAAATGCACACCAGAAGCACGCCGGCAATGACCAGGGCGCGATATTGTATCCTCTTTTCCATGGATGCTGTTCAGAGACCTTTCTACAGCCGCTTACTTCTTGCTTTTCGACTCGGACTCCTCAGGAGTGGTTTGCAAGGCACTGATGGCCGAGCGCGCCACATCGAGCTTCAACTGCGGCGCCACCTGTAGCTGCACGATGCCGTTCCGGAACCCAGCGACCGTCCCATGAATCCCGCCATTGGTGACGACCTTATCGCCGGTTTTCAGGTTGGAGAGCATCGCCTGGGTCTTTCGACGCTGAGTCTGTTGGGGACGGATGACTAGGAAATACCAGATGGCGAAGAGGGGAGCGAAAAGCAGGATAAAACTGGTCAGCTGGCTGGTGCCACCGGCATCTGCCGCCAGCAATAAGGGCCAATGATGCAGAATTGCAGTGGTTGTGATCAAGGTCGGATCTTTCTGAAAAAAACGGTGCTGGGAAGCTCCCGGTGGGGAAGTTTGCCCAGTTGGGCTCGTCGTTGGGTTTTACGGGCTCGGTTCCCAGGAAAGACCGTTATCAGACTTGCCGCCCCAACGTACTCTTTTGACCAGACTACTGAAGCCCCCGGATGCGATAGCCTGCCTGATTTTACGCATCGTGTCAAGGTAAAAGTGTAGATTGTGCTGGGTCGCCAATATGGCCGCAAGCATCTCACCTGCCTGGAAAAGATGCCGGATATAGGCCCGTGAGTAGCGCCGGCACACCGTGCACTCGCACTGGGGATCCAGGGGCGACTCATCGCGTGCGTAACGGGCGCTCTTGATCACCAGCCTGCCTTCCGAAGTGAAAATACCCGCATTGCGAGCGTTACGGGTGGGCATCACGCAATCGAACATGTCGACGCCGCTCGCCACGCCTTCCACCAAATCCTCGGGCGTACCCACACCCATTAGATAGCGCGGACGGTCGTACGGCAGAAATCCCGCCGTCAATTCGGTTACTTCATACGTCTCAGGCTTGGCCTCACCGACCGACAGTCCTCCCAAGGCGTAGCCGGCAAACCCTATTTCCACCATCTGTTCCGCGCTCTGCCGGCGCAATTCCTTGTCGATTCCACCCTGCACGATGCCAAAGAGGACAGGCTCTGTTCGAAAGTCGAAACTCGAAATTCGAAAACCAAAACTGGAGACTCGAAACTCGGCCTCCGAATTTCGAATTTTGATTTTCGAACTTCGATTTTCGATTTTCGATTTTTGGCTTTCGAATGCCGACTTCGACCTTCTCGCCCACCTCGTGGTCAGCTCCATCGCTCGCCGGGTCGTCTCGTGGCTGGAGGGGTACTCGACACACTCGTCGAGGGTCATCATGATGTCCGAGCCGAGCGCCATTTGGATCTCCACGGACTTTTCAGGCGAGAGGAAATGGGCCGATCCGTCGAGATGGGAGCGAAAGGTGACTCCTTCCTCAGTGACTCGTCCCAGACCCTTCAGGCTCATCACCTGAAAGCCGCCGCTATCAGTAAGGATGTTGTGCGGCCAGCTCATGAACCGGTGCAAGCCGCCCATCCCGTGGATGAGTTCGTGTCCCGGTCGCAGATACAAATGGTAGGTATTACCCAGGATGATGCTTGCACCCAGCTGCTCAAGCATGTCCTGGGTCGTTCCTTTCACGGTACCGGCCGTCCCCACAGGCATGAAACAGGGAGTCTCGACGGTGCCATGGGGAAGATGCAGGAGCCCGCGACGGGCGCGGGTGGCGTGATCGCGGGCTGTGAGCTCGAATTTCAAAGTGCCGCTGATGGAACCTCTAGCCGAAACGCGACTGGAACCGGCGCCTAAGCGGGCTGACGAAAACAGCAGCGTACGAGACAGCACCAGTGGCGCTCCGGGTCGAGCCTATAAGAGGCAACCTATGATCCAATCAGTGCGAATCCCATTTTGATCAGCACCCAAACGATCCAGAGGCCGAAGAAGATGAGGAAGACCGATATGGCCTTCACTTTCCTCCCTGTCGCCTCGGAATAGCCGATGCCTAGCAGGCCCATCATCCAAAAGCTGAAAAGATCCAGCGAACCGGCCAGGGCCAGGAGCGGCTTCGATGTGCTCGGGTCGAGGAAGAACCCCAGATTGCTCGGCACGGGACTGCTCGGGTTGTAGTGCTCTGGATCGCCGAACAGAATAAGAGCAATTGCCATCACGGAGCTCAATACGCCGACGAGATTGGCGTAGCAGGCCACCGCAAACGACTGCTTGAATTTCAGGTGCCCACCGAGAATGACGTTGACAACCAACAAGCCGAGACCGGCCAAGACCAGCAGGATGATCGGTGTGATGAGCAAGCCAAAGGCATGTGTGAAGATGGCGCCGACTTTGACGCCTTGCTGAACAGCTTGATCCACCTGTTCCGGGCTCATCTGACTGGCTCGGCTGCTCTGCTCGAGGGAGTGGCGAATGATACGTTCCATACCGATCTTCGCCAGCATGGTTTCGGTCACTGCGACCGCACAGACGACAAGTAGAATGAAAGGCGCGATCCAGTCGGGCCTACGGCTAATGTCTGCAAAGGCTTCGCGGGGCGAGACAAAGACTCCGATCAGCCTTGCGGGGAAAGACTTGGGCGCTGGCCCCTCCTGGACTTCAGGCGGCTCGGGCAAGGACGGCGTGCTCATAGGTCTCCTCCTATGGTCATGATCCGCTGGATGGACATTGCCAGACTGAGAGCCGCAAGATATCAGCCCTCGTCGCCAGAGGCAAGGGCATCTGCAGCGCAAACGGTAGGTGCGATTCCCAATTCTTCTCTGCGATGATGACAAGTTTTGGCTCTTTGCCTCTTAAATCATTGAAAGGAAATATGAAGTACCTCCCGGGATAATAGCCCGGTTACGCCTTGCGGGGAGGCCCGATCAATGCGACTATTCGATGGATCGCTAGCTGTGCCACGTTCAAATAGGTGTATTTACCGAGAGATGAACAAATTCTGATGCCGGCTGAAACCAGCACCGAGAAGAGAGGCCGCCGCCGCACGCCCCTGGCCTTGCGGGCGAGCATCAAGTTTTTCTCCGCTGCGGGCGACCTGAGTTTCTGTGGCAGCACCCGCGACGTTTCTAATACCGGTGCTTACCTCTGGTGCGGGCAAGGTGCGATCTCCGAGCAGAAGCCAGTGAGAGGAGACCGTCTCCACATCACCCTTAACGTCCCCCCTGATGAGGGGCGGCAGTGGAGTCTCAATCTGAAATGCGAGGCGAAGGTCGTTCGAGTTGAATCCTCACCCAATCAGAGAGAGTTCGGGCTCGCTGTACACATCAACCGGTTCCGAATCCCCAAGGTTGTCAGGGTTCCCGACGTCGTGCCGATGGGCCATATCTGCGTTCCTTCCCAGAATCGCTGGATCAACTGAGCGGTTGTTCGTGGCTGCCCCTTTTTGTTCGGCGAACAACGGTGACACTCGCACGCGCCGCTCCGCGTTTCACCAACCATCTTCAATACGGAACCCATCCTCATAGCGCGGGTTTACGTTTTCCTCCGACTCCATGACATTGGTCACGTGGGCGCTGCGGGGCCCCGTCGCGAGCTGCCGCTTGAATTCGTCTAGCCCAGCCTGATCTCCGATGGCGTAAACCTCAACCGTGCCGTCCCAGACATTCTTCACGTAGCCGGTCAGTCCCAGGAGATTAGCCCAGCGTTCGGCGAAATAGCGGAAGCCGACTCCCTGGACGCGGCCGGAGATGACGTACTTCCTCGCGATCTTGTGCTTCGACTTGCTCACATACGCTGGAGAAGAGGCTGGGGGTCCGGAAGTGCGAGCTCCTACCTACGAGTGACCAGCCCGGTCCAGGACCGCAATCAGCTTCGCCGGATGCGACGTGATTATACCATCCACCCCGTCCGAGATCTTGCGCCGCATCCAGACCCGCTGTTCCAGATCCCAGACGAGCACATGCTGTCCGGCTGCGTGAGCGCGGGCCATGAAGCCGCGTGGCGCAAAGGCCCAGTGCGGCAAGATGGCGGTGGCCCTCAGCATCCTGGCGCTCGCGAGGGCTCGCTTCGGCCGGGTGAAATCGATGCCCAAGGCGATCGTGCTGTCGAGTTGCCGCAGCCGCGCGAGCGTGGGCAAGTGAAACGAGGTCACCATGGCCAGATTGCGCACTCCGGCATCCGAGATGGCTTTAAGCACGCGCTCTTCGAGTCGGGGATAGATCCGGCGGCCCTGTTTGATTTCAATGTAGGCGCGGCACTGCCGCCTGCGCACAAGGTCAAGCACCTCGGCCAGAGTGGGGATCTGCAGGCCTACATAGCTTGAGCTGGCGCGCCGCCAGAACCTCCTATTGAACCAGGAACCTGCATCGAGGCGCTGGAGGGGGCCAAGTGTGAAATCGCGCACCCGCCCTCTTCCTGAAGTGGTTCGCTCCAGGCGCGGATCGTGGATCACCACCGGCGTGTCATCGGCGGAAAGATGGACGTCGAATTCGAGCCCGTCCGCGCCCTGGTTGAGAGCAAGCTCAAAGGCCGCAAGCGTGTTCTCCGGCGCCTCCGCAGCCGCACCACGATGCCCGATGACAAGTGGCAACCGGACCGGGTCTGGTGCAGATTTGGGCCGCAGCGAAGGCACGGAAGAATGATTCAAGACTCAAAATTCAAAATACAACTTGACCAAAGCCTGATCAAAGAATGATTCAAAGCCAAAATCAAAGTACAATTTCGCAAGGTTACATTCTGCCTTGTCTTTGGGATCAGCCTCGCGCGCGGTTGCCCGCGGATTCTTCCGCTGCCGCGCCTCTACCCAGTCTCTCGGCGAAAATCTTCTCCACTGCGGCCGTGGTTTCACTTGGCAGAGTCAAGGCCGTCCAATTGAAACCTGAGCGCCGAAGCAGAAAATCCCCGGAACTCATTGCCATCTCTTCCTGGAGGGCGAATTCGACTTCCGCAGGCAAGATAGCTGGAGATTCAGGTGATCCTGGCAAGGGCTCGCCAAAAGAATGATTCTGGCGCACGAGATCGACAACCTGACGCCAACGGCTGCCGTAGGTACGCGCGAGGCGCGCAGCTATGGCAGGATCCACCCCGTAGTCCCGCTGGGCTTGGCCGGCGGCATCGCGGACGAAAGCTTCGAAACCGCCCCGCAGGAAGTTGATCTGACCGCCCGGAAGCACCTGCCTGCGAGTAGGGAAGCGAGTCGCCGAAGCGGGTACACCTACCCCGAGATGGCGCAGTCGAGCGATCACGTGGCTGGTCAGCTTCTCACCGAGGGCACGTGCCGTGGTGAGTTTGCCGCCGCATATGGAAACAAAATTGGCCGCCCAAGGATCTTCGTGAAATCGATATTCGCGACTGGCGTCGGAGGGAGCCGCTCCTGCCTCACGAGGCTGAAGCGCCAGGGCGCGAAGTCCTGCCCAAACGCCCTTGACGTTCTCGCGCGTGAGAGGCTGCCGGAGGACACGATTGGCAGCATTAAGCAGATACTGGATCTCGCCCTCATCGGGCGTTACGGCCGCCGGATCGCCAGCATAATCAACGTCCGTTGTACCCAGAATGGAGCACCCATGCCATGGTACGATCAGAAATATGCGCGGACCCCGATCCACGGCAGCGAGGAGCGCACAATCCCCCGTGACGCGCGGGATCAGCAGGTGCGTTCCCCTGGTCAGGCGAACTGTCTTCGAGCCTTCGAAACCGGGAACGAGCGCGCGCACGTGGTCAATCCAGGGCCCGGCTGCGTTAACCCAGTAGTGAGCCCGCAGCTCGACCGATCCGCCCTCGAGCGCGTCTTCTATCTCGGCCCTGGTGACGCCCGGCCGGACCGCACCGTGATTCATTCCGAACCCACGAACCCGCGCATAGTTGACTGCGACGGCTCCCTGTTCGGAGGCGTCCAGCAGGTTTTCCATCGTCAGTCGCGCGTCGTCAGTCAGGGAATCGTGGTACACCGCGGCGGCGCGGAGGCGTTCCGAGCGCAGTTCAGGAACCAGCGCGGTAGCCGCGTCCTGGTCGAGCACACGGTGACGGTCGTTTCTGCCCAGATTTCCCAGGAGGTCGTAAACCGTTAGACCTAACCGGACCTTCAGCGGCGAATAAGGATCGCCAGAATAGATGGGCAAGACAAATGGTAAGGGCCGGGCCAGGTGAGGCGCCAGTTGGAGCAACCGGGCGCGTTCTGTCCGTGCCTCATGCACCAGCCGGAATTCGAACTGCTCCAGATAACGCAGACCACCGTGGATGAGCTTGGTCGAACGGCTGGAGGTGCCCTGGGCGAAGTCCTGCGCATCCACCACCGCGACCTTCAGGCCGCGCCGCGCGGCATCGCGGGCCGTAGCCGCTCCCTGAATCCCCCCTCCGATCACGGCCAGATCAAAGGTGGTCTTGCCCAAAGCCTCAAAGTTGCGTTTCATGGTTTCGCTGCCGTGACTGAGCTCTGCAGGTTAGCACAACTAGGGATCCGCCGTCCGAAGCCCCGACCTTGTTGACGGCTCCGGCATCCACCTGTTCTTCCGTCCTTCAACAGCAGCGATTGATGCGGGAATGCTTGTGCTCGAGCTCGGTTACATAGAACTGTTCCTTGCTCATTGGATCTCGGCCTTGGCTACGAATGCGAGAAAGATAACGCTCGTAGTCGTTCTCACCGCTCACCTCACGCAGGTACTTCCAGCAGACTCGGATTATTTGGACCACTGGCTTCATTGCCCAAGCCTCTGCAGCGCCACCTGGCTCAGCCGTCCGAATACGATGGAGGTGATGCCGCCTGACAGATCGATCTTCAACGCAGTCCTATTCTACTTCGATTCCTGAAGAACGCGCATCAGAGCCTGCTGGTACCCTCGGCTTGTGCTCAGGCGGGAACCGTTCTTGAGCACGAGGACGTGGTCGCCCGAGGCAGAGGAGCGCAGCTCCTTCACTTCGTCGATCTTCACGATAGTGGAACGGTGAATGCGAACGAACTTGCCGGGGTCGAGCTGGGACTCGAGCGTATTCATTTTCTCCCGAAGCAGGTGTGATTCATTGCCGGCGTGGAGACGGACATAATTCCCGTAGGCCTCGAACCAGGCCACATCTTCAACCCGCAGGAAAACCACCCGGCCCGCCGAGCGAATCACCACGCGCTCGAGGTACTTGCCGGGGGAGCGGAGGTCACGCAACAGACTGGCCACCCTCTGATCCACTTCATCACGCGCCTGGCGTTCAATCTGCTGGCGAGCGCGGCCCAGGGCGCGTTCAAAGCGGGTGCGATTGAACGGCTTTAACAGGTAGTCCAGGGCGTGAGCATCGAAGGCGCGAATCGCATACTGATCGAATGCGGTTACAAACACGATCACCGGATGATAGGCGTGTTCGGTTGCTTCCAGCACCCCGAAGCCATCGATTTCGGGGATCTGGATATCGAGGAACACCAGATCGGGTTTCTCGCTGAGAAGCTTCGCGACCGCTGCGCGGCCATCGGCGCACTCGGCAATGACCTCGATATCAGACTCGTGGCGGAGCAGCGTTCTGATTCTGCTTCGTGCCAACTCCTCGTCATCGACGATCAGGGTCCGGATCTTCACGCCACGCCTCCCTCCGGGCCACTATCCGATTGGGCACGGAAAGGCAGGTCCATCGTGACGATGGTGCCGCCGCCCGGCCGTTGCTCCAGACCAAATGCCTGGGATTCACCATAGAGTTGAGCCAGCCTGTCTCTCGTATTGGCCAGCCCGAGTCCTTTCCGGGTCGTCGCCTTGGCCGGAAAACCCAGGCCGTTATCGAGGACTTCAAGCCGCAGCCTGCCATTGTCCCGCCGCGAACGGATGCGGACCTCACCGGGACCTGCCCGCGGGGCGATGCCGTGGATGATGGCGTTCTCCACAATAGGTTGCAGGATCATGTTAGGAACCAGGGCGTCAAGACAGAGCGGATCGATGTCGACCTCCACGCTGAGGCGGTCGCGAAAACGAACTTGTTGAATAGCGAGATAGCCTTCCAGGAAACCCATTTCACGCTTCAGCGTGACCTCCGCCTCGCTGCCATCATCCAGGCTTTGCCGCAGCAGATCACTCAGACGAGCCATCATGTTGTCTGCGGCTTCGACGTCTTCGTGCATCAGGCTGGAGATGGTATGCAGGGTGTTGAACAGGAAGTGAGGCTGGAGCTGCATCCTGAGGACGGTCAACTGCGCCTGCGCCAGTTGCGCCTCGAGTCTGGAAGCCCGGATCTCGCGCTCCTGGTATTTGCGGTAGTAGTTCCAGAGCTGGCTGAAAGCGATGATGGTGCCGTACATCCAGATGTCATCGTAGGCGTTGGCGAAAAAGGTGCGCTCCAGCAGCGGCCACGAGGCGTGAGAGGGTGGGTGCGAGGTGTAGAGCGTGACCGAAGGAAAAAATGTGACTCGGATCGACACATGCAGCACCGCAAAAGCGAGTCCTCCCAGAACATGGACACTGAGCAGGCGCGCCAGATGCCGGCGCTCAATCGGAAACCGCGCCGACATCCAAAGAACGCCTGGCGTCAAACCGGCCCAGATCCAGTGATTCATGAAAGCGGGTCCGACTGCTCGCCGCCAGGTGATCGGCTCGCCCAGGGAGGTGATGTAGTAATGCGCCTGAATGGCCGGAATCATGGCGAGGAGGGTCCAGATCCCGAAAATCAGGCCCAACTTTCTGAACGATAGAATGTAATTTGGCCTTGTCATCGAATCCCTCGTTACCGGCAGGCGAGAGGCTGCTAGCCGCTTCCGAGTAGAATACCGTCGGCTGGCGCGCGGGGGAAGAGCTGTCTGCACCATCATACGGTCATTCGTTGCAGGAAAAGAGCGATTCGTCACAGCAGCGCAAAACTGCGTCTCAGCGCGCGGCTACCAGCATCGTTTCCGCGAGGTCGTTGGGAATCTCATCGCTGGTCGCCGTCTAAAAGAACGCTTGACGGCAACTCCTTCGCGTGGCTCCAACTCTTACCTCCTGTCATTGGCGAGGAAGGAAGGGATTCCAAATCTCATTAGGTTTCATAATTCTGTATACGATATTGCGTAGAATACGAGTAAATCGTCCCATTGATTGTCTGCAAAACCTGATTCTCACAGTTTCGCGCCTGAAAACCGAGGTCTGACGACCCGTCACTTTACCCAGTCCGCCTATCCCATTTGGCTTTGATTGGCTATTTCCGGGCCACGGATTGCACCCTTCCGGACCACGTTTTCGGATTAAGCGGGTTTCTGACCGTCGCCCGCCCCTCGCGAGAGTGGCTGGCGGCCGGAAAGAAGGCCCCGTGGCTCAATCCTCCGGCAGCTACGGGGCTAGTGTCGGAGCGGGTCATTCCGATTCAGGTGTTCGCCACAGGCCGTGTGCCTGAATCACCTTGAACTCGAAGTGACCCGCCCCAACTGACCCAAACCGGATCGTGAGCGGACTATTTTGCCGGAGTGAAGAGCGCCCAACCCAAAGGGATGCTTCCGAGACTGGGCCGTTCCAGTCCTCGCGCTCACCAGACCTTCACCTCAACTCGCCGGAGGAGAAGGGATGCGCTGTGCGTCATACAGCTGGACTGACCAACTTGCGGGCTCGCGGCAAATTCGCTTTCTTTGCTGTGATTACCGTTCAACTCTTCTCGTCGTTGTCAGCGTTCGCCCGGCATTCCGTCGAGCAAATTCAAAAGGCCCAACCGCGGCCGTCTTTGACCGTTCTCGTCTACAACTACTCTGAGCTCGCCCAGCTTCGCCTGAGCGCAGCCCAAGCCGATGCCGAACGTACTTTCGAGCGTGCCGGCATCGGACTGCACTGGGTCGCCTGCCCAGTGAGGGGTTCTGACCTCGACCCTGCTGGCCTCTGTCACGGCGAACCTCTGGATCCGGCATCGGTAGTGGTGAGGATCATCACAGCTGCCAGAGATGCCGGGGGCGGGGCTCGTCCGATCCTCGGAACGAGCATCGTCACCGCCGCGGGCCCAAGTTATTACTCCACCATTTACTATGGATCAATCCGGCAAGTGTGCCTTCTCAACGGCCTCTATGAAGAGCCGCTCGTCGCCGCCACCATGACTCATGAGCTCGGTCATCTTCTGCTCGGATCGGCCACGCACGCCGGGCAAGGAATTATGCTGGGCCGCTGGAACGGGCCCGACTACGACCGGATCTCACGCGGAAAGCTCACCTTTTCGTCTTGTCAGGCCAAAGCCATTCGCGACGAAGTGGAACTGCGGAGCGCCCAATCCGCCGATTGCCAGACGCGGCTTGCGCAGTCGAATTTGCCGCCACCTGTCCATCCCTGTGCGGCCAGTGTGACCGCGAGATCAATAGGGGACCAAAAAGGAGGCTAGCCGTGCGCAGCCCTGACAGACGTTCGAACGGCTGCTCTTGCCGAAGAGTATCCCCGGAATCGGGCAGACACTCATATCCCGCAGGAATCCCGCAGGTTTTCCGCAACTTTTCCGCACTCGAAAAGCCTGTTCGTAGCGACGCGCTTCGGTTTGTGTCACGAGGTGTGCGCCGATTCTTTATGACGCCTGAGGGTTGCGGCGTTGTTGTTATGTGGAGATTTTCTCGGAAACGACTTTGGCCTGGGTGAATAACAAGAGATAGTCGCCGCCGCCGCCCTTGGAATCGGTGCCCGACATGTTGAAGCCACCGAAGGGGTGTCCGCCCACCATGGCCCCCGTGCACTTGCGGTTCAAGTAGAGGTTGCCGACGAAGAACTTCTCGGCGGCTTTCTCGAGCTTTCGGCGGTTCTTGCTATAAACCGCTCCGGTAAGCCCGTATTCAGTATTATTAGCGATCTCAAGGGCTTCCTCGAAGCTCTTGGCCTTGATAACGGCCAGCACCGGACCGAAGATTTCTTCCTGGGCGATACGGGCTGCCGGTGGCACGTCGGCGATGACCGTGGGCTCGAGGAAATGTCCGTGCCCGGAGGCTTCGCCGCCACCGGTGATCAGCCGGCCTTCCTTTCTGCCGGCTTCGATGTACTGCAGGATGGATTTCCTGGCCGCCTCGTTGATCACCGGTCCCATGTACACGTCGTTGCTGGTAACAGGACCCACTTTGATCTGCTGAACGCGTTCCTTAAGCTTCTCGATGAAGGCATCATACACACGCTCCACCACGATGGCGCGGGAGCAGGCGGAACACTTCTGGCCTTGAAAACCGAAGGCGGATACGGCCACCCCTTCCACGGCGGCGTCGAGATCCGTCTCGCTGTCGATCACAATGGAATCCTTGCCGCCCATTTCGGCAATAACGCGTTTCACCCAAATCTGGCCAGGCTGATGCCTGGCGGCGAGCTCGTTGATGTGCACTCCCACATCTTTGGAGCCGGTGAAAGCCACCAAGCGGGTGCGCGGATGCTTCACCAGCACGTCGCCAACAGAGGAGCCGGGTCCGGGGAGAAAATTCACCACGCCGGCAGGTACGAGCGCTTTCTCGAGTACCTCAACGAATTTCGCGGCGATAGTGGGTGAATCGCTCGATGGCTTCAAGACCACCGTGTTGCCGGTGGCGATCGCCGCTGTAGTCATCCCCGCCGTGATCGCCAAGGGGAAGTTCCAGGGCGGGATGACGACGCCGACGCCCAGTGGAAGATAACGAAGGTAGTTTCTCTCGCCCGGCACCGGTACGAGTTTAGGCGGATCGTCGAGGCGCAAGGCCTCGCGCGCATAGAACTCGCAAAAGTCGATGGCTTCGGCAACGTCGGCATCCGCTTCCGGCCACGATTTGCCTACTTCGTACACCAGCCAGGCGCTGTAGTAGTACTTTTGCTCGCGCAGAATGCGGGCCGCCTCCACCAGGGACTCGACCCGCTTCTCGGTGGGGGTGTTCTTCCAGGTTTTGAAGACCTCGTCGGCGGCCCGGACGGCGCGATCCGCCAGTTCCGCATTACCCTTGGAGAACACGCCGACGACTTGGTCACGGTGGGAAGGATTGTAGGAGCGAAACTTCTCCTCCGTCTTGATGCGCTCGCCGCCGATCACCAGGTCGTACTCTTGACCGAGTTCGTCGCGAACCTGATCGAGGGCTGTCTTCATCCGGCGGATATGCTCCGGATTGCCCTTGAAGTCGCAGAGCGGTTCGTTTCTGAACTCGGAGAGTCTCATTGTGGCGACCTTCTTAGCTTTTAGCTTATGAGTAGTTTGATTATAGCTGTTTCGTTGTCTAAAGGATAGCAGTGCGGTTCGCCGGGGTTGAGGCGAGACTCTGCTCGACGCGCGGAATAGCACGGCCAGTCGAGTTATCCATCCTAAATATTGCTGCGCTATACGGCCAGATTACCGCCGGATTACGGAGCAACCACCGGGTTGGTGAGCGTCCCCAGACGCTCGACCGTTACGCTGACCGTATCACCCGCTTTAAGGAACACGGGCGGCTTGCGGAACACACCGACGCCGGGCGGAGTTCCAGTGGAGATCACGTCGCCGGCCTCCCACGCGAGCGACTGCGAGAGATAGCTGACCAGGTAAGGGACCTTGAAGATGAGATTGGAGGTGTTTGAATCCTGCATCACCTGGCCATTGAGGGTGCAGGAGATAGCGAGGTTGTGCGGATCGGGCACTTCGTCCCTAGTCAGGATCCAGGGACCGGAGGGAGCGAAGGTGTCACAACTCTTGCCACGGAACCACTGCTTGTCGGCGCTCTGCATATCGCGCGCCGTGACGTCGTGTAGAATCATATAGCCGGCCACGTAGTCGTATGCCTTCTCCTCGGGAATACGGCGTCCCGCTTTGCCGATGACCACGGCGAACTCGGCCTCATAATCGCAGTGGGTACTGTTGGGCGGCAGTTCGATCGGCTCGCCGGGGCCGGTGATGGTGCTTGAGGCCTTTTGGAAGAAAATGGGAGCGCTCGGTGGTTCGATGCCCTGCTCGAGGGCGTGATCGGCGTAGTTCAGGCCTACACAGGCCACCTTGCCGGGACGCAAGATCGGCGCTCGCAGTTTGGCGGCAGCGAGCGGACGCAGCAGCCCGATTGGAGCATCGGCGGCAGCATGACCGGCGGCCCCAAAGGTTCGGGCCAGACTCCCGGTGATTACACCGAGGGCCTGGCGCCACTCGTCGCCAAGTTCGAGCAGGCTGATCATGTCTACAGGCTCGACGCCGGCGTCTTCGAGCACTTCCATCGCGTCGCTGTATCGCGTCCAGTTGATGTCCGACTTTTCGGGCACCAATCCGCCTAAAGCTACGTCTAACGAGACTCCCACATCCACGATATGATCGCCTTCAATTACACCGATACGCTGATCCCGCCAAGTCTCATAGGTTACCAGTTTCATACATCCTCCGGGTTTCGTGAACTCGCTCTATTAATCTCGCTGTGTCTTTTCAGAAAATGACTGCGCTGACGCGTCTTCGCTTGGCGTCTATCGCATCACGGTCGTGATTTCGTATCGTCCGTGCACCAACGTGGACCACTGTTGTAGCTCGTGCCTTGCACGATTGTTCGGATTTTGCCAGTGTTCGAGTCAAAGAGCCTGATGTCGCCGACCCAGACATTCCGATTCGCGTCCAAGGGCCGTAATTGGTGGCCATCCGTGGCATAGATTAGAAGTCCGTTTCGGGACCACCCTCCCCAGGGATCAAGGTTTTGATCTATCAAACTCCACGTCTGATCAGGGAGCAACCACCAATACAGATCTGAACCATGATCACCACAACATGCCGCGAGCACGAAAGTTGACCCACTGGTGCTCAAGGTGAGGCCGTATACTCGGTATATATCAGGGGCCGCGGTGGCCTGGACGCTTTGCGATTTTGACACAAGGTCATGGCGCACGAGATCCAGTCGGTGATTTGGCTCGTCAAATCGGACAAATACTATATTGGAACTGTCCGGCGTGAATGCGGGCGAGGATCCTTCGCCGAGGTCCAGTTGGCCAGCGTTGTTAATTCCAAAAGGCAGAACATGGATCTTCTGCTCGGGGTGCAATAAAGTATCTCCCGGCGTCTGCCACGCAAGCATAGCTCGATTGGGACTCAAAGCCGGATTTCCTCCGCTAATTCGGCGGATCGTTGCCTTCGTAGAAGTATCGATTATCTGAATGGTGCCGTTTGTACTTTCGACTATGATCTTAGACTGGTCTATGGCGCCTATTATATTGAAGGGAACTTCATCCAAGGTGAGCAGCAGATCTTCTCGCTTCGTAATCCGGTCGAAGCGGTACAACCCTTTGTCTGAACTTGTAAGAAATAGTATTGACCTATGATCTGGAGCGCACCAGGGACTCCAATGAGTGCGCGAAGTTGCTGTGAGCTGCAAGTCCCGCCCAGTCGCGAGGTCAAATTCCCGGATTTCTGGCCAACTCCGACCCTTTTTCAAGTAGTGGCGGCCAGTGTAAACTATAGTCTGGGCGCTCACAGAAACGGCTAGCCCGAAAACCGAACAGCTGATGAGAATATTAATGCGGGAAATCGACATTTAATCCATTTCCAGGCTGGCGTGAGTTTCCGTTCGGGCAGGCTTGAGTACACGTCGTATTACACTCGTAAGTTGATCTTCTTCCATCGCTCGCGAAAGCTTTCCGGGGCGAGCGCAGGCAGGTCGCGATCTTGTGTCCAGCCCGAAGCAGGAAATACCGGAAACTTCGTGATCCAACCGTCACGCGCCAGAAACTTCTGCCCCAGGCGAGCCATGCTTGCACCTAATTTATAGGCCCAGGGGCGCCGCATAGTCCAGGACCAGAGCCGCATAGAGGTGCGTTCCCCACGTGGAGGTCCCGAGTGCGGCGCCGAGGAGTGAGGTTTCGGATGACTTTCCTGCACCTTCGCTCGCAGGTGCAGGAGAAGGTCGGGAATATTGATCTTTACCGGGCAAACCTCGCGGCAAGCTCCGCAAAGTGACGAAGCGAAAGGCAGGTCGCGGGCCTGATCGAGTCCCGCCAGTTGAGGGGTGACTAGCGCTCCAATCGGCCCACTGTAGACCCATCCGTAAGCATGACCGCCGATTTTGCGGAAAACCGGACAAGTGTTCAGGCAGGCGCCGCAGCGGATGCAGAACAGAGCCTCGCGCATTTTGGGATCCGCCAGAGTTGAGACGCGGCCATTATCGAGCAGGACCACGTGCAGCTCATCGGGTCCATCCTCACCCGGCTGGCGCGGTCCCGTAAGCAGGGAAGTGTAGCTGGTGAGTTTTTGTCCGGTTCCCGATCGGCCCAGCAGGCGCAGGAAAATGGCAAGGTCCGCAAATCGAGGTATGATCTTCTCGATTCCGACGAGAGCAACGTGCACTCGCGGAGCGGTGGTAGTGAGACGTATGTTGCCCTCATTCTCCACCAGCACGATGGTGCCGGTTTCGGCAACGGCGAAATTTGCCCCGCTGACGCCCATGCCCGCCAGCTCGAACTGCTTGCGTAAGGCGCTCCTGGCAATGGCCGTGAGCCGCTCGGGTTCTTCGCTACGCTCGGGATTGACCTTCGCGGCAAAAAGGTCAGCTACGTCGCCGCGCGTCTTGTGCATGGCGGGAGCGACGATGTGGGCGGGTCGCTCGCCGGCAAGCTGAACGATGAACTCGCCCATATCGGTCTCGATCGGCCGAATTCCAGTCAGTTCGAGAGCGTGATTCAGTTCGATCTCCTCGCCCACCATGGTCTTGGCTTTCACCACTGTAGTTGCACCAGCTGCCTTGCCGATTTCTACGATGATCCGGCAGGCTTCGTCACCGTCTTTGGCCCAGTGGACGTGTCCCCCGCGCCGCTCGATGTTCCGTGCGAACTGCTCGAGATAGAGGTCGAGGTGCTCCATGACCTCGTGTTTGATTGCATGCCCGGCCGTACGTAAGCGCTCGAACCCCGGCACCTCGCTGATGGCTGCCAAGCGATGCGTGTATAAGCGCAGGGTGGACGAGCGATATGCTTCCTGTAGGTGAGCGTCAGCGATAGTCCGCCGTCCGGCTTCGTGGATCTGATCGCTTTGGATCTCAGGAACCATAGAATAGGGAGGTGATGGCAGTACGCGGCAAGCAGCAAGCTGGGTGGCGCAGGATTTGCCTTTTAACCCTGCGGCTTTTGGTTCGTTTCCAGAACCTGTAGCGTCGGTGCCCTCACCAGCGATTCGGTGACTGTAGCGCGGGTGTCCTCACCCGCGTTTCGGGTCGCTGTAGCGCGGGTGTCCTCACCCGCGTTTCGGCTGAGAAAGCCTCTGCTACAGAATGGAACGTTCACCGGAACTCTCATTCCTGTTTCGCCAGTAGTTCCGCCAGATGCATAGTCTTGATGGGTAGTTTCTGGCGATGGGCGAGCCCGGCGAGGTGCATCAGGCAGCTGGAATCGGCAGCTACCAGATAGTCCGCGTCTGTGGCAGCCGCAGCGCGCAGCTTGTCTTCGCCCATGGCTACCGATATCTCGGGGAATTTCACGGAAAAGGTGCCGCCAAAGCCGCAACACAGTTTGTCGTCCTGCAGTTCCACGAATTCGACGCCGCGTACGGCACGGATCAGCTTGCGCGGCTCGCTCTCGACGCCCAATTCACGCAGCAGGTGGCAGGAATCGTGATAGGCGACGCGCCCTTGAAAGCTGGCGCCAACTTCTTCCACCTTGAGCACTTTCACCAGAAACTCGCTGAACTCATAAAGACGCTTGCCGAGGCCCTGCGCCTGACGGAGCCTTCCGGGATCGTTGGCGAAGAGCTCCGCATAGAAAACTCGCATCATAGCCGTGCAGGATCCGGAAGGCGCTACGATGTACTCAGCGTCTTCGAAGAGGTCGAGCACCCGGGCCGCCACCGCTCGTGCCTCATCGCGATAGCCGGTATTGAACGCGGGCTGGCCGCAGCAGGTCTGAGCCGGATTGAACGTCACCTCCACGCCTAGCCGGCGCAGCACCTTGACCACGCACTCGCCCACCTGTGGAAAGAACTGATCTCCGAGACAGGTGATGAACAACGATACGCGTGGAGGGCGGCCGGTGATCATGCGCGAGATCAAACGTACTTCAATTGCACGGGAGTGGTCAAGGGAATCGAGGAGACGGCAGGATGGTTTGGACCGACTTTATGATTAGTGGTTTGTCCATTTATTTCTCCCAGGGGCCGCTTACTTCCTTACGTACCACAGTTATTGGCCGCCTCAATTTCGCAAGTTCTGCTGGTGTGACTTCGCGCCATTTCCCGATTTCCAGCCCCTCTAGTGTCAGCGGACCGATACGTGTCCGCACCAGCTTCAACACCTTCGACCCCACCGCCTCGATCATGCGGCGGACCTCGCGATTCTTGCCTTCAGTCAGCACCACCTCGAGCCACGTATACTTACCGCGATCCTCCGTACGCCTTACGCTTACGGGCTGAGCCCGGTCGCCTCGCTTCATCTCCACGCCGGCGTTGAGCAGCGCGATGGTTTCGTTCGAGAGCAATCCATTGGTCTTTACAAGGTAGGTTTTAGAAACGTGCGATTCGGGGCTCATGATGAAATCGGCGAATTCGTTATCATTGGTAAGTAACAGCAAGCCGGAGGTGTCCTTGTCGAGGCGTCCCACGGGAGATACCCAGCGGCCCTCTTCCTCCGACGGATTCGCATGTCCTGCCTGCCGCGCCGCGTCCTGACGACCAACCCCTGTGCGGAGCAGGTCATAGACGGTGGTTCGCCCGTCCGGATCTCCGTGGCTGGTGATGACGCCCTTGGGTTTGTAGAGCAGCAGGTAGCGCTTGCGCGCGGGCTTCAGGCGCCGTCCGTCGAGTTGCACGACGTCTTCGCGGGGGCGCACCCAACAATCCGGATCGCGGACCACGCGCCCATTCACTCTCAGCCGTCCTGCCTGGATTATTTCGCGCGCGGAAGTCCGCGAGGCGAGACCCAGGCGCGAGAGGACTCGGTCGAGGGTCATTTGAGGTTTTGACTTCATTGCTGCAGGAATGGCGATCTGGGTTGAGCACGGCGATGCTGGCCGATGAGCACCGGCTACGCCAAGAACGGCGCTTCATCTAATTCGACAAAATCGCGGATCAGTGGTTCCGGCGACTCATCGAGTCCGTCTACAGGGCCGAAATAGCCGACGCGCCCGTCCATCAGGAAGACCACCCGGTCCGCCAGTTTACGCGCGAGCTTCATATCGTGCGTGACCACCACAGAAGTAATATGCTTCTGGCGCTTGAGCTTCAGAATAAGATCGCCGACGATAACCGCCATCAGAGGATCGACGCCGGTCGTGGGCTCATCGTAGAGGATGGCTTCGGGCTCGGCTGCCAAAGCGCGCGCAATGGCCACGGCACGCTTCATGCCGGTGCTGAGATCGGCCGGCATGAGGTCTTTGGCCTCACGCAGCTCGACCAGGTCGAGCAGTTCGTCCACGCGCTTCTGCACGCGATCCTCGTCGGCCGAGAATTTGCCCGCCCGCTCGGCCCGCTCGCGCAGGGGATAAGCCACGTTTTCAGACACCGTCAGCGAGTCAAACAACGCTCCCGACTGGAAGACCATGGTCACGCAGCGGCGAACTGCGAGCATGTCCTCTTCCGAGAGACGCGAGACGACGCGGCCACCCACGCGAACCTCTCCCGCATCGGGATGAAGAAATCCCATCATGAGCTTTAGGGTCACGCTTTTGCCCACACCGCTCCGTCCCAGCACCACCACCGTTTCCCCTCGCCGCACCTCGAAGTTCACGTCATCGAGCACACGCTGCTCGCCGAAGGCTTTGGAGACATGAACGAAGTCGATGAAGGGGTCGGTGCGCTCAATCTGGGACTCGCTCCGATCATCCGTCTCAGAGAGCATGCTAACCTCTTCCCGTCCGTCCTTTCAGTTTATCAGAGACGGTAAAGCGCCGATTCCTTGTGTTGCGCGTTGGAAAGTAGGATTACCCCCGACACATTTTCCAATTCATTGTAGCGCCGGGCTTTAGCCTGGCATCTGCCGCCCTAAAGGGCGGCTCTACCTAAACAACGTTAGTGTTTCCAAAGGAAATATCCCGACATTGCCAATCCGACCAGGATCACGAACCGCCGAACCCAAACGGGTGCGATTTTCTGGGCCCAAGTGGCTCCGCCGTACCCGCCCAGTACGGCTCCGACGATCATCAGCAGGGCCTGGGGCCAATAGACCGCGCGGGCAATGATGAAGGTCACGACGGCTGCGCCATTGATCACCGTGGCCAACAGGGCCTTCACGCCGTTCATGGCATGGATGTCCTCCATGCGCACGATGGCCAGCAGCGCCAGCATGAGGATGCCGATCCCTCCACCAAAGAAGCCTCCATAAATGGCGATTAGGAGCTGGACGACGGCGGCGCTAGCAATCGTCTTGCCGGAGGCTCGCCCCTCGTGCTTCACAATCCGGGCGAGTCTGCCGGAAATTTGCTTGCCGAAAGCGAAGAGCAGCGTGGCCACGAGGAAGAGATAGGGCACCATCCTCATAAAGGTCTCTTGCCTGGTATGGAGCAGCAACCGCGCGCCGATGATCCCTCCGGCGAGGCTCACGACGGACATGGTGACGAGGATTCGTGGATCGCGCGGCAGCCGCCTCCAGTAGGCGCCGACGCTAGCCACCGATCCTGGCCAGATGGCTACCGTGGAGGTGGCGTTAGCGATGATCGGTGGGACGCCCGTAAAGATTAAGGCGGGAAAGGAAAAGAAACTGCCGCCGCCGGCAACAGAGTTGAGCGCCCCGGCCAGGGCTGCGGCAATGAAGAGCACGATGATTTGGATAAGATGCATAGCTAAGTGCCAGCCAGGAGGGACGAAGGACCGGGGAAATCCAGGCGCTTCCTCGCAGCCTCGTAGTCCTGGGGCGTGTTCATGTTATCAAAAACCCGCGCCGCGAATCCGGCCTTGGCGAGTTCCGGCCACGATATCACCTGACAGCGGAGCGCCGCGCAGAAACGGCTCATGCGGTTCTCCCCCCGCTCCAACCGGCTGCGGGCGGCGTAGAGGGCGCTGCGGCGGTAGGCAGCGCATAGGGGTTGCCGCCGACCATCGCGTGACTCCGGAATCACCGCCTCGGCGTTCCCGGCAAGTGCCTCCCGAGACAGGTAGTGAAGAAGGCGGGGGGAGACGAAAGGCAGATCGCAGCCCAGGAAGATATTCCATTCGGTCTGGCTCGCCATGAGACCTGCGAAGACTCCTCCCAGCGGACCGCGGCCGGGTATCGGGTCTGGGATCGAAACCGTGTCATCGAGAGCTGCATGGGCTTCTCGTGCCAGAGGAACTCCTACCGCCGCTACTCGTCCGCAGACCCGCAGCAGGCGTCGAATCTGAAGGCGTAGCATCGTCTGGTCTCCCAAGGTAATCTCGGCCTTGGAACGGCCCATGCGGCGACTGACTCCGCCCGCGAGTACGAATCCGCTTATCTCGATGTTCTTGGATACTCCGCGCACTGCGAACCAGTCTACACGATCCGCGGCGCTGACGCGGAGATCGAACAAGAAGCAGTAATTGGCACTCACCGCCATTGAGTGCCAGGAACAAAATTTTATACTTGACATAATTCTGCTTTATCAATAGAATTGGCACTCTGAGTTAACGAGTGCCATAAATGGGTAGGGTCAAGCCGAGGGTTCTTCCACCAATCTCATAAAACCCACGAATTTGTCCCCTTCTAGAATCAACGTCACAAACAGGCACACGCCGGATTTTGACAGTCCGGCAGCATCAATTCAGTAAACCCAAAAGGAGAGCAACAGATGACTTTCAGGCCTCTGCATGACCGCATCCTTATCAAGCGGACGGAAGAGAAAGAAGCCGCTCGAGGGGGTATCATCATTCCCGACACGGCCAAGGAAAAGCCTCAAGAGGCGGCAGTGATCGCCGTTGGTGGCGGCAAGAAGAACGACAAGGGAGAGGTGACGCCGCTCGACGTGAAAGTAGGCGATCGGATTCTTTTCGGCAAGTATTCCGGCACCGAGATCAAGCTGGATGGCGAGGAATACCTGATCGTACGCGAAGAAGAGATCCTGGGTGTGCTAGAAGGCACAACCAAGGCCGCCGGCGGCAAGAAGTAACGATCTTACTCTGTTGTTCGCCGCCACCCGCCGGACAAACGGTGAGGTTCTGCGACTGACAACTGACGACCGGGGAACCGGTAGATTACGAAATCTGAAAATTCTGGAGGACCGAGAATGGCTAATGCAAAGCAAATCATCCACGGTGAGGCGAGCCGCCAAGCGATTCTGCGAGGCGTGAATCAACTGGCCGACGCCGTGAAGATCACGCTTGGCCCCAAGGGCCGCAACGTGGTGCTTGACAAGAAGTTCGGTTCACCCACCATCACCAAGGATGGCGTGACGGTGGCGAAGGAAATCGAGCTGAAGGATCCACTCGAAAACATGGGCGCACAGATGGTGCGCGAAGTGGCCTCGAAGACGTCCGACGTGGCCGGCGACGGCACGACCACTGCGACTGTACTGGCGCAGGCGATCTTCCGCGAGGGCGTGAAGACGGTGGCGGCCGGCGCGAATCCGATGGCGGTGAAGCTCGGTATTGAGCTCGCAGTTCAGGCGATCTGCGGACACGACGAGACCCAGAAGGACGGAAGCAAGAAGCACATCAAGGGCGAACTCGAGAAGCTTTCGAAGCCGGTCGAGGGCGCCATGATCGCCCAAGTGGGCGCGGTTTCAGCTAACAACGACCACACCATCGGCACGATCATCGCCGAGGCCATGAAGAAGGTCGGCAAGGATGGCGTTATCACCGTGGAAGAGTCGAAGACCATGGAGACCACGCTCGAAGTGGTCGAAGGCATGCAATTCGACCGCGGCTATCTCTCGCCGTATTTCGTCACCGATCCTGAGCGCATGGAAGTGGTGCTGGAAAACGCGCTGATCCTCATCCACGAGAAGAAGATCAGCTCCATGAAGGACCTGCTCCCCTTGCTCGAACAGATCGCCAAGTCGGGCCGCCCGCTGCTGATTATCGCCGAGGATGTGGAAGGCGAGGCGCTGGCAACGCTGGTGGTCAACAAGATCCGCGGTACGCTGCAGGCTGCGGCGGTGAAGGCTCCAGGCTTCGGCGATCGCCGGAAGGCCATGTTGGATGACATTGCCGTCCTTACCGGCGGCAAAGCTATTTCCGAGGATCTCGGCATCAAGCTCGAGAACGTGAAGCTGGATGATCTCGGCAAGGCCAAGAAAATTACCATCGATAAGGACAACACCACCATCGTCGAGGGCGCCGGCAAGACCAGCGACATCGAAGGCCGGGTAAAGCAGATCCGGTCGCAGGTAGAAGAGACGACTTCCGACTACGACCGCGAAAAACTGCAGGAGCGTCTGGCCAAGCTGGTGGGCGGTGTGGCCCAGATCAAGGTGGGTGCGGCGACTGAGACCGAGATGAAGGAGAAGAAGGCTCGGGTCGAGGACGCCATGCACGCCACTAAGGCTGCTGTCGAAGAAGGCATCGTCCCCGGCGGTGGTGTAGCGCTGCTCCGGAGCGTCGCGGCCTTGGAGAAGCTTAAGGCGGCGGGCGATGAGCAGATCGGCATCAATATCGTGAAGCGGGCACTCGAAGAGCCGGTTCGCCTCATTGCCGGCAACGCCGGTCACGAAGGCGCCGTGGTGGTCGAGAAAGTGCGGAACAACAGCAACACCCACTTCGGCTTTAACGCCCAGACGGAAGTATTCGAGGATCTGGTGGAAGCCGGGGTCATCGATCCGACCAAGGTCACCCGCACGGCGTTGCAGAACGCCGCGTCAATCGCATCCTTGCTTCTTACCACTGAAGCGTTGATTTGCGAGATCCCGGAGAAGGAAGAGAAGGTTGCGGCCGGACCTCCGGGAGGCGGCATGGGCGGCGGCATGTACTGATGAACCGGGCGTGTATTGACTGATCTACAACTAAGCGGTAAGCAGAGTGCACGAGGCAGTCACAGCACGCTTGATTGCAGTTCTGCATGCAGTGCCCAAGGGCGGGGATTTCTCCCCGCCCTTTTGCTTTGTCAAGAGACGAGAAACCAGAGCCGGGAGGGCAATCGTATAGTCTGCATCTGGAGTCCATTTCTTATTGATTCTAGATGACTTCGACACGAAGCCTCGGTCCTTATGTGTTTATTTATCGTGCGGCCTCCCAGCCATCGGCACCGGCCGGGCATTGAACCGCCAAGCCCGGTCAAACAAGCCCAATAAGCCCGGTGAAAACATTGGCAGCCCCGGGGCAGTGTGCTACAATCCTTGTTCACGCCCGGGGGGGCCAGCAATTGAGCCAGGGAAGCATCGAGGATATAGCGCAGAGTGTGTTTGCGACCATCGGCAGCATTACGCTGAAGCTTGCCCACAGTCCCGATTCCGACGACGCCTTCATGTTCTACGGGCTCGCCACCAAGAAGATCGCGGCGGGTCCTTACCGCTTTGAGCATGTTCTCGAAGATATCGAAAGCTTGAACGAGAAGGCTCTCCGTGGTGTCTACGACATCACCGCGGTTTCTTTCCACGGCTATGCCTATGTGGCGGACAAGTACCTGCTTCTGCCCTGTGGCGCGAGCTTTGGCGAGCGCTATGGTCCCATGGTAGTCGCCCGCGGACCCTTGGGCCCGGGCGGTCTGCGCGGTAAGACGATCGCCGTACCCGGCAAGTTCACCTCGGCCTTTCTGACCCTTAAGCTCTACGAGCCAGACTTCGAGCCGTTGTTCACCCCTTTTGACCGCATTCTCGATCGTGTGATCGAGGGTCAGGCCGCGGCCGGATTGATAATCCACGAGGCTCAGTTGACCTACGCCCAATCGGGTCTGACCCGGGTGCTGGACCTGGGTGAGTGGTGGCACCAGCAGACCGGCTTGCCTCTACCATTGGGCGGAAATGTCATACGGCGGTCGCTTGGCCCTGAGGTTATTAGTGACGCTAGCCGTCTTTTGCGGCAGAGTATCCAGCACGGACTCGACCACCGCGAACCGGCGCTCGCTTACGCGATGCAGTTTGCGCGCGGGCTCGACGCGTCTACCGCCGACCACTTCGTCTCCATGTATGTGAACGAGCGCACCTTGGACTATGGCCCGGAGGGGCGACGGGCTGTACAACTCTTTCTGAACAAAGGCTTTGAGAAAGGCCTGCTGCCCCGGCGGGTGGAGGCTGAGTTCGTGGATTAAGCCCTTAATAGCCTAAGCAAGGGAGCCATCCACTCGTCCTCGATCCTCTCGCTTGCCCCATGTCAACTGCCGTCCCACGATCCCGAATTCCCTTTACCACCACCCAGCGAAAGATCTTATTCGCGCTCGGCAGCCTGGTCGGACTGCGGATGCTCGGCATATTCCTGGTATTGCCGGTCTTCACGCTATACGGACTGCAGTTCACCCCCTCGCTGGTCCTGGTGGGATTCGCCTTCGGCGCGTACCCCCTGACCATGGCCATCTTCCAGGTACCCCTGGGCCGGCTCTCTGACCGCATTGGCCGGCGCAAAGTCCTGATGCTGGGAATGACCGTTTTCAGCGCCGGATCGTTCCTCTGCGCCATGCCTTCCTGGTTCCCGCATTCGTGGCAGATCTGGGTGCTGATTGGCGGACGCCTGATCCAGGGTTGCGGAGCCATCGTTTCCACCGCCTTTGCCGCCCTCGCCGACCACATCGAACCGGAGCGGCGCTCCGTGGCCATGGCCGCCCTGGGGATTCCGATTGGAGCCTCGTTTGTGGTGGGCGTCATGGCCGGGCCCTGGCTCGCCGGGATATTCGGCAACCGCTTTGAGGTGCTGTTCTGGCTCACCGGAGCCTTGGGACTACTTACCGACGGCCTGGTGTTGCGCTACCTACCCGAGGGTCCTGTCCACGCCGAAGAGCGTGCGCCCCTGGGCCAGGTCTTGCGCTCGAAAGCGCTCCTTGCCATTAACGGCGGCGGCTTTCTGCTTAACTTCTTCCTTTCCGCTTTCTTCCTGACCTTTCCTTTGCTCGCCACCTCACAGCTTCATCTGAAACCGCGCCAGTATTACCTGATCCTGCTGCCCATGCTGGTCGCCAATGCTTTCGCCATGTTCGGCATCTCGCGGGCGGCGGACCGGGGCCAGGCGCGGCCTTTCGCGGCCTTTTCTTTTCTGCTGATGGCCGCCAGTTCTCTGTTGCTCTTTCGACCCGGCTTGGTGGGCATGAATCCCGGCCATCTGATTGCCGTGCTCATACCCGGAGCCCTCTTCTTCGTCGGCTTTGGTGGTTTGGAGCCCGTACTCCCCAGCGAGGTGAGCCGCCGGTCGCCGAGGTCCGCCTACGGTACCGCCCTCGGCGCCTACAACACCATGAACTTCCTCGGTAGCGCGGCGGGAGGACCGGTTGCCGGCGCCCTCGCGCACGCTCCGCTCAGGTTGATGATCACCCTGGCGGCAGCTTCCCTCGCCGGCTTTATTCTTATGCTGGTCCGCGTCCGCCCGGAATAGGGCGTTCCTCGTGTGCTTCTGAGATCGCACACGTGCCAACGGCGGGATATATGCGCCTCCCGCGTTAGCCATGCCTCGTGCGCGTCAGAGGTCTGGCTAGCTTAGCTGTAACGCACCTGGATCCACAGGGGAACTCACAGGACGTGGGATCGAGTACAATCGGAATCCGCGGACCTGCGCATTTTTCACAAAGCGATATTCGGGACTCCAGCGTTATTCTGAATCTAAGCTCGAGTATGCGTGAAATAACAAATCTATTTGATCACTACAGGATTCTGGCTCGATCGATCTGGAACATGGGGTTCTGGTCTGAGCCGGATTTACGGGATTGGGACTCGCGCGACCAATTCGAGCAGATAACGAGGCTATTGTTCAAAGCGCTTGTCGTGGCGCGGGTGGAGAGAGGTCATTGTTGCGATCTGAACAGCGTGTCACCAGATCATAGTTATCGTGTAGTGCCCTCGGACCCGGGCCCAGTCCCGATCATGATTGAGCGGCCACGGGAAGGAGACGCGAACCACTACTGGGATGATCCGGTCAAAGAAATCAGTTCGACTGATGCTGAACTCCACTTCGTCGACTTCTTCGATTGGGATCGGATGGACTACATCGACTTTCGCTATTACCGGGTGCGGATTGCGGCGTTTCCTTCGCGGCCCCACCTCGTGGGCAGGGACGCCCTATTAGAACACCAGTACGCGAGGGTTTTCGTCAACCTTTCAGCCCACTAGAGCTGAAGCGGCATTGCGCAATAGGCGCGGTTTGCCTTCCTCCGGTGTCGCAAGGGAGCTCGCTCTGTCTGCGACAACTACCTCCCTCAAGAAGTGCATCGCCAAGGCGGCGGCGAAACAAGTCAGGTGTCCGCATCAGGCCTGTCCCCAGTGGACATCCGCCGTAGAGCTAGAAAACCCATAGCCCTAGATGGCCCAACGACGGCATTTAAGTGCTACTCGCGCCGATGTCAAGGCCGTATCTCATCTCCTGAGAATGAGACCGCCTCTGGTGGCACGCCCGGGCCCAACTCGACGGCCTTCTTTGCACCCCTCAAATCGCAGCCTGTCAACAGGACCCCTCCCGTACGATCGCCCTGTGCCTCAAGAAAGAGTGCGCTGCCCTCCGGAGCCGCACAATTCCGAAGCCAGGCTCCGCTCGTCTGAATCAGCTTGACGACAGGCTGCGAGCTCGAAGTGGCGGTTGTTCTCAAGCCGCTGATGTCGAGATTTCTCACATCGTCGCAGACGAGCGCCGGGCGCATTTCCTCAGCTGCACCTCCGATTACAAGATCGCGAAGACGAAGCCCCGAAACGTGCCGGCAGTATAAGCCGAAGGAAGGCAACCGGCCAAACATGCGCGCCTCCGGGTAGGCCGAGGGGACCTCGGGTATCTCGCGGCCCACCCACTCTTGCTTGCCTGCTTCCTCGCTTTCAATGCGAATATTCGAGAGCGTTACGTCTTCGACATCCGAACCAGGCACGCCGGTAATGGAACTGGTAAGAATGGATCCGCTGGCGTACACGTTTTCGATCATGATGCCTCGCAGGAACCCCGGCGCTCCGTCCCGCCGTGTATTCCGCTTCCCGCGACGAATGAAGATGGGGGTGCGCACCCGCTGCATCCGTATGTTTGAGATGACCACCCCATCCATCCAGCCGCCATCCACCACTTCGAGCGCAACACCCGAAATAACCCGCGCCTTGAGATCGACGGCTTCGTTGTAAATAACGCTGTTCGAAAAGGTGACATTTTCAAATCCGCCCCAACTGGCGGTACCGAACTTCAGCCCGTTGCAGCAGCAGGTGAGAACGCAATTGGTAATCACAATGTTCTTGGTGAGGCGCGGTTCCGACCCATAAGCGCCCTCACTTTTAAGGCAGATCGCATCGTCAGCCGTATCGAGCGAGCAGTCGGAGATGAAGAGATTGCGGCAGCCGGTGATGTCGATGCCATCCGCATTCGGACCGAACACGGGGTTGCGGATGGAGATACCACGAATGGTGACGTTTTCGCAGTTTACCGGCCTTAGAGTCCAGCCTGGGGCGTTCTCGATGCGAACGTCTTCGATGCGCAGATGGCGGCACTCAACGAACTCCACCATCGGCGAAGGACGTTCGAGTGGCTTCCAATCGTAGATGGCGACATCCCGCCAATTCTCATCGGGAGGCACGGCTGCGCGACCGCTCGGAACCCAGAAAGCGGGTCCCTGCCCGTCAATGCGCCCCGGTCCTGCCAAGCCGACATTCTCGGCGTCGCGAGCGAAGATCAGGTGCCGCTCGTTGTTGTCAGCCTCCGGCTGCGGCCCGGGTTGAGGAGCGTAATCCGAAATATCCGTGCTGCCGAGTATCGTGGCCCCAGCCTCCAGGTAGAGGGTCACGTTGCTCTGCAGGATCACCGTGCCACAGCGGTATACTCCAGGCGGAACGTACGCGACCCCTCCACCCGTCGAATGGCAGGCGTTGATGGCACGGTTGACGGCGGGCGAGTCGAGCGCCTTGCCGTCGCCGGCTGCGCCGAATTCCTGCACGTCGAACAGCCGTAATCCAATCTTGTCTCGCGTCCGATCAAGCGGAGCCGCCTTCGATGCAAACCCTGCCGCTAGAGCCGGGCCGGCACTTACCAGGAGATCTCTTCGCTTCACTTTGCGCCTTCTTTCGAAATTTCGCCGTCCACGGGCTGGAAGCCAGTGCCACATCGAAGTGGCGTGGCCAGGTCCTGCAAAAGTCGTTGGCACTAGCTAGATTGTGTAATCGCCAAGCAATTTTGTGATGGGAGCTAATCGCGATCAGGGTTTTGGAGCAGTGGCATCCTGGCGGGCGTCTACTGCTCGCTCCAGGTGGCGACCCTGAGTTTCATGCTCACGGTTTCGTAGATCCTCCGACTCGGCCAGGGCTTGGCGCGCGAGATCCGGCTGCCCTTCTTTCTTGTAAAGCTGTGAAAGCTGATAGTGAATCTCTCCGAGCCGGTCTGTAGGTAGTGCCTTGAGTAGTTCCGTGATGGCTTCCTGGTTTCTTCCCAGGGCGGCGAGGGCCTTTCCCAGGTCGCCGTGTGCAGCCAGAAGATTGCCTGCTTGAGCAATGTGCTTTTGCAGATAGGGTAGCGCTTCCTCAAAACGGCGTTGGCGAACGTAGACGTCACCGAGCTCGAAGTTGGCGAGCGCATTATCAGGAGCCGTATGCAGCGCAGCTTTGAGCGCCACCTCGGCCTGGGCGTACTGGCCCGTCTGCCAGTAGATCGTGGCCAGTCCCAGAAAAGGTCCGGGGCTGTCAGCTTTCAAGCGGGCAGCTGCCTGGTAGTGGGATATCGCCACCTCGTATTGCTTGCGCTGCCGATACAAATCGCCGAGCAGCAGATGCCCCTGCCAGGAGTCGGGACTCATGACCATGGCGCGCTGGAGAGCGGCTTGGGCCAGGCGCCTTGCGGCCTCAGCCTGCCAGTAAAGCGCTGCCGGATTCTTCGGCTCGGCCTTGGTGACGGTCTGCGCGGTTTCGAAGGCCAGGAGGAATCGGCCGGTGAGGCAGTTGCAGCGAGCCAGCAACAACCGGTCGTCAGCACTAAGGGGCGACATCTGTTGTAGCAGCCTGGCACACTCGCCAAATCTGCCTGACTCAGCGGCGCGACGCGCGCCCGCTCTGTTTACCCCGCTCGGCGCGTCCGCTCGGCGAGCCTTCGAATCAGCAGCGGCAAACGCCTCCGTATTCGCCAGAACGGGCTTGGTGGAAGTCGCTTCGCTCTGAAGCAGACCCCGCATGGCATCGCAACGCGATCCAGGCGGAGAGACTCCCCCCGCATCCAACGCCTGGGCGAGGGCAGAATCGGGAAGAAGGGATATCAGGAAGTCGAGGCGGCTCTCGAAGTAACCTTGATCAGCCGTGTAGATCTCGCATAGATATCGCCCCGCGTTCGACCACTCCTTTTGTTGCAGGCCGAGCGCAGCCAAGCCCAGTTTCCCATCGAGATTTCCGGAGTGCAGGTCGAGTTCGGCTCGAAATTCGTCCTGTGCCTTGTTGAATTCGCCAAGACGAAGGTGAGCGAATCCCAGGCCGGCGTGCAGACTATCATCGTCGCGGCTCGCGGCGCTGGAGATGGCTCGCCGAAAGGCTTCCTCTGCCTCGACACCGGCATCCTGCTCGATGAGGTATTCACCAATGATCTTGTGCGTGTAGGAGGACTCCGGGGCGGTTTCCGAGAGACGCCGGGTGCTGGCCTCGGCAAGATGCTCGAAGCACAGGCCCATCGCATACCAGGCGTCGGCGTCGTTCCGTCGGAGCTTGACCTCCCGCTCGTACACCGCAACCGCGCGATCGAATTGGTTCAGGCCGAAGTAGGCGCTGGCGAGGGCGAGGAGGGCGTCGCGATTAGAAGGATCGCGGTCGAGAGCTCTTTCCAACGGTACAATGGCCCGAGCAGGCTGATTCAGCTCGATATACGAGATGCCCGCCAAAAGATTGGCTGAAGCGAGATCGGGATTCAGGGCCAGTGCTTTTTCAAAGGCCTTGATCGCATCGTCCCGGCGTCCGCCCATACGGTAGGCCAATCCCAGATTATTATAGATGTTCGCCGATTGCGGTTGTAATTGTGCCAGCCGTTCATATTTCTGAGCAGCGGCACTGTAGTCCTTGTTCATCAAATCGTGTTCAGCACTCTTTGCAAGAACGTCGACGTCTGCTTGATTGGGCGCCGCTGCCTCCGGCTTTGGGCGGCGCTCCTGAGCTCGGGATGTCGTGAACGCGCTCAACGAAAGGGCCAGAAAAAGCAATGACCGAAATGGCCCGCTGTAAACTCTCCGCATGGTGTCGGTTTTATCTGCACACACGGCCGGAGCCGCGCGGCGATTCCTTGCCAAGGCTTGGGCGCGGGTGGCGATGACCCTAAGGAAGAGAGTTAAGAGCATGATGCAGCCAAACAATACCACCGCTCCGGTCGGGGCGAAATCCGTTTCCCCAAAAAAAAGCAGCCTTGGCGGTCATTCCCAAAACCGCCCAGGCTGCTCGATGACTTCAGCTTCATACAAACGAAAGACTACCAGTAAACCTTCAAGCCAAGTTGAATGTCACGCGGCGTTCCGGCACTGGAGACTTGGCCGAACGTGGCGCTTTGAAGGTAGGTGTCGGGTCCTAACAAATAGGTGTGGTTGAACGCATTAAAGAACTCACCCCTGAACTGGATGCGGAATCTCTCCTGCCACTTCCAGTCCTTCGCCAGGTTGATATCCCAATTGTTACGACCCATGGCGCGTATGCTGCCAAGGGTTCTGGGGCAATTGCCGAAGGTATAGGCTGGGGGTGCCGAGAAAGCATCGGTGTTGAACCACTTATCGATTGTTGGGTTCGCGACGGATGGGTTACCTGTGCAGTTGGGACGACTGGAGTTATTGAAGTTATTCACGTTATCGTCGCCCGAAATGGCCAATGGCCATCCGTCCTTGAACGTGGTGATACCTGAGAGTTGCCAGCCACCAAGAATTCCGTTTGCGATGCTGTTCAGTTGGTTACCCCACCTCTTGCCGCGGCCGACGGGCAGTTCGTAAATGTAGCTCAGGACGAAGCTCTTCGGGATGTTATTGTAGTTAAGTGAGTAATCATAAGCCAGCCGGTCCCGGTCTGGGCTAAATCCAAACCCGGGTCCAGTGGAGTTGTCCCGATACACTGACCACGTGAAAGAGGCCAGGACGTGCATACCCGTTTTCCAACTACGCCGGTAGTTAACGGTGAGTCCGTGGTAGTTGGAATAAGCACCGGGCATGTATTTCCATGAGGTGCCGCAGTACTGTGGGGCAGGCCGTAGCAATTGACGCCAGGGGACCGTGGGTTGATCGAGCCCGCAGCCGCTCTGGATGTTATGTTGGTTGAAGTAAGAATAGAATGGGTTGGCGACGGGTTGGAGCAATTGGTCGCCCAAGGCCAGCTTATCCGGGGTGAGCTGGTTTCCGGTAATGCTCCCCGTCGTCAAACCCGTGCCATGGTTTCCCACATAGGTGACATCGAGGACATCGTTCGGGGTAAATTGGTATTGTAAGCTTCCCGTCCACTGGGAGACGTACGGTGTTTTTCGCGTGTTGGGCGGAAAGGTGTCGATAGAATTCCCGATCATCGTTAGCTCCCCGTCAGCCCTTCCCACAGGCTGAATGTAGCCGTTCGGGAAGGGATTACTGAGCAGGTTGTAAGGAGTGACCCCACCCACAGTGGCTACCCAGGGTGTCAGCGTCGAGAATCCGTATAGAGACAAGCCCTGGTAGCTGCTCACTTCGTGGGACTCGGTGAAGAAGATGCCGAATCCGCCGCGCGCAACTAATTTGTCCGAAAGCTGGTGCGCCAAGCCTATGCGTGGAGCCCAGTTGTTGAGCGGGGCATTATAGACGGAACGTCCAAATGGAGCGGACGACGTCCCAACGGGGTCGAGTTTGCCGAGCAGGGTCAAGGGGTAGATCTTCCCGTCCGGGCCGGAGTACTGGTCAGGGACAAGGCCAGTGAGCGGGCTCGGGGCGAGACGACTGTATGCCCAAATACGGTTGAAGCGATCCGTGGGCGCCGTCTGCATATCCCAACGCAGCCCTAAGTTAAGGGTGGTCCTGCGGTTAACTTTCCAGTCATCTTGGAAATACAACCCCCGATACTTCTTCATAAACGCGGAATCGGCATTCAAAGGGAATTGCCCGCCGGCGCCAGCGGCAGTGAATTGCCCCGGCGTGCCCGAACCTGCGCCCGCGCCCATCAGGAAGGAGGCGAACCCGTAGCCGGTACCGGAGACCGGGTTGAGTGGATTGGGTCCATTGCTCATGCCCCGGTCAAAGTTGAAACCGACCGGATCGATGAAGGTCTCATAATTTTGTATCCAGATATTCTGGTAACCCATCGTGAAGGTGTGCGAGCCCAAGACCTTGGTGACGTCTACCATTAGGGTTCTGGGTTCCCGGGGTGTGGCGCTCCAATACCCCGCGCCTAGGCCATACACATCCTGGATCCCGATCGAGGGGAAAAAGGGTACTTGATCAAGGAACGAGGGCAGCCCCAGGCTCGACGTTTTGAAGCCGTTGCCCGTAGTTGGCCGGAAGCCTTCAAACCACCGGTTCCATCCCCCGGTGACGCTCAAGACCAGGGTGGGACTGAACATGTGTGTATAGTTGGTGCCGATATCCCAGCGGGGGTTCGGGTTGCCACTACCGGGCCCACCGGGATTGTCCTTTCCGAAGATGTCGCCGGTGCCCTGCTGGTAGATCCGGTCCCATGACCAGCGGGCAAAGAAGCGAGATTTTTCGCTGATGTTGTGGTCGACGCGCACGCTGTATTTGTCGACCCACCCTGGCAAGCTTCCCGTATCCACATAGTTGTTGCTAAGGCCAGGGAACCTGGGCGAGGGCCAATACTGCAGCATGTTCTTGGCCACGCCGTCGAACATGGCGGAAGGAATCATATTGGTGGGTTTCCAGCCGTTGGCGGCAGTCGCCCCAAAAGCGTCGCGAATGAAGCCACCATTGCCGTCAGGCCGGGACGAAAATGGATTGTAAATCGCCCCCTTATAGATCGGGCGACCCAGTTGGTCCGTGCCGATCGAAGTTGAGGTATCCAGCAGCCCTGAAAAGTCGCCGGCCTTCATGGCATCAGTTGGAACAGTTACGGTCTGGGTGTAAGGACTCTGCTGGCGCAGACCCTCGTAGTACCCGAAGATAAACGTCTTGTCTTTCTGCTCGTAAATCTTGGGGATGTACAAGGGCCCCCCTGCGGATACTCCGAAGTTATTGCGCTTGAAATCGGGCCTGGGATCGCCGGCCTTGTTCGCGAAGAAGTTGTTGGCATCCATGTTGTCGTTGCGTAGGAACTCGAAAACATCACCGTGGAAGCTTGATGTCCCGCTTTTGGTGATGGCATTCAAGACGTTTCCCATGCTCCAGCCATACTGTGCGGTAAACGCATGAGTCACGATCTTGAATTCCTGTGTCTCGTCCACGCCTGGCGCATAGATGATCCCGCCCCAGTCGCCCGTGTTATTCCAGTGGCCATCGAGGAGAAAGGACGAGTTTCTCGATCGACCGCCGCCAAAGTCAAAATAACCAATCCCCTGGTCCGTGATTTCCCCACCGGCCCCGGCCTCATTGTTCGGCAGCCGGTTGACGCTGGAATCAAGCATCACCAAGCCGAAAACGTTGCGCCAGTTGAGGGGGAGTTCCACCGTCTCCCGCTGCGTTACTTCCGATCCGACTGTGGCGTTGCTAGTGTTCACGATTGGGGCAGCTGCGGTCACTTCTACCGATTGGCGTGTGTCTCCTATCTGCAAGACGACGTCCTGATTACCCGCTTGGCCCACGATCAGGGTAATTCCCCCTTTTACAAGGGTCTTGAAGCCCTCTTTTTCCACACGAAGCGTGTAGGTGCCAGCCGGGATGAGGGTGAACGAATATATCCCGTCGGGCTGAGTGGTTTGCGTTCGAGTGAAGCCCTTACTGGAATCCGAGAGCGTTACCATCGCCTCAGGGATTGCGGCCCCGGACCCGTCCAGTACTGAGCCGCTTAAAGCAGCATTAATGGTGGCCTGTCCATAAGCCGCGGGCGTGCCGAGCAGAAGCACTAGGCCAGCTAAGGCACACCCCAGGATCACCGCGCACCTAAGGTGGCAAGGACCCCAGCGTTTCCCGGAACTTACAAGATTGAATATTTGCATGTTCGGCATTTCCTCCTCTCCAAAATCCTCTTTCCTCGAAAATGTGGAAACGGAGTGAGAACCCTTGACCCCACGGCTGGGACCGGTTTAGTACGAATCGATTTCCGGGGCTTGCTACGCGAGGAGCTGACCGCTTCTGACTCTTGAAAACGGCGATCGGTGCGGGCTCGTCACAATCACATCCGCACCGGGGTGTTCCTCCAGAACAGTGGCCGTAAGCGTGAGATCGTTCGACGCCAATAAGTAGCAGTCTACACGATTCAGCCGGCAACGAAAGAAGCGGTCCGGCTGGATCTTCGTTGCGTAGTAAACCATCGGCAAATCGCGTTGTCAAGCGGAATTTCTAATCGTTTCAGTAAGCTATTTGACTACGTGCCAAGAGTCTCGAAGGAGTGCTGTTCGCATGCCCTGGACACGCGCAACCAGCAGCGCGGAATCCGTTTTTTTAAGCGATAAGGTCGATGACTGGCGCCCCTGAGGAAAGTCGCATTGCAAGGCGTCAGCCACCGGCTTTCGCCGGGAATTTAAGGCGGCAGATTCGCTGCCGCACTCCAAGGCGCTTCGCGCATCTTTCACGCATAGCGGTGGGTGGGCTGAAGGGCCATGACCTCTTCGCTTAAGGATGACAAGGGAAGGGACTCGGGATGCGAGGGTTCCCCACCTGTGATAGTCGCTAGCCCAAAAGCGGTCAATGCCAGGTGGGCGAGGGCGTTCCCTGGATCTTGGCCACAGCCTCTTCGGCGATATACTTCACGCGCAGGTGTTGGATCTTCTTCAGGGCCGGTATTGCGCTTTTTGCTCCCGGACCGATATTGCCGAGCGCATACGCGATGTTGCGGAGCACCTGCACCTCCTCACTACGCTCTTCCAAATCAGGCACTTCCAAGGCTGCCGTCAAGAAAGGGACGGCAGGCTCGGCGGCTTCGTTCATGCTTCCGAGGGCGCTCGCGGCTCCCATCCTGACCGTCGCAGTCTTGTCTTTAAGCGCAGCGCAAAGCTCGGGTACGGTCATCGCCGCGCCTTTGCCGATTCCTCCCAAGGCGAGGACCGCAGACTCGCGGACCTGCACCGTTTCATCCTTCAACAGTTTGGCCAATTGCGGCGCGGCCTCGGACGCACCCGGTCCAATTCCGCCAAGGGCCAGAGCGGCGGCGCGCCGAACCTCTGGACTCGGATCAGTCAACCTGGCCGTAAGGATCCCGACAGCGGGCGCGGCCTCCGGTCCAAAACTTCCGATCATCCTGATGACATCGGGCTTGGTTTCAGCTGGAGTGCGTTTCAATTGCGCAATATAGAATCCCAGCGGCCTTCCCCGGTAAACGGAGCCGCTGGCCGCCCCATACTCGGGGACACCGGCCTCGGGACTCTCGAACCGCGGCAAGTCTGTGCCAGCGGAGTGAACGAGAGCTTCACCATTCTTGATCTCCGACAGCACCACGCCATCAACCCCCAGGTTGTAGCCGGAAGAACGAATATCTTTATCAACACACGTAAACGATAAGATGTGCCGTCCCTTTGAGAGCTTGAACCAACCTAGCCGATGGTCGATGCCCACAAAAATCTCAGGTTCGAAACCATGGATGATCTCGGCCTGTGGGGCCTCGGCCTGTAACGGTCCCCAGGTGATCAGAGTGGAATTCGTCTGCTTGCCATCGAGGGTAGCGACATAGTTGCCGTAGTCCGGCGCCTGCGCGATCTGCGATATCACCTCGTAGTAGCCGTCTTTAGGGACGTCGAAGGGGATATCCATTTTGCTTCCGGGACCCTGAGCTTTTAGAAACAGGATGTCCTTCGACCAGAAAACTTCCTTTTGCACCGAGGCTTCGCCTTTCACCGTACTAACATCTTTCAGGTTGTCTTCGACTTCGATTTGTACGGCGCTCCCAAGGGGCAGGCGCTCGGGGCCATAGGCAGGCTCAGGCAGACCTTCATTGACACCTTTCTGGTACCAGAAAGCCACGCTTGAGAAGAAGTCGGACCGCTCCTCGAACCCGGAACGAGCGGTGCCGTCGGAGTTGTAAGTCCAGCCAAAATGTTCGATGCCGACCTGCAGCGATTTCTGGAATGGGACAGGATCGGGAACGTGCCAACGGTAGCCTGTCAGTCGTGCCCCGAATCCTTCACCTTCGGCTACCGGGATGCCGGTCCAGGCGCCGTCCGAAACGCGTAGTCCCCAGGCGTCGTTAAAATAGTCTTCCGTACCCGTCCCTTCGATCCGGGGTGTCTTCTCGTCATCGACATAGAACATGTCATCGCCTTCGCCAAACCAGCCCATCTGCGTCTGCACGATATTCAGGACGGAGCCTACATACTGGCCACGGCCGCGTATATTAAGCAGGGTGTAGAGCTTCCCGGGAGCAGGGGGATTGGCTTGCGTGTAGTACGCGTGGAAATAGGCGGTGTCCTCCGGCAGGGAATTGCGCTTCTGCCAATCCACGTGGTAATAGAGACTGGTCACGCGCCGCCGGCCTTCGTTCGTCACCGTGATTTTGCACGACCTTCGAAACGGCATCGGCCAGTAGGAGTTCCGTGCCCGCCCGAACGAAGCGTTGCGGACCATCATGGAATTCAGGTCGCGTTCGTAGCCGTGCCCAACACCGAAGAAGTCGCCCAGCGGCGCGTCTACGCTCGGTGTCTTGTGACCGTCATAATAGACGCGCAGACGCAGCAATCGCGGCCAGCTATACTCGCTGTCGGCGATGGTCACCCAGAGATGGTTGACTATTCCCGGGCCCTTTAGGTCCGCAAGTATCGTGGTCTCGCCCGGGATCGGGTGTTTGCAATCGTCGTTGCTGTCCCGGTAGATGCTGTTGCTCGAGGATCGGCGCGCTTCGTAGTCCTGGAGACGCCAGAGATCCTGCGACTCCTGTGGCTGGGTTGAAATCTGCGCAGAAGCCTCCCAGGGAAGAAGTATCAACAATAGAAACAGGTAGCGCATCGAGAACTCCTCGGGTGCAATTCCCCAAGTAATTGGGGCTTGGCGGCGATTCTGGCAGGCAGCACCTCGCCACCGAATTCCTTCCGATCTAACCTATTGAGGATTACACAAGATAGTGACGACCATTGCTGTAGGGGCCGGTGTCGCCACCGGCGTCTCTTCGGCGCAGAGCGCCGCTACAAAAGTTGTTGTCACTATAGTTTTGCTACCTTCGACAATCTACTGAGCATTACAAATCACAGTGACGCTACACTCTGCAGCGGCCTTGTTCTCAGGGCGAAAACGCCGGTGGGGACACCGGCGCTACAGTAAGGCCGTCACTATGATTTGTAATAAGCAGGGCCGCGTCGCATCGGGAACAGAGCAAGATCCTTCGCGAGACTCAGGATGACGTGGTTGGTTCCGTCTCCTGGCTCGGTAGCGCCCGCCACTTAACTTGTCCAGGTGGCCTCCCACGACGTCGCCTGTGGAGATACCAAAATCGAGTTGCCCTCTCGTGTGAACCCGGCGCCCTTCACCGTACTGAACGTGAAACGCCAGCCCAGTTTCTGCGGCAGTTCCACGCGCTCGGCACCAGGACCGTTCCTTCGAGAGAAGACCAGCCGCCAACCCTTGTGGCCGTCAAGCGGCTCGAGGAGCATACTCACACGGCCAAATCGCGTAGGTGATTCTGCCATTCGGGATGGTTCGAGAGTGCTTAATTCCGGATCGCCAACGCCTGCCAGGAGTCTGAGCCGGGTTCCATCTTCGAGCGCCAGCATGTGCCGCAGATACCGTACGCACTCGGCGCTGGCCCAATTGTGAGGCATATCGCCGCCGCACTCCGCCACCAATGAACCTCGCAGTGGTTGTTCCTCTCTCCAGCAGTAGAGTGGAGTTGCATGATTCAGAAAACCGATGAAGGTCCGGCGGGCCCAATCGGCCAGTCCCGCCCACAAATACACTTCGGCTACAAAGGCGGCGTTGTACGTCCACAGACCCTCGTGCGCGATCCACCCGGTCTCCGCCGGAACGTCCTCCTGAGTGCACGCCTGCATCAAGGCAATATGGCCCTGAACGATGGGGTCAGCCTGGTCGAAGAGCAGGCCCGGATAAATGGCGTGGGAAAGCGCCCACTGCGCAATCTGGGGCTGAGGCCGATCCCATTTTTCCGGCGCGGACCAGGCGGGATCTTCTTTCATCAGCATGGGCAGATAAGCAAATCCACCCTCATGCTGCCGCATTTCCTGTTTGGCGGCTACCAAAAGGGCGGAGCGCAAATCGCCATAGAACTTATTGATTTCGCCGTAGCCTGAGAGGCCGGTATGGCCTGCAGCTTCGCTGATCGCCCGTAATCCTGCGAGTACCCATAGGATGTTGGTGAACTCAGAACGGACGCCTCCCAGGCCGCCGTCGCCAAAGCCTCGCGCCAGCAGGCGGTACCGCCCATTCGCACTGTTCTCGGCGAGGCCTCTTTCGCGGAGATCAGTCAGAAACTTCACGGCGCGCAACACCTGCGGCTGCATCTGGCGAAAATAAGTCCAATCCTGGCTGAGTTCGGCTTGGCGTGCAAGCGTAAACAAGGCGATCCCGGTGTCCTTCCAGTGCATCCGGCCTGCGCCGGCGAAGACTCCGCCGTTGTCGTCCTGCCGGGCCCAGGTCGCTTCGAGTCCTTGCTGTGCTTCCGCGTCGTATCCCAGATAGCGCGCGGCCTCGAGCAGGAAATTGCCGTCCACCACAAAGAGATTGCGATAAACCGTCGGGCCAACCTGGAAAGTTGTCTTTCCGCCTTTGATTTCGCGCGCCTGCAGGATGTTCCCCGCGCAGGCGGCAAGAAACTCCCCTCGCCGCTCGGGAAGACTCCAGGCGACGGGCGCCTGAATAGGATTGAAATTCTGCCAGTACTCACGAGCGGCAGTGAGCAGTTCGACAGGAGTTGCCAGTCCGTCTCGAATTCGCTCGATATCTTGTCCCTCCTGAGGCAGGCGGACGAAATACCGCAGCGGCCGGTCGCCACTGGCCGCGCCCCCGCGGAACCGCAGCGCCGTGCCAACCCCGAAATCCGCGGCGTCGGGAGGCTCGACGCCGGATACGGAGCCTACGGCCATGAAAAGGCGTGGCTGCTCACGCCCTACATAGACCAGGCATGTCCCCGCTGCGGCCCGCAAGGTAACTTCCTTGGCGGTTCGTATGACGATACGCGGATCGACTTGGACCGTCCTCTTCACTCGCGGGAAGAACTCGACAATGACATTGTCCACCCTGCCTTCGTTGCGCAGATTGGTCGCAAAAGTGGTGAGCTCCAGGTAGGCTGCGGGGCGGTCGATACGAGTGTGAATGATGGGAATCCCGGGTGATTCGAGACGCTGGCTGTGAACTAGATCGCTTTCCATGCCGAGCGCGGAGAACTCGACCGTCTCGCTGAAATAAGTGTCACCTTTGCTTCCGGCACCGGGATGGCCGTAGCGCAAATCGCCTCGTTCTCCGATCAGGCTTTTGTGGGGATCGTCCGGAAAGCAGAAAGCTGTCTGCCAGGATAGGGGAGAGTAGCGGAAGTCGATGGATGTATACGGATCCTGAACGGGCGAGGTCCCGGGCTTCTCCTCGATTTCGAGCACGGGCGCCATTCCGGCGGACCTGCGCGCGAACGCCGCCGATCCTAGTCCAAGTCCGACTGAAGAGAGGAATCGCCGGCGACTGTGGTTTATGAACATGGGCGCCTCCGGCGCTTTTATAGGCTAAAGATGCTCTCCCGGCGGCTCGGCCTTGTAAGACGGTTCGAGTTCGCCATCTCTGCTGCCTCTCGCGGGCGTGGTGCGCTTCGCGCCGCACGATGAAATATCACCGGGCATCGAAGAAGTCAACGCTTTTCTAATCGGTTCATTGCCAAGCGAGCTTTGCTCAAGGCCAAAGCCAAGCCCTCCAGAACAATCTTTGACGCCAAAATGTGGGCTGTTTCACGCGAGCATTCGAGCGGGGTGCCTCATCAGTTGACTTCCGATTCCACCACGCCTATCATCCTCAACGCGGCTGGATGAATCGTTTAGAGTTCTGAATCTGCCTTGGCTGAGGAGGCGTAAATGTCCGGAAGCGAGATCAGAAAGGTGTCCAGGGCCGCTCTGCTCGGAGCTCTTCTTTGGCCGTGCTCGGCATTGGCTGGGCCGCCCCTTCCCCAATCCTCAGAAGCACCCGTTGGGGTGGGAGTGGCCGCACTCTACCGCTTGGATCTCCTGCCGAAGCTCAAAGCCGCGGTGAAGATTGGCTGCTTCTCGAGTTACGATCGGTCGGGCGGTAATGACGACGGATTCTCCGGCAAATACTCCTTCTTGCGGAAAGAGTCGGGCGGGTTGGTTATTGCGGAAATCGAGGGTCCCGGAGCCATTTACCGCATCACCACCCCAAGCCCGACCGATGACTTCATCGAATTCTACTTCGATGGGGAGGCCCTTCCCCGTATTCGCCTGCGAGTGCGGGAGATCTACGAAGGTACCCATGCTCCGTTCCTGTCGCCCCTGGTGGGGAACGGCGTGGGTGGTCATTACTCCTATGTTCCCCTGCTCTTTCAGAAATCCTGCAAAGTTCTTGTAAAGGCGGAGAAATTCCACTTCTACCAAATCAATTACGCTCAATATCCAAAAGGCTGGGTGATTCCGACCTATCAAAATCCTCCCTCGCAGGACTTTTACCAAGGTCTCGAAGGAGTAAGAAAGATTTTCAACCTGACAGGATCGGATATCACGTCCTACGTCGCTCCGCCGGGAGCCCAACTCCACACTGAACGCACGCGCATAACACTCAAGCCAGGTCAGTCGGCTACCCTCTTCCAGGCAAACGCGCCTGGCCGGATTATTGGCCTGAGACTCGGCCCGGCTTCTGCCCTAGCAGGCAAGAATCGCGACATCATCCTGAAGATGTACTGGGACGGAGATGCTGAGCCTGCGGTGACGGCTCCGGCCGGCGATTTCTTCGGCTACAGTTGGGGAGAGCCCGCCATTCGTTCACTCTTGGTTGGGACAGCGGGTGATCAGAACTATTCCTACTTCCCGATGCCCTTCGAAAAGTCCGCGCGGATTGAGCTGGTTTGGGAAACGAAAACACGTGGATCGCCAGAGGCCCCGGCTGCAGACGCAGAGGCGATCGACATTCAGGCTGAAACCACGATAGCCGACAAGGCGAGGGATGCTGGCGAAGGCCGATTCTATGCCGTGTGGCGGCGTGAAAACCCGACTCGACCAGGCGTGCCCTTCACCTACTTGAAGGCAACCGGCCGGGGGCACGTGGTCGGGAACATTCTCCAAGCGCAGGGTATGCAGACGGGAACGACCGAGTTCTTCGAGGGAGACGACCAGGCGGTCATCGACGGGAGCATTGCCATTCCGGGCACCGGCTCCGAAGATTCCTTCAATGGCGGCTGGTACGACGTCCCCGGCCGCTGGGATGGCCGTGCCTCGTTTCCGCTGAGTGGATGTCTGGACTACAAGAAGCACCTGGGCCGTACGGGAGGGTACCGGTTGATGATCTCCGATGCTTACTCCTACAACAAAAGCATCGACTTTACGATTGAGCATGGGCCGGAGGGGAACCTCATACCAACTGATTACGCGAGCACAACTTTCTTTTATTCGCAGGATCCTCCGGCCAGCGATTTCGCATCGAGCACCATCGAGCGCCGCATTGCTGATCCGGAAAAGATCGTGTTCGTGCCTGGCTGGACTCTGCCTATTCATTCCTTTTCACTTGAAAACGCCACGGTGGCAAAGCGGACCACCACCATCGACGGAAAGGAGACCCGCTACCTAGTGTTCAGGGCGACAGGCGAGGATATTTTCGGCAGCCATCATATCGCCTTCAGTTGTGATCTTCCCGCAAGTGGAGAATACAGATTGGGGATTGAGGCGCTTAAGGGTCCGCAACAAGGAATTGTGCAGATATTTCAAAACGATTTTCCTGGTGGCTTGCCAGTCGACCTCTATGCGGATGCCGAAACGCTCAGTCCTGCTATTCCGCTCGGTACCTTCCAGCTAAAAGCTGGCAACAATCTGGTTTATCTGCACCTGATCGGCAAGAATCCACGGTCGCAAGCGTCGGGATTGGACTTGGTGAAGATAGTGTTTGAGAAAGTCAGGTAGGGGAAGATAGTCTGCACTGGGGATTGGCGCCGCGTCAGCGGCGCAATCATGTAGCCCCACGGCGCGACCTCTTGGGCGTTAACTTAACGGTCAATTTCCTGAGTCCACCATTTCAGGAGAGCTATTGCCTTCAAATATCTTACTTGGCCTCCGGTATCGGCTGTCGCCATTGCCTTAAGGAGTGCCTCTCCAACAAGCCGCGAAGCACCTTTGGAATCACCTTCCAAGAAAGCCAGCAATCCCAGTTCACCGCGGGCACGGTTCGCCCAGCCCTTCTCGCCCAGTTCACCGGCAAGATTCCGCACCTTTTCCCAATCGCGCCTAGCCGCAGCGGCATCAATCTCAATGTCGGGTCATTCCTTTTGACACAAGACAGGTGGACCCGCCTGAGCCGTGACGATCCCCCCGAACTCCCATCCCGAAATCGCGTAGTTCGCGGCATGGTTGCGGGAGTGCAGCAGGTTGTTCCCAAAAGGCAGATCATAAACATACGCTACCGACAAGCGATGGCGGAAGTCGAAGTCGGAAGATGCCTTCTCGGAGGCGAGATCGAGCGAATTCTGAGGGGCGTTAGCGTTGCGATCATCGGACCCAAAAGTGGAGTTCGTGTCCACGGCGTGCGAATAAGTGTAGCTCAGAAGAAAGGCTAGCCCGCCACCGAAGTGCCTCTCTGCCTTCATCTGCAGAGCGTGGTAGGTCGAGCTACCGGAAGATTCAGTGTAGACAAAATTCTGGGGAAAAGTGGGGAACCGCCGGGCCAAGCCGCTGTAAGGGGCGCCCGGGACGCTGATCGGCATTCAATGCTGGAAAGTTCATGGTCATGTCCTTGGTGTCTGTTTTCAGAAACTCATAGACACCAAGAGACTAGCCTAGGACGATCTTAAATTATTGCAAGTAAAAAGATAAAACAGGAGTTGGTGCCGAAGAGAGGATTCGATCCCACCGACATCTGCCAAGATGAATACAATCAACCAAGTGCGTCTCCTGCCGCATGTATACAGGCTAGAACTGTGTTTCCATTAGTTCTCGATACTCCCATTAATTCTCCGTCGTGCCCTAAAAAATAGACACCAAACAGACACCAAGAGAGGTGTTCAATCCTGTTGAGGCCCGCACGACGGCTCACCTCGCTCTCCCTCCATGGACGAGATCCTATCGTCTTCAGATTCTAAGTGGTTGTCGGGCGAATTGCCAGCGGTATCCCCGTCAGTCCCATGCACTCCTTGGGCAGCAATTATCGGCCCAGCACCTCGAGGCGCCGCTGTACGCAGAACAAGCAGCCAGGAAATTCAAAAAAGGAGTGAAGGCCATGTCGGAGCTTGGGGTAAGCAAAGTTGTGTTAATCGGCTGGTCCGGCGGTGATGCCGAGTTGAGGTACACGGCCGGCGGGAAGCCGGTCGCCAACTTCTCGCTCGCCGCCAACGAATCTTTTAGGAGCCGCGACGGTGAAAAGAAGGACCATCTTGAGTGGTTTCCTTGCGTCTGCCGGAACAAGCTCGGCGAGATCGCCGGGCAATATGTGACGAAGGGCAAGCTGGTCTTCGTGGAAGGCCGCCTGCAAATACGGAGATACGACGACCGCGAGGGTAACGCGCGCAAAGTGACTGAGGTCGTCGTCACCCAGTTGCGCCTGCTGAGCGGGAATGGCAGTGGCAATGGGAACGGGAATTCCGAGCGGAGGGAAGCGGCCGAAGATCAGTCGCGAGGGGGCAATACCAAGGCCCAGGAACTGGAAAATCCGTTGGACGATAGCGTCCCGTTCTGACGGGTGGTGCCGCCCGCGTTCACCGCTGGTCTCGAAGGGCCGCGGGGGGCGCTCCGATATCAGTTATTCCGGCTGCGAAGTCGAATCAAGGGCGCGGTCGAAGCGTTCTTAAGCAGCTCGGAGGGCTTCGTGGAGCCTCCGCTCCAAGACTTCCCGGGGCGGCAGTTCCGTCAGGTACTCAGCGACTCGAATGCCGCTACGCTCGAGCTGCAGCAGTTCGGCGTGCTCGTCAGACTTGCCGGCGCAGAGGATGAGACCCAAAGTCGATTCCTCTCCGGGCTGGCGTTCGGGCTTTTCGAGCCAACGGAGATAGAGTTCCATCTGTTCTTTGTCGGCGGCGCGGAAGCGGCCTAACTTGAGATCCACCGCTATCAGCCGGCGCAAACGCCGATTGAAGAAGAGCAATCGAGGTAGTAGTCATCGTTGTCAACCGTGATTCGCTTCTAGGCATTCACCTTCAGGTCATAGGACTCGTCAATTTTGCGCGCCTTCGTCCATTTCTGCCATTTCGTCAATGAACTATCCTTCTGGACTGCTGTAACTGTTGAGCCTCCGCCTGTAAGATAGGCCTGAGCTTTTCCTTCTGGTTCGCACTCAAATCCAATCGCGTGCTCAGCTGTTGGAATTCAGCTGAGGCTGAGTCTCGCGCTTGCCCCGCTGTCTTGCTTGGGTCGCCCGGGAACAAAGCAAGGACAAGAGCCAATAGTGCTAGCATCCACTTTTTCGCTGCACGATGTAAACCTCGCAATCAGGATCTGGTTTCTAGGATGGCGGCTCTTGGCGATGACGCTTCACAATGGCCGATCAGTTCAATGTGAAACGAAACGACGCCGGCACGCAGATGGACGTCAGCGCCGTTTCGGCAGTAAAGAGTCCGTGAAAGAAATCGCCGTGAAAGAAATCACCGATGTTGTGCTGATCCGATTGGGACTATAATACGGCGATCTGGGCCAGGTAACTTGTGACAGATATTTTCACTAGGGCGATTCCAGTGGTGGAGCTACCCGTAAAGGGTGTGCATTTGATCTGGTCAGGTCCGCCTGAGTACATCTATTCGCCGGGCGGATGGCGGATTGAGAGGCGGAACAGTCTGGGTCCGCTGCACACTCCGAGCGTGTGCGATGTCGTGACGGCGACCTTGCTCAAAGGCGCTGAAGAACTGCGGCTGGACCTCGGCGTGATGGTGGTTGCGCAAGGGTTGTGGCCGGGACCCGAAGGCGGCCCATGCCTGGTGTGCACGCTCGAGTTGAATCCACCGAGCGGCGGAATTCACGGTACGGTCACAGATTATATTGCGTTCCTCTACGGCATTCGAAGCGGGAAGGCGGCGGCATTTGCGGGTCCGCTGAGCGGAGCGTTCGACCTGGGCGCGACGCCGCTCGATAAGGTGGTGATGTATCTACGGAGTCCGGTGATTCCGTCGGTAAATCCGAACGTCCGAATCTGCCGTTACCAATACGACAAAGACGACTGGAGCGGCGCGAAATTGCTGGCGACGCTTCAGCTTCCGATCCACGAGTTGATGCTGGCTTTGACCACTCCGGACGCCGAACTGGCTGAGGCTAGAAGGCGGCTGCTACCGGGCGAGACTATCGATCCAACGCGGTTCCACCAATTCATGGATATGATCCGCGGGATCGCGAAGACGCCACCGCCAGAACCGATTCAGGACACCCTGCTGATGCGGACGACGACGTCCGACGAGTTTGACGAGATGTGCCTGCTCGATCCGCTGCAGATGGTGTACTCGAGTCCTCTGTGGCGGCGGGCGTTAGGCTTCTCGTATTTCGATAACGATCCGGCGCTGGTGGCGGGAAACAGCTACGACTATCGGATTACCGGCAGCTATCCGGGCGGGACGCGGGCCATTTACGGGTTCCACACGATTCCGAGCGGCACGGCACTGCCGCGCGACTTTTACCTGCATGACTGCCGCTTCCGGTTGCCTGCGCCCGCGATAGTGAGTCGCGCTCCGAGTGTCGCGCAGACGGGACTTAGAGTGAGCACGCGGCGCGGCGTCAAGCTGGAGCCGCAGCCAGCGGGGATCCCGTGGATTGATGGGCTGTTGGATCAATACAGCGCGGTAATCGACCTACCGCTGCCGACGACCAGCATCGCGCTGTCACTCGACCCGGGACATAATCTCAAGGTTGAGGGGGGCGTGGCGTGGGGCACGTTCACCGCGCCAATACCAGTTCCTCCGGTGAGCGAAGCAACGGTCACATTTCCGCAGCCGGTAACGCAATTACGAATCACAGGGATGGGGTTTCTGTTCGCGCTGACCTCGCCTGCTTTCAGTTCGACGGGCGGGACGCTGGTGCCAGTACCAATGGTCGTTTCGCCGGTTCCTCTGATAAACACTCCGCGTCCGGCGCCGCCTGTATCCGCTCAAGCGGTGAGCCTGCAAGCAGGCGCGCATTTTCAAACGAATGCATTCCAGATTCCACCAAAGCACGTGCTAGGAATCGACGTACGCTGGCAGGCGGCATTAATGCCGGGGTTGAGTTTCTGGCCGCCCGGTGAAACGGTGCCGCCTCCGCTGGAGGTTACGTCGTTCCAGGTACAGCGACACGTGGAGCCGAATGGCCCATGGCAGCCGGTTGTGGGCGGCGACAATCTGGTTCTGGGCAGCAGAGACGAGGCAGTGAGAGACACGACAATTCGCGCGGGCCTGGATCTGATGGAGATTTTCCCGGAGTCGGGCGGGCCTCGCAGCGTGTCGTCGCAGTTTCTCTATCGCGACGTGTTCATGACGGGGACTGAGGGGCAGGCAGCGCCGAAACCGCCGGCTCCAGGCACCATACTCCGGTATCGGGTGGGAGCGGTAGACGCGGTTGGACGGACGAGCGCGACGTTCACGCAGACCGATCCAGTGCGTTTGGAGAAACATGAGCCACCGCCGATTCCGGCAGCGCCGGACGAGCGTCCGGCGGACGCTCTGCCGTCGGCTGCACCGACGGGCGTGTTCGCGACGGTCCTGGTGCGGGGGGCAGAGGGGATGACTCCGCAGGAGATCGCACTGCTGGGAAGCAGCGACAGTGCGATTGTTCTGAACTGGGGATGGCACGCCAAGCAGCGCGCGCTGGATCCGTTCGCCAAGCAATTCCGGTTATACCTGGCGCCGCCACTAGACGAAGTTCCCGGCAAGCTGATTAGCGCGACGGCGGATCCGAACCACCCGGGAGTGTACCAGGTCCACTTGATCATGGATCGGGTTGTAGCTCCGAACGCGGCGCAGAATCAATATCTGAATGCCGGGTATCCATTCTTCATTTCGTCGCACACAGGCGGCACCGATATTCAGGCGACGGTGCAGACGACGATTGCGGCTCCGGGAGGCGGCTTTCGAGTGCCCGCGCCTGGCGCGATTACGCTTCAGATCAAATACTCGAATCAATTGACACGTGCGATCGGATGGCGGGAACGGCTGGAGCCGGCGCCCGGCAAGAAGTTTCTGGACGTCACGGGGGCGGAAGTCTATCAAGCGGTAATTCGCGACCGCTTGCAACTGAGCGACACGCATCCACGCGACTCCATCTGGGTAGGGGTGACTGCCGCGGACGATCAGAGCTATGTGCCAGACGCGTTTACGGGAATCAATCCGGGCGGGCCGCTGCCGGGTAACGAGAGCAGTGTAGCGGCAGTGTTGTGTCAAGGCAAGCGGCTGGTGAGGCCGGATTATCAACCGCCTCCGCCGAGCGGTCCGGCGCAGCGGGTGATCGCGCCCGAGCCATCGACTGGCCAGGTGAAATTCCATCTGGACCTAGGCCCATTTCTGACGAGTTCGGGACTTCCGGGCGGCGCGTCTGTGATGCACGAGCGAGTGCATTCCGTGGACCTGCTGCAGGCGTACAGCGTGGTGAACGGGCAATTGTTGGCGCTGCCGGTGAATGCACGTCCGGGCGAGACGAGCCAGCCGGTGACGATCGGAAATCCCGCGGATCGCGCGACGATCATCGCTGCGATCGGTGCAGGCAATTTCGAAAGCCTGGACGATCGGTTCATCGTGCTGCTGGCTCACCTGCATCCGTTCCGCGAGCGCCTATTTCAGGCGGTGAGCGAGAAGACCTTTGCGACTTTGGATTTCGACGAAAGCCTACCTCCAATCGCGGCGCGCTACGTGTACCGCGTGCGAAAAGCGAACGCGATGGGCCAATTGTCGGTGGAAGGCGTGGTGCCGAATGTCGTGGTAAGAGTGCCGTCGCCGATGCCGGGTCCGAATCCCCAGCCAGACACGCGACGTCCCACGGATCCGGAGGAGAGCTTGCGCTTCCTGGTTCCGGAAAGTGCCCAGCTGACGCATCTGCTGGTATTCCGGAGCGCGGCAGCGCCCGATGCCTCGCCTGGTGCGCAATTGATCCGAGTGCCGAACCGGCCCGATTTAGCGCCCGCCGGCAACATCCGCCTGCGACTGGACGACAACTCTGTGCTGATGCCTCAGGTTATTGCGCTGTCCACGCTCGAGCACGATGCACAAGGCTGGAGGGTTCTGGTGCAGCAAGATGCCAATGACGCAGGTCCGGTGCGTGCGTGGCTATCGACGGTGACCGCGGACGGAATTCCGTGCCCGCCCCGAGGGCCGTGGCGAATTCCGTTCACACCGCCACCACCGGCAGCGCCTACCCTCGCGGTGAGCCTCGTAGCAGGGGGACTGCATTTTCAGTGGACGTGGCCGGGGGCAGAGAAGACGCCGTTCGTACTGGAACGCTCAGCAGACGAGAGGACGTGGGAACGAGTTTCTACACTGATCAGCACGGGGCAGATGTCGTTCGATACGGCTAAAACAGGAGCGCCTATGCATTATAGGGCGAGTCTGAAGACGCCGACAGGGCAATCCGTAGTGAGCAACGTGGTGACTGCATAGGAGTGGCATTGGGAGTCTTGCGCCCACCTTTCAACTTCGCCGATGTGAGGCTCTTCAGCGCGCCTGACTACCTGCTCCAGTTTCCTGACCGGTATCTCGGCAACCCTACGCCGGCGACTCCTGCGCGGTACGAGAATTCGAAGATCCTCCTGATGCGAATTGTGCCTGCGACGGGACACACGACTGTTGGCGTCCAGTGGCCGGCGGATTCGTGCCCGAAGTCGGTGGATATTACGTCTGGGGACTCGACGGCATTGGGAATTCCGAAGCTGCTGGAATTGTCGATGCTGCCGTTTGCGCTCGATGTCGTACTGCGCTCGATGCAAGGCGGTGCGCCGACCTTCTACCTGGGCTATTCAAGCCCCGCTTACCCGGTGAATGACAGTCCCCTGCTTACGACGGACGCGGCGGTACAAGCGACGAGCGCAGTTTTCGGTGTGGTGTTTCAGGATCGAGCGACGCTGGCGCCGTGGGCCTGGTTTGACCGGATTGCCGCAGCATTGCGCCCGACACAACCTCAGGATGCCGCCCTTTGGGATAACTTCTCGGCGGCATTTGCAGGAAGGCGTTCGCTTCGAGTGCTGGACGCGCAAGGCCATCCGTACCCGGGCCAGACGATCACGATGACGATCACGGATGGAACGGGGAATACACAAACGTCAACGCAGGTGTCGGATGCGACCGGCGACTTAACAGGCCTTTCTCTTCCAGGTGCCGGACAAACGGCAACAGTGAGCTGGCACATTTCGCCGCTGCTCGCGGAGACGCTCCCGGTGATGGCACTGGCGGAACGCGAGACCAGTGGTGCGACGCCGGCGCAGAACAGTTTTCCCATCGCCTCAGGATTTACGGGCGGTCACCTGCAATTACTGCCACTCTCGCAGTGGTTCGCTCCGAACCTGCACAACGATCCGCAGTCCACTTCAATCGGAGCGCGTTTCCGGCTCAACAGTCGGATGGAGCCGATTGTGGACGGAATCCCGGCCTACAACCTCCTGATGAACGATTTGGAGCGAGCCAAGGGATCAGGAGGGGCTGCGTATTTCGCGGGATGGGCGTTTACGGATTTCCCGCTCAAGGACGGCGACGACAAGACATCTCTTTTCAACATCGCAAAGGATATACGCGACGCGGGCGGCGAAGTGAGGGTGCTTGTGGCGCAGTTCCTTCAGGCTTCGGACCAGTCGCTCTCTAATATGAGCCAGGAAGCGGGACTGGTGGCCCTGATCCTGATGGGCGTCGGAAATTCGTTCGCGCTGATCACAGCGCCCGGAAACTACACGAACCCCGTTGGACTAGCCGTTTGGGCGGGAATCGCGGTGGGAGGACTCGTGCTGTACGTGGAGGAGCTGGCCAAAGGTAGCGACGTGGCCAAGGCTCTTCGAAAAGCAACCGAGGAGACTGACCCGGACTTCTTCGACAGGCTGGTGACGCTGAACCAGGACAACTGCACGTTCGTGCGTTCTGGGCATCCGGTGGCGCTCGCGGATAATCCGTTGTCGAGCAACATACCGCTGCCGGACGGACATCATCTCGCGGACCTGCAAGACAAGTGGGGCGTGTTCCATCAGAAGATCCAGCTGGTGAAATATGCGACGGCAGCGCCTGGAGAACCGCAGCACGTTGCTTACGTAGGCGGAATCGACATCAACGAAAACCGGCTGGACTCGAACGGGCATCAAGGAGCGGGTTATCAGAAGCCGGACTCGACTTCGCCACCGGCGGCCGCGCCGTTCCACGACGTTCACAGTCGTATCACGGGCGCGGCGGCGATGGAGGTCTTTGAAATTTTCAAGGGCCGTCACAAGCGGGACTTACCGCAGGAGCAGCCGACGGTGAGCCCGGCACCGATTGAGTGGGGTAATCCCGGCCGCGACGTGATGCAGGTGGCTCAGACTTCGTTCAAGCCGAAGCCGGATTCGGGAACGGTGGGATTCGACTGGGCGCCGGAGGGAAATTCGACGATCCACGACACGGTCGTGCAGGCGATTCAGCAAGCACGAGAGTACATCTACATCGAAGAGCAGTATATGGTGCCGGACCACGGGTACATACAGGCACTCACAGATGCTTCGGCCAACTGCAAGCGCCTGATCATCGTGCTGCCTTCATTCCTCGAGATCTTCTTTGGCGATATCCGGCGAACACAGATGTTTCAACAGTTGGCCGGAACGACAACGGCGCCGAAGTGGGGCGACCGGATGGTGATCGGCACGCCCATGCGACGTCCGGTGCTGGCGGCGGCCAATCGAGTGACGAGTGTCGGCAGGTGCACGCTGCTTCAAGATATCGGACAGTTCGACGCGACGGTCCTTCTCGGACCACCAACTCGCGTTCCGAAGGGGCGTTTTTTTTTCTGGGTTGGCGGGGAACTGATTTTCGCGAAGGGCTCAACGCTGGTGACGGGTCCGGGCAACAAACCGGCCATGCAAGTGGATGTGATCCGTGGCGGGCTTGGAACGCAGCAGAAGTGGTGTCCCGACCAGCGTCCACACAAGGCGGGAGAACCGGTGACCTTATCACAGCCGACCGGAATTTTTGTCCACTCGAAAATCATGATGGTGGACGATCTCTTTGTCTCGATCGGATCGACGAACGTCAACCGCCGCGGCTTTTATCACGACGGCGAAGTAACCGCATTCGCGATACCGCAGGATTTGCGAGGTGCAGCGGATAATCCGGCGCGAGACTTGCGGACACGGCTCTGGGCTGAACAACTGGGACTGGCGCCGGGCATGGGCGAGGCGCTGCTTGCGGATCCGATGGCCGGGTTCGAGTTGTTCAAGCGGTCGCACTATCAGGGAAACCGGTTCACTCCGCTTACGGAATTGGCGCTGCCAACGCCGACATTGAATGACCTGCCAGGGTTGATGGACATTCTACCTACGTGGGCCAAGGATCTGCTGCAACTCGGGGTGCAGGTGACACTGGAGGCGTTCAGCAAAGATATTTTCAACACGCTCTCCGATCCGACAACCACTCTCGATCCAAACCCTCTGCCCGGGCCGGACCTTCCTTAGGACGCTCACTATGTCGAGGATTTCCTTCTACGATCTTCTGGGTGTTCGGGGCGAAGCGTCGCCTATTGATGCGGCGGTGGCGCGGTGGCCCAACGACTGGATTCGGACGAGCACGGGAACTTCGGATCCTGATCCGGTCGCAGTGGGAAAGATGGTGGAGTTTCTGGATAACGCGATCACGCTGCGTTCGGTGCGGCCGGGCGCGTTTCCGGGAGGAGACAAGAGCGGCGAAGCGCCGCGCATAGGACTGACGGCAGAACTGGAAGTTGGGGCGTTGACGCCGCCATTTCCTCTGGTGTTCGCATCGCTGCCGAAGGTGGAGTTCTACCTACAGGAGACGCATCCCGCAACCCCGGCGCGTATTTACGCGCAGAAGACTTCTCTGGGGGTGGAGTGGATCATCGAATCCCTTCCAGTGGAGATGCGGCTGCCGCCACGCCTGATCATGCCGCTCGAGGCCAATCCCGGAGAGCTGCCGCCCGACAATCAACTCGTCACCGACGGTTTTACTTCAGGGCAGTACGACACGGTGACGGTGCTGCTTAGCCGGGATGGGCAGAGTTCTATCAAGGTTCACGTGAAGCTGCATGTGACCGACCAGTTCGATTTTCAGCTCGAGACGGCGGTCCCGGTTTCGATTGGACCATGCCGCTTCAGCGGAGTTCCCTGCCAGGCGATTCACGACGTGGGCTTCGTTCTGACACCGCATCCTTCCGATTCGCTGGATGCACGCTCAGAACCGCTCGAGTGGGTGCGCCACGCGTTGAACACGAAACTGCAGAGGAATGCGCCGGGCTTCGTCACCGTCCGGTCAGTGGATCTGAACGTCACCGGGTTGGGGTTGGATGACGCCATGACGCAGGCGAACGCCAACCGCGACGATAGCCAGCACGTGGAGGGCGTTCTGGAGGACCTTGTCCTTCCGACCGACACACTGTACCCGATTCCGGTTCATTTTCTGACCGGTGTCCGCCGGTCAATCGGAGTCAAAGATGATCCGAACGGCATCTTCAACCTGGCCGACCATCCAGTGGTGGTGCCGATCATCAAAGGCTCCGGTCCGGATAGTGATGGTGGGCTGTATCTGATTCTCGAGCAGTTTCTGATCCGCAGTGTCGCGGACTGGACGACGTTTCCGAATCCGGACAGCATTTTCGTCAATGTCGTCGTGAGCGACGATCCGAAGGCGAAGGGAATCTCCGGGACGGTGCAGGTGACGGATCTCTGGACCGTCGAAGCGGGAATCCACGTAGAGCCTCCGAAGGAGCTGTTCACGCTGTTCGGAGTCCACGTAAAGGGCTCGGGTGCACGCCTCGGTGTTTCGTTTCAGAAGCTGTTTGGTAACGACGCCGCAGTATCGGGGTCGTCGTCGAGGACTAAGAAATTCTTCGACGCGGCGGTGATACTGGCGGACCTGCTGATTCAACTAGGATCGGATCCGCCAAACGCGAGTGATCCGGCAGTTAAGCTGACGCCGACATCGGGCAAGCCAACGCAGGCGGTGGTAAACGATTTCGGCTGGAATCTGGGATCCTTCACCATTGGGAACTTCTGGGATCCGAGCTCGAGCGAACTGAAAGTTGCCGGGGCAATGCGGTATCAGTGAGCGACTTCGGGTTTGTCACTGAACCAACCGGCGCGACGCTACTTTTCGCTAAACGGATCGCTGCCGATCATTGGCACTCCGAGTACGAAAACACCGAGTACCGACAATAACAACCAGAGTAATCAGAACAATCAAAATCCCGCCAACCAGAAGTCGAGTGACGGATTCGGTCTACAGGTCTACCGGCTGCGCTGGAAGATACACGGACCGCGTGACGCCAGCGATCTGCTGGTTGACGGTTTCGGGCTGTTCATCGCCTACGGCAGCTTCTCGCTGGTTGGCTTCGGTATGTTGAGCGACTACATTGTCGGCGACATTCGCTTCCGCGAAATTGGCGTTGGGCTGCAAGTGCAGTTCAAGCTTGGCGGAACTGCACTCAACATCGGCGGAGTGTTCCTGCACGGCCACGCGGTTGGGCCGTCAGTAGACTTCACCTATCTGATGGCGGGGCTGGAGGTCAGTCCGATTCCGATTTCCGCCGGCGTGCAGATGGTGAATGTGCGCGGACTGTTTGCATGGAACATGCAGCCGCAACTGGGCACAACCGATGCCGGAACTGCACAGCCGATGGCGCTGTTCACCTGGTATCAGGCGCACGGTGACGGAGTGGCGTTACCGGCGGCACGAAATGTGGCGTCGATAGGTTGGGAGCCCAAGGAACACGCGTGGGGCTTTGCGGCTGGGGCGGGAGTCAAGTTAGGCGCGCAGAACGCGGTGACGATCGACGCGTTCTTCCTGTATGTCAATTCGCCGGCGGTCACGGGCTTCTTGGCGGCGATTCAGGTTTTTTTGTTCCCGGCCAAGAAACCGACGCCCAAGAAACCGATCGCGTACGGCGTGGTGGAGGTAGAGGGCGATCACTGGAGCGTGCTGATTGGCATCAGCATCGGACTCCAGAACACGATCGGCACGAAGATCCCGCTGGTGGATGACGGCCTGGGGCTCACCGGGACTATCTACGCGACAAACCAGCCGGGGACGTTCGCGATCGGGCACGTCAACGACACGTCGAGCTGGCTGGCGCTGCATATCGGCGGCGATCTGTGGATATTCAAGGTCTCGTTTTTCGCGGGCATCTGTCTGGAGCTGGTGGATGTACCGGATGGTCCGCGGGCGTTCGGGATGCGGTTGAGCCTCACGGGCGGGTCGAGGCTGTGCTCGGTAGGCGGTGTCGACTTCTACCTGACGTTCGAGCTGCTCGCGGGAGTGTGGCGGAACGAATCGAAGGTGTCGGGCTTTGTCGCCTGGTTTGAGGGCGGCATCAGCATTGATGTCCTGTGGGTGTTCCAGTTTGGAGCGAGCTTCAAGGTAGAGCTGGATTATCTCGGGCCAAATCCCGCATACCGGCGAGTGGCCGCCGAGGTGCACATCAGTACTCCATGGTGGATGCCGGACGTCACCTTCCGATGGAACCGTACGATCGGGCAGCCGCAGCTCGAGCAGATGTCCACGATTTCGACGCCGTTGATCGAAGCCGCGGCGCATCCACTGGCACCGTCGGACACGATCGCCGTTGCGGTGTCGCCGCTAGTGGCCGGGACTCTGGACGATACGGCAACGTTCAACATCACACAGGTGACCGGGCTCACGCCGCCTGCATGGCCGCCAGACGTTCTGGCGCAGGCTGTACCGGTAGGAATCGACAGTACGATCGCGCTGCACTTCAAACCGTCGGTGGACGACAAGCTGATCTGGGGACAGATCACGCCGGCAGGGATGGGAACTCAGGGCAGCGAAGATGTGTCTACGGTGTACGAACTGGTGGAACTCGGAATCCGGAGGCATCCTCGATTTGGCCCGAACGCAAACGCCTGGACTACGCTGCTCGATCCGGCTCAGAGCCGTACCGATAATCTGGGTAACAACACCCAGCCTCACTCGCTCGTAGGAATGCGCTGGGATGCGGACTTCCAACGGGAGCAGAAGTTGGATCCGCGCCATTTTCTTATCAACGCGGAAATGCCGTATCTGTTCTTCACGGTGAATTTCCAGAATGACGAGAACCTGGTGCGGAGTCTTCCAGGATGGCCATGCTGCCCGAAAGGCGATAAAGGCGCTCCCACCCACAACCTGACGTTCCAGGGACTCCGCCTGGGATCGCGGGCGCCGGTTAAGCAGCTGTTTTCGCAAAGCAATAGCACGCTGCACTGGGTCAGTGTTGCGCCCCCAGTGGTGCGAGCGTCGACGACACAGCCCGGGATCAACGAAGCGCACCTACAAATGGATGCGATTCCCGAAGGCGCGTTTGCGGTAGTGACCTTCGACAAGCCGGCACTGGATGCGCAGCTCATCATCAATTGGCCCGCGCTGCACCTATCGCGCTCGCTGACGATGTCGTCGTTCCGCGGACTCAAGCTGGTGAACGAACAGACGTTCCCACTGTCAACCGCGCCGCAGGGATTGATGGGGGTCTCTGACGGTAACGGTATTACTCACATCGTGCTGCGGGTTGTTGGTCCGCCGGTGGTAGTTACGCCCGGGTCGCCGGTTTCGATTGTGATCAATTCCATGGGCTACCAAGCGCTGGACGAGATTCGCGATGGATTGATTGGCAACATTAAGTGCGGATCGGTGAACCCGACGCTCGGGGGCAATGGCGGCCGTCTTGCGTGGTTACCAAATCACGACTACGAGATCGCGATCAAGACGCGAGTGACAGTAAATAGTGATCATTCCGGCACACTTGAGCAGGAGCTGCCGCAGCTCATTTTCTTCCGCACCAAAGGCCTGCCAGGGCTCAACGCGGCGCCGAGGATCGGACAAGAGATCGACCCCTATGTGGAGTCGATTTATCCGTCGCCGGGAATAACACTATACCGGACGGAATCGACGATACTCGCCTTCAACGAGAAGTTCGACATTTTGCAGGGGCTGGACCAACCGCCGATGGCGACCGATCCGGACGAGAAGAAGCAAAGGCTGGACTGGATTCTGGCGGCGGAGCTGGTTGCGGGAAACAACAATCCAGCGCGCGTTTCAGTGTCATCGGGTGATTGGGTAGTAACGCATCGGGGAACTGCGCCGCCTCCGCCCGGGCGAGGATACGTGATCATCGGGTTTGATCCGGCCGATCCGATCTTACGCGCCTTGACTCGACTGGCACAGTCCACAGACCCGTTCCGGCTGCGATTTGACGCAATAATCATGGCCCCCGGGGGCTGCAACAAACCAGCAGCTCCGCCGCGGAAGATGCGCGTGCTGTCGCATGAACCCGTGGATCCCAACAATCCGTCAGCGAGCGTGAAGCGCTGGCCCGCTGGCGCCCAGGTTCGCATGAACATGCGGGTCTCGGGAAGCCCGTTCATCGACCGTCAGCCATTCGAGACGGACGACGCGACGGCGTTTGTACCAGCAGGCGGCGCGTGGCAGGTGGCGAACGGCGCGATGACTCCGGTGAGTCCGAACAGCGCCACACCGGAATTCGCGATCTTTGGCGAACCCACCTGGGAACAATTTCAGCTCACCACGAGAATCGAGAACGCCGGCAGCCGCGCAGGCGTGGCGATTGCTGTGACCACGACGGTGTCGTCGTCGCTGGCGCTGGTGGCGTGGATCGACGAAGGTCAGCGCAAACTGCGGATCGTGACGCGCACCGGGAATGTGGAGAACGAGCTTGCTTCCGCGGCGCTGCCGGACGGAGTGGTTGCGCCATACACGCTGCAGTTATTCGCCTATGATGATGAGCTACAGGCGCGCGTAGGCAACGTGAACGTAAGCGCCACACGCGCGGAATTCCGCGCCGGGCGCCTGGCACTTGCTGCACAGGGGGCGGCGTCATTCTCAACTCTGACTGTGGACGGAATCGACGCGTACGGTTTTGACTTCATCGCGAGCCGCTTTGATGATTTCAACGCACACATAGGCAGTTTCAGCGGAACGCTGACGCCGATCGATTCGCTGGCGCCGCCGGCTAAAATAATCGCTCAACTTCTCGCGGCACAGGCGAAGTTCGAGGACTGGATTTCTGCGCTGGCCCTACCCCTTGCTAGTACGGTGGACAGGCTCACGATCAGCACACACAAGAACGCGCAGGGAGTGGATCTTTTGCTGATCGAGAGTCCCGAACCGCTACCGATAGGCGGTGACGTGAGCCTTGGGATGTTCAAAGAGCTGAACGGCGGCTTTGAGAGCATCCAGCCAATCATGGTGATGCTGGACTCTACTCAATGCCGGTCACTCGCGATACCGATGGGATCGGGCGGCGTGGCGATTTCACTTGCGCCGGGCGAATACCGATTCGGGTTCATGTTGGACCGGGCGCGCTATCGGGCTGCCTCACCGGACACGGACAGCAATTTGAGGCAGGCAGTGTCAGTGAAATTTACGTTGTAGGTTGTGCTGTATACCCCGGCGTGAGTGTGATTCCGGGGCCGCTTGGCGGTGCTGCGACCGGCTAGATCTCCGACCGGCTCTGCAGGACGCGGACTCGATCGCGAGCAACCTCCAGACGCCTTTCTTTGGAGTCCTTGAGCGTGACGGTAACGCGGACCGCAAGGCGATCGTTCAGTTCCGCGGATCCAATGGAGATTCACCAAAGTTGACCAATCGTAAGCAGTTCGGCATAGGGCAGGCGGGCGTGTCCAGCATAGCGGGTAACTGCCATTCTGCCAGCCGTTTCCTGCTCGTAGTCAGTGTTCGCCATAAGCGTGCCCGACTGGATTCACAACGAGTTATCAATGAAGTACGAACAGCGCTTCGGCTGCCAACCGCGCGCAAATCCCTCACGCTTCAGCAACCTCGATTACGAACAGGCGATGCACTGTACGCGACATTGCGATATAGTCGTCAACCGCTACGCCGAAGTTGCGCTTCAGGGACTCGGCAGGTCTTGTAACAACGACGATTACCCCCACCCGCCCATATCCCGGATTGTCGATGCGTTGGCGACGACGACGTCGCATCCCAAGGGCTGTTCGCAAACGGGCAGTTTCCGCTCTTGTAAGGCGCCGCAATGCCGCCCAGCACCTGATTCGAGCGATACAGCCCCAGGACCTGAACTTACGCCAAGCCTATGGTGAGGGTGTAGGCCGCGATCTGGTGTCGAAACCACAGATGGAACTGAGTCTCTTGGCGGGAGCAACTTTTGTCAACGAGAAGTTTTCGCGATTCCGACCACTCAGAGCGTAGAGTTGTTGACGGGAGAGAAGTTCGCTGTGGACGTTTGACGCAACTGCGGCTGGATCACTATTTGAATTTCTTCACGAACCTGTCACAAACAGGGCAATATCGCTTTGACTCGACCACGTCACTCAGCCTCAAGCTGAATTCATGGCTGGCCCTCAACGCCGGCGTGGCCGATTTTTATACGAGCCTCACGTCTCCAAACCGCCTAACTAATTACGACAATAGGCCCACATGGAGCAGTGATTAGCAAACTGATCGGGGCGCAAAAAGACGATGTGACAGTGACGACAGGCCTCAACTTCACTTTCGAGTTCGAATAAGAGACTGTTAGCAGACTCGCTGGCAAGCCTTCGGGAAGCGTTTGCGCAGCCCGATTTGAAGTTACTCGGCGGCCAGAACTGGCGCGCAATCGGCGTGCTCCCGTCCTGTAAGCGATGCGTCGTCCCCTGTATAAGAATGGTGCCGCCGAAAGGAGTGAACCCGAGGTTTATCGCATCCCGCACTCGGGTTGGCCGTGGTGGTGACCATCGGGTCCTGCGCTCGAAGAACCAAGAACACGGCTGCTGAGAAAAAGCCGCATGGAGAAGGCGATCGTCAGCAGTTGGTAAAGTCCCACAGAAAGCCTCTCCAACGCCAAGCCATCCCTTGCGATTTAGGTTGGCCTCCGGCCCCTTAGGCCCACCGGGGCTCGTCCTGGTGATGGTTCTTCCGGTAGCGTAGGTCATCCTCGGCCCTGCTGAAAACCTACCCCAAAGCGTTCTGGCACGGTGGCACGTGGGGCGTGGCTGGCGAGGTGATGGGTGACGTAAGGTGGGTCATAGAGAAAGGAGGTCTCTATGACCCGTTTACGCAAGATGATGTTGGAGGAGCTGCGGTAGCGGCGATGGAACAGGCGATCATGCGCACGTACCGCGCTGTTCGCTACGACGTCGTCTGGACCAGCAGAAAGACGGTGGCAAACTATCGCTACCCCACTCCCTTTCCGATCCACAACCAGTCCTGGTCAGTTGAACTGGATGGCCAGGCAATCGTGCTCGGCGTGCCGATTGAAGGGGGGCGCACAGTTTCGTCGGCAACGGCGTTCCGTCGAACAGATTGTGGCGGGTCAGGCGGTCAGGGGTGAGTGCGCACTTTACAGGCGTGGAACCGCCACGATGGCCAAGCTGGTGGCTTGGTTCCCACGCCCAGTCGAGACCGGCGCGAAATCTAGCACTCTGGTGGTAGAGACGGAAAAGCGGAGCCTGCTGGTTGCGTACAATTCGAAAGATGAGCGGCTGTGGGTTTACAACGCCGACCAAATTCCGCGCTGGGCGGCCGAGCACAAGCGGGAGCTGCAACGCTGGGCGCAGGATCACAAGGCTGAGGCGCGCCCGGTTCCACCCTTTGCGCAGCGCCGTGAGAATGCGGCCCAAAAGTATAGGGCTCGGGTTGATAGTGCTTGCCATCAGATTGCGGCGTACCTGGCGGGCTATGCGAGAAGACGGGGTTTCAGCTCGGTTACGTACGATGACCACGAGCGAGGGTTCTGCCCGGAGTTTCCGTATGCCAAGCTGCGGACCCGGGTGCAGCGGTCGCTCGACGAACACAAGATCGAAGTCCACCTGGTTCAGTCCGCGAGCATCGAGGCAGATCTTGAAGCTGACCGAGAAGAGCATCAATAGTCATGAATCATGGCTGTGGGCTACCGACGAGCCCAGCGCGATCACCGCTCGATACGCTTGCCGATCGAAGCGCTCGCGGAAGGCGGATAAACGTTCAGGATACGTGTCTATTATGGCACCCGCCCTGGAAGTGATCAATCCCTAAAGGCTGGTTCATTTCGGTATTTCTCGAGTTGCTACTCGATCCAGGCTTCGTTCGCCAAAACCAGATCATTGTGAAAACAACTGGCTTTTTCCATGGTTACCCCTTCCTCTCAGCGTTGGGTGACGTTTGTTCGCAATCATGCGCAAGCCCTGCTCGGCTGCGATTTTTCCGTCACCGTGACGACCAGCTTTCGGGTCCTGTGGGTCTTCATGATCATGGAAGTGGGCATGCGCCACATCGCTCACTTGAACATCACTGCCCATCCCACTTTGGACTGGACTCTTCAGCAATTCCGGGAGGTGGTAACAGGAGAGAAACCACACCGCTTCCTCATCCACGACCGCGAGAGGATTCCTTCTCACCTGTAACCGCGGGTGATCAACACGGACCAAGCCCAAATGGAGTTGGGGATCCGTGGCAACAGAATCAGCAGGCGGTTTCCGAGCGGGCCGTCGTTTGGCCGGAGTATCTATGGCGCCGGTCGCAGTGTTCTATTCCGCCGAGCACGCTGTGGGCGTGGCCGACTTATTGCCAGTTCGAAGAGGCGGGGCGTGTTGCGCTTCAGAATTCCCAGATGGGGACTTCGGAGGAGCCAGAGGGGTGCAATTCTTCGGTTAGGCCGTTTAACCGGCAACTTGGATTGTTAGCTAGGCAGTTCAGGAGCGAGGATCCACGACGCAGCTTGTGGGTAAACAGTACCAGGCAGGACTTATCGGCGAAGGCTGTTTTCGGGGGCGGAGGAACGTCTCGGCTTAGCCTAGTAGCGCTCAACGTGAGCCTGTTTCATCGCCCAGGCGTACACGATCAAGCACCGGGAACCGGGGCATCCCCCGGAAGCCTGCAAAGGACTCCAGTTTAAGGTTTAGCAATTTGGCAAATTACTTCTGAGAAGAGAAGCTCAATGCCAAAAGGAGTTCTTCATGTATCCAGGACTACTCGGACTTCGTGTGTACGCCCGTCGTTGTGCGGTGGTATGAGATTGCCGGAGATGCGCTCGCCGTCTATTTCAAGCGATTTGACGCCGCTGTTTCTTCCGTTCGGATTGGTCACGCGAATCTCATAGAGGGCTTTGCGAAATGAGCGCTTTACTGTAAAGCCCTTCCAGCCGTTTGGGATTTTCGGATCCACCAGGAGACCTTTAAGCACAGGCCGGACCCCAAGTATGTAATACGTGAACGCACGCCACATGGTCCCAGCCTTCCCTATACACCATTGGAATTCCGCCCGGCCGAATGCAGGTCCTTCGCCCACAAGAAACTCGGGATAAGCGTACGGCGGCAGCCAGAAGCGGTCGGTATCTTTGCTCGGGTGATGAATTGAGGCCTTGCGATACATCTCGAAGGCCTCATGGGCTCGGTTAGCGACGCAATTCGCCATCACGGTCCACCCCGTAGTGCGGTTCCAGATGCCGCCGTTTTCCCGCCATCCGGGACCGAAATCGCCCACAATCCCGATGTCATAAACCGGCTTGGTGTAAGCCGGGGCGCAGATGCGAGGGCCATATTCCGTCATGAGCAGGCGATCCACTGCGGCAAGGCACTTGGCCGCGCGGTCGGCCTCGGCGACTCCGCTGAGGACTGCGTACGCCTGTACGCTATGATAGATCCTGCCTTCTTCATTCTTGGAACTGCCAACCGGCTGGCCCTCATCCGTGAAGGCACGGATGTACCACTCACCGTCCCATGCGTGAGCATTCACCGCGGTCTTTATGCGCTCATACTTCCGAGTCCAGTCCTGTGCCTCCTCCTGCCTGCCGTAGGCTGCGGCGAGCTCTGCACATTCACGAAGCATGTAGCAGAGCTCGGCCGCCGTTAGAATTGACTCGCCCCGGCCATCGCGGCTGATTAGATTCAGCGCATCATTCCAGTCTCCGTAGCCGGGGTCTAGCCGCGGCAGGCCACGCTCGCTTAGACCTGAGAGCGCCCATTCGATGGCATGTTTCATCGTATCGAAAAGGCTCAAGGTTCCGCTTTCGGCAACGGACGGAATCTGGCCGCGATTGGTAATCGGTGTATCCAGAAACGAAAGATCTCCCGTCTCCTTGATATACCAGCAGACCGGATACGGCCACAAACCTCGGCCGTCGTGCGGGTAAGGCATAGCGGGCGGCTTGCACGTGGGTTCTTGCCACTTCAGCTTAAGATCGCTCTCCAGCAAGAGAGGGCCGCCATGAAGATAATCCAGAAGATTGTCCCGAATCAGGGCGAGGTCCGACGTGACGTTTCCCATCTCGCGTATGTCTGAGATGCGCTCGCCACCATAACCATAAGCAGGGGCCCAGATGCCAAGTCCCAGGCGGCCAGTATTGAGGTTTTCGAGCAGTGAGTCACGATGCTGATACTTGATCCAGATATTGACGAGCCGGTCAATTTCTTTCTCCGGCGTGTCGACCCAGAGAGATTGAGTGGTGAAATCGGTCCAGAATTGTTGCAACTCCGACAGTGATTGCTCCGCTGCCCCGGCCTGGGTGTACTCATCGCGTAGATCTACAGCGTGGTGAACGTCGCGAACGATACCGAGCACTACCACAAGCTTCTGCTCGCCCTGGCCATCAAGTTGGAACGAATTATGTAACACGCCTAGTGGAAATCCCGTAAACCCGAACGCGGGCTGACTGGCGCACTCGCCCTTAAGCACGGCAAGGGGCCGGGCGAAGTCGATACGGCGTCCATAAAAGCTCGTATTGTCACAATCGAAGCCTTTGAGTGGTAGGCTACTGGTGAAGAAAGCTGTATAAGGCCAGGGCTTCTGGCCCATAAACGGGCCTAATATCCCCCAGGAGTAATTGTTTCCATATAGGATGCTTCCGTCGAAAGTAACTTTTTTGAAATTGTTATAGATAGAATGGAAATCTCCGCCCGGCAGTTCTGAGGAGTAGTTAACGTCTCCGAGGCACCACTCGACAACACTGAAAATGTCTATGGAGCGCGGCTTCGAATCGGCGTTTCGAATCGAGATCAACCATAGGAGTACATCGTCTTGGCGTGGCACGAAGTAAGTAGCAGTTACCCTGAGGTTCAGAGCAGAATGGGTGACGCGTGTGTAACCGAGGCCCTGGGCGGCGTTCCATATGCTGCCCTCTCCCGGGCGGTTCAGCAGGAAATACTCTCCGCTATCTCTATCTCTTATGTAGACATAGCCCGATCGCGGATTAGTAAGCCGGTTACCCGTGTTGTTGATGAGACAGCTCTCGACGATATTGCCATCGTGCGCCACCCATGCTACAAGCCGGTTGTTGCTAAGCAGGTTTAGCCAAGGTACGGGTGTATCGTATCTTTTGATCAGGCATTCCCGGCCATCAGGAGAAAACTCGAAGTATTCGTTCCTCGGCTCAGATGATTTGGCCGAACCGTAATTACCCGGCGGAGCCTGTAAGCCGGGCAACATGGCACCCGAAGCCGTACCTTTAGCCGTCAGAACCATGAAATCGCGTCTGTTCATCATCTTTTCAGTGTTTCTCACGACCGCCATATTCGCTTGCTTGGGACTCTGCTGGCTGTGAGACAGCGCGTTCTCCTACTCGTGCTTAAACACCTGATTTCGTGTTTTGAGGCCTTCTTGGACCATCGCCAACGCCTGGCGCGCTTGAGCCAGATTCGGTGCCAGTTGCAGCGCTTTTTCGAGCATCGGCTTTGATTCAAGGAGATTCCCTTCACTCGCGAGCACCAGACCCCAATTGAGGTAAGCCTGCGCGTACTGGGGAGAGTCCTCCACAGCTTCCTGAAAGAGCCCCACAGCTTCGAGGCTTCTTCCCAACTTGGCATACAGCGCACCTAGATTATTCTTGGCTTCAGCATATTGTGGATCGACTCGGATGGCTTTTCGAAAGGCGGCCTCGGCTTCCGAGACTTGGTCGGCTTGCGTATAAATGGTGCCCAGCGCGTTATAAGCGAGCGCCAGCTTCGGATCCAGCGCAATCGCTTTGTTGAGTTCACGCTTGGCGCCTTGGGGGTCATTCAGACGAGCGAGTGCGAGCCCCAGATTATTCCGCGCCCGGGCACTTTCAGGGTCAAACTTCAGAGCTTCACGAAACAGCTCTGCTGCACCTGTCGGGTCGCCCCCCTCCAGAAGCAAATTGCCCCGAGCTACGCTATAGGATGCCTGGTCCCGCTGATGTTGGCGTTGACTCAAACGTTCGAGCGAGGCGGTCTCCGCTCGAGCCTCTTCTTTTCGGCCGAACGACCAAAGGATGCGTACTAGCGAAGAGCGGACCTCCACCTCTTCCGGTTTCATCTGTTTGGCAGCTTCAAAATTGGATAGAGCCGCTTCAAGCTGCCCCGATTGCCACAGGGCTTTCCCCAGATGGTACCTGATGTCGTAATCTTGCGGGCTGAGCTGAGCGGCCTGCGAGAACGCTTTGACAGCCTCCTCGGAACGGCCCGCGTCGCGGAAGGCACATCCCAGAATATAAAATCCTCCGGCATCGTTTGGTTTAAGGCGGACATACTCCTGAATGTAAAGCGTAGCGTCAGAAGTTTCTTTCAACTTAAGCAGAAGCTTGGCGAGACCCATCAATCCCACCGAGTCGTGGGGCTTGAGACGCAATCCTTCACGATATTCTCTGACCGCGACGTCCATCGAGTCCAAAGACGCATACGTCATAGCCCGGTAAAAGCGAACTTCGGCGGAAGCCGGCTCTTCAGCCACAAGCGTGTTGAGGATTTCTTCGGCGCGCTGGTGTTGCCCAGCCGCGGCGTAAGCCTCAACCAGTAGCATTTGCAACGAGAATGTGGTGTCATCGCGGCTTCGATGCTTATCGAGGGTAGATTGAAGCTGGGAGATCGCAGCCCAGGATCTGCCCTGCCGCATAAGCAGCTTTGCCGCGTTGTACGCCGCTCCCGCAAAATCTGGTTGGAGCGTCAACGCTTGCTGAAAAGCCGCCAGCGCGCCGCGGTGGTCGCCCATGGTTTCCAGAACCACACCGAGGGCGTTGCGGGCCACGGCGGAATCGAGCACTCGCAGCTCCCAGGCGGCCTGCGCGAGGTTTCCCGCTTGGTAGTCTGCCAGCGCCTTCTGGTAATGCTCTTCCTGTGTTGTCTGGGATCCGAGATCGAGATGCTGTAGCTTGCGCGAGGACCGCGCGACACCAGGCGACTGGTAAGCCGGCAGGCGCTCTTGGCTGTGCTCAATTTCTGTGGTCTGCGGAAACACGGGGCGCCCTCGCACGCATATGCCGAGTGAGATGAGAAGCAGGATGCGGCATGTTTGCCGGTTTCGCTTCGATTTGTAGTCTTGCGTTTCGCTCACGAGGGAGCTCGCGTTGTCTCGATTTTTGTCCACACAGCCCATGCACACTTGGTGGCGGGGGGAGTTGCCCGACAACTCCCCCCAGCCTTGCATGTGGAAACTTATTAATAAGGTTCGTCCGTCACTATTTCAGTTTCGGTGCCAGTCTGGCGTTTAGAAATACAGTTTCAACGCAAACTGGAGTTGCCGCTCCGTGGAGCGCGTACCGTAGACGTTACCCGACACATTGGCAATGCCGAGCTGCGTAACGGGATTCCCCCACGAGACAGTGTTAGTGGAGTTGAACGTTTCGAAACGAAATTGTAGTTTGAATCTTTCGTGAATCGGTATATCGCGGAACAGCGACAAGTCCAGATTGAAAAGTCCGTCACCCCTAAGGGTATTACGTCCCACATTTCCGTACGTATACTGGGCCGGGACTGCAAAGGCGTTGGTATTGAACCATCCCGTAAGGGTCGGATTTGAGACGTTGGGATTGCCCACCAGGTTTGGCCGCTCATAACAGTCGGAGCGCCCGAGGTTAGCAATGTCCCCGCAGAGAAACACCCCGTAGGGGACACCGGATGTAGCTTGCAAGATCCCGTTTAGCTGCCAACCGCTAATCAGGGCGTTCACTGGCCGGCTGCTGGAAGACAGCTTCGTCCCCTGACCGAAGGGCAGTTGGTAGACCCCACCGACGGCGAGCACGTGGGTGAAGTCATTGGGTCCCAATGCCTTTTCCGCATGAAGCAAGTTGTAAGGTTGCTGGGTGCCGTTTAGGTCCATAGCCTTCGACCAGGTATAGGTCACGGTGTAGGAGAACCCGCGGCTGAAGTTACGCCGCATGGTTGCCTGTAGGGCGTTGTACCAGTTTCTACCCCAATCAACCGTATTGGGCGATGGAGCGATGTAAGGGAATGCCTCGCGCAGCGTCGGGTCACCCGGACCCGGCACAGTGGCGGCGCCCAACACAGGCGTAACCGGAATCCGCCTGCCCCGGGAGCCGACATAGTTGACCTCGATCACTGTGTTCGACCCAAGCTGCTGCTCGACTCCAGCGTTCCACTGGTCCACAAACGCGTTCTTAAGATCCGGATCCATCCACTGACGACCGGATATGTCAAAGGGCCCATTGGGATCGGGTTGGGCCGCCTGGCCAATCGTAATGTTCAACGGGTTGGCTGTGGTGGCGGTGGGATCAAAGAAGATGCGGTTCTTCAGGGTGTTGGCCACCGCTTTGCTGTCTGGCCATAACCCCTCCGATTGAACCACCGCGACGTCGACATTGCCCCAAGTATCGTAGTAGCGGCCAATGCCGGCGCGCAGAACAGTGTTTGGTTTCAGCCGATATGCCATTCCCACGCGAGGCGCCCAATTGTCCCATACTTTCTTGAAGATCTTATGGTTCGGGGCAACCAAGACGTGATCAGGCAAAGTTCCCGTCGGAATACAGGGTGCATGACCCACCGTTGAGCAAGGCCCGGGATCTGCGGGAATCAGGTACGTTCCCTTAAGCATATCCATGTGCCCGCTGTAGTAGTTGCTTGTTCCGGGCGTGCCATATTGTCCCGGATTATACAAATCCCAGCGCAGGCCGTAATTTACGGTCAACTTAGGGCTGATTTTGAACTGATCTTGTGCATAGGCCCCCCAGGTCCAAGAGGGTTGTTGCGTACCGGGCGCGGTGTCATCGATCTCGCCACCGGATGGGATACCTAGAAAGTAGGCGGCTACAGCACTTCCCGTATTCCCCAGATTGTTCAGGTCGGCGGTCTGGCGGTAATCGTAGTATTCGAAGGCGCGCTGGGTCGTCGCCCAGATCCTATGACGTGCAAAAGTGAATCCAAACTTCAAGTAGTGACGTCCCGCCATACGATCCAAACTGGGTGTGGCTTCCCAGATGTTCGTCTGGCCAACATGAGCGTCGAAGTTATTCACGTTGGCAAATCCAGGGATTGACATCAGTGGCGCCCAACAATTGTGTGTCCCGAACCCGGAACTCTTTCCGCAAGCCCAAGGCCAGTTCGGGTAAACAACTGAGTCATAATCGAGGTGGTTCCACTTGCTGCTCAGGTGAAGGTTAACCCACGTGCGCCCAAAATTAAGGTGAAAGATCGTGTTCGGCGTGATCGTGTAGGTGTAATTGACACCCACGTTATACCCGAAGCTCTCGCGCAGAAACGATGAGCCAATAATTCCGCCGGACACGGTGTTGGGGCTATCGATATTGGTGTACCGCACCGAGACGGAATGTGAGGGAGTGATTTGGTAATCGCCCCGGCCCGCATAAAAGTCCTGATTCTGGATCTGGGGCGCCGTGTCAATCCCATTGGTGCCAGGAACCCCAGTGTTAACCGGGGCGGGGAATAGGGTCTTGGCGTAAAGAAGCGCCTGCTGATTAAGCATTGATGCCGGAACTTTCTGACAGGCCGTACCCCCGGTTTGTGTGCCATCCGCATTCGGCACAATCGGTACTCCACCCGCGTCGCACTTAAATGGATCGCGGAGATAGCTGCTCGGATTAGTGGGGTCAGCCCGTGTGCTGTAGATGTTATAGATCGGGAGCTCTCCCGTGAAATCGCCAGCCTCCATGGCCGGCGTGGGAACCCGATATAGAGCCGTGCTACCAACGTGCTGACGAAAGCCCTGGTAACTGCCGAAGAAGAACAACTTGTTGTGTATAACGGGCCCGCCGATGTTGGCGCCGAATTGGTTCTGCTTCAGCGGGTTGACTGAGGGCAGGAACGGATTTCTTGCGTCCAACTTGTCGTTCCGCAGGAATTCCCACGCGGCCCCATGAAACTCGTTGGTCCCGCCCTTGGTGACGACGTTAACGTAACCCCCGAGGAATCCCCCGTACTCCACAGAGTCAGAGTGGCTCACGACCTTAAATTCCTCGATATCATCGATGACGGGCGCCACCGAAATCCCCCCGGAGAAGTTGGAGCGATTGTTCGTGCCGTCCAAAACCCAGCCGGTCGAATTGGTGTCCTGCCCGTTGATCGAGGGCTGTCGGTAGTCGCCCGCCTGCGGGTTACCCCAAATACCCGTCGTTCCCGGGCTCGCCGTTCCGGCCGTCAATACGAGCAACTGCGTAAAATTTCGGCCATTAAGCGGCAGGTCACGTACCTGGCGCTCGCCGACAACTGTACCCAGGGTGGATGACGCGGTCTGGAGAGCAACCGCGCTAGCCGTGACGGTCACGGCAGTGGCCGTCGCACCCAGTGTCAGATGTACGTCACGATTAGCAATCGTGGCCACCGTCACCGGAATGTCGGTCTCTTCAAACGTGGCGAAACCTGCCGCCACGACGGTGAGCTTGTACTTTCCCGGCGTTAATCCTCGAAAAGCGAAGTCACCTGTCGGGGTTACGCTGCTCTCTTCCGTAATGCCGGTTCCAGTATTCTCGAGTGTTACTTTTGCGTTGACGACCACAGCACCGGAAGGATCCGTAACTCTTCCGACGAGACCTCCGGTATTAATTTGGGCAAAGCTTAGGACAGGAAGCGTCAAGATGAAAACCCCCAGAGTGACGCCGATTCGGAGAGCGGCTTTCTGCACTTCTACGTTCTGGCCTCGCATGGAACTCCAAAAAGAAAGGATGGTCTGCTTCATTACTGCCTCCCTTGGCCTCGTGAGATTGCCCACGGAGTGTCCGGCGCGGAGATCCGACGAATTAAGAAGTGTTGCGAGCCTGCACAATTACTCTCGCAGGTCAGTGCAGCACGTGTTCTACTCTTTGAAAAAAGTGTCGCTCTAGCTGGAATAGCAGGATGCTGGAAAGCCCTCGCAACGGTGTCATTCTGAGGAGTAGCCGCACGCGGTCCTGAGCCGCGAAGGAAGAATCTCGTATCTCCCTCATTTCAGAGCGAGATTTCTCCCTTCGCTCAGATGACGGTTTCAGGGACGTTTCGAGCAACCTGCTAGAAACTACTATCGGCAGTTCTACTCGTCAAGCGGTTTTTCGGCGGTACAAATCCCATCTTTACTGGCTTAGTTAGTCTGAACGCATCTAAACAGCAAACCAGCTGAAGAAGCTGCCCGGCCGGAACCTTTTCGATTGATTGTGGTGTACTGACAGATTCAGGAAATACCGACGATTGTTGTAAACCGCTATTCCGGCTTAGGTGGGGCCGGTCGGAAGGATTGATGGTGTAGAACGCGGACATTCCCCGGGATGGCCTCGATAGCAGCCAGGACGGTATCTTCAAGCAAATCCGGAGCGGCTCGGGCCCGCAGATTCACGACGACTTCATGGCGCCGTGAAGGTGCCGCCAGGAGATCCCCTTCGATCGAAGGCTCCTCGCCGTTCCGGCAGATGCCTGCCTTGATGTAGCCGGTTGGTGTGCCATCAAAAATCTTCAGGTGCGCAATTGCGACGCTGGAATGCGTGAGTTCTCGGTCCAGGTAATCGATTAGCGGACCCACAACACCCGCCGGCGTCGATGCTGCACGAAGCTGCAACTCTCCTTCCCAATTAAGCCACCCCAGTTCCGCCTCGGCAGCGGCATAGCGCGAGTAATCGACGTCAAGGAGGTGGCTGCCAGCGCTCAGCCGACCACTCAAGACCTCACCGAGCCATTCTGCAACCCCCTCGCCGGTTCGTGCGCTCAGACGGCGGGTTGCTATTCCGGGGAGTTCGGGAACGTCTTTGTGCAGATCGGATTTCGTGAAAACAACCAGGTCGGCTTCGGCGAGTTGATTGCGGAACAAATACGCGAGATGCGGGTCGGCATCGGATCGCAGCAACTCGGCTGCCCGGCCCGGATCTACGAGCACAGAAAACGGCGCCAGGCGGAACTGATCCCCGTGGTATTGCTTGATCGGCTGTAACACGGTAGCGGAAATATCGATGCAACTCCCTACCGGCTCAGCAACAATCACGTCGGGTTCGAGTGGCAGCAGGTTCCGAGCCGTAGTAATCAAGTCGGAGAAGCGGCAGCAGAAACAAGCCCCGGCGATTTCACCTACCTGCAAGCCGGAGGCGATGGCCATGCGAGTGTCCACGAGTGAGCCGCCCTGGTCATTGGTAATGAGCGCAGTGCGCAGGCCACGATTGTACAGCAAGCGGGCGGCGGCGAGCAGTAACGTGGTCTTCCCGGCGCCGAGAAAGCCCCCGGCCATTATTAGAGTAGGGCGTGTCCGATCAGGCATCCAGGACCAACTCCTCACCCGGGCGGATTCTGACTTCTTCAGGAAACACGAACAGGGTTGCAGAATCGGTGCGCTTCAGCACGTGCGGCAGCGCGCGGCCAGCTAGTGTAGCCGACCCTTTGCCCACCGGTCCCGAGGCTAGAGCGACACTCAGCACGGGCAGATTTCCTTCTGTCACGGAGAGCGCTACACGGTGCCGGCCATCTTCAGCCTCGTGCGAAAAAGTTCCCCACCCAGGTGCGGCCGACCAGAAGCAGTGAAATATCCCTCCATCGATACGTGGCGCCATGCTGATCTTCTTTTCCGGGCCGTTGTAGCGAAAGCCACTCAATGCAAGCACGCTCGACCAAGACGCCATTGCACGCGCGTAGTGGTGGCCGCACTCTGCCTCGTCCCATGGACTGCGGCGCTCGCCATCATAACGCTGGCGGATATTCTCGATGCATTCCATGCCTTCACGAATCATGCCGGCATAAATCATGTGAGCGGCGGCCTGATATTCGAACCCGGTCATCACCTCGGCGAAATAGGGGAAGGGGATTTCAGGTGGCTGACCTGTTCCGTAGTCGCATATCACCAGGGCGGCTTCGTCGTTGAGAGCGAAAACACGCTGCATGCAATCGTGATCGAAAAGCTCGCGCTTGTAGTTGTACTGATAGATTGATCTCAATGTGTCACGAACATGAGTGGGATCAACAAGAGGGCCTAACCCCGCCACCTCGGCCAGATACTGGCCTACCAACTGATCCACGAGACAGCCATCGCCCAGTTGGAATTCCGGCTTGGCTGGACGATCCGAACCCATGTCGCCGACCGTTATCGGCTCAATTTGGTTCTTAGGGATGCTGCGGATTTTCTGAATGTAGTATTGGCCGTTGAACAGATTCGCATCAGTCCACTTGCGCCCGGCAACGAAGAGTTTGTGATAGTCCTCGGCTGCCTGCGAATCGTCCAGGGCGCGTCCCATCTCTTCGGCCGCCCGCAAGGCGCCGAGATAGTAAATACCGCACAAAGGATTTGGGCCATAGAACTCAACGTCATAAGTATTGTGCTGGACGCCATCCATCACGCCGCGCCGTTCGGAATCCCATCCGCCCGGAACCCAAGCGAATGCCAGTGCGCGCCGCACCTTCGGCCAGTATTCGCGCAACCACGCCGTGTCGCCCGAAAGCTGCCAATCGAGATACAGCTTGATGATCTGCCCCATTTGGCCATCGGCCGCCGCGTAGCCATAACGTTCTTTGCCGTCTGGCAGCAATTGTCGGTGGCGCATGGCCCCCTGCTCGTCTTCCGAAAAGCCGAATGCCGACTTGCGCAGCGAGCGGGCCAGACTCGGAAAAAGGTGTTGTGTCGCGGTTTCGTAATTCCAGACGTGCGTGCAGTTGCCGAAGCAGCAGCCGAGGTGATCGTCGCAGCCCTCAAACCCGTGGAACTCGCCATCTGCAGTGCGGAACGAAGTCTGGGCAACGAGCGTGGAGAGGTTTGACATCGCAGCATCCCGCACGGCAGCAGGGAGCGTGCTCTCGCGCATTGCCGTGACAAATCGGCGCGTCCGCGATTCTAATTCGGACAGCTTGCCGGCGGCGTATTCAGCGGCATTCCATGCGTCAGTGAATCGCGTACAGTAGTAATTACCAATGACGGTGTGCTCTTCGCCTTTCGGGGCCATCCATCCTGACCACGCTGGGGTGCGGTTCGGGAAGTGCCACGCAAGCAGAAAGGTGTAAGCAGCTTCCCGGCCAGGCGCGATCTCCTGTTGCAGGCATATCGACCCGATGGGCTTGCGTGCTGCCGCTTCCGAGCCGAGTTGTCCATCCCGGCTGAAGTCCTCCCAGAATAGCAGCGGGCTCGTCCACCATTTGGCGTCAGGCCAGCCACGTAAATGTGTAAAATTGCCCGTCGGATTGACAATGCACAGGGCAAATGTTCCAGATTGCGGATCACTTGTGGGCATGCCGGGATTACTCATCAAGAGGCCGCGAACATGCTCGCTTTCACGGTACTCGTTGACACGCTGTTCGCCTGCTTGCCGGTGCGCGGGATCGCGATAGGTGCGGCCTCCTGGATTTTCGATGGACCATGCAATCGAGACCCGCGCATGGGACTTGCCAGGATTATGCACGCGATAACGCAGGATGGCGATAGGAAGCCCTGACTCCTCGGCATCCAGCGGAATGAAAGGACTGAAGGCTTTGAGGATAACGCTAACAGGCAGTCGCCTGTCCTCGAATTCTATCTGCGCGATCGGAAACTCGCCTGTAAACGTCGCGCTTTCAAGGCGACTGAGCCCTGGTGCATTCTGCCAGCCCAATCCCGTTGCGCCCTCGTACGGCGGAAGAATGCGTGCTTCGAGAACCCGAGCGACCGGCTTGTGCCCGCCAGCCTGCGCCCAGATCGATGCGAACGCATAGTCCGGAGAACGGCCTTTATCGGGCCGGTTGAAAATCTCCCAATCGCGAAGCTGACCGCGGCCGCCCAAGCTGATGCTACCCGTTCCGATGCCGCCGAGCGGGAACGCCAGCATCGAAAGCTGGCGCCCCCTATAGACACGAGGATAGTGCGTGATTTCACGTGTACCGGCAGAAAGCTGGGCGATACTCCTCGTTGGGGCTGCTTCAGATTCTGAAGTCGCACTTGGCTGACGTGAGGCGACGGCTGCCGCCGCCATTGTTTTCAGGAATCCGCGCCGGCTTCCGCCCTTTCCGCCTGTATTGTTTCGCATGGAAGGCGACTCTATCATCGTAGGTATGGAGCGTCAACCTGGGTTCCTTCTCAAGTCCGCCACAGCGAAGTTCGTGTTCACTGATTTCTCTTGCCGCTCTCTTCGGGGTTTCTTAGACTTTTACGCGGACGTGCTCCGGACTTCAAGCTTGTAGCGGTGCTGTCCCCAGCGCCGAAACGCCGATGAGAGCCCGCCCTGAGCATGGCGAATGGACACCCGCGAAGATTTTGTTCGCTCCGGAGGGAAATCATGCGCAGCGTTTCACGACGCCGACTGATCAAGGGCCTCGCCGGCACGGTCCCGCCTCAGTCTGCGCCTATACGGCGTCAGAAGCGGGGACGCTGGGGACGGACGGTGCGTTGCGGATCAGCGAGTCCTCTGGGTTGATTGAGATCGATAACGGACTCGTGAAGGCACGATTCACCCGGCAGTCGGTGGGCGTGCGGCAGGAGTTCTTTGCCAAAGACGGCCAGGGCGGTTGGACGAAACTGGTGATGGCCTTTAATCCGCCCGTCCCGCGTCCGCAAGGGACGGCGCCTCTTTATGGTGATACTGGCGTCGCGCATGAATACCGGTTACTCACCGCAGAGGCGTTCAAAGCCATGACAGTGGGGAAGGGGCTCGAAAAGGAAGTGATCGTGAGCCTCTCGGGCATGATTGGGAACAACCAGGTCGAGCAAAAGGTTTCGCTGAACGCGGGCCTGGACCATTTTCATATCCAGGTCCACGCAACGCTGGCGGGGGCTCTAGCGAGGCTCGAGTACCTGCTTTCCTGCTTTGTCTTTGGCGCAGGCAGTCCTGACTTCACCCATGTGCCATGCCTGAAGCGGGCCGCGGACGACGTCGTTGCCGACAGGATTTTTAACGCGCCCGCCATTATTATCCAGAAAGGACGGCTGCTGACATCGCTCGTCCCCGATCTGGATTCCATCAACCAGAATATTGTCTATGCCAGGGGCGCGAGAACCGTAGATGGTCCGCGCGGATTCCGCCTCCCCGAAGATCCCGCGAAGATCTCGATGCCGACGATCATGGATTTGGATTTGAGGTCGGGAATGACTCCCGATCCGCTCTTCTCCTTCGGTTTCGCCGATTACATCATCGAACAGCACATGTTTTGGCGGCATGAGAACCGTGGCGGATCGATGGCGCGCGAATTATCGGCAAGGGACGTGCGCTACGGATTCGACCTGTTTCTCAGCGCCGATGCGCCGCCGCAGCGCGGATATCAGAAAATCAGCCGGTATATTTGGAAGCGGTACGGCTCTCGTTTTCTTGAGCAACCACGCCCTCAGGCTATGCCTTTTGCCGAGTACGCGAAGCAGTGTTACCCGGCGGCATTTGCGTATAAGGGAGACAGTTCCCGGGATACCAAACGCTATTCCGAAAAGCTGCCGTACGATCCAACCGATTCCGGCCCATTGCCAACGTGGTTGGAATTCGACTTCGAGGGACGCCCGGCGGGGGGCATCCGCGCGACACCTACCCAGTGGTATAACGACATTCAGTTCACGCCCTGGTGGAATTGTGTTCGCGACGCAGTGGGGATGTACTGGTGGGGGAAGCAGGGCTCACCGGATCTGGTCGGGAAGGCTCGCCGCATCGTAAATCTTGCGTTGGCCGCTCCGCAGGATCAGGGTATCTTTCCTTCGATTTTTCGCTACGCGGAGAAGCGATGGTACGGCTGCTATTGGAAGTTCCCGGCTGATTTCCGGATGGACTGGACATTTCCATCAGACTGGGAGCCCAGGAGAATTCCGACGAATTTCTGGAATACCAGCAGCGATCTGTATCAAACCGCCGCCGCCAGCAAAACGGGAGTATATCTGCTTCGCTACAGAAGCGAGTGTGAGGACGACGCTCGCATACTCCCGTACGTGCGCCGTTATGGGGACTTTCTCGTTTCGCGTCTCGAAAAGAACGGCAGGTTGCCGGCGTTCTTTGCACGTGACCTGAAGCCCGGTTAGGGAATTAAATTTCAATGCCGAAGGTGGAATTCACATTGGGCTTCTTTGCGAACTTTACAAATCGACGCGCGAAAAGAAATACCTCGATGCCGCCGAAAGTGCGGCGGCATTTTTGAACAAAGAGATCCTGCCACAGCAACGCTGGTTTGATTTCGAGACTTTCTATTCCTGTTCAATCAAGCCCGAAAATTTCTTCGATCAGTACACCGGGCAATGGCCACAGTGCACCCTCTCCATGCTTTGGGCTATCGATGGATTCGCTTCGCTTTATGAAGTGACCGGCAATCGCGAGTATCTCGAGAACGCGGAAGCTGTCGCTGACTACTCCCAATTTTACCAGGCTGCCTGGCAGCCGCACTTCGTGATTACAGCCTATGCGTTCGGAGGCTTCCGCAGCCAAAACAGTGACGCGGAATGGCTGGACATGCGGCAGTCCTTGTTTGGCGATTCCCTGGTGCGCCTCGGACTTCTCACCGGCCGGCAGGATCTCCTTGAGCGCGGTGTCGCGGCGGCGAGGGCGGCTTTTACCATCATCGATCACCCCCGGCACATCAAAAACGGTATTTTCCGATTTCCCAGGTACCCGGTTGGGATTGAGCCTGAGAACATCGATCACGAGGGTCTACCGCAGGATCCGTTGCGCTCCGGGTTTGATTGGGGCGAGGGCGGAGCCTTGGCGGCTGCCGCAACATTGATGGGCCTTCTCGGAGGCGTTTACATTGATTTCAGGAGAAACATTGGCGTAGGGGTGGACGGCGTGTGGGTGAAGTCGTTCCAGCAGGCCGGCAATCAGATCAGGCTGGAACTGATCAATCAGCTCGCTCGACTCCCTTATGCTTACAACTCCCCGTATCCGACCCAGTTACGCTTGGATGGTCTGCCGCAGGGGCGCTATGAGCTGGTTGTTAATAATGCCAACCCTCGTTCCATAGTTATGCCAGCTCCGCGAGATTTTGAATATGAGGTGAGCCCGAACTTGCTCAGACGTTGACAGCCGTCAGTGGCAGGGTAGCGGCAGCACAAGTCCGCAGTCTCGCAGTCTTCGAATAGACCCGGGTAATGGCCCGCCAAACGATAAGTACCAGAACGGCTGAGCAGATTCTTCGGCCATATTGCTGACTATTTGTGACAGCAATTCGTCGGCTATTGCTTGCCCACTTGACCCTTGCCCTTCGGCGCTCGCCAAGAATGACCCTGTAATGCTTGGTTGAAGTGACCACCCTGGGAAACAAGATAGAGAACAAGGAGAGGGAACAGCATCATCATCCCACGCCGAAGGCGTGGAGCGGCAGGGTCGGCGGAGTCCTGTGGGGTCAAGAGGTCGTCGGCGAGTTCGACGTGTTTGGATAGAAGCGCGCGATTTTGCCGCGGAGGAATTGGAAGTAATCAGGGCTGACGGCGAGGTCCAGTACCTCGCCGATGACCGGGAGAAAATAGGCCAAGGAGCGAATCGTACCCAGGGGCGCAGCTTTGCTGGAGCGCAGCAGCCGGCGCGCCACGGCGAGCAGCAGGGCGTTTTCGACAGCCATCAGGGGTACGCCTCTTTGATAAAGCTGGGCGGCCAGCAGACGGTCTTGTCGGCGAACGCTTCCTGTCGTTCCCGGGGTTTGGCGGTAAGCGCCCAAGAGCAGGCGGACATATTCGTCCCGGTTGGGTTCCAGGCTTCCCTCCTCAGCCTTGCGGCTCGCGTAGCGACGGGCCCTTGATACGAACGGTGTGGCAGTAGTGGCGGAGCCGACTCAACAGCGCGTCCACCATGGCCCGGTTGACCAGGAAGTTGTGCCACTCGTCATACTCGAGATTTAATGCAGGGTGTATTGAAATGCGGAGTCCCCTCTTCGGGGACCCCGCTGATTGATCATTTTGCAGCCGTTCCGCTGCGCATAAAGGAGCGAGATGTTAGTGACGCAATCAGCTTGTCGGTGGCCTTGAAACGACCGGAACGGAGTTTCGGAGGCATCACCGATTCCAGGACTTTCCAACTTCACTGACGGGTCCACCCGCGTGTACATTTCTGTGGTCTGCATGTGAGCATGGCCAAGCCAGAGCGAGACCTTCCGCAGATCTTTGGTGGCCTGCAGAATGGTCAGGGCGCAAGTGTGTCGAAGGAGGTGCGGGAAGACACGCTTCGTTGCCAGCGACGGACAACGCTGCTTTGCGGCTCGGACATGTGTACGCAGAATGTACTCCAAGCCGGAGCGGGTCAACGCTTGACCGCGTGCACTGACGAATAGCTCAGGTACTGGTACGGCTCCTCGCACTGCCACCCAAGCTCGTAGGGCCGTGGTGGTGGTTTTCCACAACGGTAGGCATCTTTCCTTTCGCCCCTTGCCATGAACGAGGACGTTGGGCTGAGGTTGAAGTTTCACATCCTCGAGGCGGAGGCCGGTCAATTCGGAGACGCGTAAGGCTCCCGCGTAACACAGATGAAGCATGGCGCGGTCGCGGGTGCCGCCCCAGCGGGTGGGGGCGGGGGCGTCCAGAATGGCCTGCATTTCCTCGGCGGTCAGATGGCCGACCAGACGCGACTCGGTTTTCTTGGCGGGAATCGCCAGGATACGCCGGCTTTGTTCAATCGCCGACGGGACGCGATATTCGACGAAGTGCATAAAAGATTTCATCGTGGCCAGTCGGACGTTGCGGGAGCTTGGCCCATTGCCGCGTGTGGTCTCCAGGTCATTCAAGAAGTCAACCACTAGCGGCGCATCGATCTGTTCCAGGGCCAGGGTCGAGGGCGGCACCTTCAGGCGTTTGCTGGCAAAGGTCAAAAGGAGTTGAAAGGCGTAGGCATAGGAGTCGCGCGTGTTCTCGCTGGCGCGACGTTCGATGGGCAGGCGTTCCTCGAAGAAGGCGGTAATGTAATGTGCGCAGCGATGGCAGTCATAACTGGCCTCCTGTGACAAAGTTTTCGGTCCGGTCTGCACTCTCCCGCATGAGATCCGGTACGGCTTCCAGATACCAATAGGTGTTGGCCACCGTGCAATGGCCAAGGTAGGTCGATAACGACAACGTGTGTTGGGTGATGCATCGCGGCCATCTGGGCAGGTTTGAAGAGCTCTAACCGGGGTTTTCCCGTCCTTTTGCCCTTAGATCCGCGGGCCATGAAGACATCCTGAAAAGCGGCACTGAAGATAAACTCGACTGAAAAGGACAAAGGTACGACGTCGTAGTTATTGAACTGGATTCGGTCAAGCAGTGTCATTTTATGGGAGTCAATAATCCGCTCCCATTGCACCCCGATTTGCTGTTTGGCGATTTGCTTCCCATCACTGGAAGTCATTTCCGTATTGGTGAGTTCCAATCGTGCTGCGAAGCCCTCCTCGGCCTGCGCCGTCAGAGGATGAGACTTGGTGCCGCCCAGCAGGATTTCGTATCCATCGAGATACCTGCAGTCATGATAATAAAGACCCAGTCCGTGGGCATAGTCCACAGGCACGCTACCGTCAGGGTTCGTGAGGAAGAAAACGTTTCCGTCCTTGATCACAATCGCTCGTTCGGTGCTGAGATTGATGACGAGGGGTTTCGGCTTAGCGGGGGACCGCAAACGCTTGTGCGGCTTTTTATGAGAACGGTTCAATGGCTGCTCGGTGCTGGATGTGGCGTGCCTGGACATCCCGTGAGACCTTACGAAGGGACTACTATCCGCTAGAGCCGGATTAAAGCCAAACCACTGCTTTCATCGAATTGGCGCACAAGCTGCGCGGGCGTTTCCATAAGCATCACTTCGAGCGTAGGCCGAACGTGCGCGTCGATCAGATGACCGGCAAACGTAGTTCCATCAGAGCGTCCGAGGACACGTGGGCATGAATCTTTGGCTCACCTTGATCAAGAGTTATATCCCCCACGAGCGAGACTACTTCCACTTGCTCACGAACCGGAATCTTTCTGTAAGCCTTCCGGTCAATCTCGAAGTATCCGAGTGTCGCGTCGCGGAAGGCCCCGATTGCGGTGAAGTGGCTAGCACTCAACTGCTGCTGCCGTGCGAATGCGGTGAGACCGGAAATCACTTCGTCATCGGTATCGAAAACAACAGCGAATATTTTTTCTCCTGTTTGGTTAAGCAATTTAGATTTTATTTGCCCTCCAGTCTCTTGCTGATGCCCCAGGCAATTGTTCCTGCAGCGAGAAGGCCTCCAGCGATGGCGAACCCGATTTTTGCTTTGGAAAGTGGTCGCTTGCGGGCATTCGGGTAGAGGCTCTCAGGAAGAACCGCTCGATCAGGACCGCTGGGGCCCTCGCGCATGCCCATCGCAAGCACCTGGGCAACGTGAAGCGCCCGCCGATCTGTAGCCTGCTCGATCTTGCTCGCGACAACTGAAGCCGTTCGCGATAATGATAGTGTCGCGGGAGGCCTTACGCACCGCGGGTAGAAGCTCATGTTCGCCGACCGCCATCGAGACTCGATAGTGTTCCCTCTCAAACCCGAAACCGCCTGCCATTCCGCAACACCCGTTTTCCAGCAACTCGTAATCAAGGTGCATCCTCTTTAGCAGCCCTTCTTCTGCTTTCATCTTGAGGATCGCTTTGTGATGACAGTGCCCGTGGACGATTGCCTTTCGATTGAGCGTGGGTAGCTGATCGTCTCCAACCTCCTTCTCCAGGAATTCGCTAAGTAGATAGGTTTGCCGCGAGAGCCGCCTGGCATCTTCGTCATTCGCCTTGAGATTGATGAGTTCATCTCTGAATACGGAGGCACAGCTTGGCTCCAATACCACGATAGGAATGCCTTCACGTATCTGGGGACGCAAAGTCTCCAGCGTTTTGTCGAGCAGTCTCTCAGCCAGATCGAGCATGCCGTAGTCATAGAGCGGCCTGCCGCAGCAGAGTGACTGCTTTGGAATCTGGACCTCAAAGCCAAGGGACTCGAGGACGTCGAGAGCCGCCTCACCGGTGGAGGGATGAAAATAGTTGTTGAATGTGTCGGCCCACAAGATCACCGGACCACGATGGCTCATTATTCTCGACCCGCGGCCTTCCTCGCGATGGGCTAACCGTTCAGCATAGGCCTGCCGCAGAGTATAAGGAGCAAATTGGGGAATTCTGCGCTGCTGCGCAAATCCACCGAGCGATTTGACCAAGCTTCGCAGACCCGGCGTCTGGGTCATGCCGTTTACCAGCCGCGGCATCCTGCTGGCTAAACGAGCCCACCAGTGGATCAGGCCAATCGAGTAGGCATGAACGGGTCTTATCCTCCCAGCGTAGTAGTGCGACAGGAATTCTGCTTTATACGTTGCCATGTCCACGGATACTGGACAATCACCTTTGCACCCTTTGCAAGAAAGGCAAAGGTCGAGGGCCTCACGCACCGCCTCACTACGCCATCCCTTGATCACCTCGCCTTGCAGCATTTCGAAAAGCAATCGGGCCCGGCCTCGCGTCGAATCCTTCTCCTCGCGCGTTACCCGGTAGCTTGGACACATGGTGGCGCCCTGTTCACGCCGGCATTCTCCGACGCCCACACAGCGGAGCGCCGCGCGCGAAAACCGCCCGTCGTCGTCCGGCCACCTAAAGTGGGTTTTAGGTTCCCAGGGGTGGTAATTGGCGCCAAGGCGCAGGTTCTCGTCCGCACGGTAGGGATCTACGATCTTCCCAGGATTCATCTTCCATTCCGGATCCCAGATGCTCTTGAATTCGCGGAACGCCTGGATGATTTCATTGCCGAACATGCGGGGCAAGAACTGGGCCCGCGACTGTCCATCCCCATGTTCCCCGGAGAGCGACCCGCCATAGCTCACTACCAGGTCGGCAGCGTCCCCCATAAAGGACATGTACTTCCTGATTCCCTCGGCGGTGTAGAGGTCGAAATCGATACGAACGTGGACACAGCCCTGACCGAAGTGCCCATATAGGGAACAGTCGTAGCCGTATTTGCCAAAGAGCTTGCGCAGATCGCGAAGATAGCTTCCAACCTTTTCGGGAGGCGTGTCCCTTCGGTAAGGCTGCGTGACTGATTCTGAGCGCAGTTGCTAATGTCGGTCTTTCGCCCAGCTGGGCAGGTGGACCGACAATGGCCAAAGAGTCGTCCGATATTCCCAAGGACATCCAAAAAGTTCTCCGCCGTTTGGAGCGGTGGCGAAGCGCGCACACGGGGCGTTTGCCGATTCCGAAACGTTTGTGGGCAGCGGCGGTGGAACTGGCGCGTAAGCACGGGGTTTCTCCCACAGCCCAGGCTTTGCATCTGGAATATGGCAAGCTGAAGCGGCTGCGGGAAGCGGCCGGCGGGGTGAAGAAGTCCCGGGCGGCCAAGACTCCCAGGGCAGGACCGCGGCGGGCACAGTCGGCAGCGCCGCCGACATTCATGGAACTGATGGCGACGCCAGAGGGCGGTCAGGCGGAGTGCGTGATCGAGTTGGAAGGACGGCGCGGCAAGGTTCGCATTCAGTGGAAAGGGACGACCGCGCTTGATCTGGCCGGGCTCAGCCGGGCCTTCTGGGAGTCGCAGTGATTCAGATCGCACCGCAGATGCGGATCCTGGTGGCGATCGAAGCCGTGGATGGCCGCAAGGGGATCGACTCGTTGGCCCGGCTGTGCCAGGAGAAGCTCCAGGAAGATCCCTTCTCGGGATGCTTGTTTGTGTTCCGCAGCCGGCGGGGCACCTCGATTCGCATTCTCAGCTACGATGGCCAGGGGTTCTGGCTGGCGCAGAAGCGGCTCTCCAAGGGGCGTTTTCTCTGGTGGCCGAGTGGCAAGGAAGCAACTCGCCGGCTGCAGGCTCATCAAGCACAGTTGTTGCTGGCGGCGGGCAACCCGGAGACTGCTGCGGCGCCAGTCTGGAGGGGAGTGGGAAGGTGAGAAAAATCGCGCGAGGGGCTTGCGTTCCATTTCCCGTTCTGCCACACACTGAGACATGCCCGCCGCGTGGAGATACCCGGGGCCGCGAGATCAGCGCGAAGGAGATCGCCGTCATCCGGCGGCTCATCGCCGACCATCCCGGGGCTAGTCGGCGGGCGTTGTCCTCGAAACTCTGTGAGATTTGGGGATGGAAGCAGGCCAACGGGACGCCGCGCGATATGCTCTGCCGAGGCCTGTTGTTGATGCTGCACCGGGCGGGCCAGATCGCCTTGCCGCCGGTGCGCTACACGCCCCCCAACCCTTGTGGAGCGGGCTCTGAAGAAATGCATTCTGCATCGGAATTATGTGCACCAGCCAATTACGGAAACTGTTTGGTGCGACACGTGAAGCTCCCTCAAGAATCGCTCGTTTCCTTTCTGAGTTCCTGCACATAACAATGGACGCTCTTCCACCCTCATGGTGGGGAAAGGAGCGTCTATGTTTGAGTACCGTATTAAGAACCCACTGGTTCGCCAAAAGATCGAAACGGCGGAATTCAAGCTTAGTCTCGAGGCGTTGGCGGCCCAACTTCATTCCCAAGGATACGCGGCAGCGACCCTCGCCTTCTATGACCAAGCGGCGGTTCACTTCGCGTACTGGATAGCCCGGCGACACATTCATTCATCGCAGGTCAGTGAAGCTCACATCACGAATTTCCTGTCACGCCATCTTCCCACATGCCGCTGTCCATTTGGCGGTGTGCGACAAGATAAGACCGTTCGTGCAGGACTTCGTCACTTTGATGCTGTTCTAAGAAGTGCTGGCCCTCGAGTCTCGAATCAGGAGAAAAAGCCGGATGCTCTGAGCCTCGAGATCCAGCGCTTCGATGATTACCTGTGTACCGCTTCAGGCCTGCAGGAGGCGACTCGCACCTATCGAAGACGCTACGTTCGCGAGTTCCTCCACGCGTTTTTCCCGAATGGCGCGGTGGAGATGTCCCGCTTGGCGCCCAAAGATGTGGTGAGATATGTGGCGAGACGTGCCGCTTGCCTCAAACCGGCAAGTGCCAAAGTTCTTGCCTCGTCTCTGCGTAGCTACTTCCGCTTTCTCCGGCTCCACGGCAAGTGTGAGGAGGCACTCGCCCTGGCCGTGCCGGCCCCGGCCACGCACCGATTAGCCTCGCTGCCCCGGATCCTGACTGATGCGCAAGTGCGGCGCCTGCTTTCCGCCATTGATCGCAGGACGGTCGCCGGCCGCCGCGACTATGCCATCGTACGGTGTTTCACGAACCTGGGACTCAGGGCCGAAGAGGTCGCACGCCTTCGCCTCGACGATATTGACTGGCGCCAAGGCACACTACGAATCGCCGGCAGTAAATCGCGCCGCGACGATCAATTGCCGCTAAGCGGCTTGGTGGGCAGGGCGATCGCGGACTACATCCGTCGAGGACGGCCCCAGACGCCCACACGGCAGGTTTTTCTTCGCGTCTATCCTCCCATTGGGAAGGGGGCAACGCCCCGTACCGTCCGCGGCGCAATCCTCAGAGCCGCCGCTCGCGCTGGACTGGGGTCCCTCGTCACCGGAAATCGGATTCTGCGTCATACCGCGGCCACTCAGATGCTTCGTCGCGGAGCCTCTCTCAAAGAAGTGGCCGACGTACTCCGTCATCGATCCCTGGACACTACCACCATCTACACCAAGGTCGATCTGTCGCGCCTCGCTCGCGTTGCTGCCCCTTGGCCCGAGGAGGTGACGCAATGAACCGGACGAATGGCATGACTCAACATGTAAGGGAGTACCTTGCTCTGCGGCGAGCCTTCGGTTTTCAGCTTGGCATCGCGGGGGAACAGCTCCTGGGCTTTGCACATTTCGCAGACCGCACGGCCGGCGGTAAACCTCTCACGATGGAATTGGCGCTTCGGTGGGCTCAGTCATCCCCCACCGGAAAACAGACCACCGCCGCACGACGCCTGCTGATTCTGCGGCCATTCACCCGATATCTCCGAACCATCGAGCCTCAGACGGAGATCCCTCCCCCTCGATTACTCGGGTCGGCTCAACGCCGATACATCCCGCACATCTACACGGACCAGGAGTTCAGCGCCCTGCTGCAGGCATCCTCGAGGCTGAGGCCGCGTGGGGGGCTGCGACCTTACTCGGTCAATACCTACCTTCGTTTGCTCTTCTGCACTGGGATGCGTCCCGCAGAGCCCTTGCGGCTGACCTGTGCCGACGCGGACTTCCGATCCCACACTCTCACTGTGCGCCAGACAAAGTTTTCAAAATCCCGTATCGTGGCGCTCCACTCCACGGCCGCCCGTGCGCTCCAAGAGTACGCGCGAGTCCGCGATGGCCACATCAAATATCCGAAATCCCCAACTTTCTTCTTGTCCGACAACGGAAGCGCGTTCACTTATAAGAAAGCGCTCTGGGCCTTTCAGTTCTTGCGTCGTCAATTGGGATGGGTACCACGCCCTGGCGACAGGCTGCCTCGTCTGTACGATCTGAGGCATACCTTCGTCTGCCGTCGTCTGCTGGCCTGGCATCGAGATGGTGTCGATGTTCACGTCGCGATGCCGGCACTGTCGACCTACCTTGGGCACGTTAAGGTGACCGATACCTACTGGTACGTGACCGGAATCCCCGAACTGATGAACACCGTGGGTGCACGCTTTGAGCACTTCTTCTTGAGCGGAGAGGAGGCCCGTCATGGACTCAGCTAAACCCCAGCCTTCCAAAACCGACTTTCCCTCACTCCTGCAGCGATACTTCTGCGATTACTTACGCCAACAGCGTAATGCCAGCCCGGAAACCGTCTCCAGCTACCGCGACACGTTTCGCCTATTTTTGCAATTCAGCCAGGAGAGGTTTCGAAAGGCGCCCGCCTCCTTGACGCTCGCTGCGATGCTCCTCAGATTCTCGCGTTTCTCAATGCGCTCGAGAGCCATCGCCACAACTGCGTTCGCAGTCGCAATCTGCGTCTCGCCGCCCTCCGTTCGTTTCTTCGCTACGCGGCGTCGCAGGATCCGACCGCCCTGGCTTCCATCACCCGCGCGCTCGCCATCCCGGTCAAACGCTTTGACCGGGGGCCGGTATCCTATGTCGCCCGCGAAGAGATGACCGCTCTCCTCAATGCTCCCGATCGTACCACCTGGAGCGGTCACCGTGATGGAGTAATGCTCGCCACGATGTATAACACCGGTGCGCGGGTCTCTGAGATCACGAGGCTGAATGTTGAAGACTTACAATTCGGCCCTACCACGACCCTGCGCATCCATGGAAAAGGGAGGAAAGAACGAGTGATCCCGCTATGGAAAAGTACGAGGCGTCAACTACGGGAATGGCTCGGGCAGATTCGCACAACGGTGGGTTACCCGCTCTTCCCCAATCGCCGCGGTGAGCGCCTGACGAGAACGGGCGTGCGGTCGCGCCTCGCTGCGAGCTTAGCGGTTGCCCGCGAGACGTGTACGACGCTTCGAAATCGCCGGGTTACGCCTCACCATTTTCGACATTCAACGGGAATGCACCTGCTTCAATCCGGGGTCGACATCACCGTGATTGCGCTCTGGCTCGGCCACGAGAGCACCGCGACCACTCACATGTATGTCGAGGCCGACTTGGCGATGAAGAAAAGAGCGATCGACAAAATCGCTATGCCCACCGGAAAGAGCCGCAAGTTCAAACCCAGCGATCGCCTGCTAGCCTTTCTTGAAAGCCTGTGATTATGTTCACTTCCGTGTCCAGCACTGCCCCATTTCATGCGCCTGCGGCGGCGCTCATCCGTGCACCTCCACGTAACTGACTGGTGCACATAATTCCGACTACGGAAAGATTTTCGTAGTCGGAAGAATAGTCTGTTCTATAAGACCGAGAACGGCGCCGAGGTGGGCGATCTGTTCATGAGCCTGATCCATACCTGCGAATTGAACCACGCCAATCCCTTCGACTATCTCACCAAGCTGCAGAAGCACGCCGAGGAGCTGGCGAAGAACCCGGCGGTATGGATGCCTTGGAATTACTGCCAGACCCTTGCGTCCGGTCCGGGCGAGAATCCCACTTAAGGCCCACCTGGAGTAGAATGTCTTCCGCCTGGCCGGAAACCATCCTCTTCGGCCAGGCCGGAGCGGCAGTCGAAAAGGGGCGAAAAACGGGTGTCCCGCACGGCGAAATTGCGGAAGGTTTTTGGCCACCCCCCTCACCGGGCCCAAACACCGTTCCGGGCAGGCCTCAACGCCCGCGTTTCTACCCAGGATCAGCAGACCATCCCGATGCAGAGCCGGGCCCTGCGCGAATACGCCAAACGTCGGGGCTGGACGATCGCTCTGCAAGTCAAAGAAATCGGCTCGGGCGCTTCTCAGCGGGAGCGGCGAGAGCAATTGCTGGAGGCCGCACGCCGCCGCGAGATCGACGTCGTGTTAGTCTGGCGGCTGGACCGTTGGGGCCGCTCGGTCACGGACTTGCTGGCAACCTTGCAGGAACTGGAGCATCTGGGCGTCGGCTTCGTGTCGCTAACGGAAGCGCTGGACCTGACGACCCCGGCCGGTCGCGCCATGGCTGGCCTTTTAGCCGTGTTCGCGGAGTTCGAAAGGGAGATTCTGCGGGAACGAGTTCGGGCCGGCCTGGCCCACGCCCGCCAGAACGGCCAACGTCTGGGGAGACCCGCTACGGCAGCTCTCCACGCTGATAAGATCCGGAAGCTCTACCGCGCGGGCACGAGTAAATCCGAAATTGCGCGCCGGTTGCAAATCGGTCGTACCTCCGTACGCCGCATTCTGAAAGAAAGGATTGGGTAATGAGCAGTCCCTCTACGGAATACCACAAGATCTGGGTTGAACAGTGCGCGGCAACGGAAGACATCCGCGAACGCTTTGGATTGGAAAGCGCTCTCGATTATCTGGTCGGAGAGAAACTCTTCAGCTTTGTGGCGGCCTCCGAACAAGATCCTCTGTTCGCGCAAGAGTTGGCCGACTTCGTTGCTGAAATCCGGCGGTTGTTTACCACCGCAGAGATTCGCGCCTATCTTCGCCACCTGGAGCGTACCAAGTTCCTCGCACCCCCCGAGCCCGATTTAGATAGGGATGATCTGGATGAGGAAGACGAGGAAGAACCTTCGCCAGCCCATCCGGTGATCGGTGCACAGGAACTGCTGCGGTATTCCCGTGTGCGGCAACTTCTCCAGGATTGAGGCAGCGCGGAGGACTTCATCGATGCCCAAACTCAAAAGGGACCCAGTGCGAGAGGACCGAATCCACAACGAAGCGATCGTGGACGCTTATGGGCCGGAAGAGCAGGCCCTGGGCTGGTATTACTACCTGGAGAACAAAATCCACTTCCCGTTCCAGGCCGAATGTCGCCGGACCAAGGCGGTTTCGCCCCTCCTCAAGGGTGAACGGGTCGAAGTCCGGCACTTGGCACCGGAAGACGCCTGCACCGCTGACATGCTCGTACAGATCCACTGGCACGGCCGCAAAATGGCCGTGCCCCTGTCCCAACTGATCGGAATAGATGTAAACGAATCAACTGCCGACGCCATCGCCGACTGGCATTATTGGGTGGCCCAAGGCTACTGCTTCTGATTCACCACCCAACCCCACCGATCTACGCAGACCTACCGAAAGCTCACGATGATTTCATTGCCGAACATGCGGGGCAAGAACTGGGCCCGCGACTGTCCATCCCCACGTTCCCCGGAGAGCGACCCGCCATAGCTCACTACCAGGTCGGCAGCGTCCCCCATAAAGGACATGTACTTCCTGATTCCCTCGGCGGTGTAGAGGTCGAAATCGATACGAACGTGGACACAGCCCTGACCGAAGTGCCCATATAGGGAACAGTCGTAGCCGTATTTGCCAAAGAGCTTGCGCAGATCGCGAAGATAGCTTCCAACCTTTTCGGGAGGCACAGCTGAATCTTCCCAGCCAGGCCAGGCATCACCTTTCCCCGGCAGGCGTGCCGTTGCGCCCAGCCCTCCCTCGCGCACCTTCCAAATGTGCTGTTCCTCAGCCTTGTCGTCGAAAAGCTTCATTGAGGGGGCATTGGAGCGGCCCTTCAGCGTGTCCATGAGACTCCGGGCTTTGGCATCGCTTTCTTGTCTGGTCTCACCTCCGAATTCCACCAGAAGCCACCCACCGCCGGGCGGCAGCATGCTGAGATAGTCGACGTGCATGTTTTTCTGCTGCATGTACTTGACCAGCAGATCATCGAGGCCTTCGCACCCAGTCGGCTGATGGGCCATTACTTCCATGATGTGATCGGCAGCGGTATAGACGTCCGGGTAACCCAGAAGCACCACGGACCGCGAGGGCGGACTATAGATCAGCTGCAGAGATGCTTCGAGAAAGGTCACCAGCGTGCCTTCGCTGCCCGCCAGCGCGCGCGCAACATTGAACCCCTTCTCCGGAAGTAATTCGTCGATGTTGTATCCCGACACCCGTCGCGAAATCCTGGGGAACTTGCGCCGGATTTCGTCGCCATATTCGTCTCGCAGCCGCCTCATGGATGCATAAATCTCGCCACAGCGTCCGCCTTGGCGGATAACACTTTCCAGTTCGCCCTCACTCACGGGACCTACGTGCAGGCGCAAGCCTTCATAAGTGAGTACCTCAAGCGATTCCACGTTGTCACTGGTACGTGCCCGATCTGGGCCCGCCATTACGGAGTGGACGCCGCAGGAATCATTGCCAATCATGCCGCCGAGGGTGTTGTGATTGTGGGTGGAGGGATCGGGACCGAAGGTCAACTTGAATTGTTCGGCACGATGGCGGAGCTCATCGAGCACACAACCCGGTTCAACTCGGGCGAGTTTCTGTTTTGGATCAAGCTCGAGTACCTGGTGGAGATACTTCGAGAAATCCATGACCACCGCAACATTGCAGCACTGGCCGGCGAGGCTGGTGCCGCCGCCCCGCGCGAGTACGGCGCGCCAAAGCGCCGACACAGTGCTACGGTTTGAATCACATCTTGCTTGGACCGGGGAATAACCACCCCGATTGGCACTTGGCGATAGTTCGAGCCATCTGTTGAATAAAGCGCACGGGTGCCCGCATCGAAGCGCACCTCCGCCTCGGTTGATTTTCGTATTTCCGCTGCCAGATCCTCAGCATCGACGTGAATCGACTGGCGCTTTCCAATGTTCGCCGCCTCAGGGCCCTGGGGCTGTTGGGAAGGGGTTTGCTTGATCTCGGTAAGAACTTCCATGCTTGCTCCTAATTGTCCAGAAACCTCGCGGCATCCCGAATCTTAAAATCCAAGCCCAACCCGGGTCTCGAAGTGTCGGGAAATAGCACTCCATGGACCGGCAGAAGGGCCCCATCGAAGAACATCCGCTCGATACGAACATGATCGTAAAAATATTCGAGGTGCCGCGTGGCGATCATCGCGCAGCAAGGATGCGCGTGGATCGAAGGTGCGGTGTGAGCGGAGAGTGTCATCGAATGCGCCTGGCAAAGCGCACCTACCTTCAGAAACTCACTGATACCCGCGCAACGCGTCGCATCGGCCTGCAAACAATCGATTGCGCCGGCGTGGATCATCCTTTGGAAGTAGGGCAGGTCGTAGCCATAATCGCCTGCTGCGATGTCCATACCCGGTGGTTCCCCATCCCGGATCAGGCGCAGCCCTTCGAGGTCATCGGAAGAGACTGGTTCTTCAAACCACTTAACTCCAAACTTGGCAAACTCGGGAGCCAAGGCGAGAGCTTGTTTGGCACTGTAGGCCCCGTTTGCATCGATAAAAAGCTCGGTTGCCTTTCCGATTGTCTCGCGCGCGACTTGCACTCGATGTAGATCCTGGTGAGGCTGGGCGCCGACTTTCATCTTGACGTTGGGAATTCCCTGCGCCGCCCAAGCACCGAGTTGGTTGGTCAGCTGCTCATCAGAATAGGAAGTAAATCCACCGCTCCCGTAGACGGGCATTCCTTCCCGCGCAGTGCCGAGGAGTTTGACTAGAGAGACATCCAGGAGCTTTGCTTTGAGATCCCACAAGGCATTGTCTACCGCAGCGATCGCCATAGAGGCGATCCCGGGACGACCCAGATTGCGAATCGCGTGGACCAAGCCTGACCAGGTGCCTGGAACATCCATCGCGTCGCGCCCTATAACCCGATCCGCCAAAAAGGAACGCGCAAGTTGCGCGGTCGCGCGGTCTGCATAGGTGTAACCCAGCCCCTGTCTATTGCCTGCTGTTAGCTGCACCAGTACCAGCGTGGTTCTATCCCAGCTCAGGGTGCCATCAGCTTCCGGGACATCCGTGGGAACCGTGTAGCAGGACACTTGAAGCTCTGTAATCCTGACACTCTCTTGAATGATGCGTTCTCCTTTGCGCTTTCCTCAATGGAGCCAGCAACAAGCCTTGGCCCCGGGGAGCGGAACGTGGGCGCCTCGACATGCTATTGGGTACCCCCGAGCCCTGAACGAAGTTCCGTCGGGTCAGGCTCCCTATTCGTCTACCTCCCATGAGGAATAAGGCTCTCAACTGCGTCGCGCCAAGTCTGACGGAGAATGCCGGCTTCATTCGGATCGCGCTTCATCAAAGCCTTCGAGAATTTCACAGCCTGGTTGAAGGTAATGTGCGGTGGCAAGGGGGGGACGTCGGGATCGGTCATGGCCTCGATCACCGCGGGACGCCCGGCGCTCAGAGCCTGCTCCCAGCCTCTGCCCACATCTGCTTTGCGCTCCATACGGATACCCTCAAGGCCAAGAAAGTTGGCATATTCGGCGTACGGGAATTCGGGCAGGTCTTGAGAAGCCTCGAACTTTGGATCGCCATTCATCACGCGCTGCTCCCAGGTGACTTGGTTGAGATCGTTATTGTGCAGCACCAAAACGATAAGCCGGGGATCGCTCCACTCTCTCCAGTATTTCGAGATTGTGATCAATCCATTGTTCCCCAGCATTTGCATCGCGCCATCCCCAACAAGGGCGATTGAAACACGGTCGGGAAAAGCAAACTTGGCTGCAATCGCGTAAGGCACACCTGGACACATGGTGGCCAGATTGCCCGAAAGGGAAGCCCTCATGCCTTGCCTTATCTTCAAATCGCGCGCAAACCAGTTGGCCGCCGATACTCGGGATTAATCGGATTAGCCTCGCTCATCGCCCGTGCCTCGAGCACTTTCCACCATTCACCGACCCCCTCTTCAATTGACTTGCGCCAGTCCCGATCCTTCTTTTTTTCCAGGTAGGGGACGAGCGCACGCAAGGTTTCCGCGCTATCACCTACGAGGTTCACCTCGTTCGGAAAGCGGAGTCCCAACATCCGGCCGTCAATATCGATCTGCACTCCCCGGGCCTGATCCTCTCTTGGGAGGAATTCCGAGTAAGGAAAGCTGGTTCCGACCATCAGCAGGGTGTCACAATCGCTCATCATGTCCCAACTTGGTTTGGTACCCAGCAAGCCGATCGCTCCTGTAACGTAGGGCAGGTCATCGGGAAGCGCCGCCTTGCCCAACAGTGCCTTGGCCACACCTGCACCAGTAATATCGGCGACTGCTACGACTTCATCCATGGCGCTCAAGGCTCCAGCCCCCACAAGCATCGCCACTCTTGATCCTGCATTGAGGACGTCAGCAGCGCGCCGCAGATCCTCTTCCTGCGGAATTACCCTTGGCCGTGAATAGCCCAAGCCGGAATGGACGGTGCCGTGAGCGCGCTTCGGTTCAGGCTGGGCGTCCAGTTCCTGCAGGTCGTTGGGCAGAATGATGCAGGTGACGGTCCGCTCCGTTTTCGCAATCCGAAAAGCCCGGTCAACCAAGTGGCGGATCTGGGCTGGGACGGTCGCCATGTGTACGTATTCACCGGCCACGTCCTTAAAAAGACTGACCAGGTCCACTTCCTGCTGGTAACTACCTCCGAGTGCGGCGCGTGCCTGCTGGCCCACAATCGCGACCACCGCTTGATGATCCATTTTTGCGTCGTACAGCCCGTTCAGAAGATGGATTGCACCGGGTCCCGAAGTCGCCATGCAGACCCCAACTTCGTTGGTGAACTTTGAGTGGGCACAGGCCATAAAAGCCGCCATCTCTTCGTGTCGCACCTGAATGAACTGGAATCTGTCGCCGGCACGCTCCAATGCTCCCATGATTCCGTTAATCCCATCGCCCGGGAAACCGTAGATGCGGTGGACACCCCATTCTTCAAGCCGCTTTAGAAGGTAATCGCTGACAGTTTCAGCCATTTGTTAACTCTCCCTTCTTACCGATAGCTCGCGCCTTGCTGCGAAGACCATTTCAATACCTACAATTTGGATGATCTCGTCCCAGGTGTTGGACGACAATTCGCCTTGAAGTCGAATGATTAATGCATCGCACTGTGATATGGGAGGTTTGGCCATTATTGGGACTGAAACGGGCGAATGAGAGCCATATTTTGAACGCGGGCAGAAGTTGGGGCCAAAGCCTTGAACGATTGAAGTGGACTGTTTGCATCGTCACTTTAGATATCAGTACCGAACCGATGCGGTCCTGATTCTCCGGAGATAGTCAGTAATGGGGCTGCCTGTGGTCTGACGTCAATAGGTTTCCAAGAGATGGTGAATGGCTCTGTGCGTTGGTCCGAGTCGAGCGGATTACCGTTTAAGTTTCCGTGCGTTTTAGTAGGTAGTCGAGGCCGCCGACGCGGAACCAGCGGTAGCCATAGGGCTCCAGTGACATGCAGTGCTTGCCGGATGCATTCGGGTTGCTGTGATCGTCCGACAGAAGATTAACGAGCTGGGCGTCGACTTTTGTACCGACGCCGAATGTGACTTCTGTGGGAAGGGGACTGAGGTTGTGCACGAAGAGAACGGAATTGTTGCGCCAGTCGTAGCGTAGGGCAAGCACCTCGGGTTTGCCGGTCCCGAGGATTGAAAAATCACCCCACCCGATCTCGGGAACTTCTTTCCTCATGCGGATCATGCGTTCGGACCAGTTCATGAGGGAATTGGGATCCCGCTTCTGTGCGGCGGCATTTACATGCCCGAAACCATAGGGGCCTTCGGCGATTACGGGAATTGCGGGCTTATCACTTTCCGTGAATCCCGCCTGCGGTTCATTGGACCATTGCATGGGGGTGCGGGCGCATTTGCGTTCAGGCAGATCGAGATTGTCGCCCATGCCGATCTCGTCTCCGTAGCGGAAGACGGGCGTGCCTGGGAGAGTCATTATCAGGCTGTAGGCAAGCTCAAGCCTGCGCCTGTCGCCTTGCATCATGGGGGCGAGACGGCGGCGAATCCCTCGCTTGTATAACTGCATGCTCGGCTCGGGACCGAACGCGGTGAAGACGGCTTGGCGCTGCTTCTTGGTCAGGCGGCCGAGATCGAGCTCATCGTGATTTCGTAAGAACTGCGCCCACTGCGCTGTGGCGGGACGCGGCTTGGTGGTCTTCAAGGCCTTGACGAGGGGACGAGTGTCCCCTGTGGCAAGCGCGTAAAAGAGATGTTGGTTGACTTCGAAATTGAACATCATCTGCAGGCGCTCACCGGAAGCACCAAAGTAGTTCATGTCCACGTCAGGGAGTACGTTCGCTTCGGCGAGAATGATGGCGTCGCCTTCGCGCCAGGTAAGAAATTCGCGGAAGAGGCGAAGCATGTCGTACTGCTCTGAGGGACGCCGATTATTGACACCCTTGGTGGAAATGACGAAGGGCGCAGCGTCCATGCGAAATCCAGAAAGGCCTAACTGAAGCCAGAAACCCATTATTTTTAGAATTTCAGCCTGGACTTCCGGATTCGAAGTATTCAGGTCAGGCTGAAAATCGTAAAATCTGTGGAAATACCAGGCTTTCGCCACGTCGTCGTAATTCCAGGTGGATCTCTGGACGCCGGGGAAGACTACACCCTGGTTCGCGTTTCGCGGCTTCTTTTTTGACCAAACGTACCAATCTCGGTATTTGGACTTCGGGTCTTCGCGCGCCTCTTGAAACCAGGGGTGTTGGTTGGAGGTGTGGTTCACCACGAGATCCATCAAGACACGGAGACCTCGTTGCCGACACCCTTGTGTGAACTCGACGAAGTCTCCTAGGGAGCCGTAGCGGGGATCGACCCCATAATAATCAGAAACGTCGTAGCCTTCGTCGCGACAGGGCGAGGGCTGGAAGGGAAGCAGCCAGATTGCCGTTACGCCAAGGCCCTGCAGGTAATCGAGGCGGCGCAGGAGGCCCTGAAAATCGCCGATGCCATCGGAGTTGGTATCAAGATAGGTTCCGACGGAGAGGCAATAGACAATTGCGTTTTTGTACCAGAGATCGTTGATCACCAGGAGTCCTTCGAGTTCAGATTACGGCTCACACGAGATATCGATTTTACCTTGAGCGACACAGGTTGGACGAGTGATCTTCTGCTTGCCCGGTTGTTTCTGGGAAGCATCATATGTTGCGGTCGGTCGTTTTTAGGCAGTTTCGGGCTTTCTAGGCCCGTGCAATGGTGTCGCAGGCGCTCGTCCGTGCATGGTTCCGAGGCTAAGGAGCGTTGGAAAGGCCGCGAGGAGTTACTGGCGCCGACTGTGACGAAAACTAACTCGTCCCAATAGACCTGCCAGGGAGCACGGCTGACCGGGCGGGAGGTGCCCGTCAGCCACTGCTGGAAGTTGTCAAGTTCGCCCGAGGGAAGCAAGGAATCCGGGAGCGAAGATCCCCGGCAAAAAGCAGAATGCATAACTTGCGCGCTGGGGGAAAGCAGTGTCGATGACATGAGGTGCTAAGTGGCCACGTCCCGGTCGAAACACAGCTTGGAAATATCAAAACGCCGATTGCCGGTGGGGGCGGAAACCGTCGCGGAAGACGGAGTCCATTTCCGCGTCTGGTCCCCTCTGCGCAGCGAGGTACGCGCGATTCTGGAGTCAGGACCCGGCTCTCCCGCGCTGATATCCCTCGAGCCGGATCCAAAGGACCAAGGTTATCACTCCGGCTTTTCCGCTGGGGCCTCCGCTGGAACCATCTACCGGTATGAGTTGGATGACGACTCTCTGCGGTACCCGGATCCCGCCTCGCGTTATCAGCCCGACGGGCCTCACGGGCCGTCGCAAGTCGTCAATCCGCGCGAATTCCCCTGGACCGATCAGGAGTGGCGCGGCACCACGCGAGAAGGCCAGATCATTTATGAGATGCACATCGGAACTTTCACGTCGGAGGGGAACTGGCAGGGCGCGCAGCGTGAGTTAGCGGAGCTGGCCCGAATTGGCATCACCATGGTCGAAGTGATGCCTGTCGCCGATTTCCCGGGGCGCTTCGGCTGGGGTTATGACGGAGTCGGTCTTTTCGCACCTACTTGGCTTTACGGCAAGCCGGACGAGATGCGCTCTTTTGTGAATGAGGCGCATGCGCGGGGAATTGCCGTCATCCTCGACGTCGTCTACAACCACGTCGGTCCTGACGGTAACTATTTCAGCGCATTCTCACCATGGTATTTCAGCCAAGGATACAAGAACGATTGGGGCGCCGGCATTAATTTCGATGGTGAACACTGCGGGCCTGTTCGTGAGTTCTTCATGGCCAATGCGAAGTATTGGATCAGCGAGTTTCATCTGGACGGTCTGCGTCTCGACGCCACTCAGGATATCCACGATGATTCGCCGCAACACATCCTGCGCGAAATTGCACGTTCGGCTCGTAAAGCCGCGGGAGATCGTAACATTGTCCTCGTTGCTGAGAATGAGTCACAAAGGACCATTCATGCCCGGTCTGAGAAGGAGGGCGGGTATGGTCTGGACGCGCTCTGGAATGACGATTTTCATCACAGCGCCCTGGTGGCGCTTACCGGCCGCAATGAGGCTTATTACTCGGATTACCTGGGCAGTCCCCAGGAGTTCGTTTCGGCCGCGAAGTACGGTTATCTCTACCAAGGTCAGTGGTACCGATGGCAAAGACAACCCCGAGGGACGCCTGCTCTCGACTTGCCGCCTGCGGCGTTCGTCAATTTCATTCAGAATCACGACCAGATTGCTAACACCGCGCGCGGCGAACGCCCCAACATGATCGCGACGCGCAGCAAGTACCGCGCCCTAACCGCCCTGCTGATACTAATGCCGGGCACGCCGATGCTGTTTCAGGGTCAGGAATTCGGCGCCACCACCCCGTTCCTCTACTTCTGCGACCATAAAGCCGAAATAAGCAAACGGGTGCGGGAAGGCCGCGCCACATTCCTCGCTCAATTCCCCAGTCTCTCGCTTCCCGAAATGCAGACGGTGTTTAACGATCCCGGAAATCCGCACACTTTCGAAATGTCCAAGCTCGACTTTTCCGAGAGGGAGAAGAATGCTGAGACTTATCAGCTTCACATCGACCTGATCGCCCTTCGACGAATCGATCCGGTCTTTTCAAATCCGAGGCACCGGGCCACCGATGGTGCCGTCCTGGGTCAAGAAGCGTTCGTCCTGCGCTATTTTTCGGAATCGCACGGGGATCGCCTGCTGGTGGTCAATCTCGGAACGGATCTCTACCTCAGTCCCAGTCCGGAGCCATTGTTGGCACCTCTTTCCGGAAAAGCGTGGCAGGTAATCTGGTCCAGTGAGAATCCCAAATACGGCGGACTCGGAACTTTTCCGCCGGCTAAGGACGATAACTGGCGCATCCCCGGCAACGCGGCCGTCGCTTTCAGCTCGGAGGCGGTAAATGAGTAACCCCGCTACCGATCCCAGGCGGGTGCTTACCAACTTTGCGATCGGCGATGGCGCGATGGACCCGCATCTCACCCAGGAATGGCTGGTTACTAATGGAATCGGCGGATATGCCTCAGGAACCATCCTCGGACCCATCACGCGCCGCTATCACGGGCTGTTGATCGCCGCGTTGCCCAACCCGCTGGGCCGCTTCATGATGTGGCACGGCCTTTCCGAGCGCTTTCGCATGCCCGGCAGAGGTGTGGCGTTCGCAGGCCCGCGGGATTTTGTCGGCCAAGCCGATGCTGCCTTAATCACCCCGGTCGAATTTCGGCTGGAATGCGGGCTTCCGATATGGGTACACGACCTTTGGGGCTGCAAGATTGAGAAGCGTCTTCTCCTGCCCTACAAGCAGAACACAATCTACCTCGAATATCGTCATGTCGCGGGTTCCGGCACAATTCGCCTCGGTCTCCGGCCGGGGCTTCAGCTTCGCAATCATGAAGCGCCGGTGGACTCAGAAGTCGGCGCCCAGTACGTTCTTAGCGCGAGCGATCACCGTCTTGAGATCTCGGGGGGATCGGGCCTTCCGGTCCTGCGCATGAAGACCGCCTCGCCAGTGGGGTTTACCTATGACCCTAAGGCCGTAGTCATTGATTACCTCTTCGAGAAAAGGCGTGGTTATTCGTCGAAGGGATCGCTATGGAGTCCGGGTTACTTTCGGATGGATCTGGAACCAGGAGCCTCCGTCGTTCTGATCGGGTCGACAGAACCGTGGGAGATCGTCGAAGCCCTGCCTTATGAAGAGGCACTCGATGCGGAGTTGTCCCGCCGCAGAGCGCTAATTGAGAAGGCGCCACCTGGCGCCACCGGAGGAATCGTTCCAGAGTTGGTGCTCGCTGCCGATCAGTTTCTGATTACCCCAGTTGGACGCGCGGAGGATGCGGCCCGGGCGCGCGCCGCGGGCGACGAACCGCTCACGGTGGTCGCCGGATACCACTGGTTTACCGACTGGGGTCGCGACACCATGATCAGCCTCGAAGGCCTCACGCTCGTTGGGGGACGCCATCAGGAGGCCGGTTGGATTCTGCGCACTTTTGCCCACTACGTTCGCGAAGGCCTGATTCCTAATATGTTTCCGGAAGGTGAGAAGCAAGGCCTTTACCATACCGCCGACGCCAGCCTTTGGTTCTTCCACGCTCTATCGCGTTATCTGGATGCAACCGGCGACCGCACCACTTTGCGAGCGATTCTGCCACAACTACATGAGATCGCGAAGTCACACATTGCGGGCACCCGATTCGGTATCCACGTCGATCCGGAAGACGGTCTCCTCGTGCAGGGCGAACAAGGTTATCAGCTTACCTGGATGGACGCGAAGGTAGGCAACTGGGTGGTTACTCCCCGACGCGGAAAAGCGGTCGAGATCAACGCGCTCTGGTACAACGCCCTTTGCCTGCTAAGCAACTGGACCGAACAGGAAGAGGGCTCGCGCCCAGGTTTGACTTACCGGCATTATGCCGAGCGCGCCCGCGCATCGTTCAACCGGCGCTTCTGGAACCCCCATTCGAGATATCTGTTCGATGTTGTAGACGGGGAGTCGGGAGGAGGAAAACCGGGCAATGACCCTGCCTGCCGCCCCAACCAGATTCTGGCGATTTCGCTGGAAAATCCGGTACTCGACCAAGTCCATTGGGCACCGGTCATCGATAATGCGACGAGACTGCTGCTCACGCCGGTGGGTTTGCGATCACTCGCGCCCGCCGAGCCTGACTATAAGCAGCATTACGACGGCGACCTGCGGGCACGGGATGCCGCCTATCACCAGGGATCCGTATGGCCCTGGCTGATCGGACCCTACGTCGACGCTCTGGCTAAAGTTTATCCCGAGCGATGCGGTCTCGAACTTCTGCAAGGGTTCGTCACCCACCTTGACCAGGCTTGTGTTGGAACTATAAGCGAGATTTTTGATGCCGAGGAACAGCACACTCCGCGTGGATGTGTCTCGCAAGCCTGGAGTGTCGCGGAAGTCCTGCGTTGCTTCGCGAAACTCTCGGGTGGACATAAGGAAAGCGGCGGGAAACTCCCAGACACTGCTTGAGTATGACGGCGGTCCGGACGTTGTGGTCGTGCGTCGGCGAGTACGTGAGGTTGCAGCTCAATTCGGATTCTCGCTTGTCGATCAAGCCAAGCTCATCACCGCCGCGAGTGAACTGGCGCGTAATACTGTGGTCTACGGTGGTGGCGCCAATATGGGGGTCGAAATCCTGAACGGTCCCCAAACTGGCGGCCGCCTGGCTTTTGAGGACCAGGGCCCCGGAATCCCAGATATATACATCGCCATGCGCGACGGACTCACAACCGGTTCCGGCCTGGGACTCGCCATACCATTTGATCATTTTCCGACCCAAGATGATCAAGCTCCAGATCGCGTACTAACCCCTCCAACCGAAAACCTCCGCTCAGGCGTTTCGTCATTGTCAAGGCTGCCCATGCCTGTTTTGTCATCCTCCGCGTGACAGTGGTCATTGACGTGCTTGCTGGAAGGCTATTCAGCGCCAATGCTGGTAATTTCTTTAAAGGAGGACTCGTGGCATATCCATCGGTCCAGATTGATCCGCGGATACTGAAAGATGTGAAAGCCTCCATAGATGCGCTCCGCAGGGAACTGGAGGGTAAGAAGCAGGAACAGGCCAAGCCCGTATTGGCCTGGTTGAACTCGTAGGATTCCCCCCCGGCAAGTTTTCATAAGGGCTTTGGCTGATCCGCGTTCTCGCCGCCACGAAAACGCCGCTGAGCTGAGTTCCAACGCCTGCCCTCAGGACCCGTGATCCGTAAGAAGCTGTCGCCTCAGTCGGGGCGTCGTTAGGAAAATTGCTCGATGTTTCGAACGCTCGACTTGGCTGCGTAAGAGTTTCGTTCCTTCCTGTCAAGCAATTTAAAAATGTTACTTTCGGGTGATTCGTCCTGCAACGCGAAATGTTACCCGTCGTCGTCGTGGTTTTTCCTTTCTTCTTGTCTTGGCAGTTGTCTTGGTTCTTGTCTTTTTCTCAGCGCGCCTTGTGCGCGCGCCTGTGATTTTGTTTTTCTCTGAAGGTGCCGCGAGTTTCTGAGAAACAGCCGAGACCGCAGGCTTCTCTGCCACCACGCTGGTGCTCCGTTGGAAAATCCGTTCCCGCTTGCTCTGAATCGTCTGGGAGAGTTGAAAGGGGTCGAGCGTCTGGCGTAGCCGGCGAAGTTCGGCCACCCGTTCTGGGTCCACCCCTGACGAGGCCGCCACTCGCTGAAAAGGGGTCTGGGGTGCTTCGTAGTGCCGCCGCAAGCGCGAGCCGATCCGCTCCTTGCGGCTCAGTTTCACCGAGGGCAGGAAGAGGTTCTGAAACAATCGCAGCTCACCCCGGTAAAGCTCGTCCATGGCGGCCCGTGCCGCTTCCGTCTCGTAACGCACGTAGCCCAGCAAGCGCCGTACATGCGTCCAGTTCTTCTGCTCGATGTGGGCGTTGTCGTCTTTCTTATAGGGCCGCCCACGGGTGAATTGAATGTCGTGGGCCTGGCAGTAAGCCCAGAGGTGAGCATTGATGAACTCCGAGCCGTTGTCGGAATCGATGCCCCGCAAGGGAAAAGGCAAAGCCTGGCGGACCGCTTCCAGAGCGGCTCGCACGCCTTCCTGGCTCTTGCCCAGCACCGCTCGGCTTTCCGTCCAGCCCGTGTGAATGTCAGTCACGTTCAGCGAGTAGCAGTAGTCGCCCGCCGCCGAATTGCCCGAGTGGGAGACCAGATCGATTTCCGTGAACCCCGGCCTCTTCACGTCCCACTGATCCGTCTTCACGGGGATGTGGTGCTTCAATAAGCTCCCCGGCTTGGTGCGGCCATAAATCCTTTGCCGCAGCTTCCGCTTCTCCGAACCCAGCCGGTAGTCGATGGAGCGGGGGCTGATCTGAAGCAGCTGCTTTTCCAACTCCGGCGTCAGCCGGAAGCGGCGGCGAATCCAAGGCATCCACTCCGGCAGCAGGGCTTTCAGCCGTACTGACCAGGGATAATCGGCCGCCTCCCAGACCGCCTTCAAGATCGAGACCAGCCGTGGGCCATAGGTCACCCCCCGGCGCCGTCGTTGGGAAACCGGCCGGGCGGCAGGCGGCGAACCATTCAGCAAACGAATCGCGTGCTTGCGATGATAACGGCAGTTGGCGCAAAACTCGTCCAGGATGCGCTGCCTTTTCCGCCCGACTAGCTCGTTGGTAACGAGGATAAACTTGTTGCCAATATTCTCTTCTCGAAAGTCGACTCATGAGGTTACCCGTATCCATGACGGGTAACATTCTCAAATTGCGCGACGATAGCCCACTGGTAACATTTTAGCTTGCGCGATACGCCTTGGTTGTCTAGAACGGTAAGTATTTCTTGGCGCCAATGCATCAGGAGAAAGTGGTGACTAGCAATTCATAGGCCTCAACAGGTTGCCGCGAAATGGAAGTTGGCCCTCGGTGCTATCAGAGGGATCATCCGGCAAGGATCTCTTAGCCAGATTCAGATTGCAGGGAGGGAACAATGAAAGAAAGCACTAAGGATGAGGCTGGAGGGACGACGCACGAAGTGAAGGGCAAGGTAAAGGAAAAGGCCGGACAAGTTACCAAGAATCCGGCCCTCGAAGCCGAAGGCCATGACGAGAAGACGGCCGGAAAGATCCAAAAAAAGATCGGCGAGATCGAGAAGGTGTTGGACAAGTAGTTGGCTGGTTCTCCCGTGCCGGTTTTGCGCGCGGCGGATATAGCCTAACTGACGAGCCAACCCGTCTGACACCGAGGGTGTAACAGGACCCACAATGATCCGCACGACCTCAGGGACGTAGTAAAAACGCGTCCACGACCGTCGACTATTATGGCCGCCTAGGAGCCTGTCTGAGAAACGCTTGGGGCCAAGTCGATCTTGGAGCATGAATTTATCATTGAGAAGATTGATTGCAGTCCGCGCCGCGACTCTGGAATAAGAGGAGCGCACCAGAAGTCGGAAACAAGGCTTGGAGGGGTCTTTCGGAGCGGCCGGCACTGTCATTCGCTTGTTTTCTACTGATAGCAGAGCCGATACAGCTTCAGCACGTTGTGGGTCAGGCACACCAGAGCCCATTCCCCCCGCACCTTCTCCATCCCCCGCAGCAGAAACTGCCGGAACCCACGCCCTTGCTTGATCTGCCCGAAGACCGGCTCCACCATCGCCTTACGCGCCGCGTACACCGCCGCTCCCGCCTTCGTCTTGATCTTGCGCTTCATCCGCTCCACCCGCGTCGCGTCTTTGGGTAGCGGCCCGCGCGGGCAAGGCCGACGATGCTCACCATGCTTTTGTTTCCCCGTGGCGATGTAAGCCTCGATCTTCTGCTCCGGCTTCGCCGCCGATTCTAAGTACTCCAGATTCGTCTCCGAGCAGTAACCACTGTCCGCCAGGATCGCTTCCGGCCTCTGCCCGGACTGTTGCTCCATCACTTCCACCATCGGCTGCACGTGCTTCTTGTCGTTCGTCGCTGGCGTCACCCTCTGTCCCACGATCAGCTGCAGCATCGGTTCCACTGCGGCCTGCGCATTGTAACCCTGCACGAAGCCATCGGCGCCCATCATGATCCGCGATTCTGCATCGGTAAAATTGTATTGATCCTTCTCCGCCGGCTTGGCGGCCTTCACTTCTTCCGCCGGCTTCCCCTCCGCCTTCGCCTCCTCCCGCGCCCGCTCTTCCAAAGCCCGCTTCGCCATCCGGATCTTCTGCAGCCGCGTCTCCCGACGCTGTAACTCCGCTGGCAAGTCCTCACCGCTCTTCCCTGTTCCCCTCCGGCCGTCTTCTTCCTGGTCGGCCGCTTCCGCCTGCTCCAGCAGGGCTTTCACTTCCGCGCGGAGCTGTTTCTCCTTCTCCTTCATCCGCCCGTAGCTCATGGCTTTGTGCTTGCTGGCATTGGCCTTCACCTTAGTCCCATCCAACGCCACCCGCCCCAGTTTCATCGCCCCCGCTTCCAGGCTGATCTTTAACACCTGCTCAAACAGCCCTTCCAAAGCCTCCAAGTGGATCTTGCGAAAGTCGGAGATCGTACGAAAATCCGGCTCGTTGCCGGCCGCCAACACCTTGAACGAGATATCCTCCTGCAAGCGCTTCTGAATCTTGCGTGAGCTGAACACCCCGACACTGTAGGCGTAGATCAGCAATTTCGTCATCAGGCGAGGATCGTACGGCGGCTGTCCTCGCAGTTCCTCCTGGTAGAGAGCTTCGATGGCCGACAGGTCCAACTGGTCCACCACGTCACTGACGAAGTACACCAAGTGGTTTTCTGGCAGCCAATCGCGCAAACTCGGGGGTAACAAGAGGTCTTGATCAGGTTGGTAAGGCCGGTACGCTTTGCCCATGACGCACTATGACCCGACCTGCTTCGGCTGTCGAGATATATTTCTCAGACAGACTCCTAGCCAATAAGACAACGTGAAGGGACGAGTGACGATCCCCAAGCCGTAAGAGTTTCCCGACGGGAGAAGCACATGGGACTCGACGCCGTAGTTTTTAAGAACGCGAGAAATTTGGATCTGGGCTTGAACCACGAGACTCTCCACGTTGACGAAGCAACAGGAGGGTGTACTTGGATGACGCTTTTGAAGGTCAGCGGCCCCCCTCAGGTTCCTTAGAGCGCTTCATAAGCGGCTGGGAAACATGGCAACCGTGGGCTACCTTCGGGAGAAAGTCGCTCGCCTTCTAGGCAATACCACCGGTATCCTGCAGACGAGGTTCTTGTATAGCGGAACGCATTGCGGCGATGTAGTCGGCATAGAAATGCTCGACGAATTGGTCCAAGAGATTACCATCCTCAAGGACAAAAACTGAGGGCTCTCGATCTCCTTATTTGGCAACATTTCTGGATAGCGTGACGGAACTCATTCGGGCGGCACGGGCTGAGCAAAACCCGATCGTATTCACGTGACCGCGACCGCCTAACTGAGAGCGCGGTACGTGTTCAGAACCACTTTAGAGCGCAGCGCAATCCCACCCGTAGCAGCACCACCCCTCGGGAAACACATATGTCGCGGTAGGGATACCAGTTACCTGATACCCCCCGCACGGATCCGTACGGGCGCTCCTTAGCGCATACGGCTCTTATCTTGGATGGCTGGCGGCGAAGCGAACTTCGGGATAGGGATGGAGCACACACGGTGTGGGGAGCCAGTGCGCCACCAAACGGTGGAGGCGGGCCCAGTTGGGCCGGCGTTTCCCACCGCGGCGGAGAAGTACTCGCCGCCAGAGTCTCGTCACCCTGTGGCGAAATACGTTAAGGCTCTCCATATTGCCTGGCACCGCGTGGTAGTTGAAGTAGCCTTGAACGACCGACTTCAGCCATTCACCGGTTTGGGGCACAGGATCGTGCATGCGCTCGCGGAGTTGCTGCTTGATCTGTCGCAGCTTGCTCCGCATGCGCTTGCGAATCGTCCTGCGCTTCACCGTGAAGTGCCCTTTGCTGTTCTTCCCGCTGATGTGCGTGAAGCCCAAGAAATCGAACGTCTCTGGCTTGCCTTCTCCTCTTCGTTTCCGGTTTGGTTCGGCAAACCGCCCGAACTCGATCCGGCGCGTTTTTTCTGGATGGAGCTCCAGCCCAAACTTCTCCAGCCGTTTCCTTAAGCTTTCTAGAAAACGGTCTGCTTCCGCCTGATGCTGGAAACCTAAGACGGTATCATCCGCATACCGGATGACCACCACCTCGCCTTGCGCCCATTTCTTGCGCCAGGTATTAACCCAGAGATCGAAAGCATAGTGCAGATAGATATTCGCGAGTGTCGGCGAAATCACCGACCCTTGCGGAGTACCTGTCTTCGTTTCCGACCATTTGCCGTCTTCCATCACCCCGGCCTTAAGCCATTTCTGGATCAGCCGTAGGATTCGGGGATCGGCAACGCGATGCTCCACGAACTTGATCAGCCAGGTTTTATCAAGGTTATCGAAGAAACCCTTGATATCGGCGTCAAGCACGTAGTTCACCTTCTTCTTCAGAAGCGCATACGACAACGCATCCAGCGCATTATGCTGGCTGCGCCCCGGGCGAAAGCCGTAGGAGAAGCCGAGAAAGTCCTCCTCGTAAATCTGATGGAGGATGGTGACCACAGCCTGTTGGACTATTTTGTCTTCCAGAGCCGCAATTCCCAATGGACGTTGTCGTCCATCTTCTTTCTCTATATACACTCTTCTCGAGGGCTGCGCTCGGTACGCTCCACGATGTACCCGGCCGTGCAGATCGACCAGTCGATCCTTCAGCCCGGTCTCATACTCCTGCCAAGTAACGCCGTCTACTCCGGGTGCGGCTTTTCGCTTCAGCGCGTAAAAGCTTTCCCGCAGCAGATCGGCTGTCAGATGGTGGAGCAAGGCAGTGAACTTCATCTCCTTGTTTTCCCTTGCTGCTTTCCGCACGCCCGCCAGCCCTTGGGACACGCGTTTCTCGCTCTGTGTCGAGCGCGTGTTAAGTTGACGAGCGTTCTCCTTGATCAGCGGCCTTCCCTCCTCATTCTCCGCCAACGGTTTCCCGTTTTTGTTCGAGTGATTCACAGGTACTATACCGCTGTCCGACTCCTCGGGGACATACAGGCGGGCCGTGTGGCCTTAGCCTTCACCCGCCGTCCCGCAGCCTGCTTTGGCTGCCGGTGTTCCCGAGGTCTCCCGGTTCTCGTGCACGAAGTTTCTAGGCGTGTCTGGGGTCTAAGACTACGCAGGACTGGCCCCCGGCTCGCGCTAACGCCGTTGGTCATTTTGCCTTCCGCCAACTCTAGAGCGTCGGCGTCCTGATGTTGGTATTTTCGCAGCTCCATACCCAGCCCACCTATACCTCTGTCTATGCTTCCCTGACTCCCTTGCGGTAGCTCAGGGCCAGACTCGAGGCCGAGCGGATCGCTAATCCTTTCTCGTAAGACTCTTTCATTCTCTACTTCGTGCCGGTTTATCCCGGCGCTCAGAGTTTTTCACCGCGTCCCCGCCGATGGGGCTGCTGCTCATCAAACCGGCAGAAGTGATGCTCTTTTACGCCGGGGCGGACAACGTGGTTCCTTTCCTGGGAATCGTTCTAGCCGAAGCGATCTCCTTGTCCGCTGCCCTTCTCCAGTTTGGTACTGTCGGTCCTTTCATTGTCATCGCCCTCGCCGTCCTGTTTCTTCATCTCTTCGCGATGAATCCTCTAGTTCCGAGACTGATCGGATCACGTGTATTAATCGGACCAGTCGCCGCAACTGTAGGAGTACTTTTCTGGGGCTGGCTGTGGGGATTCATGGGAATTCTGCTGGCCATCCCGCTAACCGCTTTCATTAAATTGATTGCCGACTCACATCCCTCCCTAATTCATTTGGCGAACGCCCTGGCGGAGGAGCCCAAGCCAGTGCCTCGCTGGGTTCGGCTTGGGGAACAGACTGTGCGAAGAGTGGGCCCCTATCTGAGAGTCAGCCGGCGACCAACGGTCAAGTGAATCGGCGAGCTCATCATTCCGATCCGCAGCAAATCGGTCCGAGCACCAAAGATCTCGAGGGCCCCCCAAAGAAGACGAATACGGACCAAGCCAAAGTCGAACTTTCCAGACTGCAAACAGGGCGCATCAGCTATTAGCCGTTGAAGTTCCGGCAGTAATTCCTTGGAGCTCGAAACTGCTGTCTCCGCGAAGCAGCCGGGCGAGTTCCCAGCCCCCGCCGCTGGCAATACTTCTCAAGTTCGCGGGTCCGCATTGCGGGGTCCTGCCGGTAATAGGCAGTGCTGACCCTCGCTCAGATTGCAATCCGCGTAGCTCTCGAGGAAGGATGCCGTTTTGTCGTCCTCGTTGGCGCGGAGAAAGCCTGCAGCACAGATCAAGGCAGAGATCACGGCGGCCAGTGTGGACGGGGCATAGCCGCTGGCCTCTTCTGTCGCGCTGCATTTGAATCCCGGAATTTGTGTCTGAAGCCAATTTCTGGCACTTAAATCGGTTCTTCCTCACTTTCGTTGCAGGCCACAGCTAATGGTGGAACCGACGCAACGCTGTCGATCACGAGTTCGTCTTCATCGGAAGCACACATGGGGACGCCAAGATCACAGAGTTCCTCATGTGTCTCGTATCTCGACCGGTCTTCAACCAGCAGGTTACCGACATCGTGGTCGAGTGGGCAAGTTCAGGGCATCAACGCCTGCTCGATAGCTACATGCTCAGGCTCGACGAGCTCTCCGTCGATCACCTCGTACCGATTTGGCTCGATACCGACACCCCGACCCTATGGGCGACCCTCCCCCAGGCCCGTCAGTTCGTCGCGACATTGCGTGAGGTAAATAGGAGGCTCCCTTCAGAGAAGCACATACGGCTGGTTGGTGGAAACGAGGCGTATCGCGCAAGCTAAAATGTTACCAGTGGGCTATCGTCGCGCAATTTGAGAATGTTACCCGTCATGGATACGGGTAACCTCATGAGTCGACTTTCGAGAAGAGAATATTGGCAACAAGTTTATCCTCGTTACCAACGAGCTAGTCGGGCGGAAAGGCAGCGCATCCTGGACGAGTTTTGCGCCAACTGCCGTTATCATCGCAAGCACGCGATTCGTTTGCTGAATGGTTCGCCGCCTGCCGCCCGGCCGGTTTCCCAACGACGGCGCCGGGGGGTGACCTATGGCCCACGGCTGGTCTCGATCTTGAAGGCGGTCTGGGAGGCGGCCGATTATCCCTGGTCAGTACGGCTGAAAGCCCTGCTGCCGGAGTGGATGCCTTGGATTCGCCGCCGCTTCCGGCTGACGCCGGAGTTGGAAAAGCAGCTGCTTCAGATCAGCCCCCGCTCCATCGACTACCGGCTGGGTTCGGAGAAGCGGAAGCTGCGGCAAAGGATTTATGGCCGCACCAAGCCGGGGAGCTTATTGAAGCACCACATCCCCGTGAAGACGGATCAGTGGGACGTGAAGAGGCCGGGGTTCACGGAAATCGATCTGGTCTCCCACTCGGGCAATTCGGCGGCGGGCGACTACTGCTACTCGCTGAACGTGACTGACATTCACACGGGCTGGACGGAAAGCCGAGCGGTGCTGGGCAAGAGCCAGGAAGGCGGTGCGAGCCGCTCTGGAAGCGGTCCGCCAGGCTTTGCCTTTTCCCTTGCGGGGCATCGATTCCGACAACGGCTCGGAGTTCATCAATGCTCACCTCTGGGCTTACTGCCAGGCCCACGACATTCAATTCACCCGTGGGCGGCCCTATAAGAAAGACGACAACGCCCACATCGAGCAGAAGAACTGGACGCATGTACGGCGCTTGCTGGGCTACGTGCGTTACGAGACGGAAGCGGCACGGGCCGCCATGGACGAGCTTTACCGGGGTGAGCTGCGATTGTTTCAGAACCTCTTCCTGCCCTCGGTGAAACTGAGCCGCAAGGAGCGGATCGGCTCGCGCTTGCGGCGGCACTACGAAGCACCCCAGACCCCTTTTCAGCGAGTGGCGGCCTCGTCAGGGGTGGACCCAGAACGGGTGGCCGAACTTCGCCGGCTACGCCAGACGCTCGACCCCTTTCAACTCTCCCAGACGATTCAGAGCAAGCGGGAACGGATTTTCCAACGGAGCACCAGCGTGGTGGCAGAGAAGCCTGCGGTCTCGGCTGTTTCTCAGAAACTCGCGGCACCTTCAGAGAAAAACAAAATCACAGGCGCGCGCACAAGGCGCGCTGAGAAAAAGACAAGAACCAAGACAACTGCCAAGACAAGAAGAAAGGAAAAACCACGACGACGACGGGTAACATTTCGCGTTGCAGGACGAATCACCCGAAAGTAACATTTTTAAATTGCTTGACAGGCGAGGGGGTAGGCTGGCCAAACGTGCGCATCCCAGAGGACCTCGCGCCGTATCCGTTCAAGACCAATTTCATGCCCCATCTCATCATTGAACACTTGGCAAAGACACCCGGAAACAAGACGCTCGTCGTGTATGGAGATGGCCTTATCCGGTACCGAGGGAACAACTTCATGGGCGATATCGAGGCTGCTCTGGGCCGAGGCGAGCTCTTTGTGGTGGGAAGAATTGGCGAACTTCGTTCCGAGGAGCGCGGGTATCTAGCAGCGGTTGGGGATCCGGACAAACCATTCTTTGTGGAGTCCCGTCGGTTTCCAACCACCATACCTTGGCCGGCTTCACTCCGAACGAGCCTAGAAGAGCGTCCAGAGCATCTCGCCGACTACATCGATGCTTTTGTCTACCTGGGGCCTGAACCGGACAGGCTGTTGACTGGTTCGATTCCACTATCGGCGGCGCAACAGAGTGAACTCGATCGGCGCCTTGCCATCATGTCCGATCCGCAGCGGACGATGCGGGTACGATATCAAGGCCGTAATCAGTGGTTTCGCGCACACCCGAATGACGTCCCGCCCGCGGCTGTCGGCATACCGCTGTCCACCCATTTTCTTAGAGCCAGCCAGGCGGTCACGAGCGCGGACGTGTTCGAAGGAAATCTCGAGACGGCAACTTCGAGTGTGGTCGGGAGGGACCGCCGAAGAGCGCAGGCGTTCCAGATTCGACTCAAAGCCGCCATAGCGTAACATAGAATTCAGGTTCCACCTCACATCAGTAACGGCGATGAATCGCTCTATCCAAACAGGATTGGCAATTTCTCCAAGGCTCTTCCCCACAACTCTCTCGGCGAAGTCGACCGATCCGCCTATAATAGCTTGCTGACGGCAGTCACCACTGGCGACCCGAGCGATTTCGAAAAGATTCCGCTCGGAGGAAATTCGAAGTTGCCCAGTCCTCAGGGATCTCTCGCCTTCGCACTCGAGGATACAGATTGCGGCCAACTCAGTGTTCCGCCCGCTCCCACCCTTGCGAGCGCACAGAGAGCCGGCGAGATGGTCGAACTTTACTGGATGGCACTTGCAAGAGATGTTCCCTTCTCTCAGTACGGCAGTGAACCCATCACTCAAGCGGCCATAGATGAGCTAAACCAGCTCGCCGACTTCAGAGGCCCAAAAGTGAATGGTCGGGTAACGCCAGAAACCTTGTTTCGGGGCGATACCTCCGCCGGCCAGCCCGGTCCATTCTTCTCACAATTTCTGCTTCTGCCAACGAATTTCGGCGCACTGACCGTTTCGCAGCAATACAACACTTATGCCCCGAACCTTGATTACATGACGGATTTCCCGTCCTTTTTGACGTGCCAGAACGGCGCGGGGCCGTTTCCCCCGAACGTTGTGTCCGGCACCAGTTACATCAGGAACGGTCGTGACTTCTCCTATTTTCACGCGGACTTTGCGTATCAGGCTTACCTAACTGCCACACAGTGGCTGTTAGGAAACGGCGCGCCCTTTAACCCCGGCAATCCTTATCTAAAGATGGCTAAACAGCGACCTTCGATAACCTTCGGAATGCAGCACATCGCCACATTGTTGGGCCAGGTGACAGCCGAGGCCCTCAAAGTTGTGTGGTACCAGAGTTGGATCGTTCACCGCACTTTGCGACCCGAAGCATACGGAGGTCTCGTTCATAATACGATGACAGGAGCCGCAAATTATCCTCTCCATGGCGATGTGGTGAACTCCCGGGCACTCAGCCAGATATTCAGCCGTTACGGTTCGTACCTGTTGCCTCAGGCGTTTCCTGAAGGCTGCGCGTTTCATCCTTCCTATGCGCAGAGCCATGGCGCGATCGCCGGCGCCTGTGTGACTGCTCTGAAGGCGTTCTTTGATCCCTCTTTCATAATTCCGAAACCGATGATGCCGGCCGATGACGGTCAGACGTCGGTTCCCTACGACCGAGCGGACGCTGGCGAAATCACAGTCGGTACCGAACTTAACAAGCTTGCCGGCAACATCGTCATGGGCAGGGGCATGACCGGCATACACTGGCGATCCGATGCCGTCCAGGCTCTGCTGCTCGGAGAAGCCGTAGCGATCAGCATCCTTCGCGACCAACAACATTTATTCAATGAGCCATTCAGTGGGTTCACGTTCACTAAGTTCGGTGGAACTACGATTACCGTTTGAAATCGGGCATAAGCCAGCCAACAAACTGACGTAGACGTAGTTCGGGAGACCGTGCGCTTGCCTATCAAAATCGAGGAGAATTGTATGCCCATAGGGTTTCGCAAAGTACTATGTGGGTTGTGATCCCGAGTGGTTGTATGAGTCTCGGAAGTCATTGCGAAGCTGCATCGCTTGGCCGCCAAGAGCGCTTGTGCCACCGCTTGGACCACGTCCAAGGCCCGCTGGGGTGTCCCTCGTGGGATGCTGCAGAACCCGGTTCATCGACGAGTGCGAGCGATCCATGACGTGGAATTCACTGGTCTCCCATCCACTTTGACCGGCAGTCGGCTTGCCACTCTTCTGCCTAGGCCAGGCCATGGCGATCAGCAACCCAGAGAGCGGGTTGGGCGTTATACATCCAAGTCGCATTTCTTCCGAAGATGGGTCGCACAGAAAACCGACAAATCACCGAGAGTTCGCGGATCAATACTAGCCGACAAGGCAGGAGCTAGGTTCTATTTTTCACCCAAGAGCACGTGCTTGCTGGCCAGATCAGTGGTGATAAGGCGATTTCCCAACACTTATCATTAACACCACTCGCGGGGCCAACTTCCGGGTAGCCGGCGATTCAGGTGTTGGTCACTTAGTACTGCTGTTCGGAATTACGGTGACGTATTTCCGCAGTGCCGTCAAGCTGCCGGAGCAAGGATCTTGGCGTTGAGGCGGATCATGAGTTTTGCCAAGTCCTCCCGGGTAAAGGTCCATCGGAACGGGGCAGCCGATTTTTCATAACGTTCCTGAAAGGCGAGTAGAGCGGCCTCCAATTTTGCCAGAGAGTCGAAATCGTTGGGTGTGAGAACCTTACGCTGAACAATGGAGAAGTAGATCTCAACTTGGTTAAGCCAACTGGCGTGGATAGGCGTGTGAACAGGAATGATCGAAGGCCAGCGGGCTTGAAGACGCTGCACGCACTTCTGGCCGCGGTGTGCCGAGCAATTATCGATGAGCCAAAACACGCGTGCCGCCGAGCGATAGGGTTCCTGGCTCATCACCTGCGCGATCAGGCTATCAAAGGGCTCGATGCCATTCTTGATGGCGCAACGGCCGAAGATCTTGGCGCGCCGGACATCCCAAGCCGCGAGGTAGACCCAGGCCCCCTCGCGCTCGTACTCGTGCTCGACGAGCGCCGCCCTCCCTGGAGCAGGCGGAAGGGACGGATGCTCGCGGTGACGTGCTTGAATCCCCGTTTTCTCATCAGCGGAGAGCACAAAATCTTTAGGACCAAGAGGTTGTCCCGGCCAGAGACCTTGGTAGAGATCGAGGATAGGGCCTGCCTTTTCGACGAACAAGGGATCACGCGGGAAGATCCAGCTTCGATACCGCCACGGACGGATGGCGTCTTGGTTGAGCCAGCGCCAAATGGTGGCTCCGCTGATCTCGGCCACCAAGCCCTGGTCGAGAACTTCCTGGCGGATGTCGGCGATCGAGAAGCGGGACAAGGGCAAGCCTTGGCGATGCGGCAATTCACAAGCGAGAGCTTTTACCTGAACGACGAGACTGGGGGGGAAAGCGGGCCTTACGCCCGCCCCGAGGTTCGCCCTCGAGGCCGGGCAAACGGGCCAGGCAGAATCGTTTGCGCCACTTGCTGACGACCTGGCGCGGAGTGCCGAGGCGGGAGGCGATGACATCATTGGAAAGACCCTCAGCAGCCAAGAGGACGATCTTGGCGCGGATGACATCGCAATACGGTGACGTATATTGACGCGCCACGGATTCCAAATGCTGCCGTTCGTCTCGGGACAACGCGACCGTGAATGGGCTTCTCCTTGGCATCCCAAAAGCACCTCCCGGCTGCCAAGCATATCAGAACTGGTTTCACTAGGTCACCAATAATACGTCACCGTAATTACGAACGGCAGTACTTAGCTAAACGCTGCGCGCAGCCGACGCGTTCTTCCGCCAGGCAGCGGGAGGCTCACCCACTTGGCGTTTGAAGGCGCGGTTGAAAGCGTATTCGGATTCGTAGCCAACGCGTTTCGCAACGCCCGCAAGACTGTGCTGACCTTCCGACAGCAACTGCTTGGCCAAGTGCATGCGCCAATTGGTCAGATACTGGATGGGAGATTCGCCGATCAATTCGGTGAATCGGTCCGCCAGGCCCGAACGCGAGACGCCCGCCTCGCGCGCCAGGTCCTCGACGGTCCATGCACGCTCAGGTTGCGCGTGCAGCAAGACGATGGCGCGATTGACGTAAGGGTCCCTCAGACCGGCCAGCCACCCTTTTTGATCTGGCGGAAGTTCCTGCATGTAGAGCCTGAGAACCTCCACGAACATCAATTCCGTTAATCGAGCCAGCATCATCTCGTTGCCTGAACTTTGTGCTTCCTTAACAAGGTAGTAGATCGTGGTGTTCAGCCACATCCCGGTGTGAAAGGGAACCGGCCGGTCCGAAGCCCTGTTCACTTTGCCGACGGACTCGAGCACCACGTCACCCTCGTGGCTCCGTACGCACAACAGCCTTGGAAGCGAGCCGAAGAGCGGATTGAATTTCTGGTCGCAGTGCAGGAAGCCGCACACGAACCTCGTGGACTCGCCGCCACCGCCGTGAATTACCGGAGGCATTCCCGGCCATGGTATTTCAGGGATGAGATCCCGCATGAGCGCGGGCTTTTTTGCCAAGTCGCTACCCATAAAATGCTCATCGCCCTGCGGAACGACCAGCACGTCGCCCGCGACCATCTGGAGGGGTGGCATCCCTTTAATCTTGACCCAGCATTTGCCTTCGGCGAGCACGTGAAAAATCGTAAAGCACTCCGCGCGCGGCATGATCAGGGGCGCCAGAGTCTTTGATGCTGGGGAGTCAATCGCCCACGGGGAAGAGAAGTCCGCCACAAAAAAGACCGCTCCTGAGAGGCGGATCACCCGCAAGACGTCGGATAGCACGTCCATACCGTTCCTCTGTAAGGCCTTATTATCCTGCGCTGTTTTGGAGCCTTGGGCAAGAATCTCAGAGTGCCGGACATTGTGTCAACCCCAATCTTCGATGAAACTTACCAGCGTCGATACGAGGGAAGTAGAAATGGAGAAGGAGGGAAGATTGAAATGAAGTACATGATGAAAGGGCACCTGAACATCGCATGGAACGGGTCCGACTCTGCGCTCGAGCCGAAGGGGACCAGCCCAATCGCCGCATCCGGGCGGGACCTGGTGATGCGCAACTTTATTCTGCAGATGGGGTTCGGGGCGCCTGCTCCCGCAGTCCTCCCCCGCCAGTATTCCGCGCTGACCTTCCAGCCCAGGATCGTGCTGGTCTCCGTGGTTGCAGGAATCCTGCTCCAGTCCCAGGCTGTCTTCGCCGCGCTTGGCGCTCTTCTCGTTTGGAGCGCGCTGTTTCCAAAATTGAATCCGTTCAGCGCGCTTTACAACCTGACGTTCGGCGGACGCCGGGGAGCGTTTCGTCTCGGCGCCGCCCCGGCGCCGCGGCGGGGCGCGGAAACGATGGCCGGAACGTTTGCGTTAGCCACCGCCCTGCTGATTCACGCCGGATTCGATCTCGCGGCGTACGTCCTTCAGGCGATCTTTCTGTCCGCTTCACTGGCAGTCGAAATCGGAGGCTTCTGCTTCGGCACGTTTGCCTATCACGTGCGGCACGGAAATGTGAAGTTCGCACTCGCGACGCTTCCGTGGGCAAAGAATGAAATGAATTACGAAGTGAAAGGAGACCATCATGACTAATTGGGTTACTGCGCCGAGCATTCTCGGCGATTCCGCCCACATGGCACAGGCGGTCGGGCGCGCCAAAAGGATTTTGGTTTTCATATACGGCACGATCACCTACGCGATCACGCTGGGAATTTTCGTATACGCAGCAGGATTCATCGGCAACTTCGGAGTCCCAAAGGCGAGGGATTCCGGTCGCGAAGTTCCGCTCGCGCAGGCGACCGCGATTGACGCGCTGTTGCTCGGCGTGTTCGCGATCCAGCACAGCGTGATGGCGCGTGGTTGGTTCAAGCGCTGGCTGACGCGCTTCATTCCCCAGGCAGCGGAGCGCAGCACCTATGTGCTTACCTCGAACGTGCTGATGATTTTGCTGTTCTGGCAATGGCAGCCGATCGGTGGCACGGTCTGGAACGTTCAAAGTTCCTCCGTTCGCCTCGGGCTTTACGGAATTTATGCAGGGGGCTGGATCCTTTTGCTGGTCGTGACATTTCTCATCAACCACTTCGATCTGTTCGGCATGCGCCAAGTCTGGTATTTCCTGCGCGGGCGACAAATGCCGTCGCTCAGATTCGTGACGCCGGGCCCTTACAAACTCGTGCGGCATCCGCTTTACATCGGTTGGTTCACGATCTTTTGGGCGACGCCGACGATGACCGTCGCGCACCTGCTGTTTGCGGTCTTGACGAGCGCCTACATCCTGGTGGCCATTCAGTTCGAAGAGCGCGATCTGGTGCGGCACCACGGCCGCGCTTATACGGAGTATCGAGAACGCGTGCCCATGCTCATCCCAGGATTTGGAGACAAGGCCACCATCGGGCCCAACTCCGCCGTCGATTCCGCGGAGGCGTAACAGCTTTTGAGTGCGGGAGCGCGAGCTCCCGCCTGCGTCGCCAACTCAGTCAACCGGGTCGAAGCTGAATTAAGGAATGTGCATCCAGGTAAGCAAACGGAGAAATCTTCACTTGAAGGAGGCCGACGCTCATGGCGAAATTTCTAATCGAAGTTCCCCACGAGTCCGAAACCGTGGCGTGTGCCCGCGTCGTGGATATTTTCTTGAAAACCGGCTCGCATTTTCTGACTCATGCCGACTGGGGATGCTCAGCGGGGGTGCATAAAGCCTGGCTGACCGTTGATGTGGAGACGGAGCACGAGGCGCGAGCCATCGTGCCGCCGGCGTTCCGCTCGCAAGCTAAGATTATCCGGCTGAACAAGGGCAGGAGCAGATCAACGACATCCTGTGCCATCATTCTCCTGGCGAGGGAGATCTCATCGGCCCCGGCCGGAAATCAGAGTGTTTGAGCTTACACACGAGGGGGAGTGTGGCGGAAGGCGTTCTCATAGCGAAATTTACGGGATAATTACTTCCGGCATAGTTCACCAGCGGAAAAGCATCCGCAGGTGCATCATTCCCTTCTTTATCGACCTTTGGTCGTGTCGCCTTCCAGCCGCAACACAAGTGGATAAGTCCTGGTCGGCGAGCGATACCGGTCCGCGCAACTCTGAACGGATGACGGTCGGAAATTGCGCCCATCAGCGCTGACCTCGGCGCAATCGCCCAGACCGGAACGCCATAGCTGGCGATAACAGCCCAAGCGTCAATCAAATAGACTTTGATCTGTACGAATCCCAGATGTTGGTTCGTGGCCGCGTGCGTGGAATCAGTTGAGGTCGACCCTGTTCAGCGGCAAGGTACTCGGAGCGACGGCACTCCGGACAAATATCTGGTAGGATTTCCAGCATGAAACAGCTGTCAACGTTTCTTGCGCTGGCTGCACTCCTGATGGGTCAGAGGAAACCGGGAAATCCTCTGGACAATCTCCCGTCGACCATTGAGGTGCTGACCCATTTCGGCGAACGAGCGGACATTTCGCCAGATAACCAGCGTATCGCATTCATGGCCAAGAGCTTTGGTGATGCGATGGTCGTCGACGTGAAGACCCGCATCATCCAGTGCTTGACGTGCAATGTGCCGGGGGCAGCATTCCTGCGCGTAATGCACCTTGTGACCGGTGACTATGTTTTGATTGGCCCAGACCATTTCGAGAACATCTCCGTCAGCCGCACACGCGACAACGAGCTCTGGTTCCTGAGCAAGGAGCGCGGCTCCAAGCCGGTGAGGCTCGGGCAGAAGATGAGCGAGGGCGCCGCCATCTCCAAAAAGAGTTTCAAGATCGCCTTTTCGCAAACGTCGGCACAGGTGCCCGATCTTGCACCCGAGGCATCGCGGCTGATCGTAGCGGAGGTGGATCTCTCAGGCGCCGCGCCGAGGCTCGTCCACCAGAAGACGGTGTTCGCGAGCAGGGACCGAAGCTGCGTGCTCGAAGCCCAGGACTTCTACGACAACGACGACAAGCTGATTTTCACTTGCTACGAGCCGAACGACCAAGCTTCAGTGATGGGGATTGATCTCGAAACCGGCAAGGTAACCAATTTCTCGAAGGCTCCCGGAACTTACAACGAACCAGAGGGCATTTTCCCGGACGACCTCTACACCACCGTTGAAGCCGATCGGCAGAGTGAGACCCTCGGCGGGAGGGGCTCCGGAAACATCGACATCTGGAAGCTGAAGCTCGACGGCATGGGGAAGGATTTTGTGCGGCTGACACACTTCAATGACTACGTGGGCGGCAAGGCATCGAATCCGGTGGTATCAACGGACGGCCGCTTCATGGCCTTTCAGGCCGCGAAAACGACCGACCCGGCCGGAGTGGGGTACGGAATCCTGATTTTTTGGTTTAGCCCTCGTGACTGAGCCTAATGTGGAATCGGCGGCATGAACTGTGGTGCCTGTCGTTTTTCGGACGGTAACATCCTCCCGGACCCATGCCTATATCCTCAAGGGCGCGTATCACGAGGAACTCTGGCTCGCTGGAAAGGAGTCGCAGGAATTCTTCCTCGCCGACCGGAACCGTCGATTTCCCGTCTGGTGCTGCGCTGTTCCCCAGCGGGCACCCCGCTGCAGTTGCCGCACATGTCTTTCCCGATTACGAATTTGCCTAGAAGGCAATCAACACCGGACCCGAGGACAGGTTCAAGGCGCTAGGGCCACCAGACTCCCTTCCTCCTCAGCCCCTTATGGTGAACCACTCCTTCGGTTGCCCTGGGCTTAAGAGAGAAGTTAGCCGCTTTCTTTGTCTTCGGCCGCGCAAGGCGCAGTTTCAGCTAACTTTCGCTGTGGCCTAACCGAGCGCTGGTAGCACGCACTTGTGGACGCCTTGCAAATTGGGCGATGGCCAGAGAACCCGGTGGTAGATGCGGAATCAGCCAGCATGTTGCCTTCCCTGAAAAGGGGGACGCGGAAGGGAGTTGCCGCCTAAGAGTTGGTAACAGCCCATGTATTAAACTAAGCCTTCTCAGGGCGACACTACCGAGAGTAAGCAGTGGGCCGTTACTCCCGGGTTAGTCGCCGGTGATGGATCCATTCACTCCTATCGTGCGCGTCATCAGGCACTTCCGCGCAGGTAGGCCGTTTACCGTCAACTTAGCGGGGTGCAAGAAAGCGCACAGCGGAACCTGTTTTGAAGGTCCGCGGCTTTTTGTTATCAGTGGCGGGCTCAAGTGCAGGTGGCGGGCCGTTGTGTTTTTGCTTCGCGGGCTTGGTGGAGCTTACTGAATCCGTTTCGCCGGCATATTTGCTCCGCCCTGGTGCAATGTCAGGCTCGCCGCCCGGCCCGAGCTGTCGGTTTCAAAGGTGATTTGCGCATCGACGACTTTGTAGAAGAATTCCCGCTCGCCTTCCGGAAAATCTCGGCCTTCGACTGCCCGGTAGCCTGTGCAAAAAGCTGATCCCCTTCGCGGGTGATGGTGAGAATGAAAGTCGGCGCCAACTGATACTGCCCGACATATCTATCGAAGAGTTTCGGATCGACGCTGATTTCCTTGTGCTCTTTGGGATTTGGAACCTCACCTCCAAAGCGCTTGGCATGATGGCCCTGGCCTCCCTGATGTAGAATCAGTTCGGTCGCGCGCCCCTGCCCGTCGGGAACGAAGGTGATCTGAGCGTCGATTACTTTGGCGAAGAACTCCCGATTACTTTCCGCAAAAATTGGAACCTTAGGCTGGCCGGTGGCTTGGGTGATGAGCTTGTCGCCCTCCCGTGTAACCGTCAGAATGAACTTGGGAGCGAGCTCGTAATTCCCGACGTAACCCTTCAACATTTTCGGATCGACCGTCACTTCTTTGCGCTCTGACGAAAGGACGACTTTCTCGCCGCGAGCCCGCGCCGCCAGTTTAGCTGTTAGGTCCTGAGGGGTAGGCCCCTTGATATTGCTTAGGACCACGACCGTCAGCCTGTCGTCAGGATAATACGCGAGCGCGGTGTTGAAGCCTTCAATACCGCCTCCGTGCTCTATCACCTTGTGACCGCTCACGGTGTATACCACCAGGCCAAATGCGTAATCATTTTTGAAAGGCGTCGTCATATTCTGGAGCGATGCGGCGGATAAAGGCACGGTCATACAGTCGTCGTTGTTGCAAAAGGCTCAAGCGATGCGTACTCGGGAAAGCTCGTAAAACTCGGTATGCCCGAGGTGTGCGTCAGCAGATTGAACAACGTGATTTTGTCCCAAGCGGCGGGGAGCGTCGGGCATGTATTTCTTCACCGGATCGTACACCCTCAGCTTTCCCCGCTCCTCAAAAAGGAGGATGGAAGCTGCCGTGAACCGCTTGGTAATCGACCCCAATCGGAATTTCGTGGAGGGCGAATTGGGAATGCTCCACTCCAGATTGGCAAAACCGTAACCCTTGTTGAGGATGGGTCCATCGCCGCGGGCGACAAGCACACAGCCCATGAAATGGTGGCCGGACACAAAAGACTGAATCACCTGCTCCATGCGCGGGACATTCGGGTTCACAGGTGAGGCCAGAAGCGTCCTGCCAGGAAAGCCTCCACCGGTTGGAACACCCGATGTTTCCCAACGAGGCATTCCGGGACCCTCAAATTTGTGTGGGCGGATGGCATCGTACCGGAAGCAAATGCGCCAATCGTGAGAATCCATATGAGCGGAAACGCGAACTTTCCGTTACCTCGGGCCATTGAGCACCTCGTTTCTTCCGTCCATGGGAGAACCGGCCTTTGGAAAAACCCGCGCCAAGACAACGTGGAGTGTACATCAAAAGGAGGCACTACGACGTTCCCATTCGGGCATCGAACTAACACTCGGATTAGCCAAATACCACCTTGGTGAGCGCGAGGCGGATCGGAATAGGCCAAAAGCAAGGGTAGTGCGTTTATCGGCAACTTGACCGCCGCTGTCAAACTTCCCAGTCGCGCGTCATGCACCCTTAGCTCGAGCCAGGAGTTACACAACGATGCTTGCGCCTATACTCCGCGTTCTGCGAACCAGGAGTCGCACCCAGTCTGCGGTACCTGGCATCTAACTTCTCAATTCGGCCAGTCACGCCGCACGGAGAGTAAATCGGAGGTGTCACCATGCTTGAATCTTCTGATCTGCGGATGACGAGAATTCCACTGAACCAGAGGGCCGGCCATATGCCTGCACTCGGCTTTGGCACCTTAATTCCAGACGCAGCCGAGACGATAACTGCAACCAGAGACGCACTGGAAGCCGGTTTTCGACACTTCGATTGCGCGGAACGGTACGGGAACGAGCGCGAGGTGGGCAGGGCTTTGCAGGCTGGACTTGCCACTGGAGGGATCGCGCGCGAAGACATTTTTGTTACCACAAAGCTGTGGAACTCCAATCACCGGCCCGAACGCGTAGAACCGGCGTTCGAGGCGAGTCTGGCGAGACTCGGCCTCGAGTATCTGGATCTCTATCTCGTTCATACTCCATTTGCGTTCCAACCCGGCGACGACCAGGACCCTCGGGATCAAAAAGGCAATGTCCTCTACGACCACGAGGTGACTTTGCTCGACACGTGGAAAGCGATGGAGAATCTCGTGGACCACAGCAAGTGCCGGGCCATTGGACTTTCAGATATCGGCATAGATGAACTGAAGCCCATCTATGCATCGGCGAGAATCAAGCCCGCCGTGGTCCAGGTAGAATCCCATCCCTACCTGCCGGAAACGGAGCTATTGGGATTCTGCCAGCAGAACGGCATCGTGTTTTTGGCTTTTGCGCCCTTAGGTCACGGGATGAAACCGGGACTGCTCGAGGATCCAGTCATTACGGCTATCGCCGCGCGAGTTGGAAAAGCTCCGGCACAGGTACTGCTGGCTTGGGCGGTGCAGCGCGGCACGGCTGTGCTCACCACGCCTAAGAGTGCGGCCCGGGCGCGAGAGAATTTTGACATCTCTCCCCTTCCGGAAGACGCGCTGGAGGAAATCAATCGAATTCAGACCAGACAAAGGCTAAATCCAGTGGTGAAAACCGGCGTGCCGGGTTTCATTCCACGAGGGAGAGAAGTATGAACGCGATGCGGCATTTCGAGCCGTCCATGCAGGAAAAACACATTCGGGCGGCCCTCGACCAGCATTGGGCGGCGTCCAATGCCAGCGATTTTGAAACGGAGCACCAGATCGATCATGACGACTCGGTGCTGGAATACCCGCACTCGGGCGAGCGAACCCGCGTTGACGCAACATACAGAACCAGCGCGCCACTCAGCCGAGCAAAAAGCGGTTTACCGTCCGGCGAATCATTGGCGGCGGCAATCTTTGGGTCACAGAATTCATTCTGCCCTATGACGGTAAGCCGTCCTACACCGTGAGCATCATGGAGTTTACGGGCGACAAGGTGGCGCGGGAAACACAGTATTTTGTGCATCCATTCGTGGCTCCCACCTGGCGCGCTTAATGGGTTGAACGGATGGACACGTAATCCTAACCGGTTTGGATTGCGTCTCTGCGGCCGTACGGAGCTAGCAGGAGTCACGCTTGAAAATCGGGGAGGACACCGCAACGCTTGCACGATGGAGCTCTACTGCAGTCACTTGCCGATGTCGGACATCGTCATTCGACACCGTTGAGCGATGGCGATCGACTCCGGACGCTGGCCGCTCGTGCGTGTTAGCGGTTTGTTTTTGAAAGCGGTAGATAGCCCGTAGCGTGCATGCGTGCGAACTTAGCCCGACAACTAATGGGCCGAGGCTCTCGCAAATTGGGTTGCTCTGCACAAGCTAAGATCTCGGGAAACAGATTCGATTTCAGAGAGGAGAACAGAATGACAACAAAAGGAAAAATCTTGGTGCTGGTCTCGAGTGGTCACGGCTTGCCATTGAAAGATGGCAAGGTTTATGCCGGCGCTGGCTACTATCTCAACGAACTGACGGTTCCGGTTCGTGCCTTGATGAAGGAAGGCTACGAAATCACTTTCGCGAACCCGAAAGGGAACACGCCGCAACTGGATATCCATTCCGCTGTCGCCGATTTCTTCGGCGGTGACGAGGCTAAGCTTCAGGACTACCTGAAGTTCCGCGATAGCCTGACCGGGCTCACAAATCCAACTCGCATTGCGGATGTCATCGCATCTGGCCTGGATCAATATGACGCTGTTTTCGTCCCCGGCGGCCATGGCCCGATGATCGATCTTCTCGATGATCCCGGCGCCGGCATTGTGATGAGACACTTTCATGAAGAATTTAAGCCTACGGCGGTGCTCTGCCATGGCCCGATTTCACTTCTCTCGGCTCTTCCGAATTCCACTGAGGTGGTCGGAGCGCTGGCGGCGGGCGATGCCACTGGAGCGCGGACAAAGGCTCAAGGATGGATCTATTCTGGATATAAGATGACCATCTTTTCGACGGCGGAAGAGCAGCAGCGGGAGCCGCTTGAGATTGGTGGTAAGGTTCTTTTCTACCCGGACTTCGCCTTGCGTACGGCGGGCGGTGACGTAAGTGTGGTCGCTCCATGGAAGAGCTATGTCCTTCAAGATCGCGAGTTGATCTCTGGTCAGAACCCGTTCTCGGACGAAGCGCTTCTGAAACTTCTTCTGCCGGCACTCAACAGGAGAAGAAGTGAGGGAACTGGCGCATCCGCCGTTGGATCGAGTTCTCGCTCTAATTGAGTGAGGCTGCCCCACCCATCGTGCTTTTCGATGGGTGGGAGGCACGGAGGGATCGCATGTCAGGGCAGGTCGACCGACCTTTGCAGGTCTCCTCGATGGTTGTAGTAGCTCTGTCTTTGATGTTTGGATCGTTGCCGTCGGCCAAAGCTCAACGAAAGGAAAATCCTGTGGCACACTCGACTTCTTATCGCACAACCGAGGTTGACGGACTACCAATCTTTTACAGAGAAGCCGGCCCGAAAGATGCACCAACGCTCCTCCTGTTGCACGGACTTCCGTCTTCATCGCGGATGTTCGAATCTCTCTTTTCCCGGCTTTCCGATAGGTATCACCTTGTCGCGCCCGATTATCCGGGCTTTGGACACAGTGACTGGCCGGACCCGAAAAAATTCGCCTACACGTTCGATTACATTGGTGAGGTCATGAATCACGTCGCCGAAGCGCTTGGGCTTTCCCACTATTCCCTCTATATGCAGGATTACGGCGGTCCCGTGGGTTTTCGAATGGTCTTGGCGCACCCAGAGCGCGCGGAAGCCCTGATCGTCCAGGACGCGGTCGCGCACAATACAGGGCTCGGGGAGAATTGGAAGACGCGGCGGGCTTTTTGGGCTGATCGCGCCGCGCATGAAGGCGCTCTTCGCACGAATCTCCTGTCGCTTGAAGCCACGAAGGCTCGCCATGCGGGCAACGATCCCGACGTGGAACGCCATGACCCGGATCTCTGGATGGATGAATATTATTTTCTCAACCAACCAGGCCAGTCCGATATTCAAAGCGACCTCTTTTACGATTACCGGACCAACATCGAAGCCTATCCCAAGTGGCAGGCCTGGATGCGCGAAAAACAGCCGCGCCTGCTGGTGATTTGGGGGAAGTACGAGAGTTCGTTCGATTCCTCCGAGCCGGAGGCTTATCGCCGGGATGTACCGAATGCGGAAGTTCACATTGTGGACGGCGGCCATTTCGCGCTGGATACGGCTGCCGATGAGATCGCTGGGCTTGTCCGCAACTTTGTTCTTGCTCCACAGAGCTTCACATCGCATAGCCGAAGTGTTGCCGGACAGCCCTAGGCGCGGCGTTGCTACAGCCGCGCGCTCATTGGGAGAAGCTGTGAGCACTGTAAGCGTCGTCCCGGATTGCCAGCGGAAACCGGAGAAATAACCCATCCGGAATTAGCGCAGTATCGAAAGGAGTCGTCAATGAGCAGCGTACAAATTGAACAGAAGAGCTATGAGATGCCCCCGCGCGAGGGGATGAGCATCGCGCATTTTCTCACCGTCGCCGACATCGAGCGATCGGCTCGTTACTCCGAAAAGGTCTTCGGCGCGCGCATTCTGAGCCTGGGTGACGGCAACACGCCGGGGTACCTTCAGCTCGCAAACATCTGGATGATTCTGAACGTGGGGGGCGGGCCGACCGCCGACAAGCCGACGGTAACGCTCAGCGTCCCCGACCCGAATCACATCAACAGCTTCCTGAATTTCCGCGTTGCGGATATTCAAGCATGCTATGACCTATGGAAAAGCCGAGGTGCCGAGTTCATTACCGAACCGATACCCAAGTATGGCGAGATTCGCTGCTACATCCGCGATCCTGACGGTTACATCATCGAAGTCGGACAGAGCACCGACCTCAAGTACGGTTAGGGGCCGGCGCTCCGACGAACTCCCTGTCTTTTTCACAGGGCTCCATGGTTGTGAAGCTCCCGTGGAAGCCGAAGAAAGACGCCGGTGTGGGTTTTTACGGCGCGGACAGCAGGGCAACCACACTGCGAGCCAAGGAGGGGAGAGATGAAAGCGATTGTTGTGCACCAATATGGCGGCCCCGAGGTGCTCAGATTCGAAGAATATCCTGACCCGGTTCCGGGGCCGGGCGAGGTGCTGGTGCGGGTCGCTGCCGCAAGCGTGAATCCGATCGACTACAAGCGACGGGCACGATTAACTAAAGATTGGTACCCCATCAAGTCCCCGGGGCTGATAGGGATCGATGTCGAGGGCACCGTGGACAACCTTGGGCCGGGAGTGGAAGACTTTTCTGTCGGCGACGAGGTGTTCGCAATGGCGGACAATACTTACGCCGAACTTTGTGTAGTGAAAGCCATGGTTCTGGCGAAAGTCCCGAAGGGACTCGATTTGATCGAGGCGGCGGCGTTACCGCTGGTGACGACGACGGGCAACCAACTCCTCCTGGCTACGGGAATCAAGGCGGGCCAGACGGTTCTCGTCGTAGGTGCCGCTGGAAATGTCGGGCGTTCGGCGGTGTTCACCGCGAAGGCACGCGGGGCGACTGTGATCGCGGGGGTTTTGAAGAGGCAGATCGACGTCGCGAAGACTGTCGCCGCGGACCAGGTGGTCGCCACCGACGACGACACTGCGATTGAGAATCTTCCGGCACTCGACGCTGTGGCGGATGCGGTCGGCGGAAGAACCGCCGAGAAGCTGATTGCCAAGGTCAAGCCGGGAGGTGTCTACGCGTCAGTTGTCGGGAAACCGCAGAACGCCGCGGAGTATCCGCTGTTAGCGCGGTGTTCGTATTCTCGAAATTCGGCAGGAAAATGCTCGAGTTCATGGCCGAAGCGGTGCGAGACGGCAAGCTGGTGATCCCCATCAGCCGGAAGCTGCCACTCAGCGAGAAGGGTGGTATTGGGAAGATCTTGCTGGTGGCTTGACATTGTTTTGCAAACAGGGGAATAAAAGGCAAACAGAAATGAAGGAGGGATATATGGCGATAGCGACTTGGAAACCACCCCACTCCGCGGAGCATGGCCGGTTAGGCGCCGCCGAGAAGAATGCCTTGCCTGATAGCGTCTTTGCCTTTCCGGGTTTGAGGAAAGAGCGTATGACGGACGCGTCGCACGTTCGCAACGCGATCGCGAGGTTCGATCACGTTGAGGATGCTACTGCCGGCGAACGGGACGTCGCATTTGCAAACATTCAAAAAGCTGCCAACCATTTCGGTATCAAGATGACGGAAACGGACTGGCAGCAATTGGCCTTGCGAAAATCTCCGATGAAAGGCTCATTTTCGGCAGATTAAACGGGAAACCGACTGGGCCGCCGGCAATACGGAAGTAGTTCAGTCGCGTGGAACAAATTCACGGAGAAGATGAATGAAAGCGGTAAGAATTCACCGGTTTGGCGGGCCGGACGTCCTCGTGATCGACGAATTGCCAATTCCGGCCCCCGGACCTGGAGAGTTGCTGGTGCGCGTCGCCGCTACCGGAGTGGGCCCTTGGGATGCGCTAGTGCTTAGTTGCGCAGATTAACGATAGTATTACGGAGCTGCGAGCCTTTGACCTCGCGCTTCCGCCACTTGAACGGTTTGGCATTTTGCGTATAGGCCGCGATGAACGCTTCGATAGCCTGACGGAGTTCGGCCGTGCTCTGCGTGCTCAGGCCACGCAAGGCCTTACGCGATAAAATGCCGAACCAGATTTCCACCTGATTCAACCAACTGGCCGAGGTGGGAGTGAAATGGAAATGAACGTTGGGATGAGCGGCCAACCAGGCGTCACACTTTTTGTGCGTGCCGTAGTTGTCCAGGATCACGTGCAACTCCTGTGCGGGCGCGGTCTCAGCGACCACCTGATCCATAAACTGCAAAAACTGCTCCCGCCGTTTGAGTTCACTGAAGGCCGTCTGCACTTGTCCGGTCGCCACCTGCAAGGCCGCAAAAAGATTCAGCGTGCCATGGCGCTTGTAAGTGCTCTTGTAAGCGCGCACGATCTTTCCGCTGTCGGTCTCAACATAGCCGGTCTTACGTTCCAAAGCCTGAATGCTGGGTTTTTCATCGACACAAATCACCAGCGCCTTCTCCGGCGGGTCGAGATACAAACCCACGATATCGGCCGCCTTGGCCGCGAACGCCTTGTCCGTGCTGACGCACCAGGAGCGTTGCCGCTGCAAGCAGATCCCCTGCTGGCGCAGAACCCGCCACACCGCATGCACCGAACCCTGCAGCGCCGCCGCCACCGCCGGACCGTCCCAAGTCGCCTGTCCCGAGGGCGGAGGTTGTTCCAACAAGGCCAAAACGCGCTTGCGAAAGTCCTCGCCATAAACCCGTCGAGCCCCAGGTCGCTTCGCATCCTGCAACCCGGCCAAGCCGCCTTGCACAAAACGTTGCCGCCACTTGATCACGGTATTAGGGCGAGTATGGCAAGCACGAGCAACCTCTTTCACCCGCTGGCCTGCCAAACAGCCCAGGATGATCCGGGCTCGTTCCACCATCTGCCGAGACTCGGTGCGACTCCCGGCCAACAGTTCCAGCTCTTGTCGATCTTGCGGACCACAACTAATTGCGGGCGCATTCCTAGCCATGCCCAACACGATACAATATATCGTGTATTATTGCAACTAAGCACTAGTTCGTGAGGGGAAAAGCAAAGTCAGTCCGCCTCCACCGTTGACCCTCGGCTCGGATCTCTCCGGCGCGGTTGAGGCCGCAGGGGGAGAAGTCTCCGATTTCAAAGTCGGGGATCAGGTGTACGGAGTCACGAATCCACTGTTCTGTGGAGCCAACGCGGAGTACGCACTTGCTTCAGCCGCGATGATAGCGCGAAGCCCGCGGCGACTCAGTCACATCGAAGCTGCGTCGGTACCGGTTGTGGCCGTCACGGCATGGCAAATGCTCTTCGATTATGCGCAGCTCACGGCGGGACAAAGAACTCTCATTCTGGGAGCCGCAGGAAATGTTGGCGGTTACGCGCTTCAGTTGGCGGCGAGGTCTGGCCTTCACCCGATCGCGGCGGCAAGACCCAAGGACACCGAATATGTCCGAAGCCTGGGCGCTGAAACGGTCATCGATTTCGAAACGGGAAGGGTCGAGGATTCTGTCACTCCCGTCGACGCAATTATCGATACAGTGGGTGGAGAGACGAGAGACCGCTCGTTTCGTACTCTGAAGCCCGGCGGGGTTCTAGTTTCGAGCGTATCAGATCCTTTGCTCACGCACCCTAATGTGCGGGCGGTGTTTTTCTATGCGGAGGTAAACACCGCTAGATTGAATAACATTAGTCGATGGTTCGATCGCGCCGAACTGGTCCCGGAAGTTGGTACGGTGTTGCCGCTCGAAAAGGCGCGCACGGCGCATGAGATGCTTGCGGGTGCGCCACACAAACGAGGCAAGATCGTGTTGAGCGTCTCGGACGGACTCTAGCTGCTTCGGAAAGAAGCTAAAGATGGAAAACACACGGAAAACAGCCATCGTTACCGGCGCCTCACATGGGATCGGCGCGGGGGCCGTGCAGGCGTTTTTGAAACGCGGTTATCGGGTCGTTGCAAACTCGCGAAACATTGTCAAGAGAAACCCGTTCGCGGAGTCTCCGGATCTTGCTCTGGTCGACGGAGACATCGGTGACCCGAGGACGGCCGCAAAAATTGCGGATGCCGCCGTAACCCGATTCGGCCGGGTCGACGCGCTCGTGAACAACGCCGGTATCTATTTTACGAAGCCGTTCACGGATTACACGGTTGACGATCTGCGGTCTCTCGTCACGGTCAACATAGATGGTTTTGTGTTCGTCACCCAGCACGCGATCAAGCAGATGTTGGCTCAGCAGGCCGGCGGCAGCATCGTAAATATCACGGCGGCGCAGGTGGACCACCCGATCGCCGGAATAAACGCGGCGCTCCCGATGATCACCAAAGGCGGTATTCAGGCTGTCACGCGGAGTTTGGCGATGGAATATGCGAAACAGGGGATACGCGTGAACGCCGTTGCGCCGGGAGTGGTGGATACTCCTTTACACAACGGTGCCCCGAAGGATTCTCTCCTCAACCGGCAACCGACGGGGCGGATCACCGAGGTGAAAGACATTGTGGACGCCATTCTTTATCTGACGGAAGCCGGTCAGGTGACCGGCGAGGTGCTGCACGTGGATGGCGGTGCGCACATCGGCAAATGGTAAACTGCGACCTCGACGTTCCTGCGGCAATTGTCACGCTACGATGATCAAATCCATGGCTCGGCTGCTATCCGTGAATGTCGGGCTTCCGCGCGACATCGCGTGGAAAGGGCGCACGGTACACACCGGGATCTGGAAGAGTCCGGTGCATGGCCGCTGTCGCGTCGGCTGGTTGGATCTCGAGAGAGACGGTCAAGGCGACCTGGCCGGGCACGGAGGCCAGCATCGCGCCATCTTCGTGTACCAGATTGAATCGTATCGCTACTGGCAGGAGCAACTGAAGAGAAGCGATTTCGTTTATGGACAGTTCGGTGAAAACTTTACGATAGAAGGACTCGCTGATGATGCCGTCTGCATCGGCGACCGTTATCAGATCGGCAGCGCACTTTTCGAGGTATCTCAACCTCGCGTTACATGCTTTCGCGTCGGCATTCGAATGAACGAACCCCGGATGGCGGCACTGCTGACAGCCAGCGGCCGGCCGGGCTTCTATTTCCGCGTTCTCCGTGAAGGTGAGGTGGGTGAGGGAGATGAAATCGTGAAGATGGGCGAGGCGGCAGAGCGCATGACCGTCGCGGAGATCAACGCACTCCTCTATTTGCCTGGTCACCCACGCGATCGCCTGGAGCGCGCGTTGCGCATCGAAGCACTTCCGCCCGGATGGCGTGGCTCGTTTGAAGCACTCCTCCAGAGTCAGCAAAACGGAGTGGAAACGGGAAACGCGGGGCTGGCGCCTGCCGCGGCGGCCCATACGGCGTCGCCAGGATTTCGGCCGTTCGTCGTGACCTCCATTGATCGCGAGTCCGCCGACGTTCTTTCGTTTGCCATCGAGAGCGCTGACGGTCACCCGCTTCCCATGGCTCTGCCAGGTCAGTACGTAGTTCTGCGCCTTAAGCCCACGGCCGGCGGCCCGACGCTCTTTCGCAGCTACTCGCTCTCGGGTCCACCCTCAACGGAACGCTATCGAATTAGTGTGAAGATCGAGCCACAGGGAGCGGCTGGAATCTACTTGCGCGAGCATCTCCACGTGGGCGACCATCTCGACGTCAGCTCGCCGCGCGGAAGTTTTGTTCTGCAGCCGGGAGAGCGGCCCGTCGTACTGCTCAGTGCTGGGATTGGCGCGACACCTGTTCTGGCAATGCTGCACGCACTCGCGGCGGCACGTTCGACACGACAGGTCATGTGGTTGCACACGGCGCGTGATGGGCAGCATCATCCATTTGCCGGTGAGGTCCGCCGCCTCATGGGGGCGCTAACGAATGGCCGCAGCTACGTTTGTTACACGAAGCCGGACCCAATGGACAAGACCAGTGAGGATTTCAACGCCACGGGTCGCTTCTCGCGATCGGTTTTCGGTGAACTCGCACTGCCACAAGATGCGGATGTCTACCTTTGCGGGCCAACCCGATTCATGGTGGACATGAGAGCGGCGCTCACGGCCGTAGGTGTGGCCCCGGAACGCATTCACATTGAGATCTTCACTGGTGGCGAGTCCATGACCCCTGGCGTGGTCGGCGCAGTGGCGCGAGCTCCGCATGCGCCTAGCGACGAGGCAAACACGGGTCCGCTGATATCGTTCGCGCGCAGTGCCATTTCCGCACGCTGGAACGGGTCGCGGTACGGGAACATCCTCGAATTGGCCGAGGCGTGTGATGTCCCGGTTCGTTGGGCGTGTCGAACCGGTGTTTGTCACAACTGTGAGAGTGGTTTGGTTTCAGGGGCGGTCGTCTATGGACCGGAGCCACTCGACAAGCCGGCCGATGGCAACCTTCTCGTCTGCTGTTCACAGCCGACTAGCGATGTCGTCATCGATTTGTGAAGCTGCGGCCTCCGGATTCACAGCGAGGATGGTCAGCCGATCATGAAAAAAGACTTTGATGCTATCGTCATTGGAACTGGGCAGTCAGGACCCTTCCTGGCTGCGCGGATGGCCGCTGCTGGGCAACGGGTGGCCATAATCGAACGGCACCGCTTCGGCGGAACGTGCGTTAATACCGGCTGCATCCCAACAAAGACGCTGGGCAGAAGAAATGGAACTCTCTATCCGTCGTCTTCATCGAGTTGATCTACCCATCGATACAGCTAAGTTGGCGCGCTTTCTGATCGGGAAAACGCTGGTACACGATCTGCCAGAAGGTAGGTTAAGTGGCCGGATCGTGGAAACGGAGGCCTGTGTCGTGGGCGATGCCGCGGGGCACGCCTTTTGAGGGCAAACGCAACGAAACCAATCCCTGTTTCTCGAGCGGGGGCATGCCTATGTATATCTCGCGTACGGGCTGCACTTTATGCTCAATATTGCCAGTGAAGTTTCCGGTGTGGGCGCCGGGGTCCTGCTGAGCGCTCTTGAGCCGCTGGATGGAATCCATCTCATGCGGCTTCGCCGCGCCCAAGCGCGCTTGATCGACCTCGCAAGAGGACCGGGGAGACTTGCTCAGGCAATGGGTATCGGCCTCCGCCATGACGGCCTGGACCTGTGCGCCGCCGGCCCATTGTGGCTTGGCGACTCAGTTAGGCCAATGGGGTACATAGGCAGGAGCGTAAGGATCGGAGTTTCGCGAGAAACCCAGCGTTTACTCCGGTTTTATGAAAAGGGCAGCACTTACATATCCGGATCCAAGCGGTCGACGGCCTGAGGCAAGCAAAATCCGTTAGGCTTTCGAGGCGAAGTACCACAGTGCGACACCATCAATTCCCGTATCGTCAGCCACTCGGACACTGTCCGGGCGGTCAGTTGACGGTAAGTCGGCTACGGTGAGATCTGCGCGGTCGGTCCAAAACGGTTTTGGGCTAGACGGCTCCCCCCTTCGCCTAGGGGCGAGTGGTATGCTCGCCGCCGATGCCGAAGGCCAAGTCGCCACTAGTCGGCTACTGTAGACCCAAGCCAAACGACCAACCCCTGGGATCATTAAGCGACGCCGAAGACAAATTTCAGAGTAGGGCGGCGGCGACGAGGGAACTCATGAACTCCCCAAGGTGCGTCCCGGCGCTTTGGGTACGGACCCTACCCAAGACCTACTAAGCAGCGTCTTGCAATCAATGGTGGCGAGCTTTGGCGGCAACGGGTGTCCGTCATATTTCCGTCAGCCTACCGCTACCACCACCACGCCACCAACAACACCACCAATAACAACACACACAACCAAATCCCAACTCCTGCGTGAGTTATTGCGAGGACCTGTATGAGGCTGCACCATTTAGGACTGCGAGGGATAACCGAAGCCTTTCGTGACCAGGTATGGGTGGATTTTGAGGGGCTGGGTCCCGGTCTGATCGCGATCATCGGCGAAAACGGCGTAGGAAAGTCGACGCTGATCGGTTCAGCTTTTGCCGCTCTCTTCCGCCAGCTACCCGGTCAGAAGAGGTTGCTGTACGACTTCTGCACCCATCCCCAGCCGGAGATCGACCTGGCCTTTAGTGTGAACGGAGAGCAGTACCGGTCGCTGCTGAAACTCGATCCTCAGGCACGCCAGATGGAAAGTTACGTCTTCGACAGCCGCGGCATTGCCCTGGTAAACGGCAAGAAGGAAGTTTTTGCGGAGTGGATCAGCAGGCATGTGGGTTCCTCGCGGCTGTTCCTGGCGAGTCTCTATTCCAGTCAGACGCGCACGGGGAACTTCCTGGGACTGGAACGCACCCAGCGGAAAGAGCTCAAGAAGTTGCGGAAGAATTCGCCAAGCTGGCGATCTTTCGCCGGTCACGTGCGAGCGCCCTGTACCATTTCTGCGCTGTACTGGAGGTCGAGGCATTCAAGGCGGGCGCTAGTGCAAAGGCCAACCTCGACGCACATCGGGCCGCCGTGCTGTCGAGTGTCTGGGCGATTCCGGGTATCTTGGAACGATGCCCTTCTGAACCCCTCGAGGAACTCAGGGTCGACCAAGAACTCTTCATGCCGGCTCGCGAGCTTTTTGGGTTTTCTCGGGATTATGAGGATGTGGCGTTCAGTTTCGACCTTGCGGACAGAGGGCAGTTTGAGATTCATGTCGCAAGGCGGGTTCCTCGGATCACCTTCAGTTATGCCTCGGACGAGGCCGACTCAAAGGACACCGTCTTGAGGAGCGGCGAACTCATGGAGCGAATCGTCGCACCTGCATCGACAGATGAGAGAGCAGCTGTCTTAGATGCGGCGGTTAGCGTGCGACACTGCCTTCAGGGTCTCATCCGTTCGAACGGGCCAGATGTTATTGAGTACGGCTTCACTGAAGAGCTGATATCGGCCGTCAAGAGGTGGGCCGCAGAGCTCATGGCCACCATTCCATGGGAATTTCCCGAAGCCTTGGCCGTAGGTCCAATCATGTTTAGCGACCTGCGGAAGTTCTGGGGCGCTGTGTTGGTGATCTCCAACACACCCGACATGGCACACCTGATTTCAATGGAGATGACCTTTCGAAGTGGCCAATCGGAAGCATCGTTGCGATGTAGTCATCTCATCGGTGGATTGAGCTAATTGCCCAAGTGTCTGAGCTGCATCTTCGGATCGTCTCGCAAATTTTCGCTTGGTACAGATTCGATCCTGCTGTTTCCGCTGGCACGCCAATTCTCCAGCCGTTTCTCGAAATCATGCCCGATCGGATATGCGTCCCGAGTCTATTCCTGATCGGAAATGCCATTGAGAGGAGCTTTCTGAAGCTGCTGAACCGGCACCCGCAAATGCGGCAATTCGTGAACGTCGTCAATCAGGCCAAGGAATCGATAGCTCTGAACGAGCTCGAGCAACTTCTTCCGGAGCCGGATTATCGCGTTGCGAAACGGTTGGTCGTTCCATGGCTGACCGATGCTGACATGATCGTTTACGAACCACCTTCTGGCCGCGTTCTGGTTCTGCAACACAAATGGCTGATCGGCCCGAAAGAATCGACTTCCAACGATGATGAATTGCAGAAAGGGATACAACAGGCTGTCAAATCGAGGGATGCCTTTCGCGGGGAGCCTCAGTTGCTTCGGAAGGCTCTCCATCTAACATCCACTGATCACATTTCGGTCATCGAAGCCGCTGCCGTATGCCGCGGCTCGGAATCGACCGGGTTTATGCCAGAGTCTCAGGCTCAGGTCCCAGTGGTGTCGGAGAGAGCGTTCCGGCTTCTGCTAGGGAAGACAAAAGATCTCGGACAGCTTTGGATTGCTCTGAAAAAAAGGCCTGATCTGGGTGAGGCCGCGAAATCGGTGCTGGACGCAAAACGTAAGGTCAACCTGGCGGGCTATGAATTCGTGTTTCCTGCTCTCGCTTCCTGATTGCCGAGGTCAGATTCCGGAAATTCCTAAATCCGCCGGTTTGCGAACGTAAGGAGGGCATCGATACGCGGTCGTTGCGGAGCATCGAGCATCAGAAAGCAGAGGCATCTTCGAAGAGGGCTGTGATCTTCCGCACCAACGCAGGCCGTGTGCCGACCGCGATACCCAGATGCGATGCACATGCTGTGCTGTGCACACAGACCTTGCGGTGTATCCACAAGTCGAACGGAACACCTACCTCAGCAACCGGACGGCGACTAATGGGGGCGAATCAGTGACAGTGCGCAGAAAGGGACGTCGTGGTTGCGGACCTGTAGCCTGACTGGTGGTCAGCCACAAGAGGGTCTGGGGCCCGAGGCAGATTCAGCGCCGACAAGGGCGACGCGTGCAGGCCGCGTGGCTCAGATGACCAAGCGCGCCTCCGGCGCTCGTGCGCAGCCCGAAATCATGAGTTTTCGGACACCGGCTATCAAGTTGATCTCGAGGAAAGGTGGCTTATCGCGGCGATTGCAGGAGCCGATCCGAGGGTGCGTTAAGGGTGCGTTAAGGGTTCGATAAGAGTTCCCGAGGATGTCTTCTAATGCCTTACAGGGCCATCCGTGCCTTGTTTTTCTGTAAGTTACGAGCTACCGTCGCCCTTTCACAGCGGTTTCCACCAGCCTGCAGTACCGAGCCGACGTGCGGGCTTCCACCATGTTTGCTATAAACAGAAGACCCATTCCGTCCGTGAAGAGCTCACTTTGACTTAACCCTCAGCGAAAGCCGGTTGACTGCTTTTCGCGCCCGCTCCTGGTCTGGACTTAAGTATTTTCTTGTTGTCTTGAGGTCAGAGTGACCGAGGAGATGCTGGACAGTCACGATGTCACAGCCGTCCTCAAGGAGCCGGGTTGCATATGTGTGATGGAACTTGTGCAAGGTTGCCTGCTTTACACCTACGCCATCCGCGACGTTTTTCAAGCGGCGCAGCATCTCGTTGCGACCTAGGCGGTTTCCATTACTGCTCGCGAAAACCCACTTTGAATCTTGGGGCAACTTCCGAAGGACCTGCACAAGATCTGGAGGTAGGGGGATCTCACGCTCTTCGTAGTCCTTGGGGGCAAAACCGTCCTTCGCTGTCAGGCGGAGGGCGGCACGGTCCAGGTCGACGTCGGACCAAGCGAGATGACCTAACTCTTCCTTGCGAAGGCCGGTCAGTAGCAGCGTGGCAAAGATCGCCCGATCCCTCTTGCCACAGGTGGCGAGGATCTTTTCAGTCTCAGCTTGAGCATAAGTCGGGGGCCGACGCCTGAGGCGCTCTTTCTCAGCGCGCAGCGGCTTCGAGCGGGCGCAGGGGTTCTCCATAGCGATGCTGCGCTCACGAATCAGGTAGTAGAAGAAAGTCTTCAGTACCGTGACCTCAAAATTGACCGTGGCCGGCGAGACGGGGCGGTGCAGAGGTCCCACCGCCTCGCGGCTGCGAGCAACCTTGTAGTCATCAATGTCAGAGCGGGTGACCATCTCGACGTATTTCTTGCTGGGCAAGATCTGTTCAAAGTGAGCTAGGACCTCCTGGTAGCGTTCAAGGGTCCGAGGCTTGGAGGGGGAGTGGATCCTCACATGCTCCGCAAAGAGCTTAACGGCATCGGCCACCGCAGTTCCAACTTGCTGGGCATCGAGTGGGTTCACCCGGGAAGTGCCAGAGAGGAGTTCCCCAATCAGCTCATTTCGTTTGCGGCGCTGCGCCTCCAGTGCCTGGCTGGGTGTGTTGCCGGCGCGCTCACGACGGCGGTTCCGACCGTCCCACCATTCCACAAAATAGTAGCCCGGCCGGCTGTCCCATATGTATCGGCTTCCGGCGCGGTCGAGAGAAATGAATCTCCAACCGCCGGCCGAACTTTCTTGATAATCCTGACCCTCTTGTTGGGAGTGCGACGTGGGGTCGGAAGACGTTCCGGTGCATGCCCAGAAGGCAGAGCAGTCTTCAACGCTGGCAGGTTCATGGTCAAGTCCTTGGTGTCGGTTTTCAGAAACTCATAGACACCAAGAGACTAGCCTAGGCCGATCTTAAATTATTGCAAGTAAAAAGATAAAACAGGAGCTGGTGCCGAAGAGAGGACTCGAACCTCCACACCCTGACGGGTACTACACCCTGAATGTAGCGCGTCTGCCAATTCCGCCACTTCGGCTTAGGCCAGGCCCCAATGTTGCCACCCAGCCGGCCCGGTGTCAAGCAGCATGCCGCCTACCCGGCGACCTGGAGCTTTACTCCACTCCATCATCGTCGTGTAGTAATGTGGGTGTGGGATGGCGATGGGCGGCGAGGCCGCCCAGCCGAAGGATTTCTTTTCACCTGGGCTTCATCGACCAGCGCGACGTATGAATCACAACATCATAAGCTCGCACCAGTAACACGAAGGAGAAAATATTATGGCAGAACGGCTTTCAAACTCCCCACCCGCGACCGCGAGTTCCTCCTCGCGCGCGATGGTTCTGCTCACGGCCGGCGTCGCCGCCCTCGGTGGACTGCTCTTCGGCTACGACACCAGCGTGATCTCCGGCGCCATGTTATTTCTGCGCACTGACTTCCACCTGCGCGATACGCAATTAGAGTTCGCCGTGGCCATCGCCCTCGCTGGCGCTCTGGTGGGAGCGGCGCTGGCAGGGTACAGCACGGACCGCTGGGGCCGCCGCATGGTCTTGCTGGCGACGGGAGTTGGGTTCGCCGTCTTCTCCGTGCTTAGCGGACTGGCGACTGGCCTGACCTCCTTTTGTCTGGCGCGGTTTTTCGTGGGCGTCTGCATCGGAGTCGCCTCCCTGGTCACGCCACTGTATCTCGCTGAGATGTCGCCGGCGCGCATACGCGGGGCGTTAGTTTCGCTGAACCAACTGGCGATCACGGTGGGGATTGTGGTTGCTTACTTTGTGGATTACGAGCTGGCCGCGGCCCAAAACTGGCGATGGATGTTCATGAGCGCCGTCTTTCCCGCGGCAGTGCTCTGCCTCGGCATGCTCTTCCTCCCCGAAAGTCCCCGCTGGCTGGCGCGCGCCGGCTTCCGGGAACGCGCCCTGAAAGGATTCCAGCTCCTGGGACGGGGCCAGGAAGCAGAGGCGGAGTTGAAGGAGGTGGAACAAACGCTGGCCGAGGAACAGGGCGGTTTCGGCATGCTGCTTCAGCCGGGATTCCGGGTGGCCGTGCTGGTCGGGGTGGGTCTGGCGGTGTTTCAGCAGATTACTGGGATTAACACGATTATCTACTACGCACCTGAAATCCTGCGCATGTCCGGATATCCCTCGGCCAAGGCGGCGATTCTTGCCACCGCACTCATCGGCATCGTCAACGTGCTCGTGACTGTCATTTCCATCTTTGTGGTTGACCGCCTTGGCCGCCGCTTCCTGCTGCTGCTGGGCACTGCGGGCATGGCTGCCGCCCTCGGCCTGGTCGGAGCGGCATTTCACCAGCATGCCGGCGGCTTGGTGGTGTTCTACGAGATGATAGCCTATATCGTTTTCTTCGGACTCGGCTTGGGACCGTGCTTCTGGCTGCTGATCTCGGAGATCTACCCCACCAAGATCCGCGGCAAGGCTATGTCGCTTGCGACCCTTACGGTTTGGGGATCCAATTGGGTGGTGGCTGTCACCTTTCTGAGCCTCATCCGCGGCGCCGGCCCGGCGCGGACTTTCTGGATCTTCGCCGTGATCTGTATCCTATCCTTCATCTTCTGCGCCATTTTTGTGCCGGAAACCAAAGGCAAGACACTCGAGGCCATCGAGCGGCATTGGCGGCACTTTGAGGATAAGAAGGACGCCTTGTAGGAGGGACTTAGAGCGACCCTCGTCATTGCGGTCGGGACATGAGACCGCCGTCTGGAATGGCATCGCCAAACACCACGTGTTAAGAGGACGAGAAACTTCGCGCGGACGAGTCTCAAAGAGCTGTATCGGAGTTGCCTGATTCTTCTACGAGGCCCTCGAGCTTGGCAAAGAGCTTGTGCACATCCTCGTGAATCTCGTCGGCCGTCATTGCGCCTGCTACAGTTTCCCGGATCAACTCCACAGGTGGTTTAAGATCTCGCAGACGGTTAAATAGCGACTTGTCGTCTTCGAACAGGAGCCTTTTGCCGTCTACAACCTGAAAAATGTTAGCACTAACACTTCGCCAGGACTGCCGGGGGGGGAGAGTCAGATTCTGTTCGGCAAAGAAGTCGTGGACGACTTCCCTTATCGGATGGGCGAACAGTGGCTTCTCCTCGACCTCTAGCTGCCGAACTGCAGCACGCTCCCAGGCCTCTGGCAAAAGCAGATAGTTCTCTATGTTCTTGCGCGCCCACTCGTAGAGAGAAGGATTGTCAGTCTCAGGGTGAAATGCGTTCTCTCCAGTATCGAAATCAAACAACACCAAGCGCCTCGTCTTGGGGATAATCTGGCACACTCCGGTGAAGTGCCGATGAGCCGCCTCGTTCATCTGTCGCTTACTACCTCCACCCATCACGTGGAAGCAAACCTTGCCGAGCACGTCCACGGCGTCGCAAGCCTTGGCCCATGCGCGCAGAACCCGCTCGTCACTCTCGCCCTCCACATAAAGCATGATGGGAGAGTCCATCAAGAGCGTTAGTTCGGCGTTCGACACGTCGGCCATGGCCGTCAGGATTGCTGGCGTGGACGCAACTCGCGTGGGTTTCTGGCTCATTAGCGAAACGATTCGGGTAGTATCCGAGCCTTTCACAAACTCTTCAGCATGAGTGGCGATCAGGAACTGCACCCCGCGCTCATTCGACTTACGTTTGAAATAGTCAAGTATTTCGCGCTGCAAATTCACGTGCAGGTGGGCATCAGGCTCATCAAGCAACATTGTGGTCGGTTTGTATCCGTAGAAGAAGGCGAGCAGAGTGAGTGCTTGGTGAAAGCCGCTGCCGCCCGCGATGATATCGTAAGGACGTTTGTCCTGTTTGTATTCGCAGACGATCTGCGTATCAACACCACGTTCGTATTTTGGCTCAATCAACTCCACCGAGAACCAACGCTCCACCACATTCTTGATTTCACCCCAGTCGGGCAAGCACTCCGGCCGCTTCGAGGTTTGGTCGCGCTCCTCCTTCTCCGGCGGGGGGCAGACCCTCAAGAGCAAGTTGCGCAGTACACTGCCGGGTTGCGCTTTGCCAACTTGTTTACGAATGGGCCCATCGTCACGCCACTCTTCAACGGGCTCTAGACCAGAAAAGGGAGGTACATATGCAATTGTCGGTAGTGCTTTTTGTTGCTCCAAGTCGCGGAGCACTTTCCAACCTTGTGCGGGAATGGCGTAGACTGATTGAGGCGAACTGTAGCGAAGCTTGACACCGAAAATGCATTCTTTAAGGTCCTGATTCCGCCACGTCACCTCGATCTCAATGAGGATGTACTCCTGTTTCTTTTCGCCATTTTCCTGCGGCCACTTCCGATCGGTTCGTTCCTTCCAAAGCAAATTGAACTCTGGCACTGGTAAAGCAGTGAAGTTTGGAAGAACAACCTGCTTCCCCGTGCTGCCGGCGCGCTTCGCACGGTGAAATTCGTTAATGCAGAACTGCCAAATGGCTAAGGCCTGAAGTATCGTACTCTTGCCACTGTTGTTCCGCCCCACTAGTAGATCGAAGTCCGTAAAATCATAGGTCTGATCCAAAATGCTCTTAAAATTTCTTATTCTGAGCCGGGTTATCATGCCCTAGTCTCCGCCGTCCTTAGTACTGGTGCCTTCGCAGACTCTGGCGAAATTGTTCTGTAAGTCGTCAGATAAGCTCGTATCCGCAAGTTTACACCCCACAGCCTTGTTTTGAAACGGTCCGTATCGCGCAAGCTAAAATGTTGCCAGTGGGCTATCGTCGCGCAATTTGAGAATGTTACCCGTCATGGATACGGGTAACCTCATGAGTCGACTTTCGAGAAGAGAATATTGGCAACAAGTTTATCCTCGTTACCAACGAGCTAGTCGGGCGGAAAGGCAGCGCATCCTGGACGAGTTTTGCGCCAACTGCCGTTATCATCGCAAGCACGCGATTCGTTTGCTGAATGGTTCGCCGCCTGCCGCCCGGCCGGTTTCCCAACGACGGCGCCGGGGGGTGACCTATGGCCCACGGCTGGTCTCGATCTTGAAGGCGGTCTGGGAGGCGGCCGATTATCCCTGGTCAGTACGGCTGAAAGCCCTGCTGCCGGAGTGGATGCCTTGGATTCGCCGCCGCTTCCGGCTGACGCCGGAGTTGGAAAAGCAGCTGCTTCAGATCAGCCCCCGCTCCATCGACTACCGGCTGGGTTCGGAGAAGCGGAAGCTGCGGCAAAGGATTTATGGCCGCACCAAGCCGGGGAGCTTATTGAAGCACCACATCCCCGTGAAGACGGATCAGTGGGACGTGAAGAGGCCGGGGTTCACGGAAATCGATCTGGTCTCCCACTCGGGCAATTCGGCGGCGGGCGACTACTGCTACTCGCTGAACGTGACTGACATTCACACGGGCTGGACGGAAAGCCGAGCGGTGCTGGGCAAGAGCCAGGAAGGCGTGCGAGCCGCTCTGGAAGCGGTCCGCCAGGCTTTGCCTTTTCCCTTGCGGGGCATCGATTCCGACAACGGCTCGGAGTTCATCAATGCTCACCTCTGGGCTTACTGCCAGGCCCACGACATTCAATTCACCCGTGGGCGGCCCTATAAGAAAGACGACAACGCCCACATCGAGCAGAAGAACTGGACGCATGTACGGCGCTTGCTGGGCTACGTGCGTTACGAGACGGAAGCGGCACGGGCCGCCATGGACGAGCTTTACCGGGGTGAGCTGCGATTGTTTCAGAACCTCTTCCTGCCCTCGGTGAAACTGAGCCGCAAGGAGCGGATCGGCTCGCGCTTGCGGCGGCACTACGAAGCACCCCAGACCCCTTTTCAGCGAGTGGCGGCCTCGTCAGGGGTGGACCCAGAACGGGTGGCCGAACTTCGCCGGCTACGCCAGACGCTCGACCCCTTTCAACTCTCCCAGACGATTCAGAGCAAGCGGGAACGGATTTTCCAACGGAGCACCAGCGTGGTGGCAGAGAAGCCTGCGGTCTCGGCTGTTTCTCAGAAACTCGCGGCACCTTCAGAGAAAAACAAAATCACAGGCGCGCGCACAAGGCGCGCTGAGAAAAAGACAAGAACCAAGACAACTGCCAAGACAAGAAGAAAGGAAAAACCACGACGACGACGGGTAACATTTCGCGTTGCAGGACGAATCACCCGAAAGTAACATTTTTAAATTGCTTGACAGGCGGTCTCCTGATGCTCGCGCTGCTCCATCGGACCAGGTCTCCGGCTGCGCCCTTTGGGGAGGGGGTCTCCAAACTTGACAGACCATTAGACAAACAGAGCGAGCGGTGGCGTGAGACGGAGAAACGCCAAATTGCACCATGGGCTCTCAACGGGCGGGTAGAATGCGCGGAATTGCTACATCAATCCCACCCTTCCAGCATGGTGCATCTAAAATCGAAGGAAGGGAGAATACACAATGAAGATAACCGAACTGTTGCTGGCTGAGCTCGACCGCGAGGCTGTGGGGATCCGCAAGACACTCGAGCGCGTCCCGGAAGGAAAGAACGACTGGAAGCCGCATGAGAAGTCGATGCCACTCGGTTATCTGGCGACAATTGTTGCCACCGTTCCGGCGTGGCTCGACATGGTGGTGAACATGGACGAGCTTGACATTAACCCGCCGGGGGGCCCGAAGTTCAAGCCGCAGGAGTGGAAGACTCGGCAAGACCTGCTGGGGCAGTTTGAGGCAAGCCTGAAGAAAGGACGCGAGGTCCTCGAGAAGACTACGGACGATCACCTGCTGAACACCAAGTGGCGCATGCTGGCCGCCGGCAAGCTGATGAGCGAGCAGTCACGGTATGTCGCGATTCGCGACGGCGTGCTCAACCACATGGCGCACCATCGCGGACAGCTGACCGTCTATCTGCGGCTGAGCGGAGAGAAAGTCCCCGCCATCTACGGTCCATCCGCCGATGAAGGCAAAGGATGATCGACAGCCAGAAGTCGATGCTACGAACCCACCGGAGGATTGTAGCGCGGGTGTCCTCACCCGCGTTTCCCTGATCGAGCCTTGTAGCGCGGGTGTCCCCACCCGCGTTTTCGTGATCCTCTGTAGCGCGGGTGTCCCCACCCGCGTTTTCATGGTCCTCTGTAGCGCGGGTGTCCCCACCCGCGTTTTCGTGATCCTCTGTAGCGCGGGTGTCCTCACCCGCGTTTTCGTGATCCTCTGTAGCGCGGGTGTCCTCACCCGCGTTTCGTGATTGAGCGAATAACGGCAAATCGCGGGTGAGGACACCCGCGCTGCAATTCAAATATGCATGGTATGCTCAAGCCACGGCTTAAACGGCTGGACACGCTCTACACCGATGTGCCGGTCTATTTTCTTACGGCGTGCACGGATGGCCGTCGGTCGTTGTTGGCGGAGGTCGGCGTCCACAACGTCTTTGTTAGATTCGCGCAGGAGGCGGTCAGCCACGGGTCCTCGCGGGTCGTTATGTACTCATGCCGGACCACGCACACCTCTTCGCCGCTTTCACCCCCGTATCATCTGGCCTTTCCGACTGGGTCAAGGGACTCAAGGCCGTCGTGGCACGTCACCTTAAAGAGTCGTCAAGTGAGCGCTCCCTATTGGCAGGAGAGGTTCTTCGATCACGTCATGCGGTCAGCAGAGAGCTATGGGCAAAAGTGGCTCTATGTGCGGGACAATCCCGTGCGCTCCGGGCTCGTGGCCAATTGGTCGGATTGGCCCTACCAGGGGGAAATTAATCCGCTCTGCTTGTAGCGCGGGTGTCCTCACCCGCGTTTTTGTGATCTATCGAATAAGGGCAAATCGCGGGTGAGGACACCCGCGCTACAGGTCCTCCACGACGCGAAGGAGGTCATGACAATCGGATAAGGCAACTTGTGAGACGGGGCTACTAAAATGAGGATCGGGATCTTAGGTGCAGGCAGGATGGGCCAGACTCTTGCCCGCCTCTTCGTTCATGCCGGCCATCAGGTGAAGCTGGCAAATTCCCGCGGGCCAGAATCCCTCACGCAGCTCATTTCGGATCTAGGTGCAAATGCTACGGCAGGCACAAAGGAAGAGGTTGCTCGCTTCGGCGATGTGATCGTAATCGCGACTCGGTGGGACCAGATCCCATCTGCAATCGCTGGGCTTCGACTTGAAGGGAAAGTCGTGATCGACACCACGAATAACCGTATCGGACCCGGGCCTGAGGGTCTCATTGACCTCGGAGGCCGAAGCTCGAGCGAAGTCGTGGCAGAATTAGTTCCAGGCGCGCACCTGGTTAAGGCCTTCAACCACCAACCGATTTCAGCGCTGGACGGGGTGCCGCTTTCTTCTCCGCCCGAGCGCAAGGCACTCTTCATTGCCGGTGACAGTGCCGATGCCAAGGAACTTGTTTCCAAACTCATCCGGGATTTTGGCGGCGAACCGGTCGACGTCGGGAACCTCGAGGAGGGTGGCCGGTTGCAAGGCACAGGCGGGCCCTTAACGGGGCACGGGCGACTGTTAACCGTCTTCGAAGCACGCTTATTGCTGGACAAATTGCAATGACATGAGGATCCCGGAAAGGGGGGACAGGTGGAATCGAGATTTGCAGTTGGAATCATCGTAGCCAGCGTGCGCGAAGGGCGCAGGGGCGAAGCATTTGGCCAGTGGATTCGCGCCTTGCTCGCAGAACGAACGGACATCAGCCCGGTATTGCTTGACCTCAAAGAATGGCCACTGCCCGCGTTTGAAAACCGCGATCCTCCTATGGTTGCGGAAAAAAGCTACGGGCCCGGGACGCTCGCAAGGCGCTGGGCAGACCAGATCACAGCATTGGATGGGTTTGTAATCGTTACGCCGGAATACAGCCACGGGTATCCTGGCGCACTCAAGAATGCGCTCGATCACGTCTACGCGGCCTGGAACTACAAGCCGGTGGGATTTGTGAGCTACGGCGGATTTGCTGCTGGCGCACGAGCGGTCGAACAGCTTCGGCAAGTCGCGATCGAATTGCGTATGGTGCCTATCCGGGACGAAGTGAATCTGCGCCTTATCGGGCTCGCCGTTGACGAGCGCGCCTGGCCCAGCGAGGCGCTTTACTTGAGGCGGGCGGCAGCGATGATCGACGAACTTCTCTGGTTGACAGGCATTATGAAAGAAGGGCGTGGCCGTCGCCCCTGAGCAAGTAGTGAGTAGCGCGGACCTCCGCCTTTGAGGTCCGCGGCTCTTCTCTTTCCAGATAATAAATTGGCGTTGGCGGCCAGATTCGCGGTTCGGGGGGTCCCGAAGGTGGCGGCGATTTGCATCAAGGGGAGGGCAAGCCCTCCCCCCTACAATGTACCGCGGAATCGTCAAGGGACGAACCCAGCGCCCCAAATCGATCTACAAGCAAAAGCTGGCTGCGATCGAAGAATTGAAGAAGTCGCTGTTGCCTTGTAGGGGCTGGGCTTGCCCTGCCCTGGTCAGTTGACCGCAAAAATGGTCGGTTGGGGCTGGGCTTGCCCTGCCCCTCGTCAAATGGCGGCGATTTGCATCAAGGGGAGGGCAAGCCCTCCCCCTACAATGTACCGCGGAATCGTCAAGGGACGAACCCAGCGCCCCAAATCGATCTACAAGCAAAAGCTGGCTGCGATCGAAGAATTGAAGAAGTCGCTGTTGCACCAAGTTTTTAGCGGCGCCTTGTAGGGGCTGGGCTTGCCCCGCCCTGTTCGGTCAACCGCATTGGCACGGAGGGGAGGGCAAGCCCTCCCCCTACAAGAAATTATGACCTACGATCCGCGCATCCATCATCGACGTTCCATTCGTTTGCGGGGATATGATTATGCCGGAGGCGGCGCGTATTTCGTCACGATTTGCACCCAGGGCAAGGAGTTCCTGTTCGGACAAATCGTCGAGGGTGAAATGATTTTGAACGACGCTGGCTGTCTCGTTCAGAAGACCTGGGACACATTGCCGCAACGGTTTGGGTCACTTGTTCTGGATGCGTTCCAAATCATGCCCAACCATTTACACGCTGTTTTCGTACTGCCGGGGCCGGGACTAGAGCCCGCTCTGGCAAAAGCCACAGGCGCGCCCGTTGTTCAACCCTCCCCCTCAAATTATGTGGGTCGATCGCCAGTAGGGGTAGGGCTTGCCCTACCCTCGTCGATTGGAGACGATTTGCGCAAAGGGGAGGGCAAGCGTTCCCCCTACGAGAACGATGGGAGGGCAAGCTGCCGCCGTACTTCAATGGGGGACGTGGTGGGAGCCTTCAAATCGATTTGCACTATTGCAGTGAACAAATTAATGTCGCGGAAGGGAACGCGCCTGCTGCACGAGAATTTTTACGAGCACATAATTCGTGACGTCGAAGAATTAGAAACCATTCGCGATTACATTCTCCACAACCCGCAACATTGGTTGGAAGATGCGGAGAACCCGAACCGAACGTAGGGGTAGGGCTTGCACTACCCTTGTTAATTGGTCGGCTGCAATTTAGATTGAGGGGGTCGGCAAGTCGTTCCCCCACCTTTCCAAAACGTCGAGGGGAGGGCAAGCCCTCCCCCTACGGGCCTCGCCATGAACGAAGCCGAAACCCGAGCCGAACACATTGATCCTGCCCTGAAGTCCGCGGGATGGGGCGTGGTGGAGGGCAGCCGCATCCTGCGCGAGTATCCCATCACGCTGGGCCGCATCGAAGGCCACGGGAGGCGCGCCAGGCCCGACATTGCCGATTACGTGCTGGTGTATCGTAACCACAAGCTGGCCGTAGTGGAGGCCAAGGCGCGGGATCAACTATGAGCGGCCCCCCGAATATAGGGGGAGGGCTTGCCCTCCCCCTGTCGAACGGCGTGATACCCAGAAAGGACATTGCAATTTGCACGGAGGGGAGGGCAAGCCCTCCCCCTCTCGAACGGCGTGATACCCAGAAAGGACATTGCAATTTACACGGAGGGGAGGGCAAGCCCTCCCCCTCTCGAACGGCGTGATACCCAGAAAGGACATTGCAATTTACACGGAGGGGAGGGCAAGCCCTCCCCCTCTCGAACGGCGTGATACCCAGAAAGGACATTGCAATTTACACGGAGGGGAGGGCAAGCCCTCCCCCTACTTCGGTGAATATCCGCCAGACTTCTTTGATTTTATCGTCATCGATGAGTGCCATCGAAGGCGAAACCGGAAATCAGCACTCACTTCAACACCAAGCAACAGGTTTTCCTCGATTTTGTCCTCTCCCAATAGATCAAGGTTGGCGTGCGGGAACTGGATCAGGAAAAGCTGGCTCCGCTGCTGAGACTCAAGTACCACAACGCCATCGCTGACGCCGTGGCCGACCTGGGCAGACCGGAGGAAGTCGGACACGTCTTCTCCGGGTTCCAGAAGTACCCCTACCTGCAGGGCGAGATGCCAGGTAATCAGGCCTATGCATAGCGGGGCGGCGCGGCCCCTTCTCGAGGTCTGCGTTTTTACCTCGTGGTCACCTTGTCCGCTAGCGGGCGGGTCCGCCAGACAATAAAGCCCTTGACAATAGCTAGGCTAGCAAGTATAGTATGAGAGGCTACGAGGCTACGTTGGTAGGCCATGGCGAGCCAGCGCACACCCGCCGTTCGGGTCTGCGGCTTGAGTTCTTTGACAATTTGCGGACCGCGGGTGACGGCGCCAGCGGTCCGCCGGGCGGCGCCCCTCGCTAGGCGAGTGTGACCTTAAGCGTCACGGCATAGTCGGATGGCTTTTCTGCCGGCAGTTGCACGCGCAAGCCACTTCCCTCCTGGTGCCAGGTAACGCGCCCCTGGTGACCCAGCAGCTCCGCATTCACGACCTTCCCAGGCGATTGCGGACTTGCCGTGCCGAGAGCCCGCACCGTAGCTTGCTTTTGCGGCCAGCCCATGATGAAGGCATAGAGCGTACTACCCTTCTTGGTGAAGCGAACGTCAGCCGCCCTAAGCGGCTTTCTCGCCTCTTCATTGAAGCCGCCACCTGGCTTGCCGGTTATCGTGCTTGGACCTTCACCGTAGATCTTCCAGGGCCGGGTGCCGTAGATTCCTTCGCTGTTCACGGCCATCCAGGCGGTGATTCCCTCGAGCGTCTTTAACTCATCGGAATCGAGTTGGCCGCTGTTGGGAAGCGGGAAATTCAGCAGCAGATTGCCGTTCTGGCTCACGATATCCACGAGCATGTCGACCACGGTTTTGGCCGACTTGTAGCGGTGCTGTTCGTAGAACTCCCGGTTGTAGTGCCAATCGCCAATGCAGGTGTCAGTTTGCCAGGGAGTGGGCTTGATCTCGTTGGCCAGCCCGCGTTCGAGATCGAGCACGCAGGTGCCGACGGCGCAATCTTCCGGCCGCTTGGTGGTGTAGACGGCCTGGTTCTGGCCGCCGTGCAATTTCGCACTCAGGTTGTACAGATTGGCCACCGCGCTGTATCCGTAATGCTCAAAGGGAAGATGCCCGTCGGTATAGAGGAAGTCAGGCTGGTAGTTGTCCACGAGATCCTTCATGCGCAGGAACCAGTGGTGCTTCCACGAATCCGGAATGCCTTCGTCATTCCACCCAAAATGGTCCTGATCCATGGCAGCCCATCGGGCGACCCGCGCGTCGTGGTAGAGATCGGCATAGGCCGGGTCCACGCCGTCGTACTTCACGCCCGCCAGCGGTCCGGTTTTGTCGCTGCCATGACTCGTCGAGAACCACTTGTAGCTGATCCACAGGTGCTCGGTGACGCCGAAGCGCAGTCCTTCGGCGCGGGCGGCGTTACGCCATAGGCCCACGACGTCCTTATGCGGTCCTACCTTCACTGCGTTCCAGCGCGTGTGCTTGGAGTTCCACAGGTCGAAATTATCGTGGTGCACGCCCATGCTCACGAAGTATTTAGCCCCGGCCTTCTTGTAGAGCCGCATCAGGTGCTCCGGATCGAACGCCGCCGCCTTCCACTTTGGACAGAGGTCCTTGAAGCCGACTTTCGACGGATGTCCGTAGGTGGCGACGTGGTACTGGTATTGGCGGCTGCCCTGAATGTACATGTTGCGGGCATACCAGTCACCCTGCTCCACGCTCGACTGCGGTCCCCAGTGTGCCCAAATGCCGAACTTGGCGTCGCGATACCAGTCGGGAATCCGGTATTGCTCGAGGGATTCCTTGGTACCCGCAAACGGGCCCTTCTCGATCTCAAGTCCGGTCGGACCTTGGGCATCGAGCCTCCGGCCCAGAGCCAAGGCCGGCGCCGCACCTGCGAGGACCTTCAAGGCAGTTCTTCGTTGCATGCGCGTATCCTCTGCTCATCGGATTGCTCACTTAGCAGCAATCTCTCACGGCAATCCAGGTTGTTTGATCGCGCTGGAGCGGGCGGGTCTAAAATCCCGCCCCTCCGCCGCATGGTGAAAAATTCATTCTAGGATCTGGTTGCCCGCGATGGCATCGTGGACTGGCCGGGCATGGGCACAGGTGGAACCGCGAGGTCGCCCCATTCGAGCTTAGGTGGCATCAGGCCTTCCTCGGAATTAAGCGCGTCTTCCCAGGATACTTTCTGGCCGGTGTATGCGGCCATCCGGCCGAGGATCGCAGTCAGAGTGCTCTCGGCTACTGGTTTCAGCTCGTTTAGCGGCTTGCCGCCTCGAATGGCCGCGATCAGATCGGTGTGTTCCTGTACGTAAGGGAGATTGTCCTTGCTCGGGAAGCGCCAGCTCTTGGCGCCGGTGATCGTGTACTTGTCCACCTGGCAGAAGCCTTTGGTGCCGGTGAGCGCCTCGGAGATGTTGTTCTCGCATTTGGGCATCTGCCGGCAGTAGCTGGCCACGTGGAGACCTCCGGGATACTCGTAATCGATAGCGAAATGATCGTAGATGTGGCCGTACTCGGGCGCTGTCCGCACCTGGCGTCCTCCGACGCCAACGGCACTTTCAGGATGGCTGTTGGTGGCCCAGTTGACCACATCGAGATTATGGACGTGCTGCTCCACAATATGGTCGCCGCACAGCCAGGTGAAGTAATACCAGTTACGTAACTGCCACTCCATGTCGGTCCATCCCGGCTTCTTGGGGTATACCCAGAGCGGACCCCCATTCCAGTAGCAGCGGGCCGCGGTGATATCGCCGATGGCGCCGTCGTGAATGCGCTTCAATGTTTCCAGGTACCCGGTCTGATGCCGGCGCTGTGTGCCCACGGCGATGTGGATGCCCTTGGCCTCGGCATCTCTGTGAGCCTGGAGGACCGTGCGCACGCCGGGTCCATCCACCGCTACCGGTTTCTCGGCGAAGATGTCCTTGCCTGCTTCGACGGTGGCCTTGAGATACCAGGGTCGGAACCCGGGTGGTGTGGCAAGGATAACGTAATTGACGTCCGCCAGCGCCAGCACGCTTTGGAAGGCGCTGAAGCCGGTAAACTGGCGGTCGGGCGGAACATCGACTTTTTCCTTGAATTGCGAAAGATATTTCAGGCTAGTGTCCAGGTGGTCCTTAAAGACATCCGCCATGGCTACCAGCCTGACTCCGGGCGCGGCATTGAAGGCATTCTCCACCGCACCGGTTCCGCGGCTGCCACACCCGATCAGGCCGATCCTGATCTCATCGCTGCCGGCGGCATGAACGGCTGGGATTTCCGCGAAGTTCGCAGCCACAGCGCCGGCCACCAGCGTCGCCGAGGTCTTCAGAAAATCGCGGCGCGATGAACTCGGATTCCCGGACTCGCATTCAGTTTTCGTGGTCATAATTACCCCCTCGACCAAAGACTCTTTTTCAATCGTACTTCTGAATCAGGGATTTCACGTCCTTGAGCTTCTTCTCTTCCACCACGGGTCGTACAACCCGCAGGCCGATAAAGGAAGCGTCGGTGTGCCACCAGATACTTTGGGGCGCCTGCGGATCGTGCTGGCTCCAATCGGGGCTCGAAGGCCGCCGAGCCGCGCATCGCAGCCGCTTGGCCTCATCATCCCAGGAGCCGCCGCGCACAATCTTTGGGTACCTTTTCTTGGTGGGCAACACCACTGGTTCTACCAGAAGCGCTCCCGGTTTGACACTCTTGTAGGCGTCTTTGTCATAATCGTCCAGCACCCATTCGGCGACATTACCCAGCATGTCGTAGAGTCCCCACGCATTCGGCTTTTTCTTGGCCGGGGCGTGAGGCCGGGCCTCCGAATTGTCGAGGAACCAAGCATAGTCGCCGAGTTGCTTCGAATCGGAGCCGAAGTAGAACGGCGTCTGGGAACCTGCGCGGCAAGCGTACTCCCATTCGGCCTCGGTAGGCAATCGGTAGGTCTTGCCAGTCTTCGCCGAAAGCCAGCGCGTATATTCCATGGCGCCGTGCTGGGTCATGTCGATGGCGGGATGGCCGCGGCGGCCGAAGCCAAAGGTCTGATCGAGGTACGGCAAGCTAGGGCGAGTAATGGCATCGGCGAGCCGCTCCGTGGCAGGCTCTTCCATCGGGTCACCTTCCCACGTATCTTTACCGAAGGCGAAGGCATCGTATTCGTCCCACCTCGTCTCTTCCTCTTCCATCCAGAAGGGGTGTATGGTCACCTGGCGCAGCGGCCCTTCGTCATCCGAGCGGCCAGTCTCGCCTGTCGGGCTGCCCATGGTGAACGTACCGCCCGGAATCGGCACCATTTTGAAGGTAACCTTAGTGCCCGGAATGGTTTCCGCGTAGGGCTTGGTCTCTTCGGGTGCGGCCGAGGCGGCTGCGGCTTGCGAGGCCGGCGAAGTCGTTTTGGATTGCCCCCTTCCTGCTGCTCGCCCCGGTAGCGGCTGGGCCTCTGCCCAGACAATGGGAGAATTTAGGGTCGCCAGGTGCCATAGGACAATGCCCGTGCCGATAAGGGCAAGAATGAGTGCGAATCTTTTCATAAGTCTCGTCTCTCGCCGGCGCTAATCTCGGGTGAACTCTGGTACGATGCGTAGGAAATCCTGGGAGGAACGTCATTCGCGATGAGGTCAAACCGAAGCCGGTTGTTATTCGTTCTGCAATTAGTATCTTTGCCCGCCTGCGCGCTAATCAGTAACTCTGCAGTTTGTGAGTCCGCAACACTTTCCCGCTTTGAGTTTTCGGAGGCGCACATGGGCACGATGTTCCGGATCGTGCTCTACGCTCCCGATACGGCTTGCGCCAGCAAGGCTGCGCGGGCCGCTCTTGCCCGTATCCAAACGCTGGATCATATCATGAGCGACTACGACCCGAGCAGCGAATTGGTAAAGCTTTCAGACAAGGCGGGTGGTCCGCCGGTGAAGGTCAGTGCCGACCTTTTTAGGGTGCTCAGCGCGGGAGAGGATCTGGCCCAACGGTCAGGCGGGGCATTTGATATCACCGTGGGTCCGGTGGTGCGACTTTGGAGGCGGGCAAGGCGGCAGCACGAGTTGCCCGATCCGGCGCGGCTTTCTCAGGCGCGTTCGTTGGTCGGCTACCAGAATCTGCGGCTTGACCTGGAAACCCGCACGGCAGAATTGCTCAAACCCGGAATGAGGCTCGATCTGGGCGCCATCGCCAAAGGCGATGCGGCTGATCAGGCGCTTATTATCCTAAAAGAATTCGGAATCACGCGGGCGCTGGTCGCCGCCGCCGGAGACATCGTGCTTGGCGAGCCGCCGCCGAACGAGGCCGGCTGGCGAATCGGGATCGAGGCCTTCGAATCGCCTCGGGCCGAGCCCCAGCAATATCTCATCCTTCACAATTGCGCTGTTTCGACTTCGGGCGATTCGGAGCAACACCTCGATATCGGGGGCGTGCGCTACTCGCATATCATCGACCCCAGGACGGGCATGGCACTGAAGGGATACAGCAGGATCACTGTCGTAGCTCCTAACGGCATCTTGGCGGATTGCCACGCCACAGTGCTCAGTGTGCTCGATCCGAAGCAGGGCCTGGAGTTGATCGCCACCACCCCCGGGGCGACCGCGCTGATCATGACCCGGGACGGTGGTCGGGTCCAGACCTTCGCCTCTCCCGGATTTCCCAGCCTGAGCCGTGCCCCCTCGGTGGGCAGATCGCAATAGCAGGTCCAACTTGGGCAGGTTGTCCGGCGGGGAATTCCAGCCGGCTCTTATAGATAGACTCTATTTACGGTCAGCGGAAAAACTGCGGGATTCGAGCGGGATTTTGCGGATCATTGCTTGCCCCATCAGTTGAGAACAGCCCTCGCCCTCTCGTGGGGAGAGGGTACGGCGAAGCCGCGGGGTGAGGGGGTGTTTCCTTGTCAAGAGGCCCAGACCACTCGCCTGACTAGCAGAAACTATTCATATTTTTAGAAATAGCCGTCGACGGTACATCCAGAAGAGAATTAACCAATATGTTAATAGGACCGCGATGCCAAGAAGTAACGGTTCGAGACCGGCACCCAAGATCTGGAAGATATTCGTACCAAGATGAATGTGAAAAGAGTTCACCACGAAATCGCGCAGAAGCTCCGCGATGAGATAGGCGGCGATGGAGTTCATGCCGATGACCACCAGCGGATAGGCCCATTTCCTGTAGCCTTTCACGTCAATTACCCAACTGAACCCCGCCAGCAGCAAGAAGCAGGCGCCGCCGCTCGCGAGCGTCCAACTCGGCGTCCAGACGCGCTTGACCACCGGACAGACGCCAGTGAAGTGCAGCATAAGTCCCAAGCCGATACCTACTCCGGCTGCAACCAGCAGCCGCTTGATGGGAATAGCCGGTGCTGACGCACGAAGCCAGCGGCCGGCCTGGAGCCCTAGGATCATAGTGCCCAGGGTCGGAATGAAGCTCAGGGTCAGGTATCCACCTTCGTTGTAGACGAATGGCCTCTCCCGCGGAAACAGGTTGAGAAACCACTGATCGAAGGCGTTGCCCAGGTTGCTATTCTTGTTCCAGTGCGCCGCGAAGCCGGTGTAATAATGGTGCCAATCGGGCGGCACTCCCACAGCCTGGAAATTGAACCCCGGACCGGGCGCCGGATAAAGCGCCCAGGCAAGCCAATATCCCGTCAGAAGCACAGCAAGAGCGGTCCACGCCCAGCGCGGTGGACGAAAGCCGAGCAGGAAGAGGAAGGGATAGCCGAGCCCGATCTGAGTGAGGGTGTCCTCAAAGGTAAAGTAAGTCTGAGGACTGTGTGTGGACCGAAGAAAGATGCCGAGTGCCGCGAGCATCAGGGCACGCCACAGTGCATGCGCGAATAGCTTCCCGAAGGTTGCGCCTTTGGCCAACCGGCTCGCAATGGAGTACGGCAGGGCGACGCCAACCAGGAATGAAAATGATGGCTGAATCAGGTCGTGCAGGGAGCAGCCGGCCCACTCCACATGAGTCTGGTTGTAGGCGAGGATCTTCCAGAACCAGCTAGCAGGGAATGCTTCGGATACCCGCGCAAGCTGCAGGACTTCCGCCATCATCAACAGCATCACGAATCCGCGATAAGCATCGACTGCGATGTTGCGCGGCAATGGGCGAGAGCCGACCGACGGCTGGGTAGCGGGAGATGGATCGAGAGCAACGTGCAAACCTTAGCCCTCCTGAAAACTCCAGATTCCGTCCGGGAAGACTTTCTCCGCCGAGCCCTCTCCTACTTGAGGATTACAAATCGTAGTGACGCTCAACCCTGGAGCGGAGCTGTCGTCAGTGCCGAAAACGCCGGTGGAGACAATGTAGGGGGAGGGCTTGCCCTCCACCTGTCGAACGGCGGTGATACCCAGAAAGGACATTGCAATTTGCACGAAGGGGAGGGCTTGCCCTCCACCTGTCGAACGGCGGTGATGCCCAGAAAGGACATTGCAATTTGCACGAAGGGGAGGGCTTGCCCTCCACCTGTCGAACGGCGGTGATACCCACAAAGGACATTGCAATTTGCACGAAGGGGAGGGCAAGCCCTCCCCCTGTCGAACGGCGGTGATACCCACAAAGGACATTGCAATTTGCACGAAGGGGAGGGCAAGCCCTCCCCCTGTCGAACAGCGGTGATACCCACAAAGGACATTGTAATTTGCACGAAGGGGAGGGCAAGCCCTCCCCCTACTTCGGTGAATATCCGCCAGACTTCTTTGATTTTATGGCGGAGATGCAGTAAAGCCGTCACTACGATCTGTAATGCTCACTAGCTCAGGCGGAGGCTCTTCAGGTAGTCAAAGCTCGTCTTCATGGCATCGAAGGGCGAGCCCTCGCAGCGATCCTGCTCAACAAAGATGTGCTTCGTTCCCGCCTGGCCGACGTGTGCGAAGATCTTGGGCCAGTCGACCCGCCCTTGGCCAACCGGAACAAACGGGTTGGGACCGTCGTCCGGCGGGAATTCGCGAGGATTAACGGTGATGCCCTTCCTCAGGTCCTTGACATGCAGAAGCGGAAAACGTCCCGGATAGCGCCGCCAATAGTCCAGTACGTCCGCGCCAGAATAGGTCATCCAGAAAATATCCATTTCGAACTTCACCAGCTTGGGATCGCCGCCTTTCAGCATAATCTCGTAGCCACAGGTGTCGCCCTGAGGTTCGAATTCGCGTATGTGGTTATGATAGGCAAACTGCAGCCCGGCGTTTGCGGAGAGCTTCCCGCATTCGTTGAAGAGATCGGTCAGACGCTTCCAGCCGTCGGCGTCCAGGTGATCGGTCGCTCCGGTCACAATGTAAGAAGCTCCGAGGGCGTGAGCTTCATCCACGGATTTCTTCCAGTCATCGGCCGTCTTGGGCAGTTCAAGATAGTCGCTCACCGGCTTGATACTCGCCGCAGCCAGATCGGATTTGAGAGTCGCGACAGAAAGACCCGGCGGCAAGGCCCCGAGATCGACTTCGCGATAACCAATCGCGCCTACCTTCTTGAGCGTACCCTTTGGATCTTTGGCGTATTGGTCGCGAACCGTGTAGACCTGGAATCCGATCGGCCGCGGCCAGGCCAGTTCTCCGGCAGCGCGAACCTGGTGGCCGGCCGCCGATGCCGCAGCGGCTACCCCCGCCAGAGTTCGGCCCAGAAAATCCCTTCGTGTTGACATGTTGCCTCCTCGCAAAAATGCAGGAAGATTGTAACGCTTGCAGCTTAGGATGGCACGGAGGATTTTGTTACCAGTCGAGCCGGTTGAATCCTTTGATCTGGTCGAAATGCCGGTCTCGGCTTAGTAAGGGAAGTGTGTGTTGACGGCACAACGCGGCAATCCAGGTGTCGTTCGAAGGTATGGGCGTGCCGGCCAGCTTGAGTTCGCTACGAAGTTCAGCATACCAACTTGCCGTGTGATCATCGATTTCGAGCACTCGGCAAACGGAGATCATATCGGAGAGCCAGCGCTCATACTCGCGCTTCCGTCGCGAACTCGTTATTCCGAACCGGTACTCTCCCAAAACCACGACCGGAATGGCAACCTCACTCGCGTGCGAGAGCTCTTGTGTGGCGCCGCGGTCACCCTCGGCTATTGCGGACAAAGCGTTCGTATCAAGAACCAGATTCATGAGGCCCATTCCTCTGGCTCGATGCGCTCGAACTCGTCTTCAATCGCGGCGTTGACCCGGGCGTTTTCGTTCCGCAAGTGGCGTAGCTGACCTGCCAGTTTCAATCTCTTGCTTTGCCGGTCCGCTGTTCTGGCCTCCAATTTTTCCGCCACAGCTTCAGTAACAAACTGGCGGAGCGGGATGTGCCGCTCGGCTGCCTTGGCCTTGGCACGACGGAAAATAGCGTCTGGAATTTCGAGAGTGGTCTTCATGCCCACGATGGTCCCATATTTATGGGGGGGCGTCAATCCAGTTCTTCAGAGCAAGCGTAGCGCATCAGACTTTGTGCTTTTCAAAGTCTGCGGCTTTTCCCTCGCCATCGAGATTTCCCTGGCAGTGAGGAGGCGCGCTAACCTCATAGATGCCGAAAATGGTACTGGCATTCGAAGACTGTGCATTGCGACTCTACCATCTGGGGGGCCATAGTACGGTCACATCGAGCGACAAGCCGCAGACTTTCTGGGAAGCGAAAGTCTGCGCTACGCTCGCTCCCTGCATGCCCCGGCAGCACCATTATCACGGGTTGGAGCAGGTAGCCACAGCATGCTCTTGATGCTGTGGGCTTCTGCGGGTTCCGGAGATCGACAAGCCCACGGCACCAGTAACGACCAGTGACGTGCCGTAGCTACCACCTTCAGGCCCATCGCGATTTGCCTTGGTGCTAGAGAATGCCGGCCGACCTTACCCTGCCCCCCTGTCCATCTTCATGGTCCCTATCGCGTCTGGCAACGGCGCTTCTATGATCTGAGCGTGTAGAGTGAAAAGAAGCGGCTGAAAAGCTCAATTGCATGCACGGCAATCCCGTAAAGCCCTTCAGGGTACGGTCAGGCAATGACCCCCCGCAACCGTTTCGACGTTCCTGGTCGGCCCGGATAGGCCTGCCAGCAGACTGTACAATTCTTGAGCTTTTATGGGCTTTGAGATATACGCATCCATGCCCGCTGCCAGGCATCGCTCCTGGTCGCCCTGCATCGCGTGAGCTGTCATGGCGATGATTGTCAAGTGCCTGCCGGTTCTCTCTTCCCGGGTGCGGATGGCAGCGGTGGCCTCGAATCCATCCATCTCCGGCATCTGCACGTCCATCAATACCGCATCGAAGTCCTCCTGCTCGACGGCGGCGAGGGCCTCGAGCCCATTCACGGTTACCGTCACACAATGCCCCCGCCTTTCCAGCAAGCGCGAGGCAAGCTTCTGGTTTACAGCATTGTCCTCTGCCACCAGGATGCGCAGCTTCCTCTGCTCCTCGCGCAAGGTGTGACGAGTGATAAGCGGGGCCGAGTCGGCCCGGGACTCGGGTGAGTCCAGAACGCGAACGATGGCGTCAACCAACTCCGACCGGCTGACAGGCTTGGTGAGGTAGGCAGCCACGCCCAGTTCCCGGCAGCGCGCGGCGTCCCCGCGCTGACCCGCCGAGGTCAACAGGATTACCTTGGCCGCGCCGGCCAGTTGGCGAGACTGCCGGAGCTGCTCCACCAGAGCGAAGCCATCCATGTCCGGCATATTTAAATCGGTCAGGATCACAGCGAAGGGGTCCTCACCTTGCTTTAGGCACTGCAACGCGGCGGAACCGCTTGCCGCCAGCGTGGGTCTCATACCCCGGCTGGTCAGCATCTCCTCAAGGATGCGACGATTGGTTGCGTTGTCATCCACGACCAGCACTCCCAGACCCGCCAGTTCCGCCCGGGCGGCGACCCGAGATACCTCCGCCGCCTTGTTTACGGCGAGGCTCGCTGCGAAGTGGAAAGCGCTGCCTTGTCCCGACGTGCTTTCCACCCAGATTGTACCGCCCATCATCTCCACCAGCCGTCTTGAGATGGTCAGGCCTAGCCCGGTGCCGCCGAATCTGCGCGCCGTGGAGCCGTCGGCCTGGGAGAAAGCCTCGAAAATGAGCTTTTGTTTCTCTGGAGCGATGCCGATGCCGGTGTCACGGACAGTGAAATGGAGTCGTGCCTGATCCTGCGTTCTAGACTCCACGGCGATCTCGATCCCGACTTCGCCTCGCTGGGTGAACTTGATAGCGTTGCCGAGCAGATTGATGATGATCTGCCGCAAGCGGCTAGGGTCGCCAACCACTTCCTCCGGCACCTCGGGGCGGAAATCGTAGACGAGTTCCAGGCCTTTCTGCTGGGCGCGGAGGGCCAGGGTCTTGATGATAGGCAGCAAGCCATCTCGAAGGTTGAACGCGATGGATTCCAGTTCGAGCTTGCCGGCCTCGATCTTGGAGAAGTCAAGAATGTCGTTGATGATGGTGAGCAGTGATTCAGCTGAGGTCTTGACCAGGCTGGCGTAGTCGAGTTGCTCCTGGCTGAGATTCGTGTCCAGCAACAGGTCGGTCATGCCCAGGACGCCGTTCATCGGAGTGCGGATCTCGTGGCTCATGTTGGCCAGGAATTCGCTTTTAGCCCGATTGGCCTCCTCGGCATTCTTCTTCGCCAACTCGAGCTCGCGTGCACGCTCTGTTTCCAGTTCGCTGTTGACCAAGTCCTTCCAGTATGTAGCATGGAGCTGTCGCGCTTGCATAATCATGAAGAACAGGAATAGGCTTGCGGCGAAGGCGAATGCATAACCCTTGCTACCACCGATCCGGATGCTCACGAGAATATGGGGAACAAGTACGCACAGCACGTGCAGGTAGGCGAGCCGCAGGTTCGGAGTGAAGCTGCTGATTGCGCCTGCAGCCGTTCCCGTGATCCATACCATTACGATCGTGAAAGCCCAGTGTTCGAACCCGTAAAGCCAAATGATGCTGGCGTACAAAACACCGCTGGCGCATGCCGACAAGCCCACAGCCAGCACCTGTAGCACGCGCCATCGTTGGGGCTCCGCGTAATACATCGCCTCCCTTCGGAGGACTAGCACCAACCGAATGGAAAGTGCGAGCACGATGGTCGCCAGCGTACCCCAGAGCAGGCGTGGATGTTCACGATAGGAGCTGGTAGTCAGCCCTAATACCAGCATCATCATCGGGTATACGTAGAAGCCAGGCACCAGACGCCTGGTCTGCTCGCGGTCCGCCCTCTCGCGGAGGCGTTCGGCCTGTAACCCAGTCAGCGAATTCGGAATGAGGGACATGCCAGTAAGCATACCTGTACCTAATGCTTATCGGCAGGGTGGGCCACTCCGTTTACCCTAGTGCCGCAATAACGCGCGTCAAGTCCAGCAAACTCCGATCGAGCGACCGGTATTGGATAGCTTCCGAAATATTGGTAAGTGCTGTTGGACTCCGCACCCTCGAGGTCGGCGATGGTGCGCGCCACTTTCAGGATACGATTCTGTTGCCGTTCCGCAAACCACGGAAAGTACCCTTCCTGCGTCGCGCATCCAATGACATTTGACAAATGGGTGCTCCCACTATATTATGCCAGCATGAATACTACTGTCACCCTCGACAGGGCCGGACGCGTCGTGATACCCAAGACGCTGCGCGACGAGCTGCATCTTGAGCCAGGCGACACGCTTGAGCTTGAGTCCGAAGGGGAACGCGTAACCTTGCGTCCGGTGCGATCCGCATCTCCACTTCGAAAAGAGCGCGGCGTATGGGTATTCCGCCGCGGAAAGCAACTCTTCGCCGCGGCCACCGATAAAGCCCTCTGGGACATCCGCGACTGCCGCGACCGCGAAAATCGCGGGCACGGCCGATGAAAGCTTTCCTCGATACTTCGGTGCTAGTCGCCACCTTCTACGGCGACCATGAGCACCATGAGCCAAGTTTCGGGTTGTTCGTCCGCCAGGACAAGAAAAACGCGTGTGTGGCGGCGCACAGCCTCGCGGAGGTCTATTCCGTGCTCACCGGGATGCCCGGCAAGGACCGCGCGAGTAGCGACGAGGCGTTGCTGTTTCTGGGTAATGTCCATGAGCGCCTGACGATTGTGGCGCTGGACCAGGACGAATACTTCAGGATCATCGAAGCTGCGTCGGCTGCCGGTGTCAGCGGTGGCGGAATCTACGATTACCTTCTTGCTGCCTGTGCCATGAAAGCCAAGGCGGAAAGTATTTACACTTGGAACCTGAAACATTTCACACACCTCGGGCCGGAAATCGCCGCCCTGGTGAAAACTCCATAAAGCGGGGCAAGATGAGTGCTCCCTCCGTTGCCCTTCCGTTCCCGGTCTGACAATTTCCGGCAACGGTTTGGGCATGTGCCTGGCATCGCCTCGAGGCGCCAGATCTGTCCCCGTGTTTGCGAGTGAGAAATTCTTCTACCCTCACGTCCAGTAACTCCGATCGAGCGACCGGTATTGGATTGCCTCCGAAATGTTGGTCGTGCTGATGGACTCCGCCCCCTCGAGATCGGCGATGGTACGCGCCACTTTCAGAATGCGATCGTGAGCGCGGGCGGAGAGGCCGAGGCGGGTCATGGCATTCTCGAGTAAGCGCTCGCAATCGGCCGAGATGTTGCAGAACTTCGAGATCTGGCGCGAGCTCATTTGAGCGTTACCGTAAATCTTCTCGCCGGCATAGCGCTTAAGCTGGCGATGACGCGCGGCAACCACCCGGCGCCGGATCTGCTCGGAAGGCTCGCCGCCGGCGTCGTCGCGCAGCTCCCGGTATTTGACCGCCGGCATATCAATGTGAATGTCGATGCGATCGAGCAGGGGTCCGGAGATCTTCGAGACATAGCGCTGGATCAGGGGAGGTGTGCAGGTGCACTGCCGCGTAGGATCGTTGAAAAATCCGCAGGGGCACGGGTTCATCGCTGCCGCCAGCATGAAACGGGCCGGGAAGGTCAGCGACATGCTGGCGCGAGCAATGGTCACTGATCCATCCTCCATAGGCTGTCTTAGCACCTCCAGAACATTGCGCTGGAACTCCGGTAGCTCGTCAAGGAATAGTAAGCCGTTGTGGGCAAGACTCACTTCGCCGGGACGCGGCACAATGCCTCCGCCGATCAGGCCCGCGTCAGAAATTGTGTGATGGGGAGAGCGGTAAGGACGGACGCCAACCAGTCCGGTGCCGGCCTCCAGCACGCCGGCCACGCTATGAATCTTGGTGGTCTGAATGGCCTCGTCGAAGGTGAGGGGCGGGAGAATCGTGGGGATACGCTTGGCAATCATGGTCTTGCCGCTGCCGGGCGGGCCGATCATCAGGATGTTGTGCCCGCCGGCCGTGGCCACCTCGATCGCGCGTTTGGCATGGGCCTGCCCCTTGACGTCGCGAAAATCCACGCTATACCGGCTGGACTGCTCCAGCATCTCGTGGGTATCGACATGCGCCGGCGTGAACTCGCGCGTCTCATTGATGAAATCGATCACCTCCACCAGCGAACTCATCCCGTACACCGAAACATCTTCGACCACCGCGGCCTCGCGTGTATTCTCAGCGGGCAGAACCACTCGGCCGATTCCTTTTTGGCGAGCCATGGCCGCGATCGACAGCGCCCCCTTGATCGGCCGCAGACTGCCATCGAGCGAGAGTTCCCCCAAGAACACGCAGTTGTGCAGGTCAGTCTTGAGCAGGACGCCCGTGGTGCCTAAAATGCCGAGGGCGATGGCGAGATCAAAACCTGAGCCTTCCTTTTTCACGTCGGCCGGGGCCAGGTTTACAGTGATATTCTGAAAGGGGAATTCCAGACCGCAGTTCTTGATGGCACTCTTAATTCGTTCGCGGCTCTCGCGTACCGCCGCATCGGGCAGGCCCACCGTCATGAAGGAGGCGTTACCCGCGGTGATGTCTACTTCCACTTCGATTGGGTAAGCATCGATACCGAAAACGGCGGCGCTCCAGGTCTTGAAGAGCATGGGACATTCCTTGCAGCCCGCATTGGTGCGGGACCGCCGATTATAACAGAATAGGCTCGCTCCGATTGGCGCCACACGTGATGCCGCGAGGTAAGCTGTTACTGAGTATTACAAATCACAGTGACGCTCAACTCTCCCAACGAGCAGAATTGCTAAGTTGTTGAAAAACATGATAGCTGCAATTCGACGCTCCTTGCCGTTTTGCCCAGACCAGAGGTCTGGTATTTCACTGTAGCGGCGCTGTCCCTTCGCTCCACTCAGGGCAGGCTCTCAGCGCCGGAAACGCCGGTGGGGACACCGGCGCTGCAGTAAGGCCGTCACTACGATTTGTAATACTCAATAGATGAGCCCGCTAGGAATCCAGTGTATAAAGCTGAAGGCGACCGCCACGACGCGCCATGGGAAAGATAGTCATCGTCACTTTAAACCCCGCCATCGATCGAGTGGTTGAAGCGAGCGACCCTTGTTCACCCCAACCGTCGCCAGAGACGGAGGGGCTGCTGTTTCCCGCCGGAAAAGGTGCGAACGTCGCCAAGACAGTAGAGGCGCTCGGCGGGGAAGCCGTGATATTGGGACTGATCGGCCAGAATGCCCACACGCTGTTCAAAACGCTGCAATCGCCTTTCATACGCGTTCAACTGACGGAAGTGGAATCCACCACCCGGACCAACCTGACGGTGTACGATCCGGTAGCGAAGAGGACGGTTCACACCAGAACCGCTGGATTCAAGATAACAACGGGGGACGTGGAGCGGCTTTATCTTGTCGTGCATGAGACGGTATCGCAGGACGATGTTGTAGTGCTGACTGGAAGTCTGCCCGCAGGAGCTGAGGTGTCGCTGTATAGGGAGATTATCGTCCGCCTGAACGCACAACGGGTTCGGACCATCCTTGATTCGAGCGGCGCCGAATTCGTTCTGGGACTCGAAGGGCAACCGTTCGCGGTTAAGCCGAATCTCGAGGAATTGGAGTTTGTTGCGGGCCGACCGCTGTCAGCGGAGGCGCACATCGTCAAAGCGGCGCGGGAAATTTGCGATCGCGGCATTCATCTGGTCGTGGTGTCCCGAGGGTCCGAGGGTGTTCTCGCAGTCTCACGCGATGGGTCAGCCCTGAAGGCAAACGTAGCTGTGGACGAGGATCACGCACTTACGGGAGCGGTCGGCTCGGGTGATGCCCTAGTGGCTGGGATAGCCGCGGGTCTGCTTGAGCTACAGCCGATTTCGGAGCTCGTCCAGCTCGGCGTGGCCTGTGGCGCGGCAAACTTGCTTTCGTTGGGACCAGGAGTTTGCCAGCCGGAAGATATCGCTCGTATCCTGCCAAGAGTGCAGGTGAGCGAGATCCCTTCGTGAAGCGCCATATGACGGGTGAGGGTTACTCCTCAGGACGCGAAGCTGATCTAAGCGAAGCTGCTCACTAGCGCATCATTCCGTTCCACGGGGGGCGAACTGCCTTCCAACACGCTTCAATCCACGGGATCCGGAACCAAACGAATTCGGGTTGAAAGTCTCGCCCTAAGCCTGTATCATTAAGAATCGTCCGTCCAGAGGAGTTTTATGAAGAAGGATATTCACCCGAACTATCATGAGGTGACCGTCGTTTGCGCCTGTGGGAACACCTTCAAAACTCGGTCCACCTACAAGAGTGACGTGTTGCACCTTGAAATCTGCTCAAATTGCCACCCGTTCTTCACCGGCAAGCAAAAACTAGTGGATAGCGCTGGCCGGGTGGAGCGTTTCCAAAAGAAGTACGCCAATATCCGCAAGCCTGCCGCCGCAACGCCCGCGGAGGCAAAGGCACGCTAGCTAGGCAGATGGATAGAAAGACACCGGGTCAGTGGGGTAAGTCGCGACGCGCCTCACTCCACCTCTCGAGGGGCCCGATCCTCAAATCACCTGATAACTTGGATCCCTACGTCACCAAGCCGAAGGTTTACCTGCTGGGCCGTCAGGAGGTAGTGGAGGAGGAACTCGCACGTTTCCTCGACGATGAAGGGCTCAGCTTTACCACCGATACCACAGTTGCGGCGGAGGTCCTGAATGAGATTGCGGGGCGGACTTGCTATATGTCCTTTGGCAAGGGACGCAAATCGAACCAGGATTACCTCGACAACATTCTGAGCTCCAAACACGGCAGCGTACTGGAACACGCCGTATGGAATCTGCTGATTACCGGGGTGAGCCGGGCCCTGACGCATGAGCTTGTCCGTCATCGTGCCGGATTCGGCTATTCTCAACTCTCGCAGCGCTACGTGGACGAGAGCGACGCTCGGTACGTTGTGCCACCGCTCTATCAAGAAGATGCCACGTTGCGAGCGCGGTGGCAAAAGACCATCGATATCGTTCGCCAGGCTTACGAAGAGTTGGCTGACGCCACCACCGAGTACGTCCAGTCCAAGCATCCGGAGATGCCACCACGCGATCGCCGGAAGTGGGCTCGCCAAGCAGCGCGATCGATTCTACCGAACGCCACCGAAACCAAAATCTTTGTGACCGGGAATGCCCGTTCCTGGCGTCATTTCTTGGAGCTGCGAGGCAGTCCGCACGCTGATACGGAAATCCGGTTACTCGCTGTTGAGGTCGGCCGCGTCCTAAAGAAGGCAGCTCCTACCATTTTCCACGATGTCCAGATCGTGGATGAGCCCGACCATATGCCCGCCATTCGAGTGAATTATTCCAAGGTTTAGCCAGAGGCGCCCAGCTTGTCAGGACAAGGTTGGCGACTGGGCGGCGATTCGATTGCGTCCAACCTGGATTAATTCTTGTTTGCCAGGGCATCGTCTACCACTTTGTCAAACTGCTCGGGCGGTATGTCAAAAATCCTGTGGCCGTTGACAAAGAGCGTGGGCGTGCCCTGGACTTCCAGCGCGTTGGCTTCGTCTATATCGGTCTTTAGGCGAGGCCAGGACTCCTGTGCGTCGATGCACGCCGCTAACTTCAAGCGATCGAGTCCGGCCTGTTCACCCAGGTCCAAAAGCCGATCCCGCACGTTGGTCGCTTTGATCGTCGACTGGCTCTCGAAAATCAAACTGCGATAGGGATGGTAGGCCGAGGGGTTCATCCCGTAGGCACACTGATTGGCGATGGCCGCAGTCTTTGACCACTCGTGAAAGGCCAGAGGAAGATCTTTGAACACGATTCGGACTTTGTCGCCATACTTGGGCAGCAATTGGCTGTCGATATACCTCTCATAGTTCGCGCACATCGGACACTCAAGATCGGCATACTCCACAATCGTGACCGGCGCATTAGCGGGGCCCACGGCCGGCTGACTCTTAACCTTGATCGTGCTCTTCGCTTTCTGATAAAGATCCACGTTGATGTCGAAAACTGTCCCGAGCACGAACGTATGTTCGTTCGAAGAGACGTAGAAATCCTGCGATTTCTTCTGCCCGTTCTCCTCCGCCAAAACCGTTAGCCGGTTCAAGCCAGGATAGTTACTTTGGCGGGAAGGTCCGATGCTGAGTTGGACGTTCTCGGGCAACTTGAAGGTGGTTCGCACCGCTTTTTCGATATCAGTTTTGGGATCCGCTCCCAACGAAAAAAGTTCGGCCAAAAGCATAACAAGATAATGGCCGTCTTTCGAAAGAAGTATATTCTTGCTCTGAGGTTTCTTGCCGTCATCGGTGGCAACCACGGCTTTATAGTAGTCGGGGATGGCGGAGTTCTCGATGGAGCCTACGCTCAATTTGATTGTCTCGGCTATCCCAAAGCGCTCGCGCATATAGCGCACCACTCTCTCGCTATTCACGCTCGCGGCCGGTGTTGAAGGAATAGGTGAAGCGGCGCGCTTTGGCTGGACACCTCCGCTCGCCGCCAGCCCGGACATAGCCAAGAACAATGCCGCCGCCAACGCAGCTGCTCCCCCAAGCTTCCCGCCTGGATCTAAAGACACTTAGTGCACCCTTTCGCTTGCCTGGTAACTTTAATCCCTGGTGGGATCGCGGACGAGTTCGATGGGCATGCGTGCCATTCCAGTGGATTATTCCAAAGCTTAGCCTGCGCCGGACATGCTCGTTGGGGTGAGTGCGCTGCTCGCTCGTGGTTCGCGTTGCCCTGCCGCGCGGTCTTAGCTAATCATTCTTCTTCGCCGCAAGGGCATCGTCCACCACTTTATCGAACTGGTCAGGCATCACCCCATAAATCATGTGTCCATTGACAAAGAACGTGGGCGTGCCCTGTACGCCCAAAGCGCTGGCTTCGTCCACGTCCTCTTTTATGCGGGGCCAAGACTGCTGCGCGTCGACACACGCTGCCAGCTTCAAGCGATCAAGTCCGGCCTGTTCGCCCAACTCCAGCAGGCGGTCGCGTACGTTGCTGGCATTGATACCCGATTGGTTCTGGAAAATCAGACTTCGATAGGGATGGTAGGCGGAAGGCTTCATCTGATAGGCACACTGGTTGGCGACGGCCGCAGTCTTCGACCAGTCGTGCATGGGCAATGGATAATCCTTGAACACCAGCCGGATTTTGCTGCCATACTTGGGCAGCAACTGACTGTCGAAGTACTTCTGGTAGTTTGCGCACATCGGACACTCCAGGTCTGCGTACTCCACGATGGTAACCGGCGCACCCGGCGCACCCACCGCCGGCTGGTTCTCCACCTTGATCGTATTCTTCGCCTTCGTATAAGGGTTCACGTTCATGTCGAAGACCGCCCCGAGCACGAACGTATGCTGATTCGAATCGACGTAGAAATCCTCTGACTTCTTCTGTCCGTTTTGTTCCGCCGAAACGGTAAGCTGATTCAAGCTGGGATAGCTGCTCTTGCGGGAAGGCCCGACGCTCAGTTGCACGTTGTCAGGCAGTTTGAAGGCGGTTCGGACCGCCTTCTCGATGTCGGTCTTGGGATCCGCTCCCAAAGCGAAAGTCTCGGCAATAACAAGATAGTGGCCGTCCTTCGAGACGAGTATGTTCTTACTCTGGGGGGCTTTCCCGTCATCGGTGGCAATCACGGCTTTGTAGTAGCCTGAGATAGCGGAGTTCTCGATGGAGCCTACGCTTACCTTCACGGTTCCGGCGATCCCAAAGCGCTCGCGAATGTAGCGGACCACCCTCTCACCATTCACAGCCGCGGCCGCTGTCGAATGAGTTCCCGAATGTGCGCCGGCTTGGGCCGCAGAATTGTGCGATACGGAGTTGGCTTGCTTCGCATCAGCGGCTCCCCTCGTCGGCAGCCAGGATAAACCCACAACCAATCCTGCCGTCAGCACAGCCGCAATCCCGAGCTTCTCGCCAGATTTTGCAGACACTTCGTGCAACTCCTTTCGCTCTTTTCTTGTAGCTTTAATTCTAACGGACACCGGGTCCAAAATCAATTTACCGCAGTTTGGCTTGACCACGCCCGCATTTGGGGAGGTAGGAAGTGGAATTGACACCTCTGAAGGCGAGAGGGAGACAAAGTGCAGGCTGAACACTATTGCACTGCCGGGGCTGCGACGCCTGGAGAGGAACTGGAGGCAGGGCGGATCGGTGCCGCTTGACGCCGATCCAAAGTAGGTGGGCAACCATCTTATCCGTAACGGGGGTCTCAGGGACCAGCCTCTCCCGTTTCCGCCGAGCCCAGAGCCGCTCGTGGGACCATTCATCGCTGCCCTCTTGGGCAGGAATCAGGAAGGCCTAATTGGCCTCTTGAGCTTGGGCCTGTCTTACCGATTTTGCCATACGGTGGCGAAGTTCGAGGCGCGCTCGGCGCAGCCGTGTCTTGACCGCCGTCACTGATACTCTGAGCATCGCAGCAGTTTCACGAGTGGAGAATTGCTGGATCGCTCGTAACCAGAAGACCTCCCGGAAAGCAGGATCGAGCCTTTCGAGCGCACTCGTAAGCGTCTGGTTCAGTTCCTTTCGTGCGAATCGGGTTTCCGGGTTCTCACCTTCACCGGCCTCCCAGGGCATTGAGCCTGGTTCAACGCGTTCGAAGATTTCGTCGAGCGAAATCGTGCGCTGGGGACGACGCTGGCGCAGCTTCATTAGCGCCTCGTTGATGGCGATACGAACTAACCAGGTGTAGAAACGTGAGTCTCCCTGGAAGCGACCGAGATTGGCGTAAGCCTTAAACAGCGCCTCCTGCATAACGTCCTCGGCGTCCTCGCGATTGCGGGTGATGTTCAAAGCTAGCCGGTAAACATTGGCGTCGTACGGGCCGATCAGGGCCGCGAACGCCTCCCCATCACCAGCCTTGGCTTGACTAACCAGTTCGTGTTCGACGTGAGGATCACGGTGACTGCGCATATCTTATCACCCCGAAAAGAGAAATTGAGTCTGGCTGGCGCGCGTGTTCATTCCAGCCCGATGCTCTCACTGCGTAGGCCTCGGAGTGGAACGGTTCCGTTTGCCTTAAGCCTGGAGGCGTAGGATGCAATTGCGTCACCATATGAGATTTTGCGTTTAAATCATTGAAAACTCTTAGCTCTACCTTGGTCGTCTAGGGAAGTTCTTCCTGGGGTCCCAGTGGAGAACGGGAATGCGAGCACAAATTACATCCGCAAGCCCGTACCTTTGCATGGCCGCTCCAAAGTGGGATTTGGCGGCGCGAGGCCCGGCGAGGCCCGGAGGCCCGGACTTTGGCTTTCATCCTCCTGCCCGAATGCGTTAGACTGGCCGCGACCCATTTCCAGGAATGGAGAGGAGGGTAATGGCCAAGCAGGATGAAATGATTGCGGGAATCGATCTGGGTGGGACCAGTCTCCGGGCCCTAATCGTTGATGCGAAGAATGAGATCCTAGCTGAGGAGAAGACGCCCAGTCACCCCTCACGAGGAGCGGAGAAGGTCATTGCCGATATTGCTTTACTGGTCGGACAGGCACTCGATAAGGCGGGACTGAAGCATCAAAGTCTGGGGGCCGTGAGCATTGGGGCGCCAGGCCAGGTTGATCTTGCGACCGGCCTCGTGCACGTCGCTCCTAACCTTGGCTGGAAAGAGGTGCCTCTCGGGCAGAAACTCGGAAAGCTGCTTGGCGTGCCGGTGGTAGTGGACAACGATGTTCACGTCGGCACCGTAGGGGAGCACGCACTCGGCGCCGGGCGCGGCACCCGAAATATGGTGGGGATCTTTGTCGGTACCGGGATCGGAGGAGGCATTATTATCGACGGGCAGCTCTTTACCGGCAGCCATGGGGCCGGGGGTGAGGTCGGACATACGGTGCTGCTGGCAGATGGTCCCATGTGCAGTTGCGGTCAGCCGGGACACGCCGAGGCGCTATCCAGCCGCACCGCCATGGAACGCGATATCCGCGCCGCGATCAAGGCCGGCGCCAAAAGCGTAGTTCCCGATATTATGAAGAGGAAAAACAAAGATCGAATGACTTCAAGCGTCCTCCACGCTGCTCTCAAAGAGAAGGATAGAGTGGTGCGCGAGGTGATCGCGAAGGCGGAGTTCTATCTCGGCCTGCTCGTGGCCAATATCGTGAACATTTTCGATCCGGAATGCGTCGTGATTGGTGGCGGCATCGCCGAGCGCCTGGGCGAGGATTTTGTGGCGCCTATTCGCAAAACCGCCGCGGAGAATTACCTGAATCCGCTCGACGCTGAACGGATAAAAGTGGTGCCGGGAGACCTCGGCGACAACGCGGGGGCCTTGGGGGCGGTGGTACTCGCGCGCCAGAGGCTGGGGAAGTCCTGAATAAGCCAGTCCGTTACTGAATCCATGAAATGCATCGACCTCAGGCTATGGCCCAATTCGGCTCGTAGGCCAGGGACGACAGATCGCACCGGCAATCGAGCAAAGGCCTCAATTGACCTCGGTCGTCCCTAACGGACTAATCCACTTGAAACGTATATCCGGCTTGCTTGATCGTCTTACGAAAGTCGTCGGACGATTCTATCTCAATGATCTTACACATTTCGTACAAGCGAGAGAGCAAGGTGGGACCAAACTGATTGAGAGTTCGTTCGAGGCTAGGCAATTCCTCGCCCGCCGGGGTTTTTACGCCCCGATTGACCGGCTCTCGCGAAGGCAGGGTCGTCGTGATCAGGGTCACCCGCTTCTGGTTGTAACGCGAATTAATAATGTGGGCCACAGTATCCTTGACCCAATCGGTGGGATTGGCGCTGGTGAGCTCATCGAGCAGCAGTATTTCCACATCGAGCACTGGCTGGAGCACACGGAACTCGGAGGTCTGCGCGATAGGATCGAAGCTTCCCTGGATAGTCTTTAGCAGATCGCGGAAGTCGTAAAATAAGCACTCGACGCCCTTCTGCATAATCAGTTCACGCAAAACGGCTACGGCCAAATGTGTCTTCCCGCGTCCCGTCTTACCCACAAATAACAATCCGAAATCAGTGGGATAGTCCTCGACGAACCGCTTGGCGTACATCCGCGCGGCCGCCAGGCTGGGATTGGCCATGCCGGTTTCGCGATCACGGCGCACGTCAAAATTCTCGAAAGCGCAGTGCTCGTAGCGCTTGGGAATTCGCGCGGCGGTAAGCAGTTGCTGAACCCGCTCGGTGTCGCGGCAGTGGCAACGCGTTACCCGGCGCACCCCCTCGACTTCGATCGGCTTCCAACCGGTTCCCTGACACTCAGGACAGTCGTTATTAGGCACAGATCGCCTACCACTGAGGTTTGGAGACGCCAACTAACCCATCCGTCGCATGCGGATCAAGCGGGAGGGAGGCACCCGCACCAAAGCGTTCTCGCGGTGTTCGGCGGCAGAAGTGCGCTCCATCATATTCTCCTGCACGTACTTGACGAACTGCTGAATTTCCCGCTGCATCTCGTCCATGCGATCACGCATGTTGAGAATGATCTCAACGCCCGCGAGGTTCACACCCAACTCCCGCGTCAGTTTGAGGATCACCTCCAAGCGGTCAAGATCCTCCTTCGCATAGAGGCGTGTGTTGCCATCACTTCGCGAAGGGATCAACAGATTCTCACGTTCGTACAGGCGCAGAGTCTGTGGATGGATATTATACTTTTCGGCTACGGCACTGATCATGTAACCGATCTTGCCCGTTTTTTTTCCGCCTCTTGGAGACATAGGCTGTCACGCATTTCTAAGAAGTTCACGGCGCGGGTCATCAGGATTCAAACGTGCAAGTTCTCTCAGAAGCTCCTTCGTGCGCTCGTCCGCTACCTTAGGGAGTACGACGCGCACCTCGACAAACTCATCGCCACGGGCTTCCCCCCGCAGCGAGGCTACGCCCCTACCGCGCAGCCGCAGTGTCTGTCCGCTCTGAGTCCCGGGCGGGATCTTAATCGTACTCGGACCATCGAGTGTGGGTACCTGGACTTTTGCTCCGAGAGCTGCCTCCGTAACGGTCACAGGCACTTTAACGTAGATATTGTCACCTTTACGTTCGAAAACGGGATGAGGCTCTACCTCCGTAACGATATACAGGTCGCCCGCTGGTCCGCCGTTCACGCCGGAATTCCCTTTACCCGGTACTCGTACGCGGGACCCATTGTCGGCTCCCGCCGGGATCCGGACTTCGAACGTTTCACGCTTCGGGATCACACCCGCCCCCTCACAGTTTGGACAGCGGGGTTTCAGTTTCCCGGTGGCGTGACACTCAGGGCAGGGTCCGGAAAAGCGCATTGCCCCCATCTGCCGGTTCACCGTGCCTTCGCCACCGCACGTCGGGCAGGTGGTCGCGGCGCCTTTGCCCTGTCCCGTTCCGTGACAGGTGGAGCACGTCTCGTTTCGTGCGACGGTGATTCGAACCTGGGTTCCCCGTACGGCGTCGAAGAATCCGAGCCGCATATGGTGCTCGATGTCCGTGCCGCGGCGAGGTCCCGCCTCCTCCTCTTCGTCGTGGCCACCACGAGAGAAGATCTGCGAGAAAAAGTCGCGGAACCCACCGAAGCTGCCTCTGCCTTCGGCTTCCCCAAAGGGCTCTCCGCCCTGGGCGCCGCTCTCGAAGTTCGAGAAGTCGAACCCGGAGAAGTCGTACGGTGGCGCCGCACCCCTGGGCGCTCCAGTTCCTGATCCGCGGTTTATGTGGGCGCCATAAGCGCCCGGGGGGATATTGTCGGAGTAGAAGCCGTACTGGTCATAGATTTGGCGCTTCTTCTCGTCGCTCAGAACTTCATACGCCTCTGAGAGCTGTTTGAACTTTTCCTCCGCGCCCTTGTTGCCGGGATTGACATCGGGGTGGAACTTCCGCGCCAGATGCCGGTAGGCTTTGCGGATCGCTTCTGGCGTAGCTTTACGATCTACGCCCAGAATCCCGTAATAGTCTTTCTGGGTTCCAACGGCCATCGGTTTCTCGTATCCTAATTCGTCGGTCTTCCGGTCGAGTAATCAGGCCGGTAGTCGTGATCCCTGCCGTTCAATTCTTACTCATCTCTGCAAACAGCCCCAGATGGTCCGGACACCGCGACAGCATCCAGGCCATAAGCTCCTCCTGGATCTCCTTGTAAACGGGAGAGCTCATGAGCCTGGGATCAACCTCGGCCTGCATGAACTGCTTCCGGTGACATTGGGGGCACTGCACCGCTATCTGTGCACGTTGTTCCATACTCTTTAGGGGCGCGGCTGCTCATTCGCTGCGCCCTACCCTCCTAGTTGCGCTAAGGGCGGGGAAGCCCCGCCCCTGGCGGATTAGCTCGTTTTCTTCTCGTCCACCACCTCGGCGTCGATCACTTGGCCGTCCCCAGCTCCGGGTTTGCCGGCGTCCCCACTCCGGGTTTCCCGGCGTGGCCGTCCGTATTCGGGCTTCCGGTCGCACCTCCCGACGCTGCACCAGCAGACGAAGGAGGAACTTCTGCCCCCGGCGGCGCAGTTCCGGCCTGTTTGTACATCGCTTCGGCCAGACGATGTGAGGCCTGCGTCAGTTTGTCAACAGCGGCAGTGATCGTTGACGTGTCGCCACCTTGGATCGCCTTCTTTGCTTCCTCGATCGCCGCTTCGATAGTCTTTGCATCGCTGTCTGGGACCTTATCGCGATGCTCCTTCAGCATCTTTTCCGTCGAGTAGACCATAGCATCTGCCCGGTTCTTCACCTCGATTTCTTCCTTGTTGCGCCGGTCTTCGTCCGCATGCAATTCGCCTTCTTTCTGCATCCGGTCGATCTCTTCCTTGGAGAGGCCGCTTGAGGAAGTAATGGTGATCCTCTGTTCGCGGCCAGTACCGAGGTCCTTCGCCGAAACGTTCAGAATACCGTTAGCGTCGATGTCGAAAGTCACCTCGACTTGGGGTACTCCACGCGGAGCAGGCGGAATGCCCACCAGGTGGAACTTACCCAACGTACGATTGTCCTTCGCCAGGGGCCGTTCGCCCTGAAGAACGTGGATCTCCACCGAGTTCTGGTTATCAGCCGCAGTAGAGAAGACTTCGCTCTTGCGGGTCGGGATCGTGGTATTGCGTTGGATAAGCGGGGTCATCACCCCACCGAGCGTCTCTACACCCAGGGTTAGAGGCGTCACGTCGAGCAACAGCAAGTCCTTCACTTCGCCGCCCAGCACGCCCGCCTGGACCGCGGCGCCAATCGCCACCACTTCATCGGGATTCACACCCTTGTGAGGCTCTTTGCCCTGAAATAGATCCTTCACGATCTGCTGAACCCGAGGGATTCGGGTCGATCCGCCGACCAGCACCACTTCGTCGATTTTGTCTGGGTTAACTCCGGCGTCCTTCAGCGCCTGCTTCACCGGCCCGACCGACCGCTGAAAAATGTCCTCGCACAGCTGCTCGAAACGCGCGCGCGTGAGTTTCAAATTGAGGTGCTTCGGTCCTGATGCGTCTGCGGTAATAAACGGCAGATTAACGTCGGTTTCGAGCACCGTCGAAAGCTCCATCTTTGCCTTTTCCGCCGCTTCCTTCAGGCGCTGAAGGGCCATGCGATCCTTGGAAAGATCGATTCCCTGATCCTTCTTGAACTCGTCGACAATCCAGTCCATCACTCTCTTATCGATATCGTCGCCGCCGAGATGGGTATCTCCGTTCGTCGACTTTACCTCGACTACGCCTTCGCCGACTTCCAGTATTGAGATATCGAACGTTCCGCCACCAAAGTCGTAGACGGCGATTGTCTCGTCCTTCTTCTTATCAAGTCCGTAGGCCAAGGCTGCCGCCGTGGGCTCGTTCACGATGCGGAGAACCTCAAGTCCAGCGATCTTGCCTGAGTCCTTGGTGGCCTGACGCTGGCTGTCGTTGAAGTAAGCCGGCACCGTAATTACCGCTTGCGTGATCTTTTCGCCCAGATACTGCTCCGCCGCATCCTTCATCTTCTGCAGGATCATCGCCGAGATCTCGGGAGGAGAGTACTCCTTCCCTTGCGCGACAATGCGGCAGTCGCCGTTAGAGGCTGCGACTACTCGGTAAGGCACCGTCTTGATTTCCTGCTGAATCTCATCGAAACGCCTGCCCATGAAGCGCTTGATCGAGTAGATTGTGTTTTCAGGGTTGGTAATCGCCTGGCGTTTGGCTACTTGTCCAACCAAACGCTCGCCAGCCTTAGTAAACGCCACAACGGACGGTGTTGTCCGGCCGCCCTCCGGATTGGCGATAACAGTGGGATCGCCGCCTTCCATCACCGCTACAACCGAATTGGTCGTTCCGAGATCGATTCCAATAATCTTCGCCATCGTTTTGCTCCTTTTCACGCCTGTCCCACGAAGTCAGCCGGAGGCCGCCGTCCGGCGTAAATTAGTCCTTCCGTATAATTAATCTTTAGTGTGTTATTGTCAAGTATAAATTTTGACTGCTGATTCTTAACGGCTTAGTGGCGCTACTAGAATTGCTATCTTAACTCAAGGACTTATATGGAGAAACTGAAAAAGAGCTTCGGAACGGTCGCTGCATGGCGCCTGGCAAGCGTAGAAGATCCCCCGTCACAGTGGCTTTTCTATTAGCGTCTTTAGCGCCAGCGGGCTCGTGAAGACGACCGCCTTGGGATTAGGTCAAATTTCGGCTAAGCTGGAAAGTTGGGAGCTGCCAGGAGGTCGTTAATGTCACGTAGAAGGGGCTACACCGAGGGTCACGCAGCATCCGGTATTGAGGCGAGCCTGCCCGAAATTGAGACTTGGCCAAACCAGTATCGAGGGTATGAGATAACGATCACCGTCCCTGAATATACCTCGGTTTGTCCCAAAACCGGACTTCCCGATTTCGGAACGATAACCCTCCAATATTCCCCCAACAAGCTTTGCCTTGAGCTTAAGTCCTTGAAATATTATTTACTTGCCTATCGAAACCTGGGAATCTTTTACGAAAACGCCATCAACCGCATTCTGGATGACGTGGTCCGGGCCACTAAGCCGAATTGGGCGGTGGTCAAGGGAGAATTCAACACTCGGGGCGGCATGCGATCGATGATTGAGGCGAAATATCCGCGGCGGAGGCGGTAAGCGGAGGCCGATCATTGTGGTAAGTGGCCACACGCGTAACTGAGCATAATAGTAGAGAGTTTGGTATTATTGTCTCAGCTTGGTCTGTTTTCGATGCTGCAATTTTCTGTGGAGCTGCAAAGACGATTGACCTTCCCATCATGGATCACCGTTTGATTATTCCGGACTCAACCGCTCAGCCGACTCTCAGACCTGTCCTCGGCCCCGGCACTCGCTATGGCCATGAGCCGAGCCGGTTCTCACGACCGCCGGCGACTGTCGTACTAATGGCGGCCACGGGCGCTGTCTATCTTCTTACCTGGCTATCCGGGGGATCGGAAAACGCTGAAACCCTGCTTCAGTTCGGCGCTTCCTACGCACCACTGGTCAGCCACGGACAATACTGGCGCCTGATCATGCCAATGTTTTTGCACGCCGGTCCAATTCACCTGCTCTTAAACATGCTCGTTTTGTATTCGCTGGGCGCGATGGCCGAATCCCTGTACGGCTACGGCAGATTTGCCTTGATCTACGTTCTCTCTGGCATCGGGGGATCGTTGCTGTCGGTTTGGCGCTCGGACAGTGTGGCGGTGGGCGCCTCCGGAGCGCTTATGGGAGTAGTGGGCGCGCTGATCGTCATAGGGTGGCGATACGGTCAAGAGCTGCCGCCTCGACTGCAACGCTTACTCGCACGGCTTCTACCGATACTCACTTTAGTGGATCTGCTTTCCGGGTGGGTGTTGACCCGGACGGCCGCGGTGTTGCCGATCTTCGGCCGGCACGTCGCTGGCGTTGACAATTGGGCCCATCTAGGCGGACTCATAACCGGGACGGTCTGCGCCGTTGCTATCCCCCTGCCGCGACAGAGAGGGTTTAGTGTGGTGTCGCCTTCGACCTGGTCCTCGTCATCACTAAGACCCCGCTTCCAGCCCGTGGTGCTGCTCCCGGCGGCTTTGGTGGTCTTAGGCTTTGCCGGGGCGGCAAAGTACCATCACAATTCCAGTCGGTTATTGAAGGTTGAGCAGGAAGCAGCTCGGCTGGAGGGGGTTGGCCAAAGCGCGGAGGCTCTCGTCCTGTGGCAAAGGGCGGCCAAACTGAATCCCTTAGAGGGGCGTCCGCACGAGGAGATCGGCCTCAGCGAACTTAAGCGAGGCCGGACTGTCGAAGCGATTCTGGAATACAAGAAGGCGCTGGCGCTCAATCCAGATTCGCCTCGTGCCAAACTGGGGCTTGCTATGGCTTACAAGGAGGCCGGCGATTACCCGCAATCGAAACAACTCTACGAGTCGGTACTCGGCAAGGAACCGCCGGACGCCGAGGGACAGTTGGTGCTAGGGATTCTCTGTACCGAGCAGAAGCTCTATGCGGAAGCCATACGCCACTACCGGGAGGCGCTTGGATTCGATCGACGTCTGGCTCTCGCCCACAATAACCTGGCTTGGCTCTATGCCACCAGTGATGATGCAAATTTCCGCGATCCTCACGAGGCCCTGGAGCATGCCTTGGCAGCCGTTGAACTCACGCGCGGCAAGCAGCCAGAGTATCTCGACACGCTCGCCGAGGCCTACTACGCGAACAACGACTATACGGAGGCGGTGAAAATAGAAAGCCAGACTCTCTCTCTCGATTCAAGGAACCTGGAATTTCAGGAGCACTTGCAGCGCTACCGCAAAGCGGCAGGCGCTCACTAACGAGGAACTTACCGCAGAGGGCGCTGAGCCCGCAGAGGAGAAAGGTTCGGATCGCGATCCCGCAAAGTCACACCTGCCCGACAATCCCGTTCTTTGGAATCCGTCAACGGCTTGCGAAGGACCTCGCAACGAATTCCGGCTGCAGATCGAACGTGTTGCCTCTGCGACCTCCGCGTGCTCTGCGGTAAAGCCGATTCCTCTGATTCTCATGGCCGAATGCCTGCGACCTTCAACCGGATCCGGTATAGGCTGGTGCTCGCTGTAATGTACAGCGTCTTGGCACCGGCATCCCCCCAGTTACAATTCGCCGATTTCTCAGGCATCCTAATGGTGCCCAGGTGTTTGCCTAAAGGAGAGATGATCCAGATGCCGCCCGGACCGGCGCTATAGATGTTGCCTTTCTGGTCGATCTTCATCCCGTCCGGCAGACCCACGGCGGTGTCAGCGGTAACGTCATAAAAGACCCGGCCGTTCTTTACCGTACCGTCAGCATTAACCTCGTACCGCATCCAGACCTTACGCTCCGGATCGGAAACAGCAACATACAGCAACTTCTGATCCGGCGAGAAGGCAAGCCCGTTCGGACGGGTCAGATCCTTGATGATCAACTGTAGCTTGCTGTCATCGGGTGCGGCGCCGGCAGCACGCGAAACGGCGTCGGGAATCCGATAGACGCCATTGAACGATAGCTCTTTAAGCGGCTCGCTATCGCTTTGCGTGGGCAAGCCATAGGGCGGATCGGTAAAATAGAGGGATCCGTCTTTGCTGTAGATCACGTCATTGGGGCTGTTGAGACGCTTACCTTGGTACTTTTCGGCGAGGACGGTTTTCGTCGCACCTTTGTCCAAGGATTCCAGTCGCCATACGTCGCGCTGCGCATGGCCCGCCACGGTCAACCGACCGCGACTGTCGAGAGTCATTCCGTTTGAGCCCGGCTCGATTCCGCCAAAGGGCTTCGTGCTCAGCCAGCCGCTCGGCTTCATGAAAACGCTCAAAGCCCCTTGAGGCGCCCACTTCATGATGCGGTTGTTGTTGATATCCGCAAACAACAGGTATCCCGCATGAATCCATATCGGACCTTCAGTCCATATGCAATCGTCAGCGACTTTTTCAAGCTTAGCACCGGGCGGCACGATGGCATCGAGTCCCGGATCATCGCGCTCAATCGAACCCTCGGCGGGAGGGAACGCCGAGCTAACCCTCGGAACGCTCGCGGCGAGCAGTAGAAGAGCGAGGGCTGCAAGCAGGTGATTCCACCACGGGGCCTTTGTGTTGTTCATGCACTCTCCTCATAACAAGAAATCCAAGCGGCGCTACGGGATGTGGTCCGGGTTTCGGGTAGCGTATCGCAGAGGCGACGCTTGTGGTCGCGTGGTCGCCCAGGGCAAGCACAAGACCTGCCCTACTGGATACCAAGGGCCTCGTCCGTGCCCAGTTAGCCCAAGTCGACCTCGAACATGGTTACCGAAGCCGGCTTGAAGGTCCACGCGAAAGTCGATCCCGAAACGGTCGCCGCTTCCTGCCGGGGCTCGACCGCGTTGGGATTCGAGAAGTCATTGTGCGCGTGAATATCCGTCGCGGTGAGCACGGTCACGCGGCATGATTTCACTGAAGCGCCCCGCAGCGAAAGGTCCGCGATGCGCTCCTCGCTCGCGTGTGGGTTCACGACAGTGATCACCAGATTCTTCCCGTGCAGAGACGCCGAGCCAGCGAGTCCCCACAGCGTCTTTCCCGACCCATAGGAAACCGGTGGGGCGTCCGTCATGACGCGCAGAGACTTTCCTCCTTGATGCCCTTTGTACATGTCGAAGACGTGAAAGATCGTGGTGGGAGCAAACCGGTCTTCGCTCGCGAGAAACAGAGTGTTGATATTGTTGACGAGTTGGGCGTTGTTGCACATGGCCAGCTTCTCGGCGTGTCGGTTGAAGATGTCCAGTGTAATCGCGCTGACCAGGGCGTCGCGCATGGTGGGAATGTAGCTGAAGAGATAGCGCGGATCGATCGCGGGCCCACGGTGCCACGCACCCCATTCGTCGACGACTAATTTGACCTTATGTTCTTCGTCAAATTCCCCCATGGCCAGCCAATGCTTGGTCACGAGTGAATCCATGAGATCGGACTGCCAAAGCACCTGGTACCAGTCGTCGACGGTAAAATCCACGGAGTCGCCTTTTCCCGCCGTCCAGCAGTAGTAATGCATGGAAAGGCCGTAGAGGCGATCGAACATGGATTTGTCTTTGGCAAGCAGCGTCTGGAAGAAGCCTCGGGTCCACTCTACCTGCGGATCGTCGATAGCCGCGCCTGGCCCCGAGCCGATGAAGCGGAGCTTCAGACCGTACTCGGGAACCCACGAGGTAAAGCGCCGGAATTCGATGGTATAGTCCTCCGGCCGGAAGTCGCCCCCGCAGCCCCACGATTCATTGCCGATGCCCCAATAAGTGACGCCGAAAGGATCGCTGCTGCCATCGGCGGCCCTGGCTTTGGAGAGTGAGGTCAGCCCCGCCGGCGAATTGCAGTACTCCACCCACTCGTCGAAATCGAGCGGTGTCAGGCTGCGGACATTGGCAGCCAGATAGGGCTTCGCCCCGCACAACTGGCAAAAGCGCATGAATTCTGTCGTGCCGAAGGTGTTGGGGTCGTACTTCTGGGGGCCGTCGGGTGCGTTCCAGAGTTGCTTGTCGTTGCACCAGAAGTTCGTCCGCACCGGACGGTTGCTGCGCGGTCCGATGCCATCGCGCCAGTTGTAGCTATCTGCAAAACAGCCGCCCGGCCAGCGTATTACCGGCGCTTTGAGGCGCTTCATGTGATCTACCAAAGCTTTGCGGACACCTCTTACGTTTGGGATTTTGGAGTCCTCTCCTACCCAGATTCCATCATAGATGACGCCTCCGATGTGTTCGGTGAAGTGTCCGTACAACTCGGGCGCAATGTCTCCGGTCGGCTCGTTGATCAGCACCTCCACCAGTCCGTTTGTGGCGCGCGCCGATCGCGGCGCCAGGCCGGGGCAGCCAGGGTCAGAGCTGTGGACAGAAAATCTCTTCGCTTCATGGACGATCCCCCCCTCACTAAATCATCCGATGCCGCGCTCGGCTATGCAGGCGATCCCGACTGCGGTATAAAGTCGGTGAGATAACGATCCATCGCCTGCCCGATCAGTTTGCGCATCTCAGGCAGTTCGACGTGCGCGCAGTCGAAAAGCTCGATATGGCAGTCCCTAGGGCGGCCGTATTTCGAGTACAAAGACAGTAAATCATCGCGCACCTTCTCGACCCCGGCGGGCGGTGTGAGCGCGTCAAGCCGGCCGTTCACACTGAGCCGCGGCCGGGGAACGATCAGCTCATTGATCGCAGAAGTACTGAAGTGTTTCAGCAGGGACGGCACGTAATAGTAGACACCATGCTGGCTAAGACCGTGCGCGGCGATCAGTGCGTCATAATCGGTGAGGCAGCAGACATCCACGCACAGGCTGACCCGCGGATCGAGTGCGGAGAGCCACCAGGCCTTGGTCGCGCCCATCGACATCCCGAAAGCGCCCAGCCGCCTCGAATCGACTTCGGGCCTGGCAGCCAGATAGGATAGCGCACGGAACTCGTCGAACATCATCATCCCCCAGAGCACCCGGCCCTGCCAGAGCATCAGCTTGAACGCGTCTTCCTCACCCCCGCGGCCGTTGGCCTGGCGTTTACGCTCACCGAACGCCCAGCTATCGATAGCCAGCGTCACCAGCCCTTTAGCGGCGCAGACTGGCGCGTAGGCAGGCTGCGCTTCGACTCCGATCAAAAGCTGTTCCTTACCGAGATCGTACATACCCGCATGCCAGTGAATGAACAGCAGTCCGGGAGCAGGAACCTGGCGCTTCTCGGGAATAAGCAAAATTGCCGGAACCGGCTCAATCCCGTTGAGGTCGAGTTCCAGGCGCTCGAGAACGTAGCCTTCGTGCTTTTCAGCTCGGATCAACTTCGGTGGCGCCGGTCGATGCTCCCAGGGCAGGTCACCCAGCAAGCCCCATAGTTCCCAACGACGCCGGTCCTGGTTGATGCCAAATTCGCTGCCGCTTAGCGTGCCCGGATCGGCTGTGACGTTATCCCTCATTAGAGTCGCACCTCTTCGGTACCCAGGGAAGCCGCCTAAGAGCCCGGCCAGCGCAGCTCCTGAGCGCTTCATGAAATCCCGCCGCGGCGGATCATCCGAATGGACCACCCTGGTCTTCCTCTAAGGCTCTATCAAATGGAGCATGTTTGTAGTAGTCCGGGGGGAAGAAGATGTCAAGAGGAATTTCGCTGATTGGTAACAGGCAGCCGCGAACAGTGGTCAATCTTCACGATTGGGAAGGTTGAGGAACTCGTCACAACTTCCGCAGCATTCCGGAACCGGTTCTTCTCGACAGGAATTATGAAGTGACTTCGGCAACTGGCCGCTCGTACTTGCAGTCCTCGTTCGGGCAGTAGCGAACCGGACCATCCCTCTTGGTTATTTTCTCCAGCAGGACGGGTGAACCGCACTTCGGGCAAGGTTCAGCCACCGGCTTATCCCAGGCTGTGAACTTGCACTCCGGGTAGCGGCTGCAACCGTAGAAGGTCTTACCACGTTTCGTTTTGCGAACCGTGAGTTCGCCGCTGCAATCCTTCTCAGGGCAAGGAATACCGAGCGTCTCGCGTTTGATAAACTTGCAGTTCGGGTAGTTACTGCAGGCGGTGAACTGCCCATAGCGTCCGCTCTTGATCACGAGGTTGTTGCCGCAGTCAGGACACTTCTCGTCGAGCGGCGATGTCACCCACCGCAGTCGCCGTGCCATCTTTCATCACGATCTTCTTGGTGTTGCGGCACTCCGGGTAACCGCTGCACGCAACGAAATAGCCGAATCGACCGCGCTTCACCACCATCGGCTGACCGCACTTTTCGCATGCCTGGTCCGGGATCTCCGGTGCGCTCGGCGCCGCGGTCGCGACACCGTACTTCGCGGCGAGATCGGGCCCTAGATCGCGAGTGCCGTCGCAGTCAGGATACGTCGTGCAGGTGAGGAAACTGCCGTTCCTGCCGAAGCGGATCTTCATCGGCTGGCCGCACTTCTCGCAGATCTCTTCCGTAGGCAGGCCCTCTCCCTTCAGGTCCACCATCTCGCGCTCGGCAATGCGCAGATCCTTCTCAAACTTCTTGTAGAAATCGTCGAGGGCCTCGATCCAGCTCATCTTGCCCTCTTCAACCTCATCGAGTTCCTCTTCCATGCGCGCCGTATAGGCCACATCGAAGATGTCGGTGAAATTCTTTACCAGCAACTCGCTGGTCACCATGCCCAGCTCGGTCGGATAGAAGCGACCCTGCACCTTCTCCACGTAATCGCGATTCTGGATCACGGAGAGGATGGTCGCGTATGTCGATGGGCGGCCGATGCCCTTCTCTTCGAGCACCTTCACCAGCGTGGCTTCGTTGTAACGCGGAGGTGGCTCGGTGAAATGCTGTTCGGGATTCAGGTGATCCAAGCGCAGCCGCTCGCCCTCCTCCACCCGGGGCAGGCGACGCCCCAATCCCTCGTCTTCCTCATTGATGGCTTCGTCTTTGCCTTCCTCGTAGACCTTGAGAAAGCCGTCGAACTTCTGCACCGAACCAGTAGCGCGGAAGAGATAATCTCCCGACTCGATATCGATGGTCGTCTGATCGAACACCGCAGGGTTCATCTGCGAAGCCACGAAACGCTGCCAGATCAGCTTGTAGAGCTTTAACTCATCCGCATCGAGGAACTTCTTCATCGCCTCGGGAGTGCGAGTCACATCCGTAGGGCGGATGGCTTCATGCGCGTCCTGGGCGTCTTTCTTACTCTTATAGCGGATCGCCTCCGGCGGCAGATAGGCAGCTCCAAACTTCTTTTTGACATACTCGCGCGCAGAAGCGAGTGCGGAATCGGCGACCCGCGTTGAGTCCGTGCGCATGTAGGTAATCAGGCCCACCGCGCCTTCATCTCCGATCTCGACTCCCTCATAGAGACGCTGGGCAAGGGTCATAGTCTTCTTCGCCCAGAATCGCAACTTGCGAACGGCTTCCTGCTGCAGCTTGCTGGTGATAAAAGGTGGCACCGGATACTTGCGCTTCTCGCGCGTGGGTACAGACCTCACCACGAACGGCCGCGCCTTGACCGCCTCTACAATGCGATCGGCTGCCGACTGATCGGCAATCTCCACATCTTTGCCCAGGTATTTGGCCAGTCTCGCTTCAAACTGCGGCGGAGTCTGGCCTTCAAGCGCGGCCGTAATGGTCCAGTATTCCCGTTTCCGGAATGCCTGAATTTCCCGCTCGCGTTCTACAATGAGGCGCAGGGCTACAGTCTGGACGCGGCCGGCGGAGATGCCGCGTCTCACTTTGTCCCACAGAAGCGGACTTACCTGGTAACCCACCAAGCGGTCAAGGATGCGTCGAGCCTGCTGCGCATCCACCAGCCGCTCGTCGATTTGTCCGGGATGAGCGAACGCCTCGCGAATGGCGTCGCGCGTGATCTCATTAAAGATAACCCGGTGGAATGTGGTCTTCTTCGATTCCAGAATCTCACGTAAGTGAGCGCAGATGGCTTCCCCTTCTCGATCGGGGTCGGCAGCAAGGTAGATGGCATCAGTCTTGGCCGCAGCCGACTTCAAATCCTTGATGACGTCTTTCTTCGAAGGGATCATGTGGTAGCTGGGCGTAAACTGTTTTTCGACATCGACACCGAGGTCTTTCTTCGGAAGATCCATTACGTGGCCCATCGAGGCCTTCACGGTGAAATCTGACCCGAGGTATTTGTTAATGGTCTTCGCCTTAGCCGGCGATTCCACGATTACGAGCGATTTGGCCATAGTTCTTAACTCTCAGTAACTGCTTACCCTTCGGTGCTCTAGAGCTCCCGATACTGCAATTGGATGTCTTGGCGGCATATTCGACGCATGCCTACCTGGCAATCCCAATCAGGTAATGCATCGGAACCTGCTTGTTGCGCGTTGGCAATTGGCCTCTCCCACTTACCGGCTACAGCTTGCGAATAAACTGTTTTCCGGGTAACTGGCGCACCAGGCCGCTCATTCTCGAGATCCAGCAAAGTAGCCAGAAGGCGGGGATGGGGCAGATCGACGCTGCCTAAAATAGAATCCACGAAGAGCGCTTCATCGACGCGGAGAGCCTGGAGGACCGCCTTCTGTTCGGGATTCAACGACTGCTCGAACAGGAGTGCGGTTGCAGGCAGGTGCTGCGAGGTGTCTCCGGCCACATCGGTTTCTCCCGCAGACGAATCGGCGGCTTGGGGGAGGAATTGCATGCGGATCGCAGCCGGCAACTCATCCACCACGTCACGCCAGCCGTCTACCAGCTTGGCCCCCTGCTTGATCAAGTGGTTAGGGCCAAAGCTCTGTGCCGACGTGATATTGCCTGGCACCGCGAAGACCTCGCGATCCTGCTCAAGCGCCAGACGCGCCGTGATTAACGACCCACTGTATTCGGCTGCCTCAACCACCACCACACCGAGCGACAATCCACTAATGATGCGATTGCGTATCGGAAAGTTTTCTGGAGCCGGTGATGTCCCCGGAGGAAACTCGCTCGCGAGTGTGCCAGCAGAGACGATCTCCTCGGCCAACTTTTTGTTCTCGCGAGGATAGATCACGTCGATGCCGCTTCCAAGCACAGCCACCGTCTTTCCCCGTGCTTCCAGTGCGCCGCGATGCGCTGAGGAATCGATACCACGCGCCAAGCCGCTCGTGACCACCAGTTGCCGCTCCGCCAACTCACGGGCCAGCCGCACCGCTACCTGGCTTCCGTACGCGGAGGGCCGTCGCGTTCCGACCACGGCCACACCAGGCTGTGAGAGCAGTTTCACATTACCGCGCACGTAAAGCACCAGGGGCGGATCCGCGATCTGCTTGAGCTGCGACGGATAGTCCGCGCTGGCGTAGGTGAGAATCTGGCTGCCGGATGCCGCCGCGGTCTCCGCCAGTTTCTCCGCTTCCTCGAGTCCCGCCTTGCGAAAGATGGATTGTGCGACGTGCGCACGTAGTCCGCATGCCTCAAGCGCCGCGATCGAAGAGCGATAAATCTCGGCTGGGGAACCCAGGCGCTCGATCAGACGGTGCATACCTCGCACGCCCAGCCCTTCGATGCGAGTCAGCCCGAGCCAATAGATTGCGTTTTCTTCAGCCACAGCCAGAATCTTTCCTCGGATGGCAGTCGATCGCAGCCGAATTCATCGGCAATTCGCAGATCCGCTGTAAGGTAAGAGCGCCAGGACTCCTACGCCGCGCGTCAGCCTTGTCCATACGATGGCAGAAGAGGGATGCTGGGAGCAAGAGGAAAAGTCTGGGTGGCACGTTCACCTGCGCGCAAGTGCTTGATTTAGATAGTAAACCGACGGCCGTCATGCAGGGCTTGACCGGGGTGGACCTTGGGGCTTAACTTTGCCGGATTTTTGCCGATATAGAATCCTTGGACTTGCTACTGAATCTAAAGCATGGGTGAGGAGTTTTCAGATGAGCATTGCAACCCTGGTCTTCCTGTGGACGCTGAGGCTGATCCTGCTTGGGTTTGTCGCTCTTTATAGCGGCTTGGTGTTGACCAGCTACGCGACCGACGGAGCTCATTCTCCACTCCGGTTAGACCCAGGAGAGCCAGCCCGGTCACTTCAGCAAATCCTCGTGTGGGGTGGGGTGAAGCTTCTGGACTGGATCCTACGAACGCTACGGACCCTTTGGGATCTGCTAGCTGAGGCTTCCGCAGATGTGGGTGAATGGTTCGTGAGCGGGCGTAGTCCCGGGGTGCAAAGGAAGTACCGCTCGCATTTCCTGTGAGACAGGGAGCGTCCGCTCCTCTCTGTATGAGCGACGCCTCAACGCGGTTCTCCTTACCGTGGGGCGGCGGTTCGAATCCTTCCTCCGTTTAAAATTGGCGAAATCTATTCGAAATTCTGACGTTCATTTTTTTGGTCAGCCCTAGCCCTGGTCGGCGGCGATTTGGGGGGGATAGAGCCAATGCTGCAGTCCCGTTCTGCGGGTACTTAGGTACGCCGCGAACTGATCGTAGAACTCGGCGATGTTGGTGGCCACGCTGAACGGGTAGTGTAATCGCTCCGTCTGTATTTGCTCGAAGATGAGCTTTCGTGCATCCCTGAAACTCTTCATGCAATTTGCGGGGTCTTTGGACCTGATCGCACGCATTAACAAGAACCGAGCGTAGTGGTTATCAATCTGAAACGCGTTGAATTCCTTTGTTTCAGCGAGTGCATACGCCGTGTCGAAATACTTGTCGGCCGGGTCGAACTCCTCGAACACGGTACAGGCGATAGCGTACTGCAACCAGAACAACGGGTTCTTTCGGGTGAAATACAAGTCCTTTATGGCTTCGTAGTACCGAATGAGCGCCCTCTTGCGATCGCGCTCTGGGAAAACGTGCTGGAGGCCGTTGAACTTAGCTAGCTAGTGAGACTCTTCAGCAATTCGAAATAGTTGTCGTTGTTTCGGGCACTGCCGTCGCTCGCTTTCGCCATCTTCGTTAGAACACTCACCAGAACATTGGGATCGGCAAATTGGGTAAGAATGAATTGCCCGGCAACAGAGGAGCGAAGGCTAATGCGTCCGCTCAATGCGTCAAGAACCTCCCGGACTGACGCGTCTTGCTTGAAGTCGGCTTCCAACACTGCCTGCCACCAAAGCGACAGCAGGAGATCGATAGATGGCGGAAATTCCAGCACATTAAGTACGAGAGTGGAGATCACTGCTTCGTAGTAACGCTTTTGCTTCGCCAGCGTTTCGATGATCGGCGCAAAGCGGGTCTGATCTGGGGAGCCTTGAAACGGTCAATCAGAATCCCTTGCCATTCGGAACCGCACGTCTTCGTGAGATAGTTTAATTCCGTTTTGAGACCGACAGCGCTCAGGAGTGCATCCAGATCATTGCCGAGGCGTTGATACAAACGGTCGAGTTCGCATCGTTTCCCTTCCGCTAGTTTGTGATCCCCGGCGAAGGGCTTGAGGATGCCGGCGGTAAGAGGTGCATAGATTCGTTCGAAGAGCTTGAGAAAGACCAGACAGATGGAGTAGCCCTTGCCGATCAGTCGATAGCGGCGGGAGTGAGGAAGCTTTTCTAGAAGCCCTTTGGCGCGTAGCTTGGACAGGTCATAGCGGAGCGAGGCCAGAGAGTAGTGGGCTGGGCTCCGACCGAGAGCATCCAACGCCGGGCCATAGAGATCGGCAGTGGTGAAGGTTCCACCCACGACGAGGTTGGCGAAGCGAACGAGGGAGTGCATGACCGCCAGTTGGCGGGGATGGTCGAGTTTCAGGCCTGGGAGGCGCTTGCCGTTGGGAAGCCTGCTGGGCTCGGCCAGCTGGCGTAGTTGCCCACGGTCGACAAAGGTCTCCAGGATGTCTTGCTGGACATTTTGATAGTTGTCGACGATCTCGGACATTCGCTCCCGGAGTCGAGGGAGATTTTCGACGTTCTTATTGACGCCATAGTCGTAAACGTTGTTAGTGGCCGGTTCGGTGCGCAATAAGCGGTCGTCTCGAACGTACTGCTTGGCAAAACCATGTCCGTAATGAGTCCGGATTACAGGATTGGGCAGGTCGAGATCTTCGATCACCGTCTGCAACTTACCCTTGTATTGTTGGGTCACTTTGCGGCCGAAAATCAGGGTGATCTTCTTAGGCTGCCCCAGCGTCCGATTCAGGTCCAGCAGACGCTGGGTGACTTGGTCGACAGCGGCGCGGCGATGAAAGATGAGATTGTCACAGTATTCCACCTGCGAGAAGAAGAGCCGGTGTTGACAGCCGGCCGACTGTCGCTCCTGCGGCGTAAAGAAGGGGGTGAAGGCGGCCAGCCATTTCTGCCCACAGCGCAGCAGGCCCTGGGCGGTGAGCGAGTCGGCCAGCTCCTGCAAGCGTCCGGGATGGCCACAGCGGAGGAAAGCGTTGGTGCACTGTTGAAAGTCGATTCCCTCCTCCCGCAGGCGGAGGGCCAGCCAGTGGTGCTGGTTCAGGCATACCCGCGCCGAGAAGGGAAAGTAGGGACACAGGCGTACAAACATCCGACCCCAGTGTTGGTCGTTCAGATAGAAATTGTACTGGTTGACCCAGCGTTGCTTGAATTCCAGGTGCGGGCTGTCATTCTTCTCTCCGCCGATCGCCACCAGGATCCGGGCGGGTTCTCGGGCCTTGAGGATCACGGCCACTCGATCGGAGGGGCAATTTCGCAGATACTTCTGTACGAAGTCATCGCGTCGCTTTTCTTCGGGCGCTTCCACGATAGGAGCACCCCATTTCTCGGATCGGTTCTTCAGCCAGTATTGGAACTGATCGGCGATTTCCGTCAAGGCCTGCCGCGTTACCCTTTTCCCTTCACGATAGGTATTAAAGAACCCGAGCACGCGCTCGGGTTGTTGGAACGGCTGGATCAAACCGTTCAGCAGGATTCGATCGAAGCATCGATACCGGAACTGGATGCTATGCTGATGATGCTCGTAGAAGGCGTTCATGGTGCGCTCCTGTGTGGTGAGATACCAGGAGCATACCGCTGTGAGCGCCTTCGCGAGCAACACTTTCTATCGCAATCGAACGGGATATCAAGGGCGCAGCCCTTGGCTAGTTTGTAATGCTTCGATTTAGCCGCAGGGTCGCCCCACAGGCCATAATGATCAAACAAGTTGACGATCGGTTCGAGTTCTCCTTGACTTAGGCACTCCACCGGTAATTCCAGGACTGTGTCAGGCTTGAGGCGCTCGGCAAGGCGGCTCACCATCAGATCATGCGTGGATGTTCGCGGGGTGCAGACAAGCACCACGTTGCCAGGGGCATGTTTGCCAATAAAGTCGATTGCGTCCAGCCGGTCTGCATAATGCTCCACGATCAGCAGCGTTTTTCGGGATGACTTGAAGACCGCTTGCAGTTCTTCGAAAAGCGTCTCCGCGTCTTTCGACGACGCTGTAGACGTCGTACCCGGCGTCGAATGCCTTGACCTTCAGAACCTCAAGGACAGCGGTCTTACCGTTGCCGAGATCAGAGTGAATGGCGACGGCCCGGTCACCGCTTTCCAGGCTCGCAAGGGCTGTGACAGCAGCCTTGGAGCCTATAAAGTACTCCATATGGCCGTGAAGAGATTGCCAGACGTACTCCGGACGGATATCTCCGCGGAGCAGCAGGTCGAAAATGTGCCGGTCTTCAAATGGCACCACGGTAACCGTCGGCGGCTCGAAACGCTGGACACAGTAATTCAGGGGAAACGAGTCCTGCATCGGCGGAATACGGTAGGGACGCCTTAACAAGTGCGGCAACAAGTGCGGCGTTGAAACCCTCTAGGCCGATTTCGAGGACGGTGCCGAACCTAGTCAAATCCATCCACAAAAAACACGCTTTAGCGGGCACCATGGATATAATTCAGTCGTCAGCTTGATGGATCCGGGCAACTGCTGTGCGAAAATGATCGAGAGGTGGGAAGTATGAAACGGCGCGAATTCCTCGACCGGCTGGCCGGCTTGGGCGGACTAACTGTATGTGTGGGCTTGTCGGGCCTTACTGGTTTAATGGGGCCTTTGGCAGAAAATGTCGATGCCGCCTTGCCGCGGCGCCGCGCGAAGAAACACAAGGCGGCGCGGCCGGCGGGAAATCCTAAACTCAATCGGGTCGCCATTTCCAGTTGGAGCTTTCACAACCAGTTCCTGGCAACGCGCGAAAAGGAGCACAGCCCGTCCGGGACGGACCTTGTGCTGCTCGATTTTCCCGGGATGATCGCCAGCAGGTACGGCGTACGCAATCTTGAATTCGTGGCGCCCCATTTCGCTTCCACCGAAAGCACCTACCTGCAGGTGTTGAAGAACAAATTGCGGGCCTCTGGATCGCGAGTGATCAACATTCCCGTGGATATCCCTGAGCTTTCGCACGAGGGTGGCCTCTCCGACCCCAAGCCGGGGGTCCGCCAGGCGGCAGTCGAGGCATCGAAAAAATGGATCGACATTGCCAAACAGTTGGGAGCACAGTCGGTACGCTGTGATCCCGGCGATATGGACGTGGACAACCTTACCCTGACGGTTGAGTCGTACCGGGCCTTGGCCGCCTACGGCAAATCGAAGGGCATTGCCGTGCTAATCGAGAATCACGGCCCGATCGGATCGACCCACCCGGAGGCGTTGGTGGAGCTCTTCCGTGCTGTGGACAGCAAGTTTCTGGGTTCGCTGCCCGATTTCGGCAATTTCCCCGATGAGCCGACGCGCGAGCGCGCCCTTCCCAAGCTATTCCCTTATGCGAAGACCGTGTGTCACGCCAAGGGGCTTGATTTCGATGCGGGCGGCAACGAGGTCCGTTTCAATTTCCCCAGCTGCATCGCGGCTTCCAGGCAGAACGCGTTCAAGGGCGTGTATTCGATCGAGTACGAGGGACCGGGAGATCCCTATCTTGGAGTGCAGATGGTAGTGAACGAACTGGTGCGATACCTTTGAACATTCCCCGCAGGAGCTTCGGCTCATCGGCTTTTTCAAGCCGCCTGCCGGATAAGGATCGAGCGGCTAGAGGAAAAAGACAACGCCAGGACGTGACAGCAGGAGCATGCGCCATCTGTATGACCCTGTGTTGTTTAAAACCCATCTCTATCTCGTTCGGCCACGGCCGGAGGAACCTTGGCTTCTCCCTCGATCTTCAGGCGGCCCCGCGCTCCGAACATGGGGCCTTTGGCTTTGACCACAGGGGCGAAGTAACTCAGCCCGAGAGGTGCGGCCACATTGTCGAAGACGCATTCCATGCCGCCGCGGATCGAGTAGGTCTCGTGCCAGAAGCCAGTGCCACCCGGGTCGCCCAGAAATGACTTCCACCACTCCTGGTGCGGTAGCGATCTCGCCCAACTCTCGAGCGACTCGAAGTCGCGCCAGTATTGACGCATTCCCACGTGGACCGGGACAAACGAATAGATCATAGACTCGTGCCGGAGCAGCCCATCAGGATTCTGCGCGACCGCCTTAGCGATCCGGGGCCCGAAGCCGAGCATAGTGAAGAAGCCCCGCAGGCTCTGAACCCGCATGCCGAGATAGATCACGACCAGATCAGGGTAGGGAGACAAGTCCACCGTGTTCCGTTGAATCGGCATCCTCGTCTCCTTTCGTCAGAGCGGTCGCGCCGGAGTCCCGGCGGCATCCTCGACGCGGGCCGGAGGCTGGTCCCAACCTGTGCAGGTCAATGGGCCCAGATCTTCGCAGGATCTTTCTCAAACGGATAGACATGAACCATCCAGCCAAAGATCACTGGGAACCACCTTCCTCCGGCTTCCGAGCAGGCCCCTGCAGTCGAGATTGAGCCATGGGGTCCAAATAGAGCGAAGTCGACCGTCCTTACTTGACCCTTTTGTGGCAGGCAGATGTTCACGTGCTGGTGCCAGCGAACTACGCTGAGTGGCACGCGCCGGTCCAGTTCATCCTCCGTCGTGTTGCGAGGAGCAGTGTACATCGCGCCCAGCAATTCATAGCCGCCCGCCGTCTTTTTGTAGAGCAGCGACGTCGGATGAACCGGATCGAAGTCGAACAGGGCGTTGAGCCCGTTCTCATAGTTGTTAAAGTGGTAGATCGCCTGAGGTAGACGAGGGAGGAATATGGTGTAGCCCTCCTCCTGAGCCACGTGATAGTCGCGATATCGCGCGATCGAAGCGCGTAGAATCTGGACCAGTTCGGCGGCGCGCTTTTGATCGGCGGCATTGGTCGGCCGCAGCTCGGTGAACTGCATATGGACGCTCATGTGCATGTGCTCATGCGACATGGCGTCCATGGCGACTTCCTGTTCCTCGTGATCGAGGGTAGCGGTAGATTCCGGTTGGTCCATGCCGGGCATTGCAGCATGTGAAGCGGTACCGCTCTCGGCGTGGCTCTGAGGCGAGGCCGGCCCTATTTGGCGCGCCTCGTTTCTGGATCCCAAGGGCGGAATCAGAAGAATTCCTGCTAAAGAGGATAGGAACACCTTCCATCTCAAGCCACTAGCAAGCACTCAGTTTGCCTCCCGCTGTCTGATAGGAATATGATGCCAGGCTCATGCAAGAGGATGGTAATGGGCAGCCCGGTACCTTGGTCGCCGGAACCGTCTGAGGGAAATGGAAGGGGAATATCTTCGACCAGCCGGACTAAATAAGGAATCAGTGGGGCTCAACTCAACCAGACCCGCATCCGGGAGGAGCCCCCCGATTAGCGGTTAGCGTTATTTGACGCCTGCCAAGCAGGCCGACAATCGGGTAAGCCGATGGTGCCCGGTCACAATGTAGCCTTTGGGATAGTGGATGGTTCGCATTTTCACCAGTGCCGTCCCTGCTCCTACAAACCCAAGACGCAAGGCCGCCGCCTTGGAGAGATCCAAGAAGCGTCCGCGAGTCACCGGCCCGCGGTCGTTGATTCGAACCACCAGAGATTTTTTGTTGGTGAGGTTCGTCACTAGAACCTTGCACCCCAAGGGCAGATCGGGACTCGCGGCGGTCAGGCCACGTGGATCGTAAGCCTCGCCGCTTGCCGTATTACAGCCTTGTAGTTCCTCGCCGTACCAACTAGCCAAACCGAGCTGCTCGTGCGCCAGTGGAACAACCGCTCTCTGCTTCACTACAGGAAAGACCTCGGGGGGTCTCGCTTCTGACCTGGCCGACAAAGCAACAAGCGTTGCCACTGCGCAGCCGATCATCAGATTCTTCATAAAACCTCCTGAGATTAGGGTCTATCCGCTTGGGCCACCTTGGACCGAACGGGTCCGCGCCACCTCCTTTTCCTCGAACTTCTCTTGATCTCGGTCGACGTTCTGCTTAACCGGTTGAAGTGATCTGCGATTCTACAGAATTTTGTAGAATGCTGTCAAGCTGATCGCATACCCGACATTTTGTAATCCTAGTAGAGGATTCCCTTTACTTGAGCATTACCGTAAGTGGACGCCCTTCGGCTCCGGACGGCTGCGTGATGTCGAGGGCGGCGGCAATCGTGGGTACCAAATCGATAGGTTCCACGGCACTTCGGTAGGTGCCGGTCATGAATGCCTGGCCCCAAAAGATGAGAGGGACCTGGGCATCGTAGCTCCAGGGAGTGCCGTGACTGGTGCCGGATTCACCCGCCGCCGCAAGAGTGAAGGGATCGAGAATCAGAAATACGTCGCCACCCCGCTCGCTGTTGAAGCTGTGCGCGGCTTTTCGAGACAGCGACCCCAACGGTAGTTGTCCGGTGAGCAATTGCGTTCGGCTGAAGGCGGCGCGAACTCCGGGAACCGAAGCGGCTGCCTGGGCCGCGACCTCCTGAGCCTTGGCGCGATCCGCTTTATACTTTCTTAGGATCAGCGGATTAAGATTGACGTAGAATTCGTCGGCGTCCTGGACCCACTGACCGCTCGGAGCCGGTCCAAAAGCGCTGGTCAGGGCCTGTTCGACGGCGTGTTCCACCCGGCTTGGAATCAAGTTGCCCTGGCCAAGGTGGTTCTTCTTCGAAAAGCGTGGCTCCGGAGCCACACCGTGGTCGGCCGAAAGAACGATCCAAACGTTATTTAGTCCCACGAGCCGGTCAATCTGCTGAAAGAAGTCCGCGAGGTAGCGATCCGTGCGCAACGTGGCATCGGCGACCTCCAGGCTATACGGTCCAAATGCGTGCCCGACGTAATCGTTCGCACTCAATGACACCGTGAGAAGGTCGGTTTGAGAGCCCTGGCCGAGATGCTCGCTCTCGACTGCCGCCCGCGCGAAATCGAGTTCAAGCTGATTCATATACGGCGTCTGATTTAACCAGCCGATGAACTTGCCATCGGGGAAGCTTCGCCGGGACTGGACCGAAAGGTGCTCAAGACGGTCCCTGTCGCGACAGGAGTATCGGGCAGCGCCTGCCATTGCCGTCCGCAGTAGCGCTTGGCCGGCTGCGCCTGGTTGAAGTTTCGAACCCAGTCGGGCAGGCTTTTCAGGTAATACGTGCTGGAAACAAACTGGCCGCTCTCGACGTCGTACCAGTAAGCGGCGTTGGCAAGATGGCCGCCGGGTATTACGGCCGCGCGGTCCTTTAGGGAAATCGCCAGGACTTTCGACTGGAATCCGTTGGCCAGGCGCATCTCGTCGCCGAGCGTGGTCCCTATCAAGTTGCGCGGCGAGAAACCGGGCCCGGTCACGCCGCCCACTTGGGTTGTGTCGAGATCAGCCACACAATAGAGACGCTCGTAGCGTGTGGGATCATACCACTCGTTACCGATGATCCCATGCGTGCTCGGATAGGCGCCCGTAAGCAGCGTCGCGTGTCCCGGACAGGTGGCCGTGGCGGCATAGTCATACCGGCAGTCAACGAAGTTGGCCCCGCCGTTGAGCAGCAGATTGAATCCGCCGGGCACAAAATTGGGTCGAAACCGAACCAGATAGTCGTAACGGAACTGGTCGATGATGAGAATAAGGATCAGCTTGGGTTTGGCGGGAGGAGCGGCGGTCTTGGTTTCCGTCCTGGACCGAGGCAGGGCAGGGAGAATCCGCGCACGGGCCGGACCGAGCAAGAGGGCCATGACGGCGAGTCCGGCCAGAACCTGCCGCCGCCTCACGCGAGCGCTCAACCGGGTTATTGGGAGCCTCGACACCGTGACCTCCGAGGGAACATATGATTGTAAGACACGAAGCCTTTCAGCCCGTTTTTCAATATTACTCGCACGCGGGAAAAATGCAGCACGAACTGGTTTTCGGATTCAGAATAAAAGTAGAGTTCTTAGGAGAAGTCCGCATTCGAGGTCTCGGAGGTGCGGCTAAGGGCCGGTCGAAAGGAGGAATGAGATGCCAGATATTCGCAAGGAAACCGATAGCCTCGGCGAGGTCGATGTTCCGGCCGATAAGCTCTGGGGCGCACAAACCCAGCGCTCGCTCGAGCACTTCAGCATAGGCAAAGACCTGATGCCACGCGAAATGATCTCCGCCTACGCGACCTTGAAAAAAGGCGCCGCGCATGCCAACTTTGCCGGCAAGCGTCTCGACCAAAAGCGTCACGATTTAATAGTTCAGGTCTGCGACGAAATCCTGGCGGGCCAGCACCATGACATGTTCCCCTTGCACGTGTGGATGAGCGGCAGCGGCACGCAATTTAACATGAACGTGAATGAAGTGATCTCCAACCGCTGCTGCCAGATCGCCGGCACGCCGCTTGGAAGCAAAACGCCGGTTCATCCCCACGATCACGTCAACATGTCCCAGTCGTCCAACGACTCCTTCCCGTCGGCCATGAATATCGCGGCCGCCGTCAACGTGAAGCAGCGGCTTATTCCAGCGGTCAAGAACCTGCGAGATGCGATCGCCGCTAAGGTCGAGGAGTGGAACGACATCGTCAAGATCGGCCGCACGCACATGCAAGACGCCACGCCGCTCACACTTGGGCAGGAGTGGTCCGGCTACGAAGGCGTGCTCGCGGACGATCTCGATCGGATCGAAGATGCGCTGAAGGGCGTCTATCGTCTGGCGCTGGGTGGCACGGCCGTCGGCACCGGCATCAATGCGGCGCCTGGCTTTGGCGATGCCGTTGCCGACGAGATCGCCAAGCTCACAAACCTGCCCTTCGTCACAGCGCCGAACAAATTTACGGTGCAGGGCGCTCACGACGCGCTGGTACAACTCTCCGGCACATTGCGCACCCTGGCCGTCTCACTCTACAAGATCGCCAACGATATCCGCCTCATGTCCTGCGGTCCACGGGCAGGTTTCGCGGAGCTGAAGATTCCCGAGAACGAACCGGGCTCGTCGATTATGCCCGGCAAAGTGAACCCAACCCAGGCCGAGGCTCTCGCCATGGTCGCCGTCCAGGTGATAGCGAACGACACGGCGGTGGGTTTTGGCGGCGCTGGCGGCTATCTTGAAATGAACGTTTACAAGCCGCTGATCATCTTCAACGTCATGCACTCCGTCACGATCATGGCCGATTCGTGCACGAACTTCCGGAAATTCCTGGTGGAAGGAACCAAGCCGAATCTGAAAAAGATTAACCAATATGTCGAGGAGTCGCTCATGCTGGTCACGGCGCTTTCACCGGTGATCGGCTATGACCAGGCTTCCAAGATTGCCCATTACGCGATGGACAACGACCTCACGCTCAAGGCCGCGGCGCTGAAGCTCGGCTTCATAACGGAAGCTGAATTTGACCGCGTTGTCGATCCCAAGAAAATGGTCCGGCCGTATATAGCGGCCCCCGTTTAGAGCGTGGGACTCGCATAAGGTCTTGATTTCGACCACGCTCAGTGCCAGGTCGGGGGTAATTTCCCTTTGATTCGCAGAATCGCTCCGTCGGCTTCCTGCTGCAGAGCCTCTTGCTTGCGTATCTCTTGCAAAACAGGAAGCGCTGCGGATGCTGTCGGGCCAATGCTTCCCAGCGCGCGTATGATATTGCGTTGAATCCTGAACTCTTCGTTTGGTGCCTGGAGCCTTTGGGTGAGGGCCGGGACGGCGGGCGCGGCGGCATCTCCCATCTGCCCCAGCGCCATGGCAGCCATAAATCGCGTCGTTGGCGAAGAGTCGTTCAGCGCCTCAACCAGGTTGGGGATCGCGGTGCGTGCCGCCTTCCCCGCTTCTCGCAGCGCCAGGGCGGCAGCCAGGCGCGTCACTGGGTCATCGCTCCGCAGCAGCTTGCCAAGCAATACCGCCGCGGGTGCGGCCTTCTCTTTTGTCTGAGCAAGAGCCAAGCAAGCGGCCTGCCGCACCTCGGGATCGTTTTCAGCAAGCGCGTCTGACAACAGGTTGATGGCCGGTCCGGCGTCTTCACCGAACGCGCCAATCTGTCGGAGAATTCCAGGCCGCTGCTCTGGCTTGGCGCGCTTATAGCGCTCCACATAATAGTTGAGCGGCTGTCCGCGATACACGACCGTTCCGGATGGAAGCGATCGGGCAGCGACGGACGCCTCAACTTCAGTGCTGATATCCGCAGGACTGAACCTTCCCACCTCCGCGAGCACGACGCCATCAATGCCTAAGTTGAAGGCAGTGGCCATAGGGTCCTTGCCTACGCAGGTGAAGGTCAGAGTATGTCGGCCTTGGCTGAGGTCAAACCAGCCCAACATGTAATCGGGAGCGACGTACATCTCCGAAACATAATTGTGAATGATCTGGGCTTGCGGAGGCGGCACGTCCGAGGAGGCCCAGGTAGAAGTCACGGCATTGGTCAGTTTTCCGTCGAGCGTCACCATGTAATTGCCGTAGTCGGGGGCCTCCGCAACCTGCGCGATGACCTCATAGCGACCGGTGTGCGGGACGTCAATAGGGACGTTCATCGCCGAACGCGGGCCTTCCGCCTTGAAGAAGAGGATGTCTTTTGACCAGAAGACCTCCTTTTGTACGGAAGCTTGCCCCTTCTCAGTCGTCACATCCGGAAGGGCGTTTTCCACTTCAATCTGGAGGGCATTCCCATGCGGCAAGCGGCCGTTGCCATAAGGGGGCTCGGGCAAACCCTCGTTAACACCCTTCTGGTACCAGAACCCGACGCTCGAGAAGTAGTCGGGGCGCTCCTCGAATCCCGAACGAACGCTTCCGTCCGCGTTGTATGTCCACCCTGCGTGCTCGATCTGCACCTTTATGGAGTTGGCGAACGGAACAGGATCCAAAACGTGCCAGCGGTAGCCCGTCAGGCGCGCGCCGACTCCTTCGCCCTCGGCGATGGGTGTTCCCGTCCAGGGACCGTCAGTGAGCCGCAATCCCCAGGCATCATTGAAGTAGTCCTCGGTGCCCGTGCCCTCGATGCGCGGTTTACTCTCCCCGTCCACGTAGAACATGTCGTCACCTTCGCCAAACCATCCGACTTCGCTTTGCAACACGCTCATGACGGTTCCCACGTATTGCCCTGCGCCCTTAATGTCCAAAATGTTGTAAAGCCTGCCGGTGGGGGGAGGCGTCCCTTGACGGTAGTACGCGTGGAAGTAGCCGATGTCTTCGGGCAGAGTCGCGTGCTTCTGCCAGTCCACGTGATAGTAGAGATTGCTCATGCGGCGCTTGCCCTCGTTGGTCACCGTAATCTTGCAGGACTTGCGGAAAGGCATGGGCCAATAGGAATTGCGCGCCCGGCCAAAGGATGCGTCACGAACCATGATTGAATTCAAGTTGCGCTCGTAGCCAAGACCCACGCCGAAGAAATCTCCCACCGGGGCGTCTACGCTCGGTGTCTTGTGGCCATCGTAATACACCCTAAATCGGAGCAGGCGGGGCCAAGCGTATTCGTTGTCTGCAATCGTAATCCAGATGTGATTGACGATGCCTGGGCCAGTCAAATTCGCCAGGACAACTGTTTCGCCGGGCTGAGGATGCTTGCTGTCGTCATTGCTCATTACCAAAAGGTTGTTACTCGAAGAACGGTATGCGGAATATGTCTTGATCCGGGGGAAATTCAGCGGATCGAGAGGCCACGTGGCCGCCGTCTGTGCCCAGCCTGGCAGGGGAACGAGAAATAAAAAAATCGCTAGAAATCGCATTGCAGACTCCTATGGTGAGAATCCGTTTGCCGTACAAACCAAGGTCGAAAATCGACTTAACGCTGGGCCAGCCGATGGTACCAAGCCCAGGTGAGTCTTGAAGGGAATTGATTCAATCCAAGCCCTCTTGACCTGCGCAAAATTCGCGTCGATTCCGGCCGCATTTGTGATTTCAAATCGTTTAATTACGCTGAAAGTGCGGCCTGGATAGATCGGGGTCATGGCAATACGCATCGGCTTACTTCCAAAGCTGGGAGAGGAAGGGATACCAGCTTTGCCTAAGTCTGTCAAGAGGTGATCTAATCGATTATAAAGCTACCATGACCGTTCAATCCGTTGGATTCACTTTGGAGCGCAAGTAGTGTCTGAAGATTACAAGCACTTTGCGACGCATATAGCATGCGGCGCATGCGCGGCGGTGACGGGATAGTGCAGGCTGCAAATCAATGGCATGGATCCGGAACCGAAAACGCAGCGATATTAACGTAGCGATATTGCGGATGAACGCGAATCCGGTAATTGTTTATCGTGAGCTGCATTCCGGTTAATCTTAAGGAAGCTACCTCGAGGTTCTGGCGCGCTGAGCACTCATACAGCAATGGAGTTGCTAGTGTGGCTCAACTCCTGCCTACGAGCAGTTGCCAGCGGAAGTCGATACCCGTCTCGATAACGTAAGAGCTGAAGCGAGCCCAGGAAGAACTTGCGATCGCACGCGTGCACGTGACTGCCGCCGAGCGGAGCGTGGTGCAGGAGGCTGTGCATGAAGGCGCTATCTCCAGGGATACAGGCGAGAAATTGATCGATGAGGTGACTCTCGAGAACAACGGATCATCATCGGAATCCCGCGACTCCGATAACGGCCAAGGCTCGCCTCAAGGCTCGTCGCGGTCTTGACACTTACTCTGCATCGGCCGGGCCGGACTCCTCCTCACGAATAATCTTGATCTCCACTTCTTCGCCCTCCGAAAGCGGCAGTTCCTCTTGCAATTTGAGTACGCCCTGGTGGTAGGTGGCGCGGGCATGAAGGTTAGGGACTTTGATTCGTTCGGCGGTCTTCTCGTGAAGGGCCCTCTCGATAGGCGTTAGGACCCGCGAACCCTTGCCCCGATCCATCGCGAGATTGGCCAAGCGATCGGCCTGCCGGTTGAGCTCACGAGGGATGTGTTCGATCGCGAAAGCATCAAAGCCGGCGATCATCTGCCGTGCCTTTTGGTAAAGGGGCGCGAGGGCAGGACTGTTCACCTTATACCGGCCCTGGAGCTGACGCACCATCAACTCCGAGTCGGAGCGGATCTTCACACGACGGTGGCCGTTCTCGATGGCGTAATCAAGGGCCGCCAGCAAACCCTGATACTCGGCAAAGTTGTTGGTGGTACGCCCGATAAACTCGCCAATTTCGGCAACCGGCATGCCATCGGCGGTCGTCAGGACCACGCCGTATCCCGCCGGGCCAGGATTACCGCGGGAGCCGCCATCAACATGAGCGATGATGTCGAACGAGCCAGAGCCGATCACGATCCTCCGGGCCTTTTTCACCCGTGTTCTGAGCGTGCCGGTGCTACAGGACTGCCCGCGCTGCGAGCCCGCTACAAGGGCGCCTGGCACCGCTGCCCTTCCTCATGGCCTGGATGGCCCTTCCGGAGGCACATGCTCACTCGCTCATGTTTACGCGTGTGCCACCCTCCGCGGCAGCTGCCTCCTGGTCTACAGCCGGTGCGATGTAGTAGAGGATGCGCGCACAGCTTTCACAATAAATGATGCTGTCTCCGTGCCGGACGTCGTTGTACATCTGCGGCCGCATGCGTACGTGGCAGCCGGTGCAGACACCGTCTTTAGCCTCAACAACGGCCATCCCTCCACGTCCGCGCCGTACCCTGTCATAGGTGCTGAGTAACGAGCGGTCAAGTGAACCCGCGAGCTGGTTGCGCTGCTCGTCGAGGCCGGCCCGTTCGCCCGAGAGGGATTGCCGTTCCGATTCGAGCTGCCGAATTTCTGCGGCTACGCGTGCTTTTTCGCTGTCGAGGCGCGAAGCCGCGTCCTGAACGAGTTTCTGCAATCCTTCGGCTTCCACCATCTTTTCCAGGATCTTGTCTTCGATCTGGGCGATCTTAGCCTCTTCCCCTTCGATCTCTCTGAGCATCGCCTTGTACTGCTCGTTCGTCTTGACTTCGTAAAGCTGATCGCGATGCTTGGAGATCTTGGCCTTGATCGCCAGGACGTCAACGTCGAGATCTTTGCGCTCCTTCTGATTGGCCGTGAGCCGCGCCTTATGCTCCTCGTGATGACTGAGGAACTCGTTAAGCTCAGCTTCCTTCTGTTTGATCTGGACGGGAAGAATGTCGATCTGCCGGGTCAGCTCGGCGATTTTGAAATCGACCTGCTGAATGTCGATTAATTTTTGGAGATCCTGATGCAAACCTCGCTAGTCCTATTCTGCCGCACCGCTCAGGCGCGACTCATGAAGTGTGGATATGATTGTGGCACAACAGACGCCGGGCGGCAAGGAATCGGAACTAGCGGAGTTGGGTCTGCTTCGAGAGAAGACGTCAGTGGCGCAACATCGGTGACTCTCCTTCGCCCCAAAAAAGCATTCCTCATCAACTACATTCGTGAGTGGATGCGGCTAACCTTCTGTTTCGGCACAAAGGCGGAGAGCCGCAGACCTCTGAACAGCGAGGTCTGCGCTAGCCGACAGAGTACATCTCGCGAAGTGCCGTCACAATCGCATCAGTCCCACGCCTTGGTTATTGCCCCCTCGGACGCCGAACTCACTTGCGCCGCGTATTTGGCGAATACGCCTGTCTTGTAGCGCGGGTCAGGCGCGCGCCATTTCGCGAGACGCCGCCTGATCTCATCGTCTGAGAGCTCCACCGAGAGAGAGCGCTTCTCGATGTCGAAGACAATGACGTCACCCTCCTGAATTGCGGCAATGGGTCCGCCATGGGCCGCCTCGGGCGCGGCGTGACCCACCATGAGTCCGCGCGTCGCTCCACTGAAGCGGCCGTCGGTGACCAGAGCCACCGATTCGCCCAGGCCTGCGCCCACGATCGCCCCAGTGACTGCGAGCATCTCGCGCATACCTGGCCCGCCGCGCGGGCCTTCGTAACGGATCACCACCACGTCGCCCGGCTTGATGCTCTTCGTGGTCACCGCCTTCATCGCGTCTTCCTCGCGATCGAACACGCGCGCCGGGCCGCGATGCTGCAACGGCTCGTGTCCGGCGATCTTCACTACCGCACCCTGCGGAACCAGGTTTCCCTTCAGGATGATCAGGCTACCAGTAGGCTTGAGCGGAGCGGCAACGGTCCGCACGACATCCTGGCCGGGCGTCTCCACCGCCTTGACGGCTTCCTCGGCCAATGTCTTGCCGGTGACGGTGACGGCGCTGCCGTCAATCCTGCCGCCTTCGAGCAGCCGTTTCACGATCAACTGGATGCCGCCGGCCCGATGAACGTCCACGGCGTGATAGCGGCCGCCCGGTTTCAAATCAGCGATGACCGGAGTACGGCGGCTGATCGCATCGAACTCCTCGATCTCAAGCGGCACTCCGGCTTCGCGCGCCATCGCGAGCAGATGCAGCACCGAATTGGTAGATCCGCCGGTGGCGGCGACGCTGGCGATGGCGTTCTCAAAGGCCGTGCGAGTAAGGATCTGCTTGGCAGTGGTTCCGCGACGCAGCATCTCCATCACCAACCGGCCGGTCTCGAAAGCGATTTCGTCTTTCTTGGGATCGACGGCGGGAACGCTATTGAATCCCAGCGGCGAGAGACCGATGAACTCCATCACGGTGGACATGGTGTTGGCGGTGAACTGCCCACCGCAGGCGCCGGCGCCCGGACAGGCGTGATCCTCCAGATCCTTTAACTGAGCATCAGTCATCAGGCCGGCGGCATGGGCGCCGATCGCTTCGTAGACATCCCCGACAGTGACGTTACGGCCCTCGAAGCTCCCTGCATCGATCGAGCCGCCGTAGAGCAGAATGCCAGGGATGTTCAGTCGGATCAGCGCCAGCGCGCCCGCGGGAATTGTCTTGTCGCAACCCACCAGGGTTATCATGGCGTCGAACATGTGGCCACGGCCCACCAACTCCATCGAATCTGCGATCACTTCCCGACTGATCAGCGAGGCCTTCATGCCCTCGGTGCCCATGGTGACCCCGTCGGAGATGGCCACCGTGTTGAACTCCATGGGGGTGCCGCCACCACCGCGAATACCTTCCTTCACCTTGGCAGCCAGGCGGCGCAGATGGAAGTTGCAGGGCATGGTCTCAATCCAGGTGTTGGCGATTGCCACCACGGGCCGAGCAAGATCCTGATCATTGAAGCCGATAGCCTTGAGCATGGCGCGCGCGCCGGCGCGCTCCGGACCATCGAGAATGACGCGACTGTGTTTACGTGGGTCGTCGGACATGAAAGCCTCCAGAGAAGAGTTGAATAGCAGGTCATGACCAAATGCATTCGCCTGGCACGTCAATTGGCTCACGCCTGCGCTTGCTTTCCGTCAGGCGCGGTGCTTTTCGTCGGGCATGATAATTTTTGTTAGGGCATGCTGATTTTCGTCAGGGCACGGCGCCTTCGTCAGGGCACGGCTTCAGCCGTGCCGAAAAGATCGCCGCCAAAGAGCGGCTTTAGCCGCTGAGGTACATCTTCGATCAGCAGCCGCCCACTCGCAGAGGACGCCTCGAACAGATAGATGCGCTTAAGCCGGCAGGGCAACATTGCTGATATGAACGGTTCCTTGGTCTTTACAAACAGAGTCGGCTCTCCAAAATTAGGGGACGGCGCAAAGTGTGCCAACCTGGTGGCCGTGCCCTTCGGATTTCATTTCTTCCCTTAGCGGCTAAAGCCGCTCGCTCATCTACGCTCTAGCGGCAGGGCTGAAGCCGTGCCCTGACGAATGCGAATACAACCGCGGCAATGGCGCAGTTTACTTGTGACCCCACATTTCGAACCTCGAAATTCGACAAAAATCGAAACTCGTCCTCATTCCCGGACCAGCGGCCGAGGATCGAATTCCCCAGGTGCTTGATATTGTCAGATTTGAACGCGGCGGGCAAGGCCGCGGGAAAGGCTTTGTCAAGGTATGGCCTCCGCGGTAGCCACGGTTAATTCGTGTTTTGATTAACCGTAGGTTGCCCGGCGGCGTGAGAAGAGACCACGGTTGGGAACAACAACCGTGGCTACCGCCGTTTCCGTTACAGCTCTACACTAGCGCCACCGCCCGGATCGGTGATCCCGAGCCGCCTTTGATCTTAAGTGGCAGCGCCAGAAAAGTGAAAACGTCGGGCAGCAGATCGAGATTGCAGAGGTTCTCGATGATCAGCACCTGGGCTTTGAGGACTACCGGGTGGATCGGCGTTAGCCGCAGGGCCTCCGGATTATCCGGTGAGAGGGTATCGACTCCAATCGCCGCGACGCGCTTTTCGACCAGGTAGCGGGCTGCCTCCATGCTCACACCCGGCCAGTCAGAGACATAGCGCTGATTATGCGGGCGCAGCGCCCAACGTTGGTCCCAGCCGAAGTTGAACAGTACAATATCTCCCCCGGCGATCGCCCCATGGTGGCTTCCCAGGTCGTGACGAAATCTCGAGGAAGGCTCTGGCCGACGGCGAAGCTACGGCAGTCGATTCGGACGCCCCGGCCAAGCAACTGCTTGAGTGAGAGTTGATCCACGGTGATGTGGGCCTCCGGATTCGAGTCGCTGATGAAGTGCGCCGGAGCATCCACGTGCGTGCCGTTGTGCTCATTCATCACCAGTTGATAAGTCAATGAGCGGTCGCCGTGCCAGTATGAGCCCCACAGGGTGTGAAAAAACTTCGAATGCGTGGGGAAGTTAGGCATGTGCTCTTCGAGCGGCTGGCTCAAGTCTATGAGCTGGGCGTGTTTGAGCAGTTCAACGAGACCGTCTGTGGCTGTCACCGCCACCTCCAAGTAGGTGAACCGAGCGTGAACTGGGGCTTTGAGAGTCGCGGGCGGCGGCCTACCCCAGCCCTGGGCAACGCCAAAAGGGGGCGCGCCCAGTACATGCTTAGCTCAAGCCGTAAAAGAGTGCTCCAAGAACCAGACTGATCCTGCAGATCCTGTGGGATTACTGCTGTCCTGGCGGCGAAGACTGGCCCTGAGCCGGCTGCTGCATCTGAGCCAAAGCAAAGTATCCGGGTTTGGCGCGGATGGAGATGTTTTTGCGATCGACCTGCACATGAATGGTGCGATAACTGCCGTCGAGAATACTGTTGGTTGGCGTGTAGCCGATGCTGTACTGTTCGTTCAGCTCTTCGCCAATCGCATCGAGCGACTCAGCCAAATGGATCAGCCGGGTGGCTGAGAAGATGCCGGTCTCGGCGCCCAGACCCTTGTTTTGCGAAGTCTCGCCAATCTGTCCGTGTGAGAGATAACCGGTCGCGAGGTCCGTTCCAGGGTTCTCAGATTGCGGGAAAAAGGCGGCACCTCCTGTTGCTTCCGCCATATCCCTCAAAACTTTGTCACCCGGATTATCATAGCCAAAAGACGTGTTCCCTAAAGCGTAAATGGCCGTCTCGGCGGTGTGAGCCATGGAAATGGCCTCGTCGAAGGAGTGGTGGCTCTGCGCATCGAGTCCGTCGGAAATCAACACGAGCACTCGCCGGGTCTCCTCGGACGGTCCGGTCGCGAGCATCTTGTCTTTGCAAGCGGTCCACATGGCATCGTATACCGCCTTCCCGCCTCCCGCCTTAAGTATCCGGATCTTCTCGTTCAACGCTTCCGGGTCATTGGTGAAATCCACCAGCACGGTGCTGGCGGAATCGAAGGTCTGCAGGAAAATCTGGTTTTTGCTGCTACGTCCCCTTAACATCGCAAAGACGAACTCGCTCGCCGCGTCCTTCTCAAACTCTAAGGCGGGCCGGGCACTGTTCGAGGTGTCGAGGATCAAGCCAATACGGAGGGGAGGGCGTGAACCCTGCACGAAATAGCCGATTTTCTGCGGCTTGCCATCTTCGAAGACACGGAAATCATTCTGTGAGAGGTCGATAATCGGCTTGCCGCTCTTCCTATCCAACACGGTCACAGGTACGTTCACGACCTTCACTGTCACTGGTATCTTCACCATTCCCTGAGACGGAGGTGCGGGATTGGCTTGAGTTGCCGCCGGGGTGGCGTTTGAAGTCTGCTGCCCGCGAGCCAAGAGCACGGGACCGACCACCAAGCCGGGCAGCAACACAATCCCCGTGATGGCCATCACATACTTTGCAAGTACCACCGCGCGCCTGGTGCCGTCCATTTCGCCGCCCTCTCGTGTCGTCATGTCCCTGCCTTACCTTCTGACATTCGGAAACCCTATTTTACTCCAAACCCGAGCGAATGTCGGCAATCCCGAGTGCGGGCAGTGTGGCCACCAGCGAGCCAGCATGCAGACCGCCCCGGGCCTTCCTTGACGCCACCTATGTCGCTTTCTATACTCGACAGAGAGAACACGGGAGATCCCGACACTATGAAGAAGTATTGGTTTGGCGGCGCCTTGGCGATTGCGGGAGTGATTTTGGCGTATCAGGGAGATGTTCAGCGGCTTTGTGGACAGAACTCGCCCACTCCCGCACCATCCCCGCAGAATCAACAGGCCCAGCCGGGCCCTCAAACGAAGGCCACTAACACCCCCGCAGGCGTTAACTCAACTAAACCCGATCAGGTGATCCACGTTCCGGTGAATCTGGTGAACCTGCTTTTTACGGTGAAGGATAAGAAAGACCACGTTGTTGGCAACCTCGATCAGAACGATTTCCGCGTGTTCGAAGACGGCAAACCGCAAACCATCAGCTTCTTCAGCCGTGAAACTGACCTGCCGTTGCGCATCGGCGTTCTGATTGACACCAGCAATAGCGTTCGCGAGCGTCTCCACTTCGAGCAGGAAGCGGCAATCGATTTCCTGGAGGACGCCCTTCGTCCCGACAAAGACAAGGCTTTTGTGGTGGGATTCGACGTCGAGCCTCAGCTTCTGCAGGATTATACGGACGACACGGGGAAACTGGCCGAAGCCACCCGCAGTCTACAGGCCGGTGGCGGTACCGGACTTTATGATGCGGTCTACTTCGCCTGCAAGCAGAAGATGATCTTCGACCCGACGCCGCAGCCCTACATACGGCGGGTGATGATCCTTATCAGTGACGGGCTTGATAACCAGAGCCAGCACAGCCGCGAGGAAGCCCTCGCCATGGCGCAGAAGGCGGAAGTGGTAGTTTTTGCCATCAGCACCAATCACAGCGGCAATCCCGAAAATCCAGAACGGGGCGACAAAGTCCTGAAACGGTTCGCCGACGAAACTGGCGGCCGCACCTTCTTTCCTTTCGAGGCCAGCGATATGGCCGCCGATTTCCAGGAGATCGCCCGCGAACTGCGCAGCCAATACAGCCTAGCCTACGTCTCAACCAACCCCGCCCGCGATGGCGGGTTCCGCACCGTTGCTTTGAAGACAGTGGAGAAGGGCTATCATGTCCAGACGCGGAATGGGTATTTTGCGCCAACACGATAAGTTCAGTTGATCGGCTAACAGTTGGCTGCTGGCCTGACACCGGCTCCGCAGTCCGTCACCCTTCTACCCGAAACCCTATTCGGCCGGTGCATAGTATCCCCGCCGGGCCTGCACCTTGTATTCGCCTTTATTCGCTTTTACCTGGATCTTGCGATAACCGCCGTCATGGCGGGTATTGGTAGGGGCGTAACCCAGCAGGTACTGGGTGCGTAGCTCCGCCGCAATCTGATTGAACGCCTCCTCGGCATCCTTGGGGCGATTAACCTTGATGACCCTGCCGCCGGTCGATTCGGAAAGCTTCTTCAGAACGTCTTCGCCGCCATAGCCCAGGTTCCCATAGAACATCCGATCGCTGATATCGATCGAATAGATCATCACGTTGGCCTTCTGGGCGGCTTCAAGCGCCTGCTCAACCCTAAGCTTACTTCCCTGATCTTCGCCATCGGTTAGCATGATGATCACCTTACGCCCTACCTCATTCTTCAGCACGTCTCCCGAAGCCAGATAGACTGCGTCGTAGAGGTGGGTCGCGCCGGCATTGGAGCCGGTGGGAAATGTGCTCGGGATGGGACCGCCACCCCCGCCGTTGATCACGGTCTCGTCGATAGCCTTATCAAGACGCGCACGCTCCCCGGTGAGATCCTGCAGAAGCTCGCATTCGACGTCAAAGTGCATGACGAATACAAGGTCCTTCGGACGAACCACCTGGGCAACGAAGGCTTTGGCCTGCTGCTGCTCGATAGAAAGGACGCGCTGCTGGCTAGGGCTGGTATCCACCAGAATGCCGATCGTCAGCGGCGTATCGGTCGCCTTCGAGAAGTAACGAATCTCCTGGGGACTACCGTCCTCAGCGAGAGAGAAGGAATCTTTGGTCAGGTCGGGGATCAGGCGGTGATGCTTGTCTTCCACTACCGCGTAGACGTCGACCACCGCCGTGGTTGTCCGGATCACGGTCTGGGGTTGCTGCTCGTTCTGACCCTGTGGCGGCTCGCCTGATGTCTGCCCGTTCGCCGGATCGCCTGGGCCGGCGGCGAGCACCACCTTAACCGCCAGGACCAACCCGAGAATCGCCATCAACGTGACGATCCCTTCCGCTACCCGGCATCCGGATGCCCTGCTCTGCCGGATAGATCCTGTCCCTACCAGATTCGCTCGCCTATAATGCATCGATGTCGCTTCCTTTCCACCAGCCGCCTTGCCTCGACCCCATCTACCGCCTCGGAGAACTCCGGGCATTAAATCATACCCGGGCCAAACCATTCTGGCACGAAGGGCCGCACGCGAAGGGTTAGATGCAAGGTATGGGCTTCCCGTCAGTTCGTCCTCCTGGTGACTCCCAGCGACTCAGGACCAGTTGAGCGAAGCGACCCACCCATTCGGCGCGCTGGAGGCAAAGCTGAGATCAGCTTCGCTGGTACGTTAGCCCACCTTGCAGCGCGGCAGCCGAACGGCCGCCTTTGTTTGCCTTCCGAGAGTGTCGAAGCCTGAAGGGATGTGTTCCACCCACTAGGACAGGAATACGCCGTCGCAATTTCGAGTGGAAGTACACGCGCGCGGCCCCCATCAAAAAAGACCGGTGCGGCTAACTCGGAGCGTTTTGGAATCGGAGCACCGACTGTGATGCATGGTCAAACACGCGAAGCGGTGCGTCATCATCATCCACATTCATACCGAATGGCCATCCGAAATCTGGATCGGAAGGAGAATCGATAACGGTTGAGGCACAAGTCAGGGTCACGAAGATCAATTTTACTTTTTTTGTTCTTAAAATTCACTTTCCTCTTGACAAGATCTTACACAGTCTCTATACATGGGAGTGAATACGCGCTCCGTCAGTTCAACTGGCGGAAGATTTCGAAAGAAGTTAGAGAGAGGAGAATAGAATGGCAGCCAAGAAAGCAGCTAAGAAAAAGAAGAGGTAAGATCTCCACAAAGAGATTTGCCCTCGGGGATGCAGTGATGCATCCCCGATTTTGTTTCTGGCCCACCCTCGGCGATCATCTTACTGCCCCTATCCAATCTTAGTCGATCCTGATCCAGTGCGGCACTGGCGCTGTTGATGACGTGCATCGAACCTCAGCAGAAAGCCCTGGCATCCCAACTTCACCGCGATTCACCCGGGTCTCCATTCGCTTCGGAGCTTTTGGCCGGAGCAGGAGTGAAATCCAGGGGGAGGTTGGTGGGAGTGGCGGCCTGCATCGCTCGATCAGCTTCGGGAGCATTGAGGGCTCTGGGTACTATTTCGAGCGGCACAATCTCCCCGATCTCTTCACCGGTGGCCGCACCCAGATCGCGAAATTTGCGTGCGGGGACGAGCAACCGGCTCTCGAGCGATCCGGCGGCCTCGTTATACGACTTCACAGCACGATTCAGTCCGCCGCCAAGGTTTTGAAAATGTCCGATGAATGTCACCAGGCGATCGTATAACTGTCGGCCAAGATCGCTGATGGCGCGAGCATTCGCCTCCAGCCGCTCCTGCCTCCAGCCGTGGTGTACGGCCAGCAGCAGGGCGATCAAGGTGCTGGGAGTGGCAATTACCACCTGCCGCCTCATGCCATCTTCGATAAGGGTCGAATCGCACTCCGCAGCCGCGCCCAGGAAAGGGTCGCCGGGGAGAAACATCAGGACAAACTCAGGCGCTTTGGGTAATCGCTCCCAGTAAGCCTTTGAGGCAAGCCGCTCCATGTGGTTCCGCACCTGGGTAGCGTGACGGTTGAGGTGTTGCTGGCGCAGTTCCAGGGTGGGAGCGTCCAGGGCATCGAGGTAAGCATCAAGCGACACCTTCGAATCAACAATGATCTCCCGGCCGTTCGGCAGTTTGATGATCATGTCGGGCCGCACCCAGCCCTCTTCCCAAGTGATAGTCCCTTGCTGAACGTGATCAACGTGCTCCACCATGCCGGCGAGCTCCGCTAAGCGTTGCAAGGTGATTTCCCCCCAACGCCCGCGGACATGGGGAACACGCAAGGCATTCACTAACTTCGTAGTCTCCTGCCGAAGTTGTTCCTGGCCGGCGCCCATCTGCTCCAGATGTTTTTCGAACCTGCCTTCGGTGTTCTGGCGATTACCTTCGATCTGTTTTACTGCCTCATCGTAGGATCGCAAGGCTTCGGCCAGCGGCCGCACCAGCTCCCCTATGGCATCCTGCCGTCGTGTTAGATCGCCCTGGGCCTCCGCCCGTAGGGTGCCGAACTTCTCTTGGGCCAAACGCAGGAAGGATTCACTCTGGGCGCCCAGGACCTCGCCCGAAAGCGCTCGAAAGGTCTCCGCCAGCTTGCTTCGGGCCTCCTCTAGCAGAAGCCGCTGATCTTCCAGGTTTCTTCTTTGCGCTTCTTCAAAGGCTTCAGCTGCCGATCGTGCTTTCTGCTCGGTTTCGAGCTTCTCGTGCAAGGCCGCGATCTCCCTGCCGTTCTTCTCCGCCTCCAATCGCAGCGCCTCGCAAGTGGCCTCAGCCGATGTGGCGCGGTGTTCCGCCTCGCGCAAACTACCTTCCAGCCCCCGCAGTCGGCTGCCAAGTGCGATCCAGACCGCTGCTGCGCCCGCCGCTATCCCCAGCACTACCCAGAACCACGGACTCATCGACTACTCCTTAGGAAAAAACTCTCGGGCTACGCAAGCAGCAGCGCGGTCTACATTCACGTGCAGTTTGATAATGGCCGTAGGGGCTGATCCTTACTCCTCTTCGTGCGCCGGGCAGATCGCCATGAAATCGCAAAACTTACAACCGAACCCGGGCTTAGGGTCAAACTTGAGGTCGCGGATCTTCTCCGCCACTTCATGAACCTGGTTCTCAGCTTGCTGCAGGTTCTTTGTGGTCCGTATAGTGGAGACAGCCTCGTTGCTGGTGAGATTGTAGAAGGTGAGCTTGACTGGCTCCATGCCCAGAACGCGTTTCGCAGCCAATGCATACACCGAGAGTTGCAGGCTCTTGGCGGCGTCCTTCTCCGATCGCGGCCGGCCTGTCTTGTAATCGATTAGCTCTACCGGTCCCAGTAGCGCGAACTTCACCGCCTCCGGGTATGGTTCTACTCCAAAAAGATCGCGCGCCTGATTTGGGGTCGCGCTGTTCCTGGGAGTCACGGTTCTCGCCTGACCCAACGGATTAATCTGATCGATGCGCCCTTCCAGTTCCACGTCTCCGAGATCGAGCGCGAAGCCCTGCTCGAAGGTGACTCCGGGCGGCACGGAGGACTGATTGTGCCGCTCTACAAAAGTACGTAGTTGATCCAAGCCCGCACGTTTGTACTTTTCTTCCTGGTAAGAATCCTCGAACCCAAGACCCTTCCACGATCGCAGGTAGAACTCCTCGATCTCCTCGGGCCTCGGCACGCGGTCCTGGCGCAACTTGAAATAGTAGCGGACGGCCTGGTGCATGATGCCGCCGAAGGTAAGTGCCGCTTGCGGTCCGGTGGGTAGTTTCAGGCAATAGGCGAACTTGAACTTCAGGGGACAATCTTTATAGGACTCGATGGCCGTAGCACTCAAGTGTAACTTCTCACCCGCTGGCAGGCGTGGCGGCTTGAGTGCCCACGCCTCAATCTCAACCGTTGCCGGTCCCTCTACTGGAAGCTCACTTGCGGCGAACAGTCTGAGCTGACCCGCCGTGTTCGTAACTGAGTGCGGCGCCGGCCTCTGACCGGCAGAATCGTCGCGTTTCGCCGGTAACCTCTCACCTGTCCGGACCAGCTCGATATCGCGAGTGGCAACGAGCGGGTCAGAAAGCAAGTCGTCGATGAAGATCGACGACTTTTTCCCCGGTTCTCCTACACTCGAGACGTAAAGCCGCTCGCGGGCGCGCGTCAGGGCCACATAGAACAGCCGTCGCTCTTCCTGCAGATGGATATCGCGCGGAGGGGGTGGCCCTTTGCGTAGTTCTTCGGGGAACTCGATAACAGGGCGCTCTTCGCGATGGGGAAACCGATGCCGGGCCACACTTGCTATGAAAACTACCGGGTATTCAAGCCCTTTGGCGGCGTGTGCCGTCATCATCTGCACCGCGTTGGCCGGATTCGCGGGTTCTGGAGCCGGGACCGCACCGCCCGCCTCAAGGAAATAGTCAAAGTACTCCATAAACTCGGCGAGCGGCGGAATGGGTCTCGTGCCAACGGGAGGAGTCAGGCGGTCCGGAACCGCAGAAAGCCCGTCATCTGCTTCTCGGACCTGGTCCCAGGTGCGTTCTTCCCATCCAGCCAGAAACCTGCGAAAAGCAGTCAGGTAAGCTTTGTCGCGATCCCCTAATCTTGCTTTGAAACCAAGTCGCGCCACCAGCCTGTCAAACAGTGCCGTTACCTTCGCCGATTCCGCGCAACTTGCGGAAGTCGGCCAGTAAGCGAGCAAGGTCCGGCCAACCGGTGCTCTTGATCTCGGCTGAAAACAGAGTGCGCTCCATGGCGCCGAGTTCGCTAAAGAGCGAGGCACGATCGCGCCCAGCCTGACGGCGGACCTCCAACGCCAGGTCTTCCGGGAAACGCCAGCGCGGCGCTAACAACACCCGGGTCAGGCTGATGTTGTCGTGCGGCGAGTGGACGAGCCTCAGGTAGGCTGTGACGTCGCGGATGATCGACGTGGAAAGAATCGAGAGTCCCCGTATGGAAAAAGGAATCCGGCGCCGGCGGAATTCCGCCACTAGTGCATCCCGGTGTCCGTGGGCGCGATAGAGGATGGCGATCTCTCCATATTTGCTGCCGCGCTTCCCCAAACGCTCTACTTCATCGGAGATCCAGGCGGCTTCGCTTTCATAGTCCGGCGACTGTATAAGGTAAAGCTTTGATCCTTCGGGATTCGCGGTGACAAGTGGCGGTTTCTTTTGGTATCGCTCGTTCTTCGAGATCACCACCGTAGCCGAACGCACGATGGTCTGGGTCGAACGGTAGTTCTCGCTGAGGTAAACGGTCTTGTGGCCTGGAAAAGCGTCGTCGAACATGTTAAAGGCTCCATGCGACGCTCCCCGAAAACGGTAGATCGCCTGATCGTCGTCGCCTACCGCGGTGATGTTCCAGGGCGGCGCCACTAACCGCCAGAGCAACTCCACTTGGGCGTAGTTGGTATCCTGAAACTCGTCTACGAGCACGTAGCGAAAACGCGAGCGGTACTCATCCAAGGCTTCGGCTTCGCGATCGAACAGGCGCACCGTCTCCGCAATGAGGCTACCAAGGCTCGAGTATCCGGCATCCTCGATGAGTTTCCGGCTCGAACGGAAGACGTGAGCCAGTTCCTTCCTCTTTTCCAGCTCCCTTCGTTCGAGCTCGATGTCCTCCTCATCGGCCGGCAGAGTGGCCACCGAACCAGCACTCGCACCTGATGGCACCGCCGCTGCCTGGCGAGCTTCGAATCGCTGTTTCACCCTTTCTACGTAGGCCTCGAAATCACCGGGTTCGATCAACTCGTCCTGACAGCGCGAGAAGAACGCGTTCAGATCGTGCAGGAACGCCCCCGGCTCGGCGAGCTTCTGATAGTAATCGAGTCCAAGCTGCGCCATGCGCCGGCGCAGGAAGATCCAAACGTCGACTTTATCGAGCAGACGCCTGTCGAAATCACGGTTTTTCAGAACCGAATAACAGAAAGCGTGAAACGTGGAGATCCTGGGTTCGGACTCAAGCCCCGGCAGCGCCTCTTTCACCCGGCGCTTCATCTCTGCCGCCGCTTTCTCCGTGAAGGTCAAGGCCAGGATGCTCTGCGGGTCAAGATCGGGAATTTCCTGGAGCAGGCGAACAATCCGTTGGGTGATGACTCGAGTCTTGCCGCTGCCAGGCCCGGCAATTACCAGCAGCGGACCTTCGCCGTGTTGAACAGCATCTTGTTGTGGAGGATTCAATCTGAGCATCAGACTCGGAAAGTCGATTATTTCGCGAACGCAGGATTGAGGCAAGCGTTGTTATCTCGTATGCGATACGCCGTCAACCAGAATACCGCTGCATAGCATCTCGCTGATCCCAATTGTAACCGCGGATCTTCAATTCCCGCTTTCTGGCTGTTAGATGCTCCCGCCGCGCGCAGGCTTTCGATCGCCTCGGAGCCCGACTTCCCCGCCATGGCCTGCTTCAAGGCGTCGATGGTGGCTTTCAGGTCTTCGCCGTGAGCTTCGGCGACCTCATACATAAGTGGATAGTAGAGCGTGTAGGTATGATCGAAGGATAGGCCGGCGTTGTTATTGGCCGCCAGGCAGCGGTCAAATGACTTGGGGTTGGGCTCGATTGCTTCGCACTCGCGCTCCAAGGCGCCGTAAATGCGGGCCTTCGAGGCAAAGGCGTCGGTCTTCGAGATCTTTCGCGCGGCATACCCGGCGTAGAGGTCACGCACTTGCTCAAAGTAGCGGTTCACTACGCCTGACTTGGTTTGAAAGAGAAACGCTTCCTTCGAGAGGTTCCGGTAGACTTCTGAGTCGGAGCCGTACTGCTGGCGAGCTACGTCGCGCGCAGTGAGGAATCCCACCAGAGTCGCCGCCGCCTCGGCGAGCGGTTCCGGCAATCCGCGCAAGGCCGGATCCTGGTGAAAGTCCTCGTGCGGGATCACCATAAGCACGCGCTCGGGGGAAGACTCCGCCAGCGATGTTGTAATCTGCGATTTCGGACTGCCCATCGCCTGCAGCGGATAGAAAAATACGTCGTATTTCTTGGTGTTCACCTTGCAACCATGCGGTTTTCCGCGCTTCAGGCGCAGTCCGTCGTAGAACTCGGGCAGTTGCAGGACCCCGGTGTAATAGCAGCGATAGTCCACCGCAGCTTTCTTCGAGGTTCGTTCAAAACTTCCGGTCGGATGTAAGCCGAGCTTGGCCTCCAGCCCCTTCACAGCGCGCGCGAGATCGCCGGTCGACTCCGTTGGCGCAGGGCTAGACTCTTCCTGCGCAAGGCCGGTGCTGACGATGGGACTGGAGATAGCCAGTACCATCAAGACCAGCACCCGAATACGCGTCTTCTTACCCATGTGCTTGCAACTAATCAGAAGCCCCTACTCCTTCCGGACCAATTCTCTCGCGTCATTCCCTGCCGTTCAATTCAAACTAGCCAGGGGTTCACCCTGGCGTTTAGGGCCACTGGCCTACCCTAGTCGACTGCAAGGGCCTAGAGACGTACGGTGGCGCTGGTACCTTTGTTCAATGATTGCGTTCGGAAGCAGTCGCACCATAGGGCTTGCTTCCTACCAGTCCCTTTCCCTCCTGAAGGGTCAGGATAACGTCCGCCGGCGAGTCCTTGATCACGTCCGTTTGCCCGCTTGGCCAATGGACCTCCAGGCGATTGACCCTGGTTGCCAAGCCGAGCCCGAAATGCACCCGCAGATCGCTCGAAGAAAGGTAACTGCCGCCGCTGCGGACGGTATCGTACTGGGTAAGCGCGCCGGTGACCACCTTGATCTCCGCACCGATACCATCACGATTGCTTCGCGTTCCCACGGTCTTGATGAGGATGGAATGGTGCGGACTCCGGCGCGCGTGGCGGATCAGGTCCGGTGAGTCATTCATATTGGTGACGGCGATTTCGAGATCGCCGTCATTGTCGTAATCCGCCACGGCGAGACCGCGGCTCACCTTTTTGATCGCGAGGACTGGACCGGACCGTAGGCCGATCTCTTCAAATCGGACCGGTCCCCCTCCCGATCCCAGATTATGGAACAGCAGGTTGCGCTCGCGGTAAGTGATTCCGGTGGGATAGCGGTCCATTTGAGGGAAAGTCTGGCCGTTCGCGAGGAAGATGTCTTTCCACCCGTCATTGTCGTAGTCAAGAAACTTGGCTCCAAAAGTGGTGAACAGCCAACTCAAGCCGCAGAGACCCGCTGGGCACGCCCGATCAGTGAAAGTCCCGTTGTGATTGTTGTGATAAAGGTTCTTGGTGTCGTCGGAAAAGTTCCCCTTAAGCAGGTCGCCCCAAGCATCGTTGTCGTAATCGGCGAAGTCAGTACCCATCCCCGCCTGCTCCTGGCCTTCGTCACTGTATGCCACCCCGGTCGGGACGCCTGCGTCGCTGAACGTGCCGTCACCGTTGTTGTGATAGAGAGAGCTGGGGGTGGAATCGTTGGCAACATAAATATCCAGGCGGCCGTCGTGATCGTAATCCCCCATCACAACGCCGAGGCCCGCATAAGAGCCAGGATCGATTCCCGCCCGTTCCGTAATGTCGGCAAAAGTGCCGTCCCCGTTGTTGTGGAAAAGTATATCTCGGCCGCCCGGAAGTCCCCGGGGCCCGCAAAAGGTCGCGATGCTTCGATAGGTGCAATTAGGAGCGCTGCCGGGTTCGCCAAGGTGGTCGATGTCCACGTCGAGGTAATTGGCCACATAGAGGTCGAGACGGCCATCATTGTCAAGGTCGCCGAAAGCACAGCCCATGCTCCACCCATGCCCACCCATGGCCGCGCACTCCCGCCGGATCCGTGACGTCCGTAAACGTGCCATTGCCGTTGTTGTGATAGAGAACGTTGTCACCGTAGTAGGTCACGTACACATCGTCGTAGCCATCGCTGTCGTAGTCGCCCACGCAAACTCCCATCCCCCAGCCCGTGCGATCCAAACCGGAGCCCTTGGATACGTCGCTAAATGTACCATCGCGATTGTTGCGATAGAGGCGTGAGGGTGGACTTGTCCCGCGTTTCGAGTCCTCGAAGGTAGACCCGTTTACCAGGAACAGGTCAGGAAAGCCATCGTTGTCATAGTCGATCCAGGCGACTCCGCCGCCGCCCTTGGCCTCGATAATGTATCGCTTGTCGGCACCTCCGCTGGTCAGGGTGAACTGGATGCCTGACTTGGCGGCAACTTCCACGAACTGATCGGTCAGGGGCGACCGGTTGTCCGTTCCGGCTGCAGCCAGGGGCCGCTGCCGCTCAGGCTTTCGTCCGTTTCCGGCATGGTTCGGAGTCTGGCAAATTGCAAATTGGGCGGCGCCGGCAGAAGGCCCCCTCTCGCCGCCAGTACGGCGATCCCCAGTGCGGACAGCACAACGATGATCACCGCTCGACGGGAAGCCCGGGCGAGCGAAAAATAGCGAGCGTTCAGCATGGGAGGTTCGGCATGACGTTAGCTCAGTGTGCAGCAACTCCGGAAAGTGTCCGACGGCGACGCTCGTGAAGCATGGCGACCTTTTCAAATTCACGCCGCGCCCCCTCCGGGTTTCCCAGCTGCTGGTACGCCCGCGCCAGAATGTAATGCGCTTCCAAGTCGTTAGGATTCAACTCGAGTACCCGCAGGAGTTCGTTCTCGGCGGCAGCCGGGTTCCCCCGTGCCAAAAGCACTCGCGCCAAGCCATAATGAGCAGGGAGCGACCGGGGATCGACACGAAGGCTGTTGCGGAAGAGATCTTCGGCGGAGCCGAGACCACCGCTCTCCAGCTCAATGTTGCCCGCCAGCCAGTAAGCATCCGGGAACGACGGGTTCGCCTTGATCTCCTTTTCGAATTCACCCAGAGCTGGCTTCCAGTCGCCCTGACTCTGATAAGCAAAACCCAGATGGTAATGAGCCAGACGGAGCCCCGGCGAGAGTACCAGTGCTTGCCTGAACTCTTTGATTGCCGGCTCCGTCCGATTCAGGTTCTGGTAGGCTCGGCCTAGTAGCAGGTGAGCTTCTGCCAAGTCAGCAGTTCGAAGCTGGATCGATTTCTCGAGAGAGACGGCCGCTTGCTCATAGCGGTGCTGGCTAAGGTGAACCAGCGCCAGGTCGTAGTAGTTTTCTGGAATTTTAGGATTGAGTTCAATGGCACGGCCAAGAGAGCGGCGGGCTTCCTCGCTCAGCCCTCTCTTGAATTGAGTTACGCCCAACAACTGCTGCAGCTCGGACGAGTTCGGATAGTGGGTTACAGCCTCACGCGCCTCATTGAGCGCCTGATCGGTTTGACCCAGCGCGATCTCCTGCCGGATGCGATCCTCAATGGCTGGCTCGGATTCCTGCGCCCATAGTGGCAAGAAACTGAATAGCAAGCCTACAAGGATTAAGACCTTTCGCCAAGGAATTGCCGAAACCACTGGCCGGAAGGCTGAGGTTTGTAGCCTGATCAAGATACCCTCGTTCGAAGATGTTACGCAGTGGGAGTTGAGGAAGTCAAACTAGGATTTCGGTTTCCCCCTCCGCTCCCTCTGGCCCGTCGTTGCGCAGCCTGCCGCGAAAAGGCTAAGATGCCATCATGAGATTACCCGCACAACTTGTCGTCACGATCGCTCTGATCTGCGCCGGGATCATGGGCTTGGCGGTGGAGACCTTCCTGGTCCGGTGGTATCCCGAGCACGTACAGAAGCTCCGCGACGATGCCCTGAAGCTGCTCCCTTATCGCAATGACGCCCTTGGTATAGAGGAGATGCAGATCGCTGCCGGCATTTACGGTAAGGTTCAAGACTTTCCGGGAGGCGTACGTATCTACCGGCCCCATTTTCTCGGGACGGGTCCATTCATAACCCTGACAGCGCAGCCCAATCCCACTCAGGCTACCGAATTCTCGCCGCAAGTGATGGCCATTTGGCAAACCGACGGCGTACAAAAGAACATCCCACGGTACAACTTCGATCACATTCCGGTCAACGACCGTGACGCCGCCTTGATCTGGCAGTGGAAGAACGGAGCCATGATGATTACGGCGCACTTGATTTCGCCTTCCGGCATTCTCGAGGCCAATTGCTCTACCGCCGACGCGGAGGAGAAGCTCTATCTGGAGGCATGCGAAGAGAGCCTGCGTACGATCAAGCTAGCCGGGCCGATGCCCAAGAAAGTGGAAGATATCCCGCGCTTAGGGTTCCATCAGTAGCAAAGCTGTTGCGGCCGGAGTGCGGACCTCTGTAGGCGATCACGCTCGTCAATCGTCGCTACCTGGAAACTACAGATCAGTGAGGATTGCTATCAGGCATGCCTTTAGGCGTGCAGCTCTGCGAAACGGATCTACCGTTCATCAGGGAAAACTTATGGCAAATTGGAAAACGATTGAAGGCAATCTGGCCACTCCCAGCGGCTTTCGCGCCGCAGCGATAGCGGCAGGCATTAAGAAGACGAGGGGTGCGCTTGACCTCGTCCTAATTGCCTCCGATAGTCCCTCGACCTCTACCGCCGGTGTTTTCACCACCAACCGGGTGGTGGCCGCGCCGGTGATCGTCTCGCGCCAGCACCTTGTTACGAGCGGTGGCAGGATTCGCGCCATAGTCGTGAACGCGGGTAATGCCAACGCCTGCACTGGGAAGGCAGGAATTCGCGCGGCTCAGTCCACGGCCCACGAGACAAGTAAGCTGCTTGGTATTGCTCCCGAGCAGGTGGCTGTTGCTTCCACTGGCGTCATCGGCGTGCCTCTGAGGGAAGAGCTGATCCTGAATGCTCTGCCCGAGCTGGTCCGGAAGCTCTCCCGCCAAGGCGCCGACGAGGTAGCGCAAGCGATCATGACCACCGATACGTTCCCGAAAACGGTGGTACTCAAAGGCAGACTTGGCGGTGGGACCATACACATCGCTGGAGTCGCTAAAGGCGCCGGCATGATCCATCCCCATATGGCCACGCTGCTCTCGTTCATCACCACGGACGCTCGGATCGCTCCTCGCGTACTCGACAAAATGCTGCGGGCCGCGGCGGAGGTCTCTTTCAATTGCGTCACCGTGGACGGCGACACCTCCACGAATGACACGCTGCTCGCGATGGCGAGCGGCATCTCGGGCGTATTAATTCGCCCCGGAACCAAAGAGGCTTCAGCGCTCTCGGAAGGGCTCACCACGGTCTGCCAGTCGCTTGCCCGTATGATCGCCAAAGATGGCGAGGGGGCGAAGAAATTAGTGACCGTGGAAGTGCGCGGCGCCCGCTCTGCTGCCGACGCTGACCGTGTCGCCCGAGCCATCGCCAATTCGCCGTTGGTAAAAACCGCCGTCGCCGGCAGCGATCCAAACTGGGGTCGCATTCTTTGCGCGGCAGGCTACTCGGGGGCGGCGTTCGACCCAGCCAAGGTGGATGTTCGAGTGAACAAGTTCTACCTGTGCCGCCGTGGCCTTGACACGGGCTTTGATGAAGCTGCGGCGAAGCAGGAACTCGACCATCCGGAGATCACTCTGCTCGTCGATCTCCATCAGGGGAAGTCCTCCGCCCGGCTCTGGACTTGCGATTTGACGCACGAATACATCACTATTAACGCGTCGTATCGGACATAATCAAGACCGGGGTTGTGTCTGCTCTTCGCGCCCGCCGGAGACGATCCGGACGACCACAAGGGTCGCCTTCCAAGAAAACCCTTTCGAGGAATCCCGATGCAGCGTCCCGAAATCCACGCTATCTTTTTCGACGTGGGTCTGACCCTTATCTTTCCCCAACTCGAGCCCATCGCTAAAGTTCTCACTGATCTGGGCTACAGGTCCGTCCCGGTCGATTTCGCCGCCGCCGAGTGCGCCGGCAAGAAGAAGCTCGATTCGTGGCTATGGCCGCAGATTCTGGCGGGTAATCCGCCGACCTTGGCCGACTTTGTCTTTTGGGCCGAGTACATCCGTGTTCTTATGGATCGTGCCGGCATCCCCACCGAGAAGAGGGAGAGTGTAGGTATCTCTCTGAGAAAAGCCATCCACGAGATCGTGAACTGGCGGCGGTTTGACCCAGATACGCCGGCCTACCTGGACCGTTTGCGCCAGCAGGGCTATTCGCTAGGCGTGATTTCCAATGCTTACGGGACCATCGAGGCTCAACTGGCGCGCGTCGACCTCGCTCGCCGCTTCGATTTCATTCTCGATTCATTCCTGGTAGGCTGCGATAAGCCGGGCTGCCGCATATTCGAAATGGCGCTCGGTCGCGCCGGCGTGGCGGCTCACGAAGCGATCTATGTTGGCGATATCCACTCCATCGATATCGGTGGCGCCCGAGCTGCAGGCTTGAAAGGTGTGCTCATCGATTGCGGCGGCGCTTATGAGGGTAATGGCGAGCTTGATTGTCCGCGCATCAGGAGCCTGGCTGAACTCGACGAAGTCCTTGCGACCCTGTGAGGCATTCGCTGGAATTTGGGAACACCAGGGTAGGCCGCTACGTATATTCAACTGAGGAGGCGTGCCGTGTTCAGTTTCCTGCTCTGGTGTGTCCTGCTAGTGATCTGCTGGCCGCTGGCGATTGCGGCGCTTATACTTTATCCGTTCGTATGGCTGATCCTGCTGCCGTTCCGGCTGGTAGGGATTGCGGTGGAAGGTGTGCTTGACTTGGTGTGGGCGATCTTTACACTTCCGGCGCGCCTGTTGAGGTCGCCGCGACGGGCCTGACATAAAACGGGTGGAGAAGTGAGGGGTGGCGCAGACTTCCGTTCTTCAGGAAGTCTGCGGTTCTTTCCAGGGTCGTTACGAGGTCGTACATCCGTGGGAACTTAACGGTTGTTTGGTCGCTGCGACGTGCGATTACTCTCACGATTGAGCCGTATTCCCTGCCATTTATTGCCCGCTCACCACATACGGCCCGCCCGACACAGTAGAGCTGCTGAGACTCAGAAGAGCAGGCACCAACGTGTTATCCGCTTTCACTTGACCGTGCTCGCGGAGTCCCCGATAGAAGAGCCCCGCAACTTCGGCCGCGTGGGGTCCAAACATAATCCTTCCGCCGCGCAACAGGACCACTACCACGTACTTGGGCTGCTCCTCGCTGGAGAAGGAGGCGAACCAGCCCAGGTGGGCGCCGTCCTCGCTGCAGGTACCGGTCTTGCCGAAGATCTGTTCTTCCGGATCGTAGGCCGAGCGACCCGTCCCATAGACCACCGCGGCCGCCATGCCCCGGCGCACATCCGGGAAGAATGGAACCATGGCATCGAGCTGGCGTCGCACCTTTGGCTGGAAGCTTGCCAGTTCGTCGGAGGTCCGCGGATATTGCAGATAATGAAGCGTTCCGCCGTTGGCGATGGTCGAAATCACTGCGGCGAGTTGCAGGGGCGTTATCTCGATGTCCTGCCCGAAATACGCCAGAAGGCCGACGCCCCCGATCTTCGGCGGAACACTGGGGAAGCGGCCTGCCGATTCGCCCCGGATATCCCAACCGGTGCGCTCACCCAGCCCGAACTGATGAGCGTATTCGGCGACGCGTCGGAATCCCAGCATTTCTCCAAGCTTCAAGAAGAAATCGTTATTCGAATGGGCCAAGGCCTCAGTGATTGTCTGGTTGGCGGGTCCGCGGCCAAAGACGCGGAGCTGCGTCGTAGGGCTAATAATGCCTTCCTTCAGTGCTGCCAAACCCACCACGGGCTTGAAGGTTGAGCAAGGTGTATAGGCGCCTGTGAGCGCTAGTCTCTGATTTACGATGGAGAGAATACGACCGCTATTCGGGTCGAGAACCACCACGGCTCCATTTAGGTTGCCAAGCGCTTGCACCGCGGCAGCCCTTACCACAGGATCCTCACCGGTGGCATCGTCGCCGGCCGTGGAATCGCCAAACGAACTGACGGTCCACGGACTCCAGATGACGCGCCGGCGGTGACGCACCCGCACACGACGCGCGCCGTAGGTGGCATGGGCGATCCTTATGCGGTGTGGAGAGGGCAGCCTCGAAGCAACCAATGATCGGCGGCCTCGCCGTGACCTTGCAGAGGGCGAAGAAGCAACGCGGTGGGCGCGGTGCAGTGACGAGGAGTGGACCCCTGAGTGGTGGCGGCGGTAGACAGTTTTGGCCCCGCTCTCGACCGTTAACCCAAACACGAATGCGATTGCCATAGCCAGGATGGAGTCCCTTTCGGCATCTTATCTCTCCTTCCGGTGCTTCCCTCCGACCCTGGCGCCGGTCGATCGAGAACGGGGTATGGAAATCGATCCCCCCTGCACGGCTTACTTTAAGACTTCAACTCACTTCTGCTTTCCACGGGCCGCTGCGGCCGTTTCAGGAGCCGCCACCTGATCGGGCGGGACCGGCAGGCCCAGCGCCTCCCGGACCTTGACCTCGACCTTCTTCTTTATATCGGCATTATCACGAAGAAACTGTTTAGCGTTCTCACGTCCCTGGCCGATCCGCTCGCCTTGGAATGAAAACCAAGCACCGCTCTTCTCAAGCAAGTTGCGTTCGACGGCCAGATCCAGAAGATCCCCCTCTTTGGAAATGCCTTCGCCAAACAAGATGTCAAACTCTGCCTCTCGGAATGGGGCCGCCATCTTGTTCTTGACTACTTTTGCCTTGGTACGATTGCCCACAACCCGGTCGCCGTCTTTAATCGAGGCGATCCGTCGGATGTCCAGCCGTACCGACGAATAAAACTTCAGGGCGCGGCCACCGGTCGTGGTCTCGGGGTTGCCGAACATCACGCCGATTTTTTCCCGGATCTGGTTGATGAAAATCAAGCAGGTCTTTGACTTCGACACGATCGCCGTGAGCTTGCGCAACGCCTGCGACATCAGACGCGCCTGCAAACCTGGCAGCGAGTCGCCCATGTCGCCGTCGAGCTCTGCTTTGGGAACCAGGGCCGCTACCGAATCAACTACCACCACATCAACGGCGTTCGAGCGGACTAAGGCCTCCGCGATCTCCAGCGCTTGCTCGCCGAAGTCAGGCTGTGACACCAGTAGGTTATCGATATCCACGCCCAGCTTCCTCGAATACGCTGCATCCAGAGCGTGCTCGGCGTCAATGAAGGCCGCCATGCCCCCGCGGTGCTGGGCCTCCGCTACCACGTGCAGGGCCATGGTCGTCTTGCCGCTGGACTCGGGTCCAAAGATCTCCACCACACGGCCACGCGGCATCCCGCCTACACCCAAAGCCGCATCAAGCGAAAGCGCGCCGGTGGGAATCACGTCGACAGGCACCAAGGCGTCCTTCGAGCCCAGCCGCATGATCGAACCCTTGCCGAACTGCTTCTCAATCCCCGCCAAGGCCAGCTCAATCGCCTTAGCCTTCTCGGTTCGCTCCTCCGCCATTGCAGACAGGTCCTTTCAACTCGTGCACTCGTTTAATGCACCTGCTCGTTAATACAGGATGTGGAACAGTTTGTCAACCGTTGAAGCGTTACAATTAGTAGATAAAGCGGCCCTTGTGGAAAATACTCTTCAGTCCGGCCGGAGATTAGGTGGCATGGCTTTCAGCAATCCACTTGGCGTTAGCCGTTGGTGGTCGACTCAAGATTACCACGAATCGCTAGATTTGCCGTCCGGCGGGCCAGTTGCCTGATGTGCTGATCTCCCATGAAATCCTCCTGAGTCAGCCTGACTACCCTAACCTACGAAGGCTCGCCGCGCCAGTTATGCCTGCATCACGAGCCGTGACCTCGCGGAACTCCTTGAAACGGCTAGCTTTGACCGCTAGGTCAAAGAAAGAGGCTTGACTGCTTGTGCTAAGATGCTGGGATCTGATCCAGCCGAGCTAGAGCATGCATACCTTCTTGGGAGGGCTCATGAAGAAGATCGCGCCAGTTGCTGTCTCAATCATGCTGTTGCTGTTTCTCACTGTGGGTACCACCCGCACTCAGGAGAAACCTGACAAGCGTCCCGTGACGCTGGCTGCTGGTCTAGGCAATCTGCATCATCCTATCCACACCAGCAGCGCGGAGGCTCAGAAGTTCTTTGACCAGGGCTTGACGTTGGTTTACGCCTTTAACCACGAGGATGCGGCGCGATCGTTCCGGCGAGCAAGTGAGCTTGATCCTGCCGCGCCCATGCCCTGGTGGGGCATTGCCCTGGCCGTGGGTCCGAACTATAACAACGATGTCGATCCCGAGCGCGAGAAGACTGGCTACGAGGCGATCCAGAAGGCGCGATCTCTCGCCGCGAATGGATCTGAGGGTGAGCATGCCTACGTGGATGCGCTCGCCCGTCGCTACTCCGCCGATCCCAAGGCCGACTTGAAGCGTCTCGCAGTGGAGTACAAGGACGCCATGCGCGACCTCTGGCACCGCTATCCGGACGATCCAGACGCGGGGACTTTATACGCGGAGAGCATGATGGATCTTCACCCCTGGCAACTTTGGACGCTCGATGGCAAGCCGGGTGAAGACACGGCCGAGATTGTCGAAGTTCTCTCCTTGGTGCTGCGTCGCGTTCCCCAGCACGTGGGCGCAAATCACTACTACATTCATGCGCTCGAAGCCTCGCCTCACCCGGAGGACGCGCTGCCCAGCGCCAATCGACTCGGAACCATGGTGCCCGCGGCAGGCCACCTCGTGCACATGCCGTCGCACATTTACAATCGGACAGGCTTCTACTCCGAGGCGGTGAAGGCAAACCAGGCGGCCGCCGTGGCCGATCGGGCCTACTTGAAGGCTACCGGCGGCGAGGGTGGCATCTATAGCATCATGTACTACAGCCACAACCTGCACTTTCTGGCTCATGCCGCGAGCATGGAGGGGCGCTCCGCTGAAGCCAGGCACGCCGCCGATCAGCTTGTGGCCAACGTGACTCCCGCCGTGAAATCTATGCCCATGGCTGAGCCGTTCCTGCCGATGTATCCCTGGGTCCTCGTGCGTTTCAAGCAGTGGGACGATATCCTGAAGCTGCCTGCACCGGACGCTTCTCTCCAACTCTCCACCTCGATGTGGCATTACGCGCGCAGCGTCGCGTTCACAGCGAAAGGTAAGGTATCAGAGGCTCAGGCGGAACGCGCTGCACTCGCCAAGATCCGCGAAAAGCAACCGGCCGACGCCATGTTTGGGTTAAACAGCGCCTCCAAGGTAATGGGACTCGCGCTCGAGGTGCTCGACGCGCGCCTTGCGGCGGCGCAAGGCGATTCCAAAAGTGCGATCGAGCGCTGGCGCAAAGCAGTCGAGGTGCAGGACACCTTTGCTTACGACGAGCCCCCCGATTGGTATTACCCGGTGCGAGAATCCCTGGGAGCGGCGCTCTACCGGGATCGGCAATACCGGGAGGCTGAGAAGGCGTTCCGCACGGATCTCGAGCGCAACACGCGCAATCCGCGTTCACTTTACGGACTGGCGGAGACCCTCAAGGCCCAGAAACGGACCTCCGACGCGGCATGGGTCGAGACTGAGTTCCGGCAGGCCTGGAAGAACGCCGACGCGCCGTTGCGCATCGGGGATTTGTAGGGAGGCCGGCGGGTAACGGCCTCTGAAGCGGGCGGGACGCCCGCGTTTCCACGATCCGCCATCCAGTTTGAAGCGCGTTTCCGCCAAACGGTAAAGCCGTCGCCACAGGTAGCGGTTCACTGTCATTACATAGTTCAGAGGAAGCGACTCGCGCTAGGTACTTTACTTGCGGCGTTGCCAGTCTTATCGCTTGAACTGCCGCCGCACTGCCAGAAGGAAAAGGCCAACCAGGGTGGAGACCAGTAGAAGCTCGATGAGAGCCAGCAGCTTGCCCCAGGGGTAAGCGGGCTCGTACGTAAAATCCTTCTGGAAAGTGGCCGTCTGGAGCGACGCCATGAGGCCGTTTCCAGCAAGTCTTGCCGGTCCGATGCAGGTACGGTCAGTCGACTGGTCCGGACAGGACGATCCGTACCTCAGCACGAGGGGTACCGCGGTTCCTCGAGTGCCGTTATAGCGCAACCCCAACAGCGGGTACAGTAATCCCAAAGCGAACACCATCCCGAGCAGCCACAAGGCCGGACGAACGTAGCTCTCGCCGTACTCGCTGGCGTATTTGTACCACGCGACCAGTCCCAGGTTCCGCTTGAGCCACCGGAGCTTTTGGCTTCTGATCTTGGTTTCAAGCCGCTTCATCTCCATTTTGCCATGATGGAAATCGCCGGCGGTCGTGTAGTCGCCGCTGGAGTCATAGTTCCTTTCGAGGCGCTGGTAGAGTTCAGAGACCAGCCGATAGTTGCGTTCGCTCGAAGAACCGGGTCCTGGCTTGAGATCACCGGCAGGGGAGAGAGTGATTTCAGGGGAGCCATATCCGAGATTTGGATCGACAATTTCATCAAAGACCCCGCTCCGGCCGCTCCGCCGGCGCTTCAGCCACTCCACGTCGGAGAAGACTACCTTTGAGATGTCGCAATTGTGGAAGAGCGCCCGGCCAAGGTCGGTCTGATAGAAGATCACCCTCTCCGGTTTCTCGAAGTTTGCCCTCGAGAAGACCGGACCGGGTTCGGTAGGCGCTGGATCTTCTCTGGTCGGTTTTGTCGTATCGGACTTGCTTGTCTTCTGGTAAGCTTCAAGGCGTTTCGTGAGCCGCGAATCTCCCCGGAAAAGCGTTTCGCGAAACTCCGTTGAGCCCCTAAACCGTGCGACGCGGAAGTCAGCCAATAGCACGAAAGCGGTGTTGTAGAAGGTGACGCGCTCCGCAAAAGTGACGGCGCTGAAGTCGGCGTGCTGGGCAAAGGTGGAAGACGCAAAGATCGCCTGCTCGCTAAATCTGGCCTCACTGAAGTTGGCTCCTTCGACAAAAAGGGTCTCGCCGAAATCGGCCTCCTTGGCGAAGATGGCATGGCTGAAGGCAACCCACTTGGCGAAGGTGGCCTGATTGAAATCAGCTTTTGCTTCGAACTTGGCATTCCAGAAGTTTGCTCCCTCTGCGAAGTTTGCGCCAAGGAAGTCAGCCGCAGCAACGAATTTGGCTCTGCTGAAATCCGCGAACTCAGCGAAAACGGCCAGGTCGAAGATGGCGGCGCCAACAAAGGTCGTATCACTAAACAGACATTTGGCGCGGAATTCATCCCCCCAATGGACTGCGTTCGGAAAGACAAAGCCCGAAAAATCTGCCTCGCCTGCGCCCGCCTTGGCGAGAACGATCTCGAATTCCTTCTGAAACGCCACGCCGTTTTTTTCGGGATCTTGTGAATGCATCAGGCAAACCGGTTTGTTGTCTCGAAACGCGGACGAAGGTTGATAAATCGGGCGTCCGCAGACGACGTCGTGCATCCGCACCAGGCAGCCCTGGTCAACGGCTGATTTTCTGCTGGATTCTTGAGCCATAATGCGCGGCATTGTAGCGCAAACGAGGAGTGGTGGTGAAGACCTTCGGGTCAGCGCGGGGCTCGGACGCGCCCTCGCCGTGTGGGGTTAGGGCAATATCTTCATCTGGTTGATGGCCAGCGGACGAGTTGGCCCGAAGACGGCTGAATCCATTCGTAGTCCTGTAGGCTGCCGGTTGCCAGTCGGACACGGAATCGCCTCCGGGAGGATTGTACCACGCTGCTGGAGGTCGGTCCATTTGCCTTGACATTTGCCTTGACATTCGCCTGCCGCAGTCTTCCTTCTGCGCTCTCCGCGTTCTTTGCGGTAAGATTTCCTGAGGCAGAAGGCCCGCACTGCAAGCGCTCGTGTTACAATAAAGCGAAGCCGATTTTGCCCGTTTTGGGGGGCCCCAACACCCGTTCGATCGGTATCTCGAAAGGCAACCTAAGTAATGGCAGATCAACCCCTTATACCGCCCACGCGGCAGATCCCCGTCAACATCGAAGACGAGATGCGGGGCTCCTATCTCGATTACGCCATGAGCGTGATCATCGGCCGCGCTTTGCCCGAGGTGCGCGATGGCCTGAAGCCTGTGCATCGGCGGATTCTGTATGCCATGTACAAGGAGGGAATTACCTCCTCCAAACGCTACGTAAAGTGCGCCGGCGTGGTCGGCGAAGTCATCAAGAAGTACCATCCACATGGGGATGCGGCGGTTTACGACACGCTGGTCCGTATGGCGCAGGATTTCAACATGCGCTACTTGCTGGTGGATGGACAGGGCAACTTCGGATCGGTGGATGGGGATCCCGCCGCAGCCTATCGGTATACGGAGTGCCGCCTGACGCCCCTGGCGGAGCAGATGCTGGCGGACATCGAGAAGGAAACGGTGGATTTTATCCCCAACTTCGACGAGTCCACCGAAGAACCCACTGTTTTGCCCACCAGGATCCCCAACTTGTTGGTCAACGGGTCGGACGGCATTGCCGTGGGCATGGCCACCAAGATTCCGCCGCACAACCTGCGCGAGATCCTGGAGGCGACGATTCTGTTGATCCAGCGGCCCTCGGCTTCGCTCGATGAAGTGTTGAAGCTGGTGCCCGGTCCCGATTTCCCCACTGGTGCTTACCTTTACGGGCGCAGCGGCATCAAGTCAGCCTATGCCACCGGACGCGGCCAGTTCACCATGCGCGCCAAAGCGGCCATCGAGCGGCCCGCCAAGGAAAAGCAGCAAATCGTGATCTCGGAGATCCCTTACCAGGTGAACAAGTCGAAAGTGATCGAGCGCATTGCCGCCCTGGTTCAGGAAAAGAAGATCGACGGCATCAGCGACGTGCGCGACGAGAGCGATCGCGACGGCATGCGCATGGTGGTAGAGCTGAAACGCGGCGAGCAGCCGGAAGTGATCCTGAACAATCTCTACAAGCATACCCAGCTTCAGGAGAATTTCGGGATGATTCTCTTGGCCATCGTCAATAAGCAACCCCGCACGCTGCCGCTGATGGAAGCGATCCAGCTCTTTATCGATCATCGTGTGCAGGTGGTGCGGCGCCGGACCACTTATGAGTTGCGTAAAGCTCTTGAGCGGGCCCACATTCTGGAAGGATTTCTCAAGGCGCTTGGCCAACTTGACGCCATTATCAAACTGATCCGCGGATCGAAGACGCCGAAGGAAGCACGCGATGGCTTGATGGCTGCTCCCTTTACTTTTTCCGAACGCCAGGCGCAAGCCATTCTCGAATTGCAATTGCAGCGCCTTACGGCGATGGAGCGCGACAAAATCCAGGAAGAATACGATGGTTTGCAAAAAAAGATCGGGGAATACCGCGAGATCCTGGCCAACGAGAAGACGCTCAAGAAGGTGATCGTCGACGAGTTGAGGCAGGTGCAGAAGGATTACGGCGACGACCGGCGGACCGAGATCATCGAGGAACAGGCTGAGATTCGCCTCGAAGACCTGATCGCGGATGAAGACGTGGTGGTGACGGTGTCGCATTCCGGCTACCTCAAGCGAACCCCGCTCTCCGTCTACCGGCAACAGGGCCGCGGCGGCAAAGGCCGAATGGGGATGAAGACGCGCGACGAGGACTTTGTCGAGCATCTTTTCATCGCCTCCACTCACAGCTACATGCTGGTGCTAACCTTGTTGGGAAAGCTCTACTGGCTGAAGATCTATGAGATCCCCGATGTGGGTGCGGCCGGGAAGGGCAAGCACATTTCCAATCTGGTGGGCCTGGCTTCAGGGGAGAAGGTGGCGGCCATTCTGTCGGTGCGGGAACTGCCGGACGAAAAGAAAGATGTGGAAAGCGAAAGCGGGCCTTACGCCCAGGAAGGCTACGTCACCCTGGTGACGCGCCAGGGCATCATCAAGAAGACACGGCTGGCAGAGTTCTCCAATCCGCGCACGGCTGGGATTCTGGCCATGCGAATCGAAGAGGGTGATGAGTTGATCGCCGCCAAGATGACCTCGGGTCGTGACAACATTTTCCTGGCCAGCCACGAAGGCATGGCCATCCGCTTCCCTGAAACCGATGTTCGTGACATGGGCCGCGCTGCCTATGGCGTCTATGCGATGGACCTTGACAAGGGCGACTACATCGTCGGCATGGAGGTGGTCGGCGATAAGGAACTGATCCTATCCGTCACTGAAAAAGGTTACGGTAAGCGCACCTTGGTGAGCGAATACCGCTTGCAGTCGCGCGCCGGCAAGGGCGTGATCAACGTCAAGACCACGGAGCGTAACGGCAAGGTGGTGGGCGCGCTCAGTGTCACGGAGGAATCCGAAGTAATGATAATCAGTCAACAAGGCAAGATCGCCCGCCTCGATTCAAGCACGATCCGCGAGAGCGGCCGCTCCGCGCAAGGCGTGCGGCTGATCAACCTCGAAGAAGACGACCAAGTGGCGGCGGCCTGCCTGGTAACCGAGAGCGACTCGAATGGAACGAATGGCGGTCCGATGCAGGGGATGCTGATTCAGTAGGTGGTCCGCACGACCGCCCTCTTGCCCTTCCTTAGCCCGGATTCTTCCATCCTCATTCGAGGAGGAGCAAGGGGTATTTCGGTGCGCACTACTTCCGCTCAAGGTCAATATCCTTTCTCGCTACTGAGAGCGTCTTCTCACCCATCTGCAGGAATACCACGGCCTTAAACTTCTGGTAGGAGCGTGGAATCGCCCGCTCGGGCAAACGCAGCAGGGTTTCCGTCGGGTTTCCCGGCCTTACCGACACATAGGAGTTCACTTCCAGCCAGCCTGTCTCTGAACGATATGCCACGTCAGACGATTGGATCACTGTCCTGCCATCCAGGAATACGGCGACCACTCGCAACGCAATCGGATCGTCCTGGTTCGACGCCTCCGCTGGATTCTCGACTGTCACCGGTACTCGCAGCACCAGCGTCCCATCCTGTGGATCAACCGAAGCGGTAATCTGCCCCATGGCCCCGACCGGTGGCAGCCGTCCGCCGGGTGACTTCGACGAATCGGGCCAGCGGGAATTGAAGAGGGCGAGAGCGGAGTTGTAGACCGCCTGGGTGCGTTGCTCGCGATCCTCCCAACGGGGATGGCCCAACAGGAAACTGGTTTGCTTGGGCGCGTCGCCCATCATGTATTCAAAGCCCTGCTCCATCCGCAGAAAATAGCCGGGATGGTAGCCTGCCGCCGCCATGATCAGAAGCCCGACACGATCCGCCTCATACTCCCTTTGCCGGCCACCGCCGGATCCCAGGAGTTGACCGCGTTTGCCGCCAGTAGCGGCGTTCGGAGCGATTCCCGCCTGCTGGTAGGCCGCCTGCAGCGCAGCCTCGAACGTGGGCTGGCAGGTCGGGCAGAGAATGACGATGTGCCCGATCTCATGACTAAGCACGGCAGCCCACAGTCCGCGGTCGTTGCCGAATTCCCATGCCAGGCTGACGGTCATGCCTATCGTTCCGTCTCCCCAGGAGTAGGCGTTTACCTTGCCGTTCTCGATCAGGCGGAATCGCCACTGGAATCGCGGCAACGCCAGCCCGAGCGGGGTTGAAATGAGGTCGCGCAGAACCTCATCGCCCAGGCGATTACCGGGCGTTCCCGTGACGATCATGGCCTGTTTGGCCACTGCCGATTCGCCCAGGGCGAGGCCGACTGCTGCAAGCCCTATAGCCAGGAAGATGGTGCGCATTCGCATCCGTAATCCCAATCTCCGCATCAGTTTATTATGTGCCGGCCGGCAAGACCGTATTAATCTGTAAGGACGCCGGCCTCGGGATCTTCCTTGGGCGCCGCGGACGCGCTCTCGGCCCGGAAGGCGAGCGGGCTGTTGATAAGCCGGCCGCCTGGCGCTATCCTTAAGATGAGCGATGAACGTACTTGAGTTGGAATCGAAGTTTGAACTGCTCCTGGCGGGTTTACGCCGGCAGCCTTCCCTGGTAGTCGCCTACTCGGGCGGAGTCGATTCGGCTTACCTCGCTTGGGCGGCGCACCAGGCGCTTGGCAGCCGGATGCTCGCGGTAACCGCACTCAGTGCCAGCTATTCCGAGCGCGATCGTCGCGAGGCCGAAAAGGTCGTGGCGCAGTTCCATATTCCGCACGAGTTTATCGAGACCGACGAGCTTTCAAACCCTGCTTATCGCGCCAACAATCCCAACCGCTGCTATTTCTGTAAAGACGAGCTGTTTGACAAACTCGACGAACTGGTTTCGACTCGCGGCTACACCGCCGTGGCTTATGGCGTAAACGTCGACGATCAGGGCGATTGGCGACCTGGCCAGAAGGCGGCACGCGAGCATAAGGTTCTGGCCCCGCTGCTCGACGCCGGAATGACCAAGGAGGAGATTCGCGACCTGGCGCGCCGCGCCGGCGTCCCGGTGTGGGACCGTCCCGCCTCGGCGTGCCTTTCGTCGCGCATCGCCTATGGACTTGAGGTCACGCCGGAGCGACTTAAAGTTGTCGAGCAGGGTGAGGAGGCGGTGCGGGCCCTCGGGTTCCGCCAATTCCGCGTCAGGCATCATGACAAGATCGTGCGCCTCGAGATCGCGACGGAGGAACTGCCGCGGGCGCTCGATCCTGAAATGGCGCGCAAGTTTGTGGAAATCTTCAAGCCGCTTGGTTTCAGTTTTGTTACCCTCGATCTCGAAGGCTACCGCTCCGGTTCGCTGAACACCCACCTGGTGACGCTGCACCCCTAGATTTGTCCTCGCTGGACGCCGTTGCGTTTTCGGGCGCCGAAAGGTTGCGAAAGTTGCAGCCTCGTGCGGTGATAAGTACGGTAGTATGCCATTATGGCGATGCGGAAAATGACATTCAGCCTTCCCGAAGAGCTCGCCATTCGTTTCCTCCAAAACGTTCCCGCACGCGACCGTTCTCGATATGTGGCCTCGGCTCTCGCTTTCAAGCTAAAGGAACGCGAAGCCATATTAGCTTGCGCATGTGAGGTGGCAAACCGCAGTCGCGACGTGCGGGCGTAGAGCGGGAATTGGACGCCTTAGATGACGAAATCGCCGAGCCATGGGACGACACTGCGTCGCGGTGAAGTGTGGTGGGTACGGCTTGACCCTCCCTTGGGCTCGGAAATCAGGAAGACGCGTCCTTGCCTCATCGTGGGATCGGATGTGCTCAATGACGGCGTCGCACACTCGTTGTAATTCCATTATCCACAGCCCCTCAAGCAGCGACCCCCTTTGCTGGTACCAGTGGCGTGCGCCGGTTGCCCAGCAGTCACAGTAATAGACCAGATTCGGGCTGTCACAAAAGAAGGGTTGCACAAATATATCGGTATGGCTTCGCCAGAAGAACTGGCTTCTGGGGAAGAGGCTCTCCGCCTCGTTCTAGACTTGTAGTACTTCCACTTCCTGTTTTTTCCCAGGCTCGCGCCATGGGCCAAATAATAACGCCAGCCAAGCGGTCTTTTGAGTACGATCACAGTTATCTTAGCGGGTATGGCACGAGGCCTTCCCCGACCGCGGATACACACCCCGCGCCGCTACATCGGATATAATTCCGGTAGGAGTAAGCATGCAAGAAGCTGTCATCATCTCCGCCGTCCGCACCGCCATTGGCAAGTTCCAAGGGGCATTGTCGTCTTTTTCCGCGCCGGAGTTGGGAGCCTTCGTAGTGCGCGAGGCGGTACGGCGTGCTGGCGTGGAAGCGGCTAAAGTCGACGAAATCATCATGGGAAACGTGGTTTCAGCCGGACTGGGTCAGAATCCGGCCCGGCAGGCGGGGCTGAAGGGTGGGCTTGATCCCAGAGTCGCGGCCATGACCATTAACAAGGTCTGCGGATCGGGTCTTAAAGCCGTCGGCCTGGCGGCTCAGGGAATCCAGACCGGCAACTCCGAGTTAGTAGTGGCGGGCGGCATGGAATCGATGACGAACACGCCTTACTTGCTGCCGGAGCTTCGCAAGGGTCGGCGCCTTGGCGATACGAAGCTAATAGATTCAATGGTTCACGACGGCCTGTGGGATGCCTTTGAGGACTTCCATATGGGCATCACGGCGGAACTGGTGGCCGAGAAGTACCAAATCAGCCGTCCGCGCCAGGATGCCTACGCAGTCGAGAGCCACCGGCGTGCCGTAGACGCGATCAAGAGCTGCCGTTTTCGCGATCAGATCGTGCCGGTTCAAATTCCCCAGAAGAAAGGTGACCCTGTGGTCTTCTCCGTCGATGAGTCGCCCCGTGGGGACACCACGCTCGCCGCCCTGGCCCGCCTGAAACCGGCGTTCAAGCCTGATGGCACCGTGACCGCCGGTAACGCTCCCGGAACCAACGACGGCGCCGCAGCACTGGTGGTCACGAGCGCAAGGAAGGCGGCTGAGCTTGGGGCGAAGCCCCTAGCCAGGATCGCCGGGCAGTCGGTGAGCGGCGTCGAGCCCAAATGGGTGATGATGGCCCCCGTGACTGCCGTGCAATCCTTATTAAAAAAGGTGGGCTGGACGCTCTCCCAGGTAGATCTTGTAGAACTAAACGAAGCCTTTGCGGTTCAGGCACTTGCGGTAATTCAAGAGCTTGGGCTCGACCCTGAGAAGACGAACGTGAACGGCGGAGCGGTGGCTCTCGGGCATCCTATTGGCGCGTCAGGGGCCCGAATTCTGGTGACGCTACTCCATGAGATGATACGGCGAGACGTGAAACGCGGCATTGCTGCGCTTTGCTTGGGCGGAGGGAACGCCGTGGCCTTGGCAGCTGAGCGCTGATCCTGAAACCGCAGGAAAGAGGACTAGGCAGAAGCAGCGGCAGCGCACAATTTCCGTTTTTCAGGGAGTCAGTGGCCTCCTTCGATATCGCGAGAGGCAAAGAGCTTCTCCGCAGTTTTCCGACAATTCCCGCGCCGGCAAGTCAAACTTAAGGTCAATAGATGGCTGAGTCACCCAGTTCTGTCGCGCAATCACCCACTCTTCGAATCAGGCATGTCGGCGTAGTGGGCGCCGGCACGATGGGACATGGGATCGCCCACGTGCTGGTCCGCAGTGGATACGATGTGGTGCTGCACGACTCTGCTGGCGCGGCACTCGAAAGCGGCGTCCAAAAGGTCTCACGCGGGCTCAGCCGGGATGTGGAGAAGGGGCGGCTGACCGAAGAGCAGCGCCAGCAGGCTCTCAAGCGCCTCAATACCTCGACCATTATCGGGCCGCTCAGCCGGGTCGACCTGGTCATCGAAGCGGTCAGCGAGCAGTTCGAGGTAAAGGCGGGGGTCTTCCATGCCGTGGAAGCGGTCTGTGGACCCGAAACGATCTTTGCCTCGAATACCTCGTCAGTCTCGATTACGCGCCTCGCCGCCACCACCAAACGCCCGTCGAGGTTCGTGGGTCTGCACTTCTTCAATCCCGTACCGGTGATGAAACTGGTGGAGGTCGTGCCTGGGTTACAGACTTCCACCGGAACTGTCGTCGAGATGGAGACCTTTGCCACATCGCTGGGCAAGACACCCGTCCGCGCAAACGATTTCCCGGGCTTCATTTCGAACCGGGTACTGATGCCCATGATCAACGAGGCGATCTACGCGCTGATGGAGGGGGTCGCCACGGGGGAGGCCATCGACACAGTGATGAAGCTCGGCATGAATCATCCCATGGGACCGCTGGAACTGGCGGACTTCATCGGCCTCGACGTCTGCCTCAACATTATGAAGGTGCTGTACGAAGGCTTTCGCGACCCCAAGTACCGGCCATGCCCGTTGCTCGAAAAGATGGTCAGTGCAGGCTGGCTGGGACGGAAGACGCGCCGTGGATTTTACGAATATGCCGGGTAAAGGGTAATGAAATCCTTAGCCTCTTTCCTTTTTTAATCCAGCAAGCGATAGGTCTCGTTTCCGTGCGGCCAGGCACCAGACGATATTGCCGGCCACCTTCCTGTTAACCAAAACCCTCCTGGCACGTTATACAGGCATAACCAATGCGGCGAGGCTTCGCAGTCGGGTGAGCCAGGACCGCCCAGGAGGACTCCATGGCAGATAAGCGCGTCTGGCAAGTGGCTCGGCGGGTGACAACTGTAGCGGTCTTAGGGACTGCGATTTTGGCCGCAGGAGCGATCCGTTTGGACGCCCAGAATCGCCCGCCCGCAGCGCAGCGGCCTGAGCAGCCGGCAAAACGTGAAGCTGCTCCCCTATTGGACGTGAGATACCAAGCCAACGATATGGAACGCACTCGCCAGGACTTTCTCGAGTTGCTGAAGCTTCATCCGCGCCTCGTCGATGTCGTCTACCATGACCCCTCGCTGCTGGCTAACGCCGACTACGTCAGGAAGACCGCTCCGGAAGTATCGGCGTTCCTGGCGGGACATCCCGAAGTCACAGAAAATCCCGAGTATTTCCTGGGTGAATGGGCGGCCCGCATGCATGACCAGGACACGCGTCGTAATGGACCTGATGCCGACCGCAGCGTGGCCTATCGCATTATGGGCGATTTATTGCCCTTTCTGGTTTTCGTCTGCATTCTGGGAGCGCTTCTGTGGGTATTTCGGGTGCTACTGGAAAACCGGCGCTGGAGCCGCATCGCCAGGACGCAGGCCGAAGTCCACACGAAGCTGCTCGAAAAGTTTGCCTCGAACCAGGAACTGCTCGCTTACATGGGAACCGAGGCTGGAAAGAGGTTCCTGGAATCGGCGCCCATCCCTGTGGACCTCGATCTGGGTGGTCGCGTAAGCGCCCCGCTGGGGCGTATCCTGTGGTCGGCGCAGGTGGGCGTGATTCTGACAATGGCGGGAGTTGGACTCCTGGCCGTTAAGTCGCACATCCCTGACGCCGAAAAGGCTCTCCTGGTGCTCGGAGCTTTGATCCTCATGCTGGGCGTGGGCTTTGTCCTTTCGGCAGGGCTGTCATACCTCATGTCCAGCCGCCTGGGTCTCCTGGATCGCGCAGGGGCGGGGCCTGCGGCCTAGAAGTTACTCAACTGTGAGTCACCGTTTTCCGGTCACCGGACTTGTTGAGCATTGACGGGTGGGCCGCTTTCATGCGAGACGTAGCCTACGACGAATTCGAAGCTCTGGCCGAGGCGGCGGAGGCGTTCCCCATGGATGAGGAGTCCTTCCGCGCCTTCTACCAGCGCACGTCCCAGCCTCTGTGGCGCTATCTGGCTCACGCCTCGGGTGACCCCGTGCTGGCCGAAGATCTGCTACAGGAAGCCTTCTACCGCTTTCTCGTCAGCGCGCGCACTCGCTCGATGAGCGAAGATCACCAGAGGAACTACCTCTTCCGGATCGCCACCAACCTGCTGCGGGACCACTGGCGACACGCAAAGGGCAACACACTGCCCATCGCGGACCGCGAACACGCGATGGCCTCGGGCGAGCGCACGGCTGAGCGCGTCCAGCAGCGTCAGGATCTGGCTCGGGCGCTTGACCACCTAAGACCGCGAGAACGGCAAATGCTGTGGCTGGCTTACGTCTTTGGGTCAAGCCACCAGGAGATCGCCGAGATGCTCGGCCTGAAAGCCGTCAGCATTCGACTGCTGCTGTTTCGCGCCCGGCGCAAGTTGGCGGAGTTGCTACGCGACCGCAGCACCACCGGTGCCGGACGGCGCGAGGAGGTATCAAAGCAGGAGGAGTCATGAAGGCTGAGAACTGCCCGCGCGAAGTCGAAGTTCTCGAAGCCACCCGTTCCGGCGACTGGCCTGAGGAACTGCGAAGCCACTTAGCTGAATGCTCGGTGTGCGCGGACGTCTCTTCGGTGGCCGAAGTCCTGTTGCAGGCAGAGGCGCAACTCGGAAGCCCGCCTCCCCTGCCCTCAGCTGGCTTCGTGTGGTGGAAGGCGCAATTGCGAGCCCGCAGGGAAGCGGTACAACGGGCCGCTGAGCCCATAGCAATTGTCGAGCGCCTGGCCTGGGGCTGTGGGTTGCTCGCGCTCTTGGGATTGGCATTCTGGCAGTGGGCGCGGGTGGAGGACTGGTGGCGGTGGCTGACAGGCCTGCCTTATCTTTCGGATCTCCGCCTGGCACGCCTGATCTTCCATGACGGGTCCGGACTCGACGGGGTGGGCTTAGGAGGTCCAACCCTGGCGCTGCTACTCAGTTTGTGTGCCGGAGTAGCGGTAATCTCGCTTCTCCTTTATGTGGTTCTGGAGGAAGAATAGGTTGGCCGAACTTCCCAACAAAGTCCGAAACTCGATGGCTCTCATCTCCGATCCGACCAGCCTAGTTCCTGGGGTTTGGCTCCTATTCTGTTGTTCCGTAAGTGAAGCGCTACTCGGCAGGATGTCGTGAGGTTCGGCTTGGCGCTTCGAGGGCAGTGAGATACGAAACGCACAAGCGGGTGACCAAGTCGCTGAGGGACATTTGCTGGTGCTTGGCGTGCGCAGCCAATCGGCGAACCAGCGAGGGAGGCATACTAAACGAGGCTGTCCTTCTGCGTTCACGCCGTTCTAGCGGTATCGGTATTGAGACTGCCTCGGTAGCTTGGATGGACACTCTAATAGGATTTCTATCTGAAATTCTATTTGACATTGTATAGGCATTCTACGACGCTTTATGATACGGACGAAGATAAAGAACGTGTCGTGGGCATCCCCCTTGGCCCTTGATGTAGCGATTTGATCAAACAAAGACAAATGCTGCAGCAGACTTTCATTCACATCCCGGGCGTGGGTAAACAGACCGAGTCGGATCTGTGGGAGCACGGTATCCAGAACTGGGACGACGCAGACCGCTTTGAGAAGCGGTTTGGGGCTGTGGGGGCGCGTCTCCAAAGTAAACTGGACGAGTACATTCCTTTATCACGTGAGGCCGTTCGGCGAAAGGACGCTGCCTTCTTCGAGCGCCTGTCAAGAATGGGCGAAGCTTGGCGGTTGTTTCCTGATTTTGCCGATCGATGTGTCTACCTGGACATCGAAACCACAGGCCTGTCGCCTGTTTTTGATTCTGTCACAATAGTCGGTCTCTATGTCGGCTGAAAATTATAAAGTCTTTCTCCATGGTGACAATCTGCAGAATTTCCCGGCGCACTCGTGATCGCTCAATTCTCGTAACGTTCAATGGAGCAGGTTTTGACTTACGATTCTTGAAGCTGACATTTCCCGATCTCGTCCTGCCTCCAGTCCACATTGACTTACGCTGGGTCACGCGAAGGTTAGGCATGACGGGTGGCTTGAAATCGGTTGAGGCAGAGCTTGGACTGAAAAGGCCCGAGTCAGTTGAGCATGTCGAGTGGGTATGATGCCACAGTGCTTTGGGCGAAACACCTGCGGGGCGAGCAGCGGCGCGCTCGAACAGTTGATTCAATACAATACCGAGGACGTGGTCCACCTAAAAGCGATCATGGAGATCGCCTATGATAGGCTATCAAGCGAACAACCACACTCTGCGTGGCTGAATAGCCCTTTCCTTCGGCATCTATCGAGAGGCAAAGAAGGCCGCGACGTAGTGAGGCGGCAAACTCCACTTCGAGCTCCAGCGGCGATGGGAATCCCTGATGGCGAAAGGCGGCCAATACGTATTGTGGGAATAGACTCACAGGCAGTGAAAGCGGGCGACGGGATCGGCGTTGATGATGGCGAAGATGTATCTACAATGGCTCTACGCACCGACGATGTATTGATAAAGGAAACCCTTGAGGCGCACGCAGATCTCGTTTCGATCGATTCACCTCTCTCTCTTCCTGAGGTCGTTACGGCGTGAGCGAATTCGTCCCTATCTACCGGAAATGCGAGCTTGCCCTGAAAAGAATGGGCATCTCAGTGTTCTGGTGCCTACTGCCGACAATGGAAATGTTAACCCGGAGAGGCATCCGGTTAGCCCTGATCTGCGCTAAAGGGCCTAAGGTGATCGAAAGCTATCCAGGCGCAGCACAGGACATTCTGGGAATTCCGCGAAAGAGGGCGAGCTTGGAGGAGTTGAAATGGGGCCTTTCGCGGGCGGGCATCACCGGCGATTTCCTGACTGAACATCTACCCACGACGAAGTGGATGCGATCACATCCGCTTTGGTCAGTCTTTTTTACCTTGCAGATAACTACATTGCGCTGGCACGATAACTCATAAATTACCTCATCGTTCCAGCTTGCTTAGATAAAATACCTCATGCTTGCCCACACAACCGTTCCGACCACGGGGCTGGTACAGTGCCCGTGATTCCACAAAATGCGGTAGAATTCTTCATTCATGGGCAGCCCACCTCAGCGGCCGCCGGGTGAGCGGCTTGTAATCGGCATTACGGGCCGAATCGGTGCGGGAAAGACCTCGGCAGCCAAGTACCTGAGCGACCGGCGAAGCTTCCAGTATGTCCGCTACAGTCAGGTGCTTGAGTAATCGGGCATCAAATCTGACCGTAAGGCCGACTTGCAAGAGATTGGGTGGGAGGTCATGGCAGGGAGCATGCAAGCCGAGCTCAACTGCCGGCTGATCGCGCGCATTGTGCCTGATGCGGATGTTGCCGTGGACGGGCTTCGCCATCCCACTCATTACGATAGCCTCAGAAAGACCTTCGCCTCCTCATTCCATTTATTCTTCATCGATAGCACCAGAGAAGAACGCTGGCATCGCCAGAGGATTCAGGAGCGATACCGGCACTTTGCCTCTTTCCAGGCTGCTGATTCCGGCAAGCGGTTGAACAACAGATTCGAACTGCTTCGGAAGCAAGCAACCTGGTGCTTCCGAACGAAAGCTCGTTATCAGGCTGTATGAGGCCATTTGATAATGGATTTGCGGACTAAGTGATCGGGGTGCGTATGAGCCTTTGGGTTGTTGTGGGCGGGCAATATGGTTCGGAGGGCAAAGGGAAGGTTTCCGCCTTCATTGCGCTGAAGGAGAGCATCGACGTTTGTATTCGGTGTGGCGGCCCTAACTCAGGGCACAGCTTTGTTGCTTCTGATGGCACTACAAAGTTGCTTCGGCAGCTTCCGACCAGCTTCGTCCGATCCGGGACCCGTCTTCTCATTGCTGCCGGAGCCCTGATCGATCCGGAAGTGCTCAGGTCAGAAATCGACAGCTTGGGGATCGACCCTCGCCGCGTCGGAGTGGATCGCAATACGATGGTGATCGAGGAATTTTACCGGCAGAACGAAGAAAGCCTCAACTTACGCAAAAGGCTAAGTTCGACGCTGTGTGGAGTGGGTTCTGCGGTGGCCAGGCGTGCGCTCCGTGGCGATGACGTGAGGCTTGCCCGGCACGCAGTGTCACGGTATCCGTGGTTGGGCCAACTGCTGACCGATGTCTCCGCGGAGGCGAATGAAGCCCTGGATGCGGGTAAAAAGGTGCTGGTTGAAGGTACGCAAGGATTCGGCCTATCCTTGTATCACAGTGCCGAGTATCCAAAGGCCACCTCTCGAATACGACAGCCTCATTCTTTCTCAGCGAAGGGCGTTATTCCACGCTGTGAAAGGATCGTTAAGTGGTGTTCAGGACCTTCCCAATACGCGTTGCTGGTGAACAGGCGGGAATTCTGAAGGATGAGATCTCTTGGGAAGAACTCCGGAGCGAGAGCGGCTACCCTTACGACATTAAAGAGCGGACAAGCGTTACTAACAAGGTCCGTCGGGTCGGTCGCTTCGATTGGCATCTTGCCACGAGAGCAGCGATTGTCAATAGGCCGTCCCGGCTGGCGGTTAACGGATTGGACTACTTGAACTTCAAAAACAAGGGCGTGACCGATCCAGAGTGGTTGTCTAAAGAGGCAACGGACCTAATATCGGAGATGGAGTCGAACCTCCAAACGCCATTCACTATTTCTTCAAGACCTCGCTTGAACAATGCCGGCCGGCAAAGTTGATCGGTATTCTCCTTAGAGCCGCTCTTCGCGGCGCGCATCCTTGCCGTACGCTCTCATGGTTGCGAAGCATCGTCCTCGAATCTTAGTGTACCAGAGGTGGGGGATGGGAAGGAGAGATGAAGAGTCTGAACGTCTCCGCGTTCTATGAATGTCCTGAATACGATGAACGGGATGAAAGGCCCAGCGGTGTTTTGCTCAGCAACGAGATAGAGCACTACGTCAACATCTGCAAGATGATTGACCCTTTTAGCCCAGAAAACCTAAAACCAGCCGCCTACGAGTTAACCGTAGGCGATCAATATTCTATTGGCGGTAAGAAACCACTTTCGTTGGCCGAGGGAGAGAAGATCGAGATTCCGCCATTCCAAGTGGCATCCCAGGATTGTGATTTGACTTTCCTCGTTTCTTTCTCGATGATATCAGAGTTAAGTGGGCATACAAGGCCTCCTGTGGGTCGGCGGTCCTCAGGTAGACCCAGGGTGGTTGGACCGCTGTCGTGCCCGATCTACAATCTTTCTAGCAAGGAAGTGAAGATCCAACGCGGAGAGGCCATTGCTGTAATCGACTTCGTCACAACAACTCCGTTCTTCAAAGGAAAAAGTCGAGCGTACGAATATCGCCCGCCAAAACGTTTGCTGTTTGAGGACTACAATACTGAGCTACAGAGCGCTTTGTTCACTGAGGCGGGACAGAAGGTCAGCGCGATTGAGAAAAGGATGAGTGAGATAGAATCACGAATGCGCTCATTTCTGGGGGTAGTGCTTACAATAATAACCATTTTGTTTGCGGTTCTGGCGGTATTTGTATCCTCTACAGCGCACGAACGTTTCTTGGGCGTAGTACTCGTTTGTTGCGGTCTCGATTGCTGGGTCATTTCGATGCGGATTGCGTAGAAAACAATCTCGGACTATCGGCACTTACTGCCCCGCTGATGGTTCACTATTCGAGACATAGTTCGAAAGGTCGTCTTAATCAGCGCCCGTTCTGCCTAAATATCCAAATTCTTCACCGCAAAAGCATTTTCCTCGATGAACTGCCGGCGCGGTTCAACCGCATCTCCCATCAGATCCGTAAAGATTTGCTCGGCGGCGACGGAATCCTCGACGCGCACTTGCAGCAGCGTACGCTGTTCGGCATCCATGGTGGTTTCCCAGAGCTGGGTCGGATTCATTTCGCCCAGTCCCTTGAAGCGCTGCACCGTGAAGGCCTTTTTGCCCATGCTCATGACGTGCTCGAGCAGATCCTTGCGATTGTCCAGGGTCATGGTACTGCCGTTCGAGGTTACGAGGAATGGCGGTTTATCGAAACCGCGGACGCGCCGGTGCAAATCGAGCAGGCGGCGGTAATCTGCGCTCGACAGTAGCGCCCAGTTGATGGTGCGATCGGGCAGGGTTTCGCTGGAATAGGTGAGCGTGTAAAGGTTGTGTTCTTCGTCCAGGACGAGCGTGGTCTTGAGGCCGGCAGCTTTCACCTCTTGCTCCACCTGCTCCAGCTTGGTCTTTTCCTCTAGCTCCACTTTCTTTCCCAATTCGACCTTCAGCAGCGCAGCGAGCGGACGCGCGTCACCGAGCCGCTTTTCCAGCTTCTCGAAGATCTCCACGTACTCCGCCAGCGCCATCAGGTAGTTGGTTAACTCACCGCCCTCGAGGCGCTTCTTGGCGCCCTCACCACTAGGCGCCGCGCTCCCTGTAGACCCAGTAGGCCCAGCAGGACTATCGGAACTGGCCGGCGCCGCCGCCCCGTTGCCGCCGATTTCCACGGCGTGGTCCTCAGTGGCACGCCGCATCACCTCGCGGCGGAACTCCTTTTCGTCGTGCACGTACTGCGCCTTCTTGCCTTTCTTAATCAGGTAAAGGGGGGGTTGGGCGATGAAGACGTTGCCGCGCTCCACCAGTTCATGCATCTGGCGATAGAAAAATGTCAGTAGCAGAGTGCGGATGTGCGAGCCGTCCACATCGGCATCGGTCATGATGATGATCTTGCTATAGCGCAGCTTGGTGGCGTCAAAGTCGTCTTTGCCAATGCCGGTACCGAGCGCCGTGATCAGCGCCCGGATTTCTTCGTGGCCCAGCATCTTGTCGAATCGCGCCTTCTCCACATTGAGGATCTTGCCGCGCAAAGGCAGAATCGCCTGGTAGCGCCGGTCGCGGCCCTGCTTGGCCGATCCGCCGGCGGAATCGCCCTCCACCAGGAACAACTCACAGCGCGCGGGATCCTTCTCCTGGCAATCGGCGAGTTTGCCCGGAAGACCCCCGGAATCGAGCGCACCCTTGCGCCGCGTAAGCTCGCGTGCCTTGCGCGCGGCCTCTCGCGCCCGCGAAGCGTCGATGGCTTTGGCGCAGATCCGTTTGCCCACGGTGAGGTTCTTCTCGAAGTGCTCCATCAGCTTCTCGTACACAAAGCTGCCCACGGAGCTCTGGATATCGCTGTTCAGCTTGCCCTTGGTCTGACCCTCGAATTGCGGCTGCGGAAGCTTGACGCTGATTACAGCTACCAAACCCTCGCGCACGTCCTCGCCCTGAAGATTCTCCTTTACGTCCTTGAACAGACCCTGATTTTGGCCAAATTGATTGATGGCACGGGTGAGCGCCGAGCGGAACCCGGAAAGGTGGGAGCCGCCATCCACAGTGTTGATGTTATTGGCGAAGGAAAACACGGTCTCGGCATAACCATCGTTATACTGCAGGGCGAACTCCATGTGGACGTCGTCGCGGTCAGCCTCGCCATAGACGGGTTGGGGGTGCAGCACATCTTTGTTCTTGTTCAGGTGCTTGATGAACTCGGCGATGCCGCCGTTGTAATGGAATTTCGCTTCTTTCTCCGCCCGCTCATCCTTCAGGACAATAGTGAGTCCTTTGTTGAGGAACGAGAGTTCACGCAGACGTTGGGCCAGGGTGTCGTAGTGAAAGTCGATGGATTCAAAAATCTGGCTGTCGGGCAGAAAGGTGACCTTGGTGCCACGGCGCGTGCTCTTGCCGGCGCGCTTCAAAGGTCCCTCCGGTTCGCCCCGGCGGTAGGATTGTTCCCAGGTGTAGTGCGTGGTATCGCTTTCGTTGGCACCGCGCCAGATCTCGAGCTCCAGCCACTCGGAGAGCGCATTCACTACCGAGACGCCGACGCCGTGTAATCCGCCCGAAACTTTGTAGCTCTTGCTGTCGAACTTCCCGCCGGCGTGAAGCACCGTCATCACTACTTCGGCGGCGGAACGGCCTTCTTCTTTATGCAGGTCCACTGGGATGCCGCGGCCATTATCTTCCACGGTAACCGAATTATCAGGGTGTACCACCACTTCGACGTGGTCGGCAAAGCCCGCCAGCGCTTCGTCCACCGCGTTATCCATGACCTCCCACACCAGGTGGTGCAAGCCGACCGGGCCCGTTGACCCTATGTACATCGCCGGACGTTTGCGTACAGCTTCAAGGCCGGCAAGCACCTTGATGCTTGCGGCGTCGTAGTGTTCCATCTCCATATTTTTCGCTGCTTTATTTCCCGTCGCGCGCCTCGGCGCGCAATCTGACTTCGTCGACTCGCAACCCTAATGGCTCATTTTTGGCCCAAGGAAATAACCTTATGACCGACGCTGGCAGGACATTTCAGCCTGGTCCCAAATCCGCTAGAATCATTGAATTTATTATACCACTTCAGCCGGCTTTGAGGCGAGAAAATCCGCCTCAAAACTGGGGAAAAAGGACGCAGGACTCCTGACCAGCCGCCCCAAAATCGTCCACTCTGATGAGGGTACTATGGGTATTATCGAGATCCAGGTCTAGCAGGCGTTTCCAACTGCTTTGGAGGATGCAGAGCGTGTCTGGCCAATGCGGGTGCGTAAATTGTAACAACGATTCGAGCGTTTACAGAGGAAGCAATCTGAATCGTATGGGCCGCAAGCTGTATTTCAAAGGGATAGGCTCTGGCTACTGTCTGAATCCCTATATTAAAGTCTCGCCTTCTCGCCAGATTCCAGAGCTTTCGCTCGGCAGATGGTAGGCCACGTACCAACTCGGAGAAACGTCGAATGGCAAAATCCGCGCTCTTAGGTTGTCGAGCCAGCTCAAGGTGCGCGCTGAAGAGGTATCCTTCACGCCCCACGTAAAGCGCGCACACCGTCTGGCCGAACCCGGACACAAGTGACTCAAGCCTGGATCTCGAGTAAATATCGAGATCAACGTTTAGAAACGTAGTAGCACGAGCATCCACACTCTATTGATCCATGTTTCAAGAGGAGCTAAAGGCCTGTTCGCGGAAAGCCCTACACTTAGAGACTGTTGCGGCGGCAGAAAGGAGAGATTCGCTCAAATCCGCATGGGCATAATGACGTAGCGGTACTTGAACGTCTCCTCATCGTTTGGGCGAAGTTGCCCCGCGCTCTGTTCATCCTTCAGCTCCAGGCGTACTTTACCTCCTCCTCCCACAACACCGAAAAAATCCAGCAGGTACTGATAATTGAACCCGATCTGCATGGGGTCGCCCTGGTAGGCCGCATCAAGTTGCTCGGTGGCCTCCCCGTATTCGCCGCTTGAGGAGAAGATCTCCAGACGATCCTTGTCAACCTGGATCCGTACAGCCCTTGACCGTTCATCGGCCAGTAAGGCAACGCGCTTGATAGCGGATGCAACTAGTTGATTATCGAGTTCCACAATCCTGGTGTTCTCCCGCGGCAGCACAGCTTCATAGTTGGGGAATTGCCCGGTCAGCATCCGGGAAATCAGAATCCTGTCGCCGCTCGCAAAGAAAAGGTGACTCTCATCCTTGCCCAGCTGGACCTCGGCATCCTCGCCGCCTTCCTTCAGCAGCAGGCGGAGCTCGCTCATGGCCTTCTTGGGGATCAGGATGCGGAGTTCGTTTCCAACACCCTTGATCTCCATCGGCCGTTCAATCAGTGCCAGCCGGTGGCCGTCTGTAGCCACCATCGACACCCCGCCAGTCTTGATAATCAGGAGCGCGCCGTTCAGGGTGTAGCGCGTCTCCTCATTCGAAATGGCGAAAATCGTACGATCGATTAAGGTAGCGAGCACGCTTGCTGGAAGTGTGGCCACAGGCTTAGGCGCCGCCGGCAGGACGGGAAAATTATCGCGCGCCATGCCCACCAGCTTGAAGGATGATCTCTCACACGTGATCTGTATCCAGTTGTTCTCCATCACCTTCAGTTTGACCTCGGCCTCGGGCAACGAGCGCACGATATCGAGCAAGCGCTTGGCAGGCACCGTACCCGCGCCTTCTTTCTTCACCTTGGCGGGGAAGAAGCAGCGAACGCCAAGTTCTAGATCCGTAGCGCTGATCCGCACGCCCGTCTCGGTAGTTTCAAGCAACAGGTTGGATAGAATCGGAATCGTGGTCTTTTTTTCCACGACTCCCTGGACGAGATCAAGTTCCTTGAGCAACGCTGACTTCTGTGTTGAGAACTCCATAAGATTAATCCATATGAATAACTAGTAATAACAGATACCTGTGAATTCTGTGAAAATCTCTTTCTCTTAATAAGTTAGGGCTGTAAACTCTGTGCACCGATAAGGCCCCTCTGTGCAGGGTTATAGAAAACCCAAAACTCCGATCGCTGTTCACAGCTTTTCCTAAGACGAGTCATTGAGAGCGCCGGAGCAAGTTCAATTAAGACTATCACTAAGCTTGTGAATAAGCCTGTTTAAATCTCGGTCTGTTTTACGCAATTCCTGGATTTTCTTGATGGCGTGGAGAGCGGTGGTGTGATGTTTTCCACCAAACTCTCTTCCGATCTGAGGAAGTGACGCGGGCGTCAGTTCCTTGGCGAGGTACATGGCGATCTGCCGTGGATAGGCAACAGCATGACTGTTGTTTTTCGACTTTAATTGCGAGACGCTCATATTGAATTCGAGGCAAACCACGCGCTGGATGTTCTCGATGGATACCTTGCGTTCGTCGAGATCGACCACCGCCTTCAGCACCTGCTGCGCCAGGGGCAGTGACATCGGAGTACCGGTCAAAGAAGAGTAGGCGATCAAGCGGGTGAGAGCACCCTCCAGGTCGCGAATACTCGATTTCATCTTCTTGGCGATGAACAAAGCGACATCATCAGGCAAAGACACGTTTTCCGCGTCGCTCTTGCGGGCCAGAATAGCCATCTTGGTTTCAAGATCGGGCGGGGCAAGATCGGCCGTCAACCCCCAGGCGAAACGTGATCGCAAACGCTCCTCGAGCATGGGGATCTCCTTGGGTGGGCAGTCACTCGAGATGACCACCTGTTTCTGAGCTTCATAAAGGGCATTAAAGGTGTGGAAAAACTCCTCCTGAGTGCGTTCCTTGCCGGCGATGAACTCAATATCGTCCATCAACAAAACGTCAACTTTGCGGTACTTATCCCGGAACGAAGACATGCGGTCATAGCGCAGAGAGTTAATGAGCTCGTTTGTGAATGCCTCGGAGGATATATAGGCAAGGCGGATCTCCTTCCAGTGGCTTTTCACCGTGTGGCCGACAGCCTGCATCAGGTGAGTCTTGCCGAGACCGACACCGCCATAGAGGAAAAGCGGATTATACGCTTTCGACGGAGCCTCAGCCACGGCCATGGCGGCAGCGCGGGCGAACTGATTGCACGAGCCCACAACGAAGGAGTCGAAGGTGTAGCGAGGGTCGAGGAGGCAATCCGCAGATTCAAAATCCAGCTTCTGCTGCTGGACCTTATTCTCCCCATTGCCATGCGAGGCAATTTCTATGGTCGGCGCTACAACGTATTCAACCCGGTGGTATAGCGGGTAGAGCCTGGCGAGCGCCTCACCGATAAGGCTGCCGTACCTCTCCTGAATCCAGTCTTCGAATTCTTGATTAGGGACCTGAACCACGACAGAGTCGGAGGTGAGATGGCTGAAACGAGTGGGGCGCAGCCAGGTTTGATAACTCTGAGTATTAACCTTATCTTTGAGGTGGCCGAGGATTTTCTGCCAGGCGTTCATGATGATTAGGTACAACCCAACGGAATAGTCCCCGCGCCGCTGACCCCGGCCCCGGGCACCGCAAACCTTACCGCCAGTTAACGCTAAAACCTTCGACTCACACACAAATCCGGAAACCGGCGCGCACAAGGTTCCGCTCCGCTTTCGAAAGCGGGGATCCATTGCTTACGCCAAGCCGGAAATCCGATAAGGAGTCATATGGTCGCCAATAGTCAACCGCGCCCTCAGGACACCGAGAGCCGGAATTTCCTCGCCCCTGTTTTTAGGCGTTATGGAGGGAGCGACCCGCCGCACTTCTGTCCGACCGACAACGCGGGGGATTATAGCACGGAAGGTCGGCCGGGAAAGTGTCAACGTCCGTAACCAAAGAGCATTGGCGGAGAAAGAGGAACTTTTTCCTCTTGACTCGTGAATTCCTATGCGTCGAGCTTGCCACTTCCTGCCCAAATCGCATAAGCTTGCTCGGAGTTATGTCGGGAAAATGGGGCGTCATTCCAGCTCATCTTGAGTCAGCGCGGCTGCCGCGTAAGCTGTTGCGCACTATCTCGGGTCACCCACTCATCGTGTGGGTCCATCACCGCGCAAACCTGGCACGCTCTCTAGACGGACTGTTAGTAGCAACCGACTCCCAAGAAATCCTGGAAGCCTGCAAGCGGTACGGAATACGAGCAGCCATGACTTCACCCGAACATCGCTCGGGCACCGATCGCATCTTCGAAGTAGTCGAAAGAAACCTAATCGGGTCGGACAATCCGGACACGAACGACGTCTATGTGAATATCCAAGGCGACGAACCCATGATCCTAGCCGAGCACATCGATCTGCTGCTCCGCCCATTCACCGCAAAGTTTCCTTCCGTCGACCGCGAAAGCCAGAAGGGTGCCGCTTGTGTAGAAGTCTCAACCCTAAAGGTCGCTATCAGCGCCGAAGAAGCACGCAATCCCAACAACGTGAAAGTGGTGACCGATAAGAGCGGCCGAGCACTCTATTTCTCGCGAGCGATGATTCCCTACGATCGCGACGGAACCGGCGAAGTCCGCTACTACAAGCACATGGGTCTTTATCCCTACCGGGCCTCAGCCTTGACGAAGTTTCATGAACTCCCTCCTTCGGCCCTCGAGACTACCGAGAGGCTGGAACAGTTGCGCTTTCTCGATCACGGAATCGGTATCAGCGTTGCCGAAACCACGCAGGACACAATCGGGGTTGATACCGAGGAGGACCTGCAAAAGGTGCAAGAGTATTTTGAGAAGACCGGCATTGAGTTGCCATTGGGACCATCTTCCCAGGCGTAAGTGCGATCGAAACGTTCCTCGCGCAGTTTCTTGTGCCAATCAATTTCGTTCGTGGCGAACTCTCCTCGGGTTGGCGTATTATGGATTGGGAGGCGGGCGCCCTGCCCCTCTCTTTCTACTTAGAGTGTTGTTGGTTTTTCGGAAGTGGCCCTGAGGCCTGTATTCACAACCTGCGTTCCGAGGAGGTTCCGCCATGACCACTCCACTTACCGGCAAAGTTGCCATCGTCACCGGCGGCAGCCGCGGCATCGGCTATAACGTCGCGGAAGCGTTGCTGGCTGAAGAAGCCAACGTGTTCATCTGCGGACGCGACAACTCGAACCTGAAAAGCGCCTTGGAGAAATTGCAAGGCAAGGCCGATTCGTCGCGTGTGGATGGTGCCGTGGCCGACGTCGGACGCTATGACGACTGCCGCCGCCTGATCCGCAGCGCCGTTGAGCGCTTTGGCGGCATCGATATCCTAGTGAACAACGCCGGCATTGGTACCTTCAAGCCAGTCGATCAGATTACGCCGGAGGAATGGGATGCGACGATTCACACCAACCTCTCCGGCGTCTTTTATTGCTGCCGCGAAGCGATCCCCCACTTGCGCAAACGCGGGGGCGGATACATTTTCAACATATCCAGCCTGGCTGGTGTGAACGCCTTTGCCGGTGGCAGCGCCTACAATGCCTCCAAATTCGGCCTGAACGGATTCAGCGAGGCCATGATGCAGGATGTTCGCTACGATGGCATCAGGGTGAGCTATATCATGCCCGGATCGGTGTCGACCGATTTCGGAGGGTCTGCTGGCAGCAATCGTCAGGAAGGGTGGAAGCTCACCGGTGAAGACATCGCCAAGGCGGTGATTGATCTCTATAAGTTTCCCACCACTGCCCTGGCCAGCCGCATTGAGATGCGCCCGTCACAACCACCGCGGAAGAAGTAAGCCTGCTAATAAAAGGGTAGCGCGGACCTGATTTGTAGGTCCACAGCTTCGGATTCTGGCAGCCGTCGCCATGCTGGCACCGATAGTATAGACTTAGTTCGAGGTGAGGCTATGGGCGGAACTGCGCCGCAAAGGCACGCCACCCATGCCACAGAGCGGCATGCTCGCGCCTCCCGCGTTGACAATCGTTCAAGATAACATTGAATGTTACGACAGCTAAGGCAAGTCACGTTTGCTCTGTTGATGATTGCGTCTCTTCCGATTCTGGTCCCGGCGGCGAACCAACCCGGCAACCAGAAACTCATCGCTCTGACCTTCGACGATGGGCCGAAGCCATACGTCTTGCTGGGAGGAAGGTCCGGATCGGGAATCGCCTCGGCGAGCCTGCTGAAGCTGCTCCAGCGTGAGAACGCTAAGGCGACGTTCTTCGTGATGGGGTGGCGCCTAGCCAAATCGGCCGACCGCGACTGCGCGAGCGTCGATGGCGGTGTCTGCCGCGATGCTGTAATTCTAGCTCACCGCCAGGGCGTGGAGATTGAGAACCACACCTACGGCCACGGGGACTTCCGCCAGATGGAGAAGCGTTTCGGCGAGGCCTGGATCATGACCGACATTGAGAAGGAGTCCGTGATCATCCAGAACGTTGTGGGCCAGCGTCCACACTATCTGCGACCGCCGGATTGGGATATCTGGCCGGCGATGCAGCAAAGAATCGAGGCCAAAGGCTATTTTGTTATGTCGCGATCGGGCGCCTATCCTCCTGCCTTGCGAGACGTGGATTCCATGGACTATTTCTGCGTTGGCCGCAGCCTCGCCAAGTGTCCCAAGCCTTCGGACCACGACTACGTTATCCGCCAGATCGATCTTCGGGAGAAGGAGGGAATTAGTACGCATATCCTGGCTTTTCATGAGCTCCCGCAGACCGTCGAGATGCTTTCCAGGCTTCTTCCCGAGTTGCACAAGAGGGGCTATGATTTCGTGACCCTGCAAGAATATATGAAGGCTGTTGGCCCAGCCCACTGAAGTACGTCGGGCATTCTCTTAACCCTCCCTTCACACTTCCTGCGGGCCCAACATGCTAAAATCCGGCGATCGGGCAAATCCATAATCCAGGGGGTCGCGCTTGAATTCTCCAATTCGCGGATTGCCGCTTTCCTTTTCGTTCTGCTTGCTGCTGTTCCTAAACGGCCCACGATCGATGGCCCAGACCGCCCCGGCGGGCGACCGCCCGACTCACATCGATCCTGCGGGTGAGACGGTAATTCCTAATGGACGCCTCATCACGCCTCGCGGCGTCCAGGTTAAAGTGGCTCCGCACCCTTACGGCATGGTGCTCAGTCCGGACGGCCAGACGCTGGTCACTTCGAACAGCGGTACGGCGCCGTTCTCAGTGTCGATCATCACCTCGCTCGCGAGCCAGCAACCCCAGGTGGTGCAGATCCCACCGGGTTTCAAGGAGGCTGATGCCGATCCCAAGAGCGTGTACCTGGGAGTGGCCATCGCTCCTGATAAGCGCACGCTTTACGTGTCGGAAGGTAACAACGGCAACGTGGGTGTTTTCGACCTGAACACCCACCAGCGTTTGGCCACGGTCAGCCTCGATGGCGACTTCCAGGGACACACATACGCACACAGCCTCCCTGCGGATCTCAAGTTGACGCCCGACGGGCGAGCCCTCTTGGTGCTTGATCTGGCCCACTTCCGGTTGGTGGCGATCGATACCGGGTCCAGGCGGGTCGTCGGGAGTGCGCCGACGGGCTACATGCCCTTTGCGCTGGCAATCTCGCCCGATGGGCACTGGGCCTACGTCGCCAACGTAGGCACGTTCCGCTATCACTTGATCCCAGGCTACGACCCCAAAAACCCGAATCCTACCGGCCTCACTTTCCCGGCGTTTGGTTATCCCTCCCCTGAAGCTAGCAAGGGCGGGACGGTGGAAGGAAAGCAGGTTGCCGGTTTGGGTGACCCGAACACGCCGCAGTCGAATTCCGTCTACGTGTTTGACGTCTCCAATCCGGCCAAGATGGAATTCAAGCGCGGCATTCGAACCGGCATCCCCGTCGGACCCGACTCCGTTTCGGGCAGCAGTCCGGGTGGCGTGGTCGCGGGCCGCAAGAAAATCTTCGTCTCGAATGCCGTGCAGGATAGCATCACCATCATCGACGCCAAAACCTGGAAGGCGGAGAAGACGATCACCATCGAGCCCGCGCCCTCAGTAAAGGGATTGAGAGGCGTTCTCCCTTTCGGGCTGGCGCTCAGTCCTGACGAGAAGCGCCTCTACATCGCCTGCGCCGGGATCAACGCCGTGGCCGTGATGGATGCCAGCAAAGGCCTTGTGCTCGGATACATCCCGACCGGCTGGTTCCCCGCGCGCGTGGCGGCGAGCCCTGACGGGAAGACGCTTTACGTCGCCAATGGGAAAGGTTTTGGCGCGGGACCCAACGGCGGTCCGGATTTTCATGAGGGCGTGGAAGGAAGCTACATCGGAGATATCACCAAGGGTGTGGTCTCGGTCGTTCCGGCGCCGTCCAGCGCAGATTTGGAAGCTGGCACGGTGCAGGTGCTGAGCAATAACGGATTTGCACGGACCGATGGTCGTATGACTCCCCCGCGCGCCCCGTCGTCTCCAGTCAAGCACGTGATCTTCATTATCAAAGAGAACCGGACCTTCGATCAGGTCTTCGGCGACCTTGCGGAGGTCAACGGCCAGAAGGTGAACGCCGATCCCAAGTTGGGCGAATTCGACAATGACGCTACTGTGCGGCCGGTGAGCAAGCACGAGGAAAAGATGGGCGAGAAGGTGCCTGAGCCGGGCCCAGCCGGCGCGGAACCCACAGTCGAGCACGCCCATGTCACGCCCAACCACCACGCCCTCGCCCAGCGCTTTGGCATTAGCGACAATTTCTATGTGGACTCCGACGTCTCGGTTGACGGCCACCACTGGCTGGTGGGCAATTATCCAAATGAGGTGCTCGAGACGGGATGGCCCGCGGGCTACGGCGGCCAATTCGACTTTGCTGCCGACGATGATGCTCCCGGACGCCTCGAAGTTGGCTCCTCGACTCCCTGGCCCGAAACCTATCTCCAGGCGGGCTCGTTATGGGAGCACCTCCAACGCCACAAGATCACTTTCCGCAACTACGGCGAGGGTTTGGAATTGGCCGGGACCGACGAAAGTGGAGACGATGAGCCCACCGGCATTCGCGAGGGCCTGAACATGCCCATGCCGGCGGCGCTTTTCGAAAACACCGATCACGAGTTTCCTACCTTCAACACAGATATTTCCGACCAGTACCGCTTCCAGCAGTTCAAGAAAGAGTACGACCAGTTCTCGAGCGGCGCGAAGCCTATGCCGCAGTTCATCATGCTCTGGCTGCCCGATGACCACACCGCCACTCCCCGCCCCAAGGATGGCTATCCCTACCGGGCGTCCTACGTGGCCGATAATGACTACGCCCTGGGCCGTATCGTCGAGCTCGTTTCGCATAGTCCCTACTGGAAGGACACGGCCATTTTCGTGACCGAGGATGACGCCCAGGACGGCACCGATCATGTGGACGCGCATCGCAGCCTGCTGCTGGTGGTCAGCCCCTACTCATCGCGAGGTGTTTCGCACGTCCACACGAGTATCGCCAGCATCCTGAAGACGTTCAACCTGATCTTCGGAATGCCGCCGCTCAACCAGTATGACGCTGCCGCTTCCGACCTCCAGAATCTCTTTAGCGCGACGCCCGACCTCACTCCTTACACGGCGGTCCCGCCCGATACGCGCATCTTCGATCCTGCCAAGCTCGTTGATCCAGGACTCGAGGCCGTTCGCGCCGGGCGGGTGAAACAAGGCGAGCCACTGGACGATCCGGCGCGCATCCGCAAGCAGATGCAGGAACGCGAGGAGCAAGCAGGCCGTTAGGATGAGTTGACATAAATATGCCTATATGCTTTTGTGCATGAGAACTACCATCGATCTTGACGATCCGCTCTTCCGGGAACTGAAGCAGGAGGCAGCGAAACGAGGGACGACGCTGCGTGACCTTACCAATCAGTTGCTGCGCCAGGCGTTAGCCGGTCCAGTCCGTGGGAGCAAATACCAATTCAAATGGAAGGTGGACCGCGGCGGAAGCGTGATGCCGGGCGTCAGATTGGACAGCCGGGAGTCCTTGTTCGACGCGATGGAAGATCGATAGTGAAGGCGGTCGATACCAACATTCTTGTTTACGCCCGCCGCTCTGAAACCCCACGACACTCCACCGCGTTGCAGGTGCTAGGTGCACTGGCGACGGGGCGGGATCTCTGGGTCCTTCCCTGGCCCTGCATCTATGAATTTCTTCGCGTGGTCACTCATCCTAAAGTGTTCCGCCCGCCTACGGCGATCGATGAGGCTTGGCGGGCGCTTGAGAACCTCCTCGAATCGCCCTCCGTAGTGCTCGTGAGGGAAGGTGACAGGCACCGGGAGATCCTGGGTGATTTGCTTCGAAACTGCCATCTCACCGGTAACCTCTTGCACGGCGCTCATATTGCGGCTTTGCTGATCGAACATGGTGTAGGGGAAATCATCACTGGAGATGAGGACTTCCGGCGTTTTCGCAACCTGAAGGTCACTAATCCATTTCTGCACTGATTCAACTTCCTTCCCAATCCTTCCCAGTCAACCGTTCGGTTCCTGCTAACCTATGTCATACTAAGAGTCGAAGCTCCAAGAACGGAAACCCTCACAGACATGCCTGATCTTCTCGACGAACTCAACCCTGAACAACGCGCAGCGGCGGAAGCGGTTGACGGCCCCCTTTTGATCCTGGCGGGCGCGGGCAGCGGCAAGACCCGCGTCATTACTTACCGGATTGCCCACCTCATCGAATCGCACCGGGTTCCACCGCAGAACATCCTGGCGGTGACCTTCACGAACAAGGCGTCCGCCCAAATGAAGGAACGCGTCAACGCTTTGCTCGAGCGGCGCGGCATCCGGCTTGAACGCCAGCCTTGGCTTTCCACCTTTCACTCCTTCGCGGTGCGGGTGCTGCGGCGCAATATCGACAAACTGGCGGTCGAAAGCGCTTCGGGTGTGGCATTGCCCGGCTATACTCGTGACTTCACGATTTACGACGACGACGACCAGACGCGCTTGGTAAAACAGTCGATCAAGGAATTGGGCTTGACCGAGCAGTTTTCCGCGCCACGACCGGTGCTGAGCAAGATCAGCTCCGCCAAGAATCGCGGCCTTGCTCCGGTGGACATGCATCGCGAGGCAAAAGACGCCGACGTAGCCAAGGTCGCCCAGATTTATGACTTATACGAACGCAAGCTGAAGCAGGCGAATGCGCTCGACTTCGACGATCTGCTGCTCAAAACGGTGGGGTTGCTCGAGAGTGTGCCGGATGTTCGTGAGTGGTATAACAACCATCTAAGTTATCTCCTTGTTGATGAATATCAGGATACGAATCGAGTACAATACGACCTGATCCGACTGCTGACCCGCACTCACCAGAATCTGTGCGTAGTGGGGGATGAGGATCAGTCGATCTATGGCTGGCGGGGAGCCACGATCGAGAACATCCTGAATTTCGAGCAGGACTATCCCAAGGCTCGCGTGATCCGCTTGGAACGTAATTACCGGTCGACCCAAAACATCCTGGATGCGGCCGGCGCCGTGGTGGCGAACAACCAGGCGCGCAAGGGCAAGACGCTGTGGACCGATCGCGGCGGCGGACAGAAGCTCGCACTCTACGAGGCTGCGACCGCTGAGGAAGAAGCATGGTTCGTCGCGGGCCAGGTGGCGAGTGCGATGGCAGGCGACGCCAACGCGTCCGTGGCGGTGCTTTATCGCACCAACGCCCAATCGCGGCTGATGGAAGAAGCTATGCGCCGGCGCAGCATCAAGTACCGGATGGTGGGGGGCTTCAGCTTTTACGCACGGGCGGAAGTGAAAGACGCCATCGCCTATGCGCGGTTGGCGAGCAACCTGCGGGATTCAGCTTCGCTGTTGCGCGTCCTTAACGTGCCGGCCCGGGGGATCGGCGATTCTACGGTGGGCGTGTTGGAGGAACTGGCGCGGCGCCAGCGGCTAACGCTATGGGAGTCGCTTGAGCAGGAGGTTGCGGAGAAACGCCTGCCGGGGCGAGCTCTGAGGGCGCTGGAAGGCTTCGATGCTTTGATGCTCGAGCTCGAACGCGACCGCAACGAGCTGAGCATGGCGGGATTCTTCCGCAGCATCCTTGACCGCAGCGGTTACATCCGTGCACTCGAGCAGGAGGGCAGTCCTGAATCCGAGGGGCGCGTCGAGAACCTGCGCGAACTCGTGAACGCGGCAGACGCGGCCGAGAAACAGGGTGAAACGCTGGCCACCTTTCTCGATCGGGCGGCGTTGGTGTCGGATGCCGACGACTACGACGAAACCGCACGCGTTACCTTGATGACGCTCCATACTGCCAAGGGTCTGGAATTCGATACCGTGTACCTGGCGGGACTTGAAGAGGGATTGTTCCCGCACAAACTGGTGGGAACGCGCCTGGAGGAGATCGAAGAGGAGCGCCGCCTGTGCTACGTGGGAATGACCCGCGCCAAGCAGCGCCTGACTATCAGCTGGGCGCGGCAGCGGCGGTCGTTTGCGCGCGATGGATCGGACCGTACGCTGCCCTCACGTTTTCTGGACGAGATCCCACCGAACCTGATCGAACCCTTCGGCGGCGGGTCACCCGCGGCTTCCAAACCCCGCACCTCGTGGGAGGGGGCCCTGAATTCACCCGAGCGAGTCGCGAGTTTTCTTGCCGGGCGGCGCGGCTCGGGTGCGGCCGCAGGGCTCGGATCGTCCGGATACGGCCAGCCGGGCTATGACCTGCCGGCGGCGTCCCCGCCGCGTCGCGGCTCCTCGGCCGGCGGCCTTAACTTCGCTCCTCGCACCACAAGCGGCCGCTGGGCGCGCGGATCACAGGTACGCCATTCCAAGTATGGCGTAGGTACCGTGCTCGATTGCGAAGGAGCTGGCGACGACACGAAACTGACGATCAGCTTTCCTGGTTACGGGCGCAAAAAGCTGGTGGAGCGATTTGCCGACTTGAAGAAGGCCTGAGCGTAATCCCACCCCAAAGTGTCCCATAGCTTGATCGCTGACATCTATATATGACAGGAGCGATCATGCTGTTGTTCAGTGCCCGTTCTGGCGGCCTTCGAGGGCCGCTACTGCAGTGCTCATGTTTCCTGGTTCTGGCTGTGTTGGGATCTGCCCGTGCGGGATTCGGTCAAGCGGATGATCGCAGCTCGCCCGCTCGGGGATCCAGGTACTCTGCGCGAACTAGGACTGGGTCTTCACAAGATACAGTTGGATTGTATCCATTTCGCGACGACCTTTCTGCCACAGACACCGCTTCTTCTACAATTACAATTGCGCCAGCAACCAGCTTGCCTCCGTACGCGGTCTCATCGACTCCGTTGCCGGGGCGGCTTGGTTCCAACCCCTTCGCCGGCCATTCCTCCTTCAACAATCTTGAGCGCACGCAACGAGCGAGAGAACTCTTCTCCCTGCGGGCGGACGTCGGCGTCCCGGCTTCCCTCCCATTTCCTCTGCCAGCGTCCGTTCCAGGGGCGGCACCGACCTTCGGTAACGTGACTGCGGGCGGGGAGCGGCAGGTCTCCTGGAAACTGGTGATCCCTAACTTCTTGAACGACCAGAAACACATCTGGCTTTTTCCGTTCGGTGCGGCCGAACGGCATCCCGTCCCCACATTGGGTGTGATCGGCGTGACCGCGGCGTTGATCGCGCTCGACCAGGTTGACACACCTTACTTCCGCCGCACGGGTAGTTTCGGAACTTATAACGACATCTTCAAGGTGACGACGACCGAGCGAGTATTCCTCGGACTCCCGGTGGTCTGGTATTTCGGCGGTCTCGCTCTTCACGATAACTACGCGGAGCAGACGGCTTTCTTTGCCGCCGAAGCGCTGGCCGATGTCGACTTGCTAGCGGGCGTAATGAGAAGCGTCGATGGCCGTCTGCACCCGCGCGACATCCCCGCAAACGGCGATTTCGTCCACACCTGGCTGAAGGCCAAGGGCACGTATGTGAATCGCGGCGGTTTCCCTTCGGGTCATACGGCGGGCGCCTTTGCCGTCGCCACCGTTTTCGCGAGACGATACGGCAAGCGCCATCGCTGGATTCCGATCGTGGCATACTCTTTGGCTAGTCTAACGGCTCTGTCAAGGATAACCGATTCGGCCCATTTCCCTTCCGACGTGTTTGTGGGGGCAGCCCTCTCTTACACGATTGGCCGTTATGTAGTTCTGCGCGAGCCATAGCCTCTGGTGGTCCTGATGGATAACGGTCGTAGCGTCCACATGAAGTATCACTGCCGGGCGGCGCTCCCCACGCTGATCGTGGTCAATCGCGAAGGTCTTGTTGCCGGGCAGTCCATCGGAGGCCTGCCCCATGAAGCGCTGGAGGAGGCACTCACCAAGGCCGGACTGTGAAGAGACCCCCGGGTAGGCATTCAGCCGCCGCCGGGTCTTCCGCCCTTAACGTAACACGCTCAGGCATGAGGATCAGTCGTACCACTCTGGCCAGTTCCATACCTCTTCATATTGACGAGGGTTGTCCTTGTGCTTAAGGCAATTCAGGAGAAATACAAGCACAGTGTCGAGACCTGCGATTCCGGCAAACCAAGCTAATAGTGCATGATGGCTCATCTTTCATTCCGCCCTCATCCCCAACCAAGGCTTTACTATAAGGCGCGGACCTACATGATTTCAGTGACCTTGATCACAACGAAGATGCTTAACAAGTCTACTGGTCTGGTCCCCCCGTTTTAGCGTTCTGGTAGCAAGTGTAGCGCGGAGTTTCGCTTCTGACACAAAGCCGCGGAGTTTGAAAGACGTAAACTCCGCGCTACGCTCGCTCGATCCGAACAACGTCATTCAAGGATTCGCCGCTATGCATTACAGGGCGTAATTTCTCGCTTTTTGGGCAAGATTCTAGCCCGACACAGATCCAAGAACCCACTTCCACAAGAAGCTGGAAATACTTATTCAGGCGGTCAAAGAGCTAGTCGGACGGTGCCTCCTGGATGTAGTGCTCGCGAATGCCGTGGTTGGCCAGAAACTTTTGCCATGCCTCCTTGGGGAAAGGGCCAATTTGCTCCTTTTCCGCATCCCACACGCAGTTCGACCAGTCAAAGCGGGCTAGCTGGGACCGTTTTTGCCGAGTCTCTGCCTTCGCAATTCTAGTCAGAATTGTGCCGCAAGAAAGCTTTGGGTTAATTCCCTCAAACTTCGATCCAAGAATTGGTAAACGTCCACGCTTCTCGAATGTAAGCAACTGAGTATCTCTCCAAAGCCCAAACATTTGGATGCGCTTTACGTACAGGACCACCGTTGAGAGGTCGGCGGGATAGTAACTTGGGTCGAGGTGATCGTTCCGCTCCCGTATCTTATCAATGTTAAGTTGTGCGTTGTGAAAGTTCACCTGTTTCTGTGTCTTGCCACAGCCTTCGTATCGTGGATCACTCGAATCACAGAGTTCCACATTTTCGGGAATCAGAAAGCCGTTGTAGGAGCCTACATTCGGCGAGAATTGAATCCAGCGTTTCACCTCCTCAGGAGACACCCGACTGGGATCGAAGGTTACCTCATCGATGTCGCCGGCAAGCGGAATGCGAATCGTTATTGTCTGCGTCGCGAAGTTGCTCAGGAGCAGGCAAAATGAGGAAAGAATAATCCACGTATTTGACATTCTCTCTTCCTTGCGCGGACCCGGGGCCGCGGGCGAAAAGGCGGCCCCAGGCCGATATCGGGCATTAGAGGTTATCATCCACGTAGTCGTCGACCAGCCCATCATAGAAGTTGCGTTTGGGCGTTGGATTGGTGCACGGGATCGTAAAGTTGACTGGGACCCCGCTGGTATTCTTACGTTGTACGTGCAAGTGGGCCCCACTTTGACAACCGGAGTTATCCAATGTCCCGATGGGGTCACCCTGATTAACATGGTGCCCCTGGGTGACGCTCGGTTTTACGTGGAAGTAGGTCGTATAATAGCAAGTGTAGCGCGGAGTTTCGCTTCTTAGAAACTCCGCGGCTCTTCGGCAATGTGTCGGTTCCAATAGAGGCCGGACTCGATCCGGAACAAAGCCGCGGAGTTTGAAAAACCCAAACTCCGCGCTACGCTTGCTGCGCTCTGCGCCAGCGAGTGGTCCAAGGCCTCCCTCCAAAACGTCCCTCTACCTTCAGCTATATGCCATGGCTTCATGCGCTGCGAATTCGGCTGCTGGATGAACTGCACATAAGGACGGAGATGTTGGTTACTGGCTCGGTGCAGGTGTCAGCCTGAAGCCACTAATACGCTTGCCTGTCACGCTCTCCACGACTGACACTTCGTTTTGACATGCCACGGCTAGGCTTCGGTCGGTAATCCACTGGTAATCGATGGGACCGGGGCACACGCAGAGTGATCGTCGATTCACAAATAGCGTCTCAGCCGGAACACCTGCGAGGAAGCGGTTCGCGAGCTTGTACGCGACGTGATTGCCATCAGGAGAGAGGGATGGGCGTTCGTTCCCCGACCAAGACTTCAGTGACACGAGTGGGACCACAGAGCTGGTCGAAACGCGGACCTTTACGATTTGCGCAGTCGTAAGCTGCGTGCCTGAGCCGACGAGAAGCCCTATCAACCACTTTCCGTCTGTGCTGGCCGTGACGTGACCAAGTGCCCCTTTCGGCGTTTTGACGAATGCGCCCCGGTGGTCGTCCGGGCCAAGGATCACGACTCTCTCCCTCTCTTGAGCTTTTAGCCCTGGGACGATGCCCAGTAATCGGCTGTCCGGCATCCAACCCGTAACCTGAAAGCCTTTCGGCAATGCTACGGCCTTAGTCGCTGCGGTCGATAAGGTATAAATGTAGGAACCGTAAGGCGCTTCTGGAACGAGCAACTCGCCCGATTCTGATGTGGTTTCGCCAGGAGCGACAGTGAACAGGACCTGACGACTATCGGCAGACCACGCGTTGAGCAGCACATCTGCGTATGTGTGACTCTTACCTGGAGGTCGGCCAAATCGAGTTATTTGGCGGTCTTGCCTTAACTGAACGTCGAGTATGTGCAGGTCATAGTCACGACCGTACGCGATCCACCGGCAATCTGGAGAGGGCATCGGTACGGTTGATCCCAGAACACTGGCGTCATAAGCAACGGGAAATTCGTACGGGAACGGCGCGATTCGTCCTCTCGTATCCACTTTCCATACCCCGTAGCGAAGGCCCTGTGGGACCACACGTGCGAGGACGATCAGGCGATAGTCTGGTGGCCTGACTGCGGCGGGAGCTATTACCAACATAGCCGTAAGGCCAATTCCAACTCCAAATTTCACTACTGGCTCCGTTTCGATCGTGGACTCGGCGCCGCTCGGGAGCTGGCGCCGGTAAGATGCACTCAGAGTCCATCCGGAACAGAATCATCAACCAGCCCGTCATAGAAACTGTATCTAGGGAGTGGATTCGTGCATGGCACCGTAAAGTTGACTGGAATGCCGCTGGGATCTTTGCGCGCGATGTGTGTGTGCGCTCCACTCTGACATCCTGAGTTATCCAGAGTACCGATTTGTTGGCTGGCGGTCACGCACTGGCCCACCGAAACGCTAGGTTTAACATGAAAGTAAATCGTCGAGTAGTTATCGCCTGAAGAGCCAGGGCAGACGCTAGAAGCAACTGCTTGGATCTTCACGTAGTTGCCGGAAGATCCAGTTCCAACGCAAGCTGGGTATCCTGGCGATGCGGGCCCGTAGTGTCCTGGCGCAGCGACAATCTTTCCTGCTTCCATGGTGCTGACCGCAGCTCCGTAAGGAGGAGTCACACCCCCGGTCCCACTGCCGTTATCGTATATGACATCTTGCGCGTGATGAATGTGGCCGTTTCGTATCGCATCGAAAAAGCTAGAGATCCGACAAGGGTTCGGCAACGGGTTCCTCGGGTAATTATGCTGTATGGCTGTATATTGGGCAATCTGCTCGGCTCCCGGATAGGGGTTGAAGATCACTCCCGCCACGGAACAGAGTACCTGCGCCTGAAAAGAGAAACTGACCAGCGTGCCGGGTGCTGCGGCTAGCTGCTTAGGGTTAACGTACTGAATGTAGTTGTTCCACGGTTGGCCGGGTCCCGACCCCCAGCCACCCGAAGTGCCAAGTACGTTGTAGGCCTTCGGAGTGTGCAGAGCTGCACAAACCGAGGGAGCACAGTTGGTCGGGCAGATGCCGCCGGACTGCCCGCTGACGGTTACGTTAGAATAGACGTTGGTTCCGTCGGCGCTACTGCTGGTATACCAGTTGTACGACGGAGTCATGAAATCGGAGCAGCTTTGGGCTGTCGCTTCCCCCTCGGTGGCCGCCGCCACATTCATGTTCCTTTTCTCGCGCTCGACATAGGCCTCAAGCCGACGTGATCCGTCGGAACTCAAGGCCGCTTTAAGGGCGTCTCTTGTTAGCTCAACGAGCGTGCTTTGCCGCGAAAGGAAATCCGGAAGATCGGGAATTGAGCCTAATTCGTTCGCCACCTTAACCGAATCGTTGTACTCAGATATGAGCTCGTCATGTCTGGCTTTGAAGCCTGGGAGGACATCAATGACGGACTGCATGTCTGGACCCTCGAGGCCCGCCTCGCGCAGGAAGGCTCTTTGAGGCCCCGTCTCCCGATCGGTGGATTCCTGCAGCTCGGCTACAGTAATGAAGAAAAGCCGGTAGGCAGCATCATCCGGTATCAAATCCGGATTCCTAGCTCCGTCGATCATGCCCGGCGGGATCGACACCCTGGGCCGTCTGTGGAGGGCCGGCAGCCAACGCGCTCGCTGTCAACTGCCATTGGTGTGAATGGAAAGCCGTAAGCAAAGTGACTAACGCGGCAAGTATAACAAGGGATAAGACCAGTATTGCCAGACGTCCCTTTCGTACGCGAGTACATGTTGGCACACTGGCGACTGGCCGAACCAAGAACTTGAGTTTTAAGCGAGACATTGACAGCCTCCTGATTTGTGCTCGTGCGGCTGGGATGCTAACGCGGGGGGGCGCTTTGCAGTGATCCAGGTCACTCATCGATGTGATCCAGCGCACCGGTGTTGGCTCAAGTTTTGTGCCGTTTTCCGGCGGAATGGCGCGAAAAGTCTGCTAAAGTAGTGTGACCAACTCTAAGAATCGAGTCTCTGACGAATCCAACTATGGACACCACCAAGATTACCGATAAAGAAGAACGTAAGAAACTCAAACGCGCCGCCCGCAAGAAACGGCCCCTAAAGGCCAAGCGCACCGAGCCGCGCGGATCCCGCAAGCCCAAAGTCAAGAAGAAGGGTCCGGGCACAGCGGCCAGGCGGTAGGAGTAGCGAGCCATCGGCTTCGCGCGCGCGGCAGGTCGCAGGGTCTTGCTGCAAGGTTTGCTGATGGCTAAGATCCGGCGGCTTCTCGCACGACTCAATCCGAAAGAAGATGGGCCAACTCTTTGCCACCAAAAGTATCGATAAGCTGCTGGCTGACGCGGCCTCGCCGGAGCACAGCCTGCGCAAGACACTGGGACCCTGGTCGCTCACGGCGCTGGGTATTGGCGCGGTGATCGGCACCGGCATCTTCATTCTAACCGGAACCGCGGCGGCCGGCGAGGTGGTGAGGTTTCCTTCGATTCTCAAGGCGCCGCTGATCCCGGTATTGCTGCACGGCCACAACGCCGTCGGGATGGCGGGACGCCCCGGCGCCGGACCGGCGGTGGCGCTATCGTTTCTGCTGGTGGCCGTAGCCTGCGCCCTGGCGGGTCTGTGTTACGCCGAGCTGGCCTCGATGATCCCCATCGCGGGCAGCGCTTACACCTATTCCTATGCCACCCTGGGTGAGATCGTCGCCTGGATCATTGGCTGGGACCTGATCCTCGAGTATGCGGTCAGCAATATGGCTGTCGCTGTGGGCTTCTCCGCGTACATCGACAGTCTCATCGGTGGCTTCGGGATGCATGTGCCGGCGGCAATTGCGAATCCTGTCTTTAACGACTCGCTCGAGCGGACGGGGTCCTACTTCAACGTGCCGGGATTCCTGGTGGTGATGCTGCTCACCGTGGTTCTGGTGCGGGGAATCCGCGAAAGCGCGGGGGCCAACAACTTCATGGTCTCGGTGAAGATCGTTGCCATTCTGATCTTCATCATTTTCGCCTCGCGTTACATTCATGTCACCAACTGGAAGCCGTTCATGCCCAACGGGTGGCAGGGAGTGCTGACGGGCGGCGCCATCGTCTTTTTCACTTACATCGGTTTCGACTCGGTATCCACCGCGGCCGAGGAATGCAAGAACCCTCAGCGCGACGTTCCCATCGGCATCATCGCCTCCCTGGTGATCTGCACCCTGCTCTATTGCTCGGTGGCGGTAGTCCTCACGGGTGTGGTCCATTGGTCGAATCTGCGTAATGCTGCACCGGTGGCGAATGCCCTCGAGTACATCCATCTCTACGGCGTCGAGCGCTGGGTCACGATCGGCGCGCTGATGGGCATGCTCAGCTCGCTTTTGGTCTACCAGCTCGGCCAGGCCCGGGTGTGGTTCTCCATGTCTCGCGATGGGCTGCTGCCTCAGGCCTTTTCGCGGGTACACCGCCGGTTCCGCACCCCGCACGTCAGCACCTGGGTGGCAGGCTTCGTGGTGGCGATACCTGCCGGCTTGTTTAACATCGGCACCCTCTCCGATCTCTCGAACATCGGAACTCTGTTCGCTTTTGTTCTGGTGTCGCTGGGCGTCCTGGTTCTTCGCCACAGGCAGCCCGAGCGCCGCCGCGCTTTTCGCACGCCGTGGGTTCCCTTCGTGCCGGTGGCGTCGGTGGCTTGCTGCCTGGTGTTGATGGGCAGCCTGCCTGTCGAAACCTGGCTGCGTTTCCTTATATGGCTGGTCCTTGGCCTGATGATCTACTTTTTGTACAGCCGCCATCACAGTGAGTTCGGCCGGATCAGGCAAGAAGCCGCGCTGTCTGCTCAAGCTGTATCGGTCGCGCCCAGAGCGTGAGACCAGCGATACGGTGGTGGCGCAAAACCAGGGGGCGATGGCGCGGCATCAAACAAAAGCCATGCGAAGCTTCCACCCTTCCTCCTCCAAAGGCTCGCTGAAGGTCAGCGATTATTGGTTGTCGGTTATTTTGGCGGTGGCCGTTTTCAGTGAGATTCTGGGTTTCTCGGGGCGTCCCGCCTTTGCCTGGGGGCCCGCGGCTCATCGCCTGGTAGCGAACTGGGCGGTTCAGACGCTTCCGCCCGGCGTTCGCGATTTCTTCGAAGCGAATCGCCAGATGATTCTCGACCACTCGAACGACCCCCTGGAGTGGATCAAGAAAGACCGCTACGAACGCATGCGGCATTACATCTACCTCGACCACTACGGGTTGTTTCCCTACCCTAAGCTCCCGCACGGCTACAAGGGCGCCGTTGGCCTGTACGGGAAGGGGCGGGTCGGACGCGATGGCGTGCTGCCCTGGCAGGTGGGCGAATACAGCTTAAAGCTCACGGTCGACTTGCGGACCGAGAACTGGGAAGGCGCCAAGTTGGATGCCGCGGCCCTGGCCTTCTACGTGGCTGACGCCCACGATCCGCTTCATACCACGTCTAATTACGATGGCCAACTCACCGGCCAGACGGGGTTGGAAGGACGCTTTGGCGACCGGCTGGTAGAGCGATCCTCGAGCTTCTTCATGGTCCATCCCGGCACCGCCACCCAGATCAGCGATCCCACCGAACACGCCTTCGAAGCCGCACTCGAAGCCAACAGTTGGGTCGATCGCATCCTGCTGGCTGATATTCGCGCTCGCCGCGACCGTCCTGGCTACGACGAAGACTACCTGGAGAAGTTCTACAACCAGGTAAGTCCAGAGGTTATCGAAGAACTGAACACCGCCGCCCGTGACACTGGCTCGTACTGGTATACGGCATGGCTGAACGCGGGACGGCCGCAGTTGCCAAGATGATCGGGCCACCTACGGTACAATTGCCCGATGACTCAATTCCTCTCTCGCCTCCCTAAAGTAGAACTCCACGTTCATCTCGAAGGCAGCCTGCGTCCGGAGACCTTGGAGGAATTGGCGCGGCGTAAGGGCTGGCTCAGGCAGAAGGTCGGCGAGTGGGTCGCCGCCCGCCAGCGCGAACGCTACCGCTACGGTAATTTCCAGAAATTTCTGTTGGCCTTTGCGCTGGTTTCGACGCTGCTCGAAGACCCTGAGGACTATGCGCTGGCCACGACACACCTGGGTGAGTGGCTGGCGGAGCAAAACGTTGGCTACGCCGAAGTGATTGTGGCCGCCGGGGTGATCCTATGGAAGAAGCAGCGTGTAGACATGGTGTTCGAGGCCATCTCCGATGCAGCCGCGGAGCTTCGCGAGCGCCTCGGCCTGCGCCTGGCCTGGATATTTGACGGCGTCCGGCAGTGGGGTATAGATCATGTGCGTGAAGTCCTCGGCTACGCGGTACGGTATCGGGACCGGGGCGTCGTGGGTTTCGGAATCGGCGGCGATGAAGCGCGCGGTCCGGCGGAGTTGTTCGTCGAGATCTACCGCGAAGCTCGCGACCGTGGCCTGCGGCTCACGGCCCACGCCGGCGAGACGGCCGGCCCCGACAGCATCCGTGCTGCCGTCGAACTACTCGGCGCCGAACGCCTTGGCCACGGACTGACCATCCTCGCGGATCCGGAGGTCACGGCCCTGGTCCGGGATCGTGGCATCCCGCTCGAGGTCTGCCCCACCAGCAACGTATCCACAGGCCTGATTGCCCGCTTTGAAGATCACCCCTTGCCGAAGATGCTCGACGCCGGCCTTACCGTCACGCTCAATTCCGATGATCCCGGCATGTTCGGGACGAGTCTCACCCGGGAATTTGAGCAGGCAGCGCGGTGCTTCGCCCTGACGCGCGAACAGGTGGTGAGTTTGTGCGAGAACGCTATTCGGGCGAGCTTCCTGCCTGAGGAAGAAAAACTAAAGCTGCTTGGGCAATTGTCGGCCAGCCGTGGCACGCCAGAAGACGGCGCTTGAAGGCGCAACCTGAAGATCAGTCTGGTCCGCGATCACCGCCAGGCTCAATGTTTGGGTTTGCGTTTTGCTCTTCCGGCTTTTCGGCCGCCTTGTCATTTGGCTTCTCAGGTTTTTCAATCGGTTTCTCGGCCTGCTTGAACTCAGCTTGTGCGCCCGCCGCATCACCCATCCGTTGAAGGACCCTGCCCAGTGCCTGGTGCGCTGCGGGGTCAGAGGGATCGAGCTTAACGGCGGTTTCGAGCTCGCGGCGCGCGGCGTTCACCTTCCCGTGCTGGGCGAAAATGGTGCCCAGCAGGTAATGCGGCTGCTGGGCGTCAGGACTCTCCCGCACGGCTGCCTGCAACTCGCTCTCGGCCTGGTCGAGCTTTCCCTGATGCCATAAGGTCACCCCCAGGGTGTAATGCGGCGAGGCGTAGCTGGAGGCTGGCGCCATCGTTCCGCTGGCCGCACTGGCCTCCCTCGCTGAGTTGGCTGGCTTTGAATGGTCCTGGCTCCGCGGCGCCGGGCCAGGGGCATTCCCATTAGCAGCCGAATCCTGGCTCAAAGGTGAGTCGGGGCCAAGCGCATCGGCTTCCTTGCCCGAGCCCGTGGGCTTGATGCCCTGAGCGAGGGCCTGCGCGAGGCAGTCACGCGCCTCGTTGGTTTCCGGTTGTAAGCGGACCGCCTCCCGGCATTCCGTTGCCGCCGCCTCATAGTTCCGGCGGGCGAATTCGGTAAGGCCGAGATGCAGATGGGCCGGGGCGAAGTCCGGCTTCTGCTCGACCGCTGCCTTGAACTCGTTGACCGCTCCCAAGTGATCGCCGCGACGCTCCAGCACCGTCCCGAGTCCGTCGTGGGCCGCTGGCCAGTCAGGGCGTAGCTTGACAGCCCACTGATAGAAGCCCATCGCGCCATCAAGATCGTTGCGCTTCTCGAGCGCGCGCGCCATGTTCATGTAAGCCTCGGCGAATTGCGGCGAGAGGGCGATGGCCTTGCGATATTCGACCACAGCTGGATCGAGCTGTCCCGTTTCCTCGAAGGCGAGTCCCAAGGAATTGTGGATCTGCGGGTTCTTAGGAGCGCCGGCCACTGCCGCGCGCAGTTCTTTGATGGCGGTGGGATGATCATGTTGGGCGAGAGCGGCAAGTCCGGTCTGGTAATGCGAGCCAAATCTGGCAACCTGGGGAAGGCAGTATGCAGAAGGCAGAAGGGAGCGAACGGAATGCCAAAGAACGAAGGCCGAGAGCAAGAAAAAGCGGGCGCCAAGGGGCCACGCGCTCATTCTGCGAATCAACGGAACGTTGTGCGCATAGGATTGGTTGTGCATCATACGGTCACATTGTGAGATGCAATCGAAGGAGTACAGGCTGGCTGCCTGCCTGTTTATCATCTTGCATCCTTCACACACCTGAAGCCGATCGTGCCGGATCGATCGATGCCAGGTGCCATCAGCAAGTATTTGCCGTGCTCGTCCAACCGGTAGGTCTGCGGAAAATACCAGCGCGTGCCCTGGGGCTGGTAGTAGCTGCCGCCACGCACAATCGCCGCGCGAGTATGGGCATCCTGGTATTCGTCGGTCCATTGCCACACGTTGCCTACAAGGTCCATTGCGCCGAAGGGACTCGCGCCCTTGGGATAGGCGTCCACGTTGGTGGGTGGACGCATGGTGCGACCCTTTTCGGCCTCTGGCACCGCGGCCGGATCCCAATCGTTACCCCACGGATAGAGCCTGCCGTCGGATCCCTGCGCCGCGTACTGCCACTCCCATTCGTGTGGCAGGCGCTTTCCTGCCCACCGGGCATAGGCGCGCGCATCTTCGAGCGAGATCCAGGTGACTGGCTTTGATTGCCAGCCTTCCCGATAGGTTCCGTTGGTCCAGTCGCGCAGAAAGTTGTGGTCGTCTTTGGGATGATAGCCGGTCGCATCCACAAAAGCCTTGAACTCGGAATTGGTTACCGGGTAACGATCAATGTAAAGAGGCTTCAGGTGCATCTTGTGCAGGTGTTCGCGGCGTGGCGAGTCCTCCCCTGGCATCTGGACGTCCACGCCGATGTCGTTCCCCCCCTCGATCTCAATGCCACTCACCCGAAATTCAAAATCACCCTCGGGGATCTTCACCATTCCGGGTGGGGATGTTTCCGCCGGAGTGGCCGGAGGAATATCCACGAGCTGCTGCGGTAAGAAGTGCCATTCGTGAGAGTAGCTCGAGAGCGGCCTCGCGGCGAGCGCACTCATTTCGGCCAGTAATTTCCTTACGCTTGGAACACTATCTGTGGCGGCAAGCACTGCGCCAAAACCGTGCGGCTCCATCTCAAAGCTCAGGGTTGCCGTCGCGCCCTGCGTTTCAGGCGTCAGCTCAACGCCGTGCCAGAGGTCGAAGTAATGCAGTCCCGCCTTGTAGGGTACCCCGATCTCGCGGCCGGCGACTCCATACTCATTGCGATTGATGAACGTCCATAGGGCGTCGGTCTGGCCCGGAAACTTGCTCGCAAAGACGCCATACTGCAGCACCGGTGTGTGTGGCTCCCATCCCGTGCTGGTGAGCAGATCCGCGAAGGCGCGCTCGATCTTCGAGATGCGCCGCAAGGCTTCGGCGTCGCGTTCATTGATCTGGTTCCAGATGCCCCAGATATTCTCCCAGCTTTCGTAGCCGACGCCGTTGAAGAACGCGTACTGCAGGTTGTCGGTCTTGTCGCGCGCCCAGCGGTCACACACGTTCACCAAGTGGCGCGCCTCCAGCCATTTGTACAGGCTGATCATGGGCACAAAGGGATATTTCCAGTAACCCCAGCTCATATTATTCCAGGCCAGCGCCTCCGCCGGATTCTCCGGCGCGCCCTCCGGTTCGAAGGCCAACGGATGGCCGGTCGCGTCGGAAGCCTGTCGGAAATTCAGCGGCAACTCGGCGAGGGTATCGCCGTTGACGCCGTCCGCGTTCACCTCGGTCATCAAGCGCGCGGTGGCGACCGCGTTGGGAACACCCTCGTCGCGGGTACCCTGATCCCAAAGCATCACCGGAAACAGCACTCTTATCCCGCGGCGGTGGAAATCGGCAATCATCTGGCGGACGCCGGCCACGCCGCCCGGCATGTTGCGCAGGCGATCATACTGGTTGCGATTATCCACGCCGATGTTGGTGTATGTATGCCACAGCAGCACCGCGTCAATCCCCCCATAGCGCGCGTCGAGGTCATCAAGATACCTGTCCACCGTGTACTTGCCGGCGGCGGGGTCGTACAGGAAGCGATCCTCGATCATCACCTGTGGCTGGATGAAAGCCTTTTGCGTCCACTTCAGCTCAGGACGGTCATACTGATCGCCATGATACCCGGCACGGATCAGACGCTCGCGGCGGTAGTGGGTTATATCCGAGAGCCAGTCCTCGAAGGCCTGACGGGAAGGGGGTGACTGGCCGCGCTTGGCGCAGCAATGCTCCGTGGCCTCTGACTTGTTGACGGGACCGGGAATCTGCTCGCCTTGGGGTGGGAATTCGGTGTCCTGGCCGCGAACGGCCTTCCCCGAAGCCAGCAGCAGTATGGCCACGCCCAAAAGCTGAAGGCTTTGTCTTGTCATCTTTTCGCTCCCGGCGGGTAGACCTCTTCAGATGTCGCGTAACCGGTTCACTCGCGAGCCTATTCTTAGTCAATGGAGCTGGCCAGCGTCAAGCATTATGTCTATCCCAATCGCTGCTGAGGTTAAGGTTTTGACCGGACCTGTCGGCCCGAGACTTCGCAGCTCAAGGACATTAGCCAATGTACTCGCAGCTCTGAATGTCTAGCATAGCCCTGGGCGATCATGGAAGCGGTGGTTGGGCCAGGGTCGCTAGCGGACCAGTAGATCCTAACATCCGCGTCGGAAAGCCACCGGGAATTCCGCCGTCCAGTTGCTGCGGGAAAGATGCGGAAACAGTGCGGGATTTGAACGGGATTTAGCGGGAATTAGGGGACGCCCCGGTCGATTCCGGGCCGCCCGATGGCGCTGAGGACTTAGCTGCTGTCGACGGCAGCGCCTTGAGCTCGGCGAGATCCCGCAAAACCCTGCGCCACCGCCGGTGTTTTTTCCTGACGGTGTCGTCGGTCGAGTCGCCGTAGAAGCTCAGCAGGTCGTCGCGGAGCCCGGGCGTGACCTCAGCGAAATGAGTGCGCTCCAGTTTGTGTAGCAGCTTGGCGTGGGCCTGATCGCCAAGCCGATACTCGCCCGGCTCGATCGCGCGTCCGGTATCCAGGTCCACATTGGGCGGGTCAACCTCGCTTCTCCGGACGGATTCGACCTCGGACTGATATTTGTCCACCGTCGCCTTGAGACTGTCTGCGAACAGTGTCTCGGTTTCGAGCGTCGGCGTGTGGAAATCGAAGGCATTCAGTGGACCGAATTTCGGTATAAGCCTGAATATAAAGGCCAGGACTTTATCACCCGCGCCCGGCCTTACGTAGAACTTGAGCCATGCTTGATAGCTTTTCCGGGGGAGGTGATAAAGGTTGCCGTGCGCTACTCCCGAGGCGCGCTCTTCCAACTGCTTCTGGCGGAGCGCCCAGGCGACCTTGCTCATTTCCGGTATAAACTGGCTGGCCAATTTTCGGTAAGCCGCGAGCGAGAGGTCGACGCGCAAGACTTCATTGCTCAGCTCAAGACCGTAGGTTTTTCGGAATGCTCGCTCCAGTACCGGCTTCGGCACCCGGAAGCCAATCCAGTCGTGGTACTTCTGTGGAGCGACGTGCCCCGCCACGATTTCCAGCGTGTCGAAGCCGAACTCAGTAAGAGCATGTGCCCACGGGCTGTCCTCCCAAGTCATCCAATCGCCATATTTCTTGCGCAGCTTGGGATACAGCAACGGGACACACCGATTGACCGCGAGCGAGTGACCCTGAATATCCGCGGCATAGTGCGAGAGAGCTCCCAGAGCGAAGGCATAATCGTTAATGTCTCTCGACTCCTCGAACAGCGCCTGAACGAAGTCGCCGCTTCTGACGTAGTGAGTGAGATGGCTGAAGAAGCGGCTTCCGAAGGGGTAGTAACCCATATCCTGGATCACTGAGCCGCCGTACGCATAGGAGAGGGCAATCTGCAATTGCTCGGGCGTCGCGTTTGGGAATTTCTCGAGCAGCAGAGGCTTGATCAGGTTTTCCCACTCAGCATCGATGATAGCCTCGTGGCTCACTACCGAGTAGCCGACGGAGAGGCGCGCCGATCCAAACAAGCACAGGCAGGCGATCACAGTTCGAAGCAGCAGAGATCGTAAGGCCAAAGCCGTATCCGCCCTCATGTTTCATTGGATGGCAGAAGGCTTCCAAGTGGAAGAAGTCGAGTCCCGTCGGAAGTCCAAAGTTGGACTCAGTTCACCGGAACTCTCTCCAGGAGCCGCATCAGTATCAGGAGGAAGACTCAATAGAGGGACGGCCGCGCCGTACTCCCGAGCAACCCGGGGCTGATGTACGCGGTCGTGTGAGTTCCCTCGTTGCCACCCCAGGCGAACAAGAGATAAATCTGCGGAAAACCACCGGCGCGGATCGTCAGTCCGGCGGCGTAGCTGTGGCGGAAATGATTGAAGGTGAGATCACTGCGCGTTACCGCCACTCGGCCCGAGTCGACCATGGCCGTGGCGCCCAGCGGACCCCAAAGTGAGTGCTCTATACTGGCGCGGAACAGCAGGAGGTTCGGCGCCCGATAGCGATAATCAGGGTAGCTCGCGAGCATCGGATTGCCGTTAACGTCGCTACCGCCCAGCGTGGGATCCAAATAGAAGGGCACGACGTGTCCCGACGGCACGGCAGATTCAACCAGCAGGGCACGCAATCCGATGCTGCCTTCTCGGTTCACCGTGTAGCGGTGGGGTTTCACCAGGGCTTCAGGACTTTCGTCGGGTCCAACGTCAGGCCGAGTCACAGATCGAACGCCAACCTTGTGGTAGAGGGGAAAGGTATGTTGGAGATCGATGGTGTAGCGCCGGAAAGAGTACTGGGGACTGCCAACGGCGGAGTATTGCTGATAGGTGCCACGATAATCAAGATAAGCGAGATTGGTTCCGAACTTACGATCGAAGCGCAGTCCGGCGCCTGGCTGAACGAAGGCGGGTTGTTGCGCAAGTCCGGGTGCGGTCGCCTCGGTGTAGAGCTTCTCAATTGATGGGCTCGACTCGTGATAGCGCCCGCGTAGATTCACGAAACGTCCGTTCAGTTCCGCGAACAATGCGAATCCAGAGTTTCCGAGCGGGTAGATGAAATTTCCGCCGGCAATAGTCTCCGACATCCCAAACACCGCGCCGTCAGCCTTCGAAGAAGTTGGACCCAGCCCGTAATAGAAGATCTGCTGCAGCGAAATCGACTGCACGTAAAGGTTGAACTCGGGGACGGGGCTGGGTTCGTTGCTCTTTCGCTTCTTGGCGCCTTTTGGGGGAGCAGGACCGATCCCTACGGGCGTGGTCGGCGTCAGGATGCCTTTGAGGTACACGCCTGCTCTCCAGGAGCCGTTGGTGGAGGCCACGGCGTCGGCATTGAAGTTTAGGCGCAACCGCTCACTGGGATTCCTCTGAATAACGAGTGCCGGTCCGAGCCCAGAACTGTTCTGAGGCGCAATGGAGCCGAAGGCCAGATGAATTGGGTGATCCGTGAGTATCTCCTGCGGGCAGGCCAGAATGGCTTCCTTTTCCGCTTTGCAGGCCTCCGCGATGCGTTCCCTCTCGTTCACGGGCTCTCGGGGCGTAACGGTTCTGTTCTGGTCTTGGGCACGAAGCGCAACAGCACTCGAAAGCAGGATTAAAATTGTAACGACCCGTCGCATACGGTGGTTCCTCCTCGACTCGTGCGCTCAATTCTTTGCTGGCTGGGTGTGCCGTGCGCCCAGCTTGGCCATGACCTGTTGGACGTAGGCGCTGGCGTCACCTTCGGTTTTGATCGTGTTGATGTCGATCTGCGTCTGCTGGTCGGCGGGCAGACGCTCCTCGGCCGCCCGAACGGTCTGTACTTGTTCCCATAACAACATCGAGACTGGCCGTGCCGGCTGAGCGGCTTGGGCCGGAGCCTGGGATACCGACACGGCGCCAGGAGGAAGAGCCGCATGGGGAGCGAAAGGACTGCCACTCGATATGACGAACGGAATCTCGTCCGTTCGTGGCGTATCGAGCGTCAAGTAATTGAACCCTTCAGCCAGTTTGGCGCCACCGGGTCCCTCATTGAGGAACAACTTCGCATTGAGCTCACGAGGAGACCTTTCGGCGTACGGTCCGATGAACCGGGCGTTAACGGTGGCCGGAATTGAGGCGTGGTCGAAGGGTCCATCGTTAATGACAGTCCCTTCCGGAATCCACGGCGAAACCAGCACGGCGGGAACGCGGATGCCAAGACGATTGAACGTGAACTTCGTCTCGGGGTCCTGGAATTCATCGGCCACACAGTCTGGAGGCGCTACGTGATCGTAAATACCGCCGTGTTCGTCATAGAGGATTAGTAGCAACGTGCTCTGCCAACGCGCTGGATCGCTCGTAAGTTTCATGTACACGTCGGCGATAAATTTTTCGCCGGCAAGCACGTTATGATCCGGGTGCTGGTCCGCTGCCAGCATTGTCCCTGTACCCATGCTGTGGTCGGCGTAGTTCGGTTCGAGAAAGCAATAGTCCGGCAGAGTATCGGCGTCGTAGTCTTTCTCGAAGTCGTCGTAGGTTCCAAAAAGCTGCGGCTGGTCTTGTAGCAGGAAGGTCATGGCCAGGGTCTGATCGTAGTAGTAGACCTTTGCCGTGTGGCCCTGCTTCACCATTCGCTCGTAGATTGTGGGATACTTCACTCCGATATAATTGAGGTCCATATCGACTTTGCCGAATGACGTCCCAAAGTGGGCGAAGGCGCGATTGGGAATCGTTGGGCCTGGAATCGAAGAGAACCACCGGTTGAAGACTGCATACTTGCGAGCCAGGGTGGCAATTGCCCCAACCTTGGCAGGCGGGAAGCAATACATAATCTTGTGCGAATGCCCGACGTCGTTCTTCTTTTGGAAGTAGGCCTTTACAAAGCCTTGCATCGTGGGGACTGGCCCGGGCGGGTCGCCGAAAATCTGGGTGTTCACATCCCAAAAGTGGTGGCCAGGGTCTGGATCAAGCTGTCCTTGATATTGGGCCTGGGGCAAAACCGGTGCCTGGCCACCCTGGGTATCTGGGTTGCTCTCCGCACCCGTAACCCCTTCAATCCTAGGATCTTGCGTCTTTAGGTAGCCAAGCATATGGTCGAACGAGCGGTTTTCCATCATGAGCACGACGATATGCTTAAGCTGGTCCAGTCCCGGTGGCATGGGCGGTCCTCCTATTCGTCTGAAGAGCTTTAGTCGCGCCGTATACTAACATGAATTATGCGGGCCACGATACGATCACGATACGATATAGTGCCGTCTGGTCGTCTGCCGTATCACGCGAGCATCATTCTTCTCAAGGACTTAGCAAGCTAACCGGGCGAGGGAAACCGGTCGTTCCGCTCGTTGGACTCTCGATGCGTATGAGCTGAAGTTGGTCGTGGGGATGCCGCGAGTTCGAGAAACGTGCAGTGGTTTGAAGTCACTACAGGTTTGGAAACCGGCAAGGGGGATGTTTGGCGATGGCTTCGAAGCAAGAAAGGGTGTCCATTCCCGGAAGCTTCAAACACGTGTTGCCTGGCGCCGAGGCCGTCGGTGAGCCGGCCGCGGAGGAATTCAACGTCACAATGACACTTCGTCGCCGCCAGCCTCTTCCGGCGCGGAAACACCATCCCACTCACAAGCTGCGCGACCGCATCCACATGTCTCACCGGGAACAAGGGCTTCTTTACGGCGCGGAAACACAAGACCTCCAGAAGGCGCAGCTGTTTGCAGAGGAAAGCGGCTTGCGGGTAGTGAACTCTGATCCAGACCGGCGAATGGTCGTTCTTTCAGGAACGGCCGCCACGTATCATGGGGCTTTTGGGGTGGAGCTGAAGAACTACGTTCAAGACGGAATCCACTACCGCGGACGTGAGGGAGCGATCTTCGTACCGGCCAGCCTTGAAGGGATTGTAACCAGCCTAACCGGGCTCGACGATCGCCCTTTCGCCAAGCCGCATGTGCGCGTGAGAAGACCCGCCACTCGCGCCGCGGAAGCGGCTTCCGGAGGCGTTCCGGTTTCTGTGGCTGCGGACGCGCTGAAGGTGTCCGCCGGATTCAGCCCTGCCGAGATTGCAGCACTTTATGATTTTCCCGACGACCTCGATGGCACTGGTCAGACTATAGGCATCCTTGAATTGGGTGGTGGTTTCAGTGCCGACGAGGTTCAGAGCTATTTCGGCCGTTTGGGAATGCGGTCGCCCAAGGTATCTGTCGTTCCTTATGCCAATGGCGGCACAAATCAGCCAGGGGCGAACGCCGCTTTTGCGAACCCGAGCGACCTCGAAGTGATGCTGGACATCCTGGTAGCTGGAGCGGCAGCGCCAGGAGCAAATATCGTTGTCTATTTTGCACCCGATCTCTCGGACCAAAGCTTTCTAAGTGTGATGAGTGCTGCGATCCATGATACCGTCAACAAGCCGTCGATCATCTCGCTGAGCTGGGGTGGCTCAGAGGATGCTTGCACCGAGCAGTTCAAGCGAGTCTACGATGAACTGCTCCAGTCCGCGGCCAGTCTGGGGATTACGGTCTGCGTCGCCTCAGGGGACAATGGCTCCGCCGACCACGACGCCGGAGCCGGGGACGGCAGTGCCCATGTGGACTTTCCTGCGTCGAGCCCCTTTGCCCTAAGTTGTGGGGGAACGAAGATCGACGTGAGCGGCGGCCCCGGGGGCTCGATCGTAGGCGAAACAGTGTGGCACGACGGACCTAATGATGGGACTGGCGGAGGCGTCAGCCGATTCTTCCCTTTGCCTGACTACCAGCAAAACGCCGGCGTTCCTGCCGCGCGCAATCCTGCCGGAAAGGCGGGAAGAGGGGTTCCCGACGTAGCGGCGAATGCAGCGCCCTCAAGCGGCTACCAGATTGTCTGTGGCGGCCATCTCTTTCCGGATGCCACCAAGGGCGTGCCGCCCGCCGGAGGAACCAGCGCCGTGGCTCCCTTGTGGGCGGGACTGATTGCGCGGGTCAACCAGAAGCTCGGGAAACCGGTGGGATTCATCAATCCGGTGCTGTATCGAATGCCGCCGGACGCTGCCGCCTTCCGTGACATCACGGAGGGCAACAACGGAGACTACGAGGCCGCCCCGGGGTGGGACGCCTGCACCGGGCTCGGAAGTCCGCATGGCAAGAACCTGCTGAAAGCGCTCCTCGAGATGTAACCCCCCCCGCCGTCGCGCACACCTCGTCTGATGGCACGCCAGTTCGTTGAGTTCCTGCTATATATCCAACTTGCGAAGAGCGGCAAGTCAAGGCAGGCGCGGAAGAAATACAAAGGTCACGAGGGCGGGGCTTGCTCAGGTTGAACAGATGACCAATGGTGGTGCGGAGTCCGTAGCGTGAGGCTTGCGTAGATAGCGCACACATGGGCGGTCCAGTGTATCCTGTAGTTGGCCGGAAAGGGTTGACCACAGCCGTGGCAAGTCGGAGTACTGGCAAGCGCCGCTGGCCTGGTGAGGAGCAATGTCTGTGGCAATCGGTAGTTGATGGCGGGAGGCTCACGCCCATCCAATCGCCGAGGCCAGTGCAGGCATTTCATCCCACGTTCGGCCTTCGAGTTCCCGTCCTGCTTTCTTCTTTCTCGCCCCGCCCCATTGTTTGAAGAAGAAGGGCACGCGCGCGTCGAGGCACTGGTCGCGGATAGCCAAGACCCAGGCCGGGTCCAGGGGGCGGGCACCGGGCCCGGATTCACCGCCTACGATCACCCAGCCAATGCCTTCCAAATTCAGGCCGGGCAGCGGCCCCAATAGCGGTTCGAGCGACAGGAACTTGACCGTTGCTCCGGTTCGGCGAAGGTGATCGATGCGGAAAGTGTACCGAAGAGTCTCGACGCTCACGCCCATCCAGATGTGTGGCTTCCAAGGGAGCAATGGAGAGAGTTCCTGGAGCCGGTCCGAGCGCTTGGTGAGAACCTGGAAATTGTGCCAATCGGCGCGGCGCATGACGTCGAACGTTTTCACGATGAAATCCACGGGCACATTGTTGTGGAACAGGTCGCTCATGGAGTTCACGAAAATCGTCTGGGGCCTCTTCCACTTCAGTGGCAGCTCCAGGGCATTCTCGTGAAGGCTCAGGTCAAATCCATTGAGGTAATTCGGCTGGCCCATAGCCTTGAGGCGCACGGCCATTCGCTCAGCATAGCAATGTTTACACCCCGGACTAATCTTTGTGCAGCCGGTGAGGGGATTCCAGGTGGATTCTGTCCACTCAATCGTCGACGTTTGCCCCATTCGATCGCCCCGAGACTAGAAGCCGAAATTTCGCTGGTCCGAGCTGTACTTTAGGACCTCATCCCAGAATTGGTATGCCCGCTCATGCCTTGAGAATAGGGCGAGCCTGTACAAGGGCAGGTTCCTCTCATCAGATCGCACCTGCTTCATTCTGTCCCAGTGCTGACGTAGGTACCCCAATTCTTCCATTTGTCCGGAGTATTCTTCGGCAAGGAAACGGGGAAATCGAGTCCCCCGACTTTCCGCCAATCTCCATCTTTCTCGCCAATCCGGTAAACCTAGGAACTCCTCGATCTTGGAGTTCCCCTGGCCGAGGTAGCGTTCAATATTTCGGTTGGCGTCGACTTGCAGCGCGAGGAGGAATAGGAAATCAATGCGGTATGAGGACAGCCTCCTTACCGTTGAGAACTTTACGGAAATATCGTAGGGATCAACAAAACAAAACGTCAAGACGCCCCGACCCGGTGAAGCCGTGGGAATGCTTGCACAAATCTCGGCGATCTTCTCGTTGCAGTCTCCGCATATGAATCTTGCATCGGCGTTAGGAGACAATCGGCTAACGCGAGCTTGCAGCGCCTCAAGAAGCTCACGGTCATTCTCACAGAAGATGTACTTGTCAAATGGATTCTGAGTAGTTACTGCCAACAGCGGCGAACCTACCATCATCCGGCTAGTGCCCCTCACCCTCACTAAGCCAGGCCCTGAGTAGAGATCTATATACACCCTCGTTGGCCATTTGTTCTTCATGCCTGTTGAGAAAGCCGGTCGTACAATCCTACCAAGGTGTATTTGTCTTCGGCCCAGGGTCCCACGTCCGAGTATGGAAGTCCGTCATCCGATGCAATGATTTCCGTCATTGTGACGTTTGGCTTCGAGTAATTTCACCGTTGTTCGGCGAATAGTAAAGGCCTATGCCACGGCGCGGTCAAGAGGATTTTCGCACGTTTCACTTCTAGAGAGCTGTAGAGCCGAGCCGTCAGTCCGACCGTCGAAACCGGACCTCCTATCCTAAGTCAGGCGAATCCGTCCGTTCATGCGTCTGTTCTCGAAAAAATAAGCGAACATAAAGCAAAAGTCAATCCCTACTAGGTTTCTTAGGTCGGATATTGAGGAATCTCCAACCGGGTTTGAAATCTGGCTGCGCAAGTGATCCCTCATTCAATTGGGGAGCGCCGCCTCAGGCACCGGGGATTTTGGTGATCCTGCGCTCACTCCTCCAGCAGTTTCCGACGCGGCCGCCACGCACAGCTGATGCAACAGTCTCTGCAATTCGTCCGATCGCGACCCGGTCAAGCGGAACAGCCCGACCTGAGCCGTTCGCCGATCCCGGTTGGGGGAACTGGATCGCAACCTGCTCCAGTTGTCCCTCGTCACCTGCTCCAGCAGCGGGACGTCCGTGGTGCCGTCGACGACAAAAACCAGGCGCGCCAGTGGCGCTACATTGAGAAGTTCCGCGATTTCGAATCGGCAACCCGAGTTTCCGCGCGAGAACCCACGCAAGTCCATCAGGATCGCATCGCTCTCGCCAATGAGCCTCCCGACGGCCATCCTCCAGGTGTCGTCGTGGCAGAAGAAGTCGGTCACCCGGAAGCGTCCATCCCAGTCAGGATGAGTGTCCATCTCAGCGAGGCGCAGATCGAGGGTTTGCGGACCATCGATGAACCGGCGCGCCAGTTTGCCGCTGAGGAAGTCGAGAAACTCATGAGGTTCTACAGTGCTGGTGGCGAGGTCAGGCCCCGCGATGAGCCGAACACTGCCCACGCGCAACCAGTGCTTGCCGAGAGCGTCGAACAGCCGCTCGCTGCGTTTTCCCAATGAGAACACGCGGAGCAAAAGCAACTTAGGCGGCCTCGAATCGGCGGCGCGGGACCGGCTGGCGACTCGGAACCCGATCCGGGCGGCCAGCTTGTACACGACAAAGGCGACGGGTCCACTGAATATCCACCACCATCCCTCAAATACAACCCCAATGGACTGAATTACGGCAAACAAGAGCCAGATTGAATCGATCGTTAACGACTGATCGCTGATCTGCTTGCGTTCGTATCTTCGCCGGACCAGTTGAAGTGCGATCCACCCTAAGAGACCGAATATGACAAATCCAACGATGATCAGCAGATAGAAATCAGTAATGCCCGAAAGACGCAGGCGGGACCCGGCACGCACAACCAAGCGCATGAGGCGTTGGTCTCGTGACACGACATCAAGTCCCAGCGCGGAACCGGTAGCCGCGATGACACAGAACGTGAGCACCAGGGGTCCGACTGCTCGGATCCGTCGTGCCAGGAAGGTGAGCAGCAAAATTGTGGGTGGGCCGTTGGTCACCAGAGTGTAGAGGACAAGCTGCCCGGTCGTAAGCTTGCTGCTCAGCAGCAGGGCGACCACGCCCAACGCCCCCAGCACCGCGAAATAGGCAGCCACCGCATACGTCCTGCGGTGCCTCGTCGAACCAGCTACCAGATTGACCGTAAGCACCAGGGGCCAGAGGTAGCTCCAGAATAAGAAAAGGAACTTGACTATCCCGAAGTTGTCCCGGGTGGCAATGATCCACCCCAGGCTCATGAGCGCAGCATAACATGCTCCTGCGCACGCGTAGATCATCGCCGCTTGCCAAGGTGCGCGTTCAGCTTGCCGCAAGAGGGCTGCCATCTGGGGAACGACCGGGAGAGGGCCGGAGGCGTCCAGGAACGAAAATCCGAGGCTCGAAGCCGGCGTCGCAATGGCCTCCACGGGTTCTGCGGCCGCACTGCCGGAGCGCACTCGCATGCTTCTTAGCACGGCGCGGCGGTACACCCAGAGCAGAAAGAACGAAACTGGCAGCGCCAAGGCTGCCGCGATGAGGACAACAAAAGGCAACTCGCCTGTCAAAGCTGTTGTTCGGTTCATGCGGTTACCCTTCGCTTCGCCCTCAGTGCTTTCCGTGTTCACGACGAGCACGGGCGTGAAGAAATCTAAGCTTAGTTGGCCGAGAAAGCAAGCGTCATTACGCCGAAAATGCCGGTGGGGACGCCGGCGCTACAGTAAGGCCGTCACTTTGATTTGTAATGCTCAATAAGTAGGTTCCTATGTTTGTTCAGGAGTACAATCGCCTATCGCCCTTCCCATACTCGACGGAGGCACGATGGCCAAGTCATCTTCCTATTCGACTCTTCTGGGGCGCCGCGACTTTTTGGGATTCGCGGGCGCGGCGCTGCTCACAACCGAAGGTGCACCGAACATCGGCACGGTCAAACCGGGGGGCGCCCGCGGACTGCCTCCCCTAAAGATCACCGAAGTGCGGGTGATCGTCACCTGCCCGGATCGCAATTACGTCCTCGTGAAGATTCTTACCAACGAGCCCGGACTCTATGGCGTAGGTGACGCAACCCTGAATGGCAGGGAACTCGCAGTCGCGGAGGATCTGGAGAAATACATCGCGCCCCTGCTCCTCGGCCGCGATCCGGAGCAGGTTGAGGACACCTGGCAATACCTATATCGGGGGCCTTACTGGCGCGGGGGCCCCATCCAGATGACGGCGCTGGCTGGGGTCGACTCGGCGCTGTGGGACATCAAAGGCAAGCGCGCCGGCATGCCCGTCTACCAATTGCTGGGCGGGCGAACCAGGACAGGCGCTTTGGCTTACACCCATGCCAGCGGCAAGGATTTTGCCGAGGTTGAGGACGTCGCCCGGCGCGCCATGGAGCACGGCTTCAAATGCGTTCGCGCCCAGGTAGCCATTCCCGGCCTTGAGGGGACTTACGGAACCTCCGGGAACAAGGCGCCGGAAGCGGCGGTAGGGCGTGTTCCCAACATGGAGGGACTCCCGGCAAAGGAGCTGTTTGAGCCGGCGCCCTACTTGCGAACTGTGCCAAAGCTCTTCGACCATTTGCGCTCCAAACTGGGCGACGAGGTCGAACTGCTACACGATTGCCATGAGCGGCTGGATCCAATCCAGGGCGCGCGGCTCGCTCACGATCTCGAGCCTTACCATCTTTTTTTCCTTGAGGACTGCCTGAGGCCCGAATATAAGGAGAGCTTCCGGTTGATTCGCGAGCACTCCACCACGCCACTCGCCATGGGTGAGCTCTTCAACTCGCTCTGGGATTGCGTACCGCTGATCAAGGAACAACTCATCGACTACATTCGTTGCGATCTCGGCCACATCGGCGGAATCACAGCAGCGCGCAAGGTCGCGGCTCTCGCCGAGCTGTTTCAGGTTCGGACGGCGTGGCATGGGCCGGGTGACATCGGCCCGCCCACGCACGCAGCCAATGTCAGCGTCGACCTCTCGATTCCCAACTTCGGTGTCCAGGAGATGGTCTTCTTCCCCGAGGTCGCGCACGAGGTGATCACCGGGGGTCCTGAGTTCAAGGACGGGTATATGGACCTTTCGGATGCGCCCGGCCTCGGCTGTGACGTGAATGAAGATTTGGCGAAGAAATATCCTTACCGCCGCGCCTACCTGCCTACAGCGAGACGAAAGGATGGCAGCATTCAGGACTGGTGACGCACCAAGATTCACAAAAGGCACTTGATTTGCTGAAGGATGTCAAGGCCGGTTATGCTTTCCGTTTGCGGGTGGGCGCATTTTGGCACGCTTGGCTTGACTTTAGCAGGGTGTAGTTCGGTACTCTTTCGGTCAAAAACTTATGGATGCCCTTACACGCCAGCTTGTTGCCGTTGCCAATAAAATCCTTTCGGGACTGCATACGATTAGAGAAGAAATACTGTCGCTGCGTAATACTCTGCGTGAACAAGCCGAGGCTGACCGTAAAGCCCGCGAGGCTGAGGCCTTAAAGCAAACCCCTCAGCCAACTGCGAGAGACTTCCTGAGCTTCGTAGAGAGCCTACGGACTGAAAACCGGAAGTCCCAATGTACGCAAGAGAAATATCAACGTCGCACTTTTATGCGACTTCCGCCGGAGTGTTCGTCGTGGTTGCGTACACGACATTTGCCGCGCTTCAATGGTGCGAAATGAAAAAAGCTGTTAAAGCCGCCAGCGGGGCCAATTCTATCGCGCAGGAATCATTGGGAAATCAGCAATCGTGCCTATCTGCATGTTACTGTTAGCCAAGCTACTGATTTCCAAAAAGACCAGTGGCCAACCTTTTGGTTTACGGTCGTTAACGATGGACACACCCCGGCCTACAAGGTCATGAGGGGACAAGATGCCGGAGTCATCATCTATCCATTCAAGAAAGAACTTCCCGACCCGCCATCAACCGTAGGGCCAGAGACTACGCATCCCGGCATGTCCGATGTTTTCCCAGTTCGAGTTCATTTGGAACCGAGCGACCTGCCGCTGGTTAGAAACTTGGCTGATTCCCACAAGATCGTTGTATACGGAAGGCTCGACTATGAGACTTTTAACAAGCCGCACTACACGCGTTTCTGCTTCGTGTTCGGATCACGAAGCAAGGACTTCGCAGAACACTGTCCAAAAAACAATGATTCCGATTAGCACAAAGACATGCCCCTCACCGCACAGAAGAGCACGAATCCGCCTGTCAGCCACGTATATATTGCCTCTTAATTTTGGTTTTGGGATCTCACCCGGAGCAAAGAGGGTGCGTGATCCTGAGCGTAACTGAGTGAATCTTCTCCTAAAGAGTCGCATTTTGGCTGTTGGTAGGAGTCAAATCCCGCAAAATCCCGCTATTTTTCCGCAAGAATCCCGCTGGATTCCCGCACTCTTGCGAAGGCACCAGTCAATCTAAAACAACCAATGGATCAATAGGTCGCGTAGACATTTTCGCCGACGGTCGAACTTCCCCTTAGCGCGCAGAGGCCCGCTTGAACCCCCGGGTCGAGTTCTTGTCGGCGGGGCTCTCGTCAATTTCTTTCCTTGACTGTGCTATAACACTAGTACTATAGTAATCCCCATGATCAGCGCGCAGACCTCATCGGCAATGACAGCAACATTCCGATTCAGACTGGACCTGCACAGTGGCGTGCCTGTGTACCGCCAGATTATCGACCAGGTGCAGGCAGGAATTGCGGCAGGTCTGCTGCCGCCGGGGCACCAGCTTCCGACGGTGCGGCAGGTGGCCGTCGACTTGGCGATCAACCCCAACACGGTGCTGCGTGCCTACCGTGAGATGGAGATCCGCGGCGTACTCGAGACTCAACAGGGCACCGGCACCTTCATCTCGCAGCAGAAGATCGAGCGTGATGAGGTCGAGCGCGCGCGGCAGCTCAACCAGCTCGCGAGCGAGTTCGTGGCGCGCGCAGGGGCCGGTGGATTCACACTGCAAGAGCTTATTGAAGCCTTGCAGGAGCGATTATCGGATTCGGGTCAGAAGAGGAGATAACCCATGCGCGAAAGAATGCAGCAGGTCAGCAGCGTCGGCGTGGCTGTTTTTGTCGGGTGCGTGACAGCGGGTTTGGCGGGGACGAGCCCTTTCGGCACGCCCCTGGCCCGCCGTGGTCGGGATTCTCGCAGGCATCTATCTGATGTTCGCGATCAGGGTGGTTCGCCAGTGGGAAAAGGTGGCGGTGCTGCGCTTCGGCCGCTACGTAGGACTGCGCGGACCGGGGATCTTCACGATTATCCCGGTGGTTGATAGCTTGAGCCGCTACGTCGATCAGCGAGTGCGCGTTTCGAAGGTCACCGCGGAATCGGCTCTAACTCGCGACACGGTGCCGGTGAACGTTGATGCCATCGTGTTCTGGGTGGTGTGGAACGCGGAGAAGTCCATCCTGGAAGTGGAGAACTTCATCGATGCCATCACCATGAGCGCCCAAACCGGACTGCGCGAATCGATCGGACGCCACGAGCTGGCGCAGATGATTACGGAACGGGAGACGCTGGGCCACGAGCTGCAGCGAATTCTGGATGAGAAGACGGGTCCTTGGGGAATCACCGTGCAGTCGGTGGAGATCCGCGACGTACGCATTCCCCAAGCCCTTGAGGACGCCATGTCGCGACAAGCTCAGGCGGAGCGCGAGCGGCAGGCCCGCATCATTCTCGGCCAGGCGGAAACCGAGATTTCGGCGAAGTTCCAGCAGGCGGCGCAGGTGTACGAAGACAACCCTGTGGCGCTGCACCTGCGTGCCATGAACATGTTGTACGAGGCCATCAAGGAGCGCGGCTCGATGGTCATCGTTCCATCTTCCGTGGTCGAGACCATGGGACTTGGGGGAACCCTGGGTACGGCGGCCTTGGCGAAGAGCCGGTAGGTCAATGCATCGTGAACAACGCCCACCGTGGTGACGAATGTTCCTTTGGGCGGACGTCATCTAGCTCTTCGCCACACTGCCCTGTTGTAACATGACGGTATGACTTACGACGCTTTGCTGGTGCTTTCCTTCGGTGGGCCGGAAAAACCTGAGGACGTCATTCCTTTCCTCGATAGTGTTCTACACGGCCGCAACGTGCCGGAGGGCCGCAAGTTAGAGGTGGCGGAGCATTACTATCATTTCGCCGGTGTGAGCCCGCTAAACGGCCAGAACCGCGCGCTGGTGGCGGCGCTCGAACGCGATTTTGCGGAAAACGGCATCGATCTGCCGGTCTATTGGGGAAATCGCAACTGGCGTCCGTTTTTGTCGGACACACTCTCTGAGATGCGGGCTGACGGCGTCCGCGGAGCTCTGGCCTTTGTCACCTCGGCCTACAGCTCCTATTCCGGTTGCCGCCAGTATCGAGAGGATGTGGCGCGGGCTCAGGCCCAGATCGGCGAAGGTGCACCCGAAGTTGCGAAGCTGCGTGTCTTCTATAACCACCCAGGCTTTATCAAGCCCACGGCCGAGCGCGTCCGCGATGCTCTCGAACAGATTCCCGCAGAACGCCGCGCCGATGCGCGTCTTGTCTACACCGCCCACAGCATTCCACTCGCCATGGCCGACACTTCAAACTACGTTGAGCAGCTCCGGGAGGCTTGCAGGCTGGTGTCTGATCTGGTTGGCAAAGCGGGAGAACTGGTGTACCAGAGCCGCAGCGGCCCTCCCGGGCAGCCGTGGCTCGAGCCTGACATACTCGACGTTCTGCGACGCATCGCGACGGAAACATCGAGCCCCGGCGGCAAGACGGAAAGATCTCAAGTGGTTCTAGCGCCCATCGGCTTTATCTCCGACCACATGGAAGTGATCTATGATCTCGATACCGAGGCGCGCGAGCTCGCGAACCGGCTCGGACTCGAGCTTGTCCGGGCGGCCACGGTGGGAACTCATCCGCGTTTTATCCGTATGATCCGTGAACTGGTGCTGGAACGACTGGACGAGCGAGTGGAACGTCTTGCACTCGGTACGCTGGGGCTAGGGAACGACGTCTGCCCACCGGATTGCTGTCCTGCCCCACCCGCTGACGAAGGCCGCGGCAACCACGGTGAGAATACTGCTCGGTTTTTAGACGGCGAGAGATTGGATTGGAGGCCACCTGCTGTGCCGAAAAGCTAGCTGAGACCGCCCGGAAAGCCGCCAAGCCAGATGGTCTATGCCGCAGAAACGTGATCAGCAATAAGCCTCTAGTTCCTCCAAGTCAGGTGTGAAGTCAAAAATCATCCCACAGCAAGTGCTGCTGACCATTCTTATCGTAAGGGGCGGCGTGCTTAGCTCGGACCCTTCTTCCCTCGGGGGTCCTTAATGTACTCCTCTCTCATGGCCTGCGCCAGTTGACCGGCACACTGCCTGACAACCGCTGCGGGGTGAATAGCCCACAGATTCTGACTAATCGCCCATCTTGCCATTTGTGCGGAAGTGGCTGGCCACGCCTGGTCTGAGGCTCGATATTCGTCCACGATCCTGAGAAGCCGCTCGGAGTATTTCATGCTTTGACCTTTCACATAAGAGCAGGAAGGGTCTGGCCCCATCCGTCTGTTAAAGCTGCACTCGCTACGAAGTCTCGAACCCTAACAAGCATTTCTCGACTGTGTGAGTACGCAACCTCTTTTCGGTGCTGCAACTGCCCCAAGACGATTGCCGGATGAACGCCGATTCTTATAGCAAAGGCCGCTATTTTTTTCTTGGAATATAGCGGACGGACCCTCAGGATAAAGTTTTCAATTTGTCCCTTTTCCACAAGAAAGCTCTCTGCGAAAAGGTCGGCCCGTTTTTCAATTTCGGGTTTCTCGTCGAATGGGATAGCTTGATCTCCGATGAGATCAAGATCGAGCGGAGGATTGTCCTTCAACCCATCGAGGTGTTTTAAATGGCCGCACTCATGTCCGGTGACGTACCAAAAATAGTCAAGGCGGTCGTATCGCAGAGAGATGGCGATGACGGGCGAGAATTCGTCTAGCCAGAAGCAGGCACCGTCTATTCTAGTTTGAGGCAAACTTTCGACAACAAGAAAACGAACTCCTCCGTCAGCCAGAACCCGTGGCACGTGGCGCACATCCTCAGGATTCGCCATAAGTCGCTTCAAGTTCTTTAGGGTCTCGGAGAGCGAGCCCTGCGAGAACTTGCTGGCGTGTACACCTCTTGCGAGTTTCTTCGCCCGATACAGCCATGCCATCTGTGCCGGAGTCACCGTTTTGTAGGAAGTCGATTTCTTGGCCGCGTGAGTAAACATTTTGGGTTCCTCATCAAAAGAGGAAATCTCAAAGAAGCTCAGCACCCGCTTTTCAAGCACATCCACATCTTTTGACGGGCCGATCCAGTTCCGTTTGATCATTTCCTTGACGGGTGCCATTTCAAACAGTCTGGCTCTGCGCGAGACGGTTTCATCCGCACGCGCCTTGGTGTGCAACCGATACGCCGTTTCCAGGTTCATCCAGAACTGAGGATGGGTTCCAAATGCGTCCCCCAAATCCTGGGCAATCTCGGGAGACAGAACTCGCCTCCCATTTACGATCGCGCTGACCACTGAGCGTTGGCGACCGAGAATTTCAGCAAGGTCATCCTGCGTCCATCCCCTAGCCTCGAGTTCTTCCTTGACGAACTCACCAGGGGGGAACGCTTCGGCAATTCTTCTGGTGTCCATTACGCCCTCCTCCCCATTCAGTGATAGTCTTCAATTCCCACCACCACGATTCTCTTGCTCGGTCCATCCGTTTCCAACTTCAGAATTAGCCTCCATTGGTCATTCAGTCGCATTGAGTATTCGTACTTCCTGTCCCCTTTGAGCTTCTCAAATCTTAGTGATCGCATGGAGTAGAAGTCACGCTCGTCTGTGGCAGAGCGAATCTGCTGCATGCGCTTTCGGAACGCCTTAACAATCGCCACAGAAAACCCGGCGTCGTAATCAGCCTCCCGTTCAAGCTTTTCGAGGGATTCGTCTTTGAACCTGACCTCGAACGCCATCTCACAAGAGATTTTAGCCGCCTAGCCTGGAATTGTCAATCACTAGTTTCAAGATGTCTTGAAAACATAAAACCCATGTTCGACAAGGCGTTGTCGGGTCGTAATATGCGCCTGATGAAGGCTTTCCTCAAGAGGGTCAAGAAATCACATCCGAAGTGGGGCCGTCCCTGGAGGGTAATCCGACATCGGCGATCATTTGGATAGGGAAAAATTCAAACTGACCCACTGGCACGCATGATCGCTGGCTGATCGTTGGCTACCTCCTGCACGAATTTTGCAGTATGATGGTGCCCCTATGAACAAAGGGGGTTGCATGAAATTTGGCGTTAACACGATGGTGTGGACCACGCGTGTCGGCGTGGAAATGGAGCCGCTGTTCCGCCGCATCAAGCAGTGGGGATTCGACGGGGTGGAATTGTTTCTCTCGCCGGAAGAACCCGCTGATATCCGAGCAGGATGCTTTCGCTCGCTCGACGCGCCTCGACACCGGGTCGTCGCAGCGGATGGCGGTGCGCAGCAGGCCGGCAGCATCAACCGCGTTCGAGGGCATCACCACACGAAGTCCGGGCATGTGCGTGAAAATCGACTCGCCGCACTGGCTGTGATAGATCGATCCGCCCGTGAGATACCCGCCGATCGCCGTGCGAATCACCAGCGGGCAGGAAAAACCGTTGTAGGACCGCCACCGGAAGTTCGCCAGTTCGTCGCGGATCTGCATGGTCGCCGGCCAGATGTAATCGAAGAACTGGATCTCCACCACCGGCTTCAGGCCACGGGTCGCCATCCCGAGCGCGCGGCCGACAATCGCCGCCTCCGCCAGGGGAGAGTTGAAGCAACGCTTGCTGCCGAACTCGCGCTGCAGCCCGTGCGTGGCTTTGAAGACGCCGCCCTTGCCCTTCACCAGCGGCAGATTTTCTTCGCGGCTGCAATCGGCCACATCCTCGCCAAAGACGATCACGCGCTCGTCGCGCCGCATCTCGTCGGCCAGCGTGCGATTGACGGCGTCCACCATCGTTCGCGACTCGGCGTCGAATTCGGGCTCCGTCTCAAACTCCTCCGAGGATGGATCGGTGTGGTCCGAGTAAACGTACAGCGCCGCCGATCCCACTGCCGGCATTTCCGACTTGAGCGCCCGCGAGGTCGCCTCCTGAATCTCGAGATCCACCTCGTGCGTGATGCGTTCGAGCGCCCGCGGGTCGAGCGCGCCATAGGCAAGCAGCCAGTCCGGAAATGTAAGGAACGGGTCCCGGCGGCGTTCCCCCTCGAGCTCCGCCGCGGTCTTATATTGCGTTTCGTCGTCGGATAGGGAGTGCGAATAGGGGCGTATCACGTGCGCGTGAACCAGCGATGGGCCCAGCCGCTGCCGGCAATGCGCGACAGCCGTCCTCATGGTCTCGTAAGACGCAGGGAAATCGCAGCCGTCCACTTCGAGCACCAGCAGGTTCGGGAAATTCTCCACCAGCTTCGAGATGCTCCCTCCGGCGGTCTGCTTTTCGACGGGTACCGAGATGGCAAACTCATTGTCCTCGATGAGGAAGACAACGGGCAGGCGCTCGAGACAGCGAGGTATTGAGCGCTTCCCAGAACTCGCCTTCGCTGGTGTGTCCGTCGCCGCCGCAGACGAGCGTCACCTCGTCCCGCCGCCGGCGGAGCAGCCGGCCCGCGTCGGCGCAGCCCACCGCTTGCAGAAATTGCGTCCCGGTGCAGGAGGAGGTAGTGACGACGTGCAGTTCCGGCGAACTCCAGTGGGAGGGCATCTGGCGTCCGCCGGATTGGGTGTCCTCGGCGGAGCCAACGGCCTGCAGCAGCATCATCTCGGGCGTGATCCCAAGCCCAAGACAGAGCGCCCGGTCGCGGTAATAAGGATAGAACCAGTCGTAGCCCGGCCGCATCGCCATGGACGCGGCGGCCTGAATCGCTTCGTGCCCCGCGCCGCTCACCTGGAAATAGATCCGCTGCTGGCGCTTGAGCATGATCTCCCGGTCGTCCAGGCGGCGGGAAGTATAAATGATGCGGAATGCCCGAAGAAGTTCCTCGCGCTCGAGCGCGTTGTGGCTTAACTCTATGGCTAACTGCCTGTCGGCGCCTACGGCCATCAGCCTTCCTCCTCGTCAAGTTTAGCCCAGGGTCCTCCACGAGGGGAACACCCAGTTACAGTCTACATCCTCTGGATAGTACTACTTCCGGGCGGACTTTGGGAAGTTAATTTTCGGCGAGGATCAGTTCGATGCGCTCCGTCAGCATGTCGACAAACCGGTGCGGAATGAAGCCGGTAATCCGGCTGGCCACCTCGCCCTGCCTGTTGAAGACGATCGTCGTGGGGATGGAAGACACGTTCAGAACCCGTTGCAGACCGTCTTCAAAATAGACCGGTTTCTGCCAGCCAAACCGGTCGAGGAACGGCTGGACGGCGCCGCGGTCCTGATCGGTATTGATGTTGAGGAAGACCACGTCGCCGCGCAGTTTGTACTTGCCGATCACCTCCTCATAAAGTGGCTGCTGGACGCGGCAGGGCTGGCACCACGTGGCCCAGAAATCGGCGACCACCACTTTCCCGCGAAGGGACGAGAGCTTCAGGCTCTGGCCATCCAGGCCGGAGAGGACGAAGTCAGCCGGTTCGCTGAGATCGTAGTTGGGGTCGAGTTTCCGGATCGCGGCCCTCCTGGCGTCCAGCAGGCCGGAGGTTCGGTCATACGCTTGGAGCAGCAGGTCGCCCAGGCCCGCCTCCGAGTCGTGTTGCTTCAGGTAGAGTTCCTTCAACCGGGCGCGGTCGGCTGCCTGGATTTCGTCCGTGCGGTCGGAGTCCGCAATGACAAACGCGTCGGCATAGGCCTGGATAGCCTCATCGTCGCGGCCAAGCCGTGAGAGCCAACGTCCTATTTCCCGGGCGGACTCCGCCGTGGGGTTCTTCTCATAGCTTCGGCGCGACAGATCGGCCGCTTCTTCCATCCTGCCCAGGTTGCCCTCCGCGCGCCCCTGATAGAGCAGCGCTTTGCCCAGACGGATCTCCAGTTGGTGGATCAGCGCGCCGCGGTCCGAAACCTCGGGCGGCCCGCTTTCTTCGAGCTTGCGCAGCGCCGCCTCATACTGGCGAGCGAATCGCAGAGCCTTTTCCGATGCAGCCTTGTCATTGTCGCGGAGCAAGGCTCGCGTGACGCGCTCGAGGACCGTGAAGTTATCCGGCTCCCGGTTGAGCACCCGTTCGCCAAATCGGATCAATCGCCGGTAGTCGCGGGCTTCCATCGCCGCCTGAACGATGGCGCGCTCGATCACCGGACGCCGCGGGGAGTCGGGAAATTTCTCGAGGTGCTGTTCAAGGGCGCGGGCGTAGTCGATGGGGCTGGTCCCAGCCTCCGCCATTACCTGGTTGTAGTGCTCGCGTTCCGCCTCAGCGGGGTCGGGTGCGGACTTGGACGGCGGTTCCTGGCTCCAACAGAGGGCCGCGCCGAGCAGTGCCAGCCACGGCAGCGCCCGCATCACTTGCTGTCTTTCCCGTTGGTTTCTTTCCCGCTGCCGGAGCGAATGAACTCGGAGAGGACGGCGGCGCGCTCACGGGCCATGTTGAGGTAGCTTTCGTTCTTCACCACGCGGTCAAGCAGCGGAAGGTACTGGTCGAGCGCCACCAGCCGGTTCCGTTCGATCGACGCCTGGAATCGCAGCAGGGCCTGGTTGACTCCGAGTTTATCGAACCGTGCACGGTCCGCTCCAGATAAATGAAGTGCTGCTCCGATTCGATGATTTTCGCGAACCAGTCGGCCAACAGGCTTGCGTTGGGATCCAGTGAGTAATTGAACTTCACTTCGTTGTTCTGGCCACCTTCGGTGTAGCGAAAGCACCTTCATGCCCATGTTGGCGACTTTAAGTCCGGACTCGAGCGGCGTCCGGAAATAGTCCACTTTGGCGACGAGGTCGAAATCTGGTCCACTTCCGGCTGGCGCAGGCGAAATTCGATCGGGGCCTCATCGGGATCTTTGACGCTTTCGCGATAGCTGGCACCCCCGTCCCGCCCCAGCGTGACCTGCGCATACGGAGGGACCGAACCGGCCAGCGTCCTGGAAAAAAAGATCCGTTGGACCTTCGTCCGCCGCCAAGCGTCGGCGGCGAGAGCATAGAATGCCACGAATCTTCAACGTACGTACCTCCAAGACGGGCCGCTTTCAGCCGATCGCGCGTCGACGATATCGTGGCGTGACAGATCGCCACCGCCAGCGCGTCCGACGCGTCTTCGGAGGCCAGCGGCGCTTCCAGCCCGAGCACGCGAAGCGCACCATGATCTGCACCTGCTGCTTTTCCGCGCGGCCGTATCCCACCACGCTGGTCTTGACTTCGAGCGGCGAATACTCGGCGCACTGCAGCCCCGCTTCCGCCATCGCCAGCAGAGCGACGCCGCGCGCGTGGGCCAGTTTAAGCGCGGTCTTGACGTTCACAGCGTAGAAAGACTTCCTCGACGGCGGCGGCTTCCGGCGATGGCGTTGAGATCACTTCGCGCAGGCCCGCGCGCAATCACTAGCAGCCGGTCTGAAGCGGGTCCGCCGGCCGCGTGCGGACGACGCCCCAGTCCAACCATCCGGTGCGTTCGGCCGTCGCTTTCGATGACACCGTAACCGGTTCGCTCGGTGCCGCAGTCGATTCCCAGAATGCGCATTCGCTTGCCGCGGCGTTACCTGTCCACGCTAAGCCGTCAGACGTTCCAGTTCCTCTTCGTCGATGTCGAAGTTGGAATACATGATTCTGGACGTCGTCGTGTTCCTCCAGCGCTTCGCTCAGCCTCAACATGCCGCCGGCGTTCTTGCCCTCCAGCTTCACCAGGTTCTGCGGGAATCATGCCGATCTCGGCAGTAGCCGTAGGGATGCCGGCTTTCTCGAGCGCCGCCACACACGGCGTCGTGCTGTTCCGGCGGAGAGATCACTTCCCACTGGTCCGCCGTCGTTGCGAATGTCGTCGGCGCCCGGCTTCGAGCGACAGCGGTCATGAGCTCGTCTTCGCTGGCCTTGTCCTGCTCGACCAGAATGTGACTTTTGCGGTCGAACATCCATGCGACGGCGCCCTGTTCCGCGAGATTGCCTCCGTGCTTGCTGAATAAGTGACGGATCTCGGCTGACGGTGCGGTTGCGATTGTCCGTGACCACCTGCGACCAGCACGGCCGCGCCGCCCGGACCATAGCCTTCGAACATCACTTCATCGAGATGGCTGCCTTCCAGTTCGCCGGTGCCGCGCTGGATGGCCCGCTTGATGTTGTCCTGGGGCATGCTGGACGGCTTTGGCGGCGGTGATGGCGGCGCGCAGCCGGGGATTGGCGTCGGGATCGCCACCTTGACGGGCCGCGATGCGTGATTTCCTTGATGAGCCGCGTGAACACCCTTCCGCGCTTGGCGTCGGTGGCGGCCTTCTTGTGTTTGATGGTCGCCCATTTTGAATGACCTGACATGACAAAACCTTCTTAAGAGGAAGGGATCAGCAGCGCGGCAACAGCCGGAAGCGACAAGCGCGGTTCGGTGCTATCAGCAGCTTACGGAACCGCGACCGTCGAGGAGCGGCTCTTCACCACGGACTGCCGGAGTTTTACCCAACACTGAGGATAACAGAAGCGAACTGACCGCTCAATGAAATAGTGGCGAGACGGCTATTCCGTTTGTTCCCCGGTCCCGCCTGTGATGCCATAATCCCGGAGCCGGTATTGGAGAGTCCGAAGGCTGATGCCCAGGTGTTCCGCGGTGCGGGTACGGTTCCCCGAGTTCGCCGCCAGCGTATCGAGGATGACCTGGCGCTCAATATCGCGCAGCATGGTGGGACGCTCCGGACCGGCGGGCGTGATGGGGAGGTCCGCCGCATCGACGATTTCATCGCACAGGATCGCCATCCGTTCCATCAGGTTCTGCGAGTTCGCGGACGTTCCCCGGCCAGTCGTAGCGCAGAAGCAAATCCTCCGCCTCGTCCGTGAGGGTCAGTGGGCGCTTTCTGAGAGAAACCGCGGCGCGGTCGAGGAAAAAGCGCGCGAGTTGCAGAGCGTCTCCCCCGCGTTCGCGGAGCGGCGGAATTTCAATCGGGAACATATTCAAGCGGTAAAACAGGTCCTCGCGGAACTTTCCGTCGCTCACGTGCTTCTTCAATTCGCGGTTCGTGGCCGCCAGAACTCGCACGTCGGCGCTGATCTCGCGGGTTCCCCCGACGCGCTCGAATGTCCGCTCCTGAAGCACCCGCAGCAGCTTCGCCTGCAGGTTGCCGTCGAGCTCGCCGATCTCATCGAGGAACAGGGTTCCGCCCTGCGCGCGCTCGAATCTGCCGATGTGTTGCGCAACCGATCCCGTGAAAGAGCCTTTTTCATGCCCGAACAGTTCGCTTTCGATCAGCGTTGGCGACAAGGCTGCGCAGTTCACGGCGACAAACACGCGCTCGGCTCTTGGGCTGTGATTGTGAATGCAGCGGGCGATGATCTCCTTCCCGGTGCCGCTCTCGCCGGTGATCAACACCGTCGCATTTGTTGGCGCGACTTTCCGGGCGAGTTCGAGCACCTTGCGCATCCGGGGTCGCCGGCAATAATTTCCCCACAGTTGAAGCGGACCGACTGCTCCTCGCGAAACAGCGCGCTCTCGTGCTGCGACGCAACGTCGTCGAATACTTTGCGCACCAATAGCCGCAGCTCGTCCGGATTGCTCAGCGGCTTGCCCAGGAAATCGAAAGCGCCCAGTTTCATCGCTTCCACGGCTACGTTGTCACTGTACCGTATCCGGTGATGAGGATGACCGGGATTTCCGGGGCGTGCTCCCTCATCCATCGCAGGATTTCGATCCCGTCACCGTCGGGCAGCTTAAGGTCCGTGATCACCAGTGGTACTGCTTGCGCTCACACAAGTGGAGCGCCACCTGTTTGGCGGAGGCCGTGGTTACCTCGTAGCCTTCGCCTTTGAGGATCGTCTCCAGGAGTTTCCTGAAGCCGGGATCGTCGTCAACTACGAGAATCTGTTCTCGCCCATTTGGGATTTCCGGGCAACCGGATATCCGCCGCCACGCCTCCTTCTTCTCGATTCGAGATCCCAATTCGCCGCCCAGCAGCCTGACAGCTTACGCGTATCGCCAGTCCAAGCCCGGTACCGGACGCTTTTGTTGTGGGAAAGGTTCGTAAAGACGTTGCTCGATTTCCGCCGGAACCCGGGTCCGTTATCGTCACCGTGACCGTGACGCTGCGACGAGGAAGCCGCGAATGCGAGCCGAACCTCGCCATCGGGCCTCTCATCGACCGCCTCGATCGCGTTCCCCACCAGGTTGAGCAGCGCCTGCTCAAGCAGCGCCGGATCGCTCATCAGGTGGACCGGCGACGCCGCCGCGAAGAATCGAACCGCCCGATTCCCGATCAGTTGGGTGCATAGCCGCGGATCGTCTCGACACAACGCCGGGATATCCATTGGTTGAAGCTGTACTCGTCGGCGGCCGGCCGTAGAGAAGAGGTCCTTGACCAGTCGCTCCAGGCGATCGTCTCCGAAAGGACCGGCTCCAACAGCTCGCTGTGACGGCCGTCCAGGCGCTCCCCGAGCAGTTGAGCAAAGCCCTTGATCGTCCCTAGCGGATTCCGGATTTCATGCGCCAGGACCGCCGACATCTGGCCGATCCGCGCCAGGTGCTCGAGCTCAATCTGGCGTTGCTCCGCGCGGGCGGTGCGGCGGGACGCTCCAGGCCAGGCCGAGCGAGAGCGCAATCACCACCAGGGACCCGCCGAGGCTACCCACACGTTCTGTTCGGCCGGCCGCGTCAGCGCGGCAACCGCCCCTTCCGCCAGTTCCACGCGGGCGAGGAAAACCTGCTTGTCGATATGGCAGGGCAGCCATGCGCGAAACACTTCTTCTCCCCCCGCGCGCACTCGCTCGACGTGGAACAGGATGCGGCCTTCCCGGAGAGCCGCGGGCGCCCTGAGGCGGGATCGTCGTAGGTGAACAAGTCGATGCCCACAACGTTCGGGTCCTCTTCCTCCAGGGCCGCCCGCAGGTCCGGGAGGCCGGCTGGATTCCGAAGCGTCTCGATCCGCGCCGCGACTCCCGCCGCCCGGCTGCGGAGGTAGGCTTCCTTCTCCTGTTCCAGGTTGCGTACGGTCCGCAGCGCCCCCAGCAGCAGGATGGCCGGCAGGACCACGGCAAGAAGGGGCAGGAGCAGCCGCACCAGAATCGAACTTCGCTTCATGCTTCTCATCCGCTCTTGCACGCGGCTGGCCGCCCGGATTCGCGCCTCGGGCACGCAGGCGTTGCGCGACTGCCGGGACGCCTTATGCAAATCTTGCGCATCTGTTCTTATTATGAGATCCGAAATTGCTTAAACTAGTGACAGATTTGTTCTTGGCACGGGCCGTGCATTGAATGTTTGGCGGAGACGACGATGAAAATCTTAGCAACCACCATTCTGGCCCTGTTCCTGGCAGGCAGCATGCCCGCGCAGGGTCCGTGCTTCAAGGACGCGAATAAGGACGGTAAGTGCGATGTCTGTGGCAGGGAACCTGGTTCCCGCCAGGGTAACCGTCAGGGAATGAAAGGCAAACGGCAAGGGCGGGGCATGGAGCATTGCGGGCACAGGCCGCCGTGCCGCCTCAGCAGGATTCCGGCGAAAAGCAGGGTTCCGCCGAAAAGCCGGCCCCGCGGGCCGAACAGAAATAGGCGGTTTTCCGCAGGAAGGAGGTTCTCGTGATGAAGCGGCGTGGGTTTATTGCGTGCCTCGCGTTACTCGCTTCCGTTCCGCTGCTCGCCCAATCGCAACTGGCGGAGCAGCCCGGGTTGTGTTGAAAGGCACGATGAGAAGGTCCGGATCGTACCCGGCCAGGGTATGCCGTCCATCGACCTGAAGACGGAAGACGGGACGAAGCCGATCCTGTTGGGATCGATGCGTTATCTTATGCAAAACAACTTCAACCCCAAGGCCGGATGGCTCGCGACGGTGAAGGGATTTGAGTTCAATGGCCAGATTGTGGCGCGGGAGATCGAGATCCCCTCCGAGAACATCACGCTGAAACTACGCGCCGAGGACGGCACTCCTCTCTGGCGGCGCGGTCGGCATTGCTGCCAAAAATGACGATTTATCTCCGGATATCGACGCTTCTTATCGCGGCCGCAATGTTGGCGGCCGCTTCATCGCCCCGCGCGCGAAAGATTGAAGAGAAGCTGATGGCGCCTTGTTGCTGGGCCGAAACGGTGGACAAGCACTTCAGAGCGAAGCCGCCGTGGGCATGAGGCCTCGAGATTGAAACGATGATTGCCGAAGGGAAATCCGACCGGGAGATCCTGGATCGCTTCATCGCGCAGTACGGCAGCCGGATACTTGTGGAGCCCGAGGGAGAAAGCCGCTTGATCATTTACACTATCCCGGCTCTGGTCCTCCTCCTTGGCCTTTGGATCACTATCGTAGTGATCCGCCGGATCACGCGGCGTCTGTCGCGCAAAGCCAGACCTCGTAGCGCTGCGTGAAAGGCAGTTACGCCGCGGCCCTCCGGGAAGTGCGAGGGAAATGGAACCGGAACATAGTGCCTTTGCCGACCTCGCTTTCGAAGTCGAGCGTGCCATTGTGGAGCTGAACCACCCGATAGGACATCGCCAGCCCGATGCCCGAACCTCGTCCTTTGGTGGTGAAGTAAAGGCTGAAAATCTTTGGGTCGATTTCGGGCGGAATCCCGGGCCCTTCGTCGGAAACCGAAAGCAGAATCTCGTCCTCGTTTCGGAGATGTCGATGGCGAGCTTGCCCGGCCGGCTCATGCACTCGATGCCATTGACGACGACGTTCATCACCGCTTGCCGTAACAGGGCGTAATCGCCCGACACCATGGCCGTCTCTGCGTTTCCGCCGACTTCCACCGCGACGTCCTTCTTGGCGCCTTCCGGGCTCACCAGCCGGACGATCTCTTTGTCAATTGCACCAGGTCCGTTTCCTCGGGCTTGATCTCCAGTGGCTTGGTGAAATCCAGGAGCGTCACCACCATCCGGTCCAGCAACTTGATTTCGCGGCTGATGACACCGACCTCCTGCTGCAGTTTGGGTGCTGTGTCCCCCACCTCCAACTGGAGCATTTGCAGGTGGGTGTAGATCGAATTCAGCGGGTTCTTGATCTCGTGGACGACGCCTCGCAGGATATGACCCATCGCTTCATTGCGGTACGAGACATCCAGGCGCGTCTCAAGCTGGCTGCGGGATTCGGCATCGCGAAGCGTCACCATCGTGCCCAGTCTCTGGCGGGATGGGAAGTCCTCCATATCTCGACGCTGACCAATACTCGTGTAGGATTTCCGTCCTGCTTCTCCAGGCTGAGCTGGTGGTCCTTCACCGGACGGTTGAGGTGGGCGCTGGTTTGCAC
>CAWDMC010000024.1:0-486997 GCA_963803295.1 uncultured Acidobacteriota bacterium | reverse complement strand
ATGCCGTGCTCGTCGCAGATCGACTGGAGCTCATCGTGGGACGTCAGGTCGGCCCGCCCGAGGCGCATCAGCCCGGATACGCCCAGGGCGATCGGCCGGACGGCCACCAAAGCGGCGCCGAGCCACTCGTGCGGCTGCTCGTGGATCTCCGACGGGACGATCCAGACGGCGTCCACCTCGTCCGTGGCCTCGAGCAGCTCCAGCCGATGCTCGAGGCCGGTCAGCATCCGCGCCCGGTAGTGGGCCCCGCCTTCGATCAGGAGGAGACCGACCTCTGCGTCCCTCTCGGTGGCCACCCGTCGGAGTTCACCGAGCATGGCCCGGTGGGCCTGGTGGACGCCGTCGAAGGTGCCCAACCCGACCACGACAGCAGCACCCGACGGGTTGCCCTCCGAGACGGCACTGACGCGGATGTCGCCTCCTGTCGAGTCACGTGGTCCTGATCGGCACCGTACCGCACCCGTCGACCAGCGGAACATCGACGGGGATACGGTGAGAGCAGGCACGCCGCTGAACGCGGAGGGGGTGGCATGGCACTCGGCATCTCTCCACTCACGAGGAGCGGCTTCGCCGCGGAGGCGGCCGGCGCCGACCTCCGCGCACCGATCACCGGCGACGTCGCCGGCACGTTGCGGGCGCCGCTCGCGAGCATCCCGTCCTGGTCGTACGCACCGACGGGCTCACGACGCCGCAGCTGCTCGCTCTGGCCCACGTGTTCGGCGAGCCACAGGTGCAGCTCCTGGAGGAGTACCGATCCTCGGCGCACGAGGCGATCTCGATCATCGCCTCGGACCAGACCGACGCCCGGGGCGACGGCCGCCGGATCGTCTTCGGCGGCGCCTGGCACACCGACGACAGCTACCTGGCGGTGCCGGCCAAGGCCACGATGCTCTACGCCCACGTGATCCGCCGCACGGCGGCGACACCCTCTTCGCCGACACGACGGCGGCGTACGAGGCGCTCGACGATCGGACGCGTCGGAGCTGGAGGGCATGCGGGCGGTCCACCGGTACGAGTCCCGCCGCAACGTGAACGCGGTCCCGACCCGTTCGTCGAGCGAGGAAGCGCAGACGCCGCCGGTCGACCATCCACTCGTGCGCACCGATCCCGAGACGGCGCGGCGCAGCCTCTACCTCAACCCGAACCGCATGGATTCGATCGTCGGCCTCGGCGACGAGGCCAGCGACGGTGTGCTCGACCGCCTCATCGAGCACACCGTGCAGGATCGGTTCGTGTACCGCCACGTCTGGCGCCGCCACGACGTGGTGCTGTGGGACAACGGCAGGAGCATGCACCGGGCGACCGCCGACTACGGCGACGATCGCCGCGAGATGCACCGCATCCTCCTGCGAGGAACGGTTCCCGTCTGAGGCGCGCTACTCGTACTCGTACCCGGGCCAGAACTCGATCGTGCGGATCTCGCTGTGGTCGGCGAACTGCTTGATGCCCGTCGTGTCGTGGCCCGGGAAGATGAGCGCCTCGTTCTCGGTGGCCAGCCTGCGGATGATCTCCACCGACGACCGCCACTTGTCGCTCTCCCACACGATCGGCGAGCCCACCGCCGGCGGCCCGTAGCTCTCGTGGAGGTACAGGGCGTCGGACGTGAGCATGGCCCACCCGGTGTTCTCGAGCCGGACCATCATGCCCATTTGGCCTGGGGTGTGGCCCGGGAGGCTCACCAGCCGGATGTCGCTCGTGAGCTCGATCGTGTCCCCGGACACCGTGGTCGGCTTCTGGTCGTTCAGGAACGCGAAGTCGACCTTGGCGAAGAAGTTCTCGGAGTCCTCCTGCATGCTCTGCACGTGGTTGTACTCGTCCTCGTGCACCACGATGTCGACGTTGGCGTCCTGGAAGATGCGCAGCCCGCCGGCGTGGTCCGTGTGGAGGTGGCCCATCACGACCCACCGGAAGTCCTCGGGTCCGAGCCCCAGTTCCTTCAGGCGGTTCTCGAGGCACACCTCGGGCGGCACCGGCGACAGGTCGACGAGGTCCTGCCAGACGGAGAGCCACTCGTCGGTGGCCCGCGCCGACACGCCCGTCTCCCAGAGGATGCGACCGTCCGGGTGCTCGATGATGTAGGCGATCGCCGGGCACTGGTACGGCACGTTCTGATACTCGGGCTTCTCGACCAACATCGACCGATCCAGGCCCATGTAGCCGAGGTTCACACCCTTCAAGCTGATTGCCATGGCTCCCCCTACTTGAACGCCGGGATGATGTGTTCGGCGAAGAGCTCGATCTGGCGGCGGGCATCGTCGATCGGCATCAGGCCCTGATCGAAGAACCACGAGAACCACTCCAGCTCGCCGTCGCCCTCGTGGATGGAGGCGACCTCTTCGATCTGGCGCTTGATCTGGTCGACGGTGCCGGCGAGGCCGTACTTCACGTTGACGAAGCGGTCGAGCGTCCACTCCGACGGCGGCAGCGGCGTGTACGGATCGAGCGGGTACTTCTCGGCGTCCTCGGCGAAGCGGAAGGCCTCCCAGAAGCCGAAGCCGGCGAAGTAGGCGTTGAAGCCGAAGTAGTTGGTCTTCTCGAGCAGCGCCAGGCCTTCTTCGCGTGTGTTGCCGAACGACACCGCCCGGAAGGCACCGACGTTCTGGCCCAGCCTGAGCGTGCGACCGTTCTCCGCCGCCACCTCCTGATAGATTTGGCACAGGCGGCGGAAGTCCGGCGGGTTCGACACGAGGATCATCGGCATCACCCCGACCCTGGCGGTGGGGCGGATGGTCGACTCGCTCACCGAGAACGGCTGGAACGCCGGCGGGTGCGGCTGCTGGTACGGCCGGGGGATGACCGAGATGCCACGGATGATGCCCTGCTCGTCGATCTCGCCCGGCGCACCGAACCGCCGTCCAATCGGCCGCCGGCCACCCGCTGATGCCTTCCTCGTACGGGTAGGGCACCTGGAAGAACTCGCCCTTGTACTGCAGGAGGTCCTGATCCCACGCCTTGTAGATCATGTCGATGTACTCCTCGTGGACCCGCTTGTTGTGCTGGTCGACGGCGCCGCCGTCCATGGGCGCCGCCTGGACCGGGTCCGCTGCCGAGGACGTTGACCCACCGCTGCTGGTAGCCGCGGGCGAACCCGGCGTACACCCGGCCCTTCGTGAGGTGATCGAGGTACGCGATCTGCTCGGCGGCCCGCAGTGGGTCACCGGCGGGGAGCACCAGCGCCAGCGGCGCGGACTTGATCTGCTTCGTCCGTGCCGCGAGATCGGCGTAGAGGAGCAGCGGCGCCACCGACGCCTCGTAGCCCTCGGAGTGGAAGTGGTGCTCGGTGGTCGAGAAGCAGTCGAAGCCGGCGTCGTCGGCGATGGTGCACAGCGTGCGCACCTCCTCGATCATCATTGGAAGCGCTCGTTGTTCCGCCCGATGGGCCGGAGCTGCTCGCGCTCCTCCATCGTGGCGGGGACGGTCGGCAGCAGAGACGACTGGAACTTCACTGGTCTCCTTGAGCCGGTGATCGTGGTCGTGGTGTTCATGGCCGTGCTGGTGGTCGTCGTGGTGGTGGTCGTGGCTGTGGTGGTGTTCGTGGCCGTGCAGGTGCTCGCGCAGGCGCTGTCGCTACGCGGCGCCGATGGGCCCGGGTCGCCCGCTCCCGGTCGAGTCGGTCCTTGGCCCGGCGAGCGGGGCGGACGCCGAGGAGGCCGCCCAGCCCAAGCGCCGCCGGGCGGTACCACCGCAGCCGGGACAGCGACGGCGTCGGCCACCGGCGACGGGGCGAGACCTCGAGGATCGCGGCGCAAGCGTCACACCGGTAGTCGACGAGTGGCACGTCTCACGCACCCTCGTGGGCGAGTAGCGGCGGCGCGGCCATGTGACCAGCATGTGACGGCCGGCGGGCGTGCAGGTGTCCCAAGTTGGCACGCGTCATATCGAGTAAACGCTCAGCTTCCGGTAGAGGGTCGAACGGGAGACGCCGAGGCGGTCGGCGGCGGCCTGCTTGTTGCCGCCCTGGTCGCGGAGGGCTTCGAGGATGGCCTGGCGCTCGAGGGCGGCGATCGGCGACAGCCCGGGCGGCGTGGCGTCGATGCGGATCTCGGCCGGCAGGTCGTCGAGGCTGAGCTGTCCCGTCGGCCGGCGCAGCATCACGGCCCGCACGACGCGGCCGATTTCCCGTGCGTTCCCCGGCCATGGATAGTGCATCAGCGCCCGGAGCACCTCCGGGGTGGCCGCACCGGACCAGCGGGCATCACCGTGCTGCTGGGCGAAGGCACGGAACAGGTCGACCACGTCCTCCGGTCGTGACGAGAGCGCGGGGGATGGTCATCGTCACGTCGAAGCGGTCGAGGAGCGCCCGTGAGTCGGCGTCGAGCCGGGCCGAGTCGGTCACCGTCCCGAGCAGGCGTGGGCCGTCCGGGTCGACCGCGCGCCCGAGCAGCGCCGCCGTGACCAGCGCGGCCTGGTCATGGAGTGCCTCCAGGTGGCGGAGCACGACGGTGCCCTCCGGGTGGGACAGCGCCGCCCGCAGCGGGGTGATCCACTGATCGTCGAGATCGACGACGCTCAGCGACGCATCAAGGACGGTCACCGGCTGGGGCGAGCGCCGACCACGGGCATGGATGGCTGCGGCGCACCGGAGCTTGCCCACGCCCCGCGGGCCCGCTGACGACTACGGGCTGGTCGTGTCCGGCGTGCAGCTCGATCTCCCCGACCACCCGCCGCCAGGCGCGGCTGTGGCCGGCGAGGGCCGCTCCCGTCCGCTCGGGCGGCGCCGCCGCTCGGGACGGCACCGTCCGCCGGCGGCTCGGGGGCCGCAGCTCCACGATGGCCCCGGCCGTCACCGAGCCCGCTTCGACGGCACCGAAGCGGGCCTCGTAGACCCGCCCCTCGGAGAGCTCCACGCTGGTCACGACTCGCTCGGTGGTGCGGGCCCCGCCGGCGGCGAAGTGCTCCCAGAGCAGGGCGTAGTCGGCCGGCGCCAGGCCCCGGGCGGCGTCGTTGGAGATGACGACCTGTTCGTTCAGGCACACCACCGGCTGGCGGGTGCGCCGGGTCGCCCGCAGGAACGACGCCAGCAGGGCCTGCTCGGACGTGGAGGAATCGGCCACGAAACGCTCGTGGACGCCCCGGCTGGCCTCGAGGAGCAGCGGCAGCATGAGCTCGTTCGACTCCGCCGCCAGGCAGGTGAGGTCCAGGATCCCCTCCACTGCTCCGGTCTATGGTTCGCCTATCTCGCTGGCGATACTCGGGTCCTCATGCGTGGCATGCGGAAGCCTCTGAATATCAATGCACTGCTTTCAGAGCCAAATGAGGACCGTTCTTCTGGCAATCATCAGCTGTCCTCCTTGTCCTGCAGGGCGACAGGCTGACATTACAAAGCTAGTCAGGTCGCATCGCGCAGAGTTGCCGGAAGCTCGCCTGAGAACCAAGAGGTTGACCTAACACCGTCTGCTCGGAACCGGCCGAACGCCGGCGGACCCGCTAAGGTCCGGCCTAGGGCCCACCAGGAACTCAATGGCACGCTCGGATGAAGAGCATTCCGAACCCCGCGGTTCGTGTTTGTATCGATAATCATGCTTGCGCTGGAACTCGCGGAGCTCCTCAATCAGCTGTCGCACGATCCTTTGGGCCGTGGTCTTGATCGACGTCAGGGCCTCCGCTGATTCCCAACTTTCGGCCGCCGCTTCGAGATGACGAAAACACAGTCCCGTTCCCTGCTGATAGCGGCCGCCGAAATCCGCCTCTTTGAGCAACTCCTCCAGAACCGCCAAGTAGTGCACCTCCGTACCCTTCAACATCGTGCAGGCAATGCAGCCAATTCCGGGAACCAGACGAAACGCTCGCTGCGGCCTCTTTGACTGCTTTCGGAGTTTGAGAAGAGGAGTCCTCCAGGTGGTGTGGGTCGTCCGCGAACAATTCAAGATCCTTCAATGATTCATCAAGAAGATTCTCGCAGAGGATCGCCACACCGAACCCTTCTGCCCAGCATTCCTCTTCGATTCCCTTCGCCTCCCAGAAGTGCCGCGAACAAAAGCCACCACCCCGCAAGAATTCGCCGCGAGCGGCACCGGACATCATTCCTTCGTAGAGAAAGCTAAAGAGATATCGACGTACCGATGTCTTCACGGCCTGGCAAACGGGGCATCCGCCCTTGGCGAGAGCCTCCTTCAGGCCACTGCTCGCAAACCAGCCAGGCTGACGCGTGTAACGCTGTTCCGTTGGTCTGTAAGTCATGGCTTAAGCATCTCTGCGTTTAGCGGCACCCGCCGGACAACCGATTCCTCCCCGGATCGCTTAGGGGGGGCGGCTTTTGGCGGGATACCCCTTCAGATTGAAATGCAATAATCAAAAGAAGTTCCACAAACCTTTGCCTTCTCTCGCCAGTTTTTAACCCTGCTAATGTTGCCCCACTTCGGACAGCAGCTCGAGATCACGCTGGATCTCTTCCGTCTCCTCAGGTGTGGCTGTGCCGGTGCCAGTAAGGTGTTCAAGCTGTGAACGATATCCGTCCGCGTGTGAATCAAAGTGGCGTTGGAGATCTGCTATTGTCCTTCGAATCCAGGATTCCAATGTCCTGCCGTAACTTCGGAACGCTTCGTCGGCGGCGGACCCGATCTGCTCGTGAAGTCTTCTTTCTGCTCGCCTAGCCGCAAAGCGCTTACCTAGCACGGCGAAGAAATCCCGTTGAAGCTCCGCATCGAGAGGTCCCGGGTCGAACCTCGGCAGTTCCTTCACAACTGCAGCAAGCTCTTGTTCACTTGGTACGTCCCCAACTCCCAAAGCACTCGCAGCGTTCGCCAAGGCGCGTGCCAGGTCCCGCGCTAGCTCCTGGAGTTTGGCAAAGACCTGGTTGGACCCTTCGGCAGCGGTTCCAGTGAGATCCCGAACGACGAGGTCCCTCGTTCCTGGCTGTTTCCCATCCTTATTAAACCAAGTTGCGACGATGCCTTGGGCGGCTCGAGAAATACCGAGCTCGCCCAAATCCCTGATTTCGTCCGAGAGTTTAAGGCAAGCAGAAGTGGCCGGCTCAAACATACCGGCGGCTCGGCGAACCTCCGCCTCGGCCAGCCTCCAGCGATTACTATCTCCCTGCGGTCCTTTCTTGCGGAGATCTAATCGAAACCTCAACGCCGTCTCGACTGACTCCCGCAAAGCGCCAATCTTCCGACGCAGGGACTGGCGCGCCAGCTCCTGGTGACGCGCGTAGAGTGGCTGGATTTCGCGACCAAACCAATCCTCCAGCAAGTCCGCATTGTCACCCCGCGTGCTGACAGGATCGACCCGAATGCTCAGACCCAGTTGTGTTGAGATATGTTCGGAGATGTACTCCACCGAACGTACCCGGTCGTCCGCTTTGAGCAAGTCGGCTTTACTCAGCAGTACCATGGCCGGAATTGAGGCCTCGTAGAGGCTCTCCAAAGTCGAAAGATCCTCCTGATTTAATGTCGAGCCAGCATCGATCAGAACCACACCCAAATCGCACTGCGGCAGGTAAGCTAGTGTCTCGGCGGCCCCAGAAGTAGCCAGTGAACCCAGACCGGGCGTATCGACAAATACCACTCCCTCACGCAGACGGCTCGCGGGCAGCTCAACCACGATCCTGGTGACATGCTTAGCATTACCAGGGTTAAATTGCTCGCTGGCAAACTCAGTTAGCCGGCCAACTTCCATTCGTTCGGTTCTCTTGTCCAGATAGGAGACCGTCAACGTGGGCACGGCCCCATAAACGAGGCGTGTCGGAACCGCGGTAATCGGATTGACGCCTACCGGGAGTACATCCGTTTGAAGGATGTGGTTCAGGAGCGAGGATTTCCCTGAACTCACCCGTCCGAACGTAGCGATCTGGAAATTGTTGGCCTCGAGTTTGTCGAGGATGATCGAGAGCGACGATCTGAATTCTACCAAACCCCGGTTCTTGATAACCTGTTCGAGAGTCTTAAGCAACTCGATTTCGTCACCCGTCTGTTCGAGCCGGTGGAGGCGTTCTCGCAAGTCTTGCCCCAGGTCCAGAGCCAGGTAGGAGCTCAGTTTGTGGAGCATACTCGACATCTCGTTGACCACGCCGTTCAGCTCCGGGATGAGGGACTCGGGGACCTCCCCATAGCCGCGCATCGCCATAGGCCGGCACTCGTCAAAGGCGACCTGGGCAAACTCCAGGTTGACGCGGATGCTGTGTCTAGCATCGAGTAGGGTTTCCGCAGGAGAAATGCCTTGGCTCTTCAGCACTGTGACCATCTGGGCACGAATGCGAGCAATATAGTCCTGCACAATCTTCACCTGTACCGGAGAGAGATCGACGCGGTACTTCGGAAAGGGAGATTTCGAAGTCCAAGCGTAGAGAATAGACTCGATATCCGAAAGGATCTGATCGACATATTTGCAGCTTGTCAGAAGATGAAGAGCCTGCGATGAATTCAGAGAATCGCGTGATCCCATTCGCAAGTCACCACTGCGGCCCGATGACCGGTACAAAGTTGCTAGGGATTCTCAGGAAGGTGGAGACGAAACACAAACGACCGCCTGGTCCGGGAAACCCCTCTTGTAGGAGTCATCTTCCCCCAGTGGGGCGGTTTAAGGGCGAACTCCAACGCCTCTAGACTAGACCAGTATGAAGCTTCCTGAGGATTGAAGTCAACCTTGCGTATCGGGCATCAAATGTCTTTCTGCATGCGCTTTGGTGGCTCAAAATTCCGGATCGAAATGTGTTGGGGATCGCGTATGATTAGTGTCAGGCGATGGAGTTCGCCCAACTAACCGTCTCACCTTCCCTGAGACTGATGACTCCTACCCAGCACGCGAAGTACCTGGCGGTGAAATCTTCCTTTGGCCCCGGGAGTCGTCATGTTGAAGCATCCTCTCAATCGGAGTCACTCGACCGCAGTCGTACTCCCCAATGTCGAGCAGGTTCCCCAGGACAGACACTATCGGTCGCGGGGAGGAATTTGCTCATCTTCGAGCGCGCAGACCACGCCCCGACTACCACTGTCGGCTTCAGGACTTTTGTGGGGCCATCAATCCTGGAGGCGGAAGCATATCGGGACACAGACCTTTGCCGGAGTCGCTGAGTTCTTCAAAAAGGCTCGGAACTTCTGGCGAGGTGTTTTGAAAGAGTGAAGGCATGGAAAAGCAGAAACAAAGTCGTATGAAGAACTTATCGGATGCTCTGATGGAAGATGCGTGCCCCCTTTGCACCTTCCTCAAGGAGTTTCAGTCGTCTTGCCTTCGGGGCGTGGATATCAAGGGTACGCAGGGTCTTTGTAACTATCACACCTGGATGGTCGCCAACGTAGCAAGAGCGGAGGTTGCCGCAGAGGCTTTCCTTCGCCTCATGGACGATCCCTCTCACGCTAACTCACCTCGCCGGGTTTGTGGCGTATGTGCGCAGGTCACCCAGGAAGAGCACGCGCGCATCGAAGAATTTTCAAAAAGACTGCTCCAGCCTGGTTTCCGGCAATGGTTGCGCGAAAACGGCGTGCTCTGCCTACGTCACGCGCGAACGCTACTGGAAACGGTTCCGGAGGATCTCCAGGGCGACATTCTCGTTGTCATGAAACGCGTCGCTTCCGACTTGATCGACGAGTTAAAGATGCTTGTGCGTAACGCCAAGTCCGGGCTCGTGGTCCATCCGGGTGTTCTGGGCCGAGCGGCAGAGTACTTGGCCGCTCAGAGGGGCTTGGGCGCCGACTCCTGAGCTCGGGGGAAGCGCCGCACGCGAAGACCATTTTTGTCGTCCTATTCGCTATTAGGTGGATAGACCATAGCCTCAGGGTGGTGATCGACAGCATAAACGGTCTTGCCCCGAGGCGGTTGGTGGAAGGAATTACTTACACTGGGAGGTTCCCCTCAAGTGCGATCTTTGACTCTGGCTATCGCAGCGCTGGCGCTAGTGGAGGCTTCTGCTTTGAGCCAACCAGCATCGAGCCAACTCACGCTCCAGGACTGTGTGCGCCTCGCTCAGTCGGCGCCATCGTCTGTGAGGCTGGCCCGGCAGCAGACCGAGATCGGTCGCTATGGAATCACGCGAGCGCGCGCCAATTTCTTACCGCTATTCTCCATCGGCAGCTCGTATACGTACAACAGCCCGTTTCTCGAGGATCGGAGCAACTTTAGCTTCGTCGCGCTGAACGGCATTCGAGAGTACTCTTCGGTAGTGACGACCGGCCTCGAGCTGGACACATCCGGTCGCCTGCGTGCCGCGCTGGATCGCGCTCGGGCCGATCGCGACGCAGCCAATGCGAATCTGGGCCTCTCTGAACGCGATCTCAAGCGCGCCGTGGCCGCGAGTTACTACCACCTGCTCCTTGCTCGCAAACTCATCGAGGCGGCGCGCTCCAATGTGACCGAAGCCCAAGCCTTTGAAGATCGGGTTCATCGACTTTCTGAGAGTGGCGAAGCTTCCAAAGCAGACCTCGTCAAGGCGTCCTTGCAGGTCGCCATGCTGGACCAAACGCAGCAGGCGCTAGAACTGGAAGCTCGACTCGCCAATCACGATCTCGCATCCTTCTGGAGTACCGATGTCGATACACCCTTGGGACTGGCGGAGGTGATGGAAGAGACGCTGCCCGCGCCGGAGGCTCCAGTCGGAGCGGCGCCATTCTTGCGTCGGCTGGAATTCAGTTTGTTGGACGCCCAGCAGCGAGTTTTTCTCGCAGACGCTCGAGGCGCGCGAGCGCAACTTCTTCCGCAGGCCAGCCTCGTTTTCCAGTACGGCCTGGATGCGCAGCGTGTGAGCATAAACGACCGCGGCTACGCGGGATTCATTCGACTGAACGTTCCGCTGTTCGACTGGTTTCGCGCCAGAAGCGAGTCCAGGCAGTTTCAAATCCAGGCCCAGCAGGTTGACACCACTCGCCAAATTGCGGAGAGGGCGTTCTCCAAGGAATACCAGGATGCGCTAGCTCGGGTGCAACTTATCTACGCACAGATTGCCACAACCGACGAGCAGGTCAAGCTCGCAGAAGACAATCTGCGATTGAGCCGAGTACGCTACGAGGGGGGAGAAGGACCGGCCCTAGATGTGGTTGTCGCCCAGAGCCAACTCGTACAAGCGCGGACGAACCACTATGCCATTCGAGCCGGTTATCTGACTGCTCTGGCGGATCTCGAGGTGGCACGAGGCCAATGAAACGATCTCTTCCGGTTCTTCTCACCGTCTTCTTGTTTGGCTGTACCCATCAGGAAGAGGCGCCACCGAAACCCTTGGTGACAGTGAAGGTAGCCCGGGCGGAGACGGCGGACGTGCAACTCACGATCGAGGCGCCAGCGTCTATCTACCCGCAAGAGCAGGCCAGCATCTCGTCCAAAGTCACGGCGCCCATCCAGAGCTTACTTGTGAAGAAGGGAGACACTGTGGCAGCAGGGCAGTTGATCGCGCGTGTTGCAAACCATGATCTGGTTGCCCAACGCACGGAAGCGCTGGACCGGGCGCGTTCGGACGCTTCCTCTACCGAAGCGATGCTTGCGCAGGCACAGAAGAACCTTGAACGACGGCAAAAGCTCTACGAAGAAGGCGCCATCACGTCCCGCGAGCTGCTCGCGAGCCAAACTGAAGCGACCCAGGCGAGAGCGAACTACGACGTTACACATAAGTATCTCGATCTCCTCCAGGGCGCGGCACCACGCGAGTCGAGCGGTGGGGACCCCGACGGCAAGGCCCGGACCGCGTTCCTGAACGCTCAACTGGGGTTCACTGAGATCCACAGTCCGTTTGCAGGAGTAGTGACCGAGCAGTTTCTCTATGCTGGCGACATGGCGAAGCCCGACTCGCCGATTTTCACTCTCATGGATCTCTCGGTGGCCGTGGCGCGCGCTCAGGTACCCGAGGGCCAGAGTGCAAGGGTGACGCGCGGACAAGTTTGTTCATTTGAAAGTGGCAACTTGCTTGGCAGGCGCCCGAGTGGGCGCGTCTCCATGGTGAATCAGGCCGTGGACCCCGCGAGCCGAACGGTAGAGGTCTGGTGCGAGATTCCGAACCCGCAGCGAAGTCTGAAGGCAGGCGTATTCGGCTCCGTTACTGTCGTGGTGGGAAAGGTGGAGCATGCTACTCGTGGTGCCGGAATCCGCTGTGCAATTGAAAGAGGGGAGTGGCATGGGCACCGCGCTCGTCGTCGACCGGCAGCACGTCGCACACGTGCGCGAAGTAAACGTAATGCCCATGGCAGGAGGAAAGGTTCAGATTGTTCACGGGATCGAGGCAGGCGAGACAGTGGTTATCGAGGGCGGGTATGGCCTGCCAGATGGTGCGCAAGTGACCTTCGCAGGGACGGGCGCGGAGGGAGAAAAGTGACGAGCCGCGTCGCCGACTTTGTTCAGGCACATGGCCGAGGGCTGGTTCTGGTGATCTTGAGCTTCGCCCTGGCGGGTGTGCTGATGATCCCTGCCATTCCGATTTCCATCTTTCCACAAACTGACTTTCCCCGAGTTGTGATTCTCGTTGATAACGGCATCGCCCCGGTCAACGTGCAGATGTTGACGGTGACGCGGCCTCTGGAAGAAGCCATTCGTCTAGTCCCGGGCATCACGACTATGCGTTCGGTCACGGGACGCGGCTCTACCGAGATCAACGTCTTCTTCCGTTGGGACGTGGACATTCTGAACGCGCTGCACCTAGTGCAAGGCCGTATTTCGCAAATCACGCCTAACCTGCCGCCGGGCGTCCGGTTCTACGTAAACCGGCTCACGTTCTCGGTATTCCCGATGGTTGGCTTCAGTGTTACATCGCAGACGCGCACTCTGGCAGACCTGTGGGATTTGACCTACTATAATCTCGCGCCGCGGCTTTATCGCCTTCCCGGTGTCGCGGAGACTCGGATCGTCGGGGGGCGACCTCCCGAATATCACATCCTGGTCGATCCCCACAAACTGAACGGCTACGGTATGCCGCTCACAAAAGTCGTGGACGCAATCCGGAGCAGCAATATCATCCAGCCGGCAGGGATGGTGCAAGAGAACTACCACCTGTATTTGACGACCGTCACAGGGCTGCTCGAAAGCAAGGAACAAGTGGAGGACACGGTCGTCGATGTTGTGAAGGGCACCCCGATTCTAGTGAAGGACCTCGCGCATGTCGTTCCGGGAGAGCGTCCAATCTACAACATCGTTACCGCTAACGGCCGCCCCGCGGTGCTGGTCAACGTCCTACAGCAACCGGACGGAAACGCCGTGCAAATCGCCGACGCCGTAAATGGCGAACTGCGCGACATTCGAAAGACGCTGCCGCCCGACATCCAACTTTCGACTTACTACGACCAATCCATCCTCGTGCGGGAATCAATCTCTGGAGTCACGGAGAGCATCGTCATCGGTCTGCTTCTTTCGGTCGGAGTCCTCCTCTGTTTCTTGAAGAACTGGCGTACGACGATCGTCGCTGCTATCGTGATCCCGATCGCGACGCTCATCGCAATCGTCTTCATGCAGCTCTTCCATATGAGCTTCAACCTCATGACGCTGGGCGGACTGGCAGCCTGCATCGGCGTGGTGATCGATGACGCAATTGTCATGGTTGAGAACATCATGGTCCATCTGTCCATGGGGAAGTCGCCCATGGATGCGGCCAAGACCGCAATCCAGGAGTTGACGCCGGCCTTGATCGGATCGACGCTCACTCCCATCGTCGTGTTTGTGCCGCTGGTATTCCTGGGTGGGATCACGGCCGTATTCTTTCGCGCTCTGGCGATGACACTCGTGACAGCGCTCTTCGCCTCGCTTATCCTCGCCATTTTCTTCACGCCCGTCCTGGCCGGACTGTTTCTGAAGCCTCGCGCGGGACGTAGTGGAGACCGACTTCGAGCAAGCGGAGCAGGCGGGCGAGGGGCGGATTCTTCGATGGCTGACCGCTCGCTACGAAGTGGCTTTGCACTGGTCCCTCTCCGCATACGAAAAGCATTTTGGCGATCGCCGCGGGCGTGCTTGTTGTCATTGTCGCGGTCTATCTGCAGTTAGGCAGCGGCTTCCTTCCCGACATGGATGAAGGCGCCTTTGTACTCGATTACCGGATGCCGCCTGGCACATCGCTGAGCGAGTCCAACCGGGTTCTCAACCACATTGAACAGATTCCTCCGAGAGACTCCGGAGATCGAGAGCTATTCGCGGCGCACGGGCGCCCGCCTCGCCCTGGCGATCGCCGAGCCGAATACCGGCGATTTTCTGATCAAGCTGAAGCCAGAAACGGAGGCGCTCACTCGATGACGTGACGTCCGAGCTTCGCCGGAAGATCGCCGCAGTCGGAACCGGCGATCGAGGTTGAGTTTCCCCACATTCTGGAGGATCTGGTGGGCGACCTCGCATGGTCCCCGCAACCCATCGAAATCAAGATCTACAACGACGATCCCGAGAAGTTCAAGGCGGTCGGGAAGGCCGTCGAAGAATGGCTGCCGAAGGTAAAGGGCGTCGTCGACGTCGTCAACCAGACTATTGTCATCGGCCCGGCGATCAATTTCCGCGTGGACCCCGAGAAGGCCCGACGCGCCGGCTTCGGCGTCCAGGACGTGGCGGACCTGGAATCCGCAATTCTCGACGGAGAACTGGCGTCTAACATGATTCGTGGAGATCGGCTGATCGGTCTCCGTGTGCGATATCCGGCCGGATACAGGTCCGAGCTCGGAGAAGACTCAAGAGTCTGCTGATCACATCGCCGACGGGCCAAACCGTGCCGTTGTCGAGCGTGGCACATGTCGAGATGCAGGAAGGGCCAGACGGAGATTCGCCGGGAGAACTCTGCGGAATCTTGGTCGCGGTGACCGCGCGCTTAGAAGGCCGCGATCTGGGCTCGGCGATGGACGAGATCCAGGCGCGTCTGTTCAAGGAAATTCCGACTTCCGCCCGGCACCGACATCGAATTCGGCGGACTCTACCAGATCCAGCATGAGTCGTTCGTGGGACTGACGAAGGTGCTGCTGATGTCCATGGTTCTCATTTTCATCATTCTCGTATTCGAATTCCGGTCCTTCTCGCACCCGATCGCCATCCTGGTGGCGACGGTGCTGTGCGGCTTCGGGAGCACTGCTGGCGCTGTACGCGACGCACACGACGCTGAACATCTCCTCGTTCATGGGCGCTGATCATGGTGGTCGGCATCGTGCAGAAGAACGGAATTCTGATGCTGGATTCGGAGCAGCACTTTACCGGACAGGGCTATGCCCTGCGAGAAGCGATCTTTCATGCCGGACGCCGGCGTTTGCGGCCGATCCTCATGACGGCGCTCGCCACGATGTTCGGGATGCTGCCGTTGGCGATCGGCGTCGGCTCTGGCGCTCAGCTCTTGCAGCCATTGGCGATCGCGGTGATCGGCGGAGTAGCGATCTCGATGCTGTTGTCGCTGGTGATCACCCCGGTGCTGTTCTATCTGCTACGAAGCCGCAGCATCTAACCCGCCGGCATTCATCTCCGACAACTTGGAGGCCCGCGCGTCGCTGGCGGGGAAGTTCGACGGGCGTGCGGTGCTCGATTTAATGTGAGTTCGCGCAATACGGGCCAATTGAGCGGCAACGCAGGACTGCTTGGGATTGCTGGGTAGTGACTCAGTTTGAATAAGTCACTACCGATTACTCCGATTGCTGCCTCCAATTGACAGACGCAAAACACCCAGATGATAATGTCGCTGGGCTCGCTGGGCTGCGTATCGTTGCTGTTTCAAATCCACTGGCAACTCGCGAGCAGTTTACCGAGCTCGCGACAAAGCTCGAGAAGATCTGGAACGATCTTGGTACTGATGGTTCGACTGAAGAAACGAATCATCCGTACGCTCTTCGAGGAGGTCTTAGCGGACGTATGCAGCACGGCGGGAGAAGTAATCCTCATCGTTCACTGGAAGGGTGGTGTTCACACTGAAATCAGAGTTCCGCGTCGGCGCCGGGCTCTTCTACCGGAGCTTCGAGAATGCGAGCGCCATCGAGCCGGGATTTGACCGGACCAATATCTCCGTGTCGCAGTTCTATCTCTCGTACGCGGGCTACTCGGCGCGGAGCAGCGGGACTTCTGCCGGAACCTTCGCGAGCGGCTGGAGTCGAAGCCCGGCGTGGTCGGCGTGACCTACTCCGATGTGGTCCCTATGTCGACGGCCTCGGGGGCCGGCTCCACGCCCTGGCACCAACTCGATGTTGAAGGATACGCTCCCGCGCCGAATGAGCAGATGATGATCCATCGCGCCACCGTTCCGCCCGGCTACTTCAATCTGCTCGGCATCCGGATGCTCGAAGGCCGCGACTTCACCGAACGCGATTCGGCCGACGCGCCCACGCGTGATCATCGTGAATGAAACCTTCGCCAATCGGTTCTTCAACGGCGGAAACCCGATCGGCCGCAAGGTCCATTGCGAGGGCCGCCAGGCAACCGTGGTCGGGTTGGTCAAAGACAGCAAGTACCACACCCCGATCGAGGGCCCCACGCCGTTCTTCTACATCCCGTTCCGCCAATGGTTCGCGCCCGGTCTCAACTTTTCGGTCTTCATCAAAACCACGGGCGACCCGCTGCGGATGACCCCCGTCCTGCGCCGGGAGGCCTTGGCGCTCAACCAGGACGCTGTGTTCACCACCAGGTTGTTGTCCGACGCCACCACTGGCTCGCTATTCGCGCAACGCGTAGCGGCCAGTCTGTTGGGCAGTGGTCGGCGGGATCTCGCTGCTGCTGGCGGCCATCGGCCTATACAGCGTCATGAGCTACGCGGTCAGCCAGCGGACGCAGGAGATGGGAATCCGGATGGCGCTAGGCGCGCAGCGAGCGCGACGTGCTCGGGCTGGTGCTGAGGGAAGGCCTTCGATTGGCCGTTCCGGGGCTGCTTGCCGGAAGCGTCATCGCTCTGGCGGCGGCGCGCATCGTCGGCGAAATGCTGGTGAATGTCAGCGCCTCCGATCCGCTCACGTTTGTGTCCGCGGCGGCCTTCCTCGGGCTGGTGGCCGCGCTGGCCAGCTACCTACCGGCGTTGCGGGCGACGCGCGTGGACCCCATGGTCGCGCTGCGGAACGAGTAGCGGCTCGCCGGGCAGCGCCAGATGAGGAACAGAACTATCGCCGCGGGCGGATGGTCGTGAAGGTTCCTTTTTGTCCGGCCCGAACCGCCGGACTTTGCCTGGCCGAGTGGATCACGAGAAATTGCCGGTTCCCCGTGAGAGTCGCGGGGCACTCGGGCCAGAACAGCTTCACTCGGTCGAGCCAGAGTCGAATCGTGTGCCGGAAGCGGCGATCCAGTGAGTAATCCCGGGTCCCCAGTTGTTCATTCAGACCTCCGGCGCCGAAGACCGGCACGTGAACAGACCCAGCCTTGACGGTCCAGCTCCTCCAAACAACCCAAATGTAGAAGTCCAGGATTCCAGGCGCGTGCGCCAACGCTGCTACTACCTCGCGCTCCACCGGAATGCGGTGGGCGTCAATCTCTGTGTAGAAGCCTTCACTGAGGGTTATCGCGTTCTCAGTAGGGTGGGCAGGAACTGTCGGACCTTCTTCGCTGGGAGTGGACCAGAGGCAAAGGTGATCGAAAAAATGGAAGCGGGCCCATTCGATGACCGACTTACGGTCGGGTTGCTCATCGGTTCCAAAGAAGATGGTGGCGGTAAAGAGACGCTGGAAGCCCTCGATTAGCCGACGGTAGTGCGGACCGTCCCGTGGTAGCCTGAAGAAGTCGAGGATCTGGGCAGCGTTCTCGAAGCCAATGACTCGACTCTTCTGCTGCAGGGCGAGAGTTGCAATCCAGATGGGGATCAGCCGATCCTGGCCGTAGGGCAAACCGAATTTTGAATGGCCGACGATTTCCAGAAAAAACTTACCGCTGTGTCGGCGATGCGTGAGTTGATGGCTGGGAGGTCTCCGGAGGGGAATCCCACAAAGCACAAAAGGTCGAGCTTGGTAGGCGAGTTCTTGTTTGTGGTTTTGCCTCTGTTCCCGGACGAGTTGGATGGCATCCAGGTGTTTGCACCTACGTTTCGTGAGACCGATGGACGGCAGGATAGACTGGATCGAGCTAAAAGACGAACGCGCCGAGACGGCGGATTCGTTGCTCCGCCGCTCGCTTCCCGGAGGCGAAACGTAAGAGAACCGTAACAAAACGCTTCTCGATTCGAAGTAATTGCAGGAAAAAGGGGTTCCGCTTTTGAGCGAAAGCAGACGCCCTGAATTGGTGTAAGGGAATGAAAACTATAGGAAAGGATGTAAAGGATGGTAAAAGGGCCCTTCTACGTTACTGTCCCCTCTGGTCACAGACCGCGACGGTATTGAGAACGTTCTGCTGCCAGCGGAATCTGGATCTGCGTTCGGAATATCGTGTATTTCTGAACCATCGCGGTCAACCGCTAACCCGTTTCGGAATCCGGCACATCCTCGCCAGATGTCTCGGCGTGGCTTGTGAACGCGCCCCGCACCTCCGCAAGAAGCGATTGCATCCCCACAGTGTTCGGCACAGCACGGCCGTAGCCCTTCTGAAGTCGGGCGTTGACCTATCGACCATCAGCCACTTTCTGGGGCACGCCAGCCCTACCACGACGAATCGCTACGCGAAAGTCGATCTCGAAATGAAGCGGCAGGCCATCGCGAAAGTTAAGCCGGTCCCTCGCGCGTCCAGCACGCCCTGGAGCAAAGACCGCACGATCCTTGACTGGCTGGAGTCGCTGTAAGCGAAAAAATGTGGAGTTGGAACCGTGTGCCGAACGTATTTCCCAGGCCTACCGTGCCCAACTCCACATTACTGACAACTTCACATTAGTCGCAGATAAGCAGAGTCGGCTCGGTATAGACGCGGAGTTTGCGCACGAGCGAATGATCGACCTGGGAGGCCAGCAGGTGATTCAGCATGTCCATGGCGGAAGTGAAAAGGGTACGCACATTTGCCTGGCAAGCGCGCCAGCCGAGAATTTGGGCAAGATAGGTTTTGCCCGTCCCAGGATTACCGATCAGGACAACGTTAGCGCCGTCTTTCAGGAAGTTGAGATCGAGCAGCCGGAGGATGCGGCTTTTGCTTTGCATTCGGGATTTGTGGTGCTGAAAGTGAAAGGTGTCGATGCTGGGCTGCGCATGGAGGCGGGAGAGGTGGAAGCGGCGCTCCACGGCGCGGCGATTGCGAGCCTCCAGTTCGAGATCTGCCAAGGTTTCAAGCGTGGCAGCGAAGCTAAGATTTTTCGCCGTCGCTTCCTTCAGGGTCTGTTCCAGCTTTTGACTCATCGTCGCCAGTTTCAGTTGTTCGAGCTTTTGTTCCAGGGGAGTCATGCGGTTCCTTTCGCGCCTCGACAATGAAGGCGTCGTAATCCAACAGCGACAAGGGATCGGTCACCAGTTGGTTCAGTTCGGGATCGCGGAGTTGCAGAGGGGGCTGAGGATTGCGGGGCGAGAGTTGCTGCCGCAAGAGATTGGCGACGTAATCGGCTCCGAAGGCACGGGCGGCAAGCGCTTTCTGCAGGGCTGCGGCCACGGCTTGCGGCCCGTACTGCCGAATCAACTGCAGAAGTTCGGTGATCTGGCGGGAGAGAGTGCGGTTGGAGTCGGCCAGCCCGCGAAGGTAGGCTTCGACGGTCTCCTGACTGCAATCACTGACCAACAAGGCGATCAAGCGCCGCTGGGCTTGCGATCTCTGGGCAGCCGCCTTGTGGGCAAGCAACTCTTTCTCAAAGCGCTCGGCCCCGAAGGTTTGACCGCGCCGCCAGCAGCGGGGATAGCGAACGATCTCTTGATTGCGGTGATAGAGCGCCACCGAGAAAGCATCGGCCTTGACGGTGAGACGCTGGCCCACCAGGTGCGGCGGGGCGCAGTAGCGATTGCCATCGAACTGCAAGCGAAGGTCCTTATGCACCAGGGCCTCGACTGTGTCGCGGTAATCGGGAACCAGGGCTGGCAGCAGTCGGAGACAGTCCGGGCGAAAGCGCTCGCTAGGCCGCTCACGGGTTTCGCGGTGCAGACGCTGGTTGGCCACTTGATCCAGCCATTCCCTCACTTGGCGGTTGACATCGGACAAGTCGGTGAACTGGCGAAGCGGCCAGAAGTTCTGGCGCAGATAGCCGACGCCCCCGCGTTCAACCTTGCCTTTTTCCCAGCCCGCCGCCGGGTTGCAGGCGCGGGGAAAGAATCCACACTCGCGGGCGAAGGCCAGGAAGCGGGGATTGAAGCGGACCAGAGTGCCGACGTGCTCGGCGACGACGGTCAGAAGATTGTCATACCAGCATTCGCGGGCAACACCATGCAGAGCCTCAAAGGCATGCAGGTGGCAACGGACGAAGGTCTCGAAACTCTGACTATGGGTGAACTCGACGTAGAGCATCCGGCTGTGAGCCTCGACCAGGCAGAAGGCATAAAGATTGCGCTTGTCGCCAGCATAGTCGAGCGTACCGAAGTGACCCCAGTCGATCTCGAAGCGCTCCGCGGGGCCGGGTTCCATGCGCACAAAGGCGCGGGGCGGATGCACAGGGCCACGCAATTGGCGGGCGTAATTTCGCAGAACAGTAATGCCGCCGTCGTACCCGAGCGGCCGTAAGCGCTGCAGGATGACCACGGCGCTGGCGCTCGGGTCCTGCTCCAGCAAGTCGGCGACGGTCGACTTGAAAGCATCAATCTTGCTGGTTCGTTGACGGCGAGCGGGAATCTGTACCGGTGACTGGATGTACTTCCGCAGAGTTTTTCGCGCCATGTGCAAGTGGTGAGCGATCTTCCGGGCAGACCAGTGCTCGCCGTGAAACAGCCGGTGAATTTCGTTAATGCGGTCGGTATTCAGCATAGGTCAGTTTTAAGGCAGGCCAGCGGGTGACACCAGAGACATGTTCTTTTCAAGATGCCGGCCCGGCAGGTGGATTTTGCGTAAGTGTTGGAAGAATCAGGACTTGGGAGAAAGCTAAGTTGTTCTTTGCAAGATGCTCGGCCTCGGGTCCAAGGAGCCAAACCTCTGCCGCGGAATGCTTTAGGTCGAAAGCCAAGTTGTTCTTTACAAGATTCTGCAGGTGGCGCTTGCGGTCTCGCCGGCGCTGACCCTGCCGATTACGCTCGACGGATTCAGGGTGAGACTGCCGGTACTGGCGGGGATAATCGGGATTTCGTCTACGCCATTTCTCTTGGCTGTCCCGGCAGACCTGGTGGTACTCGGCATCGGTGTGGAGCTTGCGACGGTGATATTCGCGGCGGCGCTGCGTCTGCCAATCCGGTCGGTTGCAGACAAACTGCTGGGGATGATAACGGGAAGGCTGGAAAAGTTGCTGGCAATAGCGACAGCGGCGATCACTCATCACATGGGCTCCGAATCAGGATGCGAGCCCGCTATTGTGAGCAACCTCTACGGTATTAGTCGCCGCCCTGGCAAAGGTACGGCATGGACAGATCACTATCAGCGGCGTAAGATGCCGGGTTTATGGGAAAAAATCGGAAATGGATGCTCCTAATTGCCCTGGCAGCCGTAGTCCTACTGGCGGTCGTAACGTTCTTCGTAACTCGGTGGTGGAGGACGGCCGATGCGCCTCTTGTTGCACCTCCTGTTGCCGCACGGGGACTCTTTGCTGAGTTCCCGAAAACCGAGATGCCTCAGTCCGAAAGGGAACGATTTCTTGAAGGAGATTTTGTAATCGTCAAAGACGTGAAGGCACTTCCGCCGCCGGTGCTTCAGGAGATAAGGAATTCCCCTCGCCAACAAAACGTTGTCTTTGAGTGGCGGTTTTCACTGACAGGCCCGCTGCTGGGGGTCCGCGGAAGGCGCAAGAAAAAAAAGCGGTGCAGACAAAGGAAAAGAACAGCTGAAAGTGGTCACTTCTTGTGAGTCGGCCATAGAAGAGCAGTCAGTTGCTATCCGGCAGTACTGCTTGGAGGAGCGCCATTCTCACGTAGAGCCCGTTCTGCGCTTGCCGGAAATAAGCGGCGCGCGGATCGGCGTCGACATCCATACTGATCTCGTCCAGGCGTGGCAGCGGGTGCATGACAATGGCGCTTGCTTTCATCACGGCAAGCGCAGCTTGGTCAATGACATAGACGCCCCGACAACGATCGTAGTCACTGATGCGGTCACCGAAACGCTCCTTCTGAATGCGGGTCTGATAGACCACATCGGCCTTTGGCAGAACGCGCTCGAGCGACGAATCCTCGATAAACTCGACCTGGCGTTCCTCAAGATGTGCCAGGATGTCGTCCTTCATCTTCAGCAGTGGCGGCGCGACGAAGTAGAGCTTTACCCCCGGATACTTGCTGAGCAAATAGGCAAGCGAGCGCACCGTGCGGCCATTCCCCAAATCGCCCACCATGGCTACACTCAGACCCTCGATGCGGCCCAACTCCTTGCGAATGGTGTAGAGATCGAGTAAGGCCTGGGTGGGATGCTGTCCTGCGCCGTCGCCGGCATTGATCACCGGCACACGTGAAACCGCCGCAGCCCGTCGCGCCGCTCCGACCTCGTAGTGGCGGATGACGATTACATCGGCGTAGCCGTTCATAATGCGGATGGTGTCCTCGAGGGTTTCACCCTTGGCGACGGAAGAGAACTCGGCCGCGTTTTCGGTGGAAATCACTCGCCCTCCCAAACGGTGCATGGCCGTCTCGAACGAAAAGCGGGTTCGCGTCGAAGGCTCGTAGAATAGGGTGGCCATGATTCGCTTGTGGTGGTCCTGAGAACCGCCCTGGGAAACGACATCCTCCATCTTCCGGGCAACCTCGAACAACTCAGCCAGGCTTGACGGGTCGAACTGCTGGGCTTCAACAACATGGTGCATTCGCATGGGAACCTCGCAAGAGACTTAGGGCACCACAGTCTACTCCTTCACTCGTCCCCTGAAAAGTCCAGGTTGCAGCCTCTGCACCCGATGCACCTCTTGCAGCGCGTTTGCCAGTTGACTCACAGAGAAATCAGGAATGAAGGAAGGCGTTTGCAGGAGTTGGGCAGTTAAAACTCAGACGGCCCTTGCGGGGTAGCGCCGGTCTATGACCGGGGTCTTTCGCAGGATCAGAGAACGGCGCTACAGAAGATCAGGCGCCATACCTCAACGGTGGGACGCGAGGCGGTGTTCATTGGGTTCCGCTCTAGTCGGCTTTGTCTTGGCCGCTCTCTTCTTGTGATCTGTCCTCCTGCGCGTCGTTTTATTACGGCTAGGCCCCACCGTTGATGACGAACTCTTCCGGGCAGCGGCGCCGTGATTTGGTTGATTCGCGGTCGACACGTCCTCGGTTTGATCTGGAAAGCGCGAAGAATCGCGACTGGTAGTTCCTTGCTCGGCGGTTGCCGGAACCGAATTCTTCTGCAGCGGGTTTTGCAACTGATCATCCCGGTTCGGTTGCGGTATCTGATCGGGGTTGTGCGCGGCGCCCGAGTCCGGAGCCGTAGGGTGGTTCGTCGGCTGTTGAGGCGGGGCACCCGGCGCTGCGCCGGGGTTTGGCTTACCCTCCTGAGCCCAACCGGAAAACGCGAACAGCAAACCCAGGCTACACGCTGCGAGCGCATCAAATGGTCGCATCATGGTGTTCTCCTTTCCGCTTTAACCACAGGGTCGCAAGAATCATGCCAAGGGCTCTAAATTCGCAACTGTCGCTATTCTCACAGTTAGGTAAGACGATCTCATCCTATCCATGAAGTCCTGGGAAGTAAATTTGATGGGAAGGGCTGGAAGATATTTCCGGATGCACTTTCTGAGGCACTTTCTATTGAGGATTAACCAAACGCGGTAACTCGACAAAGAGCCAGGAAACGAGGCTTGAAGTTCGATATGCTAAAATCGCCGCTTATGAACGAAACGGTGCACAAGACCGTCTGCCCTCTGGACTGTCCCGATACTTGCACCATGCTGGTGACCGTGGAGAACGGGCGCGTGACGCGCCTTCAGGGTGATCCGGAGCATCCTTTCACGCGGGGCTTCTTGTGCCACAAGGTGAGCCGTTACGATCGCCACCTCTACTCGGACCAGCGGGTGCTGTATCCCGGCAAAAGAGTGGGCAAGAAAGGCGAAGGCCGGTTCGCTCGCATCACCTGGGATGAGGCTCTGGATGACATCGCCTCGCGCTTCCAGGATATCGTCAGGGAGTACGGCGCGGAGGCAATCCTCCCCTCTCTTACGGTGGTTCGCTCGGGATCGTGCATCGGCTGTCCGGCCATCGCTTGTTCTATCGCCTGGGCGCAAGCAGGCTGCTGCGCACGATCTGCGATACTGGCGCGATGGCGGGCTGGGACGCGACCATAGGCAAAGCGATCGGCACCGATCTTACTCAGGCGGAGCATTCTGATCTTATTGTTATCTGGGGAATGAACATCGCCGCCACCAACGTGCATTTTGTGCCGATCGTCAAAGCGGCCAAGAAGCGCGGAGCCCGCGTCGTGCAGATCGATCCATACCGCAACCGGACCTCACACCTGGCCGACGAGCAGATCCGACTTCGACCCGGCACGGACGCGGCCCTGGCCCTCGGGCTGATGCACGTTCTGATTGGCGAAGACCTCGTCGATCATGAGTACATCGAGAAATACACTCTGGGCTACAACGCCTTGCGCGATCGTGTGCTATCCGAATACACGCCCGAGCGCGTCAGTCGCATCACCGATGTGCCGGAAGACCAGATCGTCCGCCTGGCACAGCAGTACGGACGCGCGTGCGCTCCTTTTCTGCGGGTCGGGTTTGCGTTCACTCGGCACGAGAACGGAGGCATGGCCATCCGCACTATTGCCTGCTTGCCGGGTCTGGTGGGAGCTTTTCAAAAGCGAGGTGGGGGTGCACATCATGAAAGTGCAGGCGCCTTCGAATTCAACTACGCGCGCCTCACCGGTGAAGACCTCTTCAAACCGGCCACGCGCCAGATCAACATGGTAAAGCTCGGCGAGACCCTCCTCGAAGAGGAGCATCCACCCGTCAAGGCACTCTTTGTTTACAACTGCAACCCGGCCACTATCTGTCCAGAGCTCGACCGCGTCCACGCGGGGCTGCGACGCGAGGATCTGTTTACGGTGGTCCACGAGCAAGTCCACACCGAAACGGTGGACTACGCCGACATCGTGCTGCCGGCGCCCACTTTTCTCGAGTACGGCGATCTCGCCAAGAGCTACGGGCACTACTGCCTGCAAATGGGACGGCCCGTTATCGCGCCTTTAGGCGAGTCCAAACCCAATCTGGAGCTGTTCCAACTGCTGGCGCGCCGCCTGGGTTTTACCGACGCCTGTTTCGACGACAGCGAGGAAGATCTCATGCGGCAGGCTCTTGATACTCCCTCGGCTTTTCTTTCGAGCATCGATTTCGAGCGCTTGCGTGAGGGCGGCCCTCAGCACCTGAACTTTGCGGCCGATGCCGATCCTTTTGAGAATGGGTTCTACACGCCTTCGGGCAAGCTTGAGTTCTATTCGGAATCGCTCCAGCAGCAGGGGTTCGATCCCCTACCCTACTACCAGGCGTGTTCCGAGAGCCCCGAAAACCACGAGTTGCACCGGCAGTACCCACTGCAATTGTTGGTTCCACCCTCGGTGCATTTTCTCAACTCCACCTTCGGTGTGGTCGAGGAGCAGCGGCAGCGCGCCGGCAAGCCCGCGGTGAAGATCAACCCTGCTGACGCCCGGCCGCGCAGTATCCTCGATGGCGAACTGGTGCGGGTGTTTAATAATCGCGGTGACTGCGAGTACTACGCCGAGGTCACCGAGGATACGCGGCCAGGAGTGGTGGTGATCGAAGGCGGCTGGTGGGGCAAGCACACTCCCGCCGGCCGTAGCGCGAATACGTTGGTCTCCACGCGGCTTACGGATTTGGGTGCTGGATCGACGTTCCACTGCAACCTGGTGGAGGTTGCCAAGCTCGGGGCTTAGCCGTGTGCTGCGCGGACAGGCTCCGACTTTCCGTTAAACTCTCCCCAAAATCATGGAACAATTCATTTCGAGTACCGTCCGCCGTTACTACGATCTTGAACTACCGGAGGCACACGCTTCCGGGCGCCGCTGGCCCTTGTTGATCGCCCTGCATGGCTATATGGGTGACAAAAGCTCGATGATGCGAGTGGCGCAGCGGATCGCTTCCGATCGGATGGTGGTGATCTCACTCCAGGGGCCGAACCAGTTCTTCGTCAACTATGGTACGGACGACCTCGTCGACACCAAGACCTTCCGGGTGGGCTTTGGCTGGGGCACCAGTTTCAAAATGATGGAATCCGTCGAGTTGCATCAGCACGATGTGCAAGCGCTGATTGATCTCGCGGTGAAGAAGTATCGGGTGGCGCGGTCCCAAGTCTTTCTGTTGGCCTTCTCTCAGGGCTGTTCATACAACTACCGCTTTGTTTTCGAACATCCCCGGGTGGCGCGCGGAGCCATCGCCGTGTGCGGCGGCATTCCTCATGACTGGGATGAGAATCCTCGCTATCGCGCGGCTCGCACTCACGTGCTGCATATCGCGGCCACCGAGGACCAGTGGTACTCCCGCCAGAGGAACCTGGAGATCAAGCGGAAACTCGCCAGCCGGGCGGCCTCGCTCGATTTCCGCTTCTACCACTCGCCGCACAGATTCCCCCGCACTTCGATTCCACACATCCGCCAGTGGATTGAGAGACACTTGTGATCGTGGAATCATCGGCATCCCGTTGCGGTTCGAGTTACTGCGTGCCAGCCAGACTAACCAAACCTTCATACGAGTGGATCGCCATTCCGGCAAAGCTGGGGTACTCGTTGAATATCCGGGCGGCGGATTGCGTCTCCTCGTCAAAAGCAGATCGGCCCTGGCCATGAAAAGTGACACTTGGGGCGGTGCGGGAATCGAGCTGATATCCCGAATGTCTTCGCCCGGTGGCAGGATCCGTCCAGGTGAAGACGCGCGGGTTCTCGAACTCCGGATTCTCAGCGAGCGCACCCGGCGGCGCCGCCGCCGTTTCAGAAATGGCAAATCCATCAGGAACTGATCCCTTCCGGCACGGAGCAGCGCGGCCAGCTTTGCGAGTGCTGCCTCGACCGGTTCTCGGGGACCGGTTGAAGGCCCGGACGATATGCCGAGCCCCAGGTATATCCGTTCTCCATCCGCCACGGCGGCCATCACGTATCCATGAAATGTGAGCTCGCCCAGCAAGCCTGCAGCCCTCATTTGATTTCGGAAGCTCGCCGCGTCCAGGCGAAAGGCAAAGTAGAAAGGGCGGCCCGGTTGCTGAAAGGTCTCAAGACCAATCACAACCCGCTTGTGCTGTCTGGCCGCATAGGTCAGCGCGGGCGTGGCACAGGCGACAATGCCATTGGCGCCGCCGGCCCGGTTTCGATAATCCATCAGGGTCACGGTGTTCAGCAAATCGCTCAAGTGCTCGCCGATGGTCTTCACGCCGCCTGCGAAGCTGACCGACAGTTGTATACGTTCGTGGGAGAGTACCGGATAGAACCACCACGGTACATCTACGGTTAGAAGCAAATGCGGGTCGGTGCGGACGCGGGCCACGCATTCGGCGATCAGATCCAGAAACTCACCTAGAAGCTGCTGGCGGTAGTCGAGATCCGCAAAACCCACCAGGACGTAAGGCTCGATATCGAGATGAACGCCGTCGAAGCATGACCTGCCCGGCGCCTGCCGGTTGAACTTGAGCACCGCTTCGACTGCGGACATCGCCCGCGGGTGATATTTCGCCGCCGCCCATTCGGGGGCTCCGATCAGCACCTCCACGCGCACGCCGTTGGCGTGGGCGCGAGCCAGAAAGACATGGTAAAGCTGCGGGGTGGCGATTTGGAATTGCTTTGCATCAAGGGATGGATTCGATTCAAGCGCCAGGTAGATATCGACGATCCCGTTTCGCCGGCAAAAATCCAGGAACTCGTCCGTTTTTGTAGCGCTGGCCAGGATCTGCTTTGCCTCCCAGACCCACATCCCGCGTTCGCGCGCTCCGGCCGAGGCCGAAACGACCTCCTCACCGAATAGAATAAAACTCACCGCCACTGCCAGGATCGCGATTCTCGCTGCGCTATAATGGCGCGGACCTTGGACGGTCTTGAATTCCGGATCATCGGAGAGAGGACACATTCTTCTCCCGGCCTGCCGGCAAACAAACCCGCCCGAACCGCTAGAGATCGTATCATGTCCGGAAAGGCGGAGAGACGGATGCCCAATGCCTCGGCGCACCTCCCAACTACCCTCCCTGTGCGGTCCTATCCTCATAACTTCCTCGTCATAGTGCAACCTTCTCATTGAAACGCAGACGAACGCAACTTCACTAACCAGTTACGCGCATGGGCTGGACAGTCAAAAGGCCCTTGCGAAACGATGCCGGGTCAGCCTCTCGAGTTGATTTGACCTCGCGTTGAGATTGAGAGGAGAGCTTTGAGGATAAGACCTACCAACAAGACCAAGGCCATGGGATTGATTTGCCTGTTTTCCATTCCAGGCTTGTGGGCGCAGGCCCCTCACGCCTTCGTGGAAGGAGCACAGACTCCTAACGCGAGGGCTTCCCAACCAGAGGGCGGCATTCCAGTTGTGCCATCGAAAGATGACGGGTCGGCCAGGGGCGAGCAGAGCGGTGGAAGGCATGAGTCTGTCAAGGTGACAAATGGCCATCTAACCGCCAACGTGCAGAGTCGTTCACTGAATTGGGTTCTCCAACAGATCTCCGCGCAAGGTGGAATATCGATCGATAGCAAACACGTGGAACGCGAACTGGTCACTGCCGACGTGCGGGACCTTCCACTTGAGGAAGGGCTACGGCGCCTTCTCTGCGCCCAGGACTCCTTCTTCTTCTATGGCGGGGTAGAGGAGAGTCCAGGCAGTGGAACAGAGCGGTCGCATCCTTCTCTGAAAGCAGTGTGGGTCTATCCGAAAGGCGAGGGACATCTCGCCTCTCCGGTGCCGCCTGAGCAGTGGGCCAGCACTTCAGATCTCAGAAAGAGCCTGATCGCTTCCGATCCGCAGGAAAGGGCGCGGGCCGCCGAAATATTGATTGGGCGCGGCGGTCAGCAAGGATTGGAGGTTACGTTTGAGGCCCTAAAGGACCGGGACGACCAAGTCCGCTATCGTGCCTTGGACAAGGCGCGGAATTCTGCAGTTGCCCTTCCCATGGAGTCCTTACAGGATCTGGTGCGGTCTGATTCCTCGCCGCTTGTCCGATCGATCGCTCTCAGCATGGCACAGGACTCCAACCCTGAGATGGCGCGAGTCGTGGCCGAATCCGCCCAGAGCGATGCCGACCTCGGAGTCAAAAGTCAGGCGCAGCAGGTTCTCGATGAATTGGACGTGGCCGATCACCCGCCCGCACCAGATGTGACGCAGCAGCAACCTGAGCAAGGAACCGTGCAGTAAGTGCAAGTCGTTAGCAATTAACAAGGCCGCAGACGAAGTCGGGATCATAAGAAGCTTGGCATGATCAGCAAATCAGTCCCATCCAAAGGAGAAGAAACGATGAAAAAGCTGTTTGTAACCTTAGGTACCTTTCTACTGGTGGCGCTCACTGCCATACCCTCGCTGGCAAATGTGCTCGCTACTTCCACGCGAACAACGGCTAACATTTTCGGGGACAACCTGAGCCACTTCGTTCCCCTTAACAACGCCGGTGCTACAACCTTCGTCTTCTTTACCACTGCGAATAACACCAGAGTGGTAATAACCTACAACGCTGAATGCTCTGTGAGAGGACCCGTCGCCGCTTCAATCGACGCCAACTTCGCTTGGCTAGACCTCGACATTTTGGTGGACGGCGTCGCGGCTGCGCCTTCGTCGGATGATAATGCCTTTTGCACGGACCACGGAAACCACCTGCTAGCCAACTGGGTCAGTGCGGCTACCACCGTGGTCTACACCGTACCGTTGGCAGGGTTCCACAGGGTGCAAGTTCGGGGCACTCTCCGAAACTTCGACGCAGGCGATCAGTGGAGACTTGATGACTCCGCAACCATCGTCGCCCAGTAGCAGGGGTAGGGGCACGGCGCGCCGTGCCCCTACAAACACATCCCATCCCCAGACCCCGCAGGGTTAACCGGAAACCGGCGGACCTCGCCAAACAGGTCCGCCGCTACCCTCGCTCAGACGGCCCAGTTCTTCTCCGCGTCCCAGGCCACTCTCATTCCCTTCTTGAGCGCAATATTCCCAATCCAGGAAGTGCGTGCAGCTTCGAAACCCGCTTCGACCGTGCCATTCGGGGTTTTCCGCGTGCGCACGCAATCGAGGAAGTTCATAGCGTGGTAGTAGGTGCCATCCATTTCGGAGCGCACGTGGATTTCGGGTTCGGGTGTCAGGGTGCCGGATCTTTGGGGTTGGCCTTCGGGATAGACCGCCATTTGCGCGCGGTCGATTTTCATGGTGGCGTCCGTGCCGCGAAACACGATGCCGCCGTCATCGATACTGTTATTCAGCGCACCTGTAAAGTTCACCATGAAATCGCCGGGATATTCGTAGGTTGCCGAAATGGTGTCGGGACATTGCCACTTCATCACATAAGTGTCGCCTGTGGTCGTTGCCGTCTTGGGTATAGGAGCGCCCAGGTACCACTGGATCACGTCGATCCAATGGGTGAGCAGATCGGTCAGAATGCCGCCGCCAAAGTCCCAGTAGAAGCGCCACCACACGTACTTTTCCACAGTAAACGGCTGATCGGGGGCATTGCCCAGAAACTTCTTCCAGTCGAGTTTGGCCATATCGATCTCGGGCATCTTCAGCCAGGCTGCCGTTCCCTTGTAGTATTTCTGATACCAGTAGGTGTGGACGAAGATGATTTTGCCGAGCTTGCCTGAGTCCACGATCTGCTTGCCCATAAGGTAGTGGGGCCAACTGCGCTGCTGGGTGCCAGTCTGGACGATGCGCCCAGTCTCTTTCACGGCGCGCACCATTTCCAGGCCCTCTTCGATGGAATGCATGATCGGCTTCTCGACGTAAACGTCCTTACCGGCGTGCACGGCGTCGACCATCATCTGCTTGTGCCAGTGATCGGGACTGCCGATCAGCACCGCGTCCACGTCCTTGCGGTCAAGCACCTCGCGATAATCAAGGTGGCCGGTCGAGCCGGGTATGGCCAGCTTCAACCCCCTGTCGCGATGCGGCTCGTAGATGTCGCAGACGGCCACGACTTCCGCATTGGGGTCTCTGAGCATTTCCTCCGCCACGGAACGAGCGCGTCCCCCGCTTCCCAGAATGCCTATCCGGATTTTGTCATTGGCCCCCAGCGCGCGCGCCGGTGCCAGTCCGCCGATGGTGGCCGCCACCGCAGTACCCTTCAGGAAATTGCGACGTGAGACGTTTACCCTATTCTCCATAAATAAGAAGCCCCCGTTGATTCGAATGAGTCCTCTTATGACAGATTTGGCGCGCGAGGTCAAGTAGGCGCGGAGCGTCTGACGGCGTCATTCCTTCCGGGAAGGCGACGATTCGCGCTGGCGACGGGCGGCACAAGGACCCGCCCTACGCGTCCTTGACTAAGGCTGACATTCTGATTTGATGATAACTCATAATATATTAACGACATGGTACAATGCTGTAAGGGTCATATTTGTAGCAACGAGGCCGAGGAGTCTCCGCACTCCGCGCGTTATGAGCGCCAATCGGGGGGAGTACCAGGCCCGCCCCTATAGCAGGAGGAGAACATGCTTCAAAGAAGAGCAGTGCTTGTAGCAGCCGTGATCACGATGCTGGGTATTTTTGCCTACGTAGGCCGCGGGCGGATGGCGCCGCCGACAGCGCCTGAGACGTCCAGTGCCGCACTCGAGCAGTTGCTTGCAGGCAACAAACGCTATGTGGAGGCCCGGCTGACGCACCCCAATCAGGACGCCGCCTGCCGGGCCCGGACCGCGAAGGCCCAGCGTCCTTTTGCCGTCATCCTTGGTTGTTCCGATTCGCGGGTCCCGCCTGAGGTGATCTTCGACCAGGGACAGGGTGATTTATTCGTGATCCGGGTGGCTGGCAACATCGCCGAGCCCGCCGTCTTGGGATCGATCGAATATGCGGTCGAGCATCTGGACGTGCCCCTGGTCATGGTGCTGGGACATGCGCGCTGCGGAGCCGTCGATGCCACGCTCAAGGGCGGCACACCCCCCGGGCATCTTAGTGCTCTTGTCAACGCCATCCAGCCGGCCGTGGACGAGGTGAAAGGCAAGCCAGGCGATCCTCTCGATGCTGCAGTGCGCGCCAATGTGCGGCTGGTGGTGAAGCAACTGAACTCGTCGGAGCCGATCCTTGCCGAGATGGTGAAAAACGGCAAGCTCGAGATCGTGGGCGCCCGCTACGACCTCGACAGCGGCAAACTTGACCTCGTAAGATAATGGCTACTACCTGACAGCGAGAAAACTGCTCGATCCGCACTCGAATCATGGCACACTGAACATTGCGGCTTTTGGCCGACACGCCATACTCAGGTTCATGCGAAAGTGCATCTCTCGAAGCGCAGCGTAGCGTTCTTCTTTGTTGCCATACCTATCGGCTTGCTGGCGGGCATTCGAATGGCGGCGGGCCAGAACTCACCTGGCTGCTCCGAGATCAGCGGAGTGGTGAGTGACAGCAGCGGCTCCCGGGTCGCCAGGGCCCGAGTCTCGGTTGGAAACGGTTCTTCAACCGTGACGCGTACCACCGACGACCAGGGCAAGTTCACTTTCGCCAGTGTGAGGGGGCGCTCTGGTTCGATCGTGGTCCGAGCTCAGGGATTTGCGCCGTTGGTTCGTACCTTCTCCACCGGAGATCCGGATCTTGCCCACCTCGATCTCGTCCTCACGCCCGCGACTGTATCCTCCGAGATCACCGTAACCGCCACTCGTACGCCCGAGCGTCTCAGCGACACCGCGGCCGATGTGGTGATCCTCAATTCCCAGGATCTGGCCTCAACGGCCGCCCAGACCCTCGACCAGACTCTTCGCAACGTTCCCGGCTTCAAACTGTTTCGTCGATCCAGTAGCCTGGTGGCGAATCCCACCTCACAAGGTGTAACCCTTCGCGGCGTGGGCGGGACCGCCGCCAGCCGCGCCCTGGTGCTGGAGGATGGTATCCCGCTTAACGATCCGTATGGCGCCTGGGTTTATTGGGACCGTCTGCCCGGGGAAGTGGTGACTGGCGTGGAAGTGGCGCGCGGGGGCGCTTCCAACCTTTATGGGTCGAAGGCCATGGGCGGGGTGGTGAACATCCTAACGCGGCGTCCTGTCTCGACCAATCTCGGCCTCGAGACCTCCTATGGCAACCAAAACACCCCTGATCTTTCGCTGAACGCGAACCTTCGCGTCGGTAACTGGGGAATCGGATTTGCCGGCGAGGACTTCCATACCGATGGCTGGGTCCTGGTGCCGGAGGGAGTGCGGGGTCCGATTGATTCGAGAGCGGGTGTGGACTATCGCAGTGGCATACTGATGCTCGACCGCCGCCTCAACGCTCAAGCGCGCCTGTTCGCCACGGCTTCGTATTTGGGCGAGTTCCGCCACAACGGTAAGATCAGCGAACAGAATGCCACCCACTTGCGGCAGCTTTCCGGCGGCGGCGACTGGCAATCGGACGCCCTCGGCGCCTTTGCCATTCGTGCTTGGGGAGGTCCGCAGCTGCTCGATCAGAACTTCTTTGCCGTGGGTGCTAATCGCGCCAGCGAGCGACTTACCGATGTGCAGCGCGTACCGGCCCAGCAGCTTGGTGGAAGCGTGCAGTGGTCGCGCCCGCTGGGCTTGCGGCAGACGCTAGTGGCCGGTGTCGAGGCGAGCCAAGTTCGGGGCGCCAGCAATGAACTGCTTTTCGTCCCGGCCGCGCCACCGGTTCCGGTGGTGAGCTTTGGGACGCTTTCGTCTGCCATTGGCGCCACCGGGCTGCAGCGCACCGTGGCGGTCTACGGCGAGGATATCGTCCGCATCACGCCGCGATGGATCCTGACGGTGGGCGCTCGCTTCGATCATTGGCAAAACTACGACGCGCTTTCCACCTCGACACCCTTGGCCAGTCCCGGGCCTTCCACCGTGACTTTTTTCCCCGATCGCAGCGAGCAAGCCTTGAGCCCGCGCGTCTCATTGCTGCGGAAAGTCAACGACAGATTCTCACTGAACGCCTCTGCCTATCGCGCTTTTCGCGCTCCTACGCTTGACGAGCTTTACCGTCCGTTTCGCCTGAGCAACGTCTATACGCTGGCTAACAATAATCTTATGGCCGAGCGGCTTACCGGCGCCGAGGCGGGAGCGAACGTTAACGCCCTCAGGAACAAACTTACGGTGCGCGGCGTGTTCTTTTGGAGTGACGTCGCCCGTCCCGTCGAAAGCGTTACCCTGAGCGTCACGCCCAGCCTGATTACACGCCAGCGCCAAAACCTAGGCCGTACGCAATCGCGCGGCGTCGACCTTGACACCACCTTCAATGTCACGCCTGCCGTTTCGTTCTCCGCCGGATACGAGTACGCGGATGCAACCGTGACCAGCTTTTCCGCCAACACCGCGCTGGTGGGATTATGGGTCCCGCAAGTGCCGCATCAGCAGTTCACCTTTGCCACCCGGTACGCCAATCCCGGAACCTCGGGTCCGCTCGGCGGCCTCACCGTGTCATTTCAGGGACGCGCCATCGGCCTCGCCTACGATGACGATCAGAACCAACTGCCTCTGAACCGGTTTTTCACACTGGATGGGCTGGTCTCGCGGCCCGTGATCACGAAAGCGGATGGCACCCGTCTCGAGCTTTTTGCCGCCGCCGAAAACATCTTTGGCACGCGCTACCAAATCGCCCGCACGCCAGCGCTCAATGTGGGTCCGCCAGCTTTGTTACGCGCGGGGATTCGGTTGAGTCTGGGTTCTAGGTAAGGATTCAGGGCTAGATGCAGGATCGTACCACGCTCGAACCCTGGGCGTTGCCCAGGGCTAGGATCGGTCGCCCCTTCGGGGCTCAGGAATGTCTACTCCACCCGGCTGGGACTTGCACTCTGGCGGCGATTACTCCACTGGAATTTTCGTACCCTGCTGTGGGGTGCTCGACAGGTGCTCAATGCGCTCGCTGATCAGCGTCTCGACCGCCTTCAGGAACTCAATGCGCGAGTTCGTCAGGTGCTGCACCACGCCTGGTGAAAGCCTGAAGAGCTTCCGGAAGTGATCCACGGTTTCGCGGCAGAGGCACGGTTCGTAACTCGCCCGCGCTTCTCCTGTCTGGGGATTTGGCTGCTGCTCGCTGCTCATACTGCCTCCTTCATTTCGACCGTAAGCACGCGGTTCTCCAGTTTAGCCCGGGCCGGCAACAGCGTCGCCATCGACAACGGCAGGCCGATGTGGCGCCGCAAGGTCCCGATCTCGACTACCAGTTCGTCGCCCTTCTTAAACAGTCCGACCTCGCCCTTGGTGGCGAAAGGTAACAATACCCGCACCTCGTAGACGCCGTTCTGTTTCCCAAACGTGTAGGGCTTTTCCGTCCGGGTTACGGCGGCCGGATCCTCATTCTCACCATACAGCACTCGGGCCACTTCCTCCAAACGTTGTTTGCCGAGAACTTCGTGTGCGAATAGCGGCACCCGTTTCACCGGAACCGGCGCAAAGTACTCTTCAATCTCCCGCAACACCTTCTCTTGCGAAGCGTGCCATTCCTGGAACCACTGGTCCCTGACAGCGTCAGGAAGGACGCGGTTTACCGTGACCGCGTCCACCGTCAGCCCATGCAGGGAGAAGTAGACGAAGGCTCGCTCCGTCTCCCGCAGCACCATCTTCTCCGGGTTGGTCACCAGCCGGACACTGGTGATTTGCGGGTTCTCCATAATCTCGTCCACGCCTTCCAGCTTTTCGAAGAGATCGCGGATGTTCGCGAAGTAGCTGTCGGCGGGAAGTTCGAAAGGCGACACCCGGTTGGCGATGGGTCGCACCGCCTTGAGCAGGCTGCGCTGAAAGGGGAAAATATGTTTCATGTACCAGTCGAGCGTGGTCGGCATGCTGACGAAACGCATGGACTCGGCAGTGGGCGCGGCGTCCAGGACGATGACATCGTAACGGTTATCCCGCCGGTACTGGTTGATGTGCATCATCGCACTTAGTTCTTCCATGCCGGGCAGGATCGCCAGCTCTTCCGCCTGCACCCCGGTGATACCCGTGGTGCGGAGAACCGAGGTCACGTAGGAGGAAATTTCCTGCCAGTGCCGCTTGATCTCCTTCTGGATATTCAGTTCCTGAATGTCCAGCCGCTCGCTGATAGGGAGCGGGTCGGAGGTTTGAAGGTGGAACAGATTCGTCTCCAGGTCAAAGGAGTCAGCCAGGCTGTGGGCCGGGTCGATGCTCATCACCAGGGTGCGGTAGCTGAGCTCAGCCAATCGGATACCCGTGGCCGCGGCCAGGCTGGTCTTCCCGACCCCGCCTTTACCGCTGAATAAAAGGATCCTCATAGCTCTATTGTAGACGTGAGCTTAGGATTCCGCCAAGCGACGCTTAGGTTTGCTTCACCCACGAGCTTTGACGGTGCCTCAGAATTCCGGCCAGAAAGAGGGGGGGTCTAGTTTCAACCCGCCACCGGCTGGAAGTCCGTGCCTAGAGTTGTACATTTAAAGATCTCAAAAACTCTATTGATAACGGCCCTCTCATGGGGGCTGATTCTTACCATATCTTTGGTTGGACACCGGGCCACCCCCTGGAATGCAAGTGTTCAGCCCCAAAGGGGCGTGCCACCTCAGCCCAGGCCAAACGGCCTGGGTCAACGTCGTCCCAGGCGGGCGTTCTCAAGCCCTGAAAGGGCGTGATCAAAGCGACCGACCAAGCTACAACGACCGTGCGCGCACCTTCCGCAAGGCTGTTTCGCCCTTTCAGGGCTTGCTGAACCGGCAAAAAGGCGCTTTCTCGGACCGAGGCCGTTTGGCCTGGGCTTTGGTAGGTTGCCCCTTCGGGGCTCGTTTCGGGGTTTGCGCTACCCCGGCCACCCGGATTTGCCGGGACGCCCGATCCGGCGGATTTGCTACACTGATAGCTGGCGCCAGTGGGCGCAAGTAAGAGTCCTTATGATCCAACTCTCATCGGCTGGAAAACGTTTTGGCCCTAAGACCTTGTTTGAAGATCTCGATTGGCTCATAACCCCCCACGACCGCGTGGGCCTGGTGGGCGCAAACGGTACGGGCAAGACCACTTTGCTCAAGGTTCTGGCACGCCTCGAACCACTCGATTATGGCGAGATCACCTTCGCCAAAGGGATTACTGCCGGCTATTTGCCGCAGGATGGCCTCACCATGTCGGGACGGAGCGTCCTGGCCGAATGCATGTCAGTATTCGGCGATCTGCTTTCCATGGAGCAGGAGATGGAAAGCCTGATGGGGCAGATGGCTGAACTCGACCCGGAAGGAGAGGAATACCATCGTGTCAGTGAGCGCTTCAGCTCGCTCGATACCGAGTTCCGCCATCGCGACGGCTATTCGCTCGAAGCGCAGGCCGCCATGGTGCTGGCCGGCTTGGGATTTCCGCAATCGGACTGGCATCGGCGCGTCGAGGAATTCTCCGGTGGCTGGCAGATGCGCATCGCGCTCGCCAAGCTGCTGCTGGAGAAGCCGAACCTGCTGCTGCTGGACGAGCCCACCAATCATCTGGATCTTGAAGCGCGCAATTGGCTGGAGCAATACCTGAACGATTATCCGTACGCTTACGTGCTGATCTCGCACGACCGTTATTTCCTGGACGTAACCGTCGGCAAAATGGCGGAGATCTGGAACAAGCGCGTCCATTTCTACAGCGGCAATTATGAAAAGTACCTGACGGAGAAGACGGCGAGACGCGAGCAACTCGAGGCGGCTTACAAGAACCAGCGCGAGCGCATCGAGCAACTGGAAGTGTTCATCAATCGCTTCCGTTACACTGCCACCAAGGCCAAGCAGGTGCAGAGCCGCGTCAAAGAACTCGACCGGATCGAGCGCATCGAGATCCCGCCGGAAGAAAAAGCTATCCACTTCAGCTTCCCTCAGCCCAAGGCGAGCGGCCGGACAGTGGCCGAGTTCAAGGGGGTGGCCAAGAGCTACGGCCCGAAGGCGGTGTTCCGCGACATCAGTTTCACCATCGACCGCCGCGATCGCGTCGCTCTGGTGGGCGTGAACGGCGCGGGCAAATCGACCTTGATCAAGCTTCTCGCCGGCATCGAACCACTTACCGCTGGCGAATACAAAATCGGCCATCAGGTGGAAGTGGATTACTTCGCGCAGGACCAGTACAAGGCCCTCGATCCGGACGCGCGCCTGCTCGACGATCTGAGCCGTGCCGCACCGATGGCGCTCAGTACCCAGACGGAACTGCGCAGCCTGCTGGGTTGTTTCCTGTTCAGCGAAGATGACGTGTTCAAGCGCATCGGGGTGCTTTCGGGTGGCGAACGCAACCGTTACGCCCTGGCACGGATGCTTCTGCGTCCTTCCAATTTCCTGCTGCTTGATGAACCCACCAATCACCTCGATATGCGTGCCAAGGATGTGCTGCTCGAATCGCTCGAAGAGTACACAGGTACCGTGGTGTTCGTCTCGCACGACCGCTACTTCATCGACAAGCTGGCGACTCGGGTGTTCGAGATCGGCGGCGGCGAGGTCAACGTGTTCCCGGGCAACTATGAGGACTACCTCTGGCGGAAGCAAGGCAAGCAGGTGGATCTCACCCTGCCCGATTTGATTGGCGAGCGAGGGGGTTCTCACAACGGCCACGAGATCAACGACGCGAGCCAAACCGCCACCGCGCCTGCCGCGCCGGCGGTGAAGATCAAGCGTCTGAATCCGATCAAGCTGCAACAGTTGAAAGACCGTTGCCGCGAGATCGAAGAGCAGGTGGCCCGGCTGGAAATGGAAATCGAGGGCTACGGACGGGAACTGGCGCATTTCAAGAGTGCGGAGGACTCGACCCGGCTGGCGCGGCTGATCGAGGAGGGACGACAGGAGAGCGCGAAGCTGATGCGCGAGTGGGAAGAGGCGTCGAAGGTCGTCGAGGAACAGGAAGCAGAGGTACGCGAATAGAAGAGAGTGCCTTTTTACCGCCCTCCCCTTCTGGCGACGAACATGTAGGACAGCAGGCAGGCGTTCTCTCGATGTTCTGCAATTTTCAACAAGCTCAGATGGAAGCACCGCGCGGCATGATCCAGCCGGGTTCAATCCAGAGAGAGGTAGCGTTTCAAAATGGGGGCTGCGCGCGGGCAAAGCTGACGCGGCACGTTGTCGGCCTCGAGATCGTAACCCTGATCTGGATGACGATCGAAGGCGGCGTCGCCCTCTTTGCTGCCTGGACCGCGCACAGCCTGGTGCTTGCGGCCTTCGGTTGCGACAGTTTCGTGGAGCTCTTGTCGGCAGCGCTGGTGCTTCTGCAATTCGTGCCCGCAGTGGCGCTCGACCGAGTGACGGCCGCGCGATTGGCTGGCATTCTGTTGTTTGTTCTTGCTCTCGCGGTGACACTGGGTTCGCTGGCGGCCCTCAAGTGGAAGGTTCATCCTGACACCAGCTGGGGCGGCATCGCTATCACGACTGCAGCGCTGGTGATGATGCCGGTGCTCGCCTGGGCTAAACGAAGAGCCGCGAGGGCGCGCGGCGATAAAGCGCTCGCTGCCCGACGCGGCCCAGTCCGCAACCTGTGCTTATCTAGCCGCGGTGACGCTTTGCGGGCTGGCAGTAAGGGCGTTCGTCCACGTCGACTGGATCGATCCTGTGGCAGCTCTCGTGGCGGTGCCGCTTATCTGCCTGGAGGGCAAGCGCGCGCTCGCCGGTGACGTGTGCGGATGCGCTTAATGAGTATTACAAATCAGAGTGACGGCATTACTGTAGCGCCGGTGTCCCCACCGGCATGTTCGGCGTTGAGAGCCTGCCCTGAGTGGAGCTAAGGGACAGCGACGCTACAGAGTTGAGGTCACTGTGATTTGTAATGCTCAGGTAATGGCCAGGATATCGTAAAACTTTTGTCGAGTCTTTGGGTAGCGGTTCTGCTGCCCGAGCCGCTTGCCGGCCAGAAAATTCCCAGCCATCCGCGGTTGAAAGATACTATACTCCTCAAGTTTCCTTAAAACCATTCTTTGGGGGTGTGGATGAAGCTCTTCATCGCGGAGCTCGTGGGGACGATGCTGCTAGTCTTGCTCGGCGACGGGACGGTGGCGGGTGTTGTGCTGAGAAAGTCGAAGGCTGAGAATTCAGGTTGGATTGTTATCACTACCGGATGGGGCTTGGCTGTGGCTATGGCGGTCTACGCCGTCGGTCGCGTCAGCGGCGCTCACATCAATCCGGCGGTGACTTTGAGTTTGGCGTTCGTAGGGAAAATCCCCTGGACCCAGGTGCCGGCGTACCTGGGGGGGCAGATCATCGGAGCCTTTCTCGGCGCCGTGCTGGTGTGGCTGGCTTATCTGGCTCATTGGCGCACCACTGAAGATCCGGGCGCGAAGCTTGCCGTATTCTGTACGGGCCCGGCCATCCGCAACATGGCGGCAAACGTGATCACCGAAGCTATCGGCACCGCGACGCTGACATTCGGGATACTGGCCTTGGCGTCCTACAAGCCGACGAACGACAGCGGCTTGACTCCACTGCTTGTCGGTTTCCTGGTCTGGTCCATCGGGACCTCGCTTGGCGGACCGACGGGTTTTGCCATCAATCCCGCGCGCGATCTGGGTCCGCGAATCGCTCACGCGTTACTGCCGATCCCGGGGAAAGGCGCCTCGGACTGGGGTTACGCCTGGGTTCCAGTCATCGGACCCATTGTTGGCGGCGCCGTGGGAGCGATAGCCTACGTGCAGCTGCTCGGAGGCTAAGAGGTAGCGTGGACTTCCCGGACTTTGGGAAGTCCGCGGCTTTTCCTCGGGGTTGCAAGGACCGCAGACTTCCTGAAAAGCGGAAGTCTACCTCTACTGTAGCGCCGCTCTATGAGCGGAGGTTCGCAGACCCGAAGGGTCTGCGCCTTGAGTTTGTACTCTCTGCACGACATGGCCAAGATGGCCATGCCACCTCGATGTGGCACGGGCTTCCAGCCCGTGTTTCGCAGACCCGGAGGGTCTGCGCCAGGCGGCGGGAGTCGGCGCTACCCCCGCTCCATTTCCAGGGAAGATGCACCCTCGTCCGCAATTCGACCTCGTGATCGGTCGCCGCAAAGTGCCGCTGGGCGAACGAACCATCGTCATGGGAATAGTCAACGTCACGCCCGACTCGTTCTCCGATGGTGGCCGCTACTTTGATCCCGATACGGCGATTGCACACGGGCTGGATTTGGCGCACCAGGGTGCGGATTGGATCGACGTTGGCGGCGAATCCACGCGGCCCGGATCAAGGACAGTCCCGGCAGAGGAAGAGTTACGGCGAGTCGTACCCGTTATCAAGGGCCTGCGGAAGGCGCTTGGTTTGAAGCCAAGGGGCGAAAGAGGCCCGCGAAAGCGACGGGTGGAGATTTCGGTCGATACCACCAAATCCGAGGTGGCGGAAGCTGCTGCGCACGCGGGAGCCACGATCCTCAACGATATCAGCGGACTGCGTTTTGATCCGCGCTTGGCCGAAGTGGCGCGGCGTCACCGGCTACCGCTGGTGTTGATGCATCTCCGAGGCCGTCCGGAAACGATGCAGCAGGGTCCGTTCGCGCGCTCGATCTGGCGATCGCTCAGGCAGGGGCTCGCCGCGTCGCTTCGGACCGCCCTGCGGGCAGGAGTCACACGCTCCCAAATCATACTTGATCCTGGTTTGGGATTCGGCAAAACCCGTCGCCAGAACTTCGAAATACTCTCTTGTCTGGAAGATCTCCACAGCTTCCGTTTGCCGCTACTGGTGGGGACATCGCGAAAGTCGTTTGTGCGAGCGGTGGTTGCTGGTGAGCCTCTCGACGTTCAATGCCGTGCCACAAGATCCCGTGTGGCGATTGACGATCCATCGATAAGGACGGGAGATGCCGCGGCTTTGGTTGTGGCAATCGTCGCCGGAGCGCATATCGTGCGCGTCCACGACGTAGCGGGCATCTTGCCTGCGGTCCGCATCGCTGATGCTCTTCAGGCCGCGATCAAGTAGGTCCGAGGCCGGTGGACTCCGCCAGAATCCCGCTCGAATCCCGCAGTTTTTCCGCACCTTTTCCGCAGGTGAACTGCTCCTGTCCAGGGTTTGTTCAAACGCGTTAATTAAGTTGCTGTCCCGGCAGGTAGTTCACGGCTTACGACGCCGTCACCTTTTGGATCTCAGACTCGACCTCCACCACCAGCAGGTGGAAATGAGAGGATGGAGCCTTGAGGTTATAACAGCGTATTCGGCGGTTCAGATCGGCCGCCTGTTCCCGGAACGTCTGCACGGCGGAGCGCCACGCAGGATGGGCTACCACCGAAGTTGTCGTCCCGCGGGCAGTGCGGACCGCCGCCTGGCAGTCGTTCGATGATCGCTTCAGGGAAGATCGAAGGGCGGCGACGCGAGCTTCCAGATCGCGATGCTCTTCGATCCAGGGCAGGGCGAAGCCATTCGAATGCAGCAGATGATGCGCGAGGCGCATCTCCGGATCTTCGTGCGGATTCTCTTCCAGGTTCAACGGGCGGCCAGTGCCTGATAGATGTTCGAAGGCCCCTTGCTCCATGGCCTCGCGGATCTTGCGTTCGGCGATGCTCTCCAGCTCTTTCATGCGTAAAACGTAACGCTCACAAAAGATTCCTAGTGCACCGTGACTTCCGAGGTGGGCACCGGAGCGTGCTGGGCGCTCATCATCTGGTAGAAGTAGCCGTGCTGCATCAGCAGTTCTTCCGGAGTTCCTTCCTCGATCACGCGACCGTCGCGTATCGCAATTACACGATCGGCTTCGGTCATCATCGATTGCCGGTGGGCGATGATCAGCGTCGTGCGGCCGCGAGTCAGGTCGCGCAAAGTGTGCTTGATGGCGGCTTCGGTCTTGAAGTCGAGATTCGCAGTGGCCTCGTCGAGGATCAGGAGTCTGGGATTGGCCAGGAAAGCCCGTGCCAGCAGCACGCGTTGCCGCTCGCCCAGGGAAAGCTCGTAGCCGCGCTCACCCAGCATGCTGTTCAAACCCTCGGGCAGACGCTCGATCGCCGCCGCGAGACCCGCCTTCACCGCAGCCTGGCGCACTTGTTCTTCCGTCGCTCTTCCACGTCCGTAGCGGATATTCTCGGCCAAGGTATCGTGGAAGATCGTTCCTTCAGGCGAGACCACGCTGACGTTTTGTCGCCAGGAGCTCAAGTCTGCGTGCGCCAGATCCTGACCATCCACCACAATGCTGCCGCGCTGGGGGTGGTAGAGCTGCACTATCAAGTCGGCAATGGTGGTCTTACCGGCGCCGGAAGGACCCACCAGAGCCGTGACCAGTCCGGGCTCGAGGGCGAGATTCAGACCCTCGATTAGCGGCCGGTCTGGCCGGTAGCGGAAGCACACGTCGCGGAACTCCACGCGTGCTTCCTGCACAACGACTGGCCGGCGCTCGATGGCCGATCCGTTGGATTCTGTGCCTTCTTCCGCCAGATCTTGCAGTCTGAAGGCGCGCATGAGCGACACGACGTGCCGCTGAATCTGCGTGTAGAGTCCGGTGAGGTTATGCACCGGCGAGTAGATGCGATCGAGATAGGCCATGAACATCACCACGTCGCCAGGGGTCAACTGATGCTGTAAGGCGCGCATCCCGCCGACGCCCAGAACGAGGCCCTTCGAGCTGTAAATCAGCAGATTCTGGATGAAGGTGTAGCGCGTTTCGACACGCTGGCGGCGAAGGTAGGTGCGAAAGGCGTTATCCACCACGGCGCGAGTCCGGGCGAGCTCATAGTCTTCGTTGCCACTCTGCCTTACCGTCTTGATGCCGGCCACGACCTCATGGATCTTCCCCGAAACGTCGTCCCATAATTCCCAATAAGACTCGAGATGCGTTTCCAGCCGTTGGGTCATGCGCGCGGTCACCAACAGATAGAACAGCACCGCGGTCAGAACCATAATCGATAATTCCAGGTTGACGGAAAGCATCACGATAATGATGGTGATTGCGGTGAACAACTCCGACCAAACTTCCTGGGTGATGGCGCCATAGAGGGGCGCAATCTGGTCGGCTTGGTCTACCTGCCGGGCGATCGAGCCGGAGGTGCGCTGGGTGAAGAAGCTGAACGGCAGCCGCAACACGTGCCTGAGCGTTTTCAGAATGAAGTTCTCTTCGATTTCATTGGTCGTGTAGGCGGCGAGCAGCTCCGCGCCGGCGCTGAAGAATTTTGAGAACACTGAGGCTACGATGAGGATCAGCACGCCGATCCACAAAGTTCGCATCACCTGCGAAACGGTCCGCGGCGGGACCACCGGCGGCGACCCCGCTGGTGGCTGCGTGACCTGGGTAATCTGCTGTTTGATCTCTTGGGCGACGCGGTTCCGCCAGCGCTTGGAGTGGCGGCGAATCGCTTTCTGTGCTGCCTTTTTGGCAGCGTCCGAGGGAGATGCACTTGCGCTTCCCTTGGACCGCCGGTTGGCTGATTCGGCGGATTTCCCGGTGTTTGCCGTAGTCGAGAAGGGGCCCTGCCTCAGGCCTGGATAAGGCGCGGGGGGAGGCGCCGCACTAGTGGCCGGCGCTGGCGCTGCAGGATTCTCGGTCGCCGGTTTCGGAGTTTCCGGCAGAGGAGTTGCCGATTTTTGACCGCCTGTTTGATCTGCAGGTGGGCCGGGTTGCGCTTCGGGTGTTGCCGGTTGCGAATCGGAGTCGTTCTCGACGCCGCCCGTCCGCAACTCCTCCATGATTTCCGACCAGACGTGTGTCTCCTTGCTGACAAACACGCCGGCGATATCATTGATGACCGCACGATAGACCCAAGGCTCGACCAGTTCTCCCAGCGCCCCAAGCGAGGTGAGTACCGAGACCAGGACCAGCCTTCCGGCATAAGGCCGCGCAATCAGGAGCAAACGCCTTAGGATGCGCATTCGAGATTCCCCGGACGATCAGGCACAGGACCTGAACACCCACCAACTCTCATGGGATCTAGCGTTCACTCGCGGCGCTGCGAGTAACACGGCCTTTCGAAGAGGTCTTACCTTCCGGTGGCGAACCTTATGACCGAGCCCATAGGGCTCACCCGGACGCCCGTCCGCGGCAGTGGTAGCGCGGGGGCGCTAGAACCAAGTGTACCCTTGCCCTTGGCCCGATCACAATACCCAGTTCAGGGGATCCCCATTTGGCACCGCCGAAGCGAAATCGATTGGATGCGGATTCCCCAGACCGAGTAGCTAAGCCCCTCGATCTGCGGGAGTGGCGGCCAAGCCATTGCAAATAGGTGGGTTGACGTGCTGCCTCCGCTGAGCTCTGGCCTAAGCGGCTTGACTTAACCCTCCGCCACCCCAACCCGTTCACGAGATCGCCTTCCTGTCCTCGGCGTGCTGCTGCGGCAAACTCAGGCTTTCCGGAAAAGCCCTGGTGCCGTTATGATGTACCTTCCTTAGAATTCTCGCGAAAGGCAAGGCATTTTCTGCTGCAGCAACCACATTCGTAGTTTTGAAAGGGGCAGTTGATATGGGTCTGTATTCAAGTTGGGATTACAGCGATCCTCACCATACGCCGTCTGCTACGGATCTCAACGCCTGGCCCGGAACCGTAGGCGGCGTCATCATGGCTGCCTGTGCACACTTCAACGTGCAGACCGAAGGAGGCATGGATTCGATTGTGCATGCCTTTCAGAACATCCAATGGTGCTGGAATCCCAAGAAGGGCGGACGCGATGCCGGTCCTGGCAAGATCCTGCTCGATCGCGCGGCGGCCGGACAAGGTGAGTGCGGCTGGCTGGCCTGGGCCCTGCATATTCTGCTTGAAACTCCGCCGCCCTATGGATTCGGTCGCGCCGGACTTTCAACGCCGCGCGTCTATTCCGGCGGAAACACCTACGACAGCCCGCTTCAGGAGTCGCCGGGCTTCGTTGCCAACCATGTGGGAGTTCACCACGGGCGACCGGCAAATATTGCGGATTACGATCCTAATGCGCCCATGGTCGGCCTCTCGAATTTGTACAAATGGGGCGACCACGTCGTGGTGGAGTACGCGGTGAATACCGGAACCTTTTTCTGGGATCCTTCCTACGACACCAAGTACACCCTGATTACCGATATGGCGGTCTACCGGGTCACGGGCGACGAGACGATCTTCGATAAGAAAGGGGACCCCATCGGGCAGCACATCAAACTGAACGGTGGCCTGTGGCTGCGGGGAAGGTTCCCTTCTGAGACCAACTACTCTCCTCACGCCGTCTACCTCGGACCCGAAAGCGCCAAGATTCCCTCGCCTCCAGACTCGAAGAAGAACGGCGTCTGCCTGATTCTGTAATCTAATGATATGCAGCAGAACGCGATTTGGAACCTCAAACGGAGAACCCGTCGCTCCCATAGGAATCGCAGCGCGTAAAGTAAGGGTACGACTTTCGAAGGGCTCATCTCTCATTGGAACCTTGAAACTGGACCGGCGGTGTTGTAGAGACGAATCAGCGTATTGAGATCGCGCTGGCTTGGCTGGCTCACCAGCGACCGGAAGATAACGGGAAAAGGGATCCCGTTTACCGAGACGCGGCGCGTCTTTTCCTGCGATTGCCAGTACATGATGTCTTTCTTGGAGTCGCTGTGCTCCTTGATTCCCAGAGCATGCCCCATTTCATGCAGGATTTATGGCGCGCATCTCGTTTTTGTTCCAGGGCCGGGAAAGATCAACCCGGATGGATGCTATCCGACGGCCCGTCAGTTCGCCACCGGATCGGCGGATCTGCACCCAGTCCAGTTCCTCTCCGGCCTCCCATGCCGCGTCGGTGTCTCCAGCCCAATCCATACGAATATCGGCAAGTTGGGGCAGGACGACGAGTTCCAACGGGATCAGACCGCTCCATATGTCAAACGCTTCACGCGCCCCTTGCTGCCAGTTGAGGTTCGGCGTACTTCCTAGAAACACCTTGACAGGAAACTTCATCCATTTCTCAGTCTCAGATACGTCAGCAATCTGGAAGTAGTAGTCTCCTGCTGCGGTGGCGTAGTGCGAGGGCTTGAGGCCCTCTGGATATCCGGGCAGCGCCCCGAGAATCTGAAGCCTGGCAAGCGCGCTCCCCACCCTCCATTTGAGATCCGGCTTGTCACCAGCGAGGTCAATGAACCGGCGCCAGTCCGCTAACGCCTTTGGGCGATCCACCATTTCGTTAGCTACGGCGCGATTGTAGTAGGCCTCAATGAAACTCGGGTCTGCCGCCAGAGCCTGCGTATAGGCGTCTGCAGATTCCGCAAAATGATCCTGATCAAAGAGGCCATTGCCCATCCGAAGTGAGGCTTCTGCCGTTTCGCGATCAGGTGCAGCGGCGAAAAGGGAAATCGGCAAAATAAGCAGAGAGGCAACAGCAGCGCCTGCTACAGCCATGAGGTGAGCCCGATGTGAATGCCGGATCATGTTAGTCCCTCCGTTCTGGCCCTCCCCTTTCAAATGATAGCGCTTGGTTACTATCACCATAGGCGTGGTATGTCAAAGTCCACTTCGGTTTCCACGTCGGGTGCCTCGCCTGGACGAGGCTCTTGCCCGGAAATCATGGTCCAAGCGTATCTATATATGCAGTAACGTTCAAACTACCCAAGGATCTCCAAGTCGCAAAGAGTGGACGCTGGTGTTGCGCGGATACCACACTCCCAAGGATGATGAACTTTGTAGGCATATTCAATAACCTTAGTTTCAATACATTACGCAAGATTCCATTTTTTGGAAGTTGAAGTGCCTAAGTAAAGATGGGAAGTTAGGAGCGTGTTTTGGATTATCAACGAACTTTGGCATCGTCCGCCAGCATTTCCGGCGTGGGACTCCATACAGGAGTACCGGTAAACCTGGTGCTGAAGCCGGCGCCGGCCAACACGGGCTTGGTTTTCAAACGCGTTGACTTGGAAGGATTCGAGGTTGAGGCGAGGGCGCGCCACGTCGCCCGCGTGGCTTACGCAACCAGCCTCATGAGAAAAGGAGTCTTAATTTCGACAACGGAACACCTGCTCTCCGCTCTGGCAGCCGCTGGCGTGGACAATGCCATAATTGAGATCGATAATCTTGAAGTCCCCATCATGGATGGCAGTGCCCTACCCTTTTGCCGGCTGCTGGCCGAAGCCGGCACCAAGAAGCAACGAGCGCGAAGACTCTACGCCAGGATCCTACGGCCGCTCGAAGTCGATGAAGGAACCAAGAGAATTGCCGTCTACCCGGCGGATGACTTTAGGGCCACCTACCATATTGACTTCAGCCATCTTCTGATTGGACGCCAGTCCTTCTCTTACACGCCGTCCCGGGGTGACGAATTTCGGAGCCGGCAGAGCAACAACGGAATCCAATCCGCAGATTACGTCCTCGATATCGCGCCGGCACGAACGTTTGCCACGCTCGAGGAAGCCGAGATGCTGCGCAGGAGCGGATTGGTGCGCGGCGGATCGCTCGAAAATGCTGTGGTAATCGGACAGGAAGGAGTCTTGACTCCGGGCGGTCTCCGCTTCGTGAACGAGTTCTGCCGCCACAAACTCCTCGATCTGGTGGGTGATCTCGTCATGTTGGGACATCCCGTGCTAGGTCATGTAGTGGTGGAGAAAGGTGGTCACGCTCTGCACTACGCGCTGGTGTCACGCTTGCTTCGAGAAAAAGACGCCTGGACTCTGGTCACGCGAGATTCCATTCCGGTTAATCGAGAAACACAAAGTGGGAGCACGGCCGTTCCGGCGGATCCAAGCCTCGCTGAGGTGGGGGCCTGATCAAGCTGCTCTGTCCCACCGCGTGTCAATAGCCAGCAGAATTCCGCAGCTAACCCAACCCTCGGCGTTCTGTCGTCCAACCCGACAGCCCTCCCCTGAACGGCACGATTCCTATCTGCTATACTTCTGCCTTTGGCGTGCAATTGTGCCTGAGTTTCTGCGTCTCTTGGGGGCAAGTCGATGGGGGTTACTGAAACGGTAAATGAGCTGAGTGTTTTTGAGTCCATGGTGGCGCGCTTCGATGTAGCGGCCACCAAGCTCAACCTGGATGAGGGACTTCGCAAATACCTGCGCAAGCCCAATCGCGAAATCATTGTGCACATTCCAGTGGTGATGGACACAGGCGCACTGGATGTCTTCGATGGATTCCGGGTGCAGCACAGCATCGCTCGGGGTCCCTCAAAGGGCGGCGTTCGCTACAGCCCTGACGTGACACTGGATGAGATTCGGGGACTGGCAGCGGAGATGACCTGGAAGTGCGCCGTGGTGAATATTCCTTTTGGTGGCGCCAAGGGAGGCGTGGTTTGCGATCCAAGCAAGCTATCCCAAGGCGAGCTGGAGCGGATCACCAGGCGCTACACCGCGGAAATCCTTGACTATATTGGACCGGAGCGTGATGTGCCGGCGCCTGATATGAATACCAACGAGCAGACGATGGCCTGGATCATGGATACCATCTCCATGCACACGCGTCACACGGTAACGGCCAGCGTCACCGGGAAGCCCGTCGATCTGGGCGGCTCGCATGGGCGTCGCGAAGCCACCGGGCGGGGATGCATGATAACTTGCGACGAGGCTCTGAAGCGCTTCGGACGAAAGCCCGAGTCGACGAGGGTCATCATTCAAGGCTTCGGCAATGTCGGCTCTCAGGCTGCCCAGCTGATGTACAAGGCGGGCTATAAGATAATCGGCGTGGCTGACATTAACGGAGGCATCATCAATAAGAATGGAATTAACATTAACAAGCTGCTTGAATACGCGGAGGCTAACAAGACCGTTAATGGCTTCCTTGAGGCTGAAGCCATCGGAAACCTCGAAATTCTCGAGCAGGACTGCGATGTGCTTCTTCCCGCCGCGACAGAAAGCGTGATCAACAGACACAACGCCTCCAGGATCAAAGCGAGCATTCTGGTGGAAGGCGCCAACAGTCCCACTACCCCGCCTGCTGACGACATCCTCTTCGACCGCGGCGTATTCGTGATCCCCGACATCCTGGCCAACGCAGGTGGCGTAACCGTGTCTTATTTCGAATGGGTGCAGGACCGCCAGGGGTACTTCTGGCGGGAGGACGATGTGAACGCACGGTTGATGCACATCATGGTGTCCGCCTTCGCCGATGTGGTCCAATACGGCGAGAAGCACAACGTGAACAACCGCATTGCCGCCTATATGCTGGCGATCGATCGGGTGGCGTTCACAACAAAACTGCGGGGGATCTACGCCTGAGGTGCCGTCTGTCTTGCGGAGCGATCCCCTTTGGGCAGGGGGAACCGGAGATAGCATCGCCGGCAGCGCATGATAGGGCCTCGTCTCAAGACCTTCTCAAGTGCCCGGCGGCGCGATCGGCGAAAGCTGGCAGACCCACAACGCGGACACTGCGGATGCGTACTTTCCTGAGGGGACGACGGTGGCTGTGGAGGCGGGGGTGGTGCCGGGCTAGGGGCAGATTCGTCAACCGGCCGGGGCTTGTCTGCCCTGACGCGAAAGAATCGGCGACGGCATCGGGCGCACTCACGCAGACGATATCCAAAATAGCCAGCGATGCGGCCCGCTAATCCACGCCGAAAGGATTCCGTTCGCCGGTCGCCGCATTTTGGGCAAGCAATAGACATCGGCAAGCGGATGCGCCGGTGCGGGCCGGCGGAGGCGCGGACCCGGTAGCCGTTATTCGGCGTTTCCGCGTAAATTTCCGAAGCGCAAATCACGGTTGGGGCCAAACGAGAAATGCTGCGGCCATGCTCGCGGCCTTGCGCAAAGCGTCGTCGAGCGTTGCCAGTGGCAGGCCCTGTCGAACCGCCAGTTCCAGATATCTGAAAAACACCAAGGCAAGGTCGCCGAGGCGTCGATGACGAACGCCGCCATCAGTACTTGCGTCCTTCCTGAACCAGGTCCTTGATCTTGAGCCCGCCCAGGCGGTTACGCTTCTGGATTTCCAGGATGTCAGCAACAGCCTCTGCGGGAGTTTTCGTCGAGGTGGCGGCGCAGGAGGGGTCGACGTCCTTCTTCGCCAGCGTTTCCAAGGCTCGTTCGATCACTTCCTCGGGTGAGCGGTATGGTCCGGGCGCAAGCTGCTGTTGGAGCAACTCTTCACTGTGAGCCGTCAATCGAACAGTACTCATAGGCGAAGTATACAAGATGCCTTTGTTATCAGTTGTCCGCCATTCTCCCAATAATACGCTACAATCCGCTATGCTATCGCAGCTGTCTCGACACTTGGCCAAAACCCAGCGGTAAGATTCCGCTACCCGGGAATCCAAAGATATAAGTCGCGCATGATGGACATCGACCCACAACCGTCAATGTAGGTTGAGGATTCGTGACCATCCCGGTACAATCAGCTGAGGTGAAACTCATGGCGATGGATACGATCACAATTCAGGTGGACCCGGAAGCGGCCAGAGTGTTCAACGCCGCTCCGCCTGCCGATCAGAGGAAGATGGGTGCGCTTCTGAGTCTTTGGTTAAAGGACGTGACCGCGGCGGAACCCGCGGCCTTAAAGCAACTGATGACCGACCTCAGCAAGAAGGCCCGCGGCCGGGGCCTCACGCCGGAAATATTAGAAAACCTCTTGAAAGAACCGTAACTTGCGTTTCGTCTTTGATACCAACGCACTGATCAGCGCAGCCCTGTCCGACGAATCGATCTCGCGCCGCGCCTTCGATCACGCCTTGGATCGTGGCACGATACTCGTCTCCTTGCCGCTCGTGACGGAACTTAACGAAGTGCTCGGCCGGGAAAAATTCCGCACGTACATCACCGAAGATGAGGCGAGGCAGTTTCTGGCCACTTTTGCGGGGGCATCCGAATGGGTCGAGATTGATGTCACAATCAACGATTGTCGCGATCCGAGCGACAACAAGTTTCTGGAGCTTGCAGATGAGCGGCCAGGCGACTCACATTGTGACCGGGGACAATGATCTTCTGGAGCTGAACCCGTTTCTGGGAAAGTGCATCTTGACTCCCAGTGAATTCCTCAGATAGGTTCCATGACCGATCGGTGTTGACGATCACGGGGAAAACGCCCTACAGTTTCGGCCTTTACCCCATCTTTGCCGGAACTGTTGGTAGGACGAAGGCTGGGATGTAAACGTACATCACGGGGAGGGTCCGCCTTCGCTAAGGCTACCGCGTGACAGCCTTCGCCTTCAAACGTAGCCTGCCGAACCGAAGCCCGCTGTGGCGGGCGAAGGCTGGTGGGCCTGGGTAGAGTTGAACTACCGACCTCACCCTTATCAGGGGTGCGCTCTAGCCACCTGAGCTACAGGCCCGCAAACTTGAGATTCAACCGGAGGGCATTTTGACGCCGCCCAGCAGACTCAAGAATCTCAGTATAGCGGGCCGTAAGCGCCGCGGGCAAGTCCTTTTCGAATGAGATCCTTGTCCGCGCAGGGCATAGTCAACATGGCTTTCGGCGCTTGACAAAGATTCCTTGCCTCCATTACCGTGGTCTTCCTGCTTCATTAGGGCATTTTTGGAATAAGGAGTTGGCGAAAGTTGGCAACGGTCAGGACCGAAGGCGAGTTACGCAGGGAGATCGTGGAAATCGGCCGGTCGGTTCACCGGCAAGGATTGGTCTCCGGCTTCGATGGCAACATCAGCGCGCGACTGGACGATCAGCGCATCCTGTGCACCCCCACAACCATCAGCAAGGGGGCGATGGAGGTGGACGATCTGGTGATTGTTGATAATGACGGACGGAAACTCTCCGGCCGCCGCAACACTACCAGCGAGATCGCCATGCACCTCCTCATCTACAAGAATCGGCCCGACGTACATGGTGTGGTGCACGCTCATCCGCCCACCGCCACGGGTTATGCGGCAGCCGGTTTGCCGCTCAACAAGGCTCTGGTTTCGGAGGTCGTGCTTTCTCTCGGCTGTATCCCTCTGGCACCCTATGGCACGCCCGGCACCCCGGAGCTCACCGACGCCTTGCGCCCGCTGGTAGGATCTCACGATGCGATTCTGCTGGCCAATCATGGCGTCGTGACCTGCGGTCCTGATCCCCAAATGGCCTTCTTCAGGATGGAAACCGTCGAGCATTTCGCCAAGGTCTCCCTGGTGACCGAGATCCTGGGCCGTCAGGTGTTGCTCTCGGAGACGGACGTGGATAAACTGCTGATCGCCCGCCAACGCTATTTCGGAACGGGCTCGACCCCGGTGGAACGAGGTGCATCGTGTCCTGTGACCAATGGCAACCGGTCTCCAGAGCGCGTCAGCGTGTCACCGGAAGAAATGCAGGCGATGGTCAGGAAGGCAGTCGAAAAGCTGCTCGCGATCGGAATTGAAGGTTGAGCTCGGGCGGCAAGCAGGGAGTCAAGGAAAGCCAATCGGGATTGAAGGTCGAGCCTTAGGCAGAATTCCTTAACTCGCGACCCTTGATTGATTTGCGGAGGTTGTGATGGGCGAAGCTCTTGGGATGATCGAAACTCGCGGCCTGGTGGCGATGATTGAGGCTTCCGACGCCATGGTGAAAGCCGCTAAAGTGACCCTCGTGGGTTGGGAGAAGATTGGCGCGGGCTATGTTACCGCGCTGGTTCGTGGTGACGTCGCCGCCGTCAAAGCTGCGACGGATGCTGGAGCTGCCGCCGCCCGCAGGGTAGGCGAGCTGATCGCTGTGCACGTCATCCCGCGTCCGCATTCGAGCCTCGAAGATACACTGCCGATCGGCAAGGCCAGCGCGGAATCCGAGTAGGCTGGTTTTTGGCGTCTGCTGTTCGAGCCCCGGCTCAGGGTGCAGGCTGCGGCTGGGCTGCTGACCAGGCCACCAACTGGGGGACGCGCGCGCGTGATTCTGCCATAATGATGGACTTATGCTGCTGGCCAAGGTTGTAGGAACGGTGGTCGCGACACGCAAGGATCCCCGGCTCGAGGGCAAAAAGTTGCTGGTCGTAGCCCCGCTCTCTCCGGAAGAGGTGGAGACGGGCGCCAAGCCTTCCATTACTGGAAAATCGAGCTACATGATTGCGGTGGACACGGTCGATGCCGGCTTTCAGGAGACGGTGATCATCGTTCAGGGTAGCTCGGCCCGCATGGCTGCAACCTGCAAAGACACGCCCGTGGATGCCTCAATCGTGGGGATCGTCGACACCGTAACTCTAAAATGACGAAGTCTCACGGTGAGCTTTGGCAATGGCAGAGCCCGGCCTTGCTTGCGGCCGGCTGATGGGCCGATACCTACTATGTTCCTCGCTCGGGTGGTCGGAAATATTGTCTCCACCATCAAGGACCCGCACCTTGTGGGCAAGAAAATCCTAGTGGTGCAGCCAATCGGTAAGGACGGCAAGGATACAGGATCGCGAGTGGTGGCTGTCGATAGTATCGGGGCTGGAGCGGGCGAGACCGTGTACTGTTGCCGGGGCAAGGAGGCCAGCTTTCCCTGGCTGCCTGACGAGGTCCCCACCGAAACCACTATCGTCGCGATTGTCGACCGTATTCACTTGAGCGGCTAAGTTGGCTGGCGCCCAGCATCTCGGTAGGGTTTCAGCCTTTTTTTTGAGAATTTCAGTATGCTGATTGGACGAGTGGTAGGAGATATTGTCGCTACCCAAAAGGACCTGAGCCACGAGGGCCGTAAGATCCTCATGGTCCAACCGCTCAACCTCGACGGATCGGACCGTGGCGACGTGGTCGTGGCGCTCGACGCCGTCGATGCGGGCGTCGGCGATCGTGTCCTGGTGGTTGGCGAGGGCTGGAGCGCTATGACCGCCGTGGAGCGTCCGCAGTCTCCCATCGACATGGCGGTTATTGGAGTGATCGACACGGTGACGCTCGTGGAAGCTGCCCACCCCGCTGCCTAGTCCCTCGCCATTCGAGTCTCGCCGCCGTTCCCAAGCCCGCTCGCGAGATCCTTCAGAGGCACATATGAGTCCCCACCGTCGACTGTTGCGCCTATCCGCATTGCTCTGCTACGTTCTAGTCATGTGCTTATCTCCTTCTACCGGTACATTTTCGAAGGCAGCGGGAACCAATCCGCCTACGCCTGAAGAGGCGAAGGCATTCATCGAGGCAGCAGAGGCGCAGCTCGAACCTCTCTCGATCGAAGCGGGCCGAGCCGAGTGGGTAGCGGAAACTTACATCACCGGCGACACGGAACTTCTCGCCGCCAAAGCCAACGAGCGTTCCATCGCGGCCACGGTGGCTCTGGCCAAGCAGGCGACGCGCTTCGACGGCCTGACTCTCCCTGCCGATATCCGCCGCAAGATCGAGTTGCTCAAGCTTTCGCTCGACATCGCCACCCCCTCCGATGCGCACCAGGCAGAAGAGTTGCCGCGCACCGTCTCAGCCATGCAGGGGCTTTACGGCAAGGGTAAATACTGCCCGCAAGGCCCTTCCGCGCTGATTGGACCGGAGCATAAGAGCAAATGCTTGGACTTGGAAGATCTCAGCCGGATCCTGGCGAACAACCGCGACCCCAAGCAGTTGCGAGAGGCCTGGCAAGGCTGGCACCAGGTCTCGCGGCCCATGAAGCAGGACTTTGTCCGCTACGTCGATCTGGCCAACAAAGGCACGCGTGAACTGGGGTTCAGGGACAACGGCGCCATGTGGCGCTCGAAATACGATATGCCTGAGGACGATTTCGCCCGTGAGTGCGATCGCCTGTGGGAACAGGTAAGGCCACTCTACCTTTCGCTGCACGCCTACGTGCGACGCAAGCTACGCGAAAAATACGGACCGGAACTGGTGCCTGCAGCCGGGCCCATCCCGGCCGATCTGCTGGGGAACATGTGGGCGCAAAGCTGGGAAAACGTTTATCCGCTGGTGGCGCCGCCGGATGCGGAACCCGGTTACGATTTGACGGAGATCCTCAAGAAGCGGAACACCGGCTGGAAGCAGATGGTAGAGTACGGCGAGCACTTCTTTCGCTCGCTGGGTTTCGAGCGGCTGCCGGAATCGTTCTGGCAACGATCGCTGTTCGTCAAGCCTGCGGATCGCGATGTGGTCTGCCACGCCAGCGCCTGGAGTCTCGATTACAAGGACGACTTGCGCATTAAGATGTGCATCGAGATCACGGCGGAAGACTTCGCTACCATCCACCACGAACTCGGCCACAACTTTTACCAGCGAGCCTACAATAAGCAGCCATTCTTATTCCAGGCCGGAGCTAACGACGGGTTCCACGAGGCTGTCGGTGACACCATCGCACTCTCGGTTACGCCCGAGTACCTGGTGAAGCTGGGGCTGCTCGATCAAGCTCCTCCCCCCTCCAAGGATCTCGGCTTACTGCTTCACAAGGCGCTCGAGAAGATTGCTTTTCTGCCGTTCGGATTGATGATCGATCAGTGGCGTTGGCAGGTCTTCTCCGGCCAGATCACGCCGGAAAGGTACAACCAGGCGTGGTGGGCGCTTCGACTGAAGTACCAGGGCGTGTCGCCCCCGGCGCCTCGGAGCGAGGACGATTTCGATCCCGGCGCCAAATATCACGTCGCCGCCAATGTCCCCTACATGCGCTATTTCCTGGCCGATATCTTACAATTCCAGTTTCATCGCGCGCTGGCGAAACAGATCGGCTGCACGGAACCATTGCATCGCTGCTCGATCTACGACAACAAAGAGGCCGGGAAGCGACTTGATGCCATGCTGGCCATGGGCGCGAGCCAACCCTGGCCCGACGCTCTCGAAGCTCTTACCGGCCAGCGTGAGATGGACGCCACCGCCATCCGCGATTACTTCGCGCCGTTACAGAAATGGCTGGATGAGCAGAACCAGGGCCAGACCGTCGGTTGGTAAGGATGGTCAGAGGAAGGATCGAAACAGGAAGTAGTTTGGCTCGCAATTTCCCTGTTTCTACTTTCTATTCTCTATTCAGCTTCGAAGGGTCTAAAATCACCTGGAATGATCTCCGCCTCTCGTGTGACCACGCGTGTCATCGGTGTCGACCCGGGTCTTAATGCCACCGGATATGGCGTGATTGAGTGTAACCCGGCCGGAGTGAAGCTGATCGAAGCCGGGGTGATCCGGCTGCCGCGCAGCGAGGGCAACAATCTGCCGGCTCGGCTGGAGCTTCTTTTCCGCGGCCTGCGTGAGGTCATCGACGAGTTTCAACCCGAGTCGATGTGCCTGGAAGAGGTCTACAGCCACGCCGACTATCCGAAAACTGCCGTGCTGATGGGCCACGCTCGCGGCGTAATCTGCCTGGCGGCGCGGATGGCAAGTATCCCCGTAATCGACTTGCCAGCCCGGCGCGTCAAGCAATCGATCACGGGCAACGGCAACGCCAGTAAGAGCCAAGTGCAGCGAGCGGTGCAGAACTTCTTCTCGCTCGAGCGAACTCCGCATCCTCCCGACGTGGCGGACGCACTCGCGATTGCACTGTGCTTTGTGGACTCGAAGAGGAAGGCAGATCTCGCCGCACGAAGTTGAATCCTGGGGTAGGAAATGAACCACCAAGACACCGAGGCACCAGAACGAGAAGAAATGGGTTCCTTGGTGGCTTTGACGTCTTAGTCTCCTCGCAGCGCGGGTAAAGATGATCTCTGAAATCAGTGGTGAAGTCTTCTACGATCGCATCAAGCGCAATTCCTTGCTGTTGCGAGCCGGGGCGCTTTGTTATGAAGTTCTGGTGCCATCGGGCATTGCGGCCAAGCTCCGCCACCTGCCGGAAGGCGAACGCCAGAATCCGCTGACGCTGTACACAATTTACTATATCGATGGCGGTCTGGGCGGCAGCCGCCTCACGCCCAAGCTGATCGGATTCCTCGATCCCCTTGACCGGGAATTCTTTGAAGCTTTCACCGATGTGCCCGGGCTGGGATTCATGAAGGCGCTGAAATGTCTGGTACAGCCGCGCAGCGAGATCGCCCAGGCCATCGAGCGCGGGGATATCCTGTTCCTGAAGGCGCTGCCCCAGATCGGTCCCAAAACCGCCGAGCGCATTGTCATGGAGCTTCGCGGCAAGATGGCCAAGTTCGCCCTGGCGCCGTCGAACGAGCCCCTCTCAATCGAGAGAGAGCCAGTATCCGAGCTTAAGGTCGAGGCCATCCAGGTACTGGAGCAGCTTGAATATTCGCACGGCGAAGCTCAGCGGATGGTGGCCGAAATCTTCGCCATACACAAGAACGTCAAGACGATCGAGGAGTTCCTGCGCAAGGTCTTTGAACAGAAGCAGGGTGCGTAAGGTAGGTGCATGAGAGAGCGCCTGGTCTCGCCCGAACTTATCTCGAAAGACGAAGAGAGCTTCAATCGCAGCCTTCGTCCGCCCACGCTCGATGAGTATATCGGACAGCGTAAGGTTGTCGAAAAGCTTTCTATCGCGATCCAGGCTGCCAAGCAGCGGGGCGAGCCGCTCGATCATGCCTTATTTCACGGTCCTCCAGGACTCGGGAAGACGACGTTGGCAAACATCATCGCCCACGAGATGGGGGCAAAAATTGTCACCAGCTCCGGACCGGCCCTCGAGCGCACGGGCGACCTGATGGGCATCCTCACCAATCTGGGCGAGGGAGACATCTTGTTTGTGGACGAGATCCACCGGCTGCCCACCAACATCGAGGAGTTCCTCTACCCGGCCATGGAGGACTTTAAGGTGGACTTCGTGGTCGACAAGGGCATGTTTGCCAAGACCATCAACGTACCGCTGAAGAAATTCACCCTGGTGGGCGCCACCACGCGCGCCGGCAGCCTCTCCGCCCCGCTCCGTAACCGTTTCGGGTTGTTCTACCACCTTGAGTTCTACCAGGTGGACGAACTCAAGCAGATCATCCTACGCGCGGCTCGAATCCTCCAAGCCAAAATTGACGATAGCGGTGGCGCTGAGGTCGCCCGCCGTGCTCGCGGCACGCCGCGGGTTGCCAATCGCCTCCTGCGACGGGTGCGCGACTTCGCCGAGGTCAAGGGCACAGGTTCGATCGACCTCGATATCGCCCGTGACGCTCTGAAGCTTGAAGGAGTGGACGAACTTGGCCTCGACGATCTCGATCGCAGCTTCCTTCGTGCCATCATTCAGCACTATCAGGGCGGTCCTGTGGGGGTTGAAGCGCTGTCGGCCACGCTCAACGAAGAGGTTGACACGCTGGTGGATATGGTCGAGCCTTTCCTGCTACAGCAAGGCTTCATCAGCCGCACCAAGAGTGGGCGCAAGGCGAATGACCCAGCGTACAAGCACCTGAAGCTGTTACCCCCGCCAAGTTCGGGTATCGCCAGAACGCTATTCGACTGAGTTCAATAGCAAGTGGCGCGCGCGGGTGGCACGTACATAGCGTGTTTATGCCATGTGTGCGGGGCTTTGGGCTGCAATCCCTGCATGCTTCGCCAGCGGCATTAAGATAGGTTGAACCACCTGCGTCTTATCACCTGCCAGCAAGCGAGGGATGGTTGCGTCGCCTGACCAGTGGTCGTGTTCAAGCTTCCGGTTTTGCTTCCTTGGGGATGATTCCGTCCTTCCCATGGCGCGTCTTCCAAGATCGTACACATCGCCAAGAACGCGATGTGTGCGCCACCTGTGGCGATAGGGGTTTGCACCAACGCGCGACACGAGCTATCCAGTTTGTCGAATCCAGTCCCGAATGTTCATCCCAACTCTTTCCACGTCTTCCTTTGCCAGTACTCCGCCGTGCATCACACTGTTGCGCGACTTCTCCAACGTATTCAGGAGCGCCTTCGCCCATTCAAGATTGGCGATAACGTCCTCGAATACCTCCCAATTCGTAACTATGATCGAGGACAAATCCCCAAAGTCGCAATAGTTGATTTCCGAGCTACCGCGTGCTCCATGCCAACGAAACTTGGCATCTTCTTCGATGCGAGTCTTTACGGTTTTCTGAATCCGATCCGGCACTTTGGACCACCATCCCGAACCATGCCGCTCCGCCATCGCTTTCATAACCAGTTGTCTGACCATGTTCTCGAAGGAGTGGATCGCTATATAGATCAAGGACATGCGCTGCGCCCCTGCAAGGAGGTCCGGATCCAGCAAATCGAACGATAGTGTCTGCTGTACTTGGAGGGCCTCCGGGTTGCCAAAATGCCTCCTGCGCTGCCGCCCAACCTTGTCAAGGCTCGCTTCCGTCAGCAGACCCCGACAAACGAATGCATAGAGGTGGTCAATGTTCAACTCAGGTGCTCCTTCAGGCTCTTAAAGATTGCGTCGTAGACGGCCTGGTCGCGACTCTCAGGCAGCACGATGTTAATGTGATACTGCATGGAATCTATCGACAGCGATATCGTCTTCTTGGTCTTCTGCCCCTCAGTCCCATCCTCGATCCCCATCTCAGGCTTTCTCTCGTCGGGCCTTTTCTCGTTTACCCCGACCGTAGCCTGAGTCTTGGGTCGTTCAACGGCTTGCCCAGAGAAATCGGCGTATTGGCAAAGGGCGGAGAAAGTCTTCGCGATGTTTCCAATGACGAGATCAGTCTTTTTCCCGGCGTATAACGTCCGAAGCTTGTTCTTAACTTCTTTTACGTCCAGCTCGTTCGCCTTTTTGTTGATGGCGAATAGCCCTGCGTAGGCCTGACGTATAGCGTCCGCCAAAACGACCTTCGACTGCGACCTATCCATGAATTCGAAATAGCGCTGCTGCGGCGCACCGTCGGCGTTGATAAAGCCGAGGTCCTTCAGAATTCCGACTAACAAGCGGTCATTCGTACTCGTGAAACCCAGATTCTCAAGGAACTTAACCGAAAAGCGCTCCGGAGGATTGGCGTCGAGGATGGCATCAAAATAGGCCGGAATGGCGGTCGTCTTCAGAGTATAGCTATCGGGTAATACCATGGGCTCCCCTCCAAGTCGGGTCCGGTTTGCTCCTGAGCACGTGAGTCAGGCTAACGCTCCCTGTCAGAAGCCGGAACGGGAGCAGCGCGAGCATCCAGTTCGCTAGAAACTTAAGTTAGGCACGCCTCACTCAAAACCTAACCGCGACCAGGTTAATGTCATGTAGAGCTGGATGGCCAAGCAGATCGGCACAAGTGACAGAAGAAGAAATATCACAATGTCCGTAATATCTGCTCCTTGTACCGCCTCAGCCTCCAGAGTCGCACGATAAGCAGCAAGACCGCCGCGACGTCGACAACGCCCGGTCAGGCCGCAACTTCGATGGTTGCCAAGAAATCCACCCGACGCGAGGTGCGCCTTGGGGTCACCGCCCTTTGTCGTGGCAGAGGAGGCTTCAGACCGTCCTGGCGCATGCCACGAATATGGAGTGCGACCGCCCCCTCGATGCGCTGAAGAGCCTGGTCTATCGTCTTCCCGGTCGCCACGCAGCCCGGCAGGTCCGGAACCGAGGCTCCCCAATCACTGTCTGGATCTTTATTGATGCGAACCAAATACCGGAGTTTTCTCACGACAGCCTCACGTCAGGATACCAGACGGATCACATTCCAGATCACCGCTTCCCGCCTAGCCGGTGGCGTTACTACGGGTCGAACCACCTGCATTTTATCACTGCCAGCGCTTGCCGCCGAATCCGGCTATTTGACCCGGCTATTTGACCCGGCTATTGGTTTCGACCTGGAACGTAGAGAATCTTTGGGACCAAAATTGTGCGATAATTTGACGAGGAGTTGAGATGAAACTGCTTATCACCATCTACCAGGACGAAGATGGCGAGTACATCGCCGAGTGCCCCTCCATTCCCGGCTGCGTGAGTCAGGGGAAAACGGAAGGGGAAGCGGAGAAAAACATCCGCGATGCCATCAAGGAATGCCTGGAAGTGCGCGCTGAGAAAGGCTTGGCGCTCATGGTCACGACGCGTGAAGTGGAAGTCCCAGCCTGATGCCGCCCGTCCCGATCCTTCGACCCCGGGAAGTTGTCTCGGCTTTCCAAAAGCTCGGCTGGGAAGTCGCCCGCCAACGGGGCAGTCACATCATTCTCACCAAGACCGGCCACATCGCCACGCTCTCTGTTCCCAACCACACTCAAGTTGCGCGCGGAACGCTACGGGCCCTGATCGCGAGAGCAGGCTTAACCGTTGAACAATTTCTGGAAGCAACCGGCAAATGACTGAGGAGTGAGGAGTGAGCAGCCAGCAGCCCCGCGGACCCACAAACGGGGTCCGCGAGACAGCGCTTCAGTGATATCCTGATTCCTATTCGATCAAGTGAGAACCTACCGATTCCTGTCCAAAGCGTTGGCAACTCGCAGTCCAGCATAATGGCAGGAGGGATGATGAACGATGCCGGGAGCTGAGATTCTTTCAACGAACACGAATGAGGTCTACCGCCTTATCAGGGACCGGCTATCGCCCCATTTTGCCGAGCTTCGCAAGTGCACCTCTACTCCCGAACTACTGGCGAATCCGGCCTACCAGCAGCTTGAGCCTGATATTCGGACTGTCCTCGACACGCCCGAAGCCGGCGATTACAGTCGCGCCGTGGCACCGTCGAAACCGAGCTATCGATTTCTGGCCTGGAACCTCGAGCGTGGCATCGAACTCGACGGCCAGATTGAAGCCTTCAAGACACATCCTTACCTGAAAACCTGTGACGTCCTGCTGCTTACGGAGACGGATGTGGGCATGGCGCGCTCCGGGAACCGTGCTGTGGCACAGGAGTTGGCGAGCGAACTGGGTATGCACTATGCTTTTGTTCCATGTTACTTGAACCTTGCCAAGGGCTCCGGGGTCGAATATCACGCTGCCGGTGAGAACGAGCTTGGACTCCACGGGAACGCCGTGTTGAGCCGCTATCCGATCGCGCGCGTACATCCCATCCATCTTAGGAATGGCATCGACAAGATGAGGGGGCGCGAGAAGCGCCTGGGCCGCCAGACAGCGCTTGTGGCGGATATTGATTTCCCCGGTTATGAGGTCACGGTCGTTTCGGTGCATCTCGATGCCAACTCCAGCCAGCGGCATCGCCACAACCAGATGCGCGATGTGATCGAGGGACTTGACGCCCTCGGTTCGCCCGGCCGCCGCGTCGTAATTGGCGGCGACTGGAACACGGTGACCTACAATTCGTCTCGCGCCTTTTACGCCATCCTCGGTTTTTGGCTGCGCGTTTTCATGGGCGTGGATAACGTCATCGACAATCATTACCTGCACCCCTACAACTGGTTCGAGCGGGACCTCTTCCGCATGCTGGAAGGCCGAGGCTTTGACTATCGCCGGTCAAACGTGCTCGGCGAGCACACCATTTCTTACGACGTCGATTGCCCCAAGACTCGCCAGAACCTCGGCGAGTGGGTGCCGGGATGGTGCTTTGCCTTCATGCGCTGGTCTCTGCGCCACCACCAGGGGAAGTGCCCCCTGAAGCTCGACTGGTTCGCCACGCGCGGACTCCAAAGCGAAAAGCCGAGGGTGATCCACGATTTGCGGGAAGGCCGGGCTGTGCAGTTGTCGGATCATGACGCAATCGGACTTGATCTTGTCGCACCCGGTTAACGATTCAAGCGGCCGGCAACCTGTCTTTCAACGATCGGCCAGTGACAGCTAGCAACAAGCCAGCCACCTCTGCTACAGGTGATCACCTAAAACCTCCAACTCCATGAAGCGTGCCTACCTCTCGCTTGGATCCAACATCGGCCCCCGCATCTCAAACATCCGCAAGGCGGTAGAGCTACTGGGAGACTCAGGCGTGCACGTCGCGCGGCTGTCGTCTTTCTATCGTACCGAACCGGTGGATTTCCGCCCGCAGCCGTGGTTTGTGAACTGCGTCGCTGAAGTGGAAACCGAGCTCATGCCGTTGCAGCTACTCCATCGGCTGCAGGCTATCGAACGCAAACTCGGACGCCGGCCCGGCATTCCGAAGGGACCCCGGCCTCTCGACATCGACATTCTGCTTTTCGAGAACTTGGTGATGCGCTCGCCGGTGCTGGTGATTCCTCACGAGCGGCTCCACGAGCGCCGCTTTGTGCTGATTCCACTGCGGGAGATCGCCCCCGGCCTGCGCCATCCCGTGACACGGCTGACCGCGATCGAGATGCTTGCGAACTTGCAGGATCAGAGTCTGGTGGTGAAACTAAAGCCGGAGGAAGTGATGAAAGAGGAAGGCCATTCTATTCTTAAGCAGGTTGACGAGGCAGACCGCAAGATCACGTGAACGCGGTTCCCGCGAAATCCCGCTTGGATCCCGCAGTTTTTCCGCTCGCGAGGTGTCGCTGGTTCTCGCCAGGCACCTGGTCATTCGAAGGGAGACCAAGCGAGGAAACCGGGCCAGTCAGTTTGGTGGATTCTCGTCTGGCGGAGGATTCTCATCCGGCGGCACAGGATTCTCGTCTGTCGGCGAGGAGTTCTCATCAGGAGGTTGTTCAGACGGTTGACTCGGACCCGGTTGGGGCCCCACATTCGAGCCCGGGCCGGAGCTGCCCGATCCAAGGATTCCCCCACCCGAGCCAATCCCGGTGCCGCTACCTGGCCCAATCCCGGAACCAGTGCCCGTACCTGTGCCCATGCCTCCGGGCCCGGCGCCGGGTTGGTTCGGACCCAGCGGACCGCCGCTCACTCCGGGGATGGCTCCGCCTTGGGCCACTCCCATGAATTCCCACTCGTCGTAATGGTCTTTCTTATTCCAAATCCGAATGGATGCCTTCATGCTGCAGCTCGCGACTCCAGCGATCGCAAGCCCAGATGGACGCGAGCTGAAGTTTAAGCCTGATGAGCCACTGGAATCCGTGCTATCAGCGTCTCCGCTGCACGCCTGAGCCATACGCTTCTTTTTCTCCTCTTCCTCCTTCTTCTTCGCCTCGGCTTGGTCCTCTGCCGTACCTTGCAAGGGCTGGGAGCTACTCGTTCCCATCCCTGACGTTCCCGGCATGCCCGGCGTTCCAGCGGTACCCGGCATCCCAGGCATGCCCTTCACCGTTTCCGAGTCGATCAGCACACCCTGGCCGTTCGAGTGAATGAACCGCCACTTTCCGTTGCGGCTCAGCGGATCCTTGTAAGGCTTGCGTAGAAAGCGCATTCCATTGGTACGAATCAGCTCCTTAACGGAAACAGGATAGCGCTGGTACTTCTGTTTAAACAGGTAAACCGCCCTGGCGTACTGCTGGCCGCGGAAGATCAGTTCGGCTTCCTTCTCACGCTGATCCTGAACGTAGATGTCAGGCAGGGCCACGGTGAGCGAGACCAGTAAGAGAGTGATCATCATCATCAGGACGATCAGTGCGTAACCCGAATGATCGGAGTCTCTAAAAGACGTAGAAGGCTCTGGATCAACGCCGACGGGCATGGGTAAATGTGATGGCGTTACCGATTTCAGCCCGTGCCCATCCCACCGCGACTTCAGCGTACCGCTCTTCTCACTGCGGGTACGGCAGTTGGACGGTTTGGTGGTACGTTTCATCCTCGACCTCTACCGATGTCTCGGTGATCTTCAGGGCTTTGTAGCGATTGCCGAAACTGTCGCCTTCTTTCACGTTGTAGCTCGGAGCATCATCCGGGCAGGGCGTTTGGGCGCATTCCTGGAGCATCGCCTCTTTCACGCCGCCTGCGACTTCCGAGTATCCTATCGCCTTCAGATTAATGGGGGGTGGTGGCGGCGGGGGGGGCGGCGGGGCTGGCTGAGCTTTGGCGACCTCCTCTCGCTTCTTCTCGACGGTCAGTCCGTATTGAAAAGGATCGCGGTCGAAGCGAAGCAGTGGACTGCTTTCCAGTGCGTCCAACAGGTCAAGCCGCAATTCGGGATTGTAACGAGCCAGGTCATCTTCGGAGATCGGCCGCGCCGCCCCCTTAGATCTGGCACCAGACTGGACAGGACTCGACCGCAGGGACGTCGGCGGAACCGGTCGCGCGGGCTGCAATGAGGAGCCTGCCCCAACCACGCCGCTTGACCACAAGAGGTAGACGATTGCCCCCACGCAGATAACTCCCAGGGCTGCTACCACCCATTTTTCCCGCGGACTGCCAGGCTTCTTCATGGATTCATGTAAAGATCTGCCGTAATTCGCAGATTTAATTGCGAGTTATCGCCCGGCTGGAGGGCGAAGTCGCGCAACACGATAAACTCCGTCGCCGTTTCAAGCTCGTGGCTGAATTTCATCAAGCTGTCGAAAGTCCCGGCAACGCTTATGTTCAGACTCAGGCGATCGAGAGGGGCGTTGCTGCCTTTCTCGATTTCCACCCTGGGATACCCGACCGCGGTCAACTGCACTCCTGAGTCTTGAGTGAGGATCCGAAGCAGGTGAAGCGCCCGCGAGTAACCCTGGCGGCGATTTGGGATACGTTCCTTTATGAAGAGGTTAACTTTCCCTTTAGCTCCCGGTAGGAAGTCATCATAGGTCTGAAGCTTGGCTACTCGCATCTGCAACTGCTGGATCTGAACCTTGGCCGTCGCTTGGATTCGCCTCTGATCGGCCAATCGGTGCGAGAGCCACACCATTCCGGCACCGAGGCCCAGATCAAGAAGCACCAGCACCAAAGCGGTGATCTCGAGAACCGGAGTTAGCGCTTTGCGAACATTACGCATGAGCAGATCTTGAGAGGAAGTTGCCTGTGGACAACCTCAAAGTCCCTTGTCCGCCAAGTAACGGGCGGTGCAACTCACAGAGACCTCGCCCGGTTGCGATCCCTGCCCTGGCTGGAAGCCTTGACTGGCTACAGCCACGTCGGGAAAATCCGGTGAGTTCTCCAGACTCGAAACGAATTTTTCAAGTGCCTCTTCAGTCTTTCCAGCCACATCCAGGCGTACAAGGGTGTTATTCGAATGCCGCGAAACCCCCATACCATTCAATCGGGCATCAACCGGCAGCAAACGGCCGACAGTCTGAGCCAAGGCGCTGATCGAGAATTGCCGGCGGCCTATGAGCTCATTGACGAACTGGGCCTCTCGCAGCGTGCTGCCGAATTCGGGCCGTTCCAGATCTCGCCTGAGCTCGATTTCCTTCAGTCGCAAACGTTGTTCATGGTGCTCAGGATCGGCATTCACCTGACGCAGTCGGCCGTACTCGCGGTACTCGCTCATTCCGGCGCGGAGCAACACGATCAGCACCACAGCCGCTACCAACGTAGATGGCGCCGCCACCGCGAAGGCGTACCGCTCCCTCCACTTGGGGGGAACGGCCAAGTTGAGCGCAATATTCATGAAGGCTCTTCCGCTATCCGGCTTGAGCCGGCGATATGCACAGCGCGACACCTCACATCAGCACCCGGCTCTATTGGTTGCAGGTCCCTCCCCTGGGATCCCCGAGCAGGAAGGCGAATCGTAAGCTCATGTGAAGGGTGTTTGCTCTGACCGTGCCTTTGCCTTACCTCCGCCGGTTCCTAGAGCGAATTCGCCAGTAGACCCACCAAAGGAGCCCCAAACCTATCCAGGATAGCACGTTCAGACGTGCCCAACGCCGAGGCAGCCTCCGACCCTAGATCGAGTTCTTCGACCTTGAGCGACGTCGCCGCCGTGATCACAGAGGCAACGCTATAGGCAGCCAAGGCGCGATGGCAAAGCCACACGCGTCCGATCTCGAGTTTCAAGTGATCGCACACGGAAGCCAGCACGCGAGACGCTTCCCTGCTGATATTCTCGGCAAAGGCACTGCCTTCCCCGTTTGCGACTCCGTTACCTGCTGGACCCTCATTGCCAGGGCCTACCTCCCGTGTCCTCCAGAACGGCACGCGATCGCCCAAAACCACCACGCTCGTCAGCCAGCCCGAGCACACGTGCAACAGCAGTTGAGGCTCGGGCGTATCGCCGGGCAGCAAAGGCAACAGCGCCGCCGTGGCCGGTAGAACCAGCTCGGATCTTCCCTCTAGGTGTTCCATCGCGGCTTCATACTGGCGGATGACCGATTGACGACCCGCCATGGCCAGCACCTCGAATCCAGCCGGAGCAACCGGCGCCACCTGGAAGCTGACACGAGCCTCTTCCGGCGGATACGGCACCAAGCCCTTGAGCCGCCAGCGAACCAAGGTGTCGAGATCCCGTTTGCCGTCAGGCAAGGTCTCGAAAGGCATCACGCCGGTCCGAATCGAACCATCCGAGATCAGCAAGCCGCGGCGCCCAGCAGCGCCACCCACCACTTCGACGACTTTATGTATCGCCGCCAGCAACAGGTCTTCCTTGCCGATATTCGCCCGCGCCGGATGAGCGCTGAGGGTCTGCGAGTCAAGTGGCGCAAATGCCAGTCTCCGCACCTCGCCCGCTCCAGCATCGAGCCGCGCCGCCAGGACGAAATCAGGCTGGACTTCGAGCATTACCGGGGGCAGAACAAAACCTGCCGTCCTGTGGGTGTGCGAAGAACGTAAGGGATTCAAAAGGGCTTTCCACTTCATATTCAACGCATCCGTACTTCACACAGCTTGCATCCGATTCAATCCGCCCCCTGACCTTCCGAATCCGCCATACCGCGTGTCCGTTCTTTCCCTGTCTGCGTCATCTCCGCAATCGGTGGATTGCCATTCCCTTCCCGATCGGATTCATTCGACAAAGGTCACCTTGTTGATCTCCCGAAGCGTGGTCAAGCCCAGCTTGACTTTCTCGATGGCGGACTCGCGCAGCGACACCATACCCTCTTCGTGGGCGGCGCGCTTGATTTCAGAGGACGGCCGCTTATCGAGGATCAGTTCCCGGATGCGATCAGACAATGCCAGCAACTCACCGATAGCAGTTCGGCCGTGGAAGCCCGTCTGGTTGCAGTATTGGCACCCGGCTCCCTCATAGAAGGTCACTTCGTTCCAGTCTTCTGGTTTCAGCCCGGACTCTTCAAAGAGTTCTACCGGCGCCGGGACCGGGCGCTTGCACTTGTCACAGATCAGACGGACCAGACGCTGAGCGAGAACGCAGTTCAGGGCTGAAACGAAGTTGTAAGGTTCAACCCCCATGTTCAAGAAGCGTCCCAGGACATCCACGACGTTATTGGCGTGGACAGTGGTGAATACGAGATGCCCGGTGAGCGCCGATTGGATGGCAATCTGCGCCGTCTCATTGTCACGGATCTCGCCCACCATGATCTTGTCCGGGTCGTGGCGCAAAATCGAGCGCAGACCGCGCGCGAAGGTGAGACCTTTCTTCTCGTTCACGGGAATCTGGGTGATGCCGCGAAGTTGGTATTCCACCGGGTCTTCGATGGTTACGATCTTATCTTCCTCGGTCTTGATCTCGGACAGTGCCGCGTAGAGGGTGGTGGTTTTGCCGCTGCCCGTCGGTCCGGTAACCAAGACCATGCCGTAAGGCTCGCGAATGAAACGGCGCAAGCGCTTCATTTCCCGCTCGGCATGGCCTAACACCTCGAGACGCAATTGGCGGAACTTTTCACTGAGCGATTCCTTATCGAGAATACGGAGTACGGCGTCTTCGCCGTTAATCGAAGGCATGATGGAGACGCGAAAGTCGATGGGACGTTTGCGGTAACGCACGCGGAAGCGGCCGTCCTGGGGCACCCGCCGCTCGGCAATGTCGAGTTCCGACATAACCTTGATGCGCGTGATCAGGGAAGATGCGTGCTCGCGCGAGAGCGGAGCCAGGGCCTGCTGCAGCACGCCATCAATGCGGTACTTCACCACCACGGCGTTGTCACGGCTCTCGATGTGGATGTCACTCGCCCGCCGCTCCAGTCCGGCAAAGACCAGGGAGTCCACCAGGCGGATCATGGGATTGACTTCGCGGGCCTCCACCATGCGCTCGAGTGAAAGCCCCGCCTCGGCGTTCTCTTCTTCCCGGATAACATCCAGACGAAAGTCTTCGGTGGCCTCATCGAGGACCCGCTGCGAAGGATCCGTCTTCTTGAGGAAATCCCGGACCTGGCTGGCAGCAGCTACCTTCACGATGAGCTGGCGTTCGAGCCGGGTCTCGATCTCGTCAAGCCGCGCCAGGTTGGTCGGATCCACCACGGCCACGATCACCTGGTGATCCATGGCCTCGATCGGCAGGAACTCGTAGTGGACCATCAGCTCGAGCGGGATCGAGCGCAGCAACTCCATGTCGGGGCGCACGTCGCGCAAATCGACGAACTCGAAATGGTAGCGGCGCGCCAATTCATGCGCATGTTCGAGCTCTACGTCAAGGGTCACCAAAGATGCAACATCAGCAGATACGACGTCAGCCATGTTTGATTCCAATCCTCACACTGCCAGCGGCGGTCGAAAAAGCCCCATGGCGTGTCATCCTGAGCGCAGTGAAACAGGATAAACTGCGGGAAGGAACAGGATAAACTGCGCGAAGGATCTGTTTTGTTTTCAGCAAAGAGAAACCAGATGCTTCGCTTCTCAACATGACATTCCAGCATTTTAGCATCGGTTAAATCAGTGCACCTGCGCCGCCAGTGAGAATAGCGGCAGATAAAAGGCTACCAGAATAAAACACACGAAAACGGCAATTACCGCGAGCATGACGGGGTCGACCAGCGACACCAAGGTCGCCAGATCGATGTTCACGTCCTCTTCATAGAACTCGGCCACACTCTCCAGCATCACCGGCAGGGCGCCGGTACTTTCGCCAACTTCGATCATGTCGAGGGCCGTATCGGGAAAGAACCCGCCCTGGCGCAGGCCGGAACTAAGCGAGTGGCCGGACGTTACCTGCTTCCCCGCGTCGCGGATCGCCAGTGCCACCAGCGCACTCGAAACGGAGTCGCGAGTGGTCTCAAGTGAGGGTACGATCGGCAGTCCGCCCATCAGCAGGGTTGAGAGGGTGCGTGCGAACTCCGCCACCGAAAACTTCAGCAGGAGGGCCCCGACAAGCGGCAAGCGGAACTTAAACCGCTCCCAGCCAAGCTTGGTTTTAGCGGAGCGGAAGGCGGTGCGTACGGCGAGGACGGCGCCGGCAAGGCCCGCCAGAATGAGGACGATGTAATGGTTAATCTGATGCGAGAGCGCAATCACAAAGGCAGTCAGAGGCGGAAGCTGAACGTCGAGGTCCTGATAGAGTAGGGCGAATTTGGGGACAATAAAGGTTATGACAAAGGTGATCAAGGCGACCAGAAAGACAACCAGGAAAGCAGGATAGATTAGCGCCGCAATAAACTTCTTGCGAAACCCGCGGGTTGTCTTTTGGAAAGCGAGATAATGCGATAGCACCTTATCGAGATTGCCGCTACGCTCACCGGCACGTAGCGTAGCCGAATAGACCTTGGGGAAACGCCCGTCGGTCTCAAAGGCCTCGGAAAGCAGTTTGCCGGCCCCGATCTGGGCGGAAATGTCCTGCAGAGCCGTACGCAGTTCGTCGCTGCGCGCCTGCTGACCCAGTAGTTCGAGCGACTTCTGCAGCGGCAAGCCGGATTTCGAAAGCGTCAGGAACTGCTGGTTGAAAATGAGGAATTCGTCAACCGAAATCTTCTTTCGCCTTGACCGGAAGAAGTCGGCCTTCAGCCCGAGCCGCGGATGGATGGAGAAAATGTAATAGCCCTGAGAACTGAGACGCTGGCGTAATTCGGCGGCAGAACTGGCGGTCTCGGTCCGGTTCAGCACCTCGCCGCCCGGAGTCGCGATCTTGCAGGTAAACTCCATGTATTCTCAGGCAAAGGATGGCCAGACAAATCTACCACTCGGAGTATGGCTTTCCCTCAGTCGATTCCTGCTCCGCACCGCTATGCACGTCAACCACACCTGGTCCCGACTGATCGGAGCCGGTGGGCACATCCTCAATATCGGTCTGCCAGGTATCGTTGCGGCCGGTAAACGGGTCATTCGGAATGCCACCACGCAGGTACCCAGCCTCCACAATATCGTCGAGCGACTCAGGCGGCTTCAGCTTATCAATCGTATATTGGTCAATCATCTTGCGCATGGTGTAGAGATCGTCTTTCAAGACCGCCTCTTTGGCCCGCACGACGGCGGCGTGATAAGTGGGCACAGCGAGTGAGGCCAGAATGACGATGATGGTTGCCACAAACATGCACTCCAGCAGGGTAAATCCCTCCTGCTCCTGCAGCACCGCCGGTAATCGTCCGGCTTTGAATTGGCTACAAAGTTCTTTCATACTTCACCTGCGTTGTTCTGCACCTGAGGCTTCTTGCCGCCTGGCTAAGCTTGGGCTAAGCTACCAGTCGGAATACTTCGTGCCGTCAAGCGCCGTTCCATCACTCGTGGTGTAGACGTCGAACACGTTTTCGCCACCCCAGCTTTTCGAGTCGACGTCGTCCTGCATCGAACGCTTGCCCCACTCTGTGTTCCCGGTCATGGGATCGATCGGCAGGTGGCGCAAAAACTTGTATTTGAGCTTGGCCGCCCCTTTGAGCGTCACACCCTCGACCAGCACGTCAATACTTGGTGGATATCCGTAGGTGTCGGCCTTGGTTTCGATCATCTGCCGGTCCGCAAAGTCCTTGTAGCGGTCGATGGCATCGCGGATGTCGCGCAGGTCCCGCCGCAGTTCGACCTCGCGCGCACGCTGAACCTGTATCCGCGCAACCGGTAGTGCCAACCCGGTAATCAAAAGCAGGATCGTGATCGAGGCAATTAGCTCAACCAGCGTGAATCCCGCCTCAGGCGAGCGCCGCCGCCGAGGCAGGCGAATTGGGACCTCGAACCCTGGCATCATTGACCTTCGTGTTCTCGTTGGGAACACGATCGAGACTTGTTGCGGACTCATTGCGGACTCACTGAGGAATATCCCCCGGCGGTTGGGGAAGATTCAGCGGGACATCGACCATGGGTCTTTGCATATCGATAGCCGGCCCCGCTCCTCCAGATCCGACGGTCACCTGGGCGGACTGGCTGGCCCTTGGATCAGGCAACCTGACCACGCGTGGCGTCAACATCACCAACACCTCGGTGGTGGTGAACTCGCGATGCTCGCTCGAAAAAAAATAGCGGAGGATAGGGATCTGGCTCAATCCAGGCAACCCGGTCACACCCTGGCTGGTGTCGCTCTCATCCAGCCCTCCCAGCAGATTCGCTTCCCCTTCCTTCAGCCGGATGTCGTGCTCGATGGTCTTCTGGGTGAAGGTGGGCTGGCTTAAACCTCCGATTGTCACCGAGGGTCCGACCGCGCTGATCTCGATCTTGGCATGCAACGCCACCTCACCGTCCGACAGCACGCGTGGCGTGATCTCCAACTTTACACCGACATCCTGATACTGGAATTGAGTGCTGGCCAGCAGGCCAAAACCGCCAGCGCCGGTGCCGCCACCGGTGGCCCCGCCGAACGAGGGAAGAAAGCTACCGGTGGCGAAAGGAACTCGGCTGCCGATGTTGAGCGTGGCCTTCTGTCCGTCGGTGGTACGGATTTCGGGGTTCTGCAAAATGTGAGAATGGGTGTCGTTCAGGAGGGCATTGGCAACGATGCCGGGTAGGGCGATGCTGAAATCGGAAGTGCTGAGCTTACCCAGTTGATTCAACGGCAGTCCGGCTGTAGTTGTGGTGGTGCTGCCGTCGGTCGTGGTGGTGGTCGTGCCCGGAGGTGTGAATCCAATGCCGGCGATATTGGCGCCCGACAATGGAGTAGTCGGGATCTGCTCCAGTCCGAGATCGCGAATATAGTTGCGATCCGCCTCCATAATCGCCACTTGTACGAGTATCTCCGCCTTGCCGCGGTCAAGGTCGTGGATCAGCCTTTCGGCTGCGTCCACCTTGGCCTGGGTGTCGCTGATGATGATCGCGTTAGCTATCTTGTTGTCGATGATCCGCTGAATATTCAGGAGTTGCTTTAGGGCTCCGGTGATCTGGGTGCGGTCGGCGTCGGGGATCGGGTTCGTAAGAAACACCGTCCTCACCACTTGCTCGTCGAAGTCGCGATGGTTGGCGGCGTTGTCCGGAATCACCAGGATCGTGTTCGAGGTGATGGGCTTCCAGAAAGTACGCGTCTGGAACGACAGGATTCGCAGCGCGTCGTCAAGTTTGACCGCGGTAAGGTCGAGCGATATCGGCCTCGGCTGGAAATCCGCCGTGAAAGCCACGTTGAGGTCGCCCAGTTTACCGAGCGTTTCAAAAGCCTTGCGGCTGTCAACTCCAGAGATCCGGATGTGAACGATAGGCTCCTTGGGAAAGGGCTTAAGTTTCGGGGCTTCGGGAGCCGCTTCCTCAGGTTTGAGCGCGTTTTGAAGTTCTTTCTCGCGTGCCTTCTTCGCCTCGGCGTCGGCCGCGACGATAATTTGCAACTCTTGCCCCGCTGCCTGATTGGTGGGATCTATCGACAAGGCCTTCTGGAACTCACCCGCCGCATCCGCCCTCTTGCCAGCCTCAAGCAGACGCTTTCCCTGCCGGACGTGGAAGGCCGAAGCCTCGGTCCCCGCGGCTCTCTGGTGAATCAAATAGAGCGAGTTGTCAGGCTGCGACTGAACGGCTTTGGAAAAATCGACGAAGGCAGTATCGTAGTCCTTCCGTAATTCAGCCTTTTCCCCCTCGTGAAAGGCGGAGCTCCCACCGCCGCAGCCTGCCAAGCCCAGAACCCAGAGTGCCACGCCGATGAGACCAGCTATCTGCCGCTGCATTTCTCTCCTCAGGCCCGTGTTGCCTCCCCAGCCCGCCGGTCCCTTCTCGACTGGGTGCAAAGCCTCATCCTACCGCCCGACCTTCTTGACGGCGATAACGTCTAGTTAACACCTTTGGCATTATCCCCCACACCCGCAGACATTGGCAAGCGCTGGCGGACGGGTCCCTTGAATCTTGGTTGAATTGCGGCGGATCCCCGAACTGACAGAAACAGCCCCGGAAAGGCCCCCCGTATTCATGTTGGACGCGAAAATAGGTACGCAGGTTGGCAAGGCAGAATTTATTCGGGGATGATTCAGGTCGTAACTGCTTTTTCCGACCGCCCGCAGGAACTAGTCTAGCCCTTCTTATTTAGTTAGTTACGCAGCTTGGAGAGGAACGGATTTAGGAGAAGAGAAAGAACTCCTGTGAACGCTGGTCCAGCTGCAGCTGTACGGTCTGCAACTTACTGCAAGGAAAATAGATAGGCGGTCGCCCGCTTTCCCTGTTACACCACCCGGCGTACGCGTCCGTACCGGGCGGTCCGGCGGGTTAAGCTATCGGCCACCGGTCAATTCTTGGAATCCCGAGCGAGTCGAAATAGGCGTTGGGCAGTGCAAAGGCCAGAGCCGGGCTGTCCGCCAGCCTCCACGGGCCATGAGCGCTACCCGCGGCTCCTACGTTTGCTCCACGCTTCTTTCAGACCCCACCTCGCGGCGACGCCCTTGCGCTTCGCTACTACTTCACCCCCATCAGGTTGTAGAGACTTACACCAACTTACCCCCCTGAGCTGTCGAACATGCTCGGCACACGTGCAGACGGGCTGCCGCAGGCCGCAGCCCTCCGATCAAAGTCTATGCCGCGCTCAAAATCGCAGAGTTTCACTCTGCGCCAGCCCGCGGAAGATAAGAAATCAGTCCAGTCGGGCCTGTCAAGCAATTTAAAAATGTTACTTTCGGGTGATTCGTCCTGCAACACGAAATGTTACCCGTCGTCGTCGTGGTTTTTCCTTTCTTCTTGTCTTGGCAGTTGTCTTGGTTCTTGTCTTTTTCTCAGCGCGCCTTGTGCGCGCGCCTGTGATTTTGTTTTTCTCTGAAGGTGCCGCGAGTTTCTGAGAAACAGCCGAGACCGCAGGCTTCTCTGCCACCACGCTGGTGCTCCGTTGGAAAATCCGTTCCCGCTTGCTCTGAATCGTCTGGGAGAGTTGAAAGGGGTCGAGCGTCTGGCGTAGCCGGCGAAGTTCGGCCACCCGTTCTGGGTCCACCCCTGACGAGGCCGCCACTCGCTGAAAAGGGGTCTGGGGTGCTTCGTAGTGCCGCCGCAAGCGCGAGCCGATCCGCTCCTTGCGGCTCAGTTTCACCGAGGGCAGGAAGAGGTTCTGAAACAATCGCAGCTCACCCCGGTAAAGCTCGTCCATGGCGGCCCGTGCCGCTTCCGTCTCGTAACGCACGTAGCCCAGCAAGCGCCGTACATGCGTCCAGTTCTTCTGCTCGATGTGGGCGTTGTCGTCTTTCTTATAGGGCCGCCCACGGGTGAATTGAATGTCGTGGGCCTGGCAGTAAGCCCAGAGGTGAGCATTGATGAACTCCGAGCCGTTGTCGGAATCGATGCCCCGCAAGGGAAAAGGCAAAGCCTGGCGGACCGCTTCCAGAGCGGCTCGCACGCCTTCCTGGCTCTTGCCCAGCACCGCTCGGCTTTCCGTCCAGCCCGTGTGAATGTCAGTCACGTTCAGCGAGTAGCAGTAGTCGCCCGCCGCCGAATTGCCCGAGTGGGAGACCAGATCGATTTCCGTGAACCCCGGCCTCTTCACGTCCCACTGATCCGTCTTCACGGGGATGTGGTGCTTCAATAAGCTCCCCGGCTTGGTGCGGCCATAAATCCTTTGCCGCAGCTTCCGCTTCTCCGAACCCAGCCGGTAGTCGATGGAGCGGGGGCTGATCTGAAGCAGCTGCTTTTCCAACTCCGGCGTCAGCCGGAAGCGGCGGCGAATCCAAGGCATCCACTCCGGCAGCAGGGCTTTCAGCCGTACTGACCAGGGATAATCGGCCGCCTCCCAGACCGCCTTCAAGATCGAGACCAGCCGTGGGCCATAGGTCACCCCCCGGCGCCGTCGTTGGGAAACCGGCCGGGCGGCAGGCGGCGAACCATTCAGCAAACGAATCGCGTGCTTGCGATGATAACGGCAGTTGGCGCAAAACTCGTCCAGGATGCGCTGCCTTTCCGCCCGACTAGCTCGTTGGTAACGAGGATAAACTTGTTGCCAATATTCTCTTCTCGAAAGTCGACTCATGAGGTTACCCGTATCCATGACGGGTAACATTCTCAAATTGCGCGACGATAGCCCACTGGTAACATTTTAGCTTGCGCGATACGTCGGGTTGCTTTTCGCGACTGATCCTTATACCCTTGCTTCGTTTCCCACTGACTCCTGATCCTGGCTCGCAGCTTCTACTGAAAGGAGTTCAACATGCCGAAACGACGGATTCTCTTCTTTCTTGGCGCTCTGCTATTCGTCGGTGTATATGATGCGGCGCCGGCGAGTGGCCAACGATCCTGCGAAAGCCTGGCGCAGCTCAAACTGGCGCACACAAAGATCAGCTTGGCTCAATCGGTTGCTGCCGGCGCGTTCACCTCGCCTGCACCTCCGGCTCCTGGTCAGGCAGAGGCGGTCAGCTACAAGGATGTTCCCGCCTTCTGCCGGGTGGCCGCGGACCTCGCTCCGACCGCCGATTCCGATATCAAGGTCGAGGTCTGGATACCCGCCGCCGGCTGGAACGGCAAGTTCCAGGGGCAGGGCAACGGGGGATTCGCCGGAGTCATCGATTATCGCGCCCTGGCCGCTGCCGTCAAACGAGGCTATGCCACTGCCGAGACCGATACAGGACATACGGGTGGCGGGACCGACGCGGTCTGGGCGATGGGTCATCCGGAGAAGGTGATCGACTTCGGCTATCGCGGGATTCACGAAATGACGGCGGAAGCCAAAGTAGTGATTGACGCCTTCTACGGCAGACATCCGCAGCGCTCATATTTTTCCAGTTGCTCAGACGGCGGACGCGAGGCGCTGATGGAGGCTCAGCGCTTCCCGGCGGACTACGACGGCATTATCGCGGGCGCTCCTGCAAACTATTGGACGCGCCTGTTGGCGGGTGGTATGTGGGCTGAGGAAGCCACAACCGTCGATCCTGCAAGCTACATTCCCGCTGCCAAAATCCCGGCCGTTACTGCTGCCGTGCTCGCCGCCTGCGATGCTAAAGATGGCCTGGCGGATGGTCTCCTCAGTGATCCCAGGCAGTGCCACTTTGATCCTGCCGCGATGCTTTGCGCCGGCGCCGATAACAACAGTTGTCTGACTGCGCCCCAGGTGGCTGCGCTTAACAAAATCTACGCGGGCCCGCACGACTCCGCCGGACACGCGCTTTTTCCGGGCTATATGCCTGGCGGTGAGGAGGGACCCGGAGGATGGTCGATCTGGATCACGGGACCCGAACCGCGCAAGAGCCTGCTCTTCTTCTTCGCAAGTCAGTATTTCTCGAACATGGTGTACGGTAAAGCGGATTGGGACTACAAGACGTTCAAGATTGATGAGGCGACGAAATTGGCCGAGCAAAAGACGGCGCGCGCACTCAATTCGACCGATCCCAATCTGAAGCCATTCCAGTCTCGCGGCGGCAAGCTGATCCTTTATCACGGTTGGAGCGATGCTGCGATTCCGGCGCCCAATACGATTGCGTACTATAATAGCGTTGTAGCGAAGCTGGGCCAGCAATTCAGCGATTCTTTCCTGAGGCTCTACATGTTGCCGGGCATGCAGCACTGTGCCGGTGGTCCCGGACCCAACTCCTTCGGGCAATTCGGCAACTTCCCGCCCTACGATGCTGAGCACAATCTCTACACTTCGCTCGAGCGATGGGTGGAGCAGGGTGTCGCGCCTGCCAAGATCGTCGTGACAAAGTACCGGAACGACCTTAAACCCGAGCAAGGTGTCAGAATGACGCGTCCGCTGTGCGCCTATCCCGAGATTGCCAAGTACAAAGGGGCTGGAGATCCGAATGATGCCACGAATTTCGCCTGCGTCGCGGGTGACAGATAAGGGCAAGGGGAGTTCCCTCCGGCTGGCGGCAGTTGGTGAGGGTGAATCTCCCCTGAAAACGTGAAGACGTCTCTGCCACTGTGAAAGCCAGTAGTTAGGCTTCCGTGTCACCCGTAGCGACCCCTGATCCTCCACCCTCGACCGTACGTCCGAGGCGAACCATGAATCCACTGAAAAGATCCGCTCCGCGCTCTGCCACGTTCTCTGCGTGGTGTTTGCTGGTATGTCTCGGTTGCTGTGGCTTGGGTGCAGGTGGCACACCGAAGGTCAGGCCGGCTGGAGTCGCCGGAAGCTTCTATCCGGACGACCCCAAAGAACTGACCCGGATGGTGGACGATTTTGTCGCCAAAGCAGCAGTATCCCAACCGCCAGGTCCGCTCGTTGCCCTGATCTCTCCGCACGCGGGATACCCGTTTTCAGGTGCAGTAGCGGGATACTCGTACGGCTTGCTGCGTGGGAAGAAGTTCGGGCGGGTGGTGGTGATCTCGCCCAGTCATTTCGAGGCTTTTCCTTTTGCCTCGATCTACAATGGCGATGGCTACGCAACTCCGCTCGGACAGGTCGAGGTCGATAAGCCCTTCGCCGCCAAGCTTGCGGCCATGAACCCGCTCCTGAAGCTCTCCGAACAAGGTCATCACCAGGTGGATGGTCATTGGGAACACGCGCTCGAAGACGAGTTGCCTTTCCTCCAGCGGGTTCTCGGTGGCTTCAAGCTGGTGCCGGTGGTCATGGGCGATCAGAGCTACGACACCTCGCGGGCCTTAGGTGTCTCGCTGGCAAAGCTCATCGCTCAGGAACCGCGAAAGAAAGACAGCACCTTCGATACCCTGATCGTAGCCAGCTCGGATCTCTCGCACTACCACCCGTATGATGAAGCCGTGATCATGGACCATAAGACGCTGCGAGCCATCACCGAGTGGGACTATCTCAACTTGTCGCGCAATTCCGAGCAGCGGGTTTGGGAGGCGTGCGGTGGTGGGGGCATCGTAGCGGCTATGATCGCGGCCGAGCGCCTGGGAGCCAATCGCGCTCTCACGCTCAAATACGCTAACTCGGGCGACGTCACCAATGATAAGAGCCGCGTGGTCGGATACGGCGCAGTTGCGCTGGTTGCTGAGCCTAATCTGGCCCGCGCCAAAGACTCCGAGTTCAAGCTGGGTCCACACGAACAGCAGGCGCTGCTAGAGATAGCCAGGAAGTCGGTGGAGACCGCCGTCCGCGAAGGCAAGTTCTACCAGTGCTCGCCCGGCGGTCTCGATGCACTTACCGTGGATCGCGGTGCTTTTGTCACCTTGACGAAGAACCGCCAGCTACGCGGCTGCATCGGCTACGTCGCGCCCCTGAAGCCGTTGTGCCTCACTGTGCGCGATGTGGCGGCTTTTGCCGCCATGCGCGATACCCGGTTTACCCCCGTCAGCGCTCTCGAGTTGAAAGATCTGGAGTACGAAATCTCTGTGCTTTCGCCACTGCGTCGCGTGACCGACTGGAAGCAGATTCGCGTCGGGCGCGACGGACTGCTGATCAGGAAAGGCAGGTCGGAAGGACTGTTGCTGCCGCAAGTGGCAACCGAACAGCACTGGGACCGGAACGCGTTTCTGAAGGAAACCTGCGTTAAAGCAGGTCTGCCCCCTCACGCCTGGCAGGACGAGGATGCGGATGTGTTCGCGTTCACTGCCTTCGTCTTTGGAGAACAGCGCCCTCCGGAGCCTGCTATTCCTGATGCTTCCGCCACCGCACCGTTGCGAGGACAGCAAGGACGGCAGGCGCCAGGTTCACCACCGCAATGAGTTCGGCCGTGCGGAGGAATCCGAACACAGGAACCCACCAGGCGCTCAGGCCCACCGCTCCCAGCGAGGCCCCGGCGAGGTCCAAGGCGTAGAGCGTGCCGGCATTCCGATGTTTTTCTTCGAACCCAAAGAAGACCCGGCTGGCAACCGGGAACTGGTATCCTCCCACGATGCCGCAGACCAGGGCCAGGACCGGGAAGGCGATCTGGCTTACCAGCCAGAGCCCTAGCGGGTTTTTGACCCCCGCAAAACAGGCAAACAGGGCGTACAGCAGCAGGGATGCAACCCCTACGAGCGCCTGCAGCCAGGCAACCGTCTTCACGTCTCCCGCTTGCATCGCGCCGGCCCGCGGAGTCTCCCGTCGTCTGAGCGCCCGCCAGCTACCCGCGGCCATTCCCACCATGAAGGCCGCAATCACGATGGCCAACTGCTGGTAGACGTATCCGTAGATGGCCTGGAATGCCAAGCAGGATCAGAACCTCAAGACCCATAAGGGTGAACCCGGTGGCGGCAACACACAATCCGGCGCTCGTTCGAAGCCGCCGCATCCGCCCCGGCCTGCAGCCGAGGATTCCAGACAAGCCGGCCATGATCAAGCCAGTCCAGAGCGCCGCTTGTGGGAAGCGCACGCCGGCAATCGCCCCAAAGGCGCGGCGGTAACTCGTGTTGAAGCGCTTGCTCCAAAGTGACACGTCGAAGGCGTAGGCGATCGGGACGAAATCACGATTGACGGGCGTATCGGCACGCGGCCAAAGCGCGAGATCGAGATCCATCATTCGATCTGGGGCCATCCGGAAAGGGATGTAGTACTCGCGTACATAGCTGGTGCGGAGGCGTCGCTCGCGAAGCCGTGCCAGAAGTTCCGCCGGGCTCCGGGCGAGAACCCCGGCGTGCTTTGAGGCAAAGAAGTGGACCGGATCGCCGGGAATGAAAGTGACTTCGGGGAAGACCTCGCGCAGTGTCTTGTGAATGCAGCGCAGAAAATCGGCTAGGTCCGAACTAATGTAGTCTTCAGCGCCCCTTAGCTCAAAAGATAGGACGCCCATGGACGTCAGCCGCGCCGCTGCCTCCCGGAAAAACTCGGAGGTGTAGAAGCGGTTCAACTGGGCGGTTTGGGGATCAGGAAGGTTTACAATGATCACGTCAAATGTCTCGAATGTTGTTTTCAAAAAGAGACGCCCGTCAATGGAGTGGGTGCGAACGCGTGGGTCGGAACCGGCCGGGGCCCATGCTTCCCGGAACCACGCGCGCGCCAAATCCGGAATGGCGGGATCGAGATCGACGTAATCGAGGCGTCGGATTGTTGAGTGTTGCAGCGCCTGGGCGATACTCCCGTTCAGGCCGCCACCGATCATCAATAGGCTTGAGGGCGCAGACTGCTGAAGCAAAGCGAAATGAACGGACTCTTCGGCTGCGGCAACGTCGGGCAGGGTCGAGACCATAAGGCCGTTTTCAAACAGGCTGCGGCTGGCTTCCGTTTGAACCACGGCGAGATTCCCATAGATGGAATTGCGCGTCTCCACCACCCGGAAGCCCCGCCAGAGCCAACCCAGGGACACGGTTTCCAGCTGGTGATCGAGAAGGGGAAAGACCAGGAAGAGGAAGGCTCCGAGAAACATCCCCAGCGCCGCCCGCCTGAGCCACCGGCCTCTCGTCATCAAGATCGTCGCTGAGACGAAGTTCAACAGCGCAAGAACTGAGGCGATCTCGAATACTCCGAGATAACGGATCAGCAGGAGGCTCGAAATCAGGCCGCCCACACCCGATCCCACTGCCTCGAGCAGATAGACGTGGCCGGTGGCGTCGTCATCGGATCCACCGCGCTCGCACGCGTACGCGCGACTGCCCGCTGCGAACAGCAGTCCCGCGACCGAGCAGAATGGGCTCAGGATTGCCAGCGAGGTCAGAAGCATGGCGCCCGGCCCCAGGATTTCTCCGGGCATCGGATTGAAGACGAGCTTGCTCGCTCGTACGACGAGAAGCGTGGCAGGAAATATAAGACCGATGGCCGCTTGCAGCGCGCCCACGAGCTTGCGTGAATTCTGAACGCGACGTACCGCGCGGCCCAGCACTCCGCTGCCCAAAGCGGTCCAGAGAAGCCAGGTGGCAAGGATCAGTCCCAGGGAGATCTCGTTGCCACAGAAGACGACGATCAGTTCGCGCATTAAGACGATCTGCGCCACGACGGCTGTGAATCCGATAAGAAGCAACGCCGCCCTGGGAAATCGTGAATCGGATTGGATACGTGCGGTCACCGGGTGAACATTACCACAGGCAAGAGATTAGAAGGCAGGGCGGAATAGACGGTAAGGAGAAGGGGCCGGCAGAAGGCTTCTGGACGAGGGGATAGACAGCAAGCAGAGGGCGGTCAGCAGTGGGCCCCTTACTCCAAGGTATCGGCTTCTGGCGTTTCACTAACCGCCCATTGCCTGCTATTCCCTTTTTAACGTTTTCTGCCGACTGCCTGCTGCTTACTGTTCTTTTCACCGAGCGGGAATGAGGCGTGAGCGGTGAGGTCCAAGCCTGCGCGCTCGCCCGCCACCAGACGGAAGTATCCGGCGGCGGCGATCATGGCGGCGTTGTCAGTGGAAAGGCCCGGAGAAGGAAAGCGAACCGGGAAGCCCCTGCGGACTCCCGCCTGGGCGAAACGTTCGCGCAGCAGAGAATTGCAGGCCACGCCACCTGAGACAAAAATCGAGCAGATCGCCTGACTGCCAGCGTCTTCGGCCTCGGCGGCAGCGAACGTGCGCTCTACCAGGTCAGTGACGACGGCGTTCTGGAAACTCGCCACCAAGTCGAGCGTCGCTTGGGAGCAATGCAATCGTATCTCGTCTGCAGTCACCGGCCCGGACCCGTCGCTCTGCCGTGTGGTTCGCCACTCCCCGCGCTCGGCGGCCTCCACTGCCAGCGGCGATGCGCGCACCCGGTAGAGTACTGCGGTCTTTACCCCGGAGAAGCTGAAGTCAAGCGCGTTGCCTTTCATCCTGATGCGGCCGAACTCCACCGCCTCCGGATCGCCGTGTCGTGCCAGGCTGTCGATCAGCGGTCCACCCGGATAGCCCAGCCCGAGCAGTTTTGCTACCTTGTCGAAGGCTTCGCCGGCCGCGTCATCGCGCGTCTGACCCAGGCGGTGATAGCTGAATGGCGGGCATCCGGCCGGTTCCTCTACGGTGGCAACGCGGAAGAGACTGGTGTGACCACCGGAAACCACCAGGGTAACATTGGGAAACATGGGGGGAGGCTTAAGCGCGCGGGCGACAGGGCTTCCCTTTGAAGCTTCGACTGACTCGATGGCGGTTTCCAGCAGGACTGCATGGATGTGGCCTTCGAGATGATTGACGCCGACCAGCGGTTTGCCCAATGCCCGCGCCACCGCTTTGCCGTACACTACGCCGACCAGCAGGGACCCGATCAACCCGGGTCCTTCGGTGACGGCAATCGCATCAACATTTTGTAGAGAGACGCCGCCGCGCAGGCAGGCCTCCTCCACCACGGGGACGATCTTGCGCAGGTGCTCGCGTGAGGCCAGTTCCGGCACCACGCCGCCGTAACGGGCGTGGGTTAGAACTTGGGAAGCCACCACGCTCGAGAGAATGCGCGTGCCGTCCACTACGAGGGCCGCGGCCGTCTCGTCACAGCTTGATTCAATTCCTAGCACCAACATTTCGTATGCTGCCTGCAAAGGACTGTGGATCCCAATGGGGATGATTGACTTCGGGGCCGACCCCCTTAGGCGTGCCGCTGCGCGAACCCCCGTGAAGGCGGCTAAAAGCGCTGACCGAATCGGCATGCCTGAAGGCATACCCTGACGAAAGTCAATACCACTCTCTTCTCCAGTCCTCCTCAGGGTTTATGTTAGCATAATGATGTTCAGGCACTATTCCCGGAGGCTCTCGATGACTGTGCGCAAAGCTGTACTGCCTGTGGCGGGCCTGGGTACGCGATTCCTTCCGGCCACGAAAGCACAACCGAAAGAAATGCTGCCGATTGTGGACAAACCCCTTGTGCAATACGCCGTGGAGGAGGTCGCCGCCTCGGGCATTTCGATGGTGATCTTCGTGACCGGACGAGGCAAGAACGCCATCGAAGATCACTTCGACGTGTCCTTCGAACTCGAAAGCATGCTCTCGAAGCGCGGTAAAGATGAGCAGTTGAGACTGATTAAATCGGTTTCCGGTCTCCTGGAGGTAGTCTATACCCGCCAGAAGAATCCACTGGGGCTCGGACATGCGATTCTCACCGCCCGCGATCTCGTGGGTAACGAACCATTCGCCGTGCTGCTCTCCGACGACATCATCGACGGGAGAGTCCCCTGCATTAAGCAGATGATGGAAGTGTTTGAGCGCTACGGAAGGAGCGTAGTGGCGATCCAGAAGGTGGATCCGTCGGCGGTTTCGAGCTATGGCATTATCAGGGGCACCGCCGTTCCCGACCGCCACTGGGGCGGCCGATTATTTCGGATTGACGATATGGTGGAGAAGCCCACCACCAAAAAGGCGCCATCGAACCTTGCGATTATCGGACGCTACATCCTCACGCCGACTGTCTTCAAGGAACTCCGGAGTACGCAGAGCGGAAGCGGGGGTGAGATCCAGTTGACCGACGCGCTGCACCGCCTGCTCGAAAAAGAGCCTATCTACGGATTCCTATTTGAAGGCACTCGCTACGACGCGGGCGACAAGCTGGGTTTTCTACAGGCGACCGTGGAAATGGCTTTGAAGCGGCGCGACCTGGGGAAACCCTTTCGCCGCTATCTGAAGTCGTTGAAGTTGTAGTGGCGACTGTGGGGGCCGCCTTGTCAGGGTGCGAGCCAGTGATAGGTTACTCCGCCAGGACGGCGGGAACGTTCTTCTGAACGCGGCGAACCTCAGTCGTTCGGCGAGGGAATCCTCCCTTCGCTAAGGAATGAACAGGAGGCGATCAGCTCTTCGCCGGTGCGGGCTCGGGCGCCTTGGCTTCCTTGGACGAAGACGTCGAAGATGACCCGTCGCCCTTGGCCGCACTGGTCTCGCTCTTAGCAGCGTCAGACTTGTTGTCGCTGGCCTTTTCGGCGGCCCTTTCGGCCTGTTCGCCGGCTGGTTTGGTGGACCCCGACTTGCCGTAATCGTTCACATACCATCCGCTACCCTTAAACTGGATGGCGGGTGCGGAAAGCATCTGTTCGAGCTCGCCGCCACATTCCTCGCAAATAGTCAGCAGCGGATCGGAGAACTTCTGGATTCTTTCAATCTGCGTGCCGCACTTGCGGCAGCGGTATTCGTAAAGGGGCAAAACCGAACCTCCCGTCCGAGAAGTTTATCCATTATACCAGCTATCCGAGTCGTGCCGCAAAGCTCGCGGCAGATGTCGCGTGCCAACAGGTCACGAGGTGAGAGGGTCATCGGTTTAAGGAAGAGCGCAGCGCAGTTGGAGCCATCGACGGATCCTTCAACATTCCGGCAACATTCCGGTGTTTTTCCTGGCGTTGCTTCGGGCTCGGCAAGTTGATACACTGACCGCTATGCATCTCAACAGTTTTGGGGACTCATCCAGATGAATGAGCTTGTCGAAACCTCCGCAGCCACTGAGGCGGCCGCACCGCGGCAATCTGACGGTACTGGCCGGCTGTACCTGGTGGGAACGCCTATCGGTAACCTGGAAGATCTGACTTTCCGGGCATTACGGATCCTGAAGGAAGTCGACTTCATTGCTTGTGAGGATACACGCCGGGCCCAGAAGCTGCTCACCCATTATCAGGTGCGCAAAGACCTGGTGAGCTACCACGAGCATAATGAGATGACGCGCGCGCCCGAGCTCATCATCCAGCTTGAGCAGGGGAGCCAGATCGCTCTGGTCTCCGACGCAGGGATGCCGCTAATCTCAGATCCCGGCCACCGGCTGGTAAAACTGGCCATCAGGCACAATATCCCCGTCGTCCCCATTCCAGGCTCGTCGGCGTTCATCGCGGCGCTCGCCGCCTCCGGTCTGCCCGTCCACCAATTCCGTTTTCTCGGGTTCCTTCCGCCCAAGAAACTGGCTCGCAAGAAAGCTCTGGAAGCGATGAAGGACGCCACCAAGACCTTGGTTTTCTATGAGGCGCCGCATCGCATCACCGATATGCTGGTGGACGTCCAGAAGGTCTTTCACGATCCAGAAGTGGTTGTAGCGCGCGAGGTCACAAAGGTGTACGAAGAGTTCATCCGGGGCTCGGCGTCGGAAGTGGTCGAGCAGTTGAAGAGGAAGACGCCCAAGGGCGAGTTCACCGTCCTCGTCGCTCCACCCCTGGCGAAGGAGGAGGATCAGGCGATTGAGCAATCCCTGCTGAAAGAAGTCGGGCGGATCATGAAAGAGGAGGACGTCGACGAGAAGGCAGCGCTCAAGGCCGTCGCCAAAAGGCGTAAACTCTCACGTAGTGAGGCCTATCGCCAGCTACAGGTGGAGAAGAGGAAAAAATAAGTGTGAGGCCGAGACCGACCCCCGGCACTGCAAGTCCGCCGCATTGGCGTTACACTCCTGTCAAACAAACACTTTCCATTTAAGACTCGGCCACGTCCGTATTTTAGTTGAAATCCCACCGCGCAAGAGGCGCCCGTAGCAACGCTGAAAATACACTCAATCCGCGCGTAGACACGTCTACCCGTAGGCATGGTATCCCGGTCCTGTTCGCGTCTTGATTGGGAGGATCGCGCAATTCTCTCCTTTGTTGGTGGTGAAATAATTTGCGGCGATTACTAACCCCGGTGAAATATATTTTTGCAGGTGTCCCTTTTCCCTTGACATTGAACAGACAGAGTGGTAATCAGTGAGCGCAAGTTTAACGAGGCATTTCTATTTGCAGCCTATTGCGTCGGGTCATGGTCAGCCACGAGGGTTTGTCTCCCCTATAGCATGGCGGGTGAACTTTGAGGAGAGCCGGAGCCAATGGATCTTCTGCGTGAAGGAACTTATTAAGGCAGTGCAGTTACAGGATCGGCTGAGTCCTCACTATAAGTTTGCCCTGGGCACAAGCACACCCCGAGGTGCAGGTAAGTAACGATTCCAAATTTCCAGGAGGTTGTTTATGAGGGGGCGAAAGAGTCTTTTCCTTTCGATCGTTCTTTGCACGGGTGCCTTTTTGTTCTGCGTGGCTAACGACGCCGTGGCCCAGACAAGCACCGGGACTGTTCTTGGTATGGTAACGGACCAAACAGGGAGTGCTATTCCTGGCGCTGACGTTGCACTCCAATCGACAACAACCGGGGTGAGACGCTCGACTCAGTCTCTCCAGACTGGAAACTTCGAGTTTCCCTTGGTGGCGCCGGACGTTTATCAGCTCACGGTAACGAAGACGGGCTTCAGCACCAGCACCGTCACCGACCTCATCGTGCGAGTCAACGAGACGAATACCCAAAACGTCCAGATGGGCGTTGGCACCGTAACCCAGCAAGTGACGGTCACTTCGCAAGCGGCGAAGGTCGATGCGACCATGCCGTCTCTGGGGGCAATTACAGGGCATACCGAGATTACCACTCTCCCCATTCTGGGCCGGAGCTTCATAGCCTTGGCGAAGCTTTCGGCGGGGACTGTTGTCGATTATCCGGGAAGCTGGTCTGGCGCTTTCTCGGGCGGCAGGGGCGATATGGCGGTCGGCATCTCGGGCTCCCAGGATTTCTTCACTACCAACCTCATAGACGGAGTGCCGACCAAGAGTCCGGAGTACGGCAGTATCGGATATCAGTTACCCCTGGAAATGGTTGACGAATTCAACATCCAGCGTGGCTACTATTCCGCCAAATACCCTGGGCCCGGAGTAGTCAATATTGTGAGCCGCTCCGGGAAGAATCAGATCCACGGCGTGGCTTGGGAGACTTTTCGAAACAACGTCCTAGACGCTCGCAGCTTTTTTGATGTCAACCTACCGCCCCTGCGGCAAAACCACTTCGGCGGTGCGGCCGGAGGAGCGATTAAGAAGGACAAACTATTCTATTTTGGTAACGTACAGTTTGTGCGGGATGTCGTCGGGAATACACTTCGCGGATCTGTACCCACGGCCGCCGAGCTGGGTGGCAACCTGTCGGATATCACTGACGTCTCCATCCACGACGCCTTCACTGGACAACCATTTGCAGGAAACATTATTCCTCCAGGTCAAATCGATGCGTTTGCCAAGAAGTATATCGCCTTGGGTCCCAGAGTATTTCCGGCCCCCAACTTACCGGGTCCGGCCGGGACTATCAACCGCAGTATCCAAAGTAACAAATTGCAGACCGATAATTTCTTCGACGTCCGCATCGATTACAACAGAAGTGAGAAGAACAGCTTTTTTGTGCGATTTGGGTACGGGAATTCGGCCATCACCAATCCCGCATTCACCTCTTACGGGCTTGCGTCACCCTATAATGCCAGAAACGGAGTTATCTCCTGGACGCATATCTTCAGCCCGGCTGTAATCAACGAGTTTCACTTTGGCTATGATCGTGTGAACAACCGGCCAAACCAGCCCTTTGGACCGGGCGTGGGTAGTGAAGACTTTAACTCGGAATTGGGCTTGGTTGGGGCTAACACTTATGCCCCCTGTAAGGCCCCCGTGAGTCTTGGTATCACTGGCATAAGAGGCACTGACGCGAGCTTCCTTTGTGACATCTCGCTCAGCAACAATTACGCTTACAACGATTCTGTTGTGTATTTGAGAGGACGGCACTCCATTCAATTTGGAGGCGATCTCACTCGTTATCAAGTCTCCAACCCGATATTCAACGGTCAGCCAGGCTCATTTAGCTATACTGGCCAATATTCCGGGAATGGCTTGGCTGATTTCCTGTTGGGATATGTCCAGAATGCCAACGCCATCACCAAGAGCTCACTTCCGTATCGCCGGTTGTGGAATCTGGGGACATTTGTCGAAGACAAATACCAGCTAACCAGGAATCTGACGGTGGACGCTGGTCTGCGCTATGAAGTGTCGCAACCTCCTCACGACAAATACGATAACCTGTCCGCTTTCGTTCCCGGGGCCGGCTTCGCCCCCAACACCCCGTACGTCTTCGAGTATGCCAAGGTGACGTCGCCTACGACGATCGCGGGCCAGCCCATTGTTACACCGCACAACGGGCGTGCGATCGTAAGAACCAACTTCCATGATTTTGCCCCCCGCGTCGGCTTGGCTTGGAGGCCCTTCGGAAAAGACAAATGGTCCGTCCGTGCCAGCTACGGGATTTTCTTCGACACCTTGATATTTGACGAGTATAGCTTCAACGCCCTGGGCTTCCCCGTTGTAACCCCGTACTCGCAGTCAGGCACTTCAAATGTCCCGATAAGTCCTGCGAATCAGTTTGGGGTTTCAGGCCCGTCTCTAGGGGGCTATAATCTGACCACAGATCCCGACCGGAGTGACCCGTACTTACAGCAGTATACGCTAAGCGTCCAGCACCAACTTCCCGGGTCGACATTGCTCACCGTGGCCTATCTGGGAAATCGTGGCACCCACATGTTCGTTCGAACTCAGTACAACGTTGCCCATCTGGGCACTACGCCTCTCGCCGATCGCCTCCCGTTTCCCACTCTCGGGGCGATCCTGAACGATAAATCAGAAGCCCAATCGGCTTACAATGCGCTCCAGGTCGATATGGAGAAGAGGTATAGCCACAATCTGACCTTCCGTGTGGGCTATACCTACTCGAATGCGATGGATGACTCCCAGTCTATGGGAAATAGCTTAATGTTGCCGTGGGACGTTCGACTTGGTTGGCAACGGACCGATTTCAACCTCAAGCACAACTTTGTGTTCAGTCACACTTACGTACTGCCTTTCGGCAAGGGCCAGCGCTATCTGGGCTCCGCCTCAGGGGCGCTGAACAAACTGGTGAGTGGTTGGGAGTCGGTTGGAATTCTTAGTGCTCACACCGGTTTTCCCTTTACGATCGGGGCTATCGGCTTGAGCAATACCAATACGGAGTTTTTTGGTGGCGCCCGGCCCAACCGAACTTGCAGCGGAAGGCTGAGCAACCCAACCATCCAGAAGTGGTTCGATACAAGCTGCTTTGCAGTAGCCCCAGCTAACACCTGGGGGAATTCCGGAAACGGATTCCTCGATCAACCCGGCTTTTTCACCTGGGACCTTTCGGCGATCAAAGATACTAAGTTGACGGAGAGGGTCACACTACAGTTCAGGGCCGAGTTCTTCAATGCCTTCAACAGAGCGAACTTCGGCGGTCCTAACTCCACTGTGACGGAACCCGTTTCGAGCAACCCGCTCTTGGGAACGATCAACGGTGCAGGTGCCGGAAGAATCATTCAGGCGGTTTTCCGGCTTGTTTGGTGAAAGACGCTGCGCTCCAATTCGAGGCAGTCGTTTGGTTCAACGGTTGGTAACGACGTGCTCGAAAAAGAGGGGACAAGGGACGAGATGCCACTGGGTCGCTTCCTTGTCCTCTCTGTGGTAGGTTGACCCCACCAGAAGACCGCCTGGAGACCTTCCGACGGGAAATTCGATATTCCACCACTCCAAATCTTGCCAAAATTAGGAGACTAAGATGGCCATTCCAGTAAATCGAAGGGACTTCGTCAAGACCACGATTGCCGGATTTGCAGGTGCGATGGCTGTCAAAGGAGATCTCGCCGGCGGAGGTGCGCCGGGCGAAAACAAGCTGGTCCTGGAGAATGATCAGATAGGTTGGGAGTTCTCGCGAGCGGAGGGAAAGTTCGGCAGCAACCTTCTGCGAAATCGCCTGAGCGGCCGCTCGTTCCCGCTAGGCGCGGCCGCGGAATTGAGCCTGACCTTATCTGCGGCAAAACGGAGAATCGAGATACCGTGGTGGCAGTGTACCTTTGGCCCCGATAATGACTCGACCCCGCAAGACGCGGAGGGGGGCTACAAACAGGGCTTCCACCAGAGGGAATTTGACGATTCCAAATGGCCGACCTGCCTGAATCTTGGCTTGCGTGGCGTAACGACATCATCATCATCCGGACTGACCTTAAGTCAAGGACGACCGCCGATTGTATACGGAGGATACGGCTGGTTCAGGGCTAGGCTCGAACTGGCATCTGCGGATCGAGACGAGATAATCGTCCTGAATTTGGGCGGCTACGACGAGACCGACTGGAAAGAATATTGGGTTTACGTGAACGGTGTTGAAGCCGGCCGGCGCACGACCGTCGGGCGCTGGCGAAAGGCGGAGCAATTTCGGATCTCGCCTCACACACCCGCCTACGAGGTGCTGAGCTTCGATTCTGGCAAACCCAATGTGATCGCGGTACGGACCCATTCCTATGACCGGCACTATAGTGACCTGAGCGATGACATACTGGACCGGCATCATTTTGACCCGGTTTTGCACGACCAATTCGTGACTGTGGGAGAGCCATACCTTCAAATTACCGAGTTTGAGGTCCTCGAGGTGAAGCAAGAAACGGAGGGCGGCCAACCTTCCCTAAGGGCCAAGCTGGTCAATCAAAGCTCGCAAATACACGTGGAACTTCACTATCAGCTCGAAGGACCCATCCGGCGGAAGTGGGCTGATATCCGGAATGGCAGTTCGAACCCGGTCTTATTGCTCGATGTTGATCTTGACAGCTTCCAAGTAGATGACCCCCTGGCGGAAGGAGGTTACGGTTATCCGCTCACCATCGACGACCAAGCTTTTGCTGCAGTAGAACACCCTTCGGGTTTCAACCGCTGGAACGACAGGACTGTTCAGCTCACTCACTTTCCGGGAAGATGGCTGAAACCGGGCGCGACATGGCGTAGTCACAACGCCATAGTAGGCGTCGCTCCCGAACATCAGGCGAATCGTGGCTTCCTGGAGTACATCGAGGCGAATACAGTCCGTAAGAACAAGATCCAGGCGCTATACGATCCCTTTGGCCTCACCGCGTTTACGGATGGCACTAGTTGGGCCCTGAATGACCATCAAAACACCGGAACTCTGAATCTGCTGGCGGATTGGCAAAAGCGAGGAATCAAGTTTGACTACTACATCCCGGACATGAGTCTGGATACGACCTCGGACCTGAAGAAGTTTCGACTCTTTTCCTTTCCCGACGGGCCGGGACAGATGATCGAACAAGTCCGCGAACTGGGCATGAAATTTGGTCAGTGGTTCTGCGTGACCATGGGAGCCTGGTCGAACGCGCGCTCGCCGAAAATGGCGCCCAGCCGAGTCCCAAGCCCCAAGCAGTCTTCGCCGGGCCTTTTCCGCTACGGTTATCTGGCGGACATGACGGGCAATGTGAGTGCGCTCTGTGTAGCTTCAGAACCCTATTTCAGCACCCTAAAGGGCGCAATCGTTCACCATATCAAAGAGAATCACGTCGAACTGATCAAGCTCGATGGGGGCGATTACTATTGCAACTCAACTGAACACGGACATCTACCCGGCAAATACTCGACCGAAGAGAGTCTCAACCACCTTATCGATATCGCACGCGCGGCCCGCAAGGCCAACAGTGAAGTTTTCGTCGTTTGGTACTGGGGCATCTATTCTCCATTCTCGGCTCTCCACGGCGACGTGATTTTTGACATCCGGCTCTCCATGGAAGCAGCAAGTACAGGAGACTATCCGGCGCTTTTCTTCCGTGACGCAGTCACCCAGGCCTTAGACCAGGGCTCTCAGTTTGCCCGCTGGGTGCCCCCGAGGAATCATGACAGTCTGGGGGTTTGGCTGGCTAACAATTGGTGGGGCAACCAGATGGAAACGGTTCGGTGGCAGGAGGCCCTGATCATGGATCTGGCCCGTGGCAACTTGCTGTTCCCCCAGGTCTGGTCCGACATCTTCAATTTGGAAAATCACGATGTGGAATTTCTGGCTCAGATTCAGGCATTGGTAAAGAGGAACGAGCGGGTCTTCCTGACTCGACGGCACACCATCGGAGACGCGTGGAAAGACGAGATCTACGGGTATAGCTACTTTGACGGCAGCCATGGTTTTCTCTTCCTGAATAACGTTTCCTTTGACAGCCGCACGGCGAAACTCGATCTAGGCGAGCCGATTGGCTTACGAGCCGGCAAGGGCCAGCAACTGCAGATGCGGTTGCACCACCCCTTGCAGGCCGTGCTGGCGAGAAAAGGGGCCGCGTCCTTCACGACGGGGGAAGAAGTGGAAATCCAGTTGCGCCCTTTCGAAGTCGCAATGATCGAGGTAGGCCCGCTGGGGGTTGCAGAGGACGGCTTGCCCGCCAGAGAATTGCTGGGATTGTCATCGCCCTGTTCTTACGGCGTGCCAATCAGGGAAACAGCAGAGGCCCCGGAACTCGAGATGCACTTCGCCGATTCGGAAGTTCTCGAGCGCCGGGGGTACCGCAGGAGATACCAAGCATTCGAAGGAACGTTGCCAGGATATGCGAACGGTCGCCACCAAGTGGCCGTCGTCAATGCTCTTAGTCGCCAGGGGCGGAGATGGCGGCAGTCACAAATGAGCGAACTCGTGCAGGCCATGGCCATGGTTGATGGATCGATCGTCGAATTCGCGGCAACTCCGGACTATCGCCAGATCAGTAATAACCAGTGGAATCCCTGGATTGTATTCAGTGCGCCCTTGCCTATGACCTTTGCGGGACGCCGAATCCAATTCGGAATCACCTCGTACCTGCCGGAGGACGTCGAAACAACTACAAAGCTGTGGGTGATCAAGGAATGGTGGAAGCCAAGGATGAGGCCGTTGCCAAACTACTGGATTTGAAATTCGCACGACGACTGCGAAAATGCTGATTTTAAAGTCCAGCACGGGCGGCAGGATAGCTTCAGGACTGCCTAAGGGGAGATGAACCTGCTCGGTTACCGGTTGCGGCGCTTCCCAACCTGTCAAGGGTCCTCAGGCCCTATGCCCAGGAGAGCCGCCTCCATGAAGAATTGGTGTCGTCAGCCCCGCCCACTCACTTGGCCGGTATCAGCTTCTCTGTTGGTGGCACTACTTTGCACGCTTGCGGCAATGCTGTCACCTCTGGCGGCACCCAATCCAGCTACAGATTTTAGAGTAAGATTCAAGGACATTGCCTCCAGTGCGGGCACTCACTTTGTGCTCGATAACTGCGCAACGCCCTACAAGTATCAGATCGAGCCCATGGTCGCGGGTGTGGCTGTTTTCGACTACAACAACGACGGCCTGCCAGACTTGTACTTTGCCAATGGCGCTCACATCCCCGAACTGCAAAAAACCGGGCCGCAATACTGGAACCGACTTTACCTTAACAATGGAAACGGCACTTTCACCGACGTGACCGAGCAGGCCGGGGTGAAGGGTGAAGGCTATTCCATGGGAGTTGCCGCGAGTGACTATGACAACGACGGTTGGGAAGACCTGTACGTAACCGGAGTGAACAGGAACATCCTTTACCACAACAACCACGATGGGACCTTCACAGACGTTACCGCCCACGCTGGCGTCGCCGGCCTCGATCGCGCAGCACGGAAAGACATGGTCAGTTGCCGCTGGCTGGTTTGATTTCGACAACGATGGCTGGCTCGACCTCTTCGTCGTCAACTACTGTGTCTGGGGTCTCGACAAGAACCCCTACTGCGCCCCTTCCAAGATGGGAGTGCGTGTCTATTGTCATCCATCAAGATTCAGTCCCTTGCCAAACATGCTCTATCACAATAACCGGGACGGCACGTTTTCAGATGTGTCGGAGTCTTCCGGTATCCGCGCCCATTTGGGCAAAGGAATGGGGGTAGCTTTCGCCGACTACGACGATGACGGCAAGCCGGACGTCTTTGTGGCCAATGACACCACTCGGAATTTCCTGTTCCATAACGATGGCAACGGCAGGTTCAGCGAAGTAGCCCTGCAGGCGGGGGTTGCCTTCAATGGCGACGGCGCGGCTCTTTCCTACATGGGCGCCGACTTCCGGGATGTGGACAACGACGGGCGACCCGATCTTTTTGTGACGGCGATCTCGAATGAGACCTTTTCTTACTTTCACAATGAGGACCGCGGGATATTTGACGATTCCACCCATTCGAGTTTGCTGGCGCGCTGGAGCGTCTTCCTGAGCGGGTGGAGCAACGGTATTTACGACATGAATAACGACGGGTGGAAGGATTTGGTAGCGGTGAATTCACACGTGAACGACAAAATTGAGATGGAGCAGATGAATGTCCCGTTCCGGCAATCTAACGCGGTCTTTCTTAATGATAAGGGCCGCTTTTTGGACGCCTCATCCGATGCCGGTGAGGATTTCGAGCGGCCACTGGCGCATCGGGGCTGTGCCTTTGGCGACTTCAATAACGACGGCCGGATCGATCTGGCGGTTTCAGCGTTGAATGCGCCGGCGCAAATACTCCAAAACGACTCCGCCCCCGAAAATCATTGGCTTATCGTAAAGACAATCGGAACGCGCAGCAATCGCGACGGGATCGGCGCCAAGTTGAAGGTCGAAACTGAAAGCGGCATCCAGTACAATCACGTCTCGACCAGCGTCGGTTACGCGGGATCGAGCGACCGGCGGGTACATTTTGGCCTGGGAAGCGAGGCTGTGGTCAAGCGCCTGGAAATCCGTTGGCCCAGCGGCGTGCGTCAGGAACTTACGAATATCAAGGCCGATCGGGTTTTGGCCGTCACAGAACCGCAGTAGCCTTCGCAGCCCAGAAGCACTATTCCGCTTTGAATGAGAGCTTCCGGTCGGCGAGTCGCGCCGCTTCTTCGGCATGGCGTGTGGCATTCTGCGCGTCCCCGAGCGCAGTGTAAATTCGGGAAAGCAGATAGTGAATCCTATATCCGGGGCTGCTCAAGCGAAGGGCCGTCTCTGCTTCTGCGGCGGCCTGATCTAGCTGCTTCATGCGGAAGAGGCAGCGTGCGAGTTCGTAGTGAGCCTCACCGTCTCGTGGCGACTCCTTAATCGCTTGACGCAAAACCGCTAGGCTCTCCGCCTCCCGCCCGCGCTCGAAAAGAAATGTACCGTAGGCCACTCCCGCCGCGCCATCGGGCCGGGCTAAGGCCTCGCCTGCGTTCACGCCCTGCCGCAGAATGTTTTCGGCCGCATTGTCATCTCCCATGGCTTCGAGCGTCAGCGCGAGATTGGTATAGGTGTGGACTTGCCGTGGGCTAAGTTTGATCGACTTCTCAAATGCCTCCCTGGCCTTTTTGAAGTCGTTTCTCAAGAAATACCCGCGCCCCATTAAGAACCAGGTATCGCCGTCGCTCGCGTTCAAACGCAGGGCCTCATGGTAGGCCTTCTCGGCGTCGGGCCAGTCGCCCAATGCAGCCTGAATCCTTCCTAACTCGACGAAGGCCTTTTCGTAACCATGATCGAGGCGAATAGCGTGTTCAGCCGACTCAGTGGCTGGGCCGAATTTCCGGAGGTCAAACTGCACCCCCGCCAGCAAAGTATAGGCTTCTGCTGACTCGCGAAGCTGTGCGTACTGGGCGAATTTGTCCTCGGCCAGCGCGGTTCGTCCAGTGAAATAATAGATCGCCCCAAGGCGCCGAAGCGCTTGTGAGAAATTCAGGTCATTCTTTCCTATCTTTTGAAGAAGCGCCTCTGCTCCAGCGAGGTTGCCTGCAGCATAAAGCTTTTCCGCCGCCGCGAAGCTGCTGTCTTCCTGGCTTGCGAAAACCGGCGAAGGGGAGAATAGGATGAAAAGGGTTGCGAGCTGAATGATTGTCAGGCAAGACCTGGATAGATGTCGCATCGGGCTGCTACAAGACGTTCCGGATGCTCTGGGACGGCGTTTCTCCGACTGAGCCTCCCTTGGTGGATTCCTCAAGTCGTCCCTCGTTCTCTAAACGGAAGTATACCCCAGCGCCGTCGCGGGGACCGAAATTGGGTACGGATCAGACCTTCTGAGGCTGGAGGCCCCCCTTGGGACGTTGGGGCCATGCTCAGATGTGTTCGCGTCTTTTAGAAGCCGCGACGGCCGTTGTGCTTTCTTTTGTAGATCTTCCTGAAAAGTTGGTTCCGCTGATGATTCACGAGACGGCGATCACTCGGCTAAGTGCTGACGACTTCCAACCCCTGGGAGTATCTGGATGCGATTGATGCGGTAGTAGTTCAATACGTCATTATGTCATTATTGACGTATTTCTCCAAACGCGATAGCATACCTCATCAATAATTTGGGGGTACTCCGCCTTTCCCTACAGAAGGGCGATCGCAGTCCGGACTATCGACTCCTCCGGGCGAGTCAGATATGGGAAACTGAAGAATTTGTCTTTGAGCTCCTCCCGAGTTCAAAGACGAGCGACGCGTGTCTGGACCCTCGAACGCAAAAGGGTAGGACGTTCGTTCGGTAGCTTGCCAATGCGCAACCCTAAAGATCAACGAACGCCGGGTCGAGCCCGGGGGGAACCTGCAAACAAGAGGGTTACTAAAATGACGTCACCTACCGACCCAAAGAGTGATCCCACGGAGGCCGTCGAGACCCAGGAGGGCACCAACGTCAACAAGATCCGGGACATTCTCTTTGGATCCCAGATGCGGGACTATGAGAAGCGTTTCATGCGTCTTGAGGAGCGGCTGGTCAAAACTGTCGACGGTCTTCGCGAAGAGCTTAAGAAGCAAGTGGACTCATTGGAGTCGTTCACCCGCAAGGAGATTGAATCTCTCGGTCAGCGCCTAAAAACCGAGAAGGCTGACCGGGCCGAGTCGCTGAAACAACTTTCCCGGGAGATCCTGGAGGCTTCGAAAGCGTTGGAGAAGAGACTCGCCGAGGCCGAAGAGCAGGCGGCAACCAACCAAAGCGATTTGCGCGCGAGAATGCTGGAGCACTCAAAAGCATTCGCGGCTGAAATCGAGAAACTACAGCGACAGATCGCCGGCGAACTTGACCGGGAGGTCCAAGCTTTAAGATTCGAGAAGATGGATCGCCTTGCGCTGGCCGACTTGTTTAGTGAATTCGCCTTGCACCTACGTGATCAGCTTATCCTGCCAAAGGAATGAGCTGTCAGGTTGCATGAGAGCTACGGACGTGGATGAGCATTCGGGAGGTGGCTTCTGCGGCGGACCGCAAGAGGAAGCATCCTCGGGAGACGGTCGCTCGTTCGCCGTACTTCGCAGGCTGCTAGTTGGCCCCGAGCAGCGGGACATCAGGACCCTTTACGAAAGACTGGAGAATCCTGAGTTACGCGCCCAGGAAATCAGTGCCGTCCTTGCCGAAGCGATTCAATTACGCCACTCCCAAGGCGGAAGCCAAGCCCTCATCGAGGCGCTCACACCTTCGATTGTCGGATCTCTAACAGAATCAGCCCGCAAGCATCCGGGGATACTCAGCGAGGCACTCTTCCCGGTTGTTGGACCCGCAGTTCGCAGGTCCATAGCCCAGTACATCCGGTCGATGACGGAATCGTTCAACAGGGCTTTGGAATACAGCTTGTCGATTCGGGGGATAAGATGGCGCATGGAAGCGATCCGCACCGGCAAGAAATTTGCGGAGGTCGTAGTCTTACATAGCCTTGTCTACCGGGTCGAACAGGTCTTCCTGATTCACGCTGGGACGAGCCTGATTCTTCATCATGAAGTTGCTCCAAGAGTGGATGCTCTGGATCCGGCTCTGGTTTCCGGAATGCTATCGGCGATCCAGGACTTTGTTCGCGATTCTTTCAGCGTGCCGAGAGACGAACCTATTGAAAGCATGCGCCTCGGTGAACTTGAGGTATGGGTTGAGCAGGGACCGCAGGCCATTCTCGCAACGGCGATCCGTGGGCACGCCCCTGAGGCTCTCCGCCTGACGTTCCGGGAAGCGTTGGAGAAGGTCCATGGCAGGTTTGGCTCAGCCCTTGAGGGATTTGACGGAGACTCGTCTGTCTTTGAAGGTGTCCGGGAAGACTTGGCCCTCTGTTTCAACTCACGATACCACGAGAACACGCAAGGCGCACCGAAGCCCTACTTCTCGATCGCGCTGCTTCTGTTGCTGGCCGCCGCCGGTATATGGATGTGGGCTGGTTTTCGGCGCCAGCGGCATTGGAGTCTTTTTGTTAACAAACTCCGGGCCCAGCCCGGCATCGCTGTGACTTCGTTCACCAAGGAGAAAAGCCAGTACCAAATCAGCGGCCTCCGAGACCCATTGGCGGTCGAGCCCAGGTCTCTGCTTGAGGGAACAGGTTTAGACGCGGGGCGGGTTCAGTTTCGTTGGGCGCCTTACTATTCTCTCGATGACGCCATTGTATTGAAGCGCATTGCCATGGTCTTGCAACCACCACCGACCGTGACTTTATCGGTTCGGAGTGGCAATCTTCGCGTCCAAGGAAAAGCTTCGGCAGCGTGGATTGAGGCTCTGAAGAGGCGCGCCATCATGCTTCCGGGTTTTCAAGAGCTTGACATGTCAGGCTTGCAAGATCAAGAGCGGGTTGAGTTTGAGCGCCACAAACACGCAATCGAATCTGCCGCCCTCCTCTTTGAGGTTAACCGCGCGGAACTGGACGCAGAGCAGCAAACCAACTTTGAAAAGCTCGTGAAGGAAATCAAGGCCACCCTGGCCGATGGTCCGACGGCGGTGGGTCAGGATCTCGTCATCGAAGTCATCGGTCACAGCGACAATACGGGTGCAGAAGCCTGGAATCTCTTGCTAAGCAAGCGCCGGGCCGATATGGTGGCCCGCAGACTCATCCGAAATGAAATCAAGCCGAGAAGTCTTCTCGTAAGAGGCATCGGATATTCGAGTTCCCTTCAGGTTGCGGCGATGGGTAACGACACCACATACCATAGGAGTGTTACTTTTCGCGTCCACGTTTCCAAAGCCCCGAGGAAGTGATGTGAATTCTGGTGTGATGCTGCAAAAAAAAGTCTGCATGCTCGGGACTTTTGCCGTTGGAAAGACCAGCTTGGTTCGCAGGTTCGTCGAAAGTGTCTATTCCGAGTCATACCAAACCACGATTGGAGTCAAGATCGATAAGAAAGTCATCGCAACCTCGAGAGGCGGGGAGCTTGCGATGGTGTTGTGGGACATCTACGGGGAAGACGAGTTTCAGCAGGTTCGCATGTCTTACCTTCGCGGTATGGCGGGTTACCTGCTTGTGGCTGATGGCACCCGACGTGCGACCCTCCAGGCAGCGCTTGCGTTTGACGAGAAAGTCAGGAGCGTCTCAGCTAGAGTGCCATCCATCATCGTCGTTAACAAGAGCGATCTTACCAACAAATGGGAGGTCGGACCGGAATTGGTAGGGGAGCTTGAACGCGACGGCCGCGCGGTTGTCCGTACGAGCGCGAAGACCGGCGACGGCGTTCAGGCGGCCTTTCACCAGCTAGCGTGTGCGATCCTTGAAAGGTAAGCGAGACGCCTTTCGAGCCTGCTCTCGCCCGGCCCTCAACCGCAGGGGCGCAGACTCATCGACGTTACGTGCGGATAGACAATCATCAAGGAGCCTAGGGCCTTGGCGGGGCGCTTGAGATGATCGATGCAATGGCCTTGTGAATATATTGGGTTCGAGTATGATCACCCGGAATCTTCCGGCCGCCATCTTGCGGAATCAGGGCTACGCAGTGTTCGAACATATTCGCGACTGCTGTTTTCGGCTCATCGGGCAGGCTCCGGGCTGGTGGAGTGAAATCGGCGGCGAAGATAAGAGTCCTAGGCGGTCGCTACACCTAACACAAAGGTTTCCGTTCATTGAGAATTTTCTGCTCGATGCTCAGGAGTTTTGGTCTTCGAAGTCAGAAGGTTGTGTAAGATCCGGAACCTGGATGGAAGCAGGGGGAGACGGGCGTGAGGTGCCGCTGCAGTGCACCGCCCTCTGGATAGATCAAAGGAGGGTTTTTCTCATTCGACGAGTCCCTCTGGACGTCTATGAAGCACAGTACCATGTGTTTCAAAGCGCACGCCGAGCTCGCTTGAACCACACCGCGGAGCTCGCCCACTCCCATGAACAGCTTGATTTGGAGGTTGCGGAACGCCAGCGGGCTGAAGAAGCCCTGCGACGAAATGAAGCGGAGTTTCGAATAATCTTCGAGAACGCCGCGATTGGCATGGCTCTATTGGATGATTCCGGCCATCCCGTCCGGAGCAACCGAGCCCTGCAGAGCATGCTAGGCTATTCCGACGAAGAACTCCATGCCATCAAACTGGCTGATGTCACTCACCCTGACGATGATGCAGCTGATTTGTCATTTTACAGAGAAATGGTCGATGGTAAGCGCGACCAATACCAACTGAAGAAGCGCTATGTTCGTAAGGACAGGAAGCGGTGTTGGGCGCGACTCAGTGTTACTGCGCTGCGCAATAGAAATGGACGGCTCCAGTATTGTGTCGCTATGGTCGAAGACATTACCCAACAAGAGCTGGCCGAGCATTCGCTGCGGCAGCTCACCGGCCGCCTCATCAAGGCGCAAGAAGAAGAGCGAAGCAGGATTGCACGCGAGCTGCACGATGACCTCAACCAAAGGCTCGGACTGCTGGCGATCGAGTTGGGGCAATTGCACAACCGCCTTTTGGAATCAGATCCTGAAGTCACGCAGAGGATCGACAGGGTATGGCAGGAAACGAATGACCTCTCGGAGGACGTCCACCGTCTTTCCCACAACCTCCACTCCTCCCTACTCGAGAATCTTGGACTGGTGCCAGCCCTTAGAAATCTCTGCACCGAGTTTAGGGAACAGCACGGCATTGGGGTCGAGTTCGGCGAGCGCGATGTACCCTCAGACCTTTCTTCTGAAATTGCGCTGTGTCTCTTTAGAATAGCTCAGGAGTGTCTCAGCAACATTGCCAAGCATAGTCGCGCCCGGCTTGCCAGAGTGTGTCTGGACGGAACTGATGCCGGCATTCGGCTGCTCGTGGAGGATGACGGCGTGGGGTTCGACTTGGATGCGCGGCAAGGAAAACCGGGTCTTGGCATCGTGAGCATCCGCGAGCGGCTGCGCCTGGTCAAGGGCAGTATTTCCATACGATCTTCGCCTGCAACAGGCACTCGGATCGAAGTGTGCGTGCCTTTGGCAGGCGTGGGCACGGGTCGCCTTGATGACGGGGCTTTCGAGTCAGCAGCGATGTAGTCCTGGGGAGGCTCAATCATGGGTCGCACGCGCGTACTTCTGGCCGATGATCACACTCTGATTACCGATGCCTTATGTAAGCTGCTGGAAAGCGAGTTTGAGGTTGTAGGCTGCGTGGCAGACGGCCGAGCCTTGTTAAGCGCTGCGATCGGCCTGCGTCCCGATGTAGTCGTGCTCGACATCGGGATGCCGTTGCTGAATGGGCTGGATGCCGGCCAGCAGCTACGAGAACTGGAACCTAAGATCAAGGTTGTCTATCTCACGCAAAACCGCGATCCCAATCTTGCGGCGGAGGCGTTTCGCCGCAAGGCATCCGGGTACCTGCTGAAGAACTCCGCTGCATCGGAGTTGTCGGTGGCGATTCGCGAGGCCATTCGCGGCCGGTCCTACGTGTCTCCTCTGATTGCCCAAGGCATGATGGAGTGTATGCTGAATCGGGCGCCGGGTGGAGACGGACTACCCGAGCTGAGTCCTCGCCAGCGTGAGGTGCTACAGTTGCTGGCGGAAGGGAAGTCGATGAAGGAAGCGGCCGCTATCCTGAACATCACAACACGGACCGTCGAGTTCCACAAGTATCGCATTATGGCGCTCCTCAACCTGAAGACCAATGCGGATCTCGTGCAGTATGCTGTCAGGCAAGGGATCGTTTCCACATAGACTCGGCCCAATTCCCCCAGCGCCTAGGATTTCTCACAGTTGCTCTCAGCCTGCCATCGCCTTTAACATTCGTGAGTCCACCGGTGCGAGTCTCCGTCTCCCCAGAGACCGACCCGAGGTGCTCGTGTCCAATTGTGCTACGGGGCGTCGCTGGCGTTTGTTTCTGGCGGACGACCACGAGGCCATGCTCGCGGTGGTCAAGGACCTGCTGCACGCGCGCTATGACGTGGTGGGTACGGCGTGTGACGGTGAGACGGTGCTGGATTTCGTAGCCGCACTGGCGCCGGATGTCGTGGTCATGGACATCTCTATGCCTCGGCTCAACGGAGTGAAAGCTGCCGAACGCCTCAAGGATTCCGGGACAAGAGCTAAGCTAATCTTCCTTACCGTATACGGCAATCCGGAGTTCATCCGATCCGCGTTCGCCGCTGGTGCACTTGGTTATGTCATCAAACACCGTTTGATGACCGATCTTCCTCTAGCTATCGAGGCGGCACTTGAAGGCAAGCGTTTCATCTCGCCCTCGCTTGTTGTGCCCTAGCAATGGCCTCACTGCGATCCCTGCACCCGTGGCCACCGCGGGTGAGAGTAGTATCAACCCCGCGGGACAATCGCCAGTTGGTCCCGGAGATTTTCTTGTTGCAACTGGGAGGATTCACAGTTCCCAAACGACTCATTCGAGGGCAGAATGCTGCACGATTCGGTCAAAGCCACCGGCCAACCTGAACACTGCTTGCAGTACAGGAAAGGGGCAGAAGAATTGGGGATATTTCTTGGCGGTGGGAACAGACAAGGAGGGACTTCATGAGGCAGGCTTCGGACATTCTCGACACCACGGCGGCACTGACGGGAGTCGGTGGTGATCGCGAGTTTCTCTGGGAACTTCTAGGTATCTTTCGAGCGGCATGGCCAACTCTGCTGCGCGATATTCGTGAGGCACTCGTGAAAGGAGATCTGCGTCCGGTAAAAAACGCGGCACGCCTTGTCAAAGTCGCGGCACAAAACGTGGCCGCGCGAAGGGTCTCCGCTGCTGCTCTCCTCCTGGAGGAGACGGCAACCTACGGAGAACTGCAAGGCGCCCGACAAGCCTGCAGCCGGCTTGAAGAAGCCATTGACCAACTGGAGTCGACCCTAGTGGTGCTGGGAAACAGTGTGGTTTGTTCACGATGCTGAACTTCGACGCTTACGAGGCCACAAAGACGTTGTCAAGAATTATGCCTCGGTAATTACCAAGAGTTTCGATCCCACTAATTGGGAAACCCAGCACTCAATCGGTATTGGAGTCGCCAAATCCGTCTGGCGGGGGCGCAGCAGCTTTGCTGCTCGCATTACCGGAAGGCAGGTTGCTTTGTTTTGGTTCTCGGGAAAGGATGATTCGCTGGCAGGTGCAGCAGATCCGGTGCTGACCGCTCGGCGACTCGGCAAGCTTCCCTGCGCCGCAGAATGGGCAAACAGGGGCCTCCATAAGGCTAAATAAATTGCTGTCAAGAGCGCTCTGAAGCGTTTCTGTTTTCATTGCAGGTGCTAAGATTCGTAGAATGTGATCGTTGCGGATGAGCCTTACATCTTTCCGCACCTTCTTCCGTGGCATGTTTGGCAGCGCCTCGAATGACGGGTCTGTCGGTAATTGGTCGACAGCCCACAAGGTATCGGGCGGGCGGATCGGTGATACAGAGCCGGGATTGGCGCAGCGGATCGTCGCCGACCTGGAGGAGAGTCTAATTCCCGGAGGTGTCCGGCTCCCCGCTGCAAATTCGCCTGTTGCCCTGTGTCCGTCAGACGGCTGAGATCTGCTTCAGGTTCCGCGTGAATACTGATCTGTCTTGGCACGCCGTCTGTCTGTGCCGACAGTGACTATATTGTCATAGTCTGTTTTGACATGTCAAGTCGCGCTAAAGAAGAATCGGCTGCAATTTCAAAAGTCATCAGGTCAACGTCAAACTCGTCGGGTTACCCAACGAAGCCTAGTGGGATTCTCAGTGATGGTGCTTGTCCTTGTCGTCCTTTGCGGGTTTCTCCGGCTTTTTGTCAGGACGCTCCACTCGGTTTGGCGCTTGTCTCGGAGCCGCGCCCTCTCGCCCCGCAGGCGGACGGAACGTCGGCTGAGCGTTTCTCTCAGGCGGGCGATGCCCTGGTTGGGCGGCCGTGGCGGGCGGATGATTTCCCGGCTGCGTGCCTGTAGCGGGTGGCCGATATCCCGGCTGCGTGTTTCTCTCAGGCGGGCGATACCCCGGTTTAGCGGCCGTGGCGGGCGGATGATTTCCTGGCTGCGTGCCTGTAGCGGGTGGCCGATATCCCGGCTGCGTGTTTCTCTCAGGCGGGCGATACCTTGGTTGAGCGGCCGTAGCAGGCGGATGATTTCCCGGCTGAGTACCTGCGGCCGGTGGACGATGTCCAGGCTGAGCGCCCGGATTCGCGAATGTCCGCTGTCTGTTCTCTGGATGGTTTTTGACGACGGTGTTGTTGTGGACTACATTGTTGTACGTCACATTCCTATGCACGCTATTGAAGTTGTTAATCTTGGTGACGTTCACGGTGCGGTTTACGACCGTTTTGTTAACGGTAACATTGTTGTATGTGTTATTAACATAGGTCGTGTTATTCACCTGCACGTACTGTCGGCTGCGCCCTCGCCAGCCGCCTCCCCCTCCGCCTCGCCAGCCGTCGTAGTAAACACGATGCTCGCGCCAGTCACAGTCCCGGCTTAACCAGGCCCCGATCAGAAGTCCAGCGCCGAAACCGATCACCGCACCGATCGCAACTGCCTCACGGTGGGGCCGAACATAGACGACTGCCGGATCGTACGTGGGCACGTAAATGTACTGTGGCTGCGCGGGAACAATTTGAATGTACCCGCCCGAGTACAGCACCTGCTGCTGGGGGGTGGAATACAAATTGCCCTGCGAGCGCGCACTGACGCGTAGACGTTGGACCGAAGTCATTACATCAGTCGACTGGTTCACGTATGCCTGGCCGACGGAGGTAGTCCAGTCGATCCGGGTGGCCATCATTTGGATCACCATCGGATAGTGCGCCACGGCCTTGACGCTGACGTCCCAATACTGGCCGTCGATCCCGTTTTCGCCGTTCGATTGCACCCAGCCTGCAGCTTGCTGAACCTGGTCCACGAAGGTCGCGGCTGGGAGCACCTGCGCCAACAGTGGATCCGGGTAAAGCGCTATCGGGGCCAACAGATTGTCGAGTTGTTCCGGGGTGAATGGCTGGTAAGCATCATTACTCTGCGGATTATCCTGAGGATAGTCCTGCGGAAAAGGAACGGCAGCAGATAAGGGACTGGCTGCCGCTGCAGTCTGAAGCAGGGGGACGGTTATCATGCAGAACGCGAGCGAGACTGCCAAGATTTTTCGCACGATCACAACTCCTTTTGCGGCGGTTGTCTTCGATTCGCCTGGAATCAGTAGGAATATGCTGCTCGGCGGAGTTTCCGTTATCGCCTTGGAGCCCAACATATACCCTAACACCCGGCCGCGTGCAATGCCTCTCATCCTCGGAAGCAGACCTCACGAACGAAGGCCTGACCTCTCAGCTAAATTGGATGCCACCAAGCCAGTTAGTGAGACCCCGCTTGGCCGAGGTTTTCTTCGCTTGCAAGGCTTGGCGCCTTCGGCGGGCAACAGCACGCTAGCGAAGGTGCTGACTTCTGCCGCCCGGTCAGGATGAATCGCTCCACCCTCAGTCCCGTTTCCGGGACAAACGGCAGATCTCCCGAGGTTCTCCCTAAGATCTTCTGACGCTCGATGCCAGCCTAACGCCGGAAACGTCCCCAGCCGTGCGGAGCCCAGCGGTGATACCAGCGGCCATAGCCATCGTGCCAGTAGAACCAGGGCCCTCCGTAATACCAGCCCAAATAAGGCCCACCGTAGGAGTAGCCCGGATCGGGATAACAGTACGCGGGCGCTCCGTAATAACCGGGAGCATAATACCCGTAGCCGGGGTAGTAGCCGCCGTAGAAACCGAGGCTCCATCCGCCTCCACTCCAACCCCGCCCGCCACGATATCCGTAACCGCGGCCTCCATAGTAGTTGCGGCCGCCGCCATAGTAGCTTCCGCCGCCGCCACCTCGGTATCCACCTCCACCTCGGTAATAGCCACCACCGCCACGGAATCCTCCACCCGACCAAGAGCGTCCGCCGCCGCGGTACCCTCCACCTGACCAGGAGCGGCCACCCCCGCCGCCGTGATACCCTCCACCCGACCAGGCGTGTCCGCCGCCACCGCGGCCGCCTCCGCCACGACCTTGAGCGTGTGCCGCGGCCGGAACCAGTGTCGTTAGTACAAAAGCAAGAGCTAACACTCCCATGCGTTTGATCATAGCCGCCTCCGCACAAGGGAAGGCAATTTCCGTACCAACCTGTATCGAACGCCAAGTAATTGAAACGAGGGCACCAAACTACAATAGGCTTAGCTTAACCGTGGCTGAATTCGCGCATCTCGGTGGTTGAATTCAAGCAGGCAGGGGGCTGCTACGTCCCGCTCAGAAAACTTGACGGCCCTGCTGTTCTCGCTTCGTAGAGAGCGAGAAACGAGGCTCCGGTTTCCCCTTTTCGTCTATAAGCGCCGCCACGTACTCGCCGACGGCGGGACCGTGCTTAAAGCCGTGCCCCGATCCTCCACCCACAAGCCAGACATTATCGAATACCGGATGCCTGTCGATCAGGAAGTCGCCATTTGACGTGTTCTCATACTGACACACACGAGTCTCAACCACGGGTGCGTTCTTCAGCGCCGGGAAGCGCCTGCTCGCATAGGCACGTACGGCCTCAAGGCCTTCGTGGCTAACGACACGCTCGGCGACGTCCGGATTAATGGGCGGCCCGTGGTGGTCGAAAGCAACCTTGAAGCCGCGATTCTCAATGTCAGGCATGCCGTAGAACTCATCGCCCAGGCAGATCCAGGTGGGAAGGGCGGGAGCCCGAAAGCGAATGTCACCGGCAGGCACACCGAAGAAGTGGACTTCCTGCCGGCTCGGGAAGATGCGCAGTCCCAGGAGATCCGGAAACACTTGCGGCAGCCAGGGACCGCAGGCAAAAACGAAGGTGCCCGCGCTGATCGCTTCAGCCGCCGTGGTGAGGACCGACTCGAGCTTGCTCTTGCCGACGGCCGGTCCCGAAGGCGCGCGAACGGCAGCGATCCGGTACTCGACTCCTTCGCTCGATGCTTCTTTCACCACAGCCTGCACGCATCGGCGCGCCATGAGGACGCCAGCCCAGGGTTCCAGGAACCCCCAGGTGATTTCCGCGGGATCGATTTGTGGGTAGCGCTTCTCGATCTCTTCGCGCGTCAGCCGCTCGACGCGAACGCCAAGCTTCTCCAGGATTGCCAGGCTGGCTTTCTCGTAGCCATCTCTTGCGGATGCCAGCCAAAGAACACCTGTGGGCTGGAACAGGGCCTGATTACCAGTGTGGTCGAAGAACTCATGCCACAGCTTGAGGGCGTGAGTTGACATCACGGTGTAGACTTCATCCGGCCCGTAGCCGGCGCGGATAATGCGCGATTCGCCGCCGGAACTGGCACGCGCATTCGATGCTCCGTAAGCATCGAGCAGAATCACGCTCCTGCCCGAGCGCCGCAACCAGTACGCGGTCCAGACGCCGAATACTCCCGACCCGACCACCGCAATGTCGTACGTTTTGCCCATCTTGTCTCCCCGCCCGCTCGGACCCAGTTCTATCGTGGTGCTCCCATGAGAACAGCACCTTCCGCCGACTCACTGAGCATTACAAATCAAAGTGACGCTCAACTTTGTAGCGGCGCTGTCCTCGGCACCGACAAACGCCGGTGGGGACACCGGCGCTATAGTAAGGCCGTCACTATGATTCGTAATACTCAATCGCGAAGCTTCCGGTCAAAGAAGTCCGAAGCAGCCTGGTAGGCCCTGAGCCAGCTGCGATGCAGCAGAAAGTCATGGATCTCGTTGGGAAACACCAGCAGCTCAAAATCAACCTGCCGCCGCCGCAGCGCCTCCACCAGGTGGATCGTCTCGGTGAACGGTACGTTGCGATCGTCATCGCCCTGGATCAGCAACACCGGCGACCGCCACGTCTTCACCGAAGCGAGCGGTGACGATTCCCAGGCGAGCCTTGCCGCCGCTTGCTGCTTTTCCGGATTGTAAGCCGGGGCAAAGGTCGGAATCTCCAGGTTCCAGTCGTGGACGCCGTGCAGATCGACGCCGGCGGCAAACAGATCCGAGGCGCGAGCCAGCCCAAGCGCGGTGAGGTATCCGCCATAGGAGCCTCCCCACAGTCCGATCTTTTTCGGGTCGACGTCGGATCGTCCGCGCAGATACAGTCCTGCCCCAAGAACGTCATTGAACTCGCTCGCACCCGCCGCGCCATAGTTGAGTGCCTCACGGAACTTCATCCCATAACCTATGCCGCTGCGGTAATTCACCGAGAGCACGACGTAGCCGCGGCTGGCCAGGTATTGGTTTAGGGCGTAGGCATTGCTGTAGTAGCCCATGTAGTGCCAGCCGAGCAGCATCTGGCGGCGCGATCCGCCGTGAAAGAAGACCACAGCCGGATCTCTTGCGCCGCCGGCAGCGTCAGGAGGCAGGAAGAGCTGTCCGTGCACTTGTAATCCGTCAGCTGCCGAAAAGATGACCTGCTGCGGTCGGACCAGGATCGAGCCCGGAAAGTCCGGAGGAATCGTCTGGCTTGCCACATCATGGATCTCACGGGACGCATTGATTATCGCCGGACGGGCGGGCAGGTGCGGATCCGAGTGAAACAGCGCGACGGTGTGGCCGTCGCTCAGCATCACTGGAGACCACTCGATGCCCTCACCGGCGGTCACTTCGAGCGGCTGCGCGCCGCCAGCGGGTTCACGCCAGAGGTGGCGCCTGTCGATGTCGCCCTGATTGGAGCTGAAGAGGAGATGCTGTCGGTCAGGGCTGATCGAGACACTCTCCACTTCGAAGTTGCCTGGGGTCATCAGCGCTGCCTGACCGCTTCCAGCCGGCACACCGTAAAGATGAGTCCAGCCGTCGCCTTCCCAAGGAAAAACAACTCGGTTTCCGGCGCACCAGAAGAGTTGATCGTCGGCAGTAATCCCACGAAAGACGCTTCCCTGCCCCGGACTTGCCTTCCAGACTTCGCGACCAACGCCCGTGACGGCGTCCGCGATCCGGATCGACCAGGGTTGCCCCTCGCGCTTCGGCCCAAAAGCAAATGCCACGATATCGGCTGGCCTGCGGATGAACGCGAGCTCACGCCCGTCGGGCGACCAAACCGGACTGAAGTCATGATCCACACTGGGATCGAGGTAAAGAACAGCCTTGGTGACGGCGTCGTAGACGCCAATAAGGGAATGCTCCTTGCGGTCGCTGACGAAAGCCAACTTCGAGCCATCCGGCGACCAGCGCAGGCTGCTACACTTGCCTTCGTCGTGGATCACTTGCTTCGGCTTCGCTTCGCCCGAGAGGTTCGCCGTCCAGATCTGCTCCTTATAGATAAAGGAAACAATGTCGCCGCGCCGCGAGACGGCCGGCCCGTGTCCCTCGCCAATTTTCCTGGGTGATCGTCCTTCAAGGCCAATCACCCAAACATCCTGCTCAACCGCTGGGGCAAGCGCGGTGGGGTTGGGATAGCTGCCCTCATTCTCGAGATCGCCTCCGCGCGTGTAGGCGATCAAGCGTCCGTCGTGGCTCCAACTGAGCTCGCCGATATCTTGGCCGTCATCCTCGCGATAGTCCGTAAGCTGCCGCGCCTTGTAATCGGGCGGAGTAGCCACCCAAACGTTCCGCACCCCGCGCATGTCAAAGACCCAGGCAAAAGCGCCACGGCTCGGAGCCGCGGCGAGACCGGAGGGAAAGGGTGCACTCAAGACCTGTTCCAAAGAGAATCGATCCTGTGGCGGCACGGCCATTGCCGCCACGCCACACAACGCCGTGAACCAGGCAAACGCAGTTCTTCTCATCGTGAATTGTCGCCCCTTTGGCGGAAAACACCATCGTATGACAGGCGCTCCTACGGCGGCAAGATTTCGCTTCTTCTCGGGTGCAGCGCGAAAACAGGACTATAATCCCGCCTGTACGCTCCAGCACATGTTCCCAATCGGAGCAGCAGGAGGAGACCATCATGCTACCGGAGGACACACTCGCAGGGCGGGTAGCCATCATAACCGGAGGCGGCACGGGCATTGGACGCGCGATCGCGCACGAGTACGCGAGGCTGGGCGCCAAGGTGGTCATCGCCAGCCGCAATCCGGAGCATCTTGATCCAGCCGCGGCGGACCTGCGCGCCCAATTCGGGGATGTGGTCCTCGCCGTGCCCACCGATATCCGTTTGCCGGAACAAGTCGATCATCTGTGCGACGAAACGGTTCGCCGGTTCGGGGCGATCGACATTCTGGTGAACAATGCCGCCGGCAATTTCATCTGCCCGACCGAAAAATTGTCACCGAATGGGTGGAATGCGGTAATCAACATCGTGCTGAATGGTACGTTCTACTGCTCGCGTGCCGCCGGACTTCGCATGATCGAAAGTGGACGTGGGGGAAACATCCTGAATCTCGTCGCGGCCTACGCCTGGACAGGCGGGCCCGGCACCATCCACTCGGCTTGCGCCAAGGCAGGCGTCGTCTGCATGACTCGAACCCTGGCCGTGGAATGGGCGGGACACAAGATCCGGGTTAACGCCATCGCTCCGGGTCCGGTTGAAACCGAAGGCGCAGGATCGAAGTTGTGGGCCGGTCCACAAGTCCGCGAGACGATGCTCAAGACGGTACCACGCGGCCGGATCGGCACCACCGAAGAAGTTGCACGAGCGAGCGCTTACCTTGTTTCCGATTACGCTGACTTCATCACGGGTGAAATCCTGGTGATGGATGGCGGGCAGTGGCTCGGCAAAGGAATGTTCGGCGAAAAACAGTCGTAGCGCCAGCGTTAGTTCTGCATGCGTGCCTCTCGCACAGGCGACAACCGCTTCAGCGTCTCTTCCACTCCTGCCGGCTTGAAGCCGTAGGGTCCGGGACCGCTTTTGTAAGCAATGCGTCCCTGCTGGTCGATAACATACAGGCGATCCGGCCACGCCGTGTATGCACGTTCCGTGGAATTACTGAGGTCGTCAATGATTGCCGGCAGCTTAATACTGAGTTTGGTGAGGCAAGCCCCTGCCACCGCGCAACGCTCGTCCAGGGTCTTCTCGCTGGCCAGCGCGATATGATCCTTCTGGTTGTCTTCGTCAACCCAGTGGTCGACGGGATGCGCCTCCTGGATATACACCACGTAAAAAGCAGCCACATCCTTGTACCGGTCGTAGAGCTTGTTGAGCGCGGGAACCTCCCGGCGAAAAGGCGGTCAGGTGTAACTTCCGAAGACCAGCACCACGGGCTTGTGGCCGCGGAAGGACGAGAGAGAAACGTGCTCAGTCTTGTCGGCCGAGGTTAGCGTGAACTGTGGCGCCACCTCACCGAGCCTCAGCGGGCCCGCACGCGCCAGCTTCCACATCGAGCGGAACGGAATCACCATGAAGGCGGGGTCCGGCACGTGACGCATCACGCGGCCAAACCGATCCGGATTGTGCATCACCACAAATAGTCCGGAAAGGACGGCCATGTAAATAACAACCGCCGCAACGATGACTCTCTTGGCCCAAACCATGCCGTCAAACCCCCACCTGCGGCTGCTTGTCCCACCCGCCCGGCGCAATGTCGTCTGAATCCCGCGAAATCCCGCTCAATTCCCGCAACTTTTCCGCAGTTTTTCCGCTCCCGTTTCGGCGCTCCGGAAATCAGATTTGCGAGTCAGTTAGCTGGTCCCATTAGCCCGAAAACGCCAGTCCCTCCCCAAGGTGCTTAGAGATCTAACGACCTTCAGATCTTACGATAGATTGCGGAACTGAGCCAGCGACGGAATTTGAGGGCCGCTGTTTCCTAACAGCTCGCCAAGTGTCTATAAGTCCAGCGGCGCCAGCAGATCGAACACGTTCGCCGCATCGACCACAAGGCCCAGCCAATCGTCGCCGAGATTCTCGATCTCGTCGAAGGCGCGATACAGGCACATCTTGGCCAGCGCGTATTGCTCGTTCAGATCGAGCGGCCGCCCCTTGCATTCCCGCCAGGCCTCGAGCGCGCGGTCCGAGAGGAATATCCTGAGCATAAAGGGCGCGCGCTGGTCGGCGATTACGATGTAGCTAAAGTCGCTGCCACTCCCCTGACCCTCGGGACGGAGGACGCTCCGGCGGCCTTCCAAAGAATAGCGGTAAGACGTGCCCGTTTCGCCCGTATACGACTTGTAGCGCCCACCCAAGATCACTGTCCTTCATGCCAGTTGGATTTTGGTTGGTCGTGTCCTCCAATGTAGGTCTTCAACATCTCCTGCCAGTGAGACCAGTCATGGGCAAAGCCATCCCAGAGCCGCAGCGCGTGCCAGATATTCTTGCTCCAGAGGACGCCCGAAAAGTAGGTGTTGTTGGCGCAACCGGAATCAGCTTTGCCGGTTGCCAGGATAATGTCGATCTTCCTCATGGCCTCGAGCCGTTGCGGATCGTTCTCATTGGGAAGGAACTCACAGGGGTTGTTATAGTACACGTCGTCGTCGGAGTAGCCGTCCGTATATCGTTTGATGTCGTAGTATCCAGTCATACCGATGAGACGGCCGACCTTATCCGGGTGCCGGAAAGCAAAATTAGCGGCTTGGTAGGCTCCGAAACTGGGTCCGGCAACGGTGAGAAAAGGGTTCTTGTTGAGCTGAAGAGTAAATGGCACTACTTCGTTCAGGAGATAACTGTCGTATTCGGTTTGGCGGACGGCCCGATCGTGGGGCGGGATGGCCTCGTTGTACCAGCTCTCAGCGTCAACGCTGTCGACGCAGTAGAGTTGGATCCAGCCGCGGTTCAGGTGTTCCGAAAGAGCGGAAACTAACCCGCGATCCTCCCAATCGAAGAAGCGTCCCATCAACGTGGGGAATGCCATCACCCGCACCCCACTGTCGCCGAATACAAGCATTTCCATTTCGCGGGCAAGCGAGCCGCTGTATTTCTTGAAGTATTGTCGGTTCATTGTCTCCCTCTGACGCTCAGTGGGTCAGCCCTTCCGGCTATCCCCTCCGGCTATCCTTTGGAGGTCCGCAAGCTCAGAGGCCCAAAGCGCCATCTGCGGACAGCAATCAGGACGGACCCCACGCGTCGGGACTTTGCCCTAAGGCCATAAGGCCATAAGGCCATAAGGCCATAAGGTTAGACACGCGGGAGGAAACAAAGGGATATCTTAAGTGAACCGACGTGGGCTTGCAACCCGCAAGCGGCGAGGCCACGATTAAGTCCTAAGTCCCTTACGCCCATCTGAAGGCGCTGCAGTTTTCCATCGCGGAATCATCGCGGGATCGTCGCGGGCAAGGGGCGACGTTTCACGGGTGCTTGACAGGCCCGTTCAGCTCGGGATACACTCCTAACCTACTTAGGTGTTGCATGGACACGCGCGCCCAAATCCTTCCCGGCACCCTCGATCTCCTGATACTCAAAGCGGTCTCCCTGGGTCCCCTGCACGGCTACGGCGTTCTCCTGCGGATCGGCCAGATCTCAAAGGGTGCCCTGGTCATCGAGCAAGGAGCGCTGTATCCGGCTCTCTTTCGCTTAGTGCGTCAAGGACTATTGAAGGGCACCTGGGGCACTTCAGAGAATAACCGGCGGGCAAAATACTACGAACTGACCGCAGCCGGGCAAAGGCGGCTCCGCCAGGAGACCGAGGACTGGAACCGGCTTGCCGCTGCGATAGGAAGTGCCTTGAGCACCCAGCCCGAGGAACTATGACACTCTTGGCTTCTCTTCGCACGGTCCTGGACTTTGTTTTCCGCCGCCCGCGAGTCGAGCAGGAAATGGAAGAAGAGCTTCAATCCCACTTGCTGACTCGCGCTGACGATCTGGAGCGTCAGGGACTCGCACGCGCGGAGGCGGAGCGCCAGGCCCGGATCGAGTTTGGCGGCTACCAGCGGTACAAGGAAGAGTGCCGGGAGGCGCTGGGATCACGCCTGCTGGGAGAACTCATTGCAGATGTGCGGTACGGCCTGCGAATGCTAAGGAAGAATACCGGCTTCACTGTCGCGGCGGTGTTAACCCTTGCACTCGGCATCGGGGTGAATGCTGCTGTTTTCAGCGTCGTCAGTGCTGTCCTACTACATCCCTTGCCTTACAGTGATCCGGACCGCTTGGTGTGGATCACAGAATTCTGGCCGCGCCTTAACAATACTGTGGTGCCCAGCCCCGATTTCCTCAATTGGACCGCGCAAAACCAGGTTTTCGAGAGCGTGGCCGCCTATGGAGGTTTTGGGGAACTCAACCTCAGTGGTAGCGGTGAGCCGGAGCGCATTGACGGAATCGGTGTGACCTGGAACTTCTTCCCGATGCTCGGGGTGCGCCCCGCTCTGGGACGAGGCTTTCTCCCTGAGGAAGATCGGCCCGGAGGGCCGCCGGTTGTACTGTTGAGCCATTCGTTGTGGCGACGCCGCTTCCATTCCGATCCTAACCTCGTCGGCAAAGTTATAACTCTCGACGAAAAGGGGTACACCGTTATCGGAATCATGCCCGACAGCTTCCGCTTCCCCGGCGACTGGAGCCCGGAGTTGTTTGCCCCTTCCGGCCTTCCGCCGAAGGCCGACTGGTCCGCCCGCGCACTGGCGATAGTTGCGGTCATAGGTCGCCTCAAGCAGGGGGTAGGCCTCGAACGCGCCAAGTCTGACGTAATCACGATCAATCGCAGGTCAGACAAGACGGTATCGCCGACTTTCGCTCAGATGCGCGTTGGGTTGCAAGTGAGAATTGAGACTCTTCATCAACACCTGGCAGGAGACGCGCGCCCGGTTCTTTTGATTCTGCTGGGGGCAGTCGGGTTTGTGCTGCTGTTGGCCTGTGCCAATGTCGCGAATCTGCAACTTGCACGCGCTGCCGCCCGGGAGAAGGAGTTTGCGGTGCGTGCCGCGCTTGGTGCGGGTCGCTGGCGGCTGACCAGGCAACTGCTCATTGAGAGCTTCGCGCTCGCTCTACTTGGAGGAGCCGCCGGACTGATCTTGGGGGCAGGCGGCGTGGGGCTTCTTCGCCACTTCGGTCCGCGTAACATCCCAGGCCTCGGGAGCGCAGGCTTCGACCTTTGGGTGTTTGCGTTCATTGCGGCGATTACGGTATGCACCGGTGTCGCATTTGGTCTGGCGCCGGTCTTTGTCGCTTCCAGGCTGCAGCTAGAAGAAACACTAAAAGAGACCAAGCCGAGCGCACCTGCTGCGGGCGCTGCGCAGCGAGTGCGCGCGCTGCTGCTGGTTTCCGAGGTAGCTCTGGCTCTTGTCCTGTCAACTGGCGCGGGCCTCCTAATCCGCAGCTTCGTCCGCCTCACTTCTGTAGATCCCGGCTTTGACCCGCGGCATATTCTGACGGAACGAATCATGTTACCGCTCGGAAAGTATCCCAAACCTGCTCAGCAGGCCGCTTTCCTCGAGAACGTTCTCGAAGGTCTCTCGGAGCTTCCTGGGGTCGAATCCGTCGCCGCAGCGAGTTCTCCGCCTGTCATGGGCATCGCGACTAGGACAAGCGTAGAAGTCGAAGGTCGACCGGTGCCACCGGAAATGAGCCGCAGCACGCCTGAATGCGTGATCACGCCTGCCTATTTCCGCACTTTACGGATTCCACTTACCTCTGGGCGATATTTCACTTCCGGCGACGCTGACTCGGCCCACCGCGTGGCGATAGTGAACGAGATTTTCGCCCGCGGCGTCTTCGGAGACGAGAATCCGGTTGGAAGGCGCATTCGACTTGGCGGGTCCGAGGGCAAGTGGTACTCGATTGTCGGCCTCGTGCAGAATGTGAGGCACCTGCCTCTTGGAACCGATCCCTCAGCCGAGATCTTCACTTCCTATCTTCAAGATCCCGGCCCCAGCATGACGTTGCTCGTACGCGCCATCTCCGACCCCTTATCTCTCGCAGCCACAGTACGGGAGAAGGTGCAGGAGGTGGACCGGAATCAACCGGTCTATGACGTTGCCACCATGGATCACCGGTTGTCCGAAGCCGTTGCGCCGCAGCGTTTTAACACGATGGTACTGACCATTTTCGCGGGGATGGCGGTCGTGCTTGCCGGAGTAGGGGTTTACGGTGTGATGACCTACTCAGTAACTCGGCGCACACACGAAATCGGAATCCGCATGGCGCTCGGCGCGCAGCGGCAGGATGTGATGAAACTCGTCCTGCGCTACGGGGCAGCGCTGGCGGTTCTCGGAATAACCGCCGGGGTTGCCGGAGCGCTGGCGCTCACACGATTCCTGTCAAGCCTGCTCTACGGCATCAAACCAACGGACCTGGGAACCTTTGCTTCGGTTTCCTTGGTTCTTGCCGGCGTCGTTCTCTTGGCAACTTACCTTCCCGCGAGGCGGGCGACGAAGGTCGACCCAATGGTAGCGCTCCGCTATGAATAATCGAGGGCCACACAACTGAAGCAGCGAAGGAAACTTATGAAGATTTGGGTGTCGCTTCGAACACTCCTGGCTTGGACGTTTCATAGGTCCAGAATCGAGACAGAAATGGAAGAAGAGCTTCAATCCCACTTGCTAACTCGCGCTGACGAACTGGAACGTCAGGGACTCGCACGCGCGGAGGCGGAGCGTCAGGCCCGGATCGAGTTTGGCGGCTATCAACGGTACAAGGAAGAGTGCCGGGAGGCGCTTTGCTCACGCTTCCTCGAAAAATTCATCGCGGACGCGCGCTACGGACTGCGCATGCTGGCGAGGAATCCCGCCTTCACCGCGGTGGCGGTGATCACCCTGGCCTTGGGCATCGGCGCGAACACGGCCATTTTCAGCGTGGTCAATGCGGTGATGCTTCGTCCTCTTCCTTACAAAAACCCCGACCAGCTCGTCGATGTCACCCTGCAATCCTCGAAGTCCGGCCGCTCAATCTCGATTCCTCCTGAGTTCATTGCCTGGCAAGGTCATAATCACACTTTTGAACAGATCGAATCCTTCAGGCTCGGTTTCCCAGGTGCGAACCTGACGGGAGTAGGCGAACCTCTACGGGTGGCCGTAACTCCTGTAACGGTCGGCTTCTTCAGGATGCTGGGCTTGCGGGCCGTTTGGGGAAGGGATTTCCTCTCCGAGGAAGGAAAGCAAGGCCGCAACCGGGTCATGCTCATCAGCACCGGACTCTGGCGAAGCCAATTCGGGGAGCGCCCGTCCGTTCGCGGCACAACCCTGGATCTGGATGGCAAACCTTACACGGTAGTCGGCGTCATCCCTCCGGGGCTCCTCTACCCGCCTGGAGATATCTGGGTTCCGCTAACTCTGGACGCGACGAATTCACTGCCTGCCAGCCCCGATTGGCCGATGCTGACAACCATCGGCAGGCTGAGACCTGGCACCACCCTCCGCAGCGCGCGATCGGATCTGGAAACCGTAACGAAGCAGCTCAACGCTCAGTTCCCGGCAGGACGTACCCGCGCGCTTTCCTACGTTCGGGTAGAAGTCACTCCTCTCCGTCGGATACTAATGGGTGACGTGCGCACACAACTCCTCATGTTAGTTGCCGCCGTGGGGTTTCTACTGCTGATAGCCTGCGCCAATCTCGCAAATCTTCTGATGGCACGGGGCGTGTCCCGAGGTAAGGAGATCGCCGTGCGTGCTGCGCTTGGAGCGAGCCGATGGCGCTTGGTCTCTCAGCTTCTTGTGGACAGCCTTCTGCTCGCGGCAGGGGGAGGTGCGCTCGGCTTGCTCATGGGCCTTTGGGGAGTTCAGACACTTCAGGAGCTGATTCCGCCGAATCTTCCAGCCCAGGTTTCACTGGATTTGCGAGTCCTCGCGTTCGTTGCTGCCGTCTCGCTCGCGACCGTCCTGCTTTTCGGTCTGATTCCCGCGCTCGTCGCCTCGCGCACCGACTTGAGCGAGGCGCTTAAAGAAGGTGGACTTCGCTTGCGCTCAGCGCACGGGACGCATCGCGTGCGCGGGGTGCTGGTCGTCACTGAAATCGCGCTCTCCTTTATTCTGCTGACCGGAGCGGGACTGCTGGCCCGCAGTTTCTGGCGTTTGACCGAGGTGGACCCGGGATTCGATCCGCATAACGCCCTAATTGCTGAAATCTGGCGGCCCACTGAAACACTCATAGCTTCCCCGCGCGACGCGGTCTTTTTCCATGAGGTACTCGAACGCCTGCGCACGACGCCGGGAGTCACGGTGGCGGGCGCTACCACCCATCCTCCCGCAAGCATGTTTAACGAGCTTTCATCAGGGTTGCAGGTTTCTGGCAGACCCGAGGTAAACCTCGACAAGCCCATTTCTATCTCGTATATCAGCCCCGATTATTTCCGCGCCCTTGGAATCCGGCTACTGCAAGGACGATTCTTCACCGAGGGCGACGACGCTCAGGCACGCAGTGCTGCCATCGTCACGGAATCGGTAGCTCGCGTGGCCTTCCAAGGCCAAGACCCGATTGGCAAGGAAATCAGCTTCGGGGGGCCCCAAGGGCCATGGCGCGTGGTGGTGGGCGTCGTGGCCGATACCAAAAACCTGGCACCTCGACCGTGAGGCCTGGCCCGAGGCATTCATCCCCTACACGCAGGCACCGTCCTTCTTCATGACCATGATCCTAAGAACGAATAGTGACCCGCTGCGCTTTGCGGCGACACTCCGGAGAGTGGTCGGGGAAGTCGAGCCGAATCAGCCGGTGTCTAATATCAAGACCATGGACGAGGTCATGGAGAAAGCCGCAGCCCCTCGGCGATTCAAAGCTACGCTGCTGGGAGTTTTCGCGGCGCTCGCGATTGTACTGGCTGCGGTCGGACTCTATGGAGTCGTCACCCAGTCCGTGATCGAGCGGACACATGAAATTGGCGTCCGGATCGCGCTAGGAGCCCGGCGTGAGGATGTGCTGAGTCTGATTGTAAGCCGTGGGATTGTGCTGATGCTCGCGGGCACCGCCATTGGCCTCGCAGGAGCGCTCGCCCTTACCTGGTGCCTCTCAAGTCTGCTCTTCGGTGTTAAGCCCACAGATCCTGTGACGTTCGTTGCAGTCTCGGTGACGCTCACGGCAATTGGATTGGTGGCAAGCTTGATTCCCGCGCGGCGCGCGACCAAGGTCAATCCCATAGTGGCGCTACGGTATGAGTAAGGGAACGGGATACGGGCTCGAGGAACAACGATAAACGCTATGAAGCTTTTGGCATCTCTTCGCACGCTTCTGAACTTTGTGTTTCGGCGCGCAGGCGTCGAGGCAGAAATGGAAGACGAGCTTCGCTCCCACCTGCAAGCTCGCGCTGACGAACTGGAACGTCAGGGACTCGCACACGCGGAGGCGGAGCGGCAGGCGCGCATTGAATTCGGCGGATATCAACGTTACAAGGAAGAGTGCCGGGAGGCGCTGGGCTCACGCCTGCTGGGAGAACTCATTGCGGACACCCAATATGGTCTACGGATTCTGAGGAAAAACCCGGGCTTCACCTCCGTGGCGGTGCTGACTCTTGCGCTGGGCATTGGAGTGAACACGTCGGTTTTCAGCCTTCTCGATGCGATGCTCCTGCGGCCCCTCGCCGTTCCGGAAGCAAGCCGTGTGGTTGTAGTGCATCGAGGTGAAGCCACGTCCTTTTCATACCCCGACTACGTTGTTTATCGCGACCGCAACCAAGCCTTTGCCGCGCTGACCGCTACCATGCCGACCGAGGCGAGCTTCGACCTTGAGGGCCGCAGCGAGACCATCACAGCCGAGGCGGTCTCGGCAAACTACCAGGACGTGATGCGCGTCCCCCTGGTGATGGGCCGATGGTTTAGCGATGAGAGCCAGCCCGTCGCAGTGATAAGTTACACAGCTTGGCAGCGCCGCTTTCATGCCGATCCGAAGGCGATTGGCAAGCAGGTGCGATCGATTTCAGCGTGGTTTACCGTGGTCGGGGTTGCGCCACCTGATTTTACTGGTGTTTTCGCGCCTATGAAGACCGACCTCTGGGTACCGCTACGGCTCTGGACAAACCAATTCCCCCGCCTTGCGGAGCGCATGAACGATCCGGCCAGCCGCAGCGTCATGGTTTTCGGAAGGCTCCGGCCAGATGTGGATTCGACGGAGGCGAGCGCCAACCTAAACGGCATCGACGTCCAGCTTCGACAACTAGAGTCTGCGAGTGGAAAGTTCAAGGCACCACTTGCCATCATGCCGGTGCGAGGCGCGCCGGACCTGGGCAATCGCAGTGAGTATGTCCCGGTGATCACGCTGCTGATTGGGATAGTCGGGCTGGTGCTACTGATCGCCTGCGTCAACGTCGGCAACCTTCTGCTGGCTCGCGGTGGTGCTCGCCAGCGAGAGCTTGCGATGCGTGTAGCCTTAGGCGCGAGCCGGCTACGCGTCGTACGTCAACTCCTGACGGAAAGCATCCTACTCGCGTTTTCCGGGGAATTGGCAGGCTTACTTCTGAGCACGTGGACGAATCGCCTCATCGAGAGGCTTATCCCCGCACTGCCCATCAACCTATCTCTTCGACTGTCGCTGGACGCGCGCGTGCTCACCTTTAGCTTGGCGGTGACGCTGGCGGCTGCCATGGTATTCGGGCTACTCCCAGCTTGGTATTCGACGCAAACAGATCCCTTCCCCGTTTTGAAAGGCGGGGCAGTAGCTCGTCAGCGATTCCGCTTACGCCAGATCTCCCTGATGGGTCAAGTGGCTCTCTCGCTGCTCGTGTTGCTGTCAGCCGGCGTGTTCCTACGTTCCATCTTACGCCTTCGGGCTACCGATCCGGGGTTCGCCATTGGAAATCGCCTCTACGCATGGACGTTCGTCTCTCCGCCCGAGTTCACGCCGGACACCGGCCGGCAATTCTACGCCAGGACCATCGAGAATCTACGCATGCTCCCCGGCGTGCGGAGTGTGGCGATTACCCACTTCCTCCCATTGCTCGATGAGGGTTCCGATTGCCTCTCCGACGGTCGCTCGACCGCGGTCGACGCAACTCTTGGGACGACCGGACCCGGTTATTTCAGCACCATGGGCATTCTGCTGCTCGAAGGACGCGACTTCTCAGGCTCGGATGTGCCGGGTGGCCCGGCGGTGGTTATCGTCAACGAGACCTTGGCGCAAGGCTTTTGGCCTCACCAGAGCGCCGTGGGCCGGCAAGTCTTCGTCGGCTGCAAGGATCCCGCCCGGACCACGGTGGTGGGCGTGGCCCGTACCTCCAAGGTGCGTTCGCTCTCGGAGGCGCCCCATCCCCACTTTTATCGCCCCTTCTCACAGAACTACACGGGCCTCGCCACGATCGTCATTCAGACAGTTGGCGAGCCGAACGCCGCCACGGGAATGATCCGCCGGACGTTGCTGGGTGAAGCGAACAGTGTGCGCATCTATGCCTTGGACACCGTGGCAAACCACGTTGAGGCATCCTATTGGCAGACTCGCTGGGTAGCCTCACTGCTTACAATTCTCGGACTGCTAGCCCTGGGACTTGCTGTCGTGGGCCTGTACGGGGTCATTGCCTATCAGGTGACCCTGCGGACCCCTGAAATTGGTACACGAATGGCGATTGGCGCTGAGCCTGACGACATCTACCGCCTCGTGCTGCGCCAAGGTCTCACAATCACGCTCGCGGGTATTGGTCTGGGGTTGGCAGGCTCACTGGCCTTGGCGCGCCTGCTCGGTCGTTTTCTCGCTGGCCTGAGTCCTCTTGACCCGCCCACTATCGCGGCCACGGTTGTGCTGTGGCTTGCTGTGGCCGTTGCCGCCTGCTATCTGCCGGCGCGCCGCGCGGTCAAGATCGATCCCACAGTGGCGTTGCGCTACGAATAAGTTCGAAGTAGCGCTGAATGAGGGACGGGGAAAATTATGAAGTCTTGGGCATCCCTTCGGACAATCCTGGCCTGGGTGCTCGTCAGGTCCCACGCCGAGCGGGAAATGGAAGACGAGCTTCGTTCTCACCTGCAAAATCGCGCTGACGACCTGGAACGCCACGGACTTTCGCGCGCGGAGGCGGAGCGGCAGGCGCGGATCGAATTTGGCGGATATCAACGGTACAAGGAAGAGTGTCGAGAGGCGCTCGGTACCCGGTTTCTAAATGAACTCATGGCGGACGTGCGCTATGGGATTCGCCAACTGCGTCGCCGACCCGGATTCACGCTTGCCGCGGGCCTTTCGCTGGCATAGGGGATCGGCGTCACCACCGCCATCTTCACGGTCGTCAACGCTGTCGCTCTGCGGCCGCTGCCGTACCGAGACGCCGGGCGGCTGCTATGGATGACACAGATTCTGAAAAAGAACAGCACGGACGAGGTGACGCTGACCGAGCATTTTTTGGAGTGGAGACGGCAGAACCAGACGTTTACAGACTTGGCCGGCTACAACTACCAAACCCGCAACCTGACGGGCCTCGATGAGCCGGTCCAATTGCTCACCGCAAAGGCCTCCGCCTCCCTATTGCCAATCCTTGGAGTACAGCCGGTTCTGGGGCGCAATTTTCTGAAGCAAGAAGACTATAAAGGGCGCGATCAGGTGTGCCTGCTCGGGGCCGCGTTGTGGCAACAGAGGTTCGGAGGAAACCCGAAGATCGTCGGGCAGACCCTCTTACTGGACGGCAGAGCGTTCACGATCGTGGGGGTCCTCCCGCCAGATTTCGTATTTCCGGGACCGGATCAAGTGCAATTGATCACGCCCTTGGGAAAGGATGAGGCCGCCGAGTTGCAGCACAAAGTCGGGTCTGTCATTTTAAACGTGATTGGCCGTCTGAAGCCGGGAGTGACTCTGGAACAGGCACGAGCCGACCTGTCGGTCGTGCAGGCCCGCGTGCCGGTGCCGCCTTTTCGCCCAACGATCACGATAAAGATGCTGACGCTACGCGCCCACTTATTTGGCAACGTGAAGATGGCGAGCCTGGTTCTTTTCGCGGCGGCAGGTTTTCTGTTGCTGATCGCATGCGCGAATGTCAGCAACCTGCTCATGGCGAGATGGATGCAGCGCGACCGGGAACTGGCAGTTCGCTCGGCACTGGGTGGGTCGCGCACCCGCCTGATTTGCCAACTGCTGACTGAAAGCGCCCTGCTCGGAGCCCTGGCTTGCGCCGCCGGAATCGCCTTGGCATTCTGGGCACGTCGTGTACTTTTCGTGCTGAGCCCGTATCACTTCTCCGGTCTGCGAGATCTGCCCTTTGATGGGCGCGTGCTGGGTCTTGCCGTCGTTTTGGGTATGTTGACCACGTTGCTCTTCGGGCTCATACCGGCATTTCGGGTAACGAAAGTTCGCCTTGCGGAAGCCATCAAGGTGGGAGAGGCGTCCGTGGTGGGTGGGCGAGGCTCGCGGCGCATTCTTTCCATGATTGCAGCGGCGGAGATCGCGACCACCTTGGTGCTCTCGACCGGTGCGGGGCTGATGCTCCAAAGCTCTTGGAAATTGCGCTACGTGAATCTCGGCTTTCAGCCGGAGCATCTGGTGGTCGCGACTCTGAATCTTTCGGGCCCCACGTATCGCGACAGCGCGCGGCGATCCGCATTCATCGAGGAACTTCTGGAGCGCACGAAAGGCCTTCCCGGCGTTGAACTCGCAGCCGTCACGGGAGCTGGTGAAATCCCGCCCGGAGATTTTCACGCGACCAACACCTTCGCCATCGAGGGGCGTGAGCAGCCGCTCGGAGCATTGCGGCCCATCGCCCGCTACCCCGTGGTCAGTCCTGCCTATTTCGCCATCATGAGAATCCCTCTGTTACAAGGCAGGCTCCCACAAGATTCCGACGCGGAGAATGCCCCTCCGGTGGTGATCGTGAACCGAACCCTCGTTCGCCGCTATTACGACCGCGAGAATCCGATCGGGAAGCGGGTTCGTACGGGAGCCAATGACCAGCCGTGGCGGACCATCGCCGGTGTAGTGGGAGATGTCAAGACTTCCGGTCTTGCCTCGGCGCCTGAACCAACAATGTATCTTCCCTATCGCCAGGCGGACGCGCCTGGGGAAATCGGCTTAGTGATGCGCTCGCCCTTACAGACTGCGACCATGGCGGCCGAGTTTCGCAAAATTGTAGCGAGTCTGGATCCGAATCAACCCGTCGCCAGCGTTCAAGCGATGGGTGAACGCCTCAGCGAATCCGTATCCGGGCCGCGCTTTACCACAGTTCTGTTGTTTGCTTTTCCCGCCCTGGCGATAGTGCTCGGGTTGATTGGCGTGTATGGTGTGATGGACTACCGCATCGGGTGGCAAATGCGGGAGCTTGCCGTGCGCCAGGCACTAGGAGCCTGTCTGAGAAACGCTTGGGGCCAAGTCGATCTTGGAGCATGAATTTATCATTGAGAAGATTGATTGCAGTCCGCGCCGCGACTCTGGAATAAGAGGAGCGCACCAGAAGTCGGAAACAAGGCTTGGAGGGGTCTTTCGGAGCGGCCGGCACTGTCATTCGCTTGTTTTCTACTGATAGCAGAGCCGATACAGCTTCAGCACGTTGTGGGTCAGGCACACCAGAGCCCATTCCCCCCGCACCTTCTCCATCCCCCGCAGCAGAAACTGCCGGAACCCACGCCCTTGCTTGATCTGCCCGAAGACCGGCTCCACCATCGCCTTACGCGCCGCGTACACCGCCGCTCCCGCCTTCGTCTTGATCTTGCGCTTCATCCGCTCCACCCGCGTCGCGTCTTTGGGTAGCGGCCCGCGCGGGCAAGGCCGACGATGCTCACCATGCTTTTGTTTCCCCGTGGCGATGTAAGCCTCGATCTTCTGCTCCGGCTTCGCCGCCGATTCTAAGTACTCCAGATTCGTCTCCGAGCAGTAACCACTGTCCGCCAGGATCGCTTCCGGCCTCTGCCCGGACTGTTGCTCCATCACTTCCACCATCGGCTGCACGTGCTTCTTGTCGTTCGTCGCTGGCGTCACCCTCTGTCCCACGATCAGCTGCAGCATCGGTTCCACTGCGGCCTGCGCATTGTAACCCTGCACGAAGCCATCGGCGCCCATCATGATCCGCGATTCTGCATCGGTAAAATTGTATTGATCCTTCTCCGCCGGCTTGGCGGCCTTCACTTCTTCCGCCGGCTTCCCCTCCGCCTTCGCCTCCTCCCGCGCCCGCTCTTCCAAAGCCCGCTTCGCCATCCGGATCTTCTGCAGCCGCGTCTCCCGACGCTGTAACTCCGCTGGCAAGTCCTCACCGCTCTTCCCTGTTCCCCTCCGGCCGTCTTCTTCCTGGTCGGCCGCTTCCGCCTGCTCCAGCAGGGCTTTCACTTCCGCGCGGAGCTGTTTCTCCTTCTCCTTCATCCGCCCGTAGCTCATGGCTTTGTGCTTGCTGGCATTGGCCTTCACCTTAGTCCCATCCAACGCCACCCGCCCCAGTTTCATCGCCCCCGCTTCCAGGCTGATCTTTAACACCTGCTCAAACAGCCCTTCCAAAGCCTCCAAGTGGATCTTGCGAAAGTCGGAGATCGTACGAAAATCCGGCTCGTTGCCGGCCGCCAACACCTTGAACGAGATATCCTCCTGCAAGCGCTTCTGAATCTTGCGTGAGCTGAACACCCCGACACTGTAGGCGTAGATCAGCAATTTCGTCATCAGGCGAGGATCGTACGGCGGCTGTCCTCGCAGTTCCTCCTGGTAGAGAGCTTCGATGGCCGACAGGTCCAACTGGTCCACCACGTCACTGACGAAGTACACCAAGTGGTTTTCTGGCAGCCAATCGCGCAAACTCGGGGGTAACAAGAGGTCTTGATCAGGTTGGTAAGGCCGGTACGCTTTGCCCATGACGCACTATGACCCGACCTGCTTCGGCTGTCGAGATATATTTCTCAGACAGACTCCTAGGCGCACAGCACAAGGATGTAATCTGGCACGTCGTTCGCCAGGGGTTCGCGATTATTCTCCCGGGATTATTTGCCGGTGTTTTGGGCGCTATCGGGCTAAGCAGACTGCTGTCTAGTGCTTAGTTGCAATAATACACGATATATTGTATCGTGTTGGGCATGGCTAGGAATGCGCCCGCAATTAGTTGTGGTCCGCAAGATCGACAAGAGCTGGAACTGTTGGCCGGGAGTCGCACCGAGTCTCGGCAGATGGTGGAACGAGCCCGGATCATCCTGGGCTGTTTGGCAGGCCAGCGGGTGAAAGAGGTTGCTCGTGCTTGCCATACTCGCCCTAATACCGTGATCAAGTGGCGGCAACGTTTTGTGCAAGGCGGCTTGGCCGGGTTGCAGGATGCGAAGCGACCTGGGGCTCGACGGGTTTATGGCGAGGACTTTCGCAAGCGCGTTTTGGCCTTGTTGGAACAACCTCCGCCCTCGGGACAGGCGACTTGGGACGGTCCGGCGGTGGCGGCGGCGCTGCAGGGTTCGGTGCATGCGGTGTGGCGGGTTCTGCGCCAGCAGGGGATCTGCTTGCAGCGGCAACGCTCCTGGTGCGTCAGCACGGACAAGGCGTTCGCGGCCAAGGCGGCCGATATCGTGGGTTTGTATCTCGACCCGCCGGAGAAGGCGCTGGTGATTTGTGTCGATGAAAAACCCAGCATTCAGGCTTTGGAACGTAAGACCGGCTATGTTGAGACCGACAGCGGAAAGATCGTGCGCGCTTACAAGAGCACTTACAAGCGCCATGGCACGCTGAATCTTTTTGCGGCCTTGCAGGTGGCGACCGGACAAGTGCAGACGGCCTTCAGTGAACTCAAACGGCGGGAGCAGTTTTTGCAGTTTATGGATCAGGTGGTCGCTGAGACCGCGCCCGCACAGGAGTTGCACGTGATCCTGGACAACTACGGCACGCACAAAAAGTGTGACGCCTGGTTGGCCGCTCATCCCAACGTTCATTTCCATTTCACTCCCACCTCGGCCAGTTGGTTGAATCAGGTGGAAATCTGGTTCGGCATTTTATCGCGTAAGGCCTTGCGTGGCCTGAGCACGCAGAGCACGGCCGAACTCCGTCAGGCTATCGAAGCGTTCATCGCGGCCTATACGCAAAATGCCAAACCGTTCAAGTGGCGGAAGCGCGAGGTCAAAGGCTCGCAGCTCCGTAATACTATCGTTAATCTGCGCAACTAAGCACTAGCATGCTGTACGAGGTTTCGGTGCATGACCCTATTACCTTTGCAACGATCCCGATCGGTCTGGTCAGCGTAGCCTCACTTGCATGTTGGATCCCGGCCATGCGCGCTGCCCGGCAAGACCCATTGCAATTGCTTCGGCACGATTGAACTCGATTGTCCATGAGAATCGTCGCTTCTGACTTTCGGCAGTGCGGATGTCGTGCTTCGGTTTGTTGCTCCCGCGTTGGGATTGGCCTGGTGGGCTTCAGGGCACGGACCCGCCCGAGGCATAGCCTGTCCTTCAGGGTTAGTCCCGGCCTCCCGTGTCAGTGGGATTGGCGCTTGTGGCCGCCCTTTCCTGCTACATTCCCGCTCGCCTGGGCCACCAAGGTCGATCCCATGGTGGCGTTGCGGTGTGAGTAGTCGTATGAAAGCAGTCCTGCAAAGGCGAAGAGAAAAGCTATGAAGCTTTGGGCGTCGCTTCGTACAGTCCTGACTTACACCTTCCGCCGCTCGCGCGTCGAGCGGGAAATGGAAGATGAGCTTCGCTCCCACCTGCAAAATCGCGCTGACGATCTGGAACGCCACGGACTTTCGCGCGCAGAGGCGGAGCGGCAGGCGCGCATCGAGTTCGGTGGTTATCAACGCCACAAAGAGGAGTGCCGGGATGCTTGGGGAACGCGTCTGCTCGGAGAACTGATTGGCGACTTGCGTTATGGAATGCGGCAATTGCGCCGCAGTCCGGGATTTGCGGTTGTGATAGTCATGACCCTGGTGCTCGGCATCGGGGCCACGACGGGAGTATTCAGCGTCGTCAATGCGGTCCTGATTCGCTCTCTTCCCTATAACAATCCTGACCGTCTCGTGATGGCGTGGGAGACGTACCGGGAGTTCCCCAAAGTTTGGGTATCGGTTCCTAACTTCCTCGATTGGCAGGACCAGAATCACGTTTTCGAGGCGCTTGGGGCATACCGAGTGGCACGCGGTTTTACCCTCACTGGCCAGGGGGAGCCGAAACGAGTTCAAGGAACTTTCATTTCGGCCGGACTATTCCCACTGTTAGGCGCCAAGGCATACCTTGGACGCACATTTGTTCCGGCCGAAGATAAGCCGGGCAGCCCGCCAGCTTTGGTCCTGAGCCACAAGCTCTGGCAGCAAATGTTTGGCTCCGACCGCGGCATAATCGGACGAGGTGTGATTCTCGATGAGAAGAACTATACGGTCGTCGGTGTTATGTCCCGCGGCTTCCGTTTCCCTGACTGGGCTGAGGTATGGATGACTCTCGGGCAGATGGGCACAGCGGAGTTAACGAGTCGCGTCTATCACCCACTTGAGGTCGTAGCCGGCCTCAAGCCAGGTGTAACCTTGCCCCAAGCTCGTGCCGACATGAGCGCCATCGCGGGGCGCCTCAGCCGAGAGTATCCGAAGACGAATGAGGGCTGGGGAGTAACCTTGCTTCCGCTTCGTGAGGAGCTGGTAGGAGGCGTGCAACCGGCTCTGCTAATCCTGTTCGCCGCGGCTGGGCTGGTGCTGCTAATTGCCTGCGCCAATATCGCCAACCTGATGCTGGCGCGAGCGATAGTGCGGCAAAAGGAAATGGGCGTCCGCACAGCGCTGGGCGCAACCCGGTGGCGGTTGGTGCGGCAGTTGGCGACCGAAGCGATGTTGCTCTCTATGTGCGGCGGAGCGCTAGCTTTACTGCTAACTTTCTGGACGCGTAACCTGCTGGTTGCAATGAGCCCGCCATCGATCGATGGAATGAGCAAGGCCGGGATCACTGGTCCTGTCCTGGGGTTCGCACTAGTGGTTTCGATCTTTGCAGGGTTGTTTTTCGGCCTAATGCCGGTGGTTTGGGGACCGAGGCTTGATCTCAACGAATCGCTGAAGGAAGGGAGAAGGGCCTCATCTGAGGCGCCACACCATGGTCGCCTGCAAGGTTCCTTCGTGGTCGCACAGGTGGCTCTGGCGCTGGTGCTCTCGGTAGGGGCTGGGCTGCTCATCAAGAGCTTCGGGCGCATTCTGGGTGCCGACCCTGGTTTTGACCCCGATCATGTTTTGGTGGCGCGAATCGACTTGCCCGAGTCGAAATATGCCGATGCCGGGCCCTTCTACCAACAAGCCGTGCAGAGTATCGGCGCCTTGGCGGGGTCGAAACCGTGGGTCTGGTGAACTATCTTCCTCTCGGCCCCGAATCCGCCAACAAGACGCGATTTAGCGTTGAAGGACACCTCGCCTCAGCTGGAGAAACCCTCCCGGTTGCGGAACTGCGGAATACCAATGCCGGCTACTTCCGCGCGATGGGAATCCCTCTGGTCAGGGGTAGATACTTCAAATCCTGGGGAGAAGAAAAACAACCGGTTCTCATCATCAATGAGACGATGGCTCGCCAGTTCTTTCCCCACGAAGACCCGCTCGGCCAACGTATCGATCTGGGTCCAGAGGCGCCCCAGCACCCCTGGTTCTCCATTGTCGGAGTAGTCGGAGATGTAAAGGATTTCGGATTGGCAGAGCCGTCGCGGTTCGACGTTTACATTGACGGAGCGGCTTCCGGAATGAGTCTCGTGGTGCGGACGGCCTCTAGCCCGTCGGGTCTGGCGCCCTCCATACAGCGGATCGTTCGAGGTCTTGACCGCGAAGTGCCCCTCACCCAGATTGTGAGCATGGAACAGATCGTCTCGCAGTCTCTTGCTGCGCGACGTTTTTCCATGTTCTTGTTGAGTCTTTTCGCCGGCCTGGCCCTGGTGGTGGCGGGCGTCGGCATCTACGGGGTCGTCTCGCACGGTGTTGAGCAGCGCACGCACGAGATCGGCATCCGGGTAGCGCTCGGAGCGGAGCGAAGCCATGTTTGGCAGCTTATTGTCGGACAAGCATTCAAATTCGTGCTGATTGGTGTTGGAATCGGTGCCCTCGGTGCACTGGCACTAACACGTCTCTTGTCAACCCAGCTCTACGACGTCAAACCAGCTGACCCGCTGACATTCGCTGTCGTCCCGCTCATTCTTACATCCGTAGCGTTGCTCGCGTGCTACGTTCCCGCTCGCCGGGCGACCAAGGTCGATCCCGTGGTGGCGTTGCGGTGTGAGTAGTCGTATGAAAGCAGTCCTGCAAAGGCGAAGAGAAAAGCTATGAAGCTTAGGGCGTCGCTTCGTACAGTCCTGACTTACACCTTCCGCCGCTCGCGCGTCGAGCGGGAAATGGAAGAAGAACTTCGCTTCCACCTACAAGCTCGCGCTGACGATCTGGAACGCCACGGACTTTCGCGCGCGGAGGCGGAGCGGCAGGCGAGGATCGAGTTTGGCGGCTACCAAAGTTACAAGGAAGAATGCCGGGAAGCGCTTGGCACCCGTTTGCTAAACGAACTTGTAGCAGACGTGCACTATGGGATTCGTCAACTGCGCCGAACTCCCGGGTTTACTGCCGTGGCCGTGATTACCATCGCGCTCGGCATCGGTGCGAATACAGCCATGTTCACGATCGTGAACGCGATACTCCTGCACCCGCTGCCTTATCCGGATTCTGACCGCATTGTGGATGTCCTGCCACAGACCTGTAAAGGCTGCGGCGCTTCAGACACCGTTCCCATGTTCACATTTTTGCTGCAAAACAACCCCGGCTTGGAGGATCTCACGGCCCGCCTGCAGGGCGCCCTCAGTGTAAATCTCAACGGCGGCGAACGGCCGGAGATGGTACCGGCGTTGAAAGTCTCGCGCCATTATTTCCGCCTGTTTGGCGCAAACCCACTGCTGGGCCGTACGTTCAGTCCCGACGAGGACCAGCCGGGCGGACGCGAAGTCTTGCTGATGAGCTATGGGTTGTGGGAACGGCGATTCGGCGGCGATCCGGCGATTCTTGGCAAAACCATTACGCTCGGTGGCACGCCTTATGCGGTTATCGGCGTCCTCGCGCCAGCGTTCCGTCCCTACCCGTCCGCTGACGTCTGGATCCCACTGCAGGCGGACGCGGGCAGCACCGACCAGGCACACATTCTGACGGTTTCCGGCCGGCTTCCGCGCAGTACCACACTCTTAGAGGTCAATTCATGGATCGCCCTGACCGGCAGGCGTTACGTTGAAACGCATCCCGAGCAGCGAGGGAGGGATGACAAGCTTAACGTAATCCCAATACTGCAGCAGATGACGGGCGACGTCCGGCCGGAGCTGCTGATCCTCATGGGCGCGGTCGGCTTGGTGCTGCTGATCGCCTGCGCTAACGTCGCCAGTCTGATGCTGGCGCGCGGTATGGGCCGGCAGAAGGAAATCACGGTTCGGGCGGCCATAGGCGCCGGACGCGGACGAATCCTGCAGCAATTGCTCACGGAAAGTGTTTTGCTTGCCGCCGCCGGCGGGGCGCTGGGTCTGACGCTCGCATCGTTGGGTGTGAGGGCCGTGCTGGCCGTCGCTCCCGGTAATGTGCCGCGCATCGGGGAACTGGCCGCCGTCACGCCGCTGGATCCGCGGGCGGCCGGGTTCACGGTCTTGCTGTCCGTGCTCACTGGCGTTGCCTTTGGAGTCTTTCCGGCGCTCCAGCTTTCGCGGACGAATCTGGCGTGTTTCCTGAAAGAGTCAGGCGGACGCATCGGCGCAAGCCTAAGGCAAGTCACACCCGCAGGGCGCTGGTGGCCGCCGAAATTAGCGTCGCTGTGGTGTTGCTGTGTGGGGCCGTTCTGTTAATCCGCAGCTTCGCCGCGCTACATCGTGTGCAGCCCGGATTCGATCCGCACAACCTTCTGACGATGAAAGTATCGCTGGCCGGTTCTGCCTATGCGAAGCCTGGCGTAGCGGATCGCGTGACGCGCCAAGTCGTGGAAAGCGTGAAGCGCATTCCGGGAGTGGAGGTGGCTACCCTGGCCAGCTCGCTGCCCACCGAAGCCATCGTCGATATGGTATTCGACATCCCCGGACGGCCGCTCCTCGACGGCTCTAAATTTACCGGCGATGTGCTGTGGTGTTCTGCCTCATCGCGCTATTTCGAGACTTTGCGGATTCCGCTGCGTTCGGGGCGACTGTTCCGTGAACAGGAACCTGCCCACACCGTGATTGTCAATGAGGCCATGGCGCGCAAATTCTGGCCGAAGCAGAATCCTGTGGGCCAATCGCTCGTGATTGGCGCCGGACTGGGCCCCGAGCTCGATCAGGGGCCTACGGAAATCGTCGGTGTTGTTGGCGACGTCCACGACCGGCTCGATGCCGATCCGCCACCCACGATGTACCAGGTATGGTCGAACGTTCCGGGCGCGGGGATAAGGCTAATGAGTCAACTCTACCCGGCCAGCATCGCCGTCCGCACAAAGACGGGTGTCGCACCCATGAGCGTCAGTAAAGCCGTTCAGCAAGCCCTCTTGGCCGGCGACACCCCCTTGCCGGCGACGAAGGTTCAGACGATGCAAGAAGTGATGCTTAATTCGACGGGGCAGACGAATTTTGATCTGCTCCTGCTTGGCACGTTCGCCGCCATCGCTCTGCTGCTGGCGGCAGTCGGGATTTACGGAGTGATGTCCTACAGTGTCCTGCAGCGCACCTATGAGATCGGCCTCCGCGTGGCGTTAGGTGCGCAAGTACATGATGTGCTCGCGCTCGTCGTGAGGCAAGGGATGGTGCCAGCCCTGACTGGCATAGGAATCGGAGTGGTAGGCGCATTGGCTTTGACGCGCTTCTTGTCGAGCCTGCTTTACGCCGTCAAACCCGCAGATCCTCTCAGCTTCACTGTCGTCTCGGCGGTAGTTTCCGGCGTCGCCTTTTCGGCCTGCTACATTCCGGCCCGCCGGGCGACGAGAGTCGATCCGATGGTAGCGCTCCGCTATGAGTAATCGGAGGGCCACACAACTGAAGCAGCGAAGCGAGTAGCGCGGACCTCCGTCTTTGAGGTCCGCGGCTCTTCTCTGGCGCTCACGCACCCGGTGTTGTATTCTGGCGCGGTGTCACGGTTGCGTCGGCCTTTTCTCTCGGATCGATATTTCTTCGTTACCGTGTGTCCGCTCAAAGAGCGCGCCAGGCTCGTTGGCTCCGATTTCGCTCTGCTACGCCCGCCTTCAACCGAGCGCGCCTGATGCATCCCTCCTCTTTGATCGCCTGGGTTTTTCTTCCCGATCACTGGCCTAATATCTGCGCGCCGCTCTTATCCATTCACCATCTCACCGGCATCGTCATTCGGTGTCGCGAAGACACAAGCCGCGGACCTCAAAGGCGGAGGTCCGCGCTACCTTTGGGGGCCGAAGTGAGCAACATATTGCGCCTGACCCTCTCAGATTCGCTGCGCTTAATCGCGATGGGGATGGCCATTGGCCTGCCTATTGCCCTCGGGACATCGAGGCTGGTTTCTAAGATGCTGTTTGGCTTCTCGCCCGTCGATCCTGTCTCGCTTACAGCCGCGCTAGTAATTGTGGTTGGGATCGCGCTGCTTGCAGCTTACCTTCCCGCTCGCCGGGCGACGAAGGTCGATCCGATGGTAGCGCTCCGCTATGAGTAATCGAGGGCCACACAACTGAAGCAGCGAAGCGAGTAGCGCGGACCTCCGTCTTTGAGGTCCGCGGCTCTTCTCTGGCGCTCACGCACCCGGTGTTGTATTCTGGCGCGGTGTCACGGTTGCGTCGGCCTTTTCTCTCGGATCGATATTTCTTCATTACCGTGTGTCCGCTCAAAGAGCGCGCCAGGCTCGTTGGCTCCGATTTCGCTCTGCTACGCCCGCCTTCAACCGAGCGCGCCTGATGCATCCCTCCTCTTTGATCGCCTGGGTTTTTCTTCCCGATCACTGGCCTAATATCTGCGCGCCGCTCTTATCCATTCACCATCTCACCGGCATCGTCAATCGGTGCCGCGAAGACACAAGCCGTGGACCTCAAAGGCGGAGGTCCGCGCTACCCGTTCATGCGAGCCCTGATCGAATGGTAGAAAGGCTTCGTTTCACCCCGCCCTCCCTTGAGCTCGGCGCGGCGCGGTCGGAAAGATTCCCCTGCTGCTTTTCGAGGTCTGCAATCGCCCCCAAAGCCGGCCTTCTGCCAGGGCCGTCGTGGTAAGGCCCAGCGTCCAGGGAGCTCTTCTCTGGCGCTCGCGCAGCCCGGTGTTGTATTCTGGCGCTGTGTCGCGGCTGCGTCGGCCTTTTCTCTCGGATCGATATTTCTTCGTCACCGTGCGTCTGCTCAAAGAGCGCACCAGGCTCGTTGACGCCGATTTCGGTTTCCTGGCGCTCGCCTTCAACCGGGCGCGCATGATGCATCCGTTCTTTTTGACCGCCTGGGTTTTTCTGCCCGATCACCGGCATAGCATCTGCGCGCCGGTGCATCCACTCACCATCTCGCTGGTGATGAAATCCATCAAAACCAGTGGGATGATTTTAACTAACCGCCAACGACATGAAACGGGCAAATTGTGGCAAGGGCGCTTTTTCGATCGTGCCCTGCGCACTGTGAAAGAATACAACGAAAAGGTCGAATACATTCACCTCAACCCCGTCAAGGCTGGGCTGGTGTGTCGTCCTCAGGACTGGCGATGGTCGAGCCTCAAGGAATATTCCGGCGTGAGCGCGACAGAACAAGAGCGACGCTGTGGTTTGACCATTGACCGCGAGAGGATGCCTTCGGATCCGAGAACGCTAGTTTGACTGGCGTCGTCATTGGGTGCTGCGAAGACACAAGCCGCGGACCTCATAGACGGAGGTCCGCGCTACCCGGTGGAATTTTACGTTCCGCCGACAGCGAATCGAGCAGGAAATGGAAGACGAGCTTCGCTCCCACTTGCAAAGTCGCGCTGACGAACTGGAACGTCACGGACTTTCGCGTGCGGAGGCGGAGCGTCAGGCGCGGATCGAGTTCGGTGGTTACCAACGGTACAAGGAAGAGTGCCGCGACGCCTTGGGAACGCACCTGCTTAGAGACCTGATTGCAGACGTGCGCTATGGCCTGCGGCAGCTCCGGCGGAGCCCGGGCTTCACAATCGTGGCCCTGCTCTCGCTGGCTCTCGGCATAGGAGCCAACACCGCCATCTTCAGCCTCATTGACACCTTGATGTTGCGCAAGCTCCCGGTTCGAGAACCGGATCAGCTCGTGGAATTTCTGAATCTATACCCCGGTGATCCTCCTTTGAACTTCTTCTCGTGGCAGAGTTACGAATATTTTCGGGACCACAGCCACCTCCTTTCAGGGCTCACCGGCTTTCAGCTCTCCCGTTTCAATGTGCGCGGCGAGGGGATCGAGCCGGAGGCCGTCGATGGAGAAGGTGTTGTGGGGAACTTCTTCCAAATACTTGGAGTGAAGCCCGCGATCGGCCGCCTGATCGATCCTGGAGACGATCGCGTGGGGGCCGCTGACGCGGCGGTGGCCGTCGTGAGTTGGTCTTACTGGAAGAACAAGTTCAATTTGAATCCGGCCGTTCTGGGCAGACGGATCGTGGTGGAAGATGTGCCCGTCACGATCGTTGGAGTCACTCCGCGCCAGTTCTATGGAGTACAGGTCGGAGTTCGGCCCGAAATCTGGGTGCCACTGGCTGTAGTGTCGATGGCCCATCGCCCGAAGTCCAGTGACCTCGGGCCTTTGCAGTTGGTGGGACGGTTAAGACCCGGTGTTTCGATCAAGCAGGCGCGCGCGGAAATGGCAGTGCTATTCAGGTGGACCCTGGAAGAAAGAACCAGGACCAGCAAAAACCCCCTGATGCACCAGTTGAAGTTCAAGGTGGAATCGGCGAGCGCCGGTCTAGCGACAGAGCTGCGCTATCAGTTTGCAAAGCCGTTGGTAGTGCTGATGGCCGTGGTGGGCCTGCTCCTGTTGATCGCCTGCACAAATCTGGCAAACATGCTGCTGGCGCGCGTCGCCGGCCGCAAGCGAGAGATGGCGTTGCGAGTCTCTTTGGGGGCTGGTCGCTGGCGCCTGGTCCGCCAACTCTTGACCGAGTCTTTGGTGCTATCGGCGGCGGGCGGAGGACTTGGCATCCTCATAGCGTATTTCGGCGCCGATGCCCTGGTGAGGATCATCATGTCCGGACGCCGGATGCCGGGACCTCGCCTCGCGATTCACATCCAGCCTGATGTGCAGGTCCTGCTCTTCACCGCCGGACTGGCGTTGCTGACGGGGGTGCTCTTTGGGCTAGCGCCTGCTTGGCACGCATTCACATCCGCCCCGGCGCTTTCCTTGCGAGACACAGGCAGAGCGGGCGAGACGAGCCTTCGACGCCTTTTCGGAAAGAGCTTGGTGGTGGTTCAAGTGGCTTTATCAGTGGTGCTGTTAAGCTCGGCCGGCGTGTTTGTCGGTCACCTGTGGGACCTTCAGCACCTCGATCTCGGTTTCCGCCGCGATCACGTTTTACTGGTGACCCTCGATCCCGCTCGCAGCGGATACAAGGGCGAGCAATTGTCCCACCTCTACCAGGAAATGCTGGGGCGTCTGGAAGCGATACCGGGTGTCCGCTCGGCCACGCTCAGCGGCATGACTCCCGTCTCGGGCGCGGGAGCGTCCAGTTTCGCAAACGTGGAAGGTCACCAGGAAAAGCCCGAAGACCGCCGCTATGTTTCCTTAAACTGGGTCGCGCCGAAGTATTTCGAGACGCTCGGCACGCCGTTCCTCGCGGGACGCGATTTTACCTTCCAGGACCAGGCCGGCCAGCGCGTGGCGATCGTCAATCAGGCAATGGCGCGCTATTATTTTGCCGACGGCAACCCTATCGGCAAGCATTTCACGCTCGATCGCGACTGGAAAGGCTTTGGGGCGGACAAGCCTTACGAAATCGTGGGAATGGTGGCCGACACCAAGTATCGCGACATAACTGAAGCCACAAAGCGCACCATCTACTTCGACGCTTTCCAGGATGCAGCCGCATCCTCGCATTTTGCGCTCTGGACCCGTGTCGATCCCGCCGCTGTGGCCCCGGAAGTGCGCCGCGTGGTGCGCGAAGCGGCAAGAACGATACAGGTGGCGCAGATCACGACGCTCGACGATCAAGTGGATGCGTCCATTGTTCCGGAACGGCTCATCGCGACGCTTTCTGGAACATTTGGAGCACTGGGCGCGCTGCTCGCGGCCATCGGGATCTACGGGCTGCTGGCCTACATGGTGGCTCGGCGAATCAACGAGATCGGCGTGCGCATGGCCCTGGGCGCCACGCGAAGCGACGTCCTCTGGATGGTGCTTCGCGACGCGCTGGGCATGGTGTCGATAGGCCTCGTAGTGGGAGCCCCGGTCGCCTTCTGGGCCAAAACCATCGCTGCCAGTTTAATCCCGGACCTGCCCGCAAAGGGCTCCCTGCCGATCACGTTGGGCGCCGCAGCGATGATCGCGATCGCGCTGCTTGCAGCCTATATACCGGCGCGCCGCGCCACACGCGTGGATCCACTGGAAGCTTTGCGTTACGAGTAGGCAAGCAGGCAGGCAGGCAGGGCTACTTCTTGTTGGGACTCCGGACGAGCGTGGCCTGACCGTGTCCCAGTTCGATGCGGGCCACGTGATCGGGTAGGACAAGCGGTTTTGAGAGGTCCACTTTATACTGTGTCTGCACGTAATTTGAGAGAAGCCACTCCACCAGAACTTGGGGAACTTGGACGCTGCCGATATAAACGTCTTGGATGATGAGCTTCGCCTCGCCATTGGCCGTCTCGAGCTTGCCCACTGCGGACACGCGCTGCTTGCCGCTGAGGATCATGCTGAAGGCCCGCGTTGTCCAATCCTGACTGGCCTGACTGGCCTGACTGGCCTGGCCGGCTTGCTTAGACCCACTCTGGGGAGCAAGCTGGTTGAAGTCCACGTCGGCCGCGCCGTGGATCCCATCCGAATTGATGCGAACTTCCGGATTCTGGACGCTGGGGGGCAGGAAGGTCTGACCCTTGTATTTCAGATAGGAGTTCGCTTCGAGATCCGTGATCACGATCGGGTGGTAAGAAGGCGGCAAGCTAGTCTTCTGCAGCATGTCGATCTTGGTTTCAAAGTCGCGCGCGGCCAAGGGTGAAAGGACTGCTGGCGTATTGGAGGGTGCAACGGCGAGTGCGAACCAACGCCCTGCAGCCAGCAAAATGCAAAGTCCTGCAAAACCCGCAAAGGCGGCATTCCGACAGCCGCTGCCCCTTCGCGTGAAGCGTGCCCCGATCTCATGCTTTACTTTTAGTCTAGCCATACATCAATTCTAACTACGTCATTTACCCACGAAGACCTACGATTTCCACTCGTTAAGCACTTCGTCGAGCACTTATCATGGGATGCGTCAATCTCCGCCAGTGACGGCTTCAATTGGCTGCCGGCGACCGAGCCGTCTCATTTTGAGGAACAAGTTTCAGTTTCTCGATGTTGCCCGTCAAGCGGATTTCCCACAGACGACGGGCGGCTTCCTCGAGCTGCGGGCTCCCGCTCTCCGCGAGAGGGTCGGCCTGCCACCGCCTGGCGAGGCGACCGACGTCCGCACGAACATCGACATCGAGTCCTCCGTCGAATGAATAAGTGCTTTGTGCCGTTAGCGTTGCACCTGAAATCTCAAGTGGCGCAAAAACGGAAACAACCTTGCCATCGCGGATCTCGAGTGTAGCTTGCGCCTGCCGGATCGTGCCGCCCCGACGGGAGGGCTCGAGGGTTCCGGCGCCACTCTCTCGTGCCAGCGCCGCCAGAAAATCGAAGTCGCCCGCCGCAACGTTCTTGAATCCGATTCTTCCCTGAGCAGTCAGGTTAGTCACCACCTCAGCTTGCGAAAGACCTTGGGCTGAGAAATTCGCCGAGGCGGTCACAATGCCCCGGGCATCCCGCAGCGGCCCCTTGAGATTGTGGGTGAGTGTCCGGAGACTCACCTCCTCGATTGCGATGCTGCCGGTAAGGCGCGGCTGCGTTGTGGTAAGGTCTGACACCAGCGATCCTCGGCCCTGGCCTCCTCCTACACCGAATCGAGCTCCGGTAACTTTGAGCGTCCTGCCTGAAATATCGACCTGAGCTTCGAAATCCTTTAACGCCAGAGAGTGATAGGTCAGCTCCGCGGCGCTGAATTCGCCGCGGGCGTTCAGCGCCGCGAAAAGATTGGAAGCCGCCGAACGCCGGATGGCGAAGGAGCCGAGCCCGGGCAACCGGTCGAATAATGAAGCAGAAGGATTAGATCCTAGAGCTTCAAACCAAAGCGCGGCCTGATCGAGCGGGAGATTACCCGTCTCGATGCCAAAATTCCAGGGTTGATTGCGGTCCCCTTGATGCTCGAGCCAGCCGGTAAACGAATTCTTACCCAGGGCCACTGAGACAGGATCGGCAACCACGCGAGCTCCGTCAACCACAACGGCCGCGTGCCCGATGGCCAGGGGCTTACTGAGCCCGGGGATCATGACGAGGCCGTTTGAAAGGTCGAGCTTAGCTTCGAGGCGGGGCGCCGTGGGCGGCCAGGCATTTCCGACGAAATGCACGGCTCCGTTCCAGCTTCCCTGCTGCGCCTCAATTCCGCGCAGCCGGGAAACGCCATTGTTACGCGCGAATCTGACCAACTCGGCTAGTGGCTCTGCGGTTGCCGAAAGGGCCAGGTCGTATTGCGGGTGAGAAACGGGATCGGCAGCCAGCCCAGGGGAACTGCCAGGCGCAGGAAGAGACGAGTGCCGTCGCCCAGACAAGATTCTTCGGTCAGACTCCAAGTTGAACTTGGAAGCGGGAATCCCGTGAGTGCGTCGATCGCGAGTCCGGGTGCCGGTTGCCGGTCGAGAAAAGTCGATTCCCCCCTGGGCGAGAACTTCCAGGCGCGGGCTGAGCGCGATCCTGACGGGCGAAAGCCGCACGCCGCGGCTATCGATGTGCAAGGCTACTTCAGCAACCGGGACGCTGACCTGAGACATACGAAGGCGCAAGTTGCGCGCCGTTGCCAAGCCCTGATAGCTCCTCGATCCAGCAGGCCCGGTCACCGCCATATGGCCCTCGAGCAGTCCGGACGCATTGACTTGCTTGAGGCTGGTGGCGAACCTGCTCCCGAAAGCCAGCACATCCTCGATTCGTGCCTGACGCAGGTCGAAGGCGAGATCCAGGTCGGGTCTGTGGGAGATCCGGCTGATGTTGCCCGCGACCGCGAGATGAGAGTCCCCAAACGCCAGATCAAGGCTCTTCACGGCTGCCCGCCCGGGCAAGGCGGTCGTACGAACCACGCACGCGAAAATCCAGCGGAGTCGAGCTTGATGGCGGCTGGAGTTCCCAGTGGTGGAGATCGCTCACTGAGCCACTGCCCTCGAACTCGATTTCCTGGAGGCTGCCGCTTAACTGTACGGTAGCATCCACCACACCATACACACCAGGATTACGGCCGCTCAACAACGGAATCCAGTCGTAGAGCATCGAGCTGTGGGAGCTGAGAGTGGCCGTGAGCGGCCCGCGAAGCTCGGGGCCTGCCCGCCACTCCCCTCGGAGATTCGTCTCTCCCGGCGTGGGCAAGGAGAGATCCGTGCGCAGGGGCTTGCCAGTCAAGTCATAGCGCACCAATCCATCGGGTGGATCGATGGTGAGGCGTGCCTTGAGGTCGGTAATCGCAAAGGGCTTCTTATCCTCGCCCACCTTGAAATTGATCCGCGCCCCCTCCGCTTCAAGGTCGAAGGACTCAACCGGTTTCGAATGGGCGGGGAGGTTCTGGAGCGAGGTGAAGCCGCTCTTGATGAGCAGGTTTTCGAAGTTCCAGACCCCTCGGGAATCTCGGACCGCGTTCACGGCCGGGTTCTCCAGGTACAGGCGGGAGAAAGAGAGTCGGGATCGCCACAAGCTGCGCCAGCGCAGGTCGCAATCAACGCGATCGACACGGGCAAACGGTTCCGATCCGAAACCCGGATCCTCGCGAATGACGACGTTCCAAATCGAAAAGCCCGGGTGAGGAAGCAGCCGGAGCGAGACAGCGCCGAAGGTGACAGGCCGCCTGAGCACCTGCTCAAGCCCGATTTCCAGCCGGTGGCGGTAGCCCTCTGCGCTGAAGAAGAAAGGCGCGATCCAGGCCACAGCCAGCACAATCCCCAGCAGGATCGATCCCTTGCGTAGCAATTGGCCGCGATGCGTGCTCATTGATTCGCTCAGGCTTTAGTGTAACAGTTGCGGAAGAAGGCGGCGCTCGTTTTGCAAGAATTTGAGGGCAATACGATCCCTGGACGCAGGTGATTCCGTCAACCGATTTGGCCCACTTTGAGAGTCTCATTTTTCAAACTCTAAATTGCCGATGGCACCTCTCTTTCTTTGTTCTGGGCATCGGGCGCCTGGCCGCCCCTGTCCCTTTTCTGCCTTCAACTGTCTTGGCTGTGACTGTTTGCTCCTAGCCAGATCGTCTCAACTGCGACGGACTGTCTTATTTTTTCAGATTATTCAGTTTCAGGATCAGAGTGGTGCTTGTCTTCCCGAAATCGCCGTGGGCTCCCAAACTTGCCTGGGCGCTTTGGATATCACCTGATTTCTTGCTCCTCACGACCGCCGCCGCCACCCGGTGGAACTGGGCGTGGAGCGGATTAATTTCACTGAAGGCGCCTGCACCGAGTGCCTGCTCTCCCTGATGATCCAGCCACTGACCGAACTCGCAGCCGTTCGATCGTTGGATCTTCTCCGCCTCGAGGTCAAGCCTGTCATGCATGAAGTCCTGGAACCTGGTTTTCCACATCCCGTGGGCACTTATGGCCTTTTTGATTTGCGCCTGCGTTGAGGTGCCCATCGCAAGCGTATTGGTCTCAAACTTGAATCGTCCCGCCAGCGACTGAAGGTCGACCGCCATGCGGGCAAGCTCACCGGAGGCTGCCTGGGTTCCCGAGGCGCCATTGCTGGTCTCTTTCGCCACCGTGGCTACCGACGTGATGTTCTCCGCCACCTGGTGCGCGCCTTGAGCGGCCTCCCCTACATTGCGCGCGATCTCGTTGGTGGTAGCCGTCTGCTCCTCAACCGCACTGGCAATCGTGTTCGAAATATCGTTGATCTGCGCGATCACCTGGCTTATCTCGGCGATAGCCTTCACGGCACCCTGACTGTCACCCTGAATGGCGTTGATCTTCTGGCCAATCTCTTCCGTTGCCTTGGCTGTTTCTTCAGCCAGCTCCTTCACCTCATTGGCGACCACGGCGAAGCCCTTGCCGGCTTCACCGGCGCGAGCGGCCTCAATGGTGGCATTCAAGGCGAGCAGGTTCGTCTGCTGAGCAATTGAGGTGATGACCTTGATTACGTGGCTGATCTCAGCACTGGACTGGCCGAGCTTGCCGACGATGGCATTGGCGTCGTCAGCGGTTTTGACGGCGGCTCCGGCCACACCCGCAGCCCGGCTCGCGTTCTGGGCGATCTCCTTGATGCTGGCTGTCATCTCCTCGGTGGCCGTGGCCACGGTCTGAAGGCTTGAGGTCACTTGTTCGGCGGCGGCGGAGACCACGCCGGCCTGGGCGGAGGTCTCTTCGGCATTGGCGTTCATGTTGTTGCTGACGGCGGTAAGCTCCTCGGACGATCCGGCAAGCGTCTGGGAGCTCTGGGCAATTTCCTGTATGGCTTTCTGCATGGCAGCAAGCGCCTTGTTGAGGGCGGTGGCCATCAGGCCGACTTCGTCACGGTAAGGATGGTCGAGCGTCCGGGTCAAATCTCCGCCAGCGACGGCGTCCAGGACTTGGACGGACATCGCCAGAGGCTTGGCAATCGTCCTGGCAGTCATTACGCCCAGAAGAATGGCCAACCCGATGCCTAGTGCTAGATAAATAACCGTTGACGAGCGCGCGGCTCGATATTCCTCGTTTCCATGGTGCACGGAAGCTGCGGCGTCGTCGAGCTTGATCCGGATCAAGCTGTCGACCGCATCGCTGATCGCGACGGAGCGAGGCGCACATTCGTTCAACGAAATCTTAGCCGCGCCCTTCGTATCGCCCTGGGCGCCCGCTGTCAGAAACCTGCCGAGAGCTTCCTGGTAGCCAATGAAGGCCGCCTTGAGCTTCTCCAGGTTTTCCTTTTCGGCCACACTGAGAGACGACTCTGCGTACTCCTCTACCGCCTTGTCAACCGTGCCTTCTAAACCCTTGATCTGAGAAGCAAGCCGAGCCTGGTCATCCTTACTCGTGGTGAGAACGCTTTGCAGGGCTGCAATCCGAATCTTGAGGAATGAGGCGCGCGTGGTCGCCAGATGCGCCAAGGGCAGAAACTGGTCCGAGTTCGAATGCTCGAAATTGTCTTGGATGGTTGCCATATGGAATAGCCCGATCACGGCGACCGAGCAAAGCAGACTCGCCACGACAAAAAAGCTCGTCAGAATCTTCGTCATTGTCTTTTGGTTCCTGAACCATTTCATCGCCGTAGCTCCTCCATCAACGCTTTCTAACGCAGCACTCGTAACGACACAAAATCCTACCTATCGGCAAAGTTAGAATCCTCTTTAATGGGCAAGGAGGTGATCAGACTTAAGGAAAGCCTAATGCTGCCGCCAAGTCGAGGCCCGAAAAGGCGCGACCATCGCGTCAAAGGACGCCGGCATGTGGTTGCGCAGATGGATGGGCTTGGCGGCTAGGGTAATGCCGCGCTCGAGGCAGGAATCCGTGCGTCTCATTCGATCGCGGCACTGCAGCAGCTACTGCTCGCGCTTGTCGATCCCCCCGATTCGTTAAGTAATCGTCGCCGGATTATTTGCGGTATTGCTCGTCGGTGACCTGTTCCATCCAGTCGACAACCTTGCCATCGAGCTTTTCCTGAACGGCGATATGCGTCATTGCCGTGGTCGGCGTGGCCCCATGCCAGTGCTTCTCACCGGGCGGGAACCAGACCACATCACCGGGCCGAATTTCCTCAATCGGGCCTCCCCAGCGCTGGGCCCAGCCGCATCCAGTTGTGACGATGAGAGTCTGACCGAGTGGATGCGTATGCCATGCGGTCCGAGCGCCCGGCTCGAAAGTTACGCTGGCCCCTTGAACGAGTGCAGGGTCGGGCGCCTGAAACAGTGGATCGATGCGTACCGTGCCCGTGAACCACTCTGATGGACCCTTGACGGAAGGTTGCGAACCAATTCTTTTGATGTCCATATCCTGTGTTCCCTTACTTGATGTCTCTTTGGTCTGGTTCTATGGCTGCTCACGGTGCGCGCCGGCGCGAACGGCTGGCGCAGACCTCACTTTTCACGTTTGCGCGCACAGCGCCGCGTCGTCTGAGGCCGAGTTATACTTCCTTCTGTCGTGTCTCTGACCATCGATCCTTCACACCCGGTCACCTTCAATTTATCACCACTAGCACCTATCGGTACGCGTGCGTGTTTCACGGTTTCCGTTGAGAAGAATTGGAGGGCAACTCACTTCGCCGCCACGGTACCGGTTTCCGTTACGCTCATATGTCTCTGCGAGGAAGACCCGCCCGACGCAGACAACATCCCCAAGCCGATCATCGATGCGCTCAAGGGCTTGGCATTCGAGGACGATTCGCAGGTGACAGATTTGGTGAGCCGGCGTCGGTACCTGAGAGGTACGTTTCGTAAGCTTGACCGCGCCTCAGCGGTCCTGGTTGGGGGGTTCGAGTTGGGAACAGAGTTCGTGTACGTGCGTGTCGCCGGCGCGCCACCTCAGGATGAATTGATATGAGCAATCCATTGCGAAATACCGTTTCAGCTACGCTCGGATTCGAAGCTGTCCAATCGGTAGCCGAGCAGTATCGTGCGAAGGGCTATCAGGTCATCGTGGAGCCCCGAGGCTCGGACGTTCCGCCATTTCTCGAGGGCTTTGTCCCGGACCTGATCGCCCGACGCCCCGGTGAGTCAGTGGTTGTTGAAGTAAAGGTTGGTACCGGCACAAGCGAGGCCGGCCGCTACCAGGGCTTGGCTGAAGCGGAGGCTTCGCGCGATATAGACAACCAGGAACCGGTGCTATTTCGGCGCCGGGCATCCCTCGAACTGCAGGGTCGGCAGGCCGCTCGGCACCGATGGGGGCGGAAGGTTGCAGAGATGTTCCTTTCGAGCCCGCGAATCAAGCAGCCCGCCACCCACAAATGCAACCAGGCTTTCGAACTCCTCTCGGGACAGATAAGGCGGGCGCGTCAGACGAGGATCGATCCGCTCCAGCACCGGCTCGATCGGGCCGAGACGATAAGTCAGATCATCCCTGACACCAGCCCTTACCGGATTGTATATGTGGGCGAAAGCGGGCGCATCCAGATGATAACGGATCGCATCTTCCAATTTCGTGAAGGCGCCGTTGTGGAAGAAGGCCGCTTGCAGTGCCGCGTTTCGCAGAGGCGAGGTTCGGAATTTGTAGCGGTCTGCGGCCTTGCCGGTAACCTGCTCCAGACCGAAGTCCTCATCTTCGCCGGGACCGTCGAAAATCACGTTGCCTTGACCCACGCCGAAGAATGGGGCGATCTGCGGCACTCCGGCCACATGCATTTTGAAGTCGCTGAACATTTCATTGGATTGGCCGGAGACGGCATGGCAGGAAACGCATCCTGCCTTGCCAAAGAACAGTAGCGCGCCCTTTTTCTGAAGGACCGTCATGGCACCGGAATGGCCGCGCGCAAATCGATCGACCGGAGCGTCGGCAAAGACCAGCGTGAACTCGAATTCGGCAATCGCTCGTCCGAACATGGTGAAATCGATGGCGCCGCCATGTGCCACGGACGGAAACAACCGGCCGAACAAGGCCCGATACACCGGGTTCGAGTTCAGGCGCCCAAGTACGGCTTGGCGAATGGGTTCATTGCGAAACCCGGAAGCGTCCGGAGGAGGCACCGTGCCGCCCTTGCCATCGTCGAAAATATCGAAGCTTGGGCCAATGGTCCCCGCCGTACCGGTGAAGCCGGCCACCTCCACCAGTTCCGTCGGCGGAATGTGGGCTTGTGCGATCAGCAGGTGCGTGATGATGGGATCGTTGGGGCGAAACTTGGTGCTTCCTTCCGGCAGAGGAAAGAGAAAGCCCTGCGAATTGTTGAACGGATCTCCTGAAGGCGCTGAGAAGCGCCCATTCAACATCAAGTTTGGATAAAACGCAGTGTTGGCCGCACTGGGTGTGCGTCTCTGATTACGCGGTCCGGCACGGTGGGGCCCGACCAGGTTGTTGTTCTGGATGCCGATGGCAATGGACTGCGTGTCGCCCATGCCGTTCGTGGGCGAGTGGCACCCGCCGCACGTGTTGTCATTATGCAGCCCGCCAGAGACATCGAACCATAGCAACCGCCCAAGATTCGCTAACTCGGGATTCAGAGGACGGCCAAGCCGCCGCTCAAGCGTGGACTCCACGCGGCCTGTGAATCCAGCACTGCGTAATACCCGGCTTAGCCGTCGATCCAGGTCTTGGTTATGATCGCCTGCCCATCCAATGGAGGAACAGAGGATCGCTGAGAAGAACACGGCTGCAGCCAAATGGGCGATCGTTCTCTTGTTGCAGAGCATATTCACCTAACCTCGCCTTTTCATACCGAAGAGCCGGCACACGCCCGCTTGATTCAATCCTGTCGGGTCTTGACCCACTCGTGCCTCAACCCGAAGAGAGATATCCAACGGCATTGGTCGCTTCAGAGCGGGATCGCCACCGAGTAAGCCCGCCAAGTAATTGTGTAGCTTAAGTTTATAGCTTCACACAAGAGGGTCTTCCTGTCAAGTGCAATCCTAAAATTACCTAAAGAGTCAATTGTTGGCAAGCACCGGAGTTGGTAGCGATGGGTTGGCCCGCAGACTAACAACGCACCGATGTTTACTATTTTTGGAGGACCTAATTGGCCTTCTATCAGGTCCTGCTTTTACACGACCATTGTTCCGGTCCCAGGAGTCCGGCAAAGCCTCAAGCAAGCCTCGGTTTGGTGCGTCCGGCATGGCCACTCCCCTGGACTCACGACCTTGTTTTGAAGGGGTTGACTACCTCGATTCCAAACAGTCTAAAGTGGCGTTCGTTCCGAGTCGCAAGCTGGAGCGCGTGCACTCGCGCGGTTGCGGCAATTATGACGTCTTCCAGCAGATGATCGGGCTTTCCCTCCATGAGGCGGGCCCATTCCCGGAAGCAGCGCGTGTCCATCGGGAGTATCTGGTAAGAATCCTCCAACTGATCCACCCAGGCCTCAATTTCGCGGGCCTTGTTCGCGTCTTGGCTGCGCGTTCGTTCAATCCCGGCCTGCAGCTCTCCCAGGGTGACCGCCGAAAGATAGATCTGGTCATCATGCAAGCTGCCTATCCAGGCGATGACGCCGCCGTGAGGTTTGGGTTTTCGCAGTTCGGAGACCACGTTGGTATCGAGCAGGTACCGGGTCACTTAAACTCCACGGGCGGGCGGCGCTGATGCAGGCGGCGTCTGGAGACCAGATTCTCAAAGCGCGGTCCGTGACCGAGAAGGAGAGCTTTCAGGCCAGGGCGTGAGGCTTGTTGCAAACGCCGCCACTGCTCGATGGGCACCAGCACGGCAGTCTCGACGCCCCTGCGGGTGACTACCTGCGGACCTTGCTTGAGGGTAGCGTTCAGAAATTCGCTGAAGCGCATCTTTGCATCTTGTACTTGCCATGAACCCACCGCGTGCCTCCTCTTACGTAGTGATCATACAGTCTAGCCAGAAGCCTAGTCAAGCGGAACACAGCTGCCGGTTTTAGTCCTATCTCAGCTTGAAGTGGCATATGCCGGGCTTGGTTTGGGCCCGCGCGCTGACAACGGCATAGAGGCAATCTCGTCGCCACCCCCGGTAACGACGGACTCTACCCCGCGGTCAGGAACGGGCGGACTGGGGCAAATCGAAGATCTGCGATTCAGGTTCCGTCGCTCTAGCCAAGACACCATAGAGTCGCATCGCTGCGCGATGCTCCAGCCCGGACTGGGCGGCTCCTTAAAACGCGAATTGATGTGGTTGACATGGTCGTTGAGATGGCGGGTTATAGTAACCGCATCGCATTTTGCATCGACGCGATGGCGGCAACCGACTCTAAAGGCTAAAGTCTATGATGAACTACACCGTCCGTCTCGAGCAATTTCCCGGCCGGCCCCTCGCGGTCGTGCGACGCCAAGCCTCCATGCAACGATTGGGAAAGGTCATCCAGGAAGCCTGCGGCACGGTGTGGAACGTCCTCCGTTCTCAACAGATCAAGGGCGGCCGCCACGTCGCTATCTACCTCGATGACGTTTTCAATCTTGAGGTGGGCGCCGAATTAGACGCACCCTTCAGCGGCTGGGGCGAAGTCATCGGCTCTTCACTTCCCGCCGGCGAGGCCGCCACCACTACCCACTTCGGCCCCTATCAAGGCCTTGTCGAGGCCCACCGCGCTATTCAACGATGGTGCCAGGCCAATCATCGCGAACCCGTCCGTCCCTGCTGGGAGATATACGGACACTGGCTAGACGAATGGAATAACGACCCGACCAAGATCCGCACCGATGTTTACTATCTTTTGAGAACGTAGTTGCCACTGGGCTGGCGCAGATCGGAGATCTGCGAGTTCAGATTTTCTCGCTTGATCCAAGAAACCATAGAACCGCATAGCTGCGCTATGCGCCAGCCCGGCGGTCCAATCTGCGGACTTTCCCAGGCGGTCTCGGAACATCCTTAAATGATGGCCTCGATCAGCCGTGGTCCACGCTCGCTCATCGCGGCGGAGAACTCTCTGCGAAATTCCTCCGCAGTTTGCGCGCGTGAGGCTTCCAGGCCCATCCCCTTCGCCAGCAGCACCCAGTCCAACTCGGGCCGGTGCAGATCCATCAACGAATCTGCCTGAGGGCCGACACTGCCGGACCCCGTCCGCGCCATTTCGATCTCGAGAATCCGGTAACGCCGGTTCGCGAGCAGCACGACCGTAACATCAAGCTGCTCTCGTGCCATCGTCCAGAGCGACTGCGGCGTGTACATGGCGCTGCCGTCGGCTTCGAGCGCCACCACTTTACGATCGGGGCAGGCGAGGGCGGCCCCCACGGCAACCGGAAGTCCCTGCCCGATGGCGCCGCCTGTTACCGGAAGCCAGTCGTGAGGTGCGGCATAGCGCAGGTGGCGTTCGATCTCGGCTCCGGAAGATAAAGCTTCATCTGAGATGATCGTGTTCTCCTGCAGCAGAGTTGCCATCAGCTGGCCGATGGATGGCGGTGTCAGCGGTCCTGCCGGAGCCCCCGGGTCCGGGAGTGCAGCCGGTTCCAACGGGCACGCGTCGAACTCCCCGGCAAGAGCCGCGAGCGCTTCCGCGCCGTTTTCTTCCCGCTCCGCCAGGACGTGCACCATGCAGTCTGCCGGCGCAAGCTGACTGCGGCGCCCGGGATATCCAAAAAACGAAACCGGCGCTTCGGTTTCTACGAGCACCAAGTGCTTCAGCCCGGCAAGTGTTTTTCCGCCCCTTCCGGGAAATACTCGAGGCGCTCCAGCGGAAACCGCCCGCGCCCTCTCTCCATCCGCCCGGCGTATCGGTTCGCGGCCATCCTTGCCCGAGTGCTCCCGGCGAGCCTCCCCGCAGCCTCCAGACCGCGCCCGACAAGCGCCGTGCCGGCGAGGAAGAAGCCTACGGGTTCGCCTGAACGGAGCAAACCGGCGATCTCCTCGATCCTTTCCGATGGTACCCGTGCTCGCTCCCGAATGGGCGCAACTTTCCCCGGCCGCCCCGCTTCGCTCCAGGAAAAATCCGCTGGCACGATCAACGTAGCTACGGCGCCAGGCGGACCGTAAGCCGCAACCACTGCTTCCGAGGCCGCTTCCCCGATCCGGCCGGCGGCCTCCAGCATATGAACCCAACCGGAAACGGGCCGCGCAAACCCTTCCACATCGTTCGCCAGGGGAGAGTTAAACCGGCGGTGCCAGGTCGCGTGCTCGCCCACGATGTTCACCACGGGCGAGTACGCCTTCTGCGCGTTGTGGAAATTGGCGAGGCCGTTCGCCAAGCCCGGGCCGAGATGCAGCAGCGTGGCCGCCGGCCTTCCGAGCATTCGCGCGTAGCCATCCGCCGCCCCGGCGCAGACTCCCTCGAAAAGGCAAAGCACGCCTCGCATTCCAGGCACCCGGTCCAGGGCCGAGACGAATTGCATCTCCGACGTACCCGGATTGGCGAGACAAAGGCACACTCCGTTCGCCACCAGAGTGCGGAGCAAAACTTCAGCACCCACCATGTGCTTTAATCCTTTTTAAAAGGGAACCCGTTCCCAACAGTTTGCCCGGTGATACACCCGTAATTCTAGATCCGTCACGGCGAAAGCGGAGACAAGAAGAGATCCGAAAATCGACGCAGAACGACGGCAGACTGACGCTGCTGAGCATTACAAATCGCAGTGACGCTCGACTCTGTAGGGCCGCTGTCCCTTCGCTCCACTCAGGGCAGGCTCTCCGCACCGGGAGCGCCCGTGGGGACACCGGCGCTACAGCGCCAAAAAGCTGGGGGACACCGGCGCTACAGTAAGGCCGTTACAACTTCTGGCCTTTGCGCTTCAAAACCCATCAGACTAACGCGAGACCGTGTGAGCGGGCATGGGCGCGGCGCGCCAGCGGCGGCTCGTCTATAAGGGTAGCTAGCTTTTTGCCTGTCAGTTCCTCATAGACCTTTTGCACCTGGGAATGGAAGGAATCTGAGCCGGCGCTGGGTTGGCCCACGTACCGAGCGATCTGTGCATTGCCTTTCAGTGTCGCCCTGATCGTCTCGATTTGAGTCTTGGCGTCCTTGGGCGACCGCTTTGCCATCAGGGCGCCAACCTGTTCCCGCAGCGCTTTGAAGAAAGCCTGCTGATCGTCCAAGACCGTTGCAGTTGCACGCGGCCCATGGCCCGTACACACAATCTTTGCGCCAAGTTTTTGGGCCGCCTCCAGTGTCGCCACCCACTGGCCTACGTCGCCATCACCCACGTAGTTGTAGGGTCCATTCACGCAGACGTCGCCCGTGAAAAGGATCCTCTCTTTCGGCAGCCAGGCCAAGGCGTCGCCGTGTGTGTGCGCCACTCCCAGGTGCATAAGTTCCACCCGATGCCTGCCGTCGTCAAAAATCAGTTCCTTGGGAAAGAGAACGGAGGGCGGCTTGAGCTTACTGCTTCTCACATCCGCCCGGCCTTTCGCGGCGGCCTCCCAAGCGCCCGGCTTCTTCCCGTAGTAGCCGGTCTCGTAGCGCTTCATCTCCTCGATCACGCCGGTGTGGGCGATCGGCACCGCGCCGTTATCCACAAAAACCTGATTCCCGTAAGCGTGGTCGCCATGGTGATGGGTGTCAAAAGCGAACCTTATCGGCTTGCTGGTCAGCGAGCGAATCTGGCTAATGATCAGCTTTGCCCCTGCGGGGAAGTTTGCGTCGATGACCAGAACATAATCTTCGAATATGATCCAGCCGTTGTTGCAGACCGCGTCCGCGTTGTCCGACACTTGACCCGCATGAAAATAGATGTCAGGGGCGACGAGATCGGCCTTGCCCGCCTCTGTCATCGCAGCAGATATCGGCCCAGCTAAAAGCTCTTCCTCCGCCGCCAGACTGAGGAACGCCGTCCCCCCTGCTAAGAACTTGCGCCTGCTGACATCGCACATGTTCCCCTCCTCGTTTTTGTTCGGCCAATCCTGAGCCGTCTTTCGGCTGGCGACATGACGGCCGGAAGACGCTCTCGCGGGATTATACGCCGAGGGATCTGAATTAGGCCTGAAAATAGCCGCCGGCCGTGACAGGCGCTCTGTAACGACCTAGTCTAAAATAAAGAGAGGGCGGGCATCTAGTAAGTGTCATGGAGTTTGAAGGAGACAAAGCCGTACGCAAGAGAGAGGAGCGCGTGGATGGGGCTCAGAACGCACCCGAACGGCGCATTCGCCGTCTCTGTCGGAGCGACCTACCCATTGACACGACTGAGTTGGCGCGTTATCTCATCGGCAAAACGCTGGTGCACGACCTCGCGGCCGGTAGAGTGAGTGGCCGGATCGTGGAAACGGAGGCTTATGTCGTCGGCGACGCCGCCGGGCACGCTTTCCCAGGGCTTACCCGTCGAAACCGGTCCCTGTTTCTCGATCGCGGCCACGCCTATGTTTATGTTTCCTATGGCATGCACCTCATGGTCAACGTTACCAGTGAAATCCCCGGCGTCGGGGCCGGCGTTCTGCTGCGTGCGCTGGAGCCGCTCGACGGAATCCCTTCCATGCAACAACACCGTGACCAGGCGTCGATGCTTGACCTTGCACGAGGACCAGGCAGGCTGGCGCAGGCGATGGGCATCGATCTGCGATGCGATGGCGTCGATCTGTGCGCCCGGGGGCCCCTGTGGCTCGGCACGCCAATTCGGCCGACAGGCGAGATTGGCCGCAGCGTCCGGATCGGAATCTCGCGGGAAACCCACCGCTTGCTTCGCTTCTACGAGCGGAACAGCCCTTATGTGAGTGGACCGAAGCGTTTGCGGGTCGACTGAGAATTACAAATCACAGTGACGCCCAACTCTGTAGCGGCGCTACCCTCCAGCGCGGAGAACGCCGGTGGGAACACCGGCGACTAGACATTGCGACATCGTGGCCAGGATGGTCATGCCACATCGAGGTGGCACGGGCTTCCAGCCCGTGGCCGCCGCTGGGGACACCGGCGCTACAGTAGTCCGCGGATTACGGCGCTTTGCCTGACTCCATTTTCACGGGCAACTCGAGGTAAGACGGATACTGACTGGAGTGGCAAACGCGTTGGATGGCCACCTCGTAGTCTGCCGCTTTGGCTCGATAAATGTTGGGGACGAACTTCTGTGGGTTACGGTCTATCACGGGAAACCACGTGCTCTGCACCTGCACCATCACTTGGTGGCCTTTCAGAAAAGAGTGGTCGTTGGTGTGCAAGTCGATGCTGTACTCAATGATCTTACCCGGGGGTACAGGCTCCGGGCGCACAAAGCTCTTGCGGAAGCGTGCCCGGAACACCTCATCGGCCACCATCAGTTGGTATCCACCCATCGAGGGAGCTTTGGGATAGTCCTGCGGATAGACGTCAATCAGCTTTACGATCCAGTCGGCATCAGAACCTGTGGTGGAGGCGAAGAGGTGCGCCACGATATCGCCGGTAACGATAACATCATGGTCGAGCATAGGGCTCGCCCAGGACGCCACATCAGCGCGCAAATAGACGAAGCGCTGATCTTCAACCAGCCAGTCGAACCAGCCGGACTCGGGACCGTAAGTGCGACTGACGGGTATGTGCCGGTAAGGCACCGGGTGAGCTGGATCTGAGGTGTAACTGTCGCAGGCCCCGGCACCGGTGCCGCCGGTTTCCGTGGGCGGATCGAACGAAAGTAAATGACCGCCCGTAGATATAACTTCTGGCCGCTGATGCCCTGGCGCGGCGGCCATTCGGCGTGCTGCACCCATTGGTTGGATCCGGTCTCGAAGGTCAGCGCCTCCTGGAGGGGAAGTGCACCCTTACCCTTCAGCCAGTAAGTGAACCAGGGCAATTGGATGCTGCGACGGAAGTAACCACCGGTATCGCTGCCAAACTCGATCTTGCCCAGGTGAGTCCCGTTGCTACGAGCCCATCCGCCGTGATTCCAGGGTCCCGCCACGAGGTAGTTCATGTGAGCGGTATCATTTTTTTCGAGCAGCTCGTAGATTTTGTTGGGTCCGTAAAAGTCCTCCTGATCCCACCAGCCCGTCACATTCAAGTTGGGCACACTCAGTTTCAGCGACTTCAGGTAAGGGTCATAGGCTTGCTTCTGCCAGAACTCGTCGTAGTTAGGATGTTCGACGAAATTGTTCCACGTCGGCACGCGTCCGTGGAGAAACTTCTCATTGGCTGCGGCCAGCGTCGGCAGTTCGTTCAGATACCAGTCGTATGTATCGAAGCGGTCGAACTGGAAAGAGTAATTCTCCTTACCGGTCTCCATTTCCGTGGCATATTCGAAACCATAACTCAGCCGAAACGCGCCGTTGTGATGAAAGTCATCGCCTAGGAACTGATCCGCCGGCGATGCTTGTTCTGAGGCCGCCTTGAGCGCAGGATGCGGGTCAAGCAGCGCCATCGTCGTCAGCCAGCCTCCGTAAGAGATACCGAGAATTCCCACTCTCCCGTTGTTGTTGGGCACGTGTCCGACCAGCCAAGCGATGGTGTCGTAGGTATCGGAGCTCTCATCGATGGCATGAGGGTCGCTTTTGTCACGCGGGTCGCGGAACATCACAAACGTGCCTTCGGAACCGTAACGTCCACGAATATCCTGAAACACAAAGATGAATCCTTCCGAAATCATCTCGTCATAGATGCCGAACTTGGTGGTGAAGCCCTTCGCGTCATCGTGGAGGCCGTAGGGGTTCGCTCCAAAATAATGGGCAACTGGCCCTCTGCGTGTTTGGGAGTATAGACTTCAGTATGAAGCCGGGTCCCATCCCGCATGGGGATCATGACGTCGCTTTTGTCGAAGATCTGCGAATAGTCGCGTGGGGCAGCAAGCGCCTGAGCGAGGTTCGGCAGGGAGTACGACATAGTCGCTAGTGCGGCGAAAACCAGCAATCCATTTGCGGCGTGGCGTCGGCTTCTCACGATTGCCTCCTGGGGTAGAGTCTCCGTATACTTGTTAAAAAGAATACAAGTTTGACACCCTCAGTCCCATCGCGGTAAGAGAATATCAGCTGCAACGTTTGTCTCACAACGTCAGGAATACGTTCGATCCGGCCGGCGGACGGTGGTGCAAACTCCCCTCCTTGGTTAAGGAGGGGGTTAGGGGCTGGTTGGTTTGATGATAGCGAGTCAACCGGAGTCTGGTAATGCCGAGATGTTAAACTGAACCTTTCCTATTTAACACGAGGATCTAATGCACTATCGCCGACTGGCATCCACTCTACCCGCTCTTCTATGCTTCCTGTGCCTGGCTTCCCCTCAGTCAGCACTGCCGCAGGATTTCGACTTGATAGTGCGAGGGGCACGCATAATCGACGGAACGGGCAATCCGTGGTACCGCGCTGACATCGGACTGCGAGGGAAGCGCATTTCCGAGATCGGGCAGTTACGGAACCGGTCTGCGAAAACAGTCGTCGAAGCGGAGGGACTGATCGCGGCGCCAGGTTTTATCGACATGATGGGCGGCAGCAGCCTTCCTCTGATCCTCAATCCACGGAGTGCGAACAGCAAGTTGCTTGAGGGTGTTACCACCCTGCTCGTTGGCGAAGGGGATTCCCTCGCGCCGCAAAGCGATATCACCCTAAAACAACTACAAAAGGAAGGCCACTTCGCATTCAATTGGCACACGTACGGCGAGTACTTCGGTATTTTGGAAGAGAAGGGCGTCGGCCTGAACGTGATCCACAACGTTGGCGCGGCGCAAGTCCGCCTGGTCGTCATGGGAGATCAAGACCGGAAGCCCACGGCCGACCAATTGGAACGGATGAAGCAATTGGTCGAGCAAGCGATGCGCGACGGGTCCGTGGGCCTCTCCACCGCGCTGATCTACCCACCGGGCTCCTACGCCACGACGGAAGAAATTATCGAGCTCGCGAAAGTGGCCGCCGGCTATGGCGGGGTGTATTTCACCCACATGCGCAATGAGAGCGACCAGGTGCTCACGGCGATTCAGGAGGCGATCCGGATCGGACAGGAAGCCCACCTTCCCGTGCACATTTATCACCTCAAGGCCGCCGGCAAAGAAAACTGGCCCCTCGTAACACAAGAAGTGGCTCTGATCCAGGATGCGCGAGATCGAGGGTTGGATGTCTCCGCCGACGCTTATCCTTACATCTACAATGGGATTGGGCTCGGCTCGTTCATTAATCCTCGACACTTTGCGCAAGGCGCAGAGAAATTCCGTCCGACCTTGTCAAACCCCGAGGTGCGGCGGGCGTTGCAAAACGAAATCGAGACCACCAGCAATTGGGAGAACTGGTATAGGCACACCGGAGAGGACTGGAACAACGTCCTGGTGGCGAAGGTGCCTGCCGGGGCCAATCCCAAATTCGAGGGTCTTTCTATCAAGCAGATTGCCTCGTTGCGTGGGGTTGATCCGTGGAGAGCATTCTTTGATCTCGTCGGACAAGGCGAGACGACTGTCAACGTCAAGAGCATGAATGAAGACCAAAAGAAGGACATTTACCGGCGCGATTTCGTGAGCGTCAGCAGTGATGCGGAACCGGCCGATCCGGTGACGAACCCATATGCGCACCCTCGTGCGTTTGGGACCTTTCCGAGGATTCTGGCCAAGTACGTACGGTCCGATAAAGTCATCAGTCTGGAGGGTGCCATCCGCAGTATGACCTCTCTTCCTGCCGATCAGCTTCAGCTTTGGGACCGTGGACGCATCGCGCCTGGAATGGCAGCGGACCTGGTCGTCTTTGATCCCCTCCGGGTTCGGGACACCGCAACATTTGCAAAACCGGGCTCCTACCCTGTAGGGATTGAGTATGTTTTGGTGAACGGCAAGATAGCCGTCGACAAGGAGAAACCCACCGGGGTGTTGGCGGGCGAGGTCATCCGGCACAAATACTAATAGGCGGCTCGGGCGGCTGACCGCCGATCCTCAATTAGACGGAAACCCGCGCTCATAGAGCGCCGCCACAGAAGCCGTTGCACCATATTGAATAAACGTCAATGAGTGCCTACTTTCTTCTTCGCAACTGAAACGCACTTTGCCCGCTGGTTCGGAGCCATTATGCAGAAACTAGCGAACTCCCGTTCGATCCGCGCAGTGGTCTCAGTTGTCCTGGTTTTGATGACGAGTGTAGGTGCCAGACTCATTGGCGCGAGCCCGCCCCAGAGCACACCGAAGCGCAGCAGCGATCAGTTTGACGCCGTGCGAGCGTACATCCGCAAAGCTATGCAGAAGGACAGCATGCCTTCAGTGTCGGTGGCGGTCGCCAGGGGAGGAAAGATCCTGTGGGAGGAGGGCTTCGGCTGGGCGAACCGCGAAAAGATGACTCCGGCCACTCCGGATACGATGTATTCCCTGGCTTCCATTTCGAAGCCTTTCACGGCGACGGCAATCATGCGCCTGGTGGACGCTGGCAAGATCGACCTGGACAAACCCGTTAACGATTACCTGGGAGCAGCGAAATTGACGGGCTTGGGGGGCGATGCGGCGGGAGCGACCGTACGGCGCGTGCTAAGCCACACCGCCGGACTACCGTTGCACTACCAGTTTTATTATGAAAACGCGGGATACGAGCCGCCGAGCATGGATACTACCATCATGCGTTACGGCATTCTGGTCAACCCTCCCGGAGAGGTGTACCAGTATTCGAACCTTGGGTTCGGAATCCTCGGTTATGTTGGCGGGCGAATCTCGGGACTTGATTATGCTGACTTGATGCGCACTCAGGTATTCCTTCCCCTCGGACTGACACACACTTCGGTGGGAATTGGCCGGGATCTGGGACCCTACGCCGTCGAGCGCTACGATACTCGCCAGATGCCCATTCCTTTCTACACTTTCGACCACCTCGGGGCCTCGGCTGTTTACTCGAGCGCGCATGACCTCGTCCGTTTCGGGATGTTCCACCTGAAGGACCACTTAGCGGATCAGCAGCAGATTCTGAAGGACTCGACGATCGACCTGATGAAGCAGCCGGCAACACCACCCTCTAAGGACGAAGGCACCTACGGGTTAGGGTGGGCCATCATGAAAGACGACCACGGATACCTGCGCGTTTCCCACACCGGCGGGATGCCGGGAGTGCGGACGGTCCTGAACCTGTATCCTTCTGAGGACCTGGTGGTAGTGGCGCTCACAAACAGTGCCATTGACAGTGTGGACGACATTGCCGAACAAATCGCCGCCGCGCTGCTTCCGCAATACGCCGATGCGCTCCGGCAAACCAAACCGAAGCAGGAGGAGAAGCCCCCTGCGTTCGAGCCACCCTCCGAACTATTGGGAGAGTGGTCCGGGTCAGTGCGCACATGGCAAAAGACTCTGCCTATCAAGCTGATCGTCCAGGCCGACGGCGACATTCATGTCAAGCTCGGGGACGAGCTTGAGACCTTGCTTAACGACGTGCGCTACAAAGATGCGAATCTTATCGGGCGTTTCGCCGGCACGATTCCAACCGACGATGCCAATCGGCAGCGCCACAGCATACTGCTCAATATACGGCTACGAAACGGTAAGCTATGCGGTCAGGCCACGGCACAGACGACCGAAGAACTTGTCTACTATGCGCTGACGGCCTATATCGAGATGGTCAGAGCGCAGACACCTGCGCGATGAATTCACTCGCGTAAGCTCGGCCTTGCGCGTTCCGGATCGCCTGAAGTGTGGATTCATTTCTGAACTTGCTACGCCGGCGCACTGTGCGAAGTTCTGCAGCTTCAAAGTCAACGTGCGCAGCCAACTTCGGGAATAACCATTTCCTGTTAGGAGAAACCCAGGCCATGTGGCGCAGACTCTCAGCTCTGGCGATGCTGTCGGTTCTGATTCAATTGCCCGTCCAGGCGCAGGATGCTCCCGCCCCGGCGGAAAGCCTCTCAGCGCAGGTCGATAAGCTATTCGAGAAGATGGATAAAACGGTTTCGCCGGGCTGTGCGCTCGCGGCTATGAAAGACGGCAGGATCATCTACGAGCGTGGCTATGGTATGGCGGATCTCGACCACAATGTCCCTATCACCTCCGGTACCATCTTTCATGTGGCATCAATGTCGAAGCAGTTCACCGCGGCATCAATCGTGCTGCTGGCCCAGGTAGGTAAGCTTTCGCTGGACGATCAAGTTCGCAAGTACATCCCCGAACTGCCAGACTTTGGGGTGCCGATTACCATTCGCCAGCTTGTTCATCACACCAACTGACGCGTGTTTCGCCATAGCGGGGCCCGCGCGTGGCGTGCTTCATCGTCCACAACATAGGAGGTGTGAAGTGAAGCGATGGCTGGGCTTCAAGACGCCAGTCTAAGTCTCGGCGCGCAGAACCCAGATGAGCTACCATCACGGCTCAACACAACAGCTTGCGCTTTGCATGGTGAGTGCGCTTTTATAGAGGCATGGAAATCATCCGCTGTCTCGCCTTTCCGGCTCTGACCGCTTGCGCGTTGCTAGCGGCTGTTGCCGGCGCTTTGAAGACCCCGGCCGCAAACGATTACTTTGTGTACGTCGGAACCTACACGACCACGCCCGATGTGGCCTCCGGCGGCAAAAGTGGAAAGGGCATTTACAGCTTCCGTTGGGACACCGCGAGCGGACATCTCTCGTCACTGGGCGTAGCTGCCGAATCGACGAATCCCTCCTACCTGGCTGTGGATCCGAGCCGCCGCCATTTGTATGCGGTTAATGAAGTCGCGGATTACGGAGGTGCGAAGGCCGGCGGACTCAGCGCCTTTTCACTTGACCGCACCAACGGCAAGCTGATCTTCCTGAATGAAGTTCAAACGCGCGGCGAAGGTCCATGCTACGTGGCCCTTGACCAAAAGGGAAAATACGCCCTGGTGGCGAATTACGGCAGCGGCAGTGTGGCGACGTTCCCCGTGCTTGCAGACGGCCGGGTGGGCGACGCATCAGCTTTTGTTCAGCACCATGGCTCGAGTGTGAATTCCGAGCGTCAAACCGCGCCTCATGCTCACATGATTGCGCCCTCGCCGGGTGACCGGTTCGTGCTCGCGGCGGACCTAGGGACAGACGAACTGCTGGTCTATCGATTCGACGCGCCCGACGGCGCGCTCGCGCCCAACCATCCTGCATTCGCCAAGGTATCCCCTGGCTCCGGACCACGCCATTTTGCCTTCCATCCGAACGGCAAATGGGTCTACCTGGTCAGTGAAATGAAATCCACCGTGACTGCCTTTGCCTGGGACTCACAACAGGGCGCCCTGCACGAATTCCAGACGATCCGCACTCTGCCCGGCGATTTTACCGGCAAGAGCACCTCGGCTGAGATCGCCGTTCATCCCTCGGGTAAGTTCCTCTACAGTTCCAATCGCGGCCACGACAGCCTGGCCGTATTCTCGATCGATCAACAGAGGGGATCTCTATCACCTGTTGAGTACGCACCCACACAAGGGAGGACGCCACGCAATTTTGCGATTGACCCCAGCGGGAAATATCTCTTTGCCGCCAATCAGGATTCGAATAACATTGTTGTTCTCAGGATCAATCAGGACACAGGGCGCTTGGTTCCGGCCGGGCAGGTATTGTCCGTACCCTCGCCTGTCGCCATCGTCTTTGTACCAATCCCATGAGAATGGCGGGGTCCACATGGAGGATACTACTCCGAAACACAGTTCTCTGACCGGCACGATCGTAATTCTGGCTGCAGTCGGGATTGCCGCTGTTGCCCTGGTGCTCTGGCCTTTGCTTCACAAGTCTAAAAATCCTCCGCCCATCTCGTACCTGGTTGTCACGCCTAAAGACGACGAGCCGCCGGTGAAACCGCTCCCCGTTCTGAGCGATGCGCCGGCGCCACCGGAGACGAAAACCGCAAACTCGGCGATCCAGGGTGCTGCGGGCACTCCGCCCCCGCAAGTGCAGGTTCCAAAGCGCATTCACCTTGAAGGATCATCGACCCAGCATGAAGCGCCGGTATACCAGCCCAAACCTGAATACCCGGAACTGGCCAAGGCAGCGCATGTGCAAGGCACCGTGCGGGTTGATGTGGTGATCGGCAGGGACGGCACCGTCCAGGGCGTGAAACTCATTAGCGGGCATCCGCTCCTAGTGACCGCAGCCATCAACGCGGTCAGGCGGTGGCGCTACAGATCTATGCTCGTACACGGGAAACCGGTGGAAGTGGAAACCGAAGTCGACGTGAACTTCACTTTGACTCCATAACGCAAAGTCCGTGAGCCGAAGGCGCCTCCGTAGGCAAAACGATCGGGCGCGAGGCGGGCGCCTGTGGCAGGGACTCATAGCGGGTAGAGTGGCGTCTACTTACCGCCGCGCAATCGCGTGTACGCTTCGAGACAGCGCCCTGCTGTTTCGATCTCGCTATAGTCGCTGCCTTCCTGCTCGATCAAGTAGTACTCAACGCCACCGACACTCTCGGCCGCAGCGAACAGTTGCTTCCAAGGCGCCACGCCTTCGCCAAACAGAACCCGGTAACCTCTTTGAGGCGACCAATCTTTGCAGTGAATGGAACGGGTCCGGCCTGGATTAGCGCGAACCCAAGCGACGGGGTCGTTGCCTGTCTCAAGGCAGGTGCCGACGTCGAGCTGCAGCATGATGCTCTTCTCCGTGTTCGCCGCCAATATCTCGATCGGCTTCTGGCCGTCAACCGGCTTCCATTCGGCATCGTGATTGTGATAACCGGCGTGCATTCCGTGACCGATCAGAGTCTGGTTCGCTTCATCGAGTGTGGCCGCAACCCGCTTCCAGCCATCGACGCCGCTGACCTCTCCCGCGGACGCCATCACCACGTAGCGAGCTCCCAGAATCGCGTTAAGGTCGATCGCCTTCGGGAGTCCTTCGGGCGTGAATGATTTCGGACCATTGTGGGTGGAGTAACACTTTACGCCGAGTGCGTTCAACTGCGCGCGCACCTGCTTTGCATAATCGGGTGTCCACTCATAGTAGGGAGCGTAGAATTCCACGCACTCGTAACCCATCTTGGCCACGGCATTGATGGTGCCAGGCAGATCCTTCTTTAGTTCGTCGCGAACAGAGTAGAGCTCGAGTCCAATCGGCACCGGCTTCGCCTTAGCCCGAAGTCCCGAGGACCCGGCCAGAGGCATAGCCGAGGCGGCCTTCAGAAAGAGCCGGCGTGAGAATCTGTGGGAATTATTCATAATAGCGACACCATATCACAACGAATCCGCACGAGCGTGCGAAGCTCTTCGCTAAACGATCGCGGATCCGGACACAGATTCCCGTTGCTTTGACCTTTTGACTCAGAGAGAATGCGAAGCCATGAAAACATCGCACTCACGACGAACCTTCCTTCGAACTGCAAGCGCAGCCGCCGCATCCTTAGGAGCCGCCCATTTTCTGCAGGCGAGCCCGGCTTACCAGCCCTCGTGGAGCTCTCTCGCCGCCCACGCTGTCCCGGCCTGGTTTCGGGACGCCAAGTTTGGGATCTTCTTTCATTGGGGCATCTATTCGGTCCCGGCCTTCGACAGCGAATGGTATTCGCGCAACATGTACATTGAGGGATCGCGCGCCAACAAGTTTCACAATCTCGTGTACGGCCCGCCTTCGAAGTTCGGCTACAAGGACTTTATCCCGATGTTCCGGGCCGAAAAGTTTCACCCCGAGGAGTGGGCGGAACTGTTTCGCCGTGCCGGCGCCAAGTTCGCCGGGCCCGTCACCGAGCATGCAGACGGATTCTCCTTGTGGGACTCGAAGGTGAGCGAATGGAACGCGGCGAAAATGGGGCCGAGGCGCGATGTCGTGGGCGAGATGAGCCGGGCCCTTCGTAATGAGGGCCTGAAGTTTCTGGCAACTTTCCATCATCACTGGCTGTGGGGCTGGTATCCGACTGTAGACAAGTCAGTCGACGCTTCTGACCCAGGATACTCGGGTCTGTATGGCCCGCCTGCCGCTGGAAGTCCGTACAATTTCGACGACTACCGCAAGAAACCCATGCCCCTGCCTCCGCAGAGCTTCCAGGATCGTTGGGAAGCCAAGGTCAGAGAAGTGATCGACAAGTACCAGCCCGATCACATTTACTTTGACAGCCGGCTCGAGATCATCGACGAACGGCACCTGACGGATTTGATCGCGTATTACTACAACAAATCGGACGTCTGGCAGAAGGAAATCAGTGTGTCTTACAAGCTTGACGCTCTTCCAGAGGACGTCGGAATCCTCGACATCGAATGTGGCCGCTCTTCTGGCATCGCGCCTCGTCCCTGGCTGACCGATGACATCATCGACTGGACCTCATGGTGCTACGTGCAGAAACCCGACTACAAGCCAGCCAGCCGGCTGGTCGGCCAGTTGGTCGACATCGTCAGTAAGAACGGCAACCTGCTGCTTGACGTCAATCCGGAAGCGGACGGCGTCATGCCGGAACCCACAGTAGAACGTATGCTCGCTATCGGTGATTGGCTGGCGTTGAATGGGGAGGCTATTTACGGCACCCGGCCATGGAAGATCTTTGGCGAAGGCCCAACCGAGATCAAAGCCGGAAGCTTTGGCGAAATGAATACTCCCGAGTTCACAGCCCGTGACATTCGCTTCACCGGCCGCTGGAAGACTCTCTACGCCATTGTCCTGGGTTGGCCCAAGGGCACGCCCGAACTGGTTATCAAATCGCTCAACACCAACGACGCGCTGCTTGCCAAGGGTGAGATCGCTAATGTCATCCTTCTCGGCAGTGACGAGAAGCTCGCTTGGCAGCACAACCGCCGAAGGCCTCAAAATCGGGCTCCCGTCGCAGAAATCAGGTAATTTCGCCTATGTCTTCAAAGTGCTGCTGAACTGAGGGGAATCGCGCCACGAAGGACTAACACTCGTTACTGACCACTTCGCTCCTGCCTGTTCTTCCGGCGTCGCCATACGATCCAACCCGCGAGTGCGGCTGCGCAGCCGATCAGGATGGCGACATCCGCCTCCTTGACCAGATGAACGAGATGTTCCCAATTGCCACCGAAGGCGAATCCCACGTAGCCGATGACAATCGCCCAGAGCACGGCCCCACCGAAGTTTGCCATCAGAAAATGGGTGTAGGGCATAAGGAACGCACCGGCAAAGGGCCCGGCAAGGACGCGGAGTCCGGTAATAAAACGAGCCACGAATACTGCCCAGTGGCCGTAGCGTTGGAGGAAAGCCTGCGCTTTATCGAAGTGCCGGGCGGGAAAGAAGGGCTTTCCGCGCAATCTGTACAGAAGCTTGGTGCCGCCCCAGCGCCCGATCAGATAGCCTAAATTATCGCCCAGAGTTGCGCCCGCGATGGCTGTCAAGATAGTAGGCGCCAGCTCCAACCGGCCCCGAAAAGCCAGAAAGCCACCAAAAAGCAGGATGGTCTCGCCGGGAACGGGCAAGCCGGCGTTCTCAAGCATGACCCCAAAGAAAACTGCCCAATAGCCGTAGCGCGAGAAGAAATGAGTTAGAACCTGGAAGATAGTTCCGGCCAAGAGGGCTCCTGGGAGACAGTCCCCAATATGCCGGATGCGGGCGGAACAGTAAAGCCAGAAATCCGCTCGGTTTTTGAAGCACTTGGTTTTTAAAGCATCCCCCAATGCCAGCCGATATTAAGTGGGGCTGCCAGCCGGCCTCTTCTCAAGTCCTCTTACCCACGCGCTGGTACGCCGGGAGTGCGTTTTGTTCGCGACAGTGCTGATAAGACTGAAACCTTCGAGTGGACAGAAGTTTGCGCCGGCGGCGCGGACATCGGGCTCGCCTCTGGTTCTGGGCAGACTGTTCCTTCCCATACTCTTCCTCCTGTTCCTGATAGGCACACGTCCGGGCACACTGCAGGCAGACGAGAGCAGCGAGTCACACGATCTTCTGGACATGAGCATCGAGGATCTGCTGAACGTCAAGATCGATTCCGTATACGGCATCTCGGGTTACCAGCAAAAGGTCACCGAAGCGCCCGCCTCGATCACTATCATCACCGGTGACGAGATCCAGAAATATGGGTATCGAACCCTTGCCGACCTCATGAGGCACGTCCCTGGTTTCTATGTGACTTACGATCGCGACTACAGTCACCTGGGAGAACGTGGATTCGGACGTCCGGGTGACTACAATAGCCGGATCTTATTGCTAATAAACGGCCACAAGGTGAACGACAACATCGACCAACAAGGTCTTCTCGGCACCGAATTTCCGCTGGATATTGACCTTATCGACCGCGTCGAAGTGATCCGCGGACCGAACTCATCGCTTTACGTGGCGAGCGCTTTTCTCGGCACGATCAACATCGTCACCAAACCCGTGCGCAAGCAGAGCGGCCTGACCGCCTCGGGAGAGCTCGCTAGTACATCGTACGAGTAGTCATTTACATTAATGCACTATTCGATTATAGTTTGGGGCATGTCGAGAATCGCCCCTTCCATCGAGCTGGATACCTTGCAGCGAACCACCTTGCAACAACTGGTGAAGACTCCCTCGACGTCGCAGAACCAAGCGTTGCGGGCTCGGATCATTCTCGCGGCGGCTGAGGGTCAAGCGAACCAGCACATCGCCCGAGCCCTGGGGATTCCAGAGATCACCGTCAGCAAATGGCGACGGCGTTTTGCCGGCCGCGGCTTGGAGGGGCTGCAGGATGCTCCCCGCTTGGGCCGCCCCCGCAAATATGGTGCGGAGGTTTGGGAAAAAGTCCAACAGCGCGTCTGCCAGCAACCTCCCGCTCAAGCTCGCTGGAGCGTTCGTACTTTGGCTCACGAAGTGGGACTGCCGAGCACCACGGTACATGAGATCCTGGTGGCTTCGCACTTGCGACCGCATCAACTGCGCACCTTCACTTTCAGTCCCGATCCCGACTTCGAGGCCAAATTGCTCGATGTCGTAGGCCTCTACTTAAATCCTCCCGAGAATGCCTTGGTGCTCTGCGTGGATGAGAAGACCGGGATTCAGGCCTTGGACCGGACCCAACCGCTGTTGCCCCTGAGCGCCAAGAAGCCCCGCGCTTGGAGCAATGAGTACGTGCGCCACGGCACCCAGACCTTGCTGGCCGCCCTGAAGGTGGCCACCGGCGAGGTCCTGGCGCATGTCCGGCAGCGGCGTACCTCGGTGAACTTTCTTCACTTTCTGGATGACATGGTGGCCCAGTGCCCCGAGGTCAACCTGCATCTCATCTTGGACAACCTGAACATCCATAAGAACCAAGCGCTGCAGGAGTGGCTGGCGCGTCATCCTCGTGTGCATTGCCACTATATCCCCACCCATGCCTCCTGGATGAATCTGATCGAATGCTTCTTCAGCATTCTGACCCGACGCGGCTTGCAACAGAGCGTCCACCGTTCCAAGCAAGAATTGAAAGAATACCTGGAGCGATTCATTGAACACTATAACCAATCCTGCTCTCCCTTCGTTTGGACAAAAGGGCCGGAGCACTTGCAAAAGATCATCGAGGCGACTAAGCAATACCAATCCGCCCATCCAAGGCCGCCTCGGCGGTCCCGGAAGAAGACCACTAATAGTATAAATAACTAATCGTACGATGTACTAGTTACGGAACTTACAAGTCACGCCTCACCTATGGCCATCAGTTCGAGAACGGCCTGGGAATGTTGCTGTCGAGTACCTACTACAACAGCGCCGGGCAGGACCGGCTTTACTTCAAAGAGTTCGACAGCCCAGCGACCAACTACGGAATTGCCTGGAACGCAGATAGCGACGAGGCCCATCAGTTCTTCGCCGATATCTCTTACCGCGACTTCCGGCTCCAGTCCGCCTACGGATCCCGAACCAAGAACATCCCGACCGGCGCTTTCGCCAGCGTCTTCGGCGATCCGGGAACGAAGTCGGAGGACACGCGCGCATTCGTTGACCTTCAATACAGCAGGAATTTCGGTGCCGACTGGGGAGTCCAGGGACGTGTCTACTACGACCGCTACACCTTCCACGGCACGGACATTCTCGACCTTTCATCACTGAAGGAATACGGGTTCACTTCGCGCTCCGTTAACCATAATATGAACTACGGGCAGTGGTGGGGCGCGGAGTTGACGGTATCGAAAAAGTTGTTTGACAACCAGACCCTGATTCTCGGCTCGGAATTCATTCAGAATTTCCAGCAGGACCAGGACGATTTCTTCGTGCAGCCCAATTTCCCCTTGCTGAACAGCCACAAGAGATCAACTATCGCTGCAGTCTACGCCCAGGACGACATTCCCCTTCGCCACGACCTGACCCTCAGCCTGGGTCTGCGTCACGATCAATATTCAACATTCGGCGGCACCACCAATCCGCGGGCGGCGCTGATCTATCACCCCCTGGAAAACACCACGGTCAAGCTCCTCTACGGCCAGTCATTCAGGGCGCCCACTGCCTATGAGATGTACTTTCGGGCAGCCAGCCCAGTGCCAGGCGCGTCCCCGATTAACATTCTCGCTAATCCCAACTTGCGGCCCGAAACTGCAAAAACCACCGAGGTCGTACTGGAGCAGTATTTCAATAGCCACTACCTGTTGACGGCCTCCGGATATTTCTATCCGATACGCCGCCTCGTCACCCAGCAGTTTGAACCCACCGCCCAAGCCCTTATCTACGACAACTCTGGCCGTGTCAATCTGCAGGGACTGGAAGTCTCCTTGCGGAGAAAGTCCGAATCGGGCCTGGAAGCGGGACTGGGCTTGAGTCTTGAAGATGCCAAGAACGTGGGCGCGGGCGGTCCGCTTACCAATTCGCCCCGCTGGCTGGGACAGGCCAATTTGAGTGTGCCCATGGTCCATCGCAAGGTTTTCGCCAGCATGGGCCTCAACTATGTCAGCCGGAGGGAAACCCTGGCAGGGAACTACACTCAGGCGTACGCGATGCCCGATTTTACCCTGTTCAGCCGCGCCCTAAAACACTGGGACATCTCGGCAAGTCTTTATGACGCCTTCGGTTGCCGGCACGGCGATCCCGGATCCGGCGAGGACCCTGAAGACATCATCATGCAGGACGGCCGGACCTTCCGGCTGAAGTTTACCTATCACTTCTGAACTGCGATGACCACGCGCGGGCGAAAACACGGAGACAGGGGAGGGCGGCCAAGCGACCATCGAGGCATCGTTGGCGGCCTTGGCAAAATCAGCCGGATCTTCTCCTGTTTGTTCGTTTGCTGGCTTATGCTGGCGGCGCCACCGTGCGCCTCGCCGCAGAGTGACGACGAGTCAGAATACCGGGTGAAGCTGGCTTTCCTCTATAACTTCGCCCAGTTTGTCCAATGGCCTACCGATGCTTTCCCTGGTCCGAGCGGCCCGCTGACCATCTGCGTGGCAGGCGAAGATCCTTTCAAGGGTGAACCCGAACAAGGCCTCAGCCACCGTGCGACCGGCACCCATCCGCTCACGGTCCGCAGGCTGAAGCCAGAGGAAGATCCCCGTGCATGCCAAATGATTTTCGTCCGCTCGACGGAGAAAAAGGTGGTCCCGAGAATTTTCTCCGCCATAAAGGGCTCCAGCACCTTGACCGTGGGCGAGAGCAAAGGTTTCGCCGAGCGCGGTGGGATCATCAACCTCACGCTCCAGGAGAACAAGCTTCACTTCGAAATCAACATCGATGCCGCCAATCAGACGCGGCTGAAGATCAGTTCCAAGCTCCTAGCGCTGGCCACGATCGTCAAGGATCCGGGAAAGCCCTGAAAGACAGCCGGCAGGAGGCAGAAGGCAAAAGGCGGGAAACACCCAGAGCGCTGCCACAAGCATCTCGCACTGGCGTGCCGCACCCACACTGCCAGCCTTGCCTGACCCGGCAGGCTTTTGTGGCCTTGATGGCCCTCTGTTGCTGTCTACTCTTTGTTCCTGGCCTTCACTGGTGCAGGAAACCCCGCCCGCTCCACAGGCGTTGAGCTAACGCAAAGTGGCACATTGGCCGATATCTTATAGAGGGCGCGTTGCGAGGTCTCTCCCGGCCTGAAGCTTCGACGAAACGTCGGCGGGCGAGAGACAAGGTGTGGACAGAAGAAGAGGTTGAATGTTCGCTTACCGCAGACTTTCGATCCGGCGTAAGCTGCAGGTCACTACCATGATCGTGGTGGTGTCCGCCCTAGTGTTGTCATGCGCTGCATTCGCTACCTACGATTGGACTGTCTTCCATAGCTCCCTACGCAAGGACCTGGAAACACTCGCTGAGATCATCGGCTCCAACAGCACCGCTGCTTTAAGTTTTGGCGATCAGAAAGCAGCCGAGGAACTGCTATCCGGACTCCGTGCCAAACAGCACCTGAAAATGGCGGTAATCTATTCCGGCGATGGCAAGGCGTTTGCCGCTTATCGACGGGCCGATATACCACACGACTCGGCCTTGCCGCAACTGGAGCCGGCAGGGACCCGGCTTGAGCCCGGCCGACTGATCCTGTTTCACCCCATTACGCTCGCCGACAGCACCATCGGCACTCTCTATCTGGAATACGACCTCCAGGAACTGCGCGAGCGCCTTGAGCGCTTTCTGGGCATTATCGCCGTTGTCCTGCTGGTCTCCTCTCTCGCTGCTATGGCCTTTGGCTCGAAGCTTCAGGGTGCGATCTCGGCGCCGATTCTGCATCTGGCCTGCACGGCGAGAAGGGTTTCGGCTGAAAAGGACTACGCCATCCGGGCCGTGCGGCAGAACGAGGACGAAACCGGCGTTCTGGTCGATACCTTTAACGAGATGCTTGAGGAGATCCAGCGGCAGAATCATGAAGTCACGCGGCACCGCCATCACCTGGAAGAAAAAGTCGCCGCCCGCACCTCCGAATTGCTGGAGGCCCGAGACAAAGCTGAAGCGGCCAGCCGCGCCAAGAGTGAATTCCTGGCCAACATGAGCCACGAAATCCGCACGCCTATGAATGGCGTGATCGGCATGACCGAACTCGCGCTCAGCACTACTCTTACCGCCGAGCAGCGCGAATATCTCGACACCGTGCGTTATTCTGCCGAAGCCATGATGACGGTGATCAACGATATTCTGGATTTCTCCAAGATCGGAGCCAGGAAGCTCGAAATGGAGACCATCGACTTCGATCTTCGCGGGTGCGTCGTCGAAGCCGCCAAAACCTTGGCCGCCGGCGCCCACCAGAAAGGGCTTGAACTTACCTGCGATATTTCGCCGGAGGTGCCCCTTAGGGTTTCGGGCGATCCCCTACGGCTGCGCCAGGTTCTGCTGAATCTGATCGGCAATGCCATCAAGTTCACCCACCGCGGCAAGGTGCTAGTACGTGTCGAGCGGAAGGACCTCACCACGAGCGAGGTTCACCTCCATTTCCAAGTGATAGACACGGGCGTGGGAATACCTAAGTCCAAGCAAGAGATTATCTTCGAAGCCTTCGCCCAGGCCGACGGCTCATCCACCCGCACCTATGGCGGAACGGGGCTGGGCCTTACCATTTCCGCCCGCCTGGTCGAGATGATGGGAGGTCGCATCTGGGTTGAAAGCGAACCCGGCCAAGGGAGCAAGTTCCATTTCACCGGCCGCTTTGGACGAGCTGCGGAGATCGAGACAACGGAATTACCCGCCCTTGAAACGGCTGGTTTGCGCAACTTGCGAGTGCTGGTGGTGGATGACAACGAGACCAACCGGCGCCTCTTTCAATGTGTTCTAGAGAACTGGGGCATGCAGGTAACGCTTTCGAGCAGCGGGCAAGAGGCCCTCCGGATTCTCGACGCCGGCCCGCCCTTCGCCCTGGTTCTTCTCGACTACCAGATGCCCGAAATGGATGGCATCGCCGTGGCCCAGCAGATCCGAGGCCGGACCACAACCGCCGCCACCACGATCCTCATGCTGAGTTCCGGCGGAGGCACGGGAGAAGTGAAACGCGCGCACCAGGCGGGTATCGCCGTTTGTCTGTTCAAGCCCTTCAAACAACCGGAACTCCTGGCCGGCATTCTCAAGGCCATGGGCAGAGCCCCGCTGGCGGATGAGCCTGAGTCGACTGATGCCGAGTCGGAGGCTTCCAGCCGCCCCTTGCGAATCCTCCTCAGTGAGGATAATCGCATCAATCGCCTGCTGGCGATCCGGCTGCTGGAAAACCGCGGACACACCGTGATCGCGGTCGAGAACGGGCGCGATGCCGCTACCGCCTGCGAGCAAGAAACTTTCGATGTGGCCCTCCTCGATGTACAGATGCCCGTCATGGACGGCCTCGAAGCCGTCGGTCTGATCCGCCAGAGGGAGAAAGAAACTGGGAGAGTTCGCCTTCCCGTTATTGCCCTGACCGCTCACGCCATGTGCGGCGACGAACAACGCTGTCTGGCTGCGGGAATGGACGCCTACGTGTCCAAGCCGATCGATGTTCCTCATCTCTTCCACGTGATCGAAACCCTGACCGCTTCCCCTCTCACCGCGAAAACCGCGAAATGACATCATTGTCATTTGCTATCCTCCGGCCTAAGGTAGGAGGCACGGCGCGCCGTGCCCCCTACCTCCATCTCCCGAGAACGCGATGTATGCACCACCCTCGACTGATTGTGTATGATTTGTAGTGGAGCCTGAACTTCTTCACTCCCATCGCTCAGGAGGCAATGCCATGAAAGGAAATCCGGCGGAACCGGAAACCGCGCCTCCCCGGCCGATGAGGGCGGTTTGCGTTCACCATTTCGGCGGGCTCGAAGCTGTGGTGCACGAGGAAGTGTCTCAGCCGGTGCCGGGGATGGGACAGGTACTCGTCCGAGTCAAGACGGCTGGCGTGGGCCCCTGGGACGCCTGGGTGAGAGCCGGCAAGAGCGCGCTTCCTCACCCGCTACCTCTGGGTTCTCGTCTCTTCTGGTGACCTCGATGTCGTTTGCGCCTTTGAGCGAGAATCGAACAATCAGGCGGCTTGGTAGGGGCGGCCCTCGTGGCTGCCCTGGGCAACCACAAGGGTTTCCTTTACGGCGCTCCGTTTGCCGGCAGCGGACTCAGCCTGTAGTTGCGCGCATCCCCGAAAGTGCCGACGCCGATGTGCACAATGGAGATCCATCGCTCCAGTTTGTGGTGATCGCTGCGGTGCAGGGCGTAAGAGAGAGCCACTGAGGAGGCCCAGCCCGCCAATTCGATGCCCGCAAACAGGGGCTTGTTGTCGACAATGGAATTCGTCAGCAGCACCTCATTGTGGCCGCGCGAACGAAACTGGCGCGTAGAGGTGTAGTCCAACGTTCGGACCACCGCCACGCCCGTGAAGAGCAGCACGTTGTTGCGGTCCCAGAAGTGATGAACCTCGGTGGATGACAGGGGATTGAAGCGACCGGGATCAGCGTCGGGGAGGGGCAATTGAAGCGCTGCCCGCTTCGGCGCGGCCGAAGCCACGCCCTGGCACAAAGGCGGTTGAGACAATTCGCCTGGCCAGGCTGCATCCAGACTCGGCGATACGGCAAGTGCGCACACCACAAGCAAGAGCCAGCGGATTTGTATTCGGTAGTCCAAAGGACGATTCGCCATCTGTTGATTCTATCTCACGGATAGACGCCGCAGTTGTCACGCGAGGCCGGCGGCAGTAAGCTCGTGAAGCTCTCCGGTAAAGTGCTTGCAACGCTCTATTGCGCGGAGATTGATTTTATTGAATATTACACATCAAACCGACTGCCTTACTGTAGCGCCGGTGTCCCCTCCGGCGTTCTTGGCGGTGAGGACAACGCCGCTACAGAGTTGAGCCTCACTGTGGTTTGTAATGTCCAGTAGCTTAGCAGGTTGACAACCCCTTCTGTAGCGGCGTTGTCCCTTCGCTCCACTCAGGGCAGGCTCTCAGCGCCGAAAGACGCCGGTGGGGACACCGGCGCTACAGCAATGGGCGTCAGTATATTGTGTAATCCTCAAGAGATGAGGGTGTTCATGCGCTTCAGGGTTTTGGTCATCTGCTGCTCGATGCTGTTGCCTCCTGCCCGCTATGTCGCCGGGCAGCAGCCTGCCACGCCCTCGCAGGCCGTGTCCTCGCTCGTCGATCGGGTGGGTTCCACAGGCTTCGTTCAGCTTGAGGCCGATGGGTTCAAGACTCTTTCGCTCGCGGACAAGACTGCCGCGTACTGGCTCTCGATGGCTGCTATCGCGGTTAACCCTATTGTTTACGATCAGAACTCGCGTTATGGCTTGCGCGAAAAGCACTTGTTGGAGGAGATCCTGCGGCATCCCGAAGGGATCGACGCGGCCGCGCTGAAGAAGATCACCGACTACACCAAACTCTTTTGGGGTTGCCACGGCAACTACAATTCTCAGACCTCAGTGAAGTTTCTGCCCGAATTCACGCCGGCCGAGCTCAAAACCGCCGCCCTTCAGGCTCTCAGGAATCACGCTCGCCTGGGAACGCGGACGGCGCTCTTGCGGGATCTCAGAGAGCTGGACAAGCCGATTTTCGACCCGAAATCAGAGCCCCGGCTCACCGTGAAGAATCCGCCCGCGGGCGAGGATCCGCTTACGGCCAGCGCTAATAATCTCTACCAGAGCGTGACCCTCGCCGATCTCAAGCGCTTCAGCGAAAAGTTCCCGCTGAACTCGCGCCTCATCAAGAAGAACGGCAAGCTGGTGGAACAAGTCTATCGCGCAGGTACCCCCGACCGTAAGATTCCGCCAGGGCTTTACGCTGCCGAGTTAGGGCGTGCTATCCGCTATCTGCGCGAGGCCATCCCCTACGCCGAGCCGCAGCAGCAGAAGGCCATCCGCGACTTGATCCGCTATTACCAGACGGGTGCGCCGGCCGACTGGCGCCAGTTCAATATCGACTGGGTGCAGGATAATCCGACCGTAGACTTCAGCAACGGTTTTGTCGAAGTCTACAAAGATGCGCGCGGCGCTAAAGGCGCGATGCAGGGCTTCGTGACCATGGTCGATCCGGCGATGAACCGGCTGATGCAGGGATTTGCGGCCAACGCCGCCTATTTCGAGCAACACGCCCCCTGGGCGGCGCAGTACAAGCAGGAGAATCCGCATCCGCCTTTGGCCAATGCCGACGATGCTCTAATTGAAACGGGCGATTTCGACATCGGTGTGATTGGCGACAATCTTCCCAACGAAAGCGAGATCCACGAACACTATGGAACCAAGAGCTTCATCTTCACGGGATCCATGCGGGCCTTGAACCTCGCCCGAGGCGACAAGGTCGCGCGCGAGTTCTGCGCATCGCGGAAGGAGCTGGACCGCGCCCTAAAATACGATGAGCTGCAGGAGGAGCTTTATACCGCCATGCACGAGGTAATCGGGCATGGCTCGGGCAAGCTTAGCCCAAAATTGGACCATGAGCCTGCATATTATCTGAAGGAATATTACTCCACACTAGAAGAGACGAGGGCCGACCTGGTGGCGCTGTGGAACTTTTGGGATCCCAAGTTGGTGGAGATGGGCGCCATACCCAGCTACGACGTGTCTCGCGAGGCTTACGACGCCGAAGCCCGCGCGGCCTTGGTGGAGTTGCACGAGGTGACGACCGGCGACACGATCGAGGAGGATCACCGCCGGGGCACGCAGCTTATCGTGAACTACATCCGCGACAAGACCAGTGCTATCCAGCCGATCGAGCGCGACGGCAGGATGTACCTGATGGTCACCGAATATCAGGCGATGCGGAAAGGCGTGGGTATGCTTCTCGCCGAATTAATGCGCATCAAGGCGGAGGGCGACTACGACGCTGCTCGCGACCTGATCACGAAGTACGGCATCCGCTTTGACACCGCCTGGAGAGACCAGGTGGTGGCGCGCTACAAGCAGCTCGATTTGCCAACGTATTGGGTGGGGATCAATCCCGAGCTCGTGCCTCAGTTCGACGCGCAGAAAAAGATCATCGAGGTGGAGATCCGTTATCCACGCGACTACGTCGTACAGCAGCTGCGCTATGCGGAAATTGGAGAGGAGGGGCTTCACCGCTGATGGAATGCCTCAGGCAATCCCGAACGCTTGAACGAGCTCAGCGCCCATTCTTCAAAAGGTGCTCGGAGAACCAGGTAACCGTCTTGTCGATAACCTCATGCTCTGACGCGATGGAGGTATAGGTATGATCGGCGCCGGAGATGATGATCTTCTGCTTCACTTCCGCTCGCGAAGCCCGGAAGAAATCCTCCGCGTGAGAGACGGGCAGATGCTCATCGCATTCCGGATGGATCACCAGGGTGGGCCCGGTGAAAGATGCCAGAGAACCGAGAGGATCGATTTGATCGAGGCTATCGAGAAACCCCGAAGAGACCTCGTGCCCAGCGTACTCGCGAGCGCCATTCCTACCGGGCACTGGATTGCTGTGGGTCTCGGCTAGTTTCCGCAGCTCCGCCGGGTGTGCCAGCGCCGACCACAGAACCAGAGCCTTGACGTCATCGGGGCGGGCGATGGAAGCGGCGATGGCGCCTCCCAGAGACAGCCCTAGCAGCCCAATGCGCGTAGGATCAACGCCTTTCTGGCGCCGGAAGAACTCGATGGCAACGTGCGCATCGGCGATTTCACTTTCCGGTGTCACCTCAGGGAATTCGCCTTCGGATTCCCCCGAACCGCAAAAATCGAAGCGTAGCGAGGCGATACCGGACAGGGCCAGCGCCCGCGAGCACTTTACGAACAGCCAATGCGATTCCATCCGATCACCGGTGAATCCATGCAGCAGGACTACTCCGGGACCGCCTCGCCGGGAGCGCAGCGCAGCCGGCCGATGGATCATGCCGCGCAGCCACTTTTGGGAACGGTTCTCGAATTGAACGAAAGATTCCATAGTAGGTTGTCGTGTTTGGACAGAGTAGCTGAAACATCATGGCCGCGACTGCCAGGGCCACGAGCCCGTCATTCCCTGTTTGCGGCACAGTTCCAACGAACTTCATTCTAGTAGGTATCGCAATCTCTTGTAAACGTTGAGTCAGTTGACAATGGCGCGCGGCCCACTGTCACCTGCGGGAATGACGCCACGCATAACCGGTGCGTTTCCTGACGTAGCCCACGCCTATGACGATGGAAGAAATGTCCCGGAGGGAATCGGCTCAGCGTCCGACATCCGGAAAGGCCAGAAGCGGTGAACACGCTAGGCTGGGGGCCTAGCGGCAGAGCGCTAAGCCCGGCCAATTTCTTCACTACCTCTATGGATTAGGAGCGCCCTGCGGGCGACGGAACCCGCCTCCGCCCCCTGGCATGCCTACCATGACGCGATCGGCCACAAGTTTGCCGTTGGCGGTTTTACCCACAGCCATCATGCGATCGCCCACCTTGAGATCGTTGATCGTGATCGCGCTGCCTTGCTTCATGAAGGTGGTTCCGTCACTCACCTCAATCGTCTGAGTGGTACCCCGCCGCGGATTCGTGACCGTGATCTCATTGCCGTTAATTGCGGTAATCTCGCCGAAAGCGCGGTCCCCCTGGAACCACTGCATTTCCTGGCCAGTGACGCGGCGTACACCGGCGGCGGTCACGGTGGCGGGGGAGGCTTGGCTGCTCGCCCACTCAGCGGGAGTAGCGGTCGTGCCTTGGGTTGCGCCTTGATCAGGCATCGGGGCTGAGCCGGGGGTCATGCTATTTGCCGGCCCGGCATCGCGCGCGCGCACCGCAACATGATCACCGGGTTTCAGATCCTCCAGGGCGATTTGCTTTTCGCCCTCGCGGTAGTTGGTTTTGTCGTCCACGAGCACGGTCTCGGTCGAGCCATCATTTTTTTTCACCATCAGGCGATCGACGCCGACGGAGGTGACAACCCCGAAGCTCATACCGCGCATCGGGAATCTTCGACCCCGCTGTGCCGGCCTTGCCTGCTCTGAAGGCGCAACGGGGGCGCCCTGGGGTGGTTGTTGATCCTGCGCTACGGCAGTTCCCAGGGCGATGAACACCGAAAGCAGTCCGCAGAAGATACTGCCGCTTACCGCTGCCAGGCTCGTGCCCTGGAGTAAAATGTGGAGATTCATTCTTCTCATTGCAAAATCCCTCCCACCTGATTAAACGAACGTCGGCTATCGCGAGTTACAAAAACAGGCGGCCAAGGGTTCCAGTACTTGAGACAAGACGAGGCAGACGCCCGCTGTCGCGGGCTTCCACTCTTAGCAGGCTGCGAAAACCCTCCGAAGCTGTCATCCTGAGCGTAGCGAAGGATCTCGTTTGTGTATTTTCAATGCGACGCGAGATTCTTCGTCGCCTGCGGCTCCTCAGAATGACAGTGGCGAGGAGTCTTTCCGCAGCCTGCCTGCTAGAACTAGACTAGGCATTTTGGAACTTTGGCTTGTCTTGTCAGTAACCCATGCCGGTGGGATCACGTCATAGCTTTAAGCAGACCGGAGTGAGGGGAGAGACGATTTGTTCGCAGTGGAATCGCGAAGGCGTTGGTCATGGTTCAGGCTGAAGCGGGGGCGCCTGGTACCGCTACCTTTTTTGCCAGTATTGTTTCTGCTTGCGGTTGAAGCACTGCCAGGGCGGGCTGTCCAGACGCCGGCTCAGCTCGAGGCCACACCTCAAACACAACAGGTGGTACCGGCCGAGCAGGCGCTGAATCCACCCACCCATTCGTTGGACGCGACTTCCACAGTAGGCAGCGGTACCATCACCGGCCATGTCCGCGGACCGGGTGGTATCGCCGTTCCAGGAGCCACAATCCTGCTGACGGAAGAGAAGACGGGACAGCGCCAACAGACGTGGACCGATGAGAATGGCGATTACACGCTCAGCGGTGTGCCAGCGGGCACTTACAAACTTGAGGTTTCATTGGCCGGATTCCAGCCAGACGTTCGTGAGCCCGTGCCCGTGAGCGCAGGCAAGCCGCTCAAAGTGAACGTGGCTCTGACGCTGCCTCAACCGCAAGCACCCGCCCAAGTGCGAAATGGTCTTCCAGATGGAACTCCTGACCTCGCGAATCTGCCGCCCGACGTCCGCGCTCGCATCCAGGCCAGGATGCAGGCCATGGCAAACGGCAGCGGAGGGCCGGGAGGGGCCGAGGGTATCGAGGCTGCGTCAGGCGGATTCGGCGGCGGTAATGGCGGTGAAGGCAGTGTTCGATTCAACGAGGGCGCGACGAATGGCACCGCAAATATGGGCTCGAATAGTGAGCCCGGCGATACTCAGGTTTCAGGCGCGACGAGCGAATCGAGCGCGGCGAATTCCTTTCTGCTCTCAGGAAGTGTCAGCAATGCGGCTACTCCGGGCGGCGACGACCCGATGCGACGTCGCATTGAAATGTTTCGCGAATATATGCAGATACAGGGTGGCGGAGCTCCGGGATTTGGCGGCGAGGCTGGTAGTAGCGCAGCCGGTGGCAGAGGAGGATTTGGCGGGGGCGGCGGAGGGTTTGGTGGAGGTGGCGGAGGATTCGGTGGTGGCGGTTTTGGCGGCGGAGGTCCCGTGGTGTTCTTTGGCGGTGGCGGAGGTGGCCGCGGACGCGTGCGCGTCAACCGGCTCCGAGGCAACATTGCCGAGAGTTACTCGAACTCGGCTTTGGACGCGCGGCCTTATCCTCTGAATGTTTCCCAGTCGCCGCAGATCCCGGCTTATACAGAGAATCTGAACGTCTCTCTCGGTGGCCCCTTGGTGATTCCCAAGGTCTACAATGGAGCCCAGAAGACCAGCTTCTTCATCCACTATGGCCTGGGACGCAGCAAGAATCCCTTTGACAGCTTCTCCACGGTGCCAACGCTGGCGGAACGTGGCGGCGACTTTGCCGGTACGGGAGCTACCATCTACAATCCCTCCACTGGCGCGCCCTTTCCGAGCAATCTGATTCCTGGCGGAGACATCAATCAGGCGGCGCTCGGATTGCTCAAGTACATCCCGCTGCCGAACCTTCCCGGTACCGTCCAGAACTTCCACCTGCAGGAGTCGCTGCCTTCGTCGAGCGATCGTCTCATGGTCCGCGTCGGCCATCAGATTTCGAGCAAGGATAATATCAATGCCTTCTACTTTTTCAACTCACGGCGGGCGGAGTCGGTTTCAAATTTCCCCGAGTTCACTTCGAATCTTTCCGTGCGAAGCCAGAACCTGAACCTGGTGGAGTCGCACAATTTCAGCCCCCATCTCATCAATAATTTCAGTTTTAACTTCAACCGGCAGCGCAGTTCCACGCTGAATCCATTCGCTTACACACAAAACATTGCGGGCGAACTAGGAATCGCGGGGATCGCCACCGATCCGCGGGACTGGGGCGTCCCGATGGTCAGCTTCACCAACTTCAGCGGACTCAATGACCCCATCCCCTCGCTCATCCGCAACCAGACGCTCCGCGGCGTCGATTTCCTGCTGATCAATCACGGTCATCACAATGTGCGGGCCGGAGGCGAAATAAGGCGCATCGAGCTGAACACGCTCACTGATCCCAACGCGCGCGGTACGTTTACCTTTAGTGGCTTTACCACCAGCGCTTTTTCCGGCGGGCAGCCGGTGCCAGGTACAGGCCTCGACTTTGCCGACTTTCTGCTCGGCCTGCCGCAAATCACCTCCGTGCGTTACGGGAGCAGCAGCAACTATTTTCGATCGTGGGTCTACAACGGCTTCCTACAGGACGACTGGCGAGTCAACTCCCACTTCACCTTTAACGGGGGACTCCGCTACGAGCATTTCCAGCCCTTCAGCGAGAAGTACGGCCATTTGTCGGATCTTGCCTTAGGGGCGGGCTTTTCGAGCGTTGGAGTAGTGACCGGCCTCAATCCCGATGGACTGCCGGCGTCACTGATCAGCCACGGCGAGAATAGCGTGGCGCCGCGCTTTGGCATTGCTTACCGGCCTTGGCTTAATCACCATTGGGTGTTGCGTGCGGGGTACGGGATCTTCTACGACAGCTCGATCTATCAAAGGCTCGTGCCCAATCTGGCGAATCAGCCGCCCTTCGCGCAGGCCTCCACCTTACTGACCGGTCCGCAGCAGGTGTTGACGCTCGAAAACGGATTCCCGCAGGTCTCCTCCAATGTGTTGACGAATACCTATGCTGTCGACCCCAGATTTCGGACACCGTATGGGCAGACCTGGAACTTCACGGTCGAGGAGGAAATTGCCCGCAATGTGATTCTCGATGTCGGCTATATCGGCACCAAGGGCAGCCATCTCGACCTGCTGCTCGGGCCCAACCGCACGACGAGTTCAGGCACAGGAACGGGTGGCGGAGCCAGTAGCATTCCCAACGCACAGCAGTTCACCTATGAGACTTCCGGGTCGGACTCCATCTACAACGCACTGCAAGTGAGTCTGCGTCGGCAATTTCACGGCGGACTTTCACTCTGGGGCCAGTATAACTTTGCGAAATCCATCGACGATGCCTCGAGCATCGGCGGCGAGGGTAGCGTCGTGGCCCAGAATTACTTGGATCTGGCGGCGGAGCGCGGGCTCTCGTCGTTCGACGTCCGGCACCGCTTCAGCTTGAATTATCAATACCAGGTTCCCTTCGGTGAGCGGCGCAAATTTCTGAACAAGGGCGGAGCGCTGGCGAGCGTGCTTGGCAACTGGCAGATTTCGGGCAATTCGCAGATCCAGTCGGGAACGCCTTATACGGCGCTGGTGCGCGGCAACGTTGGCGCCACGGCGGGCAACGGCGCTTATCAGTCGCTGCGCGCCAACGCCACGGGCGCGCCAGTGGCGTCGCTCGATCCGACCGCGCTCGAGTTCTTCAACACCGCTGCATTCACAGTGCCTGTACCAGGGGGGTTCGGCAACGCCGGGCGGAACACCATCACAGGCCCCGGAATGGTCAACTTCAATATGGCCCTCGATCGCTTTATCACCGTCTCCCAGGAGAAGGGGATGCGGTTCGATTTCCGTGTTCAGGCCAGCAATCTATTTAACAACGTGAACTACGCAGGGTTGGCAACGGTCGTCAACTCCACCAACTTTGGACGGATCACTAATGTGGGTTCAATGCGGACCTTGGCAGTGTCGGTGCGATTCAGGTTCTGAATTGTCGGGTGTCCGTCAATCTGCCATCGCGCCATTAGAGACCGGCAGAGCGCTACGAACGGTAGTGACGCTCAGTTTTGTGGCGGGGCTGCCCCAGCGCCGAAAACGCCTGTGGGGACACCGGTGCTCAGCAGGGCCGTGACCGCGACTTGCAGTGCTCAAAGTGTCAGGAAATCATAATGATCGTACTGCCGAGAACGAGACAGGCGTCAAACCGAAAGAATCGGATGATGCGCCGCCTATTGCCTACTGCCTTCTGTATGCTGCCTACCGTTCTCTGCCTGTGGGCCTTTGCCCAGAACGTTCCCGCGCCGCACACTGCCGCTCAAGGGCAGCCTTTCGTGGTCCGCAGCCAGACAAACCTAGTGCTGGTCGATGTGCGCGTCACCAGCAAGAATGGGGCGCCGATCACCAGTTTGAAACAAAGCGACTTCAGCGTGTACGAAGATGGTGTTCCGCAAACCCTCAATTCCTTCAGCCTGGAGAATGTTGAGCGGCTGGCCACGGCGGGCGAAGGTCCGGAGGCGGGACCGCCGCCTACCATCGATCTGGGTCAATTGCCTCCCAACGCCGCTCCCGCCGAGGTGATTAGGGACCACCGTCTGATCGTTTTTTTCTTCGACCTTACTTCCATGCCGATTGACGATCTGATGCGGGCGCTGACCTCCGCGCAGACTTTTGTCCAGAAGAAACTGACACCGGCTGATCTGATTGGCATTGCGACCTTCTCCACTAATCTGCGGGTGGTGCAGACTTTCACCAACGATCGCGACAAGCTTGCCAAATCGCTGAAGTCGATCGAAGTCGGGCAATCCGCCGACCTCGCCCAAGCCGGTGGAGCGGGGGAAGCGGGTACGACCGACGCCAGCGGTCAGGAGGTCGTCACCCAGGATGTTTCCGGCGCCTTCACCCCTGATGAAACCGAGTTCAACATCTTCAACACTGACCAGAAGCTGGCGGCCGTCGAATCGCTTGCCGATTTGCTGAGGAATACGACGGGACGGAAGTCGGTGATTGCCTTTTCGAGCGGTATCGAGAGAACCGGTGTCGAGAACGAAGCGCAGTTGCGCGCCACCGTCGACGCGGCGAATCGCAGTGACGTTTCGTTCTACACGATTGACGCGCGCGGTCTGGTGGCGCTGCCGGCGGGCGGGGACGCCACTTCGGCAAGTCCCTCGGGTACGGCGCTCTACACGGGCCAGGCGGTCCGCTCGCAATTGTCCGATCTCCAGGGCGGACGTGAGACGCTAGCCACTTTGGCGACCGATACTGGGGGCCGCACCTTTTATGACCTGAATGACTTCAGCCCTGCCTTCGCCCAGGTGCAGCGGGAGAACTCCAGCTATTATTTGCTGGGCTATTCCCCGAACAACCTGAAGGCTGACGGCCGCTATCGGCGAATCAAGGTGCTGGTAGACGTTCCCGGTGTTAAGGTCGAATCGCGACCTGGATACTTCGCACCCAAGAGCTTCCGGCAGTTCTCTAAGGATGACAAGGAACTGCAATTGGCGCAGGCGATGGATCTCGATACACCTTTTGTCGACCTGCTGCTTGCGGTCGAGGCCTCCTATTTTCGCCAGCCTGATGGCCAGTATTACGTGGTGCTGGCGGCCAAGATTCCCGGTTCAGCCATCGACTTCTTGCAGAAATCCGCCAATCATCAGACGGAGTTTGATTTTGCCTGGCGAGCCAGCGATCCTGCGGGAAAGCCGGTCGCACTGCTGCGCGATACCCTGCCGGTGAAGCTCGGCGGCGAGAATTACCAGCAGGTGAGGGAAGGCAACATCCTGTATGAAGGCGGTTTTGTGCTTGGTCCGGGAACGTACCGGCTGAAAGTGGTGGTGCGCGAGAACCAGAGCGGCAAGATGGGCAGCTTCGAACAACCGCTGGTGCTGCCGCCGATCAAGAGTCAGTCTCCCTCAGGACAACCTGGCCTTTTGCTGAGCTCTGTGGTGGTCTCGAACCAGCTAGGCGATTCGAACACGGCGGCCAGAGGCAGTACCCGCCGTGGCAAAAAGGGGTCTGAGTCTCCCTTACGTATTGGCGCTCAAACCGTGCTGCCCAGCGTGACCCGCGTCTTTCGCACCAATCAGAACCTGTTTGTGTATCTGGAGTCCTACACTGGCCAGGAATCGCCCGACCAGAAGAAGGCCCGAGCGAACGATGATTCTCAAGCGGCGGCCTTCGGATTCCAATCTCAGCCGCGGCCCTTGCCATCCGTTGCCCTGCTGTTTTTCCGGGGTGGCGTGAAGATCTCGGAAGCCGGACCTTTTCCCGGCCAGGTGGTGAAGCCGGTCGCAGGTGAGGCCCGGTTTTTCGTGAAGATTCCGCTGACCAAATTCCCGCCCGGACGCTATCGCCTGCAGGTGAACGTGATCGACCCTGCCGCCAACCAGGTGGCGTTTGTGCGGGTGCCCATCGCCATTATGAAGATGCAGGCCGCTGCCGGCGGCGCGGTGCCTTCCGGGAGATAAGGTCAGGGCGCGACCACCCCGGTGTTACTCGGGCTCAAAACCCACGGGCGGCGCAGACATGCATGCTCTTCGCTTGTCTGCGATTCTTCAAACAGTGGGTCCCCGACATTTCGATGGCTTTCGGCCTCGCGAGCACGCAGACATCCAACCCCGATGTCTGCGCCAGCCGGCGAAGCAATAATTCCCAGCGAGCAAAATCGAGAATGCGCCGAAGGGCGGAGTGGCAGCTCCGCCCCTGGCCGCGCAAATTGTCAAAGAACAGGGCCGCAGACCTGCTGATGACAGGCGTGCAGCGACTTCCGCTAGTTACCGAGGCTCTTCTTAGCCTAGCCCTAGCCTCCATAACTATACTACGGAGGTTATTGCCCGTCAAGTAATTTAATCCTTTGCTCTGTAGCGCCGGTGTCCCCACCGGCGATCGTCGGCGAACGGCACGTTATATCATCGGCCCAAACAGCCGGTGGACACAACCGTGCTATGGCTGCGCGTGCGACGGCCGCACGCCCTGCCGAGATTGCGTGGACGCTCCACGGGCCAGTGACCCTCCGAAATTTTGGGGGGTGTCTTTTCAATAACATCGTGGGTCCGGTTTCTCATCTTGCCCCTGCCTGCCAGCGGGCGATCCCTCTCCACTGAGGCTCCTATGCATCGCTTTGAATGGAAGGAACTTGAAGCGGACGTCATAAGCCTGAAGAAGGGTGGCGCTATAGTCGAGATGCTGCTGGGCCAACTGAGAGAAAGGGGACTCAGCCAGATCGATTCATCTCTGATGCTCGTCAGAGTGGCCGGCATTGAGTTTGGCGAGGCTCAAAAGCTGGTGTTCGAGAGCAGGACATGGGCAGACCGTCTTGAGATCAACCTGCAGCTGCAGAGGGACCTCATGCAAGCATTGATCGAATTGAGCCAGGAAAACGATCCGAAATTCAAAATCGAATTTGAGGATTCTGAGTCGTCGGATCAGAACAGCTAACGCCCGCACTAAATCGCCTAGCGGGCGCTGAAGGTGTCCGCAAGCCACTCGGGTGGCGCATACATCGCGCCCTTTGCGATGTGTGCGATTAGGGCAGGCGATCTTTAGGCAGCAAAGAACCATCCTCCAAGAAATAGAACCGGAAACTCGACCAGGACCACTAATTGGGTGACCTAACCAGACCGTGCCTCGAAGAGCTTTAGGGGATTGCCGTGCAGGTAATTGCGCTTTTCCCGCTGCTTCTTTTCACTCCACAGATTCAGATCGTAGAAGAGGACGACTGCTGTTTCGACAGAATCCTGATAATTCGTCTGGAGCGGAGACGCGCCTACCTAAGACAAATTGCGGGCTTTTCGATTAACCGGCGTTCTTCATCAGCGCCCGATAGACCCCGAATGTAATTGCCCGATCACTGGGTTCCCGTCCTGGGCCAGCTCCAAGCCGCTTCATGGTCGCTGTCACCTCCGAGGACTCCGCACGCGGGGCACTTTGACGCTTAACGGATGCCTGGAGCTGCGCCGTCGTGCGCAGGACAGTATTGGAGGAATTTGTCATCGGCGACTGACCCGCGTGTTACGGCCTAGGGACGAGTTGGCCTCCAATAACGCCCGGCCGTCGGCGCGAGCACATGACTCGCCAGTAGCCGACCATAGGGGAGGCATACTGCGTGGCGGTCGCCAGTAAGGCTAGGCCTGGCAATTGGTGCGCGCCGACATCTCAGGCGAGAATTTTCGCGCTTATTCGACTGGTAACATAATTCTTCGCGTCCCGTGACGGAATCGCCGCGTGGACCTGGCAGTCCTCGATGTCTTCTCGTCGGTGGGCAGTCGCGTAATGACGGCGGCCCGGTCGTTAAGGTATCATGCACTCCTCGATGACAAACTCCTTTGCCCGCACGCTGTTTTTGCTTACCTCAGTCGCTCTGATCGGACCTTGGGCTGGCGCGAACCAGGCCACGGCGGCTAATCCCGGCAAGTGCACGAGCCCCGCCGAATCAGCCGCCGCCGATGCGTTGGCCGCGAAATTCGACGATCACGAGTTCGTCTTCATCGGAAGCACACATGGGGACGCCAAGATCACAGAGTTCCTCATGTGTCTCGTATCTCGACCAGTCTTCAACCAGCAGGTTACCGACATCGTGGTCGAGTGGGCAAGTTCAGGGCATCAACGCCTGCTCGATAGCTACATGCTCAGGCTCGACGAGCTCTCCGTCGATGACCTCGTACCGATTTGGCTCGATACCGACACCCCGACCCTATGGGCGACCCTCCCCCAGGTCCGTCAGTTCGTCGCGACATTGCGCGAGGTAAATAGGAGGCTCCCTTCAGAGAAGCGCATACGGCTGGTTGGTGGAAACGAGGGGGTAGGCTGGCCAAACGTGCGCATCCCAGAGGACCTCGCGCCGTATCCGTTCAAGACCAATTTCATGCCCCATCTCATCATTGAACACTTGGCAAAGACACCCGGAAACAAGACGCTCGTCGTGTATGGAGATGGCCTTATCCGGTACCGAGGGAACAACTTCATGGGCGATATCGAGGCTGCTCTGGGCCGAGGCGAGCTCTTTGTGGTGGGAAGAATTGGCGAACTTCGTTCCGAGGAGCGCGGGTATCTAGCAGCGGTTGGGGATCCGGACAAACCATTCTTTGTGGAGTCCCGTCGGTTTCCAACCACCATACCTTGGCCGGCTTCACTCCGAACGAGCCTAGAAGAGCGTCCAGAGCATCTCGCCGACTACATCGATGCTTTTGTCTACCTGGGGCCTGAACCGGACAGGCTGTTGACTGGTTCGATTCCACTATCGGCGGCGCAACAGAGTGAACTCGATCGGCGCTTTGCCATCATGTCCGATCCGCAGTGGACGATGCGGGCACGATATCAAGGCCGTAATCAGTGGTTTCGCGCACACCCGAATGACGTCCCGCCGCGGCCGTAGGTACAGTGGAACCGGATCCCGGGTGGCGATGCTCTCTGCGAAAGAAGCGAGCGTAGCGCAGAGTTTGTGCTCTTCAAACTCTGCGGCTTTCCCTGCGTCGACTCACGCCTGATTGATATCAGATCTGGCACCTGTGGCACAAGCCGCAGAGTTTCTGGGAATCGAAACTCTGCGCTACGCTTGCTTGAAGAATGCTCTCGGGGGGAACTAACCACATCATGCAGAGAGTGACTTACGGGAGTATCGTAACCGCCCTTATGGATGCCGTTCCAGAGTGCCGCACGACCTACGGGGCGGAGTTGGGGTGGTGGGGCAAAGAAGCTCCGGCGCCCGACCCCTACACAGTCCTGGGGTTCGCCCTCAGACCGCTCGTAACTCAGCTGTCGACGGGAAAGGCGGACGAGGGGATGCTCAGGCGCATTTTCGCGTTCTTCGAGGAAATGGCAGCGAAGTAGGGACGAGCCTGTCTTTGACGGCATCTTGAGTTAGGGGCGTTGCGCGGCGGGAGATCGAAGACCGCGTGATCTAATGGACTGAGTTCAGCCGAACCGACAGATTGGCCGATGCGGTGATCGGTTTAACGACTTAAGACGTAACCCAGAGTCCACTGCTGAGCGCCGGGATCGTGCCGTAAAGGTATCAGTTCTCGTCTTGCGAGATATCCCTTTTCCCGCTTTCGCATGAGTATGGCAGCACCGGCAAAACCGGCTTCCAAGTCACAATTTTGTACTGGCAATTCAGGCGATCCTGATGTATCTAGTTAGTCGCACTGCTGAAGCCCTCCCGGAGGTCACATATGCGTAGACTCATCACAGCCTCGCTCGCCCTGTTGCTGGCCGCTGCTCTCGGACCGTTGGTCCTCCCCCTTGCGGCTCAAGCGCCGTGTCCGGGCCTCTCCCTTGTGGTCAATTCGCCGGAAGACCAGACTCTGCTGGCCTACAACGGCGCCGAGAAGCCCGAGGAACAGATTGCGGCTCTGGACAAATTCGCCCAGGAACACGCGGATTCCAAGTTCATGACCTGCGTGAACGAGTATTACACGACGACCTACGTCAAGATGGGTCAGTTCGATAAGGCCATCCAGTACGGTGAGAAGGACTGGACTGCCGACTATCGCAGTGTGAACCTCGCAATCAACCTGGAAAAGGCCTACGTGGGAGCGGGGAACGCCTCCGACACCGCCATCGATGTGATCCTGAAAGCCCCCGAACGTATGAAGGCCGAAGCCGCCGCCCAGGAGCGACCCGCGAAGGCAACCGACGAAGAATGGAAGAAGATTCAGGACGAGGAAAATGAGACCCTCAAGAACGATCGTGCTTACATGGAATATGCTTTCTTCCAGCTCCTGCCGCGCGTCACTGACGCTCAGAAGCGTGTCCAAGATCTCGACGGCTTCGTCAAGGCTTATCCTGACACCCCGAACATGGCCCAGGTGAACTTCGCTTACTTCCGGGCCTTCGGCCTTGCCAACGATACCGGCAAGGCTCGCGAGTACGGCGAGAAGGCGATCGCCAGCGATCCTAACAACATTGATGCCCTGACAGAGCTCGCTTACAGCTACGCCTTGGGCCAGCCCCCCAACACCGACAAGGCCGGCACCTATGCCAAAAAAGCTGCAGACGCCATCCCTACCCTCAAGAAACCCGAGGGCATGTCGGATCAGGATTTTGCGAACTCCAAGAACAGTCAATTGGGCATAGCTCATTTCGTCATGGGTTACGCCGCACTGATGAAAGGGGGAAACACGCATAAGGTGGCGCCCGCCATCGACCACTTGAAAACAGCCATGGGACTGCTCGGCTCGAACCCCGAACTTCTCGGCGAGACGCTCTACTTCCTGGGTTATTCCTACGAGCTCCAGGCCCCGCCCAACCACCATCTGGCAGCCGAGGCGCTGACTAAAGGCGCAGGAGTGTCAAGCCGCATGCAGGGTCAGTCGCGTGAGCTGCTGGCAAAGGTCCAGGGAGCGATGAAGAGCAGAAACTGAGTCTTAGCTTTGTGATCCCCTTAAAAATCGGCGGACCTGATGGTTATCGTAGGTGGACCTTGGTTCCAATCGACGGGCATGTGATCGAAGGCCACACGAAACGTGCGTGTTTCACCTGGGTTCAAGGGTGCCAAGTGAGGATTTAGGGGCCGGTAGGTATCGCGAAGCACTACCTGGGCCAAAGCGTCGTGAAACTCCATCTGGATTTCCACGTTGCGAACTCGCCGGTTGCCACTATTGGTAAGTTTGGCATCGAGGTAGGTGACCTCCTGACCGAGGAAATTCTTCGCCGCGCTCATTTGAGCGTCACCGACAGTCAAGGCCGAGAGGCACGTCTTCTCATCCGGCGAGGCCGACGATGGGACAATGCTGCCGTTCGGCATCGCAGGCTTCCGAAGAAGCGCCACGATCGAAATGACCGCGGTCACCAGAACAGCAGCGGCAATCGCCAGGAGCAGGAACGAGCGACGCATAGCGAGTGACGATTGTCGATTGAGGATCGCTGATTGTCAATAGCGTCTGCGGCGCTGTCGGCGGAGTAGGGTGGTGAGTGCTTAAGCCCTTTGGGAAAGCGTGCAGACTCCGGCCGTCCTACACCCCGGCGACGGTCAGGCCTTCTACCAGAACCGTCGGGGCTGCAAGCGAACTGCGAAACTCGAGGTCCGAGCCGATCATCGCAACATGATTTAGCATATCCGCCAGATTGCCGGCGATGGTGACTTCCTGCACCGGGTAAGTGAGCTCTCCGTTCTCAATCCACAGGCCACCCGCGCCGCGCGAGTAGTCGCCGGTGACAATGTTCACCCCGGAGCCGATGAGCTCGGTGACGTAGAGTCCTGATTTCACTGATCGGATAATCTCTTCCTGAGTATAATCGCCAGGCTTAAGGTACAGGTTCTTGGGGCCTACGGAGGGTGGCCCCGCCAGTCCGCGGGTGGCATTCCCTGTAGTGCGCAGGTCCAGCTTGCGCGCCGTGTAGCAATTGAGCAGATAGTTTTCAAGCACGCCACCCTGGATCACAGGAGTTAAGTTGGGGGGCACACCCTCGTCGTCGAAGGGCCGCGATCCGAATCCACCGGCTCGCAGGCCGTCATCAAGAATCACGATGTTTTCACCCGCCACCCGCTGGCCCCGCTTGCCCGCCAGGAACGAAGCACTGCGATAGATGGCATCGCCACGCACCGCCTCGAAAACATGGCCGACCAGCGAGCGTGCCATTTCCCGGTCGAATACGATGGGTACGCGGCAAGTGGGCACCTTGCGCGCTCCCAACTTGCGCAGTGTGCGCTGGGCCGCCTTGCGGCCCACCTCCTCCGGGCTCTCGAGGCCCGCGGCGCGGCGTGACACCGAATACCAGTAATCGCGCTGCATCCCCGCGCCGTCTCCCGGAACTTCTTGAGCGATCGGTGCAACCGAAATCGCACAATAGGACGACTTGTAGCTCCCTACGAATCCGAGCGAGTTCGCGTAAGCCCTGGCGCCCCGGCTGGCTTCAAACCAAGCGCCTTCGCTGTTGGAGAGACGCGGATCGTAGGACAGCGCTGCCGCTTCCGCCCGGCGGGCAAAGTTGATTCGGTCGTCGGTGGTAATCGCATTGACGTCAGACGAATAAAGTTCGAGATCGCCAGGATAATGCCCGAGCAATTCGCGTTCAGGCAGGCCACTGGCCGGATCCTCTGAGGTCACTCGCGCCATTCCTAGAGTACGTTCTACCAACCGCGCGAGCGATGCTGGCGAAAGGTCATTCGAATAGGAACTTGCATTGCGAATGCCAACGAAAATCCGGAGGCCAATTCCCTTCGATGCGGCCTCCTTCAAACTTTCGATTTTACCCAGGCGAATCGCGGTGGAAAACTCATCCGCCTCGCTGACCACAACGTCACCGGCGGTCGCGCCGGCTTTCATGGTGCGGTCGATCATCTCGGTAGCAAGCTGTTCGAGTTGCTTCTCTGGCATGATTGTGTTTTCAGCTGCGATCCTATCCTAAGAATGGAGCGGCAAATCAACACCCGACGGGCGAATACTCCGCAAAATTCCGCATGATTCCCGCTCAAATCCCGCTGGTTTTCCGCAAGTCAATCAGCGGACCCAGACCTGCGGGACGGCATACGTCCAGAAAGGCGCTATGATCCAGTAGTCTCTTTCTCTTTACGAATCAAATCTTTACGAATCAAAGTTCGGGCGGCCGGAGCCGGAAGAGCAAGATCAAAATTGCTGCTAGACCACCGCAGATCGCGAGTTTCGCCTCATGGCCACAAGCTCGCAGCGACGTTCTTCCTCGAGGATCCGGCGTTCCAGTTCGAGGACGTCCGCGAGCATGTCGAGCGTGATCCTCCCGCCGAACCGCTCCACGATTTCGGGCCGAGGCACGGATTGATAGAGCTGGTGCAAAACGTCCGTCACGCGGATACAAGTGCCACGAAAAGTCGGCACGCCGCGATGGATGGCCGGGTTCGAGACGATGAATCGTCCCAGTGACACCGATCCGATCTCGCCCCGGTATCCGCGCCGTAGCACTTTGTGAACCACAGGCTCCCGGCACTCGTTTTCAACCTTCTCGGTCATCTCCACCTGGATAAACTCGATCCTGTTCTATTCCCGCTTCCACAGCGCCAGAGATCACAACTGTGGACCGAATTAACGCAGAACCTTACTGAAACAACTGGACGTTCTTGGGCGCCGTGCCACCAACCGTAAGGTGGCTGACTTTGAGCGTAGGGATCCCCACGCCAACCGGAACCCATTGTCCGTCCTTGCCGCAAGTCCCGATACCAGGATCGAGCTTCAAGTCGTTGCCAACCGCCGTGACCCGCGTCAGGACAGTCGGACCGTCGCCAATCAGAGTGGCACCCTTCACCGGCGCGGTCACTCTGCCGTCCTCGATGAGATAAGCTTCGGATGCCGAGAACACGAATTTGCCATTCGTAATGTCCACCTGACCGCCACCGAAATTTACCGCATATAAGCCATGGCGAACGCTGCGAATGATCTCCTCGGGATCGTCAGCGCCGGCCAGCATATAGGTGTTGGTCATACGTGGCATGGGAATGTGTTCGTAGCTTTCGCGCCGGCCGTTACCGGTGCGGCCGGTTTTGAGAACCCCAGCGCTAAGCTTGTCTTGAATGTATCCGCGCAGCACCCCGCCCTCGATCAGCACGGTGTTGTGAGTGGCCTCACCCTCGTCGTCCACATTGAGCGAACCACGACGGTCCGGAATCGTACCATCATCGACCACGGTACAGAGTTCAGACGCCACCCGTTGACCGATGCGTCCGCTGAAAGCCGAAATACCCTTGCGATTGAAGTCAGCCTCAAGGCCATGGCCCACTGCTTCATGCAGCAGGATTCCCGGCCATCCCGGGCCCAAAACCACTTCCATCTCTCCGGCTGGGGCCTCACGGGCATCCAACTGCACGATTGCCTGGCGTGCTGCCTCTCGGGCAAAAATCTCCGGTGCCTTGTCGCCCTGGAAGAACTCCAGGCCGACACGTCCCCCGCCACCGCTGGAACCGGACTGCAATTTTGTGCCATCTTTGGCGATCGTAAACACGCCCATGCGCACCAGCGGCTGAAAGTCGGCGACCACCCGACCGTCCGAACCGGCGACGAGCACATGCCTCACCTGGTCGCCGTAAGTCACGCGCACCTGCTGGATTCGCGGATCGTGCCCGCGGGCAACGAGATCAGCGCGCGCAATCAGGGCCAGTTTCTCCGATAGTTCGCGGTCCGTCGAAGGAAGGGCGACCGGATAGAAATCGTGCACAGGAGCCCTGGTAGCTAAGCCTACTTTAGCGAGTCGCGCCGGTCCAGCAGCGATTCGCGCTGCAATTCGCGCCACTTCCAGGATCTTTTCAGGCGCCAAGTCATCGGTATAGGCGTAGCCGGTCTGTTCCCCTGCCAGTACACGAACCCCACAACCCATTGAAACGCCTTCTGTTGCACTTTTCACCAGGGATTCGTCGAGCAGAATCGAGGCAGTCGTAGTGTGCTCGAAATAGAGATCCGCGTATTCCCCGCCATCCTCCAGAGCTGCAGCGAGATAGCGCTCCAGGTCTGCCTCACCCAAGCCGTAACGCTCGAAAAAGAAACGATCCAATTGAGACATAAGGATTCCGATAAATGAAGGCAGGCCAAAGACTTATCCGTATATGCCTGCTTGAATCTAGCACAAGGGTCCGAGGGTTGTCAAACTGCAATCGGACTTAATACCGTCGCTGCTACTCCCGAGTCATCTTTCAACATATGACCTTAGCCTTTTGTTTTAGATGCCGGCGATCCGTTCTCGGCTCCGCCACCCCCCGGCTGCGTTAAGGAGATCGTGGGCAGATTCTGGCCCTGTCCGGGTCAACGGAGCACTCCGGATTGCGGTCGCCGTAACGCGGTCTCACCGGACGGAATTCAGTGAGAGTATAGGCATTATGGTTGCCTTAATGGTTGAGACTGCCGTAGACTCATTGCCAAGGGAATCCAGACCGCTCTTACAACCCCTTGAGGCAATTGAGCGTCTGAATGTTTGAGGGGGCGATAGAGAAATCCAATTCGGCGGCTCTCTTCATAAACACGGAGTGGCGGCAGCAGGGCGCCGCAAAAACACTAGGGAGGCTCTAAGATGCGAAGGACCACTCCCCTTACGATAGTTGTTGCCGTTCTATTGGCGTTCACTTTCGTCCGGGATGCCAACGCCGGTGTGATCAGGTATTTGGGCCGCACCATCAAGGGTAATTCTCAGCGGGTAACAACCCCGATTGCGGATACCGGACGCAGCGTAGTCGCGGGCACTCAGACTGCCGGACAGAAGACCGCCGGGGCGGTGGGAACCGGAGTCCAGGCTACTCAGACCGCAGCCGGCGCCACTGCCGAGGGCGCGAAGACGGTGGGCAAGACCGCCGCCGCCGCTCCAGGCCAAGTGGCAAACGGGGCTAAGGAAGCGCCGGGGGTCGCGGCCAAGGGTGTAAAAGCCGGGGCTGGAGCACTCTGGCACGCGATTTACTAAAGCGGATCCGGGCCGCGCTCAGCACCGCACCAAGGTTGTGCCTTTACGCAGCATGAAGTCCAGGATGCGGGCGCCTTGGACATCCACGGAAGCGACCTGGGAAAGGTCGAGGGTGATGAAGCTGGACGGACTCTCGACTCGCACTCTGTACCAGCAGCGCAGAAGATCGTCGACGGAGGACCCGAGCACATCTCCTTTCAGCCGGATTACGTTAGTCCCACCTTTTGCCTCTTTCACAATCTCCAGCATAGGATGGCCCCCCTGACACAACCTATACCGCGGCAGAACGATGCGCGAACGGTGCACTGTCCGTACCGTTCATAACCGCCGTCTTGAGGACATGGGTTAGATCGGATGACGAAAATGGGGGAACAATGAAATCACAGACGCCACCCTCCAAAGCCTCGAGATATAACTGAATATCGACCACGCGCGACACCATGATCACAGGAATGGCCCTCTGATTGACCCTCGCCAGACTCAGCACGTCCGCCCAGGTGCCGTCGGCGAGGTGGGTGTGTGTGAAAATAACGCTTGGTGAATCCTCCGTGCCGCAAAGAGCCCGCCTTGCTTCGGTACAGTCATGGGCGTGCTGAGTCTCAACTCCCAGATTGTGGAGAGTGTGCTCCAGCCTCTCAAAGAGTTCTTCCTGAGGAAATACCAGTAATGCCGCCCCTTTTCGTTCCATCGAGAACTCCTTTCCACTCTGGTTGAACCGGCATGTTGTGGCTTTAACGGACCTAGACTCCTTTAGGGTTATTCCTCTCAAGAGCAGTCTAACCTCCCACTAAGAGAACCTTTACTCGGCCGCTAGCGAATGAAAGCCACCTCCTTGAGTAACTGGAAGTGCCGCAGCGTGAATAGGCGGATGACCGAAGACAACCGCGTGCCAGGGCGTGCTGTCGAGGAAACGATTGATGCCAGCCTGCCAACGACTCGGATTCCCACGTGCTCTACGAGAAATCAAGGCTGCGGGATGACAAGTCAGTTGCAGCCATACTTAAATGACAGCGCCGACCACAGCTTTCGGCGCTTCCTGAAAACACGGGACCCGGCGGAGGTCGAACTTGCGGTGGTTGAGCAATTGGGGAGGGACAAGCTGAATTGGGCTGAACCGCGAGACACCGTAAGCGAGAGAACTTATGGCGGCGTATCCTCGTATTCTTCCACTGTCGCCGCCTGGATTAGATCAACCTCCGCCATATCAATAGCGGTTTTAGTTGTACGTTGTCAATATTGCACTTTCGCACACTCTCGGCAAAGCGTTCTCAAAGAGGTATAATTGGACTTAACTGGGGATCTTCCGCTGGAGGCAATCCAGTCGTCCGTCTCTAAAGTGGGAGGAGGGCGCCATGGCCACTATCCCCACCCACGGGCACGGTCCCGCCAAGCCGAAGCAAGACGTCGCCGCCATCTCATTCCCAGCCGGAACCAAGCTCTTCGATCTCGAGCGTCCAGCCCAGAGAATATACTTGGTGCGTTCGGGCCAATTGCAGTTGTTGAGCGGCCACGAGGCTATCCTCGACCATCTCACCCGCGGAGATCTATTCGGAGAAAAATATTTCTTAGCATCATATCGGGCGAACCAAGTCGCAAAGACTCTTTCACCCGTCGAAGTCGTGGTTTTTCGCAAGACGGAGTTCCTCAAACGTCTGCGCCAGGACCCTCGATTCGCCTCGCAGGTGCTCAGGAAGTTTGCGCAGCGGATGGACCGCTACGAAGAAACCATCCGCAATTTGTTAACGGAATCTGCCGAACGGAGACTGGCACTCGCCCTGATCCGCCTGGCAGGATCCCGGCCGGCCGGCGGTTGGGTTCGAGTCCGCTCAAATCCTACCAACCTGGAACTGGCAAGGATCGTGGGAACAACCCGGTGGCGCATTTCCCATTTCTTGAATCACTTTCAACAGCAGGGTTGGATTCGCCGCCAGCAAGGTTTACGGATTCAGCCTGACCCTCTTCGGACGTTCCTGGAGTCCACGGCGCGCTCCGAAAAGCGCGCCGGCTCGTGAGAAGCAGGTCAAGGCTTGCTTTGGTAGGGGCAGGCCTTGCGCCAATATGGGCTAAGGTTAGGGTGGCAGGCAGGGTCAGAGGCACGTTAGTTTAGCGCTTACGCGCGTTGCGCCTGCCCCAAGGCGACCACAAGGGTCGCTCTACGACACCCAATTCGAAGCTCTGTTTCGGACTGTGCACCTGCTGTGAACAGAGGCATTTGGGCTGAAACTTGACCCCGCCGTCCAAGCCATCTACAATGAATTTAGCAACAAGTCATATGCCGCTCGCGAAGAGTCCAGACTGGCGCCAGGCACCCCAACCCGCGTCCCGACCCAAAAGAGGCGATATGCTTGATGGTCCGATTCCGGAGGCGTTAACTTTTGATGACGTCCTCCTGGTACCTGCCAAGTCTTCGGTGATACCTGCCGAAGTTGACACCAGTACGAAATTCACGCGCAATATCGCGCTGAATATTCCCATTGTGAGCGCCGCCATGGATACGGTAACCGACTCGCGCCTCGCCATCGCGCTGGCTCAGCAAGGCGGCATTGGCATCATCCATAAGACCATGCCGATCGACCGTCAGGCGGCGGAGATCGACAAGGTGAAACGCTCGGAAGCCGGTATGATCGTCGATCCGGTGACCATTCAGCCCGGGCAGAAGATCGCCGACGCGCTCGAAATCATGAGGAAGTTCAAGATTTCGGGTGTGCCCGTCACCGAGCACGGCAAGCTGGTGGGAATTCTCACCAACCGCGATCTGCGCTTTGAAACTCGATACGATCTTCCCGTCGAGCAGTTGATGACCAAAGAGAACCTGATCACCGTGCCGGTGGGAACCACCCTCGACGACGCTGAGGTCATCCTGCACAAGCATCGCGTGGAAAAGCTGCTGGTGGTCGATAACGAGTTCAACTTGAAAGGACTCATCACCGTCAAGGACATCCAGAAGCGCATTCGCTACCCTAAAGCTGCTAAGGACGAGCACGGACGTTTGCGCGTGGGTGCGGCTGTAGGCGCCACTGGCGATTTTCTGGAACGCGCCACGGAACTCGTAAAGATGCAGGTGGACGTGCTGGTGGTTGACACCGCCCATGGCCATTCGACCCGCGTCATGCAAGCGGTCGAAGTGCTGAAGTCCAGGCTCGCGGGCGTGGACGTCGTGGCCGGCAATGTGGCCACCTACGAAGGCGCCGCCGCCCTCCTCTCGCTTGGTGTCGATGCCATCAAAGTCGGGATCGGCCCCGGGTCGATCTGCACCACCCGCGTAGTAACTGGCGCCGGCGTGCCGCAGATCACGGCCATCGCCGAGTGTGCGCGGGCGGCACGAGGGTCCGGTGCGCCGATCATCGCCGATGGCGGTATCAAATTTTCGGGAGACGTCAGCAAGGCGATCGCGGCCGGCGCCGGGTCCGTGATGGTGGGTAGCCTTTTTGCCGGAACCGAGGAGAGCCCGGGTGAGACCATTCTCTTCCAAGGGCGTAGCTTCAAGAGCTATCGGGGAATGGGCTCGATTTCCGCCATGGCCGCCGGCTCCGGTGACCGCTATGCCCAGGAAGGAGAGCTCTCCAAAATGGTGGCGGAGGGCATTGAGGGCCGCGTCCCGCACAAAGGCCAGTTGGCCGACCTGGTCACCCAACTGGTGGGCGGATTGCGCTCTGGCATGGGCTATTGCGGATGTAGCTCCATCGAGGAGATGCAGCAGAAGGCCCAATTCATCCGCATCACCACCGCAGGCCTGCGCGAGAGTCACGTCCATGACGTGATTATTACTAAGGAAGCCCCTAACTACCGCCTTGAATAACATGACTGAAATTCAGACTCCGTCCCGATACGCCCGCGTTCACGCGATCGTGTGGAAGGTCACTTCTGTTGCCTGGGCAGGACTCATCTTCTACCTCTCCAGCCAGGGATTTGGCTCGAACTTCACCCTAGCACTGATGCACGAACTGGTGCGGATCTTACACTTTAACCTTTCCGCAGTGAGTTTCGAAATCCTGCATCACTTGGTGCGCAAACTCGCCCACCTCACCGAATATGCCATCTTCGCCATGCTGCTCTATGGCTCGGTCGCCGACGATAACCCATTCCGCTGGAGGCCACCGCGCGCTCTCGCCTGCCTGTTGATTCCTGCCCTCTATTCCCTAACCGACGAGTTTCACCAGGTCTTCTCTTCCGGTCGCGGACCCTCGCTGATCGATTGCGGGATCGACACTATCGGCGCCTCCATCGGCATCCTCCTGTCTTACCTCATCGGCCGCCTGCATCGATCCGCCCCCGAGCCTGTGCCGTTAGAGGTCACGGTGGATCTCCGCGCCTGATCGACCGCCGATACGCCCAAATCGCCCGGCACACCGCCCGCGCCGTTACCGGCGGTCCGCAAATTGTCAAAGAACAAAGCCGCAAACCTTAACGGCAGGTGTGCGTTGTCTGCTGCCTCGTGTCTACTACTTATCGCCTCAACTCTAGGCCACTACTGTAGCCTCGTTAACTATACAGCCTAGCCTTTGGATTGTCAAGGAATTATTTGTCAGATGGCGTAACATCTACCGGGATTCCGATCTGCCCGGGACGTCCTGGGAAACCCGCCGGGCGAGCTAGCCTAGCCCCCGGGCGGCCCGGGTCGAAACAACCGAGTCTTGCCCTCAGCGAGCCGAGCCCTGAAGAGCCCATAAGATGCTTTAGGTTTGGGAGAATGTAGCTCAGAGTCCCGCACCAGCCCGCGTTATTTGGTGCTGACCACAAGGTCAACGAGGCCCCAGGGATTCTGCGCGCGCAGCCGCGCACTCAAAGAACAGGTGCGGGCTACCGGCTTCCAGTTGTGACAGTAATCACGTCGAGGAGTGACCGGCGTCACTGTGAGCGCCCGAAATCAGGCAGTTAATGGCAGCAACGGAAAAACGTGAGGGAGCGCCACGCCAGCGCCTGCCACTGGCGACCCACCGACCACCTTCAAGCTCCGCGCCCCATCCGCTCCGGCATTTCTGGAGGTTGATCATGAATAAGCAAGGCTTCATTCCTATCCGGCCTATCCGGCATCGGATGGTCCTCTGGGGGACCCCGATCGCCGCCTGTTTCGTCTTCATTTCCATTCTGATCATTGAAACGCCGCTGCGCGCGCCTGCAGGCAAAGCGGGTAGCGCGGACCTGTTATTGAGGTCCGCGGCCGTTGTGCATGATTCGGTAGCAGGGCGCACACCGCAAGCCACGCACCCCCGGTCGGTGGAGGCCTACGGCAAGCTGCCACTAAGTTTTGAGATCAATCGGGGACAAACTGACCCGCAGGTAAAGTTCCTATCGCGGGGCAGCGGGTACAGCCTGTTCCTCACCGGGAGCGAGGCGGTGCTGGCCTTGAAGAAGCCAGGAGCCAGGAGTCAGAAGTCAGTCGCGCCGCCTTTCAGGGCTGCACATCCGGGTAGCGCATCTATAACGTCGTCGGCTTTGTCAAGGAGAATTTAGCAACACTCCCACCCCCGCGTGACGGAGGCGGGGTCAAGGGCGGTCCGACGCTTTTGGTCGGACCGTTCATCGCAGACCCTTGACCCCGACTCCGGCACGCCCACCCTAGAAGAGGGACGAAGCGGAGCGCTGTACAGCGATGCTTCGTCCTGGAAGAATCTTTAAGGCTTGTCCCGACCAAGGCTCGCCTCTCGAATCCTGCGGTGGACTGTTCCACCAGCCATCTATTCGGTGAAGTTTTCACCCCACCATGATTCTCTATTCGATCTCCCCGCCTGTGCAGGGAGGCTTGGCGCCCAATCAGACTTGCGGTGGCGAACCGCCCACCATGCGCTACCTCGGGCTACCAGGCATGCGAACCGCCGGTTGGGCCGATCTCGCCTGGCGCAGCTTCCAATACAAGCGCACTGCCAGCTGACGAGCCATGGCCACCTTGGCCACGTTTCTGCCCCGCCGGAAAGCCAACCGTTTATACTTACGCCTCAGTTCCTCGTCCAGCAGCGACGCCTTCTGGCCAGCTTCCACCAGCAGCCAGCGCAACATTTGGTTGCCTTGCTTGCTGATGTGACCCAGCCGTTGGTGACCCCCGCTGGAATCCTCACGTGGGTTGAGTCCCAGGTAACTGACCAGAGCGCGGCTGTGGGGGAAACGTTCCACCGGACCGACCGTGAGCACAAAGGCCAGAGCCGTGATCGGCCCCACCCCCGGCTGCTCCATCAACTGCACCGCCTCCGCACAGCGCTCGGCCTCCGCCTGCACCGCCTCGTTAAGCTCGTCGATGCAGGGATTGAGCTGGTCCAGCAGCTTCAGCAATTCTTCCCGCCGCCGACTAGCCCACGCTCCTAGGCTCAGCCCTTCCAACTCGGCTCGACCGCGTGCGCTCCACAGCTTTTGCTTGCGGCACACCCCCTGGCTCATAGCCAGAAAGTGCAGCTGGTTCTTCAGCGCCGTCCGCATCCGCACCAGCTTGTCGCGATGCTTCAGCAGTTGCCGCAAATCCCGCTGTTCCACGCTGGGCACCCAGACGCGCGGGAAACGGCGGCTTACCAACAGGTCCAACAGGTGTTCGGCATCACGGGTGTCGGTCTTCTGCCGGCGCACCGCTCGGGCCCGGATCGCGGCCGGATCCCCCACCCATAACTCGTGCCCCAGTTCCGCCAGCAAGCGCTCGAACCACTGGGTGTAGCCCGTCGCCTCGATCCCCACCCGCGACCCCTTGGCCAGCCCTGCATAAAATGTCCTCGCTTCTCCGTTCTCATGTTCCAAGCGGCGCGTTGCTACCTCGCCGTCGTCCGTGTCTACCATCGCAACAACCTGGTAGCGGGAATGCAAATCACATCCGATAATTGACATGTCGGCTCCTTTCCCGGCAGCCTTGGTCGGACAGCAAACCAAGTTTACCGGTTCTAAGGAGCCGACGATGTTATGGAATCAGACCTCGCTTTTAGGTCTGCGGCTTTTCCGGGGTTGTTGCGATCACCCGTAGAAACCAATTCAAGAACCGCAAACCCAAAGGCCGGGTCTGAGCTACCAGGATTACGGGACGAGGCCCGAACGTCGGATCTCGAATCCCAAGCTCCGGCCATGCTGCGCATGCAACTGGTGGGCGCCAACCCGCAGGCCAAAGTCAGCGGACTGGACGAATTGCCGGGAAAGAGCAACTACTTCGTCGGTAACGATCCCAAGAAGTGGCGCACCAACGTGCCCAACTACGCCAAGGTGAAATACGAAGGCGTTTATCCTGGGGTAGACCTGGTGTACTACGGCAACCAAGGGCAACTGGAATATGATTTCGTGGTCCAGCCCGGCGCCGACCCGCGCCAGATCGCGCTGGACGTAGGGGCGGGGCTTGCCCTGCCCAAAAGGGCACCGCAAGCGGCGTCGCTACATGTTGATGGAAATGGCGACCTGGTGGTGGCCACCGAAGGCGGCGAGGTCACCTTCCACAAGCCCGTTGTTTATCAGCAGAACGACGATGGCAACAGGCATCGTATCGATGGGCGCTACGTTCTTAGTACTCCGCAATCGGCAATCGACAATCGGCAATCGACAATCTCCTTCGAGTTAGCAGCTTACGACCACACCCGGCCCTTGGTGATTGACCCCGTGTTGGTCTACTCCACCTACCTGGGCGGAAGCGGCTACGACGCAGGCAACGGTATAGCGGTTGACGCCTCGGGCAACGCTTATGTCACGGGCACCACATATTCCTCCGATTTCCCCACAACCCCGGGTGCCTTCCAGACTACCCACGGATATTACGACGATGTGTTTGTCAGCAAGCTGAACCCCGCCGGCTCGACCCTGATTTACTCGACCTACCTAGGCGGAAGTCACATGGAGGGTGGCGCAGGCATAGCGGTCGACGCCTCGGGCAACGCCTATATAACAGGCGACACAAACTCCTCCAATTTCCCCACTACCCCCGGCGCCTTCCAGGCCCCCGGAGGCGGGGGTTTTGTCACGAAGCTGAACGCAACCGGCTCAGCACTGGTCTACTCCACATCCTCGATCGGCGGGTCCGCCATCGCCCTGGACGCCGCCGGCAACACCTATGTCACGGGCGGGACCGCTTCCTCCAATTTCCCCACCACCCCAGGCGCCTTCCAGACTACCTTCGCCGCCGGATACAACACCAATGGGTTTGTCAGCAAGCTGAACCCCGCCGGCTCGGCGCTCGTCTACTCCACCTACCTGGGCGGAGGCTTCGACTATGGCTCTGCAATAGCGGTCGATGCCTTGGGCAATGCCTATGTCATGGGCGAGACCGCTTCCCCCGATTTCCCCACAACCCCGGGTGCCTTCCAGACTACCCTCGCCGGATATTACGACGATGTGTTTGTCAGCAAGCTGAACCCCGCCGGCTCGACCCTGATTTACTCGACCTACCTAGGCGGAAGTAGCTACGAGGACGGGGGCGGCATAGCGGTCGATGCCTCGAGCAACGCGTATGTCACAGGCTCTACCAATTCCCACGACTTCCCGACCACCCCAGGCGCCTTCCAGACCATCTTTTGGGACATGTCTACCGCGTTTGTCAGCAAGCTGAACGCTACCGGCTCGGCCCTGATCTACTCGACCTATCTGGGCGGCAGCGACCAGGATGAAGCCTGGGGCATCGCTGTGGACAGCTCGGGCAACGCCTATGTCACAGGCGCGACCGGTTCCTCCGACTTCCCGACCACCCCGGGCGCCTTCCAGACCACTCCGGGAGGGCGTGAGGACGCTTTTGTTAGCAAACTGAACGCTAACGGCTCGTCGCTGCTCTACTCCACCTACCTCGGCGGAAGCGACTACGACGCGGGAAGGGGCATAGCGGTCGATGCCTCGGGCAATGCCTATGTCACAGGCTCGACCTGGTCCGATTCTTTCCCGACCACCCCGGGCGCCTTCCAGGCCACTTACGGCGGAAACATGGATGTCTTTGTGGCGAAGATAGCCTTTCCCAATGCGCCCGATCTTGCGCTGGCCCCGACCAGCTTGACCTTCAGCCCGCAAGGGGTCGGGACTACGAGCCCGTTGCAGAAGGTGAGGCTGAGCGATGCCGGCACGAAGCCTCTCGACATCACGAGCATTGTCGCCAGCGGTGACTTCGCTCAGACCAACGACTGCTCGGCTACCGTCCCGTTGGCCGGCTTCTGTACCCTCAGTGTGACTTTCACTCCCACGACCGCAGGGACACGTACCGGCGCGGTCACAATCACGGATAACGCTCCGGGCAGCCCGCATAAGCTCCTGCTCACTGGCACCGGAGGCATACCCATGGCAAGCCTGAACCCGGCGAGCCTGACGTTTGCGGCTCAGACAGTGGGTACCACCAGCCCCGCCAAGCCAGCCACGCTGAAGAACACAGGCAGCGGACCGTTGAGCATCACCAGCATCACTACAGCATGCGATTTTGCCCAGACCAACAACTGCGGCAGCAAGGTAAACCCAGGCGCGTCGTGCACCCTCAACATAACTTTCAAACCCAAGGCCGCAGGGACCAGGTCTGGCGCCCTTACTATTAACGACGATGCGGCAGGCAGTCCGCACAAGCTTTTACTTGCTGGCACGGGCGGCGCCACCCCAGCAGTCAGCCTGACACCGGCGAGCTTTACTTTTCCAGCTCAGGCGGTCGGGACCACCAGCGCCGCCCACGTCGCGACGCTGAAGAACACGGGCGGTACAGCCTTGAAGATCAACGGTATCAGTCGCTCCGGCGACTTTTACCAGGGCAACGATTGCCCTTCCACCTTGCCCTCAGGCGCTTCCTGCAAGGTAACCGTATGGTTCACTCCCACCTCGGCAGGGACAAGGTCGGGCACCGTGACCATTTGTGACAACGCGCCGGGCAGTCCCCACAAGCTGGCGCTGAGCGGCGCGGCTACGGGTACCGGCAGCATCAGCTTGACGCTCTCCCCGGCCTCGCTCAGTTTCGGCAGCCTGGTGGTGGGCGCCAGCAGCAGCCCGCAGACGGTGACGCTGACCAACACCGGTACGGTGGCGGCGAAATTCCTTTGTCCTTTTGGCTTCTTCGCCATCCAGGGAACGAATTGGCTCGCCTTCCACGAGCAATCGAACTGCGGAAGCAGCCTGGCGCCCAAGGTCAGCTGTCAAGTGAGCGTGTTCTTCAAACCCTTGGCGAGCGGGACGAAGACTGGGTATTTTACGGTTCGCCAAGGGGCGGCCAGCGTCCAGATACCGTTAAACGGCACGGGCACCCCGTAGAGCCAGTGGTTAGTTGCCAGTGGTTGGTGGCTAGAGTTTGTGGCGTAGGGTTCCGGTGCCCGGTCAGGACGGGGGCGCATTGTAACCCTGCGGCCTTCCATCTCGTTCCGTCCCGGTGGGAGTGGCGTAGCAATGCTTGTATGCGGTTTGTACGCGCGGCACGCCCCCCTACCGAGTGCCCGTCTTTTGAGGAGGTTCATATGCAAAACGCAATTACTCCGCGGTATCCACGTGTCCTCCGGGGCACAACGATGGCCGCATTCCTGATTGCCCTTCTGTTGCTTATCTCGGCAGCATCTGGGCACGGCCAAACCGTGATCGCGACCGTGCCAGTCGGCCCTGTTCCAATTAGGATGGCCGTGAACGCAGCAACCAACAAGATCTACGTGGCCAACCAGTGGGACACTACTTGCGGGCATGACTGCCCGCCGCCAAGTATCACCGTGATCGACGGAGCCACCAACAACTCCACCACCGAGTTCGATGACTGGACGGTTTTTCCTTGGGACTTGGCGGTTAACCCGGTGACCAACAAGATCTACGTGGAGAGCGGTCCCGGCTACTACACCTCCGATGACATCCTGGTGATCGACGGGGCCACCAACACCATCACTACCACGGTCACAGATCCCAACGCAAGCGGTCCCTACCATTTCGCCGTGAACTCGGTGACTAACAAAATCTACGTGGCGAACTCGAACAGCGACAACGTCACCGTGATCGACGGGGCCACCAATGCCACCACCACGATCACGGACCCCAACGCGATTGGTCCGCATTTCGTGGCGGTGAACCCGGCGACCAATAAGATTTACGTGGCCAACTGGGATAGCGGCAATGTCACGGTGATCGATGGAGCCACGAACCTCACCTCCACCGTCCTCACCGGCACGAACCCCAATTTCGTGGCGGTGAACCCGGTGACCAACAAGATCTACGTCCCCAACTCGGGCAGCGGCACTGTGACGGTGATCGATGGGGTCACAAACTCCGCCACCACGCTGAGAGACCCCAACTCAGATGTGCCGAAAGAGGCCGCGGTAAACCAGGTAACCAACAAGATTTACGTGACTAACTACGAAAGCAACAACATCACGGTAATCGACGGCGCCACTAACTCCACGACCACCGTCAAAGACCCCAACGCCATCCAGCCGATCGGTGTGGCCGTGAACTCGGTAACAAACAAGATCTATGTGGCCAACTGGGCCAGCAGTAATGTCACGGTGATTGACGGCGCCACGAACTCCACCAGCACCGTCACCAGCTATATGCGTCCCACTCAACAAGTAGATCTCAATCCGAAGACTAACAGGATCTACGCGCTCAGCATCTACGCGCACCCGGATTGCCATTGGGACGGTTGCTACGATAACAAAGTCACTGTGATCGCCGGGGGAGGGAACGCGCCGGGCCTTGCACCGTCGAGTTTGAGCTTCGGTCCGCAACCGGTGGGGACGTTTAGTTCGGCCCAACAAGCAACGCTGAAGAACACGGGCGGTGCAGCCTTGAAGATCAACAGTATCAGTCGCTCGGGCGACTTTTACCAGGGCAACGATTGCCCTTCCACCTTGCCCGCAGGCGCCTCCTGCAGGCTGACCGTATGGTTCACTCCCACGTCGGCAGGGACAAGGTCGGGCACCGTGACCATTTGTGACAACGTGCCGGGCAGTCCCCACAAGTTGCCCCTGAGCGGCACCGGCAGCGGTACGGGAAGCATCAGCTTGACGCTCTCCCCGGCCTCGCTCAGTTTCGGCAGCGTGGTGGTGGGCGCCAGCAGCAGCCCGCAGACGGTGACGCTGACCAACACCGGTACGGTGGCGGCGAAATTCCTTTGTCCTTTTGGCTTCTTCGCCATCCAGGGAACGAATTGGCTCGCCTTCCACGAGCAACCGAACTGCGGAAGCAGTCTGGCGCCCAAAGCCAGCTGTAAAGTGAGCGTGTTCTTCCAACCTTTGACGAGCGGAACGAAGACGGGGTATTTTGTGGTTCGCCAAGGGGCGGCCAGCGTCCAAATACCCTTGCGCGGCACGGGCACACCGTAACGGTGTTAATAGCAGCAACGGAAAAACGTGAGGGAGCGCTACGCCAGCGCCGGTCCACTGGCAACCCACAGACCACCTTTCAAGCTCCTGGCGTCGACTTGGTGTATTACGGCAATCAGCGGCAACTAGAATACGGCCTCGTGGTTCAGCCGGGCGCCGACACGCGCCAAATTGTTCTGGACGTAGGGGCGGCCTAGCCCGGCCCGAGAATTGACATAGCGGTAGCACATCAGACTTGAGTTTGAAATCTGCGGCCTTTTCCGAATTTACAGAATCCCAAGCCTACACGCTTCCCACGAGGAACTGGTCCCCGATCACGGCGACAAGCCAGTCTATGGATTATCACTCATAATAATCGTCAGAAATGTACTTGACAGATACGTATAGTTCTAGTAATAGTAGAACCCTCGCAGGCGTCCGCACCTCCTGAATCGGCTGCATTGGACGCAAAACAAAGGAGATAGCTTTATGTCACGCTTCCAGATGCTGCAAAGAGAGCGGCAGCCACGAGATTAGTCTGCATTCTGCTTCGCTGTCGACTCTGAAAATTATGCTGCCGGCCGCAGTTCCTGATCCGATTCCCTCGACCGACGACGTTCCTCTGGCGAAACGCCACTTGTGGCGTCGTCTTGACGGTCACGAGTGGCGGTCCGCCTCCTGGCATCCTGGTACCAAATCGCTCGTAGCATTTCCTCCGCCGGGTTGAAAGGCGAATTTCGGCCAAGACTATGGACTGCAAAAGAGCAAAGGAGTGTCTACGATGTGCGATCTCGATGGATCTAACATCATTGTTAAGAAAGTGCTCTCCAATAGGGGTACCGAACTACGCCTTCGGGTTCCACCAGGCATTCTTAGCTCGCATACGGCCAAAACTCATCGCCCGGGCCCGATTCTCCTCTGCCGCTTTCTTCTGAGCGCGGTTGTCTGCCTTTTGATGTGCGCCGCAAAGCCACTGTGGGCTGTTTCCACGCTGCAATTCGACGGTTTTGAACAAGCGATTAATACTGGTGGGAGTATTGTTCTTAGCTCCCCCTCTTGTGTGGTTGTAGATACCGCAGGCAACATCTACATCACGGATACCGGCAACGGCCAAATCGTGGAAGTGAATGCACAGGGTACTGCGTCGGTGCTTTTGATCAGTGGATTGACTAGCCCGTCGTCACTGAGTTCTCCGACAGCCATCGCTGTCGATGGGTCGGGCAACCTCTATGTTGCGGACACGGGAAACAATCGCGTTGTCAAAATCAGCGCCTTGGGAGCCGGCTCCGTGATCAGTACGGGGGGCATAACGCTCAGTACTCCGGGAGGCGTAGCTCTGGACCAATCCGGGGATATTTTTATTGCCGATACCGGCAACGGCCGGATTGTGGAGGTAACCTCCGGAGGTTCGGCTGCCCGCGGTAAGTATCGCCGTTTCCTCCGGCCCACCTACGCTGAATGCTCCCAGAGGCTTAGCGGTGGACGTATCGGGGAACCTCTACATCGCCGATTATGGTAACGGTCGTATCGTAAAGGTTGCGGCGGGAAGTACCACGGGTGGAGTGGTAAGCTTTGGGACCTTATCCCCTCTCTCTGGTCCTAGCACTGTAGCTGTGGATCGAATTGGCAACATCTATGTTGCCGATACGGGCAATGACCGTATTGCCATGGTGGACACCGCTGGCACTGGTACCCAGTTGCCGATCACCATGTCACTCAGTGGGCCCCTGGGGGTTGCTGTAGACGTTTTCGGCGCGGTTTACATTGTAGACACCGGCAATAACAGGGGCTTAATTGTGGATCCATGGTTAGACGCAGACCCGGTCACGGGTTACTTCTATACATCTTCGTTAAACAAATCGGCGGTCGGTTTTGGCCATGTCCAGCTAGGTGCCTCGGGTGGGGTCACTCTGACACTGCCCTTTACTATAGGATTCGATCAAACGTTAGGTACTACTCCTGTGAAGGCGTTTACCTTCGGCACAGAGGGTCTTGATTTTACCGTGGGCACCAATACTTGCGTCGCGACAACGTCAAGCGCCCCCTGCTCGGTGGATATCCATTTTCTGCCTACGGCGCCCGGCTTACGAAGGGGCGCGGTGGTGCTTTATGACGATTCCAGCCCGCAGGTCCCGATACTTACCCTTCCGCTGTATGGATTTGGCGATGCCCCGGTGGCGGCTCTAAACCCGAATACGGGATCGGTGATCAACACTGGCACTCTGGCTACAGCCAATCCATATGAACTAGCTTTGGATGGCGCGGGCAACATGTTTGTCGGGGTTTATAGCGGCTCGAATGTGACGAAAATACCGGCAGGCGGCGGAAGTGCCTCCGTGGTGAGCCTGGGAACTCCTGGCGGTATGGCTGTGGACAACATTACGGGGGTAGCCCTCGACGGGGCCGGCAATCTTTTCATTGGCGATCATCAGCGCAGTCGAATTCTGGTCGTGACGCCGGGAGGAGTTGTTTCCGTACTGAACATTACCGGCTTGAGTTCGCCCTTGGGCTTTCCTACGGCGCTGGCCGTTGATGCAGCCGGCAATCTATATATTGCAGATTTCACAAACGGCCGGATTATTGAAGTCTCTTCCTTGATCGTAACGGGATCGACCTCTACTGGCAAAGCAACGGTGGTGGGTACGGGCACATATAGCTTCAATGGTAGTACTCTTACAGGTATGACGGTGGATTCGATGGGAAATATCTATGCCGCCGCCCGAACTCAAAATAACAGTAAAATCGTCAAGGTAACAGCGGCAGGAGTAGCTTCCTTGCTTTCCATTCCTAGCAACATCACTCCGGCTATCAACAATCCTCAGGGTGTCGGTGTGGATGCTATGGGGAATATCTACATCGTGGATACAACCAATAATCGCATTGTGGAAATAACCACAGCGGGCGTGGCGTCGGCTCTAGGAATAAGCGGACTACCGAGTCCGGCTACCACTCTAGGTCCAACACTTTTCGGAGTGACAGTAGATCCTTCCGGAAACCTCTATATTCTGGATTGGACATACAATCGGATTGTCTTCGTGAACGTTTCGGGGGCTGCCCTGACGTTTGCAACTACCGGGGTGGGCTCGACCAGCACGGATAGCCCGAAAAGCGCAACGGTAACCAACCTGGGCAATCAACCATTGATTTTTTCGGCGAACCCAACTTATACCGCTAATTTTTCCCAAAACGCCTCCGACACAAACCGGTGCACGTCGTCCACTTCACTATCAGCCGGTAATCTCTGCGATGTGTCGGTGAATTTCACACCACAAACTGGCGGCAGCCTCAGCGCGGGCATCACCGTGACGAACAATAACCTGAACGTTTCCGGCAGCACGCAGCAAGTCTCGGTGAGCGGTACAGGCGCGCAGCCCGTAGCTGCTCTTTCTTCATCGACTCTCAGCTTCGCCAACCAGAACGTCGGCACGACAAGCGCGGCCCAAACCCTAACTCTGAGCAATACCGGCAACGGCACTTTAACCATCACCGCGGTTGCAGTCAGCGGAGACTTCACCCAGGCCAGCGATTGCGCCTCGCTGACCGGCGGGAGTCACTGCACCATCAGTGTGAGGTTTGCTCCAACTGTCAGGGGCGCCCGGACCGGGACGCTGACAGTGACCGATAATAGCAACGGTGTCACCGGAAGCACACAAACGTCAAACTTGAGTGGGACCGGGCTGGCGTCGGTAGCGGGACTTTCAGCGTCAGCTCTGACATTTGGCAATCAAGCCTCCGGCACGACCAGCACCGCACAAACCTTGACCATCTCCAACACAGGTAACGCAACTTTGGCGATCACAGCGGTCGCCATCACCGGCACCAACAGCAGTGATTTTGCCCTAGTCAGTACTTGCGGCAGTTCGCTAGCCGCAGGGGGGACCTGCTCCATTAACGTCACCTTCACACCCACGGGGGCAGGAGTTCGTTCCGCCACCCTTTCCCTTACCGATAATGCGAACGCGGTGAGCGGCAGCACACAGACCGTAAGCCTGACGGGAACAAGCTCGGTGCCCGTGGCCGCGCTTTCGCTGTCGAGCCTGAGTTTCGGGAGTCAATACGCCGGCACTACCAGCACGGCCCAAGCCTTGACCCTCTCCAACACCGGCAATGCGCCTCTGACCATCGCGGGAATCACCATTACGGGCGCCAACAGCGGTGACTTTGCCAGGGTGAGCACCTGCGGCAGTTCCCTGGCCGCCGGGGGAACCTGTTCCATCAGCGTGACCTTCGCACCTACTGCAGCGGGGGCGCGTGCCGCCACCCTCTCCGTCACCGACAATACGAACGCGGTGAGCGGCAGCATGCAGACCGCGAGCCTGACGGGAACAGGCTTGGTGCCAGTGGCCGCGCTTTCGCTGTCCAGTCTGGGCTTCGGCAGTCAATACGCCGGCACTACCAGTACGGCCCAAGCCTTGACCCTCTCCAACACCGGCAATGCGCCTCTGACCATCGCGGGAATCACCATTACGGGCGTCAACAGCGGTGACTTTGCCAGGGTGAGCACCTGCGGCAGTTCCCTGGCCGCCGGGGGAACCTGTTCCATCAGCGTGACCTTCGCACCTACTGCAGCGGGGGCGCGTGCCGCCACCCTCTCCGTCACCGACAATACGAACGCGGTGAGTGGCAGCATGCAGACCGCGAGCCTGACGGGAACAGGCTTGGTACCGCTCGTATCCTTGTCAACCACGAGTCTGAGCTTCGGTTACCACATGGTGGGGACGAACTTCGGACCTCAGACCGTAACCCTAACCAATACCGGCAACGCTCCTCTGACGATCGGCGGCATCTCAGCTTCGAGCGGTTTCAGCCAGAGCAATACCTGCGGCACCCAAGTTGTCAATGGAACCTCTTGCACCATCACCGTCACGTTTGTGCCCACCGTCGCAGGTGAGGCGTCTGGAGCGCTGAGCATTACCGACAGTGCTGCCGGAAGTCCTCACACGGTTAGCTTGGCTGGGATGGGAACGCCGGCACCCACCTTCCTCTCTCTGCCTTCTTTGTCGACTCTGAACTTCGGATCAAAAGCGGCGGGTACCACCACAACAATGCCTGTACTGATCGCCAACGCCGTCAACGGACCGTTGCTTATCCGGCGTGTCCTCGCCGGGCCCGTGGGCCTGTTTCAGGCGACGAACAATTGCGGGAGTAGCATTACGCCGGCGGCAGCTTGCACCCTGATCGTCAGCTTCACCCCGAAATCAGCCGGTCAGTACGGGGGAGTGCTGATCGTCCTTGACACCGCCAGGCCACGGGGGTTCCAGATCTACCGCTTACGAGGCACCGCGACCGAAGCCCCAGGGACCGCCAGCACGCCCACAGCGCAAACCCCTGTCGAAGCGTTTCACACCCAGGGGCCGCTGGTCCGCACCGGCGCAAAGCCGGAAGTCGCTGCAGCCTCAAGCGCGCCCGCAGCCGTCAACCAAGAGGAGCGCATAGGGCCAGCTATCATCAAAGCGCCAGAGGCTATTTCCTGCGACGACCTGAACGCGGAGGGAGCGGAGGACAAAGATCTGGATACTCTGCTCAAGTCAGCCGAGAACTGCAAGTTCTAGCCGTCGAACCTCTCGCTGGTGATCGGGGTCATCTTGCAATGGAGGCGGGCATGCCCAAGTGATCGCATGCCTGCTCGCTTCAATCGATTCGCGATTAGGTCGCGATCCGTAACCGGATTCCCCGAATCACCGAGAAGTGCGAGAGCAAGCCGGTGCAATGTGGTAATGCACTCACTCGGACACCCCACCCCTTCAGCAAGCTACGGAAAACCCTCCCAGAGTCCTGAGCCTAGCTGGCCTGCTTACCTTGCCAGGATCTCGAAGTCTAATCCTCTGACCCGAACGGCTGGGAGTCTGCAGCTCAGAACCCAGGCTGACAGCAGCAATTTCCGATGATCCGTCCCGGTGCCTGAAGGCGAATTCGGGAACATCCTCCGGAGTAGTCGCGTAAGTAGAATCGGGTGAGCGCGCGCAGCGCCGGAAGCGACACCGTTGCCGGCGATCAGTTCCCAGTCTCGCGAATGCCGCGGCAGGCAGGAGGATTAATGCAATCCGATCTCTTGATCCAGATGGAAGGTCTGAAGAAGATTTTCTTCACCGAAGAGATTGAGACACACGCTCTTTCCAGCATTCACCTGGCGGTTGCCAGGGGAGAGTTTGTCTCTATTGCCGGACCTTCGGGCTGCGGCAAATCCACGCTGCTTGCCATCATGGGCCTGCTGGACACTCCCACCGAAGGCAACTACCTCCTGAACGGGACGGCAGTTGACGATCTCGGTCTTGCCGAGCGGGCCAGGATCCGCAACCGGGAAGTAGGGTTCATTTTCCAGAGTTTCAACCTCATCGGTGACCTTACCGTCTATGAGAATGTCGAGCTCCCTCTAACCTATCGCGGCATGCCCTCCTGGGATCGGCGGAAGCGTGCCGTCGAAGCGCTTGAGAAAGTGTCGATGTCCCATCGTCTGCGGCACTACCCTGCGCAGCTTTCCGGCGGCCAACAACAGCGCGTGGCGGTGGCGCGTGCGCTGGTTGGAAGTCCTTCGATCCTGCTGGCGGACGAGCCTACAGGGAATCTCGATTCCAAAAACAGCGAAGCGGTGATGGCGTTGCTGCGCCAGTTGCACCGGGAAGGAGCCACCATCTGCATGGTGACACACGATCCGCGCTTCGCTCAGGCGGCCGATCGCACCGTGCGGCTTTTTGACGGCCGGGTGGTGGACGAGAATTTTGCGGCGGAGCAGGAAGCCATGACCAGCGTATAGGGCGGAAGATGGGGCCAGAGCATGAGAAGCTTGATCGAAACGGTGCTTCAGGATCTGCGCTATGGATTGCGCCAACTGGCGCGGAATCCTACCTTCACGGTAGTGGCCATCCTGACGCTGGCGCTTGGCATCGGGGCCAACACTGCTATCTTCACTCTGGTCGACGCAGTGATGCTCAAGTCGCTGCCGGTGGCCAATCCTAAGGAACTGTATCGTCTCGGAAACAACAACAATTGCTGCGTGCTCGGCGGTTTCCAGGATGAATGGAGCATCTACTCCTATCAGATGTACGAGCAGTTTCGCGACCATACCCCCGAATTCAGCAGTATGGCTGCCTTCCAGGCAGGCGGATCGGAACTGAGTGTGCGCCGCAATGGCGCATCCGGACCGGCGATGCCTTATGGCGGTGAGTTCGTCTCCGGAAATTATTTCTCCATGTTTGGTCTCGTCGCCTTCGCCGGGCACGTCATCACCCCCGAGGACGACAAACCCAATGCGCCGCCGGTGGCGGTGATGAGCTACCGCGCCTGGCAACAGCACTTTGGCCTCGATCCTTCCGTGATCGGCGCCACCTTCACCATAAACCAGGTGCCCTACACCGTATCCGGAATCGCCCCGTCCGGTTTCTTCGGGGACAATTTGCGTCCCGATCCGCCGGATTTCTGGTTGCCGTTGGGGACAGAGCCCACCCTCGATGGACTGAATTCGATGTTGAATCGACCCTTCCACTGGCTCTACATCATTGGGCGCTTGAAACCCGGCGCGCATCCGTCCAGCGTGCAGTCTGAGGTAACGGTAGAACTGTAGCGATTTCTCAAGACGCAGCCCGACCTTACCGATCACGACCGTTCGGAACTCAATAAGCAGCATATCGTGATCGCGACCGCCAGCGGCGGCGTGGCGAACATGGCGCGCGATACCGCCGTTGGTCTTCGCCTGCTCATGATCATTTCCGGCTTGGTACTGCTGATCGCCTGCGCCAACATTGCCAACCTGCTCCTGGCGCGCGGCGCCGCCACTCGCTTCCAGACGGCCATTCGCATGGCGCTGGGCGCCCCGCGCAAAAGGCTTATCCGGCAGATCCTCACCGAGAGCGTCCTACTTGGCGTCCTTGGCGGCGTGGCCGGGCTTCTTGTAGCTTTCGCCGGCACGCGCACCATTTTGTTGATCGCCTTCCGCGGCGCCCACTATATCCCTATCAGTCCTACGCCCTCCCTGGCGGTCCTGGGTTTTGCTTTCCTGCTCTCGCTGGTCACGGGCGTCCTGTTCGGCGTCGTGCCCGCCTGGATCACCTCGCACTCCGACCCAGCTGAAACCTTGCGAGGTGCAGGGCGGTCCACCCGCGACCGTTCCTCACTGCCGCGGAAATCCCTGGTGGTGCTGCAGGTCGCGCTATCGGTTGCCCTCCTAATCGGGGCCGGTCTGCTTACCGAGACCTTGCGCAACCTCGAGAATCAGCGCTTCGGCTTCGAGCCCCAGGGCCGCTTGATTGTGAGGGTAAATCCCGCCCTCGCCGGATACAAGCCGGAGACGCTGTATGGGCTCTACCAGGAACTCGGGCAGCGGCTCATGCAGATCCCGGGAGTGATCAGCGCCGCGTACTCGATCTACAGCCCGATGCGGGGCGACAACTGGAGTCTCAACATTCACATCGAAGGCCACTCTCCCGATGAGCGAATTGGCGCCTCCTTCGACCGCATCAGCCCCCATTACTTCGACACCATCGGGACACGGATGCTGCGGGGCCGAGCGATCGAGGCGGGTGACACGCCCACCTCACGCCACGTTGCCGTGGTCAACCAGACCTTCGTGCGCAAATTCTTTCCTAAGGAAGACCCCATCGGCAAGCATTTCGGCATGGGCGATGCCGCCAACAGCGGCGATCTTGAGATCGTCGGCGTCGTGGAGGATGCCAAGTATCAGGACGCGCGCGCGCCCGCCTACCCAACCTTCTTCATGCCTTTCCTGCAAATGCAGAAAGACCCCAAACTCTCGTTCATGCTTGGTTCTCACTACCTCGGAGATATCGAGCTACGCGTCGCAGGCCGGCCGGAGAATCTTGAGGCTGCGGTCCGCCGGACCTTGGCTGACATCAATCCGGACCTCACCGTGCTCGACATGGTGAGCCTCAGCGAGCAACTCGAACGCAATTTCAACCAGGACCGGCTGATTGCCCGGCTCACCGAACTGTTCGGCGTGCTGGCGCTCATTCTCGCCTGCGTGGGGCTTTACGGAGTGATGGCCTACTCGGTGGCGCGCCGCACCAATGAGATCGGGATACGCATGGCCTTGGGCGCAGACCGCCGGCGAGTGGTCGGCATGGTGCTGGAAAGCGCCGTCTTCCAGATCGCTCTGGGACTCGGGATTGGAATCCCCATCGCACTTGGAGGCGGTCGTGCTCTTTCCAGCCAACTTTACGGCGTGAAGAGTTACGACCCGTGGGTACTCGGCGCGGCCGTTCTCGTCCTGACATTTTCGGCTCTGGTGGCGGGGCTATTCCCGGCACGGCGTGCCGCTTCGATCGATCCTATGCAAGCGCTGCGGGCCGAGTAGGTGCGGAAATTAACAGACACCGGTTCAAGCCGGCATAGTCTCACCCGGATATGAGGCCTGCCCAGCGCAGATACGCCTCCAGGATACTATTCCCCGCCAGAGCCACGCAGATCCCTGCCAGCGACAAAAAGCTGCCATAAGGCCACTTGTACTCCCTGCGGTAACGAACGCTCGCGGCATAAAGCGAGACCGCAATTGCGGTCCCCAGAAGCGAGCCAAGCAAGATTGTAAGATAAGTAAGGGGCACGCCCAGGAAGGTGCCGATCATCCCCATCAACATCACATCGCCAAATCCCAACCCCTGCTTGTGTCGGAGTCGCGCGAATGCTTCGCCCACCGCGTAGAAGAGCCCAGCGCCAAAAAGCGCTCCGCCGAGAGATCCGAGGAGCGAAGCGAGCCGCCACGGCAGAGTGATACCCACCCGCCCTGCGACCCAGCCAAGTGGAAAGCTTGTGATTGGAACGAACAGGCTCAGAAGCAGTCCTGCGGCCATGCCGAAGATCGTCACTTGGTGGGGCAAGCGGCGAACGGTGAGGTCTGTAAAAGTCAACACGATCAGGAGCATGGAAAGGAAGGCGTATTTCAGGAAAATCAGGCTAAGCCCGTATTCCAGGAAACCCGCCACCAATACGACCGAGGTCAGCGCCTCGACCACTGGGTATACCAACGAGATGCCCTGGCGGCAGTCCCGGCAGCGGCCTCCGAGAACAACATAGCTGATCAGGGGGATGTTGTCGTACCAGCGTATCGCTTGCCCACACTGCGGACAGTGCGATGCCGGCAGTACGATCGACTCGCCGGCAGGAATCCTCGAAATGCAGACGTTCAGGAAGCTGCCGAAAATGAGTCCCAAAATGGCGACCAAGAGGTAAATCGCTGGACTACCCATACATTCGTTATATCGGCAAATTCTATCCGATGGCTAGTTATCGTGATGGATGAAGTTTGGGACGATGGAACTTAATTTATATCTTAGGCTTGGAGCGGTCGAACCCTGGACAGTCGCCGGTAGAATTCTTCGGTCCGCGACACCAAGATCCCACTCGCGAACCTGAAGGAAGACTCACGCGCGGCGGAACCGTACCGGCAAAGCTGGGCATGATCGGAGGCAGCGGCCAGGATCGCACCGGCGAGGTCCTGCGGCGAGCCGGATGGGACCAGCCAGCCGGTTCTGCCCTCCTCGACGATCTCCGGCAGTCCGCCAACGCGGCTGGCCACAACCGGCAAACCGTAGCCCATGGCCAGGAGCGCCGAAGATCCCAACCCCTCTGCCCGCGACGGCATCAGGTAAAGGTCGAGCCCCGGGAAGAAACCGGCCGGGTCGTCGAATCGAGGCAGCAGTCGCACCTGATCCCGGGCTTCCCTCAGCATCGGTTCAAGCGTCCGGCGATTGTCGGGCGACGCCTCACCTGCCAGCACTAATCGCAGCTCCGGAAGGCGTTCCCTCAGGAGCATTGCCGCTTTGATGGCGACGTCCTGTCCCTTTTCAGGGGTGAATGCACCCAGGTGTCCAGCTACGAAGTCATTCTCACCGAAACCCCAAGCCGCCCGGATCTTCGCCCGCAATTCGGATGTCGGCAGTTCGGCGGGTGGATCGGTCGCGTCGGGGATCACCTCGATTTTCGACGCCGGGATACCTGACTCGACCAGCAAATCCCGGATGTAGTTCGAGACGGCAATGATCCCGTCACAGGTCAAGTCATATTTGAGCCGGTGCAGCCCGTAGCGCGACGCTCGGCCCCCCGGCAGGAACGTAACCCTCCGGCTCGCCACACGAACCACCCCGGCGCCCGCCGTGGCCAGCCACGCGATCGTCTGACCCTTGCCATCGTGGGCATGAACGATATCGAAGGGATCGGCAAGCAAGCGCTGACGAAGTTGGAAAGATCCGTTCCAGTGCCCGGGATCGTGTGCAGGCAGCTCAAAAATCTCAAAGCCTTCGCCGCCAGCCTGCCTCGCGAGCGCACTTGACTCCGGACACACAATCACCTGCCGGTGGCCGCGATAACGTAGTCCGCGCGCCAGAATCAGGAGCTGCATTTGGCCGCCGCGAAGAGTCTGGGCGGTGTCAACGTGGAGCAGTCGCATAAAACACTTGAGGGGTGAAGATCAAGTTCGCGGGAGTGAAGGAAGAAGGTGAAGAACAACAGTACCGACGAAATCTTCCGCAGCCAGTCAGGACCTTCACTCTTCACATCTTGACCTTCGCTTTCGCGTACTTTCGCCGTACATAACGCGCTGCCATCTTCGCGATCAGGAATCCTGGGTATCCGTCGAGCACACCCAGTCGCAGGAAGTAGCTTTGCGTGAAGACCCAGGCTGGAGCAAGCTGCCGGCTCAGCAAACTCACGCGGACGCCGCGAGCGATCATCTCCGCGGCTGCAAGATCGGTGTAGAACTCGATACGCTGGCGGTGTTCTTCGAGCGTGTCGCAGGTATAGTGCAGGATCTCTCCCGGCATGGTCTCCACCCGGCCTTTGACCACCACGGATTCGTGTACAAAATCACCTTTCCACTCGCCGCGGCGCCGGTCGTACAGGCGCAGCTTGTAGTCGGGATACCAGCCCGAGTGCAGGATCCAGCGGCCGAGATAGCGAGCCCGCCGCGCAAAACGATAGCCATAAGCCCCGGCGTTCCCAAGCTTCCATCGCCGTAGGACATCCTGGGCGTCAGCGTTCAGTTCCTCGTCGGCGTCCAGGCTCAGGATCCAATCGTATTTAGCCTGGAGCGCGGCAAAGTTCTTCTGGGCAGTGAATCCTTCGAACCGACGGGTGATTACGCACGCCCCCAGCCCGGCAGCGATCTCCCGAGTGCTGTCTGTCGACTCGCCATCCACGACTATGATTTCATCTGCCACAGGCACGAGCGACTTAATGGCGCGGGCAATGTTCCCCTCCTCGTTCAGGGTGATGATCGTCGCGGAGATTTGCATTGATTAGGCCCGCCTAGCCCGGCTTGAAACCTGAGGCGCGCAGAAAGAAATGAAAACGGCTCGGTTAGAAGCGGCATCCGCCGCGGCTAGCGCCTCTTTTGGGCCCTCGCCCGCAGAATGGCCGCAAATTGGCCGTCCGCCACTGACCTCGCCACCCGCTCGATCGCGGGTGCGAGCGGCCGATCCTTCCCCGGACTCGGAGCCGTGCGCCGCACCAGGCCGCGGGCACGCTCCGCCAACCTGCCGGATCGCAGTGGTAGCAGGAATTCAAGCGCCTCGGTGGCAGAGAGTAGCTCGATACTGAGAATCGCCGTGAGGTTCCGGATTTGGGTCCGCAATCGCAGCGCCGCACCCATTCCCATACTCACGAAATCTTCCTTGTTGCCCGAGGTGGGAATGGAGTCCACCGAGGCCGGATGGGCCAGCGCCTTATTCTCCGAGGCCAAGGCCGCTGCGGTAACCTGGGCCAACATGAATCCGGATTCGAGCCCGGGTGAGCGGGCTAGAAACGCCGGCAAATCGGAGGTGAGTGGATTCACCAGGCGATCGATGCGCCGCTCGGCGATCCCGCCAAGCTGGGCCAGCGCGATAGCCATGAAATCGAGGGCCGTTGCCACGGGCTGTCCATGGAAATTGCCGCCGGAGATCACGTCGCCGTCGTCCGCAAAGACCAGAGGATTGTCAGTGACCGCATTCATCTCGGTTTCAAACACGCGGCGGACGTGTGCCAGCGAGTCGCGGATGGCGCCGTGAACCTGCGGCATGCAACGCAGGCTGTAGGCGTCTTGCAGACGTGGGCAATCACGATGCGATTCGCGAATCTCACTACCCAGATTGAGGATCAGCAGGTTCTTGGCCGTTTCGAGCTGTCCCGGATGAGGACGGGCACGATGCAGGCGCTCGTCGAAAGCCACCGGCGAGCCCCTCAGCGCGTCGAGCGAGAGCGGCCCGGCCACGTCGGCGGTGTCTACCAGAATCTCGGCCTCACGCAAAGCCAACAGCCCAAGCGAAAGCATCGCCTGCGTGCCGTTCACCAGTGAAAGACCTTCCTTGGGCTCCAGCGTGAGCGGATTCAGTCCCGCCTTCGTCATGGCCGCCCTCGCAGACTGACGTTTTCCGCGCCGGGCATCCGAATTTCGTTTGGCCGCGGCTGGCTCGACAAAAACCTCGCCTTCTCCTATAAGGGCCAGTGCCACGTGGGCCAACGGCGCCAGATCACCGCTGGCGCCTACCGATCCGCGCTCCGGCACGACCGGGTGTAACCCGTGATTGAGAAAATCGCAAAGAAGGTCTGCCGCCCGAGGACGAATACCCGAAAGGCCCCGGGCCAAGCCGTTAACCCGCAGCAGCAGAAGCCCGCGCGTCTCGGCAACGCCCAACGGATCGCCTACACCACAGCAGTGGCTCCGCACGACATTGAGCTGCAATTGACGCGACTGGTCAGGTTCGATGTGCTCAGTCGAGAGGCTGCCGACACCAGTAGTAACGCCATAGACCACCTTACGCTCAGCGATGAATCTCTCCACCAGGCTACGTGATTGCTTCATGGCACGCCGCGCTGCGGAGGCTAGGGCCACCGAGCGGCGATCCAGGACCACTTCGTAGAAGTCACGGCGGGTGAGATCGCGTCCGGTGAGTTGAAGAGTTCCAGGCATATCCCAGGCAAAAAGCAACCACAAAGACACCAAGGGACCAAGCGGAAACCCAAAGCATGTCAAAGCAAGATCTCGATGGCACTCTAATGACGGTTTCTTGGTGTCGGTGGTACTTCTTCGACCCCAGAGTCAGTCGTCATGATTACTCACGTCGCCAGGGGGGTCCCTCGGAGGAACAGCTCACGGTAACGGTCGGGCAAGGCGCGAGGGTGGCCTTCGCGATCGGTGATTACGTGGACCGTTTCACCTTCAGCCAAGAGTTCGTTTTCCAGACCGCGGCAGATTTCGTAGCCGAATACCAGCACACGTTTGCGGACGCCCTGAAGACGGGTACGCACGAGGATCTCGTCGTCGTAACGCGCCGGCGCCTTGTAGCGGCATCGGGCCTCAGCCACCATGATATAAAGTCCGTCCTGCTCCTCCATCTCCCGATAGGCAAATCCATGCTGCCAACAGAAGTCCGTGCGCCCGATCTCGTACCACACCAAGTAGTTGGCGTAGTAGACCACGCCCATCTGGTCGGTCTCAGCGTAGCGGACGCGAAGCCGAGTCTCGGTCCAATCTGTAGAGAATTCGCTCGTCATGGCCAACGAGCATTGTACCCCAAAAGATGTATGCGGCGGTGAGCTTAGCCGGTCAGTTAGAGCCACTTACATGATTCGGGCCGAAGGGAGGATGTCCAAGACAGGATATTGGGACGTTAAGTGACGAACGGGTTTGTTGAACTTCGACTAATAATTGGTTCTTTAACCCTTGCCTTGAAGTACAATGGAACTCGGTCAAATACCATCAATTGAACAACCGAGCGGAGGGAACGACAATGCTTAGTTCTAGATTAACAGTGTCGCCATTCCCAGGCATCAGGCGCTGCCCGGTCTGCAGGAGTACCCAGGTTCGACGATCGCGGATGGAGTGGTTGGAAATGCTCGCTCTTCTGGTCCTTTTGCGCCCCTACCGATGCAGAGACTGCCAGAAGCGGTATTTTGGATTCGTGTTCGCCAAGCGAGAAAAGCACGAGCCATCACGGCATAATGAGCTGGAGCGAACTTAACACGGCCCCGTTGTGGGTCAATTCTACGCCCGATGCAGCCAGCGCCGCCATCCGAAACGGACTGGGAAAAAGAGCAGTAGACCCCAAAACAGATCGCCGGCCCGTAGTTGAGCAGCACCATCAGCGCCTGAGCCAACTCGGTCGCTTTCAACCCCAGGCGCCGCAGGCCGCTGACCAGGACATAGGCCAGGGTCGACAGGTACAGCCGCATCTGGTTGGCCCGCAGCGTCTGGGCGCTCACCCGATCGGCAAACAGGCTGAGCTGCTCCTTGATCCGATTCTCCATGTCGCCACGGCGCAGTAGAGTTCTTGGTACAGAGCCTGTGCCGCCCACTCTGCGCTGCTCAGCGAGGTCACCAGGAAGCGTGGATTCTCCTTGCCTTCCAGATGCTCGGCCTTGGCTACCACCCGCCGTTCCCGGTCCCAGCCGCCTTTCTTGGTTTTCTTCGCCTGGTAGCCGAACTCGGCAAAAACCCGTGCCGCTTGCCCAGTCTGCTCCCACTGCTGGCTCGCTTCCCACATCGCCCGCCCGATGATCCGCCGCAGTCTCTGATTGCGTGCCAGCCCAAAGACATAATCCACGCCCTGCTCTTCGCACCAACTCATCAGCTGGTTACGGCAGAAGCCGGAATCCCCTCGCAGGATGATCTTCACCTTCGGCCAGGCCGCCCGGATCTGCCCTACAATTCTCCGAATCTCCCTCAGGCTGCCAAAGCTCGCGTCGTGATTAGATTCGCGCAAGCGCGCGCACAGCACCTGTTCTCCGCACAAGATCTCGCGGCAGGTAACAATAATGGTCGTGATCGCCGTGGAAGAATCGGCGTCCTATGGCGTGCAAGGGCGAGTCCGTGGCGTCCACGTCTAGGATGTTCTCCTCCGGAACCTGCTCCTGCGACTCCAGGAACACCTGCACCAGCAATTCGTCGATCGTCTCCTTCCAGAAGGTGATCTTCTTGTAGCGATCCTTAACTCCGGCCCCCAACTCCAGCGGTTCAGGGCTCTGCCCGCCAGCGGCCGCTCCACCTCTTCCCGTCCCACCAACACCCCGAACAGGGATCTTCCGTAGTGCTCGGATCGTTGAGATCTTCGTAGCCCAGGCCAAAGAAGTAGCCATCACGCGCCCTCCACATCCTGTTATGTCAGAAAGAACGATAAAGTTCCCATAGCTTGCAAGCACCCTCGACCACAGAAGCCGCAGAAGCGCTTTCCTTGACATCCCCTGCCGCGTCCCCTATGATTCTGTAGAGGTTCATCTTGTTTGGCGGCGGACTGGAAATCGCATTCTTGCTTTTCATTGCCTTTCTGCTCTTCGGACCGAAGAAGTTGCCGGAGATCGCCCGGATGTTGGGCAAAGGCATGGCGGAGCTACGGCGCGCCTCGAATGAACTGAGATTCTCATTGGAAGAGGAAATCCGGAACCTGGATCGTGTCGATCCCCAGCCGACTAGCCCGCGCGAGGAATATCGCCCGGAGGCGATAAGCTCGGGAACAGACACGGTTTCCGCCTATGGCGACAACCACCCAGAATCCGCCCCCGACGAATCCCAGCCCCGACCCTGAGGAAGCGCAACTCAACGGCAAGCAGATGTCGTTCCTCGAGCATCTCGAGGAGCTTCGGAAGCGCATCCTGCACGCCATTGTGTCAGTCCTCATCGCCGCGGGGCTCTGTTTTTGGCAAGCCGATAAAATCTATGCATGGCTGGCCAAACCGCTCACCGACACCTTGAGGGCGCTAAAGTTACAGCCTACCCTGGTGTACATCAACCCTGTTGATCCCTTCAATCTTTACATCAAGCTCTCGATTATGGGTGGCGTGATCATTGCCTCGCCCTACGTCCTGCTGCAACTCTGGCTTTTCATTTCGCCCGGCCTTTATCGCAACGAAAAGAAGTACGTTTGGCCTTTTGTTTCCCTGACCAGTGGTTTGTTTATTTGCGGCGCCTATTTCGCCTACCGCCTGGCCTTTCCGGCCGCGCTGCGATTCCTGGTGAGCTACGCTCATCACTTCACCCCCATGGTAACGATTAACGAGTACTGGGATCTGGCCATGTCGGTGATCGTGGCTGTGGGCGTGGTTTTCGAGCTGCCGGTCGTGATCCTGCTGTTGTCGATCTTCGGGATCGTGACACCCAAGTTCCTCTGGAAGAACATACGTTACGCCATCCTGATTACCGCGGTGGTGGCGGCGGCCATCGTCCCCACCAACGACATGGCCTCGATTTTCCTGGTTTGGATCCCTCTGGTGGCCCTCTACCTCCTCAGTATCGGCCTTTCCTGGCTGGTGTATCTCAAGAAGAGGCGCTCGCGCGAGCGTAAAGAGCTGAGCGCATGAAGCGTGCCGGGGTCCGGGTGACGCTTGGCATCTTGGTCGCCTCCGTCCTGCTGGGCAACCCCTCATGGTCCCGCTCAACAACGCAATCATCGGTCACGCGTCGCAGCGGAGCCAACCCAGCTCAGAAACCTGCAGCTTCCATTTCCTTCGACGCCGATCGCGCTTTTGCCGACCTCAAGCATCTGGTCGATTTCGGACCGCGCCCCCCCGGATCCAAGGCACTCTCGCAGGTGCGCCAGTGGATCGCCCGCCAACTCAAGCAGGCCGGGTGCACTGTGGAGGAGGACGCCTTCACCGCCTCCACGCCGCTCGGCCCGGTTCCCATGACCAACCTGATCTGCAAGATCGAGGGCACACGGCCCGCTGTGGTCATGGTGGCCGGCCATTACGATACCGACACCCAATCGCGGATGGTGGGCGCCAACGATGGGGGATCAAGCGCCGCCTTCCTCCTGGAACTCGCCCGCGATCTGGGCCATCGTGCGAATCCCGTCACCTATTGGCTGGTGTTCTTCGATGGTGAAGAGGCACTCAAAGAATGGTCTGACAGCGACAGCCTCTACGGCAGCCGTCACCTGCTCGAGAAGCTTTCCGCGAGCGGCGAACTCAACCGCATTCGTGCGATGATCCTGGTGGATATGATTGCCGATGCCAACCTGGACATCCACCGCGAGTCAAATTCCACGGGCTGGTTAGAGGACATGATCTTTGCCCAAGCCCACCGGCTTGGCTATACCAGGGAATTTCTGGAAAGTCCGACCTCGATTATAGACGACCACATTCCCTGGGTGAACGCCGGCGTCTCGGCCGTCGATATCATCGATCTGGATTACGGTCCTCGCTCGGACAGCCATCCCAACGGCGCCTACTGGCATACCGCACGGGATACCGTGGAACACTGCAGCCGGGCGAGTCTCGCCATAGTGGGCCGGGTCGTAACCGCCGCCCTGTCGGATTTGGAGAACTCCGCAAAAACCAGGTGAATACCTTCAGTTATGAATTATGAGTTATGAATTATAAGTTTTGAATCATGCATTCTGGCGACAATTCGCGCTGGACTCAAGATGGTGTTGGTCGAATGACGACTCAAGTTCTGTGCTATAATTCATACCTCATAAGTTATAACTAACTAACAAATCATAACTCATAACTTATAACTAGCGTCATAACTACTCTTGAATTCGATGCGCCGTTTCCAAGTCAACTCGCAACACTTCCGGTACGACGTCGTGGTCGGCCGCGGCGCCTGGAGGGCTCTTCGCGATTTCACCTTGGACCGCTATTCGAGCCTTTTCGTATTTACCGAACACGCGATCTGGAAGCACTGGAGCGACAGGTTTCTCAAAGAGAGTGGCCTCGACGGGATCATAAAGAGCAGGTTCGCTGCGCGCGCGGGGGGAGCCCGAACGGGAGTTGTCCCGACAGTCTTCGTGCCCTCAGGCGAACACTCCAAGAGCTTGGCTATGCTGGAGCGGACCGCCGGCGAGCTCGCAGCGCATGGCGCCGACCGCCGATCGCTGCTCGTCGCTTTCGGCGGCGGGGTAATCGGCGATTTGGGTGGGTTCGTGGCTTCGACCTATATGCGGGGAATCGACTACATCCAGGTGCCCACCACCGTGGTCGCCCAAGTCGATAGCGCGGTCGGCGGCAAGACGGCCGTCAATCTGGGTGCGACTAAGAATCTGGTGGGCACGTTCTATCCCGCCCGCCTGGTAGTCACTGAACCCGCTGTGTTGGGTACCCTCGGCGAACGTGAGTTCCGGTCCGGTCTTTACGAGGTGGTGAAGCACGCGATTCTGGCCGGACCCCCGTTCTTCCGCCAGATCGAGGCCGTCATCGGCTCGCTCGCTCCAACCGACACAGAGTCGCTTGAGCCCATCCTGGCGCGCGCCGTCAAGGTGAAGGTGGACGTCGTCAACAAAGATGAACGCGAGTCCGGACTGCGCATGCTGCTGAACCTCGGCCATACCTACGGCCACGCGCTTGAGGCCGCCACGGATTATGGCCGCTTTCTGCACGGCGAGGCGGTAGGATGGGGAATGATCCTGGTCGCACGCCTGGCCGAGCGGCTTGGCATCTTGGCCGAACCCGAGGCGCAGCGGATCAGCAGCCTCGTACGCCGTACCAGCCCACTGCCGTCAATCAGCGATCTCTCGCCAGCCCGAATCGCCAGGCTGCTGCTGCATGACAAAAAGGCCCACAGCGGCAGAGTCCATTGGGTGCTGCCTGAGCGGATCGGTAAGATGAAGATCGAAAGTGAGGTGCCGGAAAAAGAGGTCCGCGCGGCCTTCCGCGACGTCCAACTGGCGTATCCTTGCGAATAACCTGGAGCCGCTCCATCCGGTGCTGCAGCCCAGAAAGATCGGAAGGCCGTGCCCTACGCAATGCCCCAGCCATCACAAGCCGGTACACCCCTCGGTTCCGCCGCGGCGGTGCGCGAAATGTTCGCGCAGGTGGCGCGCCGCTACGATTTCCTTAATCGATTCCTTACGGGCCGCCGCGACGTCGCATGGCGCCGTGAGACAGCGAGGGCCCTCGAAAAAGCCCTCAGCCGTACGGGCTCAGTGGTAGCCGACGTTTGCTGTGGAACAGGGGATCTCGCTTTCGAGCTCATGAGCCATTCTGCAGGCGTCGTGGTCGGCACCGATTTCTGCCACCCGATGCTCGAACGGGCAGCGTCAAAACTCGTTCACAATGCCAGGCGCTATCATCGTGGCTGCAGGACTTCGATTGTTTTCCTCGAAGCGGATACGATGTCGCTTCCCTTCCCCGCCAACTGCCTGGACGCGGTCTCGAGCGCCTGGGGCTTTCGCAATCTAACCGACTATGACCGTGGTTTGCGCGAGATGTGGCGGGTGTTGAAGCCCGGAGGCTCGCTTGCCATCCTCGAGTGCTCGCAAGTGCAGTGGCCGCTGTTCGGCACACTGTATCGCTTGTACTTTCGCCACGTCGTGCCCCGGCTCGGAAGGCTAATCTCCGGGGTGGACGGCGCCTATCAGTATCTACCCGATTCAGTGGCGAACTTTCCCGACCAGGAGTCCCTAGCTGCGGCCATGCGCAAGGCCGGATTCAAGTGCGTCCGCTATCGGAACTTCTTTGGGGGCGCGACGGCACTGCATCTGGGAGAGAAGGCATAGGAGGCCGCGCCAACCTTGACTCTTATTCTTGGTCGAGTTCTACAGCGGCGCAGTCTGAATCAGTGCCGCCGCCAGTGGCCAGGAACGAACATCCATCCGCCCCTCACGGGCCGGTAGTGCGCCGGAACCCACGCCCAGTTCCGGTGAGGCGGCCGTGCCCACCTGCCTTCTACCCAGACGTAGCGGTTGCGGCGGTATTCATGATAACCATCGATCCACACATAACCTGGGCCGGGCGCGACGCCCACCACGCCGACGCGTACAGGCGCGGGGGGACGCACGCGGATCACCACCTGCGCGGCGTTTGCCAAACCGGCTGCGAGCAGAAGAGCACCCACCAAGAGAGAAACTCGCCTTCCCATTTTGAACCTCCTTTTAAGTTTGACGCATAAGTAAGAAAGGGGCGCGACGAAGCCTGGCTAAATTTCCTTTGCAACTCCAGCATGCCTCGCACCCTCCCTCTCTGTGACTAGTGCATGTAGGAGACCAAACCTAAGTTCCCTGCAGTCGATGGAATTACCGAAAGTCGCGCGCAAAAGTTGGGGCTGCCCTTGGCCTTTCTCTCCTGCTTTTCTCTCCTTTGCTCACGATTTCGTGCACCGTAACATACGCTTTGGAATACCGGTAGGGTTGTCGAAACCGTACTATCTCATCATGCATACTGGTGGGCACCAGGGCAATTACCCGCAAAGGCCCGCGTACGCGCAGACTGCTGCTAAAATACATCAATGTTGAACAACATCGCACCCAAGCTCGCTCCGGAGCAGTATGAGCGCAACTTCGCCGACATCGTGCCGCGCTTCACGGCGAGCCAGGCACGGCCGGAGGCCGCTCGGCCCTTTATGACTTCGACGCACCATGTACAAAGGCTCGTCCCACCCGCATCGACGTGCCGGCGTTCATCCACAAGATCGGCACCGGGAACCTCAAGGGATTGGCGCGCGTGATTTTGAGCACGAACATTCTGGGTGAGAGTTGCGGACGCGTTTGCCCCACCGAGGTCTTATGCGAGGGCGCCTGCCTCATGAACGAGCGCGGCGAAAGGCCCATCGAGATCGGCCGTCTGCAGCGTCAAGCGACCGCACCTTGGAAGACAACCTGCGCGAGATAGCCGAAGTGAAGCGCCGCTACCCCAAGCACGCCGTGATTGTCTCCCTGAACGAGCACGGGAGCATCCCGCACCCGTTTTACTGCTTTCTTGTTTCTGCTTTCTTGTTTCTGGTTTATTCTGGGCTTATCAGGATTGGAGCAAGTGACAAAGATAACTAAGATACTGTTAGCCAAACCCCGCGGTTTCTGCGCTGGTGTGGATCGTGCTATTGAGGTGGTCAATCTGGCCCTGGACCTCTATCCGGGACCGATCTACGTACGCAAGGAAATCGTTCACAATCGGCACGTGATCGAATCGTTTGCAGCGCGAGGGGTGATCTTCGTGGATGAACTTGACCAGGTGCCCGAGGGCGCAGTCGCCATCTTCAGTGCCCACGGCGTTTCCCCGGAAGTGCGGGCGCGGGCGGCCGAAAAGCGGTTAAACGTCATCGACGCCACCTGCCCACTCGTAACCAAGGTCCACCTGGAGACCGCCAAGTTTGCCAAGCAGGGGCGATCAATCATCCTGGTGGGCCACAAAGGTCACGAGGAAGTCGAGGGTACCATGGGTGAGGCTCCCGGCCGGGTACAGTTGGTGGGGAGTAAGGCAGAGGCGCTGGCGGTCCAGGTTCAGGATCCTGAGAACGTCGCCGTCACCACCCAAACCACACTCGGCGTAGATGACGCGAACGAGATCATCGAGGTGCTGCAGCGGAGATTCCCCACACTCGTGACCGCGTCGTCCGATGACATCTGCTACGCCACCCAAAACCGCCAAACTGCGGTGAAAGCCTTAGCGCAGCGGGCGGACCTGGTGCTGGTAATCGGTTCCCGCAACAGCTCGAATTCGAAGCGCCTGAAAGAGGTCGCCGAGTTCAGCGCGACGCCGGCCCATCTCATCGACGACGCCTCAGAGATCGACCCGGTGTGGCTTGAAGAGGTAGAAACGGTGGCGATCACGGCCGGGGCTTCCGCGCCCGAGCACCTGGTCCAGGGCGTGGTGAACTATTTCAGGAATTTGGGTGCGAACGAAGTCGAAGAAGTGGAGACTGTTCGCGAGAACGTCACCTTTGTTCCACCACCCGAGCTGGCGCGGAAGATGGCGGAGCAAAGTAAATCGCAAACTTCGGACTCCGAAGCTCAGAATCCTTCCAGATAGCTGCCGTCATGCCTACCGCGACCTCAAGCGCAAAGTCGGCGCTGCTTGCTTGCTGTCCCAAGTATTCACAGGTCTGTTCGATTGTGGCTCATTCCCTGATCGCCGAGCCGCGCTCTGCGCCAGCCCGCCCGGGCTTGGCGGACGGGACCGGGATCAGGTCACGATATCTTCCCCGCCATCCACCCGGATCACGTTTCCGGTCATCCAGTGGGTGCGATCGTCCATCAAAGCGGCGATAGCTTGAGCAATATCATGCGGCGTGGTGAGCCGTCCGCCGGGATTACGCATCTTGGCGAGCTCCGACAATTGTCCGGAGCCTGGAATCTTGGCCAAGGCGGGCGTCATGGTAACCCCTGCCTGGATGGCATTGGCGGTGATGCCATGGGGCATCATTTCGTAGGCGAGCTGGCGTAAGTGCGATTCGAGCACCGCCTTAGCGGCCGAGACCGCGCCGTAGGAGGGCATGACACTGTGGCCGCCGGCGCTGGTCATGCCATAGATGCAGGTGCCATGCCCCAGCATCTTGCGAGCCCTCAGCTCCTGCACCCAATAAACCACATTGCTTCCCATGACATCGATCGTCATCTCGATCTGTGCCTGGGTCAACTGCCCTTCTGGATTGTCCGCCAGATAGGGCAGCAGTGATCCAAAGGCAACCGAGTGCATCACAACTTTCACGAAATGCTCGCCACCTTTCTGCTTCCAGTGTTCAAGCACCTGATCCATAGCGGCGATCCGCTTTTCGCGATCGGCGGCGTTGATATTGAAGAAGAGCGCGTCACGCCCCATGCCGCGGATCTTGCCGATGATTTCCTCGACGTGCGGCATGGCGGAACGCCGGTCAAAGTGAACGCCAAAAATGTGGAGCCCGCTTCGGGCCAGTTCGAGGGCGGTAGCTTCGCCGAATCCGCTTGATGCTCCGATGATCAACGCCCAACGTGTACGCTCATCCGCTCGTGTCATGCGTTTTCCTTTCGCGTTCTATTTGAGGTGTTGGAGTTAACCATTCCACCTTGACGCGCCGCTCGTCTTCACCGGCATAGTCAAGCTCAATCCGGACGTCAGGCGTGAGCCGACTGATTTCAAGCTTACCTCCCCATTCAACAATTACCGTGGCCTCACGGTCAACCAACTCCTCAAGGCCCAGGGTAGCAAGCTCCTGCGCGCCCTCTACGCGGTAAAGGTCGGCGTGATAAACCGTACACTCGGGTCCGCCGTATTCATGCACCAGCGTGTAGGACGGGCTGGAAACATCATCCTCGCCTGCCGCCCCCAGACCTGCCACAATACCCTTAATAAGCGTGGTCTTGCCTGCCCCCAGTTCGCCTTCGAGCAGAACGAGGCAGGGGGGCGCGAGATCACGGGCGAGCGAGCGTCCCAGGGCGACGGTCTCATCGGCCGAATGCGTTACGATTCGGAGCACTTTCTGGCGTTGCTCTTCCATGTCCCGAGGTCCTTGACACCTCAATGTAGTACGGGACCTCCAGCCCGAATTTACACTTCGCTTGCCCATTGGCTGGGCCGGAGAGACCCTCCCCTGCTAGACCGCAGCGCACTTGCAGGAGCACCTTTTAGGGTGCGGCCAAATACATAGCCAGGACGGCCATGCCACCTCAACGTGGCGGGGTTTCCTGTACAGAGAGGCAGAATTAAAGTGCCGCCCTGCCCCGGGGAGTACCTATGAGAGTGCGCTATGATGGCGACCGGCGTTACCCAGGGCCCGGAACCCCCAAGGTAGCATTTCGAGGAGGTCACCAGCGAGCAACGAGTGCTCGCCCTTGTCAGCGACGGCCAAGTCACCCGCCAAGCCGTGTAGGTAGACGGCAGCGGCAATTACTTGGGCCTGTGGTCGGGTTCCGGGACGCTTGCTCGACTGACCCAACAGCGCGGCAGTAATGCCGGTGAGCACGTCGCCAGTGCCGCCGGTGGCCATGCCGGGATTTCCCGTGGGATTAACCCAAACTTGGCCGTCCGGAGCGGCGGTCAGAGTACGGAATCCCTTAAGCACCAGAAACACGTTGTGGGTTTGGGCGAACGCGCGCGCAGTCTCGATACGATGAGTTTGAATCTCCTCGATGGATTTGCCCGTAAGCCGCGACATCTCTCCAGGATGCGGTGTGAGCACCCGCACCCGATTCCCCTCCGAGAGCAAACTGAGGTGGCCAGCCAGGGCGTTGAGACCGTCGGCATCAATGACCATTGGCAGATCACAGTTCCGGACGACGCTCCGTACCAGTTCCATCGTCTCGGGTTCGCGACCGAGTCCCGGTCCAATGGCGACTGCCGACTTGCCCTTGATCATTGCATCCAGACGTCCGCCATCGAGGGCCCCCATCGAGATCGCACCCGACTCCGTCTCTGGCACCGCCTCGGTCATGTACTCCATGCCGAGCGCGGCGACCACAGGCAGCGCGCTCCTGGGTGTGGCCACGGTTACCAACCCGGCGCCCGACCGCCCCGCGGCTTTGGCCGCCATTGCAGCCGCACCCGTCTTGCCGACGGAGCCCGCCACGATGGCCACGTGACCGAAGTTTCCCTTGTTCGAATCGGGAGCGCGTGGCGCGGCAAGCCAGGCGATGTCTTCGGGCGTAGTGAGGTTCAGCCAAAGCTCGGGATCATTTTCAAGCGCTTTGGGTGGCGTGCCGATCGGGTGAGTGATCCAGCGGCCGACCTTCTCACAGGCCGGCGGAAACACGTGAGCAAATTTCGGCGCGGTAAAGGTGACCGAAGCATTCGCACGGACACACTCGCCAATCAGCTCAGCGCTATCCGACGAAAGACCGGAGGGCAAATCCACCGCCACCACGGGCACGCTGGCGAAAGTGTCGTTGACGTCGCGCACTACATCCAGGAGAAAGCCATCGAGTGGCCGGGCGAGGCCGGTACCGAAGAGGGCATCCACCATCAGGGTAGCGTCGGCAAAATGCGGTTTCAGGCGCTTCCAGGAGTCGAAATCAGCGGCAAGATGAGGTGCTCCGGCCGAGGTGAGGCGGTCAAGATTCACCCGAGCGTCGCCTTTCACACTGGCCGCATCGGCGAAAAGCACAACATGTGGGTGCAGCCTGCGTTCACGCAGAAGCCGCGCCACCACGAAGCCATCGCCGCCGTTGTTGCCGCGGCCGCAAAGGATCACGACCTTACGGCTGGCCAGGGGCGCGTAGTGATCGTCGAGGTATTGGACTACGCCGCGGCCGGCGTTCTCCATTAGGGTAAGGCTGGGAACGGCGTAACGTTCAGTGGTAAGCTGATCGATGCGCTGCATCTGGCCCGCGGTAAGAATCTTCATGCATCAACCCCTGCCATGGCCTCGAGTGCCTTCAATTTCTCGGTGTCGCCCATGATGATGAGGAATTCGCCGGCCGAAATCACCGTGTCGCCCCGGGGATTGAACTCGAGTTGGCCGCTTAGTGCGCGCAGGGCCAGCAGGATCACCCCGAAGTGCTCTCGGAAATGAACGTCGCGCACCGCCATACCGCAAAGCTTGGAACTTGCCGGCACCTTCATTTCCTCGATATTAAGATCCAGGTTTCCGTTAACTGCAGAAGAATTAAAGGCTAAGTCGATAAAACGCTGCACGCTTGGCCGGATAAGCATGCGCGCGATGCGCTGTCCGGCAAAGAGGTAGGGCGAGACCACCGTGGTGGCGCCGGCCCTCAGCAGTTTGGGTTCAGCATCTTCTTCGCTCGCTCGCGCGATGATGGGCAGGGTGGGAGAGATGCCGCGCGCGGTCAGGGTAATGTAGACGTTCTGGGCGTCGGAAGTGACCGCGCTGGCGAGGCCGCGGGCCTGGCTGATCCGCGCTTTCTCCAGGATTTCCTCTTTGGTGGCATCACCGATGATTACGGGAATTCCACGCTCAATTGCCCACTGGGCGCGGACGGGGTCTTTTTCAATCATTACCTGGGGAATGTGACGGGCCAGCATTTCAGTGGCGACACGCCGCCCCACGCGGCCGATGCCACAGATGATGAAGTGATTGGAGAGCTTGGAGATTTCCTTTTCCATCCGACGGCGGCCCAACACCTGGCCAAGCTCGGATTCTATCACCTTGCGTGTGAAGGTACCAACCGCAAAGCTCACCACGCCGAGACCCACAAAGATCAAAACCACGTTGAACAGACGACCGCGGAAGGAAAGCTGGTTTACCGGCTCCGCGCCGATGGTGGACACCGTCATCAGCGTGCCGTAGAGGGCCTGAAACCAGCTCCAGTGTTCGATGAGACGGAAGCCCAGCGTGCCAAATGCGATCAGAGCGAGTACAAGCGCAAGAACGATTTTGCCAGGGCTGACTTTCATGGGCTTTGCCCGCCGTCCGCTAGTTTTGCCGGCGGGGGAACTAGCCTAGAATACCATTATCACCGCGCAGATAAGACTCAGGTCCGCGGTTCATCAACGCGCCGGGTTTCGGGTCGGCGGCGAAGGATCAACGGTTTTCGCGTTGGGGCTCCCGTGGAGAATGTCCAGGCGGCAAGTACAGGACCTGGGGCCTCAACCGCAGACGATCTGGCGAACCAAAGCCTCTGTCTGCACAGCATGATGCAAATGCTCTATAATTGCACCTAATTATGCATACCTCCTCCAGTGCGGTCTTGATTGCCGGTATCGACCGAGCTGCGAGGCTTCTTGCAGGTAGCGATATGCTGGCGCTCTGACTGTACATCTCATAGACGCGCCGTACTACACGGGCCTCGGTCTTGCCAAGGCACGTTACTCTGAGCAGATCGCGAGACCATATCCCACTTCGGGCACCTTCTCCCACGAGAACTCGGGGCTTCGTCTTTCGCTAGCAGACTCGCCACGCCACGTCGGCCGACTCGAGTTCGTCATCCTACGGACTGGTCGTTCACCTCTTGCTGCTCTCCACCCCGTGTCGCCATGACGCAGTTGCAGTCGGTTACAAGTTACGTCGACTTGGAGGGACTTTCACCTCTCCGACCGAGTGCGCTTTCAGGCGCACTAGCGCCGGTGTCCCCACCGGCGTCTGGAGTTTGTATATTTCTGACGACATGGCCAGGATGGCCATGCCACCTCGACGTGGCACGGGCTTCCAGCCCGTGGTTGCGCCGGCGTCCCCACCGGCGTTTTCGGCGCTGAGAGCCTGCACTGAGTGGAGCGAAGGGACAGCGCCCCTACAGAATTGAGCGTCACGATAATCTGCAATGCTCAGTAGGTTCCATCCCGTCAAGGCGGCCAGAGACTCTCGTCTAAAAGATCAGGATGACAGCACCATGCTTGACCGGGCAGAACAACAGACCGCGCGATCCAGTTATTACTGTATCCCGCCCTCCACAAGTGAATCCTGCTTACAAGTGACTTGCGCACTTGCCAGAATCGCAAGGATTGTGTAGCTTCTTCGTGGCCTACCTTTTTAGACCGCGAGTCGCTCGCCATGAACTCGAATTTATTCCGCATGTCTCTGAATCGGAGGACAACCTAATGGACCGACGTCATTTTCTAAGAAATACCGGACTACTGGCCGGAGCCTGGGCAATCGAGCGGGGAACCGCCCCCTGGGGCCTTCCTCTGCGTCTTTCCGCAGCCGAATCGCCAGCGCTCGAAGAAAATCTCAACTTCGCCGATACGAAGTTGGGAGCTACAGCCACCGCCTCCTCACACTCCGACACGCCGCCGTGGGGCTATGTGCCAACAAACTTGTTCGGTGACATTCTGCAGGCAAGCTGGGAAACAGACCAGGAGACTACCGGCGCCTGGGTGGACATCAATTTCCCCGAAGAGCGCAGCGTCGCTGAAATCTGGGTATTTCCAAAGCCTGTTCCTTATGATCTCGTTCTCGATCCTTACATGAGGGGAGGCAAAATGGCTTCGCCCCGTAAGGTCACCTGCTCGCTGTCAGGCGGTGCTTCCGTTGCCACGGAGCTTCGGCAGTTGCCCGCTTATCAAATCGTCTCCATCCCTCAGGCGCAAAAAGCAAAATCAGTGCGGATTACAGTCAACGAAACCTGGCCGGAGACCAATACCCAGGGAACCGGACTGGGAAAGGTCCGCGTCTTCGGCAAGCCGCATGCAGCCTCTTTCGAGCTGTTCACTTATGCCATGTACGATGTGCACGACGGCTTGGCGGTGCAGTCGGCCACCATCGAGATCGTCAATCCGGGCGGAGAAATTCGGGACGGAAAACTCCACGTCCGGCTTGGCGGAAATGAGCTTTCGACGATCCCTCTCGCAACGATTCCCTCCCAGTCTGTCTCGCATCAGAACATCTGGATCCCGGCGGCCTTTGAAGACCAGGTGATGGAGTTCAAGATTACGGACAAGAAGTCTTCTATAAAGGCCAGCCGGAAACTGAACGTCGCCCCTTATCATTCCTATTTCGACGGTGGAACCTTCGACCTTTTCACAACCAATCACAACGACTTGGGTTGGCTCGATACGCAGAAGGTAACCGCGGACTATCGCTCAGCCGAGCTGATCTTACCCGCCATCGAGTTGCTGAACGAACACCCCGAATTCCGCTACTCCATGGAGTCGGTGATCTATCTTATGGAATTTCTCGACCGGCATCCGGAAAAACGCGAAGAGATTGCCCGGTTGACGAGAGAAAGAAGAATTGTGTGGGGCGCCACTTACGTTCAGAACCTGGAGGTCCGTGTCGGTCCGGAGAATTTGGTGCGGCAGTTCTACCTGGGACGCCGGTGGCTGAAGAAAAATTTCCCAGGCACGGACAGCGTTCACTACTGCAAGACCGATCCGCCCTGTATGACCTGGCAAATGCCGCAGATTCTCACGAAGGCAGGAGTCAAATACGTGGTTCAGGGCCGCTTCCCTTGGGGGTTCTACAATTGGGAAAGTCCCGACGGCTCGCGAGTGTTTGTCTTCGCGTTCCGCTACGCGGATCCACGGCTTCTTCCTAATCCCAAGGGTAACCGCGGTTGGCTGAGCTATGCCTCAGCACGCGAATACTACTACGAACCCCGGCAATTACCCCACCAGATGATATTCGATTTCAATGGTGACTATCTTCCGCCACCCCCCTCCCTCATTCCCTATGTGAAAGAGCAGAACGAAGCCATGAAGCGCTTCGCTGTCAAGTGGAACGAGCACTATGCCGGGCAAACCGAGAAGCAAATCAAGCCACCGGTGATGCGCTTCGTTGAGGCACAGGGAATGCTGGAAGAGTTCACGCAAAACGAATTGAACATCGAGACCGTCAAGGGCGATTGGCCTTTGAACTGGGCTTACTACGATGAACCTGGTCACCGCGTTGGTCTCTTGGCAGGGCGTGAGGCTCACAACCGGATCCTGGCAGCGGAGCGCCTGGCTGCGGGCCTGACTCAAAGCGCGGGAACTCCGGCCTATCCCGCCAAAGCCATTGAAGATGCTTGGAAGACCAACTGCTGGCCGGATCACGGTTGGGGAGGAAATAAAGGCACGCAGACTGACTCCTACTACGTTGAGGCATCGGTGAAATCCCGTGAAATGGGCAACAAGCTGCTTGCCGATGCGGGCGCGAGCCTCACTCAGGCTCTGCCCAGAAAATCTTCAGACAGCCTGACCATTGCGGTATTTAATCCTCTATCCTGGCTTAGAACCGACCTTGTACGCTGCCGCATCGAGAAGCCAGCCGGATGGCCTGCCTATCGACTGCTCGATCACACCGGCAAAGAGGTGGACTGCCAAATCGCCAACGACAGTGCCGCGAGCCAAACAGAGATCCTTTTCGTGGCTGACGACGTGCCCGCCGTCGGATACAAGACTTACTATCTCGATCCCGCCTCTTCACCCATTCCGAGCGCTACCCCGATTTCGGGAGACTCTCTGGAGAACCATCACCTGCGTGCCGTCATGGGCGCAGGCGGTCTCGCAAGTCTCTACGATAAGCGCCTGAAGATCGAAATGCTGAAGGCTGACAAGTTCTTCGGCGGCGAGATCCTGCAATTTACCGCGCCGGGCTTTGCCTGGGACGACACGGAAGAAGTGACGACAGAAGATTTCGACAAAACCAGCAATCACGAGTTTCGTACATTAGGTTCTTTCGGTGGCCCGGTGCTGACAGCCACAGTGCGGGAGGCCAAGTTCAAACACTTCCGGTTGCAGCAGACCTTCCGGTTGTGTTCACAGCTCGACCGCCTGGATATCGACGTCGACATTCTGGACTGGGATGGCGTCAAGGCACACGAACTGCGGGTGGCCTTCCCCATCAATCTACCGGAAACCTCCCGGCTGAGCTACGAGGTCCCCTTTGGCACAGTGGAGATCGGCAAGGACGAGGTCGATTTCTCGAACTTGCCCCCCAGCAAGGATTGCCAGTTTGTCCCCGCTGTTTATGGAGGCGATAAGCCCCTCCCCTTCCGGGAAGCGATCAACTGGATTGATGCCTCGTCAGACCGATTTCAGAAATACGGCTGCCTGGCAGCTTCAGACTGTACCGTGCACCTGTTCCAGGATCAGAGCGAAAAGCCCGTCGCTTATCCGGTTCTCCAACATGTGCTCCTTTCCACAAGAAAGAGCCAGGCCTGGAACCCGGAATACTGGTTCACTCAGGAAGGCAATCACAGTTTCCGGATGGCCCTATACCCCCACGCCGGCGGATGGCGGTCGCGCTATCGTGACGGCATCGCCTTCAATTACCCGCTACAGGCATTCGTAAGCTCGGGGGCCGCGAGCAACGCCGATCCTCTTCCGGCAACAGAAGGGTTCGTCGAAATCGAGCCCGCCAATTTGGTCATGACAGCTTTAAAGAAGAGCGAAGATGACGATTCCCTCGCGCTGCGCTTCTTCGAAGCCGAGGGCCGCAGCAATGTTCACGGCCATGTGCGTCTCTCCCGGCCAGTCAAACAAGCCTGGAAGACCAACCTTATCGAGGAGGAACCGCAAGCTCTAACCCTTACCGCGGACGGCGGCGTGGAGCTCGAAGTGAAACCTTGGGAGATCGTCACTCTCAAGCTGGCAGTATAGGGGCGCGCTGCGCACTACAACCGAATATAGGCGATCGCGCGTTTCACCAATTCGGAAGGAGCCACACATTAGAAAATTTCGGTGACCAGGACATCCGCGACTACATCGAGCGGGAAACCCAGGACAATAGCGAGCGCGGCCTGCCGCCGGAGCAGGCGCGATATGCGGCTCTACGCAAGTTTGGCAATGTGACACGGGTGAAGGAAGAAACGTGGGAGATGTGGAGTTTCGTTTGGCTTGAGCAGTTATGGCAGGACATCCGATTCGGCCTGCGCATGTTGGCGAAGGACCCCGGCTTCACAGCGTTGGCGGTGCTCACGCTGGCGCTAGGGATTGGCGCGAACACGGCTATCTTCAGCCTCACGAACGCCCTTATGCTACGGAACCTGCCCGTCGCAGATCCACGTGGGCTGGTCCTGTTCGCGGATAGTCCCAATGATGAATTGTCCATGAGCCCTGACGTTCCTTCGGGTCGGCAAATCCTCTTCTCTTATCCGTTTTATCTCGATGTGCGCGACCATAGCGGGCTTTTTCAGGGAATCTGCGCATTTCAAACACCCGTGGATACGCTGACGGTCCGGAGAGAGGGTCGGGGCGGCGCTGCGGAAGTGGCACGCGGAAAACTGGTTTCCGGAAACTTCTTCTCCGTGCTGGGCGTAGCAGTTGCAATGGGCCGGGCACTGACGCCGGCTGACGACCAGCCTGCCGCACCGCCAGTCGCAGTGGTCAGTTTCAGCTACTGGCAGGAGCGGCTGGGTGGGGATCCCGCCGTTGTGGGCAATTCAATGGACATTGACGGCGTGGCAATAACCGTCGTGGGCGTTGCGCCGCTAGGATTTTTTGGCGTCAGGACGGAAGCGGATTCAGCCGATTTCTGGATGCCGCTTAGCCTCCGGCCGCGCCTCCCTCTGACGATGATGCCGCAGGCGAGGTCTTTGCTGAGCGATCCCAGCATTTACTGGCTGAACATGATGGGCCGTCTCGGCCCCGGTGTAAGCCTGGAAGCGGCGCGCGCGGAGATCAACAGCGAGTTGCGCCAATATCTAACTGGGCGCTTCGGGTCAAAGCTTGCAGAGGTTGAGCGGCAGCAGATCCAGCACGCTTACGTGCCGCTAGCCCCCGGCGGACGCGGGCTTTCCCGGTTGCGGCATGAATATTCCGAACCGTTGCGCATTCTTCTGGCGATTGTGGGTTTGGTACTGTTGATCGCTTGCGCGAACGTAGCTAACCTGATGCTGGCGCGCGTGACGGCTCGGCAGAAGGAGATGGCGACGCGCCTCGCACTCGGCGGAACGCGCGGACGGCTAGTGCGCCAAGTACTCACTGAAAGCGTGCTGCTTGCGCTTGCCGGTGGCATGGCAGGTGCGATTCTGGCTTTTTGGGGGGCCCGCGTTTTGGCGGCTATGGTGGCGGCGGGAGTTCCCTTGAACGTCAGGCCGAACCTGGCCGTGCTCGCATTTACGGCGAGCGTTTCGCTCTTGCCGTCGTTCTTTCCGGACTCTCCCCGGCCCTCCGCTCGGCACGTGTGAACCTGGTTCCGGCACTAAAAGAAGGAGCATTATCGGGCGTCGAGGAGCGGACGCGACTGGGGCTGGGTAAGAACCTCGTGATGTTCGAAATTGCTGCCTCGTTGGTGCTGATGGCGGGCAGGCTGCTGGTACACAGCTTGGTCGATCTCGAAAATCAGAAGCTTGGATTCAGGCCGGAGCACGTTCTGCTGGTGAACATTGACTCGGAACTAGCCGGCTACGAGCACAAAGAATTGGCCAGCCTCTATCGCGTACTGCTGGATCGAGTCGGGGCCCTGCCGGGGGTCCGCTCGGCCAGCATCGGGATGACGAGTCCGATGAGCGGCAGTTGGGGCGGGTTCGCAGTTTCTGTGGAGGGCCAGCCGTCCCCAGGCGGAGGCGCTCCGCAAGTGGTCGCGGTGGGGCCGGGATACATCGAGACGGAAGGGATGCACATCGCTGCGGGCCGCTCCATCTCCGCTCAGGACACCGCAGCCTCATCCCCCGCGGCGGTGGCCAATCAGGCGTTTGTGCGCAAATTCATCCCGAACGGCAACCCTATCGGAAGACGGCTCAGTGCGGGGCCCAAATTCGAGGAGCCGGGAATTGAAATTGTGGGCGTGGCTGAAGACGCAAGGTACTTGAGCGTACGCGAACCGGCGGGGCCGATGCTCTTTCTCTCCGCCTTTCAACTGCAATCCCTCATGACTTCCGTCAACGAAATCGAAGTCCGCACGGCGGGGGATCCCACAAGCATTACGGCAGAAGTTCGGCGGGCGATCCAGGAAATCGATTCAAATCTACCCATAACCAATGTTACGACGCTCGCCGCGCAGGTGAGCGATTCGATGGGACAGCAGCGCATCATTTCGGGTCTCACGGGCTTCTTTGGGATTCTGGGTCTCGCCATCGCTTGCGTAGGACTATATGGAATCATGGCCTATAACGTTGCACGAAGGACGCACGAAATCGGCGTACGGATGGCGCTCGGGGCGCAGAAGGGTGATGTCCTCAAGATGGTTGTCGGGCATGGATTCAGGCTGACGCTGATCGGTGTCGCCATCGGTGTCGCCGGTGCACTCGGGCTCACGCGCCTTTTGACAAGCCTACTTTACGGCGTCAAGCCGACCGATACGCTGACGTTTGTCGGGGCTTCGCTCATCCTGATCTCGGTGGCGATCATGGCCTGCTACATGGCTCCCCGGCGGGCCGCCAACGTCGATCCCATGGTGGCACTGAGGTCTGAGTGACCACGTCCCCCCAGCAGTATAGGCTTCTCTCAAAGACTCAAGGACTTTGAACCCTCGATGTTTATCGTCAGCCTTCAAGAACGGTCTTCGTTCGCAGTAAATCGCCTCCGGCTCCGTACTTAGCAACTTCTGTAGAGTCTTGACCGCTTACGCCGGCGCCGCGCTCTGATCATCCGTGCTGCGGTAGGATCACTCGGACACGGATAATATGGAATGCCCGACTCTGGAAAAGCAGTGTTGCGCAATTCACGAAGTTTGTGACTCCCTTGGTGGCCACGCTCGGACGGAGCGAAAGACGGCGGGCGGCGGCCTACTACGCTGCGCTCGAGCGGGCATGCCTGAAGAGGTCTCGTTTCAGAGTAAGCCGGCATTGGCCCTGGAGCTGATCAAGCAGGCGCGGCAGGACGGGGTGGCGGCGGCGCCGATCTTGGGGGACTGCGTGTACGGCGACAGCCCCGAATTCCGGGAAGGACTGCGTCAGTTGGGGATGGAGTTTTTCCTGCAGTCAGCGGCCGGCACCCAAAGCTGATCGGACCGCCACCTCGCGCTCTCGCCCCCCGCCTCGCACGAGCGACAAATTGGCAAGATTGACGCAGCTAATCAGCAACACCGTCCCGACTGCTTCCAGAAGGAGGTAAAGCGGTCGTCGCACATCGTCAACTTTCAGGTCCTCGTAGCGCTCAACCGCGGCGCTCCACCCCTTATTCGACTGAGGATAGTCGTGCGCGATGCGCGCGGCGATGGCTTTCATTTGCTGGCGCGCTTGCTCCAGGGTCACGCCCGGTTTTAACCGTGCCCACGATCCCAACCAGCGATAATCCCGCGTCATGTCTTTGGGCTCGAATGCGAGCGGCGTCCACACCTCCGTCCTCCAGCTATCGAAGGGCTCAGCCGGCATCACTCCGATTACCGTTAGGCCACGGTGGTGAAGCCGGGAGACCTCGAGAGCATCCGCACTCCGTAACGAACATCCAAGAAGAATTTCTCGATCGACGGCCACTGCCAAACCTCGTGGCTCCGCTCTTCGAGCAAAGTCACGTTGCCAAACTCCCGCCGGGCCGCCTGTATTGCGTCTTCCCTCGACATGCCACCGGCCACCAGCTCATCGACCTTTTCCGTGAGGTGCTCTTGAATCTCTGCGGAGAGATCGCTGTAGAGGCGGCGCCGCCCCAACACTCGGCTGATCCAGTTCATGATTCACCCGGCGCTAACACACGTGTAATGCCTTGGAGCATACGCTCAAAGCTCGATACCTCACGCTCAAGATGCTTGGCCCCCGCTGACGTCAACTTATAAGTTCGAACTCGGCGGTTGGTGGAAGACACACCCCACTCGGCCCTTACCCATCCTTCTTTGAGAAGGCGCTGGAGGGCTGGATAGAGCGAACCTTCTTCGATCTGAAGCAGGTCGTCGGAGGTGCGTTTGATGTGTTGAACGAGGGCGTACCCGTGCAGGGGCTGCCGCTTGAGCGTTCGCAGAATCATCATTTCCAGCGCACCCGGAAACAGACCTCGCTGCTCTGGCTTTTTCATAGTTGGACCCCCAAAGGCCTTTTGGCAACATGCCTAGACTAACCAAGTGTACCTTGGTTGTCAAACCAGTTGGGCGCGCACCTCCGAAGTGCGCCCGAGCACTGAAAATCCCGCCGCCAGGCACTCCTGGGCGGCGTCGGCCTCCCTTGCTGCCCACCCAAACCATTCTCATTTACCGTCTTCAAGACGTAGGCCAAGGACTAGGATGGAGGCCCTCGCTACCCGAGCACGTCCGAAACCTATACAACTCACATAATCGCGGTAGCCCGCGTCCGCCGCAAGCGCCAGCGGCTTCGTTCTAACGGCTCTATCGAAAGTGACCCGGCGAATCGACGCCTTCCCCCATTTCCCAACACCTTCGCGCCGGATCACTCCCGATAGAGTCCTAACGTTATTACCCAGGGTCTATATACGCCAGCCTGTCAGAGCTTCTTATACTTCTCCTCCGTGTCCAACGTCATTCGGTACTCGCCCGATGAAGATGGGTCAATAAACTCAATACTCAAGCTGCCGTGGTTCGAATTGGCATAGCGCCAGTCTTCAAAAGGACAGTCCAGCAGTGCCACCGCCTTCGCACTCGGGGCGCTTGTAGCTGCCGGCGGCGGGGTGAGAGTCGATTTCATCCAGCGGGCCGTACAAGATGTAGATCGCTGGCCCCGGTCGGTCTTCCAGCCGGGTTTATTCGATGCATAGTGCTGGTTAGCGTAGGCGATCCGCCGGTAGTACTCCTCTTTAAACTGATTCCAAGCCGAGCCTGGCCAGGGATTACGACGGTCCCAGAACGCCTGGACAAAGTGCTCCCGTTCTTCGTCCGTCTTCAGGCCTTCAAAGGCGGTCTTCTCTTCATTCGAGATGAGATAGACCACCTCCTCGTTGAGCCACCTCTGCCAGGGGCTCTCGACCTTTTTGTCCGTTTGCTCCGAGGCGCGGCCGGAAGTGGGATTAGCGTGCCACGCAGCCAACACCATCGCGGTGCTCGCCAGCAAGAATACAGTTGCTCTCAGAGCCGCAGATCCCGCTGGGGCCTTGCGGATAGGCAGATCGTTGGACGCCATTCAGGAATGTCCTCCTGTCGCGGCCACGGCGGGTTCGCCTGTCGGCCATCGTTGTTCCAGTCGATTCTGCTCAAGTGTGGTCAGCGCCACCGCGTAGCTGTGGGCGTCGCCACGCAAATTCACTACCAAGTCATCGCAGCAGTTTTCCCGCTCCGCGCGGATTACGTGCGAGATCCACCACACCGCCGGGTGATAGAAAAGCAGCCCTTCAACAAGTCGCTGGCCAACGTTCACGAGGTAGTCGGAGCGCCTGATGTGTGCCAGCTCGTGCAGCAGAATTGCCTCCACGTGTTCGGGTGGCAAGCCCGCCAGAAAACCGAGTGGCACCAGGACCACCGGACGAATGTGTCCAAGCACCACGGGTGTATCGGCGAGCAGTGAATCCCGTGACTCAACGGGCCGGGAGACCTTGAGTTTCTGGGACAGCGGTTGACTGCGCAGCCGCGAAGAGGATGCGAGGAAACCCTCCGTCGCCGCATTCTATCTACGACGTCCACCCCGCGGCGTAGCGCAGGTAAAAAGGCAGACGCCAACCATCCACACAGGAGCGAGCCCCGGGACGAGCGTGTCAAGAGCCGTAAAGCGGCTGCTACCTCCGCCCAGGTCGCGTAGCGGGCCCCATGGCGCTAGCGTCATCTTGGTCTGCGTTCTTGCTCCACCGCCGCTTTCAGGCAGAAAATGAATCAGCGTGATAGCGAAGCTCGCGAGCGTCGCCAGCAGCGCCACACACCCAGCCACGTAACGGATGCGCGGTGATCGAAACGTGACGAGTAATGCCGCCAGGGCTGCAGCAATGACAATACCTTCCCAAAGCGAGTGGATCAGCGTCCAACCCAGGGCCTCCGAAATCTGCGCTCTAACCATGGGGTCCAGCAGCATCATTTCGCCCCCTTGGCATGCTCGTCTACCAGTTTGCGAATTTCGGCCAGCTCAGCTCTCGTTGTCTTCTTGGCTGACAGCGCCCCAAGCAGAAGTGCCTTGGCCGAACCGCTAAACGCACGTTCCAACAGATGGCCAGCCAGTTGTTGCCGTGTCCATTGACGCGGGCGCGCAGCTCTGTAGATATGGGCACGCTGCTCCTCGTCTCGCAGGAGAAGTCCCTTAGCGGCCATAATCTGCATGAATTTCAGGATGGTGCTGTACTGTGCCGGGCGTCGCTTGACTATGATTTCGTGAACCTGCCGGACTGTGGCAGGTCCGGTGCTCCAAAGTACAGTCAGGATGTCCAGTTCGGCATCCGTTGGTCGGGGTAATTCAGCTTCGTTTGGCATATAGGAACATATTACTACTAAGGTATTCCTATGTCAACAGGAGATCCGCGAGTTAGGACAGCTTGCTGACAAAAGCTCGCGACCATTGATGGCAAAATCCTACTTGCTAGGATACCAGGTACGGGTCTGAGAATGCCCGACTCTAGACGGCGACAGTTCCCGTAAGCGTTTTGGCAACGCTACAATTACCCGAGGGTAGTCACCTTCAAGGCGAAGCCGCACGTCCAATCAAGCTTTCATCAAACGAGAGAGTCACCCTGCGGTGGACTCTTTTTGGCGACAAACCCCTCTATGGAGAATTGTTGCTCGAGATTAACAAGAAAGATGATGTGCTTGCGGCGGGCAGATTACCGGTACGTTTCCTACCCTAACTGAGAAAGACCGAAGCCGCCTACTTGCCCGAGCCCACACCTCTCAAGAAGAATTGCCACCTGCTTATAGGAGCTCACAATTGCCCGCTATGGGGGTGGGACAGGCGGTACCCCGCAAGACAGATGAGGCCACTCTGGAATTTCTCCAGACCACCGTATTGTCAGCGTTTCCTGAGGGAATAATCTACTTGGTTTGGGACAACCTGAGTGCGCACAAGAAGGCCCTCCGCTTGGGGGAACCAAAACCGGAGTGCGTGAGATTTGTCTGGATACCCACGAATGCCTCCTGGCTGAACCTGGCCTCTTAGCTTTTTGCCGTGCAGTGTAAACTTCAGCTCGCCGCTAGCCACGGCAGCATTCGTATCTCCGCTGTCGGGCGCCCAGGTTCCCTGGTTCCATATCATCACCGTACCAGCCCCGTACTCACCCTCGGGTATGACACCTTCGAAACTTGCGTAGTCGATGGGATGATCCTCAACTTGTGTGGCCAGGCGTTTCACGGAAGGGTCGAGCGGCGGCACTTTGGGTACCGCCCAAGAAAGAAGAACGCCCTCCCACTCTACCCGGAAATCGTAGTGGCGATGCGAAGCTCGGTGCTTGTGGATCACGTAAACTAAGCCCGATCAGGCTTACGGTTAGGCTTCTTTCCGTCCGACGGTTCGGGTAACACCGAAATGTCGCTTTTGACGATATTTCGTAAGACTCATGACGCTAATTTGCCACTTGAGCACTATCTCGTCGGCTGCGGCATCCCTTTGGGGCGGCCGCTACAGTCCCAAAGACCTAAAACTTACGGCCGCGGCCTTATGCTGCTGACATGAATCGACTGGATGGACGTGGAGCCCATGACCGCCACTTTCTGGCCCGAGAACTGTTTCGCCTTGTCCTGGTCGTCGAGCTGTCAGACGGTCTTGGTGGCGGCGTAGAGAACGTACTTACCACCCGCCTTCACAGAAGCATCGCTGCACTCCTTGGCACTCTTGGCGCCCTCCTGTTTCATCATCTGTTCGTGTGAGCCCATCTGGGCGCATTGGCTGTCCATGATCTCTCCGGGGAATCTGCTCTTTTGCGGCCGGGCCCAAGACGCAGTTGCGAAGAGAAGCGATATCGCCAGAACTGAATATGGGTCTTCATTTGCATCCTCTAAAGGTTCGATGGCCCCGCATTTGGGGCGTGCCCGCAAGATAGCTAACCCAGTAGCTCCCTCTCTGCCTGGAGCCAGTCTTCCACATCAAGGCCATTCGACGCCCCTCTTTGAAGGTAAATCTGATCCGCCCGAACTCGAATAGTTTCCTCGGTTGACGATCGCGGAACCAGATCCGATTCCGCTTGCACTGTAATTTGTTCTTCTAAGGTAGGACCCGAGACAGTTTGTAACTTCGCTCCCGCAGATCGCATTTCGTATCTCCTATTGCAAAAACAATAACTCGTTCGGCAGATGTTAGGTGCAAGCGCGCATAATGAACAGAAAAATTGACCAAGTTACCCGACTTCGCTTTCCAGTTAGGACGACAGCCCGCTCTGTGCTTATTGTGGCCACGGTTATAGCTGCCAGAAAGCGGAGATCTGTCCCCTTCAACGTTTCTGGCGGATCGTGTCGCACGCGAAACAAGTAGAAGAAAATGAGCCGATGACCGCTATCCGATTCCACCACCTGATGCCTCGCGAGGCAGGGGCCTGTCGCTCTTGGCATAGTCGGCGCCGGCCTCGCCAGTTGATGAAATGTCCTGAGCACCCGTTCGTTCCAGGATCTCCTTGGCTCGCTTCGTCCACTCGGAGCCGTCGGAATGGACAGAGAGAAGAATCCCGCCCTCTTTGATACGGCCCTCGTAACGTTTCGCCTCATATTCGGGCATCCCCAGGCCAACCAAGGCGCCAGCAATTCCGCCAACTGCCCCACCGACCCCCATCCCGGCCAACCCGGCCATGATGGGTCCGGCAGCAATGAATGGACCGAGGCCTGGAATCGCCAGCAGGCCTATTCCCGCGAGCACTCCGAGGGCGCCGCCGACCACCGCTCCCGCCCCAGCTCCCATTGCGGCTCCTTCGGGGGCTTTCGTTCCTTTCTCGTGGGCGAAGTCTTTCGAGCCCGCGTTCTCGGCAAACAAAACGGAAATGTCAGTGTTTCGGAATCCGGCCGCCTGGAGACCTTCGACACCACTTTCAACACTCGTGTAAGTCGGATAGATACCGAACACCGCAGTATTCTTTCCTGCCATTTTTGACTCCTCCTTTGGCTATTTGTCCGTCTTGACTTTCAATTCGTTTGTCACCTTGCCCTCGCCCGCCACTTGGGCAGCTTTGGCTTCGAGCGCACTTTTTTCGTCATCAGAGCGAACCGGCCCCTTAAGAGTTACGGCCCCGTTCTGGACGATTACCTTGACGTTGTGCGCGTAGGTCGACAGGCTCTTGTCTTTAATGATCGCCCGGCGAATTTGCCGGGCCAGTTCACGATCCGAGGTGTTTTCTTTTTGTTGATCGGCCGTAACCGCGCTCTTATTCTGGTCGCCCGCGTTCACCTTGGTATTGTCGGGCTCCGGATTCTGTGGTCGGGCGCTCGCCTGGACAACAGCCAGGCTCAAGCTTGCAACCAGTATGCCCACCAAGCAAACCTCGAACCTGTTCTTCAGAATCTTCTTCATGGGTGCTGGCTCCTTTTCTCGCAATGGAAAGACGCCGCGTAGAACGCCGCGTCGCAACGTCGTGACGAAGAAGTGCGACGCTTACGTGCTTCTGGACGCTTACGTGCTTCTGAATGACGAACCCTGTCCTCAATGTTGTCTCTTCACACCTCTCGGCCACAAAGCAATCAACCGGCCACTAATCGAGGAAGGCCTCTAAGTTGTTGAATAGCTGAAGAAACAAGTTTTCACTTCAGTGGAAGGCCTTTGTAGACTGTATATAAAATACCGAGTTGGCACACCAGGGCTACAAGCCCAATTTTCTTCTGCTGTTTGAGGCGCCCGTATTCTCCGAAACCGTTCGCCATTCCGTTCCACTCACTGCCATTTATCATCTGATCTCATGAGGAACTCGTCGTACCCCGCAGGCCCGGCTACGCTAGGACAAACAAATGTGAGAGGAAGAATCCCGACGGCGCACCTGACGAGGGCGGTTCTTACGATGTCCCGCTCCGTCCCTTTTCGCTTCCGTTAACGTCCAAAGAGAGAAAGAGGGGAAAGGAGAAACATGGATACGCGAGCTCTGATTGCCATCGTCGTGGTCGTTGTGTTGATTGCCGCCGCAATCGCGCTCTGGGCCTATTTCAGAAATCGCAGTCGCAAACTCCGGCAGCGATTTGGTCCCGAATACGAGCGAGCGGTTCGCGAGACCGGAGGTCGCCGGCGCGCTGAAGAGGTGCTTGAGAAGAGAGAAAAGCGCGTCGATCGGTTACAGCTTCGGCCCCTTCAGTCCGCCGATCAGACGCGCTTTTTACAACAGTGGCGCCAGGTGCAAGCCCGCTTCCTAGACGATCCGAGGCTCGCCCTTACCCAGGCAGATGCGCTGGTAAGCGAAGTAATGAGCGCCCGCGGTTATCCCGTGGCCGAGTTCGAGCAGCGGGCGGCGGATGTTTCGGTGGACCACCCACTCGTGGTGGAAAACTATCGAGCAGCCCACGCCATAGCGCTGCGGCACCGGCGCGGTGAAGCGAGTACGGAGGACCTGCGCCAGGCAATGGTCCACTATCGAACCCTCTTTGAGGACCTGATTGGTGCGCAAGAGATCATAACGACGGAGGTGAGAAGATGAATGACTATAAGGAGACAGCTGATCGCACCGGCTTCGATTCCGGGAGAGATGAAAGGATCGAGCATAGAGGACTGGATTTCACCGGCCGAAGAAAGCCCCTTATCGTGGGAAGCGGGACAGTGACTTCCGAAGTTTGTGAAGAGACCGCCGATCCCGACCTCAGCACGGCTGATATCGCTGCGGCAAATCAACGAAACGCAACAGCGGCCGCCGCTTCGGCATCGACCGGACCGAATCAAACCGAAGAGCATTCCGGGCCGCTATTCTCTCCGGACGAGACGAATGATTTCCGGTCGCGCTGGGACGCAATACAGGTCGGCTTTGTAGACGAACCGCGCCGTGCGGTTGAGCAAGCAGATAATTTAGTAGCTTCAACCAGCAAGCGCTTGGCTGAGGTTTTCGCCGGCGAGCGTCGAAGAATGGAAGCTCAATGGAGCCGAGGAGAGAGCGTTTCCACTGAAGATTTGAGGCTGGCGCTGCGGCGCTACCGCTCCTTCTTTGGGCGATTGCTGTCGTTTTAGAGTTTGCCGAGGGGTTAGCCGATCTCCGCGCTCCGGACCCCTTCACTTTTGCGAGAACAGGGCCACAGGAGTTCGGTTGCCCCACAAATGGAGCCAACCCTCGAAGCGGTGAACAAACAGTCGCAAGGATTGAAGCTGTTCTGGGTGTGTTCAAATGAAGGCGGGATGTCTCAGCGGTCGTCGCAGCGATGGCCAAGCCCGGTTCCGTCTTGGTGGAGCGAATGAAGTTGAGGATTCCCTGGTGGCTGTCGAGTGGGTGCGGGGCGTGAAACACATCCTCGGCGATAAGGTTATTGGCCTCTATCTCGCCGGCTCGTTGGCCTATGGAGACTTTGTACCCGAAAGAAGCGACAGTGAAGCCTGTCACTTTTTTCCGAGGATTGCTCTGATCTCTTCCTTTGCCTGTTCTAACGTCCTTCTTTGTTGGGTTCCAAGTTTCCGGCCCGCTCGGTTGATGTAGAAATTGAGCATCGACATTGCGGATTGCAACGGCGTTCCCTTCCGGCGGGTGCTTGTCCGAGCAGATCGACTTAGGGACCGTGCAATTCTCTTCGGGTCTTTCCAGGTAAACACACTACCTTCGAGGTCGAGCGCGTCACTCTTTCGGGTGACCTCCCCAGACCAGTACTCCTTCTTTTTGGGGTGTCGCGATTTCTCCTGGGAGCGAGGCATTGATGTTCAACTCCAATTGCGACTTGGACTACTCACTAAGACTGTGAAGTAGCGGCCCAGGGGTCAAGCACGACCTTGATACAGCCGTCCAGTTTTTGCTGAAAGAGCTTGTAGCCTTTTGGCGCATCCTCGAGGGCAAACCGGTGAGTGATGATGAATGCGGGATCAATTTCGCCGCGCTCGATTCGCCCGAGCAGGCCCGGCAGGTACTTATGTACGTTTGTTTGACCCGTCTTGAAGGTCAGCCCCTTGCCAAAGGCCGCGCCCATGGGAAATTTGTCGATGAACCCCATGTAGACGCCCGGAATTGAGACGGTACCGCCTTTGCGACAGGCTTGGATTGCCTGCCGCAGGACAGTCGCCCGATCGGTCTCAAGTAAAACGGCTTGCTTGCCGCGATCGTAAAGGGCATTCAGAGTAAGTCCGTGGGCTTCCATGCCGACAGCGTCGATGCAGGCATCGGGGCCGCGTCCCGCTGTCATTTGCCTGAGCGCCTCAAAAAGTTTGCCTTCCTTCTCTCTTCTCGCTACGCCGTCGGCGCCGTCCTTGCCACCGCTTTCTAGCCTCCGATCGCGACAAGTCTGATAAGTGCGGTCCGACCGGCTGACCCTGGGTGTTGGCGACCTCCCCCGTTTCCATCATCTGTTTCAGATGACGCAGATCATCACGCACCTGCTGTTCCGGCTCTTCACCAAACAGCGTTGCGAAAAGAGCTCCGAAGGTGCCGGCCGGTGGCAGGTATTGGAGTTCCACCCGAACCTCGGTACCCCGCCCTCCGGAGCAGGGTGGAAACGCACCGACCCCGCGCTGTCAATATCCGATCCCGGCAATGATCGCCAGCTGATAAGTTCGTTTGGGATTTCGCTGATTATTTCGGCCTGCCACTCCACGTCGCTGTGGCTCCACTCACAACTGGCGCCTCCGCAGTCCCGAAGCCCGAAGTCGCGACGGAAGGCCGTAGAAAGCGGACCGAGACGTTGGCATCACCAGGCGGAGGCACTCACGCCATCTGCGGCAGGCCCAGGTGGCATGGCCATCCCTTCGCGCTGCTCAGGGCAGGCTTTGGCCATGTCGTGCAGAAGTGTACAAAACTCCAGGGCGGCAGCTTCGCTGCCGCACTCCAACTCGCTTCGCGCATTTTCATGCATGGTGGTGGGCCGGACGGCCCAGCACATCTGCGCTCAGGACCACCGCTTTGGAGGGTTTTCCCTGATTCTAAGAAGCAGCGGGCGACGGGAAATCCCGCATCGGTTTGAGAATCCACAGAGCGGGTCCTTCGCCGCCATAAAAATGGCTTTGCCGAAGGCACCTTGGAGTGCGGTAGCTCCAGCTACCGCCTTTCGCCCGGAATTCAAGGCAGCAGCTTCGCTGCCGCATCCACGGGCTGCAAGCCCGTGCAGCGGCGCTGTCCCTTCGCTCCACTCAGGGCAGGCTCTCAGCACCGAAAACGCCCGTGGGGACACCGGCGCTACAGCAAGGTACTCAATAGGCTAGACCGCAACAAGGGGGCCGATTTAAGGCCGGATGAGCCTTACCATGGCACCGTGACGCTTAACAGGGACATCCAACTCGAAGATGTTGCCGGATGATCTGGGGGAAATTTGTTTCCAGTCTTTTTCGCCCGGGACAATGGCCTCAGCTTTGAAACCTTTCAACTTGAGGCCACGCAACTTCACGGTTGCTGAGCTGTTTGCTCCCGCCAAGCCAATCGCGACCACGTAACCGCTAGGCACTTCGAACACGTTGGCGAGAGCGGGCCGATTTACCTCAATGACATGGGGAAGCAGAACCCACTTGCGTCCTCGCAAGGCATTAAACATGGGCCCGTAGTCGAGGAATAACTTCTCCGCCATCGGGCTGGGGTTAAGACAGTGGTCATTTCCCGGAATGGGGGCCGTCAGGAAAACGCCCATGTAAAGGTTCTTTTGCACAAAGGCGTCAGGATCGGGCTTCAGTGAGTCCTCCCCTCGCGTCCACATGGAAGCCGGCTTGCGCAAGGCGAGAAATGAGGCCGTATTGATATTGAACCCGAAATCACCGTGCTCGTCATAAAACCCATCGAGCTGTCGCGCTACGTCTGGGCGCCGGACCATAGGGTTGCCGAAAATCACTTTGTTGGCCTGGTGGAACATCGGGCCCAACTCGCTCATCAAGTCCTGCCAGGAATTAAGCAGACTTCTAGCTGGACCTTCGCTCCAGGTAAGGCCATCATCGGCATTGGGGTTATCCCAATCCAACCAATCCATGCGGTCGATACAAATGCCCGCCGAGTCGGGAAGATCCTCAACGTGCCTCCGCGCCTGTTTCAACAAAAACTCTTTGTACGAGGGGTCGCCGCAATCGACGACAACGGCCTTACCCCACGTAAATCGGGGTTCAGGGATACGCAGAATTGAGCCAGGAATGGCGTAGTGCAGAAAGTCATTGGGGTCGCGCCACAGATCCTTATCCTTAGCAGCTTTGCGCGGAGGAGCGGGCCACTCGATATCAGTTCCGAACTCAGTGACGTTAAAGTAGTTCAGAACGTAGTAGCCTTCCCTCTTCATCCGGGCCGAGTAATCAGCCATTTGCTTTACAGAAACCGGATGGCGACCCGCACCCGAATTGTCGACCGTGCCTTCCGAATCGCCTCCAAAGCTCAACCAAGTCTCGTCCGGCCCCACCGGCGCCAGGAACATACCCATGTAAGGGAAGTCAAAGCTGGCCTTCCAGTTATACGTAAAACCCATCTTATGGAACTTCACACCCAAGTCTCGCTCGCTCGAGGAATATCCCGCGTTGCCTCCCACTTTGTAGGCGAAGGGATTAGGTGGATCAAAAAAGTCCGGATAGCGGGCGACAACGGCACCCAGCGCGGCCCGCACGTCCCCGGCATGGGGAAGCAATTCAACGTGAAAGCGCCAACGCTTTCCCTCACCCATTCGCAGATTGTACCGGCAGAACTGCAGCGTACCATCTTGGTCTGAAGCCATGTTCATCTTGATGATCCTGTCCTCAAAATCGTGGACAACGGTCAGACCGGTATCATGTCTGTCATCCAGGACCGTGAACATGGGCAGGGAAACCCCTTGGCTCCGATTGAAGAAGGACCCGTACTCGTACCAATCGCTTCGGAAATCCCAGGGCAGCATGGGGTCGCTCCACTTCACGCCTCGTCCCCAAGCGGTCCAGATTCTGGCTGCCCTCGGGTCGAGCCAACGAAATAGAGTATTGACCCTTCCTCCTCGGGCTTTCCCTTCGGTTTGTATGTCGACGCCCCAACGGACCCCCTCCCCAGAAGGATCAAACGTCTCCACCATTCGCCCGCCACAGGAAAGATTGCGAACGAACCGTACCCCTTCTCCGGCCTTTTCAACTTGAGTGTTCGTCGCCGCGCATCCTTCGATTTCAGACCTGCCGTCAACAGGATATTCGATGCCCGATTTGGGAAGCTTCACCTTAGCCGGGTAGCCCTTGGCGTCCAGCTGCAGTTCCACTTGTCTTCCGCTGATCCTGTAAGCAGTCTTCCCGTCCCCAAATCTAGGGTGAGCTCGTATGCCGACCAGGACCGGTGCGGCCCAGTCTGCGTGGTCAGAGGCATTCCCGTCTCCGGTATCTCCGGCTTCCAGTTTCAGCTCGGTCACACCTTCGACGGAAACATCGACGAAGCGCGCGGGATCATTCGCGTGCATAACATCGCTTTCAAAGAGTAGGCGGCCATCTCCCTTGACTCGAAAAACGACGCTGGCTTCGGGTTTGTTGATGACCTCCCGGTCCAAACCCACCCATGCTTGAAACCGCTGGTATCGGCCATCGAGCCGATAGGCGATGACGTTCGGCGCGCGCGTCCCCAGTCCGCGATCAAAAGACCGGCCACCGATGCGCAACGGCTTTGCGGTCGGCGGCCACAAGATCGATCCGAAACTACGATTCATTCCCACAGATGTCATGCCGCCGTCGATCCTGCTCGGCATGATTTGGGTCAGGGAAACAGAGTTGCTGGGAACTACAGCAGCGATCGCCAACATCGATAGGATTGAAAGTGAAATCATTACCATCTCCTAAAATTAGAACCCGTCCGGTGGGCGCTATCAGGGTGGGAACCTTCAAGGCGCGTCGGACGGGTTCGGCGAGTATTCAGTTGTCAGCTCTCGGCACGCTGGCCGGGAACTGCCCCCGGGGGGTGAGAGCTAAGCTATCACCCCCGGGTCGGGAAGTCAGTTGGTGGGCCTCATCTTCCCCTGTGTCCGGGGAATTCGGCGCCCCCAAGGATTTTGATCCAGGGCGCCCTTGTAGTTAGGCCCTTTCGGTAGTGTGGGAGCTGTAGCGGAAACTCCTACAGCCCTCAGGTGTTCGGTTTCACGCCACCTCTTCGCGGAAAGTCCAACCGGCTTCCAGGTTGATTTGACTTTCACTTAACCTCCCTTCCGCGCGCGATGAATTCTTCCTCAGCCAGAAAAATAGCCTCGCTTTACAGCGATGTCAAGTCTTTTCGTTCGCGATGAACCATTATTTAACACCTATGTTAAGATTGAGGACGCTAGGAAAATGTTGGGGGCCTCGATGAGTATTGGCGCGAAAATCATCCAGATTCGGAATCAGAAACAAATGAGCCAGCGGCAACTCAGCCAGCGTTCGGGTATCGCCAGTTCGTACCTATCACGAGTCGAGAATCGCCGCATCGAGCCGCAACAGAAGACTCTGCGCAGAATCGCCCAGGCGCTGGGTGTTCCGGTCACCGATCTGTTTGAAGAACCCCTCCAACCCATTGAAGGGACTCGTTGTGCGGTCAGCGTGTCGGGTCAGTGCATCATGGATATGATCCACAGCAGGCGCGAGAAAACTCCACCCGGGATGGAAGCATACTCTGCCCACCAGTTGCAATTACTGCGAATGTCGGCTTACCTTGTCCAGACCGCCAACCCTCGGTCGTTAGGTGCCTTTGAAGTTGTCTTGGAGTCGCTTTTGAGTTCTCACTCGACTCCGGGGTCACCGAGTCGCCAGCCTACTGGCAAGTGTCAATAGGACTTCGCGATCCTTATCTGCAATTCCTTCGGCGTAACGCTTGAGTCGCAGCAGGAAGCGTGTTGATGCGTTGTCCCCGCCCTCTTCTTCGACCAGTTGTTCAAGGGTGGCTCGAGGTGTCAGGTTCGGCGTCGAAGGTGGGTCCTCTCCCAGGTAGAAGAAACGGTACACCGGAACATTCAAGGCTGCGGCGAACCGTTCCAGAGTTTCAAGTGAGGGAACAGTGTGTCCGTTCTCCACCCGAGAGACATAGCACCGCAGCAATCCACTCGATTCCTCAATGTCTCCTTGGGATAGACCTTTCTGCTCGCGTAGTTGCCGTATCCTGAGACCAATGCTTGTGGACATCTTCTCTCCTCCCGTCAACGTAGTATTTATCTAGATTCATTACAATCTAAGCACTTAGAGTTCCGAACTATTGCAGCTTGCGTCACTCCAGCCAGGTCGTGCTTGTAAAGGCCCTCCGAGAGCCGGATTGTTCTTTTGAATCAGGAAGGTGCGATCGGCGCCTGTCCAAAATTTGCGCGGAAAATATCGGCCAGTTTCGCGGTCCAGAAAGCTCTCGTAGTGCCTTTTTGTGAACGGGCAGTACCCTTTTCTGCACAACTTAGCCACTAATTCTTTTGGATGGCGACCGCTGTATGCTTCCGCGCCGGTATCAACGAGAGGCTTTAGCACAGAAATAGAATAGCCTCCGAGAAGGAAGTTCCCCGCAATTCGTGAAGTGCGCTCAGGCGATGAGACTGAGGCACGGATGGGGTAGCGGAGAAAGTGCGGAAAACGTGCGGGATCTTAGCGGGATTTTGCGGAATCAGGGGCTGGTTTATGGGGCTGGTCTGGGGCGACGGACTCAGAAATCGATATGCAACCGTACCGTTGGTGCCAAGATAGGGCCACGATCACGGTTGTAGCCGGGGTTTCTGATGTGTTGGAGGTCGACCGATCCGAAGAAGCCGCGCCACAGATGAGCGGTGTAGTAGCCTTCAAAGATCTGCTCCCTGCGGTAGTTTAGATTGCCATCGCCCAGTATGAAGCCCAGACCGCCGAGGCGAAGATACTCGCGATGATCGCCCGAGAGACCGTTTACAACCAGGGCGGCTCCCGCCCGGTCAAACCGGCGATGCCATTTTTGACCGTGCCAGCCCGTTCCAACCTGGACGGTGCGGTCAATCTCGGTGTAGGCGAACGACTCGGTCTTGCCGTCGTTCCAACCGAGCCGCGCGAAAGCTCCCATCCAGGAGGTGATCGGCTGCTCGAGATTCAATCCGAGACCGTATTTGATGCGGCCCTGCTGGCGCGTGAGGATAATATCTGGCGTTTCAGTCAGCCCTTCCCTGTACTGCGTGATTGCCTCGCGATAATTCCCCATGTCAGCGTGATTCAGGTAACCGAGTAGCCGCACCACAGTATCGCCGGCCGGCGCGAGTTTGTGATGGATCTCCAGTTCCCAGTTGTCAGCATGGGCGCGAGTGAAATCGGCGTCGAGGCTGGGACCGTTCGCAACTCTGGGCATCAATGCAGCTGCGTAGCGGAAAGCCCAGCGGCGATCGTCATATTCCATCATTGCGCCCCAGGTGTAACCTCGCGTATTGGCAGCGTAATCGTAGGCGCCGTTGTTGTCGTTAGCCCAGTTGAGGAACTGCAGGTGGCTGTCGCTGCCATAGGCGTTAACATCGAAGTAGTCCGGCATGCTGAACTTGCCGAAGCGAAGTTCGAGGCGGCGCGCGGGCAGGCGGGCGAACAGCGAGTAGGGTCCGCGCTCGGCCTCGACCATATTGCTATTCAAGGGAATGATCTGGTGGATCATCAGGCGCCCAAGGTACGGCGCCTGGCCAAGGTCCGGATTGCGAACCGAGTCGAGGTTAGTGAATCCGGCAATCCCCAGCGCGTCACTCATGCCGTGTCCGCCCGCGCTCTCCAGGTCGAACAGCACTTCCGTAGTCGAAGTAAAGCGGTAGCCGGTGTACAGCGTCAGAACATTCGACAGAGCCGCCTCAGCCGTATTGTGGAAGCTGTTGGGACCACTGTATCGGGCTGGGAAGGTCCCATGCGCCTGTCCCACAAAATTCATCTGACCCGAGATCCACCACCGGCCCGATTCAGGGTGGTTGAAAACCATGTCAGTGCCGGATGGATCAGATTCCAGCGCCTCCTGCTGAGGAGGCTTTCCCGCCATTTCGCCGGCCTGGATCGCAGGCCCGCTTTGATCCTGGCGGCCTGCCGGCGATTGAGCGCGCGCGCCTCGGTGCATCAGACCGAGCGCGATCCAGAAAAGGCAGATCGAGAATACGGCCTGAAGCGACCAATTCAGCTTCGGGCAGGCGGAACGTAGTGATCCGAACTTGCGAATTAGGTTAGCCATGATTAAGCACATAGATTAATATAGATTTATTAGAAAAAGAATCTAAATGGAAACCAGAACATCTTGGCGGAGGCGTTCTTATCCTTCGAACACTATCACATCCAGCACTTTCGAGGTTTTACAGAAATGTTAAAACAAAGGATCTGATCTCCTCATAGTCCGCGGGCGACATGCCGATAGTCCTTGAGGAGGAACTATCGTGAACACGACCTTGCCTGTTGCACTTTTCGATCCCGATCCCACCAAACGTTTCGAAGCCACCCGGGACCTCAATTTTGAGCAGAAGAAATCCATACTAGCCGACCTGGATCCCAAACTTGCCGGCGTGCACGGCGTGGCGAATGCTTGGATTGTGACGGTAGGCCCCAATCCAGGAGCGAGGAAGGGTAACGAGGGCAAGAAGGCTGGACAGCGTGACCTTGTTCTGGGGGAAGTTCATCCTAGGCTTAACGAATTTAAGTCTGGACACCCCTACAGCCCATTCTACGACGGTCTTTTCTGGTTGCTGAAACACAGTTTCTGCCTTGCCGCGATTCTTCGGAAATCAAATCGTGACTGTACGGCTGAATGTCAATGCGAATGCGTGGATGATTACCTAAACCTCACCCTACATATGAATCTCGACACTACTTGCGGGAAGTCTGAGAAAGATCTCTCCGTTCGAATTCTTTCGACGAGTGCGACAACGCTTACTGCCAATTGTAGGGGTATGCCAGCCGCGGGTCGTCGTTGCGCTGAGCGAGAAGGTCTATGAAGCGATTCGGGAACGGCTCGACTGCCACGGTCCGCGTTGTACGTTTGGCGAATTCGAGCACCACGTCCCGGCACTTGGACTCAACTATTCTCCCAGAAGTTGCTGGTTTCGCTACGGAGAGATTGGCCCCGTCCTGTTGACAGAATTGGTTCAGCACCCTGCCCGCCAGAACCTTCTTGGACACGACAAGCCGGTTTGCTACGAGTATCTTGGCGACCGTCTGCGTGAGGCCTTGCAGGTAAGCCAGGTGCACGGTGCCCAAGCCGCTTGAGAGCTTCGAATTCTCACTCCCATCGGCGGAACACACAAGGACGCTTGAAACTGAGAACCTTTTTCAACAAAGGCCGGTTCAGCTCCCGGGCAATGGCAAAATCCCGGAATCGAGGAATCTTTCCTGGGGGAACTTTGCATGAACTGAGCTCTGTATCTTCCAGCCGGGGTGCAGGCCAGTTTTCTCGCCACGCTCGCATCACAAACGAAGCGAAGCGTCTGGTGGCGGCAGTATTCAGGCAGTTGGTCCACTCTTCCTCTTCACAGGCATTGGAACCTTGCCAACGATAAATCGGGCGCCCCAAGTCGTGGGATTCGTGGGGTTGCACTACCGCGCTCAGATCTCGCTTCTCCTTTTTGGACAGCCGCAACCACTCACCCGCGTCATCGACGCTGTGTAACTTCAAGATTGCCCATAGCATTTGCGCCCCGATCTCACCCTGCAAATAAGCCCTTACTCCAACAGCGATCAAGGCACCCGAATCGTCATGGGAAGGGGAGACGCTTACCATGCTGCCACGAAGATCGGGAACGTGATGCAAGATCTCCTGCATGACGAAATACTGTGGGCTTGAATGTTGTATGGTCCAACGGATCGTACGGCGCTCAAGGATTTGCTCCACGTCTTGGTGGGACGGCTCGGGATCTAAACCGAAGGCAATTAGTCCCCTCAATGAACTGTTACCGTCCTGGAAATGTTTTGCGGTCGCCCAGCGGCTCTTACCCCATTTGCGCAGGAATTCCTTCCATGACAGCTTCCATAAAGGATCGACGGTCTCTCGATCCAAAAACAAATATGAGTGCTCCATGATCTTACTCTCCGGGGTCAGCGACGGTGATCATCACCCAAGTCAAGCCGAGGTAGTCAAAACGTTTTATGCAAGCATCACCCGTGCGCTCTGGAAATCTTGCCGGCCAGTGTGCATAATAATAGGAGAGCTATGAATGACCTCGTTGCCACCACGTTCGTTGTGGGCGTATTCTTGGCCTACGCGGGTCTGATGCTGGCGCTTATTGTATGGATCGTCCGCCAACGGTTCCGCCGGGGTCGGCGCCAGAAGATCCGTCAAGGGAAGGCGCAGTCGAAACCCGAATCGATCGAAACCAAGCTCATCCCGCGCTAATTGTTCTTACCATGTTATGTAGAGCGAGCCTCGCTCTCGGTCAATTCGTTCCACAGAAGCCAAACGGCACTTTCGGGTACACGGCAGGCACCTGCGGCAGACAGCATTCACCCGCTAGATTGCGGGCTCAGAGATCTTCAGGAGTCAGTCCAGTACGCTTCGACATCTTGGCTAGTGCCTTTGGACCGACCTCGACGCCGTCGTGGAAGGCGAAAACATAGTCCGGCCACTCTTCACGCTCAAGTAGCCGGTGCGAACCAACCTCGCGCTTGAGCCTCCACCCGATCCGCAGAAGTGCGGCATAGACGCGTTTGGCCTTCGTGGACGGCCATTGGCTCATGCCAGAACCGCACGGAAGAACTTCGAAAGATCAGGCGCCTCCTCGCCATGATTAATCCTGTCGGCGATCACTTGAACCGCCAGCTCAAGAACGGCGCTAAGCGCCTGATCGCGAGTGCATCCGTAGGACATCACGCCCGGAAGCTCGTCTATCAGGGCAAGCCACCGACCGTCATCTTCGCGACAAACTTCAACCGCCAGTCCAGTCCCCACGCTCGAGTGGCTCCGGTTTGCCTGGTATCGTCCGTACGAGCGCTTGGCGGATGGGATTCGTCTGCGAGATGTCAGTCTGCGAGCGGGGTTGGGACGGGGCATAGACTTGGACTCCTCTTGCGGCGATCCCGATTCAGTAGCTATTCTTCCTCTTTCAGTTTCTCAGCCAACGTGCGGGCTTGTTCGAAGAATGCCACGAACGAATCCTTACTCATTGCAAGTCGTGACAAGACGATGAACCGACTCCGCTTCCCGCCTTTGAGGTCCTCTACGGGAGTAATTCCGAGATCAACAAAGATGTCACTTCCGAACCGGGATATATCAAAATTGTTCACAAACAACGGCTCGGTATCGGGATTTGCCTCTTCGTACGGCACGATCACTTTGTTGGCCTTGGAAGCCTCACACCAGTTCTCTCTTCGTGATTGCGGTTTCGCCATGTCGACTCACCTTTCCAGCCAAACGCGCGACCGGCCCCGGTAATGCCGTCGGTACTCAGGAATCGCGTCGGAATTGTGGAGAAGCTTAATACTCCGCCGCCCTTTGCATTATAGCAGGGCCGCACTTTGAGGCACAGCGACCCTACAGAGAGGGTAGCTCAGGAATCGCCAACCAGGTGTGACGAATAGCTTCGCCCCCAAGACACGGAAGGGGGTGATGGATTTCGGGTACGAGAAGTCAGATGCGATCTTCTACGGCGTCGTCCTTCACTGGGCTAATCTTCCACCCTCGCCGGGCGTCGACTTGGCGTCTACTTAGACTGGCTGGTGGTTCGGCGCCGGCAGCGTCTACAATTTCGCCTCTTCGAGCCCAAGTTCCTTGGCTCGGAGTGCCTTCACCCGATCGCGCAGCTGAGCCGCGCGCTCGAACTCAAATTTCTTGGCCGCTTCACGCATCTGCTTTTCGAGACTGCTGATCAGCGCTTCCAGCTGATCGGACCCCACCGGTTCCCCGGCCGTGTCCTCCAGCGGCACGGTCACATAGTCCGCCTCGCTGATCGCGGCCAGTTCCATATCCACGGGCTTAATGATCGTCTCGGGGGTGATTCCGTGCTCTTGATTGTACTGGAGCTGCTTGGCGCGACGCCGGTTGGTCTCACCCAAGGCGCGCCGCATCGAGTCCGTCATCACATCGGCGTACAGGATGGCCTTCCCGTGCAGATGGCGCGCCGCGCGGCCCATCGTCTGGATTAACGAGCCCTCCGAGCGCAGGAAACCCTCTTTGTCGGCATCGAGGATCGCCACCAGCGACACCTCCGGCAGATCCAGGCCTTCGCGGAGCAAGTTAATTCCCACCAGGACGTCAAACTCGCCCCGCCGCAGGTCGCGCAGGATCTTGATCCGCTCCAGCGTCTCAATTTCCGAGTGCAGATAACGGCAGCGCACCCCGACCTCGGAGTAGTACTCGGTGAGGTCTTCGGACATGCGCTTGGTCAGGGTGGTGACCAGTACCCGCTCTCCCGCCTTTGCACGCGCCCGGATTTCACCGAGCAGATCATCGATCTGGTTGCGCGTGGGGCGCACCTCCGCTTCGGGATCGACAAGCCCTGTGGGCCGGATGATCTGGTCCACCACCGTGCCGCCCGACTTGGTCAACTCGAACGATCCAGGCGTAGCCGAGACGAAGATCACCTGGCCAATGCGGTGCTCGAACTCCTCGAAGGTGAGCGGCCGGTTGTCGAGCGCCGAAGGCAGCCGGAAGCCATACTCCACCAGCACCTGCTTGCGCGAGCGGTCGCCGTGATACATCCCGTGGAGCTGCGGGACAGTCTGGTGGCTCTCATCGATGAAGAGCAGCGCGTCCTGGGGCAGGTAGTCGAGCAGGGTCGGCGGCGGCTCACCAGGCAGACGGCCGGAAAGATGGCGTGAATAATTCTCGATGCCGTGACAGTAGCCCATTTCCTTCATGATCTCGAGATCGAACATCGTGCGCTGCGAAAGGCGTTGAGCCTCCAGGATCTTGCCCTGTTTCTCGAGTTCGCCGCGCCACCACTGTAGTTCCTCGTAGATGCGTCGCATCGCCAGATCTTTCTGGGCGGGGGGAATCACGTAGTGGGTACGCGGGTAGATCGGCAACCGGTGGGATACGCGTTTCACTTGTCCGAACAGTGGATCGATGACCGAAATCTGCTCCACCTCATCGCCCCACATCTCCAGGCGATAGGCGTTGTCTTCGTAGGAGGGAAACACTTCGATTACGTCACCGCGCACCCGAAAAGTCCCGCGACGAAAGTCCACGTCGTTGCGTTCGTACTGGATCTCCACCAGGCGGCGGGTAATATCCTGGCGGCTGATCTTCTGCCCTTTCTCGAGCAGCAGCAGCATGCCGTGATACGCCTCCGGCGAGCCGATGCCGTAGATGCAGCTTACGCTCGAGACGATTAACACATCGCGCCGCTCAAATAGCGAACGCGTGGCCGACAGCCGCAGTTTGTCGAGCTCATCGTTAATCGTCGCTTCTTTCTCGATATAGACGTCGCCCGCGGGAATATAGGCTTCCGGCTGGTAGTAGTCGTAGTAGCTGACAAAGTATTCCACCGCGTTTTCGGGAAAGAAGCTGCGGAACTCGTGATAGAGCTGCGCGGCCAGCGTCTTGTTGTGGGCCAGGACCAGCACGGGACGGTTCACCGCCTCCGCCACCTTGGCCATGGTGAAAGTCTTGCCCGATCCGGTAACCCCCAGCAGCACCTGGTGCTTGTCGCCAGCCTCGAGGCCGCGAATCAGTTCGTCGATGGCGGTAACCTGGTCACCCCGCGGCTGATAGGTCGAGTGCAGTCTGAAATCCATGGGGATCTATTGTAACGCAATCGCATGGACGGCCGTCGAACCGCAATCCATCTTGCAAGCCTCGTCCGCTTGCGGCGGCGAAGGTGGCGGTGGCAGCTCGTCGACTCCCGATCCAGGAACGCCCGCCGGCACTTATGACCTTGACCCGTAACGGGAACGGCCATATTCCGATCGGCCACGCTGAAGCATGATTTCACCCCGACCTTGAAGTTAAAACGAGACGCCGTGCCAGGCCCCGGCACACGCTCCGGCGCCTGTGTTATCATGGAATTTGTCCAATAAAGTTTCCAGGTTGGAGGATTGATGAAGAAGTCCAGGCATTGTCAGTTAGGAATTAAGGTGGGACTGCCCGCGGCGTTGGCACTCCTGATGGGGATTGCCAACGGCTATACCCAGACTGCACCCGTGCCCTCTCCCGCCACCAAGCCGTCCGCCGGCGCGGACCATAGCGAAACGGCGCCATCTGCGCAGACGTCGACTCCGCCTGACAAGGTCGTCATCAAGGTGGGTGAGAAACAGGTCACGGCGGAGGATGTCGATTTCCTCATTCGCAGCCTTAATCCCCAGGACCAGCGCACCTTGTCGACTCAGCCTAAGGGCAAAGAAGTGCTTGCGGATAATTACGTGACCACTCTCGTGCTTGAACAGCAGGCGGTGCGCGATCACCTCGACGAGTCTCGCGAAATCCGTCGTCAGGAGGCCTTCGAACATGTCCAGCGCCTCGCCCAGGCCGAATACGACAAGATAGCCAAGAATACTCCGGTGAGCGAGACCGAGGTCAGCCAGTATTTCGCGGCGCATCCCAAGGATTTTGAGCAGGTGGAAGTTCGCGCCGTCAGCATCCGGATCAAGCCTGCGAACGCGAAGGCGGATGCTTCAGGACTCACCTCGGACGAGGCGAAAGCGAAGGCTGAGGACATTCGGAAAGCACTGGCGGCGCCGGGCGCCGATCCTGCCAAGGTAGCGAAGGATTTCACTGTCCAGAATGCGGTTTTCGTAGACAACAACACCCGGAACTTCGGACGCAATCAACTTCCACCCGAAATCGAATCGAAGCTTTTCGCAGCCAAAGACGGTGAGTTCACCGAACCCGTCGACTACCAGCAACAGTCCATCATTTTCTTTCAAATCGTGAAACACAGCCACTCTGCGCAGCTCAAGGATGTACAGCAGACCATCGAGAATAGCCTGAAACAGGAGAAACTCCGTACGGCGGTACAGGCTCTCAAGTCTAAGACCTCGGTTTGGCTGGATCCCGACTATTTTAAGCCCACCGCGAACCCCAACACGTCAGCCAGCCCGAGCCTCAGCAAGCCTGCGGCAGCAAGCGCTCCTCAAGCACAGACTCCCAAGGCGGATCCTCCCAAGCAATAAGACCACAGTCAGGCTATGGTTCGCATAAGAGATTTCAACAGATTTGTTGAAAACTGTGTGGAAAAGGACGCTGTCGTAAAGCTAAGACTCGAAAAGCGCAAGAGTTTTAGCGAGTTGCACCAAGTTGAAGCAAGATCTTCGCTACCCACAATACATAGCGCCGCTGTGGAGGCGGCACAATAGGAAGGGCCCGCAAAATCGTCTTTGCCGCGAAGGCTAACGTCAGAGCAGTTCGAAGACCATCGATCAGAGTAGGGGTTGGGGCCTCTTCAGCTTGACCTCGAACAGCGGATTATCCTTGTCGACCAGAAACTCTTTACTGAAGGTTTGGTGGTCAGGCGCCGTCACGATAAGGCGAACGTTTCCCCAGGAGACTCCAGCGAAACGATAGCGGCCCCGCACGTCAGTCTTGCCCGTGAATGTAAGGGTCTTCGTCCGCTTCAGGGGGCTTAGTGCGCCCGGTTCGCGGTATTGGAACTGCAGGGTCAGCCGGGCCTGGAACAGCGGTTTGTCGGTTTGGGCATCCCTCACCGAGACGTTCACGTTGGTGAGGTGATCCGACTGGGTCTGGGCGCCGCTCCACGAGGCCGTCAAGAGGATTAGGCCGGCCGTACCGGTAAGTGCGAAACCCAGCCAACGTTTACGAGAATCCTGAATCATCTGTATCTCCACTTAAGAACTCTGTCTCCGGCCAGCGCGAATCGAGGCACACTCCGAACCTGAGGACAGCACAGTGTATGATATCAAATTGTCGAGTCTAAAATAGGTGGATAGAGAAGCAAACCAAGACCACTCGCAGATATCTTGAATCGTCATTGTCTTGTCAGTTACTTTCGGGATTGGAGATCACATCATGGGATTCGCGACCAAAGCCATTCACTCTGGCCAGGAGGCCGATCCGGCCACCGGCGCGGTGATTGTTCCCATCTACCAGACATCCACCTTCCTGCAAGAGGAACTGGGTAAGCACAAGGGATACGAGTACGCCCGGACTTCAAACCCCACCCGTGCTGCCCTCGAGCGCAATCTGGCGGCTCTCGAGAGCGGAGATTTCGCCTTCGCCTTTGCCTCCGGCATGGCTGCAATCAATGCCCTGTTCACTCTGCTCAAGTCGGGAGACCATATCGTTTCGGGAAAGAACCTTTATGGAGGAACCTTTCGGTTATTCGAACGGGTGCTGAAGAACTTCGGACTCGAGTTCAGTTATGCCAACACCTGCCGGGTGGAGGAAATCGAACAAGCGATTCGTCCCAACACTCGCTTTATCTATATTGAAACCCCCACGAATCCAATCATGGAACTCACCGATATCGCCGCCGCCGCTGGCATCGCCCACGCCCACAGCGCGATTCTCGCCGTGGACAATACCTTCATGAGCCCGTATTTCCAACGTCCGCTTGAACTCGGCGCCGACGTGGTCCTTCACAGCACCACCAAGTACCTGAACGGGCACAGCGACGGCGTGGGCGGAGCAGTGATTCTTAAGGACGCCGAATTAGCGGGGCGGCTGAAGTTCATCCAGAACGCCGCCGGGGCAATCCTGGGCCCTATGGACAGCTGGCTGGTGCTGCGCGGCGTGAAGACGCTCGCCGTGCGTATGCGCCAGCATAACGAGAACGGCATGGCCGTGGCCCGCCACCTCGCCTCGCATCCTAAGGTGAAGAAGGTGTACTATCCCGGACTTCCCGATCATCCGCAGCACGAACTCGCCCAGCGTCAGATGACCGGGTTTGGCGGTATGCTGGCATTTGAAATCGGATCGCTCGAAAATGCCAAGACGGTGCTGAAGTGGGTGCAACTATGTTCCCTGGCCGAGAGCCTGGGCGGTGTCGAAACCCTAATTTCTCATCCCGCCACCATGACCCACGCCAGCGTCCCCCGGGAAGATCGTATGCGTATTGGCATCACCGATGGCTTGGTACGCATTTCCGTGGGTATCGAGGAAGCCGAGGATCTGATTGCCGATCTCGATCAAGCTCTGGCCCGGATTTAATCTTGTCGAATGGATTCATGAGAACCAGCGCTACCTGCCATGCCGCTGGCGATCCAGAGTATGGCGAACACGCCCTACATTATTCAGCCCGCCGGGCTACATCGTGCGGCAAGATCGGAGAGTTGCATGGAATACCCCTACAACGCCATTCCGGACTCGGAAGTGCCCCGCACCTCTTCGCCGATATTCCAACATATGCTCGACACCTACTCGAGTGAAACCAACAAAGTGGTTTCGGTGTGGCGGCAGTTCTCTTCCGCCGAATTGAGCTTCAGACCCCACCCGAAGTCGAGCACAGTGGAAGATATCATGAAGCATCAGATCTTCTCGGGACGGCGCTTCTTCGCCGAGTTTCTGGGAGCGCTCGAGCCCGCGCCAGGCGTGCTCATCGGCAAGGATTGGACGCCAGAGGATTACGCCCGCCGTCTTATCGAAATGGTCGTGGACCGGCTGGCTTTTCTGGCGCCGAAAGATGAAGCCTGGTGGCAGGCTACGGTCCCGTTCTTCGATGTGGAGCGTCCGAGACTCTGGGTCTTTTGGCGCCGCATCCTGCACACGGCTCATCATCGAACCCAACTCACCGTCTACTTGCGACTGCTCGACAAACCAGTCCCGCCGGTCTACGGACCGACGGCCGATGCAACCTGGAGCGGCGCTGATCCGACCGAGAACGCTGAGGCCGCCGGACGCAAGTAGGCAGGAGACAAACGCGGGTCATAGGCCGGCGCTACAGGCTGAACCTGGCTTCTCCGGAGCCGTCACGCGGTCGTGGCTGGCGCAGTTTCGATCTCCGCCGATTTCAAGGAATCGTCCATCCACTGCAGATAGTCCCTCGAACCGTCGATAATCGGCAGGCAGATAATTTCTGGCGTCTTGTAGCTGTGAATGCTGCATATGGCCGCCTTGATTTCCTGAAAGAGCGGGCGGGAAGTCTTGATAATCAGTAAATATTCCCTGGCCTGCTCAACCTTGCCCTGCCACTGATAGATCGATTGAACAGGCGGCGCGATGTTGACGCAGGCGGCGAGACGTGATTCCACCAGGTGGCGCGCAATCTTCTTGCATTCACCCAGTTTCGCCGCCGTCACCAGTATCACTATTTTGTCGGTCATTTTTTGCCTGCCTCTCCACTAGAAGCCACACCTCGATAGGTACCCGGGATATTGCGCAAATCAGTTGGCTTGTTAAGCCAGCCTGTTGACCGACTCGCACAATCCACCGGCACTCTCCTGCTCCTTCCGCGCCGCTCTTCCGAAGGCGGATACCGCACCGTAGCAAGTAGCCACTCTCTTGACGGCGACGATACAATAAGAGGAGCCGTGGTGGCAACTGCGTTTCGAATATTCCTCGGTCGCCGGGCGTAGCCCGGGACAAGCGAGCGGCAATGATCAGGAAAGCAGGGGTACTGAAGCCCCCAGTCTCCAAAGCGGCTAAGACCGGGCCTCCGGTGAAAAATCCGCTCGAGGAAACCACTTCCCTATGGGACGCCCCAAAAGTACGGCTCGCGGGTATCAGTGTGCTGATCGTGGCTTTCGCCTTTTTCCTGATGAACGCGATCTTCGGTGACAACGGCTGGATGGTCCACCGCCGCCAGCAGAAGCAAATCAACGCTCTCAAGCAGGAAGTCAACAGGCTGCAAAAAGAGAACCAGGACATCGACAAGCAGATCCAGGGGCTGCGAACCGATCCCAAAGTAATCGACCGGCTGGCGCACGATCAACTGCACCTGGTCGCACCCAACCAGACCATCTACACCTTGCCCGAGGAAGACCCCAAAGCCGAGCCGAACCGGCCTCCAACTGAAAGCCCAGCTACCGATACTCCCGCTTCCAAACCCTGACTCGCATTCGAGGAACCAGTTTACTTCAGTCTTACCCCGCACGCCGGACAGGTCTCCGGATTCAGATCCACAAAGCGCCCGCCGCGGGGAACCTGCCCACAGGAGGGGCACCGGTAGATCAACGTAAGCATTCCCAGCGCGCTCAATCCGGACAGCAAGACAATCAGGCCAAGCGCCGGTTCAACGCGCTGCTGCAAAGGATAGTAGGGAATTGGCCCGATCAGGAGCATTGCCGAGAGAGCGCCCACAAACGGAATTACTGCCCAGTAAAGCAGGCGCGAGCGGCGGCGCTGGAACTCAAGCACGATTTCGGCTTCGGTAGGAGCAACTAACGGCCGGGTGCGGTACCGGGCGGCGGACGTCCGATAGAGAATGATGAAGAAGAGAAAAACGAGTAGAACCAGAGCGAGGCCAGCGGCCATGTGTACAGTTTGTCCCCGAGCGGGCCGGCGGCTACCGGACCACGCCCGCGAGCGGACTCGAGGCGGTCGCGTAAAGCTTCTTTGGCATGCGCCCGGCAAGAAAAGCTTGTCGTCCGGCGAGAACCGCGTTCTTCATGGCCTCGGCCATCAAAACGGAGTCGTCCGCCCCGGCGATTCCCGTGTTCATGAGAACAGCGTCCGCGCCGAGTTCCATAGCGATCGCGGCATCGGAGGCGGTTCCTACTCCGGCATCGAGGATCAGCGGCACTCCCGTGATCATTTCCCGCAGGATGCGGAAGCTCGCGATGTTCTGCAGTCCCAGACCCGAGCCGATGGGCGCACCGAGCGGCATCACCGCGGCAGCGCCGGCGTCGATCAGCCGCCGGGCGCTAATGAGATCGTCATTCGTGTACGGCAGCACTACGAAACCGTCGCGCACAAGCACTTCCGTTGCCTTCACCAGCTCGAAGTTGTCGGGAAACAGCGTTCGCTCATCACCGATGACCTCGAGCTTTACCCAATTGGAGAGCCCGACCTCGCGCGCCAGACGGGCTGCGCGGACCGCCTCATCTGCCGAGTAGCATCCGGCCGTGTTGGGCAGAATAAAAATCTTGTCGCGGTCGATGAAGTCGAGCAGCGACTCCTTGGAACGGTCCGTGAGGTTCACACGACGGACGGCCACGGTAACGATCTCAGCGCCCGAAGCCGCATGGGCGCGGGCCATTTCCTGAAAACTGCGATACTTGCCGGTACCCACGATCAGACGGGAGTGGAATTCCCGCTCAGCAATGCGAAGAACATCGTTAGGCATTATTCTCTTTCCCCTCAGATTCCGCCAAACTGCCCATTAGCACCACGCTTCTGATGTTAGTATCCCACTGGGGATGTGTCAAATTGAACCGACCACGCCAGTAGGGCCCGCCCAGCCAATTACTGAGCCTGCAGCCACGAGTGCACATGGGCCCGGAAGATTGATTCCAGGGCTTGGCTGATTTTCCCCGGGGCGGCATAGCTGCGGGCGGGGGCGATGAGGGCGACCGGAGCCACTTCACGAGTCGTGGAGCTGATGAAGATCTCATCCGCGTCCGCAAGATCATCGAGGGTCAGGTCGACCTCACGGAGGGGGATTCCGTTGCGGGGTGCGATTTCGAGCAGGGTTTCACGAGTGACGCCCGGCAAGCACCCGGAGGAAAGCGGTGGAGTTAAGACGGTTCCCCCCCTTACCAGAAAGAAGTTCGCGGAGGTGCACTCCGCCACGTGGCCTCGCTCGTTGAGGATGAGGGCATCGTCAAAATCGCGGCTGTGAGCCTGCTCGGCGAGAAGAGACGGAACCGCCCATGCGAGACACTTCAGCCCAGCGAATGGGCTTTCAGAGAAAATGGCTCGTGGACCGATCTCCAGACGATGGGTTTCGGGCCACTTGGGCAAGTCTCGCGTGAGAATCAGCAGGTCCGTCGCGGCGTTCTGATTCTCTCCTGCCCACGCCCCTCCCCGATTGCGCACGAAAGCAACCCGGGCCATACCTTCCTCGCGGTGGTTGGCACGAGCGAGATCGATCACGTCTTGGCGGACGGCCGACTGGGCGTATCCAAGCTCAACCCCGAGCTTCGCCGCATCGCGAGACATTCTCGCCCAGTGGTGATCGAAAGCAAACGGCAGTCCCCGGTAAATCCGCAACGTGGTGAATACACCCCAGCCCATAAGAACGCCTGCCTGTCCGGGAGAAAGGCAGGCCTCATCGGAGGCAACGATGGCGTTATTGTGAAAGACAAGCGAGTCCATGGAAGGCTGAAGACGAAGCGCGACCCGAAGATCGCATCCTGAGGGCAAGCTCGGCAACGGGCATAGCTCCAGCACAACGGGAGCCAAAGGATTAGGGCTGGATCACCAAGCTACGCGGACGGTGACTGGATAGTTGAGACGTACGCGGCAGCGCGTTTCAGGGGGAATATGAACGTCTCTCCCCCTCCCCAACAGTTCATAGCCAATCAGCCCCGTGCCGGCGATCGGCAAAACCGGGCTAGCTGCGCCGAGGCTCACAGTAGCGGCTTTCAGGACCGCAAAGGTACCCCAGGATCCAAATCCCGCCACTGACTTCCACCCAAAACTCCGGGTCCCCCTCAAGTGGCCCTCAGGGTCAAGCTTCACATGAGCCAGCGGCTTATCGAATCCGCAAAGCACGGCGTTAACCGCTGCGCTCTCGCCATCGGGCAAAGTGATTTGCTCAAAGCGAAAAGCCAACTCCCCAGCCCCATGGAGGCGTCTGGAGGAGTGAACGGAGGTGACTCGGCCGTCGAGCAAGCTGCCGGCAGGAATGGCAACCCGGCCGTCCACGACCACAGGACTTACCAGCAAAGCCGTAACGGGATCATCAACAGCACTCATGCGTGTGTGCATCCCCGAAAGCAGCTTGACGTGTGCTTCCGTATCTGCGGGGACAGTAAATGTTTGCTCCACGTCCGCGCCCACTGAACCGGTACCGCCCGCGTCCAGCCGATGGCTCAAAAGAGGGCTTGACCGTTCGGCCCAAACCGGCATGGCTAACAAGAGCGCTGCCAACAAGCCGATCACATGCCGCGACATCATCACATCACCTCGCGGGCTCTCCGCTCCGCAGATCTAAATTGCGGTTTTCCTGGCTCAGATATTCACCCTGCCCTGGCGCGTCGCCACGACTTGCGGGTGTTCGATTGTAACCTGTTCAGGCGAAAAAAATCAACCGTTTAAAGGTCTTGAGGTCTTAAATGTCTTGTTTTGGACTGCAGGGTCTTTAAGGTCTTGAACAGCCCTGCACTCTAACAGCCGGATTATTGGCAAATCCAGTTCACATTACAAGACTAACGGACCTGCCAATCCATTTTCGCATCAAACCACAACTTTCCTCAACTCGAAATCTGACGACTGGAGCCGCGCCCTCAATGGGCCCGAGGCTCAGTTGACCTTGGTTACTTTGTCAGCCTGCGGTCCCTTTTGCCCTTGAACTACCTCAAACTCAACCGTATCGCCTTCCTGCAGGGTCTTGAAGCCCTCCATATCGATGGCTGAGTAATGAACGAAAACATCAGGCCCACCATCCTGACCGATGAACCCATACCCTTTGGTATTGTTAAACCATTTTACCTTGCCTTGAAGTCTTGCCACTGCCTTCCTCCTTGGGATTCCCGGGTATGCCAGGTCATCGATAGGGCTCTAAAACACAAACTGCCGGGAATCCGAGATCCCGGCAATTCTCTGAAGTCCAGATTTCGTGACTAGACACCGAGCATGCTCCCGCGCGTACTTTCTAACGCAGGGGGGGTAGCTTGTCAAGAGAATAGTGTAGAATCTATTGGAATTAACTGCATATTATACGATTGATAATAGGTGGCTTACTGTGGTACGAGCTTTCCTTCTCGGAGAGGATCGCGACGAGATCCGCACGCCGCGGTCCGAAACCCACAAGAGTCCCACTAGCGTTTTTCCATCCTTGATGCGGTTCTCCGCAGCCATCCTTCGCAGTTCGGCCGGACTGAACCGTCCGAGGCGGATGCGCTCGTCGGCTTCGCGGCGCGACTTCGATCTGGCAAGATCTGTGGCTTCAAAGAGGAACATTTGCTCGGAGAGAAAGCCCGGGCTCGGGTAGAAACTGCATAGGAAGCGCATGGAGCCTGCCCGATATCCCGTTTCTTCCAGCAGTTCACGATAGGCTCCCTGTTCAGGATCCTCGCCGGGCTCGATGCCTCCTGCCACTAATTCCCACAACATCTTCCCTGCCGCGTAACGGAATTGCCGTACCAGCAGAATGCGGCCGTCAGGGAGACGCGGCAGTACCACCGCCGATCCCGCATGAGACACGATTTCGCGCGTGGCCTCAACGCCACCCGGTTCGACAATACGGTCCACGCAGAGGGTTGCCACCTTGCCTTGATATATTCTTTTGCTTTCGATGACTCGTACGTTCTTTGGCATAAAAGCCGGGGCATAAACGCGCCGGAACTGAGAGCGCTAGGCGCACACGGATCCTGGCTTCGATCTTCAGGTGAGGTGCTCGGCCCAAGCACGCTGAAAATGTCGGGCTAGCTCGCGAACTCCGCCTTCTCGATGATCCCCTTTGCGACCTTCGATTCGGCGGCAGCCTTTACTCGCGTTTTGAAGTCCTCCAACCTGCCTTTGAGCTTGGTATAGGTATCGGCTTTCGCTTTGTCCGCTGCGGCCTGGTCCTTTGGCGTAGCGCTGTCTCCAGCCGCCTTATTCAGGCAGTCAATCGGAATATCGATCACGCTCAAGGCGGAGGTCACTTTGCTAAGAAATACCTTTTGGTGGAAGGTCCTCCCGAAGTCCTCCACGCTCTCTTTTCTGACAGTCGCTACCAGATCCGTCACCGACTGCAGGCTCGAATTCACCATCGCTTCTTCGTCGCCACAGCTTTGGGCCCGGAGCCCCTGCTGACCAGCCAGCAGTGCGATCCCCAGCGCCAGAAGCACCGTACCGGCAATATGTTTCATTTTCTCTCCCTCCCTGTCCCCATCCGAGTCCACCAGTTCCCAGACCCGTAAAATCCCGGAAGGTGGCGCTATCCTATCAAAAAGCAGGCACGACAGCTCAGGATTTTCAACGGCTTGTCTTGAGGGAAAAGCGAACCGCAGCTGTTTACGGCAATCCGCTTCACAGTCATCCTCGTCGGACAGCAAAGCACCGGTTCACAAATCGTGATCAATAGAAGGGAATCAACCATGATGGGTGTGATGGGGACGGTTCCAGGGGACTGTTATAATAAGCATTCACAAGCTTCGTGGCAGCCAAGGAGATGTTTTCTCATGCGGACCTTAATCGTCGACGACGAACAGTTGGCTCGGGACGAGCTGGCTTTCCTGCTCAAGGAATTCTCCGATGTGGAGGTAATCGGTCAGGGCAAGAATGGGCTGGAAGCCGTTAGCCTGATCCGCGAGCTAGAGCCGCACCTTGTTCTTCTCGATGTGCAGATGCCGGGTCTCGACGGCTTCGGCGTGATCAAACGGCTGGTCGAGAAGAAGGTGAAACTGCCCCTCTTCATCTTTGTCACGGCTTATGATCAGCACGCGATTCACGCCTTCGAGGTAAACGCGCTCGATTATCTGCTGAAGCCCGTTGCCAAGGCACGTCTGGAAAAGTCCATCGCGAAGGCCCGGCAAATGACGGCGCCGACGGATTCCGCCAGGGAGAAGCTCGATCGGTTGGTGGAAATGGTAGGCAAGGCGCCGGCCGCGCCCCGAAGCAAATTGCTTGTCAAGAGCGGAGGCCGCCTTTTCCTGGTGGATTCCGAAGAGATCATCTACGCTAGCATCGAGGATGGCGTGATCAGCGTGGTCACAAAAGAATTTGACGGACAGTCGAATTTCCGCACTATCGAAGAGATGCAGAGCAACCTCGACCCCAACGTGTTCTGGCGCGTACACCGCTCTTACCTTATTAACATCAACCGCATCAAGGAAGTCGTGCCCTGGTTTAAGAGTTCCTACCAGCTCAAAATGGACGACCGCAAGCAGACCGAAATCCCCGTGAGCCGCGCCCAGACGCGCAAGCTTCGAGAATTGTTGAACCTGTGACGCCAGCCCATTCCTCTCGTCGGCTTTCTGCCAGCCTCCTCTTTCTGAATGCGCAGTGAGGTCAAGTGGACCGTCTCAGCAGGAGAAGCGGGGCCAAATGCGTGCTAGCGTTTCAGGCTCGCCAAGTTCTTAGGAGCTACCTTGACTGCGCCTGGCACGGTATCCGCTTGTACTCTCGCCTGAGAGGGGACAACTGGCGCTCGTCGCGACCAGGACGGCTTGTCGCCGCCCGATACGCCATGGTGTCGGATGAATTTCCAAAAGAAGAACGGCGCCGACACCATAAGTAACAGAATGGGCGACACAATCGCCGCTTGAACCAGCGCGGAGCCCTTCGATCGAAGCCGAGCCATCGTCACCTACCTCCGGGATCGAGCCGTGCTTTCTTCCCTCTATATATCGGCAGGATTCAACGAGACTTCGATAGTACTTTGGTAATCAGAGATGTTGGAGGAGTTTCGCTGCGGTCCGGCGAGGCGCTCGAAGCAAACGTTGGCCGCCTGAAGATCGCCTCAAGACTCAGACCCGGGCTCGCCGACGGAGGTGTTCCACGATGGCATTGACTAGCCCTGGAATCGTTGATTCCGAAGCCTCAGTCGTGACTTCGACACCTAGCTCGCGAGCGGTCTGGGAGGTGATCGGACCGATTGAAGCCACCGCTACTCCCCGCAACATCTCGCCGAGCTGATCCTGTCCTACGAGGCGAATGAAATTCGTAACCGTAGATGAGCTCGTGAAGGTAATCAGGTCAGGCCGAGGATTGAAGGCCTCTTCGATTTCCCTCGTCCCGATTTCCGGTGCAACTGTTTCGTAAGCCTCGACCACGCAGACCTTCGCGCCGTGGTCGGCGAGGATGCGTGGAACCAGGTCGCGAGCTACTTTGGCGCGAGGGATCAAGAACCGTTTGCCCGTCAGATCACGCTGACCCAGGATCTCAAGCAGGCCTTCGGCCTGATAAACACGCGGCACAACATCCACGTGAACCCGTGCGTGCTTCAACTCTGCCGCTGTCGCCGGCCCGATGGCGCCAATTTGCAGTCGTTCGAGATCGGCAAGGGGGCGGCCACAGAGGGCGAGGCGACCGAGAAAGCTGCGCACCCCATTCACCGAGGTGAGGAGCACAAAGTCGAACTCGTCCAGCCTCTGGATCGCCCGGTCGAGCGGCTCCCAGGAGGCCGGCTCACGGATCTCGATCACAGGTAGATCGACAACCTGGGCGCCTTTACCCGCCAATGTCCGGGCCAGGGCACCGGCCTGCGAGCGAGCGCGGGTAATGACAATGCGCCTCCCGGCCAAGGGCTGCTGGTTTTCGGATTTCGAGTGTTCAGTTGCGATTCCAGCCTCCAGCCCCGGTCTTGCACGTTACCATTTCAGATTCCGAGGATCTCCGCCGCTCCTTGGCTGAGCAGATCCTGCGCAAGTCTTTGGCCTAGATATGTAGCCTCCGAAAGTGGCCCAAAGCAGCTCGCTTGGAGCAGGGCGCGGCCGTCTGTGCTCATTACCACTCCCCTCACGGTAAGCAATGCCATCTCAGGAGCCGCTGCTTCCGTGGCGCCAGTGGTCGAGGAGTTCGCACCGATCCAGGCATGTGCCGCGATCGGACGGTCGCAGCCGCCTCCGAGGCGCCCGACAACGGCGCGCTCGGCCAGCACCGTCTGGTGGCTCACGGGATGATCGAGCGGTGCCACAGCCCTCGCCATTAACTCGTCACCCTGGCGAATCTGGATCGCCAAGGCACCCTGCCCGACGGCAGGACACAGCTCCTCGGGATCAAAGTAAGAGGTTATCCGCTCGCCGAGTTCCAACCGGTTCAGGCCGGCGGCCGCCAGCAGCAGGGCGTCATACTCGCCGCGCGCGAGTTTGCGCAGGCGAGTGTCCACGTTGCCGTTGATCGGCAGAAGCAGCAGATCCGGACGCAAGCGTTGAAGCTGAATCTGGCGGCGCAGGCTGCTGGTACCGACTCGGGCACCGGCGGGCAGCGCGCCGAGAGGACGATTGTCGCGGGAGACAAGGACATCACGTGGATCCTCGCGCCGAGGCACAGCAGCCACGTAGAGCCCCACTGGTTGCTCCGCCGGCATGTCCTTCAGGCTGTGAACAGCCAAATCCACTCCGCCATCGAGCAGGGCCTCTTCGATCTCCTTGACGAAGAGCTGTTTGGTTCCCACTGCAACAGGCCGGTCTCCCTCCGACTGCCGGTCGCCCGTGGTCCTAATGCGGCGGATCTCGACCTCGTGACCACCGGCAAGCAACTGATCTCTGACCCAGCCAGCCTGCACCAACGCCAGTTTACTGCCGCGCGATCCGATGACAACTTTCATAAGGCCCCGGGCGCAAGCCTCGCGCCCGCATCAATCCTCGCCTATGGCTACTCCAACCCAAATACTTTCCGGACCACTTGAACGAGCGCACTGTGGTCAGGATGCCCGGCGCCGTTCTTGAGTTCGGTGATCGGCCCGTGCAAGATTTTGTTGAGCATGCGACGGGTCATTTCGTCTACCGCTCGGCGCTCCTCCTCAGTCAGAGTACTCAGGCGCCCGCGGAAGCGCTCAGTTTCTGACTCACGGATGTGAGCGAGTCGAGCTTCGAGGGCCATAATCGTCGGCGCCACCTCGCGCGAAGCCAGACGTTTCGTCGTCCTTTGGACCTCCTCATCAATTATCTGCTCGGCCCACTCGGCCTCCTTTTCGCGTTGCTTGCGGTTCTCCGCCACCACTTGCTCGAGATCATCGATGTCGTAGACAAATGCGTTTTCGATTTCGTTGATTGACGGTTCAATATCGCGCGGCACCGCAATGTCCACAAAGAAGATCGGCCGCTTGCGCCGCGCCGCCATGAGTTGCTCAGCTTGAGTTCGCGTCACCACATAACCGGGAGCCCGCGTTGAGCTGATTACAATGTCAGCCTGGTTCATGGTTTCGGCGAGCTGCTCGTAACGAATGGCAATTCCCTGGAACGCTTTGGCCAGATCGAGGGCGCGCTCGTAAGTGCGGTTGGCAACAAAAATGGACTTGGCGCCGGCCTGTAACAGGTGGCGGGCCGCCTGCTCGCTCATCTTACCCGCGCCCAGCACCAGGATCGATTTCCCTTCCAGGCTCCCAAAAATCTTCTTGGCCAGTTCCACGGCTGCGTACGATATCGACACCGCGTTCGAGCCGAGTGCCGTTTCGCGGCGGACTTTCCGCGCTACGCTGAGTGCCTGATTTACGACCTCGTGAAGCGTGCCCGTAAGCGCTCCCGCCTCGCGCGAAACCGCATAGGCTTGCTTCACTTGACCTAGGATCTGCGGCTCCCCCAGGATCATCGAGTCCAGACTCGCAGCCACTCGGTACAAGTGCCGGATCGCCCCTTCCTGCCGCCACCAATACAAGTAGTGCTCCCAGACTGAAAGGTCGAAATGGTGCAGTTCGCCCAGGAATTGCCTCAGGATCGGTTCCGGCTCCACACCCTCGTCAGCGTTCGCGACCACCTCCACTCGGTTGCAGGTGGAGAGAATCATACCCTCGATGATTCCCTGGCGACCCACGAGGTTCGATACGGCCGCAGGCAGATGCGACTCCTGGATGTACATCCGCTCCCGCACCTCAACCGGAGCCGTACGATGATTAATTCCGACCAATACCAAGTTCATGGCTCAATAACGTCCATCGGTCGTTGGTCCGTCCTGAAAGACTGCGTCCGAAACCACATCCGCCTACTGAGTATTACAAATTATCGTGACGCCCAATTCTGTAGAGGCGCTGTCCTCAGCGCCGAAAACGCCGGTGAGGACACCTGCGCTGCAGTGAAGCCGTCACTACGATTTATAATACTCGTTAGGCCTTCATCTTCTTGCTTCATGGCCCCAAGTTCGGAGCGAATCCATGCTGTCCGCTCAAAAAGCTGATTCCCACAAACGTCACCATCACCGCGGCAAAGGCGAAGATCGCCCCGTAAGCGGCCTTGCGGCCCTGCCAGCTACCGCTCAGGCGTGTGGAAAATAGCACAAGGCAGATCAGCCACGTGACCATCGAAGCCAGAATCTTGGGGTCGAACTCCCAGGGGCCGCGCCAGGTCCGGCTGGCCCAAACGAATCCGGTCAGGATGCCGAAGGTCAGCAGCGGGAATCCGAACAGTAGCGAGCGGTAGTAGATCTCGTCACACACCTCGAGCGACGGCAGCCGGTCATAGAACCGCCCGAGTCGCTTGGATTTCAGCCCGCGCTCCTGGATCAGGTACATCACCGCCGCCACGAAAGCGAGGAAGAGGCCGGTATAACCGAGGAATGTCGTACCGATGTGGAGCATTAGCCAGCCGCTGCGAAAAGTGTTGGACTCAAACGACGGCCCCGCGTGTAGAGCGGAGGCGAGCGTTAGCACAAAAACCAGAGGCAGCATGAACAGGCCCACCGCCGCCAGGCGATAGCGCAGGTAAACCGAAAAAAAAGCTGCGGTCACCATAAAGGCGAAAAATGAAAGCGCGCTGCGCACGTCGGCCACGGGAAAACGGTGCGTTTCCAGGGCCGGAACGCCAAGCGAAGCGAGGTGTAGCACGAGGCCCACACCCAGCGCAACCAGGGCCGCCGGTGCCAGCGCGGGCCGCCGCCGGATCACCGAGGGCAGGGCAAGCAGAATCCCGGCACCGTAGACGCTAACAGCCAACCACAAAAGCCTAGATAGCATTTATCAACCATCTGACATCATTGACACACATGGGCATTTCAGAGCCATGTCAGCGATGCAATCCTCATTCTCAATTATACAACGCCGTCACTTGCACGATTGCCAAGCGACTGTCTTGTTTCCGTAACTTCGTCGTAAATTCCAGAGCCCGAATACGGCGCCCGTTCTTGGCCTCACTCCTTCGTCACCGGAGCAATTTCACTCACTTTGCCCATTCGGCCTGGGGACCAGATTTGAGGCGGTGAGTAGCTCCGTCTGCGCTGTTTCCGCGTGCAATTTGGTTATCTGAACGGCTCAGAGCCGAAGGGTCATGGCAAGCAAAATACAATACGATCACCCGGACACGCTGGTCCGTTAACCGCGCGGGTGCCGAGGCGTACTTTTCGAAACCCGCATCGCAGATGGCGTTGCTTTGTATCCTGGTTTTGGCAGCAACGATCAAGTAGAATACTCCTGTCTTTCACATTTGATAGAACTGTTTCGATTTTGGAGCTGGGCGGCTTGGACTTTGTGGGCCGGACTCGTCGTGGGAAGAAAAGCAAACTGCTCGCCCGCCTCGAGTCGAACCCTGAGAGGAGGAAAGCATGCAGATCGATCCGGTTAAGCTGGATAAGTTCATGGGCCAAGCCCTCGGCGAAATGGGCGCAGCAATGAACGCCGCCTTGGTTAGGATCGGAGACAAGCTGGGCCTCTACCGTGCCATGGCAGACGCTGGACCGATGACTTCGGCGGAAGTGGCCGAAAAGACGGGAACTACCGAGCGGTATGTACGCGAGTGGCTGGCAGCACAGGCGGCAGGTGGCTACGTAACGTATGATGCAACCACTGGCCGCTTTACCTTGCCGGATGAGCAGGCATTTGCATTGGCCGTCGAAGACAGTCCGGCGTCTCTGCCAGGAGCATTTCAGGTGATCGCATCCGTCTGGAAGGATGAGGAACAGCTTGTGGAAGCCTTCAAGAGCGGTGACGGGGTGGGCTGGCACCAGCACCATCACGATCTCTTTCAGGGCACAGAGCGATTCTTTCGGCCAAATTACGCGGCCAACCTGATCAGTTCCTGGATTCCGGCGCTGGATGGGGTCGAGGCCAAGCTGACCTCAGGCGCGAAGGTGGCAGACGTCGGATGCGGACGCGGAGCTTCAACCGTGCTTATGGCCAAAGCGTATCCGAAATCGCAGTTCGCCGGATTCGACTACCATCCAGGCTCAATTGAGGCAGCCTGGAAATCCGCCGGGGCCGCGGGCGTAGACGACCGCGTGGGGTTTCAGGTCGCGTGGGCCAAAGGCTATCCCGGCAAAGGCTACGACCTGGTCGCCTTCTTCGACTGCCTGCACGATATGGGCGACCCGGTTGGCGCTGCCGCGCACGTGCGCGAGACGCTCGCGCCCGATGGCTCTTGGATGATCGTCGAGCCTTTCGCCAACGATCGCGTGGAAGATAATCTGAATCTCGTGGGCCGCTTGTTTTATTGCGCCTCCACCATGATCTGTACGCCTGCTTCCAGGGCCCAGGAAGTGGGACTGGCGCTGGGGGCGCAAGCAGGCGAGGCCCGCTTGCGCGATGTCGTGATGAAGGGTGGATTCCGCAGCTTCAGGCGCGTCGCCCAAACTCCTTTCAATATGGTGTTCGAAGCCAAAGCATGAAGACCATGGCGAGTGATAGGCAACAGGCTTGTCAGTCGATCGGGTTGTCCGATCCTCGTCGCTGACCACGGACGAACTGACGCACTAACGCACGTTCACAACATCACTGTTCCAAAGCCGTGAGGTTCCGTTCCCTTGTGCACCTCGTCGATTAGGTTCGATCACGTGAATCTGGAGGCCTGTGCGCGAATCGATGTTGAGGAACATCGCATCAGCAGCGGCAACCCTCGTAATCGTCATCCAGAGTGGCGACAAACAGCCTGTGCACAACCTGCATAAGATTCTGCTTGTATCAGAAGCGCTTCCGGGATAGGATGCGTGCCAAATCACACTCCGCCGGCAGACGTAGGCCAACTTGGCGAGAGCGCAGGGGACAGGAATATGAAACGACAATCCGGGCTGGCTTCATTTCCGGTAGCACCACTGGCGACCGTCGGTTTTGTGGTATTGCTGGTGGTCGCGGGAGCTGGCAGCGTCTACGCCAAACGAAGGCCCGACGCTCCCGCGCTCAACACTGCGACATCGCACCTGTTTCAGCTTATCGATTCCGGGTACAACGGAAAACTTGACGACTTCTATGTGCTGGCCGATACCTACAAGGATCCCAAGAGTCCTGCCCAGGAGTATATCCACATTCTCCGCGTGAGCTACGACAAGGCTCGAGCATTCGGGAAATTGGCCATTTACGTCCGAAGCGTCGGCAAACTCGATCCGCAACAGCTTCAAACGTATACAGCCAAGCAGATCTACGAATTCGGCGAAACCGACATGGAAAAATTCGTCAAAAGCAGCGATGCGGACTTTGGCTCGGCGGGCGATCTCTACCTGAAGGCGTCGGACTCGGGCGTGCTGGCGTCAGCCTCAGTGACGGATGAAGCACGTAGGGAGTACGACGCGCTGATCGCTCAATACCTGGTGCCAGCCCTCGAGAAAAACAGCGCCAACGCCCGGCCGGGAGGACGCTGAGCCTGTCTGTTCAGAATCAGCCGGCACCCTCAGCGGGCTTGCTCCCAAATGCGCTCGAACTCCTTCTCATAGCGTGACGCCACCTTCGGATCATGGAGGAAGATGGCGTTCTCAAAATTGAATTGAGCCGCGCTGGTAGTCCAGTTGAAGCTTCCGGTTTCCACGACTTGGCGATCGAATACAGCGAATTTGTTGTGCATCAGTGACCGGCCGCCGCGGTATCCACGGCTTCGTCTCACCTCGATTCCCCGTCCCGCAAGATAGCCTATCTCGGAATGTGATTCCTGCGCCTGGCGCTGGTCTGCGACGACCCGCACCTGCACACCGCGTCGCCCCGCACTCTCAATGGCAGCCGTGATTTCGCCCTCGGTCAGGTCGTACATGGCTACGTCGAGGGTCGAGCGAGTCCTGTCGATCTCGGCCATGATACGCTCCGCGACCCGGTCAGAGTCGGAAAAGTAAGGACCCTCAACGGCTCCCCCGGGAATGCCTGCGGCCTTCTCCCCGACCACCGGACTCCAAGCGGTGCGATTCTGTGCACGGCCGCGATACCAATCCCGCAGGCGTGGGAAAAGCGCTATACATAGAGCCAGGATCAGCAGCAGGAAATTAAACGTGAATGAACGTCGCATCGATCTTGAGCAAGCCCCAATTGCAGCCGGAATTACTTGAGATCCCACCGAGAGTTCAGGACCAATCCGGTCGACAAGGAGGCCGAGAGAAACAGGACTTGCTACTCTCCCAAAACCAGCCTCTGATAGCTCCTGGGATTCCCGAAGCGCGCCGGGAAAACCGTGTCGTGCTTCGAGGTAAAGACGATCCGGTCAAGGTCAGCGGCTTCGGCTGCTGTGCCCGGCGCCGGGGCAATCACCTTCTGGGCACCGAATACCATCCCGATTTCATATCCAGGCCGGAGCGGAGCGTCAAAATAGCTGGCCGGAATGGCGATATCCCCGGCGAAGCCAGCCGGGGTTTTCCTCCAGGCCATGCGCATTTCCGCTGAATAGTTGTGCGGACCTGGACGCGGCGGAAGGTAATCCTCATCCGAGAAAACGCTCGGCGGAATACCCGCAAAATCACCGGGGCTGAAGTAGAGCTCGTATTCGTCGCCATCCGCCTTGTCCAGGTCGAAGTTCTTGCGGAAAGCGGTTTCCAGAATCAAGCGGAAGGCATCACCATTTTCGATACCGCGGCCATTCCAGGGCTGATACAAATTCGGATCGGTCACCTCCATGCCGATGTACAGCCATTGGTCGTCCCAACCCAAACCCACGCGCGCCGAGTACTGATTCGCGCCTTGCCAGAGTTTTTTTCCCGCCGTGATCTGCTTTTCGTCCTTCAGTTCGTACACCTGCCCTGATTTCCACTTGCTGAAATCACCGTTGAGCGGCCACGGCTGCTTGAGGTGGCGCGCAGCCAGCAGATCGTAATCGTCACGCCAGGCAACCCACGCACCCGCCCTCCCCAAGGCCGGATCGGACTCAACCTCGGTGATCCGGTCCCTGGTGAGCCGGGGAAACGGCGCGATCTCAGGCAGAAGGTTGTTGTATTCGCCATGTCCGGTCAAAACCCGCAGCGAGGACTCCAGCCCACGCACCCGCCGGTTGCACAAGGCTGGATCAAACTGGCGGCGCTGCTCGACAAACAGCGGCTGGAACACGTTCTCCTGCCACCAGTAGTCACCGTAGTCCTTCAGAAACGCTCCAAGCAGGAAATTGGCGTTATCGCCGTACTGATCTTCCACCGCGTATTTCAGCGCCCTTTCGGGGTCATAGGTCGGCGAGTTCCACAAGTAATAGGCCACGGTCGCGAGCGGAATCATGGAGGCGTGAGGCTGGATCATCGGATTCGCAAAGAGTCCCGCTACAGCCTCGCTCAACTTGGCATCACGTCCGCGCAGAGGGCCCAACAGCAGACGCCAGCGGATGCCGTCGTTCACCGGGTAATTGTCCCAGAGCAGCGGCTTCCGTCGGAGCAGTGCCCCCCAAAACTGAGCGTCAGCAACGGTAATCGTAGGAGAGACCACTTGCGGTCCCGTCCACACGAGGTCCACGTGCGGATCCACACCGGCGCCAAGCGCCATGGCGTAGTCGCGGCTGCCCCATTCCCCAGTGTAGACGGTGGGGGTTACAACCAGACGGTACTGCGGCGACTTGGTAGTGAGGTTCTGGTAGAGCTTGTTGATCAAATAAACGTGGGCCGCCCCCAGGGTCTTGAATTTCGCTTTGTCGGCTGGATTCTGGAGATCCTGGGGCACGTCGTCAAGAAAAAGAGCAAAGCAGGACACTCCCTCACTTGCCACGCTGTCAAGCTTGGCGGTGAGATCCGCAAAGTCCCTCTCGCTGGAGTACGTCATAGAAAGCCCAGGGCTGATGGCGAAGCAGAAATTGACAAAGTTGTCGCGCGCCGCTCTGGCCAGAGCGCCCAGCTGCCGGAACCGATCAGGCGGATAGGGCTGGCGCCACAGACGCCGGTGGTAGGGATCGTCTTTGGGCGCGTAATAGTACACGTTCATGCCGTGCGCGCCCTCAAAATCGAGGATGTCCAGGCGGTCCTGATGGCTCCAGGGCGTTCCGTAAAAGCCCTCCACCACGCCCCGCTCGGGAAACGACGGATAATCCGCCAGAAAGACGGCATGACCGAGATTGCCCTCGGCCTCCGCCGTGAACCTTGGGCGTGGCTCGAGTTCCGCCAGGGCCGCGGGCCAGGAGCGCAGCACTTTGGGCACGCGCAACAAGCCATTATGAATACCCTCGGGACCGGCCGCTGTAATCCAGATGTCATAAGGCGCGGCCTTACCGAGGTAAAGAGCCTCCAGCACATAGCCCTCACGCGTCAACGCAGGCACGTGCGGAACAGGATTGTCACGAAAGATCTTGTCGACCGTGCGCAGGAAAAGTGCTTCGTTGTGGGGTTCAATTTCCACCACCACTTTGGCATCGCTTCTCAATGCCTCTCGGACGTTGGTGAATTCGACCACGTTTGCGCCCTGGCTTTTCGCCATCGCTTTAATCTGAGTGTCAAGGCGCGGGTCCACCGGCGAGTGCTTGTACAAGCCGATGTTCCAAGCCTGGGCACGCGCCCGCGGCGCGGAAATCGTGACCAGAAGAAAGAATGAGAATGCGCAAGAGAAAATCAACCGTGAACTGTCCATCCGCTCTGGGCCCTCGCGTTGATTAGAATCGAAACCCGATCCAGCAGGATACCATCAAGCCGAAGAAATCAAACGACAGACAGATGGAAAGGCGCACGGTCAAAAAGATTCACCGGGCGTCGCTTAAGGTGCCCCGCGCTAGTTCCCGCGGCCTTGACGGGACTTCATGACCCCTTCGCCGATTCGCTGCTACAATAGAATTTCCATAGCTTGTTTCGCGCGATCAGTCTCACGATAATGTCGAGCTGTGCATGACACTCTCCTCTGAAAATTCCGTTGTCGCCGCCGTGACTCTTATTTCAGGCGATGGGATAGGGCCGGAAGTGACGGCAGCCACGGTGCGGTTGCTCGAAGCTGCCGGGGCTCGCATCAATTGGCAGGAAATCAAGGCGCGGCCCGTGGTCGGACGGCGGGTTGACGACGAACAACTAGATCCGGTGGTTGAGGCCATTCGCACAACGCGCGTGGCGTTGAAGGGCCCTCTTACCACGCCGGTGGGGACCGGTCACCGAAGCATCAACGTCGCCTTGCGGAAAGAGCTGGATCTGTACGCCAACCTACGGCCAGTGAAGAACCTTCCAGGCGTCAAAACTCCTTTCCCGAGCATCGACTTGGTAGTGGTCCGTGAGAATACGGAGGACCTCTACGCGGGCCTGGAGCATACGGTGGTGCCGGGTGTAGTGGAGAGTCTGAAGATCATCACCGAGCGCGCCTCTACCCGGATCGCCCGCTTCGCCTTCGACTATGCCCGCCGAGTGGGGCGCAAGAGGATCGCAGCGGTCCATAAAGCGAATATTATGAAGCTTTCGGATGGACTATTTTTGCAGTGCATCCGCCAGGTAGCCAAAGAGTACCCGGAGATCGAATATCGCGAGGTGATTGTCGACAACTGCTGCATGCAACTGGTGATGCGACCCCAGCAGTTCGACATGCTGTTGCTTGAGAATCTTTACGGCGATATCGTTTCCGACCTCTGCGCCGGATTGGTGGGTGGTCTGGGATTGGTACCGGGCGCCAATCTGGGTGACGATTGTGCGCTCTTTGAGGCCGTCCATGGCAGTGCGCCCGATATCGCCGGCAAAGGCTTGGCGAATCCCACCGCGCTGATCCTGTCGTCGATCCTCATGTTGCGCCATCTGGGCCAAAGCGACCTGGCTAACCGCCTGGAGAAGGCCGTCTACAAGGTTTACGAACAGGGCGCTTACCTGACGCCTGATGTAGGCGGCAAATCTTCCACCGATGAGTTTACGAGGGCGGTGGTGGGGGCGATCGACTAAGGTATGGGCTCGCTCTGGGCGCGCTTAGACACTGTGATCCCTTGGAATGAACGGGTCATCCTGAGTGCCTGCGAATCTCTCGATCCCGTCTTCTAACGGGAGGCATTCCGTGCAGTCTAATGGATTACCAGCAAATAAGGAGCAACATGGAAAAGGCTACCTTTGGCGCAGGTTGTTTTTGGGGAGTGGAGGCGACGTTCCGCCAGATTCCGGGCGTGGTCGCGACCGCTGTCGGTTACGCTGGCGGTACGCTCGATAACCCAAGCTACAAGGACGTCTGTACTGACAGTACGGGTCATGCGGAGGTGGTCGAGGTAGAATACGACGCCAGCAAAGTGAAGTACGAGGACCTGCTAAAAGTCTTCTGGCAGAACCACGACCCCACCACACTGAATCGCCAGGGTCCGGATGTGGGCACGCAATACCGTTCGGCGATCTTCTATCACACGCCCGAACAGCAGAAGGCAGCGCAGGCCTCGAAGGAAGCGCTGGAACGCTCAAAGACGTTTCGGCGTCCCATAGTCACCCAGATTGAACCCGCAGGTCATTTCTGGCGCGCCGAGGATTACCACCAGCAGTATCTCGAAAAGCGGGGTTTGGCTCATTGTCACATTAAGTGATCTTTCCTTTAGCCCCCACAAAGACCGCTGAGACGATCCTCGGCAAAGCGCCGCGCGCCTGTTCGTTATTCAGTCTTTGCTAATACCCTATTTGGCCCCGTCGTTCTCGTCGCCGCCGGCTGGAATACGCAACAAGGTTCCTCCCCGAAGACGTCGCCGGTGAGTGCGTAGGCGCGTGCCCGCGATCCGCCGCAAATCCCGTTGAATTCGCAGACCCGGCACTTCCCCTTCAGGTTGACAGGGTCGCGCAGACCGACGAAGAGGGGCGCGGTGCGATAAATCTCTGAGAGCGAGGACTCGCGTATATTGCCCGCCGAGATCGGCTAAAATCCACTGGGGAACACCTCGCCCACATGTGATACAAACACGAAACCCTTGGCGTCATTCAGGCCGCGCGGGGCGCGTCCGATGCTATCCCCGTTTCTTCGCGCAGTAAGCTTCGGGACGTCTCTAGCCGGTGGTAACAATGCTTCGGCCGGACTTAGAGCGTTCACACTCTGCCGCTGCTCCTCGGCACGCTTCTGGAGCACGTAGCGTCGATAGTGCATGGCCTCGGTCGTTTTGAGATCGAACGACACGCGCTTCGACACTTGGTAGAGCCGGGCAAAAACGTCTTCAAACTCCTGGGCAGTGACTGAATCCGAGGCCCGCCCACGGCCAGTGGGGACAAGAAAGAAGACACTCCACAGGGTGATATCGAGAGTCGTCAGAAGCTCGGCAATCGCCTCAATATCGCTGAGATTGCAACGTGTGACCGTGGTGTTGATCTGCACCGAAAGGTCAAGCTCGCGCGCCCAGCCGATCGCCCGCAGAGTTCGGTCGTAGGAGCCCGCCACGCCGCGGAAGGAATCGTGGATCGCGGCGCTCGAGCCATCCAGGCTGACCGCCAGCCGCGCCAGGCCGCAGCGCTTCAGTTCCACTAGGGCCTCACGGGTAAGCAAAGGGGTGGCACTCGGTGAGAGCGAGGTCCGGACACCGATGCCAGTGGCAAACTCCACCAGGTGGAAGATGTCAGGCCGTCGCAAGGGATCGCCGCCCGTGATCACGAAAACGGGCACCTGCATCGCAGCGATCTCGCCGATAAGCCCCTTCCCTTCCCCCGTGGTGAGTTCCCGTGGCGAGCGCAATGGCTGGGAGCTAGCGCGGCAATGCTGGCAAGCAAGGTCGCAGGCCTGAGTAACTTCCCAGATCACGATAAACGGACGTTCGTTGAAGTTCACGGCGCTAGGAGCGAAGCGGGTCTTATTCTCCATTGTTCCTCCCCAAGCTCCCTTTTTCAATGAGACCACTAATGACAAATGACGTGCAGTGACGAAGATCACAGAAATTCCATGCCGGTTGCCGTAGGCTGGACTCGCGAGCAGCCCTTGAGCTGCCTTTCGAGGAGGGTCCATGCCGTTGGTAAGCGAATCGATGAGGCTGACAGACGTCCAGCGAGTCTGGCCGGAAACGATGAGGGTCTTTTCGCGCCACAACCTGGATTGCTTGAGCGTCGTCGAACTGACACTCAAGGATGCAGCCGCCAAGAGAGCCTTGAGTCTCCGCGCTCTTCTTGGTGAGCTGAATGAGGCGGCCGAAACGTGGTCGCCCACGTCGCCGCCCGGATCCGTTGCGGCATAGGCTCAGGTCACGTCCGCCGGTCAGGGTCGGGGTGCGAACTCGGTTTAAGCAACGCTTGCTCGGAGTGCGGCTCGCGCTTCTTTGAGGGTGCTGGAAGGGCAATTTCTTTGCGCCATAAATAGAGCAGATGATCTCTTACGCATTAAATCCTCTTAACCAAAATGGTAGCTCAATTGCTTCAAGGCATAGCAAGTTATTGAGAACTACACTACCCAGAGCGGAGCCTGGGCGGTGGTCAGGTTGACCATTCGAAGGCCTGAGTGGCCTGATGCAGAGGGCTGGAGGAAGCACGGGCTGTCTGTGATTCAGGCACATTGCGGAAACGAGTAGGGGACAGGACATCAGCTATAGTCTTCTGTCTCCCAAACTCCCAAGTGGAACCCTCGGTGACCATTCGCCGTTCTCACATAGTGGCGCGTTGCCTCGCGTGCGTGGAAAAACTAAACTGCCAGGCTCCAAGTGCCGATATTAGACCTGAGTGTAGAGACTCAGGGGCGGAACTTCCTCGGCCCCGAAGTCCTTCAGATGCCGGAGGTACGCAACGGTCCGAAAGGAAGGTTGCTGCAAGCAGGTCGTCAGGAGAGAAGTTACACACAATGTCAACTCAAGCCATCCCAATGCCCGAGGTACCCCCCGCTGGAAGAGCAACTGAGTCGACCCCGAAGACACCGCGCGTTCTAGTGGTGGATGATGAGAGTCCCGTCTGTCACCTGCTCACTGAAGTCCTGTCGGGTGAGGGATACGACTGTCGTGGCTGCTTGAGTGGCGAGGAGGCCCTTCAGCTCCTCCAGGACGCACATTTTGATGCGGTCCTGACTGATATTCGTATGCCCGGAATGGGCGGCCTTGACCTGCTGACGCGGGCCCGTGCGCAGTATCCCGACCTCGCATTTCTCATGATCACGGCCGAGAATGATGTGCGGGTTGGAATCGAAGCGATGAAACGGGGAGCGACCGACTACGTTCTGAAGCCTTTCCAGATTGAGTCGGTGATCGGAAGCGTAGAGAGGGCTTTGCGTCTAAAGCGCGTTGAGAACGAACTCGAACAGCGGCGGCAGAACCTGGAGGTCCTGGTAGAAGACCGCACCGCCAAACTACGCTCTGCGGTCGAGAGTATCGAACAGAGTTATGAGGATCTCGTCGAAGTTCTGGGCGCGGCTCTTGACGCCCGCGATGATGAAACAGCCGGACACGCCGTCCGGGTTACCCGCTACAGTCTTGAAATCGCATCCGCTCTCGACTTCGGGGATGACCTTGAGGTGCTGGGACGGGCTGCCTACCTGCACGACATCGGTAAAATCGGCATTCCTGACGCTATCCTATTGAAACCGGGTAAACTTACGCCGCAAGAGCGGTTGGTCATGCAGGCGCATGTGCAGATCGGCTATGATCTTGTTCGCCGTGTCGCCATGATGGCTCCGGCGGCGGAAATCATCCTCTGCCATCACGAGTGCTACAACGGCACGGGTTACCCACGAGGGCTGCGGGGCGAGGGAATTCCGCTAGGAAGCAGGATCTTTGCCGTGGCCGACACCCTCGACGCCATGACCTCGGATCGGCCCTACAGGCGGGCACTCTCCTTCGCGGCGGCCAGAAATGAAATCGCGACTCAGTCAGGACGCCAGTTCGATCCACAGGTGGTCGAGGCTTATCTCACCTTGCCAGAGGAGACCTGGCAGTCGATCCGCAATGAGGTCGCCACCCTGCGCGGCAAAACGCGCCAAGACGTCCCGAAACTCGGCTTGGTGTGGAACCGTTGGGGACGTCGAAGCGAAGCCCGAGAGGAATAGGTCCGATTGCCGGTGATAAGTTCGCTGCGTCACCTGCTAAGGGCATGGTCATTGGGTGCGGTCGGTCGGTTCGCACACACGTATCCGCGGTTGGCGTAGCCTCGAATCTGACAAACTCCTTGGTCCTATCTGAACGTCATCGCGACGCGGAAGGCTACGAAACTGAACTCAGCGAGATCAGGGTATCTGTTCTTGAGGATGCGACCGCCGTGGCCGTAGTACCGAACATCAAAGCGCACGCCCAAATGCTTCGTCGCGAAGAAATCGACGCCGCCCCCGGCGTTGAAGCCGTTGGTCTTTACGTCTTTCCCCGTAAGCACCGCGTTGTGCCCGAAGAGGAGCGTATAACCGGCGGCAATAAACGGCGAAGCTTGGCCCATGAGTTTTTTGGGAAAATAGTGGTAGGACACGTCGGGCGAGGCCACCCCAGTGATGTAAGAGTTGTAGTAGCTATCGCCCCCCGTGGTCAGGCCGGCGGCGCCCACTTCGAGGCCCATGCCCAGACCTGTGGAGCTGTATACCTCTCCGCCCAAGCCGGCGGTCAGACTCATACTGTGCGTCGCGCCGCCAGCATAAACATATCCCAGGCCCCGAGGTGGAGAATCCGTGTTCTTCGCCGATGCAAAGGCTGGTGTCATGAGCAACAAAGCCGCTGCTGCGATGAGTTTATTCATGTTTCATACCTCCAAGTCTCTTCTTGCACGGACACACACGTATCCCCGGTTGGCATAGCCCCGACCCTGGCTACCAACGAAAAGTCATAGCACGCGGGAATTATGCTGAAGCATGTCAGCCGGCGTGTGGTTCCGTAGATGTCGTAGAAGAATGAGAATGAGTCCGATTACACCGAACACAATCACGCTTTCCCAGAAAAAAAGCTGCTGGTCCGGCGTCACGTCGAGGCGAAGGCCAAATACCATCTGAGCGGAACTCAAAAAGGCGCGGAGGTCACGGGCCTGGGCCGTTTCACCGTTCAGGATGGCACTCTGGAATAGGTACCAGTAAGGACGATAGGTGAGATAGAGGGCAGAGGAGGAAAGCAGCAAACCCACAGCGCTAATCAAGGCGACGAAAGTCGCCACTGGCTTGGCGTTCTGGGCTCCGGCCCCCGCACGGAAGCTTCCCACAATCAGGATCGGCGCCGTAACCACCAGAAGCCCGGAGAAGATCAGCGTCGCGAGCCCTGCGATCAGCAATACCGAGGCATTGCGTTTGCAAATATCCCACCCGAAGATCCATGCCCCGGCCCCGATCTTCTGCTCTCGGCCGGCAGGGTCTAATTTTGCCGTCAGATAGCCAAAAAGCGCGGATTCCGCACGGCTCCCTTCCTTCTCGGAAAGCGTCTTGAGTTGCTTGTAGGCCATGGCCTGAAGGCTGGTACCTGCCCAGTGTTCGGAACCAGCGTGTCCCTGAGAGTCGATCATCTGACCGTAGTGCGCCACGGCCCAGTATTTTTCGCCAGCACCCTTCCAGTCACCTGTGGCTTCGAGATTCTGCCCGGAGCGAATGAGGGCAGACGCAAACCGAGAGGAGTCCCAGAATGAGTAGGTCGGTATGCCATCTTCCCCTCCAAACAGCACCTCTTCAGCGTCGTAGAAATGGTATCGCAGCACCACCCTTCGGTCCAATTCTTGGAGGCGGTCCAGATAGTCGTCGAACTTTGCGGACCGGAACGCGGCTGCCATGGCGCTCTGCCAAGCCGGGTCTCCTTCCAATTGCTGTTGCTCTTCTTTCGGTGACAGCTTCGACGCGTTGATCACGTGCTCGATGTCGATCGACTCAGCCGAGATCAGAGGGAAAAGGGCGTTCTGCGGGTACCGGCGCTCAAGCTGGGGAAGCCACTGGCTGATTTCAGGGAGTTCGGGATGACGCACGGCGACCACGGCGTACACCCAAAAGAGATCAGAGTCGAGGCCAACCGCTTCATTCGCCAGCCGGACGCTCGCGGGAGCGTCCTTTAATCGAACCGCGCAGAAGGCCAAGGCCTCGGGGTCGCGCTGCTGTTCCGCCCGCCGGGCGAGAGCTACCAACCGGGGCTGGCCATTGCTTGAGTTCAAATGGACAACCCTCGCCCACGGTGAGATCGCGACGCGTAGCGCCTGCCGAAAGGGGCGGGGCCGCTAGGAGCAAGAGCGCCGCGAGAATACATCCGCCGCCTGTGATCAACATTGCCCTGCGCATGGAAGCATCCTCGGCGAAAAGCCCTGGTTCGGGTGGGATGCCCTGCCCGTGGCGGCCCGGGAGAAGAAGGGCGGCGAGGGCGCGTCTGGCAAGAACACTCGCACCGCCAAGAGCCCACACCACCGCGGCCCAAGGAGCTTCCACGTGGTTCAATTCGCCGCGCATCGCTAGTCCCCAGTCCCGCGTATCCGGCGGCGCGATGCGGATCGCACCTTCCAGCAGCAGTGTGGCGGCTTGACGAAAATGCGTTTCTAGCATCACCCTACCCTCCGCTTAGGGTGGGCTGCTCGAACCAACCAGGTCGAGGTGCGGTCAGCTTGGCCCGAGCAAATTCCAAACCATTGGGCGTCAATCGGTACGTGTGCCGTGGCGGTACGCCGTTTTCCGTAGTTTCCCAGCGAGCCTCCAGCAACGAGTGCTTTTCAAGGCGCATGAGGATTGGGTAAAGCGTCCCGGACTTCAGCCCAGTTTCACGGCTAAGCTCGTAACCATAGCGCCAGTCGGTGGAGCGTTCCACGAACCTTTCCAGCACGAGGAGAGTCTCCGGAGAGATGCGAGGAGTCTTCATGGCGATAAGTCTACATATATTGATATAAGTTAGTCAAGCTTTTTCTTCGTCCCTCTAGTAGCAGGGATTACTCACCTTTCCGGACTACGGATCGGCGCCATGCAGGCGATGGGTCACGGCCTCACAACCGTTGCCAAATGGAGGACTGCCAGTGGAATGCCGAGAATGAAGGGTGTCGAGAAACCTTCCGGCGACCGGGTGTCGGCACCTCGTTGAATGGTTGACAGCCTAGCCCACTCTTCTCCGTCGCGCTCGCTTGATTTGATTTCCCGCATGAACTACGATGGTTGTGTTCTCTAATCACTTCGTTTCTTGGACGCCGCTGCTGGGTCCGCCTTTGGACTCCGCGACGGCAAGGTATCATGCCTCGATGGACCCTCCGGAGGAGGAGTCTCATCAAGTAAGCAGGAGGTGAATCATGTCAACGCAAGCTACCGCCAAAGGAGGCCACGTGCCATTCACGGTTCCACCGCTCCCCTACGCATCCGACAGTCTTGAGCCCTACATTGACAAGGCCACCATGGAGATCCATCACGACAAGCATCATGGCGCCTATGTCACCAATCTGAACAAAGCCCTTGAAAGCGCCCCTGACCTGGGCAGTAAAACAGTTGAGGAATTGCTGGCGAACAACTGCGCCATCGTCCCCGAGAACATCCGCACCGCCGTCCGCAATAACGGTGGCGGCCACGTTAATCACAGCATGTTCTGGCAGATCATGGGCCAGGGCAAGGGTGGCGAGCCCAAAGGCCAGCTCGCTCAGGCGATTTCCAGCACGTTTGGGGGATTTGCCCAGTTCAAGGAAAAGTTCGGTGCCGCCGCCACCACCCGTTTCGGATCCGGATGGGCTTGGCTGGTGAAATCAGGCAGCAACCTGGAGATCCTCTCCACCGCCAATCAGGACAGCCCGATCATGGATGGGAGATACCCCGTGATGGGCCTCGACGTCTGGGAGCACGCCTACTACCTGAAGTATCAGAATCGCAGGCCGGAGTACATCGGCGCCTGGTGGAACGTCGTGAACTGGGACGAAATCGAAAAGCGCTTTGCCACCGGCAAGTAGCAAGTCACTAGGCCGGCCATCCAAGGACTGCGCATTAAAGTGACACGGATCCCAGTCCGGGCGCGTTTTAAGGCATGCTGGATCTCTGCATTTTCGTTCAGCCTGAACGGGTAAACCGTGAAGGTCCTGCCCCCACGGGCTGGAAGCCCGTGCCACATCGAGGTGGCATGGCCATCTCTTCGCGTTGCTCAGGGCAGGCTTTAGCCATGTCGCGCAGGATGTACAAACTTCAGGGGAGCACCGTACAGGTCCTCCCCTACTTATCCCCTGTGATCGTAGCAGAGCACCTTTACGGTGTTCCCATGGCAGGACTTAACGGCGTCCCTTCGTGGTAGACTTCAGCGCAACTTCTCGTCAACGAGGGTTACCACGAATGCGAAGAGAGCGGCTCCGGTCATCCGGGAAAATCCAACTGACACTCGCAGCGCTACTGCTGACCTTGCTGGCCAGCGTAGCCTGCACACACAACACGCGCAACCAGAAGCCTGCCGATTATTCGCAACTGCTTTACAGCGGTCCCGACCAGACGGATCCCGATTACCAACACGCCTCCGCCCATGCCATTGAGGCCTGGAAGGATTTGAAGTTTGGCATCCGCATTCATTGGGGGCTTTACGCGATGATGGGGAGCGACGCCTCCTGGGCGGTGCCGGGGTCGTCGCCGGAGTTTCGCGATCTCTATGACACGCGCTACCAGTTTTTCGACCCCGTAGGGTACGATCCCGAGGGTTGGGTGCGAATGTTTCAGCGCTCAGGCATTCGCTTCTTCACCATCACCACCAAGCATCATGACGGTTTCTCACTGTGGCCTACCGAGACCATGCAGGAATCGATACGCCTGGGGCCAAAGGGCATCTTTCACGGGAAGGCCGACTATGAGACGGCTATGATCCACTACAGTATTGTGGATGCTCCGTATCGAAAGGACTTGCTCAGTCCGCTGGTCGAAGCAGCGCGTCGGGGCGGGATTGCACCGGGATTCTATTACTCGCATATCGACTGGCACGATCCTGCCTTTGCCTGGGACCCGAACAACCGCCACTACGATCCAAAGTTCACTGCCCAGTCCGATCCGGCGCGCTGGCAGAGGTTCATCGGCCAGGAGCGGGAGCAGTTGCGCGAATTGCTGACGAATTACGGCCCCATCGTCAATCTTGATCTCGATATGGGGTGGCCGAAGGAAGCTTCGCCCGATCTCATCGGTATCGTCAAGATGCTCCGCAAACTGCAGCCCGATTGCCTTTTCCGGAATCGCGGCATCGGCGCCTATGGTGACCACTACACGCCGGAACGAGAGATCCCGGCCGGCTTCGAAACCAAACCGTTCAAAGTGATCTATCCCGATGGCAATGCCTTTTCCTACCTGCCGAACGATAACTATAAGCCTAAGGAATGGATCCTCTCGAGCCTGATCGACGCGGTCTCAAAGGGCGGAAATTTCGAGGTCGGTTTCGGACCCACAGCTGAGGGCACCTGGCCCCCGGAAACCGTGGAACGGCTGGCCTGGGTGGGCGACTGGCTGCGCGTAAACGGCGAAGCGATCTATGCAACCCGTACTTATCGCGTGTTTAACGAAGGCAAGGACATACGCTTTACGCGCAGCAAAGACGGCGCCACCGTTTATGCGATCAGCCTGAAGTGGCCCGGACGTGAGCTCCACTTGAAGTCGGTTCCCGTCGCGTCCGGTTCGAAGATTACCATGATAGGAGTCGCTCAGCCGATTGCCTGGCACAGCAGTAACGGCGAAGTGGTTATTGACGTTCCGGCGAGCGTGGAAGCGCACAAGCCGTGCGAGTTTGCGTACGTGTTCAAAATCTGCAGCAGTGGAACGCGCAGCAAACAGTAGGCGGCATCCCACGAAAGATCCGCAAACCATATCCCTGCTCAGGAGGCAGGAATCAGATTACTGGGTCATCGCCCCCTCGCACCGCCCCGGCAAAAAGCTGAGGTCCGAAAGCCCGGATTGCGCTACATCTTGGCTCCTTCAATTTCACGGAGGGCCCACTCGGCGTGTTCGCGGACCAGGGGATCTTTGTGCTCGCGGGCGCGTTCGAGCCACTGGACAAACCGCGTGTCGCCCGAATTCCCCATCGCCACGCACAGGTTCCTCAGCCAGCCGCGATATTTTGTGCGCTTGATGGGCGATCGCACAAAGATACGCCGGAAGTCGTCCTCGGTCAGGGAGGCGAGGTCTGCAAGGTTGCCATTCGAAAGCGAGAACCAGGTTCGGTCAGGTCTGTCAATGAGGAGGGGTTGAAACTCTGTCCCCGATCCTTTGTCATTGGCCACTTCTTCTTGGTCACTCGCCAGTTCTCCTTTGATCGGCATGCCATCCTCCTGTGATAAAGGGCCCGGGAGGAGGGACGAAGTACGATTGTTCCACGGACACACATCCTGGCAAATGTCGCAGCCAAAAACATTATTGCCGATGGCCCGCCGGTATTCCTCGGGAATCGAACCCTTCAGTTCAATCGTAAAGTAAGCGATGCAGCGGGAGGCGTCCATGACGTAGGGTTCGACCAGAGCACCGGTAGGACAAGCATCGAGGCAGCGACGGCATGAGCCGCAGCGGTCGGGCGCTGGCAGGTCCGGATCGAGATCCAGATTAGTGAGGATCATTCCTAGAAAGAACCACGAACCCTTGTCCTCGTTGATGATGCACGTATTCTTCCCCATCCATCCCAGGCCGGAAAGCCGCACAAACGCACGCTCGACAACCGGTCCGGTATCCACGAAGACGCGAGTCTCGACTCCGGGCGCGAGCGACTCGACCTCAGCCCGCAGGCGTTCGAGTTTAGGTCGCATGACCTCGTGGTAGTCCCGGCCCCACGCGTAGCGGGAAATCGGTGTTGAGGCGATTGAGTCTTGCCGAGTGGCTAATTCCTTTCCTGGACGCGAATTCGCACCTTCTTCAAAGGGCTCAACGGCCACACAGCCCGATAGCTCGATTCCCTGGCTGTAAATAAGTCCCACCCCGATCACGGATTTGACCGAAGGCAGCACCAGTTGCGGATCGAAGCGCTTGGGATTGGCGAGATAGTGCATTTCGCCGCCCCGGCCCTGCTCCACCCAACGGCGAGCAAATTCAAGGTCATGGGAGGCCGCGGCGTGGGCCACGCCTGCCAAATCAAAGCCGGCATCCAGAGCCGCTTGTTTGATCGCGAGCGTGATATTCATTTTCCCATTTTAGCCTCCCTGCCCGTCCGTGGCTCCAACTGAGGAGCGTGGCACAAGCCATGTTCGCAGGGGAGACGAGCACACAAGCTTGTCCTGCCGACGCCAGCCTGCAGCTCCACTCGCACCCACGCAACGTAGCCAACATCTTAATTTTCAACAGGATTGCCATTGCCATTCGCGTTAACTTTTCAGCCGTCCGACCCTGCAAACTTGCAGTTCGGCAGAAATCGCTTAGCACCTCCGGGCATGTGTCTTAAGATGTAAGGGCAGGGGCGGTGTCGGTTAGTGTATCTTCTCGAGGCTTAGGCTTGGAGGCGGGTCCCGTTGCAGTCGGCTGGGGGCCTGATGCCATTGGATTGTCCTTAGCCCACACGTGCGAAGTTTACGTACGGCGTGTATTGATATAGATTTGAACCGCTCTCGTAGCTGAGCGGCAAGCTTTCATCCACAAGAGAGGTCAAACACATGCCTAGAATCCGGGGACAGCGGCTCATGAAGTATGTTGACCGGGCCGTGACGGCAACGGCCGGGGCTGCCTTCAATACGATTCAGTTCTTCAACAAGTACAATCCGAACGAGACCTTCACGCCGAAATGGTCCGACAAACCGCTTTTGAAGTCATGGCAGAAAACAAAGCCTCAACTGGGATGGCCGCGGCAGACCGATTCGCTCTGCCCGGGGTGCGTGCAGGAAGCACGTGCCCGGATTTTGAGCGGCGAGCAGGACTGGAAGATTCTGGTTACGGAAAAGGTAGGCGAGGTCAAGGCTGACATTATCGAGCGCGACGGCCAGATTTGGATGGTGAAGGATTGCCCCGTCCACGGCCATTACGAAGATATGATGGCAGTCGACAAAAACTTCCTCGAATGGATCGAGAAGAACTTTCCGGGCCGTGACATTCGCGCTCACAATGACGAAACTCTGCATAACCACGGATCTAGCACGATTAAGCACGGACGCGGCTCGGTGCTGACGGTGGATCTCACCAATCGTTGCAACATGATGTGCGATCCCTGCTTCATGGACGCCAACCAGGTCGGTTTCGTGCACGAGTTGAGCTGGGAAGACATCAAGGAAATCCTCGATAACGCGATGAAGATCAAGCCGCGCCGGCAGATGTCGGTGCAGTTTTCGGGCGGCGAGCCGACCATGTCACCCTATTTCATCGACGCCATTCGGTACTGCCGCAAACTGGGTTACAACAGCGTCCAGGCGGCCACCAACGGCATTGAATTCGCCAAGAGCAAGGAGTTCTGCCGGCGGGCCTTCGAAGCCGGTATGCGTTACGCTTACCTGCAGTTCGACGGCATCGGCAACGACGCCAATAGTCACCGCCAGGTGGGCAACCTGTTTGACGTGAAACTGCGCGCTATCGAGAACATGCACGAGGCGGGCATTGAGATCATCCTGGTCACCACCCTGATCAACAACGTCAACAATGACCAGGTGGGCCCTATCATCAATTTCGCCCGCGAGAATCCCAAGAAGATCGCCTTCATCGCTTTCCAGCCGGTTTCCTTCACCGGACGCGACGAAGCCGTGACCCCGGAGCGCCGCCTGCGGCAGCGCTACACGCTTTCGCACATGGCCGCCGACGTCAAAAAGCAACTTGGGATTACCGAGCCCACTCGCGACTGGTTCCCAATTTCACTTATGGGCGCCTTTTCGGATTTTGCCGACCTCGTCCACGGTCCTGAAGCTCAATGGGGACAAGTAAGCTGCGGTTGCCACCCCAACTGCGGTGTGGGCACGGCCCTAATGGTCAACAAGGAAAACAAGGAGTGGGCGCCGGTCCCGCAGTTCCTCAACATTCCCCAACTGGTGGAAGATATCAAGGGAATCACTGACGCCGCGCGGAGCAAGACCTTTTCGAACCTGATGCTCGGTTTGGCTCTGCTCAAGAACTACAAGCCTTTCGAAGCCCCCAAGAGCCTGGCGCTTATTGATCTCTTGAAGAAGTTTGACAAGTCGTTCGCCCTGCGTGGTGAGAAGAAGGCCAAGGAGATATACGGCAGCTCGGGTCCGGAGCGCACCCTGGAAGATACGCTGAAGCGCCGGTCCGATCCGTGGAACTTCCTCTTCATCGCCGGCATGTGGTTCCAGGATCTGTTTAACTACGATTTCCGGCGCACCGAGATGTGCATCATTCCTTACGCCACCCAGCAGGGCGAGATCTCGTTCTGCGCGTACAACACGGGCGTCGGCTGGCGGAACATTATCGAGAACATGCACAAGAACGCAACCGTGGCCGAGTGGTACAAAACCCACGGCAAGCACGAGATCTACGCCAAGGGCAAACAGGTCGGCCTCGAAACTTACGAGCACTCGCTCACCGTCAACGCCGAGGATGCATCCCGCGTGCGCACGCTGGAGCATGATGTTCCCATGACAGCAGCCGAGGAAGAGAAGAAACGGCGCAAGCTGGCCTGGGAAGCTCAACAGGCGCGGCAACTCTACGAAGAGCTGGTATTGAAAAAGCCCGCACCACAACTTGTGCAACTCGGTGCTCCCGTGTCAGCTGGAAACGGGAATGGAAACGGAAACGGTCACAGCAACGGGAATGGCAATGGCCATGAAACCGTTCAGATCAAGCCTGCCGAGGAGAAGGTAACAGTGTAGGAAGCCGACAACCCGCGTCGGGTGCAGGGAGAGGCCGTCCGGATCGATGCAATCGGGGCGGCCTTTTTTGTTTTTTGGGAGGGCCACCTTGGGGACACCGCCCCTTCAGTTGCTGCTTTCTCGGCGGTCAACGTACAGTCAACATTACCTCCCGGAGGTGCCGCACGTAGAGTCCCGCCTTCGTGCATTCTCCTTTCAGCGCAGAATCAGTAGTGAGAAGGAGTGGTTTGTGACTGGCATGCCGCCGGACAAGTTCCAGAAGACTCACGTCAACAGGGCCGAATCTGGTAACCAGGGCACCATCCATCCCCACTAGCTGAACCATTTCCTCGGACATGTCCATCTGCTGGAATTCCTCGTACACACGATTCCAAAGCCTGCCCTGGCCTCCGGGGTCCGTGTCCCTTATCCAACGATGGAGTTCAACGGCGACCAACGCGCTGGTTGTCCTTTTTGCAAATGATGCGATGAATCGTGTGCAGGTCCTGTACGATTCGCGATCCTTGATGAACTCCATGTGGCGCCGTAGCTTTTCGAATCGAAGGTGCTCGACGGCATGGAACGTCACGAGTTCCCGAATTGGCCCCGTGTCGAGGATTAACAGTTCTTGCCGTTGGTATCCTTCAAGATATGAAGGCATCCACAGAGTGACCCTGGTTCACCTGAATCGGTGCGAAAGGAATATCGTAGGTTCTGCAAAGGAATTGCCGCTGGGTTTTCAGATCGGCAAGGAGTTTACTCGAAATGTCCTGGAGCGCCCGAGCGGCCCCCTGCAGCGACTGAAAGGAGTGCCGCTCGCAATACGGTTCAAACTCACTTCGGTAGAGTTCCCAGAAACCACTTCGGTTGTCTTCCCAAAACTGGTGCGCCAAGTAATGATCAGGCAGGCTATCTGTCCGATTGACGAGGAATTCGACAACCCATCTTGGCAGGCCCTCTTTTGCCGAATCGAGGTCGGGATATAGTGATTCGGCGCGGGCGCGGGACTCGTATTCTTTAAGCGCATCTCCTACCTGACTCAGAAACAGGTTAGACTGCATCAGCCCACGGGCAAACCGCTCTGCGCTCGACTCGACCTCGGCCACCTGACGATCATGCTCTTCAAAACTCGCTTCGAATCGTGGGTTCAGGCTGTCGGCTACGAAATCTTCATAGTTGGGCCACTGCAGGCTGTCGATGTATCGCCGGATCGGCCTAATGTACTCGCATTTCTTCGAATGGAACCGCCAAGTCAGGTCGCCCCTGCTCAATAACGAAGCCTCGCGCTCCAGGCTCTCGATGAGGGGATTCATAATCGCATACACCCAGGCCTGTACGCGGTTTGAGTGCGAGGGTGGAGTCGTGATGTTCGTAGCCATGGCAGCTCAAGGTTACCATGAAGGATCAGTAAGCGACGATAGTTCTTTTCAAGCTCTTCTGCGCTACCCGGACGGCCAAGCGGGATCTCTACTGACGTTCTGCACGCTGCTTTATCCCCAACAGCATCTTACGTTCCATAATAAAGCTAGCGGGCTCAAGCAGGAACCGGTTGGCGAGGGTAACTGCCAGGCTGGGATTCCAATCCAGGCGGAAGCGCTCGATCAATCGCGTGGTGTGGACGTCCACCGATTCGAGGTAGAACACCCACGCGACGTTCATGTAGCCGCCGCTCTTCACCTTCGACCCGGCGACCGGGGGACCGGTTCGCGAGTCTGCGTGCAGGACGATCACACGTTCCGGTACAACCACTACGACGGGAATGGGCGGCGTCTTCGGATGAAGGCCAACGGCATCGCCAGGCTTCAGCGCTTGCCACGCCGAGACGATGTGACTGGCGTTGTGAATGTCACACCCGAACAGGTTCTCCAGCCAATCATAGCTGTAGAACCCGCCCCGGCCCTGCCCGATCTGGACGAGCCAGGGCCATACGCGGGAAGCGGGAGCAGCGATGGTGATAGCGTGGGTGGCGGAGAGCTTAGGCCGGCGCACAAGGTCGTCTCCCGGGAGGATGCGAGCGACTTCAGCTTGAGTGGCACCCCAGCGAAGGTGCCAGGGTCTGAACAGAAATGCGTAGGCGGAGACGGCGGCTATCACGCCAACAACCAATCCCGACGTCGAATGGGCCATGCGCTCCTCCAAACCGGAATCTTCCCATCACACGGGCCGCCGGCAGGCCAGCGACATCTTCATGAGGACTTCGTCATTCGCCTTCAGCGGAATCTTTCGGCTTGCTTTGTAGCCCTGCTTTCCCAAATTCAGCGGCGGAGGGCTGCCCCTCGTGTCGTAAATGATTTCTCGACAACATTTGCCACCACAGAGAGGACGCTTTCAAACACCACAGGAGTGTAATCAATACGGCTTCGGATTTGAAGGCTGTGGTTCGCGGGAGATCGTCGCCCGGTTGACGGCGGCCGATCAGTTTCGATGGCGGGACTTGGCTGGCCGAGGCAGACCGACAGCGGCTGTGTCCGCTGCCAGGGTTGGCGGAGTGTTTTCTGGATAGCCGGAATCAGTAGCGGGTGGAACACTCGGTGCCGGAAATGCTCTCGCCGAGAATCTACGGGTTCCGGTTCTGAGCGGCCATCCGGAGGGTTAACTGCTAAAACCCGCCCTGTCTGCAGGATGCCCCTCGGCTGGTTGCCATCGTACTTTTCTTTCTGCCCCGCCCTGTAATAGACATAATTAATTGACCTGCGATTGTGGAATTTAAGTGAGCGCATCCTGCTCTTGATTATTGTTTCCGATTGTGTATAATCAACCCGTCAATGACGTCTTTATCAACAACGTGAAGGACGTTCTGACAATTGCAACCGCGAAGGCTGTCGAGATTGCCGATGCTAACCTCCTCACGATCAAACCGCTAAGTTTTCTGCCGGGTTCGGCGATCGTGGAAGGCGCGGCTCTTCGTACATGCCTCTCTGTAAGTCACAGGGCGGAGCTTTGTGCAAAATGGCGTGCAGGTCACTTTTTTCCCATTGATTGGCAGGCCGTTATCCGGCTGGGGTATCGACAGGACAGAAGTTTGCCGCTCAAATTCATAAGGCAGCCTCCACGGGGGGCGACATCGGCCATTCTGTCTTCATTCGACTGTCAAAGAACCATCGCAACACTGCGATGGGTAGTGTCTGCTTGCTTGTCTGAGCCAGCCAAAATCCCCGGGCAATATCGGCCAAATTCAATCGATCCGACTTTGACTGAAAGATGGCTGCGGAGGTTGTGAAAGCATCCGCGGCCCGTGGGCAGTTTCTCTCGCGAAGGTAAGGTGGTGAGATGCAGGCAGGATTTCACGATTCGGGCGTTGCGCTGCAAAAGGTGACCACTGAACTACAAAATCATGACCCGATGTTTCTTGGCAGCAGCGCTTCGCCCGTTCGTGACGCCGAAAGTCCGCCCTTCTTAGAATTTGCAGCTGTCTTGCAGCGGCACTGGCTTGAAATCATTGCCATAACCATGACAGTAGTGACGGTTGCTGCAATTTACTCATTCAAGGCGAAGCCAATCTATCGTGCAACTTCGCGGCTGGACATTGAGGCAGAGACACCGATGCTCCAGAGTCTCGTCGAAAATCTCCATAACCCACAGGCTCAGGCTAACGAGAGTTTCTTGGTCACCCAAACTCAGGTATTGGCGAGCGAAAACCTGGCGTGGCAAACGATCGAGCAATTGCACCTTGCCGATAACGCTGACTTTGTCGGCAATATGTCAGAACACGGCCAAGGCTTGAGTGATGATCCCTATTTCCTGCGGAATTACCTCACCAGACTTTTCGGCACTCATTTGAGCGTTGACCTTCGGCACAACTCACATGTTGTCGACGTGAGCTTCGAGAGCACTGACCCGAGGATTGCAGCTCATGTCGTCAATGCCTTGGTAGAAGGCTACATCGAGTACAACTTTCGCGCTAAATATGATGCAACGCGTCAAGCCAGCGGTTGGATGGAGCAGCAACTCGACGAAATGAAGGCAAAGGTGGAGAAATCTCAGCAGGCTTTGATTGACTATGAACGTGCCAACTCCATGGTTGATCTCAGCGATAAAGGCCGAAATGGAACGAATGTGTCAGAACAACGATTGTCCGATCTGACCTCAGACCTGACGAAAGCTCAAGATTATCTGGCTGAGAAACAGGCTCTCTATCAACAGGCAAATGCCCACCCGAGTACAATTGCTATCCTTGCCGAGGACGACCTGCTCCAAAGTCTAGAGGAAAGGAGCGCCGATATCGAGGCACAATACACCGATGCAACTGGCACCTACGGCCCCAACTTCCCGAAAGTGGTGCGACTGAAGCAGCAGGTTAATCAAATCCAGACGCTAATCCGCGACGAACGCAACAGGCAAGTCGAGCGCATTCGTAGGGACTACGAAGCAGCCCTCGGACGGGAGAAGTTGTTGATACGGAGGACGGAGGAGCAGAAACTCGATGTCGGCCGGATGCAGCAACTTTCGATTCAGCATAACATACTCAAAAGGGACTTCGAGACGAACCAACAGCTCTATCAAAACTTGCTGACCAGGCTTAAGGACGCTACGGTAACTGCGGGTCTGAGGGCCACGAACATCCACGTCGTCGATAGCGCGTTCCCACCCTCGGCACCGATACGCCCGAAAAAGGCGCTGTACTTGGCTTTGGCTTTAATGGGCGGGCTGACCCTGGGAACGGCTCTCGCCTTCCTTAGGGATTCGGTTGCACGCAGCAGAATCACCGTGAGAACGCCAGAGGAGGTACAGAGACTCCTGAACTTGCCAGCGCTGGCTCTCATTCCAGCTTGGTCGTCTAATGGAGGCCGTCAGTATCCCCTCGCGAAGCGGAGAAGCACCCATCTGGAAGCGCCGCGGACCGATGGAATCGGGCCGACTGCTCTAGTAGTGCTATCCCAGCCCACCTCCGCGATTGCAGAATCTTACCGCGCACTGAGAACCTCGATTCGGTTCTCATGCGCTGATCGCCCCCCCCAAGTTCTGCTGGTCACAAGCTCGCAACCCAAGGAGGGCAAGACCTTCACGGCCTTGAACCTTGCGACTGTGTTGGCGCCGACCGCGTCACGAGTACTGCTTGTAGACTGCGACATGCGTGCGCCCAAAGTGGCAGCGGCCCTTGGAATAAAAGAGGAAAGAGGGATTAGCGGTGTTCTAAGCGGAGTCTATTCGGCCGCCGAGGCCATTCAGGAGGTTGAGGGATGCGCCCACTTATGGGTGCTGCCCTGCGGTCCCCGTCCTCCCAATCCCGCCGAGCTCCTCTCCTCCCAGAAAATGCACTTCTTGATCCAGGAATTTCGGGAGCAATTCGAGCAAATCATTATCGATTCTCCTCCGGTGCTTGTGGTGACAGATGCAACCCTTTTGGCACCCCTCGCTGACGGGGTGGTGTGGGTGTTAGAGAGTGGGGCGCTGGCCCCAACAGCTCTGATGCGTGCCCATGGGATTCTCCGCAGCAGCGGAGCGCGGGTGTTAGGTATCGCGATGAATAAGGTCGATTTCGAGAGCGACGGCTACTATGGCAGGAACTATGGCTATCGAAACTACAGCCCCGGTTATGGTTATGGCCATGGGCCGTACTGATGGGGGCTTGGGGAGCCGCTTGAGGGGCGACTGCTTGGACTTCCTGCACCCGCCCACATTCGATCGGCACTCCTCGGCAAACTATGGGACGAGCTCACGAATCCGGACGGAAGATGGCGTGTCTTGGTCCGGCAACTAAGGAGATTCCGTGCCGTTCGGGCGCGGCCATTCTCGCCTTTCTAGCAGTCGTGCTCGCGGTTATCTCGTGCCTTGGCTACGAGGTTGTGCGTGTTGGTTTGCTATCATACTTGGAGGAAAGCTGGGATGTGGTTCGCCTTCGGCAAGCCATGCGCTGGGATCCAGACAATCCTGCCGTCGCTAGGCGGCTCGGCTTGGCTTACACCTACTCGATCGTCCTGCCGGACCCCACGAATGGTCTGGGTTATCTTTGTCGCGCGGCGGAGTTGAGTAGGCACCCTCTTTATTGGGCCAGCTATGGGGAAGCATGTGATGCCGGAGGAAAACCCGAATGTGGGACGAAGGCTTTACAGGAGGCCGTAAGACTGGCGCCGACAACACCGCGCTATCGATGGCTATTGGCCAACCACTATTTGAGGAGCGGTCAGGCCGAAGAAGCCCTTGGAGAATTCCGTAGCTTGCTTCGCCTCGACGATCTCGAAAACAAGGGATATGCGCGCGCTACATTTTCGGTTTGCCTGAAGGCTCTCGACGACCCGGAGAAGATCTTCCGGAGAATCCTGACGGAGGCTGCATCCGAGAGGCTTAAATTGGCTTACCTTCAGTACTTGAGCGATACCGGCAGGTCGGAAGCGGCTGATCGAATCTGGAGGAAGACTGCGGCTGGGCCGGAACGCCTTGACTTTCCCTTGGCGGTACCTTATCTCAAACGGCTCTTCGCTCGTCAACGCTATAGGGCAGCCAAGATTGTGTGGTCGGACCTACTGCGGTCGGGAGCCATCAAGGAACCGGCGAGCAAGGACCGCGACAACCTGATTTTTAACGGCGGGTTTGAACAGCCATCGGTTGGCCCTGGCTTCGATTGGGGGTTGGGAGCTGCCTCTTACGTCAGCGTCGACTTCACGGACCCACGGTCCTACAAAGGCCTGCATTGTCTGCGAATTGATTTCACGGTACCCCGCAACGACGAGTACCAACCGGTGTACATCTTTGCGCCGGTGGAACCTGGGAGAACTTACCGGCTGCGGTTTTACGCTCGCTCCGAAGAAATCCAATCAGACAGCGGGCCGCGGCTCCGGGTGGTCGACCCAGACTGCCCGTCATGCGTCGAAGCTTCGAGTAAGATGACCACGGGAACTACCGCGTGGCACCCCGTAGACCTGATCTTCAGCACCGGTCCCCAGACTGAGGTGATCGAGATCTTTGTGTGGCGCCCACGCAGCCGCGCGTTTCCAGCCGACGTCAGTGGCAGTTTCTGGCTGGATGCCGTTTCACTTCACAACGTGAAGGCGAGTTGATTCACAAACTGGAAATCGAAACACTGCCACCGTCCTGTCCGAACACCAGCTCGAAAATAGCGCTGCAAGTGCGCGACGTAGTGGCCAGGGACGCGGCTGGATGGTTTTGCTGGGCCCGTCTGCTTGTGCTGTCTGTACTCTTGGTCGGCCCTTTAGCGTTTGGCGCGGTTGAGGCGCCGGCTTGGTGTGCAATCATCCTTGCCGTTCTGATGGCGCTACTGCTCTGGGCGGTCGGATGCACGAGAGCAGGCGTCGTCCGGTTGGTATGGTCACCACTGTATCTACCCCTCTCACTGTTTATACTGCTGGCTTTGTATCAGTATCTTTTCCACCACACTCTCGACCGCATTGAAACGCGCGAGTGCCTGCTGAAACTTGCGGCTGCTGCAGTCTTCTTTTTCCTCGGTCTGCAGTTATCGGAGAGTATGCCCCCCCGTCAGTGGAAACTCTTGGCGACCCTTGTATCGACATACAGCCTCGGCGTAGCGCTCATGGCGATCCTGCAGTTCTTTTCAAGTCGCGACGAACTTTATTGGTTCCTTAAGGCTCCTCCCGGAAACGTCTCCTTCGGGCCCTACCTAAACCACAACCATTACGCTGGTCTAATGGAAATGCTCATCCCGGTCTCGGTCGGATTCCTCTTCTCTCGACCTAACCAGGAGGGCCTGAAATGGTTTGTGGGCCTAGCTGTGGTCGTACCGGTGGCTTCCGTTCTTCTGTCAGGCTCGCGCGGCGGCATGTGTTCCCTACTGGTAGAACTGCTGGTCTTCGGCTTTCTTCTTCAGGGTCGCGGCCTCAGACGCTACGGCGTGATCCTGCTGGGGTCGCTGGTAATAGCCGTGCTCATGTTCCTTTGGATGGACCCCGGCAGCGTTTCGAGGCGTCTCATGACGGTCTTCCACAGATCCAACTTGGCCGAGCCCAACCTTGTCTCACGCAAAATGGTGTCATTGGATACCCTACGTATTCTGAGGGATTATCCCTGGCTAGGCGCCGGTCTGGGTAGTTTCGAGACCGTCTACACTCGTTATCGTAGCTTCCCGAGTGACCTTGACTGGGATCACGCGCACGATGACTATGCTGAAGCCTTGGCGGAAACCGGAATCATTGGAGGCACGCTGATATTGGCAGCCGTGTTTTTCTTTCTGGCGGTCACGTTTCGCAGCGTTCCAAACCGATCAAGCGGTGTCGCCGCATGGGTCCGCCTAGGCGCCGCCGTTGGGTGTTGTGGTTTACTCTTTCACAGCTTCACGGACTTCAATTTTCATATTCCGGCGAACTCGTTGTGGTTTGCTGGCTGCGCCGCTCTGGCACAACGTCGAAGTGAACCACTCCGCGACCCCATCGAACTGGCTAAGCAATTCCAACAGCGAAGCCAGTAAGACTACAGCCAGTCAGTGAAACCCTGCGCACGCTGCTGATCTTTCGGGACCTCCACGGATCGTTTTCGTGATGGCGCTCACTCCTACGAGTACGTACGGTCGGAGACGGCGAATGCCTTCGTTGCTGTCACGTGGAGGTTGGATCGCCTGGCATGATTTTGGACGGGCCGGTGTCAACGGCGTCAGCCGATATTTGGCCGAATTGGCTCGGGTGTGGAACATCCGGTAGTGCCACAATTGCTGCTTCACGGATCGTGAGGAGGGATTATGCAGATCTTCTTGGACTCAGCAGACTACCAAGAGATCGAGAAATGGGTGGGCCAAGGCATTATTGACGGCCTGACAACCAACCCAAGTATTATGCTAAAAGACAGGATCTACGATTTGGAGGAGGGTGCCCGTCGCCTCTGCAGTATGTTGCGACCGCGCCCGGTGAGTGTCGAGGTCACGACCAACGAGCAGGCAGAAATGCTGCGCCAAGGCCACGTGTTCGCCCGCTGGGCGGAGAACGTTGTAGTCAAGATTCCTATCGTAAATGAGCAGGGTCACTCGTGCCTGGGCGTGATTAACAGTCTGACTCGTCGGGGAATTACTGTGAATGCGACCGCCATCCTCTCTTTCAATCAGGCGCTTCTGGCAGCCAAAGCGGGTGCGGCTTACATCAGCATCTTTGCGGGTCGAATCGCCGACGAGGGCAGCGATCCGGGCGTCGTGATCCGTAACGTACGTACGTGGCTGACCGAGTGGGGAAGTCCTGCCAAGATCATCGTGGGAAGCATCCGAACGGTTATGGATATCCAAAGCGCGGCGCTCGCCGGTACTCACGTCATAACCATTCCTCCGCAGTTCCTGCCCAAAATGGCTGATCATAGGTACACGCGGGAAACGGTGAAGCAGTTCAATGAGGACGCTGCCAAAGCGCTAAGACAGATCGCGGCCTATGCCCATGCCTAGTCTTATCTATCTAGCTTGATGCTATTCATGGAAACTGGCGCTAAACAGCAAGACTCAGTCCGCCACCTGTTTTTGTTCACTGACATGGTTGCGCTTACCGCCGCTTTCTATCTTTCCTACCGGCTCTTGCCCTATTACCGGCCCCATCTGCAGCCTGGCGTGGTTCATCTCGAACCCTTCCGAGAGCGCGCCTGGATGCTCCTGATAATTCTGCCCCTCTGGACCATACTTATCGAAAGCGCCGGCTTGTACTCCCATTTGCGATTCTCCTGGAGCTTTTTCCTCCGGAGACTTCTCCGTGTTGAAGGCATCGGCCTAAGTGTGTGGGCCGCAGTGATTTTCGCATTCAAACTGGAGGACGTAGGCCGTCTGGTCGCCTTCGGATTCGTTTTGCTCTCCATGCCACTTCTCCTGGGCAGCCGCTGGCTGGTCATTTCGGCACTTAGAGCGCATCTGGCACACATGTACAGCATCCCACGGGTGCTGATTATTGGATCTCGTGACCGAGCCCGCGATTTTATTGGTCGGGCCCGGCGCTGGGAAGGCGTTCAACATGAGCTCATCGGATGTCTCGATCCGGACGGCGAAGCACTCCGGGGTCAGACTGTGGAGGGGGTTCCAGTGCTCGGCTCGACCGAGATTTTCCGGCAGTATGTGTTTAACCATCCTGTAGACATCGTGGTATTTGCCTTGCCCTTGGAACGTCTCCCCAACGCCAAGTCTCTTTTGGAAGCCGCCTTGGAATTAGGATTGCGTGCCATGGTCTGTCCGAACTTCTATTTTGGGGAATTGGGCTATAACCGCGAAGCTCCTTACGCTGCAATCGAATCCTACGTCGGAATGCCCCTGGCCGTCTTCTCAACGGTCCGGCAGAGTGACACTTACTTACTTTTCAAGCGTGGGATGGACATCGCAGTCTCGGCCGTGCTGCTATTCCTGTTATCTCCCCTTTTTCTTCTCATCGCCATCCTGATTAAGCTGAGCTCACCCAAAGAGTCGCCGTTCTACCCCTGGAAGGTAGTGGGCATGAACAAAAAACCTTTCCTGGGGTATAAATTCCGAACCATGGTTCCCAACGCGCAGGACTTGAAGCCTTCTTTGATAGCCCACAACGAAATGAAGGGACCCGCTTTCAAAATGCGCAATGACCCGCGGGTTACCGCGATTGGGCGCATTCTGCGGAAGTATAGCCTCGACGAGTTGCCTCAGTTGTACAGCGTCCTCAAAGGCGACATGAGTCTGGTGGGCCCGCGCCCTCCTTCGCAGGACGAGGCGGACCGCTTTGAGTTCTGGCAGCGCCGGAAACTCAGCGTCCGGCCAGGCATGACCTGTTTGTGGCAAGTCAGCGGGCGCAACAAGATCGCCAATTTCTCGGACTGGGCACGCCTTGATCTGGACTACATCAACACGGCTTCGTTCTGGGTCGATGTGAAAGTTCTGTTGAAGACCATTCCGGCCGTGTTCCGAGCGAAGGGCGCGTACTAAGATAGCAGCGTGCCCCTTGCTGCCAGGTCACGATGAGTTCACAGAAGATCTTAGTCACTGGAGTCGCAGGCTTCATCGGAAGCAATCTGGCAATGAAACTCCTGGCCGAGGGCTACCAGGTCCTGGGGATGGACAACCTTTCCACTGGTAGCCTAGAAAGCGTGCCAGCGGGCATCGAGTTTCATCACGCCGACATTCGCAACCGGAATATTCATCCATTGTTCGAAGGAGTGGGCGCCGTATTTCACCTCGCTGCCAAAACGAATCTACCCGCCTGTCTGAGAGATCCGATTGATGCGGCTGAAATCAATGTGACTGGCACGGCCAACGTGCTGGAGGCCTGCCGGGAGAACAAGGTAGCAAGAGTCATCTATGCGGATACCTCGGCGGAATATGAGGGTATACCCAGCCTTCCCTCGTGTGTAAGCAAGATCTGCCCGCTCAGTGTGTACGCCGTCAGCAAGCGAGGTGGCGCCCTTTTCTGCGAAGCCTACAAGAGGTCCTACTCACTTGATATCACTACTGTCCGTTACTTCAACGTGTATGGGCCAGCGCAAGACTGGAAACGCACCTACCCCCCTGTCGTTAGTTCCTTTACAAGCCAGCTCTTGGCGGGCAAGCGACCGACCATTTATGGCTCGGGCGAAAAGCGCCGGGATTTCGTTTACGTCGACGATGTTAACGATCTGCATTTGACTATCCTGCGCGATGGACGTGCCCGAGGCAGGACCTACAACGTAGGCAGTGGTACCAACCATTCCGTTAATGAGATATTCGCTTTGATCGAGGCGGAGCTTAAAACCGGCCTGCGGCCCCACTATGTTCCGGAGTTGCCAGGTGAAGCGGCAGTTACTTTAGCCGATATTTCGGAATCCTGCGAACTCGGCTGGCGGCCTCAGATCTCTATCCAGGAAGGATTGCAAAGGTCAATCAACTATTACCGGCAGAAACCTCTAGTCTAGCAAGCAGTGCAGGCAAATCATGATTATCAGCAGAACTCCCTTTCGGATAACGCTTGGCGGCGGTGGTACGGACCTGACCTCGTACTGTTCACGCTACGGGGGTTTCATCTTCGCAGCGGCGCTCAACAAGTACATGTTCATTAATGTTAACCGCCCGATTGTTGATGACTTCGTCCGGGTCAAGTACTCCAAGTCGGAGATCGTGAACCGCAGCCACGAACTGCGGCACGAAATCGCCCGAGAAGCACTGCGGATGCTGGGAATCGATCGCGCCATCGAGATCATTTCCATGGCCGACGTCCCGGCTGGTACGGGTCTTGGTTCTTCAAGTTGCTACGCCGTTGGTCTTCTCAACGCCCTACATACGTTGAAACGAGAGCCGGTCACTCTGCCGGAGTTGGCAGAGGAGGCCTGCCACATAGAGATTGAAGTGCTCGCCAGGCCCATCGGCAAACAAGATCAGTACATGGCAACGTTCGGAGGTTTCACCTGTCTCGACATCAAAACTGACGGCTTGGTTACGGTGCGTCAGGTACCGGTCGCGCAATCCGTCCTGGACGACCTGGAACGTAACCTGCTGCTTTTCTACACCGGGACATCACGACTCAGCATGGATATTCTTTCCGAACAGAGCAGGGGAGCGACGCGGGAAGGGACGGTGGTGGTCGACAGCCTACATCGTATCAAGGAAACAGGCTACGAGATCCTAGAGGCCATCATGAGCGGCAACCTGACTGAGTTTGGTCTCGCCCTCGATCGGCATTGGCAACTCAAAAAGCGCATGTCGTCAAAGATCAGCACACCGACCTTCGATATGCTGTACCAGCTGGCCAAAACACAGGGAGCGCTGGGAGGCAAAATCTCCGGAGCCGGCGGAGGCGGTTTCCTTGCGCTTTACACAGAAAGCCGCAGGCAGAGCGTGCGCCAGGCCATGCTCGATGCTGGTCTGCGCGAGATGCGCTACCGGTTCGATTTTGAAGGCAGCAGGATCATCGTGAATTTAATGGATGCAGGCTCCTCCGCCACCGCTTTCGCGGCGTGCGCAGGTGGCCGCGCCAGAGGCACTGTGTTTGACGAACGATATCCCCCAACGATTGAAGGGTGGAACCGGCCGTGGAACTGACCGGACAAGTGGCATTTCTTACTGGAGCCGGACGCGGCATCGGCGCCGCGATGGCCAGGGCTTTCCATCGCGCCGGCACTCGAGTCGTGCTCATGGCGCGGTCGGCTTCCGAAATCGAGTGTGTCGCTTCGGAAATCGAGAGCCAGGGTGGAACGGCGCTCGCATTGCCGGGAGATGTCTCAGATCTGAAAGCCGTCGAAAGGTCTGTTGGCGCGGTTATCAAGCGGTTCGACCAAATTGACATTTTGGTGAACTGCGCGGGCGTGCTCGGACCTGTCGGGCCGCTGCCCGATAACGATCCACAAGCCTGGGTTGAGACCATTCAGGTCAACCTAGTCGGCACCATGTACTGCCTTCGTGCCGTGCTTCCTCATATGATACGGAGGCGACGAGGGGTAGTTATCAATCTGTCGGGAGGCGGCTCAGTCAGTCCCTTTCCCCGGTTCAGCGCCTACGGTGCATCCAAGGCAGCGGTAGTGCGTCTCACGGAAACCATAGCTGAGGAGGTCATGGAATATGGTATCCGCGCCAACGCCATCTCACCGGGGGTCGTCAACACGCGCCTGCTTGATCAGACCTTGGCGACTGGCGATGCCGCCGGCGCTGCTTACCACTCCAAGATCATGGATTTCAAATCGCAAGGCGGAATTCCGCCCGAACGAGCTGCCCGAGTTGGCGGTGTTTCTGGCGTCGCCGCGAGCGGCTGGGATTACGGGCAGGCTGATCAGCGCAGTTTGGGATGACTGGCAATCACTGCCCGATCACGCCGACGAGCTTTCTGGGTCGGCAATGTTTACCCTGCGCCGCATCGACGGCCGGCAATTTAGCGAAATAGCCAAAATGCAAGATCGATAGGACGCCACTTGTGAATATCTAACGTATGCTCGAACAAAATTGGCCGCCGGACATGCTTAGAGTTGCAATCGTGGGAAGCGGGGCAGTTGGAGCCAAGCGGGCAAAGGCAGCAGCACTGATGCCGGGAGCTCGTCTGGTCGCATTCGCGGATATATCCCGTGAGCGGGCCGAGAGTCTCGCAGACCGGTACAACTGCCGTGCGACAGACTGGCAAGAAATTGTTTCCAGCCCGGACGTGGACGCTGTCGTGGTGGCCACCACGCCTCAGTGGCTGGCTCCAATCACGCTGGCGGCGCTCCAGCATCGCAAGCATGTGCTGTGCGAGAAACCCCTGGCCATGAGCGCCGAGCAGGCACACGAGAACGTCAAATGCGCGGCAGCTAACTCTTGTAAATTGAAGACCGGCTTTAATCATCGGCATCATCCGGCGCTATGGCAAGCGAACACTTTGGCCAAAGCCGGCCATATCGGGCGGATTCTCCACATCCGCTGCCGGTACGGCCACGGAGGGCGGGCGGCCTACGACCGCGAATGGCGCGCCGACCCGCAGCAGAGCGGAGGTGGCGAACTACTGGATCAGGGAATCCATGCCCTCGACCTCTTTCGCTGGTTTATGGGCGACTTTCAGGATGTCTATGCGACCGTCACCAACGCTTTTTGGGCTATGCCGGTCGAAGACAACGTTTTCTGCACGCTCCGGACCGCAGCCGGACAGGTGGCCACCCTACATGCCAGTTGGACTCAGTGGAAGAATATATTCTCTTTCGAAGTGTTTGGTGCCGAGGGGTACCTTATCGCCGAAGGACTGGGTGGCAGCTACGGCTCTGAAAGGCTTGTGATTGGAAGACGTTCAGCGCAATTCGGCAGACCGGATGAGCAGATCATGGAGTACAGCGGCGAAGACTCCTCCTGGAAGGCGGAATGGAACGAGTTTCTTGCGGCCATTCGCGAAGACCGTCGGCCCCTGGGCGATGGTTATGACGGGTGGCAATCCCTACGGCTAGTGCAAGCAGCCTACGCCTCCTCGCAAGAGAGACGTGCGATGCTGCTGACCTCTTGATTAGGCCTCTCATGAGGATAAGACCTGCAGTATTTCTTGACCGTGATGGCGTCGTTAATCGCCTGGTTATGCGCAAAGGCATGGCAGCCTCCCCGCGGCGATGGGAAGATTTCCATCTCCTTCCTGGCGTGGGGGAATTGGTGACTGATCTAAAGCGGGCTGGCCTGCTGGCAGTCGTCGTCACCAACCAGCCGGACATTGCGCGTGGACTCCTCGACACTGCAGATCTCGAGCGCATGCACGCCAAGCTTCGACAGGCAGCTGCAGTTGATGCAATCTATGTCTGTTGCCACGACGACATCGACAGTTGCGAGTGCAGGAAGCCCAAACCGGGTCTTCTTCTCCGCGCAGCCGAGCAGTGGAAGATCAGCTTGAATAATTCGTTTTTGATAGGGGATTCGTGGAAGGATATCGTGGCGGGTCAGTGCGCAACCTGCGTCACCCTCCTCGTAAGAAGCGAGAGTCCGCATTACTCTGGCCCTTCGCCGGATTTCAGCGTGGGCAGCCTGCGAGAAGCGGTCGGCATCATTCTTTCGCACATAACGTGAGTGCTCAACGTAATTAGCTCGCCTGAGACGCCGCTCTGGCCGGGTCCTCGCAGCTCGGCACAGCAAGGAACTGCAACTGCATTAATGCCCGATCTCGCAGACTGGAAACAGCCGCATGGAGATAGTACGACCCCAAAATATCTCGCGGGGATTCCTACTCGCCGCCGGATTGGGAACGCGACTGAAGCCGCTCACGGATGACACTCCGAAGTGCCTAATTCCCGTGGGCGGAAAGCCGATGTTGAGTATCTGGCTCAGTCTTTGTCAGGAACTGGGCCTTAGTAATACTAGGTTAAGTGTCAAGAGCTGTTAAGTTTGGGAAATTGCATGTGGCACCAAGGGCAAAAGCCGCCCAACCTAATCAGAATCCGTTGCAGTCTCTTCCGCACTTGCGGCAAGGTCACACCAGAAGTTTTTTTTAAGGCGTGCTTGCTCCAAGCGAAGAAAGGCATAAGCCAAGGTGACCAAAGTCACGTGATGATGCCAGCCCAACCAGTGCCGGCCTTCAAAGTGATCCAGCCCGAGTTCATCTTTCAACTCGCGGTAGTCCATCTCGATACGCCAGCGGGCATGAGCCATTTTCACCAGACGGCAGAGCGCGGGCGGGCCCGGACCCAACTGCGCCAGCCAGTACTTGGTCGGTTCCGCTTCTCCTTCGGGCCATTCCATCAGCAGCCATTCGGCCACCCGCTCGGGGTGTTCCTGCGAACGCCAAAGATGGGCGGCCCAGACTTTCAGCTTGGCGAAACGCGAGCGCTGGCGACCGCGAGTACCCGCACGCCAGGTCACTTTCTTCCAGGCCGTCTCGGACAACTGGCGGGCGACGGTAGCAAGGTCTGGCGGCACCGGTGTTGCTTCCAAGGGTGGATAGCGCCGGGGCCGGCCCGTGGGGGCGGAAGGCGGCACCGGGATGTCGTTGGGATCTTCGGTCCAAACCACTGTGCTCTTCTCGACGGCCATCACGTAAGACAATTGGCGTTGACGCAACTGCGCGCGGAAGTCAAAGCTGTTGCCGTAAGCCGAGTCCGCCACCACCGGCAGGGATGGCACTTCCCAACTCAACATCTGATCGATCAGCTCCAAAGCCAGTTCGGCCTGACTGCGATAGGTCAGCTTTTCCGGCAACTTCACCTCGCGCGCTCGCTCCTCATCCTCCATCCAGGCCCGCGGCAAATACAACCGCCACCCCAGCGGGCAGCTGGCTTCTGCACTCGACCAATGCAGGGTCACGGCCACCTGACAGTTGGCTACCTTACCCAGGGCTCCGCAATACTGCCGTGCTACCCCCACCGAGTGCTGGCCTGCCTTGGGAAACGAGGTTTCATCCACAATCCAGACTTCCGGGGCGCTGAGCAGGTCCACCACCTTGCGCGCCAACTCCTGCTGCACCGCCTCTACGGCCCAGGGGCTTTGCCCCACAAATTGCCGCAAGGCCTGGACGTCAGCGCCTGGAATGCGGTCCGCCATAGGCTCGATCGATTTGCGCTCACCGTCGAGCAGCAGGCCTTGAACATAGACTCGCGCCCAATGACGTCGCTCTTTCCGACCCAAAGGGGCAAGCACATCTTTGAGAAAAGCGGTCAGTTGCTGATCGAGAGCCTTCAACTCCCGTGGCGTCATGGCCGAAGCTTAGCGCCGGAGAGAGCATGATGTCAAGGATAACTTAACCTAGTATTATTAGAGAGGTACTGATCAACACCCACCACTTGGCCCGGTCAAGTCGAGGCTTGGGCGGCACGACAGATCTGCAGTCACCTGCAAATACGCCTTGCCCATGAGAAGCAATTGCTGGGCAGCGCCGGCACCATTGCAGCAAATTGGGACTTCGTAGAAGCTGAGGAGGACTTTTTTATCTTCTACGCCGACAACTTAGTGCACATGAGTTTCGAAGCCATGACGGCTTTTCACCAGAGCCATAATGGCCCCTTAACGATCGCTCTGTTCCATTCACGCCGCCCTCGGAATTGCGGTGTTGCGGTCCTCGATGAGTACAACTGCGTCTCCGCTTTCGAGGAAAAGCCCGCTTGCCCCAGGTCGGATTTGGCCAATGCCGGCGTCTATATCGCCCGTGGAGGCATCCGCCAATTCCTGCCTGCGCGAGGCTATGCGGACCTTGCAGAGCACGTCCTCCCGAGTCTTTTGGGCAAGATGCGCGGCTTCCCTATCGAGGGTTTCGTCCTGGATGTGGGTACTCCGGAGAATTACCAGGAAGCCCTGCGGGCGTGGCCGCTGCTCAGCCGGACCCCCCTTAACTGCTTGCGGGAGAAGTCCCGTTTCGTCGAGTCGAGCGGTTCGACGCAGCTGCGATGAACTATACAACTCAGTACATCGCGGAAGCAATCGAGATTCTCAACCGAATCAACCCGCAGGTGATCGAGCACATTGTGGATCTGGTCGCACGCTTGCGCGAAGATGGAGGGCGCCTGTTTTTCCTGGGCGTCGGAGGCGGTGCCGCTCACGCCTCGCACGCGGTAAATGACTTTCGAAAGATCGCGCAGGTCGAAGCCTACACCCCCACCGATAATGTATCGGAGCTTACTGCGCGAATAAACGACGATGGCTGGGAAACGTCCTATGCGAACTGGCTGCGGGGAAGCCGTTTGAAGTCGGCAGACATGGTCTTCGTCCTTTCGGTTGGCGGCGGCGATGCACGGCGCAACATCAGTCCTAACCTCATTCGAGCCCTTCAGTATGCGAAGGAGGTTGGAGCCGCGGTTTGCGGGGTGGTGGGGCGCGATGGTGGCTACACAGGACAGATGGCTGATGCCTGCGTGATAGTGCCCACCGTGAATCCCGCAACCGTAACCCCACACACTGAGTCTGTTCAGGCCTTGGTGTGGCACCTCATTGTCTCCCACCCGAAGCTCAAATGTGCAGAAATGAAATGGGAGTCGGTGCAGTGACTTCGAGACCGACGGTCCGCCCTGGACTTCGCGAAAGGATACTCTTTCTCTGACAAGGCGCCGCCTCTTCAAGGAGATTGGTCGATGTGCGGAATCGTCGGAGCCCTCACATTTGCCGGCTCGCCGTTTCGAGTGACATTCAAATATATCAATGCCATGCGTGATGCGATGGTCCACCGCGGACCGGACGGCGCTGGTTCGTGGATCTCTCCGGACGGCAGCATCGGACTGGGTCATCGGCGATTGGCCATTATCGATCTCTCGGAAGCGGCCTCCCAACCGATGAGCAACGAGGACGCGACCCTCTGGATTTCTTTTAATGGCGAAATCTATAATCACGCGGAAATCCGTTCAGAGCTCGAACGCCTGGGGGCCCACTATTGGAAAACAAACCACTCCGACACAGAAGTCATTCTGCATGCTTTCGAACAATGGGGAATCGACTGCCTGGCGAAATTTCGCGGCATGTTTGCGATTGCTCTGTGGGATTCCAAGCAGCGTGAGCTTTGGTTGATCAGGGACCGAATCGGCATCAAGCCCCTCTACTACTCCATACACGACGGGCGGATTGTCTTTGCCTCAGAAATCAAAGCTCTGCTGAGTGATCCCGATCAGAAGCGTGCCGTCAACGAAGCGGCTTTCTACCACTATCTTTCATTTTGCGCATCGCCGGGCCCCCATACCATGATGTCCGGAATTGAGAAGTTATCTCCAGCCACGTGGCTCCGGATCAACTCGAGAGGAGAGGTTCATGCTGCACGCTATTGGGATGTTTGGGATCACGTTCGCCCTCTAACGGGCGCCAGAGAAACTGAAATAACTGAACAGCTCCTGGCCGAACTGCGTACCGCCGTGAGGCTGCGGAAGGTGAGCGACGTACCTATAGGAGTCTTCCTTTCCGGAGGCGTCGACTCCAGTACCAATGCCGCCCTGTTCTCGGAAGGCGAATGTCATTCTATCCGTACTTTTTCTATCGGCTATGACAAAGACTATGTCGGCTATCCGAGCGAACGTCCTTACGCGCGTTCGATGGCCAAACTGGTAAATGCTGAACATCGGGACTGTGTGCTCTCCCAGCAAGATCTATTCGAATTCCTGCCCCGCATGGCGCAATTACAGGACGAACCGATCGCCGATTGGGTGTGCCTGCCGTGCTTCCATCTTTCCAAACTAGCCCGCGACAGTGGCGCCATTGTTTGCCAGGTTGGAGAAGGATCGGACGAACTATTCGTGGGCTATGCTAGCTGGATGAAAAAGCTTCAGCTACAAAGGTTGAATGATCTGCCCAACCTGCTCCCTCTGAAGAGACTGGTGTTGAGTGGGCTACGACTAGGAGGCAAAAATGGCATTTATCCTTATGAGTTGCTGCGGCGGGGCATTGAGGAACTGCCGATCTTCTGGGGCGGTGACGATAACTTCAGCGACGTGGAAAAACGGCGAATTCTGTCATCCCACGTTCGGAAACGTTTGAATGGGCTCACCTCTTGGGATGTCCTCGGCCCCATTCGACGCCGCTTCAAAGAAAAGGCGTGGAATCACGAGCCGTCCAGCTGGATGACGTACGTCGATTTAAATATTCGCCTGCCGGAATGTCTTCTCATGCGGGTCGATAAAATGAGCATGGCCGTAAGCCTTGAATGTCGAGTCCCCTTTCTTGATCACAAATTTGTCGAACTGGCCTTGAGTATTCCCGAAAGGATGAAGATCAAGCATAACCAGCCGAAGTACATTCTCAAAAAGGCGGTTCAGGGTCTAATACCGGACAACCTAATCAATCGCCGCAAGCAGGGCTTCGGTGTACCCATCGGCGAGTGGTTTGTGGGCCACTTGGGCGCACTCATTAAGGCGGAGCTTATGGAGTTCTGCGCTGAGGCAGATCTTCTAAACAGAGACGAAGTTATGCGTCTGTTCGATCAGCAAAGTGGGTGGAAGCTCCTGTGGTATCTGTTCACTTTCGCAATGTGGTGGAAGCGTTACATCGCCGCCAAGGTCGAGGTATCGAACCTGAGCATGGCCGTCCACTGAGGCACGGAATCGACTCCACCCCTCTGGGAGACCACGGCGCCTTTCGTTCCGCCGGAATGTGCGTTCACTCTTGTTGTCCTGCCAACCGCCTATGAGTCTACCCAAAAGAATGCCAATGCGCACCTGGGGCAACCTGCTACGTATTCTTAGCAAGGAATCACCATGGGTGCTCGCCAAGGAGGCGCTCTGGCGTTCGGGACAACGCCGGCGGAAGCTGAGGTTCTCCCGGCTGATTGGGCGTGGCGGCTGCCCGGTTCAGTTCCGGAATATCCCTTATTATCGGCCGATGTGTTTTGCTTGCAGCGATCGAACGGCGGCTACCATTTTGCAAACCGCTGAAGATATTTGCCGGGGACGATTTCCTTTGCTGAGTTACGAGCACACCGATCTCGGATTTCCTCCTCCGTGGCGCGTAGACTTTGTGTCCGGCCTATCGTGGGACCTTCTGCCGGGCAAGAACCTCATCCTCGTACGTCATGATGGATCCGATATCAAGGCCGTCTGGGAACTTTCCCGTCTTCAGTTTTTGCCGGTTTTAGGCAAGGCCCACCGGCTGACGGGTGAGGAACGCTATCGTTCGGCAGCGCAGCGGCTTACTATCGATTGGCTTGCGCAGAATCCGGTGGGGAAGGGACCAAACTGGACGACCCCAATGGAGGCCGCTCTACGCGCCATGAGCATACTCTTCTTGCTCAATCTGCTTTCGCCTTTGCGCCCCGAAGAAAACACATGGCTGGAGAGGGTGACGCTCGGATTGTGGCAGCACTTGCTTTACATCGAAAGCCATTTGGAGTTCTCGCACATCAGCCGCAGCAATCATTATTTGAGCAATATTGTTGGCCTGTATTGCCTTTCGGCTTTTCTGGGCGGGGCTGGGATGGAGCTTCGCCGCGAGAACTATCGCTCGCGAGTGCAAGATGAGATTTTGCGCCAGGTATACGATGACGGAGCCGACTACGAGGCATCGCTGGGATATCACGTTCTGGTCACCCAACTCTTCAGCTCGGCCCTGCTGGTGATGCGCGCTGAAGGCGTTGCTTCTGAGCCGTGGTTCACCGCTCGTCTCGAGCGGATGTACGAATTTCTGGACGCGCTTTCGGATGGCACTGGCCGCCTTCCGCATGTTGGCGATTGCGATGACGGGAGAGTGGAGCTTCTTGCGGAAGACCTCGAGGAGATCTCTCTGCCTCCCACTCGCCGTAACTCGCTGGCCATTTCTGGTTTGCTTGGCATCGGACGCGCACTATTCAATCAGGCCTGGCAAGGCCGGCAGGACGATTCGCTTTGGTACGGCTTCGCCAACTCGGAGACGATCTCGCCTGCTCCGCGCAAGGCCGGAATTACAGTGTTTCCGAAGTGTGGAATCGCCGTCGCGCGCGCTCCGAATGCCCAACTTCTATTCTTCGCCATGCCAAATGGGATTCAGGGTAAAGGAAGCCATACCCATAATGACAAATTAAGTTTCGTATTGCGCATCCAAGGATCCGAGATTTTTGCTGACTCGGGGACGGGCTGTTACACACGGAATCTGACGGTCCGCAACCTGCTGCGGTCGACTGCGGCACATAACACCGTCATAGTGAATGGAAGCGAACAGAATGCGATTCCGAAACAAAGAGGAGGCGCTTTTTCGCTTGGCGATGAAGCCAGAGTCACCACCTTGGAAGCTCAAGTCACCGAATCCCACTGGCAGATCCGCGCCTCGCACTTCGGTTATCGACGAATGGGCGTAACTCATTGCCGGCAACTGTCCTACGGCAACAATAGTATCCTCGTTGAGGATACGCTCACCGGCTCGAAGCCCAGTTCGGTTGAGGCGAACTATCATCTCGATCCGAACTGTAAGGTCGACAGTATTGAACGCACGAACGGTGCCGTTCGTTGCTTGTTGCTGCACGGAGCCCAAATCATCGAAGTGAGATTTGAGGGTCTTGGGCTGGTTGGCGCGGAAATCGTGCCGGTTCTAACCTCCCGGCTATATGGGGTTCTACTTCCGACACAAAGCATATCCCTACGAATGGCGGGACCTATGCCTTTAGTACTTCGGTGTGCTATCCGGTGGGAGGACTGATTAGTGCATGACTGCGGCCTGTCGGGCGAATCGATAGTATGTTTTGCTGGCGAAGACTGGTGGTATCACCATCCGCATTCCAAGAACCACATCATGAAACGCTTCGCCCGCCACAATCGCGTGCTGTTCATTAACTCTGTCCCACTGGGGCTGCCGCCGATATCCAATGTGGATTTCTTCTTAAAGATTCGCCGCAAGCTACGAAGCCATCGTCACTGGCTGAGGAGGGCTCCCGAAGGCCTCTACGTTCTCACGCCACTGACGCTTCCTTTTTATCAAAGCCGCGTAATCCGATTCCTCAACCGCTTGCTGCTTGGAGCACAGGTCCATCTGGCCATGTTCATCTGCCACATGCAAGAACCAATCATTTGGGCGGCAACGCCCTCCGCAGCGGACGTGGTGGACCATCTCGGGGCAAAGCTTATTGTCTGCCAGGTGTCCGATAAGTACGATGCCAACGAAGATAGCAGTCTTTCTAAGGATGTTGTCAGACAGCTCGACGAGCGCCTAAAGCACAAAGCAGCGATGGTGTTTTACTCAGGGCGAAAACTCTACGAAGAATCCGTTCTCGACAGCCGTTATTTCCTTGAGCAGGCGGTTGACTTCGACCATTTCGCCGAGGAGGCCGAAAGTACCGCGTCCGACATTGCGTCGATTCCCCGTCCGGTTCTCGGTTATTTTGGCTGGCAGGACTATATTATGGACACGGCCCTCATCGAAGAGGTCGCCAGCCGGCGCCAGGACTGGCACTGGGTGTTTATTGGCACAAGGTCGAACCTGGTTCGAATATCTGCCCCCAACATCCACTTTCTCGGACCCAAGCCATACGCCGAGATACCCCGATATCTACGGCACTTCGACATCTGCGTGCTGCCTTGGCAGCAGAATCATCCTTTCACTTTCTACGGCAGCGCCATCAAAGTGCGTGAATATCTAGCCTCGGGAAAGCCGGTAGTCATATCTCCCGTGTATGAATATCTTAGGACACCTGGAATTCGTTTATTTCACGACGCTGATGAATTTATTGTCCAAGTCGAAGAAGCGCTGCTCAAGGACTCCCCAGCCGAGCGCAGGATTCGTCAAGATTCCGTCCGAGACGCAACTTGGGACGTCCGGACGCGCCAGGTAGGGTTGGTGCTCAGTTCCTTGCTCAAACGCGAGCGGGTTAGCCCCGAAATGCGCGAGAAGCGAAATGGTCTGGTTCGCGTGAATTGAAAGACCTCGAGAGTGCGAGAGGCGCGTTTCGCCCAGCGTGCTAAGAAGAGATTGGGGCATGCTCCTGTAAACGGTGGCATCATGCGAGCTATTCTGGCCAATACCAATAGCGGCGAGGTTGCGGTGCACGAAGTCCCGCCGCCGGAACTGCAGGCGGACGGAATTCTGATCCGGACGCATTTTTCAGTGATCAGTTCCGGCACCGAACAAGCCAGCCTCAGGACTGCTGAAAAGTCGCTACTTGGCAAGGCGATATCGCGGCCCGATCTTACCCGCCAGCTTGTCAGCTATGCCCGGAGCAATGGAATTCGCGCCGCTTATGAGCAGGTACGCGCGCGGCTCGAGAGCCTTAAGGCCTTGGGTTATAGCTGCTCGGGCATTGTCCTCGAGACGGGTACAGGAGTAGCTGAGTTCCGTCCCGGCGATCATGTGGCTTGTGGCGGTGCTGGATACGCCAACCACTGTGAGTTGAATTTCGTTCCTCGCAATCTGGCTGTCCAGGTTCCGTTCCAAGTACCGCTGCAGCACGCCGCCATTACCACGATCGGGGCGATCGCTATGCAAGGGTTGCGGCGGGCGCACGTCAGTTTCGGTGAGACTGTAATCGTAATCGGCGCGGGGCTTGTCGGGGTACTTACCATCCAATTGGCCAGAGCAGCGGGATGCCGGGTGGTCGCGATCGATAAGCACAAAGAACGTGTGGAGCGTGCGGTTGAATTGGGAGCACAGACCGCTTTTGTGGCTACCGATCCACGTTTGCCGGAACTGGTCAGCGAGTTCTCACGGTATGGTGCGGATGCCGCAATCCTTACGGCTGCTGACCGATCTTCTGAGCCGCTAGAACTGGCTACGAAACTCCTGCGAGATCGTGGCCGGATTGTAGTTGTGGGCGATGTTGGCTTGGGTGTCCCTCGCGCATCTCTCTACGCCAAAGAACTTTCCCTCTGCCTTTCCCGCTCCTATGGTCCAGGCCGGTATGATCCAGCTTATGAAGAAAGGGGGAATGACTACCCGATCGGTTATGTCCGATGGACAGAGAAAAGAAACATGGAGGCGTTCATTGATCTGCTCGCAACAGGATCGTTGAACGTCGCCCCTTTGCTCGAGCACCAATATTCGATTGACGACGCCGCCCAGGCCTACGCCACACTCAATGCAAGCCGCGCCTATACAGTCCTAATTCGATATCCCACAGCGGCTACCCCCGTGCTGCCATGCAGCCCGAAAACCTGTGGAACTCCCGTCGCGGGCACCAGGGGGATGTTTCGGGTAGGCGCCATTGGGGCCGGGGGATTTGCGCGAAGTACGATTTTCCCGAACCTGAGAAAGTTGCAGGCTGTGGTGCTTGAGGCGGTCGCTACCGCCACCGGAGTTGCTGCGGAATCGGCTCGGAAAACAGATGGCTTCCGAAGATCGCTAACACCGCCGCACTTGATGGCTGACCCCGCGGTCGACGGCATTTTTGTCCTCACGCGGCATGACAGTCACGCGTATTACATATTGAATGCACTTCGGCAGGGTAAGCCGGTGTTCGTAGAGAAACCACTCTGTTCCGATCGCGAGGAACTCAACGCAATCCAGCAAACCTACACGGAGCAGGCCGGAGCGAATAAGAGCCCTTTCCTGATGGTCGGCTTTAATCGCCGATTCGCACCTTTCACCAAAACGATCGTGGAGTTCTTCGCGGGGCGCCGTGAACCCATGCTGATTCACATCCGCGTGAATGCCGGCTACGTTCCTCTGAGCCACTGGGTTCAGCAGGCAAACGGCGGAAGAATTGTCGGCGAGGTCTGCCACTTTATCGATTGGGCGCGAGCGCTGGTAGCGTGCCCGATCACGGGGGTACATGCGTCAGCCTTGCCGGATGGCGCCCGCTACAATCATGACAACCTCGCCGTCACATTGGCTTTCAGCGACGGCTCTATCGCCAACCTTCTCTATCTCGCCAACGGTGATAAGGCGGTACCGAAGGAGTATTTCGAAGTGTTCTGTCAAGGGGGCGTTGCTCGTCTGCATGATTTCCGTACGCTCGAGTTAATCCGCAATGGCAAGAGCCGGAGCACCAGGTCAGCGCAGGATAAGGGTCACCGGAAGGAACTTGAATTGACTGTTGCAGCGATGCGTTGCGGCACTTCCTCACCTATACCATTCAACCAGATTTGTGAAGTTACTGAGACGACCTTCCGCATCGGAGAGGTCCTTCGGCGTCCAGCATTTGTTGCTGTTGACGCGCAGGAAGTCGAAACATCCACTGCCTAGCGCGCCGCGTAGCCTGCTGGGAGAGACAATCAGTGTGCGGGATTTGCGGAACAGCAGGATTTGCAGACGCGGAACTCCTCGACCGGATGGTTCAGGTGATTGCTCATCGCGGGCCTGATGACCGGGGAGGCTTCGTTTCGCCTGATGGCAGCTTCGGTCTCGGGAACTGCCGCCTCAGTATTATTGACCTTACGAGCGCCGGGCGCATGCCGATGCGCAATGAGGACGGCAGTGTTTGGGTTACCTACAATGGAGAAATCTATAACTTCCAAACCCTCCGCTCGGAGCTCGAAAAGCTTGGTCACAAGTTTCACTCCCGTACGGACACCGAGATTCTGATTCATGGTTATGAAGAATGGGGCACAGAGCTACTGCAACGACTGAATGGCATCTTCGCCCTAGCCCTCCTGGACATGCGTCAGAAGCCATGGGAGCTCATGCTCGCCCGTGATCGTTTCGGCATAAAACCTGTCTATTACGCCCCCAATAGCAAGGGATTGGTGTTTGCCTCCGAAGTCAAGGCGATGCTAATCGCGCCCGGCGTTCCCCGGGAAGTCGATCTCAAGTCGCTGCATCGCTATCTGGCGTTTCTCTGGGTTCCTGGACCAGAAACTCTCTTCAAGGGTATCTACAAGCTGGCCCCCGGTAGTTATCTGCAGTGGAAAGCGGGCAAATACTCGATAAACTCCTATTGGGACCTTCATTTTCCAGCGGCAGCGCCGAACGGCCATCGCAACGAAGAGGACACCCGAGTTGAGTTACTGGAAGTACTACGGCAGGCGATAGGGAGGAACCTGATTAGCGACGTGCCCGTGGGTGTTTTTCTTAGTGGCGGCCTGGATTCTACTACTATCCTCGCACTCGCTGCCGAGAAGGTCAGCGAATCGATCAATTCATACACCATTGCCTATCGTCCCCAAGACGGACGCCTGGAACAATCGGACGATGATAGGATTTTTGCCCGGCTTGCCGCCCGCGAATATGGGGCCACGCACCACGAAATCGTCGTCGATCCCGATGTCGTCGATCTTCTTCCGAAGGTCGTCTGGCACCTGGATGAGCCGGTGGCCGATCCAGCCGCAATCAGCACTTACCTGATCTCCCGTGAGGCCTGCTCGAAAGTTAAAGTGTTGTTGAGCGGCCAAGGCGCTGACGAGATTTTTGCCGGGTACCGTCTTCACTGGACACACAACCTGGCCGAACATCTGAAATCGGTTCCCCGTCCTCTGCGGGCTGGCTTTGCGGTTTTAGCCGGGGGATGCTTGCCGGCAATCGGCCGCAGTCTACCTGGAGTACGCCCGGGATTGATGCTTGCTGCTGCTCGCTACTGGGAAAAGCTCCTGGCGGGTGTGGATTTGGAGCCGGAAAGCAGGTACGTGTTCTATCGCTCCTATTACACGGACAGTCAGGAACTCGCGCTCTACACTCCTGGTCTCAGTGAGATCCTGCAAGGCGAGAGAGCGGGCGACCGGCATTTGAGCTACTTCTCCTCCATACCCGATGCGCATTTCCTGAACCGTATGCTTTACGTGGATGTCAAAACTTTTCTCACCGAATTAAACCTTACTTACGGCGATAAGCTGAGCTCCGCAGCATCCGTCGAACTCCGGGTACCTTTCCTCGACAACGCTGTCGTGGACTATTTGTCAAAGCTATCCCCGGCATTGAAGCTCCGCGGTCTCCAGTCAAAGTATATCCTTCGCAGGGCGGTCGAAGGCACGGTACCTCACCGCATCATTCACCGGCGAAAGGCTCCGTTTGGAGCACCCATTCGCGCCTGGCTTCGCCATGACCTTAAAGAGATGGTTGATGACTTGCTCTCGGATAAGACACTGGCGCAGAGAGGTTACTTCAAGCCCGTCCCGGTGCGCGCCATGATTGGAGCAGACCGTAGAGGTGAAGCGGACAACACCCTGCAGATCTGGGCCTTGCTAACGCTGGAACTGTGGCATCGAACCTTCATAGATTCCCACCCGCGAAATTAAAATTACAAGCAGCGAGGTGCTGTCAGGCGGCCGTTCTGCTACCCACTCCCGACAAGCCCGCGCAGCCTGGAAAGTGGCCGGACGCGGCCCACGCTCTTCGCTCCACCCAAGGAAGCTTCCTCCCGTACGAGAGCAATCATTTTCACGGGGCCGCCATGGGGCACAAGGCGGTATTGAACAGCGACTATTCAAACCGTCCATGAGCAATTACGAAATGGCCGAGTGTTCTCGAACCGAGCACATTGAGGAGCCGGCACAGGTTGCCCGAGTCAGTTTCTTCGGGTACCCGATCGACACGCCCTCAATGCAAGCCGCCATCGACGCGATTGAGCGCCTGATCCGGGCCCGTATCCCAAGCTACATTGTGGCCATAAATCCCGCCAAGCTCTGGCGCATGGAGCGCGACCCGCGACTGGCTAGGGTAGTGGCCGGCGCTTCTCTGCTGCTTCCGGAAAAGGCGATCGTAATCGGGGCCCGAATCCTGGGAATTCCCATCCGGCATCATGTTGGCGGGAGCATGGTGCTCCAGGCCTTTTTGCCGGTCGCTGCGCGAAGGGGGTTCAGACTTTACTTCCTGGGGGCCCGGCGTGAAGCAGTCGGACGGTTGGTTGCCAAGCTCAACCAGGACTACCCGGCACTCGAAATTGCCGGCTGGCACGATGGTTATCTTTCTGCCGAAGACGATCATCGGGTAACTGAGGAAATTCGAGAATTGCGCCCCGATGTGCTCTTTGTTGCTATGGGCACTCCCAAACAGGAACTCTGGATTGCCGGGCACCTCGACCGGCTAGGTGTGCCCGTGTGCATGGGCGTAGGGGGCAGCTTCGATGTGCTTTCGGGACTCAAGAAAGATGCTCCCGGTTGGGTACGTTCCATCGCCATGGAGTGGTTCTTCAGATTAATACAGGATCCCCGGAACCTCTGGAAACGGTATCTCACCACGATGCCCTGGTTCCTTCACAGGATTTTGCGCCGAGTGATTCAGCGGGTGCTTGCGAGAGAGCGGACGGAGACGGCTGATGTTTCCTGAAACTCAAGCGGGTTACGGGACAGTCTTTGTGCATGTCTGGACCGGTCGCCCCGAGGATGCCGCAAGAGTGATCTCGCGCCACTACTTTGATCATCCGGCGCAATTCCTCTCGTACGGTGAGTTGTGGGCGGGCGGCTGGAAGGGCCAGTTGCGCGCTCTTCGTAGTCTCAAAGGCGCGGCTCTGGTCTTTTACTTCGATTCTTTCCAAGACATAGCCGAACCGCAATTAATTCCCTGGACAGGACTTCTTCACCGTTGCTCCGAGACCGTAATAGCCGATAAGGACGGAACCCGCCGCGTCTACAAGCGATCCCGCTATCTGGCGCTTTTTCCAGCATTCATCTTGAGCGCATGTTGCGACGCCGCTGTGTTCGCCACTTCCTGGCTCATTCTCCGCATTATGGGGCGTAGAGTCAAACCGGTTTTGTTTGCACGACAAACAGGGATGGGTAAACCTGACCTCGATCTCGCTTATCTGTTTCCCTTCCCGCTTGCCAGAGCGAAGGTTGGCGGGGCAATAACGCACGTGCGGGGGGTGCTGCAAGGACTGGCAGCCCAAAACGCAAAATATAGAATCTTCGCTGGACTGCCCCTCGGCGCTCTCCAAGCTCCATCGCTTGAGATTCCGGCAAGGAGACCCTTTTACCTCTTCAAGGAATCGCTTCTCATTTCCTACCACCTTCGCTTCTGTTGGCGGGTGCTAACTGCGTTGCGAGGACAAACGGTTCAGGCGCTCTACCAGCGGCACGGCAGTTTCACGATCGCGGGAGCTTTACTCTCGCAATGGTTACAGGTGCCGCTGGTGCTGGAGTACAACGGCTGCGAAGACTGGATGGCCCGACACTGGGGACAGTCGCGTTTTTCAAGCTGGCGTTGCCTCTTTGAAGATTTTGCACTTTCGTCCGCGTCGATTATTGTGGCGGTCTCGGAAGCTCTCCGGGACGAACTTCTTTCCCTCGGTATCCCGTCCCAGCGCATTCTTGTAAACCCAAATGCTGTTGATCCCCAGACTTTCCGTCCCGCATGCGGGGGAAAGGATTTGCGCAAACAGTTAGGTTTCAAGCCCGACGACGTGATTGTCGGTTTCGTGGGTTCCTTCAGCTATTGGCATGGGGTCCCCGTGCTACAGGAGACGATCCAGCAACTCTTGGCGACCGAGTCGCTTCATCACGACGACAGCCGGATTCGGTTTCTGCTGGTTGGTTCGGGACCGCTGCACGACGATCTGCGCCGGGCCTGCGCCGAGTTCGAGAAGGTAGGGGCGGTGGTTTTTGCCGGTGTCATCCCGCATGGCCGTGTGCCAGCCTACCTTGATGCTGCGGATATTCTCGTCTCGCCACATATTCCTATGCCCGACGGCCGGCCTTTTTTTGGTTCCCCAACCAAGCTCTTCGAGTATATGGCGATGGGGAAGGCCATCGTCGCGTCAGACTTAGATCAAATCGGCAGAGTTTTGCGCCACCGCGAAACAGCGTGGCTCGTAGCCGCTGGCGACGTCAGCCAAATGGTGGCCGCGATTCGATTGCTGGCAAGCCAGCCGGAGACACGAGACCGATTGGGCAATGCGGTACGAGAGGTTGCCTCGACCCGCCACACCTGGAGTCAAAACGCCGCCCGGCTATTGGCATCGATCGGGACCTCGGCCGTGGACATCCAGCAAGCAGATGCTACAGAGGGCGTTCACCCATACAAGCCGGTGGCACTTTTTCGACACGGCTAAAACCACGCCGGCAGCTTGCATTTTCAGGCGTCTCCAGCTGACGCTGAGCGCTAGTTGGCGCCTCCCGTGAACAGCCGCGCTAGCGAACGCAACCCAAATATGCTGCAAATGAACCACGAACACACTGCAGGGGTCGGGCGTTGGGAAAGCCTCTCGCGCGGATCCCCAAGCGCCGTGGCCATTGGTGTTGCCTTACTGATCGTCGCTGCGGTCGCAGGTCTGGTGCACTCGCCGCTATTGATTGCCGCTGCGTTGTTAGGAGTGCCCATCCTTCTCCTAATCGTCTATGTACTTTGGAGCGTCTTCCACGGTGACGGTAACCCGATCTTATTAGGATGGGTCTTCCTCTTCCCTTTTGGATACTACTTTCTCTCCTACCCAAGGGAGCATCCGATCGTTACTTTGGATCGCGTGGTTGTATTTTTGCTACTGGTAACGATCGGGTTTGCACCTCGACGCAGGGTCACAGTGATTCCCTCATCCATACGACGGGCCGCGCTAACCTGGGCATCGTATCTCCTAATAGCTGCCGTCTCAATGATTGCTTCGGCCAACCCGGTGACACCCTACAAAGCGCGCATATTTCTCGAAGCGCTTATCATGCCGGCGTTGCTCGGTTGGTTCGTCATTCGGAATTTTAGTGTTGGCAGTCACCTCCGTCTCCTGCATATCCTACTCTCGGTCGCGATCACGTTTTCGGCGGGAATTGGCGCGGCTGAAATGCTTTTCGGGCGGGATCTGCTACCGCTGGGAGTCGGGCACGAATTTCCCGTCGCCGGCACCGCTCAGAGCTTTCTTGTACGCCCACACGGTTCCGTGACCGCACCTCATTCATTCGCGCTCATCGGAATGTTTTCTTTTTGCTTCATTCTTTTCATCTATCGGGCTGCCGGGGACAGAATCCCAAGGTGGCAGCGCATTCTGAATGGTATGGCGGTATTCAGTGCGCTTGCCTGTGCCTTAATGCCTCTCATTCGAGGCGTGATAGTGGCTCTGGTGGTGGTTGCTCTGCTCGATTTGCGTTATCGAAGCCTCTTCCGCCGGCGGCTGACGGCAATCAACGCTCTGGGGCTCATTTTCGCGGTTTTAGTTGCGCTAGAAGTCTTTCTCCCGGCAGTCTACGACGAACGCGCGAGTCTGGTTAATGTCTTTGGGCGTGTCGCACAGCATCAGCAGACGCTTGTGGTCTTCCTATCCCATCCAATTATCGGAGTTGGCTTCGCCGGCTTTAGTGAGGAGGCGGCACGCTTAACTATCGATCCGGAAGGGTCATTCCGGGGAGTCGAGCCAGTGGGCTCGCCTCACAACAACCTCGGCAGCGTGTTGGCGGAAACCGGGCTACTAGGCTGCATACCTTTTGTTGCTTCGCAGGTTTTTCTGGTCGCCGCCTTTCTCCGGCCCAAAAGGTTAAATCGTCGCGGCGCTGAAATGGTCTGGCCGTTCTTCTTATCCATCTTTGTCACCTACTGGGTTATGGGCATGGACATCTCCGCTTATCAAAGCTCCGACCTTAACCTTTCATTCATATTCACCGTGGCCTGCCTCTACAAGTACGCTCTTACCTCCGCGCCTCTCGTGAACTCTTCCGAGGCGGCGAAATGTGGGTCATAGCCGCGGACCGCCGCAAGATGCGCTTCTGAGTTAGCCAGGACACCGTCCGGGTTGCCTTCGCCGGGCCTGGAATCGGCTGTATGAGTTTCCTTGCTGTATTCCTACTCACGACCTTTCCCCTTTTGAGGAGCGCCTCTCTCCCGGCAACGCCGGAAGATCTCGCCAAGTGCCGATCCTGGAAAGAAGCGAATGCGACCGTTGCAGCGGCGCTGGCCTTGGGCCCTCCTCCTACGCGAATCGGCCTCATGCCGGTCCGCTATTTGGCGCTCGTGGAGGCCGAAGCGGGGCTGAAAAAAACGCATGTGTCCGGGGTAGGCTTGGAACACGGCCAGTTTGTGCCCGCGACGGTCGAGGATGATAGTGGCCTCAGCCTGTCAGTCCCCTGGCTGGCCGACAAACTGGGTCTGTCAGTCGCACGCGCTTACGATCTATTTTTTGAGCTCATGATCGCGTTCAGCTTCGTTTCTGGCGTGCTCGGGCTGTTCGCCCTTACTCCCGCTCGCTGGCCGCGCCTCTTAGGACTTGCCGCGCTCACGCTCACGCTCGCGCTTGCCTGTCGGACCGGCGATGTGTACATCATAACGGCAGCGGTCCCGATTGCTCTCGTGCCCTGGATCTTAGCAGCACTTAGTCGCTCCTCTATGCCTGTTTGGCTCGTGATTGGAGCTTTGGCAGGCGCAATGAGTGCCTTTTCGAACGTGATGCGGAGCCAATCGGGAACCAGCCTGCTTCTCTTTCTGGGGTTGGCTTGGGGTCTGAGCACCAAGCTCCCTTTTCGGCTTCGGCTGGCCGGGTGCGGCTCGGCACTCCTATCTTGTGCGTTGGTCTCGGCAGTTTTCCTGAACGTAATCGCAAGGCGCGACACCTTTTTGCGCGTTCATGGAGCATACGGATCGCACCGTCCTCCTCAGCACCCTTTCTGGCATCCTCTGTATCTAGGCCTGAGATACACAAGTAGTGACTCGCTCAAGGAGTATCGCGACGATGCGGCAATCGCCAAAGTTTGCTCCGTGGACCCGTACGCGGGGTTTGTTTCACAGGAATACGAGCACATTTTGAGGAATGCGACCTTTGAGACGATTCACGCCCGGCCAGCTCTCGTCGTGCGAAATCTGTTTTGGAAAGCGGCGGTGCTTCTCGGCTATCTTCTGATATTCGGAAACATCGGCTGGCTTGCTTTGCTGCGTAGGTCGATGGTATGGCCGATCGACCCTGCTTTTTTTGTGGCAATTGGGTTCAACTCACTGTTCGGCTTGCTGGTTGCACCGGTTCGACCCTACCTCTTGGGGCTCATTGCATACGCGGCCCTCTATGGAGTAACCAGCTCCATGCTGGCAACCGGGAGCCGTGCAGTCGCGGACTGACAGCGCCAGATAGGGAGAGAACATGTCTTCGACTCGTATGCTACACCTATGTGTGGTAACACCTTGCTTCAACGAAGAACAGATAATCGAGTTGTTTTACAAGGAGCTGAAGGTCGCGCTGAGATCGCTGGATAGCGTTTACACCTCGATCCTATTTGTGGACGACGGCAGCACGGATCGAACCCTGCAGATCCTGAACAGAATCGCCAAGACAGATCCGAGAGTGCAAGTGCTCAGTCTGTCGAGGAATTCGGGACACCAGATCGCGCTAACAGCCGGTCTCGACTTCGCCGATGCCGACGGGATGGTGATGATGGATTGCGACCTCCAACATCCCCCCGAGCTGATCCCCCGTATGGTGCAATATTGGCTTCAGGGCTACGACGTGATCTCCGGCGTGCGACGGGAGACAGCGGACGCGTCCTTCATGAAGCGGAAGCTGTCTGGCGCCTTTTACGTCTTGTTTAATTTCCTGAGTGATGTCAGGTTGACCTCCGGGACCGCCGATTTTTGCCTGCTTTCGAGGCGCGCTCACCAAGCCTTACGGTGCATGCCCGAGCGGCATCGCTTCCTGCGAGGGATGATCTCGTGGATTGGTTTTCCGCGCATGGCAGTGCCGTACGATGCTCCGGCACGGGGGGCCGGTGAAGCCAAATACACCATGGCGAAGAGCTGGCGAATGGCTCTCGACGCGGTGTTTTCCTTTTCTGCGACTCCCATTCGCATGGCGCTGCGCGTGGGGCTGTGGATTATCGCGCTGGCGTTCTGCTATCTCTGCTTCATATTGTATTCAGTTTTGTTCAAAGGCGGCACAGTGAGGGGCTGGGGTTCCATCGCCACGCTCATTTTGGGTCTCGGAGGCACCCAGTTGGTTTTTGTGGGTCTGATCGGGGAATACCTGAGCCGGATTTACGAGGAGATCAAAGACAGGCCACTCTACTTTCTCAAGCAGGGCCCAGGGTTAACCAGGGAAGCAATCTCCGGAGACTGGTGCTCCGGGGACCGGCGTGAGTCCATAGCTTCTGCTTCTCCCCACGAGGCGACACGAGCCTTGGCGGCGCATCGATCATGACCGACATCCTCGATATTCTAGACTCGTACCCGCGGCGCAGACCGGCACTCTCTGCCGCTCATCGGGTATGTTACGTCGAAGAGTACACTCGGAACCGCCAAGGCCAAGGTGTGATTGGTGCGGCGGTATGCAAACTCGAAAGCCGGATGCATCGGGAGATCGCGAAAGTTCCTGGAGGGACCTTCAGCCTCGAATTGGGCGCGGGTACCTTGAATCATTTGCCTTACGAGTCTACTGCTGGACGATATGACGTCGTCGAGCCGTTCAAGGATCTTTGGGAAGGCAGCCCATGCCGCAGCCAGATCGACCGCTTCTATAATGATGTGTTCGAAATCGAGGAAGGCCAGTCCTACGATCGCATCCTCTCCGTCGCAGTATTGGAACACCTGACTGAGCTGCCTTGGATCGTGGCGCGAAGCGCTCTCCTCCTTTCCCCTGGCGGCGTCTTCCTGGCAGGCATCCCCAGTGAGGGTAAGATGCTGTGGGGCATCGGCTGGCGGCTCACAACGGCCATTGCCTATCGTTTGCGCACGGGTCTCGACTATGGCGCCATAATGAGTTACGAACATATCAATACCGCCGAAGAGGTGGTGGCCGTTACGCGTTTCTTCTTCGAGCACGTCAGATTAACGCGCTTTCCAGGCCGGTGGTCTCATCTCAGCTTCTACACTATCATTCAGGCGGCAAGCCCGAAGAGCGAGGTCGCGGCTTGTTTTCTCGCGCAGCGGAAATACATCCCGTCAGAGCCTCCGCACCAATGCGCCCTCGTTTAACAGTCTGATGAAAAAAGTCGATCCGGCGCGGTTCGCGCAGCGGCGGGCTTTAGCCCGGCATTTTAGAAAGCTTTGCTGGCTCTGCCCTAAACTAAGCGCTATATAAGGGTGTTGCGCAGCTCCTGTCAACAGGTGTTCATTTTTCCGACAAATCGACCTCGTGCATGAGCACGAAATAACCCGTCGGGATCAGATCGGCAACGACGTTCTCTGAGGAAAGTCATGGAAGTTCATTTCACGCCCGATGCCGAAGCACAACTTCAGCAGTTCGCCGCCCCGCAAGGAGAAGATGCCGCACAGGTGGTGGAGGAAACTGTTAGCCGCATACTTGAACGTTCAAGCCCATTTTATTGAAGGGGTGAAGCGAGGCATCGAAGCGGCCGATCGCGGTGACCTCATAGAGCATGACGAGGTGGTAAATCGCCATCGAACGGCTTTTTCAGTCGTGAGCCGCATTCGAATTCGGTGGGACCCATACGTCAGACCAGCTTGAAGCCATCGTCACGACGCGTACACAGCAAGACGATCCCGAGGGCTGCGCGGGCCGTGGCTCAAATCATTCTAGATCGTATTGCCAAACTCGAAACGCTTCCTGGTCTTGGCAGACCCGGGGAACTGGAATACACCCGCGAGTTGATTGCCTCACCTTACGCCGTCGTCTACCGGTATAAGAACGATGTTGCCGAAATCCTGCACATCTGGCATTGCGCGCAGGAGTGGCGTTAGCACACCGACCACGGAGTGACTGACGAGTGGGAGTTGTTGGTGCCGGCGAAAATCTGGCGGCGCTCCTTGGGGCCAAGGCTCGCGGCGTGGGGCATCAGCCTGGACCTTCTCTCTAAGGCTGCCGGGACATATTTATCGCAGATTATTCTGGCGGGGCTCTCTCTGGTGTCGAGCATTGTCGTGGCCAGGCTCCTTGGACCTGCTGGACGCGGCGAGTACGCAGTGGCGGCCGCAATTGGCATGACCGGTGTTCAACTCGGCAACCTGGGCCTACCGGCCTCCAATACTTACTGTCTGGGAAGGGATCGAACCTTACTGAGCGGGCTGCACGCCAACGCTATCGTGCTTAGCTTCGCTGCGGGAGGAAGCGCTTCGGCCGTGGTCGCTTGTGTAGTACTGTTCCGGTCCGCGCTCGCGCCGGTGCACGGAGTCCTTTTACCCCTCGCCCTGTTCTGGATTCCTTTTGGACTCGCCTACCTGCTAAGTCAGAACCTGCTGGTGGGACTCCACGAAATGCGCGCCTTTAACCTGATCGAGCTAGGTAACAAGGTCCTGGCGCTCTTTCTGATCGGGTGCTTGTTTGCTCTTCACGGAGTGACGGCCGCCCGGATCTTTGGCGTTACCTTCGCCGCTTTGTTGTTAAGCCTGTCACTCTCTTTCGCCCGTCTGCGCAGGCTTGCATCCGATCGGCTCGCGCCCTCACTGGCCCTCTTCAGGCAGGGAATCGGCCTGGGTCTGCGGGCGCACGTTGTATGCTTCCTCGGATTCCTTCTTTTACGGGTCGATCTCCTGATGGTGAAGTATCTGCTGGGACCCGAGCAGGCGGGCTATTACTCGATCGCGGCAAACATCGCGGATTACATCCTGCTGCTGCCCACGTCCCTGGCTCTTATCCTGTTTCCGAGGCTTTCCGCGATGAGCGAAATCCAAAGGCAGTGGAGGATCACAAGCAGCACCGCTTGGGGCGCCGCAGCCCTCTTGCTTCCCCTCACAGCAGTCTGCGCCTTACTGGCCCGTCCCGTCGTCCAGGCCGCTTTTGGAAAAGCTTATCTTCCCTCGGTTACGCCCTTTCTGCTCCTGCTTCCGGGAGTGTTTTGCCTTGGACTCGAAACCGTAGTAGTGCAGTTTCTGAACAGGGTCGGTCTTCCGCTCCGGGTGGTGGTAGCGTGGCTCACGGCGTGCATCATTAATTTCGCCATTAACCTGTGGGCGATTCCCCGACATGGACTCAGCGGGGCATCCGTAGCTTCTTCGGTCTGCTATTCGTTGATGCTGATCCTCGTGCTTTGGATCGCTCGTCGTGAGCGCAACCTCCCCGTAGGGAGAGGCGCGGGGATTGTGCCGCCGGCGCAGCAGCGCGGCTCCGTACAGGCAATTTCAGGAGGATGCTGAAATGGGAGTGAGCACGGCAGCGCGGCAGGCGATCGAACATTGGAATCACACCCCCCTCAATACGCCAGAAGAAGTTCGGTATCATGTTTATCCCTGGCTCTACGAAGCAGCGGAATTCCGCTCGCATCGCGGTGAGCGCGTGCTGGAGGTCGGGTGCGGCGCCGGCTGCGATCTGCTACAGTTCGTGCGGCATGGGGCCATCGCCACAGGAATCGATATCACCCCGGGCCACCTCCGTCTGGCCAGCCAGCGCCTCGGCAATCGAGCCCGGCTCTGCCTCGCGGACGCCACCTCTATACCGTTTGAACAAGGAGCGTTTGACTACGTCTATTCGCACGGGGTGGTCCACCACATCCCAGACGCCCGGCGGGCCATCCAGGAGATTCTCCGCGTGCTGCGACCCGGAGGGCGATTCAATATTCAGCTTTATGCTTTTTGGTCCCTTTCCCATTTGCAATATCGCCTAAGGTGGAAGAGAACGTGGAAGCTGCATGTTGAAAACAGTATCAAGCCCGTTCACTTAGATCTGTATACTGGCAGAAAGGTGCGGAACCTGTTGTCGCCTGTCGCCGTCGAAATTCGAAAGTATGAGTTTCACTGTGCCCAGATGCTCAGCAAGTGGCTTGGATGGTTCATCGTGGCGAAAGGATCGAAACCTTGATTCCTCCGGGATTTTCCAACATGGCCTCACTGCCAGTTTGCACATTCTTTAAGCGCCCAAGGCAGGGCCCCTAACTACTAATAAATTGGCCATTGGGCATCTCAAGTGAACAATTCTATTTCGCCAACCAGGCTTAGAAAGGCTGATTACCCTTTCGGGAGAAAAGCCTAATGGAGAACTACAGGGAGATAACCAGTGACCTCGGCAGACCGCCCTTATCATTTTTTCAACGGGCGCTCGTACCGGTGGCAAGGTGGTACTTGGGGCTGCTTCCGGCCCCACTACCAAACTATTACGAACATCGACAACCGTTGCAACGCGCGCAGATGGAGTATGACGACGAGTCTGAAAAAGGTAGCTTTCAGGCCTTCTTTAGTGGGGCCCTCAGGTTCACTGGAAAGGACGTGCTCGATTACGGTTGCGGATATGGTGGACGGATGGTCCGGTACAAGGAACTCGGGGCCCAAAGCGTTGCCGGAACGGAGATTATACCGGAAATGATCGCCGAAGCGCGGGAATTCGCCGACTTCAAAGGCGTAGATATCAACGTTGTGCAGGTTGAAGAAGGTAAGCCTCCCCCCTTTTCGGATGAAAGTTTCGACATGATATGCTCCTACGATGTATTTGAGCACGTGGCCAGCATCGAGGAAGCTTTGCGGGAATGTCACCGGCTGCTTAGGCCAAAGGGCATCTTGTATGCTGTCTTTCCACCGTTCCATCTCCCGCACGGAGGCAGTCACCTGCATGGGTACGTCTCTCGATCACCTGCGGCCAACGTCTTCTTCCCGTGTCCTACCTTGGTCGTGGCGGCAGAACAACTAATGCAGGCTCGTAAACAGCGATACCGGCCTCCCGTTTTTAGGCAGTCCGACCCACTCTGGGGCGTTGGCGGGACCACGATAGGTGGCTTCCACCGTGCAATTGAGAGAATCCCGTTCCAAGCCGTAAGGTGCGAACACTCGCCGCTTGTTTCCCGATTTCGTTCGCAGTGGGAACATTGGCACATGAAATACTATGCCCTGCCGTTCAGGCTTGCCGCGAATATTCCTTTGGTTTGCGAAATGTTCACTGAGCGACTGATAGTCGAAGCAACGCGCTGACCTGTATTTCAAATCGGTCGGACCTAAAGACGAAGCTCGAATGGAAGAGTTCTGGCAGAACCACCCCTGTGGCGAAAACGCGTCTCTCCGTTTACAAGGCGGCAGCGATGCCGAATTCGAGCAGTTTTTCGATCGGTACGATCGCTACCGGTATGCTGAATATCCACAGATTCTTCATGTGCTGGACCGCCTATGGTGGGAGGGGAAGAGGGTTCTGGAGATGGGCCTCGGCGAGGGCGCGGATTCAGAGCAGATCATCAGGCGCGGAGGGCTATGGTCGGGACTTGATTTGACAGAGGAGTCAGTGCGCCGGATGCGAAAAAGACTGGAACTTCGCGGGTTGCCGCATGAGGGGCTCAAGCAAGGTAGCGCCCTCGATATTCCCTACTCGTCTCAATCCTTTGATATTGTTTTCTCTCACGGAGTGCTGCACCACATTCCCGAGATTGACCGAGCGCAACGGGAGATCGCCCGAGTCTTAAAGCCCACTGGCGAACTCATCGTGATGCTGTACGCGAAGTGGTCGCTCAATTACCTTTTCTCAATTGCCGCAATGCGGAGGCTCGGACTTCTTGCTTTGTACTTCGGCCGGATCCCGGCAAGCGGCAAATTAGGCGGTCATCTTGAAAATGCCAGAGAGCAGGGATTATGGAATTATCTGCGGCTCAGGAACTTCATCCACAGCAATACCGACGGTCCCGAGAATCCCTACTCTAAGGTTTACGACATACGCGAGGTGCGGCGGATCTTCACCGAATTTCAGGTAAGCAAAGCCTATAAGCTCTTCCTGCACGCCCCGCCAATACCCAACCGGCTCCTGCATGCCATTCCCGGAGAAAGCATGTTGGGATGGTACCTCTGGGTCCACCTTCATTTCAAGAAGTAAAGGCTCGGGATTTACCTCCGGTTCCATCAGTTCAGCGCCACCCCTTTCCAGTCGCCATCGTAAATCCATAGCTTATGGTTTGCCGTATCGTAATACATAGGGACAAATCCTGACTGCGCAGCAGGGACGCCTGTCGGAGGACCGGCGGCCGCCGGAATGTAAGGAAAGCCTCCGGTCGAGCTGGTGGTGATCGTCGTTGAACCCAAGGCCACGTTCTGGGCCAAGTCAACATAGACTCCATCCTTGTTGCATGGCAGAGGCAAGCAGTTGCCATTGGACTGGAGCGCGAGTGCCGAAGCGTTGTTAGCTCCTATGGCAACATTGGCCGGCGGCGTCCCCGACGCCGCGATCTTGAGAGCCCCCTGGTTGCCGGTACGGAGCAGAAGGGTCGCAGTGTTGGTCCCCGGGGTGGCGATATCCAGATTCGCTCCAGGCGTCGCTGACATTCCGGCTCCAATCCCGAACACCTGGACCGGCGCAATCACCGCACCACCGCCTCCTGCAGGCAGGACTTGAAACCACGGGGCAAATCCCAAATTATTGACAGCGAATAGGGGCACGTTCACGGTGAGTGCCACCCCGGTTGCAGTTTGTGTTGCCGAATTGCTGATGGTCACATTGGTCGGGCTGATCACGGCCATAATATAAGAACCGGCAGGGATGCCTGTCCCTGCCAGAAACCTACCGAGATCTGCGGAAGTGAAATTCGCGGTTGCCGAAGTGACTGTCGCAGTGCCGTTAAGGACTCCATCCGTGACGACCCGGTTTGCGGCGCTCGAATACATAGTATGAGAGAAATCAGAAGCGATGCGATAATCGGTTTGGTTACCATAGCCGATGTCCATGATGTCCGCTGTTTGTCCGAAAGCCTTCCACAGTTCCAGTTCTCCCATATCAGGCTGGTAGGTAGGCTCGCCGAAGATGTTCACGCGCATGTTGTCGTTGGCAGTGTCCCCTCCTATCCCGAAAGACGGCGAATGGGTAGGGTCTCCGACGACGCTGACGAGCTCGCTGAAGGTCGCGCTTACTCCTGAAGCTGAAGTGGTGGCGGGCCGCGATAACGTGATGCTCGTGGGGCTGTTCACGGCCGAAATGTTGGTCGGCGTCGGAATACCCGCTCCGCCTACTTGCATGTAGAGATCGGCGGCGGTGAAATGGGCAGTCGATGAAGTCAGGGTTGTTGTTCCGTTGAGCACAGCATCGGTTACGGTGCGCGCTGCGTGGCTGTGGATTAGCGGGCTCACTGTAAAGGCGGAAGTGCCGGAACCCGCCGTTACCGTCACCACCTCCTGGTTGGCCGCGGCATTGGAGCCGATTTCGACAACGTTGTAGAGCGGTCCAAGGGTGAGGGGGGCGGTCAGGTTCAGGGTAGTCGCTCCAGCCAGGGCGGCCGAAGCCAGGGCCGACGTAGGAGCATTGTGATTGATGTAGAACAGATCCTTACAGCCGTAATACTGGGAGACTGTCCCTTGATTCAGGCAAATGGCGAAATCCCTGAAGGGAATCAGCGCCGCACCATCAATGCCGACCTGCCAGGCCCCGTTGTCACCAAGCTTATAATTTAGTGGCTCGCGGCCCGACTCCAGAAGACCCGCCTGGAAGGTGGCGTTTCCATTCACAGTTAGCGGGCTAGCAGGCGTGTCCGTACCGATCGCCAGATTCCCACCGATAAATCCCACCGTATTGCCGCCCAGGTTGAAGATCCTGCCCCCAGCCGGGTCTGTAAGCTGATCGAGTGTTGCAGGCGCGGGCGAGGCGCAAGTCGGCGCACCCGCATTGACCATAGTCACAAAGCTGTTAGCGGGACAGGCGCCGGTTTGCGCAATGTTAGCGGGCAGATCCGCCGCGACGAGGCTGCGAAATGCAGGTTTCTCTGCCGAACCGCTCGAAGGTCCGGCAAACACCAGATTCGGGAGCTGAGCCGTTTTGGTGACGGCCATCGTCCCCGACGAGGTCACGGGAGAGCCTGTGACGGTGAACTCGGGCGGCATGGCGAGTTGTACACTCGCCACAGTTCCGCCTTGCCCGCAGCCCCAGCCCGTGCCCATCCACTTGAGAAACTGACTCGAGGTACAGCTCGAAGGCGGGGTTACCTGTGCGATCGGCAACTGCGTGATCGGGAGCGGCAGGGCAACGGCGCGCACATCGGCCAGCTTGGCCGGGTTCGGCGTCTGAGGGATGATCCACACCTCCGTCACGTTCTGCGCCGCCACAAAGTACTGCACCTGATAGCTGCTGCCTGCAGGCGAAGCGCCGACGTTAGGGATGAGCTGGACCGAAAAGGCGCCGTTGCTCACGTTGACGCGAGTCTGCGTTCCTGCAGCCACCGCGAAACCGTCAGGACTCGTGAACGCCGTCGCAGTCTTCACGATAAGGTACCCGTTAAGCGGTGTGCCGTCCAGGCCAAAGAGCGTGTCGGCCACGGTAGTCTTACGTTGTGCGAATAGAGATCCAGGGCCAATGAGTAATCCTACAATGAGCGTTGGGAGGCACTTAAAGGCCCTTCGCCCTCGGAAGATTGGATTGCCCGAGGTCCCGCCCATATCCCGGAACCCTGGACTCTTGTGTCCTATCTTTGATTTCTGCGGCTGCCACATGTGGTCTGTGTTCTCCCTTTCGTTGCCGTCTCATTGCTTCGAGTGGCCTGCGGACTGGCAAAATCGTTGCGCGCCTCCATGACCATGCCTCGACTACAAATATCTAGGCTAGCAGCGCGGAATGAGACAATGGAGACAGATGAGACAAATGAGACACTATTTTTTATGTTGTTAAGCTTCAGCAGGTTGGAAACGAGAATTGAGGGTTCAGAAACATGAAATCCTGCGAAGTGTTGCATTTTGCCACATGTATGTTTGGCAGGCGCGGGCAAAGTACTTATGAGCCGCAGAAGTCGTGAGAATGGAAATTGCCAGTAGTGGAGTATGGTCGGTGGTGAGTTACCGTAACTATAGGGCCGAGAGCAAAACAGGAAAATGGGGTCCGCATGGAAGTGCAAGACCTCCACATAGCTCGGGCTCCAGTGGGCCGTTAGTCGTTTGCGTCTGGAATTCTTCTTTAGTACCTCCAGCACTTCGAGCGCGATCAGCTTTTGGGGTTCGCCGCCCTGTGGACAACTGCCCAGCCCTTGTCGTATCGTCGGCTCACGTGATTGTAGAGCCGAACAGCGGATTGTAAGGATCGCACGAGGAGCCGTCCGGCGGTGACGCCGATCGCGATCGCTCTCTCGTAGTCCGCGATGGCGCCACCGTACTTCTTCTCTTTCTCATTCGAGGACCCGCGGGCGCACTACGCGTCGCCATCCCGAGAGCCGCCGGAATGCCTATTGTGGACTGTCGTCACCGCCGCCGCCGTCGCCGTCACCTTGATTGTTACCTCCGGAGTTAGGTGAGATTACAACGAATGACGATGATCCTTGGCGGTTAACGCGCAGCAAGGTGTCACCTTTAGCGGCACTTGCCAACCTGCGGAAATCGGCAACATTATTGACGGGCTGGCGATTGATGCTTTCAATCACATCACCCTGTTGCAGTCCGGCGCCGGCCACAGCGCTGTTCTGCTCGATGTCGCTGATCACGACACCATGAGCGTTCGGCGGGAGGCCGAGCTGCTGACGAATTTGCGGTGTCAGGTTCTGCACCTGCAAGCCACTTAATGTTCCACCGGCCGCCTGCCCAGTTCCGCCTTGGGCTGTCAGGCCAAGATTGGCAGGTCGCTCACCAAGAGTCACCTTGATGTCCATCGTCTTGCCATCTCGCAGCACTCCGAGAGTCACCGCAGTGCCCGGATTTGTTTCCGCCACCATACTGGTCAATTGGCCAGAGTCAGCCACTTTGGCGCCATTCAGAGTGCGGACCACGTCGCCGGCCTTGATTCCCGCCTTTTCGGCAGGTCCGTCCGGTTGCACGTCCTGGACCAGCGCTCCGCTGCTATCCGGCACCTGGAACTGCTTCTGCAGTTCGGGTGTTAATATCGAAACGGTCGCACCAAGATAGCCGCGCGACACCTTGCCCGTCTTGATGAGGTCCTGCATGACGTGCTTCACATTGTTGGAGGGAATGGCGAAGCCGATGCCGATAAATCCACCCTCGCCGCCCGGACCCGAGCTTCCACTCAAGATGGCCGTGTTAATACCGATTACCTGTCCGTGCACGTTCACCAAGGCGCCACCCGAATTACCGGGGTTAATCGCAGCGTCAGTCTGGATGAAGTTCTCGATGGTGCGGGGCCCCCCGAATTCTAGGCTGGAGCGCCCTAGCGCGCTCACTGCACCGCGGGTGACAGTGAAATTCAGCCCGAAGGGATTTCCAAATGCCATCACAATATCGCCCACGTGCAGCGCACCTGAGTCTCCCATAGGTACCGTCGGCAAGTCGTGGCCGTCAATCTTCACCACCGCCACGTCGCTCATCGGATCCGCGCCCACTACCTTAGCTTTGAAGGTACGCTTGTCGTTCAGCAGGATCTCGATATCGCTGGCGTGCGCGATGACGTGGTTATTGGTGACAATATAACCATCCGGTGAGACTATCACACCGCTACCGAGCGCGTGTTCTCGCTCCTCGCGGGGAACACCGCCGCGCCCGCCAAACATGTCACCAAAGAACTGGCGGAAGAAGGGATCCATCATGAAGGGCGATTGCTGCACTTTCATCACCTGGGTGGTTCGAATGTTGACAACCCCGGGTGTAACCGACTGAGCAATCCGCTCATAGGCCTTATTCTGTTGCTCGAGGACATTGATGTCCTGGCCGTCAAGACCGCCGTCAGCCAGTGCGAAAGCGGAGTACCGTCGATGGTTGTAGTTGAGAATAACCGTCAGGGCCAAGCACATGACGCCAATCAGCGTCAGGCTCAGCCCCCAAAAGTTATCCCGTACGAAATGCTCTTTGAAAGGCGCCATGATCAATCTCCTTTTTCAACTGCCAAGGCCGGTGGTTTCGGGCTATAGCCCTTTCACCTGGGGGGCACAGCGGCCGACGCCCGGGCTCGAACTTCCGCAGGACTTTGCCTCTGCGAGTCGCGGTCCGAGCCGAATGCCCGACTCTTTTGTCTCTTTCTGGCCTGCCTGCCCAACCTACAGATAGTTAGACGCGCGTCGCCGACTTTGGTAATCGACCATTCGGTCGTCCAATAGGACCGGGAGCGTCCTCGCTGTTCCAGAAGAGATCCTTTCATGTCTCATTATTCCACAGATTGGATGCAGGTTAAGGCAATTGGTTTTCTCTACTTCTATGACGCGACGAGGGTTGAACCGAGACAGGACAATTGGCGATCCGGGGCACGACCTGCCTACTCGTGCCGCAGTGCCACCATAGGTTGCACTCTTGTGGCTCGCCGAGCCGGGATGAAGCAAGCGGCAAGCGCCACCAGGCATAAAAGGACCGCCACCCCGACGTAGGTCAAGGTGTCCGTGGTGGTGACGCCGTAAAGCTGTGCTCGCAGGAGACGGGTCACTGCTAACGACACCCCCAGTCCAATCAGCAGTCCAACAAGGATCAATCCGAGACCCTGGCCAAGCACCAGTCGGAAGACATCGCCCCGCTTCGCTCCGAGCGCCATGCGAATCCCGATCTCATGGGTGCGCTGGCGGGTGGTATACGCCATCACTCCGTAGATACCAACGGCAGCGAGCAAGAGTGCGAGCAGGCCAAACGTGCCCATGAAGGTGCCGGCGATCCGTTGAAAGATCGTGGCGAGCCGAATGCTAGACTTGAGAGAAGTCACGGTGAAAACCGGCAGATTGGGATTCAATTCATGGATCGTCCTTTCTACGCCAGAGGCGAAAGCCAATGGATCACCCGAAACGCGGGCTTGAACGATTGCGTACTGAGGGTAGCGCTGGAACAAGGGAATATAGACGATCGGCTCCCCGCTTGTCGTGAGCACATGGTACTTGCCGTTGCGCACTAGGCCCACAACCGCAAACCATTGAGTATTCAAGCGGACTCGCTTGCCGATCGCGTCCTCGCCTGGCCAATACGTCCCGGCAAACGCCTGATTAACCATCGCCACTGGCCTCGACTTTTCGGTGTCGTCCCAGTTAAAGTCACGTCCGGCTACAAGCGGAATGCGCAGGGTTCGAAGGTAGTTTGGGCCCACCAGCGCATGCCTGGTTTCCAGATTCTCGTGGAGCCGCGGCACGTAACCCTCAGCTTCGATGGTGTCTCTCCGCAGCTCGAAACTGAGAGGCACCCAATCTGCCAGAGTTACAGATTCAATCCCGGGCAGGGTTTGAAGCCTCGTGAGGAGTTGGCGGTGGAAGTTCATACCGTCAACCCGGGAATACCCGGAGGGTGACAGTTCATAGGAGGCAATCAGCACGTGGTTCGGGTCAAAACCAAGCTCGGCGTGCTGAGCTTTCTGGAGACTGCGGACAAAGAGGCCGGCCGAGATGAGCAGAAGAAGGGAAAGAGCGATTTGTGTCACCACCAGGGCGCTGGCCAAGCGAGCTTTTTGGAGCGTGCCGGAGACGCTGCCCGCCTCTTCTTTCATCACGGTGACAGGGGCGAGGCGTGAAGTGCGGAGTGCCGGCAGGATCCCGAAAATGACACCGGCGAGGATCGCGGTGAACACAGCAGCCAACAAGACGCTAAGATCGACGTGCCCATTGAGCGCGACCGGAATGTTCGAGGGTGGGACGAAGGCAGAGAACGTTCCTGCGCTCCAGGTGGTGAACAGGATAGCTACGACACCCGCGGCTAAGGCGATCGTCAGGCTCTCAACCAGAAACTGGCGTACCATGCGCCCGCGAGTGGCACCCATTGCCAGACGGATGGCGACCTCGCGTCGACGAGCAAGCGAGCGCACTACAAGAAGGTTAGCCACATTGGCGCAGGCCAGTAGGAGCAGGACCGCGGCCATCGCCAGCAGTAGCGGCAAGGTTCTGTAGAGATAGACGTTTGCGCCGAAGGGCGACCGCCAGAGCGGGTCTATAGCGATCTGATTGGGGCCACGATGCGAATCCGGAAATTCCTCAACGAGCCTTTGCATGAGGACACTCAAATCAGCCGTCGCCTGATGGCGGCTGACCCCGGGACGCAACCTTCCCACCAGCTGTAGCCAGTAAGAGCCGCGATGGGGAATCGGATCCCATTTCCAGACCGCCTGTACCATGGCCAGTGGCATCCAAACGTCCGCGCGTAGGGCGGTCTTGCATCCCTGGAATGCGGGAGGAGCGACTCCGATTATTGTGTACAGATTCCTGTTGATTTCGATCGCTCTGCCGATGATGGAGCGATCTGCTCCAAAGCGGCTTTGCCAAAGACCGTAGCTGATCACCACTACCGGAGCGCCACCCGGCCTTTGCTCTTCCGTCGCCAGGAATGTGCGGCCGAGCACAGGCCGTACGCCGAGCACGTCGAAGTAGTTGGCTGACGTTAAGGCGCCGTAGATTCGCTCCGGCCTGACCCGGCCCGTCAGGGACACGTAATCGTCGTGATAGGCAAGGATGGCGGAAAAGCTACGGTTTCTTTCTCGCAGGTCCAGATAGTCCAGGTAGGAGAACGGCGGAGTAGGGCTATCGCTTGTTTCTCCCCTCATCAAAGAGACAAGATCGCGGGCCCTGGCCGCACCCGGGATGGGATTGAGCAGCGTCGAATTGATCCAACTGAAAATCGTGCTGTTGGCCCCGATGCCCAGCGCCAGGGTGATAACTGCGATCGCGGTAAATCCTGGATTCCTATAAAGCATCCGAAGACTGAAGCGAATATCCTGTAGCAAGGTTTGCATACGGACTCCACGGGGCATATTTCACAGGCATACTATCGCAATTCCCTCGCCAGATACCCTGAAATAACACAATGAGTTACGATGGCATACCACCTGGGCTTTTGTCCGAGACCGTCCGGTTTCGGGATGCACTGTTCGAATCCGCAGCAGCTTCCGAGACGGCGATGGAATGGCGAGAGACCCTTCTGGCAGGAGCATCAGGTGGCCAAAACACGAGCACGACCGGGTGCGGGCGCAAAACCCATGCCCCGAAATGCGCAATGAGGTCTATTTCCGGTTGCGGCCTGTCATCTTATCATAATCGCCGGCCGGCTGACTTTCTCGGCGGGGCGCGACACCGGGGCCCTCAGCGGGATCGCTACTTCCTTCCTGAAAGCATGGTAATAAACAACGCCAATGAACAGGAATCCGCCCACGATATTGCCGAGTGTCACGGGAAGGAGGTTCCAACCAAAGAACTGGCTCCATGTTACCTTCGCCCCGAGCAATATTCCGGCGGGGATCAAGTACATGTTGGCGATGCTGTGTTCGAGACCCAACGCCACGAAAGCCATAATAGGAAACCAAATGCCGAAAACCTTGCCGATCATGTTCTTCGACGTGAGGGCAAGCAGAATCGCCACGTTCACCAATAGGTTGGCCCCGACCCCCTTCATGAAAGCCGACCACAGACCACTGGCACCCGCTGCCATGTAGGGCAGCGTTTTTGCCTCCGCAACGGCGATAGCATTTTGTCCGAACACGGTAATCTCTGCCGTTCCGCCCTTGCTGAAGGGCCCCACCTTCATGAGGTAAGCCCAGAAGAGTGCACCCACAAAATTTCCCACAAAAACCACGACCCAGGCACGGGCCAACTTGTTCCAGGTGGTCCTCCTCTGAAAGATCGCCATCGGGATCAGCATGGTGTCGCCGGTAAACAGCGACATGCCGGTCAGCACAATTGCAATCAAACCCACGGGGAAAACTCCGCCGGAGACGAGTGCTTTGAGACCGAGCCCCACCCTATTTTCGAGGTCCGCGGAGCAGACAGTTGCCAACGCCCCGCCCGCTCCGATGAACAACCCTGCCATGAAGCTCCGTACCAAGGCATTGGAGGCTTCAAGATTCGCCTTGTACGCCCCCGCCTCTCCCGCCAGTTGCACCATCTCTTCCGGTTTATTAGCCATAGCTCCAAAGCCCGACTTTACGAGTTCTGTTTCCAATCAACGCTCAATGTTGGCAAATTCGCTGGCTAAACTCTGTGCTCTCGGTCACAAATTCAGGGCGGACAGCCGTTTGCGCCTCGGACCACTACCAGGTGGTGTCGTTGCACTTCGTGTTCCTCGCCGAACCCGGCAGGGTCTGGAACCTGGGGCCGTGGGAGAGCGACGCGGAATTCGCCTACTTAGGGCTCTTGCCAGGTGGTCGGCAGCAGGGGGCGCTCGCTGGTGGGAGGAACCTACGTCGATGCCGGCGGAAGCAAGCTTGTGCCCCTCGGCGGACCCGCAGCGCTTGAGAGAAAACAACCGAAAAGTCAAATTCCTATTGACATACTAAACAATAGCTGATAGGGTAGCCCTGTTCGATGACTTGAAGTAAGTTCGATGACTTGAAGGGCGGCAGGTGCCCGTGGCCTGTCGCCCCAATACTTGAAGATAGTCCAGCGAACCCAAATATCGACCATAACGTATTTCTCATATCTCGCGACCGGCTTTGCTACGCTTCGTTTTCGTCGTCATCACAACCTCAAGTGACGGTCGTCACTGATCTATACATCAAGTTGACAATAGCATTGCGAGTGTCGGTTCTCGATAGAGAGAAGAAGGAAGCCATGCAGGAATTTATTATTTCATCAGTGGGACGCGAACTCGCCAGCGTGCAGGCTACGGACGCCGACATTGCGCTTGATTGGTTTCTCAGCACCCGCGAAAGCTACGCACTGGACGAACCGCCGACAGTCGTGGCGATCTTGCCCCAGAACCCTCAAACGGGTCGTAAGTCTGCTGCCTAGGTTTTCTCATCACACTGTGAGGGCAAGAATGCGGGAATGTCTCGTTTGCCGTGAACGATAGCAACGATCTCAATGGGTCTGTTCTCGACGCGGTAGACGATCAAATAGTTACCGACAGTCCAAAAAAGGACCAGGAATCGTGTGAGATCCTCTCGATTGCAGCTTTTGCCGCCCCTCGGATTTCTTTTGGAGAGCAGCGCGAACCTCGCCGGGATTCGATATCTGCAGCACCGCCTCCCTCTTCTCGCCTGGCAACACGAAAAAGCTGCTGAATATTCAGCTAACTAACTAAGCGCAATCTCGCAGCGCATCCGTCGTTGCTGACGATAGACGGACCGCAGGCTGACGATACGATTTCCAGCCTTGTCACGAACGTCGTTCTCGTTCTGAAGTAGGTCAGGCTGGCGCAGACCTTGCTTTTCAGGTCTGTCCGGTAGGGCCTGCGGCCCATGGCAGTGAGTCTACTAGAGTCGTTCACCCGTGCGCGATCACGGACAGTGCGGCGCACTCCCCTTACGGATGTGCGGACTGACGCCCGGTGCCACGACTGCCGTTGGACGCAAAACGCACCAGCGCTCGGTGCACGGCATCCGGCTCGTGGCCAGTCACCGTGAGGAAGGCCCTCGCGGCTCCCGAAGGCACGACGAGTCCTTGCTCCCATTCCTGGATCGTGCGAACGCTGACGCCGATATACACTGCAAAGTGGCTTTGGTCTCCTCTCTGTCTGCGACAGATCGGTTTTTTCGTTCTTCGCAAACACGTTTAGCAGAAACACGGGAAATATCCTCTCCGCTGTAAAAAGCGACGACCCGGTAGCCACCGCTTTTGCCTTTGCCCTTTCCCGCAAACCTAAGCTTTTCGGGCGCCGCCTGTGCCTGGGATTTCGTGTCCGGTATCGGGATTCGCCGCTACAAGATCCACGATGCGTTTGCGTTCGTCCTCGGACAGCCCCGCGGCTCTTGCGCCGCGAAGGTAAATTTGAGTTTCGACGACGGTTTGCATGGCTTACGATACGTCCAGCACATCTTCAACTTCGCCTTCATCAATACCATGCTTATGAATGTAGTTCGCCCGTCGACGGGCCGAGATAAAACCGAATGCTCATTGCCGGGGACGACGACCTAACCTCAAAATTGGCGGAGAGGGTGGGATTCGAACCCACGTGCCCGCTTTTGGCAGGCAAGACGCTTTCGAGGCGCCCCCGTTATGACCACTTCGGTACCTCTCCGTGGATGGGGCATTTCATTCGACTAATCGGCCATTCTGCGGTCGGGCAAAACCGTGTCCCTCTTTGGGTTCTACTTGCCCGGTTTCTGCAGTCTCTTCCTCCGGAAGAATTTCTGGATAACCGCCGCGCAGTCTGCGGCCAAAATTCCCCTTGCGACCTGAGCTTTATGATTTAGTCTGCGGTGGTTCAGGACCCTCAGTACCGTGCCGCAGGCGCCAGCTTTGGCGTCGCGGGCGCCGATTACCACACGCTCCAGCCGCGCGTGAATGATCGCGCCGGCGCACATCGCGCAAGGCTCGATTGTAACATACAGGGTACAGCCGGTCAGCCGGTAGTTGCCGATCCTCCGAGCCGCCCGGCGCAAGGCCAGGATCTCGGCATGAGCTGCCGGATCAAGGAGATGCACGGGGCGATTGTGGGCTCGCGCAATCACCCGCCCTCCCTGGACCACCACCGCTCCCACGGGCACCTCATTCTCGGCGGAGGCGCGTTCCGCCTGGCGCAAAGCCATCCGCATGAATCTGGTGTCGTGCTCGGGTTGTGACCTGCGCGCAGCGCTTGGCATGCGGGGCAATCGTAGCACTTGTAGCCGCGCGTGCGGCCTAGCATATTCGCGTTCGGCCTAACAAGGCAGGCTAAGCGCCATATTCCTGCGAAGCGAAAATTTTCCCTAAAGTTTTGCCGCGAGTTGCCGATACCTTCTCAGATGTGCGAAGAAAGGATTACGAAATGAATCCTATCAACGGCTCCCTCAGCGCACCGATGGCAGCAGGCATCCAGGATCCTCAGGCCAATCAGGTTGCCGCCTTTCGGGACGCTCTCCAAATTCAGACGACGGCCGCGGAGCAGCTCGTCCAGAACATGGGGCAACTCTCTCAGTCGGAGGGTGGAGGCCTGCTGAACACGTACGCCTAGGCCTCGCCTAGGCTGGATCCGGCGGGTCGCAGACAGGACCTGCCGGAATTCCTAACAACTAGCGACTCCCAGGATTCGTCCTTATCGCCATCGCGAGGGCCGATTGTGTCTCGCCCCGCCCCCACACCTCACAGATCCCCCTCAGCAGAGTTCCGCGCGACCGCTCCCCACCTCGCAGGGCTCTGATTGCCGCAAAATCCCGCAGAAATCCCGCAGGTTTTCCGCACATTTTCCGCTGGATCCTCGAGTTCTCGGATTTCGGGTTCGGACCGCGTTCCGGTCAAAAGCTGAAGCGCACCTGAAGGTCGATCCTACGGTTCGCTCCCGATGATCCGAAGGGACCTCCCGCGAGCGCATTCGATTGCCCGAAAAGCGGCGAGGTCAAATTCCCGATCGGAGCGGCCAGGTTCACGTTGTTCAGCACGTTCCGAGCCTGAATGCTCAAGGTGAGGCTATAGCGCCTGTTTGAGGTGGCTCCGAAACTGAAGGGATTTCCACCGCCGCTGCTGAGGCCGCGACCCATGATCCCCGGAGGGCCGTGGCGTCCTCTTCCGCCCGGTCCGCCGAAGCCACCACCACCGCTGCCGCCCTTAACTTCCGGGCCAAAGCTGAATGTTTTGCTAAGGCGCAGGTTCAAGGAGAATTCGCTGGGACCGTTCTCGAGATTAGACGGGATCACAGACCTCGCTGGCAGCGGGCGCGATATTGAAGTTGCCGTACTTCGTCGCCACGACGTTCGATCCCGTTGAGCCGTTGGCGAAGGCCGGACGATCGTTGTATAGGGAGTCCCCATTCAGATCTCTGCCGAGCGTGATGTTGAACGGTTGTCCCGACTGCGCCAGCATGAAGGGAAAGAGCTGGAACCCTCGGGGCAAGCTATAGCTGCCGCCCATGAAGAGCCGGTGCCGTACGTCGAATGCGGCCCGTCCGTAATCCGAGTGGATATCATAGGGATTCGACACAAAGCCAGGAATGGCTCCGCTCGTCCCGCCGCCGCCAAATCCGCCTCCGGTCGAGCTCGCATCGCTGTTGGCATAGCTGAGGGTGTAGAAGCCGAAGAGCGAGAGCCGCTTTCCACGAATATTGAAATTCGTGATCAACTGATTCTGATTGAAAAGCCCGACAGATTCGTATTCGTAGATATTCCCGACGCTTCCGAACGGCCGCACGCCGATATTGTTTGGCGGTGGCTCAGTCGAAGGAACGGAAGCATCGTAGGTTCCGGGAAGCGGGGCATTGATATTGTTGGTCAGGAGTTGATGAACGCCATGCGTGTTCAGGTAGGTGACGGCGACGGTGGCGTTCTTCGCCAGCTGCCGCTCAAGCCCCACGCCTGCCTGGGTGCTGTAAGGCGCCCGCAGGTTCCGGTCAATCTGGTAGAGGGTGGGCGAAGTCGCGGCGGCGGCGAGTTGGGCTGGCGTTGGCAGGTTCGGAAAAAAGTCAGGCCTCACGATAACGTACTGCTCCTGCGTCAGTCCGTTGAGCCGCTCGGCGTTCAGGATCAAGTTGTCGCCGAAGCGGTCATAGAACACGCCAAAGCCGGCCCGGAGAACGGTCTGGGCCGATTGCTTTCGGCCCCCGCCGATGCCCCAGGCAAACCCCACGCGCGGGGCGAAGTCGGCACGATCGTGAATATAGTTCTGCGTCTCGAAACGCAAGCCAGCGCTGAGGGTCATGTTGGGCTTGATCCGCCATTCGTCCTCAGCGTAGGGTTCGAAGTCCAGGTAATTCGCGTGAACCCGCGGGTTGCCGCTAGTAATCGAGAACTGGCTGGCTCCGCCCACCTGACAAGTGCCCGGAACGGCGCACCCTTGCAGCGCCAGCTCGGCGGCTTGATAATCGCCGAGGGAAGAGAACGTAAATACGCCGTTAAAGTTACTTGTTACGGAGCTGGTGTCACCCGTCTTGCGCAGGCGGGCGCCAAACTTCACCATATGCTTGCCCACGGCCATCGAGGTTAAGTTCTGAACCTCAAAATAGTTGGTGTTGTTGAGGCTCATCCCTACCATGCTGCCGCCACTCGTAAAAGATTGCAGCACCTGGACGGTCGGCTCGGCGCTGGTCGCGCTTGTCGGCCTCTCGTTGAGGCTCGATCTCCGGTAGGCGAATCGCGTCTCGTTCACGGTCCTGGTGCTGATCACCTGCGTGTCGCTGATCTGGACGTTGTGGCTCGTCCTACCGCTGTTGTACGCCTGCGAAGCAAGGTTAAACTGTCCGACGCCCTGGCTGGTTTGATCGTCCTTGAAGAGGTGATAGTGAAGAGTCAAAGTGTTGTTGGTGCTTACCTGGTAGTCAACCCTTGGACCGAAGCTGGTGCGCGTTTGCGGAGTGAGAATCGACTGCGAGAGCGGGATCTGACTTGTCAAGTCGGGACTGAGGACCATGGCATTGACAACGTTGGCATCCTGGATCTGGCGGCGTTGCACGTCGAGGAAGAATGAGGCTTTCTTACCCAGGGCATCGCCGAGGTTGCCGTCATAGATTTCCGAATGATAAGCAGGCACTTGGCTCGCAAACGGATTCCGCGAGTTGAAGGCGTTATCGTTCTCGTTGAAAAAGAACTGGCCGTGCAGATGATCGGTGCCCGGCTTGGTCAGGATTTCGATGCGGCCATAACCAAGCTTGTCGTATTGGGCCGAAAAGGGATTTTGATTCACCCGGATTTCGCGGATGGAGGACTTGGGTGGAAGCTGGCCACCACTGAACCCATCGATGTAGATCTCGCCACCATTCGGTCCGGCGGAGGGTCCAGCGAGCGCCGTCAGCTCGTTCTGCAGTTCATCGGGATCGTCCGACAGAGCCTCTAGATCCTTGCCCTTGATAACCAGGGAGCTGGCGTTATTCTCACCCGAGGTGCTGACCGTCGCCGACTCACTTTCCACCGTCACCTGTTGTTTTTCGAGCGCCACTTGCAGACGGGCATCCTCAACCGCGGCATGTCCGGAGGCGATCACGATACCCGCCTTCTGAAAAGTGGCAAATCCCTTTAGTTGGATCTGGAGCGTGTAAGTGCCAGGAGGCAGATTACGGAAAACGTATTTGCCTTCGGCATCGGTTTCGCTCACCAGTGAGGCTCCGCCGGGTCCGGTTACCGACACGCTGATTGCCGGGATCGCTGCGCCAGAGGGGTCCGTAATCTGACCGCGAAGAACTCCGCGGCCTGATTGGGCAAGCAGAGCAGTTGGGATGAGAAGTGATAACAACGAGACGCATAATGTTGACCTTGGGACTTTTCGCAGCTGCATTAGTGCAACTCCTCGGGAGATTCTCAATCGAAGCAGGGTCCATGACGCCCGCCCGCCTTTGGACCTGGAATACCTTGCTGACAACAACCCTCTCGGAGAGGATTTTTCAAGTTGATTCTTGCGAGTGTTCGTTCACCTGGAACCAACTCACGGCGAGAAGAAGCGCCGTGGCTACCGTGCACTGCTGGCAGCGATCAGGGGGCGCCCGTGTCGGCGCCCCCTCCCATGCCCATGCTCCAAGAACCCAGGCTCATCGGAGAACTGCCCTTAGGTTGCGCGGCGAGGATCGGCTCAACTCCCGCGAGCAGTGTAATAGCCGTGATCTCGGAAGGGTTCGTTCCCTCCGTGCTAACCACAATCACGGCGTCCCCGGGCTTGAGTTCGCTGAGCGTTAAGACCGGCGTATGTTCCAGCATGCGATTGATGTCGCGCACTCCCTCTCCCTGACCGGCCTCTTGACCAGGGTGGCCGCCGCTCGGCCATCCGCCTCCTCCGCTCGCCGGACTACCGTTCGATTTCGCCGTCTTAGCAGACGGAGCAGTTCCAGCCCCTGCCGCACCCGGACCCGCGCCGGAGTTCAACATCGCGATCATCTGGGCGAGTCTTTCTGGAAGGCGATGCAGTTGCGAATCGGTATTGGTTCGCACTACCAGGGGGAGTCCGCTCGCGAGATCCTTCACCGTGAGCGTACCCTTTGCCGTATCCAGGGAAACGACCGTAGCACCAAGGGTGCGGAACGAGCCTGAAACCAGCTTCTCGGCGCTGTAGTGGGCGCCGTCTTCGCTTTTGGAACCTAAGGCGCGGACTTGGTCTCCTACTTTGATTTGCTCAAAGCTACTCGGTTTGGCATCGCTGAATTTGACCGAGTCAGGGGCGTACCGCAGCAGGACGGCATTCGGAGCTAGCGTAATGGCGACCGGGTGAGTCGGGTTGCCGGGCGTCGGCGGAACATTGGGCACCGAAATTGTGATCTCCTTCGCCTCGGGGTTCACTGCCTTGATCAGTCCTCCGATGCCACGCTGCTGCCATGCCATCCTCTCGGCTTGGTGGGCACTCTCAAGGTCAGACTTGCTCATGACAATCACGGAGGTGGCGGCAAGCGACCTTTGGTCGTCGGCGGGTTGGCCGCGCACGAGCACCCGATCGCCCGGATGAATGTCGCTCACCGCGATCTTGGTAGCCGATTTCAGGTCTTTGACTCCCGGGGGTACACGCAGTACCGTGAGGTTTGCAGACAATTGGATCTGGACGTCGGTCCCAGCATCGGTGTGCAGCGTGAGACTGCCTGTCTCGATCCGCGTGACCACCCCCACCTGGCGTACCGCGACTGGAGCCGAGGCCGCCGACTGTGATGGCTGGGACATTCCCAGGCCTTGGACCAAAATGGCAGAGGCGATTGCGGCCACGCAAACACCAGTCCGATAGAGGATACGTCTGTTCATTCTTATCCCCCAATAAAGGAAAGACGTTTGTGGAAGCTGGTACGTTTCGCCCACCCTTAATTTTATTGACGAAATTCCGACGGGGAGAGTGTACGAGTTTCGAGGACTTCCGCCCCGGAGCCCTGAAGGGGCGCGCTAGCCCAGCCCAGAGGCCGGCCGTTGGCTTGGGCTGGGCTAGATCGCCCCGTTTGGTCTGGGAAATCGGCCTCCGGCAGCACAGAGAAAACCTTCAAAGCTGGTGAGAAATTCGCCCTGAGCTTCCGCACTTGCCGACTAAAGACCTTGTATTACATACGCTAGAGCGAGACGGGTGGCGTGAAACGGACGGCGTTCGCGGCGTGCGGGATGACGGGAGAGGCAGGGTGCGCCCCCTCATAAGCGTTACCTAACGGCGGACTACTTCCGAGTGTCCATTATCCGCCCCGAATGCTAGTTGTTAGAGGCCTCGTTGATTAACACTATGCGATAAGTCAGGGTCTATTTCCCCGGAACCCCGTAATAGGGAGTTTGAATTATTTGTGGTGGGCGGGCGTTTACCATTCCAAACCAAATCCATCGTTTCAGGTTCCTCGGCCAGGTCGTTACGCGTTTGAGCCATTCCGCGTCCTCCACCCCGCCCACATCCCAAAACCCCTTCAACGATCCGCCAACAGGTCCCGCAGAACATACCTTCCAAGTGAGTTTGTCGCAATAACCCATGACGGCTGTCCCGCCGTGTCCATCGGCAAAATCCATGAGGGCGGGATCAAGATTATCCTTGTTTCGTCACTTTCTTCTTGATTTTGCGACCGTAGTATTGTAAATAGATTAGGTATCTTATGTAGATGAATTAGGCGTTGGATCCGACCATGGGTAAACCCTCCGATCTGCTCCAGGGAACGTTGGATCTTCTGATTCTCAAGACGATTTCACTCGAGCCGAAGCACGGGTGGGGCATCGCCAAGCGGATCGAGCAGGTTAGCAACGACGCACTTCAGATTACGCAGGGCGCCTTGTATCCCGCCCTACATCGACTGGAGCAGCAGGGCTGGATTCGTGCCGAGTGGCGCGGGACTGAAACTGGTCGCGAAGCGAAGTTCTACAACCTCACGAAGGCCGGCCGCTGCCAACTTGAGAAGGAACTTGCGAAGTGGGAACGTCTTTCGAATGCCGTGGGACTTGTGATCCGCATGGTTTAGGAGAACCTTAAAGTGGACCCTGAGCGCTGGTGGAACCTGATTCGGATGCAAGTTCGCTCACTCTCGCGGCGTGGCCGCGTGGAGCAGGAACTGAACAAGGAACTGCGCTTTCACCTTGAGCAAGAGGTGGAAGCGAATCTTGCGGCGGGCATGGGGCCTGCCGAAGCGCGTTACGCCGCCGTGCGCCGCCTGTGGGGTGGAACAGATTAAGGAGGAATGCCGCGACATGCGCCGCACCGCGTACCTTGAAAACCTCTGGCAGGACCTCCGCTATGCCCTGCGCGCGCTAGGCAAGAGTCCCGGTTTTGCCGCCGTGATCCTATTGACGCTGGCGTTGAGCATTGGCGCCAACAGCGCGATTTTCAGCGTGATCGACGGTGTTCTGTTGCAGCCGCTGCCCTACCCCGAACAGAATCGCATCGTCCGAATATTCTTCAACGGCCGCACCTTTCCCAAATTCCCCCTGAACCCGTCTGATTTTCGCGACTTTCGGGCGCGCAGCCGCTCCTTCGAGGCCCTTGCGGCCTTTACGCGCGCCGACCCGCAGCTTTCAGGCTCAGGGAAGCCGCTAAGTTTGAACGCTTTCCGGATTACGGCCGGATACGTTTTGGGCCCTCGGTCTCGCACCCGAGCGCGGGCGTGAATTCGACGAACGCGACGAACTGCCGGGCAACGGGCGCTTGGTGATCTTGAGTGACCGATTGTGGGGCACGCAATTCGCCGCCACGCCTGACATTGTCGGGCGCCGTATTACACTGAACTCGCAGCCGTTCACCGTAGTCGGCGTCATGCCGCCTGGCGCCGAGCACCCGGGGAACGACTATCATCCACTGGGCTATGGCGACACGGTGGATGCCTGGTGGCCATTCACCTTTGAGGGCGATGCGAACGATCGCGGGTCGCACTACCTGGAAGGGATCGGGCGGCTCAAAGCGGGGATAAAGCCGGAGCAGGCGCAAGCGGAGATGAATGGGCTGCTGGCCCAGATTAAGCGCGAGCATGGCAATCAGGACTCGGATGGCAGCCAGGTTGGTGCCTTTGTACCAGGAAATCGTGGGGCACAGCGAGCGCCTGCTGCTGGTTTTGTTGGGAGCGGTGGGGGTGGTCCTGTTGATTGCCTGTGTAAATGCCGCCAATCTCCTCCTGGCCAGGGCGATGGCACGTCAGCGCGAGATCGCGGTGAGATCGGCCCTGGGTGCGCCCAGGTTGCGCCTCATTCAACAGATGTTGACGGAGAGCCTGGTGATCGCATTGCTCGGCGGCGGACTGGGAGTTGTGGTGGCCCTGGGTGGGGTAAGAGCGCTGGTTTCCATGCTGCCCGCGGACTTTCCGCGTGCGGATACGATCCACGTCAACGCCGCGGTGCTGGTGTTCACCGTGCTGGTGGCCATCGCCACGGGATTCCTCTTCGGCCTTGTGCCCGCCTTCCAGGTTTCGCGCAGCGATCTGCAACAAGGATTGCGCGAGGGCGGTCGAAGTTCCACGAGCAGCGGCCGCCACACCCGGCTGCGCGGCGTTTTGGTGGTTGCCGAGGTCAGCCTCGCCTGCGTGCTCCTGATTGGAGCCGGGCTGATGCTCCGCAGCTTTGTCAACCTGCTGCGCATGAACCCGGGCTTCCGGCCGGAGCACGTTCTTACCGCCACGCTTCTGTTGCCAGAGGCGGATTACAAGCCCGGCGAGGCGGTGTCTCGGTTTTGTGACCAACTGGTGACCAACCTGAACTCCATTCCGGGTGTGCGGAGCGCGGGCGCGGGCAGCGACTTGCCTTGGACCGGTTACGACGAGAATGCCGGATTCAACATCGAAGGAAGGAAGGCCCCGCCCAACGAAGGGTTTCATGCGCGCTACCACGGTGCGACGCCCGACTATTTCCACGCCCTGGGTATTCCGCTCGTCCACGGACGCTTCTTCACTGAGGCCGATAAGAAAGATGCACCGCGGGCGTTGATCGTCAACCAAGCCATGGCCCGCCGCTACTGGCCGCACGAGGATGCAGTGGGGCACCGAATTACCGTCAGTGATACTCCGAAGGAAGCGGACTGGTTGAAGATTGTAGGCATCGTGGGTGACGTAAAAGACAGGCCCAATGGCAGCGGCGCCGAGCCGGCTTTCTGGATGCCGATACTTCAGTGGGGCAATCCAAACCTGTCGATTGTGGTGCGTGCCGACTCCGACCCGAGGCAAGTGCTAGCGGCAGTGCAGAGCGAAGTCAGCCGGCTGGACCCTTCGCTGGCCTTGGGCGACGTCCGCTTGATGGACCAGATCGCCGATGCCAGCATTTCCGCGCCACGGTTCGCCTTCTTTCTGGTCGGCCTGTTCGCCGTGTTCGCTATGTTGCTCGCGGCCATCGGAACCTATGGGGTGATCGCGTACTCGGTGAGCCAGCGCACCCACGAGTTCGGATTGCGCATGGCTCTGGGCGCGACGCCTTGGGACGTGCAACGCCTCGTCATCTCGCAAGGAGTAAGGTTCGGGCTGGCCGGAGCGGCGCTCGGCGTAGTCGCTGCCCTGGCGCTCGCCCGCGTTGTGCGGAGTCTGCTCTACGAGCTTAGCGCGGCTGATCCGCTGACCTTTACGATGGTACCCGTCATCGTCATCATCGTTGCACTGCTCGCTTGTTACCTCCCGGCGCGAAAGAGCCACCAAGGCCAATCCTACGGTTGCCTTGCGAGCAGAGTGACCCCCCTAAGCAGCTGGGAGAATGGCCTGCCAGCCCAAATGGCAACTTGACGGCGACGCGAGAAGCCGATACGCCTTAATAATATCGCCCTTCTATCGAATGAAATCCATAGTGTAAGGCCAATGGGACGAGTACGCGCTCTCCGCAGGCGTGCAACCGCTGACTCCTCGGAAGTCTTCTTCGAGGAAGTGTGGCTTGGCAGAGCACTCGCGGGTATTAATCGCGGTAAACCGCGCATCGTTGACAAACCGCCCAACTCCCGGATCGTCGGCTACTCATAGGCAACTGCCTGCGATCCCGCCGCGATCGGTCGCGTTACTTGCGGAAGTCGGTTTCCAATTCAGATAGCCTAGGTTAGCGCTGACGGGGCGCGCCCACTGGGATGCCCCTGTGGGCAAGGCGGGCCAGCCCTAAGAGGCCCAGGCGTCACCCAAAGCGAGAACCCAGCTCGCATTTCCGCGCGCCTGACGGCAAGCCAGGAATGACAGACCTCAGAAGTAGAGCTTCAAGGCGAACTGCATCACGCGCGGGTCGCCCGCCAGACTCGATATCTGCCCAAAGGTGCCGCTCGAAACGTCCTGGCTAGGAAGGCCGAAGTGCGTGTTGTTGAACATGTTCAGCATGTCCCAGCGTAGTTCGAGGCGGCGCGCCTCGCCGAAGTAGTTGAAGCTGCGCGTGACGTTGAAGTCGAATTGGACGAGGTCGGGTCCGAAGAGCGTGTTGCGCCCGCACGTCCCCAGGCGCGACGTGGTGGGAACCGCGTAGTCGGCGGTGTTGAACCAATGTAGGACGGTGCGTGACGGACCGGAGGAGAGTGCGCCGTTGCCGAGACAGTCCGCGTAAACGTCGCTGATCAGATTGCCGCGTATATCGAGTTTGCTTTTGATATTGTTGGCATAAATGGAAAAGGGCCGACCGGTCCGCGCGGTGGTGAAGCCGCTCATCCGCCAGTCGCGCAGGACGTGGGAGAGCAACTGCTCGCCACCCCCTGAGGCGTGCCGGAACGGCGAGGGCAAGTCATAGACGTAACCTACCGAGAACCAGTGCCGATAATCGAAGTCGCTGTTTCCGCGATTGGTTCCCCGCACGTTATAGGAGTCGGACACAATGCTGCCGCTTCCCCCGCTGAAGAGGTTGTCCACGACCCAATCGATGGAATGCGACCAGTTGTAACTGGCGTGCAAGGAGAGTCCGTGGCTGAAGTGTTTATCGAGCGTCGCCTCCAGGCCGTTGTAAGTTGAATTCCCCATGTTGTCGCGGAACTCAATCGGGCCCAGGAGCGGGTAGGGGATAACCGAGGTGGGGGTATTGTCAGGATTGAAAAGCTGCTGGTTCAGATTTCGCAGTAACGACAAATGCGTTCCCTTGGTACCCACGTAGTCCACCGTGAGGACGGCATTCTGTCCAAACAACCGCTGAAATCCGAAATTCCATTGATCCACCGACGGGTTCACATCACTCGGATTCACGGCCCTAACCCGCACGTTCGCGGGATCGACGGCGCTCGGATTGAGAGGCAGGTTGAACCCTGTCGCCACCCGCATATTATTCGCCGGCACGGTGGAACTCCCCGCCACCACATTATTCACAAGCTGCGGCAAATTAAGCGTCATCTGGTCTTCGCTTCCGACTCGCTCGAATAACTGGTAGAACCGCCCATATCCAGCCCTCAACACCCAGTTGGAAGTGAGCCGGTAGGCCAAACCGAGCCTGGGCGCAAAGTTGTTCTTGTCGGGCTGCACCAGTCCGCGACCGTAGGGAGAATTCGTGGGGCCAAAAGTCGTGCCGGTCTGCAAATTCAGATTCGTCATCTGATTGCGCGCCTCGTAGGGCCAGGTGGCATAGTCGTACCGAAGGCCGAAATTGATGGACAGTTTGGGGATGGCCTTCCACTCATCCTGGAAAAAGTAGGATTGCATCGAGAGGCGCTCGTCCGGCAGAAAGAGGTTCGTCAACTGGGCGCTCTGCGGATAACCGAGCAGAAAATCCGCCCAGGGGATTCCCGAATACTGGCCGGTAAAGCCCCAGCTTCCGCGCAAGCCCGGAATGTCCATGTAAATGTTGCGCAAGGGGAAGTGAAAGTCGGCGCCGACCTTCAGCTGGTGCGGCCCCCTCGTGATGCTCAGGGTATCTGCCTCCTCGAACTGATTCGTCTTTTGGAATTTCGGCAGGAAGTCAGGGGAGCCGAGCCGCCCGCCTCCGCCGCCGGCTGCGGGCTGCGGCACTCCGCCACCGCCACTGATGGACATACCGGGCAGGCCACCGCTGTAGGTCGGGCTATCCTGCACACCCAGGATCCCTGCGTCCGCCAGCGTGTTCTTGCCAAAGGGGTCCTGGGCGGCAAAGGAGTCATTGCGTCCCCAGCCGAAGCGAAATTCATTAAGCATGGTTGGGCTGAGTATCCAGGTCCAGCCTAAGGCAGCCTCGTGGGCTTTCAGGTTCTGGCGGCCGAAAGCTGACGTTCCGGTGCCGTCGATGATCCCTCCGTAATAGCCGGGCACAAAGCGGAAGCGCTTGGAATACGCATAGCGAACGAAGAGGTGCTGTTTCGCCGTGATTTGATCGTCACCCCGAGCCGTAAACGAGTCATTGTTGTCGATAAGCCCCGGGACGCGGAGAAAATTGTTGGCGTTGAGGGCGCCAGTAGCCGGAACCAGGTTGGGCACAGGCAAATACTTGGTGACGATGTTCTGAACCTCAGAGTCGAGGCAGGCCTGCGGAATCTGGTTGTTGATGAACGACCCGTCGGGGTTGAAGGAATTCGGTGACTTGGTCTGGCAGTCTCCCACCTGGTCAACAAGGGTCGCATAGCTCGCCCCATTGGCCGCCGCCGCTGCCGGAGAAAAGTCGCCCGCACGCTCATTGGCCGTGGGAACGTTCGTCAGGCGGGTTTGTCCCCGAACGATCCGCTGCCCCTCATAGTTGAAAAAGAAGAAGGCGCGATCTTTCTTGATGGGTCCGCCCACGTTGCCACCGAAGTAATTGGTACGATTCTCGGCCTTCTTCGCCCGGGAGCGGTTCAGGAAAAAGTCGGCGGCGTCGAACTTGTCGTTGCGGAGGAATTCCCATAGCGTGCCGTGGAACTGGTTGGTGCCGCTCTTCGTAGCCGCGATAATCGCCGCCCCTGGACTACGACCGTACTCCGCCGAATAGGGGTCTGTGATGACCTTGAATTCCTGCAGGGCGTCGATGGATTCATGCACGACCTGGGTGCTCAGTTCCTGGACGTTTTCGGAGATGGTGTTATTGTCCACGCCATCGAGGAGGAAGTTGTTCTGCAGCGAACGCACGCCGTGCACGTTGACCCCGCCGGTGCGCCCGGACGCAGTGCTACCGCTCTGCTCGGTATACCGGTCGCCCTTGACACCGGATACCAGTCCCAGCAGGTCGTCCCAGTTCCGAAGGCTTAAAGGGATATCCAGAACCAGTCGATTCGAGATTACCGTACTGGGCGAGGCCTGTTCAGTCTCAAGTGGTGCGGGCGCCGCCGTCACTTCGACGACCTGGGTGATCTCTCCGACTTGCAGTGCGAAATCAACACGGGCCCTCTGGCCCACCTCCAGGACCACGTTGTCCTGTACCGCTTTCTTGAAACCCGCCATCTCAACGGTCACCGTGTACGGGCCGATCGGGAGCGAAGCGAAGAAGTAGTAACCCGAGGAAACCGAGGCCGTCTTGAGCGCCACGTTGGTGCCTTTGCTTGTGGCCGTCACTGTGGCGCCGGAGACCACGGCGCCCGAGGGGTCCGTGATCAGCCCCGCCAGGCTGGCGTTTTGTACTTGCCCAAAGAGGGGATATGCAAAGAAAATGCTCAACATCCAGACAAATCCGAGGCGTGCCAATCTTTTTGAAGACACCTAGACCTCCTCGTGTGGATCGAGATTTGTAAGATAACCATTTTTCCCACGTATTTGCTAAGCACGCATGAAGGAAGTGTTAATTATAGGTTAAGCCAATACCTCTCCTTCTGCCCGCCAAGAGCCGGTCTTTTCGGAATCCATGCATGGCCGCGGGGAAAATGGGGTCGGACCGTTCGTCCATGAAAGTCGACAAAAGGCTCTTTATTGCTGCTTTTTGACTGCGGCCCTTCGGCCAAAACGGTCGACGAACGAGGCGTCGTGTGATATCACTTTATGCGTAGAGGTGTCTGCTTCACTGCTTGGGTTCAGTAGAGATCAGGCAGACTGATCCTGAAGTTTGACACTGAACTCAACCCAGTACCGGCCCGCACGTATTCACCTATGAGCAGGTACGGATGCCGGGGTGGGAGTCTCTGTAGTGCCGCTCTATGAGCGCCGAATAAAAGGGAAAATGGAAAGGAACGGCAATGTACATCGACAGCTCGGGCCGCACTGTTCTCACCTACCGCCGGCCTCAAGTCGAAAAGAGGACGGCTGGTGTTCGGGAATCGCATCATGTCCTTGAAGATATCCTGGCAAAACCCAGCGTTCGGAAGGCTCTTCTCTGGATGACACGACGTGACAGCGAAGGAAAGTGGTTCTTCATCAGGCTGTGCGAGAACTATGACAATCCCGATCTAGATTCCTGGACCCGCCTGAAATGGACCGTACCGGAATGGGCGATCGATTTCGGTCTTCGAAAAGCGGGACTCGACCGGGAGACGATGAAACAGAAAATATTTCATCACCCGCCCACCGTCAAGGCCCTGGCGCTTACTGCCAGGAGCATCGGGTTCTACGGACTAACCCTTCCGCAAAGATATACCGCGCCCATGTTCCCGGTGTGGAACATCACCCAGGCTTGCAATCTTACCTGCAAGCACTGCTATCAGAACGCGCGGCACAAGCCGGCTGCGGACGAGCTTAACACTGAAGAAAAGTTGAACCTGATTGACCAGATGGGCGACGCGCTGGTTCCGTTCGTGGCTTTCGCCGGCGGCGAGCCGTTAGTCTCGCGCGATCTCTGGAAGGTGCTTGAGCGCTGCGCCGAGCGCGGCATCCACGTGACCCTGGCCACTAACGGCACGATGCTGACTCCCGATATATGCCAGCGTCTGAAAGCCGCCGGCGCGAAGTATATCGAGGTGAGCTTGGACAGTCTCGATGCCGCACAGCACGACGAGTTCCGCGGGATGAAAGGCGCCTGGGCAAGGACAGTGCAGGGCATTCGTAACTCCGTCGCCGCCGGCATTCGCACGGGGCTAGCTTGCTGCTTTACCCGCCAGACCGTGGATTCCGTGGACGACATGATCAAGTTCGCCATCGACCTTGGCTGCCAGACTTTTTCGCACTTTAATTTCATTCCTGTGGGACGCGGCCGCGAGATCATGGATTTTGACTTGACCCCGGAACAACGCGAACTGCTCCTCAAGAAACTCAAGCGGCACCTGGAAGAGAGCAAGATCACCGTGGTCTCGACCGCGCCGCAATTCGGCCGCGCCTGTGTCCAATACGGTTCGGAAGATGGACTCTTCGCGACGGGCCATGCCGGGAGAGGACCCGGAAAGAAGACCATGGTCCTTTCACGTTATATCGGTGGATGCGGTACCGGCCGCTGCTATTGCGCCATTCAGCCGAACGGAACCATTACGCCCTGCGTCTACATTCCCGGCTTGAAGGTGGGCAACGTCCGCCACCAGAGCCTAGCCCAAATCTGGGATAATCCCCTGTTTCGGACCCTATCCGACCGCGACGATCGAGGGGACCATTGCGGCGTCTGCGACTACCGGCTTTATTGCGGTGGGTGCCGGGCCAGGGCTCTGGCCTACACCGGAGATATTCAGGCGGGAGATCCGGGCTGCGTCTACAACGATCACGAGTGGCAGGAACTCTGCCGGGCTTGTACAGGCGTGGAGGCCAGCGCGGCACAGCCGCTCGAAGCTGGCGCCAGCAGCCAGACGGGCCACCTGGTGTAGTTGCTCGCTCCGCTCCTCAGATAGGAAATTTGCGAGATCCCCTCCTCAGATGAGCCTCAGATGAGGAGGGGCTCCGGGTGGTGTTGAGTACGCACGCTGCGAACTTGCTCGCCACACTCAATGTAGGACTCTCGCAACAACCCTCTCCGCGGGCGGGGCCATTTCGGAAAGGAGTTGTTATATAATACTTAATTGAGTGAATAACACAGGCAATTCCCCGTACTTCCCACGCACGTCTTCTTGCCTTTAGAAAGGGACCATCCGTTACTCATGCCATTTGCGCTTTTCTCGGGCGAGAGGCGCCTCGCTGGACCGATCACGCGAGTCGCGCTGATTACCGCTCTCGGTCTAACCGCATTCCAGATTAGTAAGCACCTGCTTTTCCTGCGGATCACACTCTGGCAGTCGCATGTGGCCACCGTCGTTGCGGTTGCCGTCTTTTCGGGATTGGCCGCTTATTTCGTGAGGCGTCACCAGGCTTCGGCAGGCAAGGAGGCCCTGCGTGAGAGCGCGGAGAAGTATCGCTCGCTCGTGCTCAATATTCCCGACATCGCGTGGACAGCAGACGCCAAAGGCCGGATCGTTTTCATCAGCCCCAGTATCGAACGGTGGTCGGGATACACCCCTAACGAAATTTGTAGCCGCGCGGACATCCGGACTGTTTCCATCCATCCCGACGACCTTGCGGGGGTAAACCACGCCTATAGCCGGCTGTTCACGGAAAAACAAGCGTACGACGTGGAGTATCGCGTCCGCAGAAAGGACGGAGAGTGGCGCTGGGTGCACGACCGCGCCTTTGCCTGCTATGAAAAAAACGGGATGAAGTACGCCGATGGCCTGCTTTCCGACATCACCGAGAGAAAAGAGGCGGAAGAGGCGCTTCGCTGGTCCGAATTCCGCTTCAGACGGTTGGTGGACTCAAACATCGTCGGAGTCTTCAGCGGGGACCACTCGGGGCGCATTGTGGAGGCCAACCATGCCTTCCTGAATATGTTTGGCTACTCCGCAGAGGATCTCCAGATGGGAAGGGTCCGCTGGGATAGGATGACGCCTTCCGAATACGAACACTTTAACGCCCGCGTCTATCAGCAACTCTCAACTTCCGGCGCGAGTGCACCTGAGGAGGTTGAATACATTCGCAAGGACGGCAGCCGCTTTCCTGCGCTGGTTGGCCTGGCCTCGCTTGACGAGTCAGCAGGCAGAGCCATTGGTTTCCTGGTCGATCTCACCCCGCGCAAGAGAGCTGAGGAAGCGATGCGGAAGGCCAAGGAGGCGGCTGAAGATGCTAATCGCGCCAAGAGCGAATTCCTGGCCAACATGAGCCACGAGATTCGCACTCCCATGAACGGCATTCTCGGGATGACCGAACTGGCCCTCGAAACTGACTTGAACGGTGAGCAGAGGGAGTATCTGGATGCGGTGAAGATGTCTGCCGACTCTCTGCTGAGAATTATCAACGACATTTTGGATTTCTCCAAAATCAGATCGGGCAAGTTTGAGCTGGAACCTATTGAGTTCAATCCGCACGACACGCTTGACGAGGTTATACGCGCCTTCTCCCTTCGTGCGGCTCAGAAAGGGCTGGAACTTGTCTGTGAGGTTGGGGGCGTGCCCGATAGGGTCGCAGGCGACCCAACTCGTTTGCGTCAAATTCTGGTCAACTTGCTGGGAAATGCAATCAAGTTCACGGAGCGGGGCGAGGTCCTAGCCCAGGTTGAGGTGGAATCAAGGGATCGGGAGACCGTCACTCTCCATTTCGCGATCCGCGACACGGGAATCGGAATTCCGGCTGAAGAACGGCAACGTGTGTTCGAGGCGTTCCAGCAGGCCGACACTTCCTCGACGCGTAGGTTTGGAGGAACAGGATTAGGACTGACGGTGTCCGCGCGCCTCGTGGAGATGATGGGCGGCCGGATCTGGCTGGAGAGTGAGGAGGGCAAAGGCAGTATCTTCCATTTCACCGCGCGCCTGGGTGTGGCGTCACCCTCCGCCCAAGCAGCGGCGGCTCCCGAGACCGATTTGGATGGAATGCCGGTATTGGTGGTAGATGACAATGCCACCAACCGGCGGATTCTCGGCCAAATCCTGAGTGGCTGGAAAGCCAAGCCCGAGTTCTCATCAAGTGCTGAAGAGGCGCTCGCCGCCATGGGTCACGCCCGGGAGGTGAACAAACCGTTTTCCCTGGTATTGGCAGATTGTCACCTGCCTGGAGTGGATGGCTTCGAACTTGTGCAACGCATCAAGCGGACCTCTCAGTTTGCCGGAACCACAATCATGATGCTGACTTCGGCAGGGGAACCGGGAGATGCGGCCCGCTGCCGCCAGCTGGGTGTGGCGGCTTACCTCGCCAAGCCGGTTCGCCAGAGTGAATTGAAACAGGCGATCCTGTGGATGTTGGGCAGAGTCTTGCGGCCTGCGGGCGCGGTTCAAGTCGTCACGCCCCGCCCCCTGTGGGAGGGGGTCAGGACAGAGAAGCCGCTTCGTATTCTTCTGGCCGAGGACAACGTTGTGAATCAGGTCGTTGCCCGCCGGGTTCTGGAGAAGTGCGGCCATCAAGTGGTGGTTGTGGGCGATGGCCGCGCAGTCCTTTCCGCGCTGGAGAACGGACACTTTGACCTGATCCTGATGGATGTGCAGATGCCCGAGATGGACGGTCTGGAAGCGACTCATGCCGTCCGCGAGAGAGAGAAGAAGACCGGTGGGCATATTCCGATTGTCGCGATGACAGCGTATGCCATGGAGGGCGATCGCGAACGCTGCCTGGCGGCCGGCATGGATAGCTACGTGGCCAAGCCCGTCCAGGTGCGGGAGCTTTGCGATGCCGTGGCCGCCGTGGCGCTGGCGATACGTTCCGGATCGGCAGAGCGACTGCCGCTATTACCAGAGCCACCAATAAGCGGCCACGGTGGCGAGAGTGAGCACGCCTAGTTGCAGACGCCAGTCGCGAAAGCCTCGAAACCGTTCCGGGACGCCTTGCCACTTGAGCGTCGTCTTCTCACGCCGGGCGGGATCGGTCTTAGGGGTAAACGCTGACACCGCGAAGAGCACAATAGTGATGATGACAGTTCCCCACAAGCCCCGGTAAGTATAATTCAGCGTCAGCCTGGTGTGCAGCCAGGGAAACAGCGCCGCCGCTTTTTCTCTTGGCATCAACTGGTCCATCACGAACACCGTTGCCATCGCCATGCCGACGAGGACGGAAGCACTAGCTCCCTTTACGGTGACGCGCCGGCTCAGAATCCCGAACATGATCGCCGGCATGATCGGCAATACCAGGTAGATCGAGATGGTCAGTAGATACTTAAAGAGACCGTCCGGGGTAGTAAAGACAAGGTAGGCTGCAGCCATGCCGAGCACCGCGGCCACGGCAATGGCCATTCGCCCGAAAATGACCTGCGCCCGTTCGCTGGATTGCGGCCGGAAATGCAGCACGTAATCGCGCACCACCAGAGTCGAAACCGAGTTCATCACGGAAAGGTTAGAGGCGATCAGTGACGCCAGTAGCGCCGCCAGCACCAGCCCCCGAATGCCGCTGGGAAGCAGTTCGTTAAGCAAAGTGACGAAGGTGGTTTTGGCCTCCCGACCGGGAAAGAGCGCCAATGCGATCACGCCCGGCAGGGCGAAGATGAAGACCGGCGTCAGCTTCAAAAGCAGGGCGAACATTGCTCCCCACCTGGCTTGCTCGAGGTTGCGCGCCCCCAGAACCCGCTGGACATTCACCTGATCCATGCCCCAGTAAAACACGCCGCCATAGAACCCGGCGGAGATGACTCCCCAGAATGGATAGTTCGCATCATCGTAGGGTTTGGCGATATGCATCGCGCTTGGCACGGCGGAAACCAATGCGTGCCAGCCGCCGACTCGGTCCAGACCGATGAACAACATTAGACCGCAGCCGAGAATCATGATCGCGGTCTGTATGGAATCAGTGTAGGCCACGGCGGTGAATCCGCCCATGATAGTGACCAGGGCAATCACGATTCCTACCAGCACTACCACTGACATCACGCTCCAACCGAGGAGCCCGTGCAGGACCAGGGCGCCGGCGTACAGATGGAATGCCATCTTGGTCATGATGCAGATCACCAGCATCAGGCCCGAGAAAAACAGGCGAGCCGTGCGGTCGTAGCGCATCTCGAGGAATTCCGGGATGGTAAACACGTGGTTGCGGATGTAGTAAGGAAAGAGGACAAACGAAGCGAATCCCAGGCACATGACCGTGGTCAATTCCACCGTACCGGCACAAAGCCCGTAGCGGTAGGAGTCGCCGGACAGGCCCACCAGGTGTTCCGCGCCGATATTGGTGGCGAACAGGGAAGCGCCTACAATCGGCCAGGTCAACCGCCGTCCGGCCAGGAAGAAACCTTCGCTGCTCTCACTCGCGTGAGCGCGCACCGCCAGGCGCAGCCCTACAAAAATGCTCCCACACAGGCCGAGAAGACAGACCACCCAGTCCAGTGTGGATAGGGAAAAGGTCATTCGAAAACTCCTTCGTAGCGCCGCTCCCTTCCCGGGATCTGATCATGCTGGAAGACGACACGGCAAGCCGCAGCCAGCTACGTCAAGCGGGCCATCATCGCACATTTTGGGGAAATCTTTGTTGCGTGATTGAATACATTGGACTGCCCAAGCTGTAGCCGCCGGTTCGGAATGTCTATGACCGGCGTCTTCTCTCTCATTGAGGAGCGCCGGGAGCGCCGTAAAGGTGCTTCCCTACAGCCGCCACTGGTTCACTAGAGTCGAGGAGTCCACTCTCGGGATGCTCCGGTTTGAGTGACCCGGCTTGCATACTGCAAAGCTTGGGAGTACCGTTTTCCCATGCAACTCTTACCTTTGGACAAACTCGGCCCGCGTGAAGTATCCCCGGGCAGAATACAACTTGGACTGCTCCTTCCCTGGGTGAACGCGGGAGACGGACATCAGCTGTCGGTGAAAATCATTCACGAAGCAGACCAGTTCCTTCAGGACGTTAGACCACTCGAATTCCCGCTGTCTCATTCAACGGACGCCACCTATGGGGACTACTGGTCGGTACAGGTCGACATCCGCACTGCCGACCGGCCCACTCCCGCTTCGGCGTGGGGAAACCCAGGGACGTACGTGTACCGATTCGAGCTGGCCAGTCCACTCCTGCCGGAGCCGCTCGATTGGATCGTAGATCCGTTCGCCCGCGAGTTTGGCATCGGCCGATTGTCGGCGTTTACACTCGGTTTCGAGGATCACAGCTGGAGTGCTGCGGAATCTGGCTGGAAAACACCGAATCTCAAAGACCTGATCGTCTACGAGATCATGCTGCACGAATTTCGTGGGGATCTCGAGGAAGCGGCCGAGAGACTACCCTACCTTGCCGATCTTGGCGTGAACTGTATAGAAGTGATGCCAGTCACGAACGTCGAGGCGGCGCTGAACTGGGGCTTTGAGCCGATAGGGTACTTCGGTGTCGACGAACGCTTCGGAAACCGCACGAATTTTCAAAATTTCGTCGATGTTGCGCACCAGAATGGAATTGCGGTCATTCTAGACGTCGTTTACGGGCATACCGGCCTAGACTTTCCTTATGAGTACGTTTACTCTGCGCTGCGGTATCGGGAAAACCCGTTCATGGGAGCGTTCGCTAAGGATATGTTTGGCCCGAGCACAGATTGGAGACGTCCGTTCGTTCAAGATTACTTCTTCACGGTAAGTTACTTTTGGTTGGACAAATGCCACGTTGACGGCTTCAGGTATGACTGCGTGCCAAACTACTGGGACGGCCCGATGGGTGTCGGCTATGCGAACCTAGTTTACGAAACCTATCAGTTTGTGCACGGACAGTCAGGGCAACATTGGAACCGATTCCGGAACGGCTCTGATTTTAACCTGGTGCAGTGCGCGGAACAGCTCGAGGACCCTCGCGGTGTCGTCTGGCAAACGTACACTAACTCCACCTGGCAGAACGATACGTTGGGCGCCGCCAACGCCGTGGCGAGAGGCGATTGGGGCAGGCTGTATGATCTCGGGATGCAACTCGGGCTTAACGGATTTCCGGAGCAGGCGACACACAACGGTGACACACTTCCCAAGAGCGCGTTCCAGTATCTGGAAAGCCACGATCAGTCACGCTTCCTCGCGAACTTTGGCGTGATCAAAGGCGACGATCCTCTTTTCGATAAGGCGGACCGCTCGAAATGGTTTAAGGTGCAACCATTCCTGATTGCCTTATTCACCGCCAAAGGCATCCCAATGTTCTGGCAAGGCGAGGAGCTCGCAGCGGACAATTGCATTCCGGACCGCGGTATGGCACGAATTGGCGTCATCCGGCCGATGCCATGGGAGCTGTTCTATGACGAAGAGGGCCACAGCATTCTACATCTTTCCCGCCGCTTAACGCGCCTGCGCCGAGACAATCCCCAATTCAGGACAGGCGAATACTATTTCTACAACGATTGGACCAGCTATCAGTCCAAGGGTGTTCTGCTGTTTTCGCGATCTGAGGGCACAAGATTTGCACTGATCGCCCTGAATTTCACCGATGCGGATGCCAAGGTGTCCTTTGTGTTCTCGCGAGCCGGCGCGTACACAGAACTGCTCCACGGTGGCGACAACTTCACGGCGCAAGCCGGGGAGCTGCGATGGTTGGACGTTCCCAGCAACTACGGCCGGATCTGGTCGACCTAAACGCGAGCCGGGCCTACACCTGCAATCATGACGATTCATGGACACAGATTCGCGCGATCAGAAGCTAGTTTCCGATCGCCTAGCCGGAGCTACGCCCTGTTAGGCCGGAGGCCGAGCGTTTAGGGCGAGGCGGAGGACAGCACATCCGCCGATTGCAGAAGATCCCCAAAGGGTACGATTGTTGCCATGAAGCGCCGCGATCTGCTAAAGACTATTGCCGCTTCCCTTGCAACCGCTCAAGCCCAGGCGGTGGGGACAAGTGCCGCTACTGGCCGGGTCAATACTGTGCTTGGACCCAGACCGGCAGCGAGGCTTGGCCGTACGTTGATGCACGAGCACATCCTGGTGGATTTTGTGGGAGCCAGCGCCATCGCACCGGGCCGATACCAGGCTGACGAGGTCTTTCGGATTGCTCTGCCGCACCTTGATAGGCTCAAATCGGCAGGTTGCAGCACGCTGGTGGAATGCACACCTGATTACTTGGGGCGAGACCCGCAGTTGTTGCGGCGGCTATCCAAAGCGAGCGGACTGAATATCGTCACCAACACCGGCCTTTACGGTGCGGCGGACGACAAGTATGTGCCGCGCTTTGCTTATTCCGAGACGGCCGAGCAACTAGCCGAGCGCTGGATCCGCGAATTTGAAGAGGGCATCCCTCCTTCGGGGATTCACCCGGGCTTCATCAAAATTGGCGTGAATCCGGGCCCGCTGTCAGCGATCGACGCCAAGCTGGTATCTGCCGCCGGGCTGACCCACCTTCGCACGGGACTGACTATTGCCTGTCACACCGGTGACGGCGTTGCTGCCTTGGCCCAACTTCACCTGCTCAAGAAACACGGCGTCCAGCCTTCAGCTTGGATATGGGTTCACGCCCAGATGGAGAAAACCCCCGAATTCCACCGTCGCGCTGCGGACGCAGGCGCATGGTTGGAGTTCGACGGCATTTCCGCGGAGGCGCTCGAACGCCACACCGCGCTCGTACTCGACATGAAGCACCGAGGACATCTCGGTCAGGTTCTGATTTCGCAGGACTCCGGCTGGTATCACGTGGGTGAACCGGGAGGAGGCAACTTCCGTGGTTACGAATTTCTGTTTACAGAATTCCTGCCGCAACTACGTAAGGCCGGGCTCTCGGAGGGAGAAATTTTAATGCTCGTAGTCGAGAACCCTCGGCGAGCGCTTTCCCCCCATACTTCCGCGACAGCTTCGGGCCAGGTGGAATGATTGGGTCCCGGTTTAGATTAGATGACTAGGCTCCAACGGCAGTCAGGCCGAACGGCTCTTTGAGATGATCTCGCTCGCGACTGCGTCGTGGACTTTGGTAGTCGCGCTACTACTTAGCGTCCACCTGCTTGTAGACGATAATCGCCGCCTGGGGTGCGAGCTTCAGCACCACCGGCAGGCCGCCTTCCATCAGTTCGCGCCCCGTCATCTCCACCGTGCCCGGCTCGTCGAAATTGGTTACGCGGTAGCGCGCCGTTGGCTCCAGGCCCCGCAGCTTGAACTGCGCTGACTTAAACGGACTCTGGGGGCGGCGGAAGGCTTGCACCATGCCGCCGCCGAGGTCAGGCCGGTGGAATTGCCAGGCGCACCAGGCGTTATCTTCCGTGCTGTAAGCCGTCAACGGGTAGTAATCACCATAGAAATAGTCGGCGACTTGCCGCCGCTGGGCCAGCATCTTCCGCCACTGGTCGTAGTCGAGGTCTCGACGCCGCACATCCAGGTTCAGCATGCTGGCGGGAACCATCATGCTGCGGAAAGGATACGGTTCGGGCTCCCGGAAGGCGGTGCCGAAGTACGGTATCCATAAGGCCATGCCATAAGTGAAATTCTGCATCGGGGTCGTCTCAAACACAAAATCACTGCGCCAGAGCGGCACAGCGCGTCGCAAGGTTTCCAGATCGTTACGGCGTCCACCGCTGGCACAGCTATCTATCAACATACCGGGATGCCGGCGGCGCAGCTCGTCCCAATAGGCGAGATACCCTGTGGCGTGGCCGATCTCGGTGATTCCCTGGCGGTCCGCGGCGTCGTGGGCGCGCCAGTAGTCCAACGGATCCATGTTGAAGTCCTGGCGGTAAAGGTCGATCCCCTGCTCCCGGAGAACCGCGTCCACGTGGTCGGTCAGCCAGGCGCGCGCCTCGTTGTTGCCAAGATCGAGCAGCCGGTTCTCCTCGTTCTTATAACTGAGCAGCCACTCCGGATGGTGCTCAAAGAGCCAGGTGCCGGGCGTCACGCGCTCGGGTTCGAACCACAGGATGGTCTTCATACCCTTGGCGTGCGCGTAATCGCTGATGGGGCGCAGGCCGTGCGGGAATCGTTTCGGATCGGGATCCCAGGTACCCACATTCCACCAACCCTTCTTGAAGGGGTACCAGCCCGCATCCATCCACCAATAGTCCGGCTTGATTCCTTCCTCAAGGTAGCGGTCGATGAACATCTTCTGATTTTCTTCGGTAGCTTCCTGCATTTCGTGGTGCACGCGGCCCGTGTAGACGGCGGTTTGTGGCGGGGGCACCTTCCCTCCCGGATGCGGGAGATTGTCCGCGATCATCCAGCGCCGCCAGAGGTTCTGCGATCGAATCCACTCCCCTTGCCAGAAGAGGAGCGTCACCAGCGGCGTGCGAACTTCCTCACCCGGCAACAACTTGAAGTGGGTGAGTTCCTGTCCAGCCCGGATCTGGATGCCGTTCGCCTTCTCGTCCCGCTGCAACTCGGCTGCCCACTGCCCCGGCCAGCCCACGGAAATGATGACGCCCTCGCCCGGCCACTCCAGGTTGAAATAGCACAGGTCTCCATTCGTGGGGCGTCCGCCGTCGGCGCCCAGGCGCTTCGAGTCCTTGGGCTTCAGGGTAGTTTCGAAAGGCTGGTAGTCCGTCGGGCTGGCGGGCGCGCCGCGGCTGTGATGCAGCAGAAATTCGCCATCGGCATTGCGCTCGAACCTTGTGTCGAGCGCCTGGATGTCTTCGAGAATAGGCGTCGGTACGGTCCCGGTGTTCTTGAAGTGGAGCGTCCACTCCACTACGGGGAAGTGCTGATACATCACACCCAGGCTGCGGACCTCGAGTCCGGTATTTCGATCGTTGAGGGTCAGCGTAATTTCTTTGCGCACCGGGTCCAGGTCCCGTTCACTGCGCTTCACTTTCCACGTCTTCACCAGCTCGCGCGAAGACTGACTGCCATAGCGAAATGAAAACGGCAGTTCGACCGTGTACGGGCTGCGCAGCGGCCCCAGCGGAAGATCTGCCAGCCACACCGTGCGGCCATCGGCCAGGGTCACGCGCGCGTCTGCCCAATCGGCCTGGTCCCATTCGGTCCCGTCGCCTCCATCATTGACGGTAAGGGTGAACTCGGAGGCGCCAGACAAATCCACCTTGATGGGCACGCCCGCCATTCCTTCGCGCAGAACCTGCGAACGGAACGCCTCTTTCCCGGCCACGTCCACGATGGCAATAACCGTCCCCCGGCCCTTCACGTCGTAGTACCCGACGTCGTTGCTGTCCACACCGGCCACCGCATCGAAAGTTTTGCCCAGTGCGGGGAGATGAACAACCACCTTACCATCCGCCGGCATGTGCATGCCGTGCGCGAAGACTTTATCCACGATGCGGAGTTGCCGCCCTTTGATTTGGTTCCGTGCGATGGTGCCGTTCTCGAGCGACACCAGCAGATAGCCGGCCGCCGGCCTGGTGTCCGCTCGACCTTGGAACTTCGCCGCCGCCCAGCGCTCGGCCTCCGCCATTTCCGGCGGCGTCCCCGGCCCTGATGCCGCCGCGAGCGTCCCACCGGTCACCCACAACAATTGGAAGATGAAGATGCGAAGAAAATTTTTCATTGTGTTGCACCCCTGAGAAGTCAGCAAACGGCCGGGGTCATGGTGGCCGAAGTGAGCAAATAACCGCTCCATCGTGGGAGGCTCGGCCCAGAAGTCGCAAGGGGCTCTGTCGGGTTGGTTGTTGGAGAGCCGCGAGCGCGCGTTCGCGTTGTGACAGAATCGCCGTGGAGGTCACTTGAGATTGCATCCGGGGATTCAGGACCGGCGCCGTGTTGCGCGCCCATTCAGGCATGCGCAAAAATGGAGCCCACGATAAATTCACGGGCCATCTTAGCATTCCGGAAAGGCAACAATGAATCTTCTTTCTGAGCAGTTTTCTGGACCGGGAGGCCGGACCGGTAGTAAGATAGGGAGCTGTAATGCGTAAAATCCAGGCCTGTGTGGCGCTTCTCTCAATCAGTCTGCTGAGTGTGCGCGGGCTTCTGCCTGGCCTTTGCCAAGGTCCCCAGGCTCTCTACTCTTCACGCTCCTGCTGCAAGGAGAACTGCCCGATGATGGCGCGTCATCGCCCGGCAGCTTCGCACTCCTGCGCTGGTGGAATGACTTCCCATGGCCGCCGGTCGCAGAACCACATGCAGTGTTCCTGCGGGGTATCCCAAAGCGACAGCTCGGTTGCTAGCGTCGCGATTGATTTGCGCTTCGACCTGGTAACAACCGCTCGGTTGACTCCTCCACCCACGCTCCTGTTCCGGTTGATTGCCGTTCACCCTCCCCCTCCTGAGGGGCACTTGCACTCCCTCGATCACCCGCCCAGGCTGCTCTCCTAAACCACGCATTCCAAGTTAAGCGGGCTGAAGTGTGCCCGCGCGACAAGGCATTTCGACAAGAGAATCCTTCAGGAGATCGCCATGAGACGAGAGTACGTCTTTCTGTGGCCGGCTGTCCTGCTGCTTCTCGCAGGGCCAAGCTACGCCACCATCTTTGGCAACGTGCGCGGCGTTGTGCACGATCCGCAGCACCGCCCCATCCAGGGTGGGCAGGTTGTAATAGGTGCACGCACGTCCGCCTGGTCACGAACGACGCAGACCGACGCGAACGGCGAATTCCAGTTTGACGCGGTGCCCCTCGGCGAATACGGTGTCACGGTGAATGCCCAAGGTTTCCAGGGTTTGGAGCAGACTGTTGAGGTGAACGCCGGGGCGGCGCCGGTATTGCATTTCCAGTTGGGATTGCAAGCGCAAACCCAGAACGTCGAGGTCATCGCGAAACCGGGGACGGTGAACACAGCATCGTCTGCGTCGGCCGTAACTTTGAGTCGAGTCGACATCGCCGAGACACCCGGCGCCGATCGCACCAACAGCCTGGCGTTGATAACGGACTATGTGCCGGGCGCCTATGTGATCCACGATCAGCTGCACATCCGAGGCGGACACCAGGTGAGTTGGCTGGTGGACGGAGTTCCCATCCCGAATACCAACATCTCGAGCAACATTGGACCTCAGTTCGACCCCAAAGACGTCGATTACATCGAGATGCAGACTGGTGGCTACTCGGCAGAGTACGGCGACCGCACCTACGGTGTCTTCAACGTCGTGCCGCGCACGGGTTTCGAGCGTAACAACCAGGCCGAACTGGTGGCGAGTTATGGCAACTTCAATGAAACCAACGACCAGCTCAGCTTCGGCAGCCATACGGAGCGCTTTGCCTATTATGGCAGTATCAACGGGAACCGGACCGACCTGGGCCTTGCGACGCCCACGAGTGCGGTGATTCACGACCTGGGGACCGGAATCGGAGGATTCGGGTCGCTGGTCTACAATATGACCTCCTCCGACCAGTTGCGCATGGTCACATCGCTCCGCAAGGACCATTACCAGATTCCGAACACCCCCGATGACCAAGCGAACGGTATCCGCGACCTCGACCGCGAAAGCGATGCATTCGCAAATTTTTCCTGGGTGCACACGTTCAGCCCGGCGACGATGCTCACGGTGTCACCGTTCTACCACTTCAACCGTGCGGACTACGCGGGTGGCCCGGGTGACACTCCCGTCATCGCCAATGACAACCGGGCGTCGAACTACTTCGGCGTGCAGAGCGTGTTTTCAGAAGTTGCCGGCAAACACAACGCCAGACTGGGTTTTTCTGTATTCGGCCAGCGTGACAATACGCGATTCGGACTACAAGCTACGGATGGCAGCGGCCTGGCGCTCAGGCAACAGGAGAAGGTCTCAGGCAACGTTGAAGCCCTCTTTCTTGAGGACGAGTTCAAAGCGACGTCATGGCTGACGCTTAATGGCGGTGTGCGGCTAACGCGCTTTTCAGGCTTGCTCACCGAGCACCATGCCGACCCTCGAGTCGGTGCTGCGATCCGCATTCCCCGCATCAATTGGGTGCTGCGCGGATACTACGCCCGGTACTACCAGGCCCCTCCGCTCGATACGGTCTCCGGCCCCCTGCAGGAGCTCGCGGTTCAACAAGGCTTCGGCTTTCTGCCCCTACGTGGCGAGCGTGACGAACAGCACGATTTCGGCATCACCGTACCCTTCCGGAAGTGGAGTCTCGATGTCGACAATTTCCGCACCAGCGCGCGCAACTTCTTTGACCACGACGTTCTGGGCAACTCCAACATCTTTCTCCCGCTAACCATCCAGGAGGCACGCATCCGGGGGTGGGAGGCGACGCTGCGTGCACCCCAAATTTTCAAACGGGCGCGTCTTCATTTCGCCTACTCCCACCAGTACGTAGAGGGTAAGGGTGCCGTAACCGGCGGCCTCACGGACTTCTCTCCGCCGGATTGCTGCTATTTCTTCCTCGACCACGACCAGCGCAACACGCTGAGCAGCGTACTCAACGTCACGCTGCCGTGGCACGCCTGGTCGACGGTCAGCGTGCTCTATGGCTCGGGATTTGTGAACGGTGAAGGCCCAGACCACCTGCCGGCCCGCACCACGGCTGACTTTTCGCTGGGAAAGTCTTTCGGAGAAAGCTGGTCGATCGCCGTTACTGCCCTCAACCTCGCCAACCGGCGCTATCTCCTGGATAACAGCAACACGTTCGGCGGGACACATTACGCGAATCCCCGACAATTGGCCGTGGAAGTTCGCTACCGCTTCCACTACTGAAACCCGACATAGGCTCTGGTTGTGGTACCAGCCTATGTTCAGGTGAAGGCGAAGAGGAGCAAAGGAGACAAAAATGAAAACGATCATAGCCGTACTGTTTTTCTCCTAGTCGCGGCGAGTTTCCCAGTGCGGCTGACCTCAGCTGATAACGACCGCGCGACGGGTTCACGACCGTCAATATCTTTCCCAGGCCTCCACCTGATCCGCGGCATGCCGAAAGGGCCGCGTGCTCCACGATCTGAACGAACGCTTCCGGATCGAGCAGCTCGGAAGCCGGGATCCTGAAGATGGCGGCGCGGTAGAAGAGTCCTAGCTGGTGAGGGGCTACGGCGCCTCGCAGGTCAACTACGTGACCAAGTCCGGCAGCAATCAGTTTCATGGGAATCTCTACGAGCTGTGGAATGGTTCGAGACTGAATGCGGCGGACTTCTTCACCAATGCGATGCCGGGAAACCATAAGCCTCGATCAACCGTAAATCACTTTGGAGGCAGTGTGGGAGGCCGGATTGTGCGGGACAAGCTGTTTTTCTTCTTCGACAGCGAATGGGCTCGGATTGCACTGCCTATCGTTACGGCGACGACCGTTCCAACTCCTGCATTCCAGAATTACGTTTTGCAGCAACTTCCGCTGGTTGGGACGGACTCGATAACCGGGTCGAGCTATGCACCGGCGCCGCAACTGACGCCGTTCTATCAGAACATGTTCTCACTATACCGAAATGCAAATGGAACGCCTCTCCCGGTACTCGGGTGTCCCTTCGGATCGGATGGGGCGCCGGCATTGGTTGCCGCTTATGCGAGTGCGATCGAGATCGCGCGAGAGAAGGACGGTGAGCGGCACTTCCGTCAGATTATGCAGGGCTACAAGCACGATCTGCTGGCCAGAACCCGCCAAGGCGCACCGTGGACTCGGGTGGCCCGATCTGGCTGGGCGTGCAGCTCTCAAAATTCAGAGAACCGGATGGATACAACGAAATTGTGTACAAGAGAGCTTTCTGCGAATCTCGACCACAACCGGCGCATCGACTGGTTTTTCGACGATTGGGTCTATGGCACAGACGTTCCCAGCTACAAGCTGGAATCTAAGGTTCGGCGCGACGACGCCGGCAGAACGGTGGTACAGGGCCGGATCGAGCAGAGCGGCGTTCCAGACGGCTTCGAAATGCTGGTGCCCGTTGTCGCCGTAATGGGCAAGGGCCGGAAGCTGAAGCTCGGCACGGTGGCGGTAAGCAAGGGCGGCGCCACCTTTCGCTTTACCGCCACCTCGGAACCCGGCCGCGTCGCCATCGAGGAAGACGCAGTGCTTGCAGTGTTGCGGTGAGTGGGGAGCAATCGTGAATGATCCCACCAAGAGCGGAGGCAGCCGGTTTCCGGCCACGCGCTGGTCGGCAATTGTCGCGGCCCGCAGCGAAAGTCCCAGCGAGCGGGAGCGCGCGCTTGAAACCTTGCTGGCCGCCTATTGGAAGCCGGTATTCAAGTATATCCGGGTGCGATGGAATCGCGAATTTGAGGACGCCGAGGACCTGACCCAGGGTTTCTTCGCCGGCCTCCTCGAGCGAGATCTGCTTGCCCAATACGATCCCGGAAAGAGCCGGTTGCGGACTTTTCTTCGAGTAGGTGTAGACAGCTTTGTGATGAACCAGGCGAAATCAGCCGGGAGGCAAAAGCGCGGAGGAAACGTACTGCATCTGGCACTTGATTTCCATGCAGCCGAGGGCGAGCTCGGTGCAGGATCAATCGATCCGGAAAAAATCGCCTCGCCGGAATCACTGGACGAATTTTTCGAGAAGGAGTGGCTGCGCAGCCTGTTCGGATGGGCCGTAGAGAACTTGAAAGCACTTTGTGTGTCGAAAGGAAAAGAGAAAGCGTTCAAGCTCTTCGAAAAATACGATCTTGAAGAAGAGAACCTGACGTACGCCCAGCTTGCTAGGGAATTCCGCGTGGCAGCGACGGACGTGACGAACATGCTGGCTTGGGCGCGCCGCGAGTTCCGGCGGATTGCGCTCCAGCGGCTGCAGGAAATATGCGGGAGCGACGAAGAGTTCCGCCGCGAAGCGCAGTCCCTGTTTCGGAGGGAGGTTTAATGACGTTTCTCTCGGATCGGGCTCTCGACCGATTGCGGGCAGGCATGGAAGAGCCGGATCTCACCGGCACGCCCTACCGGCTGCTGGAGGGCGTTTCGCGCGGCGGAATGGGGCTGGTCTACACAGCGGAGGACGTTCGGCTCGCCAGACGAGTGGCCCTGAAGGTGCTTGACCTGCCTGGGGCCGACAACCTGGAGCAACGTCTGATCCAGGAAGCGCGCGTCCTGGCACGCCTGGAGCATCCTGGAATTGTGCCGGTGCATGATGTTGGCCGGCTACCCGATGGGCGTCCGTTCTATACCATGAAGTTTGTGGAAGGCAAGCAGCTTGACGAACACATCACCGAAGTCCGACCTTCCGAGCGACTGCGACTATTTTTGCGCGTCTGCGATGCGGCGGCCTTCGCCCACGCCCATGGAGTGCTTCACCGCGACCTCAAGCCCTCAAACATCATGGTCGGTCCGTTCGGCGAAGTACTGGTGATGGACTGGGGCTTGGCGAAGATACTACAAGGCGAAGCCGGGATGATCGGACCCGGCTTACCAACAGACGGCGAGACAGAGGCGGTCGCCGGAGTCGAGCCGAGGGCTGCAGAACCGTCGCGCGGAGCCGCGCCAACGGCCTATGGCACAGTGCTCGGCACGCCCGGTTATATGTCGCCGGAGCAGGCTCGAGGCGACGTGGAACGAGTCGATCAGCGGAGCGACGTCTACTCGCTCGGGGCGGTTCTGAAGTTCCTCGTCACAAGCTCGCTCGATGGTTCCGGGTGGAGAGACGGTGGCGGCATTCCCAAGGCCATGGCCGCGATCTGCGCGAAAGCTACGGCGGCGCAGCCTGAATTGCGGTATGCCAGCGTTGAAGAACTGGCGGCGGACGTGTCACGTTATCTGGACGGCCTTCGGGTAAGCGCGTATCCAGAGAATGTTTTGGAACGAGCGCGGCGCTTTCTGGTACGGTATCGCACCGCCATCTTGCTGATAGGGGCTTACTTGTTAATGCGAATCCTGCTGCTCCTGATGACCCGCCATTAGCAGCTAAAGGATTCTGCGGGGATGTTGTAAGGAACCTCGAGCAGGAAAAAATCTGGTCCCAAAGGAGGAAATGCTCGATGAACAAGCTGCTGCTGGGTATTGTGGCGGGAGCAATTCTTGGTGCACTGGACGGAATGACAGCCTGGTTTACGCCCGAGGTGAGAACACAACTCGCCGGAATCATCATCGGCTCTACCCTGAAAGGGGTGATTGCTGGCGTCGCAATTGGGGTTTTCGCCCGCAAGGTGAATTCGTTGCCACTGGGGATTTTGTTCGGTCTGACGGTGGGGTTTCTCCTTGCTCTTCTGGTGGCTTGCCTACAACACGGCCACTACTTTGCAATCATCCTGCCGGGGAGCATGGTGGGACTGATCGTCGGCTATGCCACCCAGCGCTATGGGGTCAGGCCGGCGACCGCGATCCGCCAAGCCGGTTAGTCTTCCAATAGGGCCGGACGCCAGCAAGTCTCATCAGCGGCGCTTAACCGGGCGGCCATCGAAATACGCGACCGCCCATCAGGTGGACGTGCAGGTGGAACACGCTTTGTCCGGCCCAAGAACCGTTGTTGACGACGGTCCGGTAACCCTGAGACGCGAGGCCACGCTCACTGGCAAGTTTAGCGGAGACAGCGAACAGATGTCCTACCAGCGGCTCATCTTCGGAGGTCACCTCGTTGAGCGAGACGATGTGCTTACGCGGGATCACCAGCAGGTGTACAGGCGACTGCGGCCGAATATCCTGTAAGGCTAGTGTCAGCTCATCCTCATAGGCGATTTTGGCAGCCGTCTTGCCTTCAATGATACGGCAAAAGATGCAGTTGTCCATTGGTTCTCCGTTGTTGCCCTCGTTCGCCCGATAGTCAGTTAGTTCAATCTGACCACAAATGTCTCCGTGACCAGGTTCGCATCTTTTAGTTTTCCAGCCAGGGCACGCGCCGCAGCCTCGCTCTGGCTGCCCACACGCACGCGGTAGAGAGTAACATCACCGCGATTGACAGTCTGGATGCTCACAGGGTTGAATCCTGCTGCTACGATTCGCTGTTTGAACTGCTCAGCATGGCTCTGATCGCTGAAAGATCCTACCTGCACGCCAAAAAGGCCAGACGCCGCGGCGGGTCCCGAGACAAGGCCGGGGTTCAGGATCTCCAGGCGAACCAGGGCGCTGCCCGTGCCCACCATATCGATCGCCTGCGCACCCGTATAGGACAGATCGATGATGCGGCCTTCGATAAAGGGACCACGATCGTTGATGCGCACATCGACCGTCCGTCCGTTCTCCAAATCGTGAACCCGCACCATGGTGTTGAAGGGTAAGGTGCGGTGGGCGGCCGTAAGGTCATACATGTTGTAGACTTCGCCGCTCGACGCATAGCGCCCGTGATATGGGTATCCGTACCAGGTGGCGATGCCCTCTTCGCCCTGTACGATGGTGCCGGGAGGGGTAACACCGGTTATAGCCGGGCCGCTGGGCTTCGAGGGTTTCGGTGTGGGAGCGCTTGGCGATGATGCCACCGGGACAGGAGCGGATGCTCGCCGTTGACGATGGTGCAGGCAGCCCGCGGAGAACAGCACTAGTACTCCGAGCCCCGCCCGGAGGAACTTGCAGCCTATCTGTGAATCCCGTATGAGACCCATGAGGGACTGTCTTGCTTTCAGATTGGCCTAGCCGCCGAGCACGGTTGAGATCAGGGCTTCTCCAGACTCTCCGCCGCTTTCGCCAGATGAGCGGCGGCTTTCCGCAGCAGTTCCGCCATCTCGCGACGGCTCTGAGGCCGGACCTTCTGGTCCACGAACTCGACAAGTTTCTTCACTTCCTGATCCACGGCCTTACCTGCTTCCTCAAAGGTCATTTCCATCTCCTCGGGGCCAGCTTAGCATACTCCGCAATCGGGTACCGCTGGTTCTCTTCATCACTGTTTTCCCAGTTATTAGTTCTCCGTTATACTCGGTGGTGGGAAGCACGGGACTCGGCAGAGCGTAACGAGGCCGTGTCAGGGCGCACTCGTGGCCCTCACATCTGGTGACGACGGCACGCGAACGGTGACGAAGGGCTAAGAACAAACACTGGAGGCAGGCAACGCTCCCTGATTTAGATTTGCGCTTTAACATCAAATCGTTGGGATTGGGCTCCCGTCGGCGCGTCATTCTCTCCGCCCTGGTTATAACTGCGGCCTTTGGCCTTTTTCTCTGGCCAACCGCCAATCTCAGCGGCGAGAACTTTGTCTTCTATCTGCCTAATCAGAGCCGGGTGGTACCGTTGCAGACAATTGACAGCGCCCCTTATCTACCCGTGCTCGAGGTGCTGAACCTCGCCGGAAAGGTGCAGGGCTGGGAGGAGAAGGGCAAGCAGCTTCACATCTATTTTGAAGCAAACGAGCTGCGGCTGCAAATCAACGATCGCAAGGTGAAGATCGATAAGATGACGCGCCAACTCTCGCGTCCGGTGGCGGTCGAGAACGGACAGTGGATGGTGCCAATCGAATTTCTCGACGTCGTGCTGCCGGTCGTATCTCGCCAGCAGATCGACTACCATTCGGGCAGTAAGCGCGCTTTCATCGGTGGGGTACGATCGAATAGTTTTGTGGCACGTCTGGAGCCGGAGCCCGCGGGGGCAAAACTCGTTTTCAGTTTTGCCGCGCCTGTAACCCTGCGGACCGCCTCCTCAAACGGCAAGTACATCCTTTTTCTAGGCGCCCACCCGGTGCAGCCGCCTCAGTCCACATTCGGGTTCCAGAACCCTTATGCGACCGGGCTCCAGTTCGATGACTCCGACGGACTGCCGAAGTTGATACTCACCCCCGGGGGCTCGGGTCTCGATTTCTACGCCACGCTGGCGGCGGGCGGGAAAACCGTGGTGGCCGAACTGAAGAAGCCCGCCGCGCCTCCGCCGCCTGTGCAGCAGACTCAGACGGCGCCGGCCGCTTCTACCGCAGCTCCTGCGCCACCACAGCATGCCCCGGCGCCCGCGCCGGCTTTGCCCTCCGTGGTGCTCGACGCCGGCCACGGTGGCGCTGACACGGGAGCGCGCGCCAAAAATGGCATGCACGAAAAGGATTTCGTATCACAACTGGTCGAACAGGTAAGCGCCGGGCTGGCCGCCACCAAGAAGTACCAAGTGGTTCTCACCCGGCCGGGCGACGCCAGCCCCGGCCCCGACGATCGTGATGCCACCGCGAACCGGGCTCGTCCAATTGCCTTTGTCAGCTTTCATGCCGGCAACCTGGGGCCAGCAGGCGCCAAGTCGCCTCGGCTCATGATCTACACCTACCAGAACCCTGCATCGGATCAGATGCAAGGTGGAGAAGCTCGCCAGACTCTGTTCCGCAGATGGGATGATCTGCAAATGGCGCATCTGGCTTCCAGTCGCGCCCTGGGAGAAGCGATGAAGGCTCGCCTCAGCGGTATCAGCGGCGTCGCCGTGGCTGGACCGTCGCCAGCGCCAGTCCGCGTCCTGCGCAGCGTCAATGCACCTGCCGTGGCCATTGAGGTGGGAACGTTGTCGCCGGATGTAGATCCTGCGCCCCTCACCGACCCGAGCTTTCAGCAGCAATTCGCCACGGCAGTGGTCCAGGCGATCCAAGGCCAAGGGATCCAGTAATCTGATCTAGGGCTGGCGTTGTGCGTGCCCGGCTGCAAACCGACGGCCGCGCGTTGTCCCCGCTCTCAGGCTTCCGCAAGGTACGTCCCTACGATGAGCACCCTACCAAACTCGGGTATGTCACGCACCACCAAGATCGTGCTGGCGGTGACGCTGGGCGTGGTTATTGCCGCTGTGCTCTATCTGCGCGTCCTGGCCCATCACACTTTTTTCGAGAGCTTCGGCAGCGAACAGGAGGCCCGTACTCGACTGAGCCAAGTGGCGCTGCAACCTCAGGGCGGACCGAACCAGGCGGTGGTGCTCTATTTCCCCGACTATAACAGCGGGACCCTGGTGGGCGAATCGCGTCCGATCACTTGGCCCAAAGAGGACGTCGACCGCGCGCGCGAGATCCTGCTAGGTTTGATCGAAGGCTCCCACAAGGGCTATGCCCGCGCCCTGCCGGCATCGGCGACGATTCGCGCCGTTTTCCTCACTTCCGATGGCACCGCCGTGGTCGATTTCGCGAGCGACGTGAGAAACGGGCTTGATCCCGGCATCGAGAGCGAATTGCTGGCGGTCTACTCGCTGGTAGACTCACTCACGGCCAACATCGCCTCGGTCAAGAAGGTGCGCATCCTGGTGCAAGATGAGGACGTCGATACGCTGGATGGCCATATTGACTTGAGCCAAGCCTTTGAGCCAAATCCCTCGCTAATCGGGAAGCCCGAGTGAGTATGCCCCCCTGAGAAAGTCCCTACGGCATTCCACAGCCGGCCACAACTGGCCACAGCCGGCGGCCTCCCTTCGTGCCCGACAATGTCCTTGACTTCACCCCTCGAATCCTGTGACCCTAGTCAAACTCTAGATGCCTGTTGAAGAGGCGGTCGGATGCCCTCCCGCTCCCAGGCTGCTCCAGAACTGAGGTGAGATTTGTCGACCCCGAAAGTTATCAGCGGGTTGCTTTACTCCGGCGGGAAACTCATACGTGGCGACCAGCGCCGTCCGGCGGAGATGCGGCCGGTGGAGATCACTCCGAACTACATTTCCTCCGCCGAGGGCTCGGCGCTGATCCGGCTGGGCTCGACTCAAGTGATCTGCACGGCCAGCGTCGAAAGCGGAGTTCCCATGTTCATGAAGGGCCAGGGTAAAGGTTGGATCACCAGTGAATACGCCATGATTCCCCGCTCTACCGACACGCGGACGCCCCGCGAGGCCACGCGAGGACGGCAGGGCGGTCGCACCATGGAAATCCAGCGGCTGATCGGCCGTTCGCTGCGCGCCGTTACCGATCTGGATGCGCTGGGTGAGCGCACCCTCTGGATCGACTGCGATGTGATCCGGGCGGATGGCGGCACCCGCACTGCCTCTATCACCGGCGCCCTGGTGGCCATAGGACTCGCCTTTGCCAAGCTGCTGGAGTTGGGCGTGCTGAAGCGGCTGCCCTTGAGGGACTATGTCGCCGCGCTCAGCGTGGGAATCGTGGGCGGGGAAAACCTGCTCGACCTTAACTACGCTGAGGATTCCAATGCCGAGGTCGACATGAACGTGGTGATGACCGGATCAGGCGGGTTGGTCGAACTGCAGGCAACGGCTGAGGGACGTCCTTACACGACCGAGGAGCTGAATCAACTGCTCCATCTAGCCCGCCCGGGCATCGAGAACCTACTGGCAGTGCAGCGCTCGATCCTGAAAATGGATCTGCCCGTGGCGCGCAAGATCTGAATCAGGTGCGCCAGCGGCCAGATCCTATGACCCTTTATCTCGCGTCACTAAATCCGGGCAAGCTGCGGGAGTTCCAGCAGGCCGCGGCCGAGCGCGGCATCAACGTGGAGCCGCTCCCCGGATTGGATGGCTTACCTCCCTGCGTCGAGGACGGCGCTACCTTTGCTGAGAACGCCCGCAAGAAGGCCTCGCATTACAGCCGCTTCGCCGATGGCCTGGTCTTCGCCGATGACTCCGGCTTGGCGGTGGATGCGCTCGGGGGCGCGCCCGGCGTCCACTCGGCCCGTTTTGCGGAATTGGATCTCGCCCGGCGCGAGATTCCAGCTGATGCCCCGAACTCGGACGACCATGCCAACAACGCCCGGCTGCTCGCGGAACTTGCAGGTTTGCCCGCCCCGCGGCGTACCGCCCAGTACATCTGTGTGATCGCCCTGGCCCGCCAAAGCGAGATCGTCGCCATCACTGAGGGCCGAGCGGATGGAGTGATCCTCACCGAACCTCGCGGCTTAGGCGGATTCGGATATGACCCCTACTTCTACTATTCCCCTCTCGACAAGACCTTTGCAGAACTTTCTGCCCGGCAGAAGTTCGAGGTGTCCCACCGCGGAACCGCCTTTCGCGCTCTTCTGGACCATCTTGGGCTTTAGTCCCCTGCGGGGTTTCAGCGGGATTGGGGTCGCGCTCGCCCTCAAGCGCGCTTGCGCTTCTTCAGCGCCTGCCAGATCCAGGCGGCCAGCGGGACTACGAGCACCGTCCACAGCCATTGCCAGTTCGTGCCGATGAATCCCGACAAGCGCTGGCCCCAGGTAACGCGAACAGTGATGCGGCGATCGAAGGTCTGGAGTGAGTGGGGCAGCGAGGCGCCGTTGACCGTGAGGATTACGTTCAAAGTGAGGTGGAGCTCTTGGTTTCCTTGTTTTGTCGCACTGATGTCCCACTGCCAATCCGTGCCTCGCTCGTTGCTGACTGCCTGCCGTTCCGGGGTAACCGCATCGATCTTGAAGTCCTGACCGGTGAGCCGCGCCTCCATTTCGGGCGCGATGCTGACGGTCGCGCCTTGTAGCTCATCGTGACCCTCGACCTTTTGCTGAAGCTCGGCCTGGAGATCCTGGATCGACTTGCGGGGCGAAAGCACAAGGTGAATCCCGTAAGTCCGGCCCATGACCATCGTATCCGGCACGTTGAAAGCAATGTTGCCGGTGGGCAACTGCCGCAGAATCTCGTCAACAGCCGAGAGATTTACGGAAGGGGCCGGACGGGTGGCAGCCGTAGGTGGTTTCTTGATCCCGTGCACCGGGTGAGTTTTCGGGGGGGGAGGCGCCTCCGAGGGCGGAGGAGGGGGTGGAGGGGTCGGCTCTGGCTGCGCCTGGGGCGACGGCTGGTCATGGGGTGGTTGGGAACCACTGCTACAACTAAAGTTTGGAAGCGCCGCAATCGAAACCAGACACAAACAGGCAAAGCTCCGGGGAATCGTTCGATTGCGCATTATCGCCTCCGCTGCTTACGAAGTCGCACGCCAGTATACACGGCTAACGGAGGACGGGCTATGAAATCCGGCCAACGAGTCTGACGATGGACTAACATAAATGGGAGCATCGCCGGTAGGAGCCTTAATGCTTGATCGCCGCAAGGTCTTCTGGCTGTCTTTCGTTATTCTTGGGCTTATCGCGGACCTGTGCCTGCCCCTGGTTTGGGGCATCGTGGCGACGGTGCCGATCGGGTTCGTTTCCTGGTGGATCGCCTACCGCAGCGACTGGTTTTAGACAGAGGATGATATGCATTCGCATCGTGGGCATTCAGCACCACCACCTGCCCCCTCCTCCTCTGCCTCCTCTGAAGGGGGGAGCAACGAGGTACTCCTCTCCTGCCCGACCATATTGAGCCACCCTACCCCGTCGACACATCCCTGTTATAATCCCCTGCATGACCCAGTCGAATGGATCCACCTCCCCCTCGCGAGGTGAAGCGCGATATCTCGTCACTGGCGCCAAAGGCTGCATCGGCGCCTGGATCGTCAAGAACCTAGTGGAGCGCGGCGATCGCCCCTACATTTTCGATGTCGACACCGATTCCGGCCGCCTGGCAGCCCTGTTGCCGGCATCGAGCCGCGAACGCATCACCTTCATTCGCGGTGACGTCACCAGCTTTGAGGACATCGATCGAACCGTGGCCGCTCATGGCATCAGCCACATCATTCATCTTGCCGCACTGCAGGTGCCGGCCTGCGCCAAGAACCCGCCGCTTGGCGGCCTGGTCAACGTGGTAGGCACGTTGAACGTCTTCGAAGTGGCTCGACGACGACGCGACCTGGTGAAGCGCATTGTTTACGCGAGCTCCGCCGCCGTGTTCGGACCTGAGGAGTTCTACGGGCGCGGCATGGTGGCCGAAGGCGCGGCGCTCCAGCCCGGCACTCACTACGGCGTATTCAAGCAATGTAACGAAGGCAACGCTCGGGTGTACTACCAGGTGGACGGCCTGTCGAGCGCGAGCCTGCGGCCGTGGGCGGTCTACGGAGTGGGGCGCGATCAGGGATTGACCTCCGATCCCACCAAGGCCATCAAAGCCAGTGTGCTGGGACGGCCGTTTACCATTCGCTTCAGCGGATCGATCGATCTGCAATACGTCGATGACACCGCCAAAATTTTTCTCTGGTGCGCAGACTCCGATCAGCCGGGCGCGCGCGTCTACACTTTGCGCGGCAGTGTCATCACGACCGAAGCGTTCATCACCGCACTCGAGAAGGCGGTTCCGGGGGCCGGCGGCATGGTCAGGACTCAGGGTATTTCGTTGCCGATCGCCAGCAATCTCGATGACAGCCTTCTGGCGGCGGATCTTGGTTCAATACCGCGAACGCCGCTCGAAGAGGGTATCCAGCAGACGGCGGAATTGTTCTGGAGGCTCCAGGCTGAAGGACGCCTCGACACGCGCGATCTGGATGCATGAAACCGGAAGCAGCCGATGAGGATTGCAGAATGCCGGAGACGTCTTCTATAGCCTCACTTTAAGATTGGCTACGAAAGCGTGCAACTTTTATCGCGAGTTTGCAGTTGATAAAAGCCCCGCCCCCTTGCGGGAGGGATGTTATCAACGGAATTGGAGACTATGAAGGGTGCTCTCCTCAGAGACGTAGCCAAGTTGGTGATAGAGCGGATCCCCGATCCGGAAGTTGCACCACACCAGGTACTGCTTCGCGTCGGGGCAGTGGGAGTCTGCGGCACCGATCTGCACATTTTTCAGGGCCGTAACTATCGCCGTGACGCCTCGGGACGCACTATCCCCTACACCGAGTACCCGCATATCATCGGCCACGAGTTCGCGGGAGAAGTCATCGAAATCGGCCGCGAGGTGACGGACCTCGAAGTGGGCGATCGCGTTCTCTGCGATCAGGGCTTAAACTGCCTCAGTCTAGGCAAGACGCGGCTGTGCTCCTATTGTGCCTCAGGTGATTCGCACCAGTGCCGGAATTACCTTGAGCTTGGCATCTCCACGCGGGGCGCCATGGCTGAGTATGTATCGATGCCAGCGGTGAACTGCATTAGGCTGCCGGAGGGGATGTCCGCCGAAACCGGAGCGCTGGTGGAACCGCTGGCCTGCATCACCCATGCTTGTGACCGTGCCGACCGCTATGCGGGGCGCTACAGCTTCGATGACCCCGATCCCGGCCGGTGTATCCGGAGCGTGCTGATCTACGGCGCTGGGCCGGCTGGCCTGCTGTTCCTCGAATACTTACGCAACGTGAAGCAATTCGATGGTCTCGTTTTGGTCGCCGACCTGCGCGACAACAGGCTAAACCTGGCGGAGCACTTCGGGGCTGCCCCGGTTAACGCGTCCAGTGAAGACGTCGTGGAAGTGGTGCGGGACCGTACGTCCGGCGCAGGCGTGAACTATGTCATCGAAGCCTCGGGGAGCGCCATTGCGCTTGAGCAGATACCGAACGTGCTGCAACATCAGGGCACCGTGCTGTTCTATGGAGGGGGGCATACCGGCCGCGAAGCCAGCGTGCTCTCCGCGATTATGCAGCTCGAACCCACCTTGATTGTGAGCATCGGCGGCTCGGGAGGGTTTGACGCTGACGGCCGTCCCTCGACTTATCGGCGCGCCCTGGGACTGGTGAATGCGGGCCAGATATCCGTGCAGCCCATCGTAACGCACCGCTACGGCGCGCTCGAGGATATCCACAACGCGTTTGAAAGCGATTTCCGGCGCCCCGACTACATCAAGGGCGTACTGAATCTGGAGAGTGCGGCACCGGCCTCATGACCGTGTAGCAGCGCTGTCCTCAGCGCCGTCGCCGGTGGGGACACCGGCGCTACGGCGTATGGAGTTGATCATTTATGGGAATGCAAAAGCTTGAAGATGTCGCGATCGTGATCCGGCCCGAGCGGGACAACGTGGCCGTGGTCACGGTGGATCACCTCGAAAGAGGCACCCGACTCGACCACGAGGGGCAGGTGCTGACGATTTCGGGAAAAATCCTGCGCGGGCAGAGCTTTGCCATCAAGGCAATCCCACAGGGAGGGGTTTTCATTACGCTCGGTGATCCCATTGGTCTGGCATCGCAGCCACTTGAACCCGGCGATCCGGTTACACCCGACAACCTGCAGGACCGCCTACCAGAACTACAGGTGACCTATCGCGACAACCCCGAGCCTACGGCGATCGATCCCGACCTGGCAGCGCTAACCTTCGACGGGTTCGTGCGTGCTGATGGCACGGTCGGCATCCGCAATTACGTGGGCATTGTCAGCTCGGGTATGTGCTCATCCACGGAAGCGCACGAGATCGCGAGCCGCGCCATGCGCGAGATCTACACGCGCGACAAATATCCCAACGTCGATGGCGTGGTGGCACTGTCACAGGAATCCGGCTGCGGAATGCCCGATGGTCGTGCGGTCGATCTCCTAAACCTGTTGCTCGGAAATACACTCCGCCATCCCAATCTCGCCGCAGCGATCTACATCGACCTCGGCTGCGGGAAGACGTGTGTCGAATGTTCTGCGCCTGTCTTTCAGAACGCGGTTCCCGATTACAACCAGCGGGTCGTGAACCTGGTAATTCAGCAGTCAGGAGGCAGCCGCAAAACGGTGGAGCGCGGACTCGAGATCGTCAGGAAGCTGCTCGAGGCAGGCGGACCTTGCGAAGCGGCAGCCGGTTTCGATCTCCAAGCTGATCGTCGGCACCGAGTGCGGCGGATCCGACCGTTGGTCAGGCGTCACCGCAAATCCTGCCGTTGGCGTTGCCGCTGACATGTTCGTGAAGGCCGGCGCCGCGGTGTTCCTGCCCGAAATCCCGGAGCTGCAGGGAGCGGCGATGGTGGATCTCGCGGGGCGCGCGCGTACCCGCGAAGTCGGACGGAAGCTCATGGGCGCGCTCGAACGATACGAGCAGTACGTCAATATGTTCGGCGAGGACTTTCGCGAGAACCCTTCGCCTGGCAACAAGAAAGGCGGGCTCTACAATATTTTCCTGAAGTCGAGCGGCGTCAAAGCCAAAGGCGGTACGTCCACGGTCGAGGACCTGGTCGAATACGGCGAGTGGCTTGGCGATCGCAAAGGGCTGTACGTGCTATACACTCCCGGGTACGACCATGTCTGCACCCCTGCGCTTTTCCTGAGCGGAGCTCAGGTAACGCTGTTCACCACCGGACGGGGTACGGGTATCGGTTGCGCCCTCGGACCGGTGATGAAGATCGGCTCGAATCCAGTGCTGGCCCGCATCAACGGTGACATCGACGTCGATGCCGGGGTCATTCTGGAAAAAAAGGCGACCATCGAAGAAGTGGGCCGCCAGATTTTTGCAGAAACCCTCGCAGTCGCGTCCGGACGGTCGCTTACCCGCGCTGAGGAATCCGGTTTTCACAATGAGTTCAAAATCTGGGAAGCGCTCTGGCCGACTCTTTGACCTTCGGAAATCCCGCAAAGCCCCGCTCAATTTACGCAGATTCTCCGCGCCTTTTCCGCTCGAGCTTGATCCTCAGATCCGGCTTTGAACGGAACCGCCTTGATTGTGGCTCCATGTGCGTACGCCCGTTGCCCACTGTTCTCTAGACTGTGCTATGATCCCCCCGTTCGATATTTATCAAGGTTAGGAGGCCTCGAAATTTATGCCATCCAGTTCTTTGCCGGACTCTAATGCCGAAATCATCAATGCCGCGCTTGACGGTCTGAAGATTGAAGTTCCCTCCTGGGGATTCGCCGATACCGGAACGCGTTTTGGCAAGTTTCTCCAACCCGCCGCCAAGACCACAGAAGAGAAGTTCGCCGATGCAGGCCAGGTGAATGTCTTTACGGGGGCGGTCCCCACAGTGGCGCTGCACGTCCAGTGGGACGCACCTGAAGGCAGCAATCTTAGTGAGGTCAAGAAGCTGGCCGCGCGCTATGGCATCAAGCCGGGTTCCATCAGCCCGAACGTCTTTCAGGACCAGATCTACAAACACGGATCGCTCTGCAACGAACAGGAAGAGATCCGGCAGAAGGCTCTCGATCACATTCTCTACTCGGTCCGCGTGGCCAAGGAACTGGGATCCCGCGACGTCACACCTTGGTTCGCCGATGGCTCAAGCTACCCCGGAACGGCTAGTATCCGAGCACGCAAACACTGGATGGCAGAAGGTCTGAAACGCACCCATGACGAGCTCGGGCCGGATCAGCGCCTACTGGTCGAGTACAAGCCCTTCGAGCCGGCGTTCTATCACACCGACATTGCCGATTGGGGCATGGCAATGGTATTTGCCAATCAGGCGGGGCCGAAATCGCGTGTCCTGGTGGATACTGGGCACCATTACCAGGCTCAGAACATCGAGCAAATCGTTACCTGGCTGCTCGACGAAGACATGCTGGGCGGATTTCACTTCAACGATCGCCGCTTCGCCGACGATGACCTCACGTTGGGTTCGATCGATCCTTACCAGGTGTTCCGTATCTTCGCCGAGATTCGCTATTACGAGTGGGAAACCGGCAAGCGCGCCGACATCGCCTATATGGTGGATCAGAGCCATAATCTTAAGGGCAAGATCGAAGAGATGATCCAGACGGTGATGAACGCCCAGGAACTCTATGCCAAAGCAGCGATCATCGACTTCGCGGCGCTCCAGAAGAAGCAAAACGGCCAGCAGCTCATCGACGCCGAGAACATCTTCAAGGAAGCATTCTCTACCGACGTGCGCCCTGCCATCCGTCAGTGGCGAAAAGACAAGGGACTCCATGAGGATCCTCTGGCCGGCTTCCGCGCCAGTGGGTACCTGGAACGTATCAACCGCGAGCGCGGCGGCCGTGCCGCGGCGGCCAGCAGCTATGCCTAGAAGTACGGGTAGGCAGATCTCCGCCTTTCAGGAGGTCTGCCGCTATGCCTTAGCTGTGTTGCTGCGCGTTAATTCGCGGCCGGCATTCTAACATTTTCCTGGAGTTGAATTCCCCGTTGGGAGCTCGAACCCGCCATGAAACCTCTTCGTTCGATTGCCGTTGACCTCGGAGCCGAAAGCTGTCGCGTATCTTTGGGAGAGTGGGACGGCTCAACGGTCCGCCTGCGCCTGATCCATCGCTACCCCAACGGACCTGTAGAGCGCGACGGGCACATCCACTGGGACCTTGACCGCCTGCTGGCCGGTATTGATGAGGGCCTGCGCCTCGCCGCCGAGTCCCTCGGATCCTTGCCGGTGGACTCGATCGGCGTGGATGGCTGGGCCGTAGATTACGTGCGCCTCGATGCGGAGGACAAGCCCCTCGGGCCGCCTTTCTGTTATCGCGATCGGCGAACCGAGACCATCATGCCCGAGGTCTGGAAACTAATGGCCGCGGACACCGCTCCGGAGGATGCCGATGCCGGCAAGGCGCTTCTCTACCACCTTACTGGAATCCAGTTGATACGCCTTAACACCCTTTACCAGCTCTATGCGGATCGTTGCGAGGGCGTGACGCCAGGAGTGCGGTGGCTCAATGTGCCCGAATACTGCCTCCACCGCCTCGGTGGACGTGCGGTAGCAGAGTACTCGAATGCCACCCACACGCAACTGGTTAACGTCCGCACCCGCGACTGGTGCGATGAGATTTTCGCCAAGGTGGGGCTGGACCGCAGTGCCGCCGCGCCCATCGTTCCACCCGGCACGCCCGTCGGACAGCTCACTGGTCCGCTCTCCTCCCTGCCTGCCTTACGTGGCGCCCAACTGATCGCTCCGGCCTGCCACGATACCGGTGCTGCCGTCGCCGCCATTCCAGATTCGGGATCCGACACCGCTTTTGTCAGCTCGGGCACCTGGTCGCTGGTGGGCGCTGTGCTCAATGAGCCTTGCACCTCCGACGCAGCCTTGCGTGTGAATTTCACTAACGAAGGCGGGGTGGGCGGACGCATACGGTTCTTGAAGAACATAAATGGCATGTGGCTCATCGAGGAATGCTTACGTCAATGGAACGCCACGGCGATAGCCGCCGGCGGACGCAAACTGACTGCGGCCGACTTGGTCGCGGGGTGCCAGGACCGTCCTCAGACTGACGCCACCTTCTTCGTAGACGAGCCCGATCTGCTCCTGCCTGGTCACATGCCGGAGCGAATCAATCGTCTGCTTGAGCAGACGGGGCAAGCTCCCATCCGAGAGGGGCCGGAGCAACCGGCGGCCATGGCCCACTGCATTTTCCTTAGCCTGGCTAAACGATACGCCGAGCTCTTACGCGCCCTTGAGGAAGTCACTGACAGGCACATCCGGAAGTTGTATGTGGTTGGAGGAGGCAGCCAGAATCAATACCTCAATCGGCTGATCGAGCAGCAAACCGGCTACCAGGTGATCCGCGGCGCAGTAGAGGGATCTACCGTCGGCAATCTCGCCATTCAGTTCGCCACCCTCGAATCCGGCGGCGGTCCGGCGACGCCAGAGACGGTTGCGGTATGGGCATCACGATTCCTGGAGGCCGAGAACAAGGCGCGAGCTAAGGCCCAGGGGTGATGTGTGAAGGTTTGATAGATTAAGCAAGTTGCGGGTTTAATCCCCAATGGCTGTCATTCTGAGCAAAAGCGAAGAATCTCGCCCTGCCGTTTTCAGACCTACCTGAGCATTACAAATCACAGGGACGCTCAACTCTGCAGCAGCACTCTCCTCAGCGCCAAAAACGCCGGTGGGGACACCGGCGCTACAGTAAGGCCGACACGATGACTTGTAATGCTCAATCAGACGAACCAATTGTGCAATCCCATCTTAAACCGGACTATCGACGGCCTGTCGCGAGTCGATCCGAGCTTCAGTAGTCGTCATCCTCACGTCGTCTGCTGGATCGGCCACTTCCTCGGTCTGCACCACGAAACCCTTCAAATTGGCGGCACCGAAAGACGTGGTGATCGCCACGTCCGCCGCATCACGTCCGACCGCCATCAAGGTGCGCCCAATTCGTCTTTCATTGTGCCGCGCATCAAACGCCCACCAGCGATCCTCCAGGTACACTTCGAACCAGGCGGTGAAGTCCATAGGCGACGGCGACGGTGGGACGCCGATGTCTCCTAGATATCCCGTGGCATAGCGGGCAGGGATGTTCAGACAACGGCAGAAGGTAACCGCGAGGTGCTGGAAGTCGCGGCACACGCCGGTACGTTCGGTGTAAACGTCGAGGGCCGTCTTGGTGGCTCGGGCAAAATGGTATCCGAAGGTGACTTTGGCGTGAACCCAGTCGCACACAGCCTGTACCCGGCCCCACCCGGGCGGCAAGTGACCGAACAGCTCCGAGGCAATGTTGGTCAGCCGGTCCGTCTCGCAATAGCGGCTGTTGAGGAGATAGCAAAGCGTTTCCGGCGGCAGTTTCTCAACCGGCAACTGGCGCGCGTCAGGATTGACAGGGTCAGGCTCTCCGGAATCTCTTATCAGAGTTGAGTTCCAAAGACGCAAGTTCCCTTGCGGAGCCAAGAAACGTGAACACCTGTTGCCAAAGCTATCATAATAGTCCTCGACCTTGGCCGCGGGTTCCACCCTCACATTGTCGGATTCGAGCAGGTCGGATGCCCGCGAAGGGTGCACGTGGAGCAGCGCAACCATTGCCACGGGAGCCGGAACGTGGAACTGAATGTCGTATCCTAATCGTATCAACACAATATTATTTAGATGCAGTAGGGGACGACAAAGGAATACCGTAGCAAGCTCCCGTCCTTCTCCAGGAAAATCGCCCAAAGTGCACCTTTTATGGTACAGTACCTGAGGGCGCAAAATGGCAGATGAAGATGATCCACCGCCGCAGAAGATCCTCCTGGTCTTTTTCCGCACCGAGGCGGGCAGTGAGCCAGTACGGGAGTGGCTCAAAGGGTTGCCGGAAGGCGAGCGCCACGCCGTAGGGAGAGATCTCCTAAGGGCGCAATGGCAGTGGCCGGTCGGCATGCCGCTGTGCCGCCCGTTGAGTGGAGGTCTGTGGGAAATCCGGACGGACCTGTCGACGAAGCGAACGGCCCGCGTGCTGCTGCGTCGTAGCCGCGGACACTTGGTCGCGTTGCACGGTTTTATCAAGAAGACGCGGACGACGCCGCATGACGATCTGGCGTTGGCACGTAAACGTCAGAAGGAGTTGGAGCGATGAGCAAGAAACATATGGGTTCGAGCATTGATGACTTCCTCAAGGAAGAAGGAATCTTCGACGTGGCCCAAACGCAGGCGATCAAGGAGGTCGTCGCATGGCAACTCGCCGAGGCCATGAAGAAGAAAAAAATATCGAAAGCCCGCATGGCCATGCTACTCAAGACGAGTCGCACTCAGGTTGACCGCCTACTCGACCCGCGAAATGATATCACTCTGTCAAGCCTGCAGCGCGCGGCGGCCATTGTTGGACGTCGCCTAACGATCGAGCTGGTCTAGAGCCGTTCGTTGAACTTTGCAGGTAACGCTAGGGTCAGTCATCCCCGATCACCTGAATTATACGGTTGATAAAATATCTCAACTATACAATTTCGAGATCTCGACCGTCCCTCTCAGCACCTCAACTACGTTTCCGCCCACTCGCACATTTACCGGACGATCCCCTTCCCTTCCCGCGCGCACAAAGATCCGGCTGGGACGGCGAATCTCGATTCCCTGCTCAATCATCACGCGCTCGTCGGCCGACGCAATGCCATGGCGTACCATGTAGGCTGCGGCGCATCCGGCGGCCGAGCCGGTGGCGGGATCCTCGCCGTTCGAGAAGATCATGCGTGAGTGGATTCTGGCCTGCGGGTCTTCGGTCTCGCGCGTGAAGAAATAAAAAAAGTGGACGTCGGATTTAGCAGCGTATTCCTCCGCGCGTCCGAGATCAAAGCGCAGGCGGCGGATCGCCTCGAGCGATCGCACCGCCGCGATGGCAAACGGCACACCGGTCGAGACCGTCTGGATCGGCAGACCGGCGGCAAATTCTTCGACTGCGATTCCCGCCAACGGCGCAATTGCCTCGGGCGCGTGGGTCTGGCCAAATTGAGGATCGACTTGGCGCATCTCGCCAAATAGCCCGCCGTCTTCGTCTTCGCTAAACGTTACCGGGATGGCGCCAACCTTGAGGTCGAGCCGGACTTCCGCCGTCGCCTGTGCACCCGCGGCGGCGCGCAGGACCCAAGCCGTACCCAGCGTTGGGTGTCCGGCAAAGGGGAGTTCCTCTTCCGGCGTGAAGATACGGACTCGCACGCCTCGCCGCCGCTCCGTTTCAGCATCGGCCGGCAATACAAAGGTAGTTTCCGAGAGGTTCATCTCCCGAGCCAAGGCCTGCATCAAAGCGTCGCTCAAGCCGCGAGCATCCGTGAAAACCGCCAGCGGGTTGCCCTCGAGCGGCCGGTTGGTAAAGACATCCACCTGCACAAAATCAAAATGTCCCTTTCCGCTTGCCATTGCTGGTCCTCCCGCCTTATCGAGGGTTACAAATCAATAGGTTTCGAGTTCAGGCGCTCCCTCCTTAGAGGGATCCAGCGCGATACCTTACGGCAATACTCCATGTAGGACGCGCCAAACTTGCGGTGTAGCCCCGGTTCTTCGTACAGGACAACGAAAAGGTGAAACATGAGCCACACGAATAAAACGTAGACCAGGAGCCGCAACGAAAGAAATACGATAACTTCGCCGGCCAGGATCAGCAGCACGCCCACGTACATGGGATTGCGTACCTGCTGATACAAGCGCCGTTTTACCAGTTGGCGGGGAGCGTCAATAGGAGCCGGAGTTCCCTGCCCCCAAGCCGCAAAGTCCCAGGCACACACGAAGTATATGCCCGCACCCACGACGATCGGCAGAAGTCCTATGAACCCCCATGGCGATACCGGGCGAGAGCCTGCTGGAAGGATCAGGTAAGGAAATAGAATCGTAACTGAGCCGGGAAAAAGGATTGTGAAAAGAAGAGTCTTTACGAGGAGCTTCGCCATAAAAAGGCGATGACAGACAAGGAGGATAAAATGCAAGCGGCAACTCATCACTGACGCGAGTCACTGCCTGATAACGTCGCGCGCCGGGCTGCACCCAGCAGAGCCGTGCGATCGTTCAGGATAACCCGCACCGGAACAGCTTCGAGCACCGGCTTCATGCGGCCCTTACTAATGAAGGCGTCCATGAAGCCGGGACCCTTGAGCCTAGCAATGATCTTGGGGGCAATGCCGCCACCCACAAAGACACCACCCGTCGCCATGATCTTAAGGGCGAGATTGCCGGCCTCGGCGCCATAGAACGAAATAAAAAGGTCGAGCGCCCACATGCAGATTTCACTGCGGGCCTCGAGCGCGGCGCGAGAGATGGCGGCGGCCGCATCGCCCCCGCGCATCTGCTCCGTCAGCCAGGAGGGTTCCTCACCGCGGCCGGTGTCACGAAGGAACTGGAAAATGTGCACCAGTCCCGACCCCGAAAGCACACGCTCGTAGCTGACGCTCTGGTACTGCCGAAGCAGGTGGTTCAGAAGCTCACCCTCGAGAGGATTACGCGGGGCGAAATCGGCGTGGCCCCCTTCGCAGGCAAAGGGATGATGCCGCTGGCCGTCCCAATAGGCTCCCGCTTCGCCGAGGCCGGTGCCCGCCGCGATCACCGCCAGATTTCCCTCGGTGCCCGGCGCGCCCTCGTTGAGCACAACGAAATCCTGCGGGCCGAGCGCGGCAATGCCGAACGTGTTCGCCTCAAGGTCGTTGACTAGCGCCACCTGCTCGATGGAAAGCAACCGGGCCAGCGAGTCGCCATTGACCACCCAGGGAAGGTTCGAGGTGGTGACCGTGTGACCGCGAACCGGTCCGGCCACGCCAAAACCTGCTCGCTCCACCTTCAGGTTATGGTCGGTAATGAACTTCCCTACGATCTCGTCGAGACTCCCGTGCTCACGGCTGGGATAGTCCGTCTCCTGAATGAGCTTCAGCCGTCCCTGTTCCAGAGTGAAGAAGCCGAGCCGCGCGTTGGTGCCCCCAATATCACCGGCCAGGATCACAGTTCGATGGTCCTCCAGTGCCTTCCGTCGCGGCCGAGCAGGTCATTCGATTCCTTGGGACCCCAGGTGCCTGACGCGTAGTTGGGGAAATTGCGCGGCGGCAAGGCCTTCCACACATCGAGAATAGGCGCCACCACGCTCCATCCCGCCTCCACCATGTCGGCACGCTGAAACAGGGTGGCGTCGCCCGCCATGCAGTCGTAAAGCAGGCGCTCGTAGCCCGTGGTAGGCGTGGTGCCAAAATAATCGGTGTAGGCAAAATTCATCTTCACCGCACCGAGCCGCACCAACGGTCCCGGGATCTTGGCGCCGAAACGCACTGAGATGCCTTCGTCGGGTTGAATACGGATCACCAGTTCGTTTTGGGTGAGACGCTCCACGGGAGTCTTGCGAAAGAGAATAAAGGGAGCGTGTTTGAAGCGGATGGCGACCTCGGTGACGCGGCTGGGCAGGCGCTTGCCCGTGCGAAGATAGAAAGGCACTTCGGCCCAGCGCCAGTTATCGATGCTTAACCGCAGGGCCACGAAAGTCTCGGTGGCGGAATCAGGACGAACGTGAGGCTCGGTGCGATAGGCGGGAACGCGCTCACCCTCGATCACGCCTTCCCCGTACTGGCCGCGCACGCTGCGATTCAGCACATCCTCGGGATTGAGCGGCGGGATGGCACGCAGAATCTTGGCCTGCTCATCGCGCACCGCGTCGGCCTCGAAGGAAATCGGCGGCTCCATGGCGGTGAGCATGATGAGCTGGAAAATGTGGTTCGGCACCATATCGCGCAGCGCCCCAGACTGGTCGTAGTAGCCACCGCGCGTCTCCACCCCGACCGTCTCCGACACCGTGATCTGCACATGGTCAATGTAGCGGCGATTCCAGATGGGCTCGAAAATGCCATTGGAAAAACGGAACACGAGGATATTCTGGACGGTTTCTTTACCCAGGTAATGATCGATCCGGTATATTTGATTTTCCTGCAATACCTGACTGATTTCGTGATTCAAGGCGCGGGCCGATTCCAGATCCACCCCGAATGGCTTTTCAATGATCACCCGGCGCCAGTGCCCACGCCCCTCTGCCGCCAGACCGGCGGCCCCGAGTTGACGGATTACCTCGCCGAAAAAGGTGGGTGCTGTAGCCAGATAGTAAAAGTAATTCCCGCGGGTCGCATGGTCCTTGTCGATCTGCGCCAGCAACTGGCCGAGATGCTGGTACGTTTCGGGATTCTGCAGATCGCCGCTCAAATAGTAGAGGCGGCTGAGCAAATCTTTCCAGCGGCCGGCTTCGATCTCGATGGTGGCAAAGTGCTTGATATCCTCATCGATCTTGTCGCGGAACTCCTCCGTACTAAGAGGAGTCCGCCCGATGCCGACCACGGCAAAACCCTCGGGTAACAGCCCCTCCCGCGAGAGATTATAAAGTGCCGGAATCAGCTTGCGCTTGGTGAGGTCGCCGGTGCCACCGAAAATCACCATGGTGGAAGGATCGGCCAATCTTCCAGGCTGGTCGAAACCGGAAGTCTCCGTTTGTTCGGGCGCGACGTTCACATTGGCCAAGGCTCACCTCAGATCGGAAGCGCGTTATGGTCCGCCCTTTCGGGGCTACAAACAGCAGGCCGTAAAGGCCCGCCGCTCTCAATCCCATGTGACCGCAGCGGAGCACCTTTACGGTGCTTCCACTTCTTCAATCTTGCTCGCAACTTTTCACGATGAAGCTGGCTTTAGCTTAACCCGACTTGAGGGTTTAGGCAATTTCGATCCATCCTATCGGGACCGCTGCCCATCCAAGCGGCGCCTGAGATCGGCCACGGTGTCGCGCAAGGTTTCAAAGGGATCGCGCGGATTGAATCCAAGCTCGGCCCGCGCCTTCGAGGAGTCGCAGTACCAGAAATGGGCCGCCATCCGGATGGACTCATCGTCAAGCGGAAACGATTTGCCCATTAGAGGCATCAGTCGCCGCAGCAGGCGCGCGCTTGCAAGCGATACGCCAACTGGAGCGGTAAACCTAGGGGCGCGGAGACCGGACACGCGGCCGACAGCCTCAAAGAACTCCCGAAACGTCCAGTTGGGACCGCTCAGCAGATACCGCTGGCCAGAAGTTCCCAAACGCATGGCACCGACGAGCCCTGCTGCGGCATCGCGGGCATCCACAAAGCTAAGCCCGCCGGTAGGGGAGGCCATGACCTGGCGTCGCAGGAACAGCAGCACGTCGCCGGTCGAAGACATTCGGTCGTCCCCAGGTCCGAGCAGCAGAGCGGGATTTACGACGACCACCGGCAGGTGCCGATTCTCGAAATAGGAAAGCGCCAGTTTTTCAGCAAAGATCTTGCTCAAGTAGTACGCCCAGCGGCCCGCCACGTCGTGTTTGTAACCGGAGCCCTCATCGTGGACGGTGGGCTCCCGGCTGACCGCGATCGTCCCGGACGAGGACACGTGCACAACGCGCTCCACGCCGTGCCGTAGGGCTGCTTCACAAATGTTTCGCGTGCCTTCGATGTGAACGCGATAGAGCAATTCGGCACGCTTCGGATCGCGAGAGACAAAACCGGCAAGGTGGTAGACCTTGCTCGCCCCTCCGATAACACGGTCGACGTCGCCCGGCGCGGTGATGTCGCCGTCCACCGCCTCGATTTGCGGGTCGCCTTCCCAGGGGTTGGCGTCGAATAGCAGCAGCCGCAAACGTGTATCAGGCTGCACCGTCCTGAGCTGATTGACCAGGTGCTTGCCGAGAAATCCAGTGGCGCCGGTGATGAGGATGGTATTCATACGAGTTTCAGCCGCAGATTAAACACGGACGAACACGGATCAAACAATAAGCCATCAAACTGCGGTGACTGCCGTTGTGCGTGCCCGTCTAGGTTCGTCGGTCCGCTTTGCGCGAGTTGTCGAAAACCAATGGCTTGAACTGTGGCTTGGAGCTGAAGTTCAACCGCAGGCCGACTTCGATTTCGGGTGGCCCGGAGATAGTTAGGTGTTTCAATCCGCGTTGATCGGTGTTCATCCGCGGCTGCAGTTACACTTTCTCAGGCGTTCCGATCATATCCGCCATGAGGATTGGCGCGAAGTGCATTAGAGTGATGCTCGGCTTGCGGCCGACGTGCGATTGGGCCATTTCCAGCGCCTCGTCCATGCTCGCGGCCGTCTCCCAACCCATGATCTCGGCAGCACGCTGGCTCTCGGCTCCGACGACAGATCACCTTGCCGACGTGCGCCCGGCCGTTCTCGCCCCAGTACCACATATAGAACGGATGCACGCCGTGGTAGGCATAACCCGTGCGATACATTCGGATGTAATCCGGATTGTGCGCGAACTCCGCTTCATACTTGCGCTGCAGCTCGATGGAGTCGCGTCGTCTCGGGCAGAACGCGGTGGAAGAACTCGATGTACGACGGGTGGTGGCGCGGATCGAATTCGTCGTAGAGCGGATGAGTGACGATCAGCACGCCGTTCTTCTTCACCACCGGCATGCCGCGGTACATGTTGTGGAAGTAGCCGAGCGCCATGCAGTCTGCACCAGCAGCGGGTTCAGGATCGAATTCACGTTGTACGGCGATGACAAACGGAACGCCGTAGACCACCACGTCCGACTGGCCCTCCATCGGACAGCAATACTGCGCATAGTAGTACGCCAGCGTCTTTGCGTGCACCGAAAACAGTTTCGCCCGCATGAACGGCAATTGGCTGAGTAGGGGGCCGGGAATTCGAAACAGCATCTTGCGCTTGGTGGGCCGCGAGGCAGCTTGCTCAGGGCAAAGCGCGTGCTCGCGAACATGGTCTTGTCAAGAGCGCTGAACTGGCGATCCTCATTTTTGACGAAAAAGGGCATCATGGGGTCGAACATCTGGTTATTGAGCACCGTCTCGATATGGAACACCTTCAGATGCTGGTTGATGACGCGGCCGATGCGGTCGAACGAGCGGGCCATGGCCGATCGGGTATTGTCGAAATAGGAGTCGGAGCCCAGAATGGTCTGCGGAGTGTGGTGCGCCTGGAACACCGGGTAGTCACAGAGCCCGACCCCCACCGACTTGCTGCCGCCATCCATAGGCACGAGGTTGATATTGACGTAGATCAGCAGGTCAGACTCGGCGGCGCGCCGGTTGATGCGTACGTGCTCGCCGTGATCGGTGACACCGAGTTCCACCATGCCGCCGGGCGCTTCGCCGTCGTGATTGTAGAGACGATCGGGATAATATTGCGTCGAAAATCTTCGAACCCACCGCCCGTTTGATCTCGAAAGGCTCCATGCGCCGATGAAAGGAGGTGGCAATAATAATATGAAAATCGTCTATACCCTTTGCCGTTAACATCGACGAGCACGATATCCAACACGGACTCCCGCACGTCCGGCCGCTTCATCGGCGGCAGGGGCAGCGAAATGTCATCGATGGCAATGGTGACCTTCATGCCTGGATCGAGCAGCGACTCGAGAGGATCCATTTCCTCGGGATGAGCGAGAGCGTAACGCATCGCCGGCCTGGTGATCGGGCAAGCCCTGGAATGGTGGGATTCGGGTACATCACTCGCGTGCCGGCGGGAAATTTCACCGACAGCAGATCTTCGCCTGACCACATCAGGCGCGGCGCCGAGTCGGCGTCAAGATGTACCACGCAGCCCTCGTGGGACACCTCGGCGGCGCGTCCTACCGCATTGGGCCTGGGATCGCCGAAATCAAAGGGCCGCGAACCCGCTCGCGACTCGATCGGTTCAGTGGGTGTTGCCATTATTCAACCTCTTCAGATCAAGGACCGGCCACCCGCGTTCGAGCGCCATCCGGCGCAAGCGCCGGTCCGGATTCACGGCCACAGGGTTGCCCACGGACTCGAGCATAGGGCAATCGGAAAAGCTATCCGAGTACGCCTTGGAGTAGACGGGATCGGCGCCGTGCTCGGCACAGATACGGCGGACCACCTCGACTTTTTCGCGCCCGGCCAGGAGCGGCGGAGCAACTTTCCCGGTGGCCGCGCCGTCCTTGAAGATCATGCGATTTGCCACCATGAGATCAAAGCCAAAGTGGCGCGTGACTGGAGCAAGGGCCAAGTCAAGCTCGCCGGTGACCAAGACCAGGCGAAAACCCAGATCGCGATCGCTCGCGACCAGGCTCGGAGCGCCCGGGTAGATCGAAGGCCGGATCTCTTCTTCGAACAGCCTGTCTTCGAGAGCCTGTAACCACTCGCGCCGCATGCCCCTGTACTCGCGATAGAAAACCTCGTTGAACAGACGGCGGGAGCGCAAGTCGAGCGCCATCAGAACCGGCACGCTGGCCAGCAGTTTGCTGTACTTCCAAATGGCCTTGACCCTGGAGGGCTGGTGGCGGGCAAAAAAGGCGTAACGCCGCACCACGTTGCCCGAAACCAGGGTTCCATCGAGATCGTAAAAGGCGAAACGGGTCATTTAAGAAAGCCGCCAGTCCTCAACTGTCACCGCTCAGTTGTCATTTGCGCATTGCAAACCGGCGCGTTTCAGGGTGGCTCACGATGGCTGGTCACGACGTGCGCACAACTGACTCTTCACTGACCTTCGGCGGCTCCTGGGTTCCCCACAATTTCTGCAGATTGCCCTTGTGGCGCAAGGTAAGGAACAACAACATGACCAGCGCGCTCGCAATGTCCAGGCGGCCTCCCCAAAAGACCGCCAGAACCAAAAACAGGGCCCAGGTACTAAGTGAAGCCAGGGTGCCAGCCTCCTTCACCTTTAACTTGCCCAGCGTCACTCGTGAGGTGGCAAAGTAGGCCAAAGCAATGATGGCCCACTTCGGGTAAAGCACCAGCATTACCCCTCCTGACGTGGCGATCCCCTTGCCGCCGTTGAATTCCAGGAAAGGCGAGTAACAATGTCCCAGGACGGCGGCGAAACCGTAGAGCCATCCCAGCACGACCAGGTCCGAGTGGGTCGGCGCCCTTCCCGCCCAAAGGCTGTGCAGGGGCCAGACCTTCCACACCAGCCAAACCGCCAGAAAACCCTTGCCCATATCGCCGAGGAGCGCCACCACGGCCCTGCCTTTGCTAACGCGCAGGACGTTATTAAATCCGGGATTGCCTGACCCCACCTTGCGAATGTCGATGCCGGTGCCAAGCATCGAGATCACGGCGAAAGGTATCGAGCCGGTGAGGAAGCACAGTCCAAAGCGGAGTGCCAGGAGGCCAAGGTTATGAATCATAGCGGAAAGTACCGTGGACAGCGACTATTCTGCCTCCTCCTCTCTTCTCACCGTAGACAGATCTCGAATCCGCTCGCGGACCAGTTCACGAACGGCGGCAAACTCAAGCGGAGCTTCGTCCCTTAACCAGACCCGATCTCCCATCACGATCTTCGCTGCCTCACTCCTGAATCCGGGCGAGGTGCGATGACCGTTCGCGAAAATCCCTGCTGTTCCCCGCACCGCGACGGGCAGGATCGCACTTCCCGATCCGGCAGCAGCAAGGAACGCCTGGAGGCGGAAAGGGCTGCGGCCGGGCGCGGTGCCCGGCGGTGCGTCGGAAAGGGTCAGCACGGAATGACCGGCTTCGAGACCGTGCTGAATCCGCTGCCGCAGTGTGCCGCCCACCGGCGAGGTCTCTCCGTATACAGGAGCCAGTTGTGCCGGCTTCAACAGAAATCGGAGCGGCTTGGGCAGATCCGCAATGGCGGCCCGGTCCGCGAAGAGGAACGGAAAAGGCACCGCCGCCGCCAGTGCTATCGGATCGGCCCGGCCCTCGCGGTTCGCCACCAGAAGGACCGCCTCCTCAGTCACGGTATTAGGGCTGGTGAACAGCACCTCCGCGCCAGTGAGTTTCAGGATCAGCCTGGCGCCACGCTGTACAAGCCGGACCTTCGCCTTACGCTTACCTACCAAACGGGCGGCCAGGCCAAAAAGCATAGCAACAACGGTGATCAGGCTCGGCGGGCTCATCGGGACCATCACCGTTTAAGTATCACGATTCGGTGGCCAAAAGAAACCGTAACCCGGCCGCCAATCGGCCAGACACCCTGGTTAGGCAGCCGGCTACGGGCGATTGCGTCCCATCTTTTCGTGACTATGAATCCAATCACCTCTCATCATGGCGCCCACCAGTGACGTCTCGCCGGCAAGCACGACAGCGGCACAAATCTCGGCGAACTTGTCAGCTTTGCCCTTCCCGTAACAGTCAAGCATGTCCAGGCATTCTTTCTGCGTCGCCAGGCCCGTACCGCCCCCATAGGTGGCGACAATCAATGAAGTCAGAGTGTTCGACCAATAGTAATCGCCATTATCGAGAAGCTGGGTATAGGTTAGCGAGGCGTGGGATTCAGAGATGTTGGCGACGTCCTGGCCGGTAGCGATAAACAGAGCGGCAAGCGCGTTGGTAGCGTGCGCGCCGTTGTTGGCGACGCCGGCCAGGAACGATCCCGACATGAAAATCTGGCGGGACCAGGCGAGATCCTTGGTGTCGACGTCCATGAGCTGCTTCAGAACGTCTTTGCGGATGACGGCTTCGGCCACTACCCGGCGCCCGCGCGTCAAGAGCATGTTGATGTGCGAATGCTTCTTGTCGGTGTCCATGTTTCCCGACAGGATGTAGTTCGTCTCACCGGGGTAGTTTGTCCTGATCCATTCACAGGCGGCGTACGTCGCCTTGGCGGTCATATTCTGGCCGGCCGCGTCGCCGGTGGTGTAGTTAAACCGAAGGTGCCTTAAGGGGCCCACGGCGTACTGGCCGATGTACACGAGCTTGCCCGTTCGGGTTGTGGACTCCGCCACTTGCTTGATGGCCGCGAAGTTCTCTTCGATCCACCGGCCGAATTCACGGGCGGCCAGAGCATCGCCCAGCACGAAGACCGGCGCCCGCTGCATGTACTGCTCGACCACCGTGGTCTTCACCCCGCCACATGCAGTGAGCAGCCGCATCCCGCGATTGTAGCTGGCCACCAGCGTGCCCTCGGTCGTTGCGAGGGGGACGTAGAACTCGCCTCTTGCACGCTCTCCGTTAATCAGAAGCGGACCGGCGATGCCGATGGGCACTTGCGCGACCCCGGTGAAGTTCTCGATGTTCCCGGGAAGAACAGACGGATCCAGGGAATAATGCCCGACGTGCGAGAGCTCCGCGCCAGTCTGCTGACGCACGAATTCCCGCCGCTTCGCCCCCATTTCATAGGTATAGTCGTTCTCTTTATCACGCGGGACCCGGGCCGGAGCGCCCGCCGCTTCCCCGTTCGCCATTCTCAAACCTCCTTGTTGAAGAGCCGTCAGGGCAGGATTTCTCAATTTGGACTTCGACCGACCGCTAACATTACAACTGAGCCTCTCCGAATGCAACGTTCGGACCGCCAAACGCTCGAAATCAACGCCAAAAGACCCAGGTCGAAGCTCGAACGTAAAGCGAAAGGGACCTCATGAATCAGCCTCCCTGGCTACGTCCGGCCCACTTCTTAAGGCCGCGAATCTGCGTCTCCATCCAATAGCGCTCCCACTCGATTCGCTCGGGATCCCAGGGTAGCAGCTCTCGTTCGCGCAAAGGAATGTTCGCATAAGCAGCACGAATATTCTCGCACTCGAAAATATAGCGGTTATCCAACAGGAACGGCAGGAAGGGATCGAGCATCTGCTCTCGGGAGCATGCCTTGAGACGGAGAGACTCCAGCGCCTGCCCCAGTTCGCCAAGCGAGCGAACCCCTGGCAGCGCCTTCGATTCCAGGGCCTCTCTCGCCGCACTCACCCACCGTTGGGCGCGGTCCAGTCTCACTTCCACACGCTGACGCCGTCTTCGCAATTCTTCAGCCGAAACAAAGCGAACCGGGCCGCCGGGCTGCGCCCCGATGAAAAGATCGAGAAAGCGCAGTGCCGGACTCCACAAGCCGATGCCGTCGCCATTCATCTGCGCCCGCTGCCGCGCCCACGAGTCGAGCAGCATCACCAAAGAACCCAGCTCGAATGGATTTACGTCCGCCGTTGCCAACTGGTAGACCCGGCGATGCTGTCCTTCGATGAGCTCCGCGCCGATAACCAAGATCGCTGCTGCGACGAGGTCTACGGGCACAACTTCCAATGGAATATCCGGCCGCACGGGCCAGCGCCTCAGGTCTTCGCGCGCCAACGGCACCAATGGCGCCGAGATCTGGCCTCGTTCGATCCAGCCTGGAAAAGGAAATCGCAGGGCGCTCTCAATCATCGCGGGCCGCACGATAGCGTAATCAAGATTGATCTCCGCCGCGATGATCTGCTCGCCCAGACTTTTTGAATAAGTGTGGGCGTTCACCCATCCCCAGTGCCCAGCGCGCTCGCGTCCAAAGGCGATCAGCCGTGTAGTCGCAGCGGATGGCTTTACCGGGCGACCAGGAATGTTCGCTTTATCCGCGGCACGAGTTCCCCCCTCCCCCGCCGACTCACAGATTTGACCGATGCCCTTGCGACAATCGTCAATCTCCTGCCGGATATCGAAGCTCCTATCGCTCGCATCCCAGCGCCGAGGATAGAACCCCACGATCGGCTCGGTCTCCTCGACCAGGCCGTCGTGCTCGCCCGCCACGTAGCAGGTGGAGACGTGCAGAAGACGAGAGCCCAGCGTCCGAGCCAGCTTCACGACGTGCTCGACGCCGTCTACGTTCGCGGCGAAAGCCTCGTCCAAGGGCGGAGAGAACTCCACCTGGCCCGCGCAATTGATAATCAAGCCTACACGCCGGGCCATGCGCTCAATGGCTGCCTGTTCCAGGTCGCAGCCCGGCCGGGCCATATCTCCTTCCCAAACGCTGACCCGTCCGCGCACGAAGTCGAGCCCCAGCTTCTGGATCAGCGGCTCGAGTGCAGGCGAGCGAAGAACTTCCGATTCGAACCGCTCCTCGGCTGAAGTGTGGCGGCCCCGCCGCAGCAGCAGGTGAAGCCGTCTTGCGCCCGGAAACCGGTCGAGCAGGAGCGCCATTAGGACCTTACCGAGGAAGCCCGTGGCGCCTGTCAGCAGGATCTCGTGTTCGTGATACGCCTGGCCGACGTCGGTGAAGATAAGCTCTTTCGTCATCGCCAACCCGGGTGACTCTCGACTCTCGAAGACATACGTGCCGCCCAGCGCCCTCTACAAAATGATGCGTCAGGATGCAGCAGGCTATCAGTTTCGGGGAGGGAGTTCCGGTGATCAGCCACGCCGCTTGTGAGACACCCGCAACGCTGGCCGGGCGGAGTCTCTTTCATGCATATGGAAGAGCCGCCCCACTTGTTGCTTTGGCGCCGCCGGACCGACACTCATGTTATCGGCCTCCCGGCGACACTGTCAAGGACGGGGCGGCGAATTTGACCGGAGCCACAGGAATTACTGAGCATTACCAGTCACAGTGACGCTCAGCTCTCTAGGCGGACTGCCCTCGCCGCCGAAAACGCCGGTGGGGACACCGGCGCTACAGTTAAGGCCGCTACTGTTAAGGCCGCCACTATGATTTGTAATACTCAATAAATGGCTTTCGGGTAAGCGTTTGCGCCTCACCCTCGCTCTTCCTCTTCTGCCGCACGTTCCCCGGCAAAGCGAGCCCTCAAGCTCAGCGGCGTTTCTGCCGATTCCCGGTAGAGTCCTGCCCCACGGTTCCAGGCACAAAAGCCGGGGGCGGGAAGGGCTGAGATTCTCGGCAGGAGGCATCCACAGTGGGCCAGATCGGGACATTGTTCCCCGGCAATGAGGAGCGCGCGATCCCAGGAGTAACTCCGGAATTCGCTGAGATGCTGCGGGTGAAATCGCTCGAGGAAAAGATCGATCAACTGCGCGTTGCCCTGGTCTGTGGTTTCAACCAGCTTCTCGACCTTAAGGACTTGAATACCGGCGTTCACAGCACCCGCCTGGCCGAATGGGGCGTCCGCCTGGCTGAAAACATGGGTGTCGACGAGGGCTATCAGCACGACGTCGAAATGGCCGCGCTGGTGCACGATATCGGTAAGATCGGCGTGCCCGACAGCATCCTCCAGAAACCAGGAAGGCTCACCCGCGAGGAATACGAAATCATCAAGAAGCATTCGGAGTGGGGCTGGGGAATCCTACGCATGCTTCCAGACTTCGAGCGGATCAGCCTATTCGTGCTGCACCATCACGAGCACGTGAATGGCGCCGGCTACCCGGCGGGCCTGCGGGGAGATGAGATTCCTCTCGGAGCCCGTATCGTTTGCCTGCTTGACTCTTTTGATGCCATGGTTTCCGACCGTTGTTACCGTAAGGGCCTGCCTCTGGAAGAGGCGATCCGCCGCCTCACCGACGCCAGCGGGCGTCAGTTTGACCCTCAACTGGTCGAGCGGTTCCTGCCGCTCGCAACCCGCGAACTGAGCCAGGTTGCGGAAATCACCAACCCCTTCCTATTCCATCCTTCAAGTTCGAGACCGTTCTAACCTGCAGTTATGGCGTCGGGGACTACTTATTGCAGCTCTTCCGAAGGCAAGTCCTCGGGCGGCTTTTCATTGGGGTCACTCACTACTCCTACGGTCGGGTCCGGATGTTTGATTTTTTCGTTTTCCGCTTTCTTGAGCTTCTGGAACAACTCCAACTCGGCCTTTAGTTCCGGTTCCTTTCCCAACTTCCGGTAGGCCTGCGCCATCAGGTAGTGCTCTGAAGGCTCTTCAGGAGCAAGTTCCGCGACCTTCTTGAGATAGACGATGGCTTCTTCCGGCTTGCCGGTCTGAATGCACAACCTTCCTAAATCACGGTAGGCCTGAGCCAAATCGGGCCTCTGCTTGAGGGCCTTTTTCAGATATACCAGAGACTCGTCGTACTTTCGCTGGCTGAGATAGATATCACCCAGCTTCCAGGTGGCCAAATAGTTCTCCGGAGAGATGGCCAACTCCTTCTTAAACTCTTCGATGGCCGGCTCCCATTTCGCCTCCATCCAGTAGGCAGTGCCCAAGGAATAGTGCAGACCCGGAGTGTTCGGACTCGGACTCTTCTCGAGCGCCTTCAGGTATTCCGCGGTCGCATTGGGATAATCCTTGCGCACCCTGTAGGTATCGCCGAGGACCTCGTGAAATCGGTAGGAGTCGGGGTCCACCTGGGCCATGCTCTTATAAGACTTCTCCATTAATTTGGTATAGGTCCTACCCAGGTTGTAGAGCACTTCAATGTTGTTAGGGAAAAGCTCATTGGCCTTTTCGAGCACCTTGGCAGCTTGTTCCTCGCGACCCAGTTCAGAATAGCTGACACCCAGGTTGGTATACGCTTTGAGCTCCTTCGGGTTCAGGGCGATGGCCCGCTCGAGTGGCTCTACCGACTTCGCGTATTGATTGATGCGGAGGTAAGCCATCCCGAGGAAGAGACTGGCAGCCATAAGATCGGGATTGCGCTTCAGCGCCTGCCGAAATGTCGCAATAGCATCTTCATCCCGTCCAAGCAGGTACTCTACTAGCCCGAGGTTGGCATAGACCTCCGGGACTTCCGGTTTAAGCTTCAGGACCTCCTTATACTCGCTCTCAGCTTTCTGATAGTCCCCTGACTTCTCGGCCGCGCGGGCGAGTTGAAAGTGGTTTCCAGCCTTTTCGTCAGTGGTCTGGGCGCTAAGGCCAGCCGCACAAGAGATGAAAACCAGTATGAGCAGTCCTCGTTTAACCATCATCATCCTCGATCATTCGCTAACGCCAAATAGCTACAGTAAATCCGCCTGCTGTGGGATGCAAGAAACAACGAATGGTCGGGCGGCCGGTATGAGGATTGCTCAAACAAAAAAGCGAGCAGGATCGCTACTACTCATCGCCTAAGCGCGCGCGATCTTCGCGCGAAAGATCGTGCAGCAGCACCACAAACGCCGCATTGGTCCAACCGAAGCCGATCACGTTTTCGGTGTAGCCGCCGCTTACTTTCGTTTCCGAAGATCGCGTCGTCACATCATATTTCTCACGGATGGTTTCGTCGCGACGGAAGTTCCGTAGAACCGTCGATAGAAACTCTGTTGAAAGTCGATCGGCATCGCGACTGTATCCGTAGCGCCTGAGACCCTCGACAGCGATTAGTTGGAGCGGCGCCCATCCATAGGGGTAGTCCCATTGGCCACCAGTATTTTCCGTGCTGGTAGCGAGGCCCCCTGGCCGTTCGAGAAGCTTCAGATTCCTTTGGACCGCGGCCGCCTGTTCGGGCGATGCCAAGCCTACCCAGAGTGGGTAAAACGTGGTTGCAAAAACGTACCCGGAACGCGCTCGCTTGTCGAAATCGTAATCGAAGTAGAGCCCACGGCCCGGGTCCCAGAGATAGCGATTCACCGCCCGTGCGCCGCGCCTCGGCGCGATCGTGCCAATCGTGTGCTTCGCGAGGTCGACCGAGTGTCGCCGCCATGCGCTCAAGGTCTGTCTCCACCTTAAACAGCAAGCTGTTCAGCCCCACCGCCGCGTAGTGATGAGTGCGTCCGCCGAAAGGCGAGAAGCGAAAGGACATGTCGAAGCCGCTCTCTCGCATGCTGCGGTCGCCCTTGTAATAGTCTTTGGTGAGACTCATTCTGCGGACCGTATCGCAGCCGGTTCCGCCAAACTCAGCAGCAGAAGGTCTTCTTGCGCGCATCGCCTCCGGGGATTGGCAGAGAATAAGGGAGAGAACCGGTCCGCTGAGGTCGGAGGCGGACGTTCCATCCACCCCGGCAATCTCGCCCTTTGCCAACTCCGGGTGGTTGAGGAAGTACGCGGCCACATGCCGGTAGTATCCTTCTCCGAACGACTCGGGCACGGGACCATCGCCGAAATCAAAATAGCGCGAGAGGCCGGTACCGTCGGCGAGGTGGGGCGGATTTACCCATAGTTGGTAATCTCTGGCGACATAAGGGTAGGCGCGCGCGAGCCATTCACGGTCGTCGCGACCGGCGTCCTTTTCCGCATCGTAGATGGCCATCACCATCGAAGAAAGGAAGGGCGGCTGTGACCGCGTCAGGTAATAAGAGCGATTGGCGTTCAACACCCAGCCATAGTTCTCGATCTCAAAGAAGAAGTTCTCCACGGTGCCGCGCGCCAAGTCCAGTTTGCTTGCGGCGAGCAGTCCTCGGAGAATGAAGTAGCTGTCCCATCCATACATCTCGTTGAACCGGCCGCCGGGAACCACGTAGGGATGCGGCAAATAGAGCAATCCTGATGGTTTGATCTGTTCTACCTTCGCCTGTCCCAGGTGCGTGATGCGTACTGGCAGTGGACGCGCCTCGACTCTGCAGTTCCGCTGCATTTGCGCCACCGTGACGGGCTTCGCGAACCCCGCCGGCAGGTACAGGATTGACGGCCCGGCGGCTTTAGGGTCCACCACGCTCTTGCATTCATTCATGGACCGAGTGAGCGTTTCCCAACCGGAAGCAATGTACTGCAGGATGTCATCGAGACCTGGCTGTAGGGCAAGCGATGGGATTGCCTGACCCGCCCAAACAGTGCTCGCTGCCGCGATCCAGAGGGCAAGCACAGCAATAGGCCGGAAAAACAGCGGGCGGAGCACCGGCAGCCGCGGCGTCTTCGGCTGGTCCGGGTGCGGGCCAACAAAGTTGTTCGGCATGCCCGAACTATACTATCGAACTTCCACGGCCCACAAGCGGAGCGCGAGCCACAGCGCCATCCGGCGGAAGATCAGGCCAACCCTCGATTCCCAGGCTTATCGGCGCGATCAAGGGGGTTTCAAGGCCGTAGCTGACGCCCGCGCACAGAGGCTCCTTGGCTGCCGGCGGGATCGCCACCGGTTGCGAAGTCACGGCCGTCGCAACCGAGGTGGCGGCACCTTGTCCCGCCGGTCCGGCACCAGAGCTCACTGCCATCGGATTGGCCACTGCCTTAGGATTCTGTTTATTGCGCCATACCATGATCTCGGGAAACCAAGTCATCGGAGTCCTTACCGGGCGAAAGAAGCGTCCACCCCGCCGCTTACTCCCGAAGATCAACTTGGCGCCTGTTCTGGGATTTTCGATTTCGATCCGGACCGGCGTTTTCCGCGGAGCGGAGCCACTGGCACTCGATTCAAACGCGGGTTCAAGTGCGACGTTACGCTTCAACCGTTGGCCGCGCCAGAAGCAGATCCAGACCTCGCGCGCCGTCATTTCCGCATCCTGGAAAGAAGCGGGGGTATCCGGCTCCAGCGTGGCGCAGATGCGCTCGAAGATCCAGTCAAACAGCTCCAGGCTCTGGCCCGCTCGCGCCAGAATGGCACGAAAGTTTTGCGCTCTGCGCCCGTGCTTCATGCCATTTAGCGCCACAAAGGCCTTGCCCCTTTCGGTCTTGGGCCCCGTTGACTTCCGGGCGTTGCGCCGGTTCGCGGCAATCATCGCCGCCGTGATTGTAGGTTTCTTGCGGAGCGACATCATCTCCTCTTTCTTTGCTTCGAAGGGCGCTTGGTTGAAGCTGAGTTCCTGTCCGCAGCCGACTGTTGCCGCGAGGCGCACCACCAACCTGTGACCCGGTCGCGCACGGCTCCCACACCGACGGAGAGACTTTCCCTTAGCCTTCATCTAAGGCTAGCAAGTCAAAATGAGACAATGGAGACAGATGAGACAGACGAGACACTATTTTTTAAGGAGGGCAGGTTGAGTAAGTTACGGATTACATTTGCCCTTTTGAGAACGCAAAAAGGCCAAAAGTGTTGCAAAATGCATCGCGCGGTTGATGAGTCTTGGAGTCTGTCAGACAAGAAAATGCCCGATCCCGTCGACGGATGATCTGTAGCGCCGGTGTCCCCACCGGCGCCTTCGGCGCTGGGGACAGCGCCGCTACAGGGTTGAGCGTCACTATGAATTGTAACGTTCAGTAGGTTCTTAAGCGTCCCTCTTTCGTGAAACGGCCATCGGGACCCGCAGATGTTAGGAGTGTCTGACGCATCTGGGCCTATCTGGGGTATCCGGCGTATCTGCATCTTGGTCTGGCGGGCCGATTGCAGCGTCTCGGGTTTGGATGTATCCTTGACTCCCTCGTCTCAAGGTTTAGTACCCTAACAGGCTGATCCTGAATGGCGAGTAGGGGGCAAGCAGATCGCCACACTGCATGCAGACGTTGCAGTACCGCCAGCAAAAGGCGCCGTTCACAACATGAGTCAGGAGAAGACATGATAACCCGGAAGATTGGCGACGGCGCCGGTTATCTGTTTCGCGCCATTGTCGATGCCTGGGCTAAACTGGGCGTGAACCCCAACTGGCTCACTTTCACAGGATTTGTGATCAACGTGGTCGCTGCTTATTTGTTTGCCTACGGGTACTTCCGGTGGGCCGGGACGGTGATATTCCTGGCCGCCATCTTCGACCTCACCGATGGTCCGGTGGCTCGTATGACCAAACAGGCAACCCCTTTCGGCGCTTTTTTCGATTCCGTCCTCGACCGCTATTCCGATTTGATCCTGCTGATAGGCCTCCTGATTTACTATGGCCGCATCAACCGCTTTTGGTACGTGACGCTAACAGCAGCGGTGATGATCGGCTCGGTCATGACCAGCTATACCCGAGCTCGCGCCGAAGACCTTATCCCCTCCTGCAAGGTGGGCTTCCTGGAGCGCCCGGAACGCATCGTGCTGATCCTGATCGGCTCCTTTTTCGATCGCATGGCGCCGGTGCTCTGGGTGATCGTGGTTTTCTCGAATATCACGGTGATCCACCGCGTGCTCCACACCTACAACGAAACACGACGCCTGGCCCACCAAGCGCAGTAGACTCGAGGGAGTCAGTGGGGAAAAGAGTGCGCAGCCCAGAAGCTGCGGGAAGCTGATTGTTTGAACCGCTGGCTATTGCGGCTGGTGACGTCCGATCAGCATGAAGGGGGCCCAATAGTAGGGGTGAGGATACCTCTTGCGGATTTCGGCCATTGCCTCACGCATGGCGTCGGCCTTGTCGTATCCGGCGCTGACGCCCGCGTAGAAAGCCTGCATGAATTCGGCCGTGCTCGGGCCCTCCACGTCCCAAAACATCAACTGAACAGCCTGGGCCCCGGCATAGAGCAGACCCCGCGCCAGCCCCAGGGAATCGTCGCCGCTGCCGATCGGACCGGGACCGCGGCCGCTCAAGGTCACGAGCTCAGCGGAGAGGCCGAGATGCAGCAGATCGAACACGGTAATAGGCCCGTCTGCCAAGGGAATGGCGGAAAACAGGGGATTCGCGCGGTGCACCAAGCCGCGGCCGGCGATATGCAGGAAACGGCAATCAGGGGCATGGGTGCGCAGCGCCTCGGCGGTAGCCTCTTCGCCCGCCAGCAGAAGCGGCGATGGCAACGCGGAAGCCACGGCCCGAGCCTCAGTCGCCGCTGCCTCCGAGCCCTCACGGGCTTCGAGCACTAACGAGAAGCCGTTGCTTTCGGCGGTTCGCGCCACACTCTGGGCGTACACGGTCGCGCTCGGTGCGTAGGATATCGAAAATCTCTCGGAAAGGTAGCTGCGCCCGCTATGGAGAGCGTGGAAGGGCACCTGGTAGAGCACGCCATGAGGCACGATGACCAGGCGGCGAGCCACCAGCAATCTTGCGAGCGGCTCGACCAGCTCGCTATACAGACTCCGCAAGTGGGCTTGCGTGGCTTCCGGAGCCGTGGCAGCGACCTTCTGTCCTGAATCATCCGCGGATCGGCAACGTGAAAGCTGAGCGCCAAGCAGCTTCAGCAGTTTCTCGACTCGCGAAACCGGCGTGAGCGGCACGACATCGAGACTCCGCCGGCCGAGCACGAACGCAAGCAGCGTCTCGTGGCCCTGATAATACTCCAGCAATAGCGTGTCCTCGGGCAGGGCGGCGCGGATCGACTCCAGGCCCAGCGTACTAGCAACCTGCAGTGCGGCGAAGTCGTTTCCCGTTCCGCCCAACTCACCGAGCGCCCTTACCAGTTCGTCTTCGCAACGGCGGGTACGCGCGCGCAACGGCTCGATGTGTTCGGCTGAGCGCTTTTCGTCGCGAATGGAATCCACATCCACTTGTCGCGAGTACCAGTTAAGCTCCTCACGCAGGCCCAGAACCTTCTCCACCAGGTCGCTACGCGCCCTGCCCGGCGCCGGCAGAGCGTGGCCTCGCACCACCAGCAGATCGCTCAGGCGGCGTGATTTGGCCTGCTCTACGAAAGCGAAGGCCTGCGCCCGCCGGGCCGGTGAAGGATCTTGGGTCAGGCACATCCAAACCAGATTCTCATAGATGAGCAGACGATCCTTGAGGAAAGGGATCTTCAGCTCCTCCCGGGACAGTTGGCAGCGCAAGCTCTCCAGGCCTGCTTGCGACCGGCGATAAGCTGCATAAGCAGCAGCCCTCTCGCCAAGGGCATGTTCAATTTGGCCGAGAGTGAAATGGGCCTGGAGAGCGACAGCGGGAAGTTCGGCCATCGAGTCTTCGGTCGCGGCCATTCGCTCTATGGCTGCGAGACAGGTCGTGCGAGCCTTCAGAGCCTGACCGGTCCCGAGTTCGAGGCGCGCGCGCAGCAACTCGCAAAGAATCGCTTTTCCGGTGTAAGGAAGGTTCGAGAGAAAGGCGGACGCCGCTTCCACGGCAGGCAAAGCTTCAAACAGGCGTCCCTCCTCCGTCAGGATGAGGGCGCGGTAGAGGTCAATCAAGCCGGGCCAGACGCTGTTACGTTCCCTGACGAAGCGCTGCCAGGCTTTACCGAGAATCTCGAGGGCGCCAATAGCGTTCTTTTGACGAAAGGTGGCCACGGCCAAATTGACCAGCGCTTTGGCGGCTTCGTAGCCGATCCCCATTTCCTCGAAACCGGCGAAGGCCTGTTCCGCCAGCTGGCCGCCTTCCTGCACCATGTCGATTTCAAGATACATCTCCGACTGGTCGAGATCGCACAGTGCTTTGTGGTAACGGTCGTCGATCTGGTCACACAGCCGCCGGGTGGCGGAATACAGCTCGATGGCGCGGGTATAGTCGCCGCCTAGATAGTGCAGGTAGGCGATGTTGTAATCAGCCTGAGCGCGTAGCAAGGCCAAACCGTGCCGCTCGCAATGGTCGCGAGCCTCCTGATAAACTTCGAGCGCTTCGGGAAAGCGATTCAAGCTGGTCAGGCATACGGCCAAATTGTGCAAGACTGAGCCGAGAGCAATTTCTTCTCCATCCAGTTTGCGGAGGCCCTCGCACGCGCAGCAATAAGTGTCATAGGCTTCCTGAAAGCGGTCGAGGCGATACAGAATATTACCCAGGTTCGCGCTCAGCCGGCTCAGACGGCGGCCATCGCCAAGCCGCTCAAAAATCGCCTGGGCCTGCTTCACGGCCTCAAAAGCTTCGTCATATTGCGCCAGAAAGATGAGCGACTGGAGAGAGGTGCTGAGCGTGCGGCCAAGTTCGACTTGGCAATCAAGGGCGAGAAACAGGTGCTCGGCGGCCTTGTATTGCTCGATGGCTTCGGTATGCATACCGCGCACGAACGCCACATTCCCAAGCGCGCGCCGGGCGTGACCGCGGCAGAAATCGTCATCGAGATCCTCCGCCAGCCAGGACGCCACTTGCGCCAGGCGCTCGCCCTTCTCCACGTCTGACATCAGCAGTTCCGCGGCGCGATCCGAGATTCGTGCTACTTCATCGCGGCAAGCCAGTTCCGGATGCCGTACAAGAATCTGGCGGCGCGCTGAGGGCTCGGCAGTTTCCGCCAGCTCGACTAGGACGTCAACGACGGCGGTTTCCGGTGTGCAGACTACCAAGGTTCAACGCTCATTTCTTCGAGAATCCGCTGCAGGCGCCTTAGACAGCGGCCCCGCAAAAAGCCGATGGAGCCGGTGGAAAGACCCAGGTGTGCCGCAACCTCCTGGTAGGAACGCGGCGGTTGTTCATAGAAGAGCATGTAGACCAGCTCCTGGTATCGCTGGGGCAGCTTGGCGATGGCCTTTCGAACGCTTTCTATCTGTTCCTCAGCCTCAATCGCCTCAGCCGCAAGGGGGTCTTCTGAGGGTAGTGTCTCTCCCATCTCCCCCAGATCCTCTTCGGCACGCCGCGAGCGTTCCTGCCGCCAGTGGAAGCACCGGTGGGAAGCAACCTGCACCAGCCAAGCCGGGAGGGCGCCGGGTTCACGCAACTGGCCCAAGGAGGAAAACAGATCGATCGAGACCGCCTGAAAGATATCGGCAGCTTCGTCGCGGGATGCCCCGTAACGAAGAGGGATCGACAAGATGAGCCTGCGATACTTGTCGAGCAACTGGAACCAAGCGTTCTGGTCGCCGGCCTGACAGCGCTCGATCAGCGCGGCGTCGTCCGATTCGAGCGAGCCCCGAAAAGAAGACCGCTGCCTTTCGATTAAGGATGTTACCGTGTCCGTCGCCATGCCTTAGTCTACCGTCCCCCGCTTCGGGATCCCGCTGTATCGCCGCGCCAGAACAGCTCGTCGGCGTTCCACAGGGTGTAATGGTCCAGAATGGCGGGCTTGAAGTTCCCCAAGCCGCGCTTCGCCCCGACCAGAATGTCGGGACTCGCCAGGCAAATCACGGGCAGGTTTTCCGCCACCAGCTCCTGCACCCGGTCGTAGAGTTGCTTCCTGCGGCGGGAATCGAGCGTGGTCATCTGCTGTTTCATCAGGCGATCGATCTCTGCTTCCCATGGCGTGGCAGGCTGGGTCTGGGAGGGGTGCCACACGTGCATGCCGCCACTCGACAACCAGATGTTCAAGCCCGGATTGGGATCGACGTCTCCGCTGGCTACGCCGAGCACGCACGCGTCGTAGTCGTGTGTGTCAAAGAGGCGGGTGAGCACGGCCCGGAATTCGAGAGGCACAACATGCACCTGCATTCCCAATTGGGCAAGGTCATCCTGGACGAGTGTCGCCATGCGGAGACGTTCGGAGTTGCTAGAACTGGCGATTATCGAGAACTCCACGCTCTGACCGCTTTGATCGACCAAGGTGCCGTCACTTTTCCAGGAAAAGTGCTCCTCCTTGAGTAAAGTGCGGGCGCGATCGAGCGAGCGCCGCGGACGTGGAATGGTGCGATCGACCCAAAGTCTGTCGCCCTCCGTGTCATGCGACCAAAGCGGCCGGCCGCGGCCGCGGTACACCAACCGCACAATATCTTCGCGATCGATCGCCGCCGAGACGGCCTGACGGAAACGGAGCGCACGAAACCAAGCCCGTTTGTGACCTGTCTTGGGCGACGCTCCCGGCGCCAGGTCATTGAGATTGAAAAAGAGAAAATTGAATTCCAGGCCCGGCCCCAGGTCATACAGGTTGTACCTGCCGGCCTGAGGGCTCTTCGCGAGTACGTTGTAACTCTCGCTGCTAAGGCTGTTAATAACGTCGCTCTCGCCCGATTGAAAGCGCATCGCCTGGGCGTCTTCATTGGCGACGAATGGGAAGACGATCTGGTCAAGATACGGCAAGCGCTGCCCCTGCCCGTCCACCTTCCAGTAGTAGGGATTGCGCTCGAGAACCAGGCGCTGGCCGGGCACATACTCCTTCAGCCGATAAGGACCGAGCCCCGCAATTTGGCTCGGGTCCACTTGAAGAGCCCACGCCTGCCCAAGTTTTCCCTGTCGATAGGAGGCTTCGAGCAGGTGTCTCGGCAGAATGGCAATGCTGTCGAAAATTCTCTCGGCCGCCGCATAAGGCTTCGGCAGGTCGAACCTGACCGTGTAAGCATCCAGCTTCGTCAAGCGGATCGGCTGGCCATCGATGACGAGCAGATCGCGCTGGGGGGAGCCTAGCTTCTCGTCCAGGTAAACCTCGAAGCTGAACAGGACATCGTCAGCATCGCAAGGATGACCGTCGGAAAACCGAAGGCCCCGTCGTAACTCAATCGTGTAGGCACGGCCATCACCCGAGCGCTTCCAGGACTTGCCTAAAGCAGGCTCGGTCGCGAGCGTTTGGCGGTTGATGTGAACCAGGTCGGCGGTCATGCGGCGGATCACATCACGCGACGCCACATCCACGGCCAACACCGGATTCAGGGTTTTAGGCTCGGAGCGCTCCGTTATCGTCAGACTGCCCCCGCGATGTCCAATCTCCGCAGCGCTGACCTGAGTTTCCTCGAAGGATTGAGTGCCGCCTTGGCGATCGGCCGCGCCCGCAGGCGAGGACGCAACCGTGACTCCAAGAAGAGCCACCACACCTAGCGCGACCTGGGCTACCCACCCTCGGCGCGCGGGAGTTCTACCAGGTCTTTTCTTGTCCCAGATTGAGGCCGGACCGTGGAATCCCTTCAACCCTGAGTTGCTCGCGCTTCCCGCTGCCATCCTGTTATCCCTGAGCTTGACCGCTAGAGTTGCATTACCTTGGCATGCTCATGGAGACTATCGGCCAAAACCTGATAGCCGATGAACACCAAGACCAGGGCCAATCCAGGAAGGAACATCCACCAATAGGAAGCCAGAACCTCATAGCGTTGCAGCGCTCCCAGCAGGTTCCCCCAACTCGGAGCGGGCTCGCCCACACCCAGTCCGAGATAGGAGAGCGACACCTCGGCCAGCACGTATTGGGGTACGAGCAGGGCCGCCTGGGTAAGGATCACGCCCCAAGCCTGCGGCAGGACATGACGCCGCAGCAGATAAAAATCCGAAGCGCCAAAGCCGCGCGCCGCAGCTACATAAGGTCTTTCTTTGGCGCTCAGCACTACACCGCGAATCATCCGCGCCGGCCGGGCCCAGCCCACCGCTCCAACAATTGCGATCAGCATCAGGAAGGCGCGCTCGGGACTGATCTCGAGCGGCAGAAAAGCCCGCACGGCAAGAAGCAAATAGAGCCAAGGCAAAGCCAGAAAAAGGTCAACGCCCCGCATAACCAAAGAATCCGCCCAGCCGCCGTAGAACCCAGCGACCGATCCGAACATGAGGCCCAAAGCCAGGGAGAGGAACGCCGCTAGCAGGCCGGCCGCTAGCGAAATCTTCCCGCCCTCGAGTAGCCTCGAAAACTGATCCCGCCCATAGCCATCGGTGCCCAGCAGAAACAGGTGAGAGCCGGGATCCACTCCGATAAGGTGACGGTCCGAGGTGAATACGCCCGCGACCCGCCAAGGCGCCCCGCGAACCCAGAAGCGAACCGGTGAGGTGCTACTCGGATCTTCGCGCGCGCCCGAGGCGTCGGCTCCTGCGGGTTCCAGCCGGTACACAAACGGCCGCAGTCTCCAGTGTCCACCAGCATCGCGAAAGTGTAAGCCGCTGGGAGGGACAAACGGAAAGTCACGGTTCTGCTGGCTGGGCGGGTAAGGCGATAGAAAGCCAGAGAGAATTACGGCTGCGTGTACCAGGATCAGCACGCCCGCCGCGATCCAGATTCGAATTCGACGATACATATGTCCCTGCGGCGGGCAGGAAGCCCACCCTTACACCCGAATGCGGGGATCGACGGCGTATAACAACAGGTCGGCCACCAGATTCCCCATCACCAGAAATACAGTCGAGAGCATGACGCAATCCACTACCAGGTAGAGATCGCGCCCCAGCACCGCTTCAAGCAGCAGCGGTCCAAGCCCCGGCCAACTCAATACCACCTCAACCAGCAGCGAACCGCTGAGGAGAGTTGCAATCGAGAACCCCACGAGCGAGGTCAGCGGATTCGCTGCCGCCTTCAACGAGTAACGAAAGAGCAGCGTCCGGGGCGGAATCCCATGGGCCCGTGCCGCTCGCAAAAACGGCGACTCGAGCACCTCGATGACGCTCGCCCTCACGTGCCGCACCAGTACCGGCAGGGTTGTGAGCACCAGCACCAGTACGGGCAGCAAGAGGTGGCGAGTGAGATCATTCACCTTGCCCCAGGCGGTCAGGCTGCTGAAGCCCGCGGAAACCATTCCACCGGTGGGCGCCAATCCCGTTCGAACCGCAAAAAGAAGAAACGCCAAAGCCAGCACCAGGTCCGGAATAGCCAGCAGAAGCGAAGTCCCTCCCACACTGGCTTGATCGAACCAGGACCGCTTACAGGCGGCGAGGCCCACCCCCAACGGGATAGCCGCCATCCATGCCAGTAGCGTCGCGATGGAGGCGAGCAAGAGGGTGTTCCGGGCGCGCACCCAGATCAGCGAGGAGGCCGGGCAGTTGTAAGCGAAGGAGAAGCCGAGATTGCCCCGAACGACTGACTTGAGCCAGCGCGCATAGCGTACCGGCCAGGGGCGGTCGAGACCGAACTGTACGCGCAAGGTTGCTACTGTTTCCGGACTGATCTGAGGGTCGAGGCGCATTTCATCAAGAAAATCGCCGGGCGCGAGCGACATGAAGACAAACGACAACACCGACACTCCCACCAGCAGCAACACGCTTTGCGCCAATCGGCGACGTAGGTACCTCATTGTGCGCACTCCGCCGCCGCTACGTTCGGTTGGACGCGGCGAATTCCGTCGCTCAGGCCGGCACGAAGTCCTGGAATCGCGCCCATCAAATCCTTGGTGTGCGGATGGCGCGGGTGCTGAAACAGATCTGCTGCGCTTGCCAACTCGACAAGGCGGCCCTGATGCATCACGGCAACCCGGTCCGCAATCTGCCGGGCGAGATTAAGATCGTGCGAGATGAATAGGTAGGTGAGGCGCCGCGACTGCTTGAGCGCAGCGAGCAGTTCGAGCATCTGAGCCTGCAGCGGCAGATCCAGTGCGGAAAACGACTCGTCCAGGATCAGTAGCTCGGGATCGGGTGCAAGGGCCCGCGCCAGAGCCAGTCTCTGCCGCTGGCCGCCGCTCAATTCCAGTGCCTTGCGGGCTCCTAGATGGGGCGCGAGCCCCACTTGTCCCATCAGCTCAATAACACGTTCACGCCTTTGTCTTCGAGTGCCTGCTTCGAGGATATCGAGCGGTTCCGCCACGATCTGGGTTGCACTCAGGCGTGGATTGAGCGAAGCTCCAGGATCCTGGAAGATCAATTGAACCCGGCGCCGGATCGCCAGCCGTTCGTGCCGTGTCCCCCGGGTCAGGCTTACGCCTTCGTACCAGATCTCGCCCGAGGTCGGATCCTCCACCTGCGCCAGGCACCTGGCCAAAGTCGATTTGCCTGAGCCGGACTCGCCCACCAGCGCCAGGGTTGAACCGCGGGTAATGGTCAGGTCCACTTCTCTAAGCGCTTCGACGCTAGCCTCGCCGTTCCAGGTGCGTCGCCAGGACCGGCGAACATAGCGCTTGCTCAACCCAAAGGCCTGGACCAGCGGGCCAAGCACGCCTTGGTCTCCGGGCTCAGCGTTCACCCATCCGGATACTCCTAAGACGGCGTTCTTGACGGCCTCCGCAGAGTTAACCGGCGGCCCGGCCCAAAGCGCGGGGATTTCTTCGCCATGTCCACTCCATCGATCTGAGATCGCGACCATGAGCCGTTGCGTGTAATCGTGCCGAGGATCGCCGAACACTCGGGAGACACTTCCCTGCTCCACGATTGAACCCTGGTGCATCACCATAACCCGGTCGGCAAGGCCAGCGAGGATCGCTGGGTCGTGGGTGACCAAGAGGACCGCCAGGCCGAATCGGGAACGCAAATCGCGGATAAGCTGAAGAATCTCCGCCTGCAGCCGCCCATCGAGTGCGGAAGTCGGTTCATCAGCTATCAGGAGGGAGGGCTTGGCCGCGATCGCGAGCGCGATTGCGACCCGCTGGCATTGCCCGCCGCTCAATTGATGCGGATAGGCAGAATACAAGTCCAGCGGAAAGCTGGTGCGCGACAGCGCCTCCAGGGCGTCTCTCCGGCACCGATCGCGGGTGAGAGGAATGCGGCGCAAATCGCCGGCGTGGGCCCGAACAACGTCGTACACCTGGTCGCCCACACTCATCAACGGGTTCAAGGTGAGCGCGGGCTCCTGAAAGATCAGCGAAATCCCGGAGCCCCGGATGCGCCGGAGATCCTTCTCGCTAAGGCGGACCAGGTCGCGCCCTTGGAAGAGAATCGAACCGCGCGCAATTCTGCCACCCGCGGGCAGAAGCTGCGTGATCGCATGGGCAGTTGTGCTCTTGCCACAGCCTGATTCACCCAGCAGCCCTAGAATCTCCGCCTCTTGAATCTCAAAGCTCGCGGCGTTGACGACCGGGCATCCGGAGTCATCGAACTGCACCGTGAGATCGCTGACCTTCAACACAGGGGGCACCTCGTACACCGGGATGCCCGATGCGGAGTTAGGACGCTTTGCCGGATTGATTCCGCTGCTGTGCATCAGCTCGGGCCTTGTGGCGGGAACGAAGGTCCAGAATAGTGCCCCAGACCCATGCCACCGTCTGGACAGCAAAGGAAACAAAAACCACAGCTCGGAGCCAGAATGGGAACGGCATTCTCTACCCTCCAGCGGAAACGAATCTTCTTGTCACTCCCTCGGGAATCGAACCTGTTACAGGTAGGTCATCGGCAGAAGCAACGCGAGGCTTTAGCTGTTTAGTGCGGTGTCCAGGTGAAAACCGCAGGGCAACAGAAGGTGGATGATCGAGCCTGGCAAGATACTAGGAATGTGGCGCTTAGCAACTCACATTTAAGAATTAACCTTTAATAACGACTAACGCCATAAGGCAGTAAGGATGAAGACGGTGATTAGCTCCACGTTTCGGCGCCGGGGCCTAGCCCGGCGCTTTCCGACCTTAAGATCGGCGCTACATCCTTCTTCAGCAGCCCGTTACAGGATGTAATCAAGCGGATAGTCAGCGATGGGGGTGCGCTGCTGTGGCCTTGCGAGCGATCAGCAGGTACCCACGGGCGCGGGCGTCCCTCTCCAGCAAAGCGAGTTGAGGCGTGGCGCCGGCTTTTTCGGACCGCACCGCAATCTCAGCGAGTAGAAGGCGGGATTCAAGCTGATACTCGATCATCCGCGCTTTGGCGGATTCGGCAAACGCGTCCTTCAGCAGCCGGGAGGCCTCGGCCAGATCGCCAGATCCGCCGGAAGCAGCAAGCACTCGCGCGCGGACGATTTGCACGGCGATACCTGTCTCTCGATTGCCGGACTTGCGGGCCAGGCTTGTGGCCTGGTCAACGGCCGCGACCGATTCCGCTGTCTTCCGCTGGGTGGCAAGCACCCGGGCAAGAACCGCTAACGCCACCCCTTCGGTATCATCCTGCTTCTCCCGCTCGAACTCGGCAACAGCCTGGCGGGATTCAGTCTCGGCCTCGGGAAACCGCTGTTGCTCCAGCGAGATCTCGCCTAACAGCATGTAACTCTCCGCCGCCGTGCTCTTCTCGCCGATTTCATTGCGGATGGCCAGCGATTCCTCCACGTCTTTACGGGCGCCGGCGAGGTCGTCCTGGCGCTCGAGAATTTGTCCTCTTCCAAACAAGGCGTAGGCAATATTCCGCTTGTTGCCGATCTCCCGCGAAATCTTGAGGGATTCTTCATAGGCCACCTTGGCCCGCTGGAGGTCGCCCTGTTCGAGAAGGGTGGAGGCGAGATTGCCTAGAGTCAGAGAAAGGCTACGGCGGTCCCCTGTCTGCCGGTGGGTGTCTGCGGCCTCCTCATACATCTTGCGGGCCTGGACGAAATCACCCTGGTCGGCATAGACATTTCCGAGGTTGTTGAGCGATGCTGCGACGGCATTCCTGTCGTTAATCTCGCGCCTGAGGGCAAGCGCCTCCTGGTTCGCTGCAAGCGCCCCCTTGACGTCACCTCGCCGTTCCAGGATCCCCGCGCGGATATTGAGGGCCATGGCCATGCCGGCCTGATTGCCAATCCTCCGCCAGGCAGCAAACGATTCCTTAGCCATCTCCTCCGCCTGGGCTGCATCCCCATTTCGCTCGAGGAGCCGGGCACTTTGGTTCAAGGCCTCTGCCACTCCGCCCAAGTCGCCGGCCTTGGCGTACGCCTGCTGAGCATCATCGAACGCCGTCTTCGCCTTGGCCGAATCGCCCTGGTTCTCCCAAGCCTGTCCCTCAACCAGCTTGGCGCGAGCCACCAGCAGGCTCGCCCCTTGCGTGCTTCCGGCTGCGGCTGCCTTGGCCGCCAACTGCTGGGCACGGCGGAAATCCGACAGCGCGTGGGCCCCTTCAGCCTCGGCCAAGTCGATACGCGGATCATCGCGTTCTAAGCCCGGCAAACGGCGCATCGCTCGAACCGTATCCATCGCGTTGTGGGCCTGGCCCGCGGAGGCCTGAGCCTCAGCCAGGCGCAACCCATAGTCGAGATTGTCAGGAAAGAAGTCGAAGAGGCTGCGATAAGCCTCCACCGCCTTCTGCCAGTTGCCAATTAGAGCATTGTAGTCCGCAGCCGTGGAAAGCTGGACCTCGCGCGAGAGCTTCGGCGAAAGATCAAACGCCTTCTTTGCCTCCTGACGTGCGTTCTCCTCGTACCCTAACTGCTGCCAGGCTCGTGCCAGGGCAGCGTGGGCGGGTGCAAACCCTGGTTCGGCCGTAACGGCTTTCTCAAGCTCATCGCGCGCGGCCTGAGCCTCGAAGACACGAAGGTGGGTCAGGCCTCCGGCGTACAGCCGATCCACCGCAGGATCAGCGGGTAGCGAAGCGCGTACGTTTCCCGCCTCTCTTTCCGACATCTCGCCCGCACCCAGGATCTTGCGGAGTTCAGTTCCAGCCCTCGACACCAGATCAAACAGCTTTGCCTCGGTGCCCGTCTGCGAAACAATATCCACGATCTCGCCACTCGATGCGTTCTGAAGGCGTACATCCAGCCGAATCCTGCCACCCGCTTCCCTGCCGAGAATTACGTACGCGCCGAGAACCAGAAAATCGGCTCCCAGATTCCGGTGAATGCGCTTTACTGTATCTCGGGCGTAATCCTGCGCCTCGCCCAGCGCCAGGTCCCTCTTCATCCGCGCCACATCCTCACCGGGAAGGGTCCGCAGCTTTCCGCCGGCGGTGAGATCGGTAAAGAACATTTCGGACAGCGCGGTGGAAAGCCAATCGAACTCCGCGCGTCCCGAAAGGTTTCGGAACCCCAATACCGCGACGGACGGGCGGACGTGCACAGCGGACTCTTGCACTCTGTCGGGCCTTACCGGTTTGACCTTGCGTCCGGTAAAAAGGTAATAGCCAAGGCCAAGCAGCCCTAGCAAGATCACTGCCAGCCCTATCAGCGCGCCTCGTATCCCCAGCTTTGTGGCGATGAGGCCGCGCCGCGGCGGCCGGTTTCCGGCGAATTGATATCCTACTCCGGTAAGTGCCGCGACGACCTCGGCTGGATTCGAGAAGCGGTCCTCTGGCTGGCGTTCCAGGCAATGCAGGATCGTTCTTTCCCACCTTAGGTCGAGATCATGAACGTAGGCGCGAGGAGAACGTGGCGTCTCGGTTAGTCGCCTGAGCGCCACAATCGGAGCGCTGTCGCGCCCAAAGGGCAGCCGGCCGGTAGTCATCTCGTACATCACCAGTCCGAGCGCGTAGATGTCGGTCGCCGGTGTAGCCTCTTTGCCTTCAACCTGCTCGGGTGCCATATAGGCCGGGGTGCCAACGACAATTCCGGTCTGAGAGAGCGCGGAAGCGTCGTCTCCGGCTACCACACTGCGACGCGCCAGGCCGAAATCGGTGATGACAGCGCGCTGGAGATCCCCTGATCCAGACCCAATTCCGTCCGCTGGCCGCGAGACCAGGATGACGTTGGCGCTCTTGAAATCACGATGGATAATTCCCGCCTCGTGAGCAGCCGCCAGTCCGGCGGCCATCTGCCGGATGATCGGTAAAGCCTCGGCTACGCTCATCGGGCCCGAATTCCGCAGGCAGTCGGACAAAGTATTGCCTTCCAGAAGCTCCATGGTGAGGAACATGATGTCGACAACGCCCATCGATCCTGGACCCGAGGCCCGATGGTAGCCAAGATCGAATATTCGGCAAACATTGGGATGAGTAACCTTGCGCGCCAACTGGATTTCGTATTTGAAACGCGAGACTGCTCGCTCGTCCTCGGCAACTTCCAGACGGACTGTTTTCAGCGCGACCCGCTCGTTGAGTTCGAAATCCTCGGCCTCGTAGACCTCGCCCATGCCTCCTCTCCCTATGAAGCGCGTGATCCGGTAACGGGCGGCGACCACATGGTCACGCGAGAATACTGACCGATGGGCCGGCTCCGTTCCGAAGTTCCGCCCGAGAGGCAAGGTGGGCGCGCCGATGCGGCCACTCGCATCCGGACCTGCTAGATCGGTGGTGAGTTGATCGTCGCTGTTGGGTGAAGGAGGAGAAGGCGGAGACGGAGAAGAAGCCGCTATTCGAGTGAAGGGGCTGGGCTCTCGCGATTTGTGCTCGTCGTCGCCGATGCTCATGTCGAACGGGCGGCCCGTCACCATAAACACCACGAGGTTGGAGCTGTGAGCCCGCGAGCATTATGCTAAACGCGGTGTCCTAAGCAAGTCAATGTCAGACGGCGTGTAATCCACACCCCTATGAGCAGCTCAATTTCCTGAGAGCCGCGTGTCATCAGGCCTTCTCATGATCAGTCGCTTAGTTTCTGCTTGACTCAGGCCGAGGCGTGCTACCATGGCCTTCTCCGCGCGCCCATGCTTAAGGGAGGAGGTCATCCTATGAAGCTCGGACTCATTAACTCCGCCTGGTTGGGATCCCCCATCGGCACGGCGGAGGGAATCCGCAAGACCCGCGAAATCGGTTTTGACACTATCGATATTTTCGCCGACCCGCTCGAAACCAGCCCCGACGATCTCCGCCTGATTAAGACGACTTGCCGCGAGCAAGGCCTGCCGGTTATCTCCGTAGCCCTGGTCGCGCTCGGGATCGCCGATTTTAATGTTCCGGTGCGGCGCTTTCACGTGGACAGAGCGCGCCAGACTCTAGAACTCGGACGCGAACTGGAAGCTCGCAATCTGCTCTTGGTGGTGGGGGAATATATCTGGCAGAAGGAAGTAATCAGGCCGCAGGATCAGTGGGCATGGGCAGTTGAAGGCGTGCGCGAGTTGGGCGAATTCGCAGGCTCGCTGGGCATGGAAATCGCTCTGGAACTCGAACCCTTCCACCTGTCCTTGATCAACAACATCAAGGAAATGAAACGGTTCCTCGATGATGTCAACCACCCCGCGGTGCGCGCCAACATCGACATTTCGCATCTTGCTCTCACCCACACGCCTGCCGCTGAAATTCCGGACCTCCGTGGCCGGATCGCGCACGTGCACCTCTCCGACTGTGACGGCAAGGTCCACGGTGATCTGCCGCCGGGACGCGGCGTGGTCCCCTTTGTACCCTATCTCCAGGCCTTGAAGCAGAGCGGCTTCGACGGCGCCGTCAGCCTTGAGCTCGAGTACTCGCCTGATCCCGGGCGCATCAGCGAGTGGGTGGAAGAGGCTTATCGTCAAACCGACCGCATGATGCGGGACTTGGGGATACGCCATTCTGCCTCCGCCGCCTAGCCGTCTATTGGCCCGCGACTTAGCAGGAACTCGGCTGATTAGTGGCGTGGCGGCCCTTCACCGGCCAGAGTTGCTTCTCGAGGTGACGCGATGGAGCGGACTAACAGTACTGACCGGAGGAGTTTCATCCGGCGAGTCGGACTCGCCGCCTTGTCCGCGGGCATACCTCAACCGCCATTCGGCCGTGAAGTGAGCCTTTCGGTGCCCAAGGTGCGCCTGACCATCGACACGGAGGGGCCGGCTTATCTGGAGGTGCGAGGCTCCCATGGTGAAATGTACCAACCCTGCGGGGCCGTCATGGATCGTACTGCCAATCAATTCAACGAGCATGATCGTTATTACTTGGGACACTTCACATCGGAGGGAAGGGCGGTGATCGAGGTGCCCGTGGACCGCTACACCCTCGTTGCCGAGAAAGGCCTCGAGTTCCAGAGAATCGAATCGGTTGTCGATCTGCGGGGGGATCAGACTGTGCGATTGGTTCCCCAACGGTGGGTCGATATGGCTTCGAAAGGCTGGTGGTCGGGAGATTTTCACATGCATCGGCCTCTTGAGGACGCGAGTCTGCTCGTGACGGCGGAGGATCTCAATCTTGCCGTTTTCTTCACGATGTGGAACAACTACAGTTTCTGGGAGGGGAGAGAATTGCCGGCGGGCCCGGTGGTGCAGGCGGATTCACGGCACGTTGTCACAGCGATGAACGCGGAAGACGAACGTGGGGGCGGGGCTTGGATGATGCATAATCTGCGGAAGCCCCTCGCGTTGAGCCCGACTGAACGTTGGTACCCGCAGGGCCATGTCTTCGTCGATCAGGCCGAGGCGCAAGGGGCCTGGTTCGATTGCGAAAAGCCGTTCTGGTGGGAAGTCCCGGTGATGGCGGCGCTCGAGCAGATCGACTCCATGGGGATTGTCCACAATCACTATGATCTGTACGGAACCATCGCCCGGGAAGCGTGGGGAAGGCCCCGCGACCGAGGTCTCTATCCCGGAAACGAAGGATTTTCCCATTATTGCCAGAACATCTATCACCGGTTCCTCAACCTGGGAAAGCGCTATCCGGCAAGTGCGGGATCGGCGTCGGGAGTCCTCTCCGCACCTCCTGGCTACAATCGCGTTTACGTCTACGCCCCGGAAGGTCTTTCCTTCAAGGCATTCTACGCCGCGATGAAGGCCGGACGCAGTTTCGCAACCAATGGACCGATCCTCACCTTTACGGCCAATGGCAAGGGTTTGGGCGAGACGGTGGAGGTCGAACCCGGCCAGCCGATTCAGGCGGCTGCTGAGACCCAGGCGCGCGAGCCGATAGACCACATTGAAATTATCGCCAACGGACGAGTCGTGGCCAGCACGACGGGCACGAAATTGGAGACAGAGATCGAAGTGAAGGGTTATACCTGGCTCGCTTCACGCTGCACGTTGAAAACGGAAGCGACGGCACGACTTGCACATACAAGTCCGATCTTCTTGAGTGGGAAGGAACAGAATTGGGATGCCAACGAAGATAGAGCATATTTCGTTAAATGGATGGATGACTTGATTCGAGAATCGGAGGCGGACCCTAAGCGGTTCAGCAGCGATGACCGCAAGAAGCAGGTCCTCGCGATCTACAACAAAGCTCGCAATTATTATCTTGGATAGCCAGGAAGGTTATTCAGCGCAGCCCATACCGATCCTCAGGCCGATGCATCAACGGAGTGCGGCGTCACCCTTGCGGCGCCCGGTGTTTTGCTTGCTCCATGGCGATTTCGTTGATGTGGCCGAGCGTTCTTGCGCCCGATGCTCCCTCGATAGCTTTTACGGCGATCTCCTGCACCTGCCTCTTGGCCTCTTCAAGCTGCTTTTCCAAGGCGGCACACTGGGCCGACTGACGTGACAGGGTTTCTTCCAGGGACTTGACGCGCAGCTCGGCCAGGCGCTTTTCAGCCTCGTTCTCCTTGCTCGAGATCAGCGTCTGCTGATTGAGCCTCTGCTCGGTGTTGCGAGTGGCCTCAGCAGCCACGCGCTCGGCCTCCTGCCGCAGCCGGGCCGGGAATTCTCCCGCTTCTCTGCGGAGACGCTCCGACTCCTCTTCGTTGGCCTTCAAAGCGGCTTCACGCTCGCGCCAGCTTTTTTCGAGCGCCTCCTGCCTTTCCCGGTTCGCTTTTTCCAGGAGCTTGATTTCCTCCTCATACTTGTCCTGAGCTTTTTTCCGTTCCAGTCCCTTGCGATATTCGTATTCGTCGAGCTCGCGCTGCCGCTGTTTCCTGAGAGTCTCTTCCTGCTCTTTGCGTTCGCGCTCCGTCTGCCGGACTTCTTCCTGCCACGCGGCCCGTTGCGCAGCCACTTCAGCCTCCAGTTGCACCTTCTGGCGGCTGTAATCTTGTACAAGCTGGTCAAGCGCGGTGGCGGCTACATCAATCTTGTGAAGCCTCTCCAGTTCCTTTTGCTCGAGCGCCACGGCCTCGCGAACCGTCGCCAACCGATTCACCTCCTGAACGAGTTGATCGGAAAGCTGGGCGAGCGACTTAGAAGCCTCAAGGCTCAGGCTGGACATCCTGTTCACCACGCCTTCGACCGAGAGGCCTTCAACGGCCTGCCGCACCTGTGCTTCCTGCAGCCTGAGTTGCTCCTCCACTTTCGGCCGCGCCGCTTCCCGCGCTTCCTCGACCTCTTCGCGGATGTCGGCGAACTCCTGCTCCAACTCGGCTTTGGTCTTCTTGGGTTTTATTGCGGCTTTCGTCGTCTTTGTCGCCATACTCAAACCACCTCCTCGGATGCTTTCGGGTGGATAGCGTAGCAGATTGGCGGCAAGCGAGGTAGCGGTAGCAGCGGGCTTTGTGAGAAACGAAGCGGCACACGCGCGACCCGCCGGCAGCGTAACCTCACAGCTGAATTCCACAAAAGCCCATGGTCAGTAGCACTGACCGTGGCTGCTGCCCGCGGCACCGGCGGAAAGGCCGGTGCAAGAGGTATCGAGCGCTTGAAGAGGGCCGAGTCATAAGTTTCTTGCCCACACAAGACTACGTTGAGCGTAAGATCAGCGGAGAGTGAATTTCACGTCGACCTCAAGCTCCATTTCGACGGGCATGCCGTTCAACGAGGCAGGATTGAAGCGCCAACGCCTGACCGCTTGCACAGCGGCGTCCCGCAGGAGCGGGTGACCGCTAGTCGCAGCAAGTCGCTTGACCGTACCATCTCTATCGACGAGGCACAAAATGTGGACTGTTCCCTCAACCCCAACTCGCCTGGCATTCGGTGGGTATGTGGGAACGGTGCGAAAAATCAACTGCGCTTGTTGCAAATGTCCGCCGGTTCGAATTTCGCCCGGAGCCGATTGGGCAGGACTAGGGCCTGGAGCTTTAGACGTCGCCGTGGCATCGCCGTTGCTCCCGGCGCTCGATCTGGCTTCCGGGCCACTGGGAGGCTCAACCGCGAGTGTCTGAGCCTGCAGATTCTGGTCTAAATGGTCGGGGATTGAGGACTTCCCCTGCTCAGGCGTGCGGTTGGAGGAGGATGTGTCAGCCGTAGATGGTGAAGATGGTAATGCGGCAACTTCTGAATCGCCTGCCAGCCCCGCGGTCTTTACTGGACTTCCCGCGCTGGGACTGACCGGTTCGGGGGGTATTCCTGTGGACGAACGAGCGGTGCGAGTCGGTCCTGAATGGACCTTCGCCAGAGTATCGGACACTGGAGCGAGAACCGCCAGATCACTCGATTTCGCGAGCGGCACGGAGACCGCCGCCGAAGGTGGGATTCGTCCAGAGTTCTTCACCCGCCGAGAATGAGCTGGGGAGTGCTTAGCGTGAGTCTTTGCAGAAGTTATCGGTGCGGCAGGGTTTGTTTCGTCAGTGGCGTCGGGCACAGTTCTGCCCAGCAGAGTGCTGAAGTACCAGAGGCCCGTAGCGAGAATGGCGAGTGTAATCGAAATCGCCGTCCAAGATACCCAGTTGTACCGGCGGGGCGTAAGTGCGATCTCAGAGATTAGGGGGCGCAGTTGCCGGGCGACGCCGGATACAGAACTCGAAAAGTGAGAAGTCAAGGGCCGATCCACTATTGGTTCAGGCAGGACGCCGAAGCCCTCATCCGGTTCGGTCATCGTCTCACGGACCACCGCCGAGTGAAGGGTCGACTGCCAGGCAACAAAGCCGGGAGCAATAGGCGGAGGCGGTGCGGGCGGACGAGAAGGCTCCAGTACTGGCGGGACGCCGAAGCCCTCATCCGGTTCGGTCATCGTTTCATGGACCACCGCCGAGTCAACGGTCGCTTGCCGGGCAGCAAAGACCGGAGCAACGGGCGGAGTCGGTGCGGGCGGAGGAAAAGACTCCAGTACTGGTGGGACGCCTAAGCCCTCATCCGGTTCGGTCATCGTCTCATGGACCACCGCCGAGTCAACGGTCGCTTGCCGGGCAGCAAAGACCGGAGCAACGGGCGGAGTCGGTGCGGGCGGACGAGAAGGCTCCAGTACTGGCGGGACGCCTAAACCCTCATCCGGTTCGGTCATCGTCTCATGGACCACCGCCGAGTCAACGGTCGCTTGCCGGGCAGCAAAAGCCGGAGCAATGGGCGGAGGCGGGACGGGCGGACGAGAAGGCTCCAGTACTGGCGGGACGCCTAAACCCTCATCCGGTTCGGTCATCGTCTCATGGACCACCGCCGAGTCAACGGTCGCTTGCCGGGCAGCAAAAGCCGGAGCAATGGGCGGAGGCGGGACGGGCGGACGAGAAGGCTCCAGTGCCGGCGGGACGCCGAAGTCCCGTTCGGTCAGCGCCGAGTCAAGGGTCGCCTGCCGGGCAGCAAAGACCGGAGCAATGGGCGGAGGCGGGACGGGCGGACGAGAAGGCTCTAGTACTGGCGGGACGCCGAAGTCCCGTTCGGTCAGCGCCGAGTCAAGGGTCACCTGCCGGGCAACAAAAGCCGGAGCAACGGGCGGAGTCGGGGCGGGCGGACGAGAAGGCTCCAGTGCCGGCGGGACGCCGAAGTCCCGTTCGGTCAGCGCCGAGTCAAGGGCCGCCTGCCGGGGCAGCAAAAGCCGGAGCAACGTGCGGAGGCGGGGCGGGCGGACGAAAAGGCTCCAGTGCTGGCGGGACTTGGGAACCGCCGTCCAGATCGGCAATGACCTCCTGCATGATCGCAGAGTCAATTAGCTCCGTTCCTGAAGCACAGCCGAGCGATAAGGCGAGGAAGCAAAGGTTGTTAATCTCTCGAGGGATACCTCTGCTGCGGTTTGAGATGATGGCGAGGGCCTCCGGCGTGAACATGGAAGGCCCCTGATAGCCGGCTATCCGAAGTCGATGGTAGATGTACTCCTTGGTCTCTGCCGCTGTGAAGGGGTCCAAACGGGCCACGATGGAGATGCGCTGGCGCAACTGAGCCAAGCGTGGGTTCGCCAGCGTTTCCGCCAGCCTGGGTTGCCCAGCCAGGACGATTTGCAGGAGCTTTGCCCGCCTCGTTTCCAGATTGGAGAGTAGACGCACCGTTTCGAGAACCGACCCTTCAAGGTTCTGCGCTTCATCGATGATCAGTAAAGATCGTCTGCCGCCTTCGGTCTCGGCTAGGAGGACTTTGTTAAAGTGCGCGCGCATCCCCGCCGGACTTTGACCTTGTACCTCGATCCCCATGTCGTTGAGAAGATAATCGAAGAACTCCTGCGGGTCGCACTGGGTTTGAAACAGGAAAGCAGTGTGGGCGGATGCCTGGAATCTGTCCAGGAGCCGAAATAGCAGGGTGGTCTTGCCCGCTCCCGGCAAACCGACCACTGTCAGTAAGCCCCTCCCCGCTTCGATCCCGCAGACAAGCGTCTCGAAGGTCGCTTGACGTGCAGGGCTTTCATACAGATAACGGGGGTCCGGAGTGACGCCGAAGGGCTGCTCGCGCAGACCATAGAAATCGAGAAACAACGCTGCCCTCCTCTGGCCTTGAGGGGAGGCGGATGACCTCAGCTATTCAACGATCAGGTACGTGCCCTTCCGATTGACCGATGAACTACAAGATACACCTACCCGCCTGTGAATGCAAACCCCAGGTGTCCCCGTGTCCCCGGGGCTGGTTCAGCCAAGCTCGTGACGTCGCGGCACCCCAACGCGCAGCCATTTCTGACGTCGCACTGCGTCGTCAGATTACGTACGGCCGGGATGGCTGATGGCGATCTGTTGCTTAACCAGGCAGGCAGGGCCGAGCCACCGTTTTCGATCTTTAGCAGCTCAATTATCCTCTAAGCAGTCCCTTTACCATAACCGTCCGGAAACAACCTCTAGCAGACGTTTCTAACTAGCTATTCCTGGCGGGTTGGTCTGCCTTCACCGGCCGACGAGCCTCCTGCAATGGAACGTCTTAGCTGTGCGATCAGATCCCCCAAACGGTCAACCAGTCTCTTGAGTTTTTGTCTCACCCGAGGGGACAACGCCACGATCGCAAAGACGACTGCACTGCCGTCCACCAGAATCACCCATCTCCACCCTTGCCACTCTATCCGCGCCACCAGGCCCAAAAAAAAGAGTGTCAGTACTGCCGTGTATGCAAGAAACCAAAAAGTCGCCGTGCAGAGGATCCGCGGCCAAACAAAATTGAACGGACGATTGATCTTTAGAATATCCTTCAGGCTGTCGCCAACAAGAATTCTATCGAGACTTCCGTTGAATTCGTCGACCACCCGCCGCTCGTAAATCACCAGCTTGGACAGAAGTACAAAGCACAAAATGCCAAAAATCCCGAGGGCGGCGAAGAATCCACCAAACTTTTTGGGCTCATAATGGGTACCCGCAAAGAAGTTAACAACCCCAAGGCTGATCGTCCCCAGTGTGCAGAACCAGGACGGAACCTGCCATCGAATTTGGTCCCAGCCGCCGCACTGCGACAGCACTGACTCACGCAGACTCACCAGGATGCCCAGGTTTTGGTTCATGAAGACACTCTCCATGATGGTCTTAGTGGCGTCATAAATGCGTGGCTCCTCGCTTGCACGCGGTCCGGCGATGTTCAACACGCGCGGCTTGATCTGAGAAAGCCATTCCACTATGTCTGCAACTGCAGCGCTGTGTTTCGTTTCTGTTAGATTGACGTGCTTCCAAGGTCTTCCCAATCTTGCTGCAGACTTCCTGGTAAATTCGGATCCGCCCGTCAGCGGTCCATGGGAAAAGATCAAGGTCGCATCCGAATCGCGGACATTGAGTTCGGTGCGAACATTTGGATTGTCCACCTCGGCCTCGATGAGATTCGGATAGCTTATTGGAATCAATCCATCCTCGTCCACCCTCCCCTTGGGCGCCCAACCACCGATCTCGATACCAAATCCGAGCGCTGCGTCAAACGCGCCCCGATCGGCCCCAGTCTGACCTCCGGAAACTATTCGCTCTACCGTCATAGGCGTCCGGGCCCCTGGGATTAAGGGGCCACCTGTCAGATCTTAGTCAGCACTGGCTTTCAGCGAATGAGTCGAGATCGGAACGCCGGAGCTAATAGCCGTGATCGCGCACCTGGACTTTGCCGGAGAAGGTGCGGTGCACATAGCTGCTGTAGACCAGCACGCCGATCATGCCAAAGATATTCGCGACAAAAGCCGCCTTCAGGGATAAAGGCGACGAGGCAGCGTTATAGACGGTAAGACTGTAGGCGGGATTGAGAGTCGAGGTTAGCAAATTGGGGAATACGGTCATGGCAGCTGAGGTCAGCAATCCCGCGATAAGAGCTACTGACGACCAGAAGGCACCCCGGGCGCGCTGGCGCGAACGGCATAGAAAGCTCGATACAAGTCCTGCCAGCGCGAGAGCGGGAAGAACAAAAGCGACAGGATGAGCCAGGAAATTGGATGCCGAGTCTTTCCGCACTTTGAAGGTGGCGATGGTCGCCAGCACCACTAGCACCAGTACAACCCGCCCGAGCAGGCGCGAAAACTTCTCGGCCCGCTCCAGAACCTCTCCTTCGGTTTTGACGCGGAGATAATTGCAACCGTGCCAGGCAAGGACAACCAGGCTCAGCACGCCGATCAGCAATGAATACGGATTCAACATCAGGGTAAAGGTGCCCTGGAAACTGCCGTCGTGATCTATAGGTATTCCTCGCACTACGTTGCCGAGAGCCACGCCCAGCAGCAAGGAAATCAGCAGGCTGCCAAGCCAAAAGCCAGTGTCCCACAAGGCCCGCCAAAGCGGATCATCGATCTGGTGGCGGAACTCGATCGAGACGCCGCGCAGGATCAGCAGCCACAACACGATCATGAGAGCGAGATAAAAGCCGCTGAAGCCCGCGGCATACACACGGGGAAAGGAAACCACCAGCATGCCGCCGGCCGCCAGCAGCCAAACCTCATTGCCGTTCCAAACCGGGCCGATGGAATTTAAGGTGACGCGCCGCTCCTGGTTAGTCCTGGCAATCCACAGATGCAGCGTGCCGACACCAAGGTCGTAACCATCGAGAATCGAATAAGCGGTCAGCATGGCACCGAGCACCCAAAACCAGACGACGTTCATTTTGTACTCCAGCGAAACAGTTTTATAAGTTATGAGTTATAAGTCATGAGTTATTACTTATGTACTTGAGTCTGGCAGGCTTGCGCAAAAAACCCTTCCCAGCTGTCATCCTGAACCCGTTCGTTCATCCGGTGCGAACGGTCCTGAGTGCAGCGAAGGGAGCTCAGGGTAAACTGCGCGAAGGATCCGGCTCTGTATATTTTCAATGCTATGCGAGATTCTTCGTCGCCTTCGGGCTCCTCAGAATGACAGTAGAGACAGGTTTTTCGCGGCCTGCTAGAAAGTTTTAATTCACAACCCATAACTCACAATTCATAATTCACAATTCATAACTTATAACTTATAGCGTTAACCTACGACCGGGGAGGCAACTTCAGCTTCTTTGGGTCCCTGATAGATCACCCGGCCGACCAAAAAAACGAACAGTAGCGCCAAAAGCGTGTACACGCCGGCAAATCCCAGAGTGGTAAACACGGTTTCGCCCGCAAACACATTGGTTGAGGTGCCGTCCGCCGTCTTCAGCAAGCCGAATACAAGCCATGGTTGCCGTCCGACCTCGGCAACAACCCATCCAGCCTCGTTGGCGATGTAAGTAAAGGGAATGGCAAACATCAGCGTCCAGAGGAACCAGCGCGCGCTGAACAGGCGGCGCCTCCACAGCAGCAGCAGTCCGATCAACATTTGGGCGATAAAGAGCGTTCCGAGGCCTACCATAATATGGTAGGTGTAATAGGTCAGCTCCACAGGCGGCCACAACTCACGCGGATAACTCGAGAGCCCATTCATAGGCGCGCGGAAGTTGCCGTAAGCCAGGTAACTGAGAACCTCGGGTATGTAAACAGGGTCGATCAACCTTTTGTTATCGGTATCGGGCATGCCAATAATGGCCAGCGGAGCACCTTTCTCGTTTTCAAACAAACCCTCCATGGCCGCTAACTTGGTAGGCTGATACCGGACCACGTTAGCGCTGTTCAGATCCCCGGTTGGGAAGGCCTGGGTCAACGAAACGATCACGCCGGCAATTACCGCCATCTTCACCGAGAGCTTGGCGAATTCCGGATGCCGGCCGGAAAGCAGGTAGTACGCACCGACCCCACCGACCACGTAGGCCGCCGTCACCAGAGCTCCGTTGATGGTGTGGAGGTACTGCCACCCGGCGTAGGGGTTGAGCAGAACCGCCCAGAACGAAGTCAGCTGGACGGTTCCGTCTGCATTCAGCTGGTATCCGGTGGGATGCTGCATCCAAGCATCGGTGGCCACGATGAAATATCCGGAAAGCAGCGAGCCGACCGCCACTCCAAGGCTGGCGATCCAGTGCACGGTCTTCGAGACGCGGCCCTCCCCGAAAAGGAAGAGTCCCAGGAAGCCGGATTCCAGAAAGAAAGCATAGACGCCTTCCATGGGCAGTGTCTGTCCAAAGACTCCACCACCAAAGGCTGAGAATCGGCTCCAGTTGGTCCCGAACTCAAACTCTAGGGGAATGCCCGTAACCACGCCAATAGCGAAGTTGATTGCGAAAACACGCCCCCAAAAAGCGGCGGCTCGGGCGTAGCGTTCCTGTCCGGTCGTTAGATGCAGCGTCGATAATAAGGCGATGAAGAACCCCAGCCCCATGGTGAGGACGGGAAACAGATAATGGAACATCACTGTCAGGGCGAACTGTACGCGATGGGCAACGACCGCATCCATGACAATTTCCTTTGTGAGATTCAGCGGGGGGTTTGAGGCTACCTCGCCGGCACACGCGAGTATACACCTGACGGCGCGTTCAAGCACGCTTTTGGAACTGCCGGTAGTGGGCTCGTTTAGCGGTGCCTTGGCGCATACCGGTACGACAATGGAGGAGGCGTCTTCGATTTTCTCAGTTTTTGGAGTGGCTCAGCCGATAGCCAGGAGGAGAGCTTTCTGTTCGCAAGGAGCCCAGGTGGAAAGACAACCCGATCGAAACGCCCGCGTACTCATGGCCGACGATGAAGAATCTGTGGTGGCATCTTTGGAACGGACGCTCCGCATGGCCGGTTACACGAATCTGCAGACGATCTGCGATTCGCGCTTGATACTGCCCCTTTATGAACGGTTTAAGCCGGATCTCCTTCTTCTGGACCTTGCCATGCCGTATCTGGACGGGCTAGCCGTGTTGAGACAGTTGGCCTCGCGAATCGGGGACAGCGAATATTTTCCGGTGCTAGTTCTGACGGCTGATCAAACCGCCGCCGCCAAGCAGTCTGCACTCTCGCTGGGTGCGAAGGATTTTCTGGTCAAGCCATGCGATACCACCGAGATGCTGCTGCGCGTCAAGAACCTGCTGGAAACGAGGTCTCTCCACCTGCAACTCCGGCAGCAAAACGAGAACTTGGAAACGGCTGTGATCGAGAGGACCCGAGACCTGGAGGAGGCGCAATTCGAAGCCGTCGCTCGCCTCGCTCTCGCCGCCGAGTATCGCGATGACGAGACAGGCCAACACACCATTCGAGTCGGCCGTCTGGCTGAGCTGCTTGCCCAGAACCTCGATGTGCCGGCGGACATCGCTGCCATGATCGGCCAGGCCGCGCCCTTGCACGACGTGGGCAAGATCGGCATTCCCGATGCAATTCTCCTGAAACCCGCCGGACTGACGGCCCAGGAATACAAGTTGATGAAAACGCACACTATGATCGGAGCGCAAATACTGGGCGGCAGCCGTTCCCCGCTGCTGCGCCTGGCGGAGACGATCGCCCTCTATCATCACGAACAGTGGGACGGCAGGGGTTACGAGGGGCTCGAAGGCGATGCTATACCGCTGCCAGCGCGGATTGTAGCAGTCGCAGACGCTTTCGATGTCATGACTCACGACCGCCGCTATCGCAGATCTCTACCGGTTTCGGCCGCACTTGCCGAAATCCGCCTGAAAGCCGGAAAACACTTCGATCCTTCGGTAGCGGAGGCTCTGCTGAAGATCCGCATCTCGGATGGAGTATTCCATAGCGACGAGGACCACCTGGAACCGGTGCAGGAAGCCGACTACCGTTAGCCAGCCCTGTGGCCTTCGCAGCTCGGGACCATCTGATGAACCTACTAGGCCTCCACCAAGGCGCGGTGAACCGGGTTCAGGATTATGACCCGGATTGGTTCCTCTACGCCGACTTCTGCGGAGAAGTTGCGGATTCGCTCCATCAGGCTGGGTGTAACCTCTTGTCCTCTGGCAACCAGCAGCAGGCCTTTCTTGGTCTTCACATCGTCGGCCAGCAACATTCCCGTGCGCAGGTCGCGAACCGGTAACTCCCTCACCAGCGCCTTCATTCCCTCTTCGGCGGCGTCACGAACCCGGGCGAGCGACTCGAGGATAGACGGATCGTATTGTCCCACACGCCCTCTCAGCGTGTTGAAACCGATATCGCGCCGTATTCCGCGGGCCTCGAGCACATCGAGATCGAGAACGATACGCAAAGCTCGGGCGCCCCAGGGGATGTCCTCGCCGCGGACGCCGTCAGCAGGCAGGCCACTGCCATCGTAGTTCTTCTGCTGATAGCGAAGAATGTCACGGACAGGTTCGAGGCGGGGAATGTTGGCGAGCAGTTCCTCGACCAGCGTGGGGATCCGTTTCACCATGGCCTGTTCATCCTCACGAAGCGCTTCTCCATGATAAATCTTATCCAGCGCCTGGGGTGGCAGGACAACACACCCTATCTGTGAAAGCATCGCCGCCACTTCCACCGGCCACCGTTCGGAAACCGAGCAGCAATCCATCAACTCGGTCACCCCGGTTCGCGCGCGCGTGGCCCGGCCAAAGGCGGCCGGACTCACCAGGGCGAGAATGTCGATCAGGGCTTTCACGCTGCCTCGCAAGGTTTGCTCCAGCAGCACCCGCTCGGAGGTTACCAGCCTGTTTTGTTCCACCGCTGCCTGCAGGGTCTTCAGAAGCAATTCCGGAGCGCAAGGTTTGCTGAGAAAGCGGAAGATGGCTCCCTCATTCACGGCGGCAATGGCGTTGTTAAGATCGGCCTGACCCGTCAGCAGCACGCGAGTGGTGTGAGGCGCCGCTTCGCGTGCCCAAAGGAACAGCGTGATGCCATCCATTACCGGCATCCGGAGATCCGAAACCAGCACCGCATAAGTGTTGCTGCGCTCGAGAATCTCGACTGCTTCGCCGGCGCTTGTCGCCGTGGTGACTTCAAAGCTGTTGCGCAGATTGCGTCGCATGGCATCCAGCAGACGCACCTCATCGTCAACCATGAGTATGCGCGCTCGTTCGGTTTCGCCCATTTCAGGCCTCACTCTGCCGCGCCGTTTCCTCGGCTATCGACTGCCACGCCCCGACCTGGTCCCCCACTCCGAGGTCGCTGAGGTACTGCATATCGAACTGCGGGGTTGCGAGTCGAGCTGCTTCTGGCTGCATCTCGTGCGTGCGCGCCAGTACGTCCGCCACGTGCACCGCCGCCAGGCAATCGAAGGTCTGATGGGGCACCTCGCCGGGACAATGGTGATACGCGACTCCCTCGATGATGGGAAAGGGCAACCCCCAAAGTCCCAGCAGATAAGCCCCGATTGCGGCATGGGTCACACCGAATACCTCCTTTTCCGTCTCATGCAGCGCCTTCCTTTTTTGACGGGCTTGCTCTACCGCTTGGGCAAACTGGTCGGGAAGCCGGGTCATCAATACCAGCTTTCCCACATCGTGCAGCAGGGCGGCGAGATTGGCTATTTCCTTCAATTCCTGTTCGACCGGCAGCCGACGGCAAATGCGGGCAGTGAGGTGGGCGTGAGCGTGAACACTCTCCAGACTGCACCCTCCGATTTCCCTAGCGCCTTCAAATGCCCGAAAGGTCTCCGCCGAAAGCACCAGGTTCTTGAGGATGTCCACTCCCAGGAAGCTGACGGCCGTGCGTATGTTTAAGATGCGACGCGACGTGCCGAATAACGGTGAATTCACCACTTGAAGGATTCGGGCGGTTACCGCAACGTCCCTCTCCACGATGCGGGCGATGGTGTCCAACCCTGCATCAGGATCGGAAAGGGCCTGTACCAGCGCCCCATAGGTGCGAGGGAGAGGAGGAAGGTCAGTCATCGCGCCCACGGTGTGACAAACGGTATCGCTGCCCATCAGTTCCTTCAAGCTGCAGGCTCGCTCCACCGTCACTTGCAGCAGGCTGGGATCACAAGGCTTCACCATAAACTGGTGGGCCACCGGGATAGCCCTCACCGCGGATTCGAGGGAGGTATAGCCAGTTAGGAGCATCCTCACCACGCCTGGAAAGCGGTCCCGCACCTCAATTAACAGGGCTGCGCCGTCCATTCCCGGCATGCGCATATCGGATACGATAACGTCAAACGGCTTCTCCGCCAGCAGCTTCAGTGCTGCTTCGCCACTCGATGCGAACGACATCTCCCATTGTTGCCGCTGCGGCCGCAACATTCGCTGCAGGCCTTCGAGAATGCGGGGTTCATCGTCGACAAAGAGGACGCGTCTCATGCAAACTCTCCCTCGCTGCCGCTGCCGACGGGCAGCCGGATGTGGAACGTGGTGCCGCATCCCACTTCGGTGTCGAGAGTCAGCGAGCCGCCATGCTTGTCCACCACGATCGATCGGGCTATCGCCAGGCCCTGACCGGTACCCACTCCTACTTCTTTGGTGGTGAAAAAAGGCTCGAAAATCTTCTCTCGGATGTCCTCCGGGATCCCACAGCCGGTGTCGCTGATCGAGATCAGCACGCTTTGTTCCTCCAGGCGGGTCTGAACCCGAATCAGACCCTTCTTTTCGCCGTCCTTCATCACGCCCTTGATGGCGTGAGCGGCATTTACCAGGAGGTTCAGGAAGACCTGATTGATGTCGCTCCCGTGGCATTGCACCAGCGGCAGCTCCCCAAAATCGGTCTCCACGTCGGCCACGTACTTAATTTCATTGCGAGCCACGATCAGCGTACTTTCAAGCGCCTTATTCAAATCAGTCGCCATTTTCTCACTTCGATCGGGATGGGCGAACTCCTTCATGGCCCGCACGATCGTAGCGACGCGGGTCACACCATCGAGGGATTGCTCAAGCGCTCTGGGTATCTCCTCCATCAGATAATCCAGGTCGGCGGTCTGCTCGGCCTGCTTCACTTCCTCGACCAGCGCCGCGCTGGTGCCGCCATTGTCTGCCGCATCCCGAAGCTGGTGATAATTCTCGATAACCCTAGTGAGGTCGGCAAAGGCACCTTTAAGAAAATGGGTGTTGTCACCCACAAACTGGATCGGTGTGTTGAGTTCGTGGGCGATGCCGGCGGCGAGCCCGCCCACGGCCTCGAGTTTCTGCGCGTGGCGCAGTTCGACTTCTAGCCGTTTGCGCTCGGTGATGTCCTGCTTAATGGCGGTAAAACCCGCGATTGCGCCATGCGCGTCCCTGACAGGGGTTATGCTCATCGCTTCGGAGTATAGACTGCCGTCCTTTCGCCGGTTGATGACCTCGCCGCGCCAGGTTTCGCCGGCGAGCACGGTCTTCCAGAGATCGGCATAGAAGCCGGACTCATGCTTACCCGATTTCAGCAGTCGGGGATTCCGGCCTATTACTTCGGCTTCGGTGTAACCTGTGATCGTGGTGAAGGCAGGATTAATGTATTGAATTGAGCCTTCCGGATCGGTAACAACAACGCCTTCCGCCGCCTGCTCGATGGCTGTCGCCAGGCGAGCGCGCTGTGTTTCCGCCCGGCCCCGTTCCGCGACTTCGAGTTGTAGGGTCCGATTAGTCTGGGCCAAGTCCGCCGTGCGCTCCTTCACGCGGGCCTCCAGTTCATCGTGCGCCCGATGCAGTTCCTGTTCCATTTCCTTACGTTTTGCGATCTCAGCCTCGAGGGATTGGTTGGTACTCCGAAGGTGGTCCGTGTTTTCTGCTTCGCTTTTGAAAATAGAAAACATGCTGGTGAACAGACCTACCAATACGGAAGCATAAGACACAATCTTCAGCAGATGGAAAACGCTCCAACGACCGTAGAACATCCTCTGAAAAAAAACACCGTAGAATTGGCAGGTCACGGCCACCAAAAGCGAAATCACCAGCCAGTGTTCAAAATCGTCGGCCCTCCACTCGCCTGTTCGCAAGTATCCAGCCGCAGCCAATCCAAAGAGGACAGCGGGAATCAGATCCACCGGTTGGTGGATGAACCAGTTCGGGTGGGACATCGGGGGCAGGGGTACTAGCGTGAAGAAGAGAAAAAGAACAGTGGTCGAAGCTCCCATGGTGAAATAGAGCGCGCGCTCATTGAGAGGCCTTGTAGAAGCCGAACGGACTTCTCTTTTCCAGGCCAGCAGACTCGCATACATTACCAGCGACAAGAAGAGCCGGGAGGTAACGCCACTCCAGGGCATGAGAGACAAAAGACTGGAACGAGTGTGCCCAACCAGAAAAGACGACGTTATGAGGGCGTGATAGCCGTCGAGCAGGGACGTTCCCAATAAGCCGCTCCCCAGCACCAGGAAGGTGTCGGACCGCTTAGCGTAATAGCGCACCAGGGCTATGGAACCCGCGATGAGCGCCAGCAGGGTGGCGATCGTTTCAAGGAGGGTGTGGAATTCGGCGTTGATATGCCAGGTGGTATGGCGGAGCGAGGGAACGCCCAAAAGCAGAGTTGTTGTCAATAGAATATAACTGATGCCCCGTCTTCTAATACACGCTGCCTGGGAATGATTCATTGGCTAGTCAGCCCTGGTGTTTCTTGATCCTGGTTTCATATTCACTGATCGTCGCGATCGGAACCCTTCGCTCTCCGCCGCGGGCCTACTGAACATCAATCGGGAGCCGGATGTAAAAGCTTGTGCCCCGCCCGACCTCCGTATCGAAAGTGAGCGAACCGCCATGCTTTTCCACCACAATGGAGCGGGCGATCGCCAGACCCTGGCCGCTTCCGTGTCCAACGTCCTTGGTCGTAAAGAAAGGCTCAAAAATCTTCTCGCGAATGTTCTCCGGGATACCGCAACCGGTGTCGCTAATGGAGATCAGCACCGAGTTGTCTTCCAAGTGAGTCCGAACCCGGATCACTCCCTTACCCTGGCTATCCTTTACCACATCTTTGATGGCATGGGCCGAGTTCACCAGCAGATTCAGAAACACCTGATTCATGTCGCTCCCATAGCAGAAGACAAGGGGCAATTCCTCAAAGTCCGTCTCGACGTCCGCCACGTACTTAATCTCGTTGCGAGCTACCGTGAGCGTGCTTTCGAGCGCCTTGTTCAAATCGGTTGCCATTTTCTCACTACGATCGGGATGGGCGAACTCCTTCATAGCGCGCACGATGGTCGCAACCCGGGTCACGCCGTCAAGCGACTGCACCAGGGCTTTGGGAATCTCTTCCATGAGGTAGCCCAAATCCGCGGACTGCTCCGCCTGGATTACCTCTTGCAACGCGGCCGCAGTGACGCCGCCATTTACGGCTGCATCACGCAGGCGACGATATTTCCCGATCACCTGTCCGAGGTCAGCAAACGCATCCTGGAGAAAGTGGGTATTGTCGCCCACGTACTGGATGGGTGTATTGAGTTCGTGGGCGATGCCCGCGGCCAGTCCGCCAACAGCCTCGAGCTTCTGGGCGTGACGGAGTTCGAGCTCCAGCCGCGTCTGCTCCGTGACGTTCTGAGCGATGGCCACAGAAGCCTTGCGTCCGTCGTATTCGAGGAGGTGAGCGCTGATCTCAACATCAATGGGACGCCCGTCCCTGGTTCGGTGCCCCCATTGTCCCGCGTTGCGGACGGTCAATGTTGAATGGTCCCCTAGATACTTCTTAAGCCGCTCGACGTCCTCGACACGAGTGATGTCGGTGACCTTAAGGCGAAGAAATTCTTCGCGGCTATAGCCATACTGCTTGACTGCAGCTTCATTGACTTCGAGAAAGCCCAGAGTTTCAACGTCACAAACCCAGGCCGGATGCGGAATCGTGGCGAACAGCAAGCGGGCGCGCTCTTCGCTGCGCCGCTGCGCTTCTTCGGCCCGTTTGCCGTAAACAAATTGCGCCATCTGGTCGGCGATGGACGAAAAGGTCCAAAGTACTTCATCGGTGATCGGTTTGCGTCCGAACATGGCAACGACGCCGACGACGCGCTTCTCGACGACCAAAGGGACCCCCACAAAGCTCGTCAACCCTTCTCGCTTGACCCACTCAGGATCGCTCACCTCGGCATCGTTTTGAATATCGTTCGACAAATGCGGCGTCCGATTCTGGGCAATTCGGCCGATCTTAAATTTCCCCAGCGGCACCCGCCCGTGGGCGCCGTCTAGATGCGTGTACAGCCCGGCGCTGGCTTCGAGCAACAGGGTGGCGGAGGTCTCATTAAGCGTCCACACTCGCGCCAGAGCCGCACCGGCGCGCCGCGCTAGAGCCTCAGTGCAGGACTGCAGCGCGGCATCGAGCGTGCCGCCGCGCGTCAGGGCGACGCCAATTTCGGCCCGCAAGGCCTCCAGGTTGGCCCCCTCGACCAGGGCTTCCTCGCTCTCCTTGCGGTCGGTAATATCGATGATGGTAGCCTCAATCAGCTCGGTGCCCTCATCATCGACGACGCTCGCATTGGCGATTACCCAGACCAGGGTGCCGTCCCTGCGCTGCAGCCTCAATTCACTGTTCAGAATGCATTTCTCCGCTCTTAGCCGTGCCAGGAATGCTTCGCGCTCTTCGGCCGAGTAGTGGATATCGGTGACGCAAGCGAGGAGATCTTTGGGCGAGTCGTATCCCAGATAGTAGGCGACCGCATCGTTACAGTCCAGGATGCAGCCATCCATGGTGGCGCGGAAGGCGCCCGCCAGATTGCGTTCGAAGAGCAGCCGGTAGCGGCCCTGGGAAGCCCGCAGCGCTTCTTCAGCCCGGCGTTTTTCGTCTTCGGCGCGCTGGCGTTCGATCAAGGGCCCGATTTGGCCGCCGATGGTCATGAGCAACTCGAGTACCTGCTCGTCCCGCTCGACGTTCTCACGTCTGAACAATTGTATGACCCCCAGCACGTATCCTGCGGCAATCACCGGGAAGCTGGCGGCCGTCAGGAGCCCGTAGCCCGCGACAATTTTCGCGTATCCCGACAAGGGAGTGATGTCAGGCACCCACGAAGGCAAGCCCGTGCTCCAAACGGCGCCCGCGAGACCCGCACCGGGAGCGAAAGTGATTTGGCGCTGGATCTCGTCCAATCCGGTGAAATCGAGCGATGGTGGATGCCAGCTCTCGACCCAACGCAACAGCCGGACGGCCTTGTCGACCTGCCAGAAAACACTGTGTTCCCATCCGAGAGATTCGCAAACGGCTCGAAGCACCCTGGGCACTGCCTGAGCCAGCGTCTCCGCTTCGGCCAGAGCGCGGGCGGTCTCGTACTGAACCGTCAAACGCGCTTCCGCGCGCTTTCGCTCAGTTACATCCATCACTACACCGTACCGCTCGATGACCTTGCCGTCGTCGACTACCGTGTAGACCACATCATGCATGTGCTTAATGCGCCCGTCCGGAAGGATAATTCGATAATTCAGTTCATGGTCCTCCGTTTCAATTTCTGCCGCCCTGAGCCTTTGGTCAACCATCGGCCGATCTTCCGGGTGAAGCCTCGGCAGAAACGCTTCGGCCACGGAAGCTTTGGTCGTCGCCGGATCGAAGCCGAACATGCGGTAAGTCTCTTGCGACCAGTAGAGCTCGCCCGACACAAGATTCCAGGCCCAGCTGCCCGGTATGGCTGAGCCTCTGCCCCGCGGCAAGGTGCGCCTCACTGCGGCGCAACTCCTCCTCCGCCCGCTTGTGCTCACTGATATCGCGAGCGATCATCGACGCTCCAAGAATCTCTCCCGACGCATTGTGGATGGGAGAAACGCTGAGTGAGACGTGAATGCGACTGCCATCTTTCGCCAAGCGCACTGTCTCAAAGTGGGACACCCTTTGGCCTGCCTTGATCTTGGCAAGGATCTCCGGCACTTCATCCGGCCGGTCCGCCGGACTCAGCATGGAAATGGATTTTCCGACAACTTCCCTTTCGGGATAGCCGTAAAGCAGTTCGGCACCCTTATTCCAACTGAAGATTGTTCCCTCAAGCGTTTTACCGACAATAGCATCATCGGAGGCCTCGACTATCGAAGCGAGAAGCCGGTGCGCTTCTTCGGCCTCTTTGCGCTGGGTGATGTCGCGTGAAACACCAAACGTGCCGACGATCTTCCCACCAGGTTCCAGCAGCGGCATTTTGGTGGAAGAGACCCAAGTCACTCTCCCGTCTGGCCAAGTCTCCTTTTCTTCTTTCCCGATAACCGGCGTGCCTGTCTCCATGATCTGCCGCTCGTCCTCAAGAGCTTGGGTCGCATGCTCCGGCCCGAAGAAATCGCGATCCGTCTTGCCCAGTGCGGAATCAGGATCGGTCAGGCCAAAGCGCGCAGCCTGGGCCTTGTTGATGCGTTTGAAGCGGGATGCCGTATCCTTGAAGTAAATCCCATCGGGAAGGTTGTCCATCAGCGAGTGCAGATAGTACTGCTCCTTCAGGAGAGCTTCTTCTAGCCGCTTGCGCGCCGATAAAGAACTCTGGAGCTCGAACACCCGGCGCGATAGCATGGACTGGAGCTGTATTAGTCGTACGCCTACCTGAACGCGCGCGCAAAGTTGGCCGGCGTCGATCGGCTTCGCTACGTAGTCGTCGGCGCCTGCCTTGAGTCCGTTGGCAAGATGTTCTTCGTCCCCGCGGCCACTCAGTAGAATCAAGTAAATGGGATCAGCTGGGAAGGCAGCGCGCACTTTGCGAACGAATTCCACACCGACCATATCGGGTCTCGTCCAATCCAGAAGCGCGAGCCTCAGCGGGGTCTCCCGCTTCAGGAGCTCCAGCGCCGATTGGCCATCCGTTACCCGTACCACCTCATGGCCCGCCGCCGACAGCGTGGCTATAAGGCTTGGCGGAGATTCCGTATCCCCTTCTACCAGTAGTATTCTCATGAATGCCTTCCTCGAGTGTACTGAAGGAACCAAAGAAGGGGCGCGGCAGAAGGACCACCTAAGGGACTGCTTCCCGCCTCTCCCACGCCCTCGCCGGGCGAACGAGGCGATGCGAAAGGGGTGGTCTAAAAATGGAGACTTAACAACTGTGCTATAGATCCTTCGTCGGGAGGCCTGGGAGGGTGGACTATTCGGGCATCTTAGCTAGGCCAAGCCCCGGCTAACAAGGATTGAGATTATCAATTAATTACTGTTCTGTCAATATCATGAGCGACAGTAAGGTTGAAATCTTCACGCCCTCAATTCCCGCCGGATCTGATCTCGTCGATGCTTACGAACCGCCGTTCCTCAAACGAGCGATAGCAAGCCTCGATCAGCGCCATCGTACCCAGATTCTCGTCACCGCTCGTCGCGGGATCAGCGCCGCGTGCTACGGCGTCGAGTAGATCGCCCATGGTTCCCGAAAAGGCGTCCGGGAACCATACTTCCTTCCAGCGTGGCGCAAAAATCGTACCGGGCTGCCGCCTGGTCATGAAGTCAATCGTGCTGGGCTGCCGACTGGGATACGCGGGCCAGCCGATGGTGCCGTGGGCGAGTCCCTCGGTGCCTTCCACCCGCCAGTGAATCCAGCGGTCGGCGGCCGGATCGTCGGGACCGCTCCAAACGTCATCCCAACCGCTGGCTCGCAATCCGCCGGCGTACTCGAGAATATAGAGACAGATTCCGTCCCGGTGCCGAAACGTTGTTCGAGGGTCCTGGCGCACGCTCGCGAATACCCCTTCGGGGTCACCGAAAAGATAACGGAAGCAGTCGAGGTGATGGATGCTCATATTGAGCAGCGTCAGGCGTTCGTACTCAGCCAGCCACGACTGCCAGTGGGGCACCGCCCGCATCTCAATGGTGGCCAAGACAGGCTCGCCCAGATCGCCCCGCACCAGCAGGGTCTTCAGCGCGCGGATTGACTGGTCATAGCGCATGTTCTGGTTCACCGCCAGCGTAATTCCCGCCTCGCGGCAGAGCCGGACAATCTCGTGCGCCTCCTTGTAGTTGGTCGCCAGGGGCTTCTGCGCCAGGATGCCTTTAATGTGACCCCGCCGGCGCACCGCCTCGCGCACGATACCGAGTTGCAGGCTCGGAGGAACAGCAATGTCCAGAATCTCAACCCTCGGATCGGCGATTAATTCCTGGTAAGTCGCGTGGACGCTGGGAACGCCGCGCAATTCAGCCACCGCCCGGGCCGACGCCGGTTCAGCCGAAGCAATCGCCACCACCTTGTAACCGGCATCCCGGTAAGCTACCAACTGGATATCGCGGATGATGAAGCCTGAGCCGATCACGCCGATGGCGAAATCCTTACCCGCCGGCGGGGCCGGCATGTGGTCCAGCATCAAATCGATGGGCATGGTCTTCACTCCTCTCTCACTGGGGTCATCCGCCCGAGCTGGCGTTCACGCGTACCGTGATCGCGCCATCATCGTGAAGCCGGATTGTGCTTTGAAAATGATCTCCTACTATTCCGCGGCTCTGTAGCCAGTGGTTGGAACTGGCGTCCACATCGTGCCTGGACGGCCCTGCAACGGTTCATAATAACAGCATAATTGGGTGTACTACCCGCTTCTCCAAGGCTCACGCCGGCGGCCACCTTATCGAAGCATTACAAATCAAAGTGACGGCCTTACTGTAGCGCCGGTGTCCTCACCGGCGTTTTCGGCGGTAGAGGATAGAGCTGCTACAAACCGCAGCGGGCTGATGCTTCTGGCGCTCCCTGGCTGGCTCTTGGCTCCTTGGCTCCAAACGAGCGTGACAGCGGGTCCCTTCGCGTTGTATCCTTCTCTGGGGTGGGCGCGAGGCCAGCGAGACCAGCTGGGCCGCTCAAGCGCTTTCTGGAATGCCCGAGGAAAAATGGGTTTTCGGCGCCAGCCGCTGGACTCGCGGAAACCATTTGTTTCCCTTGCGGATCGAAATCACTCCGCAGCGCGTCTCCCGGATCAAGCCACGCCTTCTAGGGTCCAGCGAAGAGAGCATTTCGATCTCACAGGTCGCCTCGGTGAGCATTCGCACAGGTCTGATCTGGTCGACCATTCAAATCGACTCGACCGGCGGCACGGATCCAATCGTCAGTTATGGGCACCGAAAAGAAGACGCTCGCCGCATCCGTGACCTGATCGAAACGTTCCAGCATTGCGCGACAGACTCTCGAAAACCCTGACCCGGCCTGCGATCCCACGCGCTGCGAAGTGCGAAGGCCCTCTCAATGCCCCATGCGCAGGTCCGCCGAAAAGCCGCGACTCTTGTTGACGGTCGAATGCTACGCCGGATACAAGGCGGACGAGCGCCCCCTGCGTTTCACGCCCGGGGTACCGGACGCCCGGACCTACCAGGTCATCGAGGTACTCGATCAGTGGTATGGAGTTGGATACCGCTCGTTTCGAGTGCGGGCTGATGACGGCAACCGTTACATCCTGCGGCACGATGAGCGAGAGGACGTTTGGACTCTCGATTCATTCCGGCCGATTCGAAATGATGTGGGAAGTCTTGCCCACCCGGTTTCGGCGCCTGCGTCCAGGATCAGAAACGGCATTCACAATCAAATCAAAGCCGGAATGTGAAGATTGAGACGGAGCGGAAAATCTGCGGGATTCTAGCGGGATTTTGCGGAATTCAATTGAGGCGCCCGCCGAGATGCCCCCTCACCGGTCAAATCCGGAGAGTGGCACGGGACGGCGATGACGTCCTGAGACTAGAAGTGGTATCTCAGGGCGAATTCGACGATCCGCGGATCTCGAGCGCTGGTCACTTTTCCGAAGTCCCCGGCGCCGAGGTTCCGAGACAACGCGTTGAAATTCGTGTGATTGAAAATGTTGAAGAGCTCAGCGCGAAACTCCAGGTTTTGGCGTTCTGTGAAACGGAATGTCTTGTAAAACGCCATGTCAAAGTTGACGAGACCGGGCCCCATAATCGAGCCCGTACCGGCGCTACCGAAAAAGCCGAAGGCCGGTGCAGCGAAGGCCGCGGTGTTGAACCACTCGTTAACCGTCTTCGACCCGGAAATCGCAGTACCGGTACGGTCGGGAAGCTTAGCAATGCCCTGGTTCGCGACGCTCAATCCCGCATCCTGGGCGAAGCCGCTCTGAATCGTGGCAATACCCGAATACTTCCACCCTCCCAGTGCTGCACCCTCGATCCCCTTGGCATTCTGGTACCAAGGCAAACTCCAGATATAGCTTACGGAGAGGATGTGGTAGGCGTTCAGATTGGAGGTTCCGTATTCCGCGCGAGGGTGGTAGATGTCCTGGGTTGTGTTGTTGTTTTCAAAAAAGACGAGTCCACGGGTATCCGATAGTCCATGTTGCCAAGTGTAGGCGGCACTCAGAAACAGATTGCTGCCCACCGGATGACGGACGTTCACCTCGAGGGCATTCCACCGCGCGTTGGCAAGGCTGACGTTCGTATTCATCCCGGCGTAACCCTGGTAAGGCGCGAAGTAATACTCGAAATCGGGGGCGTTTCGAGCAGGATCGAAGTTAATCCGGGGGTCGTAGTTGTAGCTTCCGCTCGGGTAGCCCGGGACAGCGCCGTTAACCGGGAAAGGCTGATTGCGGTCCCAATATGTTCCCATGTTGTGGCCAATGTTACCCGCGCCCGCCAGCGAAGTAATCCAGCTCCCGAACTGGTGCTCGATACTCAGGCTGTAGGTCTGGAGCATGCCCACCGGCTTCAGATTCAGGTCCTCACTCGCCGACAGTGTGAGTGCTCCTGGCGGTGCCGGTTTCCCGCCGGTCGAGTTGGGAAAGCTCACCGGCGTCAAGGTAATGGACTGGACTCGCGGAGGATTGTCGCCGCAGAAATAGCTGCAATCCGTACCCGTCGGCACCCGGTTGTAAGTAATGCCATAGCCGCCGCGCAGGGCCGTTTTGCCATCCCCGAAAATGTCGTAGGCAAAGCCGATTTGAGGCGACCACACCCACTTGTGTTTGTCGGCAAAGTTGAGGGGCACCCCGTTCAACCCGTTGAAGATCAGGCCGTTGTTGGCATCGTAGCTGGCCGTCGGGGTTATGGTCCCATCCAGATTCACGATTGGCGCCTTGGCAGGGTCGTACTTGGTCGGATCGAAGACCGTCTCATAGCCAATCTGCGGATGCGGAACCGGAACGTATTCGGGCCGGATACCCACGGTCAGCGTCAACTTCCGGGTTACCTTCCAGCGGTCCTGCACGTAAGGGGAGACGATCTTGTAATGCACATAAGGTCGCGTCTCCGTACTCGCCTGCTGCAGGCTGGTGGCTTGGCCCAGCAGGTAGTCGGCGATAGGGTCGCCGCTAAAGCTTCCGTCGAAGAACCAGTTGCCATTGCTGGTGGCAAAGTCGGTTTGCCGCTTGGTACCAAAAACGATGTTCATGCCAGCCTGAATGTAGTGAGCTCCGCGCAGCCAGCTCCAGTCGTCGGAAAGCGTATTTTCGAGGTCAGAGGCGTGGTTCAGAGGCAGGTTATACGAAACACCCAATGGTGCCCAGCCACCCGCAAACGTGATCTGTGGAAGCCTGTCTGATCCGAATCCGCCTTCGAAAGGAAGGACCTCGTTGAAATCGGGAACCTGAGATCGTTGGGTAATTCCCGCAAGCGCCAGGTCCACCACATAGTTATTCATGGCGATTGCCACCGTGTTGACCATGCTGGGGGATAGCGTCGCGGTTAGTTGAATCTGGGCGAGCTGGTTCCTGGTGGTGATGGGGTCGGTACTCGTCGTGTAGGGTGATCCGAGGAAAGTCTCGTTGGGGTTTTTGTTCAGCTGGCGCTCGTCGAGGTATTCAGCCATCAAGCGATACTTCTCGCCAAAATTGTGGTCGACACGAATTTCATCATCGTGCTGGGTGTTGATTTGCGGTGTCAAATTAATGAAATTCTGAAAACCTCCGGCCAGGTTATTCGGCAGCGTGGCCTTCGCGTTCAACAAAGCCAACGAACTCGAATTAATCAAGCCTGAAGGGATCTGGTTGTTAGGGAACGGCAGGCCCGTGGCCGGATTCTTGAGCTGAATGTTGGGGCTGGCAGCGCTGCTGCAAATGCCGCTGGCGTTAAACCCGGCGGGGCAGTCAAACGAGAAATCGCCGTTGCGCATCGCTTCAGTCGGATCGGCGCCGCGGACGGTCGAGGCAATATGCTGGCGCACAAATTGCAAGCTATAAAAGAAAAACGTATTCGGCGTGCTGGAACGATGGAGCTTGATGGGTCCGCCGATGGTGCCACCGAAGATGTTCTGTTTAAGAGGGGGCACGGTAGGGCTGAAGAAGTTCCGGGCATCCAGGGCGTCATTCCGCAGGTACTCGAAAAGCGAACCATGAAACTGGTCGGTGCCGCTCTTCGTCTGCAGCAGGACCACATTGGCTCCCATGATGCTGTACTGCACGCTGTAGTTGTTCTGCAACACGCGAACTTCCTGGATGGTGTCAGGATTGGGTGTAATCGTCGTTTGGGTCATGTTGCCAGTATTCATGTTCCAGATGCCGTCAAGGGTGTAAAGTGTGCCGCTTTGCCCCATCCCATTGATGGACATCGTGTTGCTCGTGAGGAATCCGCCCTGGTTTTGTGCGCTTCCCGGCGATGTATTAGTGACACCCGGCATCAGGGCGGAGAGGCTTTGGTAGTTGCGTCCATTCAATGGCAGAGTCTCAACCTGTTGCTCGGACACTTGACTCGATACTTCACTGGTTGCAGTCTGGACCTGCTGCGCGCTGGCGACGACAGATATTTCCGAAGATACCTGCCCAAGTTGCAAAACGGCCGTAACGTTGGTCACCGTGGCCGGGTGAACCACGATATGCTCTTCCGTAAAGGTCCGAAACCCTTCTTTAACCACTGAGACCTTGTAATTTCCAACGGGCAGGCCGGATGCCACAAAACTGCCGTCCGCGTTACTCTGGGTTGTGGTGGTGACTCCGGTGTTTTCGTTCATCACCGTAACCTTGGCTCCCGCCACGGCGGCTCCGCTGGGATCGCTCACTGTGCCGCTGATGGTGGCCGTGGTAGATATCTGGGCCCTGACAGGTTGCGCCAGAAACAACGCAGGTCCAAGTCCAAGAATGAACGTGAGGATACTGGACAGGGGATGGCGACGCGCGCCTTTGCGGACGGCGGTACTGGTCCTCCACACACGTCGAGTGAACATCTCCACCTCCAAAGCTGGAAGAGACCCAGGTCAACTCGACGCCGGATGGAAAGCCCGACTGCAACCCGCCACCCATCAGAAGTGACGCCCTCTTATGCGAGTAGGCGGAAGAGTGTTATTTGGAGTACGATACCTTGCTAACCCAGGTTATTTATAATGTCAATAGAAAAGTTGTCCGACGTCGTCAGCAGAGCGAGTTGGATTGAGCCGCATCGAACACTGCCTGCCAATTTCGAATCGCATGATCCGGCAAACCCGCTTTCATAATCCCTCCCACCAATGCCGCAATCGTGAGGTCCATGACTCGGTGTTCCACTGCACGGAATGCCAATTTTGAGGGGACTCGTCGCTTTTCGGAGGCGGGAACCACTCGTATCGATAGTCGCGGAGTTCACCCTCGGCAGGCTTCGGATAAACATTATCGAAGTGGCTTTGCGCTTCGCTCAGCGTCACTCCTAGGACCAGGTCAAACGAAGCCCACAGAAACGTGCGGGGAACCTCCTGGTCTACTCCGAACAAGTCTGGCGTTTGCTGAGAGTAGGCCACAGTGATGATGACCCCCAGATCCGAACGGTCCTTCAGCTTACTCAAAATTTGAGGTATGAGTTTGCTTACCGCATCCTGCGCCTTTCCAGTTTGCAGTCCGGTGACGTAATCAGCGAACCTTCGGGCCGCAACATCCACAACGAGCGCGCCCACGTAGGCGGCTGCCTCGCCCTTCTCGCTGATCAATCCCGGGGCGGAAACGCTCGGCGGTTCATTCAAACCCTCGCCCAGCGCCTTCGTCATCGATTCACCGGCCAGACTGGATTCCGGCGAAATTGCGCCTTCAGCAAGTGAGGGGATCTTCTCACCCTCCGGCGAGGGCCGCGGAGCTGAGACCATCTTGCCATTGGGGTTCTCTACCACATCGCGCGCCGTCGGTTCACCCGAACTCCCTGGAGGCGAACCGGACCCAGACGGCGTCGGACTCTTTACAGTTGGACCAGTGAGGAGCGGCGTTTGCCCTGATACCGGCCCCGTCAACAGCGGCCTGCTTCCTGAAACCGGCCGCGGGGGCAAGGGTGTGGTACCCGACACGGGTGTTGAAACAAGCGGTGTCTCACCTGAAGCTGGACTTGTAACCGAAGGCTTATTTTCTGGAAATTGGCCGGGAAGAAGAGCTCCAGCCTCCAAACCCAGACTCATTGTCGGGAGGTCGCCTTCCGGACCTGGACCGGAAGTGGGGGGTGCGCCCCCTGGGATGGGACCCGTTCGTACGGGATATAGCTGAGCCACGGGCACCAGCCGATTTCCCGATGGGAGCGAGTCGTCATACCGAAGGTGGTCGATTCGCTTGATTGACAATTTAAATAGACGATACCACTCAGAAACACCCTTAAATGATCTCAGGGCGATGTTATAGTCTCCAGTTCCAAAGAGTGCGCGTCCTTGCCCCCTCCCACCCCCCTCGAAGGTATAACGGGGAACCGCGAGAATAGCTTTCGGTTTCTTGATGCCGGCGAATACTCGACCCGGGTCCTCCCCTGCCTCGATTGCTTTCTGCCTGATGTCCTTTTGATACTCTGCGAACAGTTTCAGAAGGTGTTCATTGAAAGTCTCCTCAACTGCGCCCGCACCACGTTGTGACAAGGCCAGTTCCTGCAGGAGAGACACAAATCTTGAATCCACATAGAACGCTATGATGTTGTCGAGTCCGGCGCCTCCCTTGAAACCAGTGCGCACCTCGACGTTGGTCGTCAGATTGAGCTCGCCCTTTTTCAGGGAGAAGTTCCACCCTACTTCCTGAATGCTTCTCAAAAGACCTCCATCCGCATCGACATGGTAAAGAACGACGGGCTCGCCGGGATCGAAGCGATTAAGCAGTTCTAAGAGATCCTCGTCAGTGGGTTGTACCTTCCTCGTCGGCGCGGCCGGGGCCGGACTGCGTTGCAGAATGGCACCTTCTGTGTGTTGTGAAACCGTTCCCCATGCAGGACCGACCGGTGTTTCCCTGGAGGCATCGGTATGGGCAACAGCGCCTCCAGCCCTGGGAGCTATTGCCGGAAACCGGGGTTGTGACTGCTGAACGATGTGCGTCAGTTCGTGAGCGATTAGCCTTCGCCCTGCCAGCGAGCCAGGAGCATACTGACCGCGGGAAAGCACGATGTGCGGGGCTACGGTGTACCCCAAGGCGTTAATCGTCTTGGCGGACTCGGCAGCCCTCGTGTCGGTATGCACCCGCACCCGGCTGAAGTCATGGCCGAAACGGGCTTCGAAGAAGCCGCGGGTACCATAGTCGAGTGGCTGGCCAGGCGAATTCAGTACTTCACGGACGATCGGCGGGAGGTCGGTTGTTGTTCGTGGGCTCTCCCATCCCAGCGGAATTTGCGCAACGTCGGCGCCATTATTTTCTTCATTGTGCGATACGTCCCTGCCCACCATTTGATTCGCAATCCGCTCTGCTTCTCGTTCGTATCGATCGTCCGGCTCACCGATCTCGAGCTTCGTCTGCAGACGAAGACCCATCGTTCCCGGAAGCTTCTTCTTCTGACATTCCTTACATTCGCCGTTAAAGCCGGCGGATCCGCCGCACGCACATGGGCGTTGCAGCAAGCCCTCGTGACTGGGTGCTGTCGTTGCGGGAACGGGCTTGGCAAGCATTCTGAGTGCGGCCATAGGTCAAAAATCTCTGTCTCTAATCTTCTGATGTGATCCGTATGGGACCTAGTCTCCCGTCCCAGTGATTCGTGATGTAAGTTCATCGGGCGTTGATGAACATGTACGTTGAGCAAACCGGGCGATACTGGCCAGAATGTCGTCCGCCGTTTTGGTCCAAACGAAAGGTTTGGGATTCTCGTTGTGCACCTCGATGTACTCGCGGATGGCCGCTTCCAATTCTTTTACACTTCGGAAGACGCCCCGTCGAATGCGCTTGTTGGTGATCTCGGCAAACCAGCGCTCCACCAGGTTGATCCAAGAAGCGTAGGTGGGCGTGAAGTGGAGGTGGAATCGGGGACGCTTCGCGAACCAGTTGCGGATGAGCGCCGTCTTATGGGTGCCGTAGTTATCCATGATGATGTGGGCTTCCAGTTCAGCGGGCACATTGACCTCGATCAGATCCAGGAACTGGCGGAATTCGGAGGAGCGGTGGCGACGGTGGAGTTGGCCGATCACGCGGCTGGTCTTCAATTCCAGCGCCGCAAACAACGAGGTGGTCCCGTGACGCTTGTAGTCATGGGTGCGCCGCTCGGCTTGGCCAGGGCGCATCGGCAGGAGCGGTTGGGTACGGTCCAGCGCCTGAATCTGGCTCTTCTCGTCCACGCAGAAGACCAGAGCGTGATCGGGCGGATTCAGGTATAGCCCCACCACGTCGCGCACTTTCTCGATGAGCAGAGGGTCGGGTGATAGTTTGAAGGTCTCCGTGCGATGAGGCTGCAAACCGAAGGCGCGCCAAATCCGGCTGATCGTCATGCGGCTGAACCCGCTGGCTTGGGCCAGGTTACGGGTGCTCCAATGCGTCTGTCCGCGGGGCGTGCTTTCCAAGGTCCGAATCACTACCTTCTCCACCTCGGCATCGGTGACTTTGCGGGGCGCTCCGGGTCGGGGCTCGTCATAAAGCCCTTCCAGTCGCTTCTTCAAAAAGCGGGAACGCCACTTGTTCACCATGCCCACCGAGCAGCGCACTTGCTTGGCCACCACCGTGTTGGCAAGGCCCCGGGCGGAAGCCAAGATCACCCGAGCGCGCCGCGCCAGCACCGGCTGGCTGCGGGCTCGATGGGCCAACGATTGAAGTCGCTCCTGTTCATCGGCTGTCAAAACCAAGGGTCGTTTCGGGCGTCCGGTTCGCATCTTAAGCCTCCTAATCCCTTAGATACCGGCAGCCGTTATTTAGTTCACATATTTCTGGGACAGGAGACTAGTCGCGGGCTTGGCGCGCTGATAAACCGCCGCACCGATCTTGTATTCAACCGGGGCGAGAACGCTGAGGATGAAACAAGCCGGGACTTAAGTCAAAGTCTTGGTATCTGAGCGACAGCAGTATACACCCCAACGGCTCGTTCTCGAACGCAACTTTGTACTTCGTGCAATGCCGACACCAACAGGCCACCTGGCGGGCTAAGTGTGCGCCTTCGGGGATGGAACGCGTGATAGCCTAAGGCCATGCTCCCACAACCTGACGGGCCTTAGACGTCGTTGTGACGCTCGTCACAGAACCTGGAATTGCGGCGATACTATGCTGTAATGGCTTGCCGGAGCCGACCCTTGGCATCGGCGGCCATTTTGTCACCCCGGCTTGTCAGAGCGGCGTGAAGCGGCACCTACTCACTTCAAGACAAGGAGAACTTCACCCGTTGAGCTTCGTCATCACTCAAGAAGGCCTGCGAACGCTGGTGGACGATTGGATCAGCATGGGCAAGCGGGTGGCAGGGCCCGGCCGGGTCAAGCCGGACTCCCTCTTGTATGTGCCCTTGAAATCCGCGGATCACCTGCTTCTATCAGGCTTCATCCATCCCGCCAACTCCATTAAGGAGTTCCTGTTCCCCAAACATGAGCAACTCTTTCGCTATCGGAGGACGGCGAAGGGCGTGGAGCTGTCGGACGTAGAGCCGGTGCCGGCCGAGCAATTGCTGATCGCAGTGCGGCCCTGCGACGCTGCCGCCCTACCCATCCTGGATCTGGTCTTCAATTGGGACTGTCCCGACGAGTTCTACAACCGTCGCCGTGAGTTCACCACGGTCGTGTCCCTTAGCTGTACGGCGCATGACGACGCCTGCTTCTGCACCTCGGTAGGACTGAGCCCATCGTCGGAGCGCGGCTCCGACGTGATTCTGTTTGACCTTGGCGGCGAGTACGAGGTCCGCTGTCTTACCGAGAAAGGCCGAGCCTTGATGCACGGGCGCCTGCAGCCTTCCGACGAGGTAGGGATCGAGTATGCCGGGCCGCCCAAGAAGTTCAGTCCGCCGGCGGTGCGTGACTTCGTACGGAATAACTTCGACGATCCGTTCTGGCAGCAGGAGAGCTCCACCACCTGTCTGGGCTGCGGCGCCTGCGCTGACCATTGCGCGACCTGCCACTGCTTCGACATCGTCGATGAAGGCGTCCCCGACGAAGGCGCGCGCGTGCTCAACTGGGACTCCTGCCAGTTTTCCACGTTCACACAACACGCTTCCGGCCATAATCCGCGCAAGAATCAACCGTCGCGGCAACGGCAGCGGATCTCGCACAAGTTCGACATCTACCCCGAGAAGTTCGGCGAAATCATCTGCACCGGCTGCGGAAACTGCACGCGCGATTGTCCTGTAGGCATGGGCATTCTGGGCGTACTCACTGAGATCGGCAATGCTTAGAGTCCACCAACTCGAACAAATGAGGGTGATTGTGCCGCATCCCGCAAAATCCCGCTGAAATCCCGCTGGTTTTCCGCTTCTCCGCTCGATCCCCATGGTCACATCCGGCTCTTGCCGGCGCCATTTGTAGCACCATGGCAGCCGCTGTTGCTCCAAGGCGTGAGGCAACTCAAGAGATAACAAACGACAAGCGCCTAGATACCTCGTCCTGTCATATACATGGACTTAATAATACGCACCCAATGAGCTACAACAACTCCGTGGTGGGAATACCAATTCAGGGTGATGGGATTCGCGGCTGACCTCGCGTAGTCTGGAATCGTACGAAAGGAGACCAAAACTATGGCAAATACCGGAGCGTTTACTCAAACAACTCCAACCGAGTTCAAGACTCAGCGCAGGGTACTGGCAGCAAGCACACTGGAAGGAGACCGCGTAGTAAACCTTCAAAATGAAGACCTCGGCAAAATCGAGGAATTGATGATTGACCTGCAGTCGGGACGCGTCGCCTACGCAGTATTGTCCTTCGGCGGCCTGCTCGGTGTAGGTAATAAGCTGTTCGCCATTCCCTGGAGCGCCTTGAAGGTGGATACAGTCGAGAAGAGGTTCGTGCTCAATGTGAGCAAGGACCTGCTTAAGGAAGCTCCTGGCTTCGACAAGGACAACTGGCCGGATATGTCCGATCCTGCCTGGGGCATGCGAATCTACAACTACTACGGTTCCTCACCCTACTGGGACTAAGCTCACTTCGCCCTGGCAGCGTCCAAAGGGGCACGCTCGCAGTTATTGAAGACAATCGTGCCCCCAACTAACTGAAATCGCCAGCCTCACTTCAATAGCCCCGCCATCCCAGCCGAAAACCCGGGTGGCGCTGAAAGGTATGACTGTCCATGAGAATCGCGCAAGTGGCGCCACTTTACGAGAGTGTCCCGCCTAAGCTTTACGGAGGTACGGAGCGGGTCGTATCGTATCTGACAGAGGAACTGGTACGGCAGGGTCACGAAGTTACATTGTTCGGCAGCCAAGACTCGATCACGGCGGCGAAGCTCTTGTCGCGCTGCCCCCGGGCCCTGCGCCTCGATCCACAGTGTGTTGACCAACATGCCCACCACATCCTGATGATCGAGCAGGTGCTGAAGCTGGCGCCGGAATTCGAAGTCATCCATTTTCATATCGACTATATGCATTTTCCCTGCTCGCGGCGTTTGAAGACTCCGCACCTGACTACCCTTCACGGACGGTTGGACATTCCCGACCTGGTCCCCCTCCACCGCGAGTTTCGTGACATGCCCGTGGTTTCGATCTCCCAAGCGCAGCGCAAGCCCCTCGGCTGGCTGAACTGGCAAGCAACCGTCCATCACGGCCTGCCCCTGGATCTCTATCGCTTCTCTCCTGGAACGGGCGAGTATCTGGCCTTCATCGGTCGCATCTCGCCCGAAAAGGGTCTGGACAAGGCTATCGAAATCGCCAAGCGCGCCGGCATTCCTCTGAGGATCGCGGCGAAGGTCGACCGCGCTGATCGCGAGTATTTCGAGCAGGTGATCAGGCCTTTGCTCGATCATCCCCTGGTCGACTATATCGGTGAGATTAGCGATCGTGAGAAGAATGAGTTTCTTGGAAACGCCCTGGCCCTGGTGCTGCCCCTCAACTGGCCAGAACCTTTCGGACTGGTTATGATCGAGGCGATGGCCTGTGGCACGCCTGTAGTGGCCTTTTCTTGTGGATCGGTTCCTGAGATCGTCAAGGACGGCCTTACAGGTTATATTGTGCACGATGTGGATGAAGCAGTTCGGGCGATATCCAGTGTTCCCAGCCTGAAACGCGAGTGGATACGCAAGGTCTTCGAGCAACGGTTCTCGGCCGAGCGGATGTGCCGGAAATACGTCTCCGTTTACGAGCGGCTTCAGCTCCAAAAGGAGGTTGTCCAGGTGGTGGTGCCGGAAAGAGCGCCGGCGAAGCCAGGTTTGTTTATGATCGAACCAAGCTGGCCTCAGAGTCCCAATTAGACGTCCAAACTAAAGGCGCTGTGCCAGTCAGCCTACTCGGTCAATCCCGGCAGGTCAGTCAGGCGCCACCGCCATAAGTCGCATCCTTACAGAGGAAGTCTTGGACGATTTCATCCGGATCAGTGACAAGTATTACATCCTGGCCACCTCGCCGCTGAATGACACTCGCACCGAGGTGCTCAAACAAGGTGATAGTTTCGCGGTTTTCGACCGCTGGGGTGACATTGCGCCGGTCGGCAGGGGACTCCAAGGAATTTACCATGAGGGAACGCGATTCTTCTCCACCCTGATTCTCCGGTTGGAGGGGCAGCGGCCGATGCTACTCAGTTCATCGGTGGAAGAAGGAAACGTGCTGCTCTCAGTCGACCTCACCAATCCCGACATTCACGTCGGCGGCACCATTGTCATACCCAGAGGCACGCTGCACATTTCGCGTTCCAAGTTTCTCTGGCGGGGCACATGCTATGAGCAGTTCCAAGTCACTAATTACAGCCTGCACGCCATCAAGTCGGTGTTGGTGATCAGCTTCGATGCGGACTTTGCAGATCTCTTCGAGGTTAGAGGCACCAAACGGGAGCGAAGAGGCGTGCGCCTGGAGCCGTCCGTCGAAGCAAATGGCGCGATCATCACTTACCAGGGACTGGACGATACCGTTCGCAAAGCGCGTTTGCGCTGCTCCCCGAGCCCTCAGGAGATCACACCCCAGCGCTTGAAGCTTGGCCTTTCGCTCGAGCCAAAAGGCTCTGCCAACTACTTCCTTAACCTGTCCTGCGACCTTGATTCCGAATCTGCCGGTGCCGTATCGCCTGACCACGCATATGCCCGCGCCTACGCCAAGGCACTCCACGACGGGCGGGACAGTGAGCAGGTGTGCGAAGTCTGGACTGACAACGAGCAGTTTAACCAGTGGCTGCGCCGATCGCGATCGGATTTGCGGATGCTGCTCACCGAGACTCCGTGCGGGCTCTATCCCTACGCCGGAATTCCATGGTTCAGCACGGAATTCGGCCGCGACGGCATTATCACCGCGCTTGAGACTTTGTGGATGGACCCCACCATCGCCAAGGGAGTCCTCAGGTACTTAGCGGCCCATCAGGCCACTACCACGAACCCGGAGCGGGACGCCGAACCTGGCAAGATTCTGCATGAGGCGAGGCGAGGCGAGATGGCCGCGCTGCACGAAATTCCCTTCGGCTGCTACTACGGTAGCGTGGACTCCACACCGCTGTTTCTCATGTTGGCCTCCGCCTATTACGAGCGCACGAATGATCGCGCCTTGATCGATGAGATCTGGCCGAACATTCAACTGGCTCTCGCCTGGATCGACCGTTACGGTGATGTGGATGGCGACGGCTTCGTGGAATACGCCCGCCGTTCTCCCAGTGGGCTCGATCAGCAGGGCTGGAAAGACTCACACGATTCCGTCTTTCATACGGACGGCGCCTTGGCGGAACCGCCCATCGCTTTATGCGAAGTCCAGGGTTACGTCTATGCCGCCAAACAAGGCAGTGCCAGCATGGCTGAAACGCGCGGTGACACGGAGGGGGCGAGCGCCCTCAGAGAGCAGGCCCGGCTGCTGCAGGAAAACTTCGAGCGGGCATTCTGGTGCGATGAGATTTCGACGTACGCTTTGGCGCTCGACGGCGAGAAGAAGCCCTGTCAGGTTCGCGCCTCAAACGCGGGTCACTGCCTTTTTACCGGTATCGCCCGGCCGGAGCGTGCGGGGCGAGTCTGCCAGTCGCTCATGTCGCCGGACCTCTTCTCGGGCTGGGGCATCCGAACCCTGAGCACGGAGGAAAGCCGTTACAGCCCCATGTCGTACCACAACGGCTCCGTCTGGCCCCACGACAACGCGCTCATCGCCCAAGGTATGGCGCGCTACGGATTCAACGAAGCCCCACCGAGACTACTTGGCGCCCTGGGTGAAGCGGCTGTCTGGCTCGATTTGCATCGTCTGCCGGAACTCTTTTGCGGCTTTGTCCGCCGGGAGGGAGAAGGCCCGGTGCTCTACCCCGTGGCCTGTTCGCCCCAAGCCTGGGCAGCCGCCACCGTGATTATGCTTTTGCAGTCCTGCCTCGGACTTTCCATCGACGCTTCACGTTCTGAAGTCCGGTTCGCTCGCACTACCCTGCCTCCCTCACTGAATGAAGTACACATCAAGAATCTCGGTGTTGGCGCCGCGTCCCTCGACCTTGCGGTCGAGTCCTCCGACGACAAGATCAAGGTGGACGTCTCGCGCCAAGAGGGTCAAGCGGAGATTGTCATAGCATAGAAGCCCGGAGCTTAGCACCTCAAAGGCATCGTCATGCACCCGGGTTCACTTGGCGAAAAAACCAGAAGTTCTTACAGTATTGTCTTAGCATCCTTGAGTTGAGACGAGTGCGCAAGCCGCGATCCTGATGGATCTGGCCCTAATCGGACCAGCAGTTTGCCGAAGTTGCGGCCAGTGAGTAATCCCTGGAAGGCGGCGACGGCGTTTTCCAGGCCCTCCACCACCTCCTCGCGGTACTTCACTTTGCCGGTGCGCAGCCACGCGATCATGTCCTTCTCGAAATCATCCTCTTGAGCCCGAAAATCGGTCACGATGAAGCCCTGGAACTTCAGCCGCTTCACCAGAATCGCGCCCATGAGCGCCGGAACCCGGTCGATGCCTGGCACCAACCCGGTTGAGTTGTACTGCGCAATCAAGCCACACACCGGCACTCGTCCAAAGCGGTTCATCAGCGGCAGGACGGCATTCAATACCCGGCCGCCGACGTTCTCGAAGTACACATCCACGCCTTCCGGACATGCCCGTTTGAGATCCTGCGGGAAGGGCGCGTCGTGATGATCGATACAGGCATCGAAGCCAAGTTCGGACACCACATAGTCGCATTTTCGCTTTCCACCGGCGACGCCGACAGCGCGGCATCCTTTGATCTTGGCAATCTGACCCACCACCGAGCCCACTGCTCCCGAGGCCGCCGCCACCACGACCGTCTCGCCAGGCTTTGGCTGGCCGATGTTCAGCAGGCCGGTATAAGCGGTCAATCCCGGCATCCCCAGGACACCCAAAGCCGTTGAGACTGGCGCGCGAGCCGGATCGAGTTTCCGTAAGGAACTGGCCGGCACCACAGCGTACTCCTGCCACCCCGTGTGGCTGAGAACGATGTCTCCGGGCACGAAAGCGGGCGATCTCGATTCCACCACCGCGCTGACGGTTCCACCTTCCATCACCTCTCCGATCTCAACCGGAGGCGCATAAGAAGGCCCTGCATTCATGCGGCCGCGCATGTACGGATCTAGCGACAGGTACATGGTACGCAACAACACCTGGTCGTCACCGGGTGAGGGGATGTCTACAACCTCCAGCTGGAAATCTTCGTCACGAGGCTCGCCTTTCGGGCGTGCCGCCAGAATGATCCGCCGACTCTGTTTTTCTCCCATATGATGCCCTCCTTGCGTTCGACCGGCCCGATTGGCTCGTTCTTAGGTCTAGCGTTCGATTTATCATAGTTCGATCCGTCACAAGACGGGAGAGGCTTGCGCCAGCCCGATTCCGCGCCATTCCAGTCCGGCTGTGGAATCCGGTTTGCCCTTGCCCGCGCAAATGGCCTATAGCAGCAACTTCTCAGGGACAGGCGGCACGTACTTGACGCCTTCGTCGGTCTACCCCAAATCTTATCCAACCCGGCAAAGGCTATCATTTCCGGTTCGGCCGTCGAATACGGAATCTTCGAGCCTTTTCGTACCCTTGGGTGCGCGAGACGTTCCGCTACACCAATTCGAGCGATCTGTTGGCTCCGGGCCAATTTGACTCCTATTGCCAAACTATGATTGGCGGGGAGCGGGTAGCCGCGACACGGTTCTTGTGTCGGGGGTTTTTTCGTGGCGCGGACGACTCCCCTCCTTGGTTAAGCCTTGGTTAAAGAGGGGGCAAGGGGGTGGTTGGTTTCATGCAGGCTGATCGACAATTAGCGTCTGTTCTAGGGCCAGACCAAAAGGCGAGTTCTCAAATTCAAAGAACGCGGCTACTGGCTTCGCTCTCACCAGGCGGTTCCCTTTTTGTGTCCCTTCGGTAAGGCTGCGTGACTGATTCTGAGCGCAGTTGCTAATGTCGGTCTTTCGCCCAGCTGGGCAGGTGGACCGACAATGGCCAAAGAGTCGTCCGATATTTCCAAGGACATCCAAAAAGTTCTCCGCCGTTTGGAGCGGTGGCGAAGCGCGCACACGGGGCGTTTGCCGATTCCGAAACGTTTGTGGGCAGCGGCGGTGGAACTGGCGCGTAAGCACGGGGTTTCTCCCACAGCCCAGGCTTTGCATCTGGAATATGGCAAGCTGAAGCGGCTGCGGGAAGCGGCCGGCGGGGTGAAGAAGTCCCGGGCGGCCAAGACTCCCAGGGCAGGACCGCGGCGGGCACAGTCGGCAGCGCCGCCGACATTCATGGAACTGATGGCGACGCCAGAGGGCGGTCAGGCGGAGTGCGTGATCGAGTTGGAAGGACGGCGCGGCAAGGTTCGCATTCAGTGGAAAGGGACGACCGCGCTTGATCTGGCCGGGCTCAGCCGGGCCTTCTGGGAGTCGCAGTGATTCAGATCGCACCGCAGATGCGGATCCTGGTGGCGATCGAAGCCGTGGATGGCCGCAAGGGGATCGACTCGTTGGCCCGGCTGTGCCAGGAGAAGCTCCAGGAAGATCCCTTCTCGGGATGCTTGTTTGTGTTCCGCAGCCGGCGGGGCACCTCGATTCGCATTCTCAGCTACGATGGCCAGGGGTTCTGGCTGGCGCAGAAGCGGCTCTCCAAGGGGCGTTTTCTCTGGTGGCCGAGTGGCAAGGAAGCAACTCGCCGGCTGCAGGCTCATCAAGCACAGTTGTTGCTGGCGGCGGGCAACCCGGAGACTGCTGCGGCGCCAGTCTGGAGGGGAGTGGGAAGGTGAGAAAAATCGCGCGAGGGGCTTGCGTTCCATTTCCCGTTCTGCCACACACTGAGACATGCCCGCCGCGTGGAGATACCCGGGGCCGCGAGATCAGCGCGAAGGAGATCGCCGTCATCCGGCGGCTCATCGCCGACCATCCGGGGGCTAGTCGGCGGGCGTTGTCCTCGAAACTCTGTGAGATTTGGGGATGGAAGCAGGCCAACGGGACGCCGCGCGATATGCTCTGCCGAGGCCTGTTGTTGATGCTGCACCGGGCGGGCCAGATCGCCTTGCCGCCGGTGCGCTACACGCCCCCCAACCCACTGACGCGCCACCAACGGCCCGTCCCGGTCCTAATTGATAGCACGCCTCTGTGCGCGCCCTTGAGCCAACTCCGGCCATTAAACTTTCAACAGGTGCGGCGCACGGCTGATGAGCCTCTATTCAACAGCCTGATTGAGCAGCATCACTACCTCCGCTACCAGCAACCCGTCGATTGAACTCCATTCTGCTACACCTCACTAACTCTCTGGAAAAATTGATCGCTGCTCAGCGCAGCTCTCGCTTCGTGGGATGCGAACGCGATTCCTAAGATTCGCGGCTGCCCGGCGCACTGCCTCCGTATCTAACCCCTCGACGGGGATCTGCCAGGGAGCACACTCCACAACTTGATAGCCTAGCAATGTCTTCTCTTCGATCATCTTCCGCACGCTCGGCGGACTGAGGTTCAATCGCCGCGCTGCCTGCTCCAGAGTGACTTCGTTTGGACTCTTCTGATCCGGGTCGAAGGCCGGAAGTTCAAGCCGGTGGCGTACCGAATAAACGCGCATCTCGTTCCACGTGTTGTCGAGCCCGGTTCGTAGCCGGAGCCGATTCAACGTGACAGCGATCTGCTCATCTGAGAATTTGCCTGCCATCTTCCGAATTACCTCGGTGGCCTCGAGATTCGTGCAGTGCCGATGCTTTCCTCCCTCGCCTTTCTTCACCCGCACTTCGGAATGCTGGCCCCCCGCCCAGTGAATCAGCAAAACAACCTCTCGGCTACTCTCATCCCCGTCGGCGACGATCTCCCGAATGAGGATGTGAACGATTCTTTGCTTCAGCCGCATATCCGCCGAGGGAGAGTTCCAAACCGCGGGCAGATCCTGCGCCAGGCTCAGCAGAACTTCCCGGATCGGCAGGGGCGCCGAAGGGCTTTTGCGGTCGAATTCCTCCAGCTTATGTTCCAGCTCCTGGACCTTCTGCAAGGCGACGTTCCATCGCGCCTCAAGTTCTCTGGCCACCAATCGCTGCTCGGGGTCTACGGCTTCGTAGCGCCGCGCCGCCAAGCGCGCTTCGTAGCGAGCCTGTTCGACTTCCAGCTCGAAGGCCTTTCGCAACTCTTGTTGCTGCTGCTTGATCTGCTCGGCAGCTTTCCAGGCGGCTTCGATCGCGTTCCCTTCGATAGCTCGCAGTACCTCCTTCGACACCGCTTGGTCGACCCGCAGGCCGCCAAAGGAGATGCAGCGGCCTTTCCCACAATCGATGCGTTCCCCGCTGCACTCATAGCGAATCACGACCCCGCCGGGTCCTGAGTAATTCACGTGCAATTTCCGTCCGCAACGTCGGCAGCGCAGAAGACCCGAGAGCAAAGCTCGACCGCCTCGGCCGGCTTTCGGCTCCGCATCAGAATGGCCAAAGGTGTTCGTGGCAATCATCGCTTGGTTCCGTTCGTACTCTTCCCAGGAAATGTAGCCGGGATGATGATCGCGAATCAAGACCCCCCAGGCCGCTCGCGGCTTGTCATGGCCGAAGGTCCTTCGCGCTCGACCGTCCACCACCTTCGTCCGTGCTTCGCTCTTACCGAACGCGTAAGCCCCGGCATAAACGGGATTGGTCAGCATGTCGTGAGTGTTTTGATAGAGCGGCAATTTCCAAACTCTCTGGCACGTACCCGCGACAGGAGAAGAGGCGGGCAGGCAGACGTTCTCTTCCCGAAGCCAGATCACTACCTGGCGGATACTCCCCAGTTCCGTCATCTTGCGAAAGACCAACTGGGCCGCTTGCTGCACCCGCTCATCGGGATCCTTTTCGATTTTTCCGTTCGGCGACCAACAGAAACCGACCGGAAGGGGGATCCACAACTCGCCCCGCTGGGCCTTCTGACGAATCGCTTCGATCGAGCGCTGTCGAAACAAGCTGAGCTCAAATTCGGCCATGGATCCCTTCAGGCCCAAGAGAAGACGATCATTAATCAGCATCGGATCGTAAATACCGTCGGGGTCCGCCAGGACGGCACCGACCATTCCACACAGCTCAATCAGATGGTGCCAGTCGCGACCATTGCGTGCCAAGCGTGAAGCCTCCAGACAAAAGACTGCGCCCACTTCTTCGCTGAGCACTTCGGAAACCAAGTGCTGAAATCCGGGCCGCTCCACCAAGCCGGAACCCGTGCGTCCCAGGTCTTCGTCAATTACATTGATCTGTTGAAAACCTAACCCCCGGGCCCGGTCCACCAAGCCGTACTGCAGGCGCCGGCTTTCCTGATTATCGATCAACTGGCTGGGCTTGGATTGGCGAACGTAGACGATCGCCTTCTTGCGAAGACGTTCCGACGTGAGCTTCGAATTCACCTCTTCCTCCTTGGGAGTCCTGTTTCGCGTCTTCCCGGGCTGCGCTGATCAGTAGCTCCACCAGGGCCCGGTTCAGTTGTCCTAGCTTGCCCTCGGGAATGATCGTGGCGGGCGGGTTCAGAAGCGAGAGATTCATCTGCCCGCTGAGTCGTTTCGCCGATTTCTTCACCGCATCCCTCCTTGCGAGTTAGTGTCGGAGAAGCTTTATCGCAAGGGGGGGCAGTTTGCCAAGCCGCGAGGAGATCGTGAAGCTCCCCGAGCGCTGCGAGTGAAACCCGCGGGAGACCCAGCGGAAATCGCGAACATTCCGGACTCAACATCCAATTGGGAAGAAGGCAGGTTCGACCGTCCGGGGCCTCGCAATAGAGGCGCTCCCCCTCCCGGTGCTGACTGCGCCTACGCACTGGCAGGGAGAGGCCGAAGAGCGGATGCCAACGGTAGTACACTGTCACCGTTTCCAAATTGTGTGCATTATGTGACCGAGCCGGTAGGCGAACACCTGAAATACATCGTCTCCGCCGCGGGACGCCCACTCGCCTGCCTGGCCTGGTCGTCGGCAGCGCGGCATCTGGGCGCCCGCGATCGCTACATCGGCTGGTCGGCCGAGGCGCGACGCCGTAATCTGCCTTTTCTCGCTTACAACCCTCGTTTCCTGATTTTGCCTTGGGTTCGAGTGGAATTCTTGGCCTCCCATATTCTGGCCCGCATGGCCACGGTCCTGGCGCGAGACTGGGAGCGGATCTACGGACACCCCGTCTATTTCCTGGAGACCTTCGTGGATCCCGAACGCTATCGCGGGACCTGCTACCGGGCGGCGAACTGGGTGGTGCTGGGGCGGACGACGGGCCGAGGGAAGAACTGCCCGAACAAGCGGCCGAACCGTTCGATCAAGGAAGTGCTGGGGTATCCGCTCACCTCGCGCTTTCGTGAGCTGCTGGCCAAGGTAGAGTAAAGTGAAGCCTGCGAAGGAGCAGATCGAGGTGAATCTGGAAGAGTTGGCCGCGCTGGGGGAGCGGGCGCGCCAAGGGCCGTTGAGCGCAGAGGACTGTCAGAGGCTGGAAGAAGCGATCCAGGCGCTGAGCTATTTGATCGAGAGGATCGGGGAGAAGAACACCACGATCAGCCAACTGCGCGCACTGTTGACGAAGCCGAGTACAGAGAAGACGAGCAAGGTCCTGGAGCAAGCCGGGATCCAGGCGCCTCCGAGAAATAGTTCCGCTGCGAAGGCGAACGAAAATAGGAAACCGAAGCCGGGGCACGGGCGAAACGGCGCCCAGGCATATCGGGGCGCCGAGCGAATCAAAATCGCGCACGGTTCTTTGAAGTCCGGAGATCACTGTCCGGGATGTTTGAAGGGGAAGGTGTACCTGCAGAAAGAGCCTGGGCTGCGCATCCGGGTGGTGGGCCAGGCACCGATTGCGGCCAAAGTCTACGAGTTGGAACGTCTGCGCTGCAATCTGTGCGGCGAGATTTATGAGGCGGAAGCGCCGCAAGAGGTGGGCGAGAAAAAGTACGCTGAAAGCGCAGCAGCGATGATCGCACTGTTGAAGTACGGCAGTGGCGTTCCGTGGGATCGGCTGGAGAGGCTGGAGGCGAGTCTGGGGATTCCGCTGCCGGCTTCGACGCAGTGCGAAATCGTCGCGGAAACAGCCGAAGTGATTCGGCCGGTTTTCGAAGAGTTGATCCGGCAGGCCGCCCAAGGGGAAGTCTTTTATAACGACGACACCCGCATGAAGATCCTGGCGCTGGCGAGGGCGAGCCCTCCGCGCGCGGAGGAGGAGGAAGCCTCGTCGAGCTCCAAGGAACGGACGGGACTGTTCACCTCCGGCATCGTGTCGACGACGCGGCAGGGGCAGCGGATCGCGCTGTTCTTCACCGGGCGGAATCATGCCGGGGAGAACCTCGCCCGGGTGTTCGTCGAGCGGGCACAGGGACTCGCGCCGCCCATTCAAATGTCGGATGCCTTGTCACGCAACGTGCCGAAGCTCGAGGCAGAAGTTGGAAATTCTCTGGGGAAACTGCAACGCGCACGCCCGGCGTCGCTTCGTCGAGGTGACGCCGAACTTCCCCGAGGAGTGCCGGTTCGTGCTGGAGAGCTTGCGCGAGGTCTACCGCTACGATGCGGAGGCCGAGGCCCAGGGCCTGTCCCCGGAAGCACGACTGCGGATTCATCAGCAGCACAGCGCGCCTGTGATGGACGCTCTGCATGCCTGGTTCAAGGCCCAGTTCGCCGAGAAGAGAGTCGAACCCAACTCAGGGCTGGGCGAGGCGATCACCTACTGCTTGAGGCATTGGGAACGCTTGACCTTGTTCCTTCGCCAGGCTGGCGCGCCCCTGGACTCGAACCTTGTGGAGCGGGCTCTGAAGAAATGCATTCTGCATCGGAATTATGTGCACCAGCCAATTACGGAAACTGTTTGGTGCGACACGTGAAGCTCCCTCAAGAATCGCTCGTTTCCTTTCTGAGTTCCTGCACATAACAATGGACGCTCTTCCACCCTCAGGGTGGGGAAAGGAGCGTCTATGTTTGAGTACCGTATTAAGAACCCACTGGTTCGCCAAAAGATCGAAACGGCGGAATTCAAGCTCAGTCTCGAGGCGTTGGCGGCCCAACTTCATTCCCAAGGATACGCGGCAGCGACCCTCGCCTTCTATGACCAAGCGGCGGTTCACTTCGCGTACTGGATAGCCCGGCGACACATTCATTCATCGCAGGTCAGTGAAGCTCACATCACGAATTTCCTGTCACGCCATCTTCCCACATGCCGCTGTCCATTTGGCGGTGTGCGACAAGATAAGACCGTTCGTGCAGGACTTCGTCACTTTGATGCTGTTCTAAGAAGTGCTGGCCCTCGAGTCTCGAATCAGGAGAAAAAGCCGGATGCTCTGAGCGTCGAGATCCAGCGCTTCGATGATTACCTGTGTACCGCTTCAGGCCTGCAGGAGGCGACTCGCACCTATCGAAGACGCTACGTTCGCGAGTTCCTCCACGCGTTTTTCCCGGATGGCGCGGTGGAGATGTCCCGCTTGGCGCCCAAAGATGTGGTGAGATACGTGGCGAGACGTGCCGCTTGCCTCAAACCGGCAAGTGCCAAAGTTCTTGCCTCGTCTCTGCGTAGCTACTTCCGCTTTCTCCGGCTCCACGGCAAGTGTGAGGAGGCACTCGCCCTGGCCGTGCCGGCCCCGGCCACGCACCGATTAGCCTCGCTGCCCCGGATCCTGACTGATGCGCAAGTGCGGCGCCTGCTTTCCGCCTTTGATCGCAGGACGGTCGCCGGCCGCCGCGACTATGCCATCGTACGGTGTTTCACGAACCTGGGACTCAGGGCCGAAGAGGTCGCACGACTTCGCCTCGACGATATTGACTGGCGCCAAGGCACACTACGAATCGCCGGCAGTAAATCGCGCCGCGACGATCAATTGCCGCTAAGCGGCTTGGTGGGCAGGGCGATCGCGGACTACATCCGTCGAGGACGGCCCCAGACGCCCACACGGCAGGTTTTTCTTCGCGTCTATCCTCCCATTGGGAAGGGGGCAACGCCCCGTACGGTCCGCGGCGTAATCCTCAGAGCCGCCGCTCGCGCTGGACTGGGGTCCCTCGTCACCGGAAATCGGATTCTGCGTCATACCGCGGCCACTCAGATGCTTCGTCGCGGAGCCTCTCTCAAAGAAGTGGCCGACGTACTCCGTCATCGATCCCTGGACACTACCACCATCTACACCAAGGTCGATCTGCCGCGCCTCGCTCGCGTTGCTGCCCCTTGGCCCGAGGAGGTGACGCAATGAACCGGACGAATGGCATGACTCAACATGTAAGGGAGTACCTTGCTCTGCGCCGAGCCTTCGGTTTCCAGCTTGGCATCGCGGGGGAACAGCTCCTGGGCTTTGCACATTTCGCAGACCGCACGGCCGGCGGTAAACCTCTCACGATGGAATTGGCGCTTCGGTGGGCTCAGTCATCCCCCACCGGAAAACAGACCACCGCCGCACGACGCCTGCTGATTCTGCGGCCATTCACCCGATACCTCCGAACCATCGAGCCTCAGACGGAGATCCCTCCCCCTCGATTACTCGGGTCGGCTCAACGCCGATACATCCCGCACATCTACACGGACCAGGAGTTCAGCGCCCTGCTGCAGGCATCCTCGAGGCTGAGGCCGCGTGGGGGGCTGCGACCTTACTCGGTCAATACCTACCTTCGTTTGCTCTTCTGCACTGGGATGCGTCCCGCAGAGCCCTTGCGGCTGACCTGTGCCGACGCGGACTTCCGATCCCACACTCTCACTGTGCGCCAGACAAAGTTTTCAAAATCCCGTATCGTGGCGCTCCACTCCACGGCCGCCCGTGCGCTCCAAGAGTACGCGCGAGTCCGCGATGGCCACATCAAATATCCGAAATCCCCAACTTTCTTCTTGTCCGACAACGGAAGCGCGTTCACTTATAAGAAAGCGCTCTGGGCCTTTCAGTTCTTGCGTCGTCAATTGGGATGGGTACCACGCCCTGGCGACAGGCTGCCTCGTCTGTACGATCTGAGGCATACCTTCGTCTGCCGTCGTCTGCTGGCCTGGCATCGAGATGGTGTCGATGTTCACGTCGCGATGCCGGCACTGTCGACCTACCTTGGGCACGTTAAGGTGACCGATACCTACTGGTACGTGACCGGAATCCCCGAACTGATGAACACCGTGGGTGCACGCTTTGAGCACTTCTTCTTGAGCGGAGAGGAGGCCCGTCATGGACTCAGCTAAACCCCAGCCTTCCAAAACCGACTTTCCCTCACTCCTGCAGCGATACTTCTGCGATTACTTACGCCAACAGCGTAATGCCAGCCCGGAAACCGTCTCCAGCTACCGCGACACGTTTCGCCTATTTTTGCAATTCAGCCAGGAGAGGTTTCGAAAGGCGCCCGCCTCCTTGACGCTCGCTGACCTGGATGCTCCTCAGATTCTCGCGTTTCTCAATGCGCTCGAGAGCCAGCGCCACAACTGCGTTCGCAGTCGCAATCTGCGTCTCGCCGCCCTCCGTTCGTTTCTTCGCTACGCGGCGTCGCAGGATCCGACCGCCCTGGCTTCCATCACCCGCGCGCTCGCCATCCCGGTCAAACGCTTTGACCGGGGGCCGGTATCCTATGTCGCCCGCGAAGAGATGACCGCTCTCCTCAATGCTCCCGATCGTACCACCTGGAGCGGTCACCGTGATGGAGTAATGCTCGCCACGATGTATAACACCGGTGCGCGGGTCTCTGAGATCACGAGGCTGAATGTTGAAGACTTACAATTCGGCCCTACCACGACCCTGCGCATCCATGGAAAAGGGAGGAAAGAACGAGTGATCCCGCTATGGAAAAGTACGAGGCGTCAACTACGGGAATGGCTCGGGCAGATTCGCACAACGGTGGGTTACCCGCTCTTCCCCAATCGCCGCGGTGAGCGCCTGACGAGAACGGGCGTGCGGTCGCGCCTCGCTGCGAGCTTAGCGGTTGCCCGCGAGACGTGTACGACGCTTCGAAATCGCCGGGTTACGCCTCACCATTTTCGACATTCAACGGGAATGCACCTGCTTCAATCCGGGGTCGACATCACCGTGATTGCGCTCTGGCTCGGCCACGAGAGCACCGCGACCACTCACATGTATGTCGAGGCCGACTTGGCGATGAAGAAAAGAGCGATCGACAAAATCGCTATGCCCACCGGAAAGAGCCGCAAGTTCAAACCCAGCGATCGCCTGCTAGCCTTTCTTGAAAGCCTGTGATTATGTTCACTTCCGTGTCCAGCACTGCCCCATTTCATGCGCCTGCGGCGGCGCTCATCCGTGCACCTCCACGTAACTGACTGGTGCACATAATTCCGATGCAGAATGCATTTCTTCAGAGCCCGCTCCACAAGGTTCGAGTCCAGGGGCGCGCCAGCCTGGCGAAGGAACAAGGTCAAGCGTTCCCAATGCCTCAAGCAGTAGGTGATCGCCTCGCCCAGCCCTGAGTTGGGTTCGACTCTCTTCTCGGCGAACTGGGCCTTGAACCAGGCATGCAGAGCGTCCATCACAGGCGCGCTGTGCTGCTGATGAATCCGCAGTCGTGCTTCCGGGGACAGGCCCTGGGCCTCGGCCTCCGCATCGTAGCGGTAGACCTCGCGCAAGCTCTCCAGCACGAACCGGCACTCCTCGGGGAAGTTCGGCGTCACCTCGACGAAGCGACGCCGGGCGTGCGCGTTGCAGTTTCCCCAGAGAATTTCCAACTTCTCCTCGAGCTTCGGCACGTTGCGTGACAAGGCATCCGACATTTGAATGGGCGGCGCGAGTCCCTGTGCCCGCTCGACGAACACCCGGGCGAGGTTCTCCCCGGCATGATTCCGCCCGGTGAAGAACAGCGCGATCCGCTGCCCCTGCCGCGTCGTCGACACGATGCCGGAGGTGAACAGTCCCGTCCGTTCCTTGGAGCTCGACGAGGCTTCCTCCTCCTCCGCGCGCGGAGGGCTCGCCCTCGCCAGCGCCAGGATCTTCATGCGGGTGTCGTCGTTATAAAAGACTTCCCCTTGGGCGGCCTGCCGGATCAACTCTTCGAAAACCGGCCGAATCACTTCGGCTGTTTCCGCGACGATTTCGCACTGCGTCGAAGCCGGCAGCGGAATCCCCAGACTCGCCTCCAGCCTCTCCAGCCGATCCCACGGAACGCCACTGCCGTACTTCAACAGTGCGATCATCGCTGCTGCGCTTTCAGCGTACTTTTTCTCGCCCACCTCTTGCGGCGCTTCCGCCTCATAAATCTCGCCGCACAGATTGCAGCGCAGACGTTCCAACTCGTAGACTTTGGCCGCAATCGGTGCCTGGCCCACCACCCGGATGCGCAGCCCAGGCTCTTTCTGCAGGTACACCTTCCCCTTCAAACATCCCGGACAGTGATCTCCGGACTTCAAAGAACCGTGCGCGATTTTGATTCGCTCGGCGCCCCGATATGCCTGGGCGCCGTTTCGCCCGTGCCCCGGCTTCGGTTTCCTATTTTCGTTCGCCTTCGCAGCGGAACTATTTCTCGGAGGCGCCTGGATCCCGGCTTGCTCCAGGACCTTGCTCGTCTTCTCTGTACTCGGCTTCGTCAACAGTGCGCGCAGTTGGCTGATCGTGGTGTTCTTCTCCCCGATCCTCTCGATCAAATAGCTCAGCGCCTGGATCGCTTCTTCCAGCCTCTGACAGTCCTCTGCGCTCAACGGCCCTTGGCGCGCCCGCTCCCCCAGCGCGGCCAACTCTTCCAGATTCACCTCGATCTGCTCCTTCGCAGGCTTCACTTTACTCTACCTTGGCCAGCAGCTCACGAAAGCGCGAGGTGAGCGGATACCCCAGCACTTCCTTGATCGAACGGTTCGGCCGCTTGTTCGGGCAGTTCTTCCCTCGGCCCGTCGTCCGCCCCAGCACCACCCAGTTCGCCGCCCGGTAGCAGGTCCCGCGATAGCGTTCGGGATCCACGAAGGTCTCCAGGAAATAGACGGGGTGTCCGTAGATCCGCTCCCAGTCTCGCGCCAGGACCGTGGCCATGCGGGCCAGAATATGGGAGGCCAAGAATTCCACTCGAACCCAAGGGAAGACGGTTACATAATACCCATCATTTTGAAGCGGTCACGATTTATTACAGGTGGCATCCCCTCTGTGGATATTCTCTTTCTGTGTATAACCGAAAGAAGACACGCCAAGGAGAGTACTTCGTCTGTCGTCTTCCGGATAGTACCACCCTCGCGGTTCCGGCGTGGATGTTGAATCCGGAATGCGCGCAGCTCTCACTCGGCCCTCCGCTGATTGCGGTCGAAGCGCTCTTGGAACTTCGCGATCTCCTCACCACCTTGCGACTTGCTTCGGATTGCGATAAGGCTTTGCTGAAGTCATCTCTTCAGGAGGAAGCCCATGAAGCAATCCGCGAAGCCCCCCAGTCTACAGTTCAATCTGCCGCTTTTGGTTCTCCCGGCGCTGGCGGTTCCCAAAGAGAAACAGAGGGAACTGGCTCTCGCGCTGGTGGAATTACCGATCGAAGCGGCTCGCCCCCACGCCAAGTTTCGAATCAACGGAGGTGGAGATGAACCCGAAGCTAACCGTTGATCATCTGCATCGGCGAGCCCTGGTCTATATCCGTCAGTCCACGCCCGACCAGGTCCAGCACCACCAGGAGAGCACGCGCCGCCAGTATGGCTGGGTAGATCAGGCCCGTGTCTTGGGCTTTGAGAATGTCGTGGTGATTGATGAAGACCTTGGGCGCACGGGTTCGGGGTTGGTGGAGCGCCCGGGTTTTCAGCGCTTGGTCGCTGAAGTGTGCAGCGGCGCGGTAGGCGCGGTGCTCTGTATTGAGGCGTCGCGCCTGGCACGCAACGGTCGCGACTGGCACTATCTGATCGAACTGTGTGGCATGGTGAAGGCCGTGGTCATTGAGGGTGGGGACAGGCTAACGTGTCCACGTGTTCCGGCCTCTGCGACCCTCGGCTCAAGCACCCCCGCCGCTCGGCCGGCATGCCCCGTTCCGCCTCGCCCCGCGCCTCGCACCGGCTCCCCGCGTGCGTGTCTCTATGCTGTAACCTGGACTTCGAGGCCTGCAAAGAGGTGGCTGGAGCCACTGCTCGTGCCGCACACGGTGCCGTTTCGTTCCGCGGGTTGTTCACAATCGAACTGACTTCATAACGGGTCATCAATTCCGCCTCAAAGGGTACCAGCATTTCCTTCAAGCTCCACCGCTCCTCGGGCGGAGCGGTCAACCAGCTTTCGTACTGGTTGCGGTGAAGAATAACGGGCATATGGTCGTGGACCTCTTGCAGCAATTCATTGGGAGTCGTGGTGAGAATCGTGCACGATTCCAGGATCGCGCCTTCCGGCGACTTCCAGCGATCCCAGAGACCGGCAAAGGCAAATAGTGTCCTGTGTTTCATACCGAAATGAAAGGCCTGCTTGCGCTTCCCACCTTTTCCCATTCATAAAACGCATTCGCCGGAACCAGGCAACGTCTCTCCGCAAAGCAGTCACGGAAAGCGGGTTTCTCGAGCACCGTCTCGCTGCGGCCGTTGATCAACCTGGTGCCGATAGAAGGATCTTTAGCCCAGGGCGGAACCAGGCCCCAACGCATCATGCTGGTGGTGCGCCCCAACCCGACTTGCCGGATCACGAACACCAGTTGCGAGGGCGCGATGTTGTAACGGGGGTGAAGTTCCGCCGTCGGTTCTGCGTCAAAGAACTCGGCGACCTCTTCTTCCGTGCTCGACAGCCGGTAGCGACCGCACATAGCGACAATCCTACTGGACCGGTATCCAACGCGGAAGAAAAATCTCCATACGTCGTAGTTCGGAGCCTCTCCGCAACTGCCTTGACAGCCATCCGTGCATTACATACAGTGGGGGCTCGACAGTGATTTCAACATGCCAATTCTTGCAATCCAACGGAGAGAGGAATAGCAGAACCCCATGATGACCAAATCCCAGATCGTTGCCCATTTGGCCGAGAAGGTTGAAATCCCGAAGAAGACTTGCGCCGCGGTGCTCGAAGAACTTGTCACTCTGGCCGTGAAGGAAGCCAAGAGCAGCGGGCAGTTCGTGGTTCCTGGGCTGGGCAAGGCGGTGAAGGCAAGCCGCAAGGCTCGCACAGGCTGCAATCCTCAAACCGGCCAGGCCATCAAGATTCCGGCCAAGACGGTGGTGAAATTCCGTCTGGCGAAGGCGTTCAAAGAGGCGGTGGTTCCTCCCAAGAAGAAGTAGCTTCCATCGAGCCCGACCTTCCTCGATGGACGGAGGTTATCGAAATCGGTTTTCCCTCCGCGCGGCGTCGTCACATAGCGACCAGCAGGCATGAATATGGAGGTTCTCAAAGGCTATTGCGCCAAGGTTCGAGGCCAGCAGAAATGGCAAGATGCCGAATTGCAGGATGAACTGTTTGCCTTGTTCAAATTAGCCTGGCTGGAGAACGCCCGGCTTCTGGCCCGAAGATCGGGGCAGAACTACTACTTTCTGGCATCCTTCCTCGGTGAGGAGGAAGCGGCTCGCTTCAGCGAGAACTTCGCCTCCCGTAAGCCGACCACCCCTTGGCTAAGACCTTTTGACCCAGCGGACGAAAGAGGATTTCTTCCTTGGGGTCAGGTCGTTCCGCAGGACATTGCCGACTGCCTGACCGCTCGGCTCGCTGCCGATGAAGATTTAGAGGATGCGAGCATCGCTTCGATAATTCAGCGCGACAGCCAAGATCCTGACGAAGATTATCTCTTCACCCTCCCCGAGGAAATCAAGGAACGGTGGCTAGAGCGTAAGCAACAGCAGGAAAAGAAGAAGGTGTAGCGGCGCGCAAGCCTGTAAGGCGAGCAGATGACGCAGAGAGGAAAACCGGCCGGGGGCTCGGACCCTGATGCAAATTGTACACACCGCTCGCTGGAGTTTGAAACTCGCGACGTCAACCGGCTCGCCGGGTTAGACATCCACAAAAATAGAGGAAGTACGCAGACAAAAGATGCGATCCCGGGCCGAGAGTAGCAATGCCTGTCACCGAGCATTGCCACAGAGGGCGAGCGTTCGAACGGCCAGTTTCCACCACCTAACCCCTCCATAGCCCACAGACCGTGCTTCGTCTAATGGGCCCGGTGTCCTCACTCTTCCGATTTCGGTCAACGATCCATTTTTCAGCTTCGGATTCGCTACAAGATTGGATTGCCACAGGGACTAACCATAAACTGTTCCCGCTAATACCTTCATCGAAAAGGACAAAAGTCATGAACCTGGTTCGGCCGATCCATCGAGTGGCCACTTTCACCACTCTTGTTCTTTTCCTTGCGGTTTCTACCTCCAAGGCACTGGCGTCCGGCCTGGCGGAGCAGCTACGCTGCGAATATCGGGTCAACCCACTGGGGGTCGACGTGCCAGTGCCTCGCCTAAGCTGGATCATGGTTTCCCCCGGAGTGGGCCGGCGAGGAGCGCGGCAAACGGCCTATCGCGTCCTGGTGGCCTCCACGGCGACCCTCCTGGCGGAGAATCGCGGCGACCTCTGGGACTCGGGCCGCGTTCAATCAGATCAATCCAATCAACTGGAGTACGCAGGCAAAGCGCTGCGATCGTCGCAACAGGCCTTTTGGAAAGTCCGAATTTGGGACGAGCACGAACAACCTTCCCCCTGGAGCAAGCCGGCCTCCTGGACCATGGGAGTGCTGAACGAGGCCGATTGGCGCGGGCAGTGGATCAGTGCCAAGGAAGCGGTGGCGGAAAGCCAACCCTTTGCGGGAATCCACATTATGGGTGGCGCGCTTCCGCCACCCTTTGCCACGGCTCCTTTCCCGGTCTATCCGACGATGCTGTTGCGCCGTGAGTTTGTGGTGAACCCACGCCTTCGTCGCGCCATCGTGCATCTCTGCGGCTTGGGCCAATACGAGTTGACGATCAACGGACGTCGGGTCAGCGACGACCTGCTGGCCCCAGGTTGGACGAAATATGACAAGACCGTGCTGTACGACACCTATGACGTTACCTCCCTGCTACAGGCGGGCCGCAACGCCCTCGGAGTGCTGCTCGGCAATGGGATGTACAACGTCCGGGGAGGCCGTTACACGAAGTTCATCGGCTCGTTTGGAGCCCTCAAGGTCATCAGTCAATTGCGCCTCGAATATGGCGACGGAGCGGTTGACGTCGTGGGTACAGATGGGAAGTGGCGGGTTCATCCCGGCCCCATCACATTCTCCTGCGTCTATGGCGGCGAGGACTACGATGCGCGTCTTGAGCCGAAGGGCTGGAATCAGCCGGGCTTTGGCGAGGCGGTCTGGGAAGAAGCACTCGTCGTGAGTGGTCCTGGAGGGAAATTGCGCGGGCTCTCTGGGGCGGCTCCGCCCCTTCACGCCTTTGAGACTTTGAAGCCCTTGCACACCAACGCTCTGGGTGTGGGCACGACGGTTTATGATCTGGGCCAGAACGTCTCCCTCATCCCGCGAATTCGGGTGAGAGGAGCCGCCGGCGCCGTGGTAAGAATCATCCCCGCGGAACTGCTGAAGACCGACGGAACCGTGGACCGCGGTTCGAGCGGTGGCGGCGAGGCTTACTGGCAGTACACCCTGGCTGGCAAGGGCGAGGAGGAGTGGTTCCCCAAGTTCTTCTATCACGGCAGCCGCTATGTGCAGGTCGAATGCACTGCGCCGCCGGGGAAGAACCTGCCTGTCATCGATTCGCTGGAAGGCGTGGTGGTGCATTCCGCTTCGGAAGCGGTGGGTGGATTCTCCTGTTCCAATGAGCTCTTCAATCGCATCCGCACGCTGGTGCGCTGGGCGCAGGAGAGCAACATGATGCATGTGCTCACCGATTGCCCGCATCGCGAACGTCTGGGCTGGCTGGAACAGTATCATCTGAATGGGCCGTCGCTGCGCTACGAGTTTGACTTGGCGGCGCTCTACACCAAGGGCATGAATGACATGGCCGACAGCCAAGGGGAGGACGGCTTGGTGCCCGACATCGCCCCTGAGTATGTGCAATTCCAGGAGGGGTTCCGCGATTCGCCCGAGTGGGGCAGCGCCTTGTTGCTTTGCGCCTGGCAGCAGTATGAGTGGACGGGCGACAGGGAATTGCTCCGCCGGCATTACGCCGCCATGCAGCGGTACGTCGCGTATCTGGGAAGCCGCTCCCGGAATTACATCGTTTCTCACGGTCTGGGAGATTGGTACGACCTCGGGCCCAAGCCGCCGGGAGTGGCGCAACTCACTCCCGTGCCGCTCACCGCGACGGCATTCTATTATGCGGACGCGGCGGTTCTGGCAAAGGTGGCCTGGGTGCTGGGAAACTCCGGCGACGCTGGAAAGTATGAAGCATTAGCCCGGAGCATTAGCGGGGCTTTCAATCAGCGGTTCTTTGATTCCGCACGGGACCAATACGCACAGGGCTCTCAATGCGCGAACTCGATGCCCCTGGTGATGGGACTTGTCCCCGCCGCACGTCGCGCCGCGGTCTTGAATGCCCTGGTCGAGGATGTGAGCCGCCGCGGGAATGCCCTGACCGCAGGCGACGTTGGCTACCGCTACCTGCTGCAGGCGCTGGCAGTGGGCGGCCGGTCGGACGTTATTTACGCAATGAATAATCAATCCGAGAGGCCTGGCTATGGATACCAGCTCAAAAGAGGCGCCACCAGTCTTACTGAGGCTTGGGATGCAGGACGGGACTCCTCGCAAAATCATTTCATGCTGGGTCACATCATCGAGTGGTTCTATCACGATCTGGCCGGGATCGGCATCGACCCTTTCCTACCCGCATTCAAGAAGATCGTGATTAAGCCCGCCACCCCGGACGATCTGAGCTGGGTGAAAGCCAGCTACAATTCCATTTACGGCGAGATCGAAAGCCATTGGACCGTCGAGAACGGCAAGTTCACACTCAAAGTCGCCATCCCGGCCAATACGACTGCGGTCGTGTATGTCCCCGCCAAAGCCGGGACGCAGGTCACGGAGAGCGGCAAACCCGCCGCCCATGCCCTCGGCGTAAAATACCTGCGGTGGGAGGATGGTGCAGCTGTGTACGAAGTCGCCTCGGGCCGGTATAGCTTTTCCGTGAATTGAGATTGGCGGCGCCTTCCCCAGGTCGGCGCGGAGTCGAGGTGACTTTACGTCATCGGGCGGGGAACGACGACCGCACGCCGCCGATATCGACCTTAAGACTATGGCGAGGGCGGCGAAGGAATGAGGTATGAGGAGGGGGAGTTCATCGAGTCCGCGGCAACTGCCGCGCTGTTCCTGCACCCGAATCCGCTTCTGGGGCTGTCCAGAGCACCCCGGCTGACTACAGACGTAAATCAGTCCGGCACCAGGGCGGGGCAGGCGCGGGACTTCTTCTATAGGCCAGAGGGGGCCTGGGCTGCAGATTTCATACCGTTCTACAAAGACGGCAGGTTTCGGCTTTTCTATCTGCATGACTGGCGCGACAAGGCGAAACACGGCGAGGGGACTCCCTGGTACCAGGTCAGCACCGATGATTTCGTGCGGTTTAGGGAGCACGGCGAGATGCTGCCGCGCGGATCGGAAAAGGACCAGGATCTCTACGTCTTCACGGGCTCGGTTATCGAGGGTCAGGGACGCTATCATATTTTCTACACAGGCCACAATCCTTACTTCCGCAAGCAAGGCAAACCCGAGCAGGGCGTAATGCACGCGGTCAGTGACGATCTGCTGCAATGGCGAAAGATCCCAGAGGACACATTCTTCGCCCCGGTCGGACGCTTCGAGCCGCACGACTGGCGAGACCCTTTTGTTTTCTGGAACAAGGCCGCCGGTGAGTACGGGATGTTGCTGGCTGCCCGGCTCCAGACTGGTCCCAGCCGCAGGCGAGGATGTACGGCGCTTTGCGCCTCAAAAGACCTCAAGAAGTGGGAAGTGCGCGAGCCTTTCTGGACGCCAGGGCTCTACTACACCCACGAATGTCCCGATCTGTTCCAGATTGGCGACTGGTGGTACCTCGTCTTCTCGGAGTTTACGAGCCAGGTCCGCACGCATTACCGAATGAGCCGGTCCTTGAGAGGTCCTTGGCTAACTCCAGGAGATGACAACTTTGACGGCAGAGCGTTTTACGCCGCCAAGACAGCGTCGGACGGACGCAGGCGATTCATCTTTGGATGGGACCCCACTCGTTTGGACAGGAAGGACTACTGTCGTTGGGATTGGGGTGGAAATCCGGTTACAGCGAATTAAGTCAAGAACGAGACGGGGCTCTTTCTGTCAAAGTGCCAGACACCGTCGATCACGCTTTCGGCAGGCAACTGCTTTTCAAATTCACCTCTGTCGTGGGCATGGTTCAGACTGATAGCAATGAGGTACGAATCTCTGCCCCAGGCTCGTTTGGATGCGCGGCCGCGGGAACAATGCCGAGTCGTTGCAGGATCGACGCCACCATTGAGTTCGAGGAGGGCACGCGGGCTTGCGGACTGATGCTCCGCGCCAGTGATGATCTGGACTTGGCATACTACGTACGGCTCGAACCGTAGAACCAGCGGCTGGTATTCGATTCTTGGCCGCGAGGGTGCACGTCGGATCATGCGATAGCGAATGATGAGGGAGACTTCATGCCAGGCCTGGATCGGCCTGTCGGCTTAGCGCCGCGAAGCCCAATTGAGCTCAAAATGTTCATCGACGATACCGTGGGCGTCATCTATGCCCAGGGAAAAATTGCGCTGAGCGTACGGATGTACAACCTGCCTAAAGGGAGTTGGGGCGTGTTTGTGCAAGAAGGAGCGGCTCACTTTCAAAATCTTAGGCTCTCCGTGATTT
>CAWDMC010000023.1:0-702550 GCA_963803295.1 uncultured Acidobacteriota bacterium | reverse complement strand
TCATCCCATGCGGTCCCTCTCTCCCCGAAGTAATCGATGAGGCGCTGTGGTTCGATGCTCCTGTCCTCAAGGAACCGAAGGAAAACGAGGCGGTCAAGGGTGCGCTGGGTAAGTTCGGTGAGGTCTTCACCGTCGAGCTTGGGATTCTTGCTTTTGAACGTGCGCGCGAGGGCGGCGCGGTACTCGTCGAGTTCTTTGAGGAAAGATTCGTCGATGCTTTGGTAGCCGCCTGGGAACAACCCGTGTTGGACGGCTTTTCCACGCGGCTTGGGCAATTCGTTGGCGCGTTTCTCCAGTGAGCCGTCGGCCACAGCTTCGCGAGAGAAAAGCCAGTAAATCTCAGCGAACTTCTTGAGGTCGCTGTACTCGCTATAATGGTACTTGGCAACATAGCGGATAAGCGCAGTGTCGATGTTGGGCTTGTATCGGCAGTCAAGCACCTGGAATTGGTTAAAGTCCGTGAGCACGGCTAATGGTGTCTGACTGTTCCAGCCGTATCGTATCGTCTGGAAGTAGTTGTCGGCGGTGGCAATGTCGCCGTGGGGCTTCTTTGCTTCGACGAAGAATCGAACGTCGCGGTAGCGCGGAGCTAGGTGGAAGGCGTAATCGGCACGGCGTTGGTTTGGCCTCCAGCCAAGACGGATGGTTCGACCTTAACTTCCTGTTCGTAGGGGTTGGTTTGTATGTCGTGATTTACGTCCCAGCCCAGCGCGGTAAAGAATTTGTCAATGAAGTCCTTGCGCACTTCCGCCTCTTGGTATTCGGCGGAAATGTAGCGGGCTTCGTTTTCTTGAAAGGTCGTAGCGAGTTTTCCGACCTTCTTGAACACTTCATCAAATGAAAGTGCGGGCATGACAACTTCCTATCACTGGGACTTGCGAACTCGACAGACTAGAGGATTAACGCTAAAAACGCAACAAGATCCCCACTACTTCTCACTACTACCCAACCTTGACAAATTCCTCGTAACCAAATAGCATGTAAACGGGGATCGCTTGAAAGTCACGCCATAGTAGGGCGCCTATATAAACCTCAAGTTCGGTGCTCGCTTTAGGGGAAGGAGAACACCGAAAGATGTATAACCGTCACAAATTCAAATCTCTTGTTCACTACGTCTGTGCACGTCGGTGCAATGCTCCGTCCACGCTAGGGGCGGTTAAGCTGAACAAGACCCTATGGCTCTCGGACCTCTTCGCGTTCTATCGGTTGGGCCGACCGATCACCGGCGCTCGCTACGTCAAGCGACAGTTCGGGCCAGTGCCAACGCCGATTGTTCCCATCCTTCGTGAACTGGAGAGTGAAGGCGTTTTGACCGTCACCGAATCCACTCATTACGGTAAGAGGAAAACAGAATACGTCGTGCATGCACCTGCGTCGTCAGACTTCCTGTCACCACAGGAACTCAGCATTGTTGAGCAGATGATTCAGTTCGTCTGCGACGAGCATACGGCTACCTCGATCAGCGAGGCATCTCACGATCACATCTGGAAAGTAGCGCAAGAAGGCGAGGAGATTCCTCACTTCACAGTATTTGCGGAACCTGGACAACTCACCGACGAAGAACGAGAGTGGGCACGAGGGCAGCTTGAAAATGAGGGTGTTCAAATCTAAACAATGCGTACTGTCATTGAGGCTGAGATAGTCAGTGAAACCATTGACAGCGAACAGCCGCTTTACCCGCGCCTCAACGATGCGTTTGAAGCGCTCAAGTGGTGGCTAGCCCATGACCCAGAAAGCGGCGAGATCATTGACGACATCAATTGGCTCTACAAGCAGAAAGGGAACGGGCATCAGAACACTCCCGCGCTTGTGGCGATCTACACTTTTGACAAGGATTGCGTATGGATCAATTTCATACTTGTGAGAATTCCGCCCGTCCCATGAAGGTAGGCCAACCCGAAGAGGAAACGCCGTGGGCACGGATGGACCATGCATTTCGGACTGTCATCACGGTTCCGAAAGCGGCTCTCCTGAAAGAAGAAGCCAGACTGAAGCGGTTAAAGCAGAGGAAGCGGGCCAAGAAGAAGCCCGCCTGACTGACGCCTTGCCCCCGAGCCTGTCACGCCCTTCAATTCTCCGACCTACCAATGTGAGTTGTCAAATATATTGTTACCCTCGTTAAAGCCCGGAACTTGCACCCGCCTCTGATCGAACGAACGGACTGGCAGCTCTTCCTGCGGACACCCATCCCGCATACCACTGCTATCGCAGATGCAGGACCCGGCGCCGACGAATCTCCCGGTGACGAAGGTGTGGTGCGGAACCGAGAAACCGAAATGGAGGAAGACCCTGAGGAAACCGGCGAAAGCCGTTCCCTCATGCAAAGGGATTAGACCGATGCTGACGATTTCAAAACCGCTTACCACCGGCCAGGCTCATTCCTATCACGAGCAGGAGTTTGCTAATTCCGAGCAGAATTATTACTCCGAGGCGCGTCGCGTGAACGGGGAGTGGTACGGGAAGCTGGCTTCTGAATGGAGTCTGATAGAAGAAGTTTCGGGGCAGCAGTTCTATCGTCTCGCCGAGGGGCAGCACCCGGTCTCGGGCGAGCAACTTGTTCAGCACCACGCGGCGACCCAATACCACGATGCGCAGGGGAGAAATATCAAGTCTGCCGAACACCGGGCCGGATGGGACGCCACGTTCAGTGCACCAAAAAGTGTCTCGATCACTGCCCTCGTAGGGGCCGACGAGAAGGTTCGAGAAGCGCACAGGGAAAGTGTAAAAGTCGCCCTAGATGAATTGGAAAGATACGTCCAGGCTCGGATCGGCGGCAACCATCCCGCAGAGACACCGGCAAGATGGTCGCCGCCAAATTCGAACATGATAGCGCCCGCCCAGTGAACGGTTACTCAGCCCCCCAGCTTCACACCCACGTCGTTATCTTTAATTTGACGGAAACTTCAGACGGCAAACCGCATGCCCTCCAACCGCAAGAGCTTTACAGGTCGCAACGGTATGCCACGGCGATCTATCGCGCCGAGCTGGCCTCCCGCTTGAAACAACTCGGGTACGAAATCGAACGTGGCAAGTTTGGTGAATTTGAAATTCAGGGCTATACCAAAGAATACCTGGACGCGAGTAGCCCTCGCCGGAAGCAGATCAAGGAATACCTGGAAGCCAATAAGCTTTCTGGTTCCAAAGCGGCGGAAATGGGCGCCCACCGGACGCGCGAGCGGAAAGCTCACCTCACACCAGAAGAAATGCAGCGCCTCAACCTGGCCTTGGCCGCAAAATATGCGAATGACCCGCAGGAGGTTGTCTCAGCCGCCCAGGCACGACGACAGCACTCTCAGGAGCACCAAAACAGATACGAACGCATGGCTTGTGCCAGGGAAGCCGTGACCTATGCGCGTGACCGCAATATCGAGCGCGAGGCGGTGGTAGAAGAACGCCCCCTCCTCCGGGATGCCCTGCGCCGGGCCATGGGTGAGGCGACCCTACGCGAAATCCGCAACGACCTCGACGGCCGGATAGCCAAGGGTGAATTTATCCGCGTTGGCAACGGACCTGAAAACATCGTGCAGCGCTCCTTTACGACCGCCCAGATGCGGACCTTCGAGCACGAAAACATCACTTCGATTCGGAACGGCCAGGGCATGGATGCTCCCCTGGTTGACTCTGGTACCGCCCGAAAATTCGACCGAGAGTTTCGCAGCCTCAGCGACGGTCAGCGCCAGGCCGTTCGGGAAATCTTGGGAAGCCATGACCGGATCACAGGGCTCCAGGGCGTGGCCGGGAGCGGGAAGACGACGACCCTACGGGCCATTCGCCGCGCCGCTGAGACTCAAGGCTACAAGGTTGAGGGATTTGCTCCCACTTCGCGGGCTGCCCATCGTCTCGCAGAGGCCGGAATCCCGTCCGCAACGCTCCAGAGTTTTCTGCTCAAGAAGCAAGCTACTGACCCTGAAACACGCCGCCTATTTGTGCTGGACGAATCGAGTTTGGCGAGTACCAGGCAGGTGAATGATTTGTTCAGGCGCTTAGCCCCGAACGACCGTGTTCTTTTGGTGGGTGATACCAAGCAACATCAAGCCGTGGATGCCGGCCGGCCCTTCCAGCAAATGCAGGACGGCGGCATGCGCACTGCCCACCTTGAGGAAATCATCCGGCAGCGAGATCCCGGGCTTAAACGTGCCGTCGAGTCCCTCGCCAGGGGAGAGACGGCCGACGCCGTGAAACGCTTGGCGGAGCAGCAACGCATTCATGAAATTCCCGATACGGAACAACGGCTTAAGGCGGTGGCGGCAGAGTATCTCAAAGACCCCGAAAATAGTCTCGTGGTCTCACCTGACAACCAGAGCCGCCTTCAAATTAACCGTCACATCCACGAACTTCTCCAAGCCCAGGGGAAAGTTAGCGGCGAGAGTCATCAGGCCATGATTCTGGTAAACCGCCCCGAATTGACCGGCGCGGACCGGCAGTGGGCAGCCGCCTACGAGCTGGGAGATGTCATCCGTTACACCAGGGGCAGCCGCCACACAGGCGTCAAAGCCGGTGACTATGCGACGGTCGTTCGCGTACAGAAACGCGAAAACCTCGTTACGGTTCGCCGTGAGAATGGCGTGGAGTCTACCTACGATCCCAAAAGGCTTCAAGGCGTCAACGTTTACCAGCGGGAGGAGCGGCAGTTTTCGAAGGGCGATCGGGTCCAGTTCACCGCGCCTTTGGGTCGTGCACGGATCGCGAATCGGGAACTAGGCCAAATTGAGAAGATCGATTCTGCCGGGAACATTCGTCTTCGCCTGGAATCTGGAAAGACCGCCCAGTTCAACCTTCGGGAGCACCCGCACCTCGACCATGGATACGCCATGACCAGCTACACGAGCCAGGGGCAGACCGTTGACCGCGTCATCGTCCATGTCCCTGCCAAGGACCAGAGTAACTCCGAGCTGGTGAATCAGCGGTTCGCTTACGTGGCAGTTTCCCGGGCTCGAATCGACGCCCAGGTCTATACGAACGACGCGAGTACGCTCGCGGAGCGCCTCGGCAGGGATGTTTCGAAAACGGCAGCCATCGAGGCGCAAGACGTCCAGCAGACCGGTCGTCAAGTGCTAAAACACGAGCGACAGAGCGTCCAGGAGCAGGCACAGGTATGAATGGTTTCGAGCTAATTCTTCCTTTCTTAAGGGCCATCGAACCGCTGATTTTGGACCCGGACATCAGCGAAATTATGGTCAATGGGCACGACCACGTCTTCATCGAGCGCCAGGGCTATCTGGAGCCCGTTCCCGGCGTCTTTCTCACCGAAAAATCTTTGATGATCGCGGTCAAGAACATAGCGCGACGGCTCGGAGACGACATTTCGGAGGCCAAGCCCATCCTTGATTCCCGCCTACCCGATGGCAGCCGCGTGGCTGCCGTAATTCCACCCTGCAGCCTCAACGGGGTCACACTGACCATTCGCAAATTCAACGCCCGACACTTCTCCATTGATGACCTCGTTCGAATCGGAACCCTGCCCCAAAGCTTGGCCTCCGAACTTGAAAATCACGTTATTCAGCACAGGAACATCCTGATCAGCGGCGGGACGGGCACCGGAAAGACGACCTTGTTGAATATCCTGGCCGGCTATATTCCCAACGATCAGCGGGTTGTCATCATCGAAGATACCTCCGAGATCCAAATCCACAAGAGTGACCTGGTCCGGTTTGAGGCGCGTCGGGAGCAGAATGGCCTCCCAGCCGTTACTATTCGCGACCTCCTGAAAGCGACCCTACGGCACCGTCCCGACCGGATTATTCTGGGCGAGATTCGCGGTGGGGAAGCCTTCGACCTTTTACAACTGCTCAATACGGGGCACTCCGGTACGCTTTCCACCGTCCACGCCACATCCGCGCAACAGGGCTTGTCGCGCTTTACCAGTTGCGTCCTGCAGAGTGGGATCGACCTGCCCTATCACGCAATCAAGAGCAACATTGCCGACTCGTTAAACGTCGTCGTCCAACTGGAGCGTCGGCCAGGGCAACGCTTCGTCTCGGAAGTCCTCGAAATCAAGGGCTACGACCCGGAGGTGGACCGTTACGACTTCACTCCGCTTTACCTTCGCCAGGAGGAAATATGCCGGCATTAGGACAAAGCCCAACCGACGGCCGTCGTCTGACGCCCGAGGAATACATCAAAACGAATTACGAGCCGCAGGACCATCTTGCAGTGTTGATTCACCATCGCGCCAAAGGCGATACCGTCCAGCGCATCAACACGGCCGAGGCCATCTCTTCTTCCAGATGGCAGAGTTGGCTCCGCCACGCGAATGCGAACGGCTACGACGTCTATATCTCTCAAAACACTTTGAACGGCGATTCTGCTCATCGCCGCAAACAGGATGTGGAGGCCATTCGCCATGTGTACCTCGACTTGGACCAGGATGGCGACCGCGCGCTGAGGGCCATTCAGGCGAGCGATATCCTGCCCCGGCCTAACTTCGTAATTGACACTTCCCCCGGTAAACATCAGGTGATTTGGAAAGTGGAAGGCATGTCCCAGGCTGAAGCGGAAAACTTGATGCGGGCCATGGCGAGAGAATTTGGTGGTGATCCCGCGGCAACCGACTCCACTCGGGTGCTGAGGCTTCCGGGCTTTTACAACAAGAAGTATCAGGAGATGTACCGGATCGAGGCGCGGCAGGATAGCTCAGAGGTTCACCACGCGGCCGATTTCAAGATCTCGCCGGAGGTGACGCAGGCGCAGGAGCCTGGTGCCAACCAACGCCCCGCCGCCCAGGGCTCGTCCCTCAAAAACACGCACTCCGAGCTCGACTGGCGCTGGGTTATGCAGCAACTCGGGCGCGGCGAATCGGTTGAGAGCCTGGTTCAGAAACTGGAGCAGTCCCGGCAGGACAAGCCAGACCCAGGATATTACGCCCGGCTGACCGTCACTCGCGCCTACGCGCGGTACGCGCTGTCGCACGGGACCGATCCTCAAGAGGTCGTTCGCACCATCAGCGCCCATCCGCCGCGGACCGCCGAGGATGGCGAGCAATATGGCCGTAAGACGGTTAACGACACCCAGAAGCTCATCAATCGTCAGCATCCGCAAGGTCAAGCGCACGGGGAGTCATCGCAGGGAGCTTCACAACGCCTTGCACTGAGGATGACACCATGACTTTGGGAGTCCGACTAACTCGCTGGCTTTTGGCGAACGCGTTTCTCGCGGGTCTGGCCTTTCTTTTTGCGGGGAGTGCGAGGCTGCCGATGTTGAGGGTATATCAGGTGGTGTTCGCGGTATTGGGTCTAGTCAGTTTAGTGGCCATCGATCCCGATTTGGCTCAGGAACGAAGCGAGCCACGCGCCGAGGGAATCGACCCCGCTGTACGACCGGTCGCGAGTGTTTTGTTCTTGGCAACTGTCGCCGTTGCCGCACTCGATACAGGAAGGCTTCACTGGGCATGTCTGTTCTCCAAACCGGCCCAGATCGCCGCATTCGTCGTGCTTGTCGCGGCCAATGTTTTCCAGATTTGGGCGGTGGCAGCAAATCCGTTCTTTTCAACGGCGCTCCGGCTTCAGACGGACCGAGGACACCATCTGGTTACCCATGGCCCGTATCGCTTCGTCCGGCATCCGGGCTACTTGGCCATGTTGTTCATCGTCCCATTCACGGCGCTCGCACTCGGCTCAGGGCTTGCACTGATCCCCGCATCAATTTATGGGGCGATTATTCTATTTCGCGTCGCACGTGAGGACCGATTCCTCATCGATAACCTTGCCGGCTACGCGCACTACGCCGAAAAGGTTCGCTACCGGTTGATTCCGGGTGTTTGGTAAAGGAGGGAAAACGATCATGGAGTGCTCGGTTTGCCAATCAACAAACTTAGTAAAGGTGTCGCTCGCCTATGAGCAGGGTTTGTCCGAATACAAGGGTCGGACGCGCTCGATGGTCTATCCCTCGGAACGGGTGGGCTGGGGCTCTGGGGCGGCAGAGCGAAGACGACAGGTGCCTTTCAGACCCGTCTTTCAGCGCGCTTGAGCCCTCCAGCTAAGAGATCGTACTGGAAGACATTCAAGTGGTGGCTGGCGGGGCTGATCATCCTGTGGTTTGTGGGAATCGCCGTGCTGGAGAATGCTCACAATGCCAAGGAAATCAGCCGGGTATTTAACTTCGGCATGGACGCCTATGCCACTGCTCTGGTCATTTTGTGGTCGCTCATTTGGCGATTCAACCATTGCGTGTTTCCAACACAACGGAAACGCTGGGACAATTCCTTTATGTGCCGACGCTGCGGTACAACCTCTCAAATCCTCAAACACGCAGCTGCGACAAAACATTGGACGAACTGACCGACAAAACTCGATACGGAAAGGTGTGTTTTCAATGCTTGAGGAGGCCTCATTATGAACAGTGTCCAAGAAACCAGCCCCATTGAGAGACCCGCAGGAGATCCAAGGTTTCGAAATTCCTGTGGACGTCAAAACCGCCGCGCGGTTTCTTGGCGTCAGCCCGTCCCTGGTATATGCTTATGTTGAGCGAAAGCAGATTCCCCATTTCCGATTAATGGGCCGTTCCATCCGGTTCACGCTGTCCGAACTGGATAAATGGCGCCAAAAATTCTTCGTTGATGGAGGAATCAATGGGTAGACCACGTAAGACGGGAGGAACCATTTACCCCCGATCAGACTCTTCCTTCTTGTGGGCCAGCTATCGCGACCGCGAGGGCCACGTTGTCCTGGAGTCCACTGGGACAGCAGACCCACAGGAGGCGGAACGTTTTCTCGTACAGCGGCTCACTGCCAGAGACGAGGGTGTGCTCCCCACCATCCTCGCGAGCAAGAACCTCACCTTCAGCGAGTGGACATGTGGTATCTGGAGAACCGTTCCAAGCCACCGTTTCGTGCTGAGAAAACACATCTTCAGAATCTCAACGCCGTCAACATGCTGAAGCCCACTTTTGGGGAGACACGACTATTCGGATATAACGCCGGAGGCCATCGAACAATACCTCCGGCGGCGGTTGTTAGAAGGAAGGAGATGCCACACGAAGATGGGGCTTCAGCGTCGGGGAACCGTGAAACCGGCAACCGTCCATCAGGAATTCCGCGTTTTTCGGCGGATACTGAACGTTGCCGTCAGGCTCCACCGCTTGACGCAAAACCCTTGCGACCCTGTTGAATTTCCAGCGTCTATAAGTAAAGCCACGCGCAAACCTCACTACATGACGGCAAGCGAGCAACAACTTATTGAAATGTGCGCCCCCAGCCACCTCAGGAATGTGATTGTCATAATTTCTGAGATGGGGCTGCGCCCCTACAAAGAACTGATGCCCATGAAGAAGGCGGACATCGATTTTGAGAACTCCTTTGTTCATATCCCCGATTCCAAAACACCGAGCGGCGTCGGAGATATGCCCATGACCGAATTAGCTTCCCAAGCTTTCAAATCACAAGTCGGCCTGACACCTAATTCGGAGTACCTTTTCCCCGCGCTCAAAGGCCAATGCCAAGAAGCCATATATCACAAAGCTCAAAACGGCTTGGACAGCCACCTTGCGACGAGCTAAAGTGCCTTACTTCCCTTTGTACCACTTGAGGCACACCTTCGCCAGCCGCCTGAGTGCGGGCGGCGTATCCGACCATTTTGTGACGCTGATGCTCCGGCAGGGTGACGCTGACGTTTTCAAGCGCTACAGCCAAGCCAAGCTCAACATGATGCGAGAAGCGCTCGCCCAGCTCGACCGACACGCCAATGAACACTCGGCGAGTTCTATTACGTCCAAGCCGAGTTAGGTAGTTTTATTACAGTTTTATTACGTTTTCGACTTTCCACTGGTTATGAAAATCAAGAGGACATTGTAGGGAAAGAAGTTAGGTGGTACGCCCGGGGTGATTCGAACACCCGACCCCTTGCTTCGTAGGCAAGTGCTCTATCCAGCTGAGCTACGGGCGCATCTCACATATTCAAGCCACGCCGACAGAGGGCTGACCCAGCGAAGCCAACGATTCTATCAGTCGAATGCTGACATTACCCAGTCTCGAATGGCAACCGGTATTATAGCAGAGACCTCCCGGACGCGCGGTGCGGATTTTTGCATTGACGTTTGGGATAGGTAGAAGCTTCGAAACTTCCAAAGCTGATTGACTAAGGGTTCCTTAAGGTGCAGAATTTAGCTTGTAGTGAAATGACTTCCTGCTTAAGGCGTGGCTGGTTTGGATCTCAAGATCCTGTCGATGTGACACCAACTCTTAGCGCTGGAGCTGGAGGCATCAGATTCGCTTGTGGGCGCCTCTTGGCCTCGCGTGTGCCACCGTCCCCAGGGCTAAAGACAAAAGGATCGTAGACCACTACGGAGTGCCTGGCTCGACCCATAGGCGGCTTAACGATTGGACCAGTCGTAACCTTATGAAAAACAAAACCTTGAAATTCGGGATCGGAATCACGATCATATTGGCGGTAGTAGTGTGGGAGGCTTTCACCGGATTTCAGCAGAGCAAGACCTACTACGTCACAGTGGACGAACTGGTGAGCGGCAAGGCACCCTCCCGGCAGCACATTCGTGTCGGCGGCGTGGTTCAACCTAACTCCATTGAGCGGCGCGGCGGCACCGTGACGTTCAGGCTTGCCCAGGATGCCAAGGCCGTGGCCGTTACCTACGTCGGATCCGACACGTTGCCTGATACCTTCACCGGAGGATCTCAAGCTATCGTGGACGGTGATTTCTCAGGCGGCGTCTTCCGCGCCGACAAGATCCAGGCCAAGTGCACTTCGAAATATCAAAGCGCTCCGCCGGGAGCTGCCAACAAGGTGGCAATGAAGTGAGCTTCTCGAGCTTGCTAGACTAGACCAGGCTGGTCGTTTCGGTTGGAGGTAAGAGGATGGAGCAAGTTGGAAGTCTCGCCCTGATTGCGGCCATGGCATTTGCCGTATATGGTGTGATCGGAGGCGCCGCCAGCGGCAAGCTCCGCAGCTTGAGGATCCTTTCCAGTTCCGAGCGCGCCGCCATTGCCTTTACGGTGATGATCACTCTGGCTGTGGTGGCACTGGAATATCTGATCCTCACCGACAACTTCCACAGTGCCTATGTTGCGGCTCATTCAAACCGGGCCTTACCCTTCTACTATAAGCTTCCCGTCCTTTGGGCGGGACAGGAAGGCTCACTCCTCTTTTGGACCTGGTTGCTCTCGATTTACGGCACCCTCGCCGTTCTGCTGAACCGGAAGAAAAACCGGCAGCTTATGCCCTACGTCACTTCCATTCTTATGGGTGTGGCGACGTTCTTCTCCATCCTGGTGACCTTCGTAGCGAATCCCTTTAAGGAACTCGCCCTCGCGTCGAGCGCGGGCGTACAAGCGTTCACGCCGCCCGATGGCAATGGCCTGAATCCTTCGTTGCAGTACCCCTCCATGGTGATCCATCCGCCGATGCTCTACCTCGGTTATGTAGGATTTGCCGTTCCTTTTGCCTTCGCCATGGCGGCTTGATTACACGCCAGCCGGGAGACAACTGGATCCGCACCACTCGACGTTGGACGATGGTTCCCTGGATGTTTCTCGGCGTGGGTATCGTTCTGGGCGGCCACTGGGCTTATAAGGTGCTGGGCTGGGGCGGCTACTGGGCTTGGGACCCCGTGGAAAATGCCTCTCTGCTGCCGTGGCTCGGAGGTACCGCCTTCCTGCACTCGGTCATGATTCAGGAGAAGCGCGGCATGCTGAAGGTGTGGAACATGGTCCTGATTATGACCACGTTCTTTCTTTCGATTTTTGGTACCTTTCTCACGCGCAGCGGCATCGTCTCCTCGGTGCATGCCTTTGCCCAATCGAATATCGGACCGTTCTTCGCGGTCTTTCTCGGGATCATCACGCTGTTTTCGCTTACCGTGCTCTTTCTGCGGCTCGATTTTCTAAGGAGCGACACGAAACTCGATTCAGTGGTTTCGCGCGAAAGCGGGTTCCTCTTCAATAACTGGATTCTGCTGGCGGCGGTGTTTGCGGTGCTTTGGGGAACTATCTTCCCCATCATTTCCAAGGCGGTGGAAAACCAGACTGTTACCGTCGGACCTCCTTTCTTCAATAAGTTCATGGTTCCGATCGGGCTGCTGCTGCTATTTCTCACCGGGGCAGGACCCTTGCTGGCCTGGAGAAAAACCAGTTTCCAGAGCATCAGGCAGAATTTTACGATGCCCCTGGCAGTCGCTGCTGTCGTCGGCGCCATCTTGCTTGCCTTGGGCGTTCGCGGATTCTACACCTGGATGACCTTTTTCCTGTGTGTCTTCGTAACCGTGTCGGTGCTGGGTGAGTTCTACAAGGGAGCGCGCACCCGCCAGAAAGTGATGGGCGAGAATTTTACCACCGCGATTTACAGTCTTACCATGCGGAATACCCGCCGGTATGGCGGCTATATCATTCATTTGGGCATCGTGATTCTTTTCGTTGGACTTGCGGGTCAGGCATTTAAGACCGAAACCAAGGGGCTTGCAGCTCAAGGTGACCTACTCCGAATCAATGACTACCTACTGCGCTGCGACGATGTTACCACCGGCGAGAATCCCAACTTTCAGTGGGAGCGCGCTACCTTCGCACTAAGCCAGAACGGTCGCGCCCTGGGAGTGATTGAGCCGGAGCGACGCTTCTTCAAGGCCAGCCAGGAGCTCACCAGCCAAGTGGCGATTCGCAGTACCCTGGCTGAGGATCTCTACGTGGTTCTGGCCGGCCAGGATCCCGAGTCCAACAAGGCGATCATCCAGGTGTTTGTCAACCCGCTGGTCATGTGGGTATGGATTGGCGGCGTGGTGGTATTCCTTGGCACGCTTCTGGCCCTCGTTCCCAGCCGTGTCGAACGAGAGATGGCCGAGATCCGGGCGACACAAGCCGAGGCTGTGGAGGTCCGGGAATCGAGTTTTGGGAACGAGAGCTAGTTCCAGAACTGGATTCGGTGACAGACACCATGACGGATATACCCAACAGTCTCCTGAGATTCTTTGATAAAGAAGAATATGCTCTTAGCTTTATCAAAGGACAAGCACGGTTCGGACTTCTTGATAAACATAGGCACATTGAGGATTCACGCAGGGATAGCGAGGAAGGAAGAGTATCCTTCTCTTGGACGGGGAGAGATGGGCCTAACGTCCAATACAGCGGTTCTTCTCTGAATCATTTCTACATACTTTGCACCTCGCATCCCGAGGCCTGTGTTCCGACTCTCGCCAGTACGTTTGGTCTCTTTGTCGTTCGGATCCGCGAGCCACTGGTTCTGCTTGAGAGAATGAAGTTAGCATGGCAAAGTTCTCCTCTGGCTCTTAGAGGAAATGCGTTTATCGCACCCGTGGTCTACAACAAGGGTGGGTTGTTAGATCCTGACCCGTATTTCATCGCACCCGTCAACTACGCTTACGCTCAGAAACCGAGTTCTTACAAACACGAGCAGGAGTTTCGCTACGTGCTCGACTGCAGGGTCGATACGGAGCGAAAATGGGAAGACTCTGTTACTCTCGGGTTGGGTGATTGTCGTGATGTGTACTCTCTAATTCAGGGCCCAGGCGAAACTGCTGATTTAAGCCTTAGAGGCCAGTGCTATGACTTCTGAAGAGATACAACGTACGATGGACTTCATCCTGGAACAGCAGGCGAAAGCCGCTGCCGAGATTCAGCAACTTTCGACTTTGGGTTCCCGGCTGGCGAGGGCTCAGATCAAGGCGCGGAAGGAAACGGACGCGAAGTTTGCTGAGCTTACCGAGGCACAAAAGAAAACGGAAGTCGCATTGGCCGAGTTGGCAAACGCACAAACGCGAACCGAAGAGAGGCTAGATGGGTTCATCGCCTTCGTCGAGCGTTACCTTAGCGGTAATGGCAGGAAGCAGAAGCCACAGTGAGGAAGTCTGAGAAGCCCGTGCTGATCGTTGTCCTCGCAGTGGCGCTGGGCCTCACTGCTGCGGCCGTCGTGCGGGCAGCAACCTCGAATACGACCACAGAAGCCATTGGGGATCGCGTCATTTGCCAATGCGGTTGCAACATGCCCGTCAACACGTGCAATCACGAGCAGTGTTCGTCGCGAGACGAGATGAGGGCCATGGCGGCCAAGGAGATCGCTGCTGGGAAATCCGAGACTCAAATCCTTCAGGATTTTGTTCTTGCTTATGGAGTGAAGGTGCTGGCCACGCCTCCGGCCACTGGATTCAACCTTACGGTTTGGATCCTGCCGGGAATCGCTCTGATCGTGGGGTTGGTCTTCGTCGTTGTCCTTGTTCGACGCTGGAGGAAACCGCCCCCTGGTCCGGAACCGCCGTCGCGGGGCCCGGATTCCGCCATTGATCCCAAGATCCTTGCAGCGGTCGAGCGCGAGATGGAACACTTGGCGGATTGAGACCTCTCAGGATAACAGCTTTGAGGGTGTTCCGAGTCTGGTGAGAAGAAACGACTATGATACTTGGGGTTTGCCTCCTAATTGCTGCGGCCATGGCGGTGTTTGTGGTTACGCCCCTGGTGGCCACAAGTGAGACCCAGGAAAAACTGGTGCCCGTTGATGTAACCCCTGCAGGTGATCTCAAGCGCCGGAGACTGGTGGTGTACGAAAACATCCAGGACCTGGAGTTCGAATTCAAGTCCGGCAAGATCGCGCGTAACGACTATGAGTCGTTGCGTCAGAGTTACACCAGCGAGGCTGCACAGCTGATGATTGCATCGCAGGAGGCCGAGCATCCGGCCACGGCGGAGGATAGCCTTATTGAGCGCGAAGTGGCAATACGGCGAGCCCGTCGCCGGACTGGGCCGCCGCCGGAAGAATACGTTTGCGGCAAGTGTGGCTTCGAGAATCCGTTGCCCGTGAAGTTCTGCGGCGAGTGCGGAGCGGCGGTGACGCCGCGGGTTCGGAGAAACTCGTGATCGCGCAAACTGCTGCGGTTCCCCCTTTCCGGGCCCAAGTCCGCGCTCCGCTTCTGGTCCTGGCGGCCCTGTTGATCACTTCGCTGGTTCCTGGCTTGAGCATCGCGCAGGGAGGGATGCCGGGCGCGACTCCGGATCCGACGGGCCAGGCCGGAAGCCAACCGGGTCAGCCCGGAAGAATTCTAGGTCGTGTGGTAAATGGCACCACAGGCAATCCGGTAGCGGCTCAGGACGTCCGCCTGCTGATGCCTCGCCAGGGTATGGCCGTGGTGGGCACCACGAAGGCTGACGGTGGGGGCCTCTTCGAATTCAGCGGCGCCGATATCGAGACACGCTCCTTCTACTTACTGGAGGCTGTGTTTCATGGTTCGCGGTTCCACGCTCCGGTGATGTTCAGGGAAGGCCCTACCGCCAATATCCAGTTGACGGTGTATGAGCCTACTTCCTCGGCTTCGGTAATCCGCGTCCAATCACTGCAGATTCTGGTAGCGGCATCGGGAGCCAAGGTTCGCGTGCGGGACGAATACCACGTGGAGAATTCTAGCCAGCCGCCGCGGACCTATGCCGATCCCAAGGGTACATTCCGGTTCACCGTGCCCCGAGGCGTGAGTCCCCAGGTGACTGTAACCGGTCTGCTGAATATGCCTTTGCCGCAGACACCCGAATCCGGCAAATTGCCGGGGCAGTTTGTGATTCACTATCCGCTTGAGCCAGGGGCCACGACGGTCAGCGTTGAATACGACACGAGCTACAGCGCATCCGGACTGTCTGTCGGTGCGAGCGTGCCGTACCCGGTTGAGCGTGCCGATCTCTATGTGTTCCCGTCGAGCTTGAAAGTGAAGGCTGGCGGATTTAAGCCGGCTGGCATGGATGCCAAGAACAACATCGCCGGTTTCCAGGCCGAAAATCTGGCAGCAGGGAAGCAGGTTGAAATTGCAGTCAGCGGGGAGGCGACGGCGAACCTGCAGGCCGGTGGAGGCGGCGAGGCGGGGCAAGGGGAAGGGGCGCAAGGGCAACAGGGCGAGGTCAAGATCGTCTCGAATCCCATTGAAGGTCTGGCAGGTCCGATTCTGGGCTGCTTTCTGCTGGTCCTGCTGTGGGCTTTTGCGGTGCGCACTGCCAAGGAATGGCCACGCGTCAAACAACAAGTGAACGATCGGACCGGCAAGAAGCCGCTCGGACCTAAAGCCGAGAAACTGTTGAATTCGATGGCCGATCTCGATGAGATCTTTGCTTCAGGCAAGATCGTGGAGACCGACTATTGGAAAGAGCGTCTGGAACTGAAGGCTCGACTTGTTGAAACCCTCCGGAAGCGAGGTGCGGCACCCGCTCAAGAGCCGTATGCCAGCCGACGTGTCCGCCGTTAGCGCCCTGCTCGAACTGCGTGGAGTTTCCAAACATTTCGGCGCTTCTGTAGCCTTGCGGCGGGTAAACCTGACGCTCGGGCCCGGCGAAGCCGTGCTGCTTTACGGTCCGAACGGCGCAGGCAAGACCACGCTGTTGCGCACCCTCGCCGGCCTCAGCCGTCCCACGGAAGGGGCCGTGTTTCTGGGCGGCGAGAATATCCATAGCCAGGCGGCAGCAAACAAGGCCGGGATCGGCTTAGTTTCTCACGCGACTTTCCTATATGGCGAACTGACCGCGCGGGAGAACTTGCGGTTTACCGGCAGGCTTTTCGGCCTCGCCGATCTCGAGCGCAAAATCGACCTGGCACTGGATCTCTTCGCGGTGCGGGACCGTGCCGTTGAGCCGGTGCGGGGTTTGTCGCGCGGGTTGCAACAACGCGTCTCGCTGGCCCGGGCACTGCTCCACGACCCGCAATTTCTGCTTTTCGATGAGCCTTTTACCGGACTCGACGCCGAATCCAGCCTCAATTTGCAGGGCGTGCTGCGGCGTCTCGCCGAGCAGGGAAAAGGGATCATCTTTTCCACCCACGATTTCGATCAGGGGCCGCTGTGGCCCGGCGGCTGGTCGCGGTCGAACGCGGATCGGTGCGCTATGATGGTCCACTGGAAGCCTGGGAGCGCAGGGCCTCCGCGAGTCCATAGAAAGAGGCATATGGTCGGTTTGGAACGTGGGTATCGGGGGCGGATGGCGGGTGGCACAGCGCGGAACCTAGCCCCGGCAGTTGGAGTCGCCAGTCCGCAAAATCCCGCCAAAATCCCGCAGCTTTTCCGCTGTTTTCCCGCACCTGTTCTTGGGGGGAAACTGGCGATGGAACGACTGCTGATATCATCGCAGCAACCGTACCTGCTTGTTCTTTGGATTGGGCAACCTGCGCTTTCTCCAGGACCCAAGGCAAGACTCAGGTAGCGGTCGAGTAGCCGGCTTGATAGAACCGGGATTACTATAGCTGCCTCCGCGTTCCGCCTTCTCGCGAGGCACATGAACCATGCGAAGTCTGAACGTGGTGTGGTCGGTTTTTGTAAAGGATCTGCTGGTCGAATGGCGGCATCGCCAGACGCTGGCGTCAATGGCTGTCTTCGCCATCCTGGTCGTATTCCTTTTCAACTTTGCCTTCGAGCCTGGCCGCGAGGAATCGCTACGCCTCCTGCCCGGCCTCCTCTGGATCGCCTTTGCCTTCTCGGGAATTCTGGGCTTTAACCGCTCCTTTGCCGCCGAGCGCGAGAACGGCTGCCTGGAGGGAATGGCGTTAGCCCCCGTCGATCCCGGGCTGATCTACCTCGGCAAGGTGCTTTCCAATCTCTTCTTCCTGCTTCTCACGGAGATAGTCATCCTCTTTGTCACCTCGCTCTGGTACAACTTCTCGTTTATTCCAGAACTCGGATGGCTGGCTTTGATCACCTTTCTGGGAACCCTTGGTTACACGGCCATCGGCACGATTTTTGGGGCCATCGCCTCCAACACTCATATGCGTGACGTCATGCTGCCCGTACTGCAGTTCCCGGTTGCGATCGCGGTTTTCATTGGCGCCATCCAGGCCACCACCGGAGCCCTGCGGGGCGAGCCCGTCACGACCTACCTCAGTTGGATCAAGCTACTGGGAGGGTTCAGTGTGATTTTCCTTGTACTTTCCTACCTGCTGTTCGAATATGTGCTTGAGGAGTAAAGGCATGGATTCAGGCGCGATTCACTCCGAGCGAGTCTCCGCTGGCGAAAATATCGGGTTCCAAACGTCGGACTCTTCACTCGGTAAGTTATTCCCTCCCGCCTTACATCTTGCCTTAACCCTCGCCTGGTTCATCGTGGCGCTGTACATGATCTTCCTGTACGCTCCGCAGGAGCAGACGATGGGCGAGGTTCAGCGCATCTTCTACTTTCACGCTCCCTGTGGCATGACCGCTTTTGTAGCCTACTTTCTGGTTTTCCTTGGGGGTATCGTCTACCTCTGGAAACGGAACCTGGTCTGGGATGACCTGGCCGTCGCCGCCGGTGAAGTGGGGTTTATCTTCTGCAGTTGTAATCTTGTAACGGGCCCTTTGTGGGCCAAGCCTGCCTGGGGCATCTGGTGGACATGGGACGCGCGTCTCACGCTCACTTTCGTCCTCTGGCTACTCTTTGTCGCTTACATCATGCTGCGGAGCTACGTCGTGAACCCCGGCCAGGCTTCCACTCTCGGCGCGGTGGTCGGAATTCTTGGTTTCATAGACGTAATCATCGACTACATGGCCATCCGCTGGTGGCGCACTCAGCATCCGCAGCCTGTAATTGCCGGAGGCTCGGGGTCCGGCCTTGAGCCGCGCATAATGGCGACGTTACTGGTAAGTTGGGGGGCGCTGCTGTGCTTATTCTTCTTTCTCGTGCGTCTGCGCATGGGACTCTCGGCATTGCGGCACCAGACCGCGCGGCTGCGCCGGGAGCAGATGAATTGAGGCACACCGGAGCCAGGAATCGGGACGCGTGTCGGGCAATGCTTAGCAGCGAGGACCGCAGACGGCTACCCAAATCCGCTTGATCATGGAGAACGTCTTTACGTGCTCCCGAAGGCAGGCCTTAAGGCATGCCCGATAGGAACCTGAGGAATGACGATGGTAAACAAATACCTTTTTGCCGCCTACAGCCTTGTTTGGGGAATCTTCATGCTTTACGCTTGGAGCCTTGCCCGACGCTATGCCGGCTTGCGCAAGGAACTGCGCGATCTCGAGAGCAAGAGTGGGCAGAAATAATGCAGGAGAGCAGTTGAGACACGGTTCTTCCTGCATCCAGTACGAACGGTACTTTGGTCGGCGATAAGCTGATAAAGGCTGCCATACTCTCCCACGGTTCTACTTTTCGGATCGGGCTGAGCGTCTACCAGACTCAGATCGTCAGCCCGCCAGAATGACGTGGAGTGGGGCGGCTTGTCGCCGCTTTTTCCGCAGCGGGACCGATTTGTCGTGCAACACGGCACAACCTGATTCTGGAAAGCCTCTCAGCAAGGTGATTTGGAGTGCGGCAGCTTGCCGCCGCTTTCTGCGTGCTGCGTATCTCATCGGGCCTTGGCCGCAAGGTGCCGAACGGAGTCCGGGGACAAGGTCCCGCACTCCAAAGACGCGAACAAGACTATAACATTGGGAGTTACGAGATCGTGGAGGAACTCGGCCGCGGCGCCTTAGGCCAACCGATTACGAGTTTTCGCCTTAGTCAAGGCGTAAAGGAGAGAAACCCATGAGTGACGTTCTGAAGGAAGTCCTTGCCGCTAACGAATCCTATGCTCAAGAGTTCGGAGAGAGGGGCAAGCTCGCGATGCCTCCGGCACGCCGCTTTGCCATTCTCACCTGCATGGATGCCCGTCTCGATCCCGCCCGCTTTGCCGGCCTCGCCGAGGGCGACGCCCATGTGATTCGCAACGCCGGTGGCCGGGCTAGCGACGACGCCATCCGCTCCCTGGTGATCTCGTACAAGCTGCTCGGCACGCGCGAGTGGTTCGTCGTCCATCACACAAGTTGCGGAATGCTGTTCTTCACCGGTGAAATCATCAGCGACCTTCTCGCCCACAGCCTCGAAACGGCGCAACTCGAAGGCGGCCGGTGGAAGGACGTGGGTAAAGGGCCGGGATCACGCGAAGGAGAGTACTTGAATTGGTTGACCATTCGCGATCTGGCACAAAGCGTCGTGGATGATGTCACCCGGATCAGGCAGCACCCTCTTGTGCCGGACCGGATACCGGTCTACGGGTACATCTACGAAGTTGAGACAGGTCGCCTGGTAGAAGTCCCTGAAGCTACCCGAGTGGGGCGCGCCGTCTAGCTAGCGCAGCGACTCAGCCGCCTGAGCTTTATAGTCGCTTTTCTGGCTGGGATCACTCTTATATGTGCGCTGGGTCTCCGAATTCTATGAGTCGAAGATCTCCATTCCAACGCGTGACCTAATTAACCAGTGTTCGCGCTTCACGCCGATGGCACTCAAGGATGTAGTTAATTGTGGACTCCGTTCTCGGCATGGAAGTCTCCAAGAACCGTGGTGCTGGCCGCCCAGTCATTCTGAGATAGAAAGTGGTTTGGGGTGATCCAGATGTTCGACGCCCCTCCCTTCAGTGTATAGACCAGACCCTCTTGCAATGTCTCCGAATCTATTGTGCCATGGGGTCCCCACATACCTATCGAAATGGAGACGCGACCAGCAGGAAAATCTCGGCCCAGGGTTGCAGCGAGCGCCTGTGAGACTCGTGGGGATCTTCCGTCGATCCCGAAGTAGTTCCATACGACAATCTGATCCGCATGGCGCAGAATCCTGGCGTAGTCGAGTCCGGAGTCCTTCCCGTACCTACGGAAATCGTCCCAGTTGACGGGCACGTCGACGAGAAGCTGCTTGCCAGCAGCGTGGGCCACTCGCGCGATCCGTGCCAGAAACGCTTCCATCCGGATCGAACGCCACTCCCACACCGATGGATCGTTCCGGTCAGCGATCGTTCCGGCACGATTCGTCGGCCAGGCTGTTCTTTTGGTTTCGTTTCGATACGAGACCAGGCACCTGTCGTCAAAACAAAAGGAGTTATAGCCGAGCTCGGTTAAGGAGATTGCGTCCACTGGGTAGTTCCGTGCAAGATATGCGACCATTTCGACGATCCGCTGGCCATAGTCTCCGTCAACCAGCTCCGTGAAGCACACCTGGTCTGCGCTTCGCATGCCGTCAAACCGCACTGCAGCCTTCTCCGGCTCATCTTTCAGGAGTTTGGGTGCGTAGACATCAACGATGGCAACTGTCCGAAAGCCGCGCTGCCTGAAAATGTGAACCGCGCCTCCGAGCACATCGGCAGACTCATTCTTCTGAATCGTAGACCATTGGGCCTGGTGTCCGTCCCATCGGAAATGAGCCCATTCAAGGCGACCGGCGGAGACGCCAACCGTCTGGATCAGGTGAGCGCCGGGACTCTCCACGACTGAAGAAACGGCGCTGCGCCAGTCCTTCCAGGCGTCGAAATGGGTTGCGACCGCAAGCTCAACACTGCGACTCTTGCTAGCTTGGAGGCTCCCTCTAGTACGCGCCATGCCAGATGGATCGGTACCGGTTGAAAACTGCATGACCGCTGCCAGCCCGATCAGCAGGACTCCCAACAACGCTAGGCTAACGCCCCCGCGCCGGGCTGCAGCTCCTGACGGGACCCGCTCGATCTTCGTCCACAGCTCTGGCTCACTCCTGAACTCCTTCCATATTGAGAGGAGGACGACAAAATTATAGAAGTAGGACAGTGGAGCAATGGCCACGATGGCCAGAGGAAGATGGCGGAGGGTTCGGTAATCCCGGTCGATGACGACACTATAGACGGCAATCATCAAGAAGGTGAGAAGGCCCAAATACAAGAGTAGGTTCCACCCCGATTGGAGGGTGTGGCTCCCGGATGAAGCCAGGCGAACCAACAGAGGAACGGAAAGAAGTTGGAGGAGAGGAACAATAACCTGCGTGAAGTAGTTGTACGGCAAATAGAAAGAGAACGGCGAGGCCCGGTCAGGCCGGAAGAGGTCTCGATGCAGCCGCGTAATCTTGAGATAACTCCGCACCCAGCGAACACGCTGGCGCCACAGAGCAGAGAGATGGCCTGGGCACTCCGCTCTAACGATGGGGTCCGGGTCGAAGATATCCGCCGGCGTTGTCGATGCATCCGGAAGGTAAATTCCAGATCTTCTCCCCACACCTGACGAAATCCCCCGGCCTCCCAAAAGGTTTCGGTACGGATGAGGCCCAGATTCCCAGTGATAATCGGCAGGACACCCAGCACCGAAAGCGCTCTCCTGACAAAACCTGTGCCAATATGGGTTGTCACCGCCAAAACCTTTTGCAGGATCGTCCCAGCTGAAAGTGGAGTATCGTTGCCGCAGACCGCATGGACGGTTGGATCGGCAAACCATCGGGTCATCTGGCCGACGGTGTCTGGTAGAAACAGGCTGTCCGCATCGGTAAACAGGATGGCGTCACCCGTGGCCACTGCTGCCCCACGGTTCAAAGCCGTAGCCTTTCCGCTATTGGGCTGCCGCAAATACTTGATCCGCTCTGTTTCAATAAATGTGTGAATTGACTGTTCGGTTCTATCCGTGGACCCATCGTTAATGACAATTACCTCCAGGTCGGGATAGTCGGACGCGAGGATCGAGGCAAGACAAGCTGAAAGCGTATTTTCCTCGTTGTACGCCGGAACGAGTACTGAGACACGCCCTCGGAACGGGTTAGCCGAAAGGCGCCGCAGTGAACGGCGCTTCCAGACCTCATACACAATCGTAAGCGGAAAGAATGCGAGCAACTGGACACCAAGGAGCAATGTGGTGAAGCCTAAGATCGCAACGATTGCCGTCGCGGCCACAGTTAGTAGGTCGTTCACTGGACCCACCGGTAAATCCAGAAGGCTTCAGCGTACCTCACCCCCGCTTGGAGTCCGCGGTGCGCGGCCCGCCCCTTCACCAGGTCCGGGTCCATATAGAACTTTGTCGCCTGAGTCTTGTGGAGTTTTACCGCCTCGAGTTTACCTGAAAGATACCGAGTGATATCCACGAAGAAGTTTGGGACGAACTCCTTGGGTGCGCTGATGCTCTCAAAACAAACAAGTGAACACTTCCTTGAAGCCTCTCTGGCCGCTTCAAAAACCGCCGCGTGATCTCCATGGGTCTCATGCGGCCCATGGGTCACGACAACCCGAATACCGAGATCGAGGACTTTGCGCTCGATTACATCCCTTAGCTCGGGTATGTGTTGCCTCAGCAGCGTGTCGGGAAAGGTAGAAACCCACAGATCCTTGAGCCCAAGCACGCCAGCTGCTGCACGCGCCTCTTCTTCTCGGATGACGGCCGGACCCTGGGTACCGTTTTCTCCCTGCGTCAACACCAGACCGTAGACTTTCTCCCCTTCCTCGGCAAGCCGCAAGGCGGCGCCCGCCGCCCCAAGCTCAATGTCGTCCGGGTGAGCCCCAACAACTAGCACCGGACCAGTCAAGGGGCCCGACAAAGGAGCGCGAGGTCCGTCGTGGGCACGGGGTGCAGAAGGAATGACGAAATCCGCCAGCACAGCTGGCGTGGAAGTCCAGGACAGTCGTGGTTGCCCACAAGTTACCCGCAGTTTCTTGTACAGAAGTGGTATGAACATGGGTAGTGTTTCCCAATGCGCAAGCACCTTTTCCGATGCGTGCTTCACGTCGCGCCAACCGAGCCATGACACCGTCACGAAAAGGAGAATCCGGAAGGATGTTCTCATTTGATTGGGAGGCCGAATCTCGTTGTCACATACACCGCTTGATCGTTTTGAATCGGACGGCGTATGGTCTTCGTGCCTGCAGATAGCTCAAGCCACCGTCTCGCAGTCCACGAAAGTCCAACATTGACGATTTGTGCGTTCTTCCCGGTGAAGACGCTGCTGCTCGAATAGTGGTCGAAGACATAGCCGGTCTTGAACTTCACTTGCCTTACGACCGGCACGGTGATGTCATCAAGAACCGAGTAATCGGTGCTGCGGTCCAGGTCACGGTTGGGCAGGACAAGCAGTTCCGCCTCAAATCGGCGAAAGGTGAAGTCGGCTCCGCCCCCAATGAGGTACTGGGTGCCATAGCCGACAGTAATCTTTCGGTTGGTCTTATCGACGATTGTCCGGTTGGGATCGGGATCCCTGAAGATCGCCGACATCAGCCGGAGCTGAAGTGGACGCCAGGCGGTGGCGTACGAGAGTTCGGCACTGAGCTTGTGATCGTTGGCGTAGTCGCTCGGTCCGACGAAGAAGTTTGGCCGGAAGAACTCGTAGCCGATACTTCCTCTCAAGTTCCGCCGGAGATTGCCACTTACTTCCACTCCAATGCTGGGTAAGTCTCTATAGGCGTTAGAGTCCGGGACTGGATTCTTTGCAACCGGGTAGTTGTAATTTTGGTTTTCGAAGCTTACTTTGATGTAGCCGGTAGGGGAAAAGAAAGCATAGGCCTTTCCGTAAACGGATTGGCGTGTATAGAAGAACTTGTCGGCGTATGAAGCTCCAACAAAAGCGTCAACCCTGTCGGACCCACGGTACGAAAGCTCGCTTTGCCAGCCTTTGGCGGTCGAGTCGGTTTCCCAACCGCCGAATGCACCAAACAGGCTGAGCCCGCGCTGCAGTCTCAGAGCTTCGAGTTCCTCTCGTGCTTCGTGGTCTTGAGGGGCAGCCTCCAACTCCTGTCGATACGAAGCCCGCGCCTTGGAAAAACGACGGTTCCATTTTTCTACCGTTGCCAAGCTCTTCAGAAGATCCGAATCGCGCCTTCCCAAGGCGATGGCGCGGTGTACTCCCGTTCTGCTGCGAGGCCGTTGCCCTCCTCACGATACGCGTCGCCTAACAATTGGCGAGCCTCGGCATTCTGGGGTTGCTTTTCAACCAGAGATAGCAGCAGGGCCTCGGCCTCCAGAGTTTTTCCCGTCTCCAAGAGCCGGGCTGATCTCTGCAAAGTTGAGTCCGAAGCCCAGGAAACAGAGCTTAGTGACAAGAACACAAGTATACTGGCTCTCCCCGGTCGCGTGAGCAATGGCTCCTCCAACTAGTCAGCATCGTCGCCAGGACCTCTTCCGCCGAGCGCACATTTGCGCCGAATCGCGCGTTGATTTCAAGAATCGCAGGCCGCCCATCTTGGCCGCGCCGAATGTCGATATCGATTGGGCCTTCGAGCGAAAGGGCACGAGTCGCCCGCTCGGCCAGCTGGGCGATGTCCCGTTCCTCAACCCTTTCCACAGCTACGGCATTACCGACCATTCCGTTCCTGAGTTGTGCCTTTTTGAGAACAACCGAAACCACAGGTATCCCGCCGGGGTCGGCAAAGAGATTGACGTCGTACTCCTGACCGGGGAGGAATTCCTGAAAAACACGATCGGCCGGAAGAGTATCCGGGAGATCCTCGGCGGTCTTGTGTATGAGGATTCCTCTTCCACCTCTTCCCACGCGCGGCTTGGACAGCGCCGGGAAGCGGATCGTTTCCACAAGCTCCTCCTTTACATCGCCACAATAGGATCGGGGAACAGGAATTCCCGCCGCGAGAAGAGTCGAGGCTGTTATCCACTTATCGTTGGCAACCCTCATGGCGTTGGGTGGGGAGACAAACACGGCGCATCCCTTGCGGCGGATGACATCCCTTTGCTCGGCGACACTGGAGAGCTCCTCCGTAACCGTGGGCACCAGGAGCTCGATCTCCTCTGCATCCACCATCTGCCCGAGCGCGCGCATGAATTCCGAATCCGTGGCTGGCGGAAGTCTCCGGAAGTTTCGCTGGTCGTCCAGCGGACGCATGTCGGCTCGCAGGACGCCGAGGCCACATTCTTGAAAGTAATCTGAGACCACCCGTCCAGCCGGACCACCGACCCCGGTGATCAATACCGTCCAACTTGTCATCATTGCCCCGTTTAACTGGGAGGAGTCGTTCTTCCGATCGCTTCACGCGTTTGTGTCCGCGCGGCCTCCCAATGTCCTAAGCAGATGTGTACCGCGTTCACACGGTGCGAGTTGTCAGGGATTCGTAAGAAACAAGTCAAACCTTGCTGGGAAGAAGTTCAGGACTGACGTGGCACTGTAATGGCGGTTGGAAAGCTGGAGATGGAGGGCGGTCTACTCCAAATCAAGGTGGCCGAGCAGCAGCTGGATGGTTTGCAGACCCGCGCCCACTTTTACTGTTCCGGGGCCGGGCGGCGGCGCTGCTGCTGGAAGCAGGCCCGCGGCCCGGCCACGGTCGTCGCCGTCAGCCCCGGGTTAGAGAAAGGTTTACACGGTACTGACGATGTGGTGACAATGGCAGATGGTCTTGCATCTTAGATTAGAATGGAGTTGTTTTACCCGCAGGGCGAGCTGTCCCGGACGAAGTTGCGGAGGAAACGGTCCATCCTCGGGTGAGATAGAGAGCCAATGTGAAAGGCATCACGACAGTTGATGCGGGCAGCGCCGGGTAGCGAGCAGTGAGTCGGAAGATCGACTGGAACAACAATGTATTCCGGATGGCTTGTAATGATGGAGTAGGTCGCATAAGGTATTGGATTGACGAAATTTCCACTGTCCAAAAGATACGGTTCGAGCAGCGTAGCGCATTACCGTACAAAAGGGAGTCCGGTCAGGCGCGTTCGCGCCGGGGGTTGGCGCGAGATGCTTGCCCGCGGTTAAGATCGGAGAGGTTTGAAACGGGACTAACATCGGCTTCGAGCTATCGCGGCAGATCGATTGATCTTGTCCGGAGTCTGGAACCGCAGGGAGGGTGAACGTGAAGAATAAGGTCGTGTTGTTTTATCCACCCTACAGCGGGCCTCCGCTCGGGGCGCCGCTGTGCCTGCTGTCGCTGGCCTCGCCGCTACTCGAAGCCGGATTCCAGGTAACCCAAATTGACGCGGCGATCGTTCCGGACTTCGAGAACGTTGTGGCCAGAGAAATTGAGGACGCGCTGTGCTTCGGCATCTCGCTTCTCACCGGTCCGATGATTCGCTCGGCGATCAAAGTGGCGCGTCAGGTACGGAAGACACGCCCCAGCCTTCCCATCATCTTTGGCGGTTGGCACCCGAGCCTCGCGCCGGACCAGACTTTGCTGCCTGACTTTGTGGACGTGATCGTTCGAGGACAGGGCGAGATCACCCTGCTCGAGATCGCCCAACGACTGGCGGATGGGAGCGGCCTGGAAGGGATTCGAGGCACCTCCGTTAAGCGGAACGGGCGGATTGTGCACGAGCCTGAGCGGCCGGTGGTGAATATTAACGACCTCCCCTCGCCTGCTTACCATCTGGCTGACTTCGATGCTTACGCGAGGGTTAGAGGCAAGCGCGAGATGGGGTACGCCACCAGCGTGGGCTGCCCGTACGCCTGCAGCTACTGCACAGACCAGGTCTTCTATAAGCGGCGATTCAACGGTTACAAAGCGGACCGCGTGGTGAGCGAGGTGACGGAGCTTGTGGAGCGTTACCGCCTTGATGAGGTGCCGTTTCTCGATTCCAATTTCCCAGTCGACGTCAAACGCGCCCTGGCGATCGGCCGCGGTTTGCTTGAGCAAAAGGTAAGATTTGGCTGGACGGTGCAGGCCTCGACCGATCTTCTGTGCCGGATGAGCGATGAAGACGTTTGCATGTTGGCGGAGAGTGGCCTCTACTTCATGGGTTTCGGCACGGAGTCTGCGTCTCAGGACGTGTTGGCGCTGATGAACAAGAAACACCAGCGAATCGATGACATGTATGAGACCGCGCGAAAAACAGAAAAGGCCGGCATGCGGGTCGGCTTCAACGTTATTCTGGGCTATCCCGGCGAAACCGAAGCCGATCGCATCGAGACCTTCCGCATCATGAGCGATATTGCGCGGCGGCACTCCAACGTCGGCTTCTCGCCGAACATCTTCACACCTTATCCGGGCATTCCGATCTGGCCGCAACTGAGACAGATGGGTGTCCGTGAGCCGCAGTCGCTTGAGGAGTGGAACGACCTGCCGCTAGGCCAGAACATTCTTCCCTGGTTGCAGGGCGAGGAATTGCGGCGGCTCCGGCGAATGCTCGAGTTCTTTTTGTTGAACAATCAGATTAGGCGGTTGCCCATCGAGCACCGCTGGCTGCGTGGAGGCATCCGGCGAGCTCTGGGAGCGCCTCTGCGCTGGCGCCTGCGGAATAGCCGCTTTGCCTTCCCCTGGGAATTGTGGGTATTGTCGGCGGCGCGAGCGAGCAAACGCATGGTCACGCGGCGGTCGCTCGTAACCGGCCAGGCCCTGAGTCACAGTATGAACGAAGTGTGTTGATCGCGGAGCACCGCGCCGAGACGTGGTGGCCCCAGACAATCGAATTGAATCATGAACATCTAGGAAGTTCCTGCTGACATGATCGTTCTTTACAACCCGAAAGCGACCACACCTCGCAACCGCAGATTTCCGCTGTCGATTCTCTCGATGGCAGCGATGCTGGAAGGCCGCGAAGAGTACGCGATCGTGGACGGAAATCTCGATCCGAGCCCCAGGGAGACCCTGGTGGCGCTGATGCAGGAGCATCCGGTCGAGCTACTGGCAGTCACCGTCATGCCCGGACCGCAGACCAAGAGTGCGGTCGAGACCCTGCCGGAACTCCGCGCCCGCTTCCCTCAAGTCCCCACGGTTTGGGGTGGATATTTCCCCTCGAATTATACGGAGGCTGCGCTCAATGCGCCCTATGTCGACTTTGCAGTGCGAGGTCAGGGAGAGGATACCTTTGTCGAGCTTCTCGACGCTCTCCGCGAGAAGCGCGGCTTCGAAGGCATCCTGGGGCTCTCCTACAAGGATCGTGACAACCGGCACCTTCACAATCCTGAGCGCCCGATGAAGAGCCCGGGCACGTTTCCGTGGTATCCCTATCACCGATTGCCCGTTGAGAGATACCTTCTACCCACCTATCTCGGGAGGCGCACCGCCGTTCATCAGACGAGCATCGGCTGTCCCTACCGCTGCAGCTTTTGCGGGGTTGTGACCTTTTCCGGGAGCCGCGAGAAGGTGGAGGCTCCCGAGCGCACCGCCGCCATCCTCCGCCACCTGGCGGAAAAATACGGGGCCGACGCGGTGCAATTCTACGACAACAATTTCTTCCTCCGCGAGGAGTACGCGCGCGAACTCGCCGAACGCATCACTCCTCTGAATATACGGTGGTGGTGCGAAGCGCGCGTCGACATTTTGTTGCGCTATTCCGATGCGACTCTCGCCGCACTCCGCCGGGCGGGTTGCACGATGATCTACGTCGGCTCCGAATCGGGCTCGGACTGGGTTCTCGAGGAGATGAATAAGCAGCTCAAGACGAGCCAGACGCTGGAATTGGCCTCGCGCATACGTCGTTTCGGCATCGTCGCCGAGTTCTCCTTTTGCATCGGCAACCCCCGGGATCCCGACCGTGATACTCGCGAGTGCCTTAGTTTCATTCGCCAGGTTAAACGCCTTAACCCGGAGGCTGAGATTATCATCAACACCTACACGCCGGTTCCACAGCGCGAGCGAATGTACGGGGGGGTAGAGGATCAGGTCCAGTTCCCCACCAACCCGGAAGAATGGGCTACCGATCGCTGGCAGAGGTTCACGACGCAGAAGGATCCCTCTGCACCATGGCTGAGCCGCGGTACGAAGCGGCTGATCGACAACTTCGACGTGGTCGTGACTTCGCGATGGCCCACCATTCAGGATATCCGCTTGCCCGCGTGGGGACGCCGGCTGCTCAAAGTACTGAGTGATTGGCGCTACAGGCTAGGGGTGTATTCATTTCCCGTCGAATTGAAATGGATGCGGCAGTATTTCAGGCTCCGCAATCCCAAAGAGGAGAGCCTGTGACGGCAACTTCTGAAAGGCGCCGCGTCTCCGCCCAGGAGGGTTATCGGCTATGGGCGGCAACCTACGACGATGATCCCAACCCGCTTCTGGCCCTCGAGGAACGTGGACTCGATCTCTTGCTTCCAAGTCTGGAGGGTAAGGAAGGGCTGGACGTGGGTTGCGGAACGGGCCGGTGGCTCCGGAGACTCTTTGTGCGCGGGGCTCGATCGGTTGTGGGTGTGGATTTTACCGCGGAAATGACCGCGCGGGCGGCCGCCAACCCGCTCCTAAGAAATCGCCTCATTCTTGCCGACTGCGTCTCGCTCCCGTTTCGACCCCAGATAGCTGATTTCATCGTGTGCTCCTTTACGGTCGGCCACGTTGGCAACATTCGCGCCTTAGCGCGTGAACTCTCGCGAGTCTCGCGACCGCGTGCTGAACTCTTTGTCACCGATTTACACCCGGAGGCCCAGGCACGGGGATGGCGCTGCGGCTTTCGGTACCTGCACGGATCGGTCGAGCTCGAAGGATTTGTGCACACCCAAAGGGACACTGAGAGGTCGTTTGGATCCGAAGGATTCAACCTGGTCGGTTGTCACGATCTCCGACTGGGAGAGCCGGAGAAGCCTGTTTTCGCCCGGGCCGGAAAGAGCAGTTTCTTCCGGGAGGCGTGCGCGGTCCCAGCCGTTGTGGTCTACCATTTCCTTTTAAGCTGATCCGCAGCCAGGGTTGATAGCCGCGGCCCGGCGAAGGCATCACGGTCGAGATGATGAACAAGCTGGACCCAATCTCGAACGGCACGCCGGCTTTCGAACAAGCCAACCACCGCATCCACGCACTGCCCATCTTGGTTTTGTTCCCCCACAACCGTTGCAATTGTCGCTGCGTTATGTGTGACATCTGGCGGCTTCGCCAAGTCCGGGAAGTCACGAGTGACGATCTTCAGCCGCACTTGGATTCAATTCGGGCGTTGGGAGTGCGCTGGGTTGTGCTCTCGGGCGGAGAACCGCTGATGCACTCGGACCTAGGCTCGCTGTGCCGCCTCCTTCGTCCCGAAGGCATACGAATCACCATCCTGACAACCGGCCTCCTGCTGAAATCCCGAGCGCGCCCGGTCGCGGAGAATGTCGATGACGTGATCGTCTCTCTCGACGGCCCCGCAGAGATCCACGATCGCATTCGCAGTGTCCCCAAAGCATTCCAGAGGCTTGCGGAGGGAATCAAGGCCCTACGGGAGATTCGTCCTGAGATTCTCGTTTCCGGAAGATGCACGGTGCAGAGGGCAAACCTGGGAAGCCTCCGTCAGACTGTACGGGCGGCCAAGGAAATCGGTTTGAACTCCATTTCCTTTCTAGCTGCTGACGTCAGCTCGCAGGCTTTTAATCGCCCTGAAGGCTGGACGCCAGAGCGTCAAGCGACGGTGGCCTTGGACGCTACGGAGGTCGATGATCTGGCCACGGAGACCGAAGCGTTGATCCACGAGAACTTCGACGATATCGCCACTGGCTTTGTCATGGAGAGCCCCGAGAAACTGCGACGGATCGTCCACCACTTTCGGGCCCACCTTGGGCAGGCTCCGTTCATCGCCCCGCGCTGCAACGCGCCCTGGGTTTCAAGTGTGGTTGAAGCGGACGGCACGGTGCGCCCCTGCTTCTTTCATGCCCCCCTGGGAAATCTCAGCGATAGTCCTCTCTACACAATTCTCAACAGTGAGGCAGCGATCAGGTTTAGGAGAGAACTCGACGTTCCGAGTAATTCTGTGTGCCAGAAATGTGTCTGTTCACTTCACGTTTCAGAGGAAAAAGCAGACAGACCGTACCCAGCACCTGCGATCGTCACCCATTCTTCGCAGATCGGCGGATAGACAGAATGAACGTTGGGTTTGGGCTGCAACAAACGTTGCCTCAAGCTGGCTAAAGCTCGCTGTGCAGATGACCGCATCACAGCCACACGTGCGCATCCCGCACGCCATAGAAGGTGGGGAGGAAGACCAATTTGCGGGCAAAGGTCAATATACGGTCGACAGCTTCGAGTTTCGTGCGCAAGTACCGCTGGCTGCCGGCAGCCGTGGCCCTCTCGAGTGGAGGGGGTTTGGTTTTCGCCGTTGCCGTTCACGCGGGATCGGCTACGCTCTTGGCTTTGGTCATGACTGCCTTTGTTACGGCGTACTCGTGGGGGTACGCCGAACGCGCGCTTCGGCGCACCCAATGGCCGCTTCTCGATGATTTGGGGCGCCGCGAGTATGCCGAAGTATGGAACGCGCTCACTCCTACTCCATGGCAGGCTGCCGAGGCGGCTTGCGGAGAGCGCGACGAGACCAGAATCCGTGAGTCCGGACTGAAAAGCTTTCGGGAACTGACCGAACTCCTCCTTCTAACTGATCAACAAGACGTCCTGGAGATTGGCTGCGGCATCGGCCGTGTCGGCTTTGCCTTGGCCCCACATTGCCGATCATGGACGGGTGCTGACATCTCAGCCCACATGCTGGCTTACGCTTCAAGCCGCTTGGGTGAACTCAATAATGTCCGGCTAATCCGATTGCAGGGTGTGGGTTTGGGTGAGTTTCGCGACAACTCGTTCCATGTGGTCTACACCACTGACATGTTTGAACATTTGGAGGAGATCGATCGCTGGCGGTATGTGGAAGAGGCTTTTCGGGTATTGCGTCCCGGTGGATGCCTTTACATCGATAACATCGATCTCGAATCGGATGGAGGCTGGGATAGCTTTATCCGTGAGGGACGACTTATTCAAGACCAGCCAAGGCCGCCTTACCTGTCTAGACTCTCGACCGCCGCGGAACTAATTGTCTATGTGACGCGCGCCGGTTTTGAACGGGTTGCGTCCCACCGTCGGCCGCCGCTGGTGGTCGTTACGGCCGCCAAGCCTGTCGAGCACTGCGGATCGCCACACGGCGGCACGGGCATCGCAGCTTCGCGATAAGGGATCTTAAATGTTAGGCCTGCGGGGACCGACAGATTCCACCCTGGGGTGCTGTACTCGAGGTCAATCAAGAGTCCTCGTAGCTTAATCTGGAACGTCGTGCATAGTGAAGATGACTTTTGAGAAATCCATGGAAGCCCATATCACTCCGTGCGCGATTGCTCGCGACGCGATCGCAGATACCTTCGACGTGGTGTTTACTAATTCTGCCACGGGTCACGCACAACGCATTTTAGTTTGGCGGGAACTGGAGCTTTGCTTTCGTTCTGGGAATCGCGTTCTGGAAATTGATTGCGCTACGGGGGTAGATGCCGCACATTTGGCAGACTTCGGAATCGAGGTGTGGGCCTGCGAAGAGTCGCCCAAGATGCTTGAGCAGGCTCGCCGACGCATCGCCTCGTCGGAACTGGGTACACTGGTCAATCTAAGACTTCTGGCGGCCCGAGACATCCTACATCTGGAAAGTGCCGGGCCGTTTGATGGGGCGTTCTCTAACTTTGGAGCGTTGAACTGCGTTAAGGACCTCGCCAGTGTGGGCCGGAATCTGGCGCGTCTTCTCAAGCCAGGGGCCAAGCTGGTCCTCTGTATGGCGGGCAAGTGTGTCGCCTGGGAAATCCTCTTATTCCTCTGGCAGGGGAGGTTCCAACAGGCGTTTCGCCGGCTCGGGCCGGGTCCGGTGCATGTCCGGCTCGTGGACGACATCTGGGTTGCCTGCTGGTATCCATCTATCCGTAAGCTTCGACGCGCTTTCGGCCCCCACTTCCGTCTATGCGGATGGAGGGGAGTCGGCGTGGCCCTGCCTCCCACGTATTTCGAGAAACACGCTAACAGGTTCCCTAGAATCATGAACTTTGCGGCCAGCATCGACCCTTGGCTCGGTCGCATTCCTCTGATGCGGAATCTGGCCGATCACCTGTTGCTGACCTTCGAGCGGGTGGCTCGCTGAATCAGCCTTTTGACGGGCAAGAAGATGTCTTCCGTTTATTGCACCAGTCTAAGGGATCGCAGCGATTCAAACCCAGCGACGCAATCCCCGGAATGATCACGCTGCAGGCGAAATGAATCGAAAACCCGAGCCGCGAGAAACGTCATTTCTGGCTGGCTGCGACTTGCTGTTCAACTTGCGGTGGGATTCGTTTTGTCTCCTTTCATTCTCCACCGGCTCGGCGATACCAGTTTTGGGATCTGGATACTGGTCTTTTCGCTTAGCGCTTACTACGGACTGTTCGATTTCGGCATTCTCGCTGCCGTACCCCGCTACGTTGCTCGGTTCGTCGTCCTTGGTGACGAACGATCGCTCACGCGTTTTGTCAACACCAGCTTGGCGGCCTGCGGCGCCCTGGGGCTCGCGGTTCTCGCGATTGCCGCAATAGCCGCACACTACCTCGGATCCGTATTCAAAATTCCCACCGATCTCCTGGAGACTGCGCGCGTTCTGGCGATTCTGGTGGGAGCGGACGCTGCCTTCGGATTTCCCCTGAGTGTGTTCGGCTGCATTCTCGAAGGCTACCAAGCCTATGAGAACCTCAACCTCATTCATATCTCCGCTGCCCTCTTTCGGGGTCTGTTGATCTTCCTGGCACTGACGGCGGGCGGAGGGCTTCGAGCGATGGCCTTCATCACGGTGTCGATCAATGTCGTCCGAAATCTGGCCTGTGCCTTCCTTGTCCGTCGTCTGACTCCCATCCGTCTCGCGCCGAAATACATCGATAGGAGCATGCTACGTGAATTGTCTGGGTTTGGCTTGGTCCTGTTCATCCTCTCAGTTGCTGAGAACCTCCGATTTCAGTCGGACGCCATCGTCATTGGAGCGTTTCTTTCATCCGCCGCGATCACTCATTACTCAATTGGATCAAGACTGTCTGAATACCCATCGGGCATTGTCAACAGCATGGCGCAAATCTTCACGCCCATGGCGAGTGAGTACGAAACGCGCGGGGACTACGAGAGGCTCCGCCGAACCTTTGTAGCAGCAAATCAAGCTTGCGCGCTGGTGATGTTCCCGTTGTGTGCCGTTTTGATTGCGCTCGGCAAGCCGATCATCGCAGTCTGGGTCGGCTCCAAGTACGTTTCGAGCTATCCTGTTTTGCTAATCCTTGTCGTCTCCAAGACCTTGTTCCTTGCTCAGGCGGGTTCTGCCAGGATTCTGATGGGTTTGGGACGGCTCCGCCCGCTGACCTGGGCCATTTCGGTCGACGGAGCGGCAAATCTGGTTCTCAGCGTCGCGCTGCTTCGCCGTTGGGGAATTATGGGCGTCGCCTTGGGGACAGCGATCCCTTTGGCCGGCACGAGCTTGTTTTTCTTGCCTCGACATCTGTGCCGCCTTTTAGGAATCCAAGTGTGGGATTTTCTGCGCCGGGCTTACCTGCTGCCGCTTGGTCTCACGACCCTGATGACCGCTGCACTTCTTTTGTTGAAGCAACTTTGTGCACCTCAGAGCTATCTGGGACTGTCGCTCGACTTGGTTTTGGCGAGTGCGGTTTACGGCGGAGGTTGGCTATTCCATTTCTTGGCAAGACAGCCCACTGAAGAGCCCGTACGCCTTCGGTTTGCCAGGCTGTGGCAACAGATTCTCGGCCGTCGAGTCAATTAAGTAAGACCCGTTACCGATGGCCGCGGACGTCCCTTAACAGGTGGAACGGCCTTTAGGAACGCCTGGAGATCTTGGCGTAGAGAGCCTCGAACTGTGCGGCGGTCCAATCGGCGTCGTAGGCTCTAGAAAACTCCTGGGCCGCCCTGCCCAAGCGCCGGCGACGCTCCTCGTCGGCCAGCAGGGTGATGATTCCATCGGCGAGCGCCTCTGCGTCTCCTTGGGGCACGGCCAGAGCTGCGCTCGGCGCCATCTCCCTGACGAGGCCTACAGCGGTTCCCACAGTAGGCACACCGGCCGCGCCAGCTTCCAATACAGCCGCTCCCATACTTTCGTGGAGTGAGGATTGAAGGTGCAGATGGGCCCGGCGGTAGAAGGGGACGACGGCGTCGAGCGGCCTAAAGTCTAAGAATCTGACTTGTCCCTCAAGATCTGCTGAGGCTTGTTGTAGGCGATTGCCCAGCGTGTCGGTACCGATGCAGTCCAGCTCGACTCGTGGATTGCGTTGCCGAACCAGCCGCATCGCTCGTATCAAGGTCTGCTGATCCTTCACTTTATTGATGCTGGCCACATGCAAGAGCCTCCAGGGCGGCCCCGGACATCTTTCAACCTTCTCGCTGAAGAGAGAGGCATCTACACCGAGGGGAAGCCAGACAGCGTCCGGACGGCGAGCCGTGCAGGGCCTCAACGCATAACGGCTGCCGCCTGTGACGGCCTGGACCGACTGCATGACCAGGGAACTCTCGAGGCGGCCGACCCAACTCCTGCCTCCGCCATAGTCAATTTCCGGCAGCGATATCAATTCACCCCCTCCAACGCTTGCGACCACCGGAACCCGAAGAAGGCGCCCTGCCGCCGCTGCCAGGCCCCCTGAGCCTCTAATCCAAATTGCGTGCAGCACATCAAAGTTCCCGCCTTCGGCGCGGAGCGCCGCGAGAAGCCCCTGCAGCCGAATAACCCACCGGGCCGCGCGTCCAAACCCCACGGTCCGCCCCAAATTGACGACTTGAGCCCCTAACAGGCGATACCGGCACCACTCACGCTCATGTTCTAGGGCGATAACAAGCACAGTGTGGCGCCGCGCGAGCCTCTCGATCAGATTCAGCACCACCGGGATGACGCGTTCACGGCCAGTCCGGTCAACCCCGCCCGGTACGATCAGCGCAATCTTCATCCACGCCCCGCCCGCTCGGCCGCAAGCCCTTCGTAGGCCCTTAGAGCCTTGCGAGCGATTGCGGCAAAGCTCAAATGCTCTTCGAAGAAGCGAACAGCCGCGTCTGAGAGAACTTCGATCGGCTGACGCCGCACTCGCAGAAACGCCGAAGCAAAAGCATCGCTGTCGCCTGGGTGCCAGCAGGCTCCGATCACACCTCCACCCGTCATTACCTGGAAGGAAGGAATGTCTGTTACGACAGGCACCACTCCGCAAGCCATGGCCTCAGCTAAAGCGTACCCGCTGCCCTCGTAGTGGCTGCCAAGAACGAAATAATCAGCGCTGTTATAAACTGCCTTTAGCCTGGAATGAGGAAAGGAACCCAAAAGAATAACCGATTTCTTCAGCAAGGCATTGCTCTCAATCCGGAGCCGAATTTCTCTTAAGAGATGTTCGTCGGCATAGACCATGTAAAGTCGCGCGTTGGGTGCATCCAAAAGGATTCTCTCAAAGCCGTTCAAAACCGTCAGTGGGTCTTTTAGGGCGATCAGGCGCCCGACCCAGAGGAGAACCGGATTACCGCTCATACCAGTTTGTCCACGGGCTGCGGCGCGGCCCGCTCTGCCGAAGGTCGTCGACCCCTCCATCACCTGGTAAACCCGCTGGTCACGAAGTATCATACCCCGCTCAACCCAAGGTGATGACAGTTCAGATGCAGCGAAGAAGAAGCCGTCGGCAGCTCTAAGACCCCACCTTTGTATCGAGCTGCGGACTCCCCGCCAGGGCCTTTCGCCATGATGCTGCGCTACGATGGGGATTTGGCTAGGTAGCGCGGCTCTCAGGGTTCGAAGTTGTAGTGGGAAAAGCAGGCCATTGAAATGCACCGCGCACGCCTGGGTTCCGGATGAGCTCAATCGGCACACTTTTTGGATAGCGCGATTGAACGACCACGGAATCTGCCACGCCCGGATCTTAGGACCGTACCTGTCTGGAACCAGCACAAAGCTGACGTTATGGTGTCGATGCCTGATTTCACGATGGAAGCGTTGGAGGACGGTGACCTCAGCTCCTTCCGCCTGCAGAGCATCCGCCCAACCCTGCAGAGTGGGATAAGCCTCCAACAGATCGTCCGCTGACGCGAACCTGGCATCGTACCAATGGTTCAGAAGAACGACGTGCAACTTTGCTCCGGGAGCGGTATTTTATGCCTATGAAAGGAGCTGGCCAAGACGGCCACAACTGCGATTTTGACTCCGTGGCGTCAGAGTACGATGAGCTGACGTCATTTGTCCCGCCGGACATCTGGGTTCGGGCTGCATTTCGGTCCCTCGTTTTGGAGACGGCGGTTCCAGGGAGCCTTCTGTTAGACTTTGGATGTGGAACCGGCACCGATGCCCTCTGGTACGTTGAACAGGGCTATCGCGTAATTGCCTACGACAATTCCGCCAAAATGATCGAGCGGTTGCGGGTCAAGTGTGCGACACAGATCGCCCGAAACGAGATCATACCCTATTACGCTGAGTACGACGCCTTCCTGAAAAGGGATTTCTCTCCCAGGCCCGAGGCCATCGTTTCCAACTTTGCGGTCCTGTCGGTGATTTCCGGTCTGCCGGAGCTTTTCAAGGGTCTGGCAGGCAAGCTCGTTCCCCACGGGCACGTGATGGCCAGCGTTCTGAACCCCTTATTCTGGCAAGACACGCTCCACAAGTGGTGGTGGCGCGCGTGGGCTCGGTCTTTGGGGCAAGGGAATGATTCTGGGGGGGGAGAACAGGCCCATAACCTATCGCTATTTTTCGAGGAGCCTCATTTCCGCTGCAGCTCCTTACTTCGTCACTACGGCCCGGGCCGGTGTGGGCGGGTTCATTTTCAATGACACCGTTCACAATTGGTCGTCGCCGCGGTCTTTCGTCGAACGTTCTGAACACCGATTTTGGAAGAGCTGGCCTTTCCGCAGTTTCGGGCAGTTTCTCTTTTTCGTTTTTCGTCGATACCCTTAAGAGTCTTACCGTAGGTGGGTCGCTCAAGCGGGTCGAAAGTGGTATAAATGGGTGAAAGGGGAGGCACTGCCCACTGGGAAAGGCCCCAACCGAGGCGGTAACCCGCTTTTCCCTAGTCAGCTGCCGAAGAGAAGATTGCCGCCCTCGACCCACTAAGTAAGCCACCATTGCGCCTTTGACTGGGCGGAACTCGGCATGTTGGGGAGCCGGACGATAGGGCTAAGAAGCCCTGCGAGGCCGAATTTGCCTTCTTGGGCAGGAGCAGTCCAGGTGCGGACCCTAGATCGTCGGAATGCATCAAGCGGGCATGTTGATACACATCTGTGCCAGTGGCACCGTGTCGCGGGCGCGCGCTGTGCCGTGTCGACTAACTCTGAATCCATCCTTGCCGCCGCGCGCTGCAGTTTTGGGGAGGTGATTGAGCCCCAACCCGCCGCTGATCTCACCATGCGCCTTTGGGTGGACGCTGCGGCCCGAAGTCAATCCCCGAGGCCGGAAGCCTACTTTCGAGGTCTGTCCCATCTGGTGTATGCGGCCTTTAATACCGGCGACTCACTGCTCATTGACCTGCGTAGGCGGCATATCGTCGGTCGTTTCTGTCCAGCTATGGCGAGAGATGCAGAGTATTGGCAGCGCGTCATCTTCCCCTCCACGCTGGGACTTGTGAGTGAGGCGCTGGGCCTTACGGCGCTCCACTGCGCCTGCACGGAGCGAGAGGGAAGCGGGCTTCTGCTCGCCGGAGGTTCTGGCTCCGGGAAGTCGACTCTCTGCCTCGCTCTGGCGCAGAGCGGCTTCTCGTTGATGTCGGACGACTGGACCTATTTCTCACGGCCTGATAGCCGGCTGTGCGCCTGGGGAATCGTCAGTCCGGTCAAGGTGCTCCCGGATGCGGTGAAGTACTTCCCTGAACTTGGAAGCCTCGAGCCGGAAGTCTCACTAAACGGTGAACTGGCCTATGAAGTTAACCCGGAATTGGTTTTTGGCGTCCGGCGGTCTCTTGCCTGCGAACCTCGCTGGTTGATTTTTCTCGAACGCGGGGAGAATCCCGGATATGGCTTTGAGCAGATCGCGCCGCGAGAGGCAGCCGCACGCCTGGAGTTGGACCTGGAAGAGCTGCCTCCGGAGCTGGCGGGGGTGCGGGAAGCGCAGTCAGAGATAGTTCTGGATCTTGCGGGACGCGAATGCTGGCTCCTCCGCCACGGCGAAGCCCCCAGGGAGCTTGCGCAGGTGGTGGCTCGATTCTGCCGGGAGTCCGGAGCCGCCGCTGAGCGGTCTCGGAACGCCGACACCGGTCATCAGGCCGGCACGCCCAGCCTGAGCGCAGGCCAACCCGTGCGAACCGGACCGGATATCATCCGCCGTTTTACTCCCACTCCTCTAGTGGCGGACTTCCATGTCGCCGGCGGTGCCGTCCGGCTTGAGACTGACAGTCCTGCCATTCTGCACCAGGCGAAGGATGCGCTCGGCCACGCTGCCCCTACGCACCCGAGCAACAGAGACTTTCTGTGGAGACTGGTCATTGATACTGAGTCAAAGCAACCCTTACCGTGGTCGAGACCTACCAGTCTCTCCGCTGACGGCTTGCATCTGGAGAACCTAGGAGAACACACTTTCTTTGCCGCTGACGCGGAGGCGCGCCTCGCGGTCGGATTCGTGGCATTGGATCTGATGAACGACTCCCCGCGATTCCAGAAACTCTTTCTCGCCCGGCTCGTTGCGTGGACGGCAGGCGCGATCAATGGAACCCGATGAACCGCGCGCTGGCCCAATGCATTGTCGCCTCGCTTCGCCTGACCAGCTCGTGCGAAGACGATCTCGAACACCTGAAGACCTTCGGTCGGCGTGATTGGGATCGTACGCTTCCCTGGCTCGATGACAGCGGGCTCGCTCTGTACCTCCTCCGACGGACCGAACATTCGGGTTCACCGTCTGTGCTGCCCGCCCAGATTCGGGCCCGCCTCCAGCGCAACCTTGCCAGCAACCAGCGGCGCCTCACGGAAATGAAGGAAGAGTTTGCCGCCCTTAATCGTCGCTTCGAGGCGACAGGGGTGGAGTATGCGGTCCTCAAGGGTTTTGCCCTGGTCCCCGATTATTGCCCCGATGCGGCTCTGCGCAACCAATACGACTACGACTATCTGGTTCCTCCCGAGTCGCTGGAGAGTGCCCAGCGAACTCTGCGCTCGTCCGGTTATTCCCAAAAGGTGAAGAGCCCAGGGTTTGAGAAGCAGGGGGAATCTATCTTTTCCGCTCAGGCACTGAGCCTGCCCTCGCCCGACGAGGGTTTCTACAGCATGGCGATTTCTCGCCCCGTGGAGTTACACCTTGGCCTGTGGGAGTCTAATCGCGAGATGGTCGACTTGGAGGTGCCTACAGGCGTCCTGGAGCGAAGGCGCCTGACGAATTGGGAGGGCCTGAGCTTTCCGGTGCTGGCGGACGATGACACCTTGATTTTTGAAGCGATTCACGCTTTTCAGCACATTCTGAATTTCTGGTGCAAGCCATCCTGCTTTCTGGAAATCGCGCATTTCATCGCCCGGCGGCGTTCCGACGCAGCGTTGTGGGAGCAGCTGCGACGGCGAGTCGACGCTCATAAGACCTTGGCTCAAGTCATGGGCCTGGTCTTCTCGATGGCCGCATTACTCTTCAAGGCGCCGATTCCACCTGAGGTTGGGGCCTGGACAACTGAGGGCCTGTCGGCGCCTCTCTCGCTTTGGGTGGAGCGTCACGGTAGAAACTGGGCGCTTGCCCGCCATCCCGGCAATAAGCTCAGCCTTCTGGTACACCGCGAATTCGTCGAAGACCCGGAGACGTGGAGAAAGGTGATGTGGAGCCGGTTATTCCCTGTCCACCGCCCGGCCCAGGTGGTTGAGTCTGGCAGCCCAACCCTTGCGTCGCATTGGCTGGCGACTCGGGATGAGGCGTATTACGTCTTGTCCCGTCTGAAGTTTCATCTGAACGCAATGCTAAGCTATGCCTGGGAACTTCCTCGCTGGAAGTCAAACTTACGTCGCCTTCAACAAGGTCGCCGCTGAGGCTCGCCCATGCGGCTTCTCGATACCCAACCTGTCAGCGGGTAGGTCCCACCTACCTCGCGAGGCGCGTTGGAGGCTGAGATTTACAATGGGTATTTCGGAGAACCTGGAAAATAGGGCCCAACCTTACGTTAAATCTCGGGCTGCAGTCGTCTACGCTAGCCAGCTCGGCGACCCGAAAGGGCCGGTGGACCGGCAACAAGCGACCGCGTTTGACTTCCCCCAGGTTTTCGAATCGTGAACGAACTCGCGGTGAACAAATAGGGTGAGCTTGCCGCCGGGAAAGGGAGCAAGAGCCTAGGAGACAGAGGCAGCGCGCCGGAAGGCAGCCCTGGACCAGTGGCGTTATACCTGGCTAGGGCTCGGCAAAGTATTACTCGCGCAAGATCAGCCGAAGGCAGCTCTGACTTATTTCGATGCCGAGCACTCCGACACCCGGAACGAGTCGGTTCATTATCGGTTGGCGACGGTGTCGAAAACTGGGCCTTCTGGCCCAAGCAAACCTTGAATGGACCAAGTTTCAAGAGCTGCACAAATCAAAAAAAAATAGCGCCCGCGCACTCCTTGAGGAGGTCTTAGAGAAAACCCAGCCGCGATAGCCAAGCTAATCCCCTATCGCAGTACGTACGCCCCCGCTTCTCCACTAGCCTATTTCGTAAGATGCGCCAGAACAGGGCAAAAGAAGGCTTACACCCAGGGAAGGCGGGCCCCCCAAGGCGCCACAGACAAAATTCCGTAACGCATTGTCGCCCAAAGTCGTCAAATAGGTGTGAGCTGCGGTTCGGGGTCAGCATTAACTGAAATGTCCTCATTGATTAGTTAATAGCCTCGTCGAGCATAGGCCGGACCTCAGGTTCCGTGTTACAGTGACCACGCTATGAAGGTGCGGAAATGCCCGTACTGCGGCTACGGTCGCCTGACCCGTTCCCCGAGCGGAGAACACTTGCTCTGCCTCGGCTGCCAGAGAATCTTGGTCATCCCCAAAACGAAGGATGGCAGAAAGATCGACGAAGTTGAGGCCGACGCCGGCATCAACGGTCAAAAATCGCCCTTTGATCTATCAGAAGAAGAAATCTAGGCGCTTCCCGTCCGGGTCTGGGAAAGGAGCGAGCGCTGAGCCATGCCGACGACCGGTTCCGTGCGGACCGCTTCTGAAGGCCCCGTCCGGCAGCTGCCCGTTAAAGTTGAGCAGCGCTCATGCATTCCTCGCGCGCCCTGCGCAGTTTTCCCACAGGATCGCCGGTGGGCAGGAACTCCATCGCCACATACCGGTCATATTTCAGTTCTGCAAGCTTCCTATAGATGTTACGGTAATTGATCTCACCGGTACCAGGTTCGTGACGGCCGGGCACGTCAGCGATGTGCACCAATCCCACACTGTCGATGTTCTTCTCCAGCTTCTCGATTAAATTCCCCTCGGAAATCTGTTCGTGAAAAAAATCATAGAGGAACTTCACCCGCGGATGGTTTACAGCTTTGATGATGCTGAAGCCTTCTCGCACTGAGGTGAGATAGTAATGTGGATTCTCCTCCGGATCGATGTTCTCCAGGAAAAGCTGGACGTTTCTGCCTTCCACCATTTCTGCCGCCCGCTTGAGCCCATCAATGCAGCTCTGATGTTGCATGCGAGGGTCCATACCTGGCACCTTGTTACCCGACATCACGATAATAGCCGGGCAGTCGATTCTCTCCATGATGGGGAGCGCAGCCTTGAGGTCTGCGAGAAAGGCATCGCGCTCATGCGGATTGCCGACGCCGTGCTGCAATCCTGCGGTGGTATCGAAGGTGATGCCCAGTTGCTTCCGCTTGGCGTTGTATTTGTCGAAATCGGCGTCGGTCCAGTTCTTGTACTCGCCAACAAGTTCCACCGCCTTGTATCCGGCTTCAGCGACTCTTTGCAGGCGTTCCTCAAAAGGCAACTTGGTGAAGACGGTCCAGAGCATGACCGACAACTTGAAGGGAATTCCTTCCTCGCTGTTGGATAACGTCTTGGCCGGACTGATGCCCGCCGCGAGATTTCCTCCGAGCAGGGCCGAACCCACACCCGCTCCAGCCGCGGCTCCCGTAACGTGCCTGGCGAAATCACGTCGATTCACTTTTCCTCCTCGGGGGCCTCCCTCAGGGTCCGGCCCAGTACCGTAATACGCTCGATCTTTTCATCAAGCGGCTGGCGGCGCAAGTTGCCAAGTCGTACTGCTGGACGCGGATGATTCTCCGTCTTGCCCCAGCAGCGATTGGCCTTATGGTTCGCGTGCCCATCCTCGCGAGCTAAAGCCACGCCCCTCGTCGGCCGATAGTACCACTTTAAGCGCGCCGAAGCCCGCCGCGAAATCAACGGTGCTTCGAGTGCTAAGGAGTAATGGCATCGTGCGAAGGCGCGATCGGGCAAGAGCTTGGCGATGAGTAAGTCCGGCATCATCTTGGTAGCGTTGAGTGTGTTGGTCGCAGCAAGGCCCCCTTCAGCGTCGGCTTCAGATGAGAATATCCTCACGAGCGAACCCGCCAAGATCACCGTCCGGGTGTACAACTACGCCGGCATCTCAGCGGCGACGCTTGGCGGCGCCCAGCGGGAAGCGGGCCGGGCTTTCGCCGCTTCAGGAGTAGAGATTATCTGGGTAGAATGCCTTGCCGATTCGCCGAAGCCCGGGGTGCAGGCGACCTGCCGGAAACCGCTCAGCCCGGAAAACATGATCGTAAGAATCCTCAAACAAACCACCGGCCGAACGGCCTTCAACCGTAAGACTGTGGGGTTTGCCACGGGTGACGCGGTGGCGAGCGTTATTTACGACCGAGTTCGGCAATTGCTGTGCGAGGAAGACCTTCTCGCCAGGGACCTTCCCCTGGTCCTGGGCGGTGCGATCGCCCACGAGGTCGGTCATTTGTTGCTGGGATCGGACAGCCACTCACCGGCTGGAATCATGCGCGAACGGTGGCTCCGTGAAGATATGCTTCGTCTTGTCGTTGGGCAGTTGCGTTTCACGGACGCGCAGTCCACCGCGCTCCGCGCCGAAGTGCGCCGCCGGATTTCTCCTGCCATCCTGACAGCTGAAGGGTCTGGCTCCGAACAAAGCCCGAATCCGCGCGCGGCAGAGCCGCCACAGAACACGCCAGGGTCGAGGGCTAGCTTAGAACTGGGCTTGCCCTAAGTCCTGCCGCCTGAAGTGTGACCAAGCCTCTGGTCGGCTGCGGGCGGGTGTCTCGGACGAGGACAACAAATCCCAAATTAAACCCATCTCAGATTCCCTTTACAAAGTATACGTCTAATCGTCCTCTCATCCCGATCTGCTTGAGAAACCCTCGATTCATCGTTACAATTCATCGCGACAATTTATCGTGGTAGTAGGGCGCGATCGGACCCGTCCTGAGAGAATCCATTAGCACCGACGCCGAAAGGCAGATAGAAGAATTGGCCAGGGATCGATCGGGCCACGAGAAAAAAGTGAGTAACGAGGAAACGGAGTGGTTTCTCTGTCTGGGAGACGCGGTTGCAGGTCCGCTGGCCTGGGAGGAGTTGCAGGCGCGCGTCCGGGCAGCCCACGCTGAGGAACTCGCTTGCGTGCGCGCGCCCGATACGGAAGCGTGGAAGACCTACAAGGCCGTAGCGGAAGATCAAGGGGCTCCGTGTCCCTCGGCGGGGGCTCCCGCCGACCAGGAAGCGCTGCGCTTCTGCGAGACAGCGGTCCGCGTTGGATTGATCCCGCAGGAGACCGCAACGCGGGCATTGACTGAGAGAGCATCCGCCCAGCCGGGAAGCCGAAGCCTTTCGATCTACGCCTACATGCAGAAGCATGACATCCTCACTGTCGACCAGATCGCTACGGTGGTTGCAGCCCAGATGGGCGAGGCGCAGGAAGAGCCTGCGGGCGATCCTAGGCGGGCTTCCGGCTCCGCGGCTATGCCTCCGAGGGCCGCTCTACTTCCGAAGTTCTCGACGCTTTTTCCCTTCCGCATCTGGATCGCGGAACGGCCCCTGTCGCTTCGCGCCGTTCGTGGTCTTGCCCTGTATGTACTGTGGCCGATTCTGATTGCGCAGCTTCTCACTGCAAACACGACTCTCGGCGACGTGATATGGGGCCTGGGCATCTATTTCGGGGCCATTTCGGGGTACATTCTGTATCTTTGGCTGCGTCCCCATCAGGCAGGCGCAGCCCGGATTGCGGGTGTAGCAGCGTTTACGGCGCTGGTCGGCGGCAGTCTTGTGTTCGCCGGCCAGTCGCTGCCCGTATTCCGCCAGCTTTATGCTGTGCAAAGTGCGCCTCATTTCCTGACGAGGGCCGCCGGATGCGTCTTTGGCACGGGCATCCTCGAAGAAGGCGTCAAGGCCCTCCCGCTCTACTGGCTCTTTATCCGCAAGCGGAACCCGGCTCGTCTTGAGGATTGCGCGTTTCTGGGCGCGGTGAGCGGTTTGGCCCTGGGGGTGGCAGAAGCGGTTCTGTACTCATACGCCTACGCCCAGCAGCACGCCACCGACTTTGTCAACGTGTGGGAACGATACCGCGAAATTCCTCAGGTGCTGTATGCGGTGTACATGGTGGAGCAGATGGCCCGCCTCATCTCTCTTCCTCTATTACATGCCTTGTGGACGGCCCTGCTGGGGATCTTCATTGGTTTGGGAGCCCGCCTCCAGCGCAAGCGAGCCGTCCTTGTTCTGCTTGGCCTCGGCTTCGCGGCACTACTGCACGGGCTCTATAATGCCACGCTGTATGAAAATGATCCCTATCCCAAACTCGCCATCGGAGTGGCTCTGCTCACCCTGTTTTTCTTTGTGGTCTACTCCCGCTCGGGCGATTGGATCCTGGCACGGCTGATTGAAAGACCGAATCAAGTTGAGGCGTCCTCCTGAGGGCTGGAATTCAGCTCGCGAGTGACAGCCTCAGAGTCGAAGCCCAGACAAATAAGCCAGTGACTTTCCACTTTAAGGATCTGACCAATGAAACTAGCGGCGTTCCCCAAGTGTTACATGGACCAGCTCGTGGTCGACCGTACGATGAGCCTATTTGACTGGATCGCCATGGCCTCCGATCTACCGGTTGATGGCCTTGAGCTGCACAACGGCTTCTTCGCTAGCCTGGAGCTGGCTTACCTCGACCAGGTAAGGGGGGAGATCGAGCGTCGAACTCTCGAGATGCCCATGCTTTGCTACTCGCCCGATTTCATCAAGCCCGATCCGGCCGAGCGCGCGGCTGAAGTCGAGCGCGAGAAGCAGATGATCCGGATTACCGCGCACCTGGGGGGAGGCTTTTGCCGAGTGCTGTCCGGCCAGCGCCGTGCGGATGTTAGCCGTGAACAAGGCGTCCGCTGGGTGGTGGACGCGATTCGCCAGTTGCTCGAAACAGCCGAAGAGAACAACGTAGTTCTGGCTATGGAGAATCACTACAAGGATAACTATTGGACGCACCCGGAGTTCGCCCAGCGGAGCGATATCTTTCTCGAGATTGTCAGCCAGATCCACTCACCCTGGTTTGGCGTCCAGTTCGATCCCTCGAACGCCATCGTGGCGGGCGAGGATCCAATCGAACTGCTGGAAAAGGTAAAGCAGCGGGTGGTGACGATGCACGCGAGCGATCGCTACCTGAAACCTGGCCATAGCGTGGAAGAGCTGCGCCAAGTCGAGGAAGTTACGGGATATGCCTCCATTCTGTCACATGGAGTGGTTGGTAAGGGAATGAACGACTATCCGCGGATTTTCGCAATACTGCGCGAGTCTGGTTACAACGGCTGGGTTTCAATCGAGGACGGAATCAACGGTCTTGAGGAAATCCGGCAATCTGCCGTCTATCTTCGTTCAAAGATGGACTCCAAGGGCCTGCAGGAATTCAGAAGCAGTCCGCGGTAGAGGGCCGGAGGTGAAGCAACTGCCAACCTCCGACCCTCAACTCGACGCTTCGACCCTATTACGCAATGAGAGGTACCAGCGGGCCCAGATATCCCTGAATCATGCGAGTGAATTGCCGGGCTTTTTGCGGCAGCTCGTGCGAGCTACCGGTGGCTGCCTCCTTGATGTCTTCAAGCTGGGTCAGGAGCTCGGCGACTGAGTTCAGGCTCCATTCAACCGGATAGTCCACTCCTGTTAGTGAGGACAGATTGAAGCGAACCGCACCCTTCAACTCACGCTCGAGCTTGGCGGCGGTGAGCAACACCTCGCGCTGCTTTTCGAGAAAGAGTTCCCCGGCGGCGCTGTTGTTGCGCTTGCCCAAAAAGCCGGCCTCGCTACCAAGCCACTCGAGATCTTGCGCCAACTGTAGTAGTTGCTCGTCTCTCATGGCCACCTCCCCACTCGATTGGATGTTCGGCTGCATCAAAGAGATGCCAGTTGACCTGATTTCCGTCGCGTTCCGTGTGATTTTACAACCTGGAGACAAAATCTCATTGGAGTTGAGAATGGAATACCGCACCCTTCCTCACACTGGGCTTCGTGTTTCGCGGGTTGCTTTCGGGACCATGACCTTTGGCTCGCAAGCGGACGAAGAAACATCCCTCTGCATGGTGAACCGGTGTCTTGAGGCCGGAGTCCAGTTCTTTGATACCGCCAACATATACAACCACGGTCGGTCCGAGGAGATCCTGGGTAAGGCGCTTTTAGGCCGCCGTCAGGACGTGGTCCTGGCCAGCAAGGTACGCGGCAAGATGGGCGACGCTCCCGATGAGGGCGGACTTTCCCGGGCTGCCATCCGCAAAGCCCTTGACGCCAGCCTGCGCCGTCTGCAAACGGACTACCTGGACCTCTACTATCTTCACCAGCCCGATTATGAAATTCCTGTCGAGGAAACCCTGGACGCTCTTGAGGAGTCGAGACGAGCAGGTAAGGTGCGATACACGGCGGTCTCGAACTACGCGGCCTGGCAAGTGGCGGAGATCCACTGCATCGCAGCCAGAAAGTCTTATCAGCCGCCCTCTATCTCGCAGCCGATGTACAATCTGTTGGCCCGAGCCATTGAGGAAGAATACCTGCCCTTCTGCAAGCATTTCGAAATCGGCGTGATTCCTTACAATCCGCTGGCAGGTGGGTTGCTGACCGGCAAGCACTCCCGCGAGGGCGGTCCTACCCCGGGAACCCGGTTTGATGAAAACAAGATGTACCAGGACCGCTACTGGCATGCAGACTACTTTGCTGCTGTCGAAGAACTGGCGGGAATCGCAAGAGAAGCTGGCAAGACTCTGGTGGAACTCTCGCTCCAGTGGCTGTTGAGCCAGTCCCTGGTGGACTCGGTCATTCTGGGGGCGTCACGTCTGTCTCAGCTTGAAGAGAACCTTAAGGCCTGCGAGGGCGGGCCGCTCGATCCGGCGGCAATGTCGAGCTGTGATGAGGTGTGGAAGCGCCTGCGCGGCGTGACGCCGAAGTACAATCGATAGAAACGACCTGGTGGCTAATTGACTTGCTTAATTAAAGCGCGCGGCTTGAATTCCCCTCCTGAAGCGAATAGATTAGTTAGTTGAAGCCAGACGGCCTTTTTCAATATCTCTTGAGCGGTCTACCGAGCCAGCGACTGGCGCGCTGGGCATCACTTTTCCTGAGCCTCTCGGCCCTCACTCTGTTCCTCTCGCTCGCTGCCACCCAGGCGTTCATGGCGCTGGCCGCGATCTTCTATGCAGCCCACCTGCTGCGCGAGCCGCAAGGCCGGGCGGCGATCGCGTTTCCGCCTCTCCTGCTACCGCTGGCATTTTTTTGCTCGCTTACCATCATTTCGATTCTCTTTTCGACCGCCCCCGTCCTCGGGGCGTTCGCGGTACGCAAGCTCGTCCTGTTCCTCATTCTGCTGCTGACCGTCAATCTTGTGGTGAGCCGACGGCATCTGGTGGCGCTCTATGCGGGCCTTTTCTTCGAGGCGACTTTGGCAGCGGTGGTCGGAACCGTACAGTTCGTGCGCGAGTACCGTATGGTGAAGGAGCTTCACCCTGGCCGGGTTTACTTCTACATGAGCTCATCCCGTATCCGGGGATTCATGGGGCACTGGATGCACTTCGGCGGCCAGCAAATGCTGGTTCTGGCAGCGTTGATGTCGCTCCTGCTCGTGGCCGGAATCGGTGGGCGAGGGGTAGTGCGATCGAGGCGCCCCGGTACCGGAGCAGCACTCTGGTGGGTGATTCTGGCGCTGGTCGGGTTATCGATCGTGCTCAATTTCACGCGCGGCGTGTGGCTGGGGTGCTTTGTGGCTGCCGTCTACCTCGTTGCGCGCTCGAAACCGCGATGGCTTCTGGCGCTGCCGGCCGTGGTGGCGCTCATCTATGTTGCTTCGCCCTCGCTTCTGCACAAGCGTCTACTGAGTTTCCGGCATCCCTCCCAAGATCCGTCGCTCTCGATCCGCTTTGAGATGTGGCACGCCGGCTTGCGCATGGTTCGCGCCCATCCCTGGTTGGGTGTCGGACCCAACAACATTCCCGTGGTCTACAACTCGTATTTGCCGCCGGGCACAATCGCCGAGATCGGTTTTCACGACCATCTGCACAACGACTATCTGCAATTCGCGGCAGAGCGCGGGCTGCCCTGTCTGGGTGCGTGGCTCTGGTTCATGACGGCCCTGCTTTGGGGGATGTTGGAGGTTCGCCGGCAGGTCACAGGATCAAGGGTGGATCTAGGCGACGTGCCAGAAGCCGAAGGTCCAGGAAGTAACGCTCTCCGACGCGCCCTGGACTTCTTGATGCGCGCCGATCCCATCTGGATTGTGGATGGCGCCATAGCAGGTTGGCTCGCGCTCATGACCGAAGGAGCCTTCGAGTTTAACTTCGGTAGTTCGCCCGTCTTGATGGCGTTTCTGTTCATGGTCTCGACGGCCTTCGTGGATAGGTACCGGCCCGCCCTCGTGCCAGGCTCTGTGCCGCCCTCGAGCGATCGACCACAAGGGGCGCCCCTGCCAGATCGTATACGATAGGCCCGATCGCTGGCCGGTTAGAACGCAGGCGCGGCCACGACCATGAGCAGCCCCAGGTGTGAGTCCAGGCATGATCTCGAAGGTCCAGATGGTACGCAGTTCGATGGTGGTGGGCTTCTTTGCCCTTCTCGGCAGCCTCACCGGCATCCTGGTCGAGACCACCATCGCCGCCCACCTTGGGCTCTCCAAGAGTTCTGACACCTTTTACGTTGCCTACACATTTCCTTACATCATCACCAATCTAGTGGGTGCGACCGGCCAATTCTCACTCGTGCCATTTTTCTCGGTTCTCGATGCCCGGCACTCCACGGAGGACCTCTGGCACGGTTTCAGCTACGTGTTGAACATGATCCTCATAGGCAGTGGCGGGCTGGCGCTCGGAGGAGTCTTGCTGGCGCCCTGGATCGTCCGCGGCATTGCGCCCGGGTTCTCTTCCGGGCAGATCTTGTTAGGCTCAAGGCTGGCACGGCTGCTTTTTCTGGTGGTGATTCCGGCCAGCGTCAGCGAAGTCTTTCGTTCGTTTCTGCTCAGTCAGCACCGATTCGCCCTATCGTCCGGCGCTTTCTTCTTCCGTAATGCGAGCGTGATTGCCTGCATCCTGCTCGGCTTCCGGCGTTTTGGCATGTACAGCATCGTCATCGGCTATGGCGCGGGCTACCTTTTGCTGCTCATTGTGCTCGTCGGCCAGACCCTGGCGTGCTTCAAGGTCCGCTATTATCCAGTGTTGGCGGGCACCGGCGAAGCTTTTCAAAACCTGCGGGGCGCCGGCAGAGCGCAAGTGCTAGGGGCTGCGGGCTGGCAGGTAGTGGTTATCGTAGAGCGCATCATCGCCTCCTTCCTGCCGCCGGGAACACTCACGGCTCTTAACTATGGTTTCAAGATTGTCTCGACGATCGGCGAGGTTCTGGCGGGCAGCGTCGGAACAGCCTCCCTACCAGCGCTTTCGCGGGCAGTGGCACGGGAAGATGTGGAAGAAGAACGCCGCACCTTCGATCATGCCCTGGAAATCTGCCTGGTGCTGCTTTGCCCGACGATGGTCTTCTGCCTGACGCTGCCTCGCTCCGTCATCCGGCTGGTTTTCCAGCACGGGCTATTCACGCCGGAAGCCACCACCCTCATGTCGCACGTCTTCTTCTATTACAGTCTGAGTCTATTGCTCTTTGCCGGATTCCGCGTCTTCACTTTCTATCTTTTTGCACGACAGGAAGCTGGAACGTTTCTTCGTCTTTCCATACTGCAGTACGTTTTGACGATCGGGTTCGATCTCGTTTATGTTGGGCTTGCACATACCGGCGCGGTGGGCATTCCGCTTGGTTTGCTGACCTCTCTCGCCGGGGTTTGGGGCTTCGCGTACGCACGGAATTCAGGGAAGCTGCGACGGGCGCTCGATGGTGCGTTTGGCATATTCAGCCTGAAGATGCTCGCAGGCTCGACGCTGACGGCGCTCGTGATCGCGTTGTTGCGCTCGGTCTCACCCTCACCGCTGAACGCTTTTGGCAATTTCCTATACTTGTGTGAGCTCTGCGGCGCGGGATCTCTCGTCTTTTCGATGGCGGTATTGAGTCTCGGTGCCTTTGAAATTCGGGATCTCACCTCTCTGTGGAGACGGGCTGAGCGTCCCTGATCTGCCCGGCGCCCTCCCGCGCTCCCTGGAACCGTTTCGCATGTCCACGTATCGCGTTCTGGTGGTTTCCAATCTCTGGCCGACCGAAGCCGATCCGGGTTTCGGCAGTTTCGTCGAAGCACAGATGGAATCACTACGCCCTTTAGGGGTTGATTATGACGTGGTCTTTATCAACGGCCGCGAATCGCGCTGGAACTACTGGCTTGGCATCTGTGAAATACACCGGCGGCTGAGGTCGACCCGTTACGATCTCGTTCACGCCCACTTTGGCTTGTCGGGTTGGGTTGCACGGCTTCAATTCCGGCTGCCGGTGGTGGTCTCGTTCATGGGTGACGATGTTCTGGGACAGCCCCGGCGAGACGGCGGCATCACCCTCATCGGGCACTTCTACCAAATTTCCAGCTTTATTCTCGCTCGCCTGGCCGCCGCGGCGATCGTCAAGTCGCCTGAAATGCGGCGGCAGTTGCGGCTCGCCCGGGCGCGCGTGATCCCCAACGGTGTGGATCTCGAGCTGTTCCGGCCCATGGACCAAAACGAAGCCCGGCGCCGGCTCGGCATCAGACCAGGCAAGAAACTTGTGCTCTTTCCTTACGATCCGAATGAGCAGCGTAAACGTTACGACCTGGTCGAGGCGGCCGTCGCCCGGGCCAGGCGAGACCTACAAGAGATCGAGATCCTGCACGCGCGCGGGGTTCCGCAGCGGCAGATGCCGCTTTATATGAACGCGGCGGATGTCTTCGTTCTGGCCTCCCTCTTTGAGGGATCACCCAACGCCTTGAAGGAAGCGATGGCTGTGAATCTGCCCGTGATCACCGTGGATACTGGAGATGCCGCCGAGCTCATTGGGGCGACCGAGGGCTGCTATCTGGTTGCGCGCGATGCGGAAGTGATCGCGGCCAGGATTGTTAAGGTCTGCCGCCGCGGCGGACGCACCGAGGGGCGCACCTGGATCTCGCGTCTTTCCATGGAGAAAGTGGCTCAACAGATCGTTAACGTGTACGCCGAAGTTCTGTGCCGCCGGGCTTAGTTAGCGGCCGGCATTGGCCCAATTGGGGGCGACGGCACCATCGTGTCGTCCTGATCGCGCTGATCGGGGGGAAGATCCCAGGAAGCTCAGCTATGCGAGCCCAACCGGTGAATCCGGTATTAAGATATTAGAAAGGCCCTATGTTTTCGCGGCACGACCGCATTATCGGAGTGATCTACCTTCTGGCGGATGCCCTCCTGGCCCTGGCGAGCTTCTGGCTGGCACATCAGGTGCGGTTGCGGTTGGGCGCCTATGGCCTGAGGCCGTTGTATCCTGCCCACGATTACCTCTGGATCGTGCCTGTTTCCGTGGGGGTTTGGGTGGCCGTGGGCATGCTGCTGGGCATCTACCGCGAGATCCGGGAAGAGAAGCTTGGCCGCGCTTTTGCCGATCCGCTCCGCGTCGCAGTGAGCGGCACTATCCTGGTCTTTGCCTTTATTTTTGCGTTTCAACTCGCGTACATCAGTCGCGTGCTGCTGGGCGTCTTTGTGCTCATCGACCTCGCGGCCATGATTGCCTTCCGGCTGCTGGCTCGCCGCTTCAGCGGCCCGTTGCGCCGCAGTGTCTCGGGGATCCGGCAGTTTTTGCTCATCGGGAACACGCCCGAAGCCTGCGAGATCGCGAGAAAGATCGAGGCTTACGAGGCACACGGGCAGAGGCTTTCCGGCTTTGCCCTGGTGGAACGGACTGACCCGGCGCCCGACCAATCAGGACTGCGGCGCTCCTACCCGGTATACCCACTTATCCAGCTGCGTCAGCTTTTGCGCCAGCACGTGATCGATGAGGTCATTGTTGCGGTGTCGAAGGATCAGCTTGAGCTGCTGCAGGAGGCCTTTCTGGTTTGCGAGGAAGAAGGGGTACGAACCCGGCTGCTGCTGAGTTTCTTTCCCCATCTCATTTCCAAGGTTTCCTTCGAACGCCTTGGTGACAGGCCGCTGCTAACCTTCTCGGCCACGCCCGAAAATGAGTCGCTCCTGTTCTTGAAGCGCGTGGGCGATTTGCTGATGTCGTTCTGCCTGCTGGTCCTGCTTGCGCCCGTCTTTCTGGTACTGATTTTGCTGATTAAGCTTACCTCGCGCGGGCCGGTGCTCTACCGGCAGACCCGCTGTGGTCTTGGCGGCCGCCATTTCGTCGTCCATAAATTTCGTTCCATGCGTCCTGATGCCGACTTGCTTAGAGACGAGCTGATCGCGCTCAATGAGATGGATGGGCCCGTGTTCAAGATCAGGAATGATCCCCGTTGTACGACGGTCGGCCGCTTCATGCGCAAATACAGTCTGGATGAGTTGCCTCAGTTGTTCGATATTTTCACGGGTGATATGTCGTTTGTCGGTCCCAGGCCCCCGCTGCCCGAAGAGGTGGAGCACTATGAGCCCTGGCAGCGCCGGCGCCTGCGCATGCGCCCTGGGCTAACCTGCCTTTGGGCCCTCGAGGGCCGCAATCGCCTCAACTTCCGCCGTTGGATGGAGCTTGACCTCCAGTACATCGACAACTGGTCTCCCACGCTCGACTGGAAGATCCTGCTCAAGACTATTCCCGTGGTGCTCCTGGGAAGGGGAGCAAGCTGATTGTTAGGGTGATTATTCTCAAGCCCGCGGCAAGGGCCGGAATGGCAAGAGATGCGGCTTTGGGCAGGAATCAGACCATAGTCTGCCCACCTGAGTTTGCTCGCAATTTTCGGATAGTATCGAATCAGGAGGGTCATCTATCCTTCGGGGTGTGGAGGACAATCATGAGTGTTTCACCGGCTGCGATGCAGCGCAGAATATCGGAATCGGCGGGCACAGCCCCCTCGGACGACCGGCGCTGGCAGGCAGTGCTGCGGCGCGATCTTGGGTTCGACAGGGCCTTTGTCTACGCGGTGCGCTCGACGGGTGTGTATTGCCGTCCGTGGTGCCCCTCGCGTAGGCCCAAGCGAGATCAGGTTGTGTTCTTTGCTGTGCCGCAGGAGGCGGAGCAGGCAGGATTTCGTCCCTGTCGGCGATGCCGTCCCCGGGACGCCGGCTCGGCCCGAACTCAAGTCAGGATGGTGAGGGAACTGTGCCGCGTGATCGAGGCTGGGGTACGAGACCCGGAGGCAGGCGGGCTGCGCCTGCATGCGCTCGGCGTGCGCGCCGGACTGAGTCCTCAGTACCTGCAGCGGATCTTTAAGCGAATCACAGGCCTTACACCTCGCCAGTATGCGGAAGCGCTGCGCCTGGGCCAACTGAAGATCCATTTGAAAGGAGGCAAAGACGTGACCACGTCTCTTTACGAAGCGGGATACAGCTCGAGCAGCCGGCTCTATGAGCGGGCCTCGGAAAAACTCGGCATGACACCGGCCACCTACCGCCGCGGAGGGGAGGGAATGCATCTCGGCTACACCATCTTGGATTCGCCGTTAGGCCGGCTGCTGGTTGCCGCTACGGCCCAAGGAGTCTCCATGGTGAGCCTCGGCGAGAGCGACTCGGCACTGGAGCAAGCGCTCTTTCATGAATATCCCCGCGCCACGATCGGACGCAGTCCGGAGGGAAGCACTCTAGAGGCGTGGGCGGGGCAGATCCTCCGGCATTTGCGTGGTGACTTGCCAGACCTCGAGCTTCCGGTGGATGTGCAGGCCACAGCTTTCCAGTGGCGAGTCTGGAAGGAGTTATGCGCGATCCCCCGTGGCAAGACCCGATCCTATGGCGAGATCGCGCGGGCCATCGGACGTCCTTCCGCCGCCCGCGCCGTGGGCCATGCCGTCGCCGCCAATCCGGCGGCGTTGGTGATCCCGTGCCACCGCGCGATCCATGGGGATGGCAGTCTCAGCGGCTACCGCTGGGGTAAACAGCGAAAACAACTGATACTTGAAAGGGAGCGTTCCAATTCAGAAAAGAAGCGCTGAACGAAAGGTTCTGCTGCTGGCTATTCTGCGGTTGAGCCGAACGATCTTGGCTCGTTGGTGGCGACGATGGTGCTGGGTTGCACTTAAGCACCGCGCCAAAAGCACAGGGCAGCCACGATGGCTCCGAACTTTTAACTATTTTTTCCTCCGCCTTTTTGGATTTTCCGCTAGGCCGGCTCATATCGCCGGCCTATGCCTGCTCAGCTGAGTCTTCAGCTGGAACTACGAGCTCGGCTGAATTTCCGAGACGTGAATCGTGCTGCTGGACGAATCCAGATTTCCTGTTAGCCACACTTCCTTGCCCTGAAACGGTTTGGCTTTGTCCTGGGCATCAAGCTGATAGACCGCGTTGGTAGCGCCATCTTCAAACACGTATTTTCCGTTCTGCTGCATGATCTGGCCCTTGAACGTCGCAGCGGACAGCGAGCCCTGCGGCTGGTCGGGTTGCGCCTGAGGCGACCGTTGCCGATCAGCCTGGGGCTGAGGCGGTTGTTGCCGCTCTTTCTGTTGCTGCTGATCGGGCTGCTGCGCTTTGGCCGGTCGCACCATTCCTGCCAATGGCGTCAGCGCCAAGGTAAGCGCGAAAACAGTGAATTTCTTCATATGGATCAACCCTCCGAGAGATAGTGCACGGTCGCGTTTTACCCGTTGCGGCCATGTTCCCCCGCTACTGGTTCTCCACTCACGTTCGTTGCCACTTCCCGATCTGCTGAATTCAGGCGGCTTGTGGGCGGTGCCGGGGAAACCGAACTTCCGCCACCGGCGAAGTTTTGCCTGCCATCGCGAACTTTTTACAGCGGTAAAGCGGCCGAAAACTGCACGGCGTGGTCCTTACGGGTGTAATCTAAGGGATATATGCGTCCCACATTTCGCTTAATCTTATCGCTGACTATCGGTGTAGTCGTGGTGGCGCTCGTGTCGAGCATCTACCAGGTTAGGGCTGAAAAGCGGGGATTGCGCCATGAGCTCGAGCACCGGGCGGAAGTGCTATCCGGGATCCTCGAAGAGAGTGTAGAGCCGGTGCTGAGGAACGGGTCAGAGCGGGATCTGAAGCGAATTGTAAAGCGGGTGAATAACGATCAGCAACTGGCGGGGATCGCAGTCTACGACGTTCATGGAAATCCTCTTGCAGTCAGTGCTGAATTGGTTAAGCTCCTGCCGGGCGCGCCTCCCTTGGCTAAAGAGGCGATCGCGCACGATCGTAGATTGAGCAAGTTTTTCAGCCTATATGGCGTGCCGATGCTCATCTTCGTGACGCCGTTGCACCAGGGCACAGAAGTGATAGGTGCGGTCGCAATCTTTCACAACACACTTTTCGTCGACACGCAAAGCAGCCGGTTGTGGCGCGCCACCTTCGTGCGGATCCTGATCGAGATCGGGATCATTGTGCTGATCACACTGTTGATCGTCCGCTGGAGTATCGAGGGTCCGATCTATCGCATTGCCGAGTGGATGAAGGCACAGCGCGCCGGCCGCACTGTGCCGCATCCGGATGTACCCGGAGGCCTGTTCCAGCCGCTAACCCACGAGGTGACCAGCCTGGCGACGAGTCTAGCTGAGGCCCGAACGACGGCGGCGCTCGAATCTCGCCTCCGCGACGGTGGTGAATGGACGTGGAACCCGGAACGGCTGCGGATCCACGTGAAGACCCGTCTCAAAGAGTGCCCACTGTTCGTGATTTCGAACCGCGAGCCCTACGCCCATGTTCGCCGCAACGGCGCGATCGAGGTCCAGGTGCCGGCGAGCGGCCTGGTAACCGCCATGGAGCCGGTGCTGCTTTCGTGCCAGGGTACCTGGATCGCTTCGGGATCAGGAAACGCGGATCGCGCGACCGTGGACGCCGACGACCGTTTGCGCGTCCCACCCGAGGACCCCCAATATACACTTCGCCGGGTCTGGCTGACCGAAGAAGAGGAACAAGGTTATTACTTTGGCTTCGCCAATGAGGGCCTCTGGCCCCTATGTCACATTGCCCACGCGCGTCCCCTTTTTCGCGGTAACGACTGGAAGGCCTACCAGGAGGTGAACGCGAAATTTGCCCAGGCGGTGATCGAAGAAATGAATGGCACGGAGAATCCTGTCGTACTCATCCAGGACTATCATTTCGCCTTGCTCCCTCGCATGGTAAAATCGGCCCGTCCTGACGCGCGCGTCTCCATTTTCTGGCACATTCCCTGGCCTAATCCGCAAGCCTTTGGAATATGTCCCTGGCAGCGGCCTCTGCTCGACGGTTTGTTGGGCGCAGATCTGGTTGGCTTTCACATTCAGGCTCATTGCAATTATTTCCTCGAAACGGTTGACGCGGTACTCGAGTCTCGCATCAACTGGGAGCACTTTTCCGTGAGCCGGCGCGGACATCGCACCCTGGTGCGGCCGTTTCCTATTAGCGTTGCATTTGACGAGAATCCTGGTCAACACTCTGCCAGTTTCCGAAGCCGCGCCGAGATCCTGGAACAGCTCGGAGTAAGAGCCGACTTCGTGGCCGTCGGCGTGGAACGCGTGGATTACACCAAAGGGATTCTCGAGCGATTCCTTGGCGTGGAGCGCTTCCTCGAAAAATATCCGCAGTACCGCGGCCGCTTCGTCCTGCTGCAGATAGGAGCCCCCAGCCGCACCGAAATCAAGCGCTACGCCGATCTGTTGAAGGAGGTGGAGACGGAGGCCGGTCGTATTAATGCCCGCTTCGGAGATCCGGCAGGCCAGGAGACCTGGAGGCCGATCGTTTTGCTCAGGCGTCATCATAGCCATCATGAAATTGGCGAGTACTACCGGGCAGCGGATCTTTGCATCGTTACCTCCTTGCACGATGGTATGAACCTGGTAGCCAAGGAGTTTGTCGCCGCCCGCGATGACGAGGACGGAGTGTTGATCCTCAGCCGCTTTACCGGAGCTTCGCGCGAGCTCACCGATGCTGTCATCGTCAATCCTTACGATACCGATCAGATTGCCGAGGCAATCCGTGCCGGCATCGAGATGGATCCTGAAGATCGCCGCACGCGCATGGAGCACATGCGCCGCAACGTAAGCGAACATAATATCTATCGCTGGGCCGGCAACCTTATCGGCGCGCTGGCGGATATCCGTATCGACAAGCAGTCTCGGCCGCTGTCAAGCACTTTGCAGTCCGCCGCCAGCGGGAGATGATCGACAGTCGGCAGTGGTCAGTGCTCAGCTGACGGAATGGTGCTCCCATCCGCGTCCGGCATCCTCTTATTGACAGTCTGATCTCTGAGGTCGTTCCAACCCATACTGCAGCAATAATTAACAATGGCGAGCGAGCCGCATCCTCACCAAATTCGCGAAATCGTGAGCCCGGCCAATTCCTTACTTAAGGTCTTTCGGCGAGCCCTGGCTGACGGCGTGACGCGCGACGGGCTGGTCGCTCTCGAAGGCCCGATGCTGCTCGAAGAGGCCCTCAAGGGCCAAGTAAATGCGGCGTCCGAGCGAGTACACACCACTGTCCACAGCGTTCTGGTCTCGGAAAGCGCGGCGCACAAATTCGCCAGCCTTATCGGCCAGATACGCCGCGAATCCGAAATAGCCCGAATTCCCGACCGTCTGTTTGCCGGGATCGCTCAGACGGAAACACCACAGGGCATCGCTGGACTGGCTGAAATTCGCGCCCCCGATCTCGAGACTGCGCTGCGCCATCCGGATGCTTTGCTGGTGATCGCTTGTGGCTTGCAGGATCCCGGAAATTTGGGCACGATTTTGCGCAGCAGTCAGGCTCTTGGGGCGACAGCGCTCATCACTCTCCGTGGCACGGTGAGCCCTTTCAATCCGAAGGCCGTGCGTTCGTCTGCCGGAGCCATTTTCAGACTACCCTTGTACCGTAATCAGGAGCCCGGCACAATGCTCGATCGGCTTAAGACGGCGCGAGTGCAGATCGTCGCCACTGATAGTCGCGGCCGGCGGAATCTCGTTGATACTGACCTGCGAGGGCCTGTGGCGCTCCTGGTAGGTCAGGAAGCGGCGGGTTTGCCGGTGGAACTGGTTGAAGGCGCGGACTTGCGGCTGCGAATCCCGATCAAGTCCGGGACGGATTCGCTGAACGCCGCCATGGCCGCGGGCATCTTCTTGTATGAAGCGGCTCGGCAGAGAGGATTCGTTTTCGCTTAATTGAGTGGAGGCGACGGAAGAATAATGAGTCTGTTTGAACCAGCCCTGCCCGTGCCTGCTGCCGGTACGCCGTCCGACGACAGCCGCCCCCTGGCCGATCGCATGCGACCCGAGGCGCTGGAAGAATACGTCGGCCAGCAACACATCCTTGGTCCGGGCAAGCCGCTGCGGAAGCAGATCGAGCGCGATGAACTGGCGTCGATGATCCTGTGGGGACCGCCCGGCTCGGGCAAGACTACGCTCGCCACCATCATTGCTCGCAAAACCCGCAGCGACTTCGTCAAGTTCAGCGCCGTGCTGGCGGGGATCAAAGAGATCAAGGAAGTTATGGCGGCGGCGGAGAAGAGCCGACGCTATGGACGCCGCACGGTGTTGTTCATCGACGAGATCCATCGCTTCAACAAGGCCCAGCAAGACGCCTTTCTGCCCTACGTGGAGCGCGGTGACGTGGTGCTGATCGGCGCTACCACCGAGAACCCATCGTTTGAAGTGAATTCCGCTCTGCTCTCGCGCGCCAAGGTCTACATGCTGTCGGCGCTCTCGACGGACGAGATTATCGCGTTGCTCGATCGCGCCCTGCAGGACGAGAAACGCGGTTTGCGCCGAGAGCAAGCCATTATTGCACCGGATCTGGTGAGGCAGATCGCTGTTTTCTCAAATGGCGATGCCCGCAGCGCTTACAACACGCTTGAAACCGCGGTGGCCGCCGCGACTCACGATGCCGAGGGATATGCGGTCATTACCGATACCGTAGTGGAAGATGCTATTCAACGCAAAGTGTTGCTCTACGACAAAGGCGGCGAGGAGCACTACAACGTAATCTCGGCGCTGCACAAGTCGGTGCGGAACTCCGATCCGGATGCGGCACTGTACTGGCTTGGGCGCATGCTTGAAGCCGGCGAGGATCCTCTCTATGTGGCGCGCCGCCTGATCCGCATGGCCTCCGAGGATATTGGCTTGGCCGAACCCAACGCCCTGCCGATTACCGTGGCGGCGATGCAAGCGGTTCACTTTGTCGGCATGCCCGAGGGCAACCTGGCGCTGGCGGAAGCTACGGTGTATCTTTCACTTGCCCCCAAATCGAACGCTCTTTACACCGGGTTCGGCAACGTCCAGAGCGACGTGCAAAAGACTGTTGCCGAGCCGGTGCCGCTTCACCTACGGAACGCCGCGACAGGCCTCATGTCTCACCTGGGCTACGGCAAGGGATACCAATACGCACACAGTGCACCCGATCGCCTTACTGAAATGCAGTGCCTACCTGACAATCTGAAAGACCGGCGCTACTACGAGCCGACGGAAGAAGGATTCGAGAAGCGTCTGAAAGAGAAACTACGCGCGATCGAGGAGTGGAAGAAGAAGCAATCTGGTTGGCACGGATCCTGAGAAGGACCAAGCCGGCTGGGTGGTTAGCCCAAGAAGCATAGCGCAGATGTGCTCTTTACGTCTGCGGCTCTTGGGGGGGATTTTGACCGAACCGCAGACCTACAAATCAGGTCGCGCTGCCTCGCCTTCGAAAACGCGAGCGATCTATCCACGGCTCTCATGGGGAGGAGATGTCTGTCAGATTCGATCAGGGAATCTCTCCCGGGCGCGAGCCCTCGCTCTTGTCGCCTCTTCTTCTCGATTCTTGGGCGGAGCGTTGGTTTCAAGCGAACGGAGAAGGCGAGTCGAGATCCCGGCGATTTCGTTGACCGCAGCAAAGAAAGAGCTTTCGTTCGCCTTCGACGGTTTGTTAAAGCCGCTGATCTTCCTAACGAATTGGAGTGAAGCAGCTTGGATCTCTTCGGCCGTGACGGGCGGATCGAAATTGAAAAGGGTCTTGATATTCCTGCACATTCAGAGGACCTCAATGCTCCCAAGTGGAGTGAAAACACAGTCAGTTTCTACAGTCCAGGTGTTATTTTAACAACCCGGTTGGATGTGTTCGAAAAACCACGCGGCAAGGCAGTTCAGGCTCTGGGAGCGAATACCTGAGCCATCATACGACCTCCCAACGATAGGGACGAAGACCATTTGGCACGCGTGTGGGACAACCCAAGCCATAGATGAGGTTTACAGGCACAGGATGTTGCGAGTTACCTTCTGATAGCCTTTTTCATCCGCCCAAAGGGTGAGGGGAATGGCTGCGAGCGCGTCCACCTCCGGCACCGCGACTCCGTTTTTGGTAAGGTCGACGGTGATGGTGTAAGCCCTACAAGCGTCGCAGGCTTCCACCCGGACGGCCTCGAACTTGGATGTCGTATAGACGCAGAGCTTTTCCTCACCAAGTTCGCCGCACGCCGGGCAGGCAATGCGCGGGTAGTCCCATTCGGTTCGGCAGAACGAACAGGCGAGTGAACGCTTGGCACCCTCGCCCTCGGGTCGCAGCACGCCTACCAGGGGCAAAGACCCGCAGCAGGGGCAACAGGAGCGCCGAACGGATGGCATCGGCACCTCCGCACTGTCAACGAGGAATTCCGCGTAAGGTTGCAAGAAGGCGTAGGCGCAGAAGCGCTCGAAAGGACTAAGTTCCGCCGATCCGGCAGGTGTTGGGCGGGCAACTACAGGCGGCTCCCCCCCATCTCCTGCAGTTTCGGGCGTGGCCGGTCGATTGGCCGTCCAAGCTGCGCGTAGCAGCGTGGCCGCATTGGCAGGGTTACCGGCTTTGAGCCCACGGGCGAACTGCGCCAGAGAGCTTGGAGCTTCGGATTCAAGCATTGAGAGAAACGGTCGCCAACGGGTCAGAAGATGGCCTAAATCGACATCATCCAGCGCCGCCGGCAGCGAGCTGCGTCCTACTCTTCCGGAACGGTCGGGCGAAGGAATCTGCAGGTAGGAGTTCCTCTGAAAGGCGGTAACGCGGGAGTAGAACAACAGGATTTGCCTGGCGAAGGGATACGTCTCAGCGAGTTCACGGGCACGGGCAATGCGCCGGTCCCACTTCTTGCCGTTCACTGGCACTTAATCGCCCCCGCTCTTTCCTGGCCCTTTGCCCCGCACTGCCTCATACCACAAACGGTGGTGCATGCGCGCCCAGTCCGCTGAGACTTCGCCGCGAATAATCGAAGTGAATCCGCCCCGCACCATGGCGGTACCCATGTAGACGTGGATGATGAAGCCGCCAATAGTGAGCAGCGCCGCCACCACGTGGACCAGTACAGCCGTGTATCGCAGCCAGCGCCAACTCCACGGGATGTCATTGACGAACCACATCGCCACGCCCGACAGCACCAGGGCGATACCTCCGAAAAACATCAGCCAGAAGAACTGCTTCTGGCCGATGTTGAACCGGCCGATCGGGGGCAAATTCTCGTCTTCGTTACGGATGTAGTCGCCAACGTGTTTCGCCCACTCGCGGTCTGCCTCGGTGGTACGCATATCCTGCCACCATGCAACGTACATCCATATGACCGTGGCAAACCAGAGCAGGCCAGCCCACGGATGCCAGAAGCGCGCCGTGGGTCCGCCACCGGCGAGAACGGCGATCCAGAACAAATATGGAGACCAGAGGGCGAGGCCTGTCCCCAGCACATAGACGTAGGTGAGGCCAGCGATCCAGTGGATCACGCGCTCGACGAAGGTGTAGCGCAGGATTCGCTCCCGAGGATCGTCCCGGGCAGGATCGTAGGGAAGGGTTCCGGTGCTCATGACCTCTCCTCCCTCGTGGGTGGCGCCTCTTTGACAACTTTGGGACCGAAGCGCAGGTAGTGCATCGTGACGCCGATGAGCCCGCCCAAGATGGCGAGGTTTCCGAGAATTTTCAGCGGCGTCTTCCAAAGCTTGACCGCCCACGGTATGGAGGGGTTGGCGGGCAGACCGCCGTAAGCCTCGGGGTTGGTGACGTCGTGCAGCACGTAGATGACGCCGGTGCCGCCGACGCCAGGCGGATCGTAAACGCCCGCCTTCTTGAACCCATAGTGCTCGCGAAGCTGAGTGGCGCGCTTCTCCGCCAAGATCCTTCATGTCGTCCTTGGTGCCGAAGTGCAGGCAGCCGGTTGGACACGCCTTGATGCAGGCGGGTTCCAGACCTGCGCCCACGCGGTCCGAACACAGCGTGCACTTGTAGACCTTCTTGGTTGCGGGATTGAACTTGGGAATGTCGAACGGGCAGCCGGTAACGCAGTACTGGCAGCCGATGCAGTGTTCCTGCTGAAAGTCGACGATGCCGTTGGCGTACTGCACGATGGCGCCGTCGGCCGGGCAGGCGCGCCAGGCAGCCCGGATCGGCGCAGTGCATGCACTGGTCCTTGCGCATCAGCCACCTCATCGCGCCGTCGGCCTTCGGCTGCTCGTTGAATTTGATCAGGTTCCAGTAAGTTCCACTCCGTGTCGGGCATGGTCTGGTAGGTGTTGTCGAAGGACGTGGTGGCGAAACGGCAGATCGTTCCACTCCATGCAAGCCACTTCGCAGGCCTTGCAGCCGATGCAGGTGGTGGTGTCGACCAGCTTGCAGACCTGCTCCTCGCGCTGCATGCCCTGCCCGGCGACCGGGCCGGCATGGCCGGAGACTTAACGATCGAGGTGGCCTGGCTCATAGCGACCTCGGAGCAGTGACGAGTGACAAGTGACGAGTGACAAGTGACATACACCAACCAAGTGTTCCACTGAAGGCCCGCGCCTCCGGTTTACGCCTTCTCCAGTTTCACCAGGAAGCCCTTGAACTCCGGCGTGAACGCGTTGGGATCGGTGACCGTCGGCGAAAGCAGATTGGTCGGCGTCTGTGCCGTCCGCCCATCGTCCTCCGCGATCCCGCGGTAACCCCAATGAATCGGAATGCCGATCTGGTACATCTTCTTGCCGTCGATCATCATCGGACTTGATGCGCCGCGTCACCATGGCCTTGGCGATGTAGATTCACTGCGCGCGCTGGTGACCTTGACCCGCTCGCCGCCGTTGAGTGCCCATCTCCTCGGCCAGCTCGGCGGGAATCTCCACGAACGGTTCCGGCACCAGCTCGACGTTCATGGGTTGTTCTTGGTCCAGTAGTGATAGTGCTCGGTCAGCCGGTAAGTGGTGCAGACGATGTTGAAGCCATCGGCAACAGTGCCGTACTTGTCCATTGGCGTCTTGTAGCTTCTTCACCACCGGATTGTGCGATTGGCTCGGGTGCAGCGGGTTCGCGATGGGGCTTTCGATGGGTTCGTAGTGCTCCGGGAAGGGCCCGTCCGTCACTAAGCCAAGCGGCACGAAGAGCCGGCCCGACTCCTTCCGGATTCATGATGAACGGCCCCATGTGATCCTTCGGCTTCGAGTCGGCTTTGAAATCGGGAACGTCGTTGCCCGATCCACTTCTGGGCGTTTTCGTTCCACCAGACCTGGCGGCGGTCGGGGTCCCACGGCTTGCCCTCCACGTCGCAGGAGGCGCGGTTGTAAAGCACGCGGCGATTCACGGGCCAACGACCAGGCCCAGTTCGGATAGATGCCGAGCCCGGACGGATCTTCGGTGCCGCGCGCTGCATCAGCGGCCCGGCCTCAGTCCAGCGATCCGCAGTAGATCCAGTTGCCGCACGCCGTCGTGCCGTCGTCGCGCAACCAGGCAAATGCCGGCAGTTGCTGGCCGGCCTTGATCGTCTGTTTCGTTTGCGGGTCGGTGACGTCGGCCAGCGCCTTGCCGTTGATCTCCTTCGCGACTTCGGCCAGCGAGGGATTGTGGGGATCGTGTAGGTCCAAGTGAGATTCAGAATCGGATCCGGAAATTTTCCGCCCTCCTTCTGGTACAGCTCGCGCACCTTGAGAAAGATCTGCGCCAGGATTTCCTGATCGAGCCGGCATCGCCCGGCGGCGGCAGCGCGGCATTCTTCCATTGCAGCCAACGCGCCGAGTTGACGAACGTGCCGTCCTTTTCTGCGAACCCCGCGCCGGGCAGGCGGTAGACTGTGGTCTGGATGCTTCTTCATTTCCTCCGGCGTGATGCCCGGCGACTGCCAGAATTCGCTGGTCTCGTCGGGATAGATTTCGCACACCACCAGCCAGTCGGCCTTCTTCAGCGCATCGATGTTTTTCTTCGAATCGGGGCCGATCATGACGCCGTTCATGCCGAAAGCGAAGTAGACCCTTCACGCTTGCCCCGGTACATGTCGTCCCAGATTTGCGACCCAGGAATAATTCGCGGTCGACTTTGGGCAGGTAGTCGAAGGCCCAATCGTTCTCCTTGTGCGCGGCATCGCCGTACATCGGCTTTGAGGAACGACACCGCGAACTTCGGCGTGTTCGACCAGTAGTTCAACGATTCCCACTCGCCCGGCTTGGACGGGCTTCGGCGTGATGCGCTTCAGATACGCCTTCCAGGTCTGGTATCGCTCGGGTTCGGCACCTTCAGATAGCCGGGGAGGATGTCGAAGATGCCGGCCATGTCCGTGGCGCCCTGGATGTTCGAGTGGCCGCGCAGCGCGTTCACGCCGCCACCGGCGCGCCCCACGTTGCCCAGCAGCAGTTGCAGCATCGCCGCGGTGCGAATGATCTGCGTACCGAAGCGTATGCTGCGTCCAGCCCACGGCGTAGATGATGGTGCGCGACCTTCTTCATGTCGCCGTCTTTGCGAATCGAAGTGAACAGGTCGGCGGCCTTGAGGAACTGGTCTTGCGGAATGCCGGTGATGCGTCTCCACCATCTCCGGCGTGTAGCGCGAGTACTGCTTGCGCAAGAGCTGATAAGACGCAGCGCGGATGCTCGAAGCGTGAGGTCGTAGGCGACATTCGCCGGCAGCGCGGGCGGAGGAGACGGTGTGGCATGGGCATCCTGCCCATGACCGTTCACGGGCGGGACGCCCGTGGCACTTCCGCTCACGTCGCCGCCTTCGGCTAATTCCAAGTTGATTTGTCGTAGGTCTGTGGTGGCGCGTCGAAGCCGGAATACAGCCCGTCCTCAGGCAGCTTGAAACCGTCTTTGATGACGAACGCGGCGTTGGTGAAGTTGACCAGGTATTCTTTGGCGATGCGGTTGTTTTCGATCGCGTAGTGGATCAGGCCGCCGAGGAAGGCGATATCGGTGCCGGCGCGGATCTGCAGGAACAGGTCGGCCACGGCGGCCGTGCGCGTGAAGCGCGGATCGACCACGATCATCTTGGCGTTGCGATTGCCGCTTGGCTTCGATTGCCCACTTGAAGCCGCAGGGATGGTTTTCGGCCGGATTGCCGCCCATGATCAACATCATGTCGGTGTTCTTGATGTCGATCCAGCCGTTGGTCATCGCCCCGCGTCCGAACGTTGGTCCCAAACTTGAGACCGTGGGGCCGTGTCAAACCCTGGCCTGGTTTTCGAGGTACGCACACGCCCAGGCTGCGCATGGACTTTCACGACCAGATAATTGAACTCGTTGGTGTCGGTGCAGCCGCCGGTCCAGGCGATGCTCTTCACAGCGGTTCACGGTGTGGCCCTGCGCATCTCTTTCGATGAAGGTCTCGTCGCGCGTCTTCTTGAGTCCAAGCGCGATCTTCGTCGATCGCCTGATCCCAGGAGATGTCTTCCCAATGATCGGAGCCGGGCCGCCGCACCTGCGGTTTCAACAGCCGCCGGTCATTCAGAATGTCCTGCTGCAGCGACGAACCCTTGGGACACAGCGTGCCGCGATTGATGGGATGGTCCGGATCGCCCTCCACGTGGACCACCGGCGGGGTCACGTTCTTGCGCCTTCGCCGAGGGTGTGGATGATGACGCCGCAGCTCACCGAACAATAAGGGCAGGTGGAGCGTGTTTCCGTGGCGCGAGCGATCTTTAGCGCTCTCATCTCGGCATAGGCAGGCGCCAGGTCGAAACCCAGCATCGCAGCGACTGCACCCCCGACCGTACTGACCTTCAGAAAGTCCCTACGCGTGGTAACCATGCGGACCTCCGTGAACGCCAAACATCCGGAAACAGTGGTGATAGTGTATTGTTATCGACTAACGGATATGTTTGTCAACTGTTTTCGCTGATCCCTTGGGGCAGATGGTCGCTTGTGTCTACCGAATGATGGGAAGGGTCAATCCGAGATTCTGCACGACCGACGGGACGCCCCGGAACAATCCACTTGGATGTCCAGCCCGACCCGTGGAAGCGGCTAACTGCCCGTCCATTCGCATTACGAGCCACAAGGCTTCGCTTGGGTGCGCCCGCCAGCCAAGCGACTCAACGCAGTCAGAATCACGATGACTGCGACCGCGATCAGCGAGACTTTCAGCATGTTTTTGCGCAGGTAAACCTCGGCGGCCGCTCCGTAACGCGATCCAAGGTAAGCCTCAGCTCCAAAGCGAATGAACCTGCCGAGTGCGAGGCTGGCAGCGAAGCGCGCCCAGTGCATTTTCAGCGCGCCCGCAACAAATGGAAAGATCTTGAAAGGGGTAGGAGGAGGAAGCAGCGACGCCACCAGGATAGCAACAAATTCGTTCCGCTCCATCCAGCGGTAGACCCGACCGTGTTCCTTGGGAGTGCCTCCGCGTTTCCGGGTAAGCTTGTGCAGGAAGAATTCCTCGCCGGCCAGAGCGACGCCGAAAATACAGAATGAACCCGCTACCGATCCTACCGTAGCGAGCACCGCATAGATCGCGGCGCGCGCTGGATGCTGCGCTGCCAGGTGAATCAGCAAGAGATCGTTTATCACCGGAAAGCTGAGAAAGGAAGAATCGAGAAAGTTGACGGTGAACAGACCCAGACCGCCCCACGCCGCGAAGACAGCGGCCAACCGGAACCCCAACGCCTTGAGAAAGTGCAAGTGCTCTCCTCAACCACTCATCCGATCGACCTTGCCGAAACTGAAGCGGGCCATTCTACGGGGTTCGCCGTAAGAGACGCAACCCCGCAATTGACTTGGGGTTTCCAACGGTTAACAAATCGGCATTCCCCAACCGTTCGATGCATTGTAAACTCTAGCCGGAACCGGTCATAGCTCAAAGACGAGGGATCATGTTCGAGAGATACACGGAAAAGGCCCGGCGGGTGATTTTCTTCGCTCGCTACGAGGCCAGCCAGCTTGGCAGTCCTCAAATCGAGACGGAGCATCTACTGCTAGGCCTTTTGCGCGAGGATAAGGCCCTCGCCGGACGTTTTCTCGGCGGTCCCGCTTCAGTCGAACCCATTCGCAAGCAAATTGAGGCACATGCCCCTGCGCGCGAGAAAGCCTCAGGCGCGGCGGACCTCCCACTCAGCGAGGAAGCAAGGCGCGCTCTGAACTACGCGGCGGAGGAGGCCGAGCGGCTGTCCCATGCGCAAATCGGGACGGAGCACTTGCTGCTGGGACTCCTGCGTGAAGAGAACTGCTTTGCCGCCGACATCCTGCACGAACGCGCACTGAGCCTCGCAACCCTCCGCGAGAAGATAGCCCGGCCCCCGGCAGAAGAGCGGAGCGCGAACCGCCCCAGGGAGACGTCGCTACTCGCCGAATTCAGCCGCGATCTGACCCGGGACGCGACCCAGGACCAACTGGACCCCTTTATTGGACGCCAAAGGGAGCTGGAGCAGGTGGTGCGAATTCTTTGCCGCCGCACCAGGAGCAATCCTGTGCTGATCGGAGAGACGGGAGTGGGCAAGGCGGCGTTGGTGAAGGGCCTGGCCCTGCGCATCGCCGAAGGGGACGTGCCCTCGCCTTTAGGTGAAAAGCGCATCCTGGCGCTGGATCTCTCCGCTTTGATGGCCGGATCGGGGCCAACCAACCGGCTGGAGGATCGTCTCCGAGGTGTCGTGAGAGAACTGATGGAAACCCGAGACGCGATTCTCTTTATCGAAGAACTTTTCGCGCTCGGAGGCGCCAGAGGATCGCTGGAAGCCGCTGATATTCTGAAACCTGCCCTGTCGCACGGTGATATCCAATCGATCGGCGCCTCGACCCCGGTGGACTATGGCAGATCAGTCGAGCGGGAGCCCTGGTTGGAGCGTTCTTTCCAGCCTGTGAATGTGACTCCGCCATCGGAGGCCGAGGCCGTCCAGATCCTGCTGGGTATCAAGAATCGTTACGAGAGGTTTCACGGCGTCGCCTACACGGAGGAAGCCCTTCAGTGTGCCGTCACTCTCTCGCAGCGGTATCTTCCCGACCGGTATCTGCCCGACAAGGCCATCGATCTGATCGACGAAGCGGGGGCTTGCGTGAAGCTACGTCAGAACGCGCTGCCAGAAGAAGCGATCACTCTTCAAAAGCGCATCCGGTTCATCGTGCAGCGGATGGAGACCTCTATCGCCAATCACGAGTTTGAAAAGGCGCGGTTCTACTCGGAAGAGGAACGCAAGGAGCGCGAGAACCTGCGTCAAATCTCTGAGAAGTACAAGATTAGCGAGCTTGTCCTGAGCGTCACGCCTGAGGATATCGAGGAGGTGCTGGCACGCTGGACCGGCTTGCCGATAAAGGATGAGGAAGCCGGCTCGCCCTAGTCATTTTGCGGAGGTGCCAGCAGATCCGTAGGAGTATATCAGCGGTGCAGGACCTGTTCGGGGCCAAGCGTCCGACTGCGACTCATTGACCTTCGAGGACGGGCGAAATCGCCTTCGCTCGCGTACATTCGGCCTGGAACCTCCCGTCAACGATATGAGGCCGAAGTGGAGGTACTCCAGTTCGTGGAGAGTCGTCAGCAGATCCGTGACCGGCCAACCCCAACGGTCCAGCTGCTAGACTAACACCACGATACCCGAATGGCGTGGCGCGCGCTCAGCTACTACCTCTGGTACGTCCGGCCGCGAAGGCGGTATCTCACGTTGCGGAACCACTCGTAAATCAGGTTATGCCTGTGGCGGTACGACAGATTCCCGCGTCCGTCTACGAGGGCCTGCACGCACCCGGCTTCGTTCGGCGGGAAACTCATGGACAGACTAGCACGGTCCACCCACACCTTGCGGTCGCCGGCGTGTCCGGCGTCCACGTCGACGATGACGCTTTTGTCGCAGCTCTCGGCATCGAGGATGGCGTACCCGTTGACATCCACCGACGCGCCCCAATCCTGCATGAAATCGCTCATGGAGTATCGCGCGCGGGCCGAGTCGGACCCCGTCCACAGGTTGTACGCACCCTGATAGTCGCGGGCCTCGAGCAGTTTCATGAACTGCTTCACCTGCTGCTCCTGACGATAGTTGTGGAAGAAAACATAGACGGTCCCGGCGATCACCGTCAGGGCCAAAACGGAAACCACGATGATCTTTATTACGCGCGCGCGCCGCTCTTCGCCGGCGCCGTAGTCACCTTCGAGTAAGCCGGCCATTTCGTGAACTCTCCTTCTATCTTTACTTCCCGCTTACGTCCCGGCGGGCAGCCGGTGGGTATCAAATATCCGATCGGCAAGCATGGACGTGCAATTCGCCAACCACGATATTCCGCTGCACCCGGTTTTGGGGAACTCGGAACTCCGGGAACTCGGGGGACAGGAACAGGCGAATATTGGTATCACCTATGTAAGTATTATGTAATATATTATGTATTTTAATGCATTACGCTGTTGATAACGACGGCTGCAACTTCAATTTTCTCACACGTTCCAGGCACCATATTTCCTGTTTTATCGCAAACATCTTGGCGCCTTCGCCCGCAATTCGCTTGGCTTGGTGTTCTTTCCTTTGCAAGCGCCGCGACTTTGCTGCCCTGAACAGCCTTGGCGCGGTCAGCGGACTACCGTGGCCGAGGCTTCAATCTCCTCTATCAGAACGCCTCCCTGGGCAAAGGGCACAAGTACCCGGACCAGCGATGCCTCGAACTCCGCGCGCCGGGGGCCGAGTACCTCGGGTGAGGTGTTCGACTTGGAGAGGGCACGGCCAATCAGTCCGGATATGGCGACCGTGTGCCGATGGGCAACGGTGATCTGATCGGCTACGCGAAAGCGAGAGCCCGCAAACCACTTGTCGAGTTCGAGCTTGTAGCAGGACTCGTTCGGGTCGTCGGCCCACGAACGGCGCGCCTGTTCGTAAGGCTCGGACCAGCGGTTGACGGGCGAGTGCGAGTGAATGGCGCCACAAATCAGAATGCTGCCACCCTCGGCCACCAGACGCTCAAGCACGCCCAGAGCAACCGTACGATCCATCCAGTGGAGCGCGCGGCCGATAGTCACTACGTCAAAGGTCCCCAGGGATTCCGGCAGTTCCTCCACCCGGGCTCGAATCAGTTCAATCCGGACTCCCGCCTGAGCTGCGCTTTCCCGGGCCGCGCGCGCCATTTCGGGCTCGGGATCGACCCCTGTGACCGAGCTCAGGAAAGGAGCGAATCCGATAGCCAGAGGCGCAGGGCCACAACCAAGATCGATCAGGCGCTGCCCTCCATTCAGGCCGAGGCGGTCTGCTACGGCCGTGAAAAATGCCGGCGAATACGGCTCGCGATAGGGCATGTAGAACGGTACTGTTGAGGCAAAGCGTCCCATTCGAAAATTACCCCCTAATCATTCTAACGCCCTAACGCACGTCCCCGTAAGACCACGCCAAGGCATCAAGACGCCAAGTACACGCACCAGCCAAGAGATTGCCCTTGCCATCCCTGTAGGGGCAGGCCTTGTGCCTGCCGTGGGCGGCCATAAGGGTCGCCCCTGCGACCGCGCGACTCGAACAGGCACCAGATCCTCGTTTTGGACCGCATAACGGCAAACAATGACATCCCGGTACGTGCAAGATTCCATCGAAAGCCCGTTCCGTTATATGATCCATTAGCAAGAAAGCATTCGAGAGCGGAAACGGTTTGGGCCGGAACCATGATTTCTTCCACAACCAGACTTTGGCGCACCACGTTGCAGGCACTCGCTGTGGTGGCGTGGATTGCCTATGGCGTCCCAGGGGTAGGCGCGGCTGATCCGCCCGAGTCGCCAACACCGCTGCCGGCGGGAACCGTTCTCTGGCTGAGGCTCGACACAGCGGTGAGCACCACCACATCCAGATTGCATCAGCAAGTGACCGCGCACGTGGCGCGCGAGGTTCGCGAGGCCGACACCGTCGTGGTGGTGCCGCTGGGCACTCCGGTCACAGGGGAGATTACCAAGCTTTTCCCGAGTTCCAGTCCCACTGATCGCGCCCGGCTGCAGATCCAGTTCACCCGTCTGAACCTGCCGAACCAGAGCCAGCTCACTCTGACGGGGCACGTGAAAGACGTGGATAATTCCCGCGAAACCGTGCTCGCGGATGGAACGATTCGCGGATTGCTGGCCAGCGAAGTGCCGGCGAGCAATCTGGACGCCCTGTTCGCCAAAATCAACAAATCCGATCCCACTCTGGGAGGACAGATCCAGGATGCAGCTGCCAGGAATCTCGGCAAGGTTGACACGTCAGTCTCGCTGCCGGTAGGGACCACCCTTGAATTCGTGTTGGACCAGGCGCTGGCGGTGACCCGGACCTTCACCCCGACTATTGCAATCACTGGCGCTCCGACGCTTGAGGCGGTAGCCAATTTACTAGCCCATGCTCCCCAGCGCACCCAGACCAAGGAAGGCACACCGGGCGATCCGCTGAACCTGGTGGTGATCGGCAGCGCGAGCCGCATCCAGCAGGCGTTCGAAAAGGCAGGATGGTTGGCGGCACAGGAGAAGACAGGCAAGAGCATTTGGAAAACCATCGGAGCGATGGCCTCCGATAGCGGATATGGCGAAGCGCCAGTATCGCAGCTGTATCTCTTCGGGCGCCCCGAGGATATGGCTTGGGAGAGAATGTTCAATACTTTTACCAAGCGGCACCACCTGCGCTTGTGGCAGACGACCGCGACCACACCCGACGGACAGCCGATCTGGCTCGGCGCCGCCACGCACGACATCGGCATCGATATTCATCCCGGCGTGATTTCCCACGCCACCGATCCGGATCTCGACGATGAGCGCTCGGGGGTAGCGGCAGATCTCGAGTCGGGCGGCGCGGTTCGGGGAGAAAAGCTGGTTTCCAGATCCGATCCTCTGACCAGCGGAGTCACTGGGACGGGCGGCGCGTGGCACACCGACGGCCGGTTGGTGGTCCTCGAGCTGAAGTGATCGCTATTTCTTCGCAGTGGCCTGTGACTGACTGGGAAGTTGCTAAGTCCTGGTTTTCGCAATTGCGGCAGTGTATTCTGTTGCGGCCGATTTTGGCCCCCTCCCCCGGCCTTCGGCCACCCTCTTCCCCCAAGGGGCGAGGGCTGTTACTCAATAGATTTCGAGATGTACCATTGTCATATTCCTCTACACGTTATGCGAGGGTGATCAATGTCTTCGCCATCTTCCAGTCCCGCCAAGCCTCAGCCCGTGCACGGAACCATAATTGAGGCTGAGGTCAAGATCTCTGTGAGTCCGGCTTATCCCCTGCCGCTCGGGTCGGCGCTCTATGCCATCGAGGCGCCAGCTGGCGAGCCCGATGACGGGGTCTGGCTGTGCGCATACTACGGTGCTAATCGCAGCGTATTCGATTTTCTTCCTCAGAAGGGCGCCTATCTGGACGAGCGCGCTGCGGGAATTACTTTTCACACCCGCGAGTTCCTGCCGCGGGACCAGTATAGTCCGGCCCGTTGGGAGGAGTTCCGCAAAGCCAGGCTTATGACCTTCAAGGCAGAGTAGGATGCTGCCGCCGGTGCGCACGATCTGTTCTCATCGTGAGAGTCCGAGGAGTGGGGACAACGGTTGATAGAACGACGACTGAGACCTGGCACTGACAGACTGACCTGCTTATTCCGAAATCGATGGACAACTTCTACCGCCGCAACCAGATCCTCGATATCATCAAGTCTGGAAAAGTGACTACCCAATTGGACTTGCGACGCCGCCTTGCCGAGCGCGGTGTCCACGTGACCCAAGCGACGGTATCGCGTGACATCGAGGAACTCGGACTGGTGAAGACGCGCGAGGGTTACCGGATTCCGGAAGCGGGGGCCTCCCCGGTTGCGCCTCCCCAGCCCGGCCTGGCGGTGATCCTCAAGGAGTTCGTAAGAGGAGTGCGGGAGGCGGGGAATCTGGTGGTCATCCGGACCTATTCCGGCACGGCTCAATCCGTCGCTGTTGCGCTGGATAACGCTCCCTGGCCGGAGGTCGTCGGTACGGTGGCGGGAGACGACACCATCTTCATGGCAACTCCAGGGGAGAGCGAAGCCAAGCGGGTGCGCGAGCACATCATGGCCTACCTGGAAGAGTGATGCTCCGTTGGTCTGTCCTGAAGTCTCGAATCACACGCGAGAAAGGATCATGCTGAAATGTCATCCTCAGAGGGCGTTCCAACGCTTCAGGTGAAGAAAGTAGTTCTGGCCTACTCAGGAGGCCTCGATACCTCGATCATCATTCCCTGGCTGCGAGAGAATTACCATTGCGAAGTGATCGCCATGGTCGGCAACGTGGGACAGGGAGACGATTACGAGGCGGTTCGCGAGAAGGCGATTCGCACCGGCGCTTCCGAAGTATTTGTGGAGGACCTGCGGGAGGAGTTCATCACGGATTACTTGTGGAAAGCCGTCCAGGCGGGCGCTATTTACGAAGGCAAATACCTGCTGGGAACTTCGCTGGCCCGGCCGGTGCTGGCGAAGGCGCAGGTGGAAGTCGCAATCAAGACCGGAGCGGACGCGCTGGCGCATGGCTGCACCGGGAAAGGCAATGACCAGGTAAGATTTGAGCTCACCTACAAGGCTCTGGCGCCCCAACTCAAAGTGATAGCGCCCTGGCGCGAGTGGCCGATCAAGTCGCGCGAAGACGCGATCGATTACGCCAAAGCTCACAAAGTGCCGGTACCGGTTACAAAGAAAGAGCCTTACAGCCGCGATCAAAATATCTGGCACCTTAGCCACGAAGGGGGTCCGCTCGAGACCAAGCTGGGCGAGCCGCCGGAAGAAGCCTGGAAGCTCACTCGCAATCCGCGTAAGGCTCCCAACCAGGAGGCTGCAGTTACGATTGGATTTGAGGCAGGCATTCCATTTGCCGTGGATGGCGAAAGCCTTGGTCCAGTGGATCTGGTTGAGAAATTGAATGTGATCGCGGGCGCAAATGGTGTTGGTAGGACAGACTTGGTCGAGAACCGCTTCGTCGGCATGAAGTCGCACGGCGCTTATGAAACTCCAGGAGGCACGCTGCTGCATGCGGCGCATCACGAGCTCGAGGCGCTAACGCTTGATCGTGAGACCTTCCACTACAAGCAGATGATCGCGCTACGCTACGCCGAACTGGTGTACTACGGTCAATGGTTCACCCCCCTGCGGGAGGCCCTGGATGGCTTTATTGCGGCCACGCAAAGGCAAGTCTCGGGCACCGTGAGGCTGGGGCTCGCCAAGGGTCTCGTGCGGGTGCTCGACCGCGAGTCGCCTTATTCGCTCTATGATGTGAGCATCGGCGGCTTCACCATGGGCTCGGACTACGACCAGCGCGACGCGGCCGGGTTCATCAATATCCTGGGCCTTCCGATCCGCATCGCTGCCGCAAAAGCTAAGGCGACGAAGAGCAGGCCGCGGGTCAGGAAAGCCGGGAAATCGCGATGAGCACGAAATCGCGGGCGCCCGCCGAGCGGAAGCTTTGGGGCGGGCGATTTGATCCCGAAGCGCGCGATCCTGACTTCGAGCGGTTCTCCGAGTCCTTCTCCGTAGACCGTCGGCTCGTGCTTTACGATCTCCAGGTCAACCAAGCTTATGTGAAGGTGCTGGGTAAAGCGGGTGTGCTCAGCCTGACGGAAGTGCGGCGCTTGACCAAGGGGCTTCGGGCGATTGAGGCACAGGTCAAAGCCGATCGTGACTGGTATCGCCTGGAATCAGCAGAAGACGTTCACACCTGGGTGGAATCGCGCCTCGAAAGCGAAGTGGGTCCGGCGGCAAGGAAGTTGCGCACAGGCCGGAGCCGCAATGACCTGGTGGCCACGGAGACGCGGCTTTGGGCGAAAGCGGAGATCGCGCTCCTGCAGTCGGGCACCGTCGCTCTCTGCCGGTCGCTGGCGAAGCAGGCCCGCCGGCATCTGGGCGTGATCCTACCGGGTTACACCCACCTACAACCTGCCCAGCCGATCCTTTTCTCGCACTATCTTCTGGCGTATTTCGAGATGCTGCGGAGAGACCACGAACGTTTCCGGGACTGCGGCCAACGTGTCGATGAGTTGCCTTTAGGCGGCGGCGCTCTGGCCGGAACATCCTTTCGGCTCGACCGCGAAATGCTGGCGCACGAGCTCGGGTTCGAACGCTTGGCGCGCAACAGCATCGACGTCACCAGCGATCGCGATTTTGTCGCCGAGTTGCTGTTCGCCTGCGCCCTCACGATGGTTCACTTGACCAGGCTGGCAGAGGATTTCATCATCTACTCATCCCCGTGTTTCGGATTCATCGAGCTTGCCGATGCCTACTCGACTGGGAGCAGCATCATGCCCCAGAAGAAGAATCCCGATTCACTCGAGCTGATCCGGGGCAAGGCGGCCGGACTCATTGGCAAGGTCACAGGAGTCCTTACGCTGCTCAAGGGCTTGCCGCTGGCGTATGATCGCGACCTGCAGGAAGACAAGGCTGCGCTGTTTGAGGGGGTTCATACCGCACAAGAATCGCTTGTGGTCGCCCAACGTGTGCTCGAGACGGTCAGGATTCATCCGGATCGGATGAAGGCTGCTACGGACCTCGGATTTCTCACGGCTACGGAAATTGCCGACGAACTCGTGGAACGCGGAGTCTCTTTCGGCGAAGCGCACGAACACGTCGGAAGGCTGGTGCGCTACTGCGCCTCGAACGGCAAGAGATTTGCGGATCTCGAAGATGATGAAGCTCTCCGCTACATCGCCTCATGGGATTCGAAGCTCCGCGAGATAGCCGTCTCGCTCGACCGGGCAGTTCGACGCAAAGACGTGGTGGGCGGTACAGCTCCGCGCCAGGTCGCTGGGCAACTCAGGCAAGCGGAACGATGGATCAGGGGACAAGGGATTCTTGATTGAGTCGAGGCTTAGATTAGCAGGCTTACTAAGAACTCCGATATGGCCCTACTGAGGCGCCCCATTATCCGTTCATCCTATTGAAGGGGGATCACTTAGGTCCCAACTCTCCTCAACTAGTTCAGATCAGAGCCATTCCCATGCAGCCCTTGGGTTGAATCGGGGACTGATGTGAGATAGCCTTTTAATTCGGACCAAGTTTCTGTCTTAAGAGAACGCCAAAGGCAAGGAGAGTGGCTTTGAAGGCTGGATCGGGCACTCGGGGCGGAGCCTATCGCTCGGTTTCGCAGCTTGAACGGCGGGGGCGTCCCGTCGCGTATTGCGCCATTTACCGAGAACCTGACCGGCCGGTGGCCCTCAAGACCATTGCGACACAGGAACTCAATCCTTCCGAGCTGTCGGTCTACCGCGAGAGATTTCAACGGGCGGGCCAGGTCGCCAGGACGCTGCACCACGTCTCAATCGCAAACATTTACGACTACGGAGAAGCGAGTGGCGTTTATTATTTCGCCGAGGAATACCTGGCGGCTAAATCACTGGCTGCACTTCAAGGTGGCGAAGGCCGACGGTTCAATTGGACGGAGATCCTGTCCATCGCCGAACAAACTGCCGCCGCTCTCGACTACGCCCACACTCAGCACGTCATTCACCTGGATCTCAGGCCGTCGAAGATCTTCCTATTCGATAGCGGGCAGGTGAAACTAATCGACTTTAGCGTGGCGGAGATGGGTGTGAAAACGGAGGCGCAGACCGCTGCGGTGGTGCGCTATCTTTCGCCAGAGCAGCTGAACCACGGAAAACTCGACCGCCGGTCCAACGTTTTTTCGCTTGGAGCGATCCTTTATGAGTTAGTGACCGGCAATTCCACATTTCCTGGCGACGATTACAACACCGTCTCGCGGATGGTTTTGTACGTTGACCCAGGCCCGCCACGGGACCTCGAGAAACGTTCGGTCAGGATCTAACGCGGACGCTCTTGAGGGCTCTCGAAAAGAGGCCTCGCGACCGCTACTTGAACTGCAGCGATTTTGTGCGAGAACTGAGGACGATCCCCGATCCCTTGCAATCGAGGGCGTCCCTCGCACAAGGCTTTGTAGCTTCCATCGCGGCCGTTGATCAGGATCTGAGGTTGTTGGCTGCGGAGGCGAAGGATGGCGGGGCGGAGCAGGAGCGAGGCTTTCAGGTCGATTCACGGCTCGAGACCGAGCAGGAATCCAAGGCGAAAGCAGCGCCGGAGCCTGATGTCGAGCGCGCCACCGAGAGCGGCTCTCTCCTGGGGCCTGGGTTCGAAGCTGCACAAGGGGTGGATTCGTTCACCGCTCCGGAAGTGCCACCGGCGGTTTCGCAGCGACCTGAGTTGAGGTCACAGACGGCCTCAGGATCTTCCGAATCGGCGCCCACCCTGATTTTCGGCATGGAATCCCCTGGAGCCCTTGCTGCGGATCCGAGACGGGTTGCGGAGCGGCCTGCCGAGCCGGGGCTAGCAGACCCGCGGGTTACCGACGGATTGGCAGAATCTGCCCGAAAGAGTTCAACTGTCACTGCTGAGCGCCAGATTCCTGCTTTCCCGGAGGACTTCTTTTCGACTCCCCCCGAAGATGGACCGCTTGCCACTTCACTTCTGGAAGCCGAGATTAATCCAGCCGCAGAGCCTGAATCGCAAGTGGAGCTCGGAGAAGGTCGGTCACCAGGTTCATTGCCGCCCCGGCCCTCCCCGTCGATCCGGCCGCCCGGTGAAAGTCCGGTATCCTCTGTCCATCCATATCGTCTGGGCGCAGAACCGAGGTCCAAGCGGTCCCCGTGGCCTCTTGCCGTTGCGGCGTTGGCTCTGTTTCTCGTGCCAGTGGCCCTTGTCTGGCGCTCGTTCTCCCATTGGCGGTACCAGGCCACGTACCATGGGTCGACATCTCCGCAGAGGCTAACCACCAGCCAAACGTCCGGCTTGGGAAACCAGCGGGGCTCGCCGCACTTGACGCCGCAAGCCGGCGTCTCGGTCCCGAAAGAGGATTCCACAAACTCTGCTAATGGGTCGGAGCAAACCAAGAACGCTGGTCCAAGTCCTGCCCAGGGCGCAGGGACGACCTCTTCTACCTCGCCAGCTCAGGGCGGGACCGGCGAACCGCCAGCCCCTCTGACGGCGGGCTCGAGGACGGAGGTTTCCGGATCAAGGAGCCCCGAGCAGCCCGTCGGCGGGGAGGATTCAGCTATACCCTCGGTCCAGAATTCGCGCCTGTTGGTTTCAGCTAACGTCCCTGGCGCGGGCATCGCCATTGACGGTCGCAGCGAAGCCGATTGGATTGCCCCGCATTTGTTCTCTCTGCCGCCAGGGGCCGCACCAACTGGTCGTTTACAAGGCCGGCTACGAACAAGACCGCCGCGTTGTGACTCTCGCCAAGGGCGAGAGTCTACAGCTGCGCGGGATTCTGAACGCCGCAGTTAGGGGACCCGGTGAACTTGACATCATTACCGATCCTCCCGGAGCCGAGGTTTTGGTAGACGGCCGCCCTGAGGGTTTGAGTCCGGTGCAGGTGGTCGTTGCTGTCGGCCAGCATACTTACACGATAAGGCAGCCGGGAAGTCCTCCGTACCAGGGAACAGTCGACGTGAAAGAAGGAACCGTCGTGACCCGGCGCGTGAAGTGGAGCGCCCGCTGATCCTGGAATCATAGAGACGGGCTCTACGCGGAGCGGCGGAATGTCACGAGCCTGAGTGCTGCTGACTTCTGCTTACTGATACTTGGCGCCTCGGGCAAAAGGTCCGCTCTTCCTGACCCCGGTCGAAAATGGCTCGATTCGTAATCACCGATCCTGGACAACGTCGCCAGATTCTCGAGATCACGACGCCCCAGCTTAATATCGGCCGGTCCGGCTCGAACCAGCTCGTGCTCGATCATCCGAGCGTCAGCCGTCATCACGCCCGTCTCGCGATCCTGCCGGAAGACAATGCAGTCCTGACGGATCTTGACAGTCTGAATGGCCTCCTGGTTAATGGCGAGCCGGTTCGGGAGGCGCGACTTCGCGATCAGGACGTCGTTGCCATCGGGATGTTCGAGTTGCGCTTTGAAGTCCCTGCTGAGCCTATGATCGAGGTTGAGCCGGGCGCCCCCATGCCTGCGGAAGTGGCCGGGCTGCTTTCGTCCGAAGGCGCCCAGTTTGGTCCTCCCCGGGGCGCCCTGTTCGAGTCCATTGCGGGAGCACCCGTACCTTCGGCCGTCGTGCCCGGCGCTTCCCGTGATGAGCGGATGCTTGAACTCGAGGACGAGAACCGGCTGCTGAGAGTGTTGCTGGGAGTTGGCAAAGCCCTTTCCACGGTTCTCACCCCGGACGAAATCATGCGGCGGATCATGGAGCTGGTCTTCCAGATCCAGAACGTCGAGCGTGGTTTCGTGATGCTAAAGGATAAGAACGGGCTGAAGCCCGCCTTAGTGCTTTATCGCGATGAGCGCCTGGCTTCCGACCTGCCCCGCGCCGCCGATCCCGGCAACGTCGTACTCTCCCGCAAGCTGATCGAGCGCGTCACCACAGAGCGATTGCCCTTGCTGATCCGCAGCCTGGCGGACGATCCCGCCTTTCGTGATAGCGAGAGCCTGCGGATTTCGGGTATCCGATCGGCCATGTGCGCGCCGCTCGTCTCCGACGAGCGTTTCTTCGGCATCTTCTACGTCGACTGCCTCTCCAAACCACTGGCTTTTGGCCAGAGGGAACTCAGCATCTTCTCAGTGATTGCCGCTGAGGTCGGCCATCAGCTTCGATAACGCCCGCTCTCACGAGGAACTCTCTCGTCGCGCTCTCGAGCGGCAGGCGCTGGAGAGGTTCCTGAACTCGAGTGTGGTGGAGAAGATCCTGGAGAATCCCGACCGGATTCGATTGGGCGGTGAGAGCCAAACGGCTACCGTGCTTTTCTCCGATATTCGCGGCTTTACCCACATGGCCGAGACTCTGGCCCCTCACATGGTGGTGGAACAGCTCAACGAATACTTTACCGAGATGACTGAATTGATCTTCGAGAACGGCGGCACACTCGATAAATATCTCGGTGATGGCCTCATGGCCGTCTTTGGAGCGCCCATTACCCATCGGGACGATAGCCTGCGCGCCGTCAAGACGGCCGTCGACATGAAGCTGGAGCTTCAAACGCTGAACCGCGGCTGGGAGGCGCGCGGTCTGCCACCGTTCCATATCGGCATCGGCATTGCGACCGGCTCCGTGACTGCCGGCAACGTGGGCTCTCTCCGGCGCATGGACTATACCGTGATCGGCGACACTGTGAATGTGGCTTCGCGGCTCTGCTCGGCTGCCGGATCAGGCCAGATCCTGATCTCGGAGTCTACCTTCAAGCAGACCGCCGACCGCTTCCCTGCCCGCAAGCTCGATCCTCTACGGGTAGAGGGCAGGAAAGGCGAATTGGAGGTCTACCAGGTGATCTGGAGCATCGAGTGATCGTGAAAGCTTGGGCGTTAATGATTCGCGGTAGCGGGAGCCCTCATTGCTTTTTTGATTGCCCATCCAACCGCTTCAACCAAAACCCGGCCAAACCAGTTTGGGTCTTGACCCCTGCTCCAGCTTGGCCGACAATGATTAGCTGCGGGGTTTCGGGGGACAACGGACACTCTGGCCTTTAACCTCGTATCGTGGTCCCGATGAGGGACACCTGCCGTGCGTTTTTCCCAGAAGCTGAGAAATGGGGATATCCGAGCTAAATGAACTTCCGTTCGTTCTTCAGTATGTTCTCGTCGGACCTGGCCATTGACCTGGGCACGGCTAACACCCTCGTTTATGCCAGGGGTAAAGGCATCGTGGTTAACGAGCCTTCCATTGTGGCGATTAACAAGAACACGGGAGAAGTGGAAAGGGTGGGGCGCGAAGCGAAAGAGATGCTCGGGCGCACCCCAGGCAATATCGTGGCCATCCGGCCTTTGAAGGACGGCGTCATCGCCGACTTCAAAGTCACCGAAAAGATGTTGAACTACTTCATCCAGAAGGCCCACAACCGCAAGATGTTCGTTCACCCGCGTATCGTGATCGGTGTGCCGTCGGAGATCACCCAGGTAGAGAAGCGTGCCGTACAAGACTCGGCCATGCGCGCCAAGGCGAGCGAAGTTTTCCTGGTGGAGCAGGCCATGATGGCCGCCATCGGTGCCGGACTGCCCATTACCGAGCCTTCCGGCAGCATGATTGTGGATATCGGCGGCGGCACGACGGATATCGCAGTCATCTCGCTTTCAGGAATTGTTTACAGCCGCTCGGTGCGAGTGGCCGGAAATGAGATGGATGAAGCCGTCACCGCCTACTTGAAACGCAAATACAACCTGCTAGTAGGTGAGCGTACCGCGGAGCAGATCAAAATCGAGATCGGTTCGGCGTATCCGCTTGATAAACCCCTCACCATGGAAATCAAGGGCCGCCACCTGCTCGAGGGTATTCCCAAGACCATCACCATCGATGATACCGAAATCCGCGAATCGCTGGCGGAATGCATCTCCACAATCCTCAACGCCATCCGCGTCGCCCTCGAGCGGACCCCGCCTGAGCTCTCCGCCGATATCTCCGACCGCGGTATCGTCCTTACCGGCGGCGGGGGGTTGATCAAGAACCTCGACAAGCGCATCCGCGAGGAGACCGGACTGCCGGTCTCGATCGCCGAGGATCCACTGGCTTCCGTTTGCCTGGGCACTGGCCGCATGCTCACGGATTTCAGTCTCCTGCGCCGGGTTGCGATAGAATAATACTTGTCCTTGCTCCCTTGTCTGTTGTACTAATGAAAGGCTGTTCAATCCGGGCTGGGACTCTGAAGGCTGAGGGCGCTCCAGTAAGCCGGTTCTACGAGTTGGCCGGCCGTGTGACGAGTAGGAAAGACCAGGGACAAAGGACGAAGTCCCATGTACGACCCGAATGCTCGCCTCTTTAGCCGCGCGGCCTCCCCCGCCACCCGGGATGCTCCCGAAAAGATGCAGGCCTTCATCCTGCGGCACGGCGCTTTTTTTGTGCTTGTGGCCGTACTGCTGGTGCAGTTGCTTTTGCTGTCGTTTCAGGTCACCGGCCAGACAGCGGAGAACCGTCAGGCGCCTCTGTTCAGAGTGTGGATGGTGGCGGTCCTCCACCCCTTCCAGGCGAGCTTGGGCGCTACTGTGAACGCCACGACCGGTGCCGTGAGTAGAGTGCACGGCCTGTGGAGCACGGAACGGGAAAACCGTGACCTTCGCGTGCAGTTGATCGACGCCCAGTTCCGGATTCGTCAGCTCTCGGAAAAGAGTGCCGAGGGTGATCGCCTCCATGCCCTGCTCGAGCTCAAGCAGCATCTGCCGTTCAGCACCGTGGCCGCCGAAGTCATTGCCATCAGTCCTGGCGAAAACTCCAGCGCCGTCTATATCGACAAAGGTGGTGACGCTGGCCTCACCCCCGACCTGGCTGTCCTTACCCAGAGTGGGGTGGTGGGCAAGATCGTTGCCGTTTACCCCTACACCTCCCAGGTTCTTCTCATCACGGATCCCGCCAGTGGCGTCGGCTGTCTGCTGGACCGCACCCGCATCCAAGGTGTGCTTAAGGGCGACTCGCGACTCTGCCGTTTGCAGTACATCATGAACGAAGATTCGGTGCAGGACGGCGATCAAGTGTTGACCTCAGGTCTCGACCAGATCTATCCCAAGGGTCTGCTCGTCGGTACTGTCACCAGCGTAGGCGAAGGGAATATCTACAAGAACATTGTGGTGCGCCCGGCGACGGCCCTCGATCGCCTTGAAGATGTGCTTGTCGCCGCCAAGCCCGTCCGTATCGAACAGCAGGTTCTGGTCCGGCCACCCGGCGGGAAAAGGTGAATCCCAAGGCCGTTTGCCGCCGGGTGTCCCCACCCACCGTTCCTTTCCATGTCGAACACCACCTCCAGCAGTTCCGCTGCCGTTCACCGGGTTCATCCGGTCGCTATCGCCGTCTCGATGTTCCTCGCGTTACTCTTTCAGAGTTATTTGCCAGTGAAGTTGCCGCTTGCGCGGCTAATGGACCTGCCCTTGCTGATCACCCTCTACTTTTCCATGCTGCGTCGCCACAAAGTGTTTGGCATCGGTCTGGGGACAGGCATGGGACTCGCGCAGGACCTGCTGGCCCACGGCCCCTTGGGAGTATTCGGCATGGTTAAAGCCCTAGCCGGATATCTCGCGGCCGGCCTCGAGCTTCAAATTTGACCTGGAGCAGATGCCAACCCGCTTCAGTGTGGTGGGGGTCTTGGTCCTCGTCCATAACGTCTGCTATTTTCTTCTGCAACGGCTTCTGGAATCACAGGCGCAATACCCGCCAGAATTCCGGCCGCTCGATCTGACCAGCGCCGTCCTGGTGAATGTGGCCCTGGCGCTGCCGATCTTCCTGCTGCTGGATCATTTCCGGCGGCCCGTCTGAATCGCTCGGGTTCTTTTCAGAAAACCGTGGGACGCCTTGAACCATTAGAGTCAAAAAAAGGAGTTTAGGTATGGCTATGCGACCCTGGTTGGGGGAAGACGTGCTTGAGGCGCTCCGCCTGCTCGACACCTGCACTGTTGAGGATGCCATCGAGATGTTTGACCTGAGGGCCCGAAACGTGGGGTTTGCCAGCTCCAGCGTTCGCTGTATGTTCGAAGACTTGCCGCCGATGGTGGGCTATGCCGCCACTGCCAGGCTGCGGACGGGTGACCGGCCCATGTCGGGCCACACCTTCCACGATCGCACCGAGTGGTGGGCCAGCATCCTCGATGTGCCCGTGCCGCGCATCGTCGTGCTGGAGGATATTGATGAGCAGCCTGGGGTCGGGGCCTTTGTCGGCGACGTGCACGCAGCCATGCTTAAGGGACTGCGCTGCGTGGGATATGTTACCAATGGTGCGGTGCGCAAGTTGCCGGCGGTACATGAGATGGGTTTCCACCTTTTTGCCCGTAATGTCGCGGTCTCGCATGCCTACGCTCGCATCATCGATTACGGTAGCGTCATCCAAGTGGGCGGCATGGAGGTGCGTCCTGGTGATCTGCTACACGGCGACCGTCACGGCGTGCTGAACATCCCCAAACAGATCGCCCCTGAGATCCCACGCGCCGCCGCGGAATTGTTGGAGAGAAACCACAGGGTGATGGAAGTCTGCCAGTCACCCGGATTTACTGTGGAGAAACTGCGCGAGACCATCAAAGCCGCTGGAGCCGGGAGTACCGGAGGCGTGGGGATCGTTCCGCCCAGATAGGTGGACCGGCCCTAGGTTCCGCTCGCATCGCGGGTCGGAGTGATGACTGCGTTGCTGCCAGCTGGGAGAATGTCGACCAAATTCCTAAGCAATCAAATATTTTGAAAGGATAAATCACTCTGGAGGTGACAACCATGGCGCCGCAGGTCGTTGTGCTCGGCGGTGGTGTGGGTGGCCTGAGTGCTGCCCAGGAGCTGGCGGAGCGCGGCTTCGCTGTAGACGTCTACGAGTCGAAGACGGCATGGGGTGGCAAGGCCCGCAGCCTGTCGGTGATCGGTACAGGAACCGGAGGCCGCAAGGATCTTCCGGGCGAGCACGGCTTCCGCTTCTTTCCCAGCTTCTACAAGCACCTGCCCGACACCATGAAGCGCATCCCTTTCGGGGCCAACGTGAATGGGGTTTTTGACAACCTCGTCTACTCCAGCCGGATTGAGATCGCGCGGGCGGGTCAATCTTCTGTTTTCGAGCCCTCTCGCTGTCCGCAGACGCTGGACGACTGGCTGACGGTCCTCAGCTCGCTATTCTCTTCCCTGGGCATCCCCGGCGACGAGACACGGTTCTTTGTGGACCGGCTGCTGGTGTTGCTGACCTCCTGTGCCGAGCGGCGGCTGGCCGAGTACGAAAACATCGCCTGGTGGGACTTTATCGACGCGAAAAACAAGTCGCTCTTGTACCAGCGATACCTGGGCCAGGGATTGACACGCTCGCTGGTGGCCATGCGTGCTGAAGTTTCGAGCCTCCGTACGGTGGGCGACATCTTGTTGCAGCTCTTCCTTGGCCTGCTGACACCCCAAGGCTTCGACCGCCTGCTTAACGGGCCGACCAATGACGTCTGGATCGATCCCTGGGTGGCCCACCTCACCGCACTCGGTGTGAAACTGCATCCAGCGTCGCGGGTGAAGTCAATTGATCTCGCTGACGGGCTGGTGAAGGGTATTACCGTTGATCAGTCAGGGCAGGCCGTTCATGCCGCTGCCGACTACTACATTGCCGCGCTGCCGGTTGAGGTGATGAGCACGGTGGTGACGGATTCGGTCAAGATCGCAGCTCCGTCGCTCGCAAACCTGGGTAAGCTGCAGACTCGCTGGATGAACGGCCTTCAGTTCTATTTCGAGAAGGACTTGCCTCTTATCCCAGGCCACGTGAACTTCGTGGACTCTCCCTGGGCGCTGACTGCCATTTCTCAGCGCCAGTTCTGGAAGGGAATGGACCTTGCCGACTACGGTGACGGCCGGGTGGGCGGCATCCTCTCGGTGGTGATCTCCGAATGGCAGGAGCCGGGAGTTCTTTATGGCAAGCCTGCCATGGAGCTCGCCGCGGAAGAGATCAAGAATGAGACGTGGGCCCAGATGAAGTCTGCGCTCGACGCGAATGGAGCGCGCCGGCTTGAAGTGGCGAACCTCATCACCTGGTTTCTCGACCCCGACATTGAGTTTCCTAATCCCACCAGCGTCACCAACCTTGAACCACTGCTCATCAACACGGTAGGATCACTCCAGTACCGGCCGGATGCGCACACCGAGATCGCCAACCTGTTCCTGGCATCTGACTACGTTCGAACCTATACCGATCTGGCAACGATGGAAGCGGCTAACGAAGCGGCACGGCGAGCCACGAACGCCATTCTTGATGCCACAAGCTCGAAATTGCCGCGCTGCAGTTTGTGGCCTTTTGAGGAACCGGAGGTGTTCGCCCCCCTTCGAGAGTACGACCGGCTACGCTTCAGGCTCGGCCTGCCACAGGGGAAGGTCTGAGGAGCGTAAGAATGCCCGCCTTAATCTTAGGAGTGAGAACCTATGGACATGTAATCAAATGCAATCTTCATTGCCGGAGCTCGATCCGGGATATAGCCAGAGGCTTGCTGCGGGTGATCAACACGGACCAGTCCCAATGCTATGCGCCAGCGATTCGTGAATCCAAAGAAGAAGGAGTCCTACGAAAATGCTGCCGTCATCGGCCGGTTCAATCTCTCAACAACATCTCGAGCAACAAGAATAGGGATTGCCTGCGACTCACGGTTAAAAAGGGAGTCCAGAAGGACCAGGGTCAAAGGTCAACAATCCACGACTGATCTAGTTCGGGTTGAATCCTCTCGACAATCTTTGCAACACATCCCTTATTGCAGGAGCCTACTCTAAAGCTAAGTAATAAAACGGATAACCGGCCCACGCCCACCGCACAATTGTAATTGCAAACGCGCTCGCAGGATGTATACTCATGCGCTCAGGACAGCCAGAACGGAAATGTCGGAGTAGGGCCCACAGAACCTACTGGGTATGCGAGATCCCTGGCTGCCGTACCGTTTCCGTACGCAATCAAACCGCGTCCATTTCGGCGTGATGGCCTCGGGTTGGTGTCCGAAAGAAACGAAATGCAGACTAACTGCACCAATTCAAGGGGAGCTAGTTGGTAGAATGGAGAAACCTTATCATGGGTGCCGATGGTGCAGATTTTCGAAAGCCAGACAGGATTTGGCAAGCCGCTGACCAAGACGTCCAACACCAAGCAAAGCGGACCAAGAACGAGTCTAAGTTTATCATGGACCGGAGCGTCATTCGGGACGCACACGCCGGGATCACCAGGGGCCGAACACTGTTCATTCCGCTCTTGCTCCTGATCGCTGGTACTCCTTGCCGGGCGCAGAATTCCCCGTCCGCCTCGGACCAGAAGGTGGACAAAGCGTTCTACACGCCGAAAGACCGTATGGCCGCAATCCAAGCGGCTTCGATTTTTGCGCCTAAAGCCGTAAGTGACGCGAACATCATGCAAGGACCAGAACAGAACCCCAAACAGTTTCAATTCCATCCCAACGACAAAGTCTTCTGCGATTTCGATAAGCCAGGCTCCCAAATGGGCGGCAAGACGCCTAAGTTCTCCTGCAAGATCACGAAGGTCGAAGGTGCGGACGGCCAGGTTCAGGTGCTGACCCCACAAATGGACGAAGAACCGGTCAAAGTGAAGTTTGGCGGTGCCGACAATGAGATCTACGCAGAAGTCGTTTCCACACGCCTGATGTGGGCTCTTGGCTTCTACGCCGATTCTTGGTTCCCGGTAGACGTGGAGTGCAACAATTGCCCGGCCGATCCGGAATCCGGCTCTGGGGATAAAGGCACACGCTCCTACGATGCGGCGATTATCGTTAGGAAATACGCCGGGCACAAGATGTACGAAGAGGGGAAACCCGACCAGGGATGGAGTTGGAAAGAGTTCGAACAAGCCAACGGCCGGCCAAGCTACGAGAAGGACGGCCTGACACTGTTGGCGGCCTTCATCCAGCACAGCGATAACAAACCCCCGCAGCAGCGGCTGGTCTGCGATGGCGCAAAGGTAGACCAGAACACCCATCCCTTCACAACAACCTGCCGGGAATCGAAGATGATCGTCCAGGATGTAGGTGCCACTCTGGGAGGAGGCGGCGCGTTCACGAGCAATGACAGTGCCAAGATGAATCTGCAGGTGTGGTCCGGCAAGCACGTGTGGAAGAAGACGGGGAAACCGGGAATGAACGAAGCTGATTGCCCGGTATGCCAAGCGCAATTAAGCAAGAGCTGGTCAGCCAAGGATGGTCTCGCGGATCCGACCGTCAGCGAAGAAGGGCGGCGTTTTCTTGCAGGCCTGATGTGCCAGCTGTCGGATGGGCAACTCACTGATTTATTTAAGGTCTCACGCGTAGCCTCGATGCCGAAGTACCACAATAGCGATGGCTCATTCAAACAGGGCTTGGATGAGGCCACCGTCGAGAAGCAATGGGTGGAGGCTTTTAAGGCTAAACGCGAGGAACTCGCCAGTGGGCGCTGCCGCTGGAAAAATAAGCCGGCAGACCTTGCCGCGGTCGACAACCCCAAGGGGCTTTCCACTGTGCCCAATTATTGTTCGGCTCCGCCTCACTGAGACGCTCGATCTGATTGTGCTGGTGAGCTTCGACTAAAGGGGGTTCTACGATGTTCCGCTCGATGATTTTCACAATATTCCTGCTCTTCGCTGGCACCGGCGCCTCCGCGCAATCCAATGTCTGTGACGTACCAGATCAAATGACGAAGGACCAGAAGTTACCGTGTGTTCGCGCGGCGAGAATTATGGTGGACCAGCCCACTTTGAGCCCCGCTCAGATTACCAACGGCCCCGACTTCGACCTGGCTGAGCCTGACAAGAACCGATTTGCCTACTTTACGGATGCTGACACCATCAATTGCTATTTTCGTCCGCACTACGCTTTCCAGAAGGTCCCCGGTGACAGCCTGAAGTTTCAGTGCTGGCATATGACGGGAGACGGCGCTTTCTATAGCCGGAAGGGAGAAGCCATCCGAATCGGCGATGTGAAAGTTGTAATTGACAAGGACAAAAGTGGAGAGAGAAAAGCATCGCTGTATCCCCGCGATGACGATAAGAACGAACACCAGATCAAGGCCGACGCATTCAAAATAAAGTACCTCAAGCCACCGTACCCCGGCCACGATCCCCGCTTCAATGAAGTCTTCACTGCCGTCGCGGCCACACGATTCATGTGGTTGCTGGGTTTTCCCGCGGACCATGTGTACCCGGCCGGGTCAGCCAGCTGTATCGGCTGTACGGACGATCCTTTCGGAGGAAAGCTAACCAACAACAAGGCGTCGCTCAAGGATTCACCCTCCGTTTTCAAGATAGTGAACGCGGAGCGCGAACTGCCGTGGGACCAGATCAATCCGGATGACGATGAGACCTGGTCATGGACCGACGTGGCCAAGTTTTATGCTGATGGCGAATGGACTCACCAGCAAAAGGTCGAGTACGATGCTTACCGGCTCGCCTTGGGACTTATCCATTATCACAATGCTTTGCCGCAGCAGAACCGGTTGGATTGCGCCGAGTGGGAGCCGGAAACCCCTGGCCATTCCAAGGTTTGCCGCAAACCCGTGATCTACGTTCATGATCTCGGTTCGACCTTCGGAAAGAAGAGAAGCGGGTTCGATGTTTTCGGCACCAACCCACGTGGCATCTTCAGCGCCTGGGAACCGCAAACAGTCTTTTTAAATCAGGCGAATTGCGAACTGCGGGCGACCTTGTTGGGCGACAAGCAGGTGTTGAAGGAGGCGCAGGATCTCATGATCCAACGGGTGGCGCGTTTGGATCGCGAAACCGTGAAGTCCGTCTTCCGAGTGGCGCGATTCAATATGACGGACCAGTCACAGGTCCGCAGATTGCGAGCCGGCGGCGCCCAGAACGTGGACGAAGCCGCGCTTGACCAATGGACAAATACGTTCCTTAAGCGGATCGAAGAAATCCGGAGCGCACAACACTGCAAGGCGAATTAGATACGCAAGTGGCCGCCGAGCAATCGGTTCGCGAAATCACTCAAGAGAAGAATCGAAGCGCACCAATGGCAAAGAAGATTATGATCCTGAGGCATGGTGAAAAACCAGACAAGGGCGATTCCGTCCATGGTGTCGATCAGGAAGGCGAGCATGACAAGGATGATTTGTCGCCCAAGGGCTGGCAGCGTTCCGGAGCCCTGATTCGCTTCTTTAATCCCGTTAACGGGCAATTCTCCAACGCTGTGCTGGCGAGGCCTAATGTCATATTCGCGGCCTCGCCGGAGGGACACGTCAAGAGTCTGCGGTCGCAGAATACCGTCCGCGCGCTTGCGGATTCCCTGGAACTACGCCTTAACCTCAAACATACCAAAGGAGAAGAGAAGGCCCTGGTGAAGGACGCTCTTGCCCAGGACGGAGTAGTGCTAATCGCGTGGGAGCACAATGCCATTCTGGATATCGCCAACCTCATCCTGGATAATGAAACGACCAGTCCCCAGAAATGGCCTGATTCGCGCTTCGATCTAGTTTGGGTACTGGATCAGCAAGCGCCCACGGGGGGATGGAAGTTCACACAAGTTCCCCAATTGCTGCTGCCGGATGACAGTCCCCATATCCTCTAACTAACAAGGAAACGCAGCATAGGCACAGGCCAACATTCGTAGGGCGTCCTCCATCGGCTCCCATACGATTGCGCATCCTTGGGCAGTTACCGGGTTTGATAGCTCCATTGCTCGGCTGGTCTTAACTGGCGTCGTGGTAGCAGTCGCCATCCTATTCGCGCGGTTCGTTTCTCGCAATGACTCCCTATAGACAGTCGCCGGTCCTTCTAAGCAATCAGATTTAAGCTGCTTTCCTGCAATGACTTCCAGTTGGGAAGTCACCAGGCCAGCTCCTAAGCAACAAATCTTAAGTTGCTTCATTGCAATGACTTCCATTTTCTTGGAAGTCTGCCGGGCTAGCTAGCCGACCAGGGCCAGTGAGAAATGCGCCGCCAAGGTGGGATGCGGAATTCGAGCGGAAAATGTGCGGGATTTCAGCGGGATTTTGCGGAACCCACAGTTTGAGACCTGCCCCCTGAGTCGTGCCAATGGCTACCGGCGCTGCAGGCTCAACTGGCCACAGGCACCCATGACATCGCGGCCGCGAGAGATTCGGATGAAAGCGGGAACATCGTGGTTGGCGAGAATTTTCTGGAATTCGAGGACGCGCGGGAGTGGGGTCGTGTGGTAGTCGAGACCTTCACCGCCGTTATAGGGGATCAGGTTGACACGCGAAGGCAAGTTCCGCAGAAGGCCGGCGACGCGCTCTGCATCAGCAGCGGAATCGTTGATGCCGTCTAGCAGAACATACTCGAAGGTGAGGCGTTCGCGCGGTCTCAGCGGATAGGCGCGGCACGCTTCCATCAGGGCCGCAAGATTCCACTTCCGGTTGACGGGCATAATACGGTTGCGCTGCTCATCGTTCGACGCATTCAGTGAGATAGCAAGCTTCGGGCGCAGCGGCTGTTGGGCGAGATCGTAGATCCTGGGCACGATGCCGGAAGTGGAGAGCGTAATCCGGCGCAGGGCTAGCCCACAGCCGTTGGTATCGGCCAGTATGCCCGCCGCGGCCATCACTGGGCCGAAGTTTAACAGCGGCTCCCCCTGGCCCATGAAGACGATGCTGAGGCGCGATTTCCAGGGGATCTGCCGATCAGTAACGAGCGCCATTACCTGGCCAATGATTTCTCCGGCGCTGAGATTGCGCCTCATGCCAACCAGCGCCGTAAAGCAGAATCGGCAATCGACGGCGCAACCGACCTGGCTCGAGATGCAGAGCGTGGTGCGCTCCCGGTCGCCTTCAACATTCGGCATGTAGACTGCTTCGACGGCCTCGCCGTCATCGAGGCGCAGCAGATACCGGACAGAGCCATCGCGGGAGGCGAAGCGGCAATCAACTTCAGGGTAGCTGACGCGATAGCGGGAGGCGAGCAGGGAGCGGAAGCCAAGGTCGAGGTTGGATAGCCGGGAGAAGTCGCGTTCGCGGTGCTTGTAGATCCAACGGTAGAGCTGAGCGCCTCGATACCACGGCTGCCTGTGTTCCTCGGCCAGTTGCCCGATCTGCGCCAGGGATCGACCTAGCAGGTTCTCGGGTGGGTTAGGGAGAGCGGTCACCGCAGGGGTCGCTGCGTTACTGTGTCGAACGTCCATATCTGTGTCAACCTTACCACACTCATCCGGGACAGCGTGATTCGACCTCATTTTAAACTTAAACCGTCCGCCCGTTCTGTTAATATAGGGTTATGAGCCGCAAGCCCGATCCGGCCTTGACCGCCCGTCGCCGCTCCGATCTAATCAAGGCGGGATATGCCGAAATCCTCGAAAAAGGCATACACGGAGTCACCATTGATTCCGTGGTCCAGCGTGCCGGTTCGAGTAAAGGCGGAGCGCTCTATTATTTCCGCAGCAAAGAAGATCTCCTGTATGCGATTCTGGAGTGGCTTCTTTCGGAGCTTGACCGCACCCTTGACGATGTCGGCGACACGCGCGAGTCCGGTCGTGCCCGGCTGGCGTCGGAGATCGAGGTCCTGTTCCACAGTGCCGAGGTGAATCGCAAGCTCTACCTGGTCCTCTTCGACTTCGTAACGGTGGCCTCGCGTTCCAATCGTTTTCGCGATTTGCTTGCGGGCTTTTTCGTGCGCTGCCGAGCCCGGGACGTTGCTATCGTCGAGGATGGCATTCGAGAGGCGGAGTTTCGCCGGGTAGATCCAGAGCAAGCCGCCGCCACGATTCGCGCCCTGGTAGATGGCTACTGCCTCCAATGGCTGATAGGTGCTGAGGCCACGGCCATTGAGGACTATCGGAATCGTTGCCGGGCGGTGCTAGGCTCCTATCTGCTTCGATCTTAGCCCGCCTCGATTCATTCTCAGCCTCTTGGTCAATTGACGGGCTGGCCGGAAAGTGAGAAATTAGCCTACGCCTCGGGCGCTCTCGCAGCATGTTACCTCAAATCGTAAGCACTCTCTTCGCCTTGTTTTTAATCGCTGGCGTGCCGGTCCTCTCGCTCCGCAGCATCCGGCTACGCGAGCTTCGCCTCGCCTCACGAACTCTGATCTATGTTTCCGCCGTCTTCTCTCAATGGATCCTCGCTCTTATCTGCGCCGCCTTGTTGGTGTGGTCTCCGCGCGATCTTGCCGTAGCTGCCTTCCGGTTGTGCCCGTTGGCTTCATTCGTCAGGTGGACGCTGGTTGTAACCTTGGCAGGCCTCGCCGGGCTTTTGCTGGTGCTGCTGGCGGAGCAAAAGGGCTGCTGGCCGAAAGAGACGGAGATCACCTATTTGCTCATGCCCGAGACGAGCCGCGAAAAACTTGTCGCCCTGCTCCTGGTGGCGCCCACTGCCGGCCTGTGTGAGGAGTTCCTCTATCGCGGATTCCTGCTTTCCACGATGTATGGGTGGTGCCATTCGTTGGGCTGGGCATGGGGTCTGAGCTCGATTTTCTTCGCGATGGCTCACTTCTATCAAGGCCGTCTGGGAGTACTGCGGGTCGCCATTCTGGGGGCGTTGCTCGCGTGGCCGGCAGTGGCTACCGGCAGCCTTTATCCCTCAATGGCCGCGCATTTCCTCATTGATGCAGTCGCGTTTCTTTGGCTGGGACCCAGGTTCCTGAAAGAAGATGCTAGATTGGTCACTCCTGTCGAGAAGCTTGACGGTTGATCGCGAATCGCGAGGTTCACCAACTTTCTCCCCCGGGGGCCGCGCCGGGAGCGGATCCTGAAGGAATCTTGGCAATAGCGCACCATCGAAGCCGTGCTGAACGACAGGCGCGATCTGGACGCGGACTTCACCAGCCTGAGGATTTCTGAAACGGAAACCGCATGTGTAGCGATGTGGACGTGAACGCGGACGTCAATCGCGGGCTCATTCCCGGAACCGCGCCTGGAAGTCCTGGAAGTCACCACGCATGCTTATGTCGACCACCGGCGGTATCATGCTCAGGCGCCGCCGTCCGAAATGCGATCGCTCTTGTAAAGGATGTCGGCTTCCTCAAGGAGCTCCGCAGCGACGCGCTGACAAGCAGGGCGCAGCCACTCTGTGTCGGGTCCCGAGGGTCCGTTGACGATGAGGCGGTCAAACAGAAATTCTGCCAGTTCCTGCTCGCCCACGGTTCGGGTCATGGGTATGACCTCCTGCCGTCAGGTTCGGGTGAGTGTCCCGACGGTGTAGTGATTATATACGCAGATGCAAATCTATCTTCGCTGGACAGGCAATGGCGAAGGTGATATACCGAGTGGCTGGGGCGTGGGTGTTCACTCTTCGCGTCACGGTGGGACTAATCCGATGGAAGAACGGGATTTTTTCGATGAGAACGAAACATTAAAGCCGGCTGATCTGAACTGCCATTTCTGCCGCCAAACCAACACCTACGAGGTGCGCTGGCTCGTCCGTACCAAGAAGAAGGCGTTGCGGGGAGGGGCCGACGCGCGAGATCGAGAGCGTTTCGCCAAGGCCCAATCCTACATGTTACGGCGGGATGACTTGTTGATGTGCAAGAATCAGCGCTGCCGCAAGCGTTTTGAGATCTCCACGTTGCAATCGGTAGTGTTTCTCTGATCTTCGGCTGTTGCAACAGAGTCCCGTGACAGCGAAACCGAAGAAGTCCTCGCCGGTGAGTGGATCGTTAAGCAGATTGTCCAGGGACAAGGTAACGAGGCCCTGTACAAGGTCGGTTGTAGACTCCGAGGCGAAGGCAAATCAGAGGAACAAATCTTGGACTCCTTGTGGACAATCAACGATACCCGCTGCGAACCTCCGCTGGAGGATGAGGAGGTCCGCCTCATTGTGTCCAGTGTCGCTCTGAAGGTCTATCAGAAACGCAAGACCTAGGTATTGCAGGGCAAGACGTTGCCCGAAAGTCTTAACCCGAAAGTCTTAAGAAGAAGGAGGTCAGTTTCGCTGAACTGGTCGAGGACGCGCTCGCATATTCGAAGGCTGACCAAGAGGGCCGTCTTCGCAAGATCATTGCCGCTCAACGCCCAGAGCACATGCCAGAGTTTGACCTCGCGTTGAACACGGGACTCAGGCTGAGCGAGATGTATGGGCTTTCCTGGGACGATGTGGACTTTGTCAACCGCGTCCTCACCGTGCGCCTAGGCAAGAACGGGGGACGCAGGTACGCACCCCTCAACGCCGCTTCGCCGGGCGCCTTGGAGGCGCTTGCGGGCGCGAGCGAGACTGGGTGGGTTATCCTGAACACGCGGGGCGAGCGATTGACAGGCCCCAAGGATTGGTTCGAGCCGGTCATCAAGGCGAGCGGACTCACTAATTCACTTGGCATTGCCTCAGGCATACCTTTGCCAGTAGACTTGTCATGGCTGGCGTAGGTCTGCGGGCAGTTCAGGAACTCATGGGGCACAAGTCAATCCAGATGACTTGCCGGTAATGCGCATCTTGAGCCGAAGCACCAACTCGCGGCTGGGGAGAAGTTGTCCCAATTCTCGGCGACAGCTCCGACTGGTGAATCGACACCAGAACTGGCACCAACTCCGAATAGCATCTGAAAAGCGAAATTCAAGGAAGCCAGCTAAATCCTTCTTGTTCAAGATGTTTGCCTGAGTAAGGGCGTGTAGCTCAGTTGGATAGAGCATCGGATTTCTAATCCGAGGGTCGGGGGTTCGAGTCCCTCCACGCCTGCCAATATTTTCTTATCGTTACGCCTTCAGGCGAAAACGAATTGCTTGCAGAACGACCAGGGTCCATGGAGTAAGCACTGCATATATGAAAACTCAATAGGCCTGCTCTGTGCCAAGTCGGTTACTGGTCTACCGCTTCACGGGTGCGATGCATCGGTACAACGCCGGTCGCACCCTGCCGATCCTCGCGCTGCCAAGCTCACTACACCGCAACTCGCCGTGCTGGAAAGCACAAATGTACTCCAGATGATGTCTGCCCTCGACTGTCGCAAGTGCCCCTCGCGCCCTTCCCACAGTTGCCAGATGGTGAGGAGCCTCCAAAAATGAAGTCAGTTGTTTGGAGCTTCCAGTGCTCCTCGGTGAAATCAGCGCACGCTCCTAGCTCAGCCCAAGTTCTGCCACCCTGCGCCCATCAAGGCATTGTGCTACAGCACGTCCGGAGGCTTTCAGCGGTCGGACCAGGGGATGCTCAAAGCGCGTCATCACCTTGTTGGCTATCACGGATCCGCACCGCTTCGCTGATATCAGAGAGAAAAACCTTTCCGTCGCCGATCTTTCCTGTGCGGGCTGCCTTGACGACGGTTGCTACGGCGCTCTCCGCCAGGCGATCCGGCAGCACGGTCTCCACCTTGATTTTGGGAAGCAAGTCAACCCTGTATTCGTTTCCCCTGTAGATTTCCGAGTGGCCTTTCTGACGGCCATGCCCACGCACCTCGCTGATCGTCATACCCTCCACGCCGATCCCATACAAGGCCTCTCGAACGGCATCGAGCTTTGCCGGTTGAATCACAGCTTCCAGTTTTTTCATATGTAACCACCCTCCGCCCGCTATGCGAAATCCGATGCACGCCTTCGAGCCGTTGGTTCGGAGCGAGCTTTAATTAGTTCGAGAATTGTTGCTGCAACCGCATTGCTTCCTCAAAACTCCGAGTGTAGTAACAATTCAGGCTGAGCTGTTGCTTAGGCATGGAGTCTGCACATCTGATTCGAGCTGGGCCTCTCCCATGCCGGGACAATACCGCAACAGGAGCGGCGTCACCAGGGTGGTCGCTAGCACCAAAATGACGACCAGCGAGTAAACCTCAGAAGAGACCAAGCCGGCTGCATGGCCGATACTGGCAGTGATCAATCCAACCTCACCCCTCGGGATCATGCCCACCCCGACAGCCAGCGATTCTGGGACAGTGAACCTAGTGGCCAATGTCCCCAGCCCACAACCGAGCACCTTCCCGAGAATTGCGACAGCCAAAATCAAACCGAAGAATCCGACGTGACTCCCCAACTGGGCGGCATTGATTTCAAGGCCGATCGAAACGAAGAATAGAGGCCCGAAGAATGCATTGGACATCGACCGAAGATCGTCAATTACCTCCTTGTGAGCAGTGCTGGCAGCCACAAACAAGCCTGCAATATACGCCCCTGTGATTGAAGCCATACCGCCGACTGATTCGGACAAAAAAGCAAATAGGAAACAGATCACCAGCGAGACAGCCACGGCGGTGTGAGGAGCATGGAGCCGCGCGGCTTGCTTAAAGAGGAACCGGACCAGCCGCGGTCCCAGCCAGAACGCTAGCGCGGAGAAAAAGACGATGCGACCCACCGTGAACGCTACGCCCCTCCAACCGTTAGAGGTTGGGCCGGAATGCGTCTCCATGGCAATCACCAGCGAGAGGACCATCAGCCCAAGCACGTCGTCGATCACCGCTGCGCCGAGAATCGTGGAGCCGACCTTCGTGCGTAGCTTATTCAGATTCATCAGTGTTTGCGCGGTAATCGAGACACTGGTTGCGCTAAGAATCGTGCCAATAAAGATTGCTTCGCGCCAAGTGAAACCCGCGACGCGCGACAGCGCAGCCCCTCCCACCAGAGGCAGAATCACACCGCCGCCGGCTGACCAGAACGCCGGACCTACGGTGGTCTTCATCATGTCGATGTCGGTTTCAAGTCCGGCCAGAAACATGAGGACCACTACGCCGAGTCCAGCCAGGACAGTCATAACTGAGGCTAAAGAAACCGGACCCGAGCCTCCTACATTGGTCGTGCCTGAAAACCAGGAGAATTGCCAGACATTGATCAGGGTGGGTCCGAGCACCACGCCGGCCAGGAGTTCGCCCAGCACAACGGGTAAGCCTAAACGGCCTCCCAGGCCGCCCAAAGCCTTAGACAACAGCACTAGGAGAGCTATGAACAGCAGGACCTGTAAAGAGATATCCATAGAACCTGCTTAGCGGTGCTCTCTGTCTGCGGTCGATCTCAAAGACCTGCGGATGAGAAGAACAAGGGCAATGAAGCACCCGGCAAAAACCGGCACGAGCGGTGCCCTGGCGAGAGCGATAAGAATCACGGCAACCGTGAGGGCACAAGCGACCGCCACGCGCTGTTGTTTGATGGCACCGAGTAACGTCACGAAATCCTCCAGAACCGGGTGTCAGGGCGACGACGAACAGGGCAGTCAAGCTCGCCAGTTAGTGCATAGAAGCCTTGATTAATAGCGCCAATACACCCATGACCACAGCGGCACCCACATACAGGAATCTTGAGGTGAACGGCCTGTCCCAGGTGGGGCGTTTGAGGCTGCCTGGCTCGCGCTTCCGCTCCTCTTGCAGGATGTGAGCCACGAGCTTACGCTCCTCAAACGTAGAGGCGCATTCCAAGGCCCGAGCAGCTTCTTCGTACCCTTTCTTCGGAACGCGCAGCTTGAAGTAAAACTGCGCCAGCTTGAAGCGAGCATAGAAATTTTGTGGATTCAGAAGGGCAGCTCGTTCAAAGCTGTCCAATGCTGGATAGATCTGGCTATCCATTGCGTAAGCCATACCCAAACCAACGTAAGCGTCGGAATACTGGGGCGAGCACTCGACAGCCTTTTCCAGTTTCGAAACGGCTTCAGAGGGCTGACCCAGATTCAGAAGCTCCATACCTTCCCGGAAGAAGATCTTGGTCTCGATTGACATCGCAACGTCAGAAACGGGCACAATCTGCGCGGGAAGCTGGCATTCGTGCCGGGTTCCATCAACATCCGCGGTGGTCATTGCTGTACTCATAGGCAGAATGGAAGTGGCCAAGGATACCCCCTCTTGGTTGGTTTAGGATGTCGCCCCGACCGTGCCTCCGAGTCCACCGACGGGCGCTTGGTCGCGATAAGTCTTCAGGACAAACTCGGGATAGCCCAGCGCACCCATTTCGGGAATATCAAGGCCTTCCAGCTCGCTTTCGGGCGATACGCGCTGGCCCACGATAGCATCGACGAACCAGTTGAATACGAAGGAAAGAACGAACACGAAGCCAATCAGAGTGGCTACACCGATCAGTTGCGCCACCAATTGGCCTGGATCTCCATAGAACAGCCCCGTCACCGAGCCAGTCACGCCGTTCCAGCTTCCTCCGTAGTTCGAACGGCCGTCGGCAAACAGACCTACAGAAATAACGCCCCACAGACCGTTGGCGCCGTGAACCGAGATCGCCCCGACCGGATCATCAACCTTGGCCACGCGATCAAAAAACTCGACGCTGAGGCAGACCAGAACTCCGGCAACCAAACCGATGATCGCGGCACTGATAGTGTTGACGAAGCCACTAGGAGCTGTGATCGCCACCAAGCCGGCCAGCAGTCCATTCCCCGACATCGAAGCGTCAGGCTTTCCATAGCGGATCCACATGTACAGAATCGCTCCAAACGATCCTGTGCAGCCGGCCAGCATGGTATTGACTGCAATAGAGCCTATTCTCAAGGCGCCATTGCCCGATGCGCCCAGCGTGCTGCCGGGGTTGAATCCAAACCATCCGAAGGCAAGAATGAAACATCCCGTCAAGACCAGGACGATATCGTGGCCTGGCATGGCATTGGGGGAACCGTTGCGGTTATACTTTCCCAGGCGCGGACCTACGATCAGGGACACGGCCAGCCCGGTGAGACCACCCACAGCGTGCACCACACCAGATCCCGCGAAATCGCAGTAGCCATGACCCAGACCGAAGTTCGCTCCTAATTGTGAGAGCCAGCCGCCGCCCCAGGCCCAGTTACCAAACAAAGGATAGGTAATGGCGCCGAGGAAGATTGTTGAAATTGCGAAGGCAGCGAACTTCCAACGCTCGGCTGCAGCGCCAGTCACGATCGTCGTGGTGGTATCCATGAACACCATCTGAAACAAAAACAGAACCATCACCGCGACATCATAGGTTCCAGCTTGGGTGAGAAAGAAGCCATGGGTACCGAACAATCCCCAGGTCTTGCCGAGAAAATGCAGCGCGTACTCCCCAGTTAAGGGAGCCGTTCCCCCGAGGTTGGTTGTGGCGCCAACTCCACCCATCTGGAAAGCGAAACCACAGACCCAATAGGCGAATAGTCCCAGACCATACACCATGAAATTCATCATCATGGTGTGATTGGCGTTCTTGGCTCTGCAGAGACCGGTTTCTACGATCGCAAACCCGGCTTGCATGAACATCACCAGAAAACCGGCGACGAGCGTCCAAACGAAGTTGATCGCAACCTTGTTCTGACCGATCTGGTTGACCGCGTCAGCGAGGGTGAGCCCTTTCTTGGTATCCGATGCTGGAACATCGTTCACGGTCCCGGTCAGCACGCCGCCCGGATCACCTTTAGCAAGATCATCTGGTGAAGGAGGATTGGCGTCTTTCACGTTGAGCGGAGCGGTAAGGCTAGGCGCGGGCGTGTTGCTGGCGGCGGAGGCAGGTTGATTTTGGCCCCAAGCCGCGCTCACACACATGGTCAGCAACACTGTCACTGCCGCAAGGCAACCGTGCAAGCTCCTCCAGAGTTTCATGGCAATCTCCTTCTCCTTGGCATCTAAGTTATCGCTTCCAAATCGCATCCCGAAGGTAGGCTTTATTCAGAACCCCCAGGATTCCCACCAGGCTTACCAGGATGCCTATCAAGGTCAGAATAAGCCGAGCCGTATTCGACGATGTCATGCCGAGACACAAAACAGGCACCAGCCACCCCGCCAAAACCAATAGCAGACCTAGAATCTTCATTCTCTTTTCTCCTTGCGCACTGGGCTTGTGGTTGAGAAATCCCAGCCTCGCGAAGTCCAGTCAAAGGCCCGGCCGCGCCGCCTCGCTGACGACCGGCCTTTGCATTCGGCCCCCGTCATGAACCGTTCGTAAATTCGAGCTTCTTGATGCGATAGAATCCAATTGACGAATGAACAAGCATCGCCAGCCCGACAATAGTCGCGACAACACCCATTCCGTGGCTTGACGAAGCCAGCAGAACGAGGCCCGCCGGAAATGCCGTGAAGCCCGCAAGGAACTCCGCCAAGTATCCGCCTTGCTTCCGGTTTGCTGCCATCTGACGCTCCTTTTGGTGGTTAGGTTCCGCTTAGACCCGAACTCAAATGCGACTTGAATACGATGCCAAGGCACACCTCACCGACAGACGAGAAAACCCATTCTCGCCACAGAACTTTTGATTCGCTTGCAGATGCTTTTTAAGGCTTGGCCGACAGCACTTTCAGGCGCACCGATGTTTCTCGCTGCGGAGCCGAAAGCAGGATTACAATGCAGTACAAAGGGGCAGAGCAAAAGCGATCAGCCTAGCTCGCTCCGATGCGTCGCCTCGCGGGAACATCCCTGCTCTCTTCCGCCCCCAAGGTCCAGGTCGCCGTGCACTTCTTGTTGACCGGCATACTTAAATTACGGAATTCAACAATTAAGGTCAAAGCAAATGATTTTCTGATCTGCATAAATAAATCTTTATGATTTATTTATCTCTTCCTCTTAGGGTCAAATGGACAAAAGATCGTGCGGCCGAGCGGATTCTGGTCGGGAGATGATTTTCGAACTAGCGCCTCGTTCACCACCGCAACAAAGGGCCTGTCCAAGGTATCGGTTTCACTGAAGTCCCGTCCGCTTTTCAACGGAATTCGCAAGGCAGTAAACGTGCCAGGCGTGACGATGGAAAGCACCACGCTGGGCGCCAGTCCAATCCCCATTTGCGGGCAACCGATCGATGAGATACGCTCCCGTTGAATCGACGTTGTTCGATGTGAAATTGAAACTCTTCTTCGAGGCTCCCGCTCGACACGGTCCCGTTGGAATAGGTTTCGGAGCTGGAGGGTCAACCACCGCCACCAGCGCCAGTCGTCGGTTCCCAGGTCGTAACTCCGGCAGGTGCCGGACACCTGCCCTGCCCTCCATTGCCACTAAACCAGAGGCTTCGTACTCTCCCAAAGGCCTTTTCTGGCATACGCAGGATAGATCGAGCCGGCCAATTCTGTGTGCTTACGCGGGCGTTCAACACCGCGCCAGGTTTTTCGGGGCCCCTGTGGCGGCGGAAAAGTAGCGGGGCTTTCAATGCGGTATGGGTCGCAGTCGTGCGCTATAATATCGCAAGCCGTGAGGCGATATGACTGTCGAGGAAGAACTGGACAAGCTCGAGCACGATCTTCGCCGCCTGAAGATCGAGTACGAAATATATCTGAATGGCAATGCCAAAAAGCCTCCCCACGATACCGCGTTCCGGGTCCAAACAGCCATCAAGAGGTTTTCTAACGAGACCGCCAAGCTGAATTACCGGCAGCGTTTCAAGTTTAATCAGCTCGTACAGAGGCATGCTGCACACTCAGACCTGTGGCGGCGCAAGCTGAAGGACAAAGAAGAAGGTACGACTGTCGCGGCCTTCCACACGGGCGGATCCAGCCTGCAGGTGCCATCCGGGGCGTTTGCGATCGAGCTCTCCGATCCTAAAGGGGAACATGATAGAGTCGAGGCTTTTGTCAAAGCCGTGATTGCCGCACAACGCGAGATGGGTGAGTCCGAAATCTCGAATCCCGGCGCTCTTTCCGCATTCGTCAACCAGAGCGTGGAAGACTTGCAGGAGTCTGGCTGCAAGAAGGTGAAGCTGTCTTTGGAGATTGACAAGGGCCGCGTCCGATTCCAGGCCAAGAAAAACGATTAGCCCCTGCCTTAAGCTGCGAGCGCGGCCAGAATGCACGCCTCTTCCGCGTAAGGCGCGTGAGGGAAGATAATTGCGTCAGCCTACAAACCACGGGAGCGCGGCGGCTGTACTGGGGGAAATCCCGCAGAAAGAGGATGGGAGCCGACATGGGTCGAATCAGGCGAGCACTGATTAGTGTCAGCGACAAAACCGGCGTGGTCGCATTCGCCGAAGGCTTGGCCAGTTTGGGGGTGGAGATTATTTCCACGGGTGGCACCTCCAAGCTTCTGCGCTCCCAACGCATTCAGGTTCGTGACGTGGCCGATGTCACAGGCTTTCCCGAGATGCTCGACGGTCGCGTAAAAACTCTCCATCCGCGGGTACACGGCGGAATATTGGCGGTTCGGGCCAAGCCGGAACACCAGTCTCAGGTGGCCGAACACGGCATCGAGTTCATCGACCTGGTCGCCGTGAACCTCTATCCTTTCGAGCAGACCGCCGCCAAGCCTGGCGTGGACTTCGAGGAGATCATTGAAAACATCGATATTGGCGGACCCTCGATGATCCGCTCGGCGGCCAAGAACTTTGAGGATGTGGTGGTCGTAGTCGAGGCAGCAGATTATGTGCCGGTGCTGGAGGAGCTTCGGCAGAATGCCGGATCGATCACACGCGAGACACGCGCGCATCTGGCACGTAAGGCCTTCGCCACGACTTCGGCTTACGACGGCGCCATCTCAAGGACCCTGCAGCACTGGGAAGCGGGCAGACCCGGTACAAGCGACTGGCTGCCAGAAACCCTGCACCGCAATTTTCGCAAAACCGCTGATTTGCGCTACGGCGAGAATCCTCATCAGAAGGCGGCGCTCTACCGCGATCCGACCACCAGTGGCCGCGGCCTCGCCTACGCCGCACAGCTGCAGGGCAAGGAATTATCCTATAACAACTGGGTTGATCTGGAGGCTGCATGGCGCCTTGCAAGCGAATTCGTCGAACCGGTCACGGCGATCGTCAAACACACGAACCCTTGTGGGATTGCCTCCGCAACTACACTTTCCGAGAGCTACGAGCGCGCCCTGGCCGTCGACTCCGTTTCCGCCTTTGGTTCCGTGATCGCCTTCAACCGCAGGGTCGACGCCGCCACGGCCGAGCTGGTGCACAAGCTGTTTGTCGAGGCCATCGTGGCGCCGGGTTTCGAAGCGGAGGCACTAGAGCGCTTCTCCGCCAAGAAGAACTTACGCCTGGTGGACATGTCAACGACGGCGGGTGATGATTACGGGTTGCAGATCAAGAGCATCGGCGGCGGTTTGCTAGTCCAGACTCCGGACAACCTCGAAATCAAAACTTGGGAGTGGGAAACGGTCACGGAGCGGCAGCCCTCCGAAAGCGAGCGGCTGTCCCTCGAATTCGCCTGGCGCGTGGTGAAGCACGTGAAATCTAACGCCATCGTTTACGCGCGTGAGCGAGCTGTGGTGGGTGTAGGGGCCGGCCAGATGAGCCGCGTCGATGCCGCCCGGGTCGCGGCCCTGAAGGCAACTTGGCTTGGCCATAGTTTGGCGGGGACCGTCGTGGCCTCCGACGCGTTTTTCCCCTTTCCCGATGGGGTGGAGGAGATAGCAAAAAGCGGTGCAACAGCGGTGGTGCAGCCGGGGGGATCGGTGCGCGACCCGGAAGTTATTGCCGCGGCCAACCGCCTTGGTCTTGCAATGCTGTTCACGGGCGTACGGCATTTCCGGCACTGAGGCTCAGAACGTAAGGCGAGCTCCGAACTGGATTTCGCGGCCCGGATGCATCGCCCTAGTAATCGTTCCGCACTGCGGCTCATTCACAAAACGGTTGGGCATCCCGAAGTTGGTAGACGGGGCTGGCGACAAAGCGATGCCGCGGGTCGCACGCCACAAAAGGGCCCTAGACCTCGCGCCCGAGGGGCCGCCACCCCGGCAACAGCGTCCCTCCTCATCGCACAAATCGCCTGGCGTGTTCTTTGAGGATGCAGCGATCCTGCACAACGTCGAGGCCAGCCTGGACAGCACGTTCGGCTGCTTCCTGGTGGATCACGCCCTCCTGCATCCAGATCGCTTTGGCATTCTTGCGAATAGCCGCTTCCACGATAGGGAGCACAAAATCGGGGCGGCGGAAGATCACTACGACTTCCACCGGTTCAGGTGTGTCATCGAGCGCAGGGTAGCACTTTTCGCCGAGAACCTCTCGCTCGTTGGGATTTACCGGAATGATGTGATAGCCGCGGGCTTGCATGTAGGCGGCAACCCCATAGCTGGCGCGCATGGGTTTCGAGGAGAGTCCTACTATCGCCAGCCGTCGGTACCGCTCCAGGATCTCTGCGATAGTGTCCCGTCTTCCCAAAGCCAAGCTCGGCCAACTCGGCGAGCTGGCACTCTTGGGTAGGTCCCGGTACTCCGGTTCATCCCTGATTCCCATCGCACCTCCGCGCACTCAGCATTCGGGCACTCTCGCGGGAACAATCCTGACCCGGCGCAGTGCTTCCAGGAACAGCTCGTTTTCGGGATGAGTTCCGATTGTCACCCGCAGCGAGCTGGGAAACCCGTACAGTCTCATAGGCCGAACGATCACGCCTTCATGCAGGAGTCGCATGAAGTCGTGCTCACAGTCGCGGCCGGTATCCATCAGGACAAAGTTGCCCGCCGAAGGAGTGTATCTCACACCCAGTAGGACCAACTCTTCGGTGACGAATTTCATTTCTTGTCTATTCGTCTCCACGGAACGGGCGACGTGCTCGTGATCGTCCAGGGCGGCGATGGCGGCGGCCTGGGCGAGCAGATTGGCGTTGAACGGGGAGCGGATTCGATTCAGAGCTTCGATCAGCTCTGGATGCGCCAGCCCGTAGCCGATCCGCATGCCAGCGAGGCCGTGTACCTTGGAGAAGGTTCGCAGCACCAGCACATTGCGGCCGGCGCGGACGTAATCAAGTGAATGCGAGTAATCGGGACGACGCACGTAATCCGCGTAGGCCTCATCGAGCACAACGAGCACGCGGGAGGGAATCGCATCCAGGAAGTAGTCAAGTTCGGCAGCCGTGAACATCGTGCCTGTGGGATTGTTAGGATTACCGAGATAAATCACCTTCGTGCGCTGGGTGATGGAGCGGGCGATGGCGCTAAGGTCGAAGACCATGTCCTTCAAAGGTGTTTGGATGAGTCCGGCGCCCATTTCCTCGATTGCTAACCGATAGATGTAGAATGCGGATGCGGAGGTGATGCCCTCGTCGCCGGCGCTCAAAAAGGTTTTTCCCGCGAGTTCGATCAGATCGGTCGATCCGGCGCCCAAAATCACGTGTTTCATGTCGAGGCCGTGGAAGCCGGACAGTTTCTCGCGCAAGTAATAGCCGCTGCCATCCGGATAGAGATAGACCTTATTGAGCGAATTACGAATGGCCTCAAGGGCTTTAGGTGAAGGTCCCAGCGGATTTTCATTCGAGGCCAGCTTGACCGCGGTACGCCCCAGCTCGCGCTCGACCTCTTCGATCGGCTTGCCAGGCGGATAGGGCCGGATGCGGTTTGACCAAGGGGGCAGCAGTTCGCTCAGGGCAGTTCGGCGCATATTCTGCAAGGTCCAAAGAAAGGGCAGAGGTCAGCGCCTTGTGTCTGCCGGCCCTTATCCGTTTGCTGTCCGCTTTTGCTGCGGCTTCCAATCCTTCAGTTTAGAAACTTCTGAAGGTGTGAGGTGGCGGAACTTTCCAGGCGCGAGGCCCTCGTCGGTGAGGAAGGCAATGCGGACGCGCTTTAGCTTGTCCACATGGCAGCCGATGCGCTCAAACATCCGCCGCACCTGGTGATAACGCCCCTCGACTAGAGTGATTTCATACCATGGTTTGTCGCGTTCCGCCAGAGGCCGGACTCGGGCCAGAGCGGTCCGGCGTCCGTCGAGAACTACACCTTGCTCGAGTTTCGCCAATTGACTCGATTCCACAGCCTCGTCGAGCTTCACCTGGTAAGTGCGCGGCACGGAGGAACTGCGGGACATCAGGAAATTGGCCAGGTCGCCGTCATTTGTGAGCAGCATGATTCCGGAGGAGTGATAGTCGAGCCGCCCGACCGGATAGATCCTCTCTTTGATATTCCTCAATAGAGACATCACCGTCGGGCGCCCCTCGGGATCGCTCACCGTCGAGACATAGCCCACCGGCTTATTCAGCAACACGTGTATCGCGGTATGTGAGGGCCGCAGGAGCCGGCCCGCCACCTTGATGTGGTCGCGATCGGGATCCGCTTTGGTTCCGAGTTCCGTCACCGTCTGGCCGTTCACGGAAACGAGCCCCTGCACCATCATCTGCTCGGCCTTACGGCGTGAGGTGATACCCGCGGTGGCGATGATTTTGTGTACTCGCTCTTGCATAGGACGCTTTCAGGGGTCAGCCGTCAACTTCAAGCGGACGAGTCCCTCACTCGTACAGCCCGCTTATTGCTCGCGCTCAGTCTCCCGAACCGGTTCTTGGGCTTGCTGCTCGACGTCGTGATTTCCGTGCCTTTCTTTGAGCACCGAAGTCTGTGTGCTTGTTTGTTCGTGTTCGTTCGCGGCAGGAGGTTGATCACTCATCGCCTGTTCTGCCGGTGGTTGAGGACCGACAACTGGCTGCTCCCTGTCGCCCTCAGGTTGAGCTATGACGGGCTCTTGTACTAGCTCCGATCCCAGCGCCTGCCGCGCAAGATCCTCGAATTCCTTCATGCTGGGCAACTCGCTAAGGTCACGAAGCCCGAAGTGCACCAAGAATTCCCGCGAGCTGCGGTAAAGGATGGGCCGGCCCACAACGTTTTTGCGGCCTGCCGTGAGCACCAGCTTCTTCTGAAGCAGGGTGTGGATGACGCCGCCGCAATCCACGCCGCGGATCTCCTCGATTTCGGGTAGGGTCACCGGCTGGCGATAGGCAATCACCGCCAGAGTCTCCAGCGCTTGTCGTGAGAGGCGGATCGGCGGCTTGAGACTTTTCACAAATCGGCGCAGCACCTCGTGATGCTCGGCCTTGGAATAGAACTTATAGCCTCCCGCCACCTGCCGAATCTGGACACCGTGTTCGGGGCGTTCGAAATCCTCGATTAGCTCTTCGAGCTTCGCCTTGATCCGGTCACGCTCCTCGCCTTCGAGGACCTTCGAGATTACCTCAAAACTGACTGGTTCCGGCGCCACATAGACGATGCCTTCGATCAGGGCCTTGAGCGTTTCATCCGAGAACTTGAAAGCGGCCTGCTGCGGCGCGTTCGTCTGTTCACCCCTTGTGGCCCCACTCTGAGGGCTCTCCGGAGGATCCGATGCCGCCGATTCTACGGCCGGGCTGACGTCGGAATCCAGCAAGGCTTGCGGATCCAGGGGCGCCGGATCAGGAGAGCTAACGGACTTCTCTGTATCACCGTCACCGGCTTCTTCCCTCAGCGGCACTTCCTCCGTAGCGGATTCGTGGTTGTCCAAGGCGGGAGTCGGCTGGGACAGCTCCGTTTCAGCGGCGGGGTCAGACACCTGCTCCGCCGTAGAGCCTTCGCTTGTTACTTTCTCGGTAGCGTCGTCCATCAGCTTTCGAAATCGTTTCTGAACGTTGCGGAGCCGAATCAGATCGTCATTCGGCGCGAAAAGAAGAGTCTCCCTTGTTACCGTCCCCTTCAACACCAGAGAGGCTTCACGGAGTCTGCCTTTGTGCACAGCAAAACAGGCCCTTGAGAGAAGAACTATCCCTTCGCCCCCGGCTCGGTGCCTGGAATGTGAGAAATCCCTGCTGCCAATGTCGATTCTCCCGGTGCTTCACGATCCATTGACTCAGCGTGCCGGACCTCGGCCTCCACGGCCTCCCAGTCCGCCTCCACCAAGCTCAGATTGGCGTTCGACATGATCTCCTCGAAGCGCTTGCTCTTGTGGATGGTGACGGGGTCAAACAGATTTTTCTGCCTTAGGATGACCGCGTGCAATCGCGTCATTTCCAGCAGAGCCAGGAGTAAGGCGACGAGCGCCTGCCGGCTAACATAGCCCGTCATGAGCACGTCCAGACGCACCGCCCTAGTGCTCGAAGCGAGCACCTGCTTGACGTGCTCAATCATTTCCTTAACGGTCACGCCTTCGCGTTCAAACTGGATCTGCGGCCGCTTCTTCGCACGCTCCAGAATCTCCTGAAACACTGAGACCAGGTCGAACACCGAAACGGCAAGACCCGGCTCGTCTTCGGCGTCAACAAACTCCCCAATACCCGGCTGCGACCAAGTCGCTTCCTCGACCACTCGCTTTGACTGCAACATTTCCGCAGCCTTCTTGAATTGCTCGTGCTCGAGAAGGCGTTCGACCAGTTCCTGGCGCGGATCCTGCTGCTCTTCAGGCGGTGCGTCGGGATCCGCCGGCAGTAGCATCCTCGACTTGATGTGAATCAAGGTCGCCGCCATCAGGATGAACTCGCCGGCAACATCGATGTTCATTTGTTCGAGCAGATGCAGGTAATCGAGGTACTGCTGGGTAATTCGTGCGATCGGAATGTCATAGATATTGATCTGCTGCTTCCGGATCAGGTCCAGCAGCAGATCGAGCGGTCCCTCGTAAGCCTCGAGCTTTACCGGCGGGGGCGCGGCCTTCGTTGAGATACGCCGCTTGGCGGGCACACCCTCCGTGCTCGCCGGTTGCTCGGGTTCTGAAGTCGGCTCGAATTCATCCATGAGGTATTCCAGGCTTGCCTACAGGCTCGAGATCGCCAGCCGCAGTCCAGGAAAGGCGGGCGACTCGACAGTGTCTCCGCCCCCGAAAACGCCGGCCAATTTGTACTTGCCACCCTCAAGGCGAAGAACTTCCAGGCGCACCTCGAAGGGATCCAGCAGCCAATACTCCGGAACGCCGTGCTCGGCGTAGCGATCGCGCTTCACAAAACGGTCAACCACCCGGGTTGAGTCCGATAGCACTTCAACCACCAGGTCGGGAGCCCCTCCAGTACCAGCCTCCTTGATAATCGAACTTCGTGTCTTCGAGACAAAAACGATATCAGGTTGAAGCACCGTACCAGGGTCGAGCACAACGTCGAACGGGGCCACAAAGACCTCGCCGAGCCCGTTTTTGTCAACATACTCAGCCAGAAGGCGGTAAAGACGCCCAACCTTACGTTGGTGTTCGGTGTTAGGTGCGGCGGTCACAAACAACTCCCCTTCGATCAGTTCGTACCGGTTGCGGTCCGGTGGGATCTGCCGCAGATCCTCGTAGCTCAGGTGTGCGGTTGCTGATGGCATACTGCGATTATACTCCGGCGGAGTTCGAACGGCCTCCAGTCAGATCAGATTCACTGCCCGGCGCACCTCTTTCATCGTTTCGCTGGCAAATTGCTGAGCCGTTGCTGTTCCTTCTTCCAGCACCTTCCACACCAATTCTGGCTGCTCTTCGTACGGCTGGCGGCGCTCCTGGATCGGCTTGAGCGCCGCATTCAGATGACCGGCCATAAGCTTCTTGCATTCTACACAACCGATTTCTGCCGTGCGGCATTCGCGATCAACGCGCGCAATAACCTCAGGCGGCGAAAACAGCTTGTGGATGTGGAAGACCGGGCATATGTCAGGATCTCCCGGATCGTAGCGTCGCTTGCGAGCCGGATCCGTCATCATGCCGCGGACCTTTTCGTCTACCACCTTGGGCGGATCGGAAAGATAGATGGCGTTGTTGTAGCTTTTCGACATCTTGCGACCGTCGGTACCCAGCAGCCGTGGGGTCGGCGTAAGGAGCGCATCCGGCTCCGGGAACACTGGACTGTAGAGGCCATTAAAGCGGCGCGCCACTTCGCGCGTCAATTCTACGTGGGGCACCTGATCGTCGCCCACCGGAACGTACTTCGGCTTGTACATCAGGATGTCCGCTGCTTGAAGCAGAGGGTAACCCAAAAAGCCGTAAGTATGAATGTCGCGATCCTTAATGTTTTCGAGTTGCTCCTTATAGGTGGGCACGCGCTCGAGCCAGCCCAGCGGCGTAATCATGGAGAAGATCAAGTGCAGCTCGGCATGCTCCAGGATGCGCGATTGCTGGAAGAAAGTCACCTTGCTCGGATCGAGTCCTGCCGCCAGCCAATCGGTTACCATCTCGCGGATGTTCGTCTGCAGATCCGCCGTATTGGGATACTCGGTCGTGAGCATGTGCCAGTCAGCCACAAAATGGAAGCTCTGGTTATCCTCCTGCAAACGGACCCAATTCGAGAGGGCGCCGACCAAATTACCCAGGTGCAGCTTGCCTGTGGGACGCATGCCGCTAAGGATCCGTGACTTGGCCTCCCGCTTGCCGGTGGGCTGAAGCTGTAGACCGGAATCGCTAGGTTGATGCTCGTTCGGTTGAACTGTCATGGTTATGGTTGGCCAAGCGAGTAGTGACTGGCACCTTGATTGCTCCACTTACTGGAGAACAAGGGGCGACTCCACCTTAACAAGCAACAGCGCAAATGCCTAATCGGCCATTGTAGCACAGGCAGTTCCCAAACGGGAATCGCAGCGCGCCTTGGGGTCTTGCGCACAGCGCAGAGCTAGGGTGGCGTTCGCTCTACGGACAGAACTAACCCAGCAAGAGAAAAGATCGACTGGCCGCGTTCACAATTCCAAGCTTCAATTTCGGATTGTGCCGCCGCCCTGGTTGTATTCGATAAAGAGAGGAAGCATCCTGGCAGGCCCCTTATAACATCTCATGGTGATTTCAGTTTGTAGAGAAAACCGAGTCCGGAGGTATGAATGTGAAATCGCAGCGTGGGGCCGTACCGGCGCACCACAGGATTCCCCGGCGCACGAGGCGTGCCCGGCTGCCCTCGGGAAGGGACGCAAGGTAATGCGCCGCCGCAATCGCTTTCGCCACTGACCGCCCGCCGGTGCGCGCAAATTGTCAAAGAACAAGGCCGCACACCTGATGACAGGCGTGCGCTAGTCCAGCTAGTTAACGAGCCTCTGTGTAGGCTACGGATAGCCTCTATAACTCTACTGCCGGCGTTATTGGCTGTCAACTAATATTCGTCTAATTTTGTGCCGCAACGCCGCTGTCCCCATCGGCAATCCTGGGAGAACGGCACGCCAGGTCATCGGTCCATACATCCCACGGACAAAACCATGCTGTCTACGCGTGCGACGGCCGCACGCCTTGCTGAGATATCGTGGACGCTCCACAAGCCGGTGCCCGCCGAAATTTTGGGGGCTGTCTTTTCAACGACATCGTGGGTCCGGTTTTGCACTTTGCCCACCGCCTGCGGAGCCTCTGCGCGCGCCAGCAGTTGCCCCGGCATTCTCCCGACCTGGGAGATAGCCTTCGGCTCAGGGCAACCAGGTTCCGCGCTCATCGAGCCCTAATGAGCATTACAAAATAAAGCGACGACCATGGCTTGTAGCGCCGGTGTCCCCACCGGCGTCTTTCGGCGCTCGGGACAGCGCCGCTACAGAAGCAGTTGTCGCTATATTGTGTAATCTTTAATAGGAGCCCAAGCCGGCCCACCATCCTGCAAAATCCCGCACGAATCCCGCAGTTTTTCCGCAGTTTTTCCGCACCCTATGGGGGCTCGATCGGAAGCCGTTGCCCGGCTCTGCCCTTCTTCCCTTGCCGTCGCGTGTGATCGGCATTCAGCTATGCCATCGGCTACAACAGCCTGATCTGGTATCCGGTATCGTCGGGCGGATCGCAGGTCTGGACGCATGACTTCAACTGGGGATTTACCGGCATTACCGAGGCGCAAACCGGCTTCGTCTCCTACACCCTGACCCAGTATAGTTGCTGGTGGAACACCTGGTACTACTGGAATGATTACACGAATTGGGTCTACTACGACGGACAGGGAGGCTCGCACGCCTTCGGCAATAATCTCGCCGTCTCTAACTTCTCAGCTGTTGGCTCTCCCCGCTGTGGGATTGATAGTTATCCCCTCACCGCTTCCGGAATCGCGATAGACGATTCCGGGTACAACTTATCGGTGAACGCTTCGCTGACATCGGTGGCCCTATACTCACGCTCCGGCGCCAACATCGTTTCACCGGTGGTGGCCAGCGGTCAGGCCCCTTCGGGCAGCGGCTCGATCACCGACCGAAACGGCAACCGGATGAATACAGACGGCATCCACTTCTACGATACGTTGAGTGCCAGCGCCGCCGCCGTGACCGTCACTGGCGCATCCCCCAGCCCCACCACCTTCACCTACACGAACCCGGCCGGAGGCTCTTCCTCGTTGACCATGAATTACTCGCTCTATACCATTGAAACGAATTTCGGCTGCTCGGGCATAACGGACTATGGACGCAGCCAGCAGCAGCAAGGCTATCTGGTATCCAGCATCACGCTGCCCGGCAGCAATGGGTCCTACGCGATCACGTATGAGGCGACGGTAAATCCAATACACGCCGGCGCGAAAACTGGACGAATCGCTTCCATCACGCTGCCCACCGGTGGATCGATCACCTACCAATATACGGGCACTAACAACGGAATCAACTGCGCGGATGGCAGCACGGCAGGCTTAACTCGTACCGTGTCCCCAGGCGGAGTATGGACTTACACCCGGTCGCAGGTCTCAGGCTCTCATTGGAAGACGACGCTGAAAACGCCCGACAACAACGACACGGTGATTCATTTCCAGAAGGTCTACGAGACGGAGCGCATAGCTTACCAAGGTTTAGAATCTGGCGGAAACATCCTCGCGACCGTAGATACCTGCTATAACGGTGCCGCCTCCCCCTGCACCGACACCACGGTGGCATGCCTATCACACGACGCACGATTCTCACCACCCCCAACGGGCTCTCCTCCGCCAAGCGGGACGAATATTACAATTCCTACGGGATGCCGACCGTGATTGATGAATATAACTATGGCCCCACGCTGGTTCGCAAGACCGTAACCTCGTACGCCTCGCTGGGTAATATCCACGACGGTGTCTCGAAAGTGGTGGTCTGCACGGCCGGTGGTACGGATAGTGAGTGCAACAGCAGCGGCACGGTCGCAGCGAAAACAACCTATACCTACGACGGGCCCGGTCTGCAGTCGACCAGCGGCACACCGCAGCACGTCGGGGTCTCTGGCTCGCGCGGCAACCCCACCACGGTCAGCCAGTGGGTTGCGGGAAGCGCCTCGCTTAGCAGCACGTTCAGCTACTACGATACCGGGAACATCTACCAGGCCACCGGCGTTAATAATCAGACAACGACCTACACCTATAACAGCAGCAACTGCCCGAATTCTTTGCTGACGGGCGTCACGCCTCCAATTGCCAGCCTTGCCACGTCCATGGCATGGAACTGCAACGGGGGCGTTGTGACTTCCACCACGGACCCGAACGGCAGCACCACTACGAACTACAATGACGCCAACTACTGGCGGCCCACCTCTGTGGTTGACCCGTTTCCGGCGACGACCACCTTCAGCTACGGGACCACCTATGCCGAGAGCAAGTTGAACTTCAACGGTAGCACCTCGACCGTCGACAATCGCACAACGGTCGACGGTCTGGGCCGGCCTCATGTAAGCCAGCGGGCTCAAAGCCAGGCCTCCAGCAGCTACGATTCGGTGGAGACCGACTATGACTCGGTAGGGCGAGTATGGAGAGTCTCACTGCCCTATAGTGCCTCGGCCGGCGGACTATACGGTGGGTCCACCTACGCCAGTACCACCACCTACGATGCCTTGGGACGGCCGCTGACAGTTACCGACGGTGGAGGTGGCACAACCAGCTATTCTTACTCCAAGAACGATGTTTACGTGAGCGTGAATGCCCCGGCGGGGGAGTACTCCAAGGACCGCCAACTGCAGTACGACGCCTTGGGGAGGCTGACCTCGGTCTGCGAAATCGTTCATTCCGGGAGTCCACTTACCGGGAGCGGTAATTGTGCCCAAACGACGGCGAGAAACGGCTATTGGACCAAGTATACTTATAACGTGCTCAACGAGGTCCTTAGTGTCACGCAAAACGCGCAGTCCGGGACAGTGCAGACGCGGACGCATGCCTACGACGGCTTGGGGCGTTTGACTTCTGAAAGCAATCCTGAGAATGGCCTCGTCCGGTACTTTTGGGACACGTGTCCGGACTACACATGGACCACGCCTGGTGACCTATGCGAAAAGAAAGATAACGCTGGAACCATAATCAATTATGGATATGACAGTTTGCACCGCCTTGCGGGATTCGCCGCCAACACATCTACGAACTGCACAGGCTTTGTGTATGATGCCAGACCCCCCCCGCCCGGAGTGACCGTTCAGAACACCCAGGGAAGGCTGGTTGAGACGTATACCAATAATACCTGTAACGGGCACAGTGGCCTGGTCACTGACGAATGGTTCAGCTATTCTCCGCGCGGAGAGATTACGGACGTCTACCAATCCACGCCCAACTCCGGGGGGTACTATCACGTCAGCGCAGGCTACTGGGCCAGCGGCCTGCCGCATACCCTTTCGGGCATCGGCCTGCCTACGATCACCTACGTGCCGGATGGGGAAGGGCGTGTTTCCACCGTGAGCGCCACAAGCGGGCAGAACCCGGTGACGGGCACCAGCTACAACTCTTTCAGTGAACCGACGGGTGTGACGTTTGGGTCCGCCGACTCGCATTCGTTTGGGTATAACCCCAATACAGGCCGGATGACCAGCTACAGTTCCTCAGTGAACGGGTCTGCGGTTCAGAGCGGGACGCTGAACTGGAATCCCAACGGGAGCCTGCGCAGCTTGGCCATCACGGACACCTTCAGCTCCAGTGACAACCAGAACTGCAGCTACGGCTACGACGACCTGGCCCGCCTCGCCAGCGCCAACTGCGGCTCCCCGCTTAGCCAGACCTTCAGCTTCGATGCCTTTGGCAACCTCAAGAAGGCGGGGACCCTCAGCTTCCAGCCGACGTACAATCTTTCCACCAACCGGGTGAGCCAATTGGGTAGCGTCACTCCGACCTACGACGCAAACGGCAACCTAACCGGCGACGGCTGGCAGAGCTACGCCTTCGACTGGAAGGGGGATGCGACCACGGTGGGCTCGTCAAGCGTGACTTACGACGCCCAAGACCGCGCCGTAGAAATTCAGAATGGTGCGAACTACACTCAGATCGTGTATGGCCCAAGCGGCGCCAAGCTGGCGCTAATGAATGGCCAGAACTTGGTCAAAGCTTTTGTGCCTTTGCCGGCCGGGACGTCGGCGGTGTACAATTCCGACGGGCTAGCCTACTATCGCCATTCGGATTGGTTGGGGAGTTCGCGCCTGGCCTCCAGGCCCTCCCGAACGGTCTATTACGCCGGGGCCTACGCGCCTTACGGTGAGAATTACGCGGAGGCGGGAACCACCGACCGCAACTTCACCGGACAAAATCAGGACGTGGTGGGGTCGGGTCCTTATCCGCTGTATGATTTCCTCATGCGCGAGTACCACCCCGCCTGGGGCCGCTGGCTCTCGCCCGACCCGGCAGGGCTGGCGGCGGTGGACTTCGCGAATCCACAGTCCCTGAACCGCTACGCCTATGCACTCAATAATCCTACGACTCTGATCGATCCGTCGGGGCTGTTGTCATGGCCGGAGCCGGGCTGGGATCCCTGCGGCGCGAAGGCTGGCACCATGGGTTATCCCGCCGGTCCCTACTCCGGCGCGAACGTCAACCCCTGCGATCCGTGCTCAAGCGCCAGTTTCGGCGACGCCGAAGCTGAATGCGGCCAACTGCCAGGATTGCGATCCGACGGGACGCCGATCTTGGGTGGTGGTTCCAGCGTGGGTATCAGCGGAATGGGCGGCGGTGGCGGCATCTGGAGTGAAGCCGTGCCGCCGTTCGGCGGCGGTGGCGGGTTCAGTCTGCCGTGTGACTTCGGGAGGTGTGTTCCCGGAGTCGACCCGGCGAACTCGTTCACTCCTGACGTGAAGTTGACCTCGCCAGGATACGGGGTCCCCTTCAGAATCAGCATCTATGTCGACGAGTTCCTCAACCTGCCGCTGGACCGGCTAGTCTTGCAGCACGCTGGCAGGAACGCAGGACCGGTAGCAAGTCCACTGATGCCCGTCGTATGGTACGGCGGGTCAGCTGGCTTAGCTATTTTGCCTGGCTCGGCTTATGACGTGCAGGTCCTCGCAGCGAATCATCCCGCCGAAACCTTGTGGCTCCTGCAGTTACTAAACGGCTATTTGACACGAGGTGCGACCCCTGGTGCCGGCGCACTGTGGGGACGCTGGGGGAGGATGTGGTGGATAGAGTTCAATAAGGTGGTACTGGGACAGTAGTGGCACATCCTCGAACAACATGTGAGCTCCGGGAGGACAAGGCATGGCAAGGTGTCCTGTGTGCGGTCGACAATTCAAGCGTGGCGAGCTTTCACAAGGTAAGTTCCCCTGCCCAGGATGTAAGGAGCTGTTGCAATGGTCTGAACCTACCGGGTTCGAGATCATCGCTCTCTATCTGATTTGCGTTCCCCTGGCCTTGTTCATACCCCACTGGGCCGGGCTTCACGGCAATGCCCAACTACTGGCCGCCGTACTTATCCTTGTTCCCGTAGGTATGGTGCTAGTGCTTAGTTGCAATAATACACGATATATTGTATCGTGTTGGGCATGGCTAGGAATGCGCCCGCAATTAGTTGTGGTCCGCAAGATCGACAAGAGCTGGAACTGTTGGCCGGGAGTCGCACCGAGTCTCGGCAGATGGTGGAACGAGCCCGGATCATCCTGGGCTGTTTGGCAGGCCAGCGGGTGAAAGAGGTTGCTCGTGCTTGCCATACTCGCCCTAATACCGTGATCAAGTGGCGGCAACGTTTTGTGCAAGGCGGCTTGGCCGGGTTGCAGGATGCGAAGCGACCTGGGGCTCGACGGGTTTATGGCGAGGACTTTCGCAAGCGCGTTTTGGCCTTGTTGGAACAACCTCCGCCCTCGGGACAGGCGACTTGGGACGGTCCGGCGGTGGCGGCGGCGCTGCAGGGTTCGGTGCATGCGGTGTGGCGGGTTCTGCGCCAGCAGGGGATCTGCTTGCAGCGGCAACGCTCCTGGTGCGTCAGCACGGACAAGGCGTTCGCGGCCAAGGCGGCCGATATCGTGGGTTTGTATCTCGACCCGCCGGAGAAGGCGCTGGTGATTTGTGTCGATGAAAAACCCAGCATTCAGGCTTTGGAACGTAAGACCGGCTATGTTGAGACCGACAGCGGAAAGATCGTGCGCGCTTACAAGAGCACTTACAAGCGCCATGGCACGCTGAATCTTTTTGCGGCCTTGCAGGTGGCGACCGGACAAGTGCAGACGGCCTTCAGTGAACTCAAACGGCGGGAGCAGTTTTTGCAGTTTATGGATCAGGTGGTCGCTGAGACCGCGCCCGCACAGGAGTTGCACGTGATCCTGGACAACTACGGCACGCACAAAAAGTGTGACGCCTGGTTGGCCGCTCATCCCAACGTTCATTTCCATTTCACTCCCACCTCGGCCAGTTGGTTGAATCAGGTGGAAATCTGGTTCGGCATTTTATCGCGTAAGGCCTTGCGTGGCCTGAGCACGCAGAGCACGGCCGAACTCCGTCAGGCTATCGAAGCGTTCATCGCGGCCTATACGCAAAATGCCAAACCGTTCAAGTGGCGGAAGCGCGAGGTCAAAGGCTCGCAGCTCCGTAATACTATCGTTAATCTGCGCAACTAAGCACTAGGTTACTTGCGCGGCATGTTCTTTCCGAAACTGAAACGCGCAGAACATGATCGCCAGAGCTACATCATGTTCCCTCCTGGATCGTCCAGACACTCCGGACCTCCGGGCCCTCGATCGGAGCTGTAACTGAAGGCTTGTAATTTGAAGGCTGACACAGGATGCGGGTCCCGATCATGGGCCGCTGGATGACACCCGACCCGCTGGCCGGAGATATCACCAATCCGCAGTCCCTGAACCGCTATGCCTATGCGCTCAATAGCCCGACCACGTTCACCGATCCTACGGGGCTGGATGCGGAGGCGTGTTGGACTTGGCGGGGCGACCCAGGAGATTTACCCGGGTGCTTCAACTGGGGGCACCGGGGCGGTAGCGGAGTCGGCGGCGACACCGGTGTCTACTGTTCGACCATCAACCCCTACGACGCACAATGTGGGTTTACCAGCGCATTATTGAACCCCTTAGGGATCGGCGGCCCTTCTGGTGTGGATTTCAGCGGCCTCTTCGGCGGAGGAGGCGGTCCGCTCAGCGGAGACTATGGTCCTTTCGCCATGCCGGATCCAGTTTACGCACCAGGTTGCGAATTTGGGAATTGTAGCGGCGGGGCTCCCAACTCTTTCGTGTCTGGGTTGAATGCCGGCCCGTGGTTGATCGGCGTCAATACTGATATTTACAAAATTGGCATCACTGTTTGGGGCTGGGGAGGTTTGGCTGTTATACCTGGCCCAGGTGCTCCTGGGGCTAACGGACTGGCTCAGGCCTTGAAGCAGTCGACACGAGGTTTCCCGAAGGTTCCGCCAACACGAATGCCGTTGCCCGTGCCCGATCCGCGGCAGATTCCGTCAGACGCCCTGGAAGTTGATACGTGGCTCGCGCGCTACATGAGGGCTCTTGGGGCGGCGTTGGGCGGCATTCTCGATACTGCTGGAAAGGAGTACTTCTTCATCATGATGTCCGACCCCTGTAGTACCGTTCCGCAGTCCTTTCCAGGCCGTTGTGGAGGGAAGAAGTTTTAGCCCCGATTCGCAATAATCAGGGTCAGGCCGTCGAGCCCGTTGCATACGACGTACCTAACACAGAAATCGTGATCCCGATGGATATTGAACGTTTTGAACATGCGCTGGCCCTGCGGGATTCAGGCAAGGCAGAGGAAGCGGTGCGGGAGCTTCGGAAGCTGGTCGAGTCAACTCCTGATCCCGACGAGAGGGCGAGTCTGGTGCTGAACCAGAGCACCTGTTTGTCGATTCTCGGTCGTTTTAGGGAGGCCAGGGAACAGTCAGATAGGGCGCGTCAGATCTCACGGAACCCGGATGTATGGGCGAGGGCCGATTTTGGCGAGGCGTGCATCTCGTCGTCTGAAGGTAAATGCGATGAGGCTATCCGCAAATTTGACTGTCTGTTGGACAAATACCGCCGCATACTTCATACGCCCGAAAATGAAGACCTTTACCGAGAAACACAGATTAGGCGAGGGCTTCTCCTAGCGGGCGTCGGCCGCTTCCGTGAGGCACGTACTGTACTCGAAGAGTCTTTGGTATTTGTTGATAGCACGGGGGACCGGGATGACCTGCTATGCAACCTCGGTCGGTGCTATTTCGAGCTCGGTTATAGGGATCGGGCTGAGGAGACGTTTCTCGGACTCCTTAAGACTGGCCCCAGCAGCGCTCACGTAGTCTGGGCGCACTTTTTCCTCGGCGTTATCTACTCGCGCGAAGGGGCTCACCCTAAAGCACTGCTGGAATTCGAATGGTGTCTGGCTAGAGCGGAAGAGGGCCAGATCCCGAAAGCAAATCTTTTTTTGTGGCTCGCCGCGGCGAGTCGCAACCTCGGCTTTGAGGACGACGCGAAAAGCTACGAGAAACTCGCCGATACTGAGAAATCCCAATTATAGTCCCTTAACCGCTACGCCTATGCGCTGAATAATCCTACGACGTTCACCGATCCTCTGGGGCTGGACCCGGCGATCCCGTCGAGTTGCAGCGATTTCGTATATGCCACGAGTCATGCCGAGTGCCCTACCACGCCACTATGCGAGTACTTCATGGTTGCTTGTGGTGCTCCTCCAGGGGGCGGGGGCGGTGGTGGCGGTGGGGGCGGGAATGGCGGAGGCGGTTCGCCGGGCAGTAATCAACCGTGGCCAGGGAACAGTCAGAACACTCGCGGTCCGACCGGTATCCCTACCCTGGGCCCCGGGTGTGAAATCCTTATGAGTGGCCAGGTCTGGTGTCCCCCGATCGGGGTCGACTGGGCACTCGTAGGTATTTCCGTGCCTCCCGCAGCCGTAGTGTATACACTAGCGACTGCCCAGGCGCCGCAAGCTCAAGTACCGCAAGAAGCAAATCCCAAGCAGCTTTCAGGCAATTGGCCGCCGTGGCCATTCCAGCCTCGTTGGTGGCCTTCCACGGACCCGTCAAGTTGCTCCGTCTATGCTGCTGGCAGCCTCCCGCGCTGGGTGTGTGCCAACGCAGGAAACAATCCAAGGAGCAACTCTATCCGGGGTTGCCTACAACAAGGCTATATTCCTGGCTATGGTTATCTTCCTCTCCTCGCATGGCTCCCGAACGCAAACCTCAGTTCTCTTGAAGGGCTGGACCGACGGTTGGGTTTTGTGGAGCATGCCTATTGCATTCCCGAGGGCGTACTTAACAACTAATGGTGCCGTAATGATGTGGAAGAGAATTGCCTATGTTTTTATCGGCGGGCTTTGTTTCTGGGCCCCGACCACGGTCACGGAGCTTGTGACTCGCCATCAGCTCAATCTCGCTTTAGCTACGTTTCTTCCCCCAGGTGTCGTGGTTTCCATGTGGCTTCTTCTTCGTAGGCGACTGTGCCTCAGAAATGGTGCTCTGTGGATGCTTGCCGGTATCTTTCTGCTGGGGCCGCTGTTTATGATGGCGGGAGCTACGGCGTTTCAAGGTGGATACACCCAATTCAGCCGCTGGAGGGACACGTGGTTCTTGATCGAGGCTTGTTTGGTGCCTCCCCTGACGCTTGTGTTGGCAGGCTACGACGGTACAGTTTTTGGTGTTCTTCTAGCAGTGTTGTTGCTGCCGACCATTCAATGGCGCCTCAGAAAACGGGGCGCCGCGAGCCCGGAATAAGGCCGACTTACTGGGCAGGCTGGCGCAGACCTTGGCGTTCAGGACCCCCGACCCGCTGGCGGGAGATATCACCAATCCGCAGTCCCTTAACCGCTACGCCTATGTGATGAATAATCCTACGTCGTCGACCGACCCCATGGGGCTCGGCGACGCGGACGAGGCATGCGGTTCCTTCGCAGCGCAGTTTGATTGGTTCGATTGCCACTTCAGTGGAGGAGGCGGCGGCGGCGGAGGAGTGGGCCGTGGGCCGAGCACTAATCCGTTCGACCGGTGCTCCTACACGAGTACCAACGATGCGTCCTGTGCTTCACCCCCAGGGTTATGGTCCAATGGTCAGCCGATTTATGGAACCAGTGGTGGCTCGGTTCTGAATATTAACGGCCTTGGAGGGGGCGGAGGTCCGTGGGGCGAGAGCTTGGGTATCCCGTATGGCCTGAACATACCGCCTCCCTCCATCTTTCCCACTATTCCCGGTCCGAGTGGGTGTGAGTTTGGGACATGTGGCACGACGCCAGCGATGGGCTTCAAATCCCCCAGTGCAGACGAGGCTGAGCGGTGGATGGGGCAGCTGAGCGAGGTTATCGACGCGAACAAGCTGCCGTTTGTGAACATAATGGTAAGCGGTGCATTCTTCGTCACAGGCGGTGTGGTGATTGCAGCAGGAGGCGCCGCCATTGTTGTCGGATGCGTTGGAGGAGGCCCACTTGGCTGCGCCGCTGGGGTTATGGGAGGAGCTCCCGCGATTGGGGGAGGGTGGGCCTTATGGCACTGGGGGTACCAGTACACCAGGCAGGTGACGATTCCAGGCATCAAAGGACTGGTTGTTCCGAAGAAGCCATGATCTGGAGTGGAGAAATATGAACTCCCTAGCACGGGCCGCCCGATGGCTGCTCCTACGGTGGCTGCCAATTCTGGGACTTCCGAGTTTTGCGCTCTGCTATCTCGTCCTCCACCGCGGCATGGGAATCCCTGGGCGAGCGATTGTCGCACCCTGGTTCTTCCTATCCGCGCTTTCCCTGGCGGCTGCTCCTATTCTTCCCCGCCTCGCTGAGCACGGGCGCAACGCAGGTGGCAATTTCAGGCCCTTCTTTGTTGCGGCCGGCGCTTTTGGAATGGGGGGCGCCTTTATCCTGCTGCACTATGCTTCAGTGCTTGGCTTGCTCTCGCCGGAAGCAGCGCGCGGATCCTGCGTGGCCGGACTGATCGGCACGCCAGCCTGTTTCTTCTTGCTCTACCGCCTTCGCGACCAGCTTTTCCCAGGACTCTTTTGCGCGCGTCCCGAGGGCAACCAAGTGCGTCCCCGCAGCGGGTAGGTACGGCGATGGCAGCCTGACTTGCGGGTCGGCCGGCGCAAAGTGCAGGGTTGCGATCTTCCCTTTTCCCGCCTTCTCACTCTGTACCCGCCTTGGCTCCGGTCGCGAAAGGTGAGCGGTGCCGTCGGCACCGGCAGCGAGCGTAGCGCAGAGTTTCGCTTCCCAGAAACTCTGCGGCTTTTCGCGGGTTATAATCCGCCTTGTGTCCCGTCTGCGCAGGATTGTCCTCTCCGATCACTATTTCTTCGTGACCTGCTGTCTTCTGCGCGGGCGCCGCTTTCTCGCCGAGGATGAATTCAGGATTCTGTCCCGAGTAGTTGGCGAGCGGCGAAAGGTGCACGGATTTGTCCTTACGGCCTGGGTACTTTTACCGGACCACTGGCACGCCGTTGTCTACCCGCGGCATCCCTTAACCATTTCCGACGTCGTGGAAGCGATTAAGGTGAGTGCGACACGGCGGATGAATGTCGGCAGGGAAACGCTGGGGCCGCTTTTTCAGTCGCGATTCCGTTCGCTCCGCTCAGGACAAGTCTATGATCGCGCCCTCAGAACAGTGGAAGAATACGGCAAAAGTGTCGAGTACCTTCACTGGAACCCGGTGCGGCGCGGTTACGTAGGTAGGCCCGGGTTTTGGAGATGGTCTAGCGCGAAGGAATATGCTGGAACCCAGCCCGGGAGAGCAACTGCACACTTGCGGGCTGACGATTGACCGAGTGAGACTACCGGCCGATCCTCGGGCTCTGCTATGAAGCAAGTGCGGTTCGACCAGAGGAAGAAGCCGCAGAGTTTGAACTGCACAAACTCTGCGCTACGCTCACTCCGGCGGCGGAGGCTAGTCCATGCGCGATCCCATTACAGGTCCCCTTGAGTTCGGGTTTTTCGCGCTCGCTTTAGTGTTGGTGCTCTGGATTGCTCTCGACACCCGAGGCTCTCTGAGCCTCTTACTTTTTCATAGCCACCCAGCGCCGGATCGAACGATTCGTTTTCTCAGGGTTCTTTCCGGGCTCTGCGCGTCCGGCTTGGCCATTCTTCTCGTTAGTCATTTGCTGCGCTCACGGTAAGGACCGTTTTGCTGGCCCGGCCAAAACCGGCGGGCTGGCTCAGAACGCGGTCTGCAATTTCCCTTTACAGGTTCCGCCGAATCTGCCTTGTGCCGATGCCTAGGGATAGCGGTGCCTCGGCACCGGCAGTAGGGTGACACGTCACCCCGCAGCGGGTGCTGTGCAGCAACCAAGGTAGCCGAATAGCAACCATCGGTAAATCAATGAGATGTGGATTCGAGGTTGCCGCCTGGCAACCTGAGTATCTCCCTGCCGATCGTGCCCTCTAAGACCTTTCCCGCCAAGAATGTATGACCTCTTGATTGTATGACATACATAGCTTAGGATGGCTTCGGAGGTTTTCCGATGGCCGAGTCCGAGCAGCAGACCGAGACTTTATCGCTGCCATCAGTGCCGCCCTGCGCAGCCGCCTGGAGCGAATCCGGGAGCTGAGCTCGCGGAGAAAGGGCGAGAGCGTGTCGAGCTCGGAGATCGCCAAGCGGCTGCGGGCGACAGTCTCTGCATGCCTCGGCAGCACAATTATTACAGGTTGAACCACCTGCATTTCGTTACTTCCAGCATTTATCGACGCGCCCGGCTTTTGACTCGGAGTCGGCACTTCCTTGCCACCCTCGGGGAATTGCGAATTAAGCTACTTCTGCATTACAAATCATAGGGACACAAATCATAAGGACGCCAATTCTGTACGGGCGCTGTCCCTTCGCCCCACTCAGGGCAGGCTCTCAGCGCCGAAAACGCCGGTGGGGACACCGGCGCTACAGCGAGGGCGTCACCGCGATTTGTAATCCTCAGTAAGTCTTCAAGATCATCGGCTACGTTTTGAGGCCCGAACACTTCTACGCGTTCATCTGGACGTCGTAAGGGGCCCCCCTCCCGCATTTATGCAAAGCCGCAAACAGCAGGTAGCCACAGCATGGTCTCGATGCTGTGGGGTTCTTCGGGCTCCGGAGATCGACAAGCCTAGGGCACAAGCGACACAAGCGACGTGCCGTGGCTACCACCTTGGGGCCCAACGCGATTTGCCTTGGTACGAGAGAATGCTGGCCGACCCCTCACCTTGCCGCCCACTGTCCATCTTCATGGTCCCTATCGCGTCTGGCAACCGGCGCTTCTATGATCTGGTGTGGAGTGAAAAGAAGCGGCTGGAAAAGCTCAATGACATGCATGAAATCCCGTAAAGCCCTTCAAAGTGCGATCTGGTTAGCTAATCACCCGCCGCTTTTCAGGCGCTGTAGAATTCGAGACTGGCGAAGCTCACGACTGATTGTGGGTCAATGTTCCACTGTTCGTAGCGCAATAACCGTCCCTGGACCGGCCCGACGGCTCTCATGAACGTGTAGAGTGTGGAATAACCGCACCACTTCAGCTCATCGCCGCGCTCTCCCACCAACTCCAGGAAGCCTTGGCTGTCGCCGGCGCAGACCAGGTCCAAGCGCCGGCGATCTTGCTCCGCCACATCCAGCATTTGGCCGCGATTAGCCACCGCCGTGAATGGATCGCCATAACGGCGGCCGATGTGAGTCAAATCAATCCCCAGCACCCAAAACAACTGATCCCGGAGCTTCGCCGCCAGATCGCCAAGGGCCCTGAGGAAGTGTTCCGTGGCATGACTCTCTCGCGGGACGCCGCCATTCTCACGGCAGGGAAGAAGTGGACCGCAGAGAATCGGGACTATGGTCAGTTGGGGACCGAATACGTGCTGCAAGAAAAGGCACTGAAATTCGATGGAATGCTCGATTGCGTGGCAGTAGTCTTCGGAGCTGACAGCCTCGCCGCCATGTCGCTCCAGCCAATCTACTGAATCCGTGTCAACCCGCAGGGTTCCGAAAGGAGTGACAAACGGTTTGCGGGTCAGGCCAAACGTTCCCGGCATTCCCCAGTGGGAGGTGCCCAGCACGACGAACGTACGCTCGGCGAGTGCGGGCGCCGCTGCCAGCCGGCGGTAAGTAGCAGCATAGCAGTTCCGGCCGCCTTCCGGACTGACATGCGGTGCAGCCACCCCAAGCACGCCGGGCGGCGGGCCTTCGGCGACGTCTACGGCGCGAAAGTACTCCTCAAGCGTACTGCGAACTTCGGCCACACTGTTGGGGTAGGCGGCGCCGGCGTGGACGGCCAGGCGTTCGCTCCCCTCGCGGAACGCTCTCTCCCTCTGTTCCCGAAGCTGATGGAACTCCTCGCTTTCGAGAAACCCGTGTTCCCGCAGCATGCCGATGAAATGGCGGATTTCCTCGCTGTACACCAGCGTCCCTCGGGCTCGGGTGAGAATCTCCTGGACATCAAGTTCGGTATGCTCCCCATCGAGACACTGCAGTCCCAGAATCCACGCTCGCGGTACATACAGCATTGCCTCCGTATAACGCATGGGATCGCGGATCACCAGTCCTGGCCGGCTGGTGTCCGGCGAGGGCATGATGTCGAGAACGCGACGAAGTGGGGGTAATAGGTCAGACATGGACTTCCGCCCTTAGCTGGCTGGCAATGCCGCCTCGCAAACCGGGAAGGGAGACGATGACCACGTGGCGAATGGCTCCCGATGGTGGCCCGCCTTTCGCGACCAAGAACCAGACCAGCGCTGGACCTTCGTGCTGACCTGTATTCCTCATGGAACCAATGGCGAAAGCCGACCCTCATGGCACAACTGAGTTTCCACACACCCGTTAAGGCCAATGAGGGACGGCCGACGCCATGACAGAGTGTATCGAATCCGGTCTCCGATTTGAAGCTTTCGGTTCACGTGAAACCAGGGCTGATTTGAAGGACTACAGCTACTTGCTGAGTTGCTCGAATACGTCTGTTCCCTTGAGTGCGAGTTTAAAAAGACAGTTGGAACTTTGCTCGGCTGGAGAGCGTACTATCGAGAGACATTAAAGCTCTACAGGAGGGCTTCGTGAAGAACTCACTTCTTCATTTCCGGTCTGGTCGTGGCATTACCTCTCTCAGGCTGTTCATTCTTCTCGGCCTTGTCGGTGCATCGTTGCGGTTGGCGTTTGCGATTCCCGGCGCCGCCTATCCGGAAGAGACTCAGAAGAAAACGATTTCGGTTGAAACCTCGTCGGGGTCCTTCCGCGCCGAAGTTGATTCTCAGCCTGCCCACTTGCGACTGCCGCTTTACCCCGGAGCTAAACCGATAAAAGGCGAGAATACCGGCTCTCTCGACGTCAGCCTGCAGTTATCCGGTAAGCCCAAAACCCGGCTGGCAGTGGCCAAGTACTTGACCAGCGATCCTATGGAGAAGGTGCGCGATTTTTTGCAAGCTGAAACTCGCGGCAAGCGTCACCAAGTTCACTTCCAAAACGGAGGACGGCGGCGTGTCGTTTGAACTCAAGAGCAAGAGAGAGACCCGGGCCGTTGGGTTGAAAAGGATCACCAGTGGGACTGAAATCGACTTGGTGCGCGTTGAGGGCCTGCCGGATGATGAGTCGAAGCCGTAGGGGGAAATCAGGTCACCAGTCCGGCGGTAGTCCCTTTTCAACTGGCAGCAGAAGACTGGCAACCCACCATGGACCACGGACGCGAATAAACAACCACCCTTCAAACAGGCAGATCGCTTCTGAGTACATCCGACTGCGCAGGACGGCTCCTTCGGTTTCGAGGGACCTCGATCTTGGAGTATTGCTCTTCGATCGACCACTGTTTCCAATAATCGTCATAGCGGGGATGGGCGAGCCAGTCGAGGTAATAGTCCGCCAGTCCCACAGCAGTACCGGAAATCAGCACCGGACAATCGCCAAGGGCAAGAATCGTCTCGCCGTGTGCGCGTGAAGTCTCCTTGAGGCGGTCTGCGCCTTCTTACAGAACAATTGTGGTTCTCAATAAAGGAGGTCGAACCTACCTGCTCAAACGGCGCCAAGTGTCTCAGTATCGTCTTAGATTGCCTGTCACCACTCGGAGTCGACCCAGCGAATGTTATAATTGAGATATGCCAGTCGACACTCGCCTGACCTACGACGACTATTGTCTGCTGCCTAATGACGGCAAGCGCTATCAGATTGTTGATGGAGAACTCTACGTGTCCCCTTCGCCTCAGGAGCCGCACCAGCTGGTACTATCATCAATCTCGCCTATCATCTGGTGGGATTTGTAAAATCACACAGTCTCGGAGATGCCTACTCTGCGCCTTTTGACGTTGTGTTTTCGCTAACATGATATCGTCGAGCCCGACTTGATCTTTGTGTCCAAAGCACTCGTTTCTCCGTCATCACGAAAAAGAACATTCAGGGAGCCCCTGATCTTGCGGTCGAAGTGCTGTCCGATAGCACGGCGAGGCTCGACCGCACCACCAAGCTCAAGCTCTACAGCCGGTTCGGCGTCGCAAGAATATTGGATTGTCGATCCGGAAGGCCCTTCAGTTGAGATTTATCGCCGAATGGAAGCAGGCCTGGACCTGGCAGGCACGCTTCAGAATATGGACAGCTTGACTTCACCGCTTTTCCCCGGTTTCAGCCTGCCCGTCCGGAGTCTCGTAGAATAGACGGGTCTGGTTGTCACTCATCAAGCGCCCCTGCTGGTTCGGTCGCTCTTCGTTCGTCACACGTCACGGAAATTATGGCTGATCTACTCGCCGGAACTAACCCTGGCCGTTCAAGCCGAGAGCTATTCGATCGATGTGCTCGAGTTCCGGGATATCGTGGCGTTGGTCGGCGGCTTCCTTTCCGGACCCCTGAGTGAACCGTTATTGGACGAGGTGTTGCCCCACGCCGCGATCGAGCGGATTCGAAGGGATCATGCCCTGACCGCAGAGGCGCGGGAATATGCGCGCGAAAACCCACGGCCCTCGCTCGGCTCACTGGCCGACCCGAGGCCGACTTTCGACAAACTTGGTATTGAAGGCGACACTTGCACTGCCTTTGAGATCCTGGCCTTGGTGGAGCTTGCACGGGCGGCTCGCGACCACCGGACTCTCTTCCAGAAGACGCCCTTTGACCGCCTCCACCTGCTGGCGGGCGGCATCGCCGATTTCCGCGAGCTGGTGGCTGAGCTTGATGGCAAGATCCTGCCGGATGGTTCGGTTGATTCCTCGGCCAGCGCCGCGCTGCGGGCGATCCGCCGCTCCATCGAGCGGTTGCGCGCCGACGTGCAGTCCACCCTGGAGAAGCTGCTGCGCCGCCTCAGTCAATCGGGCGCCTTGCAGGACGCGTTGATCACCATTCGAAGCGACCGCTTCGTGCTGCCCGTACGCGCCGAGGAAAAGTATCGCGTGGAGGGCATCGTGCATGGCACCAGCTCATCGGGCGCCACCCTCTTTGTCGAGCCCATGGAAACTGTTCCGCTGAATAACGACTTGGTGGAACAGCAGGACCGCGAGTTTGCCGAGGTTCAGCGCATCCTGGGCGAGTTCACCGCCAAGCTGCGCCTGCGCCATGACGATCTGGTCCGCGCCACTCGAATCCTGAGTGAGCTTGACCTTGTATTTGCGCGAGCCGAGTTCGCCCGGCAATACGATTGCTGCTTGCCCGAGTTCGGACCCGTCTTGGAGGCGGGCGCGGCGCGCGAACTGATCATGGCCGAGGCTCGCCACCCGCTGCTAGAGAAATCCTTGCGGAGGCGGGGACGCCGTCCGGTACCGCTAACCATCGAATTGAAGGAGCCTAAGGCGCTGGTGATCATCAGCGGCCCGAACACAGGCGGCAAGACGGTGGCCTTGAAAACGGTCGCGGTCGCTGCGTTAATGGCGCAATCCGGACTGCCTGTGTGCGCCTCCTTTGCGCGCCTGCCTGTTTTTGACCGCGTTCTGGCTGACATTGGGGACCAGCAATCGATCGAGGCCAACTTAAGCACTTTCTCGGCTCACGTGAGAAACATCCAGTCGATGGCGGAGATGGCTACGGAGCGGTCGCTGGTGCTGATGGACGAGTTGGGCGGCAGCACCGATCCCAACGAGGGCGCTGCGCTCGCCGTGGCGATCCTCGAACACTTCCGCGCTCGCGGATCCATGGCTCTGGTCACCACTCACCACTCACGCCTTAAGGCTTACGCAGCCGAAACTCCCGAAGCCGTCAACGCCGCTATGGAGTTCGACGAGGCCACCCTGCAACCCACCTATCGGGTGTTAGTGGGACTGCCTGGCGAGTCGAGCGGCATCGATATCGCGCAGCGCCTCGGCCTTGCCCCCGGCATCGTCGAGAAGGCTCGCACCCTGCTCGATCCGGCGGAAGCCGAGGCAGCGGCGCTAGTTACTTTTTTGCACGAGGAGAAATCCCGCCTGGAGCGCGAAATCGCGAGCCTCGAACAAAGCCGGCAGGAACTGGCGGAGCGCGAAAAGCAGCTGCAGCAGGAATTCGAGCGCGAACGCCGGGCGAAACTGAAGGATCTCGATAGGCGGTTGGACGAAACCCTGCGTCAGAGCGAGGACAAATGGGAAAAGACAGTTGCCGATATTCGCGCCCACATTGAAGTGGCGACGCGCACTAAGGGAAGCTCCAAAGGCGCGATCGGCAAGGCAGCGCGCGGTCTTGAACGCAAAGTCGCAGGTCTTGAGCGCGAAACGCGCGAAGAATGGAACGCGCAGGTTTTGGAAGCACTCGGCGCTCCATCACCGGAAGCTGAAACCGTTGCCGCCACGGTCGACCGGCCTCCCGCCGTTGGCGATCGGGTGCGTGTGGATAATCTGCCCACGCCTGGTACTGTCACGGCTATCCGCCAAGGCGGGCAGCTCGAAGTCGAAGTCGGACGGATGCGCATGCACCTCAATCCGGGCGAGGTCCAGGTATTGACGCCTGGGAGCGTCGCGGCTATGCCCGCACGGACCTCCGCAAGCGGTGTCCGCTCTGCATGGAAGGGCGGGAACACAGAAAAACAAATCGAAGTGCCCCCGGAAATCAACGTGATAGGAACCACAGCCGAAGAGGCACGCGATCTGGTGGATAAGTACCTTGACCAGGCGTTCCTCGCCGGCAAGCCACGGCTGCGCGTCATCCACGGATTTGGTAAAGGCATTCTGCGGAAGACGCTGCACGAGTTGTTCACCGGTCACGCTCAAGTGGACAAGTTCTATCCTGCCCCTGCACAGGAAGGCGGTGCCGGGGCGACTATCGTCGAAATGAAACTATGAGTGGGGGGGCCGCTGACGATGCCGTCCTCCTGCACTCTCCTTTGTTCCGTTGTCGCCAGCCCTTCCAGATTAGGACCAACGGAGTATCCGGTCGCCGCTCAATTGTTAGGAACTACCTCCACCCCACCGAATTCGGCGTTCACAAGCGCGACGGAAAAGCGTTTTGAGGCGTGCGGAAAAAGTGCGGAAAAGTTGCGGGATTTCAGCGGGATTTTGCGGGATCTGAGGTGCCTGACGCCGGTTTTGGTGGGGGCGTTGTCGCTGCGCCGAAAGACGCCGGTGAGGACACCGGCGCTACACAGGCGGTTGTCGCTATAGTTGTGGCCTACAATAGGGGAGTGTGAACCTCGGTTCCACAGAACCCCTTGTACGAAACTGGAAAGGACAAGAGCCGCGTGAGAAATCCGGCAACGAAAAAGGTGAAACTGGGGATCCTTGTGACGGCGGGGCTTATGAGCATAGTAGCACTCGCCCAGAATCCGCCGGCTGCCGCGAATCCCGCTGACGTGATCGAAATCAAAATGACCGCGAAAAAGTATGAATTCGAACCGGCCGTCATCACCGTGAAAAAGGGGCAGACCGTCCGCCTGCTGATCACGTCTCTCGATCGTAACCACGGCATTGAAATCAAAGGTTACGGTATCAACCAGGAGATTCCGAAGGGGCAGACGGCTACGGTAGAGTTCCTTGCCGACAAACCAGGAACGTTTCCCTTCAAGTGCTCGGTTCGCTGTGGATTCGGGCACGGCAGGATGAAAGGCGAGCTGATCGTACAACAGCAGTAATCTAATAGGACTTGGCGATCACCACGCGGCGATCCACCGGCTCGCCCGTAATGATGCACTTGCCCGGGCCATCGTATTCGTCCTCAAGGGGGACGCAGCGGACGGTCGCCTTAAACTCCTTCATGCGGGCGTCGCACAGTGGATCGTCTTTGACGTGCGCCATAACGAACTTGCCACCGCCCTTTTCGGCCGTAACCTCCTGCAGGATCGACTCGACTCCCTCGATGGAGTTTGCCAGCACCGTGTTCTCTTTCAGTCGCTGTTTCGCCGTGTCATAAAGGTTCTTCTGCATCGCCGCCAGCGCCTCGGGTAGCTTCGAAATAAGATTGGCCTGAGGCAGGACTTCTTTTTTACCCGTATCGCGCCGCTTCAGGACGATATTGCCTGAGGCAACGTCGCGCGGACCCAATTCCAGCACTACAGGTACACCGCGACGCTCCCAGTGGAAGAATTTCGCGCCGGGTGATTGTCCCTCGCGGTCGTCAATCTTTGCGCCGGCTTCCTTTGCGATCCGGTGCGCCGTCTCCAGCACGCGCGCCTTTTCGTCGTCCTTGCGGAAGATGGGGACAAGCACGGCCTTAATGGGCGCGAGGTTGGGCGGTAGCACGAGGCCCTTGTCATCCGAGTGGCTCATGATAAGACCGCCGATCAGGCGTGTGCTTACGCCCCAACTCGTTTGCCACACATAGTCGAGCTGTCCTTCCTTGCTCTGGAACTGCACGTTAAAGGCTTTGCCGAAGTTCTGGCCCAGATCATGGCTGGTGCCGGATTGCAGCGCCAGGCCATTCTGCATCATGGCCTCGATGCTGTAGCTCCTCAGCGCGCCAGCGAACTTCTCGGACTGCGTCTTCACGCCCTTGATCACAGGGACTGCCATCACCTCCTCGGCCACCTCAGCATAGATATCAAGAATGCGCAGCACCTCGGCCAGAGCCTCTTCGTGGGTCGAATGGGCCGTGTGACCTTCCTGCCACAGAAACTCGCTCGTCCGCAGGAACATGCGGGTCCGCATTTCCCAGCGCACCACATTGACCCACTGATTCAGCAGCACCGGTAGATCGCGCCAGCTCTGAATCCACTTCGAAAAGAAGTGTCCAATGATTGTCTCCGACGTGGGGCGGATCACATAGGGCTCCTCCAATTCCTTGCCTCCGGCAATCGTGACGACTGCCAGTTCCGGCGAGAAACCCTCTACGTGCTCCGCTTCCCGATGCATGAAGCTCTGCGGGATCAGCAAGGGGAAATACACATTCTGGTGTCCAGTGGCTTTGAAGCGATCGTCAAATTCGCGCTGGAGCATTTCCCACACCGCGTAGCCGTTGGCCTTTATGACCATGCAGCCTTTGACGATCTCGGCGGGTTCGGCCATGTCGCCCTGGATAACCACGTCCTGATACCAGGCAGCAAAATCCTGATTGCGAGGTGTAATGGGAGATTCGGGCATAAGTGTTTCTTCGATTCAGACTAGTCTCAAGTTGCAGACAGCTAGAGTCAGCTCTGGCGAACGGTTATACCTGCACGCCTTGGATGATACTCAATCGGTGCGAGACCTGAAGTTTCCTTCAGCACTAACCAAGCCAACATCTGCAAGAATAGACGCTACCACAATGAGGGCGATCCCTTCAACCAACGGTGAATGCCGCTATCATGGCAGAGTCACATATGAATTGCAGGAAGAACTGGCTTGAAATCCATGTCTTATGTCCTATACTGGTTCACGAAGGTGACCCGACGGTGGGGCGGAGGGACGCGTGCCTGAGACTGAAGAGGGAGACCTGATTCCCAAGCTAAGGCTCTCAGCGTTCAAGTTCGAACGCGCTATTTTCGAGGTCAGATTTCCGACCGCTCTTCTGTTGTGGGATCGTGCCGGCGTAATCTGGAAAGAAGCTACCGCAAAGACGACCGATTTGAAGCTCGTTTCTGCGGAGCCGGGGAAGACAACTTTCAAGCGGGGAGACAACTTCGAGTACGTGGTTGAGCTCGAGGCAGCAAGGATAATCTGTTACAGGCCGCCGGATCTCAAGTTGTCTGACTTGACGGGGGCTTCCGAGACTCTTGTGGAGCTGCTAGCCAGGCACTTAGAGGTGAGCGTCTTCTCAAGAGTTGGCTTGCGGTTTCTGTTCTTCAAGGAGTTTGAGGATCGAAATGCGGAGACGGCCACGGTGTTGGCTACGGGCTTGGTGCGGGTCCCTTCGCAAGACCTTTTCAGCACTGAGGCCAGACCCGTTACAGCCTTGGATTGCGGAATTCGATGGGAAGGCAAGGCAATGGGGGTTCGGGCGCTCCTCCAGCACCAAGACCGCCAGTTTCTGCTCGACAAGCCACCTGGACTGGAGTTGCCCGCATCCTCGACACCGACAAGTATCGCTTGGCATGGGCTCTCCTTCGACGTTGATTTTTTCACGCTAGGCGCCGTTCAGGTTGGACAGCTGGGTGTTGGTGAATGGATTTCGCAACAAACGAAAATGCTGCGGCAAGATGCAGAGCTTTTCTTCGGAGCTAAGAGGATTACCTAAGATGAGCAATCCGACCCAGACGACATTCACGGGACAGCAACTGACAGGAGGAAACGGGGGCGCCGGAAACGAGGCACTGAAGTGGCTGGAGGCTTCGTCCGTACCCTCGACATCAACCCAGACCCTTGCTGCATCGGAGGGTGAAGCGAAGTCAGAATGGCGTGAAAAGAAGGTGACAATTTGGCACGGATTTCAGACGCTTGATACCAAAGACCTCTACCTGTATTCCGAGATTTCGAGTGTTTTGAGCACGGCTATTCAACTCCTGGAAGAGGGTGTGCAGCATTTGGAGTCTGCCGTTGACTCTTTTCAGAGCCAAGACTTCATCACCGCTGACGATCAAATCCAGCACTTTCAAAGGCTCGTGCCCGAATTGTTCTGCTGTAGGACACTCGGCGACGGCTTGGGTGCGGTAGTCAACAGTCTGCAAATAGCTTTCGGAAACCGAAAGGGCGTTCCTCTGGAGCTGCCGCAAATCAGGGCAATCAAACGAGTGGTAGAGCGGATTCGGAAAGAACCGTTCGTGACCTTCGATAAGGCAGTCGATCTCGTTATCGTCCTGGAGGACGTCGGCCTGGATGTGACTCCTCCGGCAGTTGCGCACCTCGCTGAACTCGGAGCGGAGGAGTGAGCAAGGCGTTTCTCGATACAACGGTACTTACAGATGCGCTCTTGAAGCCAGGTGCTGCAGCCAACGCCGCCAAGGCTGCGATCTCTCGTTTCAAGATCAGCCAGCTGCCCGTATACGCGATTAAGGAGTTTAAGGCTGGGCCATTGAGAAACTTCGTATGGTTCCACAATCGGCTAGTCCTTTCGAAGTCGTACAGCGAGGCCCTCGACGCACTGCACCGAATGTCTCTTTCCCCACGGCGTTATCGTACCGCGACCGCAATAGAGGCTCTCAGAGCGAGTGCCTACGCTTCTGGCAAGCAGAAACTGCTGGAACTCACCGCCAAGTACGGCCGAGCAGCTGATTTCGATACGGTACAACGGGACGAGTACATACTTGCGATAAAGACAGCAGTGATAAAGGCATGGCGTAAACGTCATAGCGTAGCATCAGCTACTGTCGAACCATTGACTTGCTACGATGAGAAAGAGCCAATCGAGCGGAGGGGCCTTCTTGACCTTGAACCCACGGACTGCTCGCCGGTTTCCGAGTGCTGCCTCGGCCAGCGTCTCAAAGCACGACCTGATCAGCTGGAGAAACTGAAAGACGCTACTGACAGCTTAGATAGGAACCGGGAGCGCCAGCGACGCCACGAGGTGTTAAGGAACCTGATCCGCAAACCTAAAAATCCCCTATCAAGAAAAGAATGCCGTTACCTCGGGGATGCCGTTTTCGCCTTCCTGGCGCCGGACGATTCGACAATTCTAACTACGAATCTGAAGGATCATGTCCCGCTTGCTGAGGCGCTCGGGAAAAAAGCCGAGAGCCCGTGAGCGTGCTCGCGCCCGGAGCTTGCTGCCGCAACTCCTTGACGGTCGTGTCATTCGCACTGGGCCTCCACTGCCGACCCGTTTCAAAAAATTTCAAATCTCTCCTGGTGGACCGTGGGATCGCTCTTGATGATCACATCCTTGCGTGTGAGCGTTTCGAGCTCCGACAGCAGCGAGCCTTCACGGGACTTGAGGGCCTGCGCCACCTCGGGGCTAACTCTCAGGGTCATTGTGCTGCCCTCGACGTGTGCGGCCATCTTACGTGCCTCTTCCAGGATCTCGTAGCAAATGGTGTTGGCTGATTTGATCCATCCGGCACCGGTGCAATAGTGGCAGGGCTCACACAGCGTGCGCTCAAGCGACTGCTTTACGCGTTTCCGGGTGAGAGCCACCAAGCCGAATTCGTTAATGGAAAGAATGTTGGTCGGAGCACGATCGTGGCGCAGTGACTCTTCAAGCGCCTGCACCACCTTCTGGCGATTGCGGCGCTCATCCATGTCGATGAAGTCGATGACGATAATGCCGCCCAAATCGCGCAATCGGATCTGCCGCACGATCTCCTTGACGGCGTCAATGTTGGTCTTGACGATGGTATCCTCGAGCCGGTTGGTTTTGCCGACGTACTTGCCGGTGTTGACGTCGATGGCCACCAGTGCTTCGGTCTGGTTGATCACAATAAAGCCGCCGGACTTCAGCCACACTTTGGGCTTCAAAGCCCTGTCAATCTCATCCTGAACGCCGAACTCCTCAAACAGGGGAGTCTCGCGGTCGTACAGTTTCACATGGCCGACGAGCGACGGCTGGCAGCGGTTGACGAACTCCAGCACACGCTCATATTCGGCTTCATTGTCGGCGCGGATCGTCTTGAAATCGGGCGAAAGCGTATCGCGCAGGATTCGCTGCACAAGATCGAGATCGCGATGCATTAGGGCGGGGGCGCGGGTACGCTCGGCCTTGGCCCGAATCTCGTTCCACAGTGTGGAGAGAAACCTCAGATCGGCCTTTAGCTCCTCCTCCGGCCTCCCCTGCCCGGCAGTACGCACGATAAAACCACCGGTGAGAGCGCCGCGATTTTCCAAAATAATGTTGCGCAGACGGAGCCTCTCCTCTTCGGAGGAAATCTTGCGCGAAACGCCGATGTGGTGGATGGTCGGCATGTACACAAGGTAACGGCCGGGCATGGCAATGTGCGAGGTGATGCGAGCGCCCTTGGAACCCAGCGGCTCTTTCGCGATCTGCACCAGGATTTCCTGACCCTCCCTCAGCAACTCTGAGATCTGCACTGGCTGATTGTTGCCGGGACGCGAAGATTCCGGACGGCGCACCTCGCCGCCAGGACCACGCCGTGCTCCGCCGCGGCGACGGCGGGGAGCGAAACGAGGACGGCGCTGCTGGCCATCGCGAAGCGTGTAGCTGCGCTCGCCGGATGCCACGCCTTCGCCTTCCGTGCCTTCCGGACTTGACGCGGCAACCTGGCCGCTCACTGGAACGTCTTGGTCCTCCGCTGTCCCGGGCTCTGCAGTTTCGGAATCATCGGAGTCTCGGTCATCTTCTTCCAACTCCGCTTCGGTCTCGTATGGCGTAAGCTCTTCGCTTCCGGTGACAACCTCTTCAAATACGGACCGTACGGTCGCACCAGGAACTGCCGGAGGCTCGGCTCCACTCGCCTCGCGCTCCTCCCTGACCGCTTCCGAAGCGGCCGGAGTGGTCGCCTGCGCGAGCGGTTCAGATTTGGATTCCGCCTCGGGTCTGACCGCAACCGGTTCGACTCTCGGTGAGGGAGGGGCTGCCGCCTCCCCGACCACCGGAGCTACTTCCAAGAGCTGCAACGGGATCGGCTCGGCAACGTCCGGCTTCCCGACGGTCGCTGCAATTTTGTCCGCGAGCGCGGGTGTCGGAGCCGGCTCCGTTTGGGGAGACGACTCAGCCCCGGCCAAGGGAGCCACCGCCGGTTCATCGATCACTGCTACCGCTCGAGGTTCGGATTCAGCGACAGATTCGGCAAGCTCGGAGGAAGCTTCCGGCTCAAGGGGAGCAGCGACTACTGTAATCGGCCTGCTTTCGATTTCCGGCTGAATTTTCTCCTTCAAATGGTCGTCCAATATCTCGTCCACCGCTGCGGTTTCGAGTTCGTTCGCCTCCGACAGCGGAACCTCGCCCGCCTCAGCGTTCGGTTCACCCGGCGCCATTCCCGGTGCTTCGCCACCGATCTCCATTTCAACCGGCGCGGCCGGACCTTGACCGGCGCCCGCTTGGGAGTACTTGGCTACGGATTCGCCCGGTAGAATCTCGAAGTCCTGAGGTTGGTTAGCCTGTACTTCGCGCGCGGGAAAGGGATCCGTCCGGGTGGGTCTGTCAGGGCGCTCCGGCCAGCCCGGTCTTGCGGCGCGTTCGGTTCTTTCGAATCCTGCTCCGGGGCGGCCTTCACGAAATCCGCGGCCACGACGCCTCCGTCGCCGCCCGCGGTGTTCGGGACTGCCTGCGTATTCCGGACGCCCACCGGAACCTGCTGCGGGCGCCGTCGGACCGGCAAGAGTCCTGCTGGACGGGGTGCTAGGTACGGCCACCGGCGGCGTTTCCAGCATTACCGGAGCGGTCGGTGCTTGCGGCGGAGCCACTTCTGCTACCGGAGCCGTCTCGGAGGCGGTTATTCCTGCCTCAGCTTCACGCGTTTCAGGAATGCCGGGGGGCACCGGCGCCAACCCTGGGCTGTAGCGGCTTACCTTCGCTTCGGCCTCGGAGACAACCTTGTCGTACTCCTCGGAATCTTCGAAGAAATCCGAAACGTAGAGAAACGCATCCCGATCGAGCCCAATGTCAACAAAAGCGGATTGCATTCCCGGCAGGACCCGGCTCACCCGACCTTTGTAGATATTACCGACCAGCCCTTGGCCCGTATCCCGTTCAAAAAATACTTCAACAAGCTGGTCGTCCTCCGACACCGCGATCTTCGTCTCGTGCGGTGACGAGGAAATAAACAATTCTTTTGACATTGGGAAACTCCTCCTCAAGGAGGGTCAAGAGGAATCAATCCCGCGTCTGGCCTCGGGGCCCGGACCTCAAAGCCCGAACAGCCTCCATGGAGACTCTGATCGGGCAGGGCCGGCGCAAGAGGCCGGAACTTTAGGGAGATCAACTCAAGACACAACCTGTTCGGCCGACACACCGGAGAAGGAACAGAGTCGCTGCCCGCTCTATCGGACTGCAACCAAGCGATCGGTTCGCCGCGTAAGTCGGCACGGGAAAACTCTTGTTTACAACCGTAAACGCATAAAGATCGAGGGCGGTTTCGAGGGCATCCAACGGGCCCATCCGGACCTGCCCAGTCCGCGGTCACGGGCGCACTCGCTGACAAGTACGCGCGACCAATCCGTTCATCAAGCAAAACCTGATGTTTCGACGATAGAGAGTCGGGCAAGGGCGAGATTTTAGTTTGCCCTCTCCCTGCCTCGATCGGGCAACGGGCTCATAAAGGGCCCGCTCACCTCACCAACTCTCTTCCAAGTGCTTTACCCATCGCCCCGCAACATGTAGAACCTTCCTTGTAGGCGCGCTTTCCAAGGGATGGGACCAACAACCCGGTAGTGGCCCGCGGCATTAGTTCACGAAACGCCGCAGTCTGATACTCATTACAAGCCCCAAACTCGCGAAGGTAACCAGGGTCGACGACCCGCCTTCGCTCATCAAGGGTAGCGGAATGCCGGTGATTGGCAGAAAACCGATCATCATGCCGACATTCACCGCAACTTCAAAAAACAAGAGCGAAGCAAAACCGACCAGCAGAAACGCCCCAGCGCGATCTCCTGCCATCACGGCTCCGTCAAGCAGTCTCAGCAGTAACAGGAAATAGAGCAGCAGCACACCGAACGTCCCTACGAAGCCCTGTTCCTCGGCAAACGAAGCGAAGATAAAATCCGCATGGGAGACCGGAATAAAGCCCAGACGGCTTTGGGTCCCCTGGCCCAATCCCTTACCCCAGAAGCCGCCCGCCCCGATCGCGATTTTCGCCTGCGAACCTTGATACCCCGAGCCTTGGGTGTCGTGCGCAGGATGCGCGAAGCTCACCACGCGCTCGCGCTGATAGGGCTTTAGAAACTGCCAGCCCACGGGAAGCGCCAGTATGCCCACCAACGCCAGCGCGGCGATCTGCCGTCCTCTAATCCCACCCAAGAAGAAGCCGACCCCTAGGATCGGCAGGAACGTCAGTGCCGTTCCCAAATCGGGCTCGACGGCGACTAAACCCACCGGAATCAGTGCGAGAGATCCCAGCTTCAGGAGATCCCCCCAAGTCACTTCCTTTCCGCGTTTTGACGCGAAATAGGAGGCTACCAATATCATTATCAGCCAACTTGGCTAACTCTGACACCTGGAAAGTGAGCGATCCCCCAACCCGCAGCCATCGGCGAGACCCCGCGGTGGTGTGTCCAACTATCAGCACCAGGATTAACCCGAGGACGGTGGCGGCGTAGATCCAGAAGACGTGCTCTACGAACAGGTGATAGTCCAACCTGCTCACTATCAGGGTGATGATCAATCCAATCAGAACCCAATAGATCTGCTTTTTGTATTGCGGAGCCAGGACAGTATGGGCGGTAGTGCTGTAAACCTCAAGTACGCCGAGGCCGGCGATGGTCGCCACCAGGATCAGCAGGAACCAGTCAAAATCCCCATAGCTGAAGCGCTTACGCATTCTCTTCCGTCTAATCGCTCAAGGGCGAAATAGTGACATATCGCCACCTTGGAAACGACTCTCAATGGAGCGGCAGGGGCGCTTTCACCACTCCGGCTTCGGTCTGGGTCTGGAAATCGGGAAGCCGCTGTGGATGTTTCTGCTCGTAGTATGCCCTGATGACCTCCCGGGCGACAGGAACTGCGACAGTGGATTCGCCGCCTTGCATCACCAGGACTGCCACCACAATTTCTGGCCTGTTGCTGGGCGAATACCCCACGAACCAAGCGTTATTGTCGAACTGCCGGTTGTGCGTCGCTTCCTTGAGACCCACGCTGACAACTTGCGCCGTGCCCGTCTTGCCGGCGATGTCGAGCCCGGTGGTCGCGGCTCTGGCGCCGGTTCCACCCTCGTTGACAACACCCCACATGCCGCGAGTGAGAGCGTCAACCGTGGAGTCTTCGAGAGGGACTCTCTTTTCCATGTCGGCAGGCGGATCTATCCCCATCGCTCGCAATTGATCGGGAAAGGTGAGGTGCGGCCGATGGAAGACTCCACCTGAGGCGATTCCACCGATCGCATAGGCGAGCTGCAAAGGCGTCGCCGCCAGCGCTCCCTGGCCGATCGCCACTGAGATCGTCTCGCCGGGATACCACGCGTGCTTGTACACCCTCCGCTTCCATTCCGGGCACGGTACTAAGCCGGCGTCCTCGCCCGGCAAGTCGATCCCAGTGCGGGACCCTAGCCCAAAGGCTTTGGCAAACGACGCGATTTTCTCGATACCCAGCATCTTGCCCACGGTGTAGAAGTACACGTCGCAGGAGACGACGATAGCCCGGTGGAGGTTTACCTCACCGTGAGTACGGTGCTTCGCAAATACCCAGTCGTGGTAGGTGTGACCGTAAATCGTAACCGCGCCTGCGCATCTCAGCGAGTAGTCGGTGGTGATGATGCTGGACTCCAAGGCTGCCGCCCCAGTGACGATCTTGAACACCGAGCCCGGCGCGAGCTGAGCCTGAATCGCCTTGTTCATCAGGGGCTTCTGCGGATCGGATGTTAGCTCTCGCCACTCCTCCGAGGAGATACGGCGTGCGAAATCGTTGGGATCAAAGGCGGGATGGCTAACCATCGCCAGCACTTGGCCATTGCGCGGATCGAGCGCCACCACGGCGCCGGCCTGATCCCCCAGCGCCGCCTCGGCCGCAGTCTGCAGATCAAGATCGATCGTAATCCGCAAATCGTTGCCGGACGCCGCGTTGATGGTGTTCATGGCGCCGACTTCCTGGCCCCGGCTGTTCACAACTACGCGACGCATGCCGTCACGCCCAGCCAATATCTCGTTGTAGCTGCGCTCGATTCCGAACTTGCCCACGACGTCCCCCGGCCGATAGCGCGAGCCTGGGGCAGCGATCATCTCCTCCGACACTTCGCCTACATAGCCGAGCACGGGCGCCAGAATCTCGTTTTTAGGATAGAGGCGTTGTTGCACAGGAATGATGTCGAGCTCGGGGTCCTCCAACCGATGCGATTCAACAAAGGCCACGTCTTCAAGAGTGGTGGCCTGCTTCAGGACGATCGGCTGAAATCGAGGCAGGTGTACTGTGCGCTCTAGCAGGTGCTGCACATCCATAGGATCAAGCTGCAGGCCTCGCGCGATGCCCTCAATGTGCTCGGGTGAAAGGGTGGTGGCATTCTCCCGCATGAGAAGGACGCTGAACGACGGGGTGTTATCCACTAACACGCGGCCCAGCCGATCGAGAATACGGCCACGCGGCGCGATCACGGGGAGGTTTCGGATGCGATTCCGTTCTGCTTGTTCGAGATACTGACGATGCTGCCCGATCTGAATGCGCCAGTATCCGACCAGGAGCAACAGGAAAGTGGCCGCGACCGCGTACTGCAGGAAGGCTATTTTCCAGGCTGGAAAACGGTCGTCTTCAGAAAAACGGAAACCCATGAGGTAGCTTCAACTGCCAGACCGACGGGGCTCGAACGGGAAAAGCCGCGATTCTGGGGAAGAATCAAACCACAACGTCAACTGGCGTATCGGGTGCCAACAAACCCGACGCCGCCCTTGCCCCGATCGCCAAAAATATCACACCACTAGGGTCAATACAAGAACCGCATTGGCTTTTTTGGCTTTCGGAGTGCGGTGACGGAATTGCCGCTTGAGGTTCTGGTATTTCTGAGGCCCCAAAGCGGCGATTAGCGCATCGACAGCCTGGCGGCCCGTAGCGGCATGGCTTCAATCTTCCGCGGCACGGATCTCCGCAGCAGCCAGCAGGTCGCCATCAAGATTCCCCATCCTGAAATGGACAGCGATCCGGTATTTTTCGATTGCTTTCATCGCGAGCAGCAAATTGGCCAGAAGCTAATCACCCCGGCGTGATGAAAATGATGGCTGCCAGGTTTGTGGCCAATCACGCTCACTAGATTCGAGTGGTGCGAATGCCTCGGCGTGAGAAAAATGATGCCCCTTAGTGTGTACCGGCTGCCGTTCGCTACCGAAGTGTTCAAGCGCGACCTTACAATTGAGAAACTACAACGTGGCCTTTCTGTTGCACCCCTTACGTTTCCTTCTATACCAGCCAGCACCCCAGCCAGGAAATCAGCAGTGAGGCTAAGATCCTCCGTCGCGTACCTGGCCATGGGCATTGCCATGGGTCTCATGGTTGGGGCCTGGGGGCTCAAGGATGGCGTGCTCAAGCGAAAGTGGTGGCTGCTGCCATTCAGCGGTGCGTTGGTCCTCCTGGTTTGGACCATCAGTTTGTTTCGCAGCCGGATCGAGTGGCGCGGTGTATCCTACACCGTTGACACGGGCCGATTGATTCGCAAAGCGAGCGAGGCAGACAGAGAGGCGACCCTGGTGGTCGTGCCGAGCTGGTTCTCTGCCAACGACCGCGGCGAGGACGCGGCCCGTCGCTATACGGAAAGCAAGGACAAGGCCCTTGGCTAGTCATTGTCTCCAGCTTCTTCATCGTTCCTGCCTCCAGGCCCGGTCGAATTCTTCGGTTCCAAGCGAGCAGGAAGATGCTATCACACGTGCGGGGGATTCCGATTCCATCCGCTTGTCGAGCCTGTTCCTCGAACTACGGCATCTTATATAGGGGAAGGCGGTGCGTGACGTGCCGGCCCTTCCTGACCTTGCCCATACTAATTGAGCATGCCTGCCTGACCCATGTCTCGACGATCTTTGCTCGAACTGGTGAACTTACTCTCTTGCGTCCACAGCGACTGCGACTCGTCATGTCAGGGCACGGACCGGCAGCATAGATTCTTTCGGCCTGACGATTGAGAGGCTTAATGTATCAGCCCATTGAGAGTTACGGCATCATCGGCAACATGCGGACGGCGGCCCTGGTGGGGTCCGAGGGCTCGATCGACTGGCTGTGCGCGCCGGCTTTCGATTCACCCACTGTTTTCGCCGCCCTGCTGGACGATCGTAACGGCGGGTACTTTCGGATCGCCGCCCGCGGCCCGCAGGTCTCACACGAGCAGTTCTATTGGCCGCACACGAATGTGCTGGTGACCCGCTTCCTGTCGCCTGCAGGGTTGGTGGAATTGATCGATTTCATGACCGTTAGCTCGGCCCGGACCGACCTGGCTGCTCTTGAGATTGTCCGCCGGGTCCGGTGCCTTCGTGGATCGATGGTGATGCGTATGGAGTGCCGGCCGGCGTTCAACTACGCACGCAACGAGCACACAACTGAGATGGTATCCGGGGGAGCACTATTCAGGTCGCCCGCGCTCAGCCTGACGCTCGCTACGGATTGCCCCTTGCAGTCCACCACTGCGGGAATCGCCGCCGATTTCACGCTTGAACAGGGGCAGGAAATGAACCTCGTGCTCCGCGGCGCGGACCACAGGAATAGCTCCCTCGTTCCGCTCACCAAGGAGCAGGCAGCAGAGTGCTGCGAGAAGACAGTAGACTACTGGCGGAGATGGATCGCCAAGTGTCAATACCGCGGACGCTGGCGCGAGATGGTCGAGCGCTCGGCCCTGACACTTGAGCTGCTAACCTACGAGCCCACCGGCGCCGTGGTGGCCGCGCCGACTACGAGTCTGCCGGAGGAGTTCGGTGGAAGCCGCAATTGGGACTATCGTTGTAGTTGGATTCGCGATTCTTCCTTTACCGTCTACGGGCTGCTTCGGGTGGGTTTGACCGACGAGGCGACAAGGTTCATGAACTGGATCAATGCCCGCTGCGAGGAGGCAGGTGCTACCGGAACCCTGCAGACCCTCTACGGGATCGACGGTCGCCGCAGCTTACCTGAGGAAACCCTGGATCATCTTGACGGCTACAAAGGTTCCCGGCCCGTGCGGATCGGGAACGCCGCTTCCGACCAGGTGCAGATGGACATCTACGGTGAGCTGCTCGACTCCGTATACCTCTACAACAAGTACGTCGCTCCCGTATCCTGGCAGACGTGGTCGGCGGTGCGCGGGCTGGTTGACCGGGTTGCCGAAAATTGGACAGGCAAAGACCAGGGCCTGTGGGAAATGCGGAGCGAACCCCGGCATTTTGTCTATTCCAAGCTAATGTGCTGGGTGGCGCTCGACCGCGGACTGCGCTTGGCCGATAAGCGATCGCTCCCGGCTAATCGGGAGCAGTGGCTAAGATGCCGCGACCAGATTTACGAGCAGATCATGACGGAAGGATGGAGCCAGGAACGGCAAGCGTTCGTGCAAAGTTATGGAGCTCATACGCTAGACGCAGCCAATCTGATGATGTCGATGGTCTTCTTCATGTCACCCTCAGATCCTCGCATGCTGAGTACCCTCGACGCCATTCACCGTCCGCTGGAGCGGGGAGGCCTCTGCTGGGGCGGACTGTTGAAGCGTTACAACGAGACCGAGGCGAAGGACGGGGTCGAGGGCCGGGAGGGCACTTTCAACATGTGCACCTTCTGGCTGGTGGAGGCGCTGACGCGCGCCGGCGCGACAGATCCACGTAAACTTGACCAGGCTCTTTTCCTGTTCGAGAGCATGTTGCACAAGTCGAACCACCTGGGATTGTACGCCGAGGAGACCGGTCCGGCAGGTGAGGCAGCCGGTAATTTCCCCCAGGCTTTCACACATCTGGCTTTCATCAGTGCAGCTTTCAATCTCGACCGCACTCTGGACCAGGCGGGTTACGCCAGCACCGGAGATTGAAGCCGCTGGGAACAGTGGAGGCGTGTCAAGGCCATGGATAAAAGACCGGCCGGCTTCTTTGCTCCCGGTTCCAGCTACAATTTGGGAGCGAAGGCCGGCAAGGATGAAAAATGTGCGTTCTGTGTTTGGGCGCCCCGGGCCGAAACACTGGAGGTGTGCTTCCGGTCTCCTTACAATCGAACCGTGGAACTCGAGCGCCTGGACCGCGGTTATTACGGTGCTACGGTGGATGGAGTCTCTCCCGGCGCCACCTACTTCTATCGCTTGAACGGCGTCAAGGAGCGTCCTGACCCTGCGTCGCGGTTTCAACCGGAAGGAGTCCACGGTCCGTCGCAAGTGGTCGACCCACGTTTTGCCTGGAATGATGCAGGCTGGCGGGCTCCGCTGCTTCAGGAATATATCTTCTACGAAATACACGTTGGCGCCTTCACTTCCGAAGGCACCTTTGATGCCGTGATTCCTCACCTCGATGACTTGCGTGATTTGAGGATTACCGCAATCGAGATCATGCCGGTCGCCCAGTTTCCCGGCAGCCGCAATTGGGGATACGACGGCGTCTACCCGTTTGCCGTCCAGAACAGTTACGGAGGACCCGACGGCCTGAAAAGGCTGGTAAATGCCTGCCATCAGCACGGCCTGGCTGTCGTCCTCGACGTGGTTTATAACCACCTGGGTCCTGAGGGCAACTACCTGGGTGAGTTTGCTCCCTATTTCACAGATTACTATCGCACTCCCTGGGGTCCTGCCCTCAACTTCGACGGGCCGGAAAGTGATGAAGTGGTACGCTACTTCACGGCCAACGCCCTCGAGTGGGTAACCGACTTTCACATCGACGCTCTGCGCCTCGACGCGATCCATGGCATCGTGGATGTGAATGCCCAGCCGTTCCTTTACCTTTTGGCTGAAGCGGTGCAAGCGGAAGCGAGGCGACTCGATCGCAGAATCTACGTCATCGCCGAGAGCGACCTGAACGACGTTCGCCTGCTTCGGTCTCGCGAGCAGGGGGGGTTCGGCATCGACGCGCAGTGGAGCGACGACTTTCACCATTCCTTGCACACTCTGCTTACTGGCGAGCGCTTAGGCTACTACGGCGATTTTGGCGGGATCGAACACATGGCCAAGGCATTCCGCGAGGGCTTCGTTTACTCAGGAGAATATTCCGCGCACCGCGGGCGGCGTCATGGCAACTCCTCGCGTTCGTTTCCGGCGCAACAATTTGTGGTCTGCGCCCAAAATCACGACCAAGTGGGCAATCGCAGGGAAGGCGATCGACTGAGCCAACAGGTGGAATTCGAGAAGCTGAAGCTCGCCGCCGGGGCGGTTCTGCTTTCGCCCTTCGTTCCTCTCCTCTTCATGGGGGAAGAGTACGGCGAGACCGCACCGTTTCGATACTTCACCAGCCATTCCGATTCCGGCTTGGTGGAAGCTGTCCGCCGTGGCCGACGCGAGGAATTTGCCGCTTTCGGCTGGCAGGGCGAGGTCCCCGATCCGCAGGACGAGGCTACGTTCCTGCGCGCAAAGCTCAACCGCGGGCTGCTTCAGGAACCCCGGCATCGCGCCCTGCGGGAATTCTTTAAGAAGCTCATTGAACTTCGCCAACAAATTCCTGCCCTGGCCGAGGCGAGTAAAGGGCAGATGCAGGTGGACATCCACCCGCCCCGGTTGCTCGCAGTGCGGCGCTGGTCCGGAACCAGCGAGGCGCTAGCAGTGTTCAATTTCGATGCTCAGGCTCAACGAGTGCCGTTGCCGGCCGGCCGCTGGCAAGGCGAACTCGATTCGGCGGAAGAGCGCTGGCAGGGCGCGCGTGCGGAAGAATCTGGAAAGCAGTGGGAAAGCTCCTTCACCGTCGCTGCACATTCGGTCTCGCTTCTTATCCGGAAAGGTGAAACTCCATGAAGTACATCTGTGTTCACGGACATTTCTATCAGCCGCCGCGCGAAAATCCCTGGCTCGAAGCCGTAGAGGTGCAGGACTCGGCTTTTCCCTATCACGACTGGAACGAGCGTGTCACCGCTGAGTGTTACGCGGCCAACGCACGTTCCCGGGTCCTCGACGGGGACAACCGCATCACCGAGATCGTCAACAATTACGCGAAGATAAGCTTCAATTTCGGACCTACACTCCTCTCCTGGCTTGAGAACAATGCTCCCAAGGTGTACGCCGCCATCCTGGAGGCGGATCGGGAAAGCGTCCGCACTTATTCCGGTCAAGGTTCGGCGCTGGCTCAGGCCTACAACCACATGATCATGCCGCTGGCCAACGACGCGGATCGTTACACCCAGGCCCGCTGGGGCAAGAGGGATTTCAGACGCCGGTTTGGCCGCCAACCAGTCGGCATGTGGCTGCCTGAGACTGCAGTGGATATTCCCAGTCTCGAAGTGCTGGCGAAGCTGGGAATCAAGTTCACCATCCTGGCTCCGCGCCAGGCTGCCAAGACCCGCAAGATCGGCACCCGCGCCTGGAAGGACGTCAGCGGCGAACAGATCGATCCGACCATGGCCTATCGCTGCCGCCTGCCTTCCGGCCGCACCATGGCGCTGTTCTTTTATGATGGCCCCATTTCAAAGGCGGTGGCTTTCGAGGGTCTGCTGAACGACGGAGTTCGCTTCGCCGAGCGTCTGGTAAGCGGGTTCTCCGACGCGCGCACCTGGCCGCAGTTGGTGCATATCGCTACCGATGGCGAAAGCTATGGACATCACCATCGCCACGGTGAAATGGCTCTGACCTACGCCCTACGCCACATCGAATCGAATCAGCTGGCCAAGCTGACCAACTATGCCGAGTTTCTCGGGCAGCATCCTCCGGCCCAGGAGGTCCAGATCTTCGAGAACAGCTCCTGGAGCTGCGTGCATGGCATCGAGCGCTGGCGCAGCAACTGCGGCTGCAACTCGGGCCGCGAGGGATGGAATCAGGAATGGCGCGGTGCCCTGCGGGCGGCGCTCGACTGGCTGCGGGACGCTTTGATTCCCCTCTACGAGGGAAAGGCGGGCGCCCTCCTCAAAGATCCCTGGGCGGCGCGCAACGATTATATTGACGTGGTGCTCGACCGCTCTTCGGAGAATATCGATCGATTCCTCAGCAAGCATGCAACCCGCTCTCTGAACCAGCAGGAACAGGTCACGGCCTTGAAGCTGCTCGAGATGCAACGGCACGCTATGCTCATGTACACCAGTTGCGGTTGGTTCTTTGACGAGATCTCAGGCATCGAAACGGTCCAGGTAATTGCCTATGCCGCCCGAGCCATTCACCTGGTGCAGGATATTTTTGCCGATCATCTTGAGTCCGGATTCCTGGAGCGCCTCGCCCAAGCCAAGAGCAATCTTCCCGAACACGGCGATGGTGCCCAGATCTATCGAAAATGGATTAAGCCCGCCGTAATCAGTCTGCAAACGGTCGGCGCCCACTACGCCATCAGCTCGCTCTTTGAGAGTTACGGCGATCAAGCGCAGATCTACTGCTACACCGTGAAGTGTAAGAAGTATGCGCGCCAGGATTCGGGCAATACCCGGCTGGCGATCGGCCGTGGCATTTTCTGTTCCAACGTTACTCGCGAATCTCGCGAGCTATCCTACGGTGTAGTTCTTTTCGGTGACCACAATATAGACGGAGGTGTTCGCGATTTTCAGGGAGAGGAGCCCTACGATGCCATGACCGCCGAAGTGAGCAGCGCCTTCGCGCGCGCCGACATTCCTGAGGTTATCAGGATCGTGGACAAGGTATTCGGGACCGGTGTGTACTCGCTAAAGTCTCTGTTCCGCGATGAGCAGCGGAAGATTGTGGATCAAATCCTTAAACCGACGGTGAACGATGCGGAAGCCACCTCCGCGCACATTTACGAACAGCACGCGCCGCTGATGCGCTTTCTCGCAACCCTTAACATGCCGCTTCCTCGCATCTTCCGGGCCGCTGCCGAGTTCGCCTTGAATCGCTCCCTGCGAGAAGCTATCGCTGCCCAACATCTCGATGCCGGACGCATACGGGCGCTGATCAAAGAGGCCGGAGCGGTAAAGGCTCCGCTGGATGTGTCTGCGCTTGAGTTTGACTTGCGCAAGCGGATCGAGCATGAGGCAGAAACTCTCTGCGCCGATCCCTCCAATTTGGCAGCGATGATGCAGTTCAACACAATGGTAGAACTTGGGCACGAAGATCCTTTTCACGTAACCTTTGATACAGTACAAAACATTTGTTACGAAAAACTCATACCTCTGCACCGGGAATTTCGCGGCCGGGCCGAAAAGAGCGATCAGAATGCCCAGGAATGGGTGCGCCTTCTCCAGGAGCTGACTGAGAAACTTTCTCTTCGGGTAGGCTAGCTAGGTGAGAGGTTCGGTCCGGGCTTATTCGTCTGTGAGCGCGGTCTAATTTTTCCCCGAACCCTGCGTTTTGGCGTCTGCTCCCTGCTTCGTATCCTGATCGCTGGATTCATGCTCCGTCTGCTTGCGCAATTTCTCGAGCGCTGTCTGCATCTGTTGGACCCATCCGGTCAACTCGCTTTCGAGCACCTTCTCTGTGTGTTCCACCAGCAGGTCAATGTTCTTCTGGCAGTTTTTTTCCCAATCGGTCAGGGCGCTCCACCAAGCCAGGATGCTCTGCAGACTGGAGAGCGATTGGTTGTATTGAATAAGCGAGGTCTCCACCTGATCCGTCTCGAGCTTGGTCGTAATGGCGATGGCGGCGGCGGTGGTGAGCGCGATCCAGACGTTCAGCCTGATGGCAGCCAGAAAAGTGCCCGCTCCCCCCAGCAGCAGGGTGCCCCATTGAAGCAGTTTCAGCTGAAAGTCGAGCTTCCTGGTTTTGCTTTCAAAGTAGCCGATCTGGTCCTGAACCCTGTCGCGAACGTAGTCGGCGGGCGTAAGTCTGGTCAAAGGCCTCGCGGTTGGTTCTTGGACGGGGCGAATTACGGAGCGGTTGACTTCTGTCTGTTGCAAGCGCGCGCCATCGTTTTCAATTTCGCGGGAGAGCTTCACTTCCCGTGAAAGCTCGCGGCACTGGGCGTCGCTGTAGGCGCCGGCGCGAGTGCGGTAGGCGAAGATTTCACGCTTCACCGATTCCGCCGCGGCACGCAGCAGTACCCACTTGTTACCCTGCCGGAAGCGGCTGATCCATGCTATCAGAACAGAAATCAGGATAGGCATGATGATCAGCATGAGTTGGAGAGACCGAGTCATTAGAGGATACTTGTCCTTTGCCGTCGGCGATCCCTGCTGCAGGATGGCCAGGAGAGTCAAGAGAACGCCCAAAATGAGGATCAAACTCTGCCAGCGCCGAAACCACTTCTGGTGGCCGCGTGCCGCCAGGTCGTAGTCATCGAACCTTTGCCAGGCGATGCGTAGAGTATCGTCTTCGGCGGGCCGGCCGACAACACGCCTCTCGATTTCACTAAGCTCGCTGTCCAGGCCCACCACGTTGATCCGGCCGTCAGCCTGGATCTCGGCGAGGTCGGGATCCTGCGCCTTGGGCGCGCCTGGTTCGGCTAGTGCTACCACTTGATCGGCCAGCCGGCCCGTGCCGCGGATCGCCAGCACCGGCCAGTTGCGGCGGACGCTCTCGAGCACCTCGTTCTTGGCGACGTCGCCGCCGTTCACCAGAATCGCCAGAACCGGCTTGTCGCGGCCCAATGCCTCTGCCGTTTCAAAGAGCAGCCGCGTTTCGTTGCCCCAAGCATCGCCGGGCGCCAGCAGGAAATGGCTATGGTTGGGATCGAGCGGCGTCAGGTCAGGATGGGCTCCGTCGGCATGGCCGGGATAGGTGACACAACACGCGGGAGCCACGCCGACTAGAGGAATGCCCGAATCGCCGTAAGCAACTCCAGCGCCCAGCAACTCCATCACGCCTGACTGCGTTCCGCCATCGACGATGGCCGCCCCACTGTGCACGGCGGCGCGGGCGATTGCACGGGTGAAGATTTGCTTCAGCCGCGGCTTAATGGCATCGTCGAGACCATCCGCACCACCGATTACCAGTATGAGCATTCGCACCGCACCGACGCCAAGAGCGGCAAGCAGGTCGTCAATTCGATCAGCCGGTCCCGCCTTCACCAGGCGAGCTTGGTTGCCGTTGGGGAATTCGATCTTCTCCGTGCAGATCGTAGGGACTTGATCCTCGGGCATTGCGATACCCTCCCCATTAAGATTGGCGATTGGCGCGAGTCCGCGAGTCTATGACATGCAAGTCTACGCCGTCCACCGGACTTTTTCTATGCATTCGAGCGGCATGATGACAGAAGACGAATGATAGAAGCTAAAGGAACATAGCCGCTGACTCGGCGCCGGATTGCTGAGCCACCACACCCTGGAGACCGACCTTGAGGGAGTATCTTCAGCTTGGTGCGCTCGACGCTTTAAAGTCGAGAAGATCCACCAGGGCGAATCGGACGATGTGGCGCATCAACTTGCGAGGCAGATCGGCCGTGAAATGGGAACTGCTCCCGGGCGATTGAATCAATGAGTAAAACTCGAAAGGATTTGTGGCCGCCATCACGGCGGGAGTTCAATCGTCTTCTTGCTGCTTCGTGCGTGCTCATTCCTGCCCAGCGCGCCTTCGGGGACTTCGATAACGATGGCGACGTCGACGTTCTCGTTAACAACATGCACGAGCCGCCCTCTCTACTGCGAAACGACTGCAGCGGCAGGAATAATTGGATTAAGGTAAAGTGCATTGGCACAAAATCAAACCGAAGCGGTATAGGCGCCCGAGTGAGAGTGGTGACGAGAACTCACTCCCAAATCGATGAAGTGATGAGCGGTAGCAGTTACATCTCGCATAGCGATTTCCGATTGCATTTTGGCCTGGGCAGGGCGATGCGAGTTGACCAGATTGCCGTTCGCTGGCCGTCCGGCTCCGAGGAAACATTCTCGAACCTGGAACCGAACCATTTGATCTTTATCGAAGAGGGGCGAGGCATCACTAAGACCTCGAGATTCACTCTGATGATTTCCAGCCTGGCGAAAGCTCAACTCGATCATGTCGAAGCGTCCAGGCAACTACTCAATGAAGGGAAACTGGACCAGGCCGCACAGGAGGCGCAGCTCCCGAGCCAAGACCCGGCCACGCGGCCGTTGGCTCTGGCTATGCTCGGGACCATTCGTCTGCGTGAGGGCAAGTACGATGAAGGGGCCGGGTTGCTCAAGAGAGCACTCGAGATCGATCCCCGCTTGGCCGGTGCCCGAACCACTCTGGGCGATGTCTACCTCCTCCAAAACAAGCCCGAGTTGGCAAGGAAGTGCTTTGTGGAGGTGCTGCGGCTGGACCCCGGCAATTTCAACGCGCGATTGGACCTGGCCAAACTCGAAGCTTCTCAGCACAACCACCACAAGTCCTTGGAATTGGCACGTCCTATCGCCACTCAACTGAGCCAGACCGAGGAAGGAATTCTGCTTCTCGCCACGGACTACTGTTCGCTCGGGCAGCAGAAGGAAGCCGAGGCTTTGGTGAGCATTTGGCTACGATTGCAGCATTTGTCACAAGACCCACCAACAGAGTTCGGACACATTCTAATGAGCCACGGATGGCGAGCCAAGCCGCTGAAGTCCTTGAAGCTGAGAAGTCGGCCGCTGCCGGCAATGCCTCTTTCTCGCTTCTTTTCTCCTTGGCAGAGGCCCACATGTTGGCCAAAGATTTCAGTCGTGTTGAGCTCAATTACGGCTCTGCTCTGACGCTCAATCCTGCTTGCGCGCCCTGCAAGGTGGGACTTGCCAACTTGCCAAAGCCGCTAACCGGCAGGGCAATTCCGAAAAGTCCCCGGCACATCTAATTGACGCAAGGCGGCTGCAGCCTGACAATCCTGAGGTTTCTTTCGAGCTCGGGAAGGTTTGCCTTGAGAGAAACCTGGTCGACGACGCGCTGGAAGCGCTTGCGAAAGCTGTTTCGCAGCTCCCAACCAGAATTCCTACCGATACGTGCTGGGATCTGCGGAAGTGGCCAAAGGCGACTGGGGTAAGGCAACAGGAATTTTTGCACAACTCCTCGGGAAACGGCCGGATGATCCCATTTTGAATTACACGGTGGGGGCAGTGTCCTACATGAGAGGGGGTTACTCGGAAGCTGAATCTCATTTGGAGAAAAGCATCCGGCTGCAGCCTGAGCAGGTAGCCGCTTACTACTACCTTGCTTTAACCTCGGAATCGACTGGGCAACCAGATCGCGCGATGACGCTTCTGCGGCATGTCTTGAAGGATCATCCCGACCATGCTGCCGCGCATGCTAAATTGGGCTCGATCCTGCTGAGACAGCGCCGCTATGACGAGGCTCGGCACGAGCTGGAGCGCGCGGTTTCGCTCGACCGAAACTCGGAGCAAGCCCACTGCGGGTTGGCGCTCCTACTCCGGCGTACGGGCAAACCTGGTCTTTGCCCGCGTCCCGCTGTCGCAGCTCCGCGAAACGTACCCGGCCTCGCTTCCACTGTTTCCAGATCGCAGACCGAAGCCTGCGTCGGAGCCAGCGTTCAAGCTCCTCCAGCACCGACGGTGTTTCGCACTTGCCGAAGTAGCCCAGCCAGCCCCGCAGATAGCGGGTCTGCTCCTTGGCCACTCGTTGCGTGCTCACCCCGCGCGTCCGACGCGTCAGTTCTCGGACCTTCTCTTTGAATCGCAGCACCGCTTTGGGCGCTTAGGCGCCGCTTCGGTTCCCGATTCGCTGTGAAACTGAAGCCCAGAAACTTCCGCTCCCATGGTCGTGCCACCGCACTCTCCTGCTCGTTGACCTTGAGCTTGAGCTTCCTGGCGATGAATCCCGCCAGGCTCTCCATCACCCGTTCCCCAGCCGTCGACTGCGAACGTAGACATTGCTGTCGTCCGCATACCGTGCGACCCGGAGTCCGCGGCGCTCCAACTCCCGGTCAAACTCGTCGAGCACGATGTTACTAAGCATGGGCGATAGCGGACCGCCTTGCGGCGTCCCCTCATCCACCGAACTCACCAGCCCGCCTTCCATAACTGGTTCTTCTGCCGCTTATCGCCCATGCGTCGCGCTGCGTACTTGCCACTCCCATCAACCTCTGCGGGGACCGTTCGGGCCTTCGCCTGTCTGCAGCTACTCCGCCCTCTGCTGACTTCTGCCACCCGGTCGGGAGGAATCGCTCCCTCCTCAGTCTCGATTTCGAGACCAAGGGCAGATCTCCCAAGGTAAGTTCGACCGCCTTCTGCACGCAACCGCCGAATTTACAACCAGTGTCCTTGGTGGATACGGGCTTCGCGATCATTATTCCCGCTCGCCCGACACCGTATGCCTCAAATCCGGTTCTTGTACATCGGCTCGTGCATTTGCTCCACGCTTCTTTCAGACCCTCCGTCGCCGGAACACCCTTGCGTTTCGCTATGACTTCACCTCCATCAGGTTGTCAAAGCGACTTTCACCCTCGAGCTGTCGAACATACTCGGCACACGTAAGAAGGGCCGGGATCAACATGATTCCGGCCCTTGTTTTCCCTGCTAAGACTCGGAGCATCGATCATCGAGCTCGAGTCGATTTGCGTTTGTCGATCTTGCGCTTTCATGATGGACGGAAAAACCACACAAAAACGCTTAAGGCGCTGTGAAATGGAATACTGAGGGTGGCCCGTTGCTCTACCACTGGATTCAAATGCGGTTACGAGAGCGAGTCCTCGAAGTTTTGGACAGGATGTGTGGATGCAGTCTTAGGCGGTCTGTCAGTTGAGGCAGACCGATGGTCATGGTGGAGAAGGTCGATTCTGAACTCAACATTTGTACGCGCTTGATTCCGTTCCTAAGGATGTAAGGAGTTGGAAGTATGGAGCGGGGGACGGGGATCGAACCCGCGACGTCCAGCTTGGGAAGCTGACATTCTACCACTGAATTACCCCCGCTTTCAACAACTTACTGACTAGCGCCTACAAAATCTCCTACAGAATCAGCTACTGAATCGGACTTTTCGAAGGTCGACAAGGATTCGGCTTCGATTGGCAGGCCACCTAGTATGGCGTCACACATCTTATCCAAACCCTCCAGTAGCCTGTCCCGAAGTCTCATCTGGTAGACGCTTATTGCGATCCCAGCCCGCGAACTGGCGTGCCGGAGAACGGCTTCCCGCTCGGGCAAGTCGATGTCGAACAATACAGCGTTTGTTACCCAACTTCGCCGGAGCATTTGGAAGTTTACCACAGCCCCATTCAGACCGGCAATGAAGGCTGACATCGGACTCAAGACACGACGCTCCCAATTGGCCTTGTTCGTGGGAGTGTGCCTGCTCGACTCGAACAACCAACAGCAGGGTCGCTTCTCAGCTACCCACGCTTCTATCATCTGCCGTAGGACACGCGGTACTGGTAAGCTGTCTTCGGCGCTAGGCGTTTTCAATTCTCCGGGCAGACCTACCCGGCCCCGATACACCCGACGCGAAATGCAAAGATCATGTCCGTCGTAGGACTCAGGGGTCAGAGCGAACAGTTCGCTAGGTCGCAGGGCAAGACAACAGGCGATAGCAACTATTAGGCGGTCCCTACCTGCGAACCTCCCACACAATTGACGCATTTGTTCAACGGTGAGATAGGCTTTTCGAGAAGCGCCACGGTTGACAGTCTCTTCCCAATATGATTCTTCTTTGGCCCCGTCGAATGTCCGCAAGACTTGATGCTTGAGAATATGTCGCTCCCTCTGTTCCTTGGGAATCCTGAGTTTCCGGGCCGGGTCACGGCGCACGTACTCGTTTTCGACGGCGAAGTCAAACAACTGTTTGAACAACGAGACCGAGTGCTGCAAGATGCTGTACGAGAAGCCCTTCTCCCCAAGGCCGTTAATGTGCAGTTGGAGGTCTGCGAGACTCGTATTCTCTAACGGTCGCTCCCCGAATCCGCACGCCAGCACTTGATTCTTCAGTAGACCCCGGTTCGCCTGTTCGGTCGTATCGCGCCAATTAGCCCGAGCCACTGGCAGCCACACCCGGTTGACGAAATTCGCGATGGTAATTGCGCCGTCCGGCCTGGAGGGGGATTCGGCTTCGATGATCTCCCGCAGCTTCTGCTTAGCTTCCGTGCGGGTGGTTTCCTTGACGTTTCCGAGGTTGACGGAAGGGTGAGAACGTACTTCCCTTCCCGATTCATCTACTCTGTACTTCCAGTACGATCCCTCCCATTTTCCGAAGCGTTCGCGGATAGACCCGGCTTGGAACCTGCTGCGACCCATGGAAGGGGATTGTAACACTAATTTCAATCCCAGCAGCGGCCCTTTTCAAGCAGAAATAGAGGGACAGTGGGCGGTTTGGGCGGGGGGAAGTATCCCAAACCTCAGAGGGTCCGTCGAAGTTGCCCTCGTCCAGCTGTCCCTGTCGCCTATGATGCTTTTGCCACCTCGATTGGTATCGAGAAAATGTGACGCCCGTCACTGAAAGTGTAAAACACCTTTGGGTAGGATACTCTCAACCTCACGTTGAACCGCTGGGGGAGAGTCTACCGATTGCCATTGACTTGACCTCTCTCCCCCGGTCCACCTCCAGTACCTTCGTAGAATCTAGAAACTTGCCTGAAAAAGTGCCCCTGGTGCCGTAGGAACGACGATCTCACCGTTAGGGCTACCCTGGTACCTCCCCGCTGTTCTTGACGCTGTACGGCTCAGAAGTCCATCCACATCTTCGGCTAACTGCCATCTCTTAGTCTTTAGCTCTGATGATCTCGTACGACACTCGTCGTTACTGCACAAGTATGCAAGCTAAGAATCCTATAATCTATAAGTTAGACTTGACAGCCGACTCAAAAAGGAGTATAATGGGGTTTGTCACAATGGAACAGCGGACTAGTCACCCGTTGTTGCCGCCTCCCCCAAGGCAAGGGCCGGGATTCGTCGTCCCGGCCCCCTCGTTACCAGTGGGTAGGGCTCAGCAAGACGCGACCCCTCGACCGGGGCCGGACCAACGAGGATAAGGGGAACGACGGGATGAGCAATAGGGCTGAATTGATGGATAAGGAGTTCGCACGCTTCGTCAAGAGAATAGTAGTCGATGACGAACATGGTTGCTGGCTGTGGGGCGGCGATAATCCCAGAATCGTCTACCGGAATTTCTTCCTTGGTGGTCGCACGACAAAGGCTCATGTTCTGATGTACCGACTGCTCAAGGACGATTACAACCCGGCCTTGCAAGTTGCCCATAGCGTAGCCTGTCAGGGACGGCGGCACTGTGTAAATCCCGCGCACTTGCGCATGGCATCCAAAGGAGAGAACTTGGGAGACAGAATCTACCCTCAGCCGAAGACTAACGCCGAGCACCAACGTGCCAGCAGGGCATATAGGAAGCAATTGGAGAAGGACCGACCAGCCGATCTTGAGATTGTCCGCAAGCTGAAGAAGAAACAGAAGCTCTCCCTTGACGAACTATTCCCCGGAGCGGCAGCTAAGCTAGCTCGGCTGGAAGAGGAAGAGCGTGACAGGGAAGAAAGCTGGGCAAGGGATAACCATCAGTCGTATCCAGCGGAGCCAGTGGAGATATGAGTCACTATGCCAACCTGACCACCACTTCCAACCCTGTCAGACGATTGCGTCCGTTGTCTGGACGCCTTAGTACCACGTCGTACCGCGTTGTACAGCCTAACATCTTACTCTACTACAACATAGACGGTACAGTGAGGGATGGTTAGGCTAATGATCCTCTGTGTCAGGTATCGATGGACAGGTTGCTGACACTAGAGATAGGTCTGTACGGTCATTGTGGCTGCATTGGACGAACACGGTTATGGTCACTGCCCACCCATAGAACCACAGTGTTTACCCTAATTAAAGTAACCCCCGAGGTAAGGAAATCTTGCGCCGGGCCCTCAATGATAATAGCGACAGGATCCTCGTGGTGGAAGTTGCCGGAGGTTGGGCCAGTCGAAGGGCCCTGCACGACCTGGGAGAGATGATCCCGCCACGGGGTGGGCCGGCGCTTGGCCTTTGGAAACAGCGGTGGGGCGAGTGAGACCCAGGATGGAAAGCCAGCACTCTCGCTGTTTCCCAGCTCAAAGTTTTTTGCGATTCTTCCGACATTCTCCAGCCACAAACGTATCCTGGTGTTGGTCAGTCACTTAGCGGCTTAGCAGGGCCATTTGACGACTTTGCCCAACCTGACTATGCTGCACCCAGTTATGGAAACTGCCTTGCAACCGGCTGCACCCGCCGGAGCCGTCCGCCACGGCGTTGTTTCGGAGATCAAATCCGAGGGTGATAAGACCGCCTGCCGGTTTGAGGACGGGAGCTCCATCCTGGTCTCCGCCTCCCTCGCCTCTCACATCCGCCCTGCAGACGAGATCGAGTTCCCTCTGGCCCTCGACTCCGACGGCGCAGGAACCGAACTCTACATCGGCAAGACCTCGCCTGCCGCGCCGCCAGGACCTCTATCAGGCTCCCATGCCGCCCAGCCCAAGACCGATAAGCGCGACCGGCTCTATGTGCGGGCTGAAGTTCTCCGGGGACAGCTTGGCATTTCTTCCGTCCACCTGCCCTGCGAGGTTCTCCGCGACTACTTTTACGTCGCAAATCGTCACCAGCCCTGGGAGCGCCAAACCAGTCTGTACGACACGGTGCGCATCGCTCCGGTCGCTTCTCTAGCCGATTTACGGCTGGCCTTCAGACTGCGGCAGCTGGAACTCCAGGCCGCAGGTGCTCCCAAAGCTGAACAGGCCACTCTGGAACGGGCCTTCAACCTCCTGGCCCGGCCGGAGCTGCGGGCCTGCGATGACGCCTTGTTGTCCGATCCGTCCGCGCCGGTGCTGTTCCCCTATGGCGGGTTTGGATCACTTCTCGTAGCGGGGGACCGGTCCAGGGATGGTCAGACGTTCTTCGCCACGCGCATCCTGTCTTTCTGCCCGAGCGCCGGCATCTCCGCTTGCGGGCGCCGCTTCGCAAGTTCGACTTCTCAAGCGACTGGGCGAGCTATCGCGATGTCCGGCGCAAACTTGAGGTTCTGCTCGATCAATCGGCCCTGCCGCTGGTTTGGGACGCGACCTGGAGCCAGTGGAAACATCTGCTGGGAGCCAAGGTCGAGATCGAGGCAGACTTCGTCCAGAGCGGCAAGTACCGTCGCCGCCGAGGTGAGTGGCAGATCCTCCAATGGGAAACCGCCTTACCCAGCCGGATGACGCTGACGTTTACGGCGGACATCACCGGCCAGATTGAAACCGCGCGAAGGACTTTCCATCGCTTCGGCGAGTTCTCCGCCGCGCTCGATCAGATACGGGCTCGTATTGAACGCCAGCCGACCGAGAAGGAAGAACTGCGAAGGCTCTGTTGGGACCTCGGACTTCCGGGCGACTTCGACGTCGCTCAGATCTCCTGGGTACCCGGCTATGACGACTTCTTCTACCGCCAGTTGTGCCAGAGGGCGCGGCGGCTCTACCTCTTCCAGGCGGAGTACATCTTTGAACTGGAAAGAGGTCTCGCGGTTGAGAGACCCCAGGTGGGACACGCCACTTACTTGTTTTCGAAGCCGGCCAACCTAGAAGCGTTTCTTGCCCTCTATACCCGGCTAACCAAAGAGGAGATTCGCCATAACAGCGCCAATGCCGCGGAGAAGCCGGGGTTTCTGGGGCGCATCGTCCACGGCTCCAGCCGTCGGGCCTGGTTGCGGGAGATCAAGACCAAGCTGGGCGAGACCACCGACTACGCAGGCGCACTGGCATTGGACTGAAGGTTAATTTAGATGGACAAACCTGTGAACACGAAAGCTGAGATCATGGCTCTTCTGGAGAGGCGGTCGGAAGAGAGCCTCGAGAAGATCCGCCAGTTCATTCAGGACGAGGATGAGAGGGACTACATCGAGTTCTTGTACCCCGTGTCACCGGAATCCGCCGAGGAGCTTGAGGAATTAGCGGCGGAAGCACGGACGATCCTGGAGAATCTCCGAGAGATCAATGCAACCCTCTGCGACCTCGACAGAGGCAAGAGCAGAATCCAGTAGCCGCCGCTCAGGCCGCACCCCGCCTTCGGATTCGTCGCCAGAGACCCGGGTCCACGGGCAGTCTCGCGGCGCAACCGGATTGCAGGTTGAAAAAGCCGCCGTGATAGTTGATCTTCCCATACCGGAACAGCCGGGCCAGTAGAGCCAGGGCATGCTGCGCCAGCGTCTGGTTTACAAACGCCTCTTGCCGTTATCCGAGCGATTTTTCTCGTATGTTTGATTTGACTGACTCGCGTCTTCTGCCGTGCTGCTGTGCTGCATCCGACAAAATGAAGAGAATCCCGAGGCACAAAAGCCAGGGTGATGCTCAGCATCATCGCACGCGCTGCTTACGCCAGCACTCTACGTCTGGATATCAGCTTGCTGGCACTCGGCTCGAACGAGGGCTACGTTCTTTGCGGCTCTTGAGTAAGGAACTGGAATATCTCCAGACTGCCTGCTTCGTGCTGATTGCCTTTACGACCGGTATGCGCCTCAGTGAACTCCTCTCATTGCGGGAAGGCTGCTGTAAGACAGAAACCAGCTCCGGCCAACCGGACCTCGTGTGGGTGCACAGCCGGGTTTTCAAAATGCAGGGCGTGCCCGACGGTCGCAAGGCCAAGTGGTTGGGCGGGCCGCTTTGCGCCAAGGCGGTTCACGTTTTAGAGCGGCTGGGAAGAACGTCCGACGAAAAGCCACAGTCTCTTATCTATGGATGCCCATACCGGCTAACTACGGGCGGTACGCCACCCGAACCCCGCTGTCAGGGCCCTCCATTTTACAGAGACTCAAGCGCTTCGTGGCGATGCTCGGCCTGAGGGACTCAGGCGGGCGACCCTTCCACCTTCACCCGCACATGTTTCGGCGCAGCTTCGCGCGATATGTCGTCAGGCACGACACGACGAACTTGCTTGCGCTGAAGGACCACTTCAAGCACATTTCTCTCTCGATGACGGACTATTACGTCGGCAATGACTCGGAACTGTGGATGCTAATGGAGGAAGAGAACGGGAGGGTGTCTCTAGAAAGTTTCGACAAAGCATTGCGGGCGGATCAGATGGCGGGCCCCGGGGGCTCTCGACTGAAGAAGAAAATAGACGAGGCAATTGCAGAAGGCCGCTTGGAAAAGGATTTTCGCGGAGAAGCCGGGGACCATCTGCGCAAGAGGATGATCCGCGATCTGGTAGAAGCAGGCCAGCGCATCTATTCCTGCGCCGCGTCGAACTACTGTTGGTTTCGGTCGGAGTCTGCGCTCTGCACCGAAGGAAATCGAATCCTGAAACACTGCAATCCCGGTGCGTGTCCGAACTCGATTATCACACCGGAGCACAAACCTCACTGGGAAAAAGTCCAACGCGACTGTGCGGAACTGACGGAGCTGAAATCCCAGGCAGAACCTTACCAGAAGGCGCTCCGGGATATTCACGCGGTCAGCAGAATCCTGCGGGATCTGTCATGAAAGTCGCGGCGAAGAAAATGGCCGGCCTGCGCCGGTACCACACGGAGCGTTCCGTCAAAACCCGCTTGAAACTGCTCGAAGCGCTGGACCGGATGGAGAGCGGTCACACGGTCGTGGTGAGGCGCGAGTACCGATGGACAAAGACGACGCTGGCACGCGAAGCCGGGGTCAACATCAACACTGTGGTCCGAAAGCTGCCGAGCGGCGAATGGATGTTCCCGGAGATCAACGGCCGTTTTGAGGAGCTTAGAAACAAACGGCGACAGGTGGTAACTGATTCTAACGCAAAAGAAGAGAAGATCGCTGAACTGCGAAACGAGGTCGAAAGGTTGCGCGAGCAAAACCGGCTGCTAGCTCTGGAGATCAATCGCATTGGCCAACAGATCCTCGTCGAACGGGAGAGAGCCGAGCGAATGGCGGTTTACGAGCGTCAGAACGCCTCCCTCCGCGAGGAAATCAGCCGGATTCAAGGCTGCCGGGCGTACTCCGTTGAAGGTGGTGGCCACGCATGAAGACTGATCGATTATCCGGCCGGGAACGGGGTGAGGAGACCTGGTAAAGGTTCGCCACTATCTCGCCGAGCTCAAGGCGGCCGGCGAATCGCTTCCCTTACAGGATGGCCGCCCGAACGTCACCGCCATCGCCGAAGCCTCGGGTGTACTCAGGAATGTCTTCTACACCAATGCCGGTGTGAAGCGCCTACTGACGGAATTTATCGGTGGCCTCGGCGAAGGCAAGCAGGAGCCGTCAAGGCTTAGCCCGCGTCCAGCGGCAACTGGACATTAAGGAACGCCGCATTCTCCAGCTTGAGCAGCAACTGGCGAGCGTGAAGGCGGAGAACGAGGACCTGCGTAAACGGCTGGCAACGGCCGAGCAAAAACTGATTCGTTACCGAGTGATTGAGGAGGAGGTGCTCCAAGTGGGCCGGTGGGTGATCCCGTGAGAATCTCAGCGGTGGCAACCATCACGACTGTCTATCCTGGCCCTCGCGGCGGGGCAATCTTTTTGGGGCGCGATGCTGCGGACAAGCGTCGGCGCTTCGTGGCCGACTGCCGTCGCATTTTTCGCACTCCCGTGGTGGGGGAGACCTGGTCGCTGACAGGTGAAATCCGTCGGCACCCACGATACGGAGAACAGCTCCATGTCGAACAGGCTTCCCTGATCCAACCCCGCGGCCAGCTCATCATCGACTTCCTTTCCAAGCATCCGGCCTTTTGACGGCATCGGTATCGGAAAAGTCAAGGCAACGCGCTTGTGGAAGAACTTCGGGTCGGACCTCTATGAATTACTGGGCCGAGGTGACCTCGAAAAACTCGCCTATGTGCTTCCGGAGGAAACTGCGCAGAGACTGGTGGAGACTTGGCAGGCGGTCTCCGAAGAGGCCGACCTCATCTCGTTTCTCGATAGGCACGGCTTCGAGCCTCGCCTCGCTAATAAGGTTCGCAATGTCTGGTGTGGGGATGCGCTGACCAAGCTGAAGGAGAATCCTTATCGGATGCTCGCCTTTGCAGGTTGGGAGAAAGTGGACCGGCAGGTTGGGAGAAAGCGGACCGACTGGCGCGTGAGCTGGGTATGACACAGGACGATCCGCGTCGCCAGGTCGCTGCCGTGGAAGCCTGTTTGTATAAACGGCTGGACGCCAAGCACACACTGACGCCGCGGGCGACACTCTTGGAGAGCGTGTGCGCTGCGATGGGAATGGGCAGCGACGGCCTGGCGCGAGCGGCCCTGGACCGGCGCTTGCCGAGCACGCCATCGCCGCCACCGGGGATGGTTACCAGCCTCTCGGCGCTGCTGTAATGGAAAAGACCATCACGAACTATCTCCGCGAGTTGATTGCTGGCGCTCCTGGACCGGAGCGGAACCTGTTCTCAGGCAACCTCCCGTCGATCATTGGTGAAGCGATAGCGAACTCTGAGAAGGATGCGGGACTGCGGCGGAACGCCGGGCAGCGACGGGGCATAGAAATGGCCCTCCATCACCCGCTCAGTGTTCTTACGGGCAGAGCTGGGGCTGGCAAGACGACCGTGCTACAGGTCATCCACCGAATCGCAGAGCAAGTCACAGTACCGGTTTTGCAACTGGCTCTCAGCGGGCGTGTAGCCCAACGCCTCCGTGAGGCGACTGAACGCCCGGCATCGACTATCGCTGCCTTTCTGCTTGTGGCCGACCAAGAGGGCGCTAATCCGGAAAGTGAGCCCGTCGTTGGCCTTTATGAAGCTGACGCCGACCGAGGGACCGGCGAAGGCCGGCAGCGATGGCACAATCCCGTGCCGGACGTCGCGCGCGATCTGCGGGATGCCGGTCGATTGCGTCTGCCGGTGGACCTCCACCAGTTCGACCCGCGGGATATTGGGGCTGGTGGCGGGGACCGGAAAGACGAGACCGAAGCCGATCAGTTGGTAGGGATCGCCAACACTGGAGCGGTATGCCATGAAGGACCAGCAACGGGTCCAACGACACGTGATGCGCTGCCCGCAGTGCCTGGATCGGTTACACGCCGAGGTCGGATGGGTGTTGGGAGTGCGCTCGATGGACAGGACCTGGAGAAAGTTTATAAAACCTTCTAGCTGGAAAATCTCGTGCGAAAAACGAATGAGTGAGCGCGTCGGCCGACCCTGGTTAGCAACGATCTCATCCGCCGGCCGCGTTCCAACATGGGCATATAGATGTTTTCTATGCAGGTGAGGCAAACGCCCTAAACACGCGGGTCTGTATCATACACATTGGGCCGCGATCCTGCCGGATTGAGCAGTGGAGTACCCGTGTGCTCCAGGACAAGATTGAAGGCATGCTCTATGAAAGGACGGCGATCAGCAGAAGACCTGGTCCTCAGGTTCGGAAGGAGCTGGCGGCGGTGCGCGACCAAGATCGCGTGAGCCCGGATTTGATCTTCCGGGATCCGTACCTCTTGGACTTCCTCGGATTGAAAGACGCTTACAGCGAGAAGGACCTCGAAGCCGCGATCCTCCGCGACTTGGAGCACTTCCTGCTGGAACTGGGCTCGAACTTCAGCTTCATCGCTCGCCAGAAACGAATCACGGTCGACAGCGAAGACTACTACTTGGACTTGCTTTTCTTCCATCGGCGCCTGCGCCGGCTGCTCGCGGTCGACATGAAGCTGGGCCGCTTCCGGGCCGCCGATAAGGGGCAGATGGAACTCTACCTCCGCTGGCTCGAGAAGCACGAACGTCAGCCCAAAGAGGAATCGCCTTTGGGTCTGATCCTCTGTGCCGGCAAATCCGACGAGCACGTCGAATTGCTCCAGCTTGAGAGAAGCGGCATTCGAGTCGCTCAATACTTAACAGAACTTCCGCCCCGAAAGGTCCTGGAACATAGGCTCCATCAAGCCCTTCGAGCCGCTCGAGAGCGCTGCAACCGCTCCCGGGATGCCAGATCGCAACCATAATCGGCACACGACCAACTCGGTGGCTCCGGCGCCCCAGCGGGTAGCCCGAGGGGAAAGCGCGTGTGGTCAGAGAGGCGTGCGGCAAAACCTCCGGCACCATCGCCCCTTGGGCATCAGAAGGGGATGCCATCGTCCAAGCAATTGTCCTGTTCCTGGGCGTTACCCGTTCGCGGTTGACCTGCGGGCACTTCCCTCCGTTCGGGATTCCCGTTTTCATTGCCGCTGCCGTTCCCACCCAACAGGCGCAATTGCGTCACGACGACTTCGACCACTTTCCGCGCATTGCCCTCCCGGTCGTCGTATTTCCGTGTTTGCAGGCGGCCTTCGACAAACACCAGCTTGCCGTTAGTCACATACTGCCCGGCAATCTCACCGAGCCTGTTCCAGCAGACGCATCTGAACCATTCGACGCGTTCGGCCTTTTCGACATCACGTGGCTTGAACGACTCGTTGACGGCGAGCGAGAAGCTGGCGACGGGCTTTCCCCCGGCAGTGAATTTCAAGTCGGCGTCACCGCCGGACCGGCCGATTAAAACGATTCTGTTTACTCCAAGCTCTGACATGGCCTTCACTCCTATGTTTGAACTCTCGGCTGCTTCTTCTGTCGGCAGGCGCGCCTCGACGTACTGAGCCGGTAACTGCCTGGCAATAGCACGCACGGGACACATGCGGATGCCCCTAGCAATTCGTCCGACAGCCGCTTAGAATCTAAAAATGATAGGAAGTGGTCCGTGCGAGGTGATCTGAGGCGACCCTTGGCGCGGGCCCGACAGCGTTGAACCGGCGTCCTTGGTGTCTGTTTGGTGTCTGTTTTTGTAGGGCATGAGGCAGACGTGGTGAGAATATAGAGAACTAATAGAACCACACTTCAAACCAGTATTCATGCGCCAGGGAGACAATTTCGTTGAGTTTGTTCGGCTCGGCGGGCGCCGGCGAGATCGAATCTTCTCTTCGGCACCACGGTTCTTCAGCCCCTGCAGGATATACTGTTGGATCGAGAGACACCGCGTTAATCACGGCGCAGGGGAGAGCTGGTTTTCTTAACGGCGCCTGGCCAACGGCCTGGGTCAAATGTAGTCCAGGCGTCCTCAAGCCCTGAAAGGGCGTGATCAAAGCGACCGACCAAGCTTGGAACGACCGTGTGCGCACGTTCGGCAAGGCTATTCCGCCGTTTCAGGGCTTGCGGCTAACGGGAAGCGGGCTCTCCGACCCAGGCCGTTGGCCTGGGCTGTGGTAGGTCGCCCCTTCGGGACTCCTTCCGGCATAAGCGCGTTCGTACCGGTGTCCAGCAGGAGCTGTGGGACAGGTTCAGACAAGGGGAGGGCTGTTATCAGCGAAAGTGGTCCCCATACCCTCATCCCCTGCCAATAAGCGTTGCAAGACTCCCACTCTCACCCACCCAAAGCTCTAGCAATTCCCCGTTATCGAATACGCAAAGTCGGCGGGATGGTAAACTACCTTTTACTTTACCCAACATGGCCGCCGGGCTGGAAACGAGCTCATGCGCGAGTTGCCCTCGGAAGCGGAAATCCTCGGTGTATTTGAGCAGAACCCAGGCCGGACCCTCCGGCTGCGCGAACTGGTGGTGGAACTCGGATTGCGCTCGAGCCAAGCGCGTGACCTGAAGCACACCCTGAAGGATCTTGCCCGCCGGCAAAAGATCGTGCGCCTGAAAAAGAACCATTTCACCTCAGCAGCTTTGGAGACGAGCGAGAGTAAACCTGCCCGGCACCGTGTCGAGTCTCGCGTGCCCCACGGACGTCCCAAGGATACCCCGGCCAAGGATACACCGGCTGGTGCCAAGGACCCGAACGTCGTGAGCGGCCGGCTGATCGGCCATCGCGACGGATACGGCTTCGTGGTTCCCGATAAGCTACCTAAGCTAGGTGCTGGTGGTGCGGCCGCCGATCAGGACATTTTCGTTCCTCCGAACGGGATGGCATCGGCCTTGCACGGCGACCGCGTGGAAGTGCTCGTGTTTCGCAAGAACGCCGGGCACTCTGGCTCCGGCCGCAATCGAGGCGGGCCGGGAGGACGATACGGATCATTGGGGCGGGCAAAAGCGGCCGATAGACAGGCAAGGATCGAGGGCCGCGTCATCCGGGTGGTCGAGCGCGCCCAGAAGACTGTCGTGGGCGAGTTCCGCTGTGGACCGCGCTACAACTTCGTTTTGCCTTACGATCACCGGATCCCGCATGAGATCGTCATCCCTCAAGGAGAGGAATGGCCCGAGGACGAGCGCCGTGCGCGCAACCGGCAGTTCGGTGGAGAGTCGGACGCCGGATCCGGAAGGCGTGGGCGCGGGTCCAAAGGGGATGGAAAAGAACATCGAAGCACGCGCGAGCTCGACGGTTTGATTGTCGATGTTGAGATCACCAGCTTCCCGGCGGGCGGCTCATTGCCGCGGGGCCGAGTCTCGGAAATTCTCGGCCGGCGGGACGATTTCGGCGTGGACGTTGAGATTATCATTCGTAAGTTCCATTTGCCGCATCGCTTTCCCGCCGCCGTGCTCGAGGAAGCGGAATCGAAACCCCAGTATGTCTCGGAGCGCAATGGCGAGGCGGACTCCACCGCTCGACGGGATTTCCGCGATCTTCCCATTGTGACCATCGATGGCGAGACGGCCAAAGACTTTGACGATGCGGTGCATGTCGAGAGACTCCCTAATCGCAACTACCTTTTGCAGGTGCACATCGCCGACGTCGCCCACTACGTCAGGCCGGGCACAGGACTCGATCGTGAGGCGCGTCTGCGCGGAACCTCGGTGTATTTTCCCGATCGCGCTGTGCCCATGCTGCCTTTGGAGCTCTCCAACGGCATTTGCAGCCTGAATCCTCACGTGGATCGGCTGGTCATGTCGGCGCTGATGGAAATCGATCCGGCGGGACAGGTGACCGCTTGCCAGCTTATGCCGGGCGTCATTCGCAGTGCCGAACGCATGACCTATACGGCGGTAAACGCGGTGCTGAATGGCGATCCCGAAATGTGCGCCCGCTACCGGGCCCAGGTGCAGCATTTCAAGCTCATGGAAGAACTGGCGCGGATACTCAATCGCCCGCGGGAGGAGCGTGGCTCCATCGATTTCGATCTGCCCGAGCCCGAGATCGAATTCGATGAGCAAGGCCGTATGACCGGCATTACGCGCTCGGAACGCAACATCGCCCATCGGCTTATCGAGGAGTTCATGCTGGTGGCCAACGAAACCGTGGCCTCGTTTCTCGAAAGCCGCGGCGTGCCTTCGCTCTATCGTATCCACGAGAAACCCGATCCCAAGAAGGTGATCGAGTTCGAAGAGATCGCCGCCACCTTCGGCTATTCGCTCGGCGTAACCCTCCCACCGGCGCGGAGGGCGCGCGTCAAACTTCGCGACGAGCGCCACCGCTACCCGCGGTTTCAAGAGAATATCGATGCGAAGGAGATCGAAATTACCTCGCGTCACTACCAGCGCCTGACCCAGCGAATCGCAGGTAAGCCCGAGGAGCGCATTCTCTCTTACCTGATGCTGAGATCTCTCAAACAGGCACGCTACTCGGAGGAGAACCTGGGACACTTCGCCTTGGCCTCGTCAACCTATACACATTTCACCTCGCCGATCCGCCGTTATCCGGACCTCATCGTGCACAGGATTCTGAAGGCTGCCCTGGAAATGGAGGGCGGTGCAGCCAAGGTGCAGGTTGGGACCGGCAAGGCGCACTCCGCGCCGCCGCTTTCCCCGCGGCGCGGATCTCTCAGGCGAGCGCGCCAAGCGGAAGAAGAGGTTGTCGATGCCGTCCCACAGGCAGTGGCTGCGTCAGACGGTGCGTTCGTCAGTCTCGAAGAACTCCATCTCTTGGGCCTCGAAACCTCGGAGTCGGAGCGCCGTGCCGCGGATGCTGAACGCGAACTGATGGAGTGGAAGAAAGTCTCCTTTATGGCGGGACGGCTCGGCGAGAATTTCGAGGCACTGATCATCAGCATCACCAAAAACGGCTTCTTCGTGGAATTGACTGACCTTTTCGTGGAAGGCTTTGTACCGGTGGAAAGCTTTGAGGATGACTACTATGTCTATCGCGAAAACCTGCGGGCGTTGGTGGGCGAGCGCTCGAAGCGATCGTACGGTTTGGGCGAACGGGTTCGCGTGGAGCTTGATAGTATCGACCGGTTGAGCAACCGTCTGCAGTTCTCAGTTGTAGGCGAATGACATCTTTTTGAAGCAAGAATCAGGACCTGCGGCGCTCTTTAGCAGCGCGCTCACTACGGAAAAAGACCGAGTTGCCTGGCGCAGGGTGGAACGGTTTCGTGCCAAGTGAGATCATTTTGTGGCAGCGTTCGGTAACTTCCTGCCCTCCAGAGTCATCCATAACTAAAGGGCATACTCGGCATTAGTTCTGGCGTTTGTTGAGAGTCACAAATAAGAGTGACACTCAATGTGGGAGGGCGTTGTCTTCAGCGCGGAAAACGCCGGTGAGGACACCGGCGCTACAGAAAGCCGGAATCGCCGGTGGGGACACGGCGCTACAGCAAGCAAGTTGCCTTCACGAACTTCGGGGGAGTCTCGTTGATGGATTCGTCCATATCTCGAAGGAAGGTTCTAAGGGGTCTGGGAGTTGCGGCGTTCCCGAGGTACGCCCGCGGCATACCCGCCAGCTGGGGAAAGGATGAGGCGGATTCGGAAAAGCTAAGGGAAGGTTCCAGCACGCCCAAGATCTGCCTCTCCATCTCTGCAGATGAATTGACCGAAGCCAAGATGCGTCTGATTAAGCAACTGGGCGTCGATCAAATCTTGATGGGGGGACCGCCGATTCCCTGGGAAGACACCGGCATCCGCTCTATTATGAGTACGCTTAAGTCCGGCGGCCTTACCCTGGGCAACATGATGATCGGCGGATTTACGAAGACTCTTTACGGAGCACCGGGCCGCGACGAGGAAATCGAGAAGATCCGGCAGTCGATTCGGGCCGCTGGAAGAGCCGGTTTGCCGGTAATCGAGTACAACTTCTATGCCCACCGTCTGGTGGAAGGATACTATGCGGAAACCGGACGCGCGGGTACGGGCCTGACGGCCTTCGATTACGAGCGTGTCAAAGCCTTGCCACCGCTCCCCGAAGAGGGGGCTCATACCCTTGACGAGATATGGGGCAATATCTCTTACTTTCTGAAAGCGGTCGTGCCGGTGGCCGAAGAATCGGGTGTGCAACTGGCTCTGCATCCTAACGATCCGCCGGCGCCTCTCAGCCGCGGATCTGAGCAGATCATGGGGTCGGTGGAAGGGTGGAAACACCTCATCGGGATCGTACCGAGCAAGGCGAACGGAATTACCTTCGACTGCGGCGTAACGCGGGAAATGGGCGAAGATCCCGTTCAAGTTTGCCGCTACTTTGGGAGCCGAGATCGCATCAATCACGTGCATTTCCGAAATGTCCGGGTGGAGGTGCCAAAGCGGAAGTACACTGAAGTCTTCCTGGATGAAGGTGAAGTCAACATGTTCGCGGTAATGAAGGAGCTGGTGCGGCAGGGATATCCACGCTTGGTCTTCCCGGAGCATCCACGCGCCCTAGAGGCTGATCGCGAGTTGCCTGCGTTCAACTCGACGTATCCTGGAGGGGGCGCTTATCCGGGCTACATCTACAACATCGGTTACACCAGGGCCATGTTGCAGGCAGCTCTGGCATCGTCGGCCGAATGATTGGGAATCGGTTTTTGGCTGGTCAGTCTCAAGCGAAGGGAGGGCGATTCCGATGACCACGGTATTCGATACTGTCAACTCTGACGTTAAACCACACGTAGAGAATCGCGAGACCCGCGGAAGACGCTACGCTGAGAGACTCGAACGCGGTGACATTCTTTTTTTCCCCGAGACTCCTTTCCGTATGCCTGAGGAGGATCGCTTGTTTCTCCTGGAGCGGCGGCAGAGCGCCGCAGCCTATCATAAGAACATCGCCTATCGCCCCGGTATCGGCCGCTTAACCGGCCTGGACAAGCGTGATCGTCAGGAGCGGGATCGGCTGCGCCAGATTATGCACGACTACTCGGCGAGTGCGACCGGCTTCCTGACGGATCTCTTGCCACATTACTCGCGGCACTTGCGGATTGACTACGCCAGCTTCCGTCCGCAGGAAGAGGCGGGCCGGCAACTCCGCCACACCGCACGCAACGATCTGTTGCATGTCGATTCTTTTCCGACTCGTCCCACCAATGGCGATCGTATCCTGCGCGTCTTCACGAACATCAACCCTGCCCGGTCGCGCGTCTGGGTAACGACAGACACCTTCGAGGTTCTGGCGCGGCGATTCGCCGTAGAGAACGGCAAGCAGCGTATGCCAGGTAGTGCGCTGCTGGATGCCGGCGACAGCGGCGCCGGTCCGTGGCTGCGGCGACTTCTTCGGGCTGCCGGTCTGCCAGTGACAAATCCGTCGCCCTACGACCGGATTATGCACCGCCTTCATAATTGCATGAAGCACGATAGAGCCTTTCAGAGGGACTGCCCAAAGCAACAGTGGGAGTTTCCCCCGCACTCCACCTGGATCGTTTTTACCGATGGGGTGGCGCACGCTGTCCTCTCTGGTCAGTTCGCGCTCGAGCAAACCTATATCGTTTCGCGCCAGAGTCTGGTTCTGCCCGGGAGGGCGCCGGTCGACGTCCTGGAAGGTATCTACCGGCGGGTTCTCACGAACTGAGTCCTCAAAACCGAACCGGGAACCCTGGATAGGCGTACCCATACGTGGCAGAGCCTCGCCATCCTCTATAACACTTTGTCGCACCCGGTCGAGATATGTCGTGGTTTAATCTCATGATATGGGCCAGGAGCCTCATCACCAGTTCGAAGTATGGTGTCCGTGCTGCGGTGCACGCTTGAAAATCGACGCCGAGTTAGCTCGGGTGATCCACCACGCGGCGCCGGCCAAGCCTGTAAACGCGCCCACTCTGGAGCGCGCAGACAGGCTGCTTGACCAGGAGGCAGCTCGGCGCGAGGCTCACTTCCGGAGGAGCGCGGAAGAGGAGCGGATGAAGCAATCGCTGCTCGATCGGAAGTTCGAAGAAGCGTTACGCCGAAATCGGGCGGCAACCGGACCTGATCGTCCCTCGGACCCACCGGAAAAATAACAGAACAGGCCGCTCGTTTCAAGATTACAGTTGATTTCTGCCAGAAGTGCCTGTAGCATGGCCTTCTTCAGGCCAAGCCGTTGGCGCTAAGCTGAACGCTATCCTGACACAAGTCTTCGGCCTCCCGTTACGGATTCTCCGGGTTCCGGGCTCGGAAACCTATAGAATTAGAGACTGCCCTGACAAGCGGATCCGAAAGGCAGGAAGACGGCACCGATCAATCGCCCGCAGCGGGATACGCAGCGGCTGTTGGGGGAAACTGCGGCGATATCCCAATGATTCGGCCTCAGGGGCGAGACAGTACGCGGCGCGGACGCATCAAATAGTTTGGTGGTGGCAAATGGACTGGAGACTGAAGTTTCCACCCGCACTAAGAGGAAACAAGAAAAAGGGGATCACTCGATGAAATCCTATCGTCGTTGGCTTGAAAGTAGGCTTGTGGTAGCGGGAGGGGTACTGGTACTCTCGGTGACCCTCAAGGCCGCTCCCGACGGCAAGGCTATTTACCAGCAGAAGTGCTCCATGTGCCATGGCATGGAGGGCAAGGGATACGCTGCGATTAAGACGCCGGACCTCACCGATCCCAAGGTGCAGGCGGCAATGTCAGATGCGCAGATGACGGACATCATCAAGAACGGTAAGAAGGGCACAGCGATGGTTGGCTGGGATAGCAAGCTGTCGCCTGACGAGATAAAGGCGGTCGGAGTCTACATTCGGTCGCTCGCTCCGAAGAAGTAAATGCCTGCCGATCGAATCCTCCCGCCACACTCAGTTCGAGCCGGGAGAGCTTCCGTCTTGGCTCGAACTCAGCGAGTTCTTTAGGCTCGAAAGGGAATTGTTAAGGGTCTTGCACCGCTGGTTTCCCTGCCTCGTACGGATTAGTGCGGACGTATGTTCCGAACTGAGAAACGCCACTGGGTGCGCAGACACTACAGGCACAGGAGCGTTGGCGGGGGCGTTGTGTAACCGAGACGCTCGCAACCATAGGGGGGCGAAACCGTGGCCCAACGAAAACGAGTTGAAGAACCTGTGAGACCCCGACGAACCCAGAGGAAAAAGAAGCCACCAAGTGTGAAGTTTCCTCTCAATCGGCCGATCCTAATTAGACAGAGGGTTCGATTGTCAGACGAGGGATGCGGTCGTGTGCCGCCGTAGTCTTTGTCTGCTTTCGGGCGCCCGAAGCAAGTCGTTCAGAAACACGGAGTTCCATACAAAATGGATAGAAAATATCGACAGAGAGGTTATCAGGATTCAGGACGGGACCGGTCAGAGCAGCGATTCAGCCAGCGCCCTCCCGGCGCTCAAAGGACTGACATCATGGGTCCCAGGACGCCTCAGATGCCAGCTAGTCGCAGTGTCGTAAGGTGCGCTGGCTGCGGAACCGTCTTATCGTCCCAGGGTGCTGAAGGGCTGGATGTCAGAGGCAAGTGCCCAAAATGTGGCTCAGAAATCCACAGTTGTCGTCAGTGTGCTTTCTTCAACACTGAGTCGCGCTTTGAGTGCAGTCAACCGATCACCTTGCGTATTCCCCGCAAGGATATCAAGAACGACTGCAAGTACTTCACGCCGCGTACAACGGTCGAGCGGCAGACGACCTCAGCCGCACCCATCGATCCCCGGCAGGCATTCGAGAACCTATTCAGGAAATAGCTGCAGCCGTAGAGGAAGGCCGGCGGAAGAGCCGGCGAGCCGCGCTGGCTTCGGGTGTTTTTGCCCTGGAGTTGTGCTATCCTGACATTTCTGTTCGAGGCGGCCGCCCGCGATCAGACCCGTCCTATGGTACTTGTTGCGCCTGCTCTACTTTCCGCGGACTTCGCGCATTTGGGCGAGGCAATTCGAACTTTGGAGGCCGAGGGTGCGTCAATTCTGCACATCGATGTCTCGGACGGTCATTTCGGGCCGGAGATTACGGTTGGTCAGCCGGTGGTCTTGAGCCTTAGGCGTCATACACGCTTGGCTCTCGACCTGCGCTTGGCGATTGAGAGGCCCGAGCGTTACCTGAACGATTTTCTTGAAGCTGGCGGCGATCGCGTCGCCGTTCACCCTGAGTCGACCTGGCATTTGCCCCGCCTCATCGAGTCTATCCGGGCCAAGGGGGCGAGGGCCGGCTTGGCGCTCAATCCGCAAAGCCCTGTGGATTTGGTAGCCGACCTTCTGGGGGAGATCGACTTTCTTACAATCGTTTCTGCCAACCAGGGTCTGGACGGTCAGTTCATTCCCTGGTCAATGGGCAAGATTCGCCAAGCGGCCAGGCAGCGAGAGCACCGGGGACTCGATTTCCAGGTGCAGGTCGAAGGTGGCGTTGACTTTACTAATATCGAGGAGTTGGTCGCCGCGGGCGCGGACATCCTCGTGACGGGTTCTGCCATCTTTAGTGAAGGCAACCCAAGATTGAGGCTCGCCGAGATGATTCGCTTGGCATCCAGGTCTCGCCCGACGCTGCTGGCTTGAGGCACAGTGCGGGCCTGTACTGAATCGCCGGAATTCGAGGGGCGGACTGCGGTTTCATCCGCACTCGCCAAAATGGAGCGCGGATAACCTGTGAAAAGTAGTAAGTGGGGTGAGATTTACCAGAACCAGGCGAGTGCCTTACCGGCGCAGAATCACCCCAGGCGCTGGATAGCGGCAGTCTTGTTGCTGGTCTTGGGAGTCAGCGTCCTAAGCGGATGCGGACTTGTGAACCGGCGACACAAGGATCTTGCGGGCGTTGTCAATCCCGGCGACCAGCCGGACAAGATCCTTTTCGAGAAGGCCGTCCATGAAATCGATCACGGCCGCTACGATGTTGGCCGGCTCACATTGCAGACACTGATCAACACTTACCCCGACAGCGAGTACCTGGCCAAATCCAAGCTGGCAATTTCCGACTCCTACTATCGTGAAGGTGGTGTCTCCGGCTTGACGGAGGCGATCGCTGAGTACAAAGACTTCATCACCTTTTTCCCTACGGCACCTGAAGCGCCGGAAGCGCAGTTCCGCGTGGGGATGGCACATTTCCATATGATGGGTAAGCCCGACCGTGACTTGGCCGAAGCGAGATTGGCCCAGGTGGAGTTGAAAGCCTTTCTGCTCAAATATCCTGATAGCCCCCTGTTGCCGCAAGTGAAGGGGCGACTGCGCCAGATCCAGGAAGTTCTGGGGACCGGGAACTACGCTATAGGTCAATTTTACTATGCTAAGGGCGCTCTGCCAGCGGCGGAAGCCCGATTCAAGGAGATCAGCGACCAATACCCCGATTTTAGCGAAGCCGACCAAGCCCTCTACTATCTTGGCCAGACCTTGGAAAAGGAGCGCCGGCCTAAGGAAGCAGTTCCTTACTACTCCCGAGTTCTCACGTCCTATCCCCTGAGCCCGGCAGCCGAAGACGCCAAGGATCGCCTGGCTGAGTTGCACGCACCGGTACCGCGGGCTTCGAAGGCGGTAATGGCACGGGCCAGAGCCGATGCCCTTCACCGCCCGCAGCGTGACCTGATGAGCCGCCTCACAGGAATGATATCGAGCGCCCCAGACTTGAGCGCGACGCGGCACGGCCCGGCCTTGCTGGGCAAGCAACCGGCCGCGATCGAAGCTAAGACTCAGCAACCCGCGCCCAGCCCCGGCAACGCCATCGCGGTTCGACAGGTCACCGACGAGAGCCTTACCGCAGGCCAACCCATCGACCTCAAGCCCGCTGCTACTGACCCTGGCGCTCCGAATCCGGCAGTGGCCGCGAATCCTCAGCAGGGCACGTCGTCAAGCAACCAGGCAGACCTTCCCCGGAAGAAGAAGAAGAGCAAATTTGGTGTTCTAAAGAAGCTAGATCCTTTCTGAATCGCCAGCGGCAGATCCGGTGCAGGCGGGACCCCATTCTGAAAGTCAGAAAACCCAAAATTCGAAATCTAAGCGTGGAGGCTCGCCAGCACGAGAATCGCGGAAAGGCGGGCCTGTTGGCGCTAGGGTTCGGGATTGTCCTGATCTTGCCTGTGGGTGTCATCACCGCCCAGGAACACATAGCGCAAAACCCGGCGGTGCCGGACTCTTCACACCCACCCTCCAGATCTGATCCTGGCGAAGGCTCTCCCACAACTGCAAACTCGGGCCTCTCTGCCGAAGACCAGGAGTCACAAGGCTTGCGGCGCGCGGTCTCCTCGGCCTCACCAGGCAATCCGCAGTCTCTGATCAAGAATCTCCAAGACTTCCTGACGCAATATCCTGCCAGTCTTCAACGCCGACAGGTGCTGAAGATCATTATGCACGAGGCCATGGAAGCAAACGATCCGGAGACGGCGATCACGTACGGCGAGAGGGTATTGGACCTCCAGGCGGGTGATTTTGAGACACTGAGCTCATTGGCCGACCTCCTTAGCCGCAAGACCGATCCCGCGAGCGAAGCGCAGGCTATCCGCTACACCACTCGATTCATAGAGCATGCTGACAAAGTGGACACTGCTCTGCGGCCGGGCGTCACCCCCGCAAAGCGGGCCGAGCAGGATACCATGATTCGAGCGGCGGCCTACGCCATGCGCGCCAAGGTCTACGCCAATTCAACCCAGCCTGGCAGCGATGAAAAAGCCCTGGCCGATTATCGCAAGAGCTACGCCGAGTATCCCGTCGCGTCCGTCGCCGAGCGCATGGGCGATATCGAAGCGAAATCGGGCTCGCTCGAGACCGCTATCGACGACTATGCGACGGCGTTCGCTTTCCCGCTGGAGCGAGTGGACCCGGAGCATCGCGAGCAGTTGCGGCGCAAGCTGGGCAGCGCCTATGTAGCCCGATATCAAAGCGAGAAAGGTCTGGGCGATCTAGTCATGTCACATTATGACGAGCTGATGCGCCTTGTTGCTACCCGCTTCGATTCGAGTGCGCCGGCTGCCCCCATTCGAAACCCCTTCGACTCCAAGCTTGAGCGCCTGGACGGCTCCGACCTGCGGCTGGCGGACTTTCGGGGCAAGGTAGTGGTCTTCGACTTCTGGGCTACCTGGTGCGGTCCTTGCCGGCTGGCCGGACAGCTCCTGGAACGCGTTGCTGCCGACCTCAAAGATCAGACCGACACTGTCTTTCTGGCCGTGAATACGGATGAGAATCGCGGGAGTGTCCCGGCTTTCCTGGAGAAGCAAAAGTGGAAGATCCCTGTAGCCTATTCGAATGGTCTCGAACGCACTTTCGGCGTGCGCGCTTTGCCGACCTTCCTGATCTTTGATCGCAATGGAAAGGTGATTTATCGCCAGGAGGGGCTCGATCCCGAAAGCTTCATCACTACCATGGAAGGCAAGATCAAGGAAGCCCTGCAGAACGTCAAGGTAGAAGCCTCCGCCAAGAACTGAACACCGGCCAAATTCCGCTGCTATTCCGCTGTTTTTCCGCTGTTTTTCCGCTATCGGAAATGGGGTCCGAGGCTCGTATTCGGGGCTCCGCCTCGTGCTGGAACCGGGAGATCTCGGCCGAGGAGATCGGCTTTTGAGTTCGCCCATCGCGTTCGTGAGCCATGGGCAACCTCGGAGCGCTCGTTTTTGAGATACTTAGCCGGCCACCTGATAGCAGGCTGTCCGTTCACCGGGGAGGGCAGAAAATTTGTCGTCAAGATTCAAAGTGGTCTCGGCTCCTCCGAGGAACAGGTACCCACCCGGTTTTAGCTGCCGTCGCATTTTGGCCAGGATCGCCTTTTTCGACTCTACTTCAAAGTAGATGAGCACGTTGCGTAGGAAGATGATGTCCACGGAGGGGAACCCCGGCCAGGCATCATTGAGATTGAGTTCGCGAAACTCGACCATGCGGCGGAGTTCATCTTTGATCTGCCACTCGTGCCCTTCCTTCGAGAAATACTTCACCAGGAACTGGGCCGGCAACCCCCGGTTAACTTCAATCTGGCTGAAACGCCCAACGCGACAGCGACTCAACATTTCGCGGGAGATATCGGTAGCAATCACCTGGAGTCTCCAGGAGCCGAGGAGAGACGGAAAGTGTTCTCGCACCAGCATGGCAAGGCTGTACGGTTCCTGTCCGCTGGAACAGGCGGCAGACCACACCGTCAGGGAGCGGTCACCGGCACGCCGGGAGATCAGTTGGGGCAAGACAACCGTGCGCAGGATCTCGAAGGGCCGTACGTCGCGAAAAAAGGTCGTCTCGTTGGTGGTCATCGCCTCTACCACTTTATATTGGAGGCCGTTTGAGGCGCGACGCAGGTCGGCAATGAGTTCCTGAAGATTGAGGAAACCCTCGCGGCGGGCCAGCGGCGACAAACGCGATTCCACCAGGTATTCCTTGCCCGGTTCGAGCGAGATGCCCGACCGCTCGCGGACCAGCCTGCAGACGTAGTCGAAATCGCTTGGCATGATCGACATAGGGCTTCTCAAAGGCTCTGCGCTTGGGGTGCCACCGGCGCGGAACGCAGCGCCCGGCCCTCCCAGGCTCTTCGTACGATTTCACCTGCAAGCTGATCGAGAGGGAGCACTTTTTCGGCAAGTCCGGCTGCCGCTACAAATCCTGGCATACCCCACACTACGGAACTCGCCTCGTCCTGAACGATAATCTGGCCACCAGCGTCCCGAATGCCTTCCGAGCCGCGCAGGCCGTCCTTGCCCATACCCGTCATCACCACTCCCAGCACACTGCCGCCGTAGACCTCCGCGACCGATCGAAAGAGCACGTCCACCGCGGGACGGCAGGAGTTCTCCTGTGGCCCTTGATGGGTGGCGAGGCGGATGAGGGTACCGTGGCGCTCCACGATCATGTGGAAATCGCCAGGCGCGATCCAGGCGTGAGGGGCGGAAAGAACCTGATGCTGGCTACCTTCCTCCACGGGGATTTGGCATTTCAACCTGAGCCGCTCGGCCAAAAACTTTGTGAAGAGCGGCGGCATATGCTGCACGATCACTACGGGAACCGGGAAGTTCGCCGGCAACGCGGGAAGAACGGTCGAAAGCGCATTGGGCCCGCCCGTGGAAACTCCGATGGCAACAAGATCGATGCGCCCGAAGGGTCGCGTTCGGCTCACACCAGGAGTCCGAATCACTGGGGGCGATGGGCGGGGCTTGACGGTTTCGGCAGCGACCAAGGCCGGGCAGCAAGCCTTGATCTTCGGAATCAGGTCCTGCTGGATCGCCTCGATCGCCTTGGTGGCGCTGCCCACGTTCGAGGGCTTCGCCACGTAGTCATTCGCCCCTAGCGACAGAGCGTCGAGAGTTGCGGTCGCCCCGCGCTCCGTCAAAGTGCTAAACATGATCACCGGCAGCCGGGGATAAGTCTTGCGAAGGGCTGCCAGAGTTTGCAGCCCATCCATTTCCGGCATCTCGATATCGAGAGTTACCACATCCGGATTGAGCTGGGGTATTCGAGCCAGAGCGATTCGGCCATTGGGTGCCGAGCCAACGACTTCGAGCAGGGGATCGACGATGGCATCCGTCAGCATACGGCGGATCACGACCGAATCGTCGACGACGAGAATACGTATCTTACGCATTAGTGAGGTACCGATATGCCAAGCAGTTCCAGCTTCTCACGCACCATGTCGCCGTCGAACGGCTTCATGATGTACTCGTTGGCGCCGGCTTCGAGAGCGCGCACCACGCTATCGGGATCGCTGTGCGCGGTAACCATAATCAACGGCACCTTATCGAACTCGTGGTCGGCCCGCACGGCGCGGACAAAATCGTAACCGTCCATCACGGGCATGTTCCAGTCCACGGTGACGAGGATCGGCGCGGTGCCGGCGATCTCACGCAAGCGGGCAAGCGCTTCCTCGCCGTTTGGGGCTTCAGACACCTCGAAACCCAGACGGGTAAGCATACCTCGCAGGATCATTCGTGTTGTTCGTGAATCATCAATAACCAGAGCGCGCACGGCTCCTCCTCTGGGAAGCCCGGCTTAAATGGGGCTTTCTGAGACCTTGACCTTAATCAATCGGCACAGTCTCGGGAAAACTTTAGTTACATCGCCTCGCAACCTCGCGCTGCCTTGACAACAAGTTCGCAATGAAGTGTAGGGGGACTCCCACCCTCCTGGCGGACTGCGCGGGCGCCCAATTGCCGTTGCGTCCACTCCAGGAGAGCAGGCTGCTGAAAAATACTCTGGGCGTCCGTCATTCCGAGCGAAGCGAGGAATCTCGCCGTGAAAACAAAGGAAATACGAGATTCTTCGTCGCCTCGGCTCCTCAGAATGACAGTACCGACGAGTTTTTCCGCAGCCTGGTCTCCGGACCGCATTTCTCACAGGAGACATCCGAATTACGCAGGCTTCAGCCCGAGATTCCGGCGCGGTCTGCCTGGTCGTACTTGAACTGTCCCACCAACCGGGCAAGTTCCTGGGCCATGCCTAAGAGATCCCCAGCCGCGGTCTGCGTATTGACTGCGCCTTCCGTCGTATCTTTCGCCGCCGTGGCTACTGCGATGATGTTCTCGGCCACTTCGCTGCTACCTCGCGCCGCCTCCGACACGTTTCGGGCGATCTCGTTAGTGGTGGCTGTCTGCTCTTCGACGGCGGTGGCAATGGTGTTTGAGATGTCGTTCACCTGAGCAATAACGGCGCTGATTTGGCCGATGGCGTCGACCGCCCCGCGGCTGTCCTGCTGGATGGTCTCGATCTTGTGGCTGATTTCCTCAGTGGCTTTCGCCGTTTCTTCGGCCAGATTCTTCACCTCGCTGGCAACCACGGCGAATCCCTTGCCGGCATCACCGGCGCGGGCAGCTTCTATGGTTGCGTTTAGCGCCAACAGGTTGGTCTGCTGCGCGATGGAGGTGATTAGCTTGATCACTTGGCCGATTTCAGCCGAGTGCTGACTCAGGCCGACAATGGTGGCATTGGTCGTATCGGCAGTTCTCACAGCCTCTGAGGCGACCCTGGCGGCATCGCCGGCGTTCTTGGCGATCTCCTTGATAGAGGCGGTCATTTCCTCAGTTGCCGTGGCAACCGTATGCAGATTCTGGGTGACCTGTTCAGCCGCCGCGGCGACGACACTCGACTGGGCAGAGGTTTCTTCGGCAGTCGAACTCATCTGGTGGCTTACGCCCGACAGTTGCTCAGAGGAGCTGGTAAGGCCTCGAGTCGCCAAGCCAACCTTGCTGATCGTCGATTGCAGTTTCTCCATAAAGATGTTGAACCACTTAGCCAGTTCGCCGGTTTCGTCCGCGGATTCAAGGTGGACTCGCTGGGTGAGATCGCCTTCACCCTGGGCAATGTCCTTCACCCGATCGACGACATCCTTGATCGGCTTAACTACCAGTCGCCGGACTACGAAGTAGACGGCCGTCATCGCCGCCAGGAGCATTCCCAGATTGATCAGGAGCAGAGCGACGCTGTTAGAACTCGACGCTTCATTCAGGGCGGTCAGCGGAGCGGTGACGACAAAAGCACCTCTCAGATCACCTGTCTTCATCCCTTCCTTCGAATAGCCAAAAAAGCTTTTCTCTCCCGCAGGGCCACCGTGGCAGAGAAGGCAATCCTCCGTCAGGCGAACCGGTTGGGCATAGCGCATCAGTTCCGCGCCGTTCACCACCGCGCGGTCATAGTACTCAGTCAGGCTGGAATCGCTCTCGAAGGCGTGCAGAGCCCTGGCTTCGAACTCGTCCGGAGTATTCGCCGGATTGCGCGGGGTAAGCGAAGGAGTCGTGAATTTCATGCCGTGCGACTCGGCGTATTCCCGGGCCACACTCCAGGCCACCACCACAGGAACCTGCTTCAAGGTCTTGAAATTGTGGTTAGGAGCATACATCTCCGAGTTCGCCGAGAAGAAAGTGCGTAGACTGCCTGCCATGCCATCGGTCTTGCGCAGCTTATCGACAAACTCCGCCTCCTGCTGCTTATTGACGCGATGCTTGGTGATGAAGAAGCCGGCGGTGGAGGTGAAGATCAGGGTCGCGGCGATGAATCCGCCAATCTTGGGAGTAAGCTTCAGGTTCTTAAACATCGAGAGTCCTTTCGTGACCTCTGATCTTCAAAACATAGGGCCATACCGGGCATTCCCTGTCGCGAGAGTTGCAGCGTCAAGCCGTTCGCTGCCGCCTGTCGCAAGTTCCGGCGTCCGTACTTGCGCCGTCGTATTTGTACTGCGAGACCAGACTTTGAAGCTCCTGAGCCATCCTGGACAGTTCGCCCGAAGCCGTCTCTGTCTGGGTGGCGCCGCTGCTGGTGTCCCTGGCGGCCGTGGCCACGGAGGTGATGCTCTCCGCCACTTGCTTGCCGCCTTGCGCCGCTTCCGCCAAGTTGCGCGCGATCTCGTTGATGGTTGCCGTCTGCTCTTCCACTGCGCTGGCGATGGTGTTGGAGATGTCGTTGATCCGGGCGATCACACCTGTAATCTGCCCGATCGCTTCCACCGCACCCTTTGTGTCGGTTTGGATGGCCGCGATCTTGGCGCTGATATCTTCCGTGGCCTTGGCGGTCTCCTGCGCCAGCTCTCTTACCTCATTGGCCACCACCGCAAAACCCTTACCGGCTTCTCCCGCCCGTGCTGCTTCAATGGTCGCGTTCAAAGCCAGAAGATTGGTCTGCTGAGCGATCGAAGTGATCACCTTGGTAACCTGGCTGATCTCGGCTGAAGATTGGCCGAGCTTTCCAACCGTAGCGTTGGTGGACTCGGCGGCTCTGGCCGCCTCGCTCGTGACCTTGGCAGCCTCCGTTGCGTTTTTGGCGATCTCCTTGATGGAGGCGGTCATCTCTTCGGTTGCAGCAGCGATAGCTTGAAAGGTCTTGGTCCGTCCTTCCCCGACCTGGAGCAGAAAGCTCGTTCCGGTTGAAGTTTCATCGGCATTGGAGCGCATCTGCCTGCTGACGGCCGAGAGTTCCTCAGACGAGTTCGCGAGGCTGTGGGTGCAAGCGGCTACCTGGGCCACCAGGGCGCGCTGCCGTTCGGCGAACGCGTTGAACCATTTCGCAACTTCTCCTACCTCATCCTTTTGCGTCGCTACCAGGCGGCGCGTCAGGTCTCCCTCCCCCTCGGCGATATCCCTCAAGGCAGTGCTTGCCCGGCCCAGTGACTGCGTAAAACTACGGCCGAGAAGAACGCTAAAGATGAAGATGACCACCCAGATGGCGGTCGAGACGACAGCCACCAGGACACGTTCCCGGCCCAGAGAAGCACTTTGCGCGGCCAGAAAGCGCTGCCCACCCTGGTCGATGCTGCCCACCAATTTGTCGATGAGGTCAGTGGGTGGACGGTCCTTGCCTTTCACGAGGGTGTCAGCCGCTTTGAAGTCCTGCCTTTTTGATTTTTCGAATAGGCTGAGGGCTGTCCGATACTCCGCTCCGAGTTGGTCGTGGGCGCGAATAAAATCCTGAAGGGCCGATTGGGCGGCTGGATCGGTGATTGTCTTAAGGAGGTCGCCGGCCTCTTGGTGGACCGCCGCTTCCTGGTCAAAGAACTCTTTCCGGCACTTTTCCAGGTTCTGCGGGTTCGAGCCACGTAGCAGGATATCCTTCCAGGCCTGCACCTGTTTCTTGAAAGTCAACTGGATCAACCGCGCCTCGCCGACGCAGTTCATTTGAGCGTGCAAGGCTGCGGCATAGATGTCATTCGTGGATGAGCTGCGATGCAGCAGACCCAAAGTGAAGCCGACACCCACCAGGGCGCACAGCCCGCAAAGCAGGTAAACTTTCTTTCGGATAGTGAGATTCATGGCCAAAAGCCCCTTTCCGCTATATGAACTTGATTTTCTGAGGCTCTCCGCTTACGGGACCTCAACGCGCGGCCCCGGCTTTCCTGTGCCCGAGCCTATTTAATGCGTCGCGGCGCGGTCGCACTTGAACTGTCCAACCAGCCGCTGGAGTTCCTGGACCATTTTGGACAGGTCGTTGGCGGCGGCCCGCGTATTCGCTGCGCCCTCGGTTGTGCCCTTTGCCGCGGTCGGGACCGACGTGATTTTCGCGGCTACTTGCTGCCCGCCTCTCGCTGCTTCCGCCACGCTGCGCGCGATCTCATTGGTGGTGGCCGTCTGCCCTTCCAACCGCACTGGCGGGAGGCTTGAAGTTAGCTGCCCTCGAAAGTACCGGCCGGCCTCAGTCGTACTTAAACTCGCCGACCAGCCGGTCAAGATCCTGAGCCATGCTCGACAACTCACCCGCGGCTTTGTTGCTGCTCTCGGCCACGCCGGTGCTGTTTCGGGCGGCTTGCGCCACTGCGGTTAGACTCTCGGCCACCTGCTGTCCTCCCTTCGCCGCTTCCGAGACATTGCGCGCGATCTCATTGGTCGTCGCCGTTTGCTCTTCCACAGCGCTGGCTATCGTATTCGAGATGTCGTTGATCCGGGCGATCACGCCCCCGATCTGGCCGATGGCTTCCACTGCACCTTTCGAATCGCTTTGGATGGCGGCAATCTGACGGCTAATGTCCTCTGTCGCCTTGGCGGTTTCCTGGGCCAGTTCTCGCACTTCGTTGGCCACCACAGCAAAACCCTTGCCCGCTTCTCCCGCCCGGGCCGCTTCAATGGTTGCATTCAAGGCGAGAAGGTTAGTCTGCTGGGCGATCGAGGTAATCACTTTGATCACCTGCCCTATTTCTGCCGAAGAATGACCGAGGCTTGAAACCGTGGCATTGGCGGAGTCGACGGCCTTCACCGCGGCGCTCGACACGGAGGCGGCATCGCTGGCGTTCTTAGCGATCTCCTTGATTGAGGAAGTCATTTCTTCGGTGGCCGTGGCAACCGTGTTCAGATTGCTGGTAACTTGCTCCGCCGCGGCAGAGACCACGCCCAATTGGGCAGAGGCTCCCTCGGCATCCGCCTTGACCTCTTGACTGGAGGCGCTTAACTCCTGCGAAGATCTCGAAAGGCTCTGGCTGTCCCGGCCGATACTTTGCATTGCGACACTAAGTTTCTCCAGGGCCTGGTTGAGGGCAGTCCCCATCTGGCCGATCTCGTCTTTGGTATCGACGTCGAGACGGCGGGTCAGATCGCCCTTTGCCACGTCCGCCAGCACCGCCATAGTCCGTGTAAGCGGATGCAGGATTCCCTTAGCGATGATGGTGCACAGCACCAGGACTGCTACCAGGACCAACAGACCGACGCCGAAGAGTACCGCCGTTCTTGCACTCACCGTGCTTGTGGCGGTGTGCTCCAGTTGTTCGTTTTCAGCCGTTGCCAGCCTGTCTGCCTCAGCCACAGCGGCCTGCTGGACTTTGAAAAGCGGTATCATTTTGGTGACTCGGAGTTCGTCCGCCTGTTTACTCGTGCTCTTTCCGGCCAAAACGAGGGGAATGAACTCGTGTTCCGTGACATCGATGTATTGCTTCGCAGTCTCATAGCACTTGACGGTGATGAGATTCTTCATCTCACCTTCGGGCATAGTTTGGAGATAGTATTGTTGGGAATTCTCAAGATCCTTCTCCGCGGCTCTGAGCTTGTCAATCGAGGCCTGCAGATGTTCATTGCTGGTTGAGGTCGCCATATCGAGAACGAAATATCGAATCGCGAGAAGGGACATCGAGGGCGGCTCCAGATCAGTCTCAATCTTTGTGCCGAGAGCAATCTTCTTATAGAGATCACCATTGATCTTGACGGCGTCCAGCGTGGCGTAGGCAATAGCGCCAAAGATTGCCAAGCCCACAAAGAAGGTGCCGGCCAGCAGCATCAACTTCGATTTCACAGTCGCATTTTTCAGACTAATCATGATCCACCTCTTTTGTCGGCCTCATTCCAGGCCTGATTTTGCAGCTCCGTTCCGCGTGTGACCTGTGCTAGGGAGCAATCATCAGATATAACGTTGCCAATACCGGATGGCGCCGGGGGGCGGCACCGCCGGGATTGTGAATGTATTGAAAATCTGGTTTTACGCTAAGCCAGCGGTTCACCTGAAGTTTGTAAAACATTTCCCAGGCAATCTCGGAGTGTTCGTCGAAGTCATGATCCCAGTCGCTGAACCGCACGCGGGTTGCGCCCACTCCGAACGCATCCTTGGCGCGGCCCGGCACCATGCCGGTCCATTGCATCCCGCCTGCCAGATGCTGCTGGAAACAGCTTAAGACGGGGTCCGCCTGGCCATATTGAAAGAAAGCGCCAAGTCCCTGCGAATTGCCGGCGTGGCGGCTCCTCGTCCAGAGCGTCTGGTCCAAGGCAAGGTACATACCGGACGATCTATCCCTCGTGCCGCCCTCGAACGAATCCATGGGCGCGAAGATGTGCCAAGTACCCAGCGCGAGGCGTCCAGGCGCGGTAGAGCTGGCCCACTTTATTCCTAGCTCGGCAATCGCCATACTGCCGCCGGGAAGGTGGTAAAGGCCGAAGCTCGTGTCGAGGTTTGCATGCGGTGAGACAAAGAAGTTGACGCTCGACCTCGGGTGTGGATAACTCGGGAAAGACATAATCGTGGGGCTGTAGCCCATGGAAGAGTTCAGAAACTCGGAGCCGTTTTGAGTAATGTCGAACTCCGTGTTGGCGTCCACTCTGCCTGCCTTCAGGCGCAGTTTGCCCTCGAGCCACGTCTGCTCATACCAAAACTCATAAAGCAGGCCTCCGGGGATAGCATCGATATTGGAGAATACCTGAGCGTCGCCGGCGAGGACCTGCGAGGCGTTCGTGCCCCGGAAGTCATGGTAGCTCGCAAAGATCTTGCCTCCATGCCAGCCGAGCAGTTGATCGCTATTTATGGTGGCGTTCACTTCGAGAAGCTCTCGTGTTGCTGCTCCGGCAGTCGAGATCCCTCCTCGTAAGCCCTTTGTCGCAGCGGCCTTCATCCACCATCCAAAGCTAATGCCGTGGTCGCCCAGGACATTCTTCGTCGTATTCACAGCCCGGACTTTGGAGATCAGGATCTCGAGGCCGCCTGCATCATTCGAACCTGCGGAATCGGTTGCGGGCTGCTGATCGGTTTCGCCTATGAGAGGCTGACTTTCATCCTGCCGCCTGGAAGGCGCTGAAAGGCCAACACCGGAGAGGCATGCGGAATTGGACCCGCATTCCTGCCCTTTCAATCCCTGAATGAAAAACACGATACCCATGGACGCAACTACTATTCTGAGTGCTGGCTTGCTCTGGCCCACTGATCCTTCTCCCGGGGTCGTTACCCCTACGCCGGTCTATCGACCGCGGGAAAAGGCCACTTGACAAGTACTTTCGTCAGAGCCGGGAAGCGGGCGGGATGTTCCGCTTCTCAAGTGCGAGTTACACGACGACGTGCGACCGGGAGTTTCGTACGGTCAGCGCCTGAACTAGGCACCGACGCCGATAATCCCAGGCTCCCCATCGCTTGTTTATCAAGTTCAGACGCGCGCGCTGCTGGCGTCGCCGATGATCTTGTCAGTGTCGAGAACGTGCATCAGGCGTTCGTTAAGCTTGTAGACTCCCTCAATCAAGTCACGCGTGCTTGAGGTCAGGGTGTCAGGCGGCGGCTCGAAGCTATCCGCATCGGTTTCCACGACGTCGCCGATTTCATCCACCAGAAGGCTCACCGCGCCATCGGCGGTGCGGATGACGATGTTCATAGGAAGCTCGCCCGAGGCGCGCTCGCGCAGGTCGAGCTTGCGGCGTAGATCGAGGGCCGTGACGATTTGGCCGCGCAGGTTGATCAACCCCTTTACCACCGGCGGGGCCAAAGGTACGCGTGTCATTTCGTGATATCGAAGGACTTCCTGAACTCGTTCAACAGGGATGCCGAAGAAAAGCCCATCCAGGAAGAACGTTGAAAACTGTTGCCTTGCACTCATGCGGTGACCTCCACTTTTCCGGTTCCTAAATCTTGTGTTTGGCCGAACAAAACGGCTTCCTGAGACCGGATTGGACCTTCAAGATCGAGAGCTTTGGTGACCCGAGACTGGATTACCAGCGAGCCCAGAACGCCTTTGCGAGTTGCGGGCCGCAGCGCCGTCAGGCTGTCCTCGACGATGTCGATGATCCGATCAACCACTGATCCCACATTGTGGCCGTCCTCGCCCATCAATGTGTCTATCGGCGAGACGAACTGGGAGTTAATACCGTATTCCCTGTATCTCTCAGTTTAAGAAGCTGTAGGGGACTGGTAGCACCGGGACTGGGCCTGCAGGTTTCTTTGGGCAGGAGGCCGCCTGAAGGGTCCGGTGAGGACTGATTCTCGCAGTTGCGGTTAGCGCGTTCCGTCGCCGGCGATGGCCCCCTCACTTATGACGGAGAAGGCTTCAGGATCTGATCGCCCCAGTGAAGACGAAGAGAGGCGCCTGGTTCGTCAGGCGCTCCACCCTGCGCCACACTGTTCGCTTTCCCATTCCGGCACGGGTGCGTATCTGCCGCTGGGACGTGCGGGAGGCTCGGCGACGGAGCGAACTTCAGGAGTGCGAGTATCCTGGTCAACCTTTTGCCAGGCTTCGCGCATGGAGATAAATCGGTCAACCACGCCTCGCAGGATCTCGCTCGAGAGCTCGAGGCTCGCCTTGAGGATCTCAGCGCGTTCCACACTATAAAAGCGCTCAAGCGATTTCGCGACCTCGCCTCCTGCCTCGAAATTAAGCCCCGCTTGCAGGTAAGTGATGAGGGTCAAGGCGTGGTTCAGATGGTCGGTCTTCTGCTCAATGTTCCGGACTTCGATGGCGCGGATACCGTGGTTCAGGGAGTTGATGATCTGGTCGTAGGCCTGAACGACGACACCCGTAAGCGTGAGTCCGCGGGCAGAGTTCTTGCGATAGGCACTAGCGGCATCGAATGGCATGGCTGTCCTCAGGAAGAAGATGATGAGAGTCCTTTGAGCTGGCCGGTTATCTGAGACAGCATCAAAGGCAGCATTTGCAATGTGGTGTTCACCTGGCTGAACTGCTGGGTGAGTAGGTCCTGCTCCTGGCTAAGTCTGTCCTGAAAGTCAGCAATCTGTTGCGCCAACCCTGTTTGGCTTTGGCTGATTCCCTTCAGATCCGTGGAAAGCGGCCCTTGCGTTGGATCCGTCAGGCTTATGAGACCTGTGGCAAAGTTGCCGGTGAAGCCGTTGTCGTTGTCGCCCACGTTCTGAAGAAAGGCTTGCACGCCTGAAAAGTTGTTCGTGAGGGCCGAGTTTAGGGCGTTATTGTCGACCGAGAGGGTTCCATCCTTTTGCAGGTTAACGCCAATCGAGGCAAGACCGGTAATTCCGCTTCCCAGATCGGAGAAATTGACGGCGTCAGCGAGTTTCTGTTGTACGTCGGCAAGGCTACTGTCTCCAAAGAGGGGTGCCTGCGAGGAGCTTCCGGATGAGAAGGCGAACTGCGTGTTGATGGCCTGCACTACGGCGTTATAGGCCGAGACGAAACTATTCAAGGCGTCCGTGGCCTTGGTCGTATCGGGAGCCACACTCAGGTTCACTGGGGAGGCCGAAGTGCCTGACAGCGTTAGCGCCACTCCTGGAATAACGTCGCTCACGGTATTGCTCGAACTTGTCACCGGTATACCATCCACGTTAAAGACGGCGTCATCAGCCTTCGTGGGCGCGTTAAAGGTTAAGCTGGTCCCGTTTGTCGTGATGGCGATATCTCCCGGACTGCCACTGGTATTGCTGACCAGGGCCAGGCGCGTGCCATTAAGGTCGGTAATCACGGTGGCGGTTACAACCGGATTGTCGCTGTTATTGATCGCGTCCGCGAGATCGCTTAACGTCGTGGTGTCGTCAACGTTCACCGACGTTGCCGGGCCACTGGCGCCGCCCACCTGAATCGTAAAGCTTCCCACCCCGGTGGCGATTTGCGAGTCGCCGGTCAGTCCGGCAGTCGTGCTGTAGGTGGAGGACGTGTTGGCCAGTGTGCTGACGGTGATGACGTGCTTGGCAAGGGCGGCATCAGAGGCGGCGCTGGCAGTAAGCACGCTGCTGTTGGACGACGTGGCGGCCCGCGCCGTGAATTGCCCGAGAGGATCTTGCAAGGCCCAGACGGAAGTCTGGAGATTATTGAGCAGAGTGTTGATGTTGTTGAGTGCCGATGTCTGGGCCGTGTAGGTTGATTGCTGGTTTTGCATTGCCGTCAACGGAGCACTGTCCGCCTGGATGATGGCAGCCACCGTACTCTGCACGTTGATCCCGGTGCCCAAATTCATGCCCGTGGTGTTCAGATTGATGCCGAACGAAGTTGCACCCATGACAATTATCTCCTCGCTATCTTCCGTGAGCCTAACCTCGGCGCGTTCTCACCGGAGCCCGGCAAACGGGACGCCGTTCCGCAAGCATAAGTTTGAGATCGAATCCGAAATCGACCCTCTCCCTGCTTGACGCATCAAGCCTTGGCCTGTTCCTGTTTGAGCATCTTCGACAACTCGCGTTCGAAATTCAGCATCTCTTTCGGAGGAACCTGCCGAATAACATCGCCGGTCTTCTGGTCGACCACCTGGAAGTAGGTCTGCTTACTCTGTTGATCGACGTGATAGCTGAGCACGGCCTGCGACGGCTGCTGCTGGGGAGTGGTAAGAGTAGCACTGTCTGCCAGGTTCGCCTGCTGAGAGTGTCTCTGGGAGGATGCCTGACTCTGGGTTAGTTTAGCCTCTGCCGGAGCTGATTGCACTTGTGGGCTTTCAGCCCGAGGCGAGGTCACGGGAGCAGTAAGATTGAGCGTCATAGGACCACCCTTCATAAGCGGAAAAGTGAGAGATAGAAGCTGCAGCCTCTATCTCTCACGTCAGGGGTGCGGCCGGGGCCGCGCCAGCTTAGCGGAACAAACCGAGAATGTTGTTCTGCTGCGTGTTTGACTGCGTCAAGGCCGAGATACCGGTCTGCTCCAGGATCGAGTATTTGGACATGTCAGCAACCGCCTGGGGAATGTTGGTGGCCAGGATGCTGTTCTGCCCCGCGGTCACGTTGGTAATTTCGTTTTGCATCGTAGCGCTGGCGGCCTGCATGCTGTTGATGGAGGCGCCCAGGGCGCCACGGGCTGCCGAGGTATGGTTTAGGGCAGTCTGAATTTGGGCCAGGGTGCCACCCTGAGGTTTGATGGTATTCGCCCCAGCAGCACTCACGTCAGTTGCCGCCACAGTGATGGTTCCAGGAGTCGTGCCGCCATCGCTGATATAGACGGTGTTCTGAGCGAACGCACTACCCGCACTGCCGTAATTCGTTCCTCCGGCGATGAGGCCTATTTCAGTCTGAATCGCTAGGAACTCGGTGTTAGCGGAGGCGTCCCCATTATTTTGCACGGCGAGGGTAACGGCGCGGTTAAGCAGGTTCGTAACCGCGGCCAGAGCCCCGTCGGCCGTCTGGGCTTGGCCGATGCCCTGATTGATGTTAAGTACCGACTGGTTCAGCGCCGCAACGCTGGCGCCTAACGTATCGGAAATGGCGAGGCCAGCCGGATCGTCCGCGCCGGAGTTGATGCGCTTGCCCGAAGACAAGCTGGTCAGGGTCGATTGCAGGGAGTTGGAGGTTGAGTTCAGGTTGCCCTGGGCCGCCAGTCCGGCAATGTTGTTCATAACTTGAAGTGCCATGGTGGTTCTCCTCTTAGTTCAGGCTGCGGACGGGCCCGTCTTAGCGGAACAGTCCCAGGATGTTGTTCTGCTGGGTGTTGGACTGCGTCAAAGCCGAGATACCGGTCTGCTCCAGGATCGAGTATTTGGACATGTCAGCAACCGCCTGGGGAATGTTGGTGGCCAGGATGCTGTTCTGCCCCGCGGTCACGTTGGTGATTTCGTTTTGCATGGTGGCGCTGGCGGCGTTCATGCTATTGATGGAGGCACCCAGCGCGCCACGAGCTGCCGATGTATTTTTGAGCGCGAGCTGAATATTGGCCAAGCTGCCAGTTTGAGGTATTGTTCCAGCCGCGCCATTCGTCACGTCAGTTGCCGACACGCTAATGGTTCCGGGAGTCGTGCCGCCGTCGCTAATGTAGACGGAGGCGGCGAGGAACGCATTGGTGCCGCCGTAATTCGTGCCGCCGGCGATCTTGCCCAATTCTGTCGTGATGGCCGCGTACTCAGTAACGCCGACCGCCGTGCCTCCGTTTTGCACAGCGAGGGTCACCGCACGGTTCAGCAGGTTCGTCATCTGGGCGAGGGCGCCGTCGGCCGTCTGGGCCGCGCCGATGCCCTGATTGATGTTAAGGACCGACTGGTTCAGGGCCGCGATGCTGGCTCCCAACGTATCGGAGATCGCCAGGCCAGCCGGATCGTCCGCACCGGAGTTAATGCGCTTGCCCGAAGACAAGCTGGTGAGGGTCGATTGGAGGGAGTTCGAGGTGGAATTCAGGTTGCCTTGGGCGGCGAGCCCGGCAATGTTGTTCATGACTTGAAGTGCCATAGTGATGCTCCTTTTGGTTAGGTTGCCGGTTTCAGGTGGAGCGCGTGCGGCCTAGGCTAAAGCCCCTTGCCACCGCTTCCCTTTTGCTCCCTCTCGGAACCCTTCTTCCAAACACAGCTATCTTATCGGCATCGATTTCGATTTCTTTAGCCGGAAGCGCTATTGTTCACAGTACTTTAGTAATGGTTGGAGTCGCTGACTTCAGGCCTGGCGGCGAGAAGGTTGGCCCCGACTGCACCTGTGGGCTGTCAGCCTAAGCGAGGTTAGTTACCTACGGTTGGGCGTCATGGAGCCGCCCCTCAAAGTGAGAGACAGGAGCCGGAGATCTTGTCTCTCGCATTTCAAGGGTATGGCCCCGCTGCCTTAATCGAATTAGCGGAACAAACCGAGAATATTGTTCTGCTGGGTGTTGGACTGCGTCAAAGCCGAGATACCGGTCTGCTCGAGGATCGAGTATTTGGACATGTCGGCGACCGCCTGGGGAATGTTAGTGGCCAGGATGCTGTTCTGCCCCGCGGTCACGTTGGTAATTTCGTTTTGCATGGTGGCGCTGGCGGCCTGCATGCTATTGATGGACGCACCCAGGGCGCCGCGGGCTGCCGAGGCATTGCCAAGCGCGGTCTGAACCTGGGCCAAGGTGCCGCCTGCTGGTGTTAATCCCGCCGTGGCGGTTGCGGCCAAGGTAATGCTTCCAGCAGTGGCGCCGCCGTCGCTGATGTAGACGGTGCTGGCGGCGAACGCGTCGGCGCCGCCGTAGTTGGTACCGGCGACGATCGTGCCTATTTCGCCCGTGAGCGCCGTGTATTCGGCCCCGGCAGCGGTGCCTCCACCTTGCACGGCGAGGGTCACACAACGGTTCAGCAGGTTGGTAATCTGGGCGAGGGCGCCATCGGCCGTCTGGGCCTTGCCGATACCTTGATTAATGTTAAGCACCGACTGGTTTAGGGCCGCGATGCTGGCTCCCAACGTGTCGGAAATCGCCAGGCCGGCCGGATCGTCCGCACCGGAGTTAATGCGCTTGCCGGACGACAAGCTGGTCAGGGTCGATTGCAGGGAGTTCGAGGTTGCGTTCAGGTTGCCCTGGGCAGCGAGCCCGGCAATGTTGTTCATGACTTGAAGTGCCATGGTGATTCTCCTTTTGGTTTAGATTGCCGGTTTTGGGTGGGAGCCTGCGCGGCCCAGGCTAAAGTCCCTAGCCCGCGCTTCCCTCTTGCGGTGCCGAAACCTATCTTCCAAACACACCTATCGGCACCGGTTTCGATTCCTTTAGACGGAGCGCTAGATTGTTCGCAGGTACTTCGTAATGCTTGTACGGCTGACGGGAACGACGGCGGCGAGAAGCTTGCCTTCGGACGGGGTGCTCATTTCCGCAGGTTACCAGCCTGAGGCGAGGGGTAAGCAGACAGATCGAGCGTCATGGAGCTACCCTCTATAGGAGGAAGAGTGAGAGACAGGAGCCGGAGCTTCTGTCTCTCACTTCAGGGGGAAGGCCGGCCCGCGCCGGCTTAGCGGAAAAGCCCCAGAATGTTGTTCTGTTGAGTGTTTGACTGCGTCAAAGCGGAAATGCCGGTTTGCTCCAGGATCGAGTATTTGGACATATCGGCGACCGCCTGGGGGATGTTGGTGGCCAGGATGCTGTTCTGCCCTGCGGTCACGTTGGTGATTTCGTTTTGCATGGTGGCGCTGGCAGCCTGCATGCTGTTGATGGAGGCGCCCAGAGCGCCGCGAGCGGCCGAGGCATTGCCGAGGGCGGTCTGAATATTGGCCAAGCTGCCCGATGCGGGCGTGAAATTCGCGCCCACGGTTGCCGCTACGGTAACGGTTCCGGCAACGGTGCCACCGTCGCTGATGTAGACGTCTCCGCCTCCGAACGCGTCGGACCCGCCGTAATTCGTGCCGCCCACGATCTTGCCAATTTCACCCGTGATGGCCGTGTACTCGGCTCCGGCGGCGGTGCCGCCGCCTTGTACGGCGAGGGTGACGGCGCGGTTCAGCAGGTTCGTAATCTGGGCGATGGCGCCATCTGCCGTCTGGGCCTTGCCGATGCCCTGATTGATGTTAAGCACCGACTGGTTTAGGGCCGCGATGCTGGCTCCCAACGTATCGGAAATCGCCAGGCCGGCCGGATCGTCCGCGCCGGAGTTAATGCGCTTGCCCGAAGACAAGCTGGTCAGGGTCGATTGCAGAGAGTTCGAGGTTGAGTTCAGGTTGCCCTGCGCCGCGAGCCCGGCAATGTTGTTCATGACTTGAAGTGCCATTGTAGTTCTCCTTTTAGTTTAGACGTCGGGTGCGGCCGGGCCGCGCCGGCTTAGCGGAACAAACCGAGAATGTTGTTCTGCTGGGTATTGGACTGCGTTAGAGCCGATATACCGGTCTGCTCCAGAATCGAGTATTTGGACATGTCGGCGACCGCCTGGGGAATGTTGGTGGCCAGGATGCTGTTTTGTCCCGCGGTCACATTGGTGATTTCGTTTTGCATGGTGGCGCTGGCGGCCTGCATGCTATTGATGGAGGCGCCCAAGGCGCCACGAGCTGCCGATGCATTTTTGAGCGCGAGCTGAATATTGACCAAGGTGCCGTCTTGAGGAATTGTTCCCGTCGCGGCATTGGTCACGTCACTTGCCGACACGCTGATGGTTCCGGGAGTCGTGCCGCCGTCGCTAATGTAGACGGTGGCGGCGAGGAACGCATTGGTGCCGCCGTAGTTGGTGCCTTTGGCGATCTTGTCCAGTTCGGCCGTGATGGCCGTGTACTCGGCGCCGCCAGCGGTGCCGCTGCCTTGTACGGCGAGGGTGACCGCGCGGTTCAGCAGGTTCGTCATCTGGGCGAGGGCGCCGTCGGCCGTCTGGGCCGCGCCGATGCCCTGATTGATGTTAAGCACCGACTGATTCAGGGCCGCAATGCTGGCGCCCAACGTATCGGAAATCGCCAGGCCGGCCGGATCGTCCGCGCCGGAGTTGATGCGCTTGCCCGAAGACAAGCTGGTCAGGGTCGATTGCAGGGAGTTCGAGGTGGAGTTCAGGTTGCCCTGGGCTGCCAATCCCGCAATGTTGTTCATAACTTGAAGTGCCATAGTGATTCTCCTCTTAGCTTAGGTTGCGGACGGGCCGTTTTAGCGGAACAGTCCCAGAATGTTGTTCTGTTGGGTGTTGGACTGCGTCAGAGCCGAGATACCGGTCTGCTCCAGGATCGAGTACTTGGACATGTCGGCGACTGCCTGGGGAATGTTGGTGGCCAGGATGCTGTTCTGCCCCGCGGTCACGTTGGTGATTTCGTTTTGCATGGTGGCGCTGGCGGCTTGCATGCTATTGATGGAGGCACCCAGGGCGCCACGGGCTGCCGACGTTGCGGCTAAGGCGGCCTGAATATGGGCTAAGGTACCATCCGCATTGGGCAATACATTTGCTACGGTAGTTGCCGCCACAACGATGCTTCCGGGGGTCGTTCCGCCGTCGCTGATGTAGACAGTGCCGCCGGCGAACGCATCGCTGCCGCCGTAATTTGTACCACCGGTGATGAGGCCGATTTCGGTCCTGATGGCGTTGAATTCGGACCCAGCGGTGACGTCAGCCGTGCCACCATTTTGTACGGCGAGGGTAACGGCGCGGTTCAACAGGTTGGTAATCTGGGCCAGGGCGCCATCGGCCGTCTGAGACTTGCCAATGCCCTGATTGATGTTCAGCACCGACTGGTTCAGCGCCGCGATGCTGGCGCCTAACGTATCGGAAATAGCCAACCCGGCTGGATCGTCCGATCCGGAGTTAATGCGCTTGCCCGAAGACAAGCTGGTCAGGGTCGACTGCAGGGAGTTCGAGGTTGCGTTCAGGTTGCCCTGGGCCGCGAGCCCGGCAATATTGTTCATGACTTGAAGTGCCATAGTGATGCTCCTTTTGGTTTAGGTTGCTTGCATTCGGGTGAGAGATCGCCCGGCCCAGGTTAAAACTCCCGGCCTCCGCTTTCCCTCTGCTCCCTTGCGTAACCCATTCTTCCAAACACGAGTACCCTATCGGCACCGGATTCGAATCCTTTAGCCGGAAGCGCTATTGTTCACAGTACTTTAGTACGGCCCTGAGGCGGCGAGTGACTTCAGCCAGGGCGGCGGGAAGCTTTCCGGGATCGGGGAAGCTGGCAGAGCCTGAGGTCAGAATCGGGCCGTTGGCCTGGGGATTCGGCTAGCTGACCCCTTCGGGGTCCTGAAGACAACACGGCCCGAGTGGGCGACAGTCAGGTGAATCACGGAGCAGAAGAGCCATGCCACCCGCATTATCCAGCTTGCTCGCCTTCAGGGGCGTTATGATTTCCTTCAGAAACCCCAGGTTATGTTCGACTGCTCTTGAGAAAGCCTGGACTAGCTTAACAACATGCGAGACGGCAAAGCCTGCGCGATAGTGCCCTGCCATGCCGATCAACACTCCCCTAACCACAGCGTAGTGAATGCACATCATGAGATAGGCGGTTTGGGGATCAGTTAGCTTACCCTGAGGCTCGGCACTGTCACCGAACGGAAACCGATTCTTGAAGACGTAGTTGATGAGATAGTTCTCCAGGATGAAGGGGTGCTCTTGCATAAACGGCTGGTAGTAGCGCGTGTCTGCTTCCGTGTAGGAGGGAATTGGGCCTTCGGTGGGCGAATCCGGATTAGGTTGGACGCCCTGCCGAAAGTCCTCCACGCACTCGAGAAAGCGCGTGCTGCTTATTGTGCCCTCAAGACGACGGTTGATGAACTGCATAACTACTTCCATTTGCAGCGCCGGTCGCGCGGAAATACCGTCCAGGATTGATCTCGTTCCTTCGTAGACAATCATCTCGACGAAATCCCTTAGCAGCTTCGGCACCAGTCCAAACTCCTGCGCCGAGGTGGTTTCTTTGAGCTGCTCGCAGAACATGCCCAGGATGTGGAGACGTTGCCAAAGCGAGTAGCTGCGGTCTTGGAGCAGTAGCAGGCTGAAACTCTGTATTTCCCGAAAGTACTGATAGGGATTGCCGTTGGGCTTGGGCGCCTCGTCAATTCTTAAGAGGAATCGATGGTATCGAGAGCTGTCGCCCGTCAGGTTCCCGTCTGGTTGGGCTGAGTCAGGGTGAATTAGCTGAGGATTGAGAAGGACAAGACGGGCTGCCTCCGGACAGGAAAGATGGAGCGCTTCGTCGACCACGCCGTGCATCTCGGGCGAGACGCGTGGGTAGGTGGAACATGTCTCTGACAGATACTCGGCGCCGTACTTTTTCTGAATGCTGCAAAGGCGATCTGGTGAAAGAAAGGGACAGGTAAAGGACGGCGTGAGCCTGATCCGTGCATGATCGGACTCGGTGCCATTGCGCGTATTGAGCGCAAGATGTCCGGCCATGAGGGCCTGGAAGCCGGGGATGGCCTGATATTTCTTGTAAGTCGCCTGGTCGATGGCGATATACCAGCCTTGGCAGCAGTTATCCTCGCATTCTGGACCGATACAACGGAAAGCTCCGGCATAATGTGGCCGGGGTTGCTCTTCTAGCACAATACGCTCCTCTAACCCATAAGGCTCAACCGAGTCTGCGGGCACGTACCATTCCACTCTCGGGTTAGAGAGCGTTAAGTTAAGGCCTATCGAAATCGCCAAGAGGCACGCACGGCGCCGAATACCTCTCTCAATTTGCTGAAGTCCGTCTTGGCTCCGGAGTTGGCACGTAAATTGCCCACCTATCTGCGGCGTAGGGTGTCAAGTCGATGCCGGATGCTCGCGGTTGATGACAAGGCCCTTCCAGAGATCTTCGTCTGGGTGACTAGAAGTGGCATTCAATTTCCGCCGCAACCTGCCGATAGAGTACGAGGGGTCTTCCGGCCGACGCCGGAGCGCCTCTGCTCCGAAAGCAGAGAATCGAGTGAGGCACATGATTCGGCTAACCCGGCTCAAAGGGCAACCCCTGATCGTCAATTCGGAACTGATCGAGTTCATTGAAAACACTCCCGACACTGTGATCACGCTGATCACAGGCGAAAAGGTCATTGTGCTAGAGAGTGCGGAACAGATCGTGGACCTCTTTATCAAATTCCGTCAGCGCATAATGGCTGGTTTCAATTTCCCGACGGCGGTCCCCCCTTTGTCGGCCATCTCAGTCGCCAGCGATAAAAGCGACAACGAAGCGGGTTCGGAGTGAGGTCTGCTCGTGGATAAAGCGACTTTTGGCGGCTTGCTGCTCGCAGCGGCTGGCATTCTGGGCGGAATGGCCATCGAGGGCGGCAAAATCACTCAGATCATGCAACCGACGGCGGCCATGATTGTCTTGGGCGGCACCATTGGCTCCGTGATGGTGGCGTTCCCTTTGTCAGTAGTGCTAAAGGCCTTCGGGCGCATGACAGAGGTCTTTTTCGAAAAGAGTAAAGATCTGGAATCGATGGTTACCGAGATTGTAGGCTACGCCAATAAGGCTCGCAAGGAAGGTATCGTGGCGCTCGATCGCGATCTCGAAAAGATCCAAGACCCGTTCCTTAAGAAATCCCTAATGCTGGCCGTGGACGGCACCGAGCCCGAAGAGCTGCGTAAGATTATGGAACTGGAGATGGACAACCAAGCCGAGCACGAGGAGAAAATCCCCCAGGTTTTCGAATCGGCCGGTGGATTCGCTCCGACCATCGGCATTATTGGCGCCGTGCTGGGACTGATCCAGGTCATGCAGCACCTGGACAATATCGACGAAGTGGGACGCGGAATTGCCACGGCCTTCGTGGCTACTATCTACGGCGTCGCTAGCGCTAACATTCTATTCCTACCGGCGGGCGGCAAGCTGAAGATCCGCATCCGCCAGGAACAACTCACTCGGGAGATGATCCTGGAAGGCGTGCTTTCGATTCTCGAAGGCATGAACCCCCGCATGGTGGAGACGAAGCTGCGCGGGTTCCTGGCGGATTCCAAGCCGAAGCTGGAAGCGGCACCGCAGAAATGAGCCGGAAAAAAAAGCACGCCGAGCATGCGAATCACGAGCGCTGGCTGGTGTCCTACGCGGACTTCATTACCCTGCTTTTTGCCTTCTTCGTGGTGATGTTCGCTTCCTCCCAAGTTGATAAGCGCAAGGCCGGCAAGATTGCACTCGCGGTGCAGGTGGCTTTTCAGCAGCTTGGTATATTCAACGCCTCCAACACCCACATGCCGATTTCGAGCACCGAGCCCATGCCCTTTTCGCAGGTACAGTTGATTGAGAATGCGCTCCGCACCACGGATATGTCGCGCATAGAAGAAGGGACGAAGGGCACGGCATCGAACAAGCCAGGCCGGCAAACGCCCTCCGACGTGCAACGGGAGCTCGAAACCGCGCTGCTGCCAGAAATCCGGCAACACAGTGTCAGCATTAAGGTCACCAAAGAAGGTTTTGTGGTCAGTTTGCGCGAAGTTGGATTCTTTGACAGCGGCTCGGCCGAATTGAAGCCTAAGGCGCGGCCCGCGATCGAGACGATTGCCGCACATCTCAAACCTCGCCGGCTCAACCTCCGCATCGAAGGCCACACGGACGATATTCCCATTCACAACGCCAGTTTCAAATCGAATTGGGACCTCTCGACAGCTCGCGCCAGCACCCTCGTCTCAATGTTCATAGCTCAATACGGCTACGATCCGGGCCTCCTCTCAGCGGCGGGATACGCCGAGTATCACCCGGTTGCGAGTAACCAGACCGAGGAAGGCCGGGGACTGAACCGGCGCGTCGATCTCGTCGTTCTCGACCCGGAACAAGGCTTTCCGGTGTTGAGCAAGTCCGCGAGACCGGTGCCGTTGCCTTCCATACTGCCGGCGCCGATCGATTTGTCTCCATCGTCCCCGCCCTCAGCGTCAGCGCCGTCGCATTCCAGCAGGGGCGGTCGCTAAACGAAAGGCCAAGGGATCTACTTCAAGACAAGTAGATCCCTTGCTCGTCGTTATCGAGCACAATTGTTTCCGCCCAAGTTCTGACATTCAAGACTAGCAACCTCAAGTAAAATCCTGCTTGCATCTACGGTGATTGCTTGATAGATTTGATTAGAATTACTTGTTAGTATATGCACGCACAGTAACTTGGGATCGAGCCGCCACACGGAGTGCTGACATGGGATCGAGGAAGGTCGCGAACGGATAGGGCGATTCACTGGGGATACTACCATGCGCGTGCTGGTTGTTGACGATGACAGACCGATTTTAAGTTTCCTGAAGAAGGGACTCGAAGCGGAGCAATATGCGGTGGACGTTACCGATAATGGCAGCGAAGCCGCTGTGATGGCGGAGCAATCAGACTATGATCTGCTCATCCTGGATCTGAACCTACCGGGCTTAGACGGCCTCGAAGTGCTGAGACGGGTGCGCTCAAGGAAGAAGTCTCTCCCCATACTCATACTGACTTCACGGCGCCAACTCGAAGAGCGTGTTAAGGGTCTGGACCTCGGCGCCGATGATTACCTTCCCAAGCCCTTCGCTTTTTCCGAACTGTCGGCGCGGGTACGGGTACTTCTGCGTCGCGCGGGTCGTCCCCTGGAAGAGACGGCGCGCATCGAGGACCTCGAGTTGAATCGCCTGGAGCGCCGAGTAACGCGCGCGGGCAAGCTCATTGAGCTGACACCCAAGGAATTTTCCCTGCTTGAATACCTGATGCGAAACGCCGGCCGATGCGTTACCCGCGCCATGATCATTGAACACGTCTGGAATCTCTCCTTTGACACGATGACCAATGTGGTGGATGTCTACATCAACTATCTGCGCAAGAAGGTCGATGACGGCTTCGAACCCAAGCTGATCTATACCATCCGTGGAGTCGGGTACCAGTTAGGCGGAAGGAAGAATGGGGAGGAGAAGCATGAAAGTTGACCTGGAAGAGCCGTCGCCGGTTGTCGCCAATCTGGCGGCCGGCGCCAATAATGAATCCGCTCGATGTGAGGAGCTGGAGAATCGGTTGAGGCAGGCCGAGCGGTCTCGGGAGTGGTTACTGGAGGCGTTCGCAGCCCACATCCACGGCATGAGCCAGCCCCTTACGGCCTTACAAGGTACGGTGGAACTGGCGCTGTTGAGCGAGATCGGTCCCGATGAGTGCCGCTCAATACTCGAGGAGTCCTGCCAGGCTCTGGAACGCTTGCGGCTATCTGTGAGCGCCCTGCGGGATCTCACCGAAGCCGAAAGGGACTCCGGGCCGGGAGGCCATCCGCTGCCCTTGATGGAACTGGTGGGTCGGACAACAGAAGTCGCCAGTATGCTGGCTGAGCCTCTCGCGGCAGCCGTGGAGATTGAAACTCGCGGGGACTTTCACGTCTGTACCCGCGCCGCTCGTCTCGAGCGCGCTTTACACGAGGTGATCCGAATCGCTATACATCGCCTGGGACGCGCGGCCTCTCTGCGCATCTGTTTCTCGTCTTGCTCGGGCTTCGCCTACGTCACCCTGAGTAATGCCTCTCGCAGCGTCGTGGTGCCGGTTCCGGCGTCTTCGCTTGCGCCCATGCCAGTGTCCTGCGCCGATCGGGATGAATCCGGGGGCTGGGACTGGACGGCGGCCCGCCGGATGGTGGAACTGACGGGGGGCCGCTTTGAAGTTAGGGGAGGCGCCGACTCTCGGTGGGCATTGAGCATCTCGATCCCAACCGTGACATCCGAGGAAAGCTGCTAGTGGCTGGGTCACGGGCAAGCCGCACAATCCGGTCGCCTGAACCATCAAGTTTACAACCATCGCATTGGCAATCCCGTCGATCGCCTCTCGCGCCGGGAGCTTGCGGAAAGCTCACCAGCTCCACGTGGGTTCCTCAAGTCTTCTTCGCCTTCCGCCGAATCGATTAGAGGGGTTTAATTGTCTACTAACCGAATTCTTAGGTTGGTCCGGCAGACTCCGTAGCTACCGAAGGTGGAGAATGATTTATGGGCTTAGCAGCAACGAAGTTACCGCAGCGGGACTATCAGAGGGTTCCCAGCTCCCTGGGTCGTCAGGATAATGAGGAATTGGTAAGCACCGTCATCGCCAGTCCAGATCCCGAGTTTCGCCGTCGTGTCCTGGATGTTCTGCGTTCCACACGCTGGGTCGCAGAAGAGGCTGTCGGGGGCGCCGCCGCTCTCGATCGCCTGGAGGCAGGCCGTTGCGAAGTACTGATGCTCGACCGCTGGCTGCCCGATCTGGACGTTACCGAGCTCATGTCGATCGTCAAGACTCGCTATCCCCAGGTGGAAGTCTTCGTTGTGGATTCAGAGAGCGGAATGCCTCTTCTGGCCGAAGAGCCTCCCCTGCACTCCCACCTTTCGGGATTGCTCCGTATCCTGCAGAGTCTCAGGGAAGCGGCGACGGCCGGAGAGAGTCCAGCACCGGCGGAAGAACGCGGTCCCGAGCCACAGCCGGGCTCGGGGCGCAAGCCGGCCGCCCGCGAGGCCATCGTCAGCGCGCTCCCTCAAGTTGAACCGTTGCCCGGCATGATCGGCTCCAGCCTGCCCATGCAGCGCGTTTACCGTCTGGCGCGCCTGGTCGCGCCGCGCTCCACTACCGTGCTGGTGGCGGGCGAGACGGGCACGGGGAAGGAACTTGTTGCGCGCGCAATCCATCAACTCGGGTTGCGTCAGAAACAGCCTTTCATTACCGTCAACTGTGCCGCCATTCCCGAGTCTCTGCTCGAAGCCGAGCTCTTCGGCTATGCGCGGGGCGCGTTTACCGGGGCCTTCCAATCGCGGCTCGGACGCATCCACTCCGCCCACGGCGGAACGCTTTTCCTCGACGAAGTGGGCGAATTACCGCTGAGCATGCAAGCCAAGCTGCTTCGCTTCCTTCAGGAAGGCGAGGTACAACGGCTCGGCAGTCACGACGTGGTCAAGGTCGATGTCCGTGTCATCTCCGCTTCCAATGCCGATCTGCAGCGCCGCGTCAGCGAAGGCGCTTTCCGCGAAGACCTCTTCTACCGGCTGGCCGTTTTTCCGATCGATCTCGCACCGCTCCGCACTCACCCCGAGGACATCCTGCTGCTGGCTCATTGCTTCCTCAACGAGTTCTGCGAGGAAGCCAATTCCCTGACGAAGAGCATCTCCCGCGAGGCCGGTGACGCTCTTACTGAATATCATTGGCCGGGAAACGTGCGAGAGCTCCGGCACGTTATCGAGCGCGCATTTATCCTCTCAGGGGATGAGCCCGACATCACCCCCGATGATATCATTCTGCAACATCGGCCGAAGTGAGTCCGGAGCCGGAAGTCAGCAAGCCCTGCTCTGCCTATTGCTTACTGCCTCCGGCCGGGCCGACCCATGACGGCAGGAACATTGGCCAGGCCAACCTGTCGCCCCGGCTTCATGCCGAGAATCCCGCAAGATCCCGCCGAAATCCCGCACTTCTTCCGCACCCCGATATTGCGATCCACGGGTCTTCGCGTGTTCGCTCCACCCCGGACCGTGTACGCGTGATTGGTTCGAAAGACATTAGGGTCCTATAAGTCTCACAGGTTCTCGGTCCCTTTCTGATCGATCGCAACGGCCCATTTGTAAGAAACTGTTGGACTAAGCAACGGCAGGTCGCGACCCGGAATGAGAGGAATCTCACGTAATAGCGGCTTAGGTTGGCCCCCACCTTGCATGAGTGCAAGTTGGTATGACAAGTTTGCCTAGTGCGGTCGAACAGACACGGCAAGAAGCTCCTGACCCCGCCTACGCGGCGGACGGGCGGTTCAATGAGGATCCGAAAGCACCGGCCCCTCCCAGCCCGGTGTCCTTGGCGCAGGCATTTGAAGCGTTCGTGCATGTGGCCGGATCGCTCGAACAATCGTATGGTCATCTTCAGTCCGAAGTAGCGCGGCTGCGCCAGGAACTGGAAAACAAGAATCGCGATCTGGCCCGCAGCCTCGCTGAGAATCAGCGAATGCGCAGATATCTAGGGCGCATTCTGGCCGGACTCCCCTGTGGTGTACTCGTCGTCGACCGCGATCTGCGCCTATGTTTCGCCAATCCTGAAGCCGATCGCATGCTGAGGGCGAATCCGAGCGATCAGATCGAGTTCTCCACGCCCATACCGGTAAGCCTACAGCGCGTGCTGGCCGAGATCATCTTCGATGACCCCGGGGCCGAGCGCGTGTGGATGCTTGAAGCGCCCGAAGGCCCTCGCTCGATCGGCGTCTCCTGCGCCTTGTTAACGGAAAACGCGGCGGCGCGCGAAGAACTGGTATTTATCCTCCGCGACACCACCGAGCAGAAGCGACTGCAGATGGAGCGCGAGAAAGCCCGTCGCATGCAGGCCCTGGCAGAGATGACGGCGCTGCTGGCGCACGAGATCCGCAACCCACTTGGCAGCCTGGAGCTCTTCACCGGGCTCATCGCCGAGGCCACCGGTGAACAGCCGGAAGTCAGCCAGTGGGTGGTTCACCTGCAAGCTGGCTTGCGAGCCCTCTCGGCTACGGTCAACAACGTGCTGCAATTCCACAGCCAGGCACCGCTGCAGACCATTATGGTGAATCTGACCAGGCTCCTCGATGATACCCTGCAGTTTCTTCAACCCCTGGCCTTACAGCAGGCGATGGGGATCGAGTTCTCGAAGCCGGCCGAAGAGATCTGGCTGCGAGCGGATCCACACCGGTTGCAGCAGGTCTTCTTCAATCTCGCGAGCAACGCCTTTCGCGCCATGTCACCGGGCGGGAAACTGCGAGTGCGCGTTGCGGCTGAGCCGCAACAATCAGGCGGTCTGGCCCGAGTCGAGTTCGAGGATGAAGGCGTGGGCATCGCCCCGGAGAACATCGAGAAGATCTTTCAGGCGGGATATTCTTCGAACGCAGTCCACCCCGGTCTTGGTCTCGCCGTGTGCAAAACAGTGGTCGAACAGCACCAAGGATCAATCTCAGTCGCGAGCATCGTAGGCAAGGGAACGACCTTCACGATTGGGTTGCCTCTGCTGGCCGCGCGTCAGCTCACCGAAGGCGAGTCGACCAATGAAACCCGTGAACGACGCCGTTCAAAGGCGCTTTTGCCGGCATGCGCGGAGCAGGCATGAACCGCACAGCGAAGGACTATAGGCATCGGCAGGAACACAGACAATCGTCACACGGACTCTGAAGGGACGGAATGACACAGGAGAAAGTCGGGATGAGGGAAGTTCTGGTGGTCGATGACGAACTGGGGATGCGCAAAGCGCTCGAGGCCAACTTTCTCCGCCAGGGCTGGCGAGTGCGTACCGCATCAGGAAAGAACGAAGCGCTGGCCATGTTCGGGTCTCGGCCCTGCCCGCTGGTCGTGACTGACATGCGCATGCCCGACGGCGATGGCCTCAGCGTGATGCAAGGAGTCCGCGCGCTCGCGCCGGAAACAGCCGTTATTCTGCTGACCGCCTTTGGCACGGTGCCGGACGCCGTTTCGGCCATGAGGGAAGGCGCCGTCGACTTCCTCATCAAGCCCGTCTCGTTCGAGCAGTTGAAGGACCTTGCCGACCGCGTGCTGGCGGGTCAAGCCGTTGCCGAGGTAGAAACCGTGGAACCTGCCGGACCGGCCAGCGATCGCGTAGTGGGCAGTTCGCCCCAGTTTCGAGCGCTGCTGGCGCGGGCACGGCAGGCGGCGCAGACCGATGCGGACGTTCTGGTGGAAGCTGAGAGCGGCACGGGCAAAGAAGTGCTCGCGCGTTTCATCCACAACTCCAGCCCCCGCCGCCAGGGGCCGTTCGTCGCCGTGAACTGCGCGGCCTTCCCCGACACCCTGCTCGAAAGCGAGCTATTTGGACACGTGCGCGGCGCTTTCACCGGCGCTATCGCTCCCAAACCGGGCAAGTTCGAATTGGCGAATGGCGGGACGCTGCTCCTCGATGAAATCGGCGAGATGCCTCTGACCCTGCAGCCGAAACTACTGCGCGTTCTGCAGGAGCGCGAAGTCGATCGTCTCGGTGACACCCGGTCCATTCCGATTGACGTGCGGGTGATCGCCACCACCAACCGCAGCCTGCGCGATCTGCTGGACGAAGGAAAGTTCCGCCTCGATCTCTATTACCGCCTGAACGTAATTCCCATGGGCATTCCGCCGCTGCGCGAACGCCACCCAGACATCCCCGAACTCGCCGAATCTTTCGTGCGACGCTACGCGGCACGCTCCGCTCGCGGCGCCGTGCGCTTTTCCCCGGAGCTGCTCGAAAAGATGCAGCAGTACGACTGGCCTGGCAACGTCCGCGAACTCGAGAACTTCGTCCGGCGCGCCCTGGCGCTTTCGACAACATCGGTGATCGGCCCGGAAGTCATGGAAGGCATGGAGATCCCCGAACCGGCGCACCCTCAGTCGGCGCTGGCGGCCGGACTCACGCTGCAGGAAGCAGAGCGGCAACTGCTCTCGCGGACGCTCGAAGCCACCGGAGGAAATCGCACCCGCGCTGCCGAGATGCTGGGCGTCAGCATTCGCACGGTGCGCAATAAGATTCGCGAATACGGCCTGCCGCCCAAGGAACAGATGGCGATCGGTCTTCCGCTTTCGCCGAGGAGTTGAGCATGAGTTGGCTTGATACACCACAGTTTAAAGAACTCGAACGCTACGTCAGTCTGACCGCCTACCGGCAGAGTCTGGTGGCGGGCAACATTGCCAATATCGATACGCCTCACTACCGGACACTGGACATCGATTTCAAGAAAGAGCTGCAGCGAGCCAGCATGGCGAGCGGGCCTTCGCAACCGCAAGTACAACAGGTGCAGAACCTGGTCGAGGCTCCCGACGGCAATAACGTCAGCATGGATCGGGAAAGCATGCTGCTCGCCCAGACGCAGCTCCAGTTCCGCGTTGGCATTCAGTTGCTTCGCGATCGGTATCACCAAATACAGGACGCCATCAAGGAAGGGAAATAGCCGATGGACCTCTTCAACGTACTCGATATCAGTGCTTCCGCCTTAAAGGCAGAGCGGCAGCGCGCGGAAGTGGTGGCCTCGAACCTGGCCAATGCGGAGACCACGCACACCGCGACAGGCGGTCCCTACCAGCGCAAGTCAGTTGTCTTCAGCACTGAGAAGATGGGAGGCGGCTTCGCAGCCGCGCTCTCTTCGGCCGATGCCGCCGCACGTGGCGTGCACATCACCCAGGTGGTCACCGATAACTCACCCGCGCTGCGCCGTTTCGATCCAGGACATCCTGATGCCGACACCCAGGGCTACGTGGATTTTCCCAATATCAACCCGATGGGCGAATTGGTCGATCTAATGGGTGCGGCCCGTTCGTACCAATTGAACATCTCCGCCGTGCAGTCAACCAAGGATATGATTCAGCAAACCCTGCAGATCTTGACCTAGAAAGCAGCGGAAAGAGAAGCACTCTTGAGCAAGCATCGAATTAAGGCATCCCGCTTCACGAATAGCGCTCTCAGGCGGGAAATCGAGACCAGGCGAGACACCCATGAGTAACATCATTTCAGGACTTCCTCCGATTGATCCGGGACGCTTCCAGCGGGAGATTCGCCCTGCGTCTCCCACCACTCAGGTGGAACAGCCTGGATTTTTCGATACGCTGACGAAGACTCTCGATCAGGCCCAGCAGGTGCAGAGCGAAGCCGACAAGAAGGTAGCGGGATTGGTAACGGGCAAGGCGGCCGACGTGCAGTCAACCATGGTTGCGGTGGAGAAGGCGGACCTTTCCTTCCAACTGGTGATGCAGGTGCGGAATAAGATTGTGGCAGCTTATCAAGAGATTTCTCAGATGCAATTCTGAGAGACCTGCAACGGGCAACGAGTGACAAGCGATGGCGCTCGACGGAAACCAGATTTTCGGGCAAATACGGAGCTTCCTGCTTGGCCTGTCCTTTCGCCAGCGGATGACGCTGATCGCCAGTGTGGTGGCAGCGGCCGCCACTGTCGCAGGGCTGGTCTTCATGCTGGACCGGAGCGAGTACACCACCTTGTACGCGAATCTGGCGCCCAACGAAGGACAGTCTCTGCTCGCGCGGCTGGCCACGCAGAATGTTCAGGCGAAGCTCTCCACCGATGGCACGACGCTGAGCGTACCGGCCGGCATGGTGGATAAGGTACGCCTGCAGCTTGCCGCCCAGGGTCTGCCCCAGACAGGGCGGCAGGGTTTCGAGCTTTTCGATAAGCCGAATTGGGCCGGCAGCGACTTTTCGGAAAAGGTCAACTTTCAGCGGGCGCTGGAGGGCGAACTGGAACGTACGATCGTTTCGATCGGCGAAGTGGAATCCTGCCGCGTGCATCTGGTGCTGCCTCGCGAATCGTTGTTCACCGAACAGGAGCGCCCGGCCAAGGCCGCGGTGCTGGTGAAGCTTCGGGGCGCACGGCTCTCGGAAGAGACCCTGAGTGGGATCGCCTACCTGGTGTCAAGCTCGGTCGACAACCTGCGACCCGAGGATGTCGCCATCGTGGATGCCAATGGACGGGTGCCGCTGTTCTCTCATGGCAAAGGACAGGGTTCGCAGAACCCCTCGGAAATTGAGAATGCGCTGGTCGCCAAATTGGTGACGACGCTCGGGCCAGTGCTGGGCCCTGAACACGTGCGGGCAGCGGTGAATGTCGAGTATCAACTTGCCTCCACCGACAGCACTCAGGAAACCTACGATCCCAAGGGCTCGGCGGTCCTAACTTCACAAGTGTCGACGGAGGGCGGCTCGCCCGATTCGGCCGCCGCGGGGGTTCCCGGCGTCACCAGTAACTCGCCCAACGACCAGGCGAATCCGCCCAAGCCGCCAGCTAACGCTGCCAGTGCCGCGAACGCTCAGAAAACACCCGACGCGACCCAGGCCAATAACTCCGATGATGCCGGGACGATTTTTAACGACAACAAGACCTACGCTGTTAGCCGGCTGGTGAAGCACATGGTTGAACCAGCCGGGAGCATCAAGCGCATTTACGCCTCCGTGCTGGTGGACGACGCCAGCGATACCAGCAAGGGTTCCGACGGCAACATGGTGGAATCGCACCGCAAGCGCAGTCCCGAGGAGTTGAAGCAGATCGAGAACCTGGCGCTCTCTTCGCTCGGTATGGATCCGACGCGCGGCGACCGGCTCACGGTCGAGAACATCAGCTTCTCGCCGCCCGCCAAGAATGAGTTGCAGAAAAAGACGGTGGCAGACCGGCTGGCGCCTTACGTTGGACAGTATTCTTCTCTGCTGCGTTATGTGCCGCTCGGGATCCTGTTCCTGCTGGTTTACCTCTTGGTGCTGCGTCCGGTTAAGAAGCAGATGATGTTGACCTTCCGCCAGACGGCCAAAACGCGCGAGCGGGCGTTGGCGGCCGTGAACCAGGCAGCGCTGGGGGCCGCACCCACGGCGGTGCCCGCCGCCGCTGCGGCCGACGTGAGCGCCTTGGCCGCGCCGGTGCTGTCCGATGAAAGCCCGGAAGCGAAGCGCGCGGACGCACTTCGCGCCGCCGTAATCGATAAAGTCGCGAAAGAGCCTGAGGAGATTGGCCGTCTCGTGCAGGATTGGATTGCACAGCGTTAGGAGCCGAGATGCCGGCCACCGCGCCGCTAGAAGGCACGGCGCTAACGGCCAACTGATTTTCGAAGGGTAAGTTTCATGCCCCTACCAGTATTAGCACCCAAAATCCCCGGACTACGCAAAGCGGCCATCCTGGTCGTGCTGTTGGGCGACAAGGCGGCCGGCGAGATTTATCGTCAGCTCAACCAGGAGCAGGTGGAATCGCTCACTCGCGAGATCGCCGACCTCGACTATATTCCGCGCGAACAGGCGATTCAGGTATTGGAAGAGTTCGATAAGCTGGCTCTTACTCGCGACTACCTCGCCAAGGGTGGTCTGGAGTATGCGGAGAAGCTGCTGGTTTCGGCTTTTGGAGAGATCGCGGCCAAGGAGCTGCTGAACCAGGTGATGCGCAGCCAGGAAGTTTCGCTGAAAGACCTGGACGTGCTGCAGAAAGCGGACCCCCAGCAATTGGCCAAACTGGTCGAGGGCGAACATGCGCAAACCGTAGCTTTGCTGCTCGCCCACCTGGGCGCCAAATCGTCTTCGGCGCTGCTCACGCTTCTACCCGAAATACGGCGGGCCGAAGTCATCGAACGGCTGGCCAAGCTTCGCCAGTTCTCGCCCGAAATGGTGCAGAAGATCATTTCCGTGCTGCACCGCAAGATTCAGGGCCTGGGCAAGCAGAACCGGCTGGCGTACGGTGGCATTGACGCGGTGGCGGACCTGCTCAATCGAATCGAGGCTCCGGTTAGCAAGGCGGTCCTGGACGCAATCGAACAGCAGGATCCCAAACTGGCTCTTTCCATTCGCAATGTGATGTTCACGTTTGAAGACCTGATTGCCGTGCCCGAGGCTGCCATCCGTGAAATCGTCGGTCAGGTCGATAAAAAGAATCTGGCCCTCGCCCTGAAACGCGCCACGCCGGAACTAAAAGCGCATATGTGCAAGGTGATGTCTTCCCGCGCCGTGGAAATGCTCACGGAAGACATGGATGCCATGGGTCCCGTGCGGGCGCGCGATGTTTCCGCCGCCCAGCAGGAGATCGTCGACCTCGCTCGGAAGCTCGAAGCGGAGGGCAAGTTGACATTGAAGAACGAGGTGGAAGATGCCTACGTTGTCTAGAACCAGGGTGCTCGACCGGCAGATCAGCGAACAATTGGGAACCGAGGCGTTTGTCTATCGCCCGGTAAACGGAGATGGATACGGCGTCGACGCGGGTGGAGGCCGGTTGGACCCGAGCGTGCACGTATTGTGGGGATCCTCGCCACCCAAGGGTCCGACTCCAGAAGAACTGGCCGCTCGTGAACAACGCGCCTATGAAGCCGGATTTCGCGAGGCCGAGTCCCGCCTGCGCGGCGAGCTCGATAAACTCTTGACGGCAGAACGGGCCCGCATCAACAAGGCGCTTGGAGAATTCGGCCACGAGAAACAGTCCTATTACCAGCGGGTCGAGACCGAAGTTGTAAGCCTGGCGCTCTCCATCGCCCGCAAGATCCTGCACCGGGAAGCCCAAATGGATCCGATGCTGATGGCCGGCATGGTCCGCGTGGCGCTGGAGAAGATCTCAACCGGCAGCAGCGTCAAATTGCGCGTGCCGCCGGGCGAGGTTAGCCGTTGGATCGACCTGCTGGACAGCCAGGAGGGTCTGGAGCCAAATCCGGAAGTAGTCGCCGATACCGCCATCGCCGCCGGCGAATGCGTGCTCGAAACTGAAGTCGGCACCACAGAACTTTCCATCGAAAGGCAGATCAAAGAAATCGAGAATGGCTTCTTTGACTTGCTGGCGGTAAAACCGGAGTAGTCGTTTGTGCTGGGATAGGCCGCCCCTGCGGGGCTAGGGAATCTCCCGGTTCCAGCGAGGCAAATCGACAAGGGACAACCGACGATGGACCAAGGACAAGGGATGCTGAATCCCTTCTTCCGCTATCTCGAAGAGCGATCGACCACCCGCTGGTCAGGCCGCGTTACCAAGTCGGTGGGACAGCTCATCGAGTCGGAGGGACCCTTCTGCTCGCTCGGCGAGCGCTGCGAAATCGTCGACCGTGCCGGCCATATCTATGCGGGCGAGGTGATCGGTTTTCGAGGCTCCCACGTGCTTTCCATGACGCTGGGACGCCCAGCCGGCATACGTTACGGCGATCGAATTGTTACTTGGGGGGAGCAGCCGGCGATCCGCGTTGGCGACGGTTTGCTGGGCCGGGTGATTGACGCGAGCGGGTATCCCATCGACTCGGGACCGGAGTTTCGCGCTCGCCACAGCTGGCCACTCAACTCCGCTCCGCCGCTGCCACTCGAGCGCAATCCGATTACCGAGCCCTTAGGATGCGGAATCAGGGCGATCGACGGTTTTATCACCTGCGGCCGCGGACAGCGCATCGGCATCTTCGGCGGATCGGGCGTGGGCAAGAGCACCCTGATCGGCATGATGGCGCGTGGCAGCGCCGCTGATGTCACGGTGCTGGCGCTGGTGGGCGAACGCGGCCGCGAAGTCCGTATGTTCCTGGAAGACGCGCTGGGTGAAGAGGGCCGAAGGCGGTCGGTGGTAGTCGCATCCACCTCCGATCAATCGCCGCTGCTGCGCATCCGGGCCGCGCTGGCAGCCACCTCGGTGGCGGAGTATTTCTGCTCGCGCGGCAAGCACGTGCTCCTGGTGGTGGATTCGCTTACTCGCGTGGCCATGGCCCAGCGCGAGATTGGCTTGGCCGCCGGCGAGCCACCCACTGCCAAGGGTTACACACCCTCGGTGTTCACCATGCTGGCGAAACTGATCGAGCGCGCCGGGAACTTCGGCAAGGGCAGCATCACCGCGTTCTACACCGTGCTCATGGAGGGCGACGACCAGCAGGACCCGCTGGTAGACGCGGTCCGCGCTCTGCTCGATGGACACATCGTGCTCGACCGCCGCATTGCCATCCAGAACCACTATCCGCCGATTTCCGTGCTCGACAGTCTCAGCCGTCTCATGTCGTCCGTGGCTGCCAAAGAACACCTAACCAAAGCTCGCTCCCTGCGCAAGCTCCTGGCCGCTTACGCGAGCGCCGAAGATCTGATCCGGGTTGGAGCTTACCAGAAGGGTCTCGATCCCGTCTTGGATCAGGCGGTGGTCTCACTGCCGTCGATCAACAGTTTCCTGCAGCAGGGCGCGGAAGACAAAACGAGCTTCGAGCAGAGCCGGGCGGCTTTGCTCGCCTTGGCGGGATAAGTGCATTGGCGTGATAAGTGCGGTTTGGCGGGACAAGTGCATTGGCGGGACAAGTGCGGTTTGGCGGGGTAAGAAGGTGAGACGGCCGGATGGCTTCAAAACTCCCCTCCTCTCTGAGGAGGGGGCCAGGGGGTGGTGAGCGGCGCCATCGAGGTGGTGACAGCGTCATCGGGATGGTGGGCAGCGCCATCATAATTCCCCTCCTCTCTGAGGAGGGGGCCAGGGGGTGGTGGGAATGAGACTCCACAACCGAAAATCTTTGAAAGAAATCCGCAGAAACCTCCGCCACTCCCTGACTCCCGCCGAAGCCGCCCTCTGGAAGGCACTGCAGAGATCGAAAGTGGCAGGCAGGAAGTTTCGCCGGCAGCATAGTATCGGTCACTATGTGGTGGATTTCTATTGCCCTGCGTGCAAGCTGGCCATCGAACTGGACGGCGAAAGGCATTTCAACTCGATCGCCTCTGAATACGACCTGCGGCGTACAGAGTTTTTGAACAGATACGACATCCGGGTGCTCCGCTTCGAGAACCGTGCGGTATTCGAGCACCCTGAGGGGGTGTTGGAAACCATTAGACAACACCTCACCACAAGACCTCACCACCCCCTTGCCCCTCCTCGAAAGAAAGGACTCACCACCCCCTTGCCCCCTCCTCAGAGAGGAGGGGAGTTGTAACCTCGTCGCCATTCGATACCATGGCCTTTCACTTCACCCTCCAACCCGTGCTTCGCTTCCGCCAGGGGCTGGAGGAGCGCGAACGCCAGCGCCTGCTGCTGGTGAACAGCCGCCTGGCGGAGAAGCGGCGCGAACTCGACGACCTCAAACAGGGACGCCTGCTCGCCGCCGGCAGCCTCGCCGAAGCCATGCAGGCCGGAATGCCAGCCTCCGATTTTCATTTTCAGACGACATCTATTGTGACTCAGGCTCGGCGCGAGGAAATCGTGATGAAGCAGATCGCGGAACTCGAGCGGCAGTGCCTCGAACAGCAGGCCGTCTATCGCGAAGCGCAAAAGCAGCGCAAGATCCTGGAGAACCTGCGCGACCGGCAACTCGAAATCTGGCGGCTCGATCAGGCCCGCCGCGAGCAGCAGCGCCTGGATGATCTGTTCATGCTGCGGCAGCGCCGCGCCACCGACTTCCCACGCCAATAGGGTAACCGCGGAACAAAGTGACACCGGCTACCGCCAGCGTATGGCTTCAGCTCGCCGGCCCAACAGGTCGGACGTTCCGAATGCGTAAGCCGTGGCACCGCACACATCGCACAGAACGCGATGTATGCGCCACCTCGCGTGGCTACCATCAAAGACCGTAGCACGTGTAGCGCGGAGTTTCGCTTCTTAGAAACTCCGCGGCTCTTCGGCTGTGTCGGTTCTACTGTGCATTACAAATCATAGTGACGGCCTTACTATAGCGCCGGTGTCCCCACCGGCGTTTTCGGCGCTGAGAGCCTGCCCTGAGTGGAGCGAAGGGACAGCGCCGCTACAGAGTTGAGCGCCACGGTGATTTGTAAATGCCCAGTAATAGCGGCCGGACTCGGTCCGGAAGCAAAGCCGCGAAGTTTGAAAACCGCAAACTCCACGCTACGCTCGCTATAACGATCCGGCTCTTACCCTCGGATGCATGGCGTCAAAGGGTACGTTGGGATAGCCATTAAATTGCAGAACGAGTAATGACTTCCAACTATTGACCTCAAATCAGCACACCTGTACTGTGCATACGTTCACTTGGATTGAATAAAAGACCTGAGTAGTCAATAGAAATTGCCGCACAGGTTGCCATCACTATGTCGCGATGATCTGACTCTCGTCGCCGCGGTGGTCGTGTGCGTGCAGGGCCTGAATTCACAAGGCAAACTGAATAGACAACACGCCGATGGGCCGCTCCGTTGAGGTGCGCCCGCCGGGGAGCGGAGAACCCATGCTCAAAAGACTTGTAATTGCCCTTATGGGGATTCTCATCGCCGGCGCGACTTTGCATGCGCAGACGATCGACGATGGCATCATGATCCCCAAGAAGACGCTCTTCAGCGGCGATATCTACACTCACGACAGTTGGAACCAGTACTGGGAGGGCCCGCTCAAGCGCACCAATGGCAACATTGGAACATTAACCACGCAGACCAACACGTGGACTGCCAACTACGGCCTGACCAAACATCTCGACATTATCGCCTTGGCTCCCTATGTCTGGACCAACGCCAGCCAGGGAGTTCTTAAGGGGCAAAGCGGCTTTCAGGATTTCACGCTCGCGGCCAAGTACAATCTGCTCGAAGTTCCCTTTACCCGCCTCGGCTTCCTGCGAGTGATTGGAGTCGCTTCCGGCTCGATTCCGCTCACCAACTACACGCCCGATTTTCAGCCACTCTCCATAGGGCTTGGGAGCAAGAACCTCTCGGGACGCATGACCCTATTCTTTCAGGCTAACAAAGGGTGGTTTTTGAACGGTTCCGCTGCCTACACCTTCCGCAGCAATGTGAAGTTGGACAGGCCCTATTACTACACCAACGGCCAACTTTATTTGAGCGACCAGGTAGCCATGCCCAATCAATTCAACTATGTCCTGAGTGCCGGCTACCTGAAGCACGGTTTCATGTTCCCCGTCATGCTTTCGCAGCAGCGGACTTTGGGAGGTGGGGATATTCGCCGTCAGGATATGCCCTTCGTTTCGAACCGGATGAATTACACAAAGTTGAGCGGTTTGGCGATGGCGCCCATCCCGAAACTGCCGAATCTCTTCTTCCAATTCAGTTACGGACACATTCTCGATGGGCGCAACGTGGGGTTTTCTTCCACCATCAGCGCGGGCCTTCTTTATACACTCCACTTTGAAAGGCAGGGATCGCAACCATGAGCGCAGTGGCGAACACGCGTAACGAATTCAGAATCCTCTCTCTCCTTGTGGCAAGCATGCTGGCTGTGGCTAGCCTGGACTGCGATAAAACCATTGCCCCTCAGGAAGCGCCACCGGCTCTGGTCAATGCCAGTCTTGACGCGAATGCCGGAAGCTGGAAAATGATAGTTCTTTCCGACCCCACGCAGGTCCCCGTTGCAGCCCCGGCGCCAACCAGCGACCCGACTTACACAGCGGAGCTTGCCTCGATCAAAACTGCGCAGAGCAGCAGGACTTCGGCTCAGAACTCTGCGATTCAATATTGGAGCAGCGGCAGTGTGGTGCGGTGGAACGAGATCATGCGCGAGCTGGTCGCGCGTGCTGATCTGCCTCCAGCGCCACTTCCCAACGGCACCTATCCTGCCCCGGACCCCAATAATCCCTTTGCCGACCCGAATTACCCGTTCAGCAATCCACCTTATGCATCGCGCGCCTATAGCTATGTATCGGTGGCGCAGTATGAGGCTCTCAAGGTGGCATGGTATTACAAGTACCAATACAACCGGCCTTCGCCTGCCAAGGTCGACCCCGGTATTAAGGCTCTGATGCCGGTCAGCGATTTGCCTTCATATCCCTCCGAGGACGGCGTTATCTCCGGTGTGAATACCGTGTTGCTTCAGCTTCTTTTCCCTACATCCGTCCAGGAGATTGCTGAAAAAGCCGGTGAGGAGCGTCAGGCTGCTCTGCTTTCAGGAAAAGCCTCTTCGAGTGACATCGCCGCTGGTGTGGCTTTAGGACAGACGGTTGCCGCTTTGTTCGTGACCCGCGCCGCGACGGACGGAATGAAATCCGCAACCGGCACTCCCGCACAATGGCAAGCCCTGGCCGATGCCGCCACAGCCCGTGGTGAGATCCCCTGGAAGAGCCTGGAAATCCCACCGCGACCGCCCATGCTTCCGTTCTTCAGCAGTGTTAAGGCCTGGATGATGACTCCCGCGGATATTCTCGCCGAGCGGCCGGGTCCTCCCCCTTCGACTTCCTCGGATCAGATGAAAGAGGAGTTGACCGAGGTGAAAAACGCGGTGGACAACCTGACGCGGGATCAGGAAGCCGCTGTCTACAAGTGGAATGACGGCGCCAACTCGGTCACACCGCCCGGGCATTGGAACATGATTGCGCAACCTTATGTTAGCGGCGCCAAGTACAACGAGGTCCGCGCCGCTCGTGCCTTCGCCCTGCTCAATATGGCTTTACACGATGCTGCGATCGCCTGTTGGGATGCGAAGTATGCCTACTTCAATCCTCGCGCTTCGCAGCTCGACCCAACGATTAAGGTGATTATTCCTCTGCCCAATTTTCCGTCATACACTTCTGGTCACTCGACCTTTTCCGCCGCCGCGGGAGAGGTCTTGTCGTATCTCTTCCCCGAGGATGCCTCGTATTTCGCCTCGCAGCGGGATGAAGCCGCCCTGTCGAGACTTTATGGCGGGATCCACTATCCTTCCGATATCAATGTCGGTAAGGATCATGGCCAGCGTATTGGCGATTACACGGTGAGGTTTGCGCAACAGGACGGAGCCGACTGATCTGCGGCAGCAAGTGTGGCGCGGAGTTTCGCTTCTTAGAAACTCCGCGGCTCTTCGGCAAAGTGTCGCTTCTAATTGGGGGCGGGACTTCGATCCGGACACAAAGCCGCGCTACGCTTGCTACACCAGGCGCCTGCCAGATATTGTGCAGCTCTTGGGATGAGTTCACCTGGAGGGCTGGCCCACATGACTTATCGCAAGATAACTGGCGCTCTGGACTATCGGGATTAAGAAAGGGGCATTGCACGATGACGACATCGAGGATGTATCGGGATTTGTCGATCTGCTAAGGGAATTTGGGTGTCCCTGCCGGGAGGCAGCCAGCAGCGTAAGGGATTTGCAAAAAGCGTAGCGAAGGCAATGTTTGACGCGTTCTCTAAAGCGTGCATGTCCCGTTAGGAGGAGAAGTTAATGATTGCAGAAAATGGCAGCGCCTGTTTGGGCAAAGCCTCTTTGCTTCTTCTATTGTCTACAACTTCTCTACTCTGCCGGCGTACTTTCGCCTTTGGGGAGACAGGTCCGCGGATGAGGTTCCAATTTCGCGACTTTCGGGTGAAGCCTGTCGAAATGAAGAAGAAGGCACCTTTACTAGCGCCTGCCGACAACGAATATCAGGAAGTTCGGGAGCGCTATGAGAACAGTCCAATCAATTTTGGCGGGAGATATGTCATCGTGAGTGTTTCGTGCGGTGCCGGATGTGAAACTGGTTGGATTGTTAATGCGCAAACCGGATCAATGTACGTTCTTCCTAGTGTCTATTGTCTTCCGGAGCCTCCGTGGAGCAACTTCCAAAAAATGGAATTCCGCCGCGACAGTATTCTGTTGGTTGTCACAGGTAAATTGAACGTAGATGAACAGAATGAAGGCAGCGCGAGTACGCGCCGGTACTATTATCGCTTTGATGGTGCTAAGCTAAAGCTCATTGTCTCGGAAGCGATTAAGGTCGACGAGTAGCAAGTAGCGCGGACCTGCTTTGTAAGGTCCGCGGGCTTTTCTTGATGAGAAGCACAAAAACCGCGGACCTCAGCAGCAGAGATCCGCGCTACCTCGCTACAGGCTTAGGACGTCATCACCTTGGCTCTTTGCTCGTCCGCGGCCCGGCGACGGCGTCCGCTGAGCAGGTAGAGATCGGCGCGGGGGTTAAACAGCGGATCGCCAGAGGCTTCGATTCCCTCGATGCGAGGGATGGGATCAAATATGAAGCGGCGCTTCTCACCGTCGCCGTCAGCCACAAGCGCGTTCAATACGACCTCACCGAACTTGATCTGGGGACGGCTCTCCGGCCAGCGGACGGTGGCGTCATCAACCGTGTCTCCGTCCTCGGCCAACTGAACGACGATGCGGAACTTGATTGGGCTTTTCGCGACGCGCTGTTTGATTTCATCGAAAAGGAAGTTGGGTGCCTTGGCCGCTGCGGCGGAGGCATCCAGGTACTCGCTACCCAGTTCTGGCAAGATGCGGTAGCGACCAAAGCGGCTGGTTCCGTCTGCAGCGGTAAACTTAAAGGCGGAAACGGCAAAGAACGATTCCCGCGCAAAACTAGTGGGAATCGGCTTGGGAGCTTGGACAAACTGTAACGCCTTGGGGTGTGCGCCCAAATACTGCTCAATCGCGTTGGGATGAGGTCCGGAGGGATCGGTGGCCGCGACCGCGTGGAGGAAGTCCATGAATTCCTCGGCCGTGCGGGCGGGGAAGCCGTCGTGAGAATGGGCCACGATGTCGGTGTGAACGTGCTCGCCGAGATGAAACCGGATGGCACAGCCGCGCGGGCTGGCGATCGCTGGATCGTTGTCCGGGACAGTGGGAATTCCGGCAAAGTCGGAGAGGCGCACGGTAACGGGGGTCTCGCCTCGTGCGTGAGGAGCACGCGTGAGCGCGCCGGCGTCGGGAGAGGCCTTGAAGATTCCCGTGAGCATGACTCCCTTGGCGTGGGCAGGCCGGAAACCGGGATGCTCACCGCCGTTCACATGGTCGAAAGCTTGCAGCAAGCCGCGGCTAAGCGCTAAAGCTTTTTCATCGGTGGGGAGAGGCATAGGGGACTCCCTTCTATGAGTGGGTGCTGTTATAGTTCAGTGCGCGCGAGAAATCGGCGCCCGTAAATCGAACCACCTGCAGACCGGAATATCCATTATGGCAGCCTGACCCACAGCTGTATACACCCCACCGGCTCAACCGTATCCGAATCTTACCCTCCGGAGCCCGTCCCAAAAGCGGACCCACAATATGGCCAGAGCCCGCGCTGAGCGCCGCGAAGGGGGCCGCGAAGGGCCGATAGCTAGACCACGCGGAAGTGGCACGGGTATCCGGCCGTGGGTGCAGGGTTAGTGCCGGGCTAAAGCCGAGCGCTCGAATAGCCGTTTTGATTCGAACGGCGATCTTCAACTAAGATGGTTGAACTAAACCGAAACGTCAGGGAGTGAAGGGTTTGCAGAGACAGTACCGGGATCGTCGGCCGTTTTCACTGTCGCGGCGCCAATTTCTGAATGGTCTGCGGTGGGTGCCGCTGGCCTTCGTTCCTGCGCCGTTCGAGTGGGCCGGAGCTGCGACGGCCGCTATCGCCCGCCCTGACATGTCGCCCGACCCAGTGGATTCAGTGTTGATTCCTCGGTATCCGGCGACTCCGCCTTTAGACGCTGTGATGAGCAAGGTCGAGGCCGGAAGCGACGAGTTCATCACCGAAAAGTACGCAGAAGAGATTGAGAACACGCTTACGGAGTGGAGCCTCGGATTGGGCCAAAATCAAGGCCCTGCCGCGCCCCAGGGACCGGGTCAGATATTCCCTCAGATGTTCGCTCCCGCCTTTCGGGGTGCTTCCTTCCACGCGCTGGAGAGCAAGCCCTTGCGCGAGGGATCTCTCCAGGTATTTCGAAACCGCTTCTCAAGCGAGCTGTCGCTTCCGCAAGATGCATTCCGAAACGAGGTCGCCCAAAGCCTTTCTCACCTCCAGCGGCTGCTCGTGGCGGAGTTTGAAGTGACCAGCATCAGGGTTACGGCCCAGTCTCCCATGCGCGTTCACACCCTGATTCGTTATGACCTTCTGGGCCTACCGGACGCCGGAGGCTACCGTGAGGGACGCGTCGGTTATTGGGAAATCGAATGGGTAGCGACCGCCGCCGGCAGCTTCGGCGCGCTCACCTGGCGCGTGCTCGAAGAGACGCTGAGCCGCTCAAGCGGCGCGATCTTCAGCGACATTACGGCGCAAGCGCTGGGTAGGAACGCCTCTTATCATGAGCAGATGCTGCGCGGCACCGACTACTGGCGGACCGTGATGGATGCCGCATCCGGGATCAACATTTACGGGAACAACGGCATTGCGGCCGGCGACATCGACAACGATGGCTTTGATGATTTCTACGTGTGCCAGCCCGCCGGGCTCCCCAACCTGCTCTATCGGAATCGCAGAGACGGTACGTTTGAAGACGTCACCATGCGAGCGGGCGTGGGTATAATTGACGGTACCGCCTGCGCCTTGTTCGCAGACTTCGGTAATCGCGGGCTCGAGGACTTGGTGGTTGTCCGGCTATCAGGTCCGCTGTTTTTTCGCAATCAGGGAAATGGCGAATTCAAGCTTGAACCGGACGCCTTCAAGTTCGCGCAGGCTCCGGAAGGCACCTTCACCAGCGCCGCCATCGCCGATTACGATCGCGACGGCAGGGTCGACATTTATTTCTGCCTTTACAGCTATTACGAGGGGCTGGACGCTTATCAGTTCCCCCTGCCCTACTATGCGGCGGAGAACGGTCCACCCAATTTTCTGTTCCATAACAACGGCGACGGTTCCTTCACTGACGTCACCGCGGCTGCGGGGCTGACCGAGAACAACCATCGGTTCAGCTTTGCCTGTAGCTGGGGCGACTACGACAACGACGGCTGGCCCGATCTTTACGTGGCCAACGACTTTGGCAAGAAGAATCTCTACCGCAATAACGGTAACGGCACCTTCACCGACGCCGCCGAACAAGCGGGAGTGCTCGATGTTGGACCGGGGATGAGCGCCTGCTGGCTCGACTACAACAACGACAGCAAGCACGATCTGTATGTGGCCAACATGTGGACGGCGCCCGGGCTGCGCGTGTCCGGGCAGGACAATTTCATGAAAGAGGCTCCGCCCGAGATCCGCTCGCGCTTTCATGAACACGCCATGGGGAATGCGCTATTCGAGAACGACGGCAGCGGAAAATTCCTGGATCGCAGCCAGACGGCAGGGGTGGGCGACGGCCGCTGGTCCTGGTCGTCAGCTTCGTGGGATTTTGATTGCGACGGCTATACCGACATTTACATTCCGAATGGATTCATCTCGGAACCTATAACCAAAGACCTGGAGAGCTTCTTCTGGAGGCAAGTCGTGGCCAAGTCGCCGCTCCAGGCTCGAACAACGCAGCAATACGAGATGGGATGGAACGCCATCAACGAACTGATCAGGTCGGACCACACTTGGGCGGGCTATGAGAGGAACATTCTTTACCTCAACAATCGCGATGGAACCTTCTCCGACGTCTCCGGAGCCGTGGGACTGGACTTTCGCGAGGACGGCCGCGCCTTTGCTCTGGCCGATCTCGACCACGATGGCCGACTCGAAGTGATTTTGAAGAATCGCAACTCGCCCCAGCTTCGCATCCTTCACAATGACATGGCGGGCCTGGGAAATGTCGTCTCCTTTCGCCTGCAGGGACACAGGAGCAATCGCGACGCCATCGGCGCAGCCGTGCGGGTGGAGACCTCCCAGGGCACTCAAACCCAGCTTCTTCAGGCGGGAGTGGGTTTCGCCTCGCAACATAGCAAAGAGCTGTTTTTCGGCCTCGGCGAGGACCGCGGACCTTTGGGTGTTACGGTTCGCTGGCCTGACGGGACCGAGCAGAAGTTCGAGAGGGTACCAGCGAATCGGCGGATTGTCATTGAAGAGGGGAACCTCGAGTTTCGAGTGCACGAATTCGCCGCAGTGGGTCGACGTCCGGCTTCGGCCGGTGAGCTCAAAACAAGGGAACCGAGTCCCACTGAATTCAGCACCTGGCTGCTTGACCCCTTGCTGGCCCCTGAGTTTTCGCTGCCGGATGTTTCCGGCACCCTGCATAAACTCAGCGACCTTAGGGGCAAACGCGTACTCATTAATTTCTGGAAAATGTCGTCACTCGCTTGCAAGGAGGAACTCGCTTCTCTTGAGCGGCACTATTCGGAATGGAAAACACAAGGCCTACGCCCAATCGCGATGAACGTGGACTCGCCGTCGGAAGCGGATCGCGTGCGGGATTGGACACGCGCCACTGGCTTCTCTTTCCCCGTCCTTTTCGCCGACGAAGGCCGGGCCGCGGTCTACAACCTGATCTACCGCTATCTTTACGACCGCCGCCGGGACATGGGCATTCCTACCTCCTTTCTCATCGATGAACAGGGCTTGATCGTCAAGGTGTATCAGGGCCGGCTTGACCCGGGCTCCGTGTTGATCGATGCAAATTCTACTCCGCGCTCCGCCGAGGATCGCATCGCTAAGGGCTTGCCTTTTCCCGGGACTTATCACGAAGATGCCTTCGAACGAAAGATCCTCACCTACGGCGTCGCTTTCTATCATCGTGGTTTTCTGGATGAAGCGATTAGTTACTTTGAGTACGCCTTGAGGAGTAATCCGAACTATGCCGCGGCCTATTACGACCTTGGCACCCTTTATCTGGAAAAGAAAATGCTCGAGGAAGCCCAACGGAATTTCATACGCGCGCTTGAGCTTCGCCCGGGCTATGCCGATTGTCTTAATAACCTGGGCCTGCTCGCCGCCCAACAGCAAAAGCGCGACGAGGCGGTTCGTTACTTCGAGGAAGCGGTACGCCGAAACCCGGACTACACGTTGGCCCTGGTGAATCTGGGAATCCTCTACCGTCGCGAAGGCCGCTTCGACGACGCCAGAGACGTTTTCGAGCGGGGTCGGCATATCAAGCCCGACGATCCCGATTTGAACTACCAACTCGGCATGATCTATGCCCAGCGAGCCGACAACCAGAGGGCCCAGAGGTACCTGGAGAGAGCAATCGAAGCTCGCTCCAATTTTGCCGAGGCCCTCAACAACCTCGGTGTACTGTTCATGATGGAAGGAAAATCCGGGCAGGCGCTGGTCGAATTCGAAAATTGCATTCGCGTCGCCCCCGGATTTGATAAGTCATACTTGAATCTGGCCAAACTCTATTTTCAGGCGGGCCAGAAACAGAAAGCCGGCGATGTGCTGCGTGCCCTGCTGGCGGAGCATCCCGGCCATGCTGAGGCAACGCGGGACCTGGAAGAGGTAAGCCGATAAGCGATCTTGTACGGCCCGAATTGGAACATCGCGAGGCGACCGGCAATCTGGTAAAGCGCGTTACAATGGCAGCATGGTGCTAAATTCGGGGAGTCTCCCTGAAAGCATACGTCTTTACATTGATTCACGGCCGGCGGTTCTCCGATGGCGCGACTGGCTGATAGGCCGGCGGTACCAATTGGCTCGGTTCCCGGCGTGGGCCGGCGCCTCTCCGGATAGTCGTCCAGGTCCTGTGGTAGTGATCGCTCATTCCTTTCTCGATGCGACTCCTGCCCGCCGGATCGCGGCCACCGTCGAGCAGGATTGGCCGCAGATTCCGGCCGACTACAGTCGGGCTTACGACGAGATCCTTCAGCTTGCGCCTCGGATTCTTGTGGTTCAGCTCCGGAAGACGAATCTCTGTGGTTGCTTGGCTCACCGCCACGTGTTCGTGCGCGAGCCGGCTTTTGCCGAGGCGCACGAGAGCCTGGGGAACGCCACGGTGGGTGAGATGGACATCGCCTATCGGCGCGTCGAAACTTGGACAGCTCTGCCGCTCACCGATACTGCCTTCGACGCCCGCTTCCTTGAAGGCAGCCGCCAACAGGAGTTCCGTCGTCTGCAGCTTCGTCTGAAGCTGCTCGCCATCGTGCTCCACGAGACGAACCATCTGGTTTTCTCGCAGGAAGGCGAGAACACGGTTCGGGAGCGCAGCATGAATTTCTACCGGTTCGCCCTCATCCACTTCGCGGAGCAGTCGATGTCTACACTGTCCCTGACTATTGACCGCTCCTTCTCGCGATTGGGGTGAGAAGGTAAGACTGAGTTCGGCTCTGGATCTCCACTTTACCTCCACGATACGTCTTGGACTGGACAACGATTCGGGAAATGAATAGACTTTCCTCTTGGAGCATGACGGCATTTTCTCTTCGGGGGTGTGCACTATGGCGACCTGCCCAGCATGCGAGGCGATTCTCGATATGGAAGACGAAGAGTTTGAGGAAGGCCAGACTGTTGACTGCCCAGAGTGCGGTTCGGAACTTGAGGTTGTCAACACGAACCCCCTCGAACTAGGCGTCTTCGAAGAAGATGAGGAAGAGGAAGAAGGGGATGAGAGCTGGTGATAGGCGTCATCCTTGCCTCGTGATGCGAGCTTCGGCCTCAGTTCCCTTCATTTTGGTGAGGACAATGATTGCCAACAATCGGAAGCGCCCCTCGCTGCTGTCCGCAATAGTGTGTCTATGGTTGGTCTTTCTTGCGTTGGCGGGGCCGGCAGGTGCCAAAAAAAGGGAAAAACCGTCGAGAACGGTGGCCGGCGAAGTCCTCGACGCCTCGGATCATGGCATCGACGGCGCGACAGTCGAGCTCAAAGACCTGAGGACAGGCAAGACCCTCGCCATCTATACCCAGCAGGGCGGCAAATACTCTTTTCGCGATCTGCAGGCTGGCGACGATTATCAGGTGCTCGCCCACTACAAAGGCCAATCGTCGGAGACACGCACTGCCAGCAGTTTCGATAATCGCGACCTTATCACCCTAAATCTGCACATCCCTCCCCCGGCGGACTAGTCAAAAGCCCTAAATCGACCACGAGTCTGGGCAGGATCATCTTCAATTAAGGAACCATTACTCCCATAGCCTTTGGTTCTACCTCAATGGTGGCAGGAAGGTCTTGGAGGTACTCTCCGTCGCCGAAAAGCTCGAGTCGTGATGCGGAGGCCAGACTCACCGTATGCGACTGGAAATAAAGAATGTTGCGGTTGCGGAGGTGTGTTCCACGGTATGCGGCCGGCACCCAACGCAGTAGTTCTAGCTTTGGCATGCGGGTGACGATGCAGACATCGAGCAATCCATCATCCGGTTGGGCAAAGGGGGCCATTTTCACGCCGCCGCCGTAAGAGACGGTATTGCCAACCGTCACAAAGATGATCTCACCGTTGAAGCGCTCTTCGTCGCCCGCCCGGATCTCCACCGAATGAGAGCGATATTGGTCGAGGCAGCGAGCGATTGACCAGGCATAAGCCAGAGATCCGTGCACTCGTTTCACCTGCTCGTTGGCGAACCGAGTTACCACGGAATCGAATCCCACGCCGGCGATGCATCCATAGACTGTGGATCCTACGCGCGCCAGATCAACATCCCGGCGTCTTCCCTTGAGCAGCACTTCAGCAGCCGCAGCGGGCTCGACCGGGACACCAAGGCTCTTTACAAGATCATTGCCGCTGCCTAGCGACAAAATGCCTAAGGGCGCTTCGGTGCCCCACAACCCATTGAGTACGAAATGATGAGTGCCGTCCCCGCCAGCGGATACCACCAGATCAGGCTTAGCGGCGGCGGCCTGCCTCGCCAGCTCGACCAGATGATCGGCGTTGCGGCTCTCTTCGATTTCGGGTCTTTCTCCTGCCCGGCGGAGCGCGTCCAAAGCAGAACGGAAACGGCCACGAGCCTTCTGTCGGCCAGCCGCAGGATTGAGCAGAATAATAATTCTCACGCGAGTCCGTAGGGTGGATTAAAGGTTAGCAAGCAAATCGAAGCGAAAGGATGATTGGTTTTAGTAGTGAAGTCAAGCCTTTCAGACTGTGGCGACTGTGGCTAAGTGTTCTGCGAGCGAGTTCGAGTGCAGGAAGACAATGATCCTCAGAGTCTCTAATGGGTCGCGATCCAGCCGCCTTTCGCGGCCCTACGCTACCACTTACCGTGTTCGGCGCACGACCATTACAGCCAAGTCGTCCGAGGCGGGCATTCCCCCGGCGAACACTGCCACATCGTCGAGGATAGCGCTAATCAACGACTCGGGTGGTAGTGTCGCGCTCCTCTCAACCAGTGCGGACAAGCGATCTTCGCCATACTCTTCCTCGAAAGAATTCCGAGACTCTGATAGCCCGTCAGTGTAGAGGACAAGGAAATCCCCTGGATCAAGATTCAGGCATTGGCACGAGTATTGTCCATTGCAAAACAGTCCTAGTGGCAGCCCCGTGGTCTCGATGCGCGTTATCTTGCCGGCCCGCAGAACTAACGGAGGACAGTGCCCTGCGTTGCAGATCTCCATTTGCCCATCCCGGCCAACACGACCGCAAGCCATGGTCGCGAAATAAGGAGCGAGCGTGCTTTCGCAGAAAGCACGACTGGCGCGCTCCAGGAGTTCCGGCACATCCAAGCCGTTCGACACCAGGGTCTTCACGATGCCATGGAGTTGCGCCATTAGCATCGAGGCCGCCACACCCTTGCCCGAGGCATCGCCCAGCATGAAATAGAATTCGCCGGCTTGGTTGGGACAGGCGATGACGTCACAATAGTCGCCGCTCACAAGCTGGAGGGGCTGGTAGTGATAGCGGACCTGCCAACCCTCCACATCAAGATGACGTTTCGGCAGCAGCTCGCGTTGCATGTGCGCCGCCAGTTCCAGATCTTGTTCGAGACGGCGCTATTGCTCCTCCGTCAGGTGCGGAAGACATAGCCGCAGCAGCGGATTCGTCATCAGTCGTTCGGGTTCAACCGGCTCGTTGCAGACTTCGCAGATTCCGTAGGTCCCTGCCTCCATACGGGTGAGGGCCGCGTCAACCTCATTCAGTAAGCCGATTATCCCAGCCGAGGCTCCTGATGCCGCGATGGCCAACTGCAGCCTACGCTGCCGCTCTAGGAGCTGATCGCGGAGAAAGCCTTGAGTGACGTCGATCATCGCCTTTCCTTTCCGGACCGAAGTCCAGATGCCCCCAATGTTAGAAACTCAGTCTGACTGCTCCCCGGGCTGCGATGCTATCTGGCCGTGCCTTCAAAGTCCCTCGTACAGCCAACAGGCTGAGGGATCCACGAAGCAAATCTGGGATTTAGATGAACAGAGATGTACCGGCGACTCCGGCCGTGAGGGCCTCCTGAGGGCCTTCAAGGGAATCGGGGAGGCCGCCCTTCACAAAAGCAACTAGCTTGGTAGGATAGAGTCGGGGGCAGACACCATTCCTCGAACTGGCTCAGCGAGGCTATTCGAAGGCGCCTTCCACAAGACGGTGCCCTACGCGAAAGATCACCTTCTTGCCCCGATAAATGTGCTCGTCGAGTTTCCAGGCAGGATCAGAAACTCGATGCCATTCAGGATGGGTGTTGCCCGCCAAGGCGAGATAAACGGCGCCCTCCTTCATCTTCCGCTGCGCCTCGGCGTTGGAGCCAGACAAACCGAGATCCACAAGTACCTGGGACAACTTCTTGCCCCATGCGTTCACAAGGGTGCGGCTCGCAATGTCCGACGGTAGAGCCTTTGCTTGGAATTGCGCCGCAAAATCATTCTGCGCCTTCTCGGCCGCCTCTGCACCGTGAAAGCCCCCAACGATGCGGCGGGCCAGGGCTTTCTTGACCTGCAGCGGGTGCTCGGTGCCGTTTGCCACGGATTGTTTCAGTTCTTCGAGTTGTTGCGGATTGAGGTCCGTCAACAGGAGGTAATATCGCCACATTAAATCGTCCGAGATCGACATGACCTTACCGAAGATCTCGGCCGCGGGTTCATTGATGCCGATGTAGTTGCCGAGTGACTTTGACATCTTCTGCACGCCGTCCAGTCCCTCAAGCAGCGGCACGGTCATGATTACCTGCGGCTCCTGACCGTACTCGCGCTGCAGTGTCCGCCCGACAAGCAGATTGAACTTCTGATCGGTGCCGCCCAGTTCTACGTCGCAGTGGAGCTCGACCGAGTCATAGCCCTGGGCCAACGGGTAAAGCAGTTCGTGGATCGCAATGGGCCGCTTTTCTTTCATGCGTTTCGAGAACTCATCGCGCTCGAGCATCCGCGCCACCGTATAGCGAGAGCCCAGCCTGATCCAGTCAAAGCTGGAAAGCTTGCCCAGCCAACGGGCGTTGAAATCCACCACCGTCTTTATGGGATCGAGGATCTTAAACACCTGCGCCTTGTAGGTCTCGGCGTTGGCGGCAATCTCTTCCGGTGTCATGGGCGGACGAGTCACGTTCCGCCCCGAGGGATCCCCAATAAGTCCCGTAAAATCGCCGATCAAAAAAACAACGGTGTGGCCGAGCTCCTGAAAGTGCTTGAGTTTGCGGATCAGAACCGTGTGGCCAAGGTGAATGTCAGGGGCGGTGGGGTCAAAGCCCGCTTTCACCAACAGTGGTTTGCCGGCCTTAATGGAGCGCTCAAGCTTTGTGCGCAGCTCCTCCACCCGGATGGTTTCATCCACACCTTTGGTGAGGTAAGCGAGTTGTTCGTCGAGAGTCATCCAATTTCGTCTTTCCGGAGTCCCCTGAGCGACACCAGATTCGGATGGCGTCCGACCTTCTTGATAAAACGCTCATCGGCGGTAATGAGAATCGATCTCGATTCCGCGGCAACAGCCAGGAAATAGGCGTCGTACACAGTAACACCATATAGCGAAGCGAATTGAATAGCTCGCACCAAAGTCTGCCAGCGAAATTGCTGGATATCTAATTCCATCTCGCGCACCGCTTCGAGTGCTGCATTGACTTTGTCGGATTTCGCACGCTGTCCGGTGACGAGCGCATTGGCCAATTCGACGAGAAGGAGATCAGGTGCTCGCAACCGGCAAGCGCCGTCAATGAATGCGTTCCTCAGCAGGCGCGCTTTATCGGCATCAGGCTCCTCGACATCCCAAAACCACTTCACGACGACAGAAGTATCCACAACGTAGTCTGCAGGAGTAAGGATCACGCCGCGCCTCACTTCAGCGGGTCAGCCCAACGATCTCTGGCGGCGCGAACGATCTTGTCCGCCGGCCAGTTGCCGAACTCACGCGCCAGTCGGTCCATTTTAGCGGCTGCTTCCGAACGGCGCTTACGTCTTCCCTCTTCCTCGATCGCCATCGCGTGCCTCGCCACAGCCTCTCGGATCGAATCTCGAACGACTTGGCTTCGCGAAACCTTCCTGCGCCTCGCTTCACGGTCTGCCAAGCGCAGTATGTCCGGGTCGAACGTAATGTTCACTCTAATCTTGGTAGCCATGGCTTACACACTCACGTACACCTTATTATACACACGATCATCCAGCTCACCCCTTTCGTTATTTTATTTCGGGCGCAAGTCAGTAGGCGGTCGCGGGGTCTTATTGGCGGAACGGCAGTCAATAGTTACTGTTTCAAAGTCACCCGTCTCTCCACAATCTCGATCCTCTCTTCGATTACCAGCCGCACGGCTTCGGGATAAATGCGATGCTCCTCCTTCAGAATGCGCAGCGCCAGCGATTCCACAGTATCGTCGTCGAGCACCGGCACAACCGCCTGCGCGATGATCGCTCCGGTGTCTACACCTTCGTCCACAAAGTGCACCGTGCAACCAGTGAATTTGACGCCGTAATCGAGAGCCTGTTGCTGAGCGTCGAGACCGGGAAAAGCAGGCAGCAGGGCCGGATGAATGTTCAGAATGCGGCCAGTGAATGCCCGCACAAAATAGGGAGTGAGCACGCGCATGAACCCGGCCAGGCACACTAGATCAACCTGGAACTGCTTGAGCACGGTCACGACTTCGCGATCGTAAGTTCCGCGTTCCTTGCCTCTTGAGGGGATACATCGTGCTTCGATGCCGAGGCGGCGAGCGATCTCGAGTCCAGGCGCTTCCGGCCGATTGCTGACGACCAGCACGATCCGCGCCGGTATCCGGCCCGCCATCACCTGCTGAGCAATAGCCTCGAAATTCGAGCCGCGACCCGAGAGGAGAATGCCGATATTTTTCATGAGAGAAGCCGGGTCTGAGCACTTACTCGCGGCTGTGCCGCTCGCGGGAAAGCTAACAGGACGGGACTGCTAGCGGACGTATGTTACTCTTCGCCGACCCTTGACGACCCGCCCGATGGTCCAAAACTTCTCCCGCTTGCGCCTAAGCGTAGTCGTCACGGCGTTAAGCTGTGGTTCGCCCACAACTAGCATCATACCGATTCCCATGTTGAAAGTGCGCAGCATATCGTCTTCGGGAACCTTGCCCAGCCTCGCGATCAGCTCGAAAATCGGCAATACCGTCCAGCTTCCCAGGTGTATTTCGATGGCACAGTTGGCGGGGAGAATACGAGGAGGGTTTTCGGTGAGACCGCCACCGGTGATATGGACAACACCCTTCAACAGCCTCTTCTCAAGCAAGGGGCACAAGAGGTTCCAGTAGCAGCGATGAGGCGCCAGCAGTTCGTCTCCGAGCGAGCGGTCCAGATCCGGAATTCTCGCCGTGAGCGGAAGCGAAGCGTCCCCAAGCAAGACCCGGCGCGCCAGAGAATATCCGTTGGTGTGTAGTCCTAGTGAGGCCAGACCGAGGACAACGTCACCGGGTTGAATGCGGCTGCCATCGAGTACCCTGCGACGGCTGACTGCGCCCACGATGCAACCCGCCAGATCGTACTCCCCGGGTGGGTAGAAGCCAGGCATCTCGGCGGTCTCGCCGCCGATCAAGGAGCAATCGACGGATCGACAGGCGCGCGCCAGCCCCCCCACAACCTCCGCGACGACCTCGGGATGGAGTTTTCCTACAGCAAGATAATCCAGGAAGAAGAGGGGAGCAGCTCCGTGAACGGCGATGTCGTTCACGCAATGGTTCACCAGATCGGAGCCCACCGTGGAATGGCGGTCGAGAGCAAAAGCAATCTTCAGCTTGGTGCCAACGCCATCGACGCTCGACACCAGCACTGCGTCGCGAGGCAACCCCTTCAGCGAGAAGAATCCGCCAAAAGCGCCTACATCGCTGAGTACACTGGCGCTGAAGGTCCGGCGCGCCAAGCGCTTGATGCGCGCCTTGGCACGATTCGCTGCGTCAATATCCACTCCCGCGTCGCGGTAGCGCATTCGTATGGGGGTTCAGTCGATCGGATCGGCAGCCAGGGAGGGACCGGAACCGGAGAGTATCGGATGGGGCCTCCAGGAATGCCGTCCCTGGGAGAATAGCTCCCGGTCCCTGCCTCTAGAAGCTTTTTCCAGTTCTCGACCAACGAGTCTTCGTCACAAAGTTCATAACGATGTCGCGGTCGAAACGAAGACGCGCCATGAGGTCGTCGTCGGTCCAGTCCTTGGTAGGTGCGTCGTACGACCAGTAAACAAACAGTGGTTCACCGACGACATTTTCCAACGGGACGAATCCCCAATAACGGCTGTCGAGGGAGTTGTCGCGGTTATCACCCATCGCAAAGAGATAGCCCTCTGGAACACGCAGGCCGTCAGCTTTGATATGGGCAGGCATTTCGCGCGCCCAATTGGGGTCAAGGCCCGATACGGCCGGCAACGTGTCGATTTGTGGGATCGAAGGCGGAAAATTGTCTCGCAGGGGTACGTGGTAGCTGTCCTGAAACTCCACATACGGCTCCGCCAGCGGCTTGCCGTTCACGTATACTCTTTTGTTGGCGATGCGGATCACGTCCCCGCCGATTCCGATCACCCGTTTGACGAACATGACCGAGGGGTTCCGCGGATTGTGAAAGGCGACGATATCCTGCCTGTGTATCGTGCGCAACGCCGGAAGACGCCAGTTCGTGAAAGGTACCTGCGGACCGTAGAGCAACTTATTCAGGAAGACGTGATCGCCCACCAGGATCGTGCTTTCCATGGAACCGGTAGGGATGACAGTCGCTTCCGCCACAAAGGTGCGGATGCAGAAGACGCCGATCAATACGATCAGCAACGATCGCAGCGTTTCCCAAAGACCCTCACCGGCTGCGGACTTCGATGGCGTACCCGATTCCACAGGTTCAGGGGCATCTGTGACCGGCGCTTCCGGCTGCAGATTCGATTCCACGGGATCCATGGGCTTTCCTTCCTTGCAGTCCATTCACTCGCGCTTTTACTCGCGATTGCGCAGGGTAATCAGCGGCTCCTGTACAGCAGTCGGATAGTTCCCGGTGTAGCAGGCCAGGCAGTAGCGGCCGGAGTCATCGCCTACCGCCTCGCGCAAGCCCTCCATTGAGAGATAGCCGAGCGAATCCGCCTCGATATACTCGCGGATTCCATCAACATCGTGCGTAGAGGCGATTAGCTCCTTGGCAGTGGGCGTGTCCACTCCGTAGTAGCAAGGAGAAATCGTTGGCGGGCAACTGATTCGCATGTGGACTTCCCGGGCGCCCGCCTCCCGTACGATGCGCACGATCTTACGGCTGGTTGTACCTCGAATGATCGAATCGTCCACCAGAACCACGCGCTTGTCCTTGAGCAGGCTGCGCACCGGATTCAGCTTCAACTTCACGCCAAAGTCCCTGATAGCCTGACTCGGCTCGATGAACGTGCGTCCAACGTAATGGTTTCGGATAAGGCCAAACCGAAGCGGGATTTCGGATTCCGCCGCGTAGCCTATGGCTGCAGCCACGCCGGAATCAGGCACCGGCACTACCAAGTCCGCGTCGGTCGGGTGCTCGCGTGCCAGTAGGCGTCCCAGCATCTCGCGGCTGGTCTGCACCGAGCGGCCAAAAATCACGCTATCCGGACGGGAAAAGTAGACATGCTCGAAAATGCATTGGCTATGAGGCTGAGGCGGCGCAAAGCGAAGGGCAGTCATGTTTCCGCCTTCGAGGATCACCATTTCGCCAGGCTCCACATCTCGTATATAAGTAGCGTTGATCAGGTCGAAGGCGCAGGTTTCAGACGCTGCCACCCAGGCATTACCGAGCTTACCCAGACACAGCGGTCGGAAGCCTCGCGGATCGCGAATCGCCATCACACAGTTGCGGAACAGCATCACCAGGGAGTAGGCTCCCACCACGCGGTCAAGGGCATCGGCTACTGACTCAGGTAAGCCGCTGTTCTTGGACCGCGCCAGATAATGAAGGATTACCTCGGTGTCACTGGTGGTCTGAAAGATGTCGCCGCGGCTTTCGAGCTCCTTGCGGAGCGCCAGGGCGTTCACAAGATTACCATTGTGGGCGATTGCGACCTCGCCCTTTTGACAGCTCACCATAACCGGCTGGGCATTCTTCAAAACTGTGTCACCGGCCGTGGAATAGCGCGTATGCCCGATTGCCATATGACCCGGCAAGGAGCTGATCACGTCCAGGGTAAAAATGTCGGCGACATGTCCCATGCCGCGATGAGCACGCATGTTGTCGCCATCCGAGGCGGCGATTCCGGCGCTCTCTTGCCCACGATGTTGTAAGGCATGCAGTCCGAGTTGAACGAGTTTCGCGGCTTCCGGATGTCCGGAAATCGCGAAGACGCCGCAGTGGTCGTGAAACTTGTCGTCGGGCAAGGAGATGCTCGGAAACAGGTCAGACAAGGTGTGCACTTAGAACCCTTTCAGACAGGCGTTCCGGAGGAATGGCTGTCTTTACTCCCGTCCCCAGCCGTTGGCTGCAATATTCTCCACGCAGATGCACCCCGTACCCTCGGCGGCCTTCGGCGCCGGCAAGGGCTACCACTGGACCTTATTTTCCTACCAACATCATCACCACGCAACACATTTGTAACCGCCGAGGCCTTGCTGCGGTAGCGATTCCCCTTAGGAGTATCAGCTCAAACCGTTTCATTTGCTATACTTAGAGGTTTACACGGGCGCCACTTGTCCGCCGAGATGTCACGCCTCGCTCCACTGTTGCTTCAAGTATTTTAGTGATCGTTCAAGTGCGGAGCGCGGGTTGTCGCTCGCTTTGGATTCGACCGTCAACCAGCCGGAGAAGTCCCATTTCTTGAGCGCACGGAAACCGGGCCGGTAGTCAAAGTGAAGCGAGCCGGGCTCAGTGCGAACCGCTCCGTCGGCGAGATGGACATAGGCCGTGTACTTGCCGTATCTGCCGAGGGTCTCCCCGATATCTCGTTCCTCCATTTGCATGTGGTAAAAGTCGCTGAGCAATCTGAAACCAGGAGAGCCGACCTGCTCGATGATTTCCGCCCCTTGGCTCTGTAGGTTGATGAAATGTGTCTCCTTCTTCGTCAGCGGTTCGATCAACAATGTGATTCCCGTCCGTTCGACGTCTGGAACAAGTTTCTTAAGCCCGGCCACCAACAAGCTCTCCTCGATCTCCCTCGCCGTCATGTTAGGCGAAAGGTCCTGGAAGCGATTGGGGCCGAAAACTGGAACTTCAATTATGGCGGACGCACCGAGAGCCTTAGCCATTTCGAGCCGCCTTCGATCGAGATCAACGGCCTGAGCTCGCACCTTCGGGTCCGTATCCAGAAGCTTGATCGACCCCACGATCGCACTCACGGCGATTGGAATGCCTTCGAGTTGCCTCTCGATCGACTGCACGGACTGGTCAAGCCACTCCTGTCCGAGCTCGATGCCGTCGAACCCGAGTTGCTGAACCAGAAGGGCGCGCGAGCGCAAGTTCTCGTCCGGCAGGGGAGCTCGAACGCCGAATCTCACTCGGCCCGAAGTCGCTCCTCCCACGGCCGGGGCAAGAACCGATCCGGCAAGGACTGCGCCTGAGTTAAGCAGGAACTCCCTTCGAGTCAGATCGCTCGCGGACACGCTCGCCTCCTCATAGCCACGCAGGCATAGGTAAGACTTGCGCAAGCTATCGCAAGTCTGGATTAATGAACAAGGCTACTTCGAATTCCCAGCTTCTGCATTCTGGACTGCAGGGTTGTACGTTTCATGCCCAGCAGCGCCGCCGCGCCCTGCGGGCCTCCCACTACTCCCTTGGTCTGCTCCAGCGCCCGTAGAATATGCTCGCGTTCCGCATCTTCGAGTTTGGCGATTCCGGGCAGCGCAGTCCCCGACGCGGAGCCATCCGGCGGGGCCGACAAGAACTCGTGCGTTGGGACATAAAGAACTGGACCACGCGACAGGATCACTGCGCGCTCAATCACGTTCTCCAATTCCCGGATGTTCCCCGGCCAATTCCATTTCGCCAGCGCGTCCATGGTCTCGGAAGGAATGGTCTCGATTCTCTTGTCCATTCGACGGGCGTATTTCTGGGCAAAATACGGGACCAGCAGCGGAATATCTTCTCGCCGTTCACGCAAAGGCGGGACAGTCAAAGGAAAGACGCTCAGGCGATAGTAGAGATCACTGCGGAACTGCTTCTCCGTCACCATGGTGGCGAGGTCGCGATTGGTGGCAGCCACCACCCTCACGTCCACGCGAATAGTGCGGGGACTCCCGAGGCGCTCGAATTCGTGTTCCTGGAGGACCCGCAAGAGCTTTGCCTGCAGTTCGAGCGAAATGTCGCCGATCTCGTCCAGGAACAGCGTTCCCTGGTGGGCCAGCTCGAAACGTCCGATCCTTTGCGCAATAGCCCCAGTGAAGGCTCCCTTCTCGTGTCCAAACAGCTCGCTTTCGATCAAGCCCGAAGGGATCGCTGCGCAGTTCACTTTAACGAAAGTACCTTCGCGCCGGCTGCTCAGATTATGAATGGCGCGCGCGATCACCTCCTTCCCAGTGCCCGTCTCACCCAGGATGAGGACCGTGGAATCGGTGGGCGCTACGGTCTCTACCTGTTTCAGCACGCGGCGCAAAGCCTCGCTCTCACCCACAATTTCTTCGAAATTATGCTCGGTGCGGATCTCATCTTCGAGATAAAGCTTCTCCTTGGCCAGCTTCTCCTTCAGCTCGCCGATCTCTTGAAAGGCGACGGCGTTGTCCACCGCCACCGCCACGTGGCTAGCCACTTGCTTCAGCAAGTCGACGTCGCCGGCAGTAAAGGCACTGGGACGGAGGCTGGCCACCGTAAGCGTTCCGCGCACCTGATCGCGCGTTATCAGCGGAAGAATGCAGCCTGATTTGAGACCTTCGGCCTCCGCCAGCCGCACACATTCAAGCTTCGACTGCTTGAGATCACCTTCATCGAGCAGCACGGCTTCGCCTCGGGTAAGCGCCTGGCCAGGAAGAGAGGTGTCCAGGGGCAGAACCATTTCTTCGTGAATCAGACCCTTTCCAGCGGGAAAGTCCAGGGCAAAGAGTCTCAAAGTCTTTTCCCCGGCGTCATAAAGCGCCAGGCTCGTGTATTCATGATGAAGCACTCGTCTGAGCCCCGCGCTAAGTTCGCCAAACAGCTCCTTCAGATCGAGATTGGCCACAATCGCCCCGTTCACTTCAAGCAGAACCTGAAGACGGTCGCGCTCCCGAGCCAGCTGTTGCTGGTAGGACTGCGCCGCCTCGTAGTTCAGCGCGTTATCGACTGCTACGGCGACTTGACGAGCTACCTGCATCAGGAAATCAATGTCGGCCGAGTCGTAGCGGCAGCCCTGGACACAGCCGAAAACCAGAGCTCCCAGGCGCCGCTGCGCTGTTGTCAGCGGAAGCACACTGAAAGAGTGGATGTCGAACTCCTCCCAAAGTCCACGCATGCGGGGGAAACGCGTCTCCGTGCCGGTGTCATTCACGATCAACGGTTCTTGAGTTTGCCAGACCAGTCCGCCGGGCGAGTCTTCCGGCGGGGTTTCTCCCCCAGGCTTCACGCTTGAAGCCAGTGATCCTTCCAGAATGTGCAAACGCATGGTGTTTCGCGCTGGATCGTGGAGCACGAGCGAAAGGAAATCAAAGCTCACGATACGATGCAGCCGCTCAGAAAGGTCGTGGAATAAGGCCGGCAGATCGCGATGCAACGCGATCGATTCCGACACCTCAAGCAAAGCCAGCCAGCGCTCTTCCAGCGGATCTAAGGTCTTGACGGGAAAGGCACACATTCAATTAAGGATACCATAGTACAAGCAGAGGTAAGATCCCACCCCATGGGTCGGGTTGGGATTCAACGGGCTTGAATCAGTCTGCTCGCAGACATATGATCTTCCCGGAGAAGCAATGAGACCGAGAAAGAATCAGAAGAGGATACGATGATTGCAGAGACAAAATTACGGAATGGAATGCCGGCTGGAGAACACGCACTAATTCGGGCAGGCCGCCCTCATCGGTTCTCGCGTAGGGCTTTCTTGGAATTCGTAGGCTTGGAATTCGTAGGTATGACTGCGGCAGCTTCGATACCGCGGGGTTTGGGAGTCGCAATAACCGGGAGTGAATCCAAACGAACCAAGGTTGTTGTGGGCGGCCATGCCTGGGTCTACGCGGCGCCCATGCCACGTTATGACTACACACCCATCATCGAGCAGGTCTTCGCCGATTTCAAATATGCTGGAATCGAGGCGCTCGAACTGATGGATAGCGTCCTTCGTCATGCCGACGCAGTGGAACGGATCGGGGCGTTGTCCGGAAAGTACGCCCTGCCAATCCTCGGGACCTCTTACCAGGCGAACATGTGGAATCGCAGCGAACATAGCGCGATTCTCGAAGACGCTGAGGCGATCATCATCCGGGTCGCGAAACTCCGTGGACGAACTTTCGGAACCTCAGTGGGCCAGGCGCCCGCACCGAAAACCCCGGAGCAGCTTGACGCGCAAGCCGAAGTGCTCAGCAAGCTCATTGCGGTTTGCCATTCCCACGGTATCGTCCTTAACCTGCACAATCACACCTATGAGGTGGAAAACCAGGAGCATGACTTAAGGGGTACCCTCGGACGTATTCCGGACGCGAAGCTTGGGCCAGACCTCAACTGGCTGGTTCGCGGTGGCGAGGACCCGGTGGATTTCATTCATCGCTATGGGGATCGGATCGTGTTCCTCCACATCCGCGATCAAAAGGCAGACGGCACCTGGTCCGAAGCTGTCGGCGAAGGTAGCATGGATTACCCCGCCATCGCTCGCGCTCTCCATGCGATCCCCTTCAGGGGCGATGCCGTCATTGAACTGGCGCACGAGAAAGGATACAAGCTGAAGCGGCCTCTGCGCGATGATTGGAAGATCAGCCGGAAATTCGTGCGCAAGACGCTCGGATATTAGGACCAAGGCCGTTTCCCACGGTTAACGCCTTCGCCGCGGGCGTATAATCGTATAGTACTGTTATGTGTCCTTGTGTCGTGCCAGCGGGCCATCGGCCCGGCCGGGAGGTAAGCGAATGCCAGAAACAGCGCTCGATCAGAAACATCAGCAGAGTTTCATCGTTACCAGCGTGGACTACGTGTTCAACTGGGCCCGTAAGTCGGCTCTGTGGCCCATGACCTTCGGCTTGGCCTGCTGCGCCATCGAAATGATCGCCAGCACCACCTCGCGTTTCGATATGGCTCGATTTGGCGCCGAGGTTTTCCGGCCGAGTCCCCGCCAGTCGGATCTCGATGATTGTCTCGGGCACCGTGACCTTGAAGATGGGTCCGGTGGTGAAGCGAATCTGGGAGCAGATGCCGGAGCCGAAATGGTGCATCTCTATGGGAGCCTGCTCGAGCGTGGGCGGCCCCTTCAACACCTACGCGGTGCTGCAGGGCGTGGATAAAATCGTACCTGTTGACGTCTACGTGGTGGGTTGTCCGCCGCGGCCAGAAAACCTGTTCTACGGTTTGCTCAAACTGCAAGAGAAGATAGACAGTATGAGCTTCACCGAAAAGGATAAGGTCAACCGGCCCACCCAGGTGCGATTGAGCGAGGCTGATCTGGAGAATTTCAAGAAGTCGATCCGCATCGGGCAGGCAGGCGCCCCGGAATTTGTGCAGATCGGATAAGGAAGACCGTTTCGCGCAGTCCCCACTTATCCGTGGTTGATGCCGATATCTCCGCACCACTCACCTTGGCCTCGTTGCCTTGAACCTGAGCAAGGCGAGTCTGGGGCGAGGCTTTCCGACAGAAACCTCACAACGAAGCGGCACAACGTGGGCACCGACAACACCCATGCCTGAGCTCCCCGAAGTCGAAACCGTTTTGCGAGGACTGAAATCGCGCGTTCTCGGCCGCCGCCTTGGCAAAGTCGACGTACGCCATCCGGGCGTGATCCGCGGATCTCCCGATGAATTCGCCCGGGAAATTGAGGGGCGGAGAGTCGAGAGCATGCAGCGAAAGGGGAAGGCTATCGCGGTGGAACTTAGCGCGCGTAACGGCAAGAACCCCGGCCCGAATGAATGCCGCTACCTGCTGATCCGCCTGGGTATGACGGGGCAGGTTCTGGTTCAGCCGAGCCAAGTGCCTCCCGATTCCCATACCCACGTTTCGATAGCGCTGAGTGGCCCGCGCGAAGAACTGCGCTACCGGGACGTACGCCGGTTTGGGCGGCTGCGTTGCCTCACTCAGGCGGGAGTCGAGGCGGTCTTCAGCAGCCTGGGACCCGATGCTCCGGAGATTGCGGAGGAGGAGTTCTTCCGTTCCACGCGCGGCCGGCATAGCGCCATCAAGTCCTGGCTACTTAACCAGCAGGTCCTCGCCGGCGTCGGCAACATCTACGCTGATGAGTCCCTCTATGAAGCTCGAATTCATCCGCAGGCCGAGCCTGGACGGCTCAGCCATGAACTGGTGCGCCGCCTGCATCGCGCCGTAAAGAAGGTGCTAAAACACGCCGTAAGCCTTCAGGGCACCAGCTTCAGAGACTATATCGATATTGAAGGGCGTCCGGGGAGTTACACCGCCCAGCTTCGTGTATACCAGCGCGCGGGACAGCCGTGCGGCCGTTGCGGAACGAAGATCGCTCGCCTGATCATCGCGGGCCGCAGCAGCCATTTTTGTCCTCGCTGCCAGCGGCGACCGCGATATGCGGACGCGGCGCCTCAGGTTTGAACGCTGAGTGTATTCACATGGTGCACATTCAGCGCCAGCCCCTCCTCACCTGGGTCTCATCTAAAGATTGGGAGTTCTTGTCTTCGCGATCTCCCTTGCCGGGTGAACCATGAGCAATTTAACCCAGACTCAGGACGGAGTCGAAAAACCGCCTCGGGAAAATACGCTGCCGACTAAAGAACAAGAGGTCACGCAGCCTCTCCGCCCGCAAGGCGAAAGGCGACGGAGGAGCGGTGATCGTCGCCGCCGGTCTCCGTTGCTGGCTTTCCTCTTCGGGGGCGTGGGCGCCGCCTTAGGCCTGTCCGTGGTGATCCTGATCGCGAGCGCAGTGATTGCCCTGCGCTCTGGCTCCGCGCTGTTTCAACTTGCAAGAGCAAGCTTCGGATTGGGCGCCTCCTCCGTATCGATGTCCGAACCTGTGGTCGTGCATCGGGTGCAACAAATGCAGCGCTTGGAAACGGTGATGTACACCGTAGAGAACGTGGTGGAAGGTAATCGGGACCCGGGTCTTTTGCCGAAATTCCTTACCGGCGACCGCCTGCTGATGATCGGTTACGGCCGAGTAGTGGCGGGTGTCGATTTTAGCAAGGTGGCACCCAAAGATGTTTCCGTCCGAGGGCACGCCGTGCACGTCGCCATCCCAGCGGCGGAGGTCTTCTCAGCCACTCTCGACAATCAGAAGACTAAGGTCTACATCCGGGATACGGGCCTTCTGGTGCCGGCCGACCCACAGCTAGAGAGCGACGTTCGCCGTGAAGCCGAGCGGCAGCTTCGCCAGGCGGCTCTCAAGGACGGCATTCTCGAAGCGGCATCTCATAATGCGCGATACACGTTAACCTCGTTCCTCAATGGGCTCGGCTTCGAGCACGTGGAGATCCGCTAGTGCGGGCGGCGCGCTTTACTAGCTACTTCTCGGTGCAAAAATGACCAGTTTGTGCCAGTGTTTTTGCGTTGGACATAGCGCGAATTTGGTCCGAACGCTTCATTTTGGACTTGACACGAGCTCCGCAAGGTGCTAATTATCATAATCGATTATGTCGATTACGAAGACTGTCAAAAGCCGAGACGACCTCCTCCGCCGCATCGCCCGCCTGTCCCGTCGCGCCCTCTTCGGCTCTCTCTCCGAGACCTATCGCACCTGCGGCCGGCCCGGCTGCCGCTGTCACCAGGGACACAAGCATGGCCCCCATCTTTATGTTAGTTTCCGGGGGCCGGAGGGCACCACCGGTTACTACGTGCCGCAGCCTCTGGCCGAGGGCATGCGCCAGGGGGTGGCGGCCTGGCAGGAATTGCAGGAGGCTCTGCGCCAACTGGCGGAACTGAACCGGCAGCGTTTATGGGCGCGGAAGGCGACTCGGGCTTCGCGGAGGAAGCATGGTCCGTCGTCAACACTTCCAGCGCAGCATTTTTGAAATGATCCTGCCCGATGGAGACCAATTGTGGTGGGATCCCGAACTGCGGCGCATCGATAAGGTGCTGGAGGATGAAGCGTTGCTCGATCAGGTGCAAGAAGCCTTGGGCCGACGCTGGCCCAAGAGCCGGCGGCGGGGCCGGCCGGGAACCCCAGCGGCCGTGGTCTTGCGCCTGTTGGTGTTGAAGCACCTTTACGATTGGAGCTTTGCCGAGTGCACCCGCGAGGTAAGGGGCAGCTTGATTTATCGGGCCTTCTGCCGGATCGATTGCGCGGCGGTGCCCGATGACAAGACCCTGATCCGTCTGGCGCAGGCCTTGGGGCCGGAGGTATGGAAAGGCATTCTCGCGCGTCTGGTGGAGGTGGCGCAGCAACGCCGGGTGGTGCGCGGACGGAAGTTGCGGGTGGACACCACGGTGGTGGAAACCAACATTCACTATCCCACCGACAGCAGCCTGCTGGGGGACGGGGTGCGCGTCATCACCCGCACCCTGCACAAAATCCGCCGGGTGGTGGGGAAGCTGCGTTTTCGCGATCGCCGCCGCAGCGTGGAGCGAGTGGTCTTCGCCATCGGTCAACAAAGTCGGAAGCTGGGCCAGGACGCTCAAGCCCAAATGCAGAAGCTCTATCGCCGCTTGCTGGGCACCACCCGCACCGTCTTGGGCGAGGCCGCCAGAGCGGTGGCGGCGGGGAAACGAAAGGCCAAGAAGTTAGCGCCCAAGCTGCGGCAGCGGGTGCAGGGACTGAGCCAGCAAGTGAAGCAGATGAGGGAGCTGATCGAGCGGGTGCTGGAGCAGACTGGTGCTCGGGTACTGAAAGGTGACACTCATTATCCGGAGAAGGTGTTCAGTCTCTTCGAGCCTCACACCGAGGGCATTCGCAAAGGCAAGAAAGTGAAACCCACGGAATTCGGCAAACTGGTCAAAGTGCAGGAAGCGGAGTCGCAGTTCATCACCGATTACCAGGTTTGCCGGGAGCGGGTGCCGGACGGAGATCTCTGGCCGTCCTCGCTGGAGCGGCACCAGGAATTGTTGGGCCGACCACCGCACCTGGCTACGGCCGATGCTGCTTTCGGTTCCGCCCGCAACGAAAAAGCGGCGCAGGAGGCGGGAGTGAAACGGGTAGCCCTTCCCGCTCACGGGCGCTTGTCGGCGAAGCGCCGCGCTCATCAGAAGCAACGCTGGTTTCGTCAGGCCCTGCGCTGGCGCACGGGATGCGAAGGGCGGATTAACGCCCTGAAGCGACGACACGGGCTTAGCCGTTGTCGCTATCACGGAGTCCAAGGCATGGAACGCTGGGTCGCCTTGGGAGTCATCGCCAATAACCTGCTGGTGCTGGCCCGAGCCGAAGCGGCGAAGAATAAGAAGTCCGCAAAGAAATGAGCCGGAGGTCGAGATCGAGGAAGATGGGTCCCAAATCATCGGGGTGCCGGCTACCCGGAGAACCTTCCTCGCTGGAATGCTTATCCGAGCTCTCATTTTTGCACCGGGAAGTAGCTAGCCGGCTGGCTCGACGAAAGTGGCTACGTTAGCTGATTGGCTCCTCACGATCCAGTAAAACCAACCACCCTTTACCCCTCCTTAGCCAAGCAGGGGAGTTTGCAAGCAAGATTGTCGAAGCCGAAATTTGACGGCGCCTCCTTTGCACCTTCTCGTCCGAGCGTGAGATGATCTTTGCGAGCGTGATCTGGCTTCCGGCTACGAGACCAACAGCCGACGCGCCGCAGGGAGGACCTTTGGCAGGAGAGAATCTGCGCAAGCTGGTCGAACTCATGGCATTCTTACGGAGCTCCGATGGCTGCCCGTGGGATCGCACCCAGGACTACGACACACTGAAGTCGATGGTGCTCGAAGAGGCCTACGAGGTCGTGGATGCCGTTAATGGCCGCGACTTCGAGGGGCTGGAAGAGGAACTTGGGGATCTGCTGTTTCAGGCGGTCTTCTATTCGCGGCTCGCGGAGGAAGAAGGGAGGTTTTCGATCGACAGTGTCATAGAGCGCGTGCATGCCAAATTAGTCCGCCGTCATCCTCATGTTTTCGGTCCGAAGCGCGCCGGCGACGCGCAGGAAGCCTTGAAAAGCTGGAACCAGGCGAAGAGGGAGGAGGGCCGGGTCAAAGGCGAAAAAGGGGAAAGCCACGAAGAGAATATCCAGAGCGTGGACAGCGTAACAGAAACAGCTGAAGCCCATATGCCCGAATCGCTGCTGGCCGGGATTCCCAAAAACTTGCCCTCCACCCTTGAAGCCCACAAAATCGGTGTGCGGGCAGCCGAGGCCGGATTTGACTGGGTGCGGGTTGAGGATCTTCTGAGGAAAATCGAGGAGGAAATCGGCGAGTTGCGAGAGGAATTGGGCCGCGCGGACTCAGCCTGCGATAACGGCGGAGCTGCCGCGACGCCGTCAATCGAACTTCACGGCAGGATTGAGGAGGAGATTGGAGACCTCCTATTCACTGCCGCGAACCTGGCCCGATATCTGCGCTCCGATGCTGAAACCTGCCTTCGCCGCGCCAATCGCAAGTTCAGGCGCCGTTTTCAGGCTCTCGAAGCGGAGGTGGCGAAGCGTGGCAGACAGGTGCGAGAGTACGGCCCGGAAGAGCTCGACGCCATCTGGAGCGAGGTGAAATCGTCGGGAGCATGAAGCCGCCGTCTCCCCGAGTGCCACTTGGCCGGCGGGCTGGACGGAGACCACGAATGGCCCAAAAGGAAACGACGCACGGTGAATACCGCTTGCGATCCTGCCGCACCATCGAGGAACTGGCGGCTTGTGTAAGTTTGCAGCGCCAGATTTGGGGGTATACGCCTAGCGAGCTTTACCCGCTCCGCGTCTTTGTCACCTTGACCCGGGTGGGCGGCCAGGTTATTGCTGCGTACACCCCTGCGAATGAACCGGTGGCCTTTGTGGCATCCATGCCGGCCTGGCGCGGTCGCGAGCGCTACTACCACTCGCTTTCCCTCGGTGTTCTGCCTGCGCACGAAAACCGGGGATTGGGTCGCGCTCTGAAACTGGCGCAGCGCCAGGCAGCCATCGAAGCGGGTGTCAATTCCATCGAATGGACCTTCGATCCCTTGCGTGCGAAGAACGCTTATCTGAACATTGAACGCCTGGGCGCCGTGGTTCGTCGCTATCTTCCTAACCACTACGGCGCCGTCGACAGCCAATTGCAGCAAGGTCTGCCGAGTGACCGTTTGGTAGCGGAGTGGTGGATCAAGTCGGTGCGCGCCAAACGCGCTCTGGCCGGCAAGAGGCCCCGCAAGGTACGCGCTGCCCCTGCGGCCGAAGTCAGCATTCCTGTAGATTTCGCAGCGTTGGCGAAATCGCAGCCGGAAGAGGCCCACTTGCGGCAGGCCGCCGTTCGCCTGGAACTTCAGCAGTGTTTTGTCCAGGGGCTCGCAGTCACGGGATTCGAGCTCGAAAAAGACCAGGGACGTTACCTCCTTGACCCGCTGGACCAGGCTGGTGTGCCGCGCCGCTGAGATAGTCCCTTTGGCCGCATCACCTCCTACAGAATAAGCTGAACGCTTTTGCCTGGCGCTTCGTCTTTATCTTTGAACATGGTGATGCCGTTTGCGGGTGAATCGGTTTTGAGCGAACCCTTGCCGATCGCCGAGTCTCACGCGGATGAAATCGAGGGCGTTGTCCGTGAACACTCGCGCATTGTCTACCGCATCGCCTGGGCCGTGCTCCGCAACCACCACGATGCCGAGGACGCCGTGCAGGAGACTTTTTTGAGATTTCTGCGGCATCGTCAGAGCTGGCCGGCCATCCGCGACAAGAGGGCGTGGCTGGCACAGGCAGCCTGGCACGTGGCGATCGACTTCCACCGCAAAGGGCGCGGGCAAAGGCCTGAGGTTGGGCTTAATGAGGCCGTCGCAGCAGTGTCCCGGCTGCGCGCTGCAGGCGCATCGGCGGATGACATCGCTTCCCGTCACGAGATGAACGACCTACTCCATCGCCTTATCCAGGGGCTTCCCGGCGACCTGCGCGACACGCTGCAACTCTCTCTCGCTGAGGAGCTGACCTCCGCAGAAATAGGTGCCCTGCTTGGCATTCCTGAGGGCTCCGTGCGTCAGCGACTGTGGAAGGCCAGGCAGATCCTGCGAGCCAGACTGTCGGCGGTGCTTGAGGGCAATCATGCAAGATGAACGCGATCGCTTTACTGACGACCTTCTCGATGCGGCTCTGGCCCGCCACCTCAGCGCCGATCCGCCGGCGGGCATGGAGAATCGCATCGTGGCAAGGCTGCGTGCCGAGCCTGTCCGCTCCTCACGATTCTCCTTGGGGGCCTGGGCACGGCGGAGTTACCCCGTTGCGGTAGCGGCCGCAGTTATTGTCGCCATGCTGGTCGTTTACCAGACGCGTTCCGGGCGCCACGGCGACGCCGGCCATTCCACAAATCCGTTCGGCAAGGCGAACGTGAAGGCGGGCAACATCAAGCCTGTTCTGCCGGACGCGGGAAGTTCCGGCGCGATCTCGTCCACCCCGGCCGCAATCGCCAGAGTTTCTCGCCCGAGTAGGCAGGTGAAACGACGGCGCGCGGATGTGCAGTCTGTGGCAGAGTCATGGGCCCGGCCGCCGCAGTTCCCTACGCCGGCTCCGCTTTCTGAAGAAGAGCGGCTGCTGTTGAGGTATGTTCGCGAGACCCCTAGAGAGGTGCTGAGAGCGTCCATCGAGAGAGAGAAATCGCTCGCGAACGATCTGGAGATTCCACCACTCGAAATCCGTCCGCTGAACAAGGATTCAGCGCCCTAGTTGATAGCAACGCTAACGAGGGCAGAAGAGCGATGAAGCGCAGTCCCGGAGCCAGGTCTCACGCCTTGCTCCGAAACCTGGAGGACATCATGCAGAAGGCATACTGGAAAAGCTTGTTGATGACGGCGGTTCTCGCCTTGTTGTGGTTCGGCGCCGGACTGGCCAAAGCTCAGGATGATACTGCTAAGAAGACAGAAACGACAGAGTCGCCCGCACCAGAGCAGCGCAAGCCTGAGGTCCACGTCTATCGCCTGGACTACAAAATGTACGAACTCGACGACGGCAAGCGCACTAATTCAAGAAGTTATACGTTGCTTGCCAGGTCTTCCAAGTCTCCGATCGACCGAGCCCACCTCCGAACCGGAAATAGGGTTCCAATCAGAAGGAGCGGCGCCAGCAGCAACAACATGCAGGTAATACCGGGCGACATTGAATACGAGGATGTGGGCATGAACATTGATTCGTCAGTGGAGGAGCAGAGTAACAAAATCTTGGTCGGTACCGTCCTCGCGATGAGCAGCGTTGTGCCCAATGAACCTGGGGCCGCGAACCCGACGGGGAATCCGGTCTTCCGGACTTTGCGGCTGGAGGACGTTACCTTGGCAATTCCGGGCAAGCCCACGCTGGTCGGAGCGATCGACGACGTCACGGCCAACCGCCGCTACGAAATCGAGGTTACAGTAACCAAGATTGATTGAACAATCCGTTCGCCTTATTGCGCTCTTCCCCGAATTACCGGCGAGCTGCTTCACTTAGCCCCAGATGACTCGATGCCATCTCGCCTTCTTCGCCCTCCGGTTGTACGGCAGTTGCTGATTGCTGCACTGCCACTGACACCGGCCGGGTGAAGGTGATGGTCATTTTGCTGAACTTTGGCAGAATCGCATCACGCCCCCGGCGAGTCAGCATAAAGAAACCTGACACGCAGCCTGCCACGATCCTCGAGCCACCCGCCGTAGAAACGTCGGTGGCGCTGGAGACGATGGCCTCGATGAGCAGTTGGGCGGTGTCGTCAGTTGCCTTGGCAATACCACCCGATACCCCAAGATTGATGAGCATCCACGCCGTGCCCGGTCTGCCGCCGCTGAGTTTCCCTTCCGGATCGAGCCGCATCTTGGAGCTTCGATCTACTTCGAGTTCCGAGAGAGAGGCTGTTACTGGAGCCGCGTCGCCTCCGGGCAGTGTCAATCCGGTGAAAACAACCAACAGCGAGCCGGGCCGGCTCAGCCAGCGCGCGGGAGTAGTCTTGACCACCCTTCCGTCAAACAAGCTGCCTTCGGGCAGCACAGTCCTTGAGCCCAGACGCACCGGTTCGAGCAGGCTGGCGCGGAAAGAATCACCGGGATGGTTTTGGGAAGCGCTGAGGCCGTCGAGAAGGATGATCTGAGCCTGGGTCCCGGCGGCAATGGTTGCAGGTTGAGGAGGAGGGGCCGTCGCCAGGTGGGTCTCGCCGGAGAGCGAAGCGGTGGAGGAGTTGAGGGTCAAGCTGGTGGTCGAAAAAATGACTGTCTGGCCCCCATCTTGCGTTTTCGGCCTGCCTGTCTTCGCACTCACTCCGGCTTCAGATCCCGTAGAGCTCGGCGCCGGAATTGGCTCCGAACCCGCTTCCCGATTCTGGTTTTTCGGGCTGACAGCACGTTGTCTTGTCGTCTTTTCCTGGTTCCGCAGGTGCGCATGCAGGTCCGTTTTGTAGCCGGCGGACATCAGTGAAACTCGCAGAGGAACTTCAGCCCCGCCTGGTAGCAAGACACTCGCCGACTGGAAAGTGGGGTAGTTTTCATGTCGTGGCACGAACAATCGGATCACCCCAGGCCAGTTCGGGTTTGGTTCTCTTCGCCGGCGTTGGAATTTACCCACTGTCAGGCGAATTGGACTGCCAGACTGAAAAACCTTGCGATCGCCAGCATAGACGTCCCGGGAGAGCCTTCCCTCGACGATATCCCCGGGCCTCAACGCCGAGAGCTTCACCCGCTGGTTGAGCCGCAGTTCGACGTACAGACTGGAGTCTGCGCCAGGGCCTGGGGCAGGCATCTTGTTTGGCCCCGTTTTAGATGTGACCGTTTCAGATGTGGCTGGGGACTTACCAACTGCGGCCGGGTCTGCTGCAACCGCAGTCGAGCCGCAGGCGATCATCGCCGATATGGCAAATGCCGCAAAAGTTCTATGGGTCAATCGCCGCTTGCCTCGCTTCGCGCCACAAGTAACCCGTTGGTGGAAGCCGATCGGTGCTGCGGTGGACGTCGGCATGGTCAGGGCCACTTCGTAAAGATAGAGGTTGGGAAGATTCATGTCAAATCCGAATGGGGTCCTCTGTCATGGGAACGGTTGCGCGCAGATTCGAAGGCCCGAAATCGACTGGCTACGGAGTCAGCGCTGGTTCCGTTGTGATTATTTGGATTCAGGACTGGGACACTGGCGGGAACGATAACGACGGGCGGTTGTCAACTGTTCCAGGTCGAGAGCATCGACCGTCCGCCCGGCTGCTTGTTTGGCACTGATCAGGTCGTCCAGTGCCAGGAAGTTCACCGGAACGCCGAAGAGGTCACCCTGTACCCGCCTGGGCCAGGCTTCCTCAAAGCGGATGCCGGGGATGTGGGTGAGGATGTCGATCCGGATGGGAGCCACACCGATCTGGTAAATGACCTCACGGGTGAAGTCGTCTGGAGTAACCGCGTTGCGAGTGAGTGGAGCGCCGAACTCGGAAAGGGCGTCATACACTCTTTGGGCGTTGACCGGCGATGAGCTAACCCAGAGGTCCAGGTCCTTGGTGTAGCGCGGCTCGGTGTACTTCATGACAGCGTGGCTGCCGATCACTATGAACTCAACCTGGGCCGCGTTGAATAACTGCAATAGTTCTCCGAAGTCGCCCTGGCTTTCGGCCATGTTTAACCTCCTCGGCTAACTCAACCATCTCCCAGGCGGCCTTGAAGATGGCGTCGTCCCCCTGATCCTGCCAGAACTCGATATCGAACATCCGGTCCTTGGGGAAGCCGCCCCGGATGATGCGAGTTTTCCAAACTCTGGTCACGGTCATCTCCTTTCATAGGGCGTGCCCGGGGTGGGTGGGTCGCCCGACGATCCGGGCCACCTTGGCTTTGTTTGGCAGGCCGCCTAAGAACGTCCCGGACGCTGTCATTCCGATCGAGCCTATCGAGCGAAGCGAGGATCTTGCTCTCGAAGCAAAGACGAAAATTTCTCGCCGCGTGCGGCTTCTCAAGAATCGCACGCTGAGCGAGCTTTTCAGCAAAGCGTTAGACTGCCTTGCCCGGGGATTGGATCGGTATTCTCGGCCAACCCATCTTACTCTTTTTTCCTTTATAATCTTTCACTTGCAGATGATCTGAAATGCAAGAAGTCCTTTTCCCTACCTAGCTAATTCTACCCTAAAGACGCCGCGACGTCCATCACGCACCTAGGTGACCGCCGCTACAGAGCGCGGGCCCTTAGGCTTTGTACCCTAGGGTTTAAGTCGAGAGGGGGACGTATCCCCCTCTGTCCTGCGCCTGGTCGAAACCGAACGCCCCTCCTTCCCAAAACGGAGTGACGGGGTGTACACTCACAGTTACTACGGACTCTGATACTAGGGTTCGGGTTTACATTCTGGTAACGGGAGCAGCGAACCTTATGCCGATGCCGAAGAAGATCGATGTCACCGAACTCATCCTTCGAGATGCTCATCAGAGCCTTATGGCCACGCGCATGGCGACCGAAGACATGATTCCTGCCTGCGAGGATCTGGATAACGCGGGATTCTGGTCGCTAGAATGCTGGGGAGGAGCCACCTACGACTCCTGCATCCGTTTCTTGAATGAGGATCCGTGGGAGCGCCTTCGTACCTTCAAGAAGCTCATGCCGAAGACCCCGTTGCAGATGCTGCTTCGCGGACAGAACCTGTTGGGATATCGTCACTACGAAGATGGTGTTGTTGACCGCTTTGTCGACAAATCCGCCGACAATGGAATGGATGTGTTCCGCGTGTTTGACGCATTGAACGACATTCGCAACCTGCGCCGTGCCATGAAGGCCGTGAAGCGTACAGGAAAGCATGCCCAAGGCACGATTTGCTATACCGTCAGCCCTGTCCACACCATCGGGGCGTTCGTCGAACTGGCGGATCAGCTCATGGATCTGGGCGCTGACTCGATTTGCATTAAGGACATGGCGGCCCTGCTGAAACCCAAGCCGGCCTACGATCTGGTCAAAGCCATCAAGGAATCACTGGGGCAGGATGTCAGAGTTCATGTCCACGTTCACGCTACCACCGGCGTCACCATGGTCAGTCTGATGAAAGCCATCGAAGCCGGCGCCGATTGCGTCGATACGGCGATCAGCTCCATGAGCCTCGGGCCGGGTCACAACCCCACCGAATCCCTCGTCGAAATGCTCGAAGGCACGCCTTACACGACGAAGCTCGATAAAGGGCGTCTGCTCAACGTCAAAGATCACTTCGCCAAAATCCGCCCGCGATATGCGGAGTTTCTTTCGAATATTACCGGGGTCGAGACGGAGATCTTCGACTCCCAGATTCCGGGGGGCATGATCTCGAACATGGAAAGCCAGCTCAAGCAACAAGGCGCCGCCGACCGAGTGAAAGATGTGTTGGCAGAGGTTCCCAGGGTGCGCCGGGACGCGGGCTATCCTCCGCTGGTGACTCCCTCCAGCCAGATCGTCGGTACGCAGGCGGTATTTAACGTAATGATGGGGCGCTACAAGGTCATGACCGGCGAATTCGCGGATCTCATGCTCGGCTATTACGGTGCTGCCATCGCCCCTCGCGATCAGCACATTGTCAACCAGGCCGCCAAGCAAGCGAAGAAGGATCCGATCACCCGCCGGCCCGCCGACCTGCTGAAACCCGAGTGGGATGATCTCCGCGCCCAGGCGCTCGCTCTGAACGGCTGCAACGGGTCGGATGAAGACGTACTGACGTACGCGATGTTTCCCCAGGTTGCCCCTAAGTTTTTCTCGACGCGCGATCAAGGTCCTAAGAACGTGAGCAAGAAACCAGAAGCGGCCAAGCCAGCCGCCGCCCCTGCTCTGGCGCAGGCTCCTGCTGGCGCCGACAACGGCCAGGGTCCGGTCCGGACGCCGATTACCTACGATGTCACGTTCAACGGCCAATCTCACAAGGTCACCGTGTCGCCCGCGTAAACCGCGCCATAGGGCGCCCGTTGCCTGACAACGCCCGACAAGGCCTTATAACTGGGACATAATAGAAGCCACGCGCAGGAAAGTGTTCACGTGGCCAACCGCTATGAAGGATAGGAAAAACGATGGCAAAAACCGAAATAGCAACAGACGTGACGATGGAAGACCGGGTCAAAGAGCTGGAGCAGAAGCGTGCCCGACTGCTGCTTGGCGGCGGCAAGGAGCGGCTTGAGAAGCAGCATAAGGCAGGAAAGCTCAGTGCGCGCGAGCGCATCGAGGCGATGGTCGATCCCAACAGTTTCCAGGAATCCGGTCTCTTCGCGCGCCACCGGGCCACGCTCTTTGGGATGGCCGACAAAGAACTCCCGGCAGATGGCGTGGTTACGGGTTGCGCGTCCATTGACGGACGCCTCATTCACTTGGCTAGCCAGGATTTTACCGTGAGCGGCGGGGCCGCGGGTGAACTCCATTCGGTCAAGATTGCCGAAACCATGCAGATGTCCCTCAAGACCGGCTCGCCCTTCGTATTCATTAACGACTCGGGGGGCGCACGCGTTCAAGAGGGCATCGACAGTCTTTCGGGATATGGCAAGGTCTTCTACGCTAACGTCATGCTTTCTGGCGCCGTGCCGCAGATTTCGCTGATTTGCGGTCCCTGCGCTGGCGGTGCGGCCTACAGTCCCGCCCTTACGGATTTCATCATCCAGACCAAGCAGGCGCAGATGTTCATAACCGGGCCGCAAGTAATCAAGCAGGTCACAGGTGAGACCGTAACTTCCGACCAGCTTGGCGGCGCCGACGCTCACATGACGAAATCGGGTGTGATCCACCTGGTCGCTGAGAACGATCAGGATGCTATTTTTCTCTGCCGCCGTCTGCTTAGCTTTATGCCCAGCAACAATCTCGAAGATCCACCGGCGATGCCGACGGACGGAAACATCGATCCGAACCCTGCCTTGAATAAGATCGTGCCGGTGGGAAGCAAGCAGGGTTACGATGTCCGCCAGGTGATTGCAGGGCTTATCGATGGCGCCGACTTTTTGGAGATTCAGGCTGGTTTCGCGCCGAATATCGTTATCGGCTTCGCGCGCATTGTGGGGCGCTCGATCGGTATTGTTGCCAATCAGCCTTCCTACATGGCCGGGGCACTGGATATCAATGCTTCCAACAAGGCTTCGCGCTTTATTCGCTTCTGCAACGCTTTCAACATCCCCTTGGTGACCTTTGTCGACGTACCCGGGTTCCTCCCCGGGGTGCAGCAAGAGCACGGTGGCATCATTCGCCATGGCGCCAAGATGCTGTTTGCCTACTCGGCCACGACGGTGCCGAAGATTACGGTGATCCTGCGTAAGGCGTTCGGCGGAGCCTACCTGGCTATGTGCGCCCGGGATTTAGGCGCGGATCGCGTCTACGCCTGGCCCACGGCGGAAGTCGCGGTGATGGGCGCAGAGGGCGCGGCTGAGATCGTTTTCCGGAATGAGATTGAAAAGGCGGAAGACAAAGTGAGCCGCCGCCAGGAGCTGATCGAGGAGTATCGCAACGAATTCGCAAATCCGTATGTAGCTGCTGGCCGGCGTTTGGTTGACGACGTCATCGTTCCCGCTGAGACCCGCAAGTACCTGGCGCAATCGCTTGAAGCCTTGCACACGAAACGCGAGTTGCGTCCGTCCAAGAAACACGGGCTGATGCCGCTCTAAAGAGGAGATCAGAAGATGGCGAAGAGAGAGGCTGCTTCGGTGGATCCAGCCATCGAAAAGAAATTGAGCGTTCTGCTCGAGCGCTTCGCTGAGCTCGAGCGGCGGGTCAAACAACTCGAGGGCGAGCGCGATGCGGCGCTGGCCTTGGCTGCCGCTCCGGGTCCGGTGGTACCAGTGGTAGAAGAGCCGGCCATATCTGCACCGGCAGCTGCGGAACAGCCTGCTCCATCTATCCCGGAGCCCGCTGTTACGGCCCCTGCTGTCGAGGCTGCGGCGCCACCGCCTGAGGAGGAGATCTCCGAGGAGACGCTTATCGCTATCTCCGCCGCTGTCGCGGCGTTCCTGGGCAAACGGGCGCACATCCGGCAGATCAGGTTAATGAGTTCGCCGGCTTGGGCGCAGCAAGGACGTGTTTCCATCATGGCGTCGCATCGTTGGGCCGTGCAGCGCTAAGGACAAGAACAGTGGCCAGGAGTCAGGAGAACATGAAACTCACTATCGCAGTTGACGGAAAGACTTACGAAGTGGACGTCGAGGTTTCCGAGCAGGAACGTCCCCTGTATGGTGTTGGGGAGTACACCACGATGTCGCCGGTGCGTGTGCCTGCACCCAGGCCGGTTCCTGCAGCGCCAGCCCCAGCTCCTGTGGCCGGTGAAGCGCCAGTCGCGACTGTGGACGAAGAAAAAGTGTGCCGCAGCCCGATTGCCGGCATCGTCGTTCGCATCACGGCGCAGCCTGGCCAGCAAATCCAACCCGATGATCCGATTCTGGTTCTCGAGGCTATGAAAATGGAAACCAATATCACCGCGCCGGTGGCGGGGAAGATCAAGAAGATCAACGTTAACGTCGGAGATGGCGTTCAAGGAGGGCAAGTTCTTGTCGAGTTCGAATGAGACTGCACAAACTGACTTCGAGAAGACATTGAATACGGTTCCTGGATTTCTCTGCGTTGACCACGTGGCCATCGCCGTAAAACCCGGCGATCTCGAGCCTCAGGCAAATGCCTATAAGCTTCTTGGCTTTACTGAGATCCATCGCGAAGAGGTATACGGGGGCGACCAGGTCCGCGAGGTGTTGCTGCGCATCGGGGAGGGGCCGAACCTGATTCAGTTGATCGAGCCGCTGAAGGGGGAATCGCCCGTTCAGAAACTGATCGACAAGAACGGCGGCCGCGGGGGGTTTGCCCATGTTGCTTTTCGCGTCGCTGATATCCAGAAAGCCTTCGACTACATGAAGGAGAAGGGCTTCAACATCATCGATAAGGCTCCGCGAAAGGGTTCTCGGGGGACGACCGTCTTTTTCGTACATCCGAAATCGCGTGAAGACGCAGCCTTCGGCTTTCTCGTCGAAGTGGTGCAGGAGACGGCCTTACTGTAGCGCCGGTGTCCCCACCGGCGTTTACGGCAATGAAGACAACGCCGCTGCAGAATTGAACGTCACTGTGATGTAATGCTCAGTAGAAACCACGGAGTGACTCAGAAGCTCGTCTCTCTCCGTTCCCCTCCCCAACCCCGGAGCGCGAGGGGGGTTGGATACAGTAGAAAAAGGGAGAAGTATCCTACCATGTCCGACACAACCGAGACACTTACCAGACCGCTCGATTTAGCCCGCGAGTTCCCTCCGGCTCCTACAGCCGCGTGGGAAGAAGCGATCAAGAAAGACCTGAAAGGTGCGGACTACGAAAAGCGGCTCGTCTGGAAGACGGAAGAAGGTATTGCGGTCAGGCCTTATTACCGCAGCGAGAACGCCACGGCCCGAGACCCGCTACTCCGCACCGGCGGCCAGGCCTGGGAAATGGCGGCTCCGGGACGTGAACCGGTATTGAGCGCAAGCGCAATTGGCTATCATGACGCGGGCGCGACGAGTGTCGAGGAAATCGCCTTTGTGCTTGCCGAGGGAGCGTACCTTCTCGCTTCCGGCCAACCCGTCGAGACCCTCGGCTTCGCTATCGGCTCCAACCACTTCATGGAAATTGCGAAGCTGCGAGCCGCCCGCTTGCTCTGGGCAAAAGTGGCCTCCGCCTTTGGCCTCGCGAGCCAGGACATCCGCATCCACGCGCGCACGGCAGGCGAAAACAAGACTCTGTACGACCCCACCATGAACCTGCTGCGCGTGACCACGGAGGCGATGTCTGCGATCTTTGGTGGATGTGACTCGCTCACGATCATGCCCTGCCGCTTCGATGCCCACCTGGCCGAGAACGTCCACCACATTCTGCGCGAAGAAAGCCACCTCGATAAAGTGATGGATCCCGCGGCAGGATCCTATTACGTGGAGGCGCTGACCGGCGAGTTGGCGCACGAGGCCTGGAAGCTTTTCCAGCAGATCGAGGCTGCCGGTGGATTCGCCCAATACAAGGCGGGTGGCACGCTCGATGCGGCGGTGAGCAAGGCGCGCGAGGCCCGCGAGAAAGCTGTAGCGTCCAGGCGCCGGGTTCTGGTTGGAACCAATAATTATCCTGACATTCATGAACGCGAGCTCGAGGCGAGCGGCGAGATGCCGCCCGGCTGGCGGCTCGCCTCCGTTTTCGAAGCGATCCGGCTGCGCACGGAGCGTCACGCCATAAGGACAGGCAGGACCCCACAGGTCCTGCTGCTGGAGCGCGGCGACCTGAAAATGCGCAAGGCGCGAGCTACATTCTGCCGGAACTTCTTCGGGTGCGCAGGCTTTGAAATCGTCCAGTCTGACGCTCTTGGTGACGCCGACCTCATCGTGCTCTGCAGCTCTGACCCCGAGTATGTCGCTCTGGCCCAGGAGGTCTGCCCCCGGGTGAAGGTTCCGGTGGTGGTCGCGGGAAATCCCAAAGACCAGATCGAAGCGCTGAAACAAGCAGGCGTTGCTGATTTCGTCCACGTGCTCTCGAACGCGGTTGAGACGCTCACGCTTTGGCAGAAGCGGCTGGGAGTGAAGGAGTAGAAAAAATGAAACGGCCTGATTTTTCGAAGATCACTTATGAGCCTGCGGACGCAAAACAGGCCTTGACCGTCGCTGCGCCCAACTGGCTCACGGCTGAGCATATTGAGGTGAAACCTTACTACGTTCCCTCTGATCTTGAAGGAATGCACCATCTCGACTATGCGGCGGGCATTGCGCCTTACCTGCGCGGTCCGTATTCCACGATGTACGTCATGCGGCCGTGGACCATCCGCCAGTACGCCGGCTTCTCCACCGCAGAAGAGTCGAATGCATTCTATCGCCGCAATCTGGCAGGTGGGCAGAAGGGCCTTTCGGTGGCTTTCGATCTTGCCACTCACCGCGGCTATGACTCCGATCATGACCGCGTTGCCGGAGACGTCGGCAAGGCCGGGGTTGCCATCGACTCCATCCTGGACATGAAGATACTGTTCGACCAGATTCCGCTCGATCAGATGTCGGTTTCCATGACCATGAACGGCGCCGTGTTGCCGATCATGGCCTTCTACATCGTGGCGGCGGAAGAACAGGGCGTCCCGCCCGAGAAATTGAACGGAACGATTCAGAACGACATTCTCAAAGAGTTCATGGTCCGCAACACTTACATCTATCCGCCTGCGCCCTCGATGCGTATCATCGGCGATATTTTCCGCTATTGCTCGGAGCGGATGCCGAAGTTCAACTGCATTTCGATCAGCGGCTACCACATGCAGGAAGCTGGGGCGACGGCAGATCTGGAACTGGCCTACACGCTGGCTGACGGTTTGGAGTATCTCCGCACGGGTCTGGCTGCCGGCCTTGACATTGACCTCTTTGCGCCTCGCCTTTCGTTCTTCTGGGGCATCGGTATGAACTTCTTCATGGAGATCGCCAAAATGCGCGCTGCCCGCGTGCTATGGGCAACGCTGGTGAAGCAGTTCAATCCGAAGAATCCAAAATCGATGGCCCTGCGTACCCACTCGCAGACGTCCGGCTGGAGCCTGGCCGCGCAAGATCCCTTTAACAATGTGGCGCGCACTTGTGTTGAAGCCTTGGCCGCCGCTATGGGTCACACCCAGTCGCTGCACACCAACGCGCTCGACGAAGCGATCGCCTTGCCCAGCGATTTTTCTGCCCGCATCGCCCGCAATACCCAGATCTACCTTCAGGAAGAGACTGGCATTACCCGGGTCGTCGATCCCTGGGGCGGATCCTATTACGTTGAGTCCCTTACCCGCGACCTGATGGAGCGAGGCTGGACGTTGATCCAGGAAGTGGAAGAACTGGGCGGCATGACCAAAGCCATCGAGAGTGGCTTGCCCAAGATGCGCATCGAGGAAGCCGCCGCTCGACGCCAGGCTCGCATTGACTCGGGTAAAGAAACCATTGTCGGGGTGAATAAATACAAACTTGAGCAGGAGACTGAGTTCGATGTGCTCGAAGTCGACAACGTGGAGGTCCGCCGCAAGCAGGTGGCGCGCCTGGAAGAGCTAAAGCGCAATCGCGACCACAAAGCTGTGGAGGATGCTCTCGCTGCTCTCACGCGCTGCGCCGAGACCAAACAGGCCAACCTTCTGGACCTTGCCGTGGACGCCGCCCGCAAGCGCGCTACCCTGGGTGAGATCTCCTACGCGCTCGAAAAGGTGTTCGGGCGCTATCAAGCCGTAGGCCGGACGATCTCGGGTGTGTATTCCGCCGAAAGCGAATCCAACGAAGAATTCCAGAATGCACGCCACTCGGCTGAGGAATTCGCGGCGCAGGAAGGACGGCGTCCGCGCATCCTCGTCGCCAAGATGGGGCAGGACGGCCACGACCGCGGCGCCAAAGTGATTGCGACGGCGTTTGCCGACCTGGGTTTTGACGTCGACATCGGCCCGCTGTTCCAGACCCCGAAAGAAGTCGCCCGTCACGCTGCCGAAAACGACGTCCATGTGCTCGGAGTCTCGACCTTGGCTGGAGGTCACAAGACTCTGGTGCCGGAAGTGATCGATGAGCTTAAGAAACTGGGCCGCGATGATATTCTTGTGGTAGTGGGCGGCGTCATCCCACCAGCAGACTACGACTATCTCTACCAGGCGGGTGCGGTGGGCGTCTTCGGTCCCGGAACCGTCATTCCCAAGGCGGCGCAGAAGATCCTGGGTGTACTGCTGGGGCAAGGGGCCAGAGTTTAGGTTGCAGCCGTCAGGGCACGGCTTGTAGCCGGGCGGATTCGTCGTGGCACCGGCCGTCAGGGCACGGCTTGTAGCCAGGCGGATTCGTCGTGGTACCGGCCGTCAGGGCACGGCTTGTAGCCAGGCGGATTCGTCGTGGTACCGGCCGTCAGGGCACGGCTTGTAGCCAGGCGGATTCGTCGTGGTACCGGCCGTCAGGGCACGGCTTGTAGCCAGGCGGATTCGTCGTGGTACCGGCCGTCAGGGCACGGCTTTAGCCGTGCCGATTCGTGGGTGGAAAACGGAGCGGCTTTAGCCGCTGAGGGCATCCGGTGATTCCGAAACGGCACGGTAGTCCGGCGGGAACCTACTTTGTAACCTCCCGCACCTGGCAGAGCCGCGCTCTATTTCTGAACCCAAACACTGCGGAATTGTTCGTGAAGACAATGCTGCACTACCGGGATGATCAAGCCTATCAGCTCCATGCATTCGTCCTTATGCCCGAGCACTTCCACCTGCTCCTCACACCGTGTGCCGAGTTCAGTCTTGAGCGGGCTGTTCAACTCGTGAAGGGTGGTTCCGCGCATACGATCCATAAGGAACTGGGGCTGGCCTTTCCTGTCTGGCAGCGCGGTTTCAGCGATCATCGTATTCGAGAGAACGCAGACTATAGTGCCCATGTTCGATACATCGAAGAGAATCCGGTGAAGCGCGGCCTGGCTGAGAGGGCTTAAGTTGAAGAAGGGCGCAACTGTCGCGACTCGTAGGCGTAGGCTCAGCGCCAGCCAGTACGTTGATGGCATTCTTGACGGCGACCGCACCGTACTCGCCCGTGCCATCACCCTGATCGAAAGCGATCTGCCTTCGGACGGCGACCTCGCTGCCGAAGTGATCGAGCGCTGTCTCGCTCGCACCGGCCGCTCGCGGCGGATCGGCATTACCGGCGTGCCCGGAGTGGGAAAAAGCACGTTCATCGAAGCCCTAGGAACGCATCTCACCAACGACTTCCAGGAGACCGTCGCCGTTCTCTCCGTTGACCCTTCCAGTCCTATTTCCGGAGGCAGCATCCTGGGTGACAAGACTCGGATGGAGCGCCTGGCAACCGACGATCGCGCCTTTATCCGGCCTTCGCCGTCCCGTGGGTTTCTGGGCGGCGTGGCGCGCCGCACTCGCGAAGCGATGTTGCTCTGCGAAGCCGCGGGATATCGCAACATCTTTATCGAGACGGTCGGCGTGGGCCAGTCGGAGACCACCGTCCGGTCGATGGTCGATTTCTTTTTGCTGCTGATGCTGGCCGGCGCCGGGGACGAATTGCAAGGTATGAAGCGGGGCATCCTCGAAATGACCGACCTGATCGCTATCAACAAAACCGACGGTGACAACCGTAAGCGAGCCGAGCGGGCCCGCCGGGAGTATGAGAGCGCCTTGCATCTGTTTCCGGCGGCGGCTGACGGGTGGGACCCGCGCGTGACCACGTGTTCGGCAGTCGATCACGAGGGCATACGTGAGATCTGGCAAACGGTTCTGGAGCATCGCGACCTCATGGAACACAACGGCTGGTTCGACCGACGCCGCCAGGAGCAGGCGCTTGAGTGGATGAAGGACGCACTGCTCTACGGTTTGGAAGAGGAGTTCCGCCGGGACGCAGCAGTCAATGGACGCCTTGCTGCCATGCAGCAGGACGTTTTGGCGGGCCGGTCGAGCCCGTTTCACGCCGCCCGCGAACTTCTGGCCTTATTTCGGCGCAGAGAGTCTCGATCGCCCGGGACGAGCGCGTCGCCCGTAGCGAGTAAGGAAGCAGAAGGCGGTAGATAGAAATTAAAAGAGGCAGTAAGAAAGAGGCTCCCCACCAAGCTGTCGAAAGAAGCGAAAAGCACGCCCTCCCTCCCGGGATATTCATTGGAGATAGATCTTATGTCACACCGATTTCCCATTCTCACAGCCGAAGAAGCCGCAGCGCTGATCCATGACGGCCAGACCATCGGGTTCGGAGGATTTACTCCCGCTGCCGCTCCCAAGGCGATCCCGTTGGCTTTGGCCAAGCGAGCTGAGGCCGAGCACGCCGCCGACCGCCCGCTTAAGGTTGGAGTGATCACCGGCGCTTCCACGGGTCCTTCGCTTGACGGCGCCCTTGCTAAGGCGCATGCGATCAGCTTCCGCACGCCCTATCAGTCTGATCCCATGCTGCGCGCCCAGATCAACTCCGGGCAAGTACGTTTTGTAGACATGCACCTCTCAGTGTTGCCGCAACAAGTGCGGTATGGATTTCTGGGACCGGTACATTGGGCGGTGGTGGAGGCCGCGGATATCACCCGCGGCGGTGGTATCGTCTTGACCTCGGCAGTGGGTGCAGCCAACACCTATCTGAATCAGGCGGAGCGGGTCCTTATCGAGCTGAACGATCATCATCCTCCCGAGCTGCTGGGTATGCACGACATCTTCGAGCCTCAGGATCCACCCACGCGTCAGGAACTGCCCATCTATAGTGTCCGCGATCGGGCGGGGATGCCGCTTTGCGTGGTTGACCCCAGGAAGATTGTAGGCGTGGTCGAGACCAGCATCCCCGATGAAGCCGGCGCCTTTTCACCTTCCACAGAAACCACCGAACGCATCGGCCAGAATGTGGCCGACTTCCTGGTTCGAGAGATGCGTGTCGGCCGCGTACCTAAGACCTTCCTGCCCTTGCAGTCCGGCGTTGGTGACATCGCCAATTCCGTACTCGCCGCCTTGGGCAACCACCCGGAAGTGCCCGCGTTCGAGATGTACACGGAAGTGCTGCAGGATTCCGTGGTCCCACTACTCGAAAATGGACGCGTGAAGTTCGCTTCCACTTGTGCTCTCACTCTGAGCCAGGGCATGGCCATGAGGGTTTACGGCAAGCTCGCCTTCTTCCGCGATCGCGTTATCATGCGGCCGCAGGAGATCTCCAATAATCCCGAAATCGTCCGCAGGCTGGGCATCGTATCGATGAATACCGCCATTGAGATCGATATCGGAGGAAACGTCAACTCCACCCACGTGATGGGACGCCAGATGATGAACGGCATCGGCGGCTCCGGAGATTTCACCCGTAACGCCTACATTTCGATTTTCAGTTGCCCCTCTACGCAAAAGGGTGGGAAAATCTCCACCATCGTGCCCATGGTCAGTCATACGGATCATAGCGAGCACTCGGTGCAGGTGGTGGTCACCGAGAACGGCGTGGCCGACCTGCGCGGGAAGGATCCCCACGAGCGCGCCCATTTGATCATCGAAAAGTGCGCGCATCCCGAGTACCGGGAACAACTCAACGACTATCTCAAAGTTCTCAAGTCGGGACACGAACCACTCTCGTTACGTTACGCCTTCGGCATGCACCAGAAATTCATACGCGAGGGAGATATGCGAGGCGTGGATTGGGGATCGAAATGATCACCACCAGGACACAAAGGCGCCAAAGGAGACAAAGAAACAAAACGGCGGTGATTTCGTTTTTTCATTTCGTTGTGTCCTGATGCCTTGGCAGTGTATCTTTGGGATTCCCTAGTCGGCGGTATGGAGGATTTAGTCACCATGAGCACGGGCCTCGACGGATTACGTTACGATTGGACATGCGACGATATTCGAGTTATTTACCGCCAGCCCTTGACCGACCTGTTGTTTACCGCGCAGGGAGTTCACCGGCAATATCAGCCCTCCAATGAAGTCCAGTTATGCCAGCTCCTCTCGATCAAGACCGGTGGATGTCCGGAGGATTGTGCCTATTGTTCGCAAAGCGCGCACTATCGCACCGACCTGGAGCGCCAAGGCTTGCTGAGGACCGATGAGGTCCTCGAGGAGGCTGGCCGCGCGCTGAGTTTGGGCGCAACGCGGTTCTGCATGGGAGCAGCTTGGCGCCAGGCGCCTGAGGGCCGGGCCTTTGAAGATGTGCTCCGCATGGTGCGCGGCGTCGCCGATTTGGGACTCGAAGTATGTTGCACCCTGGGCATGCTCACCGAGCTGCAGGCCAAACGCCTGGCGGACGCCGGTCTTACGGCCTACAACCACAACCTCGATACCTCACCCGAGTTCTACGGGAAGATCATCAGCACCCGCACCTATCAGGATCGCCTCGAGACTATCGATTACGTTCGCAAGGCCGGCATCACCGTCTGCTGTGGGGGTATCGTCGGCATGGGTGAATCGGAGGAAGACCGGATCGCCCTACTGCATCAGTTGGCAATCCTGAAGCCGCATCCGGAGAGCGTGCCGATCAACCTGCTGGTGCCGGTAGCGGGAACGCCACTCGCGGATGTTGAACCCCTCGACCCTCTCGAAATGGTCAGGACTATCGCGACCGCCCGCATTCTGATGCCAGCCTCGAAAGTTCGTTTAAGTGCGGGCCGCCGCTCTCTTTCTCGAGAAGCGGCCACCTTGTGTTATCTGGCCGGAGCCAACTCCATCTTCATTGGCGAAAAACTGCTTACCACTCCCAACACCGACCAGAAAGACGACGAGTGCTTGCTGCACGATCTTGGCCTAGAGCCTATGCGCCATGCGTGAGGCCATGTCTCCCAACACCTCGAACGCTACCCTCAGCCGATTGGAAACCGAACTGCATCAGCTGGCTTCCGCCGCCCAATATCGAACGCTCGACCAGATGACCGGCGTCAACTTGTCGTCCAACGATTACCTTGGTCTTTCGACCGATCCCCGGATCAAGCAGGCGCTGATCGAGGAGTTAGAGAGGACGCAACAGGTAGCCTCAACAGGATCCCGGCTCCTTTCCGGCAACTCGCGTGAATGGGAGGAGCTCGAAAGCGAGCTCGCCGCGTTTATCGGGGCGGAGGCGGCGCTCTATTTCGGTTCGGGATACGCCGCCAACGTCGGACTGCTCAGCGCTATACTGCGTCCCGAGGATACTGTTTTCTCCGACAGCTCGAACCACGCCAGCCTCATCGATGGGATCCGTCTCTCCCGCGCGCGGCGGGTCATCGTACCCCATCTTGATTTGAACTTCCTGGAACAGGCCTTGCGTCAGGCAGCGGTCTCCGGCGCGAAGATCATCGTCGTGGAGAGCGTCTTCAGCATGGAAGGCGATCGAGCTCCGCTGGCCGAACTGCTGCAACTGGCGGAGCGCTATGGAGCCAGCGTGATCGTCGACGAGGCGCACGCCACGGGGGTTTTCGGACCGGAAGGACGCGGGCTCACCGCCCTGGCTGGCCGACCGCCCAGCCTGCTCGGGACCGTTCACACCTGTGGAAAGGCCCTTGCCTCGGCAGGAGCCTTTGTTGCCTGCTCCCAGACCCTTAAACATTACCTGATCAACCGCGCCCGCACTTTCATTTTCAGCACGGCACTACCTCCGTATATGGCCGCGCAGATTCGGGCCGCGGTGAGGATCGTCCGCCAGGCTGATCCTGAACGCGCACAGCTTGGCGAGATCAGCAGCTTGCTATGCGACCGCCTGCGCGAAGCCGGATTTGATCTCGGCGCATGCCAATCCCAAATAGTTCCCGTTATCCTGGGCTCGAATGAAGCTGCCCTTAGCTTTGCCAGTGCGATTACATCTGCCGGATTCAATATCAGGGCCATTCGTCCGCCTACAGTAGCTTCGGGGACCGCTCGCCTGCGAATCTCGCTTCACGCAAAACTCGACATTGATGTGGTGGCGCGATTGGCAGATGCCATCATTGCGATCCGCGAGCAATCCGCCCCTAGATCCCAAAGTGTCACGTCATGATGAAGCATCCTCTGTTCATAACCGGAACCGATACCGGCGTCGGCAAGACGGTCCTTTCTGCTCTTCTTTGTGCCGCGCTTGATGCTACTTACTGGAAGCCCATCCAGACCGGCAATGATGGCCAGACCTCCAGCGATGGGACGTCCGAAGGCATCGACCGCCACACTGTGATTCGTCTGGCCGGCTTGCCTCCGGAGCGGACTTTGCCGGAGCGCTATCTCTTCGGATTGCCTGTCTCGCCCCACTTGGCGGCGCGAGAAGAGGGTGCGACGATTGACCTTGCCGAGATCCGTTTGCCCCAAAATCTGGCAGCGCGGCTCATTATCGAAGGAGCCGGAGGCGCCCTGGTGCCGGTCAACGAGACCCAATTCATGGTCGACCTGATCCGGCATCTGAACGTGCCCGCCCTGGTGGCCGCGCGATCGTCTCTGGGTACCATCAATCATACGGTTTTAACCGTAGAAGCCCTGCGCGCGCGAAGCATCGAGATCACGGGTGTCGTCGCCATAGGGACCCTGAACACGGAGAACGAGCGCGCCATCGAGCACTACGGCCGCGTGCCGGTTGTGGGCCGCGTACCCCATCTTGAGGTCATCCATCGCCAGGTACTGCTCGATGTTTATCGCACCCACTTCAACCGGACGGTCTTTGAATGATGCCCGAATCAGGCGCTCGAATCTGGCATCCGTTCACGCAGCCCGCGCTCGATCCACCTCCCCTTCCGATCGCGCGGGCCGAGGGCGCCTACCTCTACGCCTCCGATGGACGCCGGATTCTGGACGCGATCTCTTCCTGGTGGGTGAATATTCACGGTCATGCTCATCCCCTGATTGCAGACGCCATCGCGGCCCAGGCTCGCAAGCTCGAGCAGGTCATCTTTGCCGGCTTTACCCATGAGGCCGCCGAGGAGCTTCGCTCGCGCCTCGAGAAGATCCTGCCTGCAGGCCTCAGCCACATCTTTTTTTCCGACAACGGTTCCACTGCCGTTGAGGTCGCGCTGAAAATGGCGCTGCAGTATTGGCGAAACATCGGACGCCCGGCCAAACAGCGGATCATCGCGCTTGAACACGCCTATCATGGCGACACCGTAGGAGCCATGTCGGTGGGCGCCGACTCAGTGTTCAACGAGGCCTTTAGCAGCCTGCGGGTTCCGGTGTGGCGTACTCACTCCGCCTACTGTTTTCGCTGCCCGGTCGGAAAAACCCGGGCCACCTGCGATATCGATTGTGTGAATCGTCTCGCTGAACTTCTCGAGCGCCATTCCGGTGAAGTCGCAGCCGTTATCGTGGAGCCGCTCTTGCAGGGCGCCGGCGGCATGATCGTGCATCCGCCGGAGTTTCTGCAGCGCGTCCAGCGCCTGTGCGCTGAAAATGACGTGCTGCTCATCGCTGACGAGGTCCTGACCGGTTTTGGCCGGACCGGTCGTATGTTTGCCTGCGAACTGGCGGGCGTTGCGCCGGATATCATGTGCCTCTCCAAAGGACTTACCGGCGGCTTTCTGCCCCTGGCCGTGACCGTCTGCACTGGCAAGGTGCATCAGGCCTTTGTCGCTCCCGACCGCCTGCGAACCTTCTTTCACGGACACTCCTACTCGGGCAATCCTCTGGGATGCGCGGCGGCCAATGCCAGCCTCAGGATCTTCGAGTCCGAGCCGGTCTTTGCGCGGATCGCTACTATCGCCCGGATTCACGCGGTCCGGCTGCCGCGAATTGCGCAGCACCCGATGGTCGAGGACGTTCGCCAGATCGGGACCGTGGCCGCCCTTGAGTTGAAAGCCGCGGACCCGGGCTACCTCTCCCGGACGCGCGATTTCCTGTACGACTTTTTCCTGGCGAAGAATGTCCTGCTGCGCCCGCTCGGGAATGTGGTTTATATTCTCCCTCCCTACGTCATCACTCCTGCAGAGCTGGAATACGTCTACGATGTTATCGAGCTGGCGCTCGAAGGTCTGCCCGAGCCATCGTGACGATCGTGACGGTGATTTCGTAATCTCCAATTGTGGATTTGCCATAGTTCCCGGCCTGTTTCCATTCCCAAGCCTTTGTCCGTCGTGTCCCGGGATAACCCGTCGAGCTTTCATCCAGATTCATTTGCTGTCATCCCGATTTATTCGCTGTCATCCTGAGCGGAGCGAAGGATCTCGCTCGGTGCGTTTCAAGAAGATTCGTCCTTCGCAATACTCAGGACCGCTGCGGCTCCGCAGAATGGCAACGCACAATGATTCTGCAGTTCTCGTCTATTCCGGCAACACCGCACTCGCCACGGACTCCGGCCTACTGGCCTCGCGCTTTGGGGGCGTCATCATCGTCATCGCTCGCTTCGACTTCTTCTCCCGCCAGCATCCGCGCCACCAGGTTCGAAATCTCGCCGCTCGCGTCGTCGAAGTGCCAGTTGGTGAACATCTGGGCGAGCGCGATCACGGCAAATTCCTCCCGATCGCCGAAACGACCGCGCAGCAGATTCACCAGGCGATCGGTGAAGTTGCTGGCCACGCCATCCACCACGCCCAGCCTGATCGTGGACCCGGCATAGAGCTGGCGCAGCTCATCCAGCCCTTCGAGCAGCGCCCGCTCGGCCCGCGGACGAAACATCGAGGCGTCCATCTCGTACTTCTTCGCCTCACTATCTTGGCGATCGCCTGCGGCAGCGCCGGGCTCATCCGTTTCTTCTCCCGGTGCGGCCGAATCGCCACCGCCAGCCTGGCTGTAGGCGATCCGCCGGTCGCGCATTCTCCCCAGCAGCGCCGCGAGTTCGCTGGCCTCTTCGAGCGCTTGCTGGCGCAGCAACTGGAAGCGCGCGGCCAGCAGGTAGGCAAGCCCGCCGAGCTCCTCCAACTGCTCGGAGTCGGGATGGCCCTCCACCGTTTGCGGCGGCAAGGCCAGCAACAGCAAGGCGTGAAGCTCGTCGAACTCGGCCTTGGTCTGGCCGTCGAGTGTCAACGTGCCGGGGTCCTCGCTTGCACCCGCCACCGGCAGCAGCAGGCGCACATAGTTCCCGCCGTCTGTTTCGCTGCGCGTTCGCGACGCGTTGACCTGCGGCCTCTCGCGCCTCTCGCGCCTCTCTAGATTGCCATTTGGGCGCGTCTTCGCCCCGTCTTCCGCCTCCATGTCTTCCTGCGGCGAGAAGGGATTATCCAGGGCATCGTCCGAAAGATTCACCAATCGCGAGGCCACCTCGAGACCCGATTTCGGGCCCACCCACACGCTGAAGTGATTCACCTCGACGTCCCGGCAGGCGAGCAGCGCTCCCACCAGGTCGATCATCCGGCGGGCGGTGCGTCCCAGATAAAGGCGATAAGGCGTGCGGTTAAACGCCGCGCTCAGCTCGCGGGCCAGCGCGCCAGCCGCAGTTGCCTCTCTGGCCTCGGGCCCTTTTTGGCGGTCCCTGCGGGCTTCGCCGGCTTCGGCATCCCTGAGCGCGCGTTCGCGCGCCGCCTGCCGCAGGAGCTGCTTCATCCGCCGGAACTCGCTCGCCGCCCACAGCCGCCAGGAGCGCATCCGCCGCCAACTGCAGCGGATCATGCCTTCGACGAACTTCTGCTCCACCTCATCCCGGGGCGCAAAGCCCTCGAAGAAACTGACGGCGTGCCGGCGCCACGCGTCGAGATCGTCGCCGGCCCGATGGCAGCTCCGGTTGAAGTCGCGTGAAGTAAAGCCGTGCCGCAGCCAGCCGCCCCGTGGCGCGGAAGGCCTCGGCCGCTCCGCGCCCGCGCCTTCACCAGATTGCGGCGGGCCGCCTCGAGCAACCGCGGGCTGCGGCGGCAGAGGATCACTCGCGGCTGGGGCGTCGCCGCCACCTTACCTTGGGCCGCTTTGTCCTGGGCCGGGGCCTGTTGCGCCAGATGGGCCAGTTGGGATTCCCGGGCGCGGGCCGCGTTCTGGCGGCTGGCAGCTCGACGGCCGGCCGTATGCTTCCAGGCGGCGTTCGCCTGGCGGGCAAGGTTAGCCTTGGCCAGGTTGGCACGGGCAGCCGCAAGGCGGGCGGGAGTCAGGCTGTACTTAGGAGGCATCGGTTTTCAGTTGTCAGTTTTCATTAACAGCCAGCGGTTTCTTCAACCAGCCGGGGCCTGACAACTCCTTCAAGTATGACCCCCGAAAATGAGACAGTGGAGACAGATGAGACAGACGAGACACAAAATTTCAAATATTGAGAGATCAGAAGGTTAGCGACGCGACTTCGAGGGAAAGAAAGCGAAAAATCACAAAAGTGTTGCATTTTGCAACACTTCCGCAGAGTGGGTAGCCACGACACGCATTTTTGTGTCGTGGGTTTGTAGGTAGCCCAGAACGCGCTTTGTGTCGTGGGTTTGGCGGCGGTGCCATGGTAGTATCCGGTCGTGTCACACCTTCACCGGCTGCGAACCTCTGACCGAATTTTCTTTATCACGGTGAATCTCTGCCGTTCGCTGCCCGCGTTGGGAAACGGGGAATATGTCCTGGTGCTGGATGCGCTCGCCAAGTCGCGCCACAAACTTTCCTTCCGCTTGTGCGGCTACGTGCTGATGCCCGATCACTGGCACGCCCTGATTGAGACAATATTTCCGCTCACGATTTCGCGGGTCGTGCAGGACGTCAAATGGACGGCCGCAGGCAGCTTGAACCGCGCCCGGCGAACCCGGGGGACGGTTTGGCAACATCAATTCTGGGACCGGTTCGTCCGGCACGGGCAGGAATTCCGGGATCGCCTTGCTTATATGCACCTCAATCCGGTGCGAAAGGGGATGGTGGAAAAGCCCGAGGACTGGCGGTGGTCGAGCTACCATGACTTCGCGCTGGATAAGCAAAGGGTGGCGGACTGCCCTATTCAAGTCGATTATGTTCACCTGTCGGAATCGTATCGGGGATAAGAGCCCACGACACCCAAAGCGTGTCGTGGCTACCCGCTGTGAGCACCGGCTTCCGGGTGATTCAGCACGGCCGAGACACTATTACTCAAGCGCTCACATACATCTCGATTCCAGAAACAACCCTGGACAAGCACCGATTTCATGCACGAAGGCATGACCCCAGAACAGTCAGGAGTCTACTCCCATAATGAGGACTAGGATGCTTCTCTTCGCGTTGTTCGCTGTGTGTCTCGGCGTTTTTTCTCTTAGTTATCATGGGATGATGGTCTCTCAGCAAACCAAAGCAGGATATTTCCCTCTCTCAGTCGGGAACGACATGGATATATTGGCTACATGGACATTCGGAACGAAAAACGATTGAGTGGAGGGTCACACAACGAGAAGTGCTACACGGAATTCCCGTCTTTCACCTTTGGCAAAAACCTGCCCAGGATGATGAACCTCCCAGCCTTTCAGCAGCAGAAGGTGGGATCGTCGAAGCGGGCACCGAAAGGGTCCTGCTAAAGAACTCTGTCCACGTTGGAGACCGGTGGGAAACAACGTCTCGGAGTCTTCGTGCGCCGGGGAAATCGGATTCGTTCGAGGTAGCATCAGTGGGTAAGTCCTGTTCCGTTGAACAGCATTCGTTTGACGACTGCATGACAATCCGAGAAACCGACGAAGCGAATAATGTCGTCTCGCTTACAACTTATGCACGAGGAGTCGGGCCGGTGAAATACGTGTACTTCAAGGGACTTCATTCCGAGGAAGCTGATACCATGCTAACTATCAAATCGTGGCGGGTGCATTAGTTGGCGCTGGCTGGCGCACAGCGCAGTTCTGCGACTTGGGGGATCTCGCACTAATCCTGATCAAGCAAGCCTGTCCATGTTCAGGACGGACGAATCATTGAGATAGTGGGTAGCCACGACACGCCTTTTGTGTCGTGGGTTTGTCGGCGGCGCCCGTGACAATATCCCGTCTTGTCACACCTTCACCGGCTACGAACCTCCGACCGGATTTTCTTTGTCACGGTAAATCTCCGCCGGGCGCTGCCCTAGTTGGGATACGGGGAATATGCCCTGGTGCTGGATGCACTCGCCGGGTCGCGCCTCAAACTCTCCTTCCGGTTGTCCGGCCACGTGCTGATGCCCGATCATTTGCACGCCTGATTGAGACAACTTTTCCCCTCACGATTTCGCCCGGTGCAGGACATTAAATGGGCTGCGGCACGCAGCTTGAACCGGGGTACGGCGAACCCGGGGGACGGTTTGGCAACATCAATTCTGGGACCGGTTCGTCCGGCACGGACAGGAATTCCGGGACCGCCTTGCTTACCTACACCTCAACCCGGTGCGGAAGGGGTTGGTGGAAAGGCCCGGGGACTGGCGGTGGTCGAGCTACCCTAACTTCGCGCTCGATAAGCAAAGGGTGGCGGAGTGCCCGATTCAGATCGATTATGTTCATCTAACGGAATCTTATCGGGGATAAGAGCCCACGACACCCAAAGCGTGTCGTGGCTACCTGCAAGGGCGGGGGGAGATCCATTTAGACCGACTACTCCACAATGTCAGCCCTGTACCGGTTGAAAAGGGCGATCACTTCGTTCGCTTCCCGGTCGTCAACTCCATGATTTCTGAGAGCCTGTCGAGTGTAGTCCAGGCTAATTTCCCATTCGGTCTCAGTAATGTGCAGGCCGGCGTGAGAAGTCTTCATGTCCCGGCCCGTGTAGTAGCACGGCCCACCTGCCAAATGGCAAATCTGATCGACAAGCAACTGCCGGCCTCGTTGCTGCGAATCAACGCTACGCGCAGCGAAGCGACTGAATCGCGGATCGTTCCTGAGCATCTGGTATGTGTCATCCACGAACGCGGCGATGACGTCATAACCTCCTAGCCGTTGATAGAGCGAAGAATTAGTAGCTGTTGGCGCCGTCATGACTGCTTAGATTCATCGAGCCTAAAGGTCGGACGTCTGAAAACTGGAATCCAGGACAAGGCAAGCTTTGCCTCCCCTTGCAATTGCCGTCTAGATTTCTCCTGAACGTCGACCGAGTCACTATTCGTGCCAGTCCCTAATCTGACCATCAGTGCCGATTAGAGAAAGCAAAAGCCGCGGACCTCAAAAGCGGAGGTCCGCGCTACTCGCTACAACGACGGCATGTATGCGCCACCCCAGTGGCTTGCGGCCGTTATCATCTGTAATGCTCAATAGGAGTGGAGAATGCGTCGGAGAGCCTCCATCGTGATACGCTTAGACCGGTGAATGGGGTAGTGGAGAGGACGAATGATGGATCGTGCTGCGGAAGCCGTGAGGATCATTGAATGCCCGAGGGATGCCTGGCAGGGATTGCCGGGGATCATCCCGACGGAGGCCAAAGTCGCCTACCTGCGAAAACTCATCGAAGCAGGATTCCGCCACCTGGACGCGGTGAGTTTTGTTTCTCCAGGACACGTCCCCCAGATGGCCGACAGCGAGGCGGTGGTGCGGCAACTCCTCGGGCCCGGCGTACCGAAGAATGACACGCGAAATTCGGACCTTGAGACTCGCGACGCGAGCCGACAGCCCCCGGCTGAGGATCTGAATCTCGAGTTTCAACCTTCGAGTATGGCGCCCGAAATCATCGGCATCGTCGTTAATGAGCAGGGTCTCGATCGGGCCCTGGCCACGACGGGAGTCAGCACGGTCGGCTACCCTTACTCGATTTCGGCGAATTTCCGCCGCCAGAACGCCAACATGTCGCTCTCCCAATCGCGGGCGCTGGTTCGGAAGCTATACTCGGCCACCAAGGCCTCCGGACGGAACCTGGTGGTCTACGTTTCGATGGCCTTTGGCAATCCGTTTGACGAACCCTGGGGCGCGGAAATTGTGGAGGAAGCAATCCGGTGGTTGAAAGAGGTGGGGATTAGGACCATCTCCCTTGCTGACACCGTAGGCACGGCGAGCCCCGAACAAGTGGGGGAGCTGTTCGGGGCCATGAAGGATGCCGCCAGCGGGATCGAGGTTGGCGTCCACTTGCACAGCCGCCCGGAAGGGGTGGCGGAAAAGGTGGTGGCAGCCTACGAGGCCGGATGCCGCCGCTTCGATTCCGCTCTTACCGGTCTCGGCGGCTGCCCGTTTGCCGGCGATGAACTGGTGGGCAACATCTCGACCGAAGTCGTGATCAGCACTTTGCACGCGAAGGGCGCGCAAACGGGCATCGAGCCTTGGGCATTGCTAAGGGCGGTCGAGGCTACGAAGGAGTTGCGCAATCGGTACGCGCAGTGAAGCGGCGGCTATGGGCCGGATACTGCAAACTCACTTCGGGTCGAGCGGGAGAATCGAAGAATCCCGCGGGATTTTGCCAGCACCGCGGTAGCGCAGAGGAATCCAGGCGAGCCGATTTATGCCATACGATACCCTAAAGCTCGAGTTCGAAAACCAAATCGCCACACTGACTTTCAATCGCCCTGAGAAGCGGAACGCCCTCTCGCCCGAGATGATCCGTGAACTGATGGAGGCCTTCGACGAGCTGGAACGAGGCCCGGCACGCGTCGTCATCCTCACTGGCGCGGGGAAGGCTTTTTGCGCCGGCATGGATCTTGCCTCTCTCCACGAGATGGCCGTAGCAATGGACGTCAACCCTACTCCTGGCACCACTCCTGGCACCCTGAAGGACGGCGCTACGCCAGGGGGCAGGCAAGGGGCCGCGGAGGAGGCGCTTCAAAACTCGCGGACAATCGCGAGGCTGTTCCGGCGGATTTATGAGTTCCCCAAACCGCTGGTGGCTGCAGTGAACGGCGCCGCCCTCGCCGGGGGTTGTGGGATTGCCACTCTCTGCGACTTTACGGTGGCTGCGCCCGAAGCCAAGTTCGGTTACACCGAGGTGAAGATCGGCTTCCTGCCTGCAATCGTGTCGGTGTTCCTGATCCGGCAGGTGGGCGAGAAGGTGGCTCGCGATCTGCTCCTGACCGGCCGCATCTTCGATGCCCGAGAAGCTTATGAACTGGGGTTAGTAAGTGAAGTGACCAAGTCCGAAGGATTGCTCGAATACGCGCGGGCCCTGGCCGTCAGCTTACTTGAGGCGAGTCCCACCAGCCTCGCCTCAACCAAGCGGCTGCTCGGTGAGTTGGCTCGGCCCGAACTGGACCGCGAGCTTGACCTTGCCATCGAAGCCAACGCGCGCATCCGCTTGAGTGCAGATTTCCGTGAGGGTCTCGCCTCCTTCCTCGAAAAACGCAAACCCAATTGGCGCGGCGAATGATCGGGCTCCAAGGAGCATAATGGGCAAGAGGCAGCCGTACGGACTGCCTCGACCCGCGCATTCATTCATTCGACCGGCAATCTACCGGCGATAGCGGTCGTCGCGATCATGCCGGCGCCAGTCATCGCGATCATGCCGGCGCCAATCGTCGCGATCATGCCGGTGGTGATGGCGTCTCTCGCAGCGCCGCTCCCGCCAGCGGTACCCGTCTTCATAACGGACGTAGGCAGGACGCGCCTGGTACTCCACGATGACTCTGCCGTCGTCGTAGGGCGCGGCACTAGCACTGGTCCCCATGCCTAACCCGCCGAGTGCTAACGCCCCTGCCAGCGCAGTTTTCGCGAGGACCTTGGTGATCGTCATAAAGCACCTCCCTCAAAATTCCCGCACGCTCTCGAGTAATGCACGGTCACTTCCACAATCACCGGTGCTCGATCGGGCCGCGTCGATCCTTTGTTATGAAGGGCATGGCGCAGGCCCTAGAGGATTCGGCAAGCTAGATCCGGTATGCTCGTACCGTTGGCAGGCGTTCGACAACTGACGATCTGGGTTAGGCCGACGAAAATGGGGCAGAGCATATGCGAAGTGGAATGGCCGGCGGAGAAGAGCCTACTGAGCATTACAAATGACAGTGACCCTCAACTCTGTAGCGGGCGCTGACGTCAGCGCTGAAAACGCCGGTGGGGACACCGGCGCTACAGTTAGGCCGTCACTATGATTTGTAATACTCGATAAAAGAGAACCAGCGGCGGGTCACTTGGGACCCGCCACCAGCCGACTGCAAATAAGATAGGAGCGGTTATCAAAAAGGAAGATCGACTGACAACGGGAAGTACGTCGCGTGGACCGTCGATGAAGCACCGTGCGATTCTCGGTTAGAAATTACTCACGGCCACGCTTCTTCAATGTTCACGTCCAAATGTAAAAGCATGTCGAATGCCACAAGCTTTCATGGCTCAACGGCGAGGCTAATCTAATTCTAATTAATGCCGGGAAACGCTTTGCAGACGGCGATTTGATTGGAAGGTGGTGGAGAGCGAATTTGAGACCTGGGCTCCAAACAGCATGACGGACGAAGAAACGTAGGCCCAGGTCATCAGCGCCACCATGGCGCCGATCGAGCCGTAGACGTGGCGATAGTTGAAACGATGCAGCAAAAACACGAACATGGTGCGCGCCAACTGCCAGAGCAGGGCGGTAAGAGAGGCGCTCGGCAGAACTTCACGCCAATCCATAGGGCGGTTGGGCAGGCGCTTGAACAAGATGATAAACACGGCCAGGGTCAGGAGGAAGCCTGCCGCCCATAGCAATCCCCGGTAAACAACTCGTAGCAGAAGGCCAGAGGGATACTCGGCCAAGGACTGTAGCAAATTCTGGAAGTACAAATTCAGACCGAGAAATCCCGAGAGGACGATGGTCAGCAGGCCGAAAACCAGCGCCATTTCGAGCGCGAGGAGCCGCCGCCGGATCCAGCTTCGTTCTTTCGCGACTCCCCAGGCACGGTTCAGCGACTTCTCAAGGGGCAGGAAAACTCCGGCGGAGCTCCACAGCAGGAGCAGGAACGACGCGAATCCGACCCGGCCGTAAGCCTTGCTGATACCCTGTACGTTTTGCAGGATAAAATCGGGCTGCATGGGAAGAATGCGATCCAGAATCAAAGTGAGCTGCCCCGCCAGTTGAAAGTGACTGATGAAGACGCCAGCAAGGCCGAGCTCTAACAGGAGGAAGGGGAAAATCGAAAGGACCGTATAATAGGCGATAGAGGCCGCAATCGTCAGGGAATCGTCGGTGTAGAACTTTTCCAGGGCCTCCCTGAGCACAACGCGTGCTTTCCGGCCGCGGCGCTCCCACTTGCCCGCCTTCGGTTCGGATTTGACTGTCGCCGATGCTGGCATCGCGGGGCCGACTTCTAGGCGGCAAGGGAAGGAGGAACTCCCTTCGCTGTTCGATTGCCGCCGATTAAACCATCCTGTATTTTTCCGCCATAAGCCGCCGGAAGCGCGGCGCATAAATCATGTCGTAGACGAGCCCTTTGTCTGGGAAAAGACTTAGAGCATATTGCCGGGTTTGCGCCACCAACTCGGAGGCTTGCTCGACGGGTATGTCATCGCATTGCCAAAGTAGGTTCATCACCAGGTCCACCACCACTTGCAGCCGCCGGACTCGGCGATTCTCTTCGAGGATTTCAGCTTGCGTAGCCATTCCCGGAGTCCATTGCCGAAACGTCGAGGTCTCAGGCCGCTGCCCAAACTCATTATTACATATAGGATGAGCTCAGTGGTCTCAGAGGGTTGGCACCGGCGGGGTGGACCCTCATGGCTTTGGCGAAGGCAGGGCGGGGTCGGCGGCGGTCGGAGCAACGCTCTTCACCGACCGCAGGTCAGCGCTGATGGTGCCGACAGCGATGGTTGCCTTGATTCGCAACGGCAGACGGCGGTCATCGTCGCTTATCCAGATGAGCATACGACCCCTTCGCTTGAGCAAGGCGCCGCCGAAGACGGTCGGCTCCAACCGGTAAGCCATCCGCTCGCCAAACGGCACCTTGACCTTCTCGAGGGCCTGCACCTCCACGCGGACGTCGACGGTCTTGGAGCCATCGTTGATCGGCAAGGCGATTGTCGCTCCAACTCGAAGGGGCTGCCGCCTGATCGTGTAAAAGGCGCTGATCACGTCTTCGACACACGCCGGAATAGACTGCTCCACGTGTTTCGGCGGCGAGGATGGCCGGGCCAAGTCACGCTCATCGAGTAGCGCCAGCTTGCGCCCGCTGTCGAAAACCAGCCGGGTGTCCTTGTGGCGGCGCCCTTCATTGATCTTTTTGGTGAGCCGCTCGGAGCACAGCGTCTGGGCGTTGAAGAACGACTGGTATTCATCGTCCACCGCGAACAGCAGCGAGACAAAGCCTCGGGAAGTGGCCGTAGCAAGGACCCGATAGCTATCGCCGGGAGAGTCCGGCACGCGAGTAAGGGTGGCGTTAATTCCCCCCGCAGTGAAGATATTCCAAGACAGGTCAAAAGAGAGCTGTTCGCCGGGGCTGAAAGGGGCAATCTCGGCTAGACGGGTGGCGGATTGGGGAGCCTGAGTTCGTACCGGGATTGCAAGCAGGAACAAAATCGCGCTGAGGCCGATGATTCGGTTTGCAGAAGTTTTCATCAATATGCGTTGGACGCTGGAGAGCAAGCAAAGGCAGCTTTCAGCCCTACCGGAGCGCCATTTTCAGGATAAGAAAGAGAACGCCGGCTGCGTATCCGGCCGCCGCTTCGTACTCGCGGTTCTTCCGGTACCTGCCCCAGCGGAACGCGGACTGCCGGGGGGGGCCAGCCGAGCCTTGCCCTTTATGGTTCCTCGCGGTCATCAAGTCCTGCCCTGGTCCCGGCGGCAGCTCTCCTGTGCCGCAGGTTGGGCGATGGGGCCATAGTAACGGAACGTCTTCTGCATAGCGAGCATAAAGTTCGCCGAACGTCGCCCTTAGGAAATTCTCTTCCTGACGAATTACCGGCTGGTAGACAAGCAAGAAGAGAGCAAGAAAGGCGATGCCGAGTATGAGGGATCGGCCGGCGAGGGCGAATCCCGAACCGATCAGCAGGCTTCCCAGGTAGAGCGGATTCCGCGTCCAGGCGTAAGGACCGCCGGTGGCAAGGTTGGCGTTCTTGTCGAGGCAACCGGCGGCCCAGGCGCGTATGGCGAGCCCTATAAGTGCGAGCGCCGCACCGGTCACGAGCCAAGGCGGGGTAGGCTGGGCGAAGATGACAAAAGCGACGCCCAGCATAAATCCCATCGGCACACGATTGCGTGTGGCCCACTCGCCATATCCGCGCGATCCGGCCCTAGGCACGCTGCCTCCGAACTCGCTCGCATACTGCATCGAAAACCGCATCCACGGTGATTCCGGACAGGAAAGTGGCATTCGCGGCGCGCCGGCTATGGTCGATAGGACCCCGGTTGTAAAGTGCGATGTCGGCCGGACGGAACGGACCATTGCGCGCCGGGTCGGTGGGTCCGTAGATGGCGACGATCGGCGTACCCGCAGCCGCCGCCAGATGCAGCGGTCCCGTGTCGCCACCAATGAAAAGTCTGGCGCGGCGGACTAAGGCGATAAACTCCACCAGGCTCGAGCGAAACAAGCGCGCCCGGGTTGAAGGCGATCTCTTGAGGATTCGGTCAATTACAGGCTCTTCCGCAGGCGATCCGGTGAGCAGAAAGTGCCAGCGAGTTTTGGCGTCGAGCCGCCGGATCAGTTCGCCGTAGTTTTCGGGCGACCAGCGTTTGCTGATCCAACCGCCGCCGGGGTTGATCACGATGAACTCCTCGATCCCGGTCAGCCGCTGTTCGACGCGCAGGTCATCCTCAGTGCGGTCAGGCAGGGGAAACTGCCAGTAGTCCGGCTCGAGACCGCGGATCGCTTCGGTGGCTGCCGGATTCTCCAGATGATCCGCTACGCGTTCCACCAAAGCCAGGTTCTCTTCAATCACGTGGTGGCAGTCCTGGGCCGAAGCTCGCTCGGTGTAGAAGGCCGCAGCAAGTGGTTCCTTGAGCCAAGATTCCGCCAGTCCCAGACGTGCCGGAGCGCCGCTCCAGCGGGCAATCAGAGCCGACTTGATCAATCCCTGGAAATCGATCGCCAGATCAAACCGGCCGCGGCGCAGCTCCGCCAAGCCCCTGCCTATTGCCCGAAGCGTGTCCCCTGAGGCTGGGCGCCTGCGCCAGCCGAGGGTATCAAGCTCGATTGTGCGATCGACCGAAGGATTTCCCGCGATTAGCACGGCATATCGCTTCTCTATGGTCCAGGTGATCCCGGCCTGCGGAAACAAAGCACGTAAGGCCGCTACTGCCGGCAGGGTGTTGACAATATCGCCGATCGAACTCAGGCGGATAACCAGAATTTCGGTGACAGGTGACAAGTGGTGACGGCCGGCGGCCAGTGACGGGTGGCAAGTGACGGGCGAGGGACCTTCTGCTTTGGCAGCGAGCGGGGAGCGGCGAGCGACCAAGAACCGGGCACCATAGCTATTGCGGTCTATATTCACGAGTCGCGCAACCTCAGCCATCTCCCACTTGTCACAGGTCAGTTGCCAGGGCATTACTGCTTCCTGGCAATCTCCCGCAACAGTGCTCGTGTCGAGTGGCTCTTGGGGTCGCCGACAATGCGTATGGCTCCGCCCAATTCCCTCATCACGTCACGTTCAGGAACGGTTTCTTCAGTGTAATCGGTGCCTTTGCAGTGCACCGCCGGACGCATCTCACGCAGCATGCCCTCGGCGGTGAGATCGTCGAAGATCACCACGTAGTCGACGGATTCCAGAGCGGCGACGAGTTCCGCCCTCCCCCGCTCATCGAGTAATGGCCGTCCCGCGCCCTTGAGCTCGCGTACCGCACGGTCGCTGTTCACCCCCACCAGCAGAACATCACCTTCTTTTCGTGCCCCGGCAAGATATCGAACGTGCCCGACGTGCAGCACGTCGAAACAGCCGTTGGCGAAGACGAGCCGCTGGCCCTCGCGCCGCAGACGTTCACCCAATTCCTTCGCTTCCGATCGCGGAATGATCTTCTGCCTCATGCCTGCCTGGCGGTCACGACGTCCTCATTTACTTGGCCCTGAACGACATATCCTAGGCGTTCCGAATTGCGACGGCCAGCTCGTCACGCGTTACTGTGGCAGTGCCTCTTTTCATCACCACCAGGCCCCCGGCGCAGTTGGCGATCATGGCCGCGTGGAGGAAACTCGCCCTGGCTGCCAGCGCTAAGGTAAGCGTGGCGATCACGGTGTCTCCCGCGCCAGTGACGTCGGCCACCTGGTCGGAACCGAAAATATCCAGGTAACGGGGCTGGCGGCGACCCTCGAAAAGCACCATCCCTCGACGGCCGCGCGTCACCACCAGCGCCTCGAGCCTTTGGCGGCGCAGAAGCCGGGAGCCCAGTCGATTAAGCAGTTCAAGGCTGTCGCCAATTCGCTGGCGAAAGGCCGCCTCCAACTCAGGTTCGTTGGGAGTCATGGCAGTAACCCTCTCGTAATCAAGCATGTCATAACGCGAATCCACCGTCCACACGGGCGATCCGGACTCGCGCTTTCGTTGGCCACTTTTACCTTGGAGCGCCCTGACCATAACTGCATCGGCGGCGCCATAGCCGTAGTCGGAAACCAGCACGCCCGAAACCTTGTCCAGGCATGCGCGGACCGTCAACGCGATCCGCCGGCGGATTCCCGCACTGCGTTTCGTGGCCGGCTCGCGGTCAACACGCACAATCTGCTGCGGGTGCCCGTGCGACAGCACTCCCAGGACGCGGGATTTGGTAGGCGTCACCTCGCCTCTCAACCGAAGCACACCTCGCGCCGGAACACCCTTGTCGCGAAAGTAGCCGAGCAGGGCCTCGCCCGCTTCATCCTCACCCACGGCCCCCGCCAAAATAACGCGGGCGCCTAGATCTACCAGGTTATTGGCAGCATTGGCCCCGCCCCCCGGCAGGACCCGCTTGCTACGCTGCTTCAGGATCAGTACCGGCGCCTCTCGCGAGACCCGGGAGATCTCGCCCTGTATGAACTCATCCGCGACGAGGTCCCCAAGAAGCACGATCCGTTGTTGGGGGAAGCGGTCGAGAATCGAAAGAAGTTCGGCGCGATCTGCTGATGCGATCTTCATAGGCAAGGAAAATCCTGCTGGTTGGCCCAGGACAGCGACTCGGCCACGGAGGCCAGGCACTGGGCCCGTCCCTACCGCCTATTCAAGCGGTAGGTCTTCACCAGCTCGAGCGCTACTCGATAAACGTTATCCACCGTTACGTTGGTCATGCAGCGGAAATCTATGGGACACTCACGCAAGCCGCAGGGACTGCAGGGTACCGACTCCTTGATCACGCGGGCGCGGGTGGAGATAGGGCCGGTGCGGCGCTCGTCGGTCGAGCCAAAAATAGCCACGAGCGGCACGCCCAGTCCGGCGGCAACGTGCATGGACCCGGAGTCGTTCGATACTACCAGCCGGCACTGGGCCATCAGGGCCATTAACTGCCGCAAGGTGGTCTCGCCTGCGAGGATCGTAGGAGGATGCTCCATCTCAGCGGCGATTTCCTCCGCCAGCGGCTTTTCTCCTTCCGAGCCGAAAACAAGAATGTCGGCTCCCAAACCTTCCACCAGACGGTCGGCCAAATCGGCGAAGTGATCAGCCGGCCAGCGCTTGGCCGGACCGTAAGCCGCTCCGGGGGCAAGACCAACCAGCAGCCGCATCCCGCTTAGACCCAGCGAGTCGAGTTGTCGCCGCGCCCAGCCGGCTTCGGTCGCGTCGATCGCCAGGCGGATGGCCTCGACGGGCTCCTTCTCCTCTTCGGAGTAGTCTCCCGGTAGTTCCGGCCGGGCGATCAGACTGGCTCGGAAGAGAAGCTGCAGGTAATAGTTCGCGTGATGTCCGTACGCTCCAACCGGCGGCACTCCGATGGCATGAGTCAGCAAGCGACGCCGTCCCTCGCGGGCGTAGCCCACTCGTATCGGAATACTGGCGCGCCAAGCCATCCAGGCGGCGTGGAAAGAGTTCTGAAAGAGAATCGCCCCCTCGAAGTGCTCCGACTTTAGTTCCTCGATCAGGTTAGCGAAGCCCCGGACGCCTTTGTGCTCGCCCAAAGCGTCATATACGACAATCCGATTGACGGAATTATGCTGCTGGTAAAGCTCGCTGACCCAGGGCTTCGCCACTACCACGATCTCTGTCTCAGGATAGCGTGCGCGCAATGCCTCAAGCGCGGGCAGAGCCATGATGGCATCGCCGATCCAATTAGGGGCACGCACCATGAGCTTGGCCGGGCTAATGAGTTCGCTTCCACGGATGATCACGACATTCCCTCTTGTTTTGACCGCGGACGAACGGGATCAGGACGCTCGCATCAGGCGCTGCAGCAGGGAAATCTCAAAGCGCTCCCGGTCTGCCACTTCAGCGCGGATAATACAGGCCAGAACAGCATGGTCGGACCAGGATGCACTCCCCTGTCGCATATTCTCCAGGTTCATGGCATCTTTCTCGGTAGTCACAAGCGCATCCGCGCCGGACTTCACGCATGCGCCACCCAAGCCTGCCAGGTCTTTGCCGGTATAAACGTGGTGGTCCGGGAAGAAACGCTTGCCTACAACCGAGAAGCCCCATCGTTCGAGATCACGCACAAAGGCCTTGGGATTTCCGATTCCGCAAAACGCGTACACCTTCTTTGTCCCGGCCGTTCCAAAAACTAGCTCGGACCCGGAACCCCCGGTCCGCTGAGGCTCGGAATCGCCCTTATCACCGGCGAAGACGTCGGCCACACGGCAGAGCCTTGTCTGACTCCTAAAGATATCTGCTTCAGGATTGATCCGCCGTACTTGCCTCTCGATTGAATCAAGATCGCCTGGCCCGGCCAACTCCGTCCGCGTCAAGACTACGATGTGAGCGCGGCGGAGCGCCCCGAGCGGCTCACGCATGCGCCCGGCAGGAAGCAAAGCCTCATTCGAGAGCGGCCAGGTCGCGTCGAGGGCCACGATATCAGCGTCGCGCGCCAAAGCCAAGTGCTGGAATCCGTCGTCGAGGATGTGGACATCCACACCGTAGCGATTCTCGGCTAGGCGACCGGCGCGGGTGCGGTCCGCCGAAACAACAATCGGAACCGCGGGCAATCGCCGTGCCAGCAGGGCGGGCTCATCACCAACCTGCCGGGGATCCGGCCTCCTGAGTTCTCTTGCAAAGGCCAATCCAATCTCCACCAGATCGGGTCCGCGGCGACGGCCGTAGCCACGCGTCAGAATGGCCGGTTTCCACCCATGCTTCAACAACGTCTCGGCCACGAGAGCGACCAAAGGTGTTTTGCCGGTCCCACCAACAGTTAAGTTGCCCACGCTCACCACCGGCCGCCCGAGCTGATGGGTTCGCAGCCATCCCCAGCGGTAGGCAACGTGGCGCATCCCGGCGCCGATCCGGAATACCAGAGCCAGGGGAGCAAGCAGTGCGGATCTTAGATCGCCGGTCTTGAAGTCACTACTCACAGATCAAAACCCGACCTCTAAAAAAAACGGCAACTCAGGCCCGCACAAATCGTGTTTGATTCGAGCCATCTACGACTGATCTTCGAATTTCGATTTTTCGGAGTTTCATCGCTCTACCGCCGCCCGCTTTGATCCCGCGATTTGCGCTTCGAGCTCGGCCATGTCGAGTACGATCACCCTGCGTCGCTCCAGGCGAATGATGCCCCGATCGACAAATCGACGAAGGTTACGCGAGACTAGGTCGCGCACGGTCCCGATCTCCGCTCCGATCTCCTGGTTTGTGTCTTCCAGAGGGAATTCGACCCCACGCCGCGTCCGGACGCCGTCGCGAAGTGCGCGATCGCGGAGGAACCTAGCCAAGCGATGGCTTACTTCCTTAAGAGAGAGCTCTTCCACCAGGCTGGTCATATAGCGGAATCTCCAGGCAAGCGCCCGGATCACCGCAAACGTCACTTCCGAATTGGTGCGAACCAACTCCAGAAACTCGCGCTTCGGCAGAAACAGTACAGTGGTCGAATCTTCCACGGCGGCGGCTGAAGCCGGAAAATTACCACCGTCGAACACGGCCAACTCGCCGACGGTGGATCCCGCGCGCTCGATCACCAGAACTTGTTCACGCCCATTCTCAGCCATCTTGAAAAGCTTCATGGCGCCAGATTGCACCACAAAAAGGCCCTCGCATGCATCGCCCTCGGCAAAGAGCATCTCGTCATGAGCGAACTGCCGGACCACGCAGTGTTCCGCGAGTGCTTGGAGGTCCTCTGGCGGCAACATGGCGAGAAACGGTACACGGCGGAGCGTGTCCACCGGGTTGAGCGCGGTCATAGGAAATATCTTAGATCAAAACTAACACTGATGGACTTGATTTGGCGGTTGCTCTAGGGGGCCACCGGGTCACGGTCCGCGACTTAAGTCGTCGCACATGGCACCACTCTGCATTATCTTGAGGTCAGGTTCTCAACAGTCACGCGTATCGCTTTCGAATTTTTCGACCGGTGCGGGTCTGTAGCCCGCTCGAGCGGAGACGCGAGCACTCGTTGTTGAACCTAATTTGCCCAAGGGAGGATCATCGAATGGCCTATATCATTGCAGAACCGTGTGTCGGCACCAAGGACACGGCGTGTGTGGATGTCTGCCCGGTGGATTGCATTCATCCCCGCAAAGACGAAGCGAACTTCGCCGACGTGCCTATGCTCTATATCGATCCGGTCGAGTGCATCGACTGCGGCGCGTGCGTACCGGTGTGTCCGGTATCGGCGATCTTCCCGCTGGATGATCTCCCGGAAAAATGGCAGAGTTATACTCCGTTGAATGCAGAGTACTACCAGAAGTAGAAGTAATAGTAGCAGGCTAGTCTGAGTGAGCGAGTGAACCGCTACAATTTAATGATGTCGTATCCTGGTGGGCTTGATGAAGAATCCGTTGTTGGGCTCGGAACGGAAGCCGGAGGGCGGTAGCGATGGCCAGAGCGGTCCTGAGCGTGGGCCTTTCCAGCGTTCGATACCGTCCCGTCAGTCGGGCTAGCGCTCGGGTCCCAAGTGTCAGGCTCGCCGCACAATCCAGTCGGATCGATCAGCGTCGCCGGAATATTCATCACATAGGCGTAGCGGTTAATAAGGAACTAAATGTTGTCCTTTTTCATTTCGCTCATGAGGTAATCCATCGATCGCACGCCAAGCGCCATGATCGTCAAGGTCGGATTCTGACAGGCCGTCGAAGTAAAACCCGCGCCATCGGCAACAAATAGGTTCTTGATGTCGTGCGATTGCTGGAATTGATTCAGCACCGAGGTCTTGGGATCGTCTCCCATGCGAGCGATACCGACTTCGTGGATGGCCCAACCTGGTGTGGCGGGCCGCACATAGGTTTCGACGTTCTTGGCGCCGATAGCTTCGAGCATTTCGCCGGCATCGTCGGCCATGGCCTTCACGATGTTGATCTCGTTCTCGCCGTATGTCATGTGGATGCGGAGCACCGGGATGCCGTACGTATCCTTAACGGTGGGATCGATCTCCACGTAGTTATCCCACCGGGGAAGGCATTCGCCAAAACCTCCGATGCTGATGCCGGTCACCGGCTCCAGCACCGCCTTCTTGTAGGTGGCGCCGAATCCAGGGGCGCGAAAGTCGAACCTCGCCTCTCCGCCACCCTGGTAACCGAATCCGCGCAGGAAGCTCTTTGAGCGAGGTCCGTTCTTGGTGTTGCGGAAGCGGATGATGTAAATACCGTCAGGCCGGTTGGGCGCGCTTTGGGCGAGCTTCCCCTGGTTGAGCTCGGGCAGAAGGCCGTAGCCGCCACCGCCCGTGATGTGATCCATCAGGTAATGGCCGAGGACGCCGCTCGAATTGGCGAGTCCGGCCGGGTACTGCGAGTTGGCGGAGTTGAACAGAATGCGTACTGACTCGAGAGCCTGTGCGCAGAGCACCACGACACGCGCCCGCACTTCCTTGGGTTGGCGGGTATTGCGATCAATGTAGAGGATACCGCGAGTGCGATTGCGCTCTGCATCCATCAGCACCTGGTAGACCATAGCGTTCGAAATCAAGGTGCAATTGCCGCTGGCCAGGGCGTCAGCCACAGTGGTAAAGGCGGAGTTGAAATAAGAATGGGTGACACAGCCGCGCTCGCAGGGCCCGCAATAGTGGCAGGGGGCGCGGCCGTTGATTCCCTTGGTAAGATTCGCCGAACGGCCGAGGGTGGCCGTCCGGCCGAATTTAATCCTAAGCCTATTGCGGAAAAGCGTCTCGGCGCAGGTCAGGCCCATGGGGGGATGGAACTTGCCGTCGGGTAGTTCGTAAACTCCTTCGGGAATCCCGGTAATGCCCACGTATTCGTCGACGATGTCGTAGTAAGGAGCGAGATCCTTGTAACTGAGCGGCCAATCGGCTCCGTAACCGTCGTGCGAGGCCGCTTTGAAATCGAGATCGCTCAGGCGATAGCTCTGCCTTCCCCAGACGTTGGTACGGCCACCGGTGACGCGCAGCCGTCCCTGCCAGCTAAAGGGCATGTTGGGGGCGGTCGTATAGGGTTCGTCGATATCGCTGGCAAACCAATCGTAGTTGTACTCCATGCAGGCGTAGCAGTCCTTCTGCCTGGGCCGTGTTCTGCGAATGATCTCGGCTGCCCGATCGCGATATTTCAATTGAAATGGGGGCGTATGCTCGCTGAAGTTGGCGTCGGACTGCGGGCGTCCGGCTTCGACCAGAGCCACTTTGAGCCCGGCTTCTGAGAGGCGCTTGGCCGCCCATCCGCCGGCCGCGCCTGAGCCCACTACAATTGCATCAAAATGCTGCTTGCCTTGCTCAGTCATGAAGGGTCCCCCAATAATTGATCCGCGCTGCAATGGTGCGCGAAATCGATGAAGTTCGTCCCTGCCTCGCGGTCGGTCGCCAAGCACACAGCCACGCCCTGCGCTCAGGAACTCCACTTGTAGTCTGGCCCCTTAAGGTCTCCCGACTGCCCGCCGTTGGCCCCGTCTCTCATTATTCTGCGGCGAACGAGCGCGATGCAAGGATTTTGCGTCCAGGCTCGGGTTATTATTATCAGCCTCAGACTCGGCGTGCTCGTGGCTCCGTCAAGGTGCTAAATGTACCCAAGATTCGATTTACTGTGGAGATTCGTAGGAGGGCTCGCCATCTTCGGCACAAGTCTTTTCTTCCTGCGCCGTAATTCCGCTCGTCCGTTGGTTTGGTGGACTGCTTCTATTGGCCTGGCCTTCTTATTTTCCGCACTCCTCGCCTCCGGGGCGTGGCGGAGACACGCTACTTATCCGATTCTGTTTACCCCCGCGGTGGTCGTCTGCCTTGCAGGACTCTACGTTAAGGCGCGGCCGAAGCTCGTTGCGACGGCAGCGGTGGCTTCGGTTGTAGGTGTTTGGCTTCTGGTTTGGGTGTTTATACCCACGACGCTGGGTACATGGCTGACAGTGCTAATAACCATTTTGGCTTTGCTACTCTTTGGTAAAGCTTAATCGGCGGGTGGGTTGTTCCTTGTCCATCGTGGCTGGACGCGCACTATGAAGATGGCTCCGATAGAAGCCACCGGCCAAAGCGCGCGGTCTGCGCTAGAAGTTGCGGCCGTCTTTTTCAAAGACGACTCTCACCTTCGGCTGACGGAGGTAAATCAGAAAAGCGGCGACGATCAGCAGTGCGGCGGCGCTTTTCAGGCGATCGCCGGCCAGCAGCCGCACCGCATCCGCGGCTCCGTTCACCGCCAGGAGCGCCACCGTGATCCACCATCCCCACTGCGAGCGCCGCAGCAAACCCACGCCTGAGAGGCCGGCAGCAGTAGCCACAACTAAAAGCAGAAAGCCCGAAAGGCTTCCCATCGTCGCGAACCCCCGATAAGCCGACGGATTCAAAGCCCACAGCCGATCGAAGAAGCTCCCCGGCCAAATCAGAGATAGTCCGGTGACGGTGGCGAGCGCGGCGCCCGCAAGTAGACAGACGCCGATGATCGTGATTCCGGCTGGTCGATTTACGCTAGGAGGGATGGCTGGCGCGGACTTCGGGTCCGCAGCTGTGCTGTGCGAACGGATGCTTCGTGCACGCGTGTGTGAAGAATGCATCGAGGAAGAGCCGCAGCCGGAAACGCACAGCCCACGATTTACGAGGGATACTCAACAGAGAAAAAACTAGATATTTCCCTTCTTCATTTCAGCCATCAAATGATCGCAGGACCTCACAGCCAGGGTCATGATGGTCATGGTAGGGTTCTGGCAGGCGCTCGAAGAGAAGCCGGCGGCATCGCAGACGAAGAGATTCTTCACATCGTGCGACTGCTGGAACTGGTTGAGCACCGATCGTTTGGGATCGCTACCCATGCGGGCGATCCCCACCTCGTGGATTCCCCATCCCGGCACATAGGGAGTTGTGCGGGTCTCGATATTCGTGGCACCCACCGCTTCCAGCATCTCGACCTGTGATTCGGTCATATCCTTCATCATGGCGTATTCGTTTTCACCCCAGGTCATATGGACGTGCAGCACGGGGATTCCGAACGCGTCGACCAGGTTAGGATCGATCTCGACGTAATTCTCCCAACGCGCCAGGCACTCACCCATGCCGTAGACTCCGAATCTCGTCACAGGATCCATGACACCCTGTTTATAGGCTTGGCCAAACCCGCGCGCCCGGAAATTGAACCCAGCGCCACCGCCAGCTCCCACGGCATACCCCCGCAGGAAATTCTTAGAACGCGGACCGCTCTTGGTATTACGGAAGCGGACCACGTAAAGGCCATCTGGCCGGACGGGCTGGTTCAACGTGGGCTTGGGCTCGCCGAGCGAAGGCACAATCCCTTCAGCTTGGATGCCGTAAACATGATCCATGAGGTAATGTCCAAGAACACCGCTCGAGTTCGCCAATCCGGCGGGGTACTGCGAGTTGCCGGAGTTGAACAGAATGCGGACCGATTCCAGCGCCTGGGCGCACAGCACGACGGCGCGCGCCCGCACTTCTTTGGGTTCACGGGTATTGCGGTCGATATAGAGAATGCCCTTGGCGCGGTTACGATCCGCGTCCATCAAGACCTTGTAGACCATGGCGTCAGAAATCAGCGTGCACTTGCCACTCGCCAGCGCATCAGCCACGGTGGTGAAGTAGGAATTGAAATAGGAGTGAGTCAGGCAACCGCGCTCACAGGGTCCACAATAGTGGCAAGGCGCACGACCGTTAATTGCCTTGGTGATATTAGCGGAACGGCCCAGCGTCGCCGTCCAGCCGAGCTTTTCCTTCACACGGCTGCGAAAGAGTTTTTCGGCGCAGGTCATGCCCATCGGCGGTTGAAACTTGCCGTCTGGTAGTTCGTAGACACCCTCGGGCATGCCGGTGATTCCTACGTAGTCCTCGACGATGTCGTAGTAAGGCGCGAGATCCTTGTAGCTGAGCGGCCAGTCCTCACCGTAGCCATCGTGCGAGGCTGCCTTGAGGTCGAGATCACTCAGCCGGTAGCTTTGCCGGGCCCACACGTTGGTGCGTCCGCCGGTAACGCGAAGCCGGCCCTGCCAACTGAAGGCCTTGTCCTCAGGCCGGGTATAAGGTTCGTCGAGATCATTGGCAAACCAATTGTAAGTGGACTCTGTGCAAGCGTAACAATCCTTCTGTATGGGCCGTGTCTTACGGATGATTTCCGGAAGGCGTCCCCGATACTTCATCTCAAACGCTGGCGTGTGCTCGGTGAAATTAGCGTCGGACTGCTGGCGTCCGGCTTCCACCAGAGCGACTTTGAGCCCCGCCTCTGAGAGCCGTTTGGCGGCCCATCCCCCGGATGCCCCGGATCCCACAACGATAACGTCGTAATTCGAACTTGCCATGGCTTACTCCAATCGATTTGCCCAATCGCCTGACAGCGGATGCTAACAGCGCTGCCTGAGCTGCGTCAACCAGGATGCATCGAGTTGCCCAATCCTGTAGCTGCGCCGTCCTCGGAGGCGAAATCGCCCATGTGGACGCCGGTGCTGCAGCCGCCTCGAGATCAAGAGCTATCATGCGCTTGTCTCGCGCCGAAGCCAATGGTACGATCGACACGGCAAGTTAGAAAACCTGCAAAGGTGGCCTCATGGAAAGTCATAGCAAGCTTCCGATCTTTAAGGATAGTCCCACAACCGGAGACGGCCGCGCTCCAAGCGGGTTCACCCGCCGGGAAATGGTGCAGCGGCTGCTGGGTACGGCAGGGATTGGCTTGGCCGCACCTGGAATCGCCGCGGCAGAGTCCGAGCATCCTGTCCACAGGCACATAATGAGCGATTCCACCATGGCTCGCGCCGAGGAGCAGGCGGCCGCGGTGGAGTGGAAGCCGCTGTTCCTCGACCCGCACCAGAACGAGACGCTGATCGTGCTGGCCGAACGCATCGTACCGAATTCCACGAACGCCCAAGTGAACCGCTTTATTGATCTGCTGCTGAGTGTGGATGCCTTTGAGAATCAGCGGAGATTCATGAACGCGCTATCGGCCTTCGAGGCGGAGGCTCTGAAGCGCCATTCCAGCCCTTTTAAGGCATTGACGGAGGATCAGCAGAACGAAATCCTGACGTTTGCCTCCGCGGCGAAACCAGCCAAGGGAGAAAGCCCGGTGCGGCACTATGCTGCCGAACGTGGTGAGAATGCCGAGTCTGGCCCTGACACCATTCGCGATCACTTTGACCATCTGAAGGAGTGGATAAGCGGCGCTTATTACTCCTCGGAAGTCGGCATGAAAGAACTCGGCTGGACCGGCCAGATGGTATGGGACAGCTTCCCCGGGTGCCCGCATCCGGAAGGTCACACGTAGCTTCCGACGCTCCCGCCTGAAAGCTCACTGATCCGCGGGCATCGGCGAACAACACGGTGGCCGGACCGGTTTAGGTTCCATCAGCTCCACTCGCGTCAGGTCCGGATCGTACAGATTGAGCTGCCACTTGCCGTCGCGGCCTATCTTGGCCGGCTCCGCCTTGTAACCCCGGTCCGTAACCGTTCTATAGCCGCTCTGGATGCTGGGCTCGGCCAGCGATAGATGATGCATCACGCCCAGTTGTCGCGGCGTTGGATTGTTCACGTTCAGCATGTATTCCAGCCAGTCCCCGCCCTCGGGAACCCGCATGTCCACCCAATCTGTACGATTGTCGTTCATGCCGCCATGCCATCCCAGCCGGAAGCCCAAAATATCCTTGTAAAACCTGTCAGCGGCAGCGCGGTCCTTCACGGTCACGCCGACGTGTTGGATATGATCTGAAACCCGCGTGGCGGGCAGAAACTTGCCGAAATCGCGGCTGTGCAGCGATCCAGGCAGGTACTGGACGAACTCGACCTTATGACCGTCGGGATCGGTAACCATGAAGCTGAGGTTGCCATCGAGCCCTGGCTTGATCGAGGAGGGCACCTTTACGTCTTTGCTCGCGAGGTAATCGCGCAATGCCTGGGCATCAGTGGTCTCGAAAGCAATATGCGACAGGCGGTCCTCGTTGGGATTCTTCAGGGTGGGAAAGATCTCGATGTACTGATGATCGTTCACCTTGAAGTAAGTGAGCCTCAGCGAGCCATCGGGGTTATTCAGATTGAAGGGCTCCTCGAACCCGAGGACATGGCGGTAAAACTGGCGCGCCGCTTCGAGGTTGTCAGTCTTAACGGCGATATGCGCGACTCCCACGATGGCAGGTCGCTTGGGTGAGGTTCTGCTCCGTGTGGTCGCGGTGCTGGTCACGGGCATTCGCCCGGCTCGAACGGGTGAAGCAACCAGGGCGAGGAGAACGCAATTGGCCAAGGCGAGCGTGACACGGCGCATCTTCAACTCCAACCGGAGACCTCCAAGCTTAGACCTGCAAGCTGACCGCCCTGGGTCCACAAAATTATGGCCGAGACCGAATTTCGAGTCTGACACCGGTGGGTCTGACAAAATGCTCCGCGAATTGCTTGATTCTGGTGACGATACCATCCACGTCAAGTCCATACTTGGCGTGCAGCAGATTGGGTGCGCCGTGGGGAATAATGCGGTCGGGCACGGCGATGCGCAAGATGCTCGCGGGGATCCTCCGGTCCTGAAGCAAGGCCGCGACATTCGCCCCGAAACCACCCGCTTCGGTACCTTCCTCGGCGGTTACGAGGAATTGTTTCTCCGCCGCCAAAACCGAGAACAGTTCCGCATCGAGGGGTTTCATAAAGCGGGCGTTGATCACGGTGGCGTGAATGCCATCCGCCTCCAGTCGCGCCGCAGCCTCAAGACACGGATAGACCAGGCTGCCCAGGGCCAGTATGGCAATGTCGTTGCCTTCGTGCAGGATCTCGGCTTTGCCGATCTCAAGTCGTTTGAATTCCTCTGGCGGAAGACCGATGCCATTGCCACGTGGATAGCGCAAGGCCGATGGGCCGTCGAGCATAATTGAGGTGTAGAGCATATGGCGCAGCTCGTTCTCGTCCTTTGGCGCCATCACTACCAGATCGGGCAAGGCCGCGAGATAAACCAAGTCATAAAGGCCGTGATGAGTGGGACCGTCAGCGCCCACGATCCCGGCGCGGTCGAGTGCCAGAGTCACGGGCGCGTGCATGAGGCACACGTCGTGCATGATCTGGTCGTAGGCACGCTGCAGAAAAGTGGAATAAATCGCCGCAATGGGCCGCATTCCTTCGCAGGCCAGACCCACAGCGAAGTCGACCGCGTGCTGCTCAGCGATGCCCACGTCGAAGAAGCGATCGGGAAAGCGGCGTGCGAATTCGTCGAGCCCGGTGCCTTCGCTCATGGCAGCGGTGATCGCCACGATTCGCCCGTCGCGTTCCGCCAGCTCGCAGGCGGCTTTGCCGAAGACGGAGGTATAACTCGGCGCCTTTGCGGGAGCCTTGTGGAAGGCGCCGGTCGAAATGTCGAACTGTGTCACACCATGATATTTCGTGGGCAATTCCTCGGCCTGCAGATATCCTTTGCCTTTTTGGGTAACGACGTGCAGCAAGGTCGGACCGGCAGTCTTCCTCACCCGGTTGAGGGTATCGAGCAGCTCGTTCAGATCATGCCCATTGATCGGGCCTACGTAGTCGAAGCCCAGTTCCTCGAAGACTAATCCCGGAATCAGCAGTGTTTTGGCGGATTCCACCATTTCCTTGGAAAGCCTCAGCAGGCGGGGTCCGAGCCGGGGGACGGAGAGGATCATTTTCTCCACTTCGGTTGTGACGTGATGATACGACTGCCCATGCACGATGCGATTAAGATAGCCTTCGATGGCGCCCACGTTTGGCGAAATTGACATCTTGTTGTCATTGACGATGACAATGACGCGCTTCTTCATCTGCCCGAGGTTGTTGATACCTTCGAGAGCGACTCCCCCTGTCAATCCGGCGTCACCCACCACGGCGACGACGTGGTAATCTTCGCCTTTCAGATCACGCGCCACCGCCATGCCCAGCGCGCCGGAAATCGCGGTGCAGGCGTGAGCGACATTGAAGGTATCGTAGGGGCTTTCGGAACGAACCGGGAATCCGGAGATGCCGCCGTACTGCCGCAAAGTGGGAAATCGGTCGCGCCGGCCGGTGATCACTTTGTGCCCGTAGGCTTGGTGTCCCACATCCCAGACGATCTTGTCGCGCGGCGTGTTGAAGGCGTAGTGTAGCGCCAGGGTGAGTTCCACCGCCCCCAGACTCGAGGCCAGGTGGCCCCCTAGGGTCGAAACCACGTTGATCAGGTAATCGCGAAGTTCTTCGGCCACGACTGGCAGATCACCGCGAGAAATCTTCTTCAGGTCGTCTGGTGAATCGATGCGGGGCAGAAAACGGTATTCCATCAGCAGGTCCTTTCGACCAAGAAATGAGCAAGGTCCCGCAATCTGGCGGCTTTGCTCCCGTAAATCTCCAGCGTTTCGGACGCCTCGCGGACCAACCGGGCAGCGATTTTCTGCGAGTTGGCAATGCCGTGAATCGCGGGATAGGTGATTTTCTTGTGATGACCGTCCTTACCCACCTCTTTGCCCAGCGCTTCTCGCGATCCCAGGACATCGAGCAAATCGTCGGCGATCTGAAAGGCCAATCCGATCCTTTCTCCGTAGATTGAAATGCGCTCGACATCAGCGCCATCGGCGCCCGCACAAAGGGCTCCCGAACGGAGGCTGGCGCGGAGAAAGGCTCCCGTCTTGGCTTTATGGATGTACTCAAGGGTCTTCGCATCGCCGCCGTTCGCTGAGGCCTCCAGGTCCATCACCTGCCCGCCTACCATGCCGTCGCGGGTACCGACAGCGCGTGCGACCTCATAGATCACCGCTACGACCGCGGATGGATTCGGGACTCGACTGCCGGTGCTGTCTTCAGACCCAGCAATGGATCCTAGGGTGGCCATGGTTTCGAAAGCCAACGTTAATAGCGCATCGCCAGCGAGAATGGCCGTCGCTTCGCCGAAAGCCTTATGTGACGTGGGCAGGCCACGCCGTAAGTCGTCATTGTCGAGCGCCGGGAGATCGTCGTGAATGAGCGAGTAAGTGTGGATCATCTCGATCGCGCAGCCCAAGCGTAGAAGCGCGGGTTCTGGCCCCTCAAAAAGCCGCCCTGCCTCGAGACACAGGATCGGCCGCAGCCTTTTGCCGCCGGCGAAGACGGAGTAACGAACGGCTTCGTGAATCGAGGCTGGATAAGTATCTGCAGGCGGAAGTTGCCGCTCCAGTTCCGCGTCCACAATAGCACGCTGCTTGTCAAGATAGGTACTTAGGTCTGGCATGGGCGGCTACGTCAAGGATCAAATCAGGTCGAGAGTCAAAACGAGTGGCGTCTGTGCTTCGTTATCTCATCTTCAGGATCCCTCCGCTTCACGGGCTTCAAAGGGTTCCGCGACCACGGCGCCTCCGGCCTTTTTTCTCAGGATTTCCACCTTGCCTTCGGCCTCCTGAAGTTGCTGATGGCACACGCGCGACAGCTTCATGCCTTCCTCGTAGAGTTCGATGGACTTTTCGAGCGGCAGGTCGGCGTCCTCGAGTTGATGGACAATGGCTTCGAGGCGCTGCAGATTGGTTTCAAAGCTTGGAGTTTTGTCGCTTTTCGGGGGCTCCGGCATCTACTTCATCCATTCAGGCTGGGGAATTCAGGCCGCGAACTTCGGCTTCAGCTAGGATGTGTGCGACCTCGACCGCCACGGCGTATCGCCCGAAAGGAGCCGCGATTTGTACGCCCTGCACCATATCGTGGATCTCCAGCAGCAGTTCCTGCGCGATTTTTAAGCCCTCAGCCCGAGCCCTGTCGCCCGCACCGGCGGCTCGCATGCGTTCGAGAATCGGCGGCGGAACGGAAACTCCAGGCACTTCGTTGTTCAGGAATTCCGCATGACGGAAGCTCGTGAGCGGATGAATGCCGGCGATAATAGGGATGGGCGGCGCGCCGCCCGGCCCGATCCGCGTCAGGAACCGCTCCAGGCTCCCGGGGTCGAACACCGGCTGGGTCAAGGCGAAGTTAGCGCCTGCTTCCACCTTATAGCTGAAGCGCCGCTGCTCCTCTTCGGAATCGAGCGCATACGGGTTGGCTTCGACGCCGATCAGAAATCCGGTTTGGGAGCCGATGGGATTGCCACCCACGTCGAGCCCGCGGTTAAGATTGCTGAGCAGGTTCACCAATCCGATCGAATCCACGTCCCTGACCGCCGTTACCTGCGGATAGTGAGTTAGAGCGGGCGGCTCCCCACTCACTGCCAGGATATTGCGGATGCCCAGGGCGTAGGCACCCAGAAGATCGGACTGAATGCCCAGCAGATTCCGGTTCAGACAACTGTAGTGAAGCAGCGCCTCCACTCCAACGCGCTGCTGGATAATCGCGGCTAGTGTGCCGGCGCTCAGACGGGCGGAAAATCCCGGGCCATCGGAGATATTCACCGCGTCTGCGCCCTGGGCGCGCAGATATTGAGCGCCCTCGATTTCACCGGTGGGGTCGCAGCCCTTAGGCGGGATCATCCCCACCAGAATCGGGAATTGGCGCCCGGCCAGCTTGGCCGCGAGACGCGATCGCCGTTCCACCGCCACCGGTTCCAAGGCGCGCGAGGGCGCCGCCTGAGCGGCAATTGTCATCTGCGCCGGAGATACACGAAGTGAGCGGACCACTTGCTTGATCGCGCGGATATGCTCGGGAATGGTTCCGCAGCAGCCGCCCACCAACCGCGCGCCCGCGTGAATGAACTTTTCCGCGTAACGAGCCATGTACTCGGGCGAGCACAGATAGATGCTTCGTCCATCGACCGTGCGGGGCAATCCGGCATTCGGCTGGGCGGTAAGCCTGCGTTGAGTGACCCCTGCTATTTTCTCCAGCGTTTCAAGGACGCCGGCCGGACCGATGCTGCAGTTCAGGCCGATCAGGTCAGCACCCCAGGCATCAAGCTGACGGGCAAAATCCTCGGCCTTCGCGCCGCGCGGGGTAGCGCCATCCTCCTGGATGGTCATCTGTACGATCACCGGTACGCCCGGATCGACATCGCGCGCAGCCAGCAGAGCCTGCCGCGCCTCCGTGGGATCCACCATGGTCTCGACGATGATCAGGTCGACTCCCCCGTCAACCAAAGCCGCAATCTGCTCGCAGTAGAACGCCTTAGCCTCGTCGAGCGACGTCGAACCCAGAGGTTCAAGCGGAACCCCGAGCGGCCCGACAGATCCCGCGACGTAGATCTCGTCGCCAGCTACCTCGCGCGCCAAACGGGCCGCTGCTCGGTTTATGTCGCGCACCTTAGCGGCCAAGTCGTACTTGGCCAGCCGTGGACTTGTGGCTCCGAATGAGTTGGTTTCGATGACATCCGCCCCGGCCTTCACGTAGGCCAGATGCACCTCTTTCACCAGATGGGGCTGAGTAAGATTCAACTCGTCAAAGCAGCGGCTGAAGGGTATGCCCTTGCCGTAGAGCATGGTGCCCATGGCGCCGTCGCACACCAGACTGCGCTTCTCGATTCTGTCCAGGAATGGCTCCCGCATAAAGTATCTAGTTTATCATACCTGATCCGCCCCGAGGTTCGGGACGGTCCGATTGTACGCGGTTCTGCTGCTGCGCGGTGGACGGCGGCCGAACGTCTAAGGTCACAGGGGTTGTTCAGAGTCCCTCGATCAGTAAAACAGCTTTAGCGAGAGCTGAATCTGGCGCGAGGATCCGGCGGTTTGGCTGATGATACCGAAACCCGAGCCGAGCAGGACATTCGAGGGTAAGCCAAAATTGACGAGGTTGAAAGCGTTGAAAAACTCAGCGCGCAACTGGAGCGTTATGGGCTCACCGGCGCCGTGGTGGGCGAACTCCGTATCTTTCGTCAGGGCCAGGTCGAAGCTGTGAAAGCCCGGCCCGCGAAAGGTGTCGCGCCCGAGAGTTCCCAAGCGTCCCTGGTTGGGACCGGCTCCGCCCGGCAGGCCGACGGGTATGGAAAAGAACGAGGTATTGGCGCTACCGAGCCCGAAATAGTCCTCGCGAATCTTACGGCTCGTGGAAAAGGTGGGGCGCTTCACCTGGTCGGGTCGATCGGCGCCGTTCACACCAAAACCCGTTTGTTGCATTCCTGAGTAGACCGAGAAGGGAAGGCCACTGGCCAGCGTGGTGATGTTCAACAATTGCCAACCCGAGGTCACTTTCCGCCCCAGTGGGCGGAGAAGTCTGACACGATCGATGGGTAGCTGCTGGATGATACTAGCTGAAACCGTGTGGGTGATGTCGAAGATAGAGGGGCCTCTTTCGGCGCCAGGATCGTAAGGATCCTGGGGTGGCGTCTGGATGATAGCGTTCGAGCTGTTGCCAAAAAATCCCGGCAAGGGACTGCTGGAGTCGTCGAGTGACTTCGACCAGGTGTAGTTCACTTGGAAACCCAGACCCGCGCGGGCAGAAGTCTTCGCCAATCCGGCCTGCAGGGAATTGAAGGTGGAATGGGAGCGCGTGGTCATCAGGCCGATGTGGCCAACTCCACCGGTCGCGTGTCCCTCTGAATCGAAGAGCGTGAAGGGCGCGAAGCCCGGGCTAGCTCCCGGATAACCGTTGAACTCCTGCATGGAGGCAAGCTCCAGACCCTGTGTCCCGACGTACGACGCGTTGAAGTGGAGATCCCCGAAGTCATGTTCCAGACCGATGGTATATGTTTCGATGTACCCATTCCGGAAATTCTGAGCCATGCCGCCAACCGGGTACGGGCTAAAGGGCTGCCCGGGCTCCGCCGCCGCCAGATCCCGCGCAAATCGTACTACGTCGAATCCCGTGTTGGGAGCCAGCTTGGCGGTGGACTGACCTGGCGGAAATAGAGGTTGCCCCTCTGGCGTGAGCATCACGGGAATCTTCAACGGGGTCACCTTGTTTTGGAATGGAACCGGCGCTCCAGGTGTAGCAATGACAAGCGGAGTCGTCACAAATGGCGTGCCGCCCATAAGCATATTGTTCAACCAGGGATTCATCAAGACGGTGGTGATGGACCCGCCGGCGTGCAGAACGGTTTTGCCGGTGGCACTCCAGTCGAGTGCTAGTCTCGGTCCCCAGCCGTGCCAGTCAAAGTCGTAGGGCGGCTGCGGATTTACCAGGAACTTGACATCAGCGCCGGGGTCCCATGAACGAGCAGATGTGCCGTCGGGGCGAACGAAGGCGACGCCCGCGGTGAGGTTGTGACCGGCATGAAGGGGAGTTGTCACGTCGTAGCGCAGGCCGTAGTTGAACGCGAGGCGAGGAGAGATTTTCCAGGCGTCTTGGAAGTAGAAGTTGTAAGCCTCACGGCGTACCGCCACTTCCCCGATGTGGGTTCCTTGCGGGAACATGGGCGGGGCGACCGAAATTGTGTAAGAGTGCGGAGCGCCGGTCAGGAAGCTAGTGAGGGTATCAGGCAGTTGCTCTCTGGCCTGAATATCGTGGGTTCCGCTAAGCGAAGGTATGTCGCCAAAAGCATAAGAAGGGCCGCCTCCAAAGGTATAAGCGCCGTCGGTGTTCTGTCCAAACACCGCTGTATCTCGGTTGACCCGAACTTCTCCGCCCCACTTCAGGGTGTGCTTGCCGCGAACGAAGCTGAAGTTCTGCCGGACCTCGCCAATGTTGGCGTAAGCGCCCATAACGGATCCGGCGGCGGAGTTGAACGACTGGTATAAACCGTCGGGAAAAAGTAGTCCTGGCTGGGTCGCATTGAGCGGAGGATAGTTTGGTGTAGTGCGAATGTATCCAAGGGAGGTGTCCCAGGTCATGTTCGGCGAGACAATACGGGCGTAATGGAGCCCGAGGGTGCGCTGGTGATTGAAGAAGGTCACTGCAAAACTCGGATCGAGAGCCGTCTGGGAGGGATTGGTCGTTGGTCCCGTGATGTCATCGAGAGCGAAACGGACGAAGAATTGGCCCTTGTCTGAGAAGCGATGATCAATGCGGACTGAGAACTGATCGGTGTTGGTGCGGACTTTGGAGGAAGCGGCGTAGGTGCGTGCGCCGTAGGCCCCTTGCGGATCGTTTGGCAAGGGGTAGCGCGCCAGCACTTCAGCGATCTGGGGGTTTACCGGGACCATCAGCGTGTCGCCCGGGTGAGCGCTGGTGTCGAGTCCCTGACGTTCAGCGGCCGTCGGAACTGAAAGCACCTGCGTGGTTCCCAGTACTTGGCGAAATCCCTGGTATTGGCCAAAATAAAAAGTCCGGCCGCGGCCATCGTAGAGACCGGGCAAAACCACGGGTCCGCCGTTGGTAAACCCGAACTCGCTGCGAATGAAAGGTGGGATGCGGCCGGGCTCAGCCAGCGACCGGCGGTCAAAGAAGTTGCGGGCATCGAAAGCCGAATTCCGCGCAAAGAAGAAAGCTACACCGTGGATCTGAGACGTGCCGGACTTGGTGACCACATCCGTGTAGGAGGCTGCTCCAGCGCCGATCTCAGCCGGCATTACGCCCGAGCTGGAGCGAATCTCCTGAATCGCTTCAACATTTAGGTTGGAAAAGGTTGCACCGGCCATTTCCGGATCGCTAATAAAGATTCCGTCCATGGCGAATACTGCGGTCGTACCTCGCTGACCGTTCACCGCGAATTGTTGAGTGAAATTCGAGGATCCGTTGGTATCGGTCTGGGTTCCACCCGCCAGTGCCAGCAATTGGCTGAAGTCACGCTTGTTGAGCGGGAGGCTTGAAACGGCTTTGCTCGATAGCGTCTGCCCACCACTTCCTTTCTGTTCACCAGCAACGGTGCTCTGCGGCCGGCTTGCTTCGGGCGGCGAACTCGAACCGGGGCTCCCGTTCGCGAACAGATCGAGTGTCCTGCCATCGGATGAAAGTTCGAGCTGGAGCGTCACCGCTTCGCCCAGCCGCAATTCAAGTGGCTGTTGGGCCCGCGCCACAACCTGCCGTGAACGCACCAATACGTAATACCGCCCGAGGGGAACTGCGGTGAAAGTGAAGGCGCCGTTCGGGTCGCTGCTGGCGGAAACAGTGGAGCCGCTCGTAACTGGCTGCAACTCAACTTGCGCTCCTACCACGGCGTTCTCCTGAGCGTCGCGCAGGGTTCCGCGGCACAACGTGGTTTGCGTCGAAGCGTAGCAGATGCCGAGAAAGCCACCTAGCAAAAGGCTGGTCAGACCTTTGAGGAAACCCTCAATTACTTTCCGGGTTCGAAACTTCAAGACAATGGCCTCCAGTTTTCGGGTGAGTTCGCGCGAAGGGGAACGGCACTCGAGAAGGGCGGACGGGCCGAGGCGGCACTATCCTATCACGGGTTGTAGCGGTACGGTACCACTGTTCCAGGGAATGTGAGGAATGCGGTCCAGCGCGTGACCCGCTGTCGAAATCCGCGGCCTCTCTTTGCCGAAGTCGCGGACCAGGCCGAGATCCTAAAGGCAGATCTGGAGATACACTTACTATGTTCGCAGAAGACCGTCAGAACCTTTTATGCATTTTGACCTGGAGGGAATACTGGCCATCTTGGTTGTACGTCGTGCTCAGCGAATATCTGCGGCTGATTTGATACTCCACTTGAACCACCTCGCCCTGAGCTGTGGTTACGTCTGTAGCAAAGGTAAAGAACAGGTTCTTAGTGACTCGTTGTTGAAGCGCGAGGCGTGCGGGACTGCTCTGATTTCCGCCAATCTGTGGATCGATGGTCAGGGAGGAGATCCCGGCCAGCTTGCCGATCCGGCTGCTGACTTGGCCGGCCAGTTGTCCAGCCAGCAAGGACTGCGGCGTGGTCGGACTGGAAGCAGCGGCTTCGTTGGTATGGCCTTGGATGGTATGGCCGGTAGCGATCAGGTTGATGATGTCCACCGGCGGCAGCGGCGGGTCGGAACTGTAGGTAGTACGCAGGCGATCAATCGGTCCTACAAAGTTCAGACTGATATTGAACTGCTGGACGGTCGTCGTTACCTGAAGATTCACCACAGGTTCGGTGCGCACGGGGTTCACGAAAGAAATGGCACCGTTCTGTACCTGGAAGCGCCGGCCATTGAAGAAAATCTCCCCACCGGTGATGACCGTCCGGCCCATGACGATCGGTGAGGCCGCCGTTCCGCTGATGCGCAGGTCCGCCGAGCCTCGGACGCTAAGTTCGGTGCTGGAGAGCGCCATTTGTCCCGTCGAGCGGACGGCGATATTAAGTTTAAGGTTATCGGTAAAGCCTGAGTCTGAAGGTGTTGATGGTCCGGAGAACTGATCTGCAAAGGTCGAAAGATCGAACTGCTGCGTTGGGGATACAGTGTTGACCAGGACCTCCCCGTTTAGCGTGGCCGCTGCCGGCGTGCCATTGAGCGTGAGGGTACTGTCAAATACCGTCCTCAAACCTTCCGGATAACGCAGACGGACGTGCTTGGCTCCGAGCACTACATTGAATTCGACGGCGGGGCGATAGGTCGCGGAGCCCTGAGCGGTTACGTCACCCCCGCCACTCACGGCAGTGAAGCTCTTGATGTCGACGCGTTCGGAAGAGACATCAAATTCTGCGTTGACGTTTTCTGCGCCCAATGGCGCTCCGGGAGCCTGGAAAGCGCCGTTCGAAATCCGGACCACGCCGCTCAACTGCGGATGTGCACGGGTACCCCGAGCATTGACGTTCAAGGTGAGCTGGCCCGAGCTGTCATATTGCGGATCGAATAGTTGGATAAGGTTGAGGTTAACCTCACCCGTTGCCGCTGCTTGCATCTCTCCGTCACTGCCCAGGGGAATGACGGCTTGAAGCTTAAGATCGGTGTTCGTACCCTTCAGCTCCGAGTGTTCCAGGGTCAGAATTCCGGCCCGGAATTCCCCGCGTATCGGCGAGAGGGCCGCGATCTGGAACGACTGATAGTTGAGGAGGAGCGCCGGGACCTCGACGTGCGCCTCAATCTCTTTGGGGTTCTTCAACGGTCCCTTGAGCCAGGCGTGCACTTCCGTTTCTCCATGAAGATCGCCGCCCGGAATACTGGACAGATAGGTAGCGAATAGCGGCCTGAGATCGATTTTCTGCGTATCCAGATTTACGGTGGCGTTGTAGCCGGAATCGAGATTGACAGTTCCCCGGGCTTGAATGTTAGCTCCTACCACGTTTGAGGCGAGGGTGAAGTGAGCCTGCTGGCGGGCCACGCTCGCCTGCAACCTCAAGCCGTCGAGTTTCTGGCCTCTTAGTTCGAGGCGTGGCGCTGCGACCGTTGCTTCAAATTCGGGCGTCTTGAAAGTGCCACGCCCCTGGGCGGAGACGGTCAGCACGCCGGTTACTCCCGGAGCGCGCGACTGGACGGGTTCTAGTTGCTCGATCCGCACCCCCGGCACATCGACTTTCACGTCGTAAGCTTCAACCTTCGGCGAATAGGTAAGATTCGCTGTTCCCGATCCAGCTGGTGTGCGCACGCTGACGGTCGAGTGGATTGCATTGCCGTCGCCCTCGAACTGCATCGAAAAGTCCTGGATGGGCTGGTTCCAGGCGCTGGCCTGCGCTAGTCGAGCCGATCCCTGTCCGGCGGGATTGTCTTGGGATCCATGCACGGCAACGTTGACCGACAACAGCCCCTTCACTGGGTAGTCGATGCCGGCCAGGTGCTGCACATCCGAGAACGGGATGCTGTTCGCGACCACGCGGGCGTTGATCGGACTGCGGGGAGTAAACGACCAGTTTCGCATGGCCACGGCGACATCAAACTGAACGTAGCCTCGGGTGCCTCGGGCGCCGCGGGTGTTGGTCTCGAGAGACCCCTGGTGTAGTTCAACACCGGAGGGACCCAGGGTGACATTCGCTTGCAACTGGGGCAGGATAGTGCGCTGATAGCGAAAATTCGTAGCCGTCAGATGTCCATTCACGCGAAAGTCCTTCATCGTACCTTGCATCTGACCGTCAAATGCCGCCGATCCACCGAGACCGAGAAGTTCGGGCGGATTGGAACGCGAGGAAGTGCGGCTCGAAGGGGCCGAACGGAGGGCGAGCACCAGGCCGTCGATTTCATGGAGATCGTTCGCTTGCGCGTGGATCTCGAGCACGGATCGGTTGCTGACAGTTCCATCGAGATTGATGGTCGTATGGGGAGTGCGCAAGTAACTTTGCCGCAAAGTGAGGACGCCCGCACGTCCGTTATAGGCGAGATGCAAAGCCGCGTTCAGAGGGATCGCAGTGGCGGCGGCGCTGGTCGTGGGCGGTACGGCAGTAGCGGCTGCAATGCGGGCGTCGGACTTAACCTGAATATCCTGCACGCTACCGCGCCAGGTCGCGTCAATTTGCGCGTCTAAACGGCCCGAGATCCGGATTGGTGATTTGGAGCGTAAAGCCGCGGTTGCGTCATCAAGTGAAACTCCCTGCAGCGTTGCCCTCACCTGAGCCTCGGGCGTGGTGTCGAGATGGGCCATGGTAGCCTCGGCCCCGAGGCGCCCACCGAGAAGATCCACCAGCAGGTTCCGCACCTCTAAGGTGCCGTTCTCCAGCCGGTAATCTCCCCTGATTGCCCGAACACTGGCGCGCGCTTGCGGCGTGTCGACGCCCAGCCTTGGACTGCTGATCTTGCCTTGGGCGGAAAGAGTGCGCAGCAACGGCGAGCCCGCAGCGTTTTGGTAGCGGATCGTACCCTTGGTTGAAATCTCACCCGCGGGCAAGGATTCGTTCTTCAGGATTTCTCTGAGCTGGGTTGTGGAAATGACCGCGTCATAAGACCCGTCGACGACCGGGTTTGCATAATCCTGTAAGTGGGCCTGCGCCGTAAGGCGGGAGTCCCCGCTTGAAAGGCGCAGCGAATTCAAAGTCAGGCCTGAAGGGTTTGCGCCAAACTGCGCATCGAGATCGTGTGTTACTGGATTGTAGTCGCCGAATCGAACGCGCCCCTGGCGATAGCCCAGCCTGCCGTCATATTCGGTCTTTACGGGATCGAAAGCAGCGTGTGCCTCGAGATCGTAGACCTCGGCGTCGAGCGCTGTTTGGCGGTCGTTATAGTATATCGCGCCGTGGTTGAGCTGCACATGCCCGATCGCCATCTCGAAGACATTTGTTGGTTTGGAACCGGTCTGGGGGGAAGGCGTCTGAGGTAAGTTACTTTGTCCCTGAGGGTCTACCAGTAGATGCACCACAGGACGGTCGACCACGATTTCTTGCAGGTTGACTTTGTGTCTCCACACCGATATCAGCTTGAGCCCGACTCCGATGTGATCGGCCTGGAATAGCGGCTGCTGCAGACCAGACTCGGTGCCATGCAGTGCGATGCGATACAAGTCAACCCGCAAGGCTGCAAGACGGAAGCTGAAATCGCCCAGTTCTACCCTCGCGCCCGTCGATTTCCCAGCTTCTTCAATGACTGTGTTAAGGATATAACGATGGAATGCGGCACTGCGCAGCACCAGGAAAGCTGCGCCGGCTAACACTACCACCAATACTGGTAGTGCCACTAAGGTAATTTTTAAGACCCGATGACGACTCAAGGTTTATTCTCCTGCAATCCTGGATTCAGGACCTTCACCCGGGTTCGCACCAGTTCGGGCAGTGCGGACACGGGACATCCCACTTCCTTGGATTCTTCGACCGTGGAGAGTGGCCGCTTAGAGCGCCGGCTAGAACGATTGCCCCAGGGTGACGAAGATGTTGGTGGATTTGAGACCTGGCACCGGGTTCAGGTTGCGGCCGATATCGATTCGTACGGGCCCGACTGGAGTTTGATACCGCAAGCCAAAACCGACGGTGTTGCTGTAGTTGCGGAAGACTTCAGGTAGATTGATACTCTGATACACGTTGCCACCGTCGTAGAAAATAGCGCCCCCGAGCCCTTTCTTGATCGGAATCGGGAAACGTCCCTCGGAATTAATGATAAACAATTGGCGTCCTCCGACGGGTACCGTAATCTCTTCCGTGCACGTGGAAAGGTCGGTGGCGCTCGTGCAGAGTGTGGCCGTTGTTTGTGGTCCAGCGCCGTTCAGCGGAAAACCCCGAAGTGTATCAGCGCCACCGGAGAAGAAGCGCTCACTGAGGGGAACATGGCTCCCTGCAAACGACTTCACCATGCCCAGTTGCACGCGATTGGCCCATACCATCCAGGGCTTGACCTCGCGGTAGTAGGCGGTCTGGCCAAAGAATCGGACGAAGTTGTCGGTAGAACCAAAGGCGTTGGGGCTGACGCCGAAGTCAAGGGTTTGGAACAATCCTTTATGGGCATCGAGTGGTTTATCGCGGGTGTCGTTTACGAACGAGGTCGACAGCATGGACGACCTTATGTTCTCATCCTCCGGTGCGATGAAGTTCCGGATCAGCAGGTTTGTGAGCGTGGTCCGTTGAAAGCTGTAGCGAAATTGCAGTCGCTTGGTCTTGGCCGCGTCCAGGGTACGTTCCAACTGAAAAGAAGCGAGGCCGAGGCGCGCCTGGAACAGCGGGTTTTGGGTGGTTCGCTCGGCGGAGACGCTCCACAGAGCGCTCCAGTTGAGGCTGCGAAATTGCGGATCGGTGTAAGTGAACGAGGCCCTCTGATCGAGGCGTGACAGGAGGGTGGAAATAGACGCGGTTTCCGCGCGTCCGCGCAGATTGAGCCGGCTGTATTCGAGCGAGCCCAACGGGCTGATCACGTTCTTTTGGATGATCTCGAACTCCGGCGGCAGCCCCACAGTGGGCAAACCAGGTAAAGCGATGATTCCCGCACTTAGACTGCCGCTCTTGGGCGTGGACTCGAATCCCAGTCCCCAGGTGACTGAGTTGCGCTCGGCTTCATGAGCCTTGACGAGCACATCTTCCTGGGTCTGATCGGTGACGGGCTTGCGTGGAGAGACGCTGGCCCAGTCAAAAATCCCCCGATTGTAAAGAGTGCTCTCGGATGCGAGCATCGTCCCTTCGCTCAGGGGTGCGCCTGGTTTAACGGTAACGTTCCGCTCGATGAAGCTTTGCCGGGTGTGGGGCGCGCCCAGGTAAAGCACCTGCCCGATGTGAGCTTGCGGACCTTCATTGATCAGATAGGTCACCGCCACTCGATGATTGTTGTCGGCCACTGGTTTGACCGTTGAATTAAAGTCGACATTCAAGTAGCCCCGATCGAGATAAGTCGCCAGCACCCGGCTTTTGTCCTGATCCAGTTTCGCGCGCGAATAGGGCCGGCCCGGCCCAAGGCTTAGTCCGTCCGGCGCCAGAACAGACAGAGCTTGCGTCTTGTTCCCAACCACCTGAAGAGAATCGACCAGCGTTTGTTCGCCTTCGCTAACGCGGAAGGTAACATCAAGCTGCGATTCGCGATCCACCACCTGAGGTTCAACCTTGACGTCCGCGAAGCCCGCATTCTGATAAAAAGCGGTGAGGTTCTTCACGCTGCGGTTGAGCAAGTCCTGGCTGAACTTGCCTCGCGAGAAGAAGCGTGCTTTCTCAATCACCACCTGATCGCTCAAATCATTCTGGTCAAATTTATGCAGGCCCGTGATTTTAAGACGCGTCACGCGATGCTTGTTTCCCTTATCGATATGGTAGACCACCGCCACTTCGTGGGGGGCGTTCGTGATATTCGGATTGACCTTTACGTCGAAATAACCCTTGTTTTGAAAGTAGGAAACAATATTCCGTTCGCCCTCCTCGATCAGGTCCTGGTCCACAGAACTCTCCTCGTAGATCGGAATCAGCTTCTTCATGTTGCGCCGGGAGAGCCGCGCGCCTTCCACCTTGACGGAGACAATGGGGCCGAGCGTGATCAGGAACTCGACGTCGGCGCGATTGGTTTCCGGGTTATAGTTCGGTTTTCCCAGCCGTACCTGGCTGGCCAACCGGTTCTCCCGGGCGAGAGTACCTTGGATGAACTTCGTCGCCGCCTGCAGAGTTGCCGGAGCGTACGGCTTGCCGCTTTTTAGGTAGCCTCCCTTGAGGCGGGCACGAATTGACGTAAAGGCACGCTCGAGGCGTGCCGCGTCGCCTGGCGGCGGACCCGTCACGTTCACGTGTCCAACCTTGGCGCGCTTGTTCAGCGTAACGTGAAAGGTCACGTTCGCCAGCTTATGCACGTTGTCGAGTTGGGTGTCGCTGCGCACCAGGGAGGCGAAGTAGCCGTTCTCAGCGAAGAAAGCCAGCAGGGCGGATTGGGCGTCGGTCACGCGCCTGGCTTCATAGGGCTCTTCGGCGGGATAGTTCACCACCTGGAGCAGCCGGGAATAAGGGAAGCGTCTCACCCCGCCTGGAAAATTGATCATGCCAATGTAGAAGGCCGGCTGCAGGATGAACTGGAGGCGCAGACCTGCAGACTCCGGCGTCACTTCCACATCAACCTTGCTGAACTGGTGGGTGCGTTCCAGGGCCGCGATAGTGGACTCGACCTTTTTCTCCGAGTATGGTTCCCCTGGTTTCTGCAAGACCAAAGGACGCAAGTCTTCAACGTTCATTGTGGGCCTGGCAATGAGGTCTACGGCGCCGACGGTTTGTCCCTCGTAAGAGCCTTTCGCGGGCAGTGTTCCCTGGGCGAAAAGAGGTGAGGTGAAGAGAGTCCAGGTGAGTAGGGTTGCAAGCAGGACGAAGCAGCCCGCCAAAGTCACCTTTTGCGCCTCGCTCGTTGGTACGTCACTGAAACGCCGGATTTGGGATAAGCGAAACACGCGCTGGGTTCGCCACAGGTGCCGGTTAGACAAGATAGCGGCTACGGTCATTACCTTCCTGACCTACACTTCGGCCTGGGCTTAGCGGGCAAGAGCCAACTGTTAACAGCGATCAAATTCTTGGATGATTCAGTGAGAGATAGAGGCCGGAAGTTCATAGCCAAAGCATGGGAGGGTCGACAATCTCAAGATTGAAGGCGCGTCACGCGCCGTCAAATCGACGTCGCTCTCGAATTATAACTACTACCGACTTAGCTGGCGTACCTCGTGCTCCCTTCCAAAGTATCTCGGTTATAACTCCCTCTGGATGAGTCGTTTATCCAGAACTTGTGATACCACTAGACCGCAAAAGTGCCCTCCTCAATCCTAGAGGAGAGCGGCCACCAACTTCTCTTTGACCTTGCCTTATTCAGTTTCGCAACACTCGTGCTCTGGAGGTGCGCCGTCTCAATAGCGCGCATTTGATAGGGGAGCATCACTTGACTATGTAGTTCTTACAAGTTGATGTGGGCGCCCCCTCACTTGTTCATGTTTATGACCAAGAGCATCTACTTTTTTCACAATCACTTACGTTAGTATCCGGGGACTTGGTAAGAAGCCTGCACAACATAATTCTGTAGAAGTCCAATCCGCCCCGAAACGAGAAGACGGACGATTGGAGGGCGCAAGTGTTGCTCCAAGGGAACGCAACCAAGAAGCTGCTTTTTCTTTTCCTCTTCTCGCTGCGTTTGGCGCATTCGATCTCAGCTGCAGATTTGACGTACCCTTCCACCAAGGTGGTCGAGTTTTGAGAAGTAGCTATTCAAGCAAGAGTAGACGCACTTACGAGTACGAGAAGAGTCCCGAAAATCAGAATTTGGTGTTCGATCCGGCGTGCGCAAATGGAGGGGAGGAATAGGATTCTACGAAGAAGCTGCGAGGAACAAAACGACATTTGGAGGGTGGAAAATGAGAAAGCTTTTTAGCGTGTTTGTTTGCCTAACCACCTGCGCGGTGGCGCTGGCCGCGGAAAAAACGAAAGAAGCCGAGCGGCTGCATCGGGCATCCGGGGTGGTGAACGAGATCATGGCCACTCCCGAGAAAGCGATCCCGCAGGACCTATTGGACAAGGCGGTGTGTGTTGGTGTGATTCCTTCCGAGGTGAAGTTTGCGCTCGGAGTGGGGGGCAGTTTCGGCCGCGGGGCGCTTGTCTGCCCGCCGGGGCGGTACCGGACGCTGGGGCCCGCCGTCTATGTTCACTGTGGGAGGGGGAAGCTTCGGATTTCAGCTGGGCGGTCAGGCTACCGATATTGTTTTCATCGTGATGAACCCAAGGGGTGCTCAGAAGTTGGTGCAAAGCAGCGTCAAATTGGGTGCGGACGCCTCGGCAGCGGCAGGACCGGTGGGCCGCAAGGCGGAAGGTGCTACCGATCTCCAACTTCACGCCGAGATTCTGAGCTATTCCCGCTCACGGGGTCTTTTCGCTGGGGTATCGCTCGCCGGAGCTGTCCTGAAGCAAGACGACGATGCCAATAAACGCTTGTATGGCCGAACAGTGGTGCCAAAGGAGATCTTGTTCGGGCTCGGCGTCGCCGTTCCCCAGGCAGCGCGGCCGCTGGATGCCGCTCTGTCGAAGTATTCACCGCGTGGCGGAGCGCCGTTTGCCCAGACGTCGTGACTCGAATCCCATCCCTGAGGGCATGAACGGTATCGCTGCCAGGTCACCAGCCAGGCGCTTCTCTTTAGCCTGAGAAGGGGAGGAAGAACCGTGGCGGGCAGACGAGAATTTGACTCACCTGAGGTCAGCCGGCTGGCGCGCCGAAGCATGCGGGATTCTCTGGCTAGGGCGAGAGCAGCGGCGAATTCAAGAATGGCTTGGGTGCTCCTCAGAAATACGGCCTCTGCACGGTGGAAATTCTCGGGTCCTGAACTTGTTGCTGGGAGCTTTATTCAAAGAGACATTCTCCCATTGGACGGAGGATAGGGCACCCCGCCTGGGTGCTGCCCTACGTACTACACCATATTTTCGATTGCGCCTCTCCTCGTCATTGCCATAGCCGTTGCCGGACTGGTGTTCGGAGCGCAGGCTGCCCAGGGGTCCGTAGTGGAACAGATCCGCGGATTGGTTGGTGAGCGCGGCGCCGAAGAAATCCAGACAATACTTCAGTCCGCGCACAGGCCAGGCGATCGGTACAATCGTCGGTATCCTTTGTGTCGTCATATTGCTGTTCGGCGCCTCTAGGGTTTTCGGAGAGCTGCAAGATGCCCTGAACACCATCTGGCACGTCCCCAACCGGCAAAGGAGCATCTGGGAAAGCATGAAGGACCGCTTTCCAAGTTTTCTCATGGTGCTAGGTACAGGGTTTCTGCTCATGGTATCGCTACTTCTAAGTGCTGCGCTGGCAGCCATCGGCAAGTTCCTAGGGGGATGGCTTCCGATTTCCGAAAACCTGCTTCACATATTCGGTTTCCTCGTTTCGTGTGGGATTAGCGCACTTCTTTTCGGGATGATCTTCAAGATTCTGCCGCAGACACCAGTCGCCTGGAACGATGTGTGGGTCGGGGCAGCTGTAACCGCGCTGCTGTTCGATGTCGGTAAGCTTCTCATCGGTTTGTGCCTGGGAAAAAGCAGTATCGCATCCACCTATGGCGCGGCGAGCTCTCTGGCGATTGTTCTCGCTTGGGTTTATTATTCTGCTCAAATCCTCTATTTCGGCGCGGAGTTCACTCGCGTTTACGCCAGCCGACACGGGTCTCGCTCTGAATAGTTACCAATCCCGCGAGAACCCAGCGGTCCAGCCACCGTCCACCACCAGGATGTGGCCCGTAACGTACTTGGCGTCATCCGACACCAGATAGAGCGTCGCGGCGGCGATGTCTTCCGTGTCTCCGGGCCTGCCCAGGGCAATATGACTCAGCAGGCTGTCGGCTCTCTGCTTCGTTTCGGGATTGTAGAACAGCGTTTTGGTTCCTTCGGTGAGAATCGAGCCGGGAGCAATCCCGTTGACGCGCACGCCGTATTGCCCAACTTCCAGTGCGTGGGAACGCGTGAAATTCACTACCCCTGCCTTAGCCGCCGTGAACGCGCACTGGAGGCGGGCGGGAACCATCCCGAAAACGGAAGTGATGTTGACAATCGTACCCTTTCGCCGTTTGACCATGCCGGCCGAAACCGCGCGCGAGCAATAGAAGAGCCCGTCCAGATCGACCCGGATGATGGAATGCCAATCGGAGTCGGGGAACTCGTGGATCGGAACGCGGTTCTTTCCTACGTTGATGCCGGCGTTGTTCACCAGAATGTCGAGCGCACCAAGACTGCTTTCGACGGCGCCGACCATCGAGTCCACAGCGTCAACATCGGAGACATCAGCTGCGAAAAAGCCGGCTCGTCCGCCACGCCTCCGGATCTCCTCGCAGGTGTCCTCGCCACCGCTCAAGTCGTTCACGGCCACGATGCATCCGTTGTCGGCCAGAGCTAGTGCGATCGCGCGGCCGATACCCCCCGCCGCTCCGGTAACCAGAGCAATGCGACCTTGCAGTTCAACCTTCATAGACGCTCCTCGATGGATCGGTTCTGCGCTTCCTGCGAATCGTAGCAAGCCTGAAAGCGGGTAGCCACGGTTGGTGCTCTTCCACCCGTGGGCTTTTCTCAGTTTTTGGGAAGAGCCCACGGTTAATTCAAACTGCGAATTAACCGCGTCTACCACTTTTGCGAGGTTTTTCAATTCGCAAACGGCCACACCAGAGCGCTTTCAGGACGCTTACCGCTGAGAAAGTCCCTCGCCGCTTCGGCGGCTTTGATCTGCAGTAAGTCCACCGCACGGGATGATACCGAAGCGGCATGGCTGGTAAGGAGCACGTTGGGAAGGCCTCGCAGCGCGCTGTCCGTTGGGAGAGGTTCCTGCTCGAACACGTCAAGTCCCGCTGCCACGACGCGGCCGCTCCGTAGTGCCTCAATCAGATCAGTCTCCCGGATCACCGGGCCGCGCGACGTGTTCACGATGATTACGCCCGCCTTCATCCTGGCAATACTGTCCCGGTTGATCAGGCGAGTGGTCTCGGGAAGGAGCGGGCAATGCAGGGAAATGATATCGGCGGAGCCTATCAGCGTCTCTTGGTCAACGCGCTCTACCGCGTTGTCGCGGAAGACCGAATCCGCCACGTACGGGTCGGAGGCGATTAGGCGGAAGCCGAAAGCCTGCGTCTTCGCAGCCACTCGACGCGCGATGGCGCCGAATCCCACCAATCCCAGGGTCAGATCGTAGAGGGCGGCAACCGGAAGCAAGGGACCAACTCCCCATTCTCCGTGCACGATCCTGTAATGGTCTTGGGGAATCCGCTTGGCAAGTGAGATTATCATTGCCACGGCGTGAGTGGAAACCTCTTCGATGCAGTAGGTAGGGATGTTGGCGACGCCGATGCGAATCTGCTTGGCAGCTTCAAGATCGATGTTGTTTACCCCGATGCCGTAGCGAACCACGCCTTTGAGGCGCGGTAGCGATTCAAGCACACGCCGCGAGATGGGAGCCCACTGAACCAACAGTACGTCAGCATCGCGGCACTTCTCGATGACCGCGTCCTCGGTGGTGCAGATCGGCTGAACCTCGCACAGCTCGAATCCGGTAGACTCAAACACTCGACGCTGCAGATCGAGCGAGGGGAAAGTGTGATCGCTGATGATCGCTTTCGGCATATCGGCTCCTGGAATTGCTCGGCTAGGTTGTCTCCGGGGTCCACAGAATCCGGAAGCCTTCTGGATTTGCCTGGAGGACGCTTTGTTTCCGCTATAGCGTGCTCTGAACGCCCGGCTCCTTATAGCACGGCCATCACCGGCAATCAAGCACACTTTGGAGCACAATGGGGCACATGGGTGCACGTGGGCACACACCGTTTGGGTACAGTGTGCGTCCCTGCTGCCCTCTGCGGATTGCCGCCGCTGTTGACAGAGGTGGCTGGTTCGGAAGATGATCCTCTGAGTCGCGCGGACGCGTGACGCGCAGAGTAGCAGTCAGCTACACACGGAAGTGTCAAGGTGCAAAAAGAAACCTGCAGTTACCTTCTGCTTTTCGCTTTCTGCCTTTTACCGACTGCCAATTGCCACTCGGGAGATCAATAATGAAAACCACCGAACTATGCGGCGTCATCGTGCCGGTCGTCACTCCCATCGATGACCACGACCGTGTGGATGACGCTGCTTACCGCACACTACTCCGCCGTTTGGTTGCCGCCGGCGTACAGGGAATCTTCGCCGGGGGATCCGCGGGCGAGGGGCCGCTGCTAGTCTGGAAAGAATGGGAACGTATGGCGGCGATTGCTTTTGAGGAGTGTCACGGTAAGGTCCACCTGCTGGGCGGCGTTATGGATACCTCCACCTGCCGGGTGATCGAGCGAATCAGGGCACTCGCGCAAATCGGCTATGAGGCTTTCGTCGTGAGCCCCACCTTCTACGTCGGCAGCAAACTGGCGGAGGAACATTTGCGGTTGTTCGGAGAATGTAAAGAGCACAGCGACGGCATGGAGATGATCGTCTATAACATCCCTGCCTGTACCGGATCGACGATTCAGATCGAAGCTCTGTGCGAGATGACGAGACGAGGCTGGATCCGCTACTGCAAGGAAAGCTCGGAGGACATGAACTATTTCGGACGGCTGGCCAAAGAGGGCGGACCACTTGGCCTGCGCCTGTTGCTGGGGTCAGAGAGGAAGACCGCCGAAGGATTCGCGCTGGGAGCGTGGGGCATCGTACCGGTCTGCGCCAATGTTGACCCTGCGACATTCTTGGAGGCTTACGAGAGGCGTCGCGATCCCGAAAAGCTCATGCCATTGCAGGAGCGGATCGATTGGCTGGTCGAGAATCTCCCGCTGGCCGGCCGGATGTGGTTGTCAGCAACGAAATACGCCCTTTACACGACCGGTGTGGGAAACGGCAGACCACTCTCCCCCCTGGAGCCTCTGAACGCTGAGGAACGCCACCGGGTGGACCTATTCCTGCGGCGCATCTGGGAAACCGCGCCGGTTTGAGCCGGGTGTTGGGGACATCGCTCGAATTCCCCATTCACGGCTTTCCGGCGGCGGCCTCATGATGTCGCCCTCACAGGCTGGCTTTGACACTCTTGGTCAAGTTAGGTCAGCGCTTATGGGGCGTTTGCGCCCGCGTTAGTATCTACTTGAGCCAACTTTCTTCAATTCATCTCCATCCGACACGGTTTTTCGACAATACTCAATGTATCCTCTGGATTCTCGAAGCCTGTTCGCTGTAGCATACAGTCAATCGCTCTCGGAGATGCCCGGCACTCTCGGCAGGCTGGAGGATGCTGCGGCGAATCATGACAAGATCATCCCACCCTCCCAGGGGCCGGAGGTTGGCGTCAGAGACGAGTCTTACGAGGGAGGAGCGCCAGATGGAAAAGGAGATCCTGAGGACTGTGGACGAGCGCACCGGCAAGGCGTATGAAATCCCCTTTTACAAGGGTACGGTTCGGGCGATTGATCTCAAGCAAATCAAAAAGCATCCGGAGGACTTTGGGACCATGACCTACGATCCCGCCTTCCTGAATACAGCTTCCTGCCAAAGCTCTATTACTTTCATCGATGGCGACCAGGGGATCCTGCGTTACCGCGGTTATCCGATCGAACAACTGGCCGAGAAGTGCACGTTTCTGGAGGTTGCCCATCTGATTCTTTTTGGTGAGCTGCCCACAGCTTCGGAGCTGAAGGAATGGGCCTACTCCATCACTCACCACACCATGATCCACGAGACCACCAAGAAATTTCTGGAGGGTTTCCGCTACAACGCCCACCCGATGGGCATGTTCATCAGCACGCTGGCGGCGCTCTCCACCGTCTATCCGGAGGCGAGAGACGTGGGAGATTCGCAGGTGCGGATGCGCCAAATCGTTCGCCTGGTTGCTAAGGTTCCCACCATAGCCGCCAACATCTACCGCCACAGTCTCGGGTTTCCTTACGTCTATCCCGACAATGACCTCAGCTACACTGAAAACTTCATGAATATGCTGTGGAAGATGGTGGAACCAAAGTATCAGGTGAATTCAGTGCTCGCCAAAGCTCTGGATATCCTCTTCATCCTGCATGCGGACCACGAACAGAATTGCAGCACCAACGTCATGCGGGCGGTCGGCAGTTCCCTGGCTGATCCCTTCCTGTCGGTGGCCGCCGCAGCCTCCGCGCTTTCCGGGCCCTTGCACGGCGGCGCCAACGAAGAAGTCCTGAAAATGATCAATGAGATTGGGTCCAAGGATCGGGTGCGGCCCTACATCGACAGCGTCAAGGCCGGCGAGCGGCGCCTGATGGGATTTGGGCATCGAGTTTACAAGAATTACGACCCTCGCGCCCGGGTCATCAAGTGGGCTGCCGACCAGGTGTTCGAGGTTACCGGGCGCAATCCGAAGCTCGACATTGCTCTCGAGCTCGAGCGGATCGCGCTTGAAGACGAGTACTTTATCAAGCGCAAGCTCTATCCCAACGTGGACTTCTATTCAGGCATCATCTATCAGGCCATGGGGTTTAAACCTGAGATGTTCACTGTGCTCTTTGCCATCCCCCGTACGGTGGGGTGGCTAGCCCATTGGCAGGAGATGCTTGAGGACCCGGAGCAGAAGATCGCCCGGCCGCGGCAGATCTACACCGGACCTGAGGTGCGTCAATTCGTACCCATCGAAATGCGGGGAGCTCAGGCGAGCGCGAGCAGGTAACGCCTCAGAATCGCCGTGGTCGAGTGCCAGTCCGCCTTTCGGCCGATATGACCTGCTGTCTATCCGCGGCTTGCCAGTAGGCTCACCAAGCCCCAATCGAGGGCTAAAGCCTCAATGAAACTGCTCAAGGTACTCACCTGGACCCTGATTGCCGCCGTGGGCGCGCTGGCTTTGGGCATGATCGCCGGCGCCCGCGGCGAGCCGATCAACGCCGTATGGCTCGTGGCTGCCGCTGCTTGCGTGTACGCGATCGGATACCGGTTTTACAGCCGCTTTATCGCCTTTCGCATCCTCGAGCTTGACGACAAGCGTGCCACCCCCTCCATACGTCTGGACGACGGCCACGACTTTGTTCCCACGAACAAGTGGGTGGTGTTCGGACACCACTTCGCTGCCATCGCTGGACCCGGTCCGCTGGTGGGTCCGATTTTGGCGGCGCAGTTTGGATACCTCCCCGGCGTGCTCTGGATTGTGTTTGGCGGCGTCCTGGGCGGGTGTGTGCAGGACTTTGTGACCCTCTTCTGCTCGATGCGCCGGGACGGCCGGTCGCTCGGCCAGATGGCGAAAGACGAGATCAGCGAGATGGGCGGTTGGACAGCGCTCTTCGCCGTGCTCCTGATCATGATCATTCTGATCGCCGTGGTCGCTCTGGTGATCGTCAATGCCCTGAAGTCAAGCCCCTGGGGCGCTTTTACCATCGCCATGACGATTCCCATTGCGCTGCTGCTGGGTGTCTACTTGCGTTACCTGAGGCCGGGAAAGGTTCGGGAAGCTTCGGTGATCGGATTTATCCTGCTGCTCGCCTCCGTCATCGGCGGACGCCACGTGGCGGAGACGCCGACGCTGGCTCACCTATTTACCTACAGTGGCGTGATGCTGGCCTGGATGATCATCATCTATGGTTTCTTTGCCTCGGTGCTGCCGGTGTGGCTGCTGCTCGCGCCTCGCGATTATCTGAGCACATTCATCAAAATTGGAACCATTCTGGCCCTGGCCATTGGTATACTGCTGGCGCATCCGCAAATGCTGCTCCCGCCACTCACCCGTTTTGTCGACGGTACCGGTCCGATCTTTGCGGGCAAGATCTTCCCCTTCTGTTTCATCACCATTGCCTGCGGCGCTATTTCGGGCTTCCACTCGCTGATTGCCTCCGGTACCACCCCCAAGCTGATCGCGAAGGAGTCCGAGGCGCGCATGATCGGCTACGGCAGCATGCTGATGGAATCGTTCGTGGCGGTCATGGCCATGGTGGCGGCGGCAGTGCTTCAACCGGGAGTCTACTTTGCCATCAACAGCCCGGCCGGAATCGTAGGAGCGGCGCCCGCACAGGCCGCTGCCACCATCAGCAGCTGGGGATTTCCGCTCACGCCCCAGACCATGGCAGATCTGGCGTCGCGCGTCGGAGAAATCAGCCTGTTCAATCGCACCGGCGGCGCGCCTTCGCTTGCAGTCGGCATGGCGCATATCTTTGGCCGCACCCTGGGTCTGGGAGGACTCGAGGCGATCTGGTACCATTTCGCCATCATGTTCGAAGCGCTGTTCATCCTGACCGTTCTCGATGCCGGCACGCGAGTGGGACGCTTCATGCTGCAGGACCTGCTGGGCCACTTCTCGAAGCCGTTCGGCCGCACCAGTTGGTACCCGGGGGTGATCCTCACCAGCGCCTTGATCTGCGCCGCCTGGGGATACTTCCTGCTGCAGGGCGTGGTCGATCCGCTGGGCGGGATCAACAGCCTGTGGCCACTCTTTGGCATCTCGAACCAGTTGCTGGCCACTATCGCCCTGTGCGTCTGTACGACGATCCTCATCAAGATGGGTAAAGGGCGCTACGCTCTGGTAACGCTTGGGCCGCTCGCCTGGCTGGCAGCGGTTACGATGACCGCGAGCTGGCAAAAGATCTTCTCACCTGACCCCCGCTTGGGATTTCTGTCGCACGCGCATATGCTCGCCGATGAGTTGGCGCGCGGTGCCATTCCTCCAGCGAAGATCTTGATGACCCGGCAGCTTGTATTCAACGATCGCCTCGATGTTATGGTGACGGCGCTCTTCGCACTGCTGGTCGTGGTAATCCTGGTAGAGTCCACCCGAAATTGGATGCTATACCTGGCCGGGAAGAAAGAGCCCGTGCTCACCGAGGCCCTGTAGCGGATTCCCTGTCTTCCTGGGCGACGAATTCTTTATGGGCCTGGCCCACCCCTATGGTCATGTGCGAGGGCAGCAGGGAACGGTGCTGCTGCGACAGTCTCGGGGGCGGAAACGTGGTTTAGGTACTGAGGGGTCACCTTACCGCAGCTTCTACTGCTTGATCCGGAAGGTTTTTACCTGCCAGGGGCCGAGCGAAGCACTGAGTCCACCTTTGTCCAGCGGGCGATATTTGCCTGATGTTCTGCCCAGGAAATCGCAAGGCGCAACGCCCGTCACGGGTAAATCCATCGCCAGCCGCACACTCGCTCGCAGGCCATTTTGCTCAACCAGCCGCACTTCAAACGCACCGTTGCCGACGCCGCGAAATGAGGAGACCACGACATCCCCTCGGTCGATAGTAGCGAAGGTTCGACGCTTAGCCAACCGTCCAGGGTGGAGGGGTTCGATCACGCATATCGGAGGCTCATCGAATGACTCAACCCACCTCAGGCGGCCGGCATTGGTCAACTCATTACCATGCGGAACCAGTCTGTAGCGGTACTCCGTAACGCGCGGCCAGCCATATTGGTTGGGCTGAAAGTGTGAGTTCCACTCTCTGATTAGAAGATTGGAGAATCCGCCGTCCGAACCTCGTTTGAAGTACTGTGTTCCGCCATGCATGACGAGGAGTCCACCGTTAGGCCCCACCAGATCCATGAAGGTCAACGAATCAATGGCGCTCTTAGTAGCCGCCTCCACTCCGAAGGGAAAATCGCGGATGACGGCTTCAGGGTGGAAGGCTGGGGCAAACGATAGCCAGTAACCTTCCAGGATCTCGGTGGGAAATTGCCAGCCATTGATCTTCCCTTCTCCCGGGGGCGGCGGAATGTCGGCATGCACCTGTACGCGCACATCTACATACGGCAGTCCCGTGTGCACGCTGACCCAGTTCTCGAAGCGCAGCTTGGGCCAAGTGTGAACCGATTTCACGACAGCCCGCACAGGGCCTCGCTCCGCCCAACTAACTTCGGCTGGAGATTGCCGGCTATCGAAGGCATCCGGCACGCCATGGGCATCGGGATATGCTCGATTCGGGCGGCCTGTAAAAACTGGAAAGGCGCCGCGCTTGTCCTCAATCAGGATACTTCCTTGGCGGCGATCTGTTAATTTCGTAATGGCCCCGAGCGTCTCGTCAATGTCTACGGATATGTATTCATTCTCGATGTGGAACCCGGATTCCGACGTTTTCAGGCTGTCACCTTGCGACGTCTCACCCGAATTCGTTCGTTCCACGTAGTACGTGGCGTAGCCCAAGGCGGGCAGTTGATGGACCGCAAAAATCAGATCGATGGCGACAGTATCCCCGGATTCACTTCGTTCCAACGCCAGGGTTTGAGAAGGAACCCTTTTTCCAACAGCATCGCGGACGACATATGTGTTGCTCCCGCCGATCTTCAACGGAAATCTGTCGGGCGTGGCAATTGTGTCGCAAGTCACTGCGCAAGGATTGAATACGATAATTGCAAGTTCGCCTTGACTCTCCTTGGCGGTGTTGACGGCAGCGCTGATACTGCTCAAGGCTGTGTCGAGTGTCTTGTTGGCCATCTTCTTGCCAACTTCCAAATGACGGAAGCCCAGCGCACCCCAGGTGTTCACCTTCCGATTCGCTTCGACCGTGCCAGTGGCCGATAAGAACTGCTGCACCGCCGGATCACTCAGCCGTTCTGCTGCCGCCGGGCCCGTCTCAGGAACCCACTGTTCGCACAAGGAAACATCATGGCTTTGGGCGATCAGCAAATGCTTCCATGCCTCTTCAAGGCCGGTTACTTGCCCTGGCGTTAGGCCTAGCAACTGGGCAACAGCGTCGAAGCGCTCGGCGGCAGCCAGTGCCGCCTCCGTTTCCCGCCCTTCTCGCCGCAATTGGTCCCCGCCTACTCCCCACGGCTCAAGTTTGTGGAAGTCGTCCATCCGCCAACAGACCCGTTGCTTCGCCTGGCTGCCGTACTGTTCAAGGTATTCGGTCAGGGTGGTGTATCGAACCCGAAACTCATTCGAGAGTTGGCGAAACTTCGTTGCGTAGAACTTGTTGGCAGTTCGGCCCTCAAGTTCGTCGGGCCCCCACCCGAATTCCACCCACTTGGTGGCCAGCGGCATCCCTAACCGTTGCAGTTCTTTCACGTTCTTCCGGCCCTCTTCCGACCAGAGCCAATCGATGTCACGGGTTACCACGGGAGGATGAAAGCGGAGCGGGTTGTTGGGCGTGGCCAGGATGGAAGTACCGTCTGGACTGCACCACTCGAAGACATTCAGATCCATCGCCGGATTACCCGCGTTTCCCCAGGTGTCGCACTGCGCCGTGCTGGCGAACCGGTAGCCTGCTCCCTTGAGTAGTTGCGGAAGTTGTGGATGGGTGAACTCTTCCTCCTCGAGAAAACTGGAAACCAGGACCCCAAGAGATGCGTGGATCGCCTGCTGGCCAATCACCAACTGGCGGAGATTGCTCTCGCCGGACACCATGGAACCCATCGGCTGTCCATAGGTGCCGCCAATGATCTCGACTTTGCCCTCTTTTATATATTGCTTCAAGCGTGCGGCAACGTCGGGATAGGACTGCGCGATCAGTTCGTAAGCATGCGCATCCAGATTAATGCCGGTCTTGACGTTGGGAGTGTAGTCCGCCATCTCAAGACAGTTCACAATAGACTGGACGCATGACTTCAGTCCGGATGACCACCCTATCCCTGTGTAGCTCCAGTGGTCGACCAAGACAACGCACAAATCCGGTGATCCGGTTACACTCTCAGCGCGGGTTAGGCCGGGGAAGGCTGCTCCCAGTGCCGCGCCCAGAGGGGCGCGCGTCAGAAATTGCCGGCGAGATAGACTCCAAGCCTTGCTCAATTGTTTCTCTCTGTGGCCGGCCAGAAACACGTTGGAAGTGGACCAGCGATTGAGGTACAGCGCACTAGTTCAACACAGTCGCGAGTGAAAAGCTAGCCAAAGACATTTGAAATTTTGACTCCATCGGTCGTTTCTCCGAGGAACTTGTTGCTCACAGAAGAAGCTGTCGCTGTCAAGGGGAGGGCACCCACCCGGCATGGATGGGCGAGAGACCACTGGCGTCAGTGGATGCAGGTTAAGAGGGTCATGTGGGCCTGCCATGGAAACCACGGTCGCACAAGCGCAGCCGTGGCTTCAACGCGCGTTCTTAGGGCGCTGTTCTCAACACCCAAGTAAGTCGCGAACGTTCAAACTGCGCCGAGGATACCACCACCTGCTGGTCACGCCCTTACGTGTGCGACATCGAGCGGAATACCCAGAATAGGAAGCCGGCCAAGATGATCGACGACGGCTGTGTCAGGATCCAGGCCAAAGCCAGAGAGAGGATGCCGAACGCTACAGCTCCGGTCGAAGTCAGTACTCCAAGGAAGTTCCACATGCCCGACCATACCACTGCCAAATGCGGCTCAAGCGAGTGGGTGTAAATCACCGTCGCCACGGCGTTCGGGTGTCGTGAAAGGCGTTGACAAACTCGAATCCGAGGGCGATCAGGAGCGCCAAGGCCAGGAACAAGTAGGGAAGTATTGAGGCTTGCCGGACCGAGCTCAAGTCAGAAACCAGGTGATAGCCCGCGTAGACCACCCCAATGATCAGGACGACTCCAAACACCAACATACCGATCCGCCCTGGCGATCGCGACATTTTTGCATCGAGTACAGACGTGGCCGTGGCCATTTCGTTTCCCCGTTTCAGTCTTTAGCGGTAAGGCGCGAGCATAGAGCAGCGTGGTTCACGAGAGGTTACGGACAGGTTACAGCAGGGTTATAATTTCTGGTGGGCGGCGTCTGATCTGGGGATCGAATCTAGGAATGAGCGAGGGCACGAAAAAGCCAGAACAACAATATTGCCAATAAGATCGAAGCGGGCAGCGTCAAGATCCAGGCCAAGGCCAAGTTTCGCAAGGTCGACCATTGCAGGCCCGAGTGATTCGCAGCCATGGTGCCGGCCACGCCGGAAGAGAGAACATGGGTCGTGCTGACAGGCAGTCCGAAACCATCGGCAGCGCCGATCGTTGCCATAGCGATGATCTCCGCTGAGGCGCCTTGGGCATAGGTCAGGTGAGCTTTGCCGATCCTTTCGCCGACAGTCACCACGATGCGCTTCCAGCCGACCATTGTTCCAAGCCCCAACGAGATCGCTACCGCCACCTTCACCCAGGTGGGGATGTACTTCGTGGCGCCATCAATGTGCTTCTTGTAGTTATCAACCACCAGCGCGTCCGCCCGCGAGAATTGGGGCTTTCCCGATTTCCGCATCACGCGTAAGGCCTCGCTTACCAGGTACATGTTGTTACGCAGGTTGGGTGTTCGCTCCGCCGGCACTTTTGCCAAGTCGGGAAATTGGGCAACGTTGTTGCCAATCTCTCCCACAAGCTGACTTAAAGACAGCATGGTGGTCGGTTCGAAATCCCGGGTACGAATGTAGTCTGTCACTTCACTAGAGGGATCGCCGATAACCGTGTTTCCGTTCACGTAATGGGCGAGAACATTCGCCGCCTGCTTGGACACAGTAACGAACTCCTGCGCTTCTTTGGCTTGCACGGCATGATTCAATGCATAAGCAGTGGGCGCTGTGCCGATGAGGATCAGCATGATAAGACCCATTCCCTTCTGCCCATCGTTTGAGCCGTGGAAGAAGCTGACGCCAGTACAAGTGAAGATCAGCAGGCACCTTGTCCACAGGGGAGGTGGCTGGGAACCCTCGGGAGCCCGATAAAGCTTCGGGTTGGGCACCAGAACCCGGAGCACCGACAAGAGAAGGCCCGCCAACAAGAATCCGAAAATGGGCGAGAACAGCAACGACTTGGCGATGTTCGTGGCCTGGGCCCAATCCACTCCGCTGGTACCGGTATTCACTGACATCAACTGGTTGCCGATGCCCACGCCAATAACCGACCCGATGAGAGTGTGCGAGCTCGAAGCCGGCAAACCAAACCACCATGTGCCCAAGTTCCAGATGATGGCCGCCGCCAGCAGCGCAAATACCATGGAGAAGCCCGCACCGCTCCCCACGCGCAAGATCAGTTCCACCGGAAGAAGCGAAATGATGCTGAAAGCCACGGTGCCGCTGGAAGTCAGCACACCCAGAAAATTCCATAGCCCCGACCACGCCACCGCCAGGTGGGGATCGAGCGAGTGAGTATAGATTACGGTGGCCACCGCATTCGCCGTATCATGAAAGCCATTAACGAATTCAAAACCGAGCGCAATCAGGAGTGCCAGACCTAGAAATATGAATGGAAAAACCGATGGAGTCCTCACTGCTGACAAATCGGAAAGCAGGTGGAAACCAGCGTAAAGTACGCCGATTATCAGAACAACTCCGAAAGCGAACACGCCCGCCTTGCCCGGAGTTCGGACGAACTTAGCGTCGAGCGTAGACATAGGGGTGGCCATTCAATTCCTTCCGTGCCAGTGCAGGTCTCAGGGACGCAGGTTCGCATGCCTGGCCCAGCAGGGGAAAACTACGGATTGGTCAGGTTACATAGTGAGGTTTTGATACAGGGCGAGTGTCTTTGCCAGAATCTTGTCCGGAATCGTGACCCATACCGTGAAGATCACCGGAGATTGTACACCAGTTTCCAGGATTCTGCCCGCTCGGTCGACTCTGTCGACTCTATCGACGCTGTCAGACTTCCATCCGCTCGACAGCAACATGGGTGAAGAGAGCCAGAAGAACGGCGAGCAGCGCCTGGGAGCAGAGGCCGCGCCAACTTAAAGCTGGCCCGAGACCGACATCGGAGAACAAGTCCCCGAGCATGTCCGACGCATGTTTCAGATGCGAGGCTCTCCCGAAGAGAAAGCTCAGTGACATGCCGGCGATGGGACGTCCAGGAATGAATGGATCGGGCCGGGCCGTTCGCGATAGAATCCGGCGCTGGAAAGGAGATGCGATGGTGCGAAACAAGGTGCGGTGGGGCGTTCTGGGCACTGCCCGGATCGCGGTTTGGAAGGTGATACCGGCGATGCAGCGGGGAGAATGGACCGAGATCTCGGCGATCGCCTCGCGTGACCGCGACAAAGCTAAAGCCGCGGCAAATGCTCTCGGCATTACCAGGGCCTATGGATCGTATGAAGAGCTCTTGCGGGATCCAGCGATCGAGGCGGTCTACAACCCGCTCCCAAACCATCTCCACGTTCCGTGGACCCTCCAGGCGGTAGAAGCGGGCAAGCATGTTCTATGCGAAAAACCGCTGAGCCTGACTGCCGAAGAGGCCAGGGCGCTCTTGACGGCGCGGGACCGCACCGGCGTCAGGGTCGGTGAAGCCTTTATGGTCCGCACGCACCCGCAGTGGCTGCGGACTCGGGAGATCATCGAGGCTGGCCAGATCGGCACGTTACGCGCAATCATGGGCTCCTTCAGCTACTTCAACCGCGACCCTGCCAATATCCGCAACGTTCCCGAGTGGGGTGGCGGAGCCTTAATGGATATAGGTTGCTACCCAATCACGCTTTCGCGTTTTGTTTTCCGCGAAGAACCCTTGCGGGTGATGGGGCTCGTCGAGCGCGATCCTGAGCTAAGGATTGACCGGCTAACCTCGGCGATCCTCGATTTCCCGTCGGGACAGTCCATCTTCGCCTGCAGTACCCAACTTGTGCCCTATCAGCGGATGCAGTTTTTCGGTACCGAAGGACGGATCGAGATTGAGATCCCGTTTAATGCCCCGAACGACAGGCCGTGCCGGATCTTCATTGACAACGGGCGCGACCTCTTCGGAGCGGGCGTGAGCACGGAAGAGTTCGCAACCTGCGACCAGTACACGATTCAAGGCGACGTGTTCTCGAGGGCGATTCGCGAAGGAACCGAGGTTCCCGTTCCAGTAGAGGATGCAATCAAGAATATGTCCGTGATCGATGCCGTCTTCCGATCTGCGGAATCGGGCAAATGGGAAAGACCGTAAGTGCGATGCGGTTCCGTTGGATTCTCTGGGACCTCTCTCTTTCCGTGGGTTGCACCGACTGAGCCGTCCTAGCCAGTGGACTTTACAGAACGGGATCTGGGGGATAGAGTACGTCTTCCCTGAGATGCCAATAGGCATGCGCGGGACCAAGCAGGTGCGGCGTGGACTGTCATATTCCATTTTTGAAACGCCCCCGACGTCAAGCCAGGAAGAGATGGAGGCAACATTCATGAGCGGAATCTTAGTGTGGATAGCTCGGACCATTGGCTTTTTGCTCTTGTTGGCCAGTTTCGCGGCGGCGGAATGGCAGAATGTGGGCAGCATGACTGCCTCGGCGCCACAGGCAAACCAGGAAACGTTTACGAACCGTCAAGCCACTGTGATCATCAGGGTTCTTGCTCCGGATCTGATCCGCGTGCGTATGACTCCTGGAACTCCTGGTCCCGACAATTCTTGGGCCGTCGCCAAGAAGGACTGGCCGAATGTCCCGGCGGAATTCTCCGGAGGCCGGGATTCGCGAATCATTCGAACTTCCGAGTTGGAGGTGCGTGTCCATCTCTCTCCCTTTCGAGTGGAGTTCTACGACCGCAGCGGGCGGTTGCTCTCGAAGGATGCGGATAGCCGGGGAATGAGCTGGGAAGGCCAGCATGTGCGCTGCTGGAAGTGGATGCCGCCTGACGAGCAGTATTTCGGCCTTGGCGAGAAGAGCACTCCTTTAGATAAACGCGGCCACTCCTACGTTATGTGGAATACTGACCCTGCGGGATTTGATGCCTCTACCGATCCCCTTTACCAGTCGGTGCCGTTCTTCATCGCCCTACGCGGAGGGCGGGCCTACGGGCTGTTTTTCGACAACACTTACCGCTCGTCCTTCGATATGGGGGCGGAATCGCCTGACCTTTACTCTTTCGGCGCCGAGGGCGGCGAACTCAATTATTACTTCTTTTCCGGCCCCGATCCGAAGAGGGTAATCGGGCGATTCACGGAGTTAGTCGGGCGCTCTCCGCTCCCGCCGCGCTGGTCCATGGGGTACATCCAGAGCCGATATAGCTACTACCCGGAACGCACGGTTCGTTTCATTGCCGAGAATTTCCGCCATCGAAGCATTCCTTGTGATGGGATCTTTTTGGACGTTGACTATATGGATGGGTTCAGGGTTTTCACTTGGGACAAGTCACGGTTCCCCGACCCGCATCGCATGCTCTCCGACCTGCGCCAACAGGGATTCCACGTCATCGCCATCGTCGATCCGTACGTGAAAGTCGATCCCAACTACTGGGTCTACCAGCAAGGACTGGCTGGCGGCGATTTCATGAAAAGGTCCGATGGGAAGCCCTACGTCGCCAAAGGGTGGCCCGGTGATAGTGTTTTTCCCGATTTCGCTTCGCAGAAGGTACGTGCCTGGTGGGGCGCGCTCTTCAAGGGCCAGTTGGAAGATGGAATCGCCGGTATCCTGACGGATATGAACGAGCCCACGGTCTTCCTATCCGATGACCACCCCCTGAGGCCGGTCACGTTCGACTTGGACCTTGTCCATGAGACCGACCAGGGGCCTGCTCCCCATGCCAAAATTCACAATGTGTATGGAATGCTGGAGTCGGCCGCAACCCGCGAAGGCATGCTCAATTTTCGGCCCAATGAGCGCCCTCTGGTCATCACGCGCGCCACTTATGCCGGGGGACAGCGTTACGCTGCACAATGGAGCGGTGACAACTGGGGCACTTGGGATCACCTGCGTCTCAGCATGCCTATGCTTATGTCCATGGGGCTCTCGGGCTTGCAGTTCTCGGGCGCCGATATCGGTGGCATCTCACCTGTTCCCAGTCCGGAACTGTATGCACGCTGGTTGCAGGCCGGGGTGTTTACTCCTTTCTGCTGGACCCATTCCGGCGGTCCGGGCAACCTGGAGCCGTGGGCATTCGGAAACCGCCTGGAAGAGATCAATCGACATTCAATCGAGCTGCGCTACCGTCTGCTTCCTTACCTCTACAACGCCTTTTGGGAGGCCGCCGAGACCGGGGTGCCCATCATGCGTCCATTGCTGCTCGAGTATCCGGACGATGCCCAAGCGGTCCGGCAGAACGATGAATTCCTTTTTGGCAACGACATCCTGGTTGCGCCGGTAACCAAAGATGACGATATTCAGAGGGAGGTGTATCTGCCGCGTGGCGTTTGGTATGACTTCTGGACTGAGCGCCGGATCGCCGGTCCCACGACCCTGACCGTGGACGCACCGCTCACTCGTATTCCGCTTTTCGTCCGGGGTGGCGCCATTGTGCCGAGCCAACAGGCGGTCCAATATGCGGATGAGGCTCCCATCAACCCATTGACATTCAAAATATACCCGGAGGGGATTTCCTCTCGCGGGTATTACGAAGATGATGGAATCAGTTTCGACTACCAACGCGGGGTCTCGCTGCAGCAGCACCTGACTGTTACGCAGGGGTCCGGCGGTGTGAGTGTGGAGATTTCCGCGCGTCAGGGTTCCTATGCACCCCCGGCGCGTTCATTGGTTCTTGAGATCCATGGCCAGCGGACACGGCCCCGGCAAGTGCAGGAGGGAGGGAAAGAACTTGCCGCCGAGAAATCGCTCGACGCTCTTCTTGCAGTGAGTGAAGGATGGGCCTATGCCGAGGAGACGGGCATAGTGTGGTTGAAAACTCCGGACCGGGGAGTTGCTTTGACGGCGCAGATCGCGCCATAAATGCAAGTTTCTCGGCTTCTATGTTGCGCACCCAGATTTAACCAGCCGATTGACCTGCAACACGCGAATGAGGTACACTCCTAATCTATTTAGGAAGCTATAAACGTAGAAGCCCGAATTCTGCCGGCACCTCTTGATCCATTGGTTCTGAAGGCCGTCTCGCTCGGTTCCCTACATGTTTACGACGTTCTGCTGCGAATTGGGCAGATTTCCAACGGGCCCTGACAATCGAGCAAGGGGCGCTGTATCCGGCCTTGTTTCGCCTGGTGCGCCAGGGCTACTTAAAGCAATCTGGGGCGCTTTGGAAAATAACCGGCAGCTGAAGTAGTACGAATTGACGAGAACCCGGCAAAAGCGGCTCCGCCGGGAGACCGAAGACTGGAACCGGCTTGCCGCTGCAATAAGAAGTGCTCTCGGCACACAATTCGAGGAATTATGAAACTCTTAGCTTCTCTTCACGCGATCCTGGACTCTGTTTTCGGCGGTGCCCGAGTGGACGGGGAAATGGAAGAGGAGCTTCGCTCCCACTTACAAAACCGTGCCGACGATCTGGAACGTCAGGGACTCCCGCGTGCCGAAGCGGAGCGTCAGGCGCGGATCGAATTCGGTGGATATCAGCGTTACCAGGAAGAGTGCCACGACGCCTTACGAACTCGCCTGCTCGGAGAACTAATTGGCGACGTGCGCTACGGCCTGCGCCAGTTGCGCCGGAGCCTAGGGTTCACAGCTGTCGCCGTGATTACCCTTGCTCTCGGCATCGGAGCCAACACGGCAATTTTCTCGGTCGTGTACGGCGTACTGCTTCGCCCCCTACCGTTTCCTAATCCACAGCAACTCGTCTCGATTCGCTGGAAAAGCGGGCCGTCCGAGTCCAACGTGCTGTCCTTTGCGAACTTCCTCGACTGCCAAAAGGGCAACCGCACCTTTGCGTCGATGGCCGCTTACCATTGGCAGAACTACAAACTCACTGGACTGGGCACGCCTGAGATCTTGTACGGACAGATGATCACGGCAGGCTTTTTTGCTGCCCTTGGTGTTAGGCCAATCCTGGGACGCGATTTCCGGCCGGAAGATGACACGTTTGGAGCCCCTCCCGTCGCGCTGATCAGCGAGGCTCTTTGGAAGACCAAATTCAACTCGTCACCAACTGTCCTCGGCACTAGAGTGAATCTGAACCAGAAGGTCTATACCGTCGTTGGCGTCGTTTCTACACGTCTGCCCATTGCGAGTTTTGATTCCTTCTCCCTGGATGTCTTCACGACTGTTGGGCAGTGGAACAACCCTACCTTTCGCGATCGCAAAGTCGTCATGGGAACGACGGCCCTCGGACGTCTCAAGCCTGGCGTAACGCTGGCCCAAGCGCAGGCGGATATGGACCTGGTGGCTCGAAATCTCGCTGCTTATTATCCCGAGGCAGACAAGGACGCAGGCATCAGACTTGTGCCTCTCAATCGAGATCTCGTCGGGGATATCCAAGGTATTCTGTCGGATTTGATGGGCGGGGTGGGCTTTGTTCTGCTCATCGCTTGTGCCAACGTCATAAACCTCTTGCTTGCCCGTTCAAACAGCCGCCGTCGCGAATTCGCTATTCGCACAGCCTTGGGCGCGAGTCGAACTCGCGTGATCCGTCAATTGCTTACCGAAAGCATGTTGCTGGCATTCGCCGGCGGGGCGCTCGGTTTGACCATTGCCAACTGGGGCACAAGAGCCATCATCGCCTTGCTGCCCTATATGCCGCGTTCGAGCGGCGTCCGAGTTGACGCCCATGTGCTGATGTTCACGCTGGTGATATCGGTCCTTGCGGGTGTTGTATTTGGTTTTGCGCCGGCGGTTCGGACCGCCCATTGCGGTATCGCGACCAAGCTCAAGAATAGCTCTCACAGCATAAGTGGCGCTCGCCATCGCACCCAAAGCGTCTTTGTTGTGGTCGAAATCAGTCTATCAATCGTCCTGCTCATCGGAGCGGGCTTGATGATCCGCAGCATCGCGGCGCTCTGGAATGTCCGACCGGGCTTCAATCCGCATGGCATCCTCACCTTCGGTGTGAACTTTTCGGACGATAGAGTGACGAGTCCCACGACCTTCCGCTTGGCCATGCATGATCTTACTGCCAAAGTTGAATCTGTGTCCGGCATTGAGGCAGCATCAGGGTACGTGGGCGCGTTGCCCATGGCCGGGGATTCCGAAATGTCATTCTGGATCGGTGGCCGACCCAAGCCCACCACCCAAAGTGAGATGGGTGTTGCCATGTGGCATGCCGTTCAGCCCGGTTACCTCAGGGCCATGGAGATCCCGCTCCGGCGCGGCCGCTTCATTTCTGCGCAAGATAATGAAAACTCGCCTGACGTTGTCGTCGTTGATGAAGACTTTGCGCAGCGATACTTTCCAAACGAAAATCCCCTCGGAAGGTGGATTAACACAGTCGAAATGAATGCCCACGCCCAGATCGTGGGTGTGGTGGGACACGTCGAGCAGTGGGGCCTCGGCGATGCTGGCCCCGCCAATCGCCGGGCCCAATTTTACTTTGCCCTGCCTCAGCTTCCGAACGAGATTCTCTCGCTCTTTGCGGGCGGAATTGGCATGGTCGCTCGAACATCCGGCGCCCCCGAATCATGGGTACCGGCAATTCGCGCCACGTCGGCCGAGTTCGACCCCAATCAGATGGTGCGTGTTTTCGAGCCGATGGATCAGATGGTCGCGGAGTCGATCAGCCCTCAGCGGTTCACGATGATTCTTTTGGAAGTGTTTGCTGGCATCGCGCTCACGCTGACAACTATTGGTGTGTATGGGCTGATTGCGTACTCGGTAAGTCAGCGGACGCACGAGATTGGCATTCGCATGGCGCTGGGCGCACTAAGAGGAGATGTATTGCGGCTCGTAATGGGCCAAGGCTTGGTACTGACCCTGCTTGGCGTTGGCGTCGGCCTGATTGGAGCGCTCGGGCTCACGCGCTTCCTGGCAAGTCTCCTGTTCGGTGTCCATCCTATCGACCCATCCACGTTTGTGGCCGTGTCCGGGCTGCTCACCGCGGTGGCGCTGCTTGCCTGTTACATTCCAGCGCTCCGGGCAACGAAGCTGGATCCCACGGTAGCACTGCGGCATGAATAAGGCCCGTATGAATAGGAATTGAGTGAGGAGAGGGAGATGCTGAAATAACGGCCGGTGTCCGATTTACTTCTTCGCCAGCTTTTCCTGAATCCGGCGGACCTGAGCATCAAGGTCATTCAACTGGCGAAGATCGTCGTCAGCGGATGAAACGGCGTCTTGGATGCGTGTCAATGCTGCCTCACTGAAAGCGCTGGAACTCTGGTCGCGGCCCGAGTCCATCATGCCGCTCATGGCTCGAAATTGATTGGTGATGTCGCGGTATCGGTGGATGATGGAAGTCAGGTAGGCCTCGCGGCGATGTTCCAGATCTTGCAGGCTGGTGATCAGGCGATTCAACTCAGCCGCACGGGCAGAACCCACGCTGGCGGCGTTCCGTAATTTTTCGTTGTCTGCTTCCAAGGCAAGGATTCTTTGCCGGGATGCTTGTAACTCAGCCTCAACCGAGTCGAGCTGCTGTTTCAAGCTGGTGATCTGGTTCTGCCATTCCTGTTGTTCCCGCTCGTGCCGATCGTTGGCGGCCGCAAGCGCCCTCTCCCGCTCGTCTCTGGAACTCGAGAGTTGCGTCTGAAGGTCCTCTACGCTGGCGCGCGTCGTAGCCAGTTCCCGATCGAGTTGTGCGATCGTTGTATCGCGTTTGGCGATCCCCGCCTCATTCGGCGCCGGACCCGGATTCTCGGCTTCGGCCGGGGCCGTTTGGACTGCCCGCTGACGGAGGGCCTCTCGAAGCTGAGCGAGGGACTGTTGGTCCTGGGCATGCTGACGCCGGTATTCGGCGAGGCGCCGGAACTGGTGAACAATGAGAACCGTCGAAACCACAAGGACCAATGCCAGAGTCGAACCGAGGGCAATTTCAACTCGTGCCAAGCGCATGGTCTTATCCCTCTTTCGGGTGGAAGCGTGTCCGCCAGGAAATTCTAAGGTCACCGTCGCGACAGGGCACAGTCAGTTGAATCTGAAGGCTGCGACTCTTCGCCGGGACGGTGAAAGTGAGTCTCCAGGCGCTGGAAATCCGGGCGAACATCCCGGAGATCGCTTCCGGAATCTCCACCGCGGACCGGCAAATTACCGTTTTGCCGCCGGTGGCGTCGGCCAGTGTCTCCAGGCCGTTCTGGTAAGCCACGTTCAGGCGGTCCCGCCTGTAGCTCAGATGGACCACAAACAGCGGCGCCTCGAGCGAGCCAACGTCCTCCACCAACCTAGAGATCTTCTCCTGAATCAGCGCCTCGGAAAACGTCCGGCTCAGATCGTGAGGATCACTTTCGTTGATGACCGGATTCGTATAATCCTCGCGATAGCTGTAGATGCTGCCATCGGTGACGTAAAGCACCGAGACGCGAACTGGAGACTTGCGAATGAGCGCGTCCGAAAGGGAAAGCGCCGCGCGAACCGTTTCGAGCAATCCTGGCTCCCCGCTGTTAGTGAGGGCGTTGATCGCGTCGATCACCGGCTGGCGGTCAGGGCCCGGGTCAGCCAGTACGTGAAGGCCGTCCTGGTCGCGCAGCAATCCTACCCAGGCATTGCGGGGCAGCTTGGAAACTTCCGCAATCAAGGCTTGCTTGGCCGGCTCGATCAAAGAAAGATCACTGGTGAGGTCCAGCACGACCAGGATAATCTGGTCGCTGGCCGGACCCAGTTGCTCCGTCACGGCCGCCGGCTTGCCGTTCAGTGCGGCTTCAAACTTGGGAGGGAGCGCACACGTGCTTGTCTCAACCCACGCGGGAATAGAAACGCTGGCCGCCTGAGCACGTGCGTAAGTGAGCGCGCCAAGGGCAAGCAAACCGGCAAGAACGGGTGAGTAGGATTTCAACATTAGAAGGTCAGCTTTAGCCCCACTTGGACTACGCGTCCTCCCTTAGAGCCGATGATTCTTCCCGCATCGATATTGGGCGCGCTGGCTGGACCGATAGTCGTGTCGGGATAACGCCAGTTCGCGTGGTTGAGCAGGTCGAAGGCCACAGCACTGAACTCGAGGGCCAGGGCGCCACCGACGGAAAGGTGCTTGCTCACGCTGAGATCCATGGAGTTTAAGCCTGGGCCCAACAGATCCGGCGCACTCCGCGAACTGTTACCCAAGGTGAAATCCAGAGGTTGATCGAAGGCGGCCGGATTGAACCAACGTGATGGCCCGGGATTAGCCACATGCGGATCCACGCCGGGCACTACGTTAACATACAATGTGGAAAGCACGCCTCCGGTATTGTTGAACTCGGGGCGCATCACCAGTGGGGTTCCATCATTCCAGTATGCCGTCCCACTGAGTGACCATCCCCTTACAAGCGGTCGCGCCCAGCCTAGGGAATCATTGGCGCCGAAGGGCAACTCATATACGTAGCTGAGCTGCAGGTACTGCGGCATATTGTCGTAACTAAGGGACCAGTTATTACGGAGGTTGATCAGATCCTGATTCCCATAGAGACCCGAATAGTCGTCGAGTTGCTTCGAGAACTCGTAGTATGCGGTGAAAGTAAGTCCAAAGGACGCATGCTTCTCCACTCGCACGAATCCGGCGTCCCGCTGGTACCTTCCTGCCGGGTAAACACTGTAAAGGACGAAGCCTTTATACTGCGGAAAAGGCGCCAACGAATCGCGGAAAGCTTCGTTGTAAAGCGCGTTACCGTAACTGAGGAACCGGGGATCCACAGCGTTAGGATTGGAGTTGCCGTCGCCGACCAGCATGTTGTGGCCATCGCTGTGTTTTGTGCCAACAGAGATCACCATGGAAAACGGAACTTCGCGCTCCACCGAGAGTGCGACCGATCGAATCACTGGCTCCCGCCGGCTCAGGTCGACGAAATCCGCCCAGGTATTGTCGGCCGCCGAGGGGCTGATGTCGGGTAGCGGCGTCGTGTACGGCGGTATGCCGGCAGCGAAATCGAAGGCGGGACTGAGTTGAGTGTTTGTCGAAAGAAGGGTCTGCCTGGAGTTGAATCCCTGCGTCGCCCATTGACCGTTGTAAATCGGAATTGGCTTGTGTATTCGGCTATAGGAAGCGTGAACCACGGTTTTCGAGTCGTGAAAAGGGTTCCAGGCGATGCTTGCAGCCGGATCGAGAGCGATACTCGTGGGGCGCAGTCCCGCGGGGATACCATTGCGCCCGGCGAATACCAGAGCGCCAGGAAGGCCGTTCGAGGGATTGATCACGGCAGGATCGACTGTACTCTGGCGATCGTATTTTTCGGTGCGTGGCGCATGCCGGCCTAAACTGAGAGTTGCAGTAAGAGTGAGGTTCTTTAAGGCATTGTACTTGTCGGTCACGCTGAGCGATTGAGAGGAGCCACGGAAATAAGAGGGAGAGGTAGTGATGGTGCGTTCCCCATATTGCGGCAGTCCCAAGAGGAAAGTCGCGAATGCATCGCCAGTATTGATAATTCCTGGCAGGCCCGTGAGACCTGTAGAGAACTCGAAATAACCGGAGGGCACGACCGGATCGAATGAATTGACCTGATAGTGGTTAGCGCGCGCCGTCAGGGTAAGAGAGTGCTTGTCTTTCCGCGTGGTCAAAGCGTCCTGAAACTCAAAACTGTTGCGGGCGTTTCGCGAGTTGGGAAAACCAACGCCCATCGAGAGATAATTGCCGAAGAGCTGGTAAACCGGAAAGGCTGATTCCGAAGCGTTCCCAGCGTCTGCCACTTCCGATGCCGCGGCAAAGCTGGCCGAATTCACGGTGCTGGAGTTCGCTGTAAAGATGTAGGTGAGTTCCGTCTTTTTGGTCGAGAAGCGCTGATCCGGAGCCGTCGGCGAGGCAATGTTCGGAAAGAATTTGGCGGCGCTTAGGAAACCGCGTGAAAGAGTGCTGTTGGAGGTTAGCCGGTGGCGTTCGCCAAACTGGCGCTCGAGTTTGCCGGTAACGCCGTCGGCAGTATCGATCTCCGGCGCGTTGACGAAATAGTTGTTCTGAAAGAAGGGCCCGATATCGGTGTTAGGCGGTGGATAAAAAGACAAGGCCTGAAGAACGTTCGGCACCAGGCGATCGGCTGGAATACGGTTTCCCGGAAACAGGGACCGCAGGTACTGGAGGTTGCCGGTCGAAACCGGCAGGTTCGGATTGTAAGCAGGGTTCGGCACTGTAGTTGCTGGATCGTAGATGGGCAGCAGGTTGCCCGCCTGGTCCACCGTTTCGGAGAAGTCTCCGTTGCGTTGATCCGTAGTAGGGACCGTGTGCAGTGAGGCTCGCGTGATACGCTCGCGGACGGCCTCATAAGACAGCATGAAGAAGGTGTCCTTCGGGTTGGTAATCAGTTTGGGGATCAGAACCGGACCCGAGATATTGAATCCGAACTGATTGCGGCGCAAAGGGGATTTGCTTTCGCCATTCTGCCGGACTTCATGGGGTATGGCGTCGAGAACGTCATTTCGGAAGTTCTCAAAGACACGCCCGTGCCACAGCATTCTCGATCTGTGCTTCTCCTGGGCCCCGGGCGGGCTTTCCGGACGCATGCCGAGAGTGCGGGTGAGCGTCTTGAATTCGTCAGCGGCACTCTTTAATGGATCCTGCGGTTGAACCGGCGCCGGTTCAACGCGGTCCGCAATGGTCAAAATGGGATTCAGCCACAGCGCAAAGGCGAGGGCCACGAATAGCGCCACCGGGGCGGTCTGACGAGGACCCTGATGCATAGGCACAGCGCTAGGGTAAAGCCGCTTGTCAGATGAGCGATGAGCGCTCTGGCTCCAGGCGGAAGGATGCGTCCGCAGTTCGAGCTTCGCGGAGCCCCGGATGCGTTGTGGCAAGCTCATGTTGGCCTAGCCGCGAAAACCTAAACCTGAACTCCGAGGGAAACCAGGCCGGTAGAGCACCGCGGAGTACTATTATAGGTGACCGCAGTTGGCAGCGTAAAGGACGAATGCCAGAAACAGCGCCCAGATGCAGGCAGAGCGCATCAGACAGTCGCAGCCGGAACACCGTCCCTACAGTTGCAATATCGGCAGAGGAGCAGCGGATCTTTATTTGCGGATTAGACGACATTCATCCTTGACCTGGAGGCGACTGAGGTGGAACATGAAACCAGTTCCATGAAGAGTGCTCATCGGCTTAGCTCGAATCCCTGCCGACGCGACCTATTGCGCGCTTTAGGGGTAATGGGCTTCATGGCGGCTGTTCCCGCCTGGGCCGAATTCAGAGGTATCAAAATCGGGGTTTGCACCTCCAGCCATGACTTGATTAAGGGCCTGCGATATGGCTTCGATTATATCGAGCCTGGCGCGGCGGAAATCGCCGAGATGAGTCGCGAGGCTTTCGAGGCTTTCAAAGCCCAACTCTTGGCCTCGCCCGTCCGCTGTGAGACCTATAACAGCTTTGTGCGGAAGTTGCGCGTGGTAGGAAATGACGTTTCTGAAGATGAACTCAAGGCATATCTCAGTTCCACCCTTGACCGTTGCCGGCAATTGGGCGGCAAAATCGTGGTGTGGGGAAGCGCCGGATCTCGCAATGTGCCGGATGGCTACTCGCGCGACCTGGCCTGGCGGCAGATCATGCGCTTCCTGCAACTAGCCGGAGACGTCGCTCGCCCAAACGGAATTGTAATTGCGATTGAACCCCTGCGTAAGCAGGAGAGCAACATCATCAATTCCGGTCAAGAGGCCCTCGAGTTGGTCCGCGCTGTGGGTCATCCGAACGTCAAAATGATCATCGACTACTACCATCTGCGCGCGGAAAGCGAGGATCCACAGATTGTTTGGACGGCCAGGAATGAGATCGTCCATTTCCATTTCGCCAATCCCAACGGCCGTGTCTGGCCCAGGAGTCCGGACGAGGATCCTGAGTACGCGCGCTTTTTCCAGCTAGTAAGAAAGATCAATTATCAGGGCCGAATCTCGATCGAGGGTCGAGGGACTTTCGAGGAGAATGCGGAGTCCAGCCTCGAGTTTTTCCGCCAGGAGCTCGCTTGAAAAAGACACCTTCGATTGGCCATGCCGGTAACGCCGGGTCCAGCCAACGGCGCGACTTCCTGCGTCGGATCGGAGGGTTCGGAGCCGCCGTAGTCTCCTCGGTGCGTCCTGCCGCGGCCAAGCCGGAGCGGTTACCAAACCCTGTCGGCTACGCGACCATTGCTTGGCCAGTGGACCAGTTCGAGCAGGCAATCAAGACTGTGTCCGGTTTGAATTTCAAGGGCATGCAGATGACCGGGCTGGTGGAGCGCAACTACGAGGACAAAGTGGCCGGGCTGAAGGATCAACTCGAATCGCTTCATCTTAAGGCCGTCGCTCTCTCCTGCTGGGGAGTGAACCTCAATCCGGCCAAAAACAACGAGGACTTCCGCGGGCAGTTCCGGCAGTACGTGGACTTCCAACGTAAACTCGGCGGAATGTATCTTCAGGTGACGGATAGCGGAAAACCTGGGACTGCTTACTCGGATGATCAGATCAAGTCGCTCGGCACGCGGATGAACGAGCTTGGAAAAATGGCGGCAAACGCGCGACTCAAACTGGGCTATCACCCGCACTTTGGAACCTTCGGCGAGACACGGGAGGGCATGGACCGGGTCCTTGCCTCGACCGATCCGCGGTATGTGGGACTGATTGCCGACGTGGCTCACATTGCGCTGGGCGGGGGCGATCCCGCCGATGTCATCCGCAGCTATCATGATCGGCTCGTCTTCTGCCACTTCAAGGATCTACGCAAGGACGTGGCCAACCTAAGCCGGCAGAACCGCGACTTGGTTCGACATTCCCAATATCACTTCACCACCATCGGTGATGGCGTAGTGGATTTCGCCCGGATCGTGCAGGTCTTTCGCGGCGTTCAGTTCAGGGGTTGGGTAATAGTGGAACTGGATGGTTATGAACCTCCGCCCGGCGGTCCGGCTGAAGCTGCGAAGATGAACAAAGAAGCGCTGGTAAAGATGGGATTCGAAATCTGACCGGTCCCTTAAACGGCCCCGTGCCCAGACCATCGAGAAGAACCGCGGATGCCAAGTCAACGGTCGCGCTGTCTGCTCGTTCGAAGACAATCCAGACGATGATCCCTTTTCAATACCGTTCAGACCAGTTTTTCGCGGAAGAAGCGCCTGTTAGGGAAATTGCCGAGCGCTTTGGAACACCGCTTTATCTCTACAGCCAGGCCGCCATACTCGGGAACTTCGAACGGCTGTGGCAGGGACTGCGCGACATCCCTGCCTTGCTTTGCTATTCCGTCAAAGCTAACTCGAATCTCCGAATTCTCCGTCTGCTCAGACAGGCCGGAGCCGGATTCGATATCGTCTCGGGCGGGGAGCTCGCACGCGCCCTCAAGGCCGGCGCGGACGCCCAACAGGTTGTATTCTCAGGCGTGGGCAAAACCGTGGCGGAAATCGATGCGGCCCTTGCCGCCCGCATTCTCATGTTCAACGTGGAATCAGCCGGCGAAATGGATCTTATCCAAAGCCGTACGGCAGTGCTGGCCGGGGCAAGGAACGAGAGGCGGGCCGGCATTTCGATCCGCGTCAATCCCGACGTAGAGGCCGAGACGCATCCTTACATTTCGACGGGCCAATCGATTCACAAATTCGGCGTTCCTAAGCAGGATTCTCTGCCGCTGTACCGCCGCGCCGCCGCCTGCCCACATCTGGAAATACGCGGAATCGCGTGCCACATCGGCTCCCAGATCCTGGCGGTGGATCCGTTCCTGAAGGCACTCGATGAAGTGCTGGAAGTGGCGCGCCAATTGCGGTCTGAAGGCATGGCGATCACCTTCTTGGACCTGGGTGGCGGTTTCGGCATTCCTTACCGGACGGAGCAACCTCTTGACCTCGACCGGCTGACCCGCGAGATCAAGCAGCGCCTTGAAGGCACCCCCTATCGCTTGATCCTGGAGCCCGGCCGCACGATCGTGGGTAACGCCGGAATCCTGGTGACACGGGTGCTCTATGCGAAGCGAAACGGCGTGAAGAATTTCATCGTTACCGATGCTGGCATGAACGATCTCTTGCGACCCGCCTTATACGGTTCGCATCACGAGATTCTCCCCCTGGAACCTCGCCCGGGACAGGTCAAGATTCTGGCTGACGTGGTGGGTCCGCTATGTGAGACGGGCGACTTCCTGGGACGCGACCGCGAACTCGACAATGTGGAGCCTGGCGATCTTCTGGCGGTGCTAACCGCGGGCGCTTACGGTTACGTGCTCGCCTCGAATTACAACAGCCGTCCGCGCCCGGCAGAAGTTCTGGTTCACGGGTCCGAGGTGGAGTTGATTCGGAGGAGGGAAACAGTGGAGGAACTGATGGCGGATGAGGTGCTGTAAACCAAGAGGGTACGGATAATCTCATCGCCACTGTCATTCTGAGGGGCGAAGCGACGAAGAATCTTGCGTCGTCCTCGTTTCCAGAGCCAGATTCCTCACTCCGTTCGGAATGACAGGGTTCGGAAGGGTTCTTCGGCATCCTTCCACCGGCTCTTTACCTTGCTATCGCTCTCCCCATTTCAATTTCTGGCGCAGGATTTCGTAGTAGCTTTTCTGCGGAGACTTAATCAGCTCGACAAACGATTCGGCCTTCCCGATACGGGCCAGATCGTCGCTACGCACCGCAATTCCCACCTGACCGTCAACCGTCAGATAAACCGATTCGCGTTGGCTTTTCACGGCAATCTCGATGACCGCGGTATCCGGCAGCACGATGGGACGATTCGTGAGTGTGTGCGCGCAGATCGGCGTGACAATAAAAGATCCGACCGCTGGCATGACCACCGGGCCGCCGGCAGCGAGCGAATAGGCTGTAGATCCGGTTGGAGTAGAGACGATCAGACCGTCAGCCTTGTAAATTGAGACGAACTGGCCGTCCACCCAGGCCTCGAAATCGAGCACGCGCGCGATGGCCCCTTTGTTCAGGACGATGTCGTTCAGGGCCAGGTAGGAGGCGATCACTTCTCCCTGGCGTACGATCTGCGCTTCGATCTGGGTGCGGCGCTCGGTCTCGATCTCTCCAGCCAGCACTCTTTCGAGCGTCCCGTATAGTTCCTCACGGGCGATCACGGTCAGGAATCCGAGGCCGCCAAGATTAACGGCCAGCAATGGCACAGGCTTGCGGTTGAGCGCCCGCGCGGTCGCCAGGAGCGTGCCGTCGCCTCCCAGTACGATGATCAGGTCCGCACAAGAGGGCATTTCGTTGCGCGAGACGCTTTTCCCACTCAATCCCAGAGTTGCAGCAGTCTCTTTATCGATCGATACGTCGATGCTGCGTTCAGCCAGCCAATCGATAAGGGGCGGGACAATCTCCGCCACTTCGCTCTTCTTGGGTTTTGAGGTGATGCCTATTCTCTGGATGTGCATGGGTTAGTCGCCTTGCGTTACGACAGCTCTCAAAATCAGGCACAACAAAGTCAGGAACACATTCTATCAGCAGTCAGGGAAGCGTCTGGAGTCGAAGAACAGCGGGCGATCCCTGCCTTTCTATGACTCCGGATTCTGGACCTCGGACTTTTTTGGACCCTTCCACAAGGCATGCAGGAAGAACTCGCGATTGCCTTCTGCACCCGGCAGAATACTGGGTGCGGCGCGCGGACAAGTGAAGCCGGTCTCGACCATGACGGCGGAGACGCGATCCACAGACTGCTGCCACAGGCGCTCGTCCCTCACCACGCCGCCCTTGCCCACCTGTCGACGGCCCACCTCGAATTGCGGCTTCACCAGGACCAGCGCCTCTGCGCCTGGTTCAAGTAATCCTGGGAGCACCGGCAGGATCAATGCCACCGAGATGAAGGAGACGTCGATCGTGACCAGATCCGCGCGACTGCCGATCGCATCGAGTGTCAGATAGCGAGCGTTAGTCTGTTCATGCAATTCCACCCGCGGATCCTGGCGCAGCTTCCAATCAAGCTGGTTTGTACCCGCGTCAATCGCGATCACCCGCGCCGCCTCTCGCTGGAGCAGACAATCCGTGAAGCCGCCAGTGGAGGAGCCGATGTCGAGACAGGTGCGGCCTCGCGGATCAACACCAAAATGATCCAAGGCTCCTGCGAGCTTCAGCCCGGCGCGGCCGACATATGGGATCGGTTCGCCCAGCAGCCGTACGGAAGCCTGGCGACTCACAGCCGCACCGCATTTGTCAACCTTCTGCTCGTCGACCAGCACCTGTCCTGCCAGTATCAATGCTTGCGCTTTCTCGCGAGACTCCACCAGCCTTCGCGCGACCAGCAGAAGGTCAAGACGTGTCTTCAGCCCTTTCACGAGGATCATGATGCGACCATCAAAGGCATGAAGCAAGGGGCAAACAAGACGCTTCGCCCTTTCTCCTTTACCCTTCGGGCTTTCTCCTTTACACTTTTCGGCATGGGTCCCACCCAGTTCATCGCTGCCCTTCGCAAGGGCAAGCCCGGACCGGCATACTTCCTCCGCGGACCCGATCGATTTCTCCATGAGGAGTGCCGCAAGGCGATTGTTGCGACGCTTCCGCCGGAGACCCGGCATTGGTGCCTCGCTGAAGTAGAATTCGACCCGAAACGGCTCCGCCTCGACCTGCAGACTGCGTATCAGATGCCGATGCTGGGCGGCCATACCTTCATGGTTGTATCCGATCCGGAGGACTTCAAGCACGCCGGAGACGATGATTTCGAGGCGCTGGATTCGTATCTGGCGCGGCCTTCGACCTTCGCCACCGTGGTCTTCGCTGCGGTGGAGCCCGATCGGCGTCGTCGCTTTATCCAGCTTTTGGAGAAGAAGGTGGAACTGGTGGAGATGCGGCCTCCCGGACGGAACGAGGCGGCGGCGTGGCTGGAGGGCTATCTTAGGCAAGCCAATGTTGAGATCGCCCCTGAACTGGCCGCGGAAATGGTCCTGAGATTTGAGCGGCCGATAGAGAGTGGGTCCAAAGCTATGGGCGTGGACCTGCTCTGGATGCGTACCGAAACGGAGAAGATCCTAACCGCCAGACCCGGAACCAAGCGCCTGGAGCGTACCGATTTCGATTTGCTGGTTAGCTTCCACGAGGAACGTGAAATCGGCAAGCTGCTGTGTAAGATCGCTGATCGTGATGTGGCGCAGTCTCTCCGGGAGTTGCGAGCACTCGAGGCCGGAAAGCAATCCGAGATGCTACTGCTTTGGTATATCGGTGATCTTTTCCGGCAATCGTTGAAGCTCGGTTCGGGGGCGGGGCAAGGCTCCTACGGAGGGTCGCGCAGCAACTGGAATCGCTTTCGCAGCAATCCCTTTTCAACGCAAGAGATTGCTCCCGTTGTGGCTCGCAACTATTCCCGGCTGGAAATGCAGCAGTCCCTACGGCACCTTAGGGAGACGGACCTCGGTATCAAGTCGTCATGGAAGGACTCCCGTATTTTGCTGGAGTATCTTGTCTGGCGGATTATCTCCGGAAAGTCGGCGGGGAGTGTCCCCATGTTGAACGTCGTTATTCCGTTGGGACCGAGGGAAGCCTGAGCTGGTGGCGTGTCGCCCGCTCTCGTTCATCCTTTTGCGAGTATGCCCTAGATGATCCTCTACGAGGAGGAGTTGGTCGAGACAAGAAGGTTGGGTGCCCGCGATCCCGACCTAAGCGACCTGCTTGGCTGAAAACTCATTAAAACGCAGGGTCAGGCGAGATTTGTAGCGAGCAGCCGTGTTGGCGTGCAATACGCCCTTTTGAATCGAATGGTCAATCAGTCCCAGAGTGGACTTCAGCAGCGCCTCGGCTGCCGCCTTATCTTTGCTGGCAACCGCATGGCGCAAGCCGCGGATTTGATGGCGCAGCTTCGTCAGATGCATGCGGTTTAAGGTGGTGCGCTTGCGAGTCTGCTTGATGCGCTTTAGAGCTGATTTGTGACTTGCCACAGAATCTCCTATTCGCCAAAATACGAACTTCAACTGTAGCAAACGCTGTCCTTGCAGTCAACGATACGTATCGCGAATCATCGCGCAGGCTCTCCCCGAGGGTATTTGGGCGCAATCCTAATTTTTTGAGGGAAGGGCTCCATTCCTGGTCAGCCGGTGGCAACGCCTACTCCGAACGCGTGTTACGCGAGACCAAAGAGATGCGCTTCACTTGATTGCGACTCAAGTGCTGAATAGTCCCCCCAATACGCACTAGGACTTCAGTGGGCATCGATTCCGTCTCCGCTCAGGATGGAACCGTCTCGAAGTTCGACGGTGTCGTGGGCAGACGCTCCGAGTTCGTAACTCACACTGCCTCCGGAGGCATCGTCGGCAGTGATCTCTAGCGGAAAGCGCCCTGGATTGAAGCCCTCCTTACTGAACTCCAACATATGTTTGCCTGGTGTAACATGAATGATCTTCGGTGTGATTCCCGCTTCAGCGCCATCAACCTTCAATCCAGCTCCTTGAGGCACGGAGTTCACAGTCACTGAGACGGTCTTGGGAGGAAGGTACGACTGCAGCTCTGCGGGAAGTGACTGCGGAGCGAGCACCACAGACAGGGCTGTTCCGGACGCTCCAGCTGCCGTCTGAAATTTGACCACCTGCCCGGGCCCAACGTCACTGATAGAAATCCACCCTTCCCCGATCCGAGCTTTGTCTTTGTCGAAAAGGTACAGCGAAAAGTCTGCTTTAGAAATTCTCTTGCCCCAAAAATTCTTGGCACTGATATCCACCGTGTAGATCGGGACTGAGAAAGCGGCGCAACTCCCGGTCGAAGGAGTTATCGGCGCGGGAGCGGGCCTGGGTTTTCAGCAGCAAGTCGGCTCGGCTGAACAGCACCCGATAGCCAGCGCGGCAAGCAGCATGGCCGAGGGCCTGGGCCAGGAACGATTTACCCACGCCACGGGACCACAAAAAATGACGTTCTCATGGCGCTCCAGGAAGTGCAGGCCGAACAGGTCGCTCAAGCGCGCCTTATCGAGGCGGATTTTAGCCGACCAATCGAAGCGTTCCAGGGCGCATTCTTCCTCGAAGCCAGCATCGTGTAAGCGGTTGGCGAGGTGCTTGTGCTCGCGGCGCTCGACTTCGTCGGAGAGGATCAGTTCCAGAAACTGTGGATAGTCGAGTTTTTCCTGGCGGGCATAAGCCTAGCGGTCGGGCAGAGTGGCCAACAGCCGGAGAGTTTCAAGCGCTTCAGCACCGTCTTCAGTTCAGGCGGGATCTGCATGAGGGCCTCCTTGATCATCAACGAAGTGGTGAGCGGGACGGAGAAATTTCAACTCGAGCGCCGACTGAGGTCCGACGACCGGCTGAGGTTCGGTTTGAGATTCCAATCCCTGTTCCAGAATGTGCTGCAGGCGGTGGACGTCGAGCAGGTCGAAGTCGAGAGCCCGCCGACAGGCGGCGTCCAGGCGGGCCGCCCCGTAGCGTTCGACCAGGCGCAGCAGCTTTTGCGCCTGACGCAGACGGCTCCAGGGGAAACTCGCCGCCCAGCAGTTGATCGGTGAATTCGCCGGCGGCGGATCCGAGTTCACGAGCCCGCCGGCGGTAATAGTCGGGCCAGCGCCGGGCGTAGGGGGCGCGGCCCTCCGGGTAATCGGTGTAGTCGGTGGAGCGGCTGCCGGGCGGCTTGCGTTCATGCGTCTTGATCAACTCACCTCTCGCATAGATACGAACCAGGGAGCGATCGCCGCGGACCTCGACCCGGCAACCGATCCAGCGCGTGGGAACCGAGTAGAGCGCTTGGCCAAAGCGGATATGGTGATCGGGATGAACTTGGCATTGAGCCCAGGTGGGCGTCTCGAAGCGTTCGGCCTGGAGCGGAATCAGCTGGGACTTCTCTTCTGTCTCAAAGACCTCCAGGGGCACTCGCCGGGTGGTTCCGTGGAGGCGGCGGCCAGCGACCTCGCGGCACCAGACCAGAGCACGGCGTGCCACGTCCTCGAGGTCGATAAAGGTCTCCCCCTTAAAGAAACGTTCCCGTACATAACGCACACTATTTTCCACGACCGGTTTGTCCAAAGCTGTTAACTGCACGTGATCTAGTCGATTCGAAACAGATTCGAATCACTCATCCCTTCCACCCGTTTTGTGGCCGGTCCTTCCGTTTTGTTGTCTAACAACTGTGGGGCGAGGATCGGGTAACGATTCAGCTTGCGGACGGATCGCCGCTCTCAGTGCCTGTCAGCTGGACCGACGCGATTCCTGCCGACGCCTACGCGACGGTCGGAAAAGGCCGCTCCTATTTCCGGATGGAAGACCTGATGGCTCTAGCTGACCTGCTGGCTTTGAGAGGGCGGTGATGCTACACCGGAGCTTTTGTCTATGGCCGAACCCGCCAGCGCAAAGTGGTCGTTGGCGAACAGGTTCGCTACCGGCGCCTGAAGCGAGAAGAATGGTCCGTGTTCCCGCCCAATATGTATCCAGGATACATCTCGTGGGAAGAGTTTGAATCCAATCAAGCGAAACTGCTTGCCAACGCGAACGGGTATGGGGGAGAGCGGCGCAGGAGCCCGCCGCGGGAAGGCGCGGCCTTGCTGCAAGGTCTGGTCATCTGCGGCGTGTGTGGTTTAAGGATGACGGTGCGCTATCACATCGATCATGGCCATCCGATTCCGGACTATGTGTGCCAGCGACGCGGAATTCAGACGGCCGAGCCACTATGCCAACACCTGTCTGGCGCGCAGATCGATCAGGCCATCACGGAACTTGTTCTGAAGGCCGTCAATCCAGCCTCCTTGGAGGTGGCGTTGGAGGTCTTTGAGGAGTTGCGGACACGGCAGGCGGAGGTGGATCGTTTGCGAAGCGCACAAGTGGAACGGGCTCGGGAAGAGGCCGAGTTGGCTCAGCGCCAGTACTTGCTGGCTCGCCCGGAAAACCGCTTGGTGGTGGATAATCTGGAACGGCAGTGGAATGAAAAGCTCGTGATTTTGGCGCAGGTCGAGGAAGAGTATGCACGGATCAGTCGGTCGCAACCATCGGCACTGACCGATGCCGATCGGGATCGAATCCATGCGCTGGCTTCCGACCTTCCTCGTGTGTGGAATGATCCGCGCACTCCGGCTCGCGATCGCAAGCGGATGCTGCGGCTGCTTATCGAAGACGTCACGCTCGTCAAGACACAGAACATCCAGATCCACATCCGCTGGAAAGGCGGGGCAACAACCTCGCTGGAACGGCCGTTGCCTCTGAGCGCCCCGGATCTGGTTCGTACACCTGCGGACACGGTTGAACTCGTCCGCGTGCTTGCCACCGAACAAACGGATGCCCAAATTGCACGGACTCTCAACGCGCGTTGGCTGCGAACCGGACGGAAAAACCGTTTTACACGGCTGATCGTTCGGCACATTCGCAACTCCTATGGCATCCGTTCCTACGTCCAACATCTTCGAAGCCAAGGCTGGCTTACGGCCCCTGAGATGGCCACGCAGATGGGAGTGCACTTTACCACCGCCAAACGCTTCGCTGCCGAAGGGGTGCTGCGCGGCGTTCGCGCCGATGACCGAGGGTTCATGCTGTTTGAGCCAGTGAAGGGTCCCTTGCCCCATGCTCACCCCGGCAAGCGATTCCGCGATCGACGGCGTTATCCTAAACTTGCATCGAACCTGTCCAATGAGGTGCAGTATGAAGCCTGATCCTTGTCCTTGGGGTGAAGCGGCCGGGCCGGGTCGGGGAGAAAGCCCCGGTAGTTGGCGTACTCGAGAAAAGTCCGGTTCAAGCGCGGAGTATAGAGATCGGTTTGATCCAGGCACGCTTTCATTCCGTCGATGACGATGCGCCGGGGACAACCGTCAAAAAAACGCCAGGGCGCGTTCGAAGCAATGGATGAGGGTGGGCAGATCCTGCTGCAGAACGGGGATCACGCAGCCGAGCCGGCTGTAGCCGAGTGTCAGCATAAAGCCCTAAACCACACGCGGTCGGCAACTGCCGAGTTCCTGCAACACACCGAGTCGGCCGAAATCAGCTTCCGCCATCTCGCCAGGCAGGCAGTCGGCCCGCCGCACGGTGATCGACGAGGCCCTTCCAAACTCGCACCACTTCCGGGCGAATCGATACAAGGCGCTATAGGAGACCACTAACCCCTCACGGCCTAATAGCTCATGCACCTTGCTCAGCAGAAGATGGTCTTTGTTCAGCCAGGTTCGAATCTGCTCGGTTCGGGGCTTCAGCCGCTGCTCGGCTTCGCCGGCCGCCACCGTCGCACCGGGCCGGCCCATGCCTTGCCGTAGGGCTTGCAGCTTACCTTCGTCAGGCCACGGCGTCTCCTACCCAATACCAACTTCCCCGGCTAGGCGCACGATCCGCCGCACCGTGTTTCGGTCCGACCCGTGGATCTCGCGATCGCCCGAATTTTCTCGCCGGCCAACCACCGGCGAATCACCTGATCGATATACATCATTCTCACCTCCCGGTATGCCATCTTCAGTCCTCCTTCAAGGCACTGGATGGCAGGCCTGTTCGCTCGAATCGAACCCGACCGGGGGTGGGTGAATGATCTCGAACATGTGGGTGAAAGTTGGTGAAAATGGGTGGGTGAAAGTTCGTGAAAAACTACCGCCTTAAGTGGTCGATCGATTCTGAAAAATCACAACGCGTAAAGAATGAGAGACAAGTACGCTTGGCCTCCAGAGCCCAGGGTGTGCAGGAACCATCATATTGCCGGTTGGTGCTATGTTGAGATCCGCCGACACTCCGTGACGAAGTTGGGTTAGCCTAGCCTAGACCGGTAGTGGTGCCCATGCAACGAGCGCCTTAAATCTCATCGCCCGCGAAGGTTCGTCAGCTAACCTGTATTTGCTTGTGGGAAGCGAATGCCTAAGGGACGAACTCCACGTCCACGGGCACGCCACTAACGGAATTTGGAAAACGCAATTGAAGCGTGCTTCCAGCACTCGTGTAATCTTCTGTCGGCACCAATTGGCCGTTAATCATGATGCGAGACGGCTTATGCGGCGCGAGCATTCGCACTACGGCTTGCGTGTCGGCGATCCCTTCAGTACTAAAGCTCAGAGTGCTGCTGGCGAAACGCTCCTTGCTCACCTTGCAAGCTGCAGCCAGCACCTTCGGGTTCGACGATTTGACTGCATCCAGGTCAAACAAAAGCGCTCTCTTACCAGGAGAAAGCGCTAAGTCGGTGCGCACAGGCAAGCTGGCATCGAACAGATCGATAAAGTGTCCGTGCAGCTCGAATGACTTCGCGCTGGGTAAGGACTCGTCCAGCCCCGCCGCCACGACATATGGCCCTCGCCGAAGCACCAGTGCATTCGATTCCTGCCACTCCAGCCCCACTGCTGCAGCCGCCTCTTTCGCCAGTCGGCGAATGGAGTCAGCACCTTCTTTATTATATGTTAGCGAGGCTGGAGAGAGTGGCTGCCGCAGGATCACTCCACGGTCCACGCGATGCAACCCCGTGGCGTCTTTCGGGAGCCCGAGCGCTTCGAATAGGTGCTGCCGAGGCGTCCGATACGAGAAGGGAGGGGTATTCCACCACTCACCCACAGCGCAATAGGGGTCGCGAGCGTCATCAACGATCAATAATGCGCCTCCCGCCCGAACCCATTTTGCGAGAGCGTCGTGAAAAGCTGGGCTGGGCGGCTTCTGGCCTTCGTAGGTAAGGAGAAGTAGCCGATACCTGTCCAGAAACTGAGGCGAGGTCGCGCTTTCGATCTGCACCGGCTCAACCGGAAGTCCGTGCTTCAGCAGCGGCATTGCCAATCCATAAAATGAACCGAGGTTCGGGTCTGACGGGAACGGCTCCGCGCGTTGGAACATCATGGTGTCGGAAACCAAAACACCCGACCCCACGCGTACCGCTGATTTGCCAATGAACAGACTCTTCAGGCTGCTTCATCTCGCCCAACGCCCGGATTTACAGCCTGTAACTCAGTCTCGTACTCTTTCGGAATGGAGATTCGCCTGGCCGGGTTCCGGGGACCAAAGCCACCCAGCCCAGTACCAGTCGGAGTACGTTCTAGCTGTTGGACGGGCCGGGTATCTGATGAATCTCTGGCGGGATACTTGCCGTTGAAGACTCGTTCCGGCCACGGCATGATTTCGTATCTCCACACTTCCGGTTGAAACAGGGACGCTGTCAGAGTGTTCTCCCAGTTCATCCGGTAGTCGTCCCAGGTGGTTTGGATTATCCTCGACCGGATCATTGAGATACCAGACGCGACGCCCCGAGGCCCTCACCAGGTTTTGCATCGCGCCGTACTCAAGGAACGCAGTCTCGAAAGTCCGCTCTTTGCGGCGACCTTCGTAGATATTCGGGGTGCGAGACGTTCCTGTCCATACCTGGGCGATGTAGCCATCCGCTCCCACCTGGACCAGCGACGACTCAGGGCTCACAATTCTCCAATGTGAATAGTTCAACAGAGGGCGTGTTGGTACGTAACAATGGATGGACCGTCCCGATAACTTGGCGTAGCCCTGAACAAAATCGATGATTTGTGACAACGGCCAATCCTCTTCTCAGGGTCTCTCTACGGCTGATCTGTTCACACATGGTTCGCCTCCTCGTCGCGCTGATCATTAGCCTCGGCGTATTTTTATCTGCTCGATGGCCAGATCGCCAGCGAAGGCTGCCCGTCTACCCGTTCCAGATTAATGAGGCAGACCGCTTCTCGAGGGTCGCAGCAGTAACCGTGTGAAACACTGACCGTAATCGCAACCGGAGATGATTCGAGCAATACACATAGTGTCGAACGTCGCCTTTCCCGCCCTCCTCGGGGAAATAGCGATCATGCTATGGCTCCTGAGCAGGGGCGCCAAGCCGCAACCGCTGGACGCCGCCGCCTCATCGTGGGCGGCTGGTTAGGCTCGATTAGACGCAAACTGCTCGTTAGAACTCATCGTCACTGTTTGACGGCGATTGCCCCAATTTCTACCTTCGCGTGTCCCACCAGCGCCGCAACCTGCACGGTCGCACGGGCGGGTTTGGGATCGGGGAAATAGGTTTTGTAGATCTTATTCATCTCCGCGAAATCGTTGATGTCGGCCAGGTACACCGTTACTGAAACGACGTTGCTCATTGTCATTCCGCCTGCTTCCACAATCTTCTTGATGTTCTCAAGTGCCGCCTGAGTCTCGGGTCCGATCCCGCCTTCGCGCAGCTTCCCGTTATCCAGACCCTCTTGTCCGGCGACGTACAGAGTGTCACCCGCCAGGATGCCGTTGCTGAAGGGCAGGCCTTCGGCCGTGCCAGGAGGATTGATCGCGCGCTTCTTAGACGAGTCCTTGGCGCCGGTTGCCGCGATAGCGATCGTGGCGCAGCACAAGACAGATGAAATTACGGTGACTTTTCTCATTTCATGTTTCTCCTTAGAAGTTATCTGTGATGCGAAGTGATCATTTTACATAGAGGTTACAGGCCCAGGCTTGAATTCGACCCTGACCCGCTTGCTCGAAATATTCGGGCCTTCGATCAGAAGATTGCCGCTGATCGGCCCGGTTTGGTCACGTTTCAGGCCGGTCTGGTCGTGCTTCAAGAATGCATCGAGATCGATCGTCTTACTTTCGCCCGGCAGCAGGTCGATGTAGTTGTCACTGAAGAGCTCGATGCAGCGCGCTCTGGCCGGAGCGCCATCCCACCTGGCCTTTACCTGGATCAGCCTGGCGAGGTTCGGGCCTTTGTTGCTCAGACTGAGGCTAGCGTGAGCCTTGGAAGCAGTGAGGAGGCCCCCGACTAGTACCTGCGCCTCAATTTCGGTGCGGGGCAGATCCTTCAGAATCTCGAAAAGCGGTTTCTCGTGTGCCGCACGAAGATCAGCGTAACTCACCCTGGACTTCTCGCCGGTAGCGGCGGCAATCATCCGCATAAAAACGTGAAGTAGGCCCTGGAGGGCGGATCGGCGATGAACTGCTGATCCGCAAAATAGGGATACACGACCGCGGGATTCCAGTCGGCCCTTTCTTCATTGTAACCTGACGTGAAGCCCGTAAAGACCACGGTGCGCCCTTGCCCAAACTGACCGGTTACGAGCAAAGGGCTGGCCGGCGATGGTCATCGGCTCGTGACCGCCGGCTGTTCATCTCGACATTGTTGAATCCCGGCACACCTTGGCGCTGGAGGTCCGCGGCGGTCCAATCAGTCCGCGTCAGCTGTAACCGCGATGTCGTGAAGACGGCCGAATGGCAGCACAAGGTCCTTGGTTAGGGCATTCATCGAAGACGGATAGATCAGGTCGTTCCCTTTGCTGAGGGTGACGGGCGCACGTCGGACAGCGCCGTGAAGTCGAGGCAGGCCGCCCAGCCGAACCCTCCGTGGAAACTGGCCGGACCACCCGTATGGATGAATCCCATTCCCTGAGTGATGGCCTGCTTGAGGCCGTTCATCTCGGCGTCGTCGAGCATCTTCCAAAGCGAGTCGAAGGAGGTTAGCCACACGACATCGTACTTCCGCCGGAGTTCATCGCCATCGCGCAAGTCGGGGGAGCCCTTGCAACAACCGAGCTCTCATCTATCACCGCCACCTTAAGTCCCATGGCCTCGGCCATACGTGCCGGAATCGTGCTGTACATACTCTGCCCGATGATCAGCATCCGCAGCGGCTTGGAGAAGAGCGCGGGGACCACTTTGATGAAGATGAGTTCTCGGTTTGGAGATTCCGGACTCTGGCTTCGGCAATACCCTTCAGCAGGTACCCTCCCGGAGTGCTTGGTGTCAGCCAATCCACGATGCCCACCTGCTGGCTGGCATCACCGGCTGCGATTCCGGCAAAATCCTGGTTCGCCACTTTGTGCCCCTAGAGGTCGCGGATCTCACAGTGAAGGTCGAAGGGAATTTCCTGGGGATGGTCGTTGCTGACCCAAACCAGGATCTGCAATCGTTTGCATGAACGCCTGGTAGAGTTGCGAGTCGTCCACCAGTTGCTCGGCCGGACTGAATGTGGCGGTCCACAAACTGATTGACGCGGTGCAGGTGCAGCAAGCTGAAAAGGCCGTTGCACTCGAACGTGGTCGGGTAAGCATGGCTGGGACATCGATGGGGAGAGTGAACCACTGGGGCAGAGCCCTATTCGAGGGTGACCAGATTTGTTCGGATGTCAGCATCTTTTTAAGCGTCTCGTAGGCGGGCAACGCGGCGCTGCCATACTCGGGACAAGGTCAAAGAAATGCCACCAATCCGTTGCGACTCTGCCTTAGTGGGTCGCATCTGGGAGAACGTTGAGGATTTCTATATTTGGCATGTGCTATTGAGCTTCTGAAACTATGCCCGCCTTTGGATTATCAGCTTCATAGCTCTCATAAAAAGAAACTCTTTGCAGCAAAGGTACTCCTCGGGTTATACAAGAACGAGGTTCTCGACCAGGTGAAAATGTTACTCATTCCGATATACGGGTCGCCTTGCACCGCGTGAGCCTGAGCGGGGTGCCTTAGCAATTCGAGACCCTCCCGACCGGGAAAGGAGGCATTTCGACCAGCAGTCGTTGGACCGAACCCAACAGCGTCACCAACCTGAAAGGAGTTACCGAATGACAGCAAAGCCCGCCGCAAAGGTCAAAGTTAGTTCTCCGGAGAACCTTGTCGAGATGCCGCAGCCAAACCAGCCAGGGGAAACAACTACCACCGTAGTTGCTCCGACTTCCGCAGAACTCATTCCGGAGATCGGCAATACGGCCGGAAAGATCTGGCAGACACTCTCGAATGAGGGGCCTGTCACCCTCGCTCAGCTGAAGAAGAAAGTGGATGCTGCAGGTGAGGTTGTCAGTTTTGCTGTCGGCTGGCTAGCCCGGGAAGACAAGGTTGAAATTCGGCCGGATAAGCGCAATCTGCGGATCGCGCTTCGCTAAAATCTGTTTGATGTCCCGGCACCAAAAGCCAGGATCCCTTGTTTCTCGCCACATCCAATTCCTGGGCTTTTCCCAGTAAGCGGCATCGGACTTCAAGCCGCCAAGTTTCTTGTTACACACTGGCCTTGGCGGTCTCCCCCTTTTCGATGGGAGCGTCTACAAGATTCCCCCATTCAGTCCAACTACCGTCGTAGTTTTTAGAGGTCTCAAAGCCCAGCAGATATTTAAGCACGAACCAAGTGTGAGAGCTGCGCTCTCCGATCCGGCAATAAGCGATGACGTCCTTGTCAGTCTTTACCCCTTGCCTACCGTAGAGAACTGCGAGTTCGTCGAAGCTCTTGAAGGCTCCATCCTCGTTGGCAGCCTTCGCCCACGGAACGCTGATGGCACCCGGTATGTGGCCACCACGCTGAGCTGTTTCGCTCATGCCTGGAGGCGCAATCACTTTCCCGCTGAATTCATCCGGCGACCGGACATCAACCAAATGGGCGTCGTGCTCCGCCAACGCCTGAAAAATCCGGTCGCGACGCGCTCGGACACTCGCATCTGCTCCGCTCGACTTGTATTTTGTGGCGGGGAACTGCGGAGCTTCGGTGACGAGTGGACGGCCCTCCAGTTCCCATTTCTTACGCCCCCCATTCATTAGACGAGCATCTTTGTGGCCGTAATATTTCAGTTGCCAGAAGGCATAAGCGGCAAACCAGTTGTTGTTGTCACCGTAAAGCACTACGGTTGTTTCTGTGGAAATACCCGACTTTCCAGCCAATTCCTCAAACTCTTTCTGGCCCAGCAGATCGCGTCGAAGGTTATCCTGAAGCTGGCTCTGCCAATTCCATCCCACGGCGCTTTTGATATGACCCTTGTCGTAGGACGATGTATCGACATCGACTTCCACCAACCGGACTTTGGGATCATCGATGTGCTCCGCGACCCAGTTAGTGCTAACCAATGCCTCCGGATGCTTGTATTCAGCCATTTTCGGAGAAACCCCCTGTTATTTTGGATTCGACTCTAAACCCGGCGAAATTGGGAAGAGCGCCGGAGATCAACAGCAGCAACAACAGCGCCGCCGGGGCCGGGTGTCGGGACAACTGAGATGGGTCGTGACGACTGAGAACAACAACGACATAAGTTTCTGTATATCATGAATGATTTAAGTTGGCAACGCGAGGAAACGGCCGCAAGAGCGGTCTCAGTGGCGGCTCGGGGCTAGGCTTCTTTAACGGACTAACAGGAACGAAGCGCCACGCGGCCGCGATTTCACCCCTTTATCCCGGCAGTCGCAGGCAGTCGCATTGCCGATTTGACGCAATTATATCGGGTCTGCTATAAGTAAGTTGACTAAGCAATGAAACCTGCGGTGGGTTCAGGTGGCAGGATAAGGAGCGTCCTGCCGCGTCGGTGCCGGGGAAGAAAGGGGCTTATGCAGAAACGAGGCGCCCAGCGAGGAAGTCGTGAAAGGCAGGCGAGCGGCCAAAGGAGCAAGGCCACAGCCAAAACAGCGGCTCAGCGCGCGACGGAAAGGCGCAGAGTGCACAGCGGAAGCGGAATGCACCCGGCTGTGCGCAGTTCCCGCCCGGGCGCGTTTAGCTCGCGTGATAAGGCGCGCGTGCCCAAAGACTTGGAGAGCGGCAAAACTGGTGTGAGGGATGCAGCTCAAACCGCTCACAGACAAGTCGTGGACGCTAATCCCGATCCGCAGTACCAGGCGGCCATCCGGAGTTTCGATATTGCGATGCGCCACTTCCAGCGCAGGAACCTCGAAAAGGCCAACGAGGTATTCTCCAAGTTGGCGCAGAGCCGTTTTGCAGAAGTGGCAGATCGGGCCAGGCTGCACCTGCGCCTCTGTCAGCAGCGGATGCAGCGGAGGCAACCAGTGCCTAAGACGGCTTCTGGTCTCTATCTTCTTGGCCTGACTGAGCTTAACTCGCGCAATCTGGAACCGGCCGTGGAGCATCTGGCCAAGGCTGCCCGGCTTGAACCGCGGCACGAGCACATCCATTATGCTCTGGCGGCAGCTTACGCGCTCCAGGGTAGAGCAAGCCTGGCCTTCGAATATTTGCGTTTAGCCATCGAGTTGCGCCCGGAAAACGCATTTCAGGCCAGAAATGACCACGACTTCAAGAACCTGGCATCCGATCTTCGCTTTCAACTCCTTGTCCGCTCCACGGCTGCCCGCGGCCCGCGCGCTGACTCTTAAAAGCGGCAACCGTCCCTTGGAGCACAACGCCGGTCGGCGAAGGATATCTTCCATGAAGGTGGTCGCCATCGGGGGTGGCACCGGCCTCGCTACCGTTCTGCGCGGTCTCAAACACCATCTTCCTCCCCACCCCGCTAACAACGCGAACGCCTCAATTCCGGTGCCGCCTGCAATTACCCGCCTTATGGCCGTGGTTACGGTGACGGACGAAGGTGGCAGCTCCGGACGGCTGAGGCGCGATTTTCAGGTCCTGCCGCCGGGCGACATTCGAAATTGCTTGGTAGCTCTAGCGGAGGACGAAACCCTTTTTACGCGCCTGTTTGACTATAGGTTTCCGGCCGGCCGCGGTCTCAGAGGACACAGTTTTGGAAACCTCTTTCTGACCGCTCTCACCAATCTCACTCAGGACTTCACCCGAGCAGTGCGTATTTCGAGCGAGGTCTTGGCCATTCGAGGAGAGATCCTGCCAGCTACGTTATCTGATGTCCATTTGAAGGCTAGGCTCCGCGATGGACGCACTATTGAGGGGGAGGCTCGGATCAGTAAGACGCGAGTGCCCATCGAACGGCTCTTTACGGTTCCCGCCCGTTGCCGCCCTCTTCCTGAGACACTGGCCGCCATCCGCGAGGCGGATCTCATCACCCTTGGACCTGGGTCGCTTTTCACCTCGCTAATCCCCAACCTGCTTGTCGACGGCATCGCTCGTGAGATCACCGAGTCCGCTGCCGCCAAGGTCTATGTGGCCAACCTGATGACACAACCGGGCGAGACCCTCCGTTTCTCAGCTTCCGATCACTTGAAAGCCCTTCACAAACACGCACGACGACCGCTATTCGATTGCGTCGTCCTTAACACCCAGCCGCTACCTACCGCTCTTCGTGAGAAATATGCAGCTACGCGCTCCGAACCGGTAGCCATCGATCTGGAAGCGATCCTCGGAATCGGCGTCCGGCCCGTCTGCGCGGAGCTACTGAGCGAGAACAGTGTAGTCCGGCACGATCCAGAGCGTCTGGCGCAACTGATTTTGGATTTGGCCTTACGCCACCAGGCAAGTCGACGGCGCCAGGGCAATCGTCAACTTGCTCGCCTAAGCCACTGATTTCGTGTAGCTTGAGAAATACCGCCCGCATCAGTCAACCGAAACTTAGAAAGATCAAGGGATCGGCTGAAACTGATGGGTCAGAAGAGGTTTGCTCTGGGGGGCCCTGCCATGAAGAAGTTGGCGCTTCTGTTTTACACATTGGCGTTGGTAGTGGGAGGACTCCATGCCGAGGAATACCCCTTAGGGCCTGATTCCCAGCGCCAGCCGGGTGTACCACAAGGCACGGTCGCGCATTATACCTGGAAGAGCCGGATCTTCCCCGGCACGGTACGGGATTACTGGGTTTATGTTCCTGCCCAATACGCGTCCAGCAAGCCCGTCTGCGTGATGGTTTTCCAGGACGGCGAGACCTTCATGAAGGAAGACGGCCGCGCCCGCATCCCGATTGTGTTCGACAATCTTATCGCCAAGCACGAGATGCCGGTGACTATCGGGATCTTCATCAATCCGGGTGTACTCAAGGCACCATCGTCGGCGGATCAGCAGGACCGTTTCAACCGCAGCTTTGAATACGACTCCCTCGGTGATCGCTACGCCCGCTTTCTCCTGGATGAGATCCTTCCGGATGCAGCCGGTCATTACAACCTCTCGACGCGCCCTGACGATCGTGCCATCGCCGGGCTGAGCTCGGGGGGTATCTGCGCCTTCAACGTAGCCTGGAACCGCCCGGACGCATTCCACCGCGTGCTCAGCTTTATCGGCAGTTTCACGGATCTCCGCGGCGGCGACATCTACCCGGCGCTGATCCGCAAGACGGAACCGAAGCCGCTGCGCGTTTTCTTGCAGGACGGCAACCACGACTTGAATATCTTCGCGGGCGACTGGTGGCTTTCGAACCAGGCTATGGCCTCGGCGCTCGAGTATGCAGGCTACGATGTGAAATTCGTGACCGGCGATAAGGACCACGACATGATCCAGGGTGGAGCGATCCTACCCGACGCGCTGCGCTGGCTATGGCGGGATTATCCGCAGCCTATTGCTAAGCCTAAGGGCGCAAAAGACAGCCGCTTCGGCCAGCCGATTTTGGATCCGGGGCATGAATGGGAGTTGGCAGCCGATCACGTCAGAGCCAATTCAGGACTGGCGGTCGATGCCAAAGGAAACGTCTATTTCACCAGCGGCGAAAATGATCGCATTGACATGATCGGTGACAGCAGAACGGGCCTCGCGCCCGGGAACGGAAGCTACGCCGTAGGCATGATCTTCGGACCCGATAGCCGTCTTTATACTTGCCAAGCGGACGGCGGGGCGATCGTGGCCTATTCAGCGAAGGGACCGGCACCGGAAAGAGTCACGGAAGGCGTTGGATGCTACGACTTGACCGTGACCCATACTGGCAAAATCTACTTCACCGACCCGAAGGGACATCGGATTTGGCTCGTCAATGCCAAGGGTGAGAGACGCACCGTCTACTATGGGCACATCGATCTTGGCGGAGTCGCGCTCTCACCCGATCAGTCCCAGCTTTACGTCAGCGACCCAACGACCAAATGGGTGACGTCGTTTCGGATTGAGATCGACAGTTCGCTGACCGACGAAGAGCCTTTCTATCGTCTGGAGACACCGGACGGATCCTCTGTAACCGGGGCCGTAGGCATGACGTTGGATAGCCTCGGTTACCTTTACATTGCGACAAATCTTGGCGTTCAGGTCTGCGATCAACCGGGGCGTGTCGTCGCGATTATCAATCCACCGGGTTCTGAACCTGTATCCGCAGTCGTTTTTGGCGGAGAAGATCTCCAAGATCTTTATATCGTCGCCGACAACAAAATCTACAAACGGCATTTGCTGAGGAAAGGAGTCCTGCCCTGGGTCACGCAGAAGCCACCGGCCCCGCACTTGTGACACGGTGGACCACAGGCATAGAGGGGAGGTCAATTAGTTGAAGTTGATGTGCTCAAAAATCTCTGCGTTGGCACGCTTAATTGGGGCGTCTTTCTCCACGACCTTCAGTGTAATCGTCAGCGGCACTTTCGATGGAGGCAAGCAGGCATGATCATTGCAGGCTTGGTAGTCGAGACTGCCCCTGAGGGCGTACGTGCCGGGCCGCAGCGAGGGTGCCACCCTTAGCACAGCGCCGATCAGCAGCGTGCCTTGGTACACCGAAAGCGGCTGGTCGGAAAAAGCAAATCTGATAGGTTCGCCTTTGGGATAAACCACCTTCTCCACACCGATCTGCTTGTCAGGCTGGAACTTCAGCTCGGTCGGGATAAGGTAATCCAGACTGGGATGGTGATCGTTAACGTGATATCCGGCGGCGATCTGCGCCTCCACTGCAATCTTGACGGCAGAGCCGGAATGCACGGCTTCGGAGGAGCACAAGCCTCTAGCGGTTACGATAGGGGCTGTCTGTCCATATGCCAGGGGGGCGGCAAAAATAACTCCACAAAAAAGTCCACAGATGCCGATTCTTCGCGCGCCGGTCACTTGCCACCTTCCCTTCAGTCAGTCTACGTCACCAATCAGCCACAGAGTCTAGACGCGAGAGGGCGCTCGACGGTTTCAGGAAAACTTAAGGTATTCGGCGGGACGGCCCGGGTCCAAGATACGTGCGGGTCGGAGTTGGCGGTCAATCGGTTATAGTAACCAGGATATGCGGCCAGTCGATGAAGTTCGGGCGGCGGCGGATATTGTCCGCGTCGTCAGTGAGTATGTCACGTTGCGCAAAGCCGGCGTTAACATGGTGGGTCTTTGTCCCTTTCACCAAGAGAGGACGCCTTCCTTCTCCGTGCATCCCGGCAAACAGGTTTTCTACTGCCACGGTTGCCACGCGGGGGGCGACGTCTTCAAATTCGTCATGATGATCGACAGTCTGACCTTTCCCGAGGCGTTGCGGAGAGTGGCAGAGAAGGTGGGCGTGGCCTTAAAGGAACAGCCGGGCGATGAGACCTACGACGCCCGCTCCAAGGAACGCAACGAGGTCCTGAAAATCCACGAGATTGCGGCTAAGTATTTCGCTGCCCAACTGGGTGCCACGGCCGAGGGGCGGGCGGCACGCGGTTATCTGGTAGATCGTGGACTCACGGATGAAACGATCACCCGGTTTCGGCTGGGATATGCACCGGCATACGGACAAGGGTTAACGCGCCACCTGAGGGAGTACGGATTTGAGGGTGATCCAGTGGAGAAGAGCGGACTCGTCTCTGTCGCGGCTGAGCCCGAGGGCAAGCGCTATTTCGACCGGTTTCGTGGGCGAGTGATTTTTCCGATTTCGAATGAATCTGGCAAGGTGGTGGCTTTCGGCGGGCGGGCTTTGGGTGACGAGCCACCCAAGTACCTGAATTCTCCGGAGACGGCGATCTACACCAAGAGCCGCATTCTATACAACCTAGATAGGGCTGGGACGGCGATCCGCAAGAGCGGGGAGGCTGTGCTGGTTGAGGGCTATATGGACGCAATAGGGGTAGCCTCTGCGGGCGTCGAAAACGTGGTGGCAAGCTGCGGCACCAGCCTGACGGAAGCACAGGTCCGGATGCTGGGCCGTTTCGCCCGCCGGGTGATCGTGAACTACGACCCGGACGCGGCGGGGGTGGCGGCGACTGAGAAGTCATTGGAACTGCTTCTGGAAGAAGGCTTCGAAGTGAGGGTTCTATCACTGCCAGGCGGACTCGACCCCGACGAATTCGTGCGCCGGCACGGTCCCGAGGATTATGACAAGCGGCGTGCCGCAGCTCCGGGGTACATCGAGTACTTGGCCGATCGGGCGGCAGCGCAGCACGATCTGTCCAAACCCGAGGGGCGCGTGGCGGCAGCGAACACTGTTCTGCCTTATCTTGCGCGCCTGCCAGACGGCCTCCTGCGTAGCCAGATGGCCCACAATCTCGCCTTGCGCCTTCGCATCGAGGCAAAATCTGTTCAAGATGAGCTACGGAGGGCGGCGGAGCGAAAGCAAAAGCAGATCCAGGCTCCGGCAGTAGGTAACACTCCGGCCGTACACGCCGTCAAGCAGCTGTTGAGGGCCTGCTTCGAAAGCGACGCCATGGCGGACAAATTCGCGGTGGAGTTGGTGGAAAGTGGCGATTGCGAGGGGCTGCAGGGCGAGGGAATCTTCCGACTGATCGCCGAGCGGCGGCAGCGAGGCGAATCCGCTACGGTGGGTGAAATCGAGGCGTCTTTGGGTGAGGAGGACCGAAAACTGCTGTATGAGAGCTTGTTCTGGCCCGGCGAGCCTCCAACTGCCGAACTGGCCCAGGGTTGCCTCCGGGCCCTGAAGAAGCGGCGGATCGAACGCCAAAGCGAGCAACTCCAGAGCGAAATCGAACGTGCCGAACGCCAGAACGACCTGCACCGGGTGGCGGAGCTCTACGAAGCCAAAACCAAACTCAATATGGAACTGCGAAGCCTCGGAAGGACCTGAAAATTCTTGGCGCACCTATAGAACGATATCTGCTACTATATCATCTAAACATTGGGGTCGTTCCGATTGGCGGCACTCCTCAGAACTGAGATTCGGGAACCGAGGATGGCGACATCGCGGAAAGTGGGTGGCGGTGTCGCCACGCGTCTGTGTAGCGTCCGTCCCTTTGATCTTTTTTCCCGCCTGGGGGTTCAACACTTTGGCATTCGATGAGAAGTTCGATCAGGTTAATAAGCTGATCATTATGGGTAAGGAGAAGGGCTACCTCCTCTACGACGAGGTGAACGACCTGCTGCCTTCGGACGTTCACTCTCCCGAGGACCTAGATGATCTGCTCTCGACCTTCGAAAGCGAGGGTATCGAGGTCCTGGAAGCGCCCAGAAAGGCTATCGATAAGCTAGGCATCGTCGACAAAGATGATCTCCTTATTAAAGCTGACGAAGTCGGCGAGGAGATGGGTGAACTCGACCTCACTCCGGGAGTCCTCGACAAAACCAATGATCCCGTTCGCATGTACCTTCGCGAGATGGGCACCGTACCGCTGCTCACCCGTGAGGGAGAAGTAGAAATCGCCAAGCGCATCGAGCGTGGACAGCTAAATGTCTTTAAGGCGCTCTCGCGATCGCCAATCGTAGTTCAGGAATTGCTGGAATTACGCGATCAGCTGAGCCGGGGTGAAAAGTCAATCAAGGAAGTGGTGGGGTTTAACGACGACGAACTGACCGAGGAGAGGGTCACCGAGCGTCTGAGGGAAGTGGTCGATGCCATCAGCGACATCGATCGCATGAACAAGAAGCTCAACCAGATCAAAGCCAAGAAGGAGTCCATCCCCAGGAGCAAGAAACCCCGCGAATACCGCAGATACAGTTGGGGGGAGGCTCGCCAGCGCATCCTGATCTCAAAGCTTATCCGCGCCATTGAGTTCACACACGCCGAGCGCAAGCGGCTGATGGACCGTATCCGGGAAGCGGTGGACGAGCTCACCCCGGTGGAACGCGAGGTCTCACGGCTGGAGCGCCGCATTGAATCCTCGCGCACCAATGGCAACAAGGACCTGAAGAAGGAACTCAAAGTCTATAAGGCCAAGCTCAGCGAATTCGAAGAGCAGAATCACCTGAACGTGATCGGCCTAAAGCGCACGCTGCAGACCATCATACTAGGCGAGCGTGAAGCCGAGGCCGCCAAGCGCGAACTGATTGAGGCCAACCTTCGCCTGGTGGTTTCGATCGCCAAGAAGTATACGAACCGCGGACTGCAGTTTCTCGACCTCATCCAGGAAGGCAACATTGGCCTGATGAAGGCGGTGGACAAGTTCGAGTACCGGCGCGGCTACAAGTTCTCCACCTACGCCACCTGGTGGATCCGGCAGGCAATCACCCGCGCTATCGCCGACCAGGCGCGTACCATCCGCATTCCCGTACACATGATCGAGACGATCAACAAGCTGATTCGCACCTCACGCCAACTGGTGCAGGAATACGGCCGCGAGCCCACCTCGGAAGAGATCGCCAAGCGCATGGATATCCCGGTGGTCAAGGTGCGCAAGGTGCTGAAGATCGCGCAGGAGCCGATCTCGCTCGAAACGCCGATCGGGGAAGAGGAAGATTCGCATCTCGGCGACTTCATCGAAGATCGCGGCGTGATCTCGCCCGCCGAAGCAGTGATCAATATCAATTTGAAAGAGCAGACCGACGCGGTGCTGAAGACGTTGACTCCGCGCGAGGAAAAAGTAATCAAGATGCGCTTCGGCCTGGACGATGGCAGCGAACACACGCTCGAAGAGGTGGGTCAGAGCTTCGCCGTCACCCGCGAGCGCATCCGGCAGATCGAAGCCAAAGCCTTGCGTAAGCTGCGTCATCCAAGCCGAAGCCGCAAGCTGCGCGCGTTTTTGGACGCGACGGTGCACGAGTAGATAGCGTCGGCGTGCCTCCACGCGCCGTTCAATATTGAATAGCAATCAGACCCGGCGCCTTCCGCCGGGTCTTCTCTCGTAGAAGTCCGATCGATGCCCGATCCTTGATCCGCTTGGCATCGCCAACATCAGAACATTCCTTTGAGGCCGTCTGCCTCCTCCAAACTTTCGGCTCGAACACCTATCGCAATAGAGCGTCGGCCAAGTTGGCGCTCTAGCTTTGCCTCTCGGCCTTGTGATAGCTTTACGCTTCGCTGGATTCGGAGGCCACCCTCACCTCCGAAAAACAGGAAAGGATATTATTCCGTTGCGCGTTGATCGCTACCTCGACCTACCTGAGCGTTTAAGCGTAATTTTAGGCGAGCGCGAATTGACGAGGAGGATTTGTGGAAGACCTCAAGAGCATGATTCGTGAAATCCCCGATTTCCCCAAACCCGGGATTCTGTTTTACGACATCACGACTCTGCTGAAAGAGCCGCTGGGACTACATCAGGCCGTCGACCTGTTGGCCAGTCATTACGTCGGGCGTCGTGTCGACCGGGTGATCGGTATTGAAGCGCGCGGCTTCATCTTCGCCCCGATGGTGGCCTATCGGCTTAATGCCGGATTCGTTCCGGTGCGCAAGCCAAGGAAACTGCCCGCACCGACTGCCAGCGCCGCCTACCACCTGGAGTACGGGGCTGACGCGCTGGAAGTCCATCGTGACGCCATCACCGAGGGCCAGCACGTGCTAATCATCGACGATCTGCTTGCAACCGGCGGTACAGCGGCGGCCGTCGCCGGATTGGTAGAGTCACTGGATGGCAAGGTGGAAGGCCTGGGATTCCTGATTGAGCTTGAGTTTCTGAAGGGCCGTGAGAAGATCGCTAAGTACGATCTGCACTCCGTGCTGAAATACTAGGGATGTGCTATGCGGAGGGTCGTTGTGGATTTCTCGCTAGCGTGGTCTGTTGCAGCCAAGCCGCCAGCACCTGATCCTAGAGGGCGGATATTTGCTGGGAAAGGCGTGCGAGGGAAATGATGAACCCGCTTCTGGGGCAACGGCTCGTAACTCTGTTGACGTCGGCCGCCTTATTTGGCCTTGTGGCTGATCTTGGATTGGGCGCGGCGGACTATCCGCAGGCCGCGATCAGCAACGGCCAGATCAAGGCGAAGCTCTATTTGCCCGACGCGAAGCAGGGGTATTATCGCGGCACCCGTTTCGACTGGTCGGGCATTATCTCGAGCCTGGAGTATAAGGGCCACAACTACTACGGACCGTGGTTTGAAGGAATGGATCCCGACGTCCACGATTATGTTTATCGGGGATCGGAGATCATTGCCTCACCTTGTTCCGCTATCACGGGGCCGGTGGAGGAGTTTAACAGCGATGGGACCGCCCTCGGATGGGATGAAGCCAAGGTAGGTGGCACGTTCATAAAAATCGGCGTCGGGGTACTACGCAAAGACAGTCCACAATATGGCTTTGTGCATTTGTACGAAATCGTGGATCACGGGAAATGGTCTATAAGCCAGCATCCCGATTCGGTCGAGTTCAGCCACGAACTGAGCGATCCAGCATCGGGATATGCCTATCTCTACCGGAAGACGGTGCGGTTGATCGAAGGCAAGCCCGAACTGGTTCTCGAGCATAGCTTGAAGAACACGGGCCGCCGGACAATCCAAAGCTCAGTGTACAATCACAATTTCCTGGTACTCGACAAGCAGCCCCCCGGCCCGGATTTTGCGATCAGCGTTCCCTTCCCAATCAAATCCCCGCGCCCTCCGGATAAGCGTCTGGCCGAGATTCGCGGCAATCGTTTCGTCTACCTGAAGGTGCTGGAGAATCAGGAAGTCGTGCAAACACCGCTGCTGGGCTTCAGCGACAAGGTCAGCGACTACGAAATACGCATCGAGAACCACAAAGTGGGAGCGGGCATGAGAATCACGGGAGACCATCCGCTCTCAAATGGCAATCTGTGGTCCATCAGGTCAGTCCTGGCCGTGGAGCCTTTCATCTCGATGACCATTGATCCGGGCCAGGAATTCACCTGGAAGACGTCGTATGAATACTACACAATTCCACGACAGACTAAGTAAGGCAACCACGTGCGAACGGGCAGGCAAGTTAGACCCACTCTCCCGACTAGGGCCGAATCCCCACCACCGCCATCATCCGCCCGGCCCGAGGACCCTGTCTGCGATACGAGTAGAATAGGTCCGTGCGGCACGCCGTACAGTATGGCGCAACAGCGATATTTGATTCACGAATCCCGCCCGCAAGTAACTGATGCCGAGCGACCGCCACCAGGTCCAGGTGAACACTTGAGGCCGCTTCCGGACCGTGGCCAGGCGGCATCATGGTGAGGAACTCGAGCGGGTAGCGTTCGCGGCGAGCGCGGGCCGCGTCCTCAGGGGTCGCCGGAGTGAAGAACTGGTCGCTGCAGGCGAACTGGCCGTCGAAAGCTTCCACCACCTCCTGGCCCACCTCGTAGCAGCAGGCTCGAATGCTCGGACCCAGCACTGCGACCATGTCCTCCGGATTCGAGTCATAAACGCGCCGCATCTCTCCTGTACTCTTCTCAACAATTCGGCCCAGAGCGCCGCGCCACCCGGCGTGAACTGCCCCAACGGCCCGACGTCGTGGATCGGCCAGCAACACCGGCAGGCAGTCGGCGGTCCTCACCGAGAGCAGTATGCCGGCTTCGGTGGTGATCAGCGCGTCACCCGATCGTCGGCCCTCCTGATTCCCCATTGGCCCTGAAGCTTCACGCAGGTGGTCTTCGGCGGCCCCTGCCGGAAAGTAGCCGAGACTGTCGCCGGAACTGCCATCGCGGCCCACCTCGAAAACCAGGACGGAATGGATCTGGTGGATCTCGGCCGTCGTGAAGTCAGCCGCGCCGATCTCTCGGCAGAGCCTGTTACGATTGTCAGCCACTCGGTCGGCCGAAGCGTGGGGAACAAAACCAAGGTTAAGGCCCTCAACCAGGCCGTCCTGGTGAGATTCGAGCCCATCGTTTCCCCTACCCGACCGATCGTCAGGCTGCTCAAGCCGGGTGCTAAAAGCGTGCAGCAGCCAAGAAAAGCCATCCAGTCTCCTCGACTGGAACCATGAGACACCTGACCGCGAGGTGAGAGTAAAACTGTGGGACATCCCGATCTTGAATATAGCATGGGCCTTGCCACAACCAGGCTCCGCAGGTGCGACCCTCGAAGACAGCCTGAGTAAGATTGACCTCGACGCAATTTCGTCAAAGTTTTGTAAACCCCTGTGGAACGTTGAAATCGGCCCCTCGATTTGTTATTGTCGGAAGTGAGTGGCGGAGTTTTGAAAACCGGGTGGAGGGTAAATGATGCTGGCGGCGCGTCTGGTGGAGATGATAGAGAGACACGCCGAGGAGCTGACACGAGGAGTCGTCAGCGAACTCGAGATCAGTCCCCGGACGCCGAGTTACCGTAAGCTTGAACGCCAGGACGTCTATGGCCGCATCGCTCAAGTGTTACAGCATCTGGGTGAGTGGCTAGATTATAAGTCCGATGCCACCACGGAGCATTGGTATAAGAAACTTGGCCAGGAGCGTTTCGACGAGGGCATTCCACTTTCGGAAGCTGTCTTTGCTTTGCTGCTCACCAAGCAAGCCTTGCGCAATTTCATCCGTGCCCAGGGATTGGTTGATTCCGCCATAGAACTCTACCAGCAGATTGAACTCTACAGCATGATCGGCCGTTTCTTTGACCGCGCCGTTTATTTCACCGTCAGCGGATACGAGGAAGGGTCGAGCGCGCACGCGAGGCCGGCCGCTGCAGCACAACCGGCACACTGAATCACACCGCCAGCAGGCTCACTCCCCTGCCCGGCTTCCTGCCTGAGGCAAAGCATGATTGTGGGGACGGGTATCGACATTACCGAGACTGCCCGAATTGAAGAGGCTGTCTCGCGAAGCGGCGAACGCTTTATCGGTCGCCTGTTCACACCGCTCGAAATCGCCTACTGCGAGCGTTTCAAGAACCAGGCGGAACGTTACGCTGCCCGATTTGCGGCCAAGGAAGCTGCTTTTAAAGCTCTGGGCACAGGCTGGACGGCAGGAGTGCGGTGGCTTGATGTGGAGGTGACGAACCTCCCCAGCGGCAAGCCGGAGATCCTGCTGCACGGGCGAGCTGGTGAACTCGCGCGCGAAATGGGGGTAAAGCGAACCAGCCTGACGATTTCACATGCCGACCGTTACGCTATCGCGCAGGTGATCTTTGAATCCGATCCGTAGGCTTGACAAGAGCCTTATGCAAGTCACGCAAAAATGGAGATGAAGGATGGCCGGGAAGTGCCAATATCGGTCCATCCTGCGTCTGCTCTGTCCGCTGCTGTTGCTTCTGATGCTTGTCCCTGGGTGGGTTGTACAGGACCTCGCCCTGCCACCCCAGTTTCACTTTATCGACAGCAAGAAAGCCGCGAAGATGGTGGTGCATGAGGTAAAGCCCCGTTACCCTGTGCTCGCCAAGGTAAATTACATCCAAGGCGCTGTCCGGCTTGAAATCCGCGTGACCAAGGACGGGCAGGTTGTGAGTACACACGTGATAAAGGGACATCCGTTCCTCGCCATGGCCGCTATCGAAGCCATCCAGACATGGAAGTATTCTCCGCCAGACCAAAGAGAGATGGGGCCCTTCGAGACCTTCGTCGATGTGAAGTTCACGTTGCACGTCCGTGATCCGCAGCAGTTGCCTCCGACCGCGGAAGCCGACCTGAGACTCCGCGTTCATCCACCAGAATTAGTGAGTGCACCTGCGGCTCCGCCAGGACCCGAATCAGTCCGGCACACTGTTCGGTTGCGCGTCCTGGTGAATGATGCCGGGCAGGCGATTGACTCAGATCTTGTCTCCGGACCGGCCGGGCTTGTCGAGGCGGCCAAGAAGGAAATCACGAACTGGACGTTCAAGCCTGCCCGGTGGGGAAATCACGCGGTACCATGGTATCTCACCGTGGACGTGCACCTGCCGGCGGAAGGGAGCCCCACTCTGTCCGCAGTCGAGTCGAGCAGCCAGTAACTGCTGGCGGCATTCCCCTGGATTTCGGCATCCGAAGGAGCGAACGGTCGAATCGAACGGAGGGTATTCGCAATATGCCTTGCGCCGGTCCGGTTGTCGGCATACTGCTTCCGGATGGCGGGCTCGTGATTCCCGAACAGAAGTCGCGTCGACCCCGCGCTTATTTGCGGGGTTTTTATCTTCTGTCGGCGCTCCGGAGACGTCTTGACCTATGATCCAGTCACATAAACTGATCGCGCTAGGCCGGAAGAGGTGCCACTGGCTTTTGCGGCCGGATTTTCCAGCCATTCTCGCCTGCGTGGCGACGGCCATCTTGCTGGCGAGCACCGCGCAGGGCCGTCCCAAGCAGAAAGAGAGCGACTCGCACTTCACTTACGTCGGCGGAACGGTCGATCTCCAACCCGGTTGTTGGGGCGATTTGCAAATCACCGATCAGGCACTCAACTTCCAGTGTGGAAATTCCCCCCTCACAATCCCTTACACCTCCATTAAGACAATGCAATATCGTCCCGACGTACCAAGCGAGATCCGCAAGATGAAGCTGATGTGGAAAGTCCGTCCTCCGGGCAAGCACTTCAAGGAGAATCGCTATTTCACGGTGGTCTTTAACGATGGAGCGGAGACACAGGTGCTGATAATGAGGGTGCGTCCGTTGCCGATGCGGCCGTATCTGGCTCAGATTGATTTGAAGTCAGGCCGGCAAATCGAGGTCTACGGGTACGAGGACTACCGGTAAACTGTAAGGCGGCCTTATAGCCCGGGTTCGGCGTCGGTACCACCGCAATGGCTAGGGCAGTCGTGCCGGGTATTCGGTCACGGTTTCTTTTCCGGAACGAAATAGCCTGCTCGCGTTCTTATGGTCACGCCAGGACGATCGACCTGGATCTCGATGCGATGGAAGCCCGTCTGGCCGAAATCGTTCGGTGCGTAGGCAAGCTCGTACTGGCTTTGGATTTCCTTGGAGATAGCGCTTAGCTGATCCTGCAGTTTGTGTCCTTTCCAATGCGAGTAGAACACTCCGCCCGTGTAGTCGGCATACGATTCCAAATGGTTGTGCAGTACGGTGGAGCGGACTTCCTCGCCCGCAGCCTCGGCAATCGAACCTGCCGGAATGGGAGTGTTATAGATGTTGTCGAGAACAGTGGGCGTTGCGACCACTCCTGGCGGCGAAGGACGCGCGCCGGCTTGATTAATAGGATTCGGCGCCTGATATCCCGGCCTTTTCTTCATTAACGCTTCAAAGCCACTGAAACCGAGTCCGTAGATGGTCACTTCGTCGTGCGTGGCCAATCGAACGATTTCGTCCGCCGAAGTGTTGCTGCCGTGGTCGGATGTATCCGAAAAAACAACGATCAAACGGCGCCCGGCGTTGGGACGCTGGCCTAGCATGTTAATGGCCCTGGCCAGAGCGTCGTTCAGGTGTTGTCCCTTACCGGTAGAAGCGACTTCTCCGAATGTCTTCTTTAGTTTTTCCGGGTCGTTCGAAAAATCCTGCGCCAACTGCACGCGGTCGCTGTAGAAGATCACCGCAGCTTCGCCCTTATCGCCCAACATAAGGCCCGAAAACACCGAGCCCAATGGCCTAATTTGGTCGAGCAGCGGCGCCGTTGAATCGCTGGCCTGGACCACGATCACTACCGATACCGGATCCATCGCCGCCTCTACCCGAGTGATCGTTTGGGGAGTGCCCTCGTCGAAAACCTTGAAGTCTTTCTCCTGCAAATCATAGACATACTGCCCCGAGGAGTCCTGCACAATGACCGGAGCAGTGACAATCGGCGCCGTCACCTTAATCCTACTCTGCGGCTGCTCCGTGCTCGGACTCGACTTCGACTTTAGGATCGGCGAACCGCCCGTGACACTGTCCTGGCCGGCTTGGCCGTAAAGCGCGATAGCGGCTATTCCAATCAAGAGAATAGCGGCTGGAGCGAACTTCGTTCTCGATGCGTGTATCAGGCTGGTGGTGCGCTTCGGTAACATCGATATGCTCCTTCACTCCCGACCTAGCAGTTGTCTTTGCAGTGCTTGCGGCATGGCCATGGCATCGTCACGCCGCCCCGGCAACCGGCTACGGCAGCCTTCCCGCACTTCCCCATAAACGGCGACGCTGCGACGCCCGACGACCCCTCAGTGAGATGAGCCGGGCGAAAACGGCGTTGCCGGGTCTGGAAATTCTTCGGACTCTTCCTGATCTGCTCGCTTTTCCGGGTAAAGGGCTTCGTCACGCGGAGCCTTCTTGTGCGACCTCTGGCGAGCGGCTTCGTAAAGCACAATGCCGGAAGCTACTGAAACATTGAGCGATTCAACTGGTCCGTAAAGTGGAATGCGGGCCAGTTCGTCGCAAGCCTCGCGTACCAGGCGGTGGATGCCAAGACTCTCACCACCCATTACCAGGGCACAAGGGCCGGAGTAGTCCAGATCGAGGTAAGATTTGGCAGCCGTCGCTTCAAACCCATATATCCAAAGACCTTTTTCTTTGAGGGTCACTAGAGTACGAACCAAGTTGCCCACACGGGCCACGGCAATGTGCTCCAGGGCCCCAGCAGCGGACTTGGCGACGGCCGGGGAGAGTCCGGCGGCACGACGTTCAGGAATCACAATCCCATGGGCCCCGGCCGCCACGGCCGATCGGACCACCGCACCCAGATTGGCCGGGTCCTCGACGCCATCCAACGCGACAAGGAACTCGGGTTTAGGCGCCTTTTCAAGCAAGGAATCGAGATCCGCGTACGCCTTGGCAGCGCAAATGGCTACAACGTTCTGATGCTGACCCGTCCCGGCCGCACGCTCAAGCGCCGCTCGCGGGGCAAATCGAACCGAGATGCCAGCTTTTCGCCCAGCATCAATCAACTCCTGCAGGCGAGAGCCGTGCTGGCCTTCGGCCACCAAAATGTAGTCCACGGGTCGCGCCCCAATCGCTTCACGAACCGCATTGATCCCATAAATCGAATCGAGGGCGTTGGTTGCACGCTTGCTCATGGCATCTCAACTGTCCGCGCTTCGAAGGCCGACTGTCAATAGCATTTTCCGGCTTTTGGCAAAGCTAGTGATACAGGATCACCGGCATGTATTCACCTGAGAATGGCCCAAGTGACAACAGAGCTGGCCGGCAGCTTGATGGGGCGAAGCCTCACCAGTGGACTTCATGGTCCGTGCCCGTGGTTCGCGCCGCGTACTGCTCGTGAGACCCTTACCCTTCACTGTATTAACCTTTTGTCCCCCTATAGAAACTTTTGTGCAACCTTAGAGGTCGTGCTATCATCTGACGTTTCGTTAGACGAAAATAGACAAAAGAATCCATACCGGGTGGCCATGAATGCCTACTACACTCAAAATCCGAAAAGATCCGTTTCGAAAGCTTCTCCTGAAGAAGCGCGACGAACTGGTTGCAACTGGACGCCACGGCAACCTCGCCGATAGTGTTCAATCGCCTGACGCTGTTGAGTTCGCGGTGAAGACGCTGGAGCAAGACGTGACCGCGGCTACTCTCGAGATGCGAGCTCAGATGATCAAGGAAATCGATCACGCCCTTGAGAGGGTGAAAACCGGCAAGTATGGGGAATGCGAAGATTGCGGGGAGGAGATCAATCCTAACCGTTTGAAGGCGCTTCCCTGGGCCCGTTACTGCGTTCCTTGCCAAGAGCTCCGTTCCAGAAACTAAGTTGTGGGTTAGCACGCATCAGTTTGGGGGCCGGCGCTAAACGCCGGCCCCTTGCTTTTGCGGGTACCTTTACAAAGCTCGAACCTGCGCTCTTCTAACTGGGGGAGCCCAGAGGTGACGAGCCGAATGCTGCAATCGGCATATGCCCGGATCTGCCGTTGTTTTCCCACCTGATTTCCGCTAGATTCTTCTGTCAAGATCCTTTACGCCGCCAGGAGCTGCAATCCCTCTCAGCCTCCGAAGTGACCCGGCTACCGTCACTGCGACCAGAAAGAGAGCCGTCGATGAAGCCTCCTGAGAAAACCTTTCTCGTGCAATCCAGCCGTCGAGACTTCCTGGAATCCATTGTCGTGGCGCCGCTTGCGGTTCGAGTCGGGGGTCTCGACGGGATGAGGAGGGTGCTACCGGCTTCGAGGCGCGTCGAAGCTGAAGGGCAGACGGAGGGCGGCGTACCTTTTGATAATCCCGATATCATCCGCTACGACTCGCATTGTTTCACGATTAACGGACGAGACGTGTTCCTGATGAGCGGCTGTTTCCACTATTGCCGTTGCCCGCGAGACCTGTGGCGCGACCGGCTGCTTAAGTTTCAGCGCGCAGGGTTCAACACCATTGAGAGCTATGTGTTCTGGAATTATCACGAGCCGGCGGAGGGCAAGGCCGATCTCTCGGAGTTCGAGGATTTCGTCAAACTATTGAAGCAGATGGGCTTCTGGATGATCGTGCGCCCTGGTCCTTATGTTTGCGCCGAATGGGACGCGGGTGGATTTCCGCACTGGGTTCTGGCGCAGCGCTTTCCTCTGCGTTCGGACGATCAGCGGAGCATCCAAACCTCCCAGCACTGGTACGACGCGGTATTACCGGTGATCGGAAGGTACCAGGTCACGCGCGACGGACCGATCATCATGATGCAGGTGGAGAACGAATACGACTTCTGGAAGCTGCCCGAAGATCGCAAGCGGGCCTATGTGAACGCACTCGCCAATATGGCCTGGCGCTCCGGCATCAACGTCCCTTTGATCAGCTGCTGGACCAAGCCGGTCCGTCAGAACCAGGATGCCACGATGTTACGGGTCGCCGACTTCTGCAATTTCTATCCGCGTTGGAACATCTCCAAAGAGGTTATTCCAGGACTCCAACGATTGCGAAAAGAGGAACCGTACTCGCCAGTCGGCGTGACTGAACTGCAGGGTGGATGGTTCAGCGAGTTCGGCGGGAAGCTCTCAGTGGAGCAGGACGGGGTGAACGGCGCCCAGCTCAACATGATCACCAAAACCGTAATCGAGCAGGGTGGAACCCTGTTTAGCTACTACATGGGCTTTGGCGGCACCAATTTCGACTGGGCGGCAAAGAATCTGACCACCACCTACGATTACGCCGCGCCGGTTCGCGAACCAGGCGGCCTTTGGGAAAAATATTATGCGGCGCGCGGAATCGGAATGTCACTCGCCTTGATGGGCAATTCACTGGTCCGCGCGAGCGCGGAGAGCGGCGTTCAGTCAACGAATCCCAATGTTACCGTTACGGCGCTGGCCAGCGGCAAAAGCGGCGCCGTGCTGGTGCGGGAGAACGCCAATGCCGAACAGCGTTACAAGATGACCTTTCCCGATCCCCACAGCCCCACGCACCGCCTGATCACGGTTCCGCGCCAGGGAGAGATCACTATCGGTCCGCGCGAAATGAAGATGCTGCCCTTGCAGGTCCCCATTCCTGGCAGCCAGATCTGCTATTCCTCTGCGGAAGTCCTGGCCGGCGGCGTGAATCTGGACCGCCACTGGGTGATCCTGTACGACGAGCCGGGTCGTGACATGGAGCTCAGTCTTGTGACCCAAAGGGAGCCACTCATCGAAGGCGGCGACATCCTCTACCGCTATTGGGATGAGGACTATGAATCGATGGTGCTCGGGTACAAGGTAACCGACAAACAGAGGAGTTTCCTGGTCAACGATCACCTGCTGGTCTATACGCTGCCACGCGAGCAGGCTCTTCATACCTGGACCACCGTGTTCCCAGCCGGGCTGATCCCGCAACCCCGGGAGATGGACGAGAACCCGAACCAGAAGCCGGAGCCCATTGACGTGGCGTTTATCTCCGACGCTGTCCTGCTGGCCGACAGCGGCTCTAAAGGCAGCAGAGCCTGGGTGTACCTTGACTTTGCCCCGGGCGTGCATGCGGTCACCGCGATTGTCCCGGCCACGCCTTCGAAGTGCCGCATCGAAGGCGACCTGACGGATTTCAAATACGACCGGATCTCGCGCTCGGCTGAGCTCGCTATCTCGACGCCGCTGCTGCCGCGCCAGGCAATGTCGCTGAATCAAGTGGAGACATGGATAGAGAAGTTCGAGGCGGCCACGGGCGACTGGACCCGTACGTCCTTGCGCGCTCTCGATGAGCTGGGCCCCACGCCTTACAATTACGTCAAGTATAAGGCCGAGTTCAACTACAGCGGCCAAGCCAAGATGTTCATTTCACTTTTCGATGACGACCAGATCCGCGTGTTTTTGAATGGCAAGCCCGCGGCTGAGGCGGCAATCAGCCGGCATAAGGAAAATCGTCCGCCGCAGAAGCAGACGGAGTTCCCACTGGCTGCTTATGCCCGCCAGGGTGCCAACACCATCGAAATCGCCTACGAGCTTTTCGGCTCTTACAATTTTGGAGAAGGGATGGCGAATTTGAAGGGGATCGAGCACGTTAGTTACGGCGCCGATCTGCAGTCCTCAACTCCGATCGAGACCTGGCAGTTGCAGCGCTTCCCGGCAGCCATGCGTGGACGGCAAGTCGATCCTGAGTTTGCAGCCGCCGGCTGGTCGCAGGCACAACTTGGTGATGTCGACGCTTCGGCGGTCCTGGTGCCGGAGTTCACTTGGTGTCGCACTGTGTTTAACCTCGATCCACTCGACGAGGCCTGGCAGATCCCGATGAAGCTCACCTTCGAGGCCGATCGCGATGCGTTGCTCTACTTGAACGGCAAGTTCGTAGGCCGGTATGAAATAATCGGGCCACAGAAGGACTTCTATTTGCCAGAACCCTATTTAGCAACAGGCTCCGGCAAGAAAGGCAAGAAGAATACGCTGACCATCGTGCTGGCCTATGCGGATACCCCTAACCATATTAAGATGATGCGTGTGGGTCCCTACGAAGAGTTTGCAGTCCGCCGGACGCGAGTGGAGTTCGAGTGGTAGTGAAGAGCAGTCGGCGCTAGGCGGCCCGGCATGTGCCGCCTAAAGGGCGGCGCTACAGTCTCCTGCCTTCCGCTTACTGCCGGCAAGGAGGAACCATCGTCGAATCCCCTACCCCGACTCTCCAATCGAGATTCCCGACGGCTTCCGGACTTGCGACCGAGAAACCGCATTTCGCCTGGGGAACCCTCGCCTGGGATTTCATCTGGCTGGTATTTCTGGTCGGACTAGCGATCCTGCCGCCAGAGGAGATCCATAAGCAGCTGACCCTGGTCACGATCGGGTTGGTCCAGATCTTCGAGCAGCGTATTCTGGCATGGACAAGCCGACGCGGGCGTTACTACGTTGTGTTCCTGAAACTTGGCCTCGCCGCACTGGTGCTGGGCCACAGCGGGAATATCAACTCGAGCTATTATCTGATCTTCTTCGTTCCCGTCGTGACCGCAGCAATGTATTTCGGCCCGATAGCCACCCTGCTTTGGACAGCACTTGCATCAGCCGTCTATCTTTCCTTCCTGATCCCGGCCTTGAAAGTCTACGAGTTGACGCCGGGCGCGGCCAGCGAACTCGCCTTGCGCATCCTCTTCTTCTTCCTCGCCGCCCCTTTGGTGAACCGGTTTGTAATGGAGAACCGCCGCCAGGCGGAACGCTATCGCGAGCTCGCCGAGCGACTGGCGGAGACCAATCGTCAACTGGCGCTGGCCCAAGCTGAAGCCCGCCGCTCGGAGCGGTTGGCCGCGCTGGGCCAGCTTTCTGCCGGACTGGCCCACGAAATCCGCAACCCCTTGGCGATCATCAAGGGATCGGCGGAGTCGCTGGGCAGGCGATTACCGGCGACAGACGCGCTTGCCATCGAACTCGCGGGATACATCTCGAGCGAGGTTAACAAACTCAACGCCCTGGTGACGCGCTTTCTCGATTTCGCGCGGCCCCTCGAACTGGATCTGCACCGGCAGGAGATCATACCGTTGGTCGAGCACGCCCTGAAGGCCGTCCATGATCGCTGGCCCGAGGCCAAGGTCGAGGTCAGCTGCCAATTCGACCCGGCCGTGCCATTAATTCCCGTGGACGCCGATCTGATGGAGCAGGTTCTCACCAATCTAGCCTTGAATGCCTATGAGGCTATGGGCGAGCAGGGCGGAAAACTCAGCGTACGCGTGCTGCCAGGCCCCTCCCACGGAGCAACTGGGGTCGAAATCGTGTTCGAAGACACGGGTCCCGGAATCCCTGGGGCTTCGCGAGAGCAGATCTTCAATCCCTTCTTTACTACAAAGAAAACCGGCGTCGGCCTGGGACTCTCCATTGTCTCGAAGATCGTCGATGAGCACCGCGGATGGATCCGCGTGGAAAGCGATGAGGGGAGGGGTGCCCGCTTCCGGATCTTTCTGCCTGCATAGCTTCCCGGCAGGCCAGGCTGTCGGCGCGCATGTGAAGGTGAAGGAATTTGAACAGAGGCCGGTTAGCCGAGTTGAGGGCGAGCCTCAGCCCCTGGCGGTGAGTGCATGACTGGTGGCTGTGCGCAGTGTGACCTTGCTGCGCAAGTAGGCGACGTGGGACTCAGGGACCGGATTGGCGAGGAGTTCTTCGATGACAGGCAAGAAGTAATGCAGAGAGCGGATGGGTCCCTGCGGCATAGCGTCGGGTCGGCGGGCCGCGCGGTGAGCGGAGGCGAGCAGAAGGGCAGCTTCGATGAGACTCAGCGGGATGCGCCGCTCCCAGAGCTGACGGACGAGGCGCAGGTCGAAGCGGCTGAGCCGGCATGGCGTATCGGGCAAGCGAAGATAGAGCTCCAGCAGGGCTTGATAGAGGGCAGGAGATAAAAGCTAACGGAAGGCAGCCCTCTCCCGTGTGGGGAGAGGGGTTGCATAAGCGAGCCCGGTGAGAAGTCTTTTCCGTTCCGGCGGGTACGTTCAAATTCACACTGTCGGGTTGTCTGAACGATGCGGGTTAAAGCCGCTTTGGTGGGTCAGTCTCCGGTCCGGCAAGACCGCCGGTCAACCCGCCAGATGAATCACGACCCGAGCGACCACGCCGACAACCGTGGCTAGAACGAGCAAGACCCCACAGGCTGCAGCCGTCAATTTCCAACCAACTTCCTTGAACATCATGATGACCGTTGCCAGGCAGGGAAGATAGAAGGTCACAAAAAGAGTGAAAACCACGATCTGTACCGTGCTCATAGCGGCGTGGACGTTGCCGGTACCAAGCGCCTGCATCAGCATTACGAGCGACATTTCCTTGCGCATCACGCCAAAGATCAAAGTTAGGCCGGTGGCAGACGGCAGACCAAGCAGGTGAGTCAGAGGCGCAAGCAGGCCGTTGATGCTGCGTTGCCAGCCAAAATATTCCATGACGCTCAGCAGGATGCTTCCGGCGATCAGAAGGGGGGTGGCCACCACGATGAACTCTCGCAAACGCCACCAGGTCTTGAGCAGCACCACGCGCGGCGCGGGAACGCGATAGGGCGGCACCTCCATCAACATACCGGGCGAAATCTGCGGCCATATGCGCGCCAGGGCCACACCCGCGAGCGCAACCACGAGGAAGTTGATGGCATAAATCGCCAACGCCCAGTTTGTTCCCAGATAAAAACCGACCAAAGCCAGGATCACCATCGTCCTGGCCGAGCAAGGAACCAGAATCGCCAGAAACGTGGCCAAGAACCGGTCACGCCGGGAATGGAGAATCCGCGTGGCCATCACGGCGGGGACACTACAACCGTACCCTAGCAGCACCGGCAGCGTCGCCGTGCCGTGCAGGCCGAGACGGTGCATGGCGGCATCCATGAGGTAACCGATGCGAGCCAGATAGCCGAGATCCTCCAACAGGGCCAGGCCCAGCAGAAAGGGAATCAGGTAGGGTAGTACCGCACCGAAGGCCCCCGCAGTTCCAAGCAGAGCCCCCTTCAGAGTCACAAAACCCAAGCTTCCTGGATCCAGGTGGCGGCTGACCAGCGCCGTGAGACTGTCGAACAGAGCCATGATCTCGGTTTCACCCAGCTTGCCCACGTCGAAAATGAGGTGAAAAAAGGCAATAAAACCCGCGGCCAGAGACACGTAACCCCACAGCGGGTGCATCACCAATCGGTCCGCCTGCTCGCGCCAGTCGGCGCGGGGACGCTCGATTCGTACTACGCGTTCAAATAGCCTCAGACAAGCAGCATGACGAGCACACGGAATGACTTCCTCGGGTGCCTGGCTGGAACCACGCGCAAGCACCGCCAGTGAGTGTCGTAGCATGGCGTCCGCGTCCGCTCGAAGGCCAACCCGCCGCTGCGGGTCGCCTTCGAGTAGCAGGAGTGCCTCTGCTCGAGCGGAGTGCAGCCCCGAATGCGCTGCCTCGGTCATCTCCGCGACGGGATGGCTGTTCAGCGTTGGCCTAAGATTATCGAGAAAATCTGGAGTTGAACCGCCGCAGGCGCAAGTGGAACAGGACTCTTCCGTCCTCAAGTTCGAGGCTACCCACCCAATCACCGATTCGACTTCCCGGGGGAAAATAGAAGGACGTGACTGTCGCAAGTCCCCTTCGTGATGCAAGCGCATCGCCGCGTGTAAGGTTTCCGCAATGCCACGGCCACGCGCGGCGATAGTCTCGACCACAGGGACCCCGAGCGCCTCCGAGAGCGCCACAACGTCCACTGTCATTCCTTTGCGCAATGCCTCGTCCATCATGTTGAGGCACACAATCATGGGACGTTCGAGGCCGGTGAGCTCAAACGTAAGCTCCAGGCTCCGTGCCAGTTGAGAGGCGTCCACGACGTTCACGATTACATCCCACTCCTGATCGAGCAGGCAATCGCGGCTCGAAGTCTCTGCGGGATTACTTGGGATCAACGAATAGAGGCCCGGCAGGTCGTAAAGATCGATCACCTCGCCATTGATCCGCGTCTGGCCCTGGGCGAATTCCACCGTGGTTCCGGCGAAATTGGAGGTGAGCGAACGGTAACCGACAACCGCATTGAAGAACGTGCTCTTGCCGCAGTTCGGCTGGCCCGCGAGCGCGATCTTCATGGTGCTGACTCCACCTTGATCTTCCGGGCGATTTGACGGCCAACGGCGAGAGTCGTGTGGAGATTCCTGACAGCTACCGGTCCCCCCAAAGGAGCCCGCCGCAGAACGCGAACAGAATCCCCCACATGCAATCCCAGCTCGCGAAGCTGATGGCGAGCAGTCCAATTGCCTTCAATCTGAATGATTTTGACTTCGACATCCTCGCCTGCATCATAGAGGGTCATGGAGTTTTGCCCTTCATCCGCCGTCTCACTACCACAATATTGACGAAGATCGGCCAATTTTGCTGTGACCCCAGTCACTCAGCGCGAGCCTACTGCGTTATTTTCTTCAAAGACGGCTGAATATGAGAACCCATTAATACTGCAGGGCGTGACAAGGCAGAACAACGAGCGGCACGGCGTAGCCAAGGTCGAGGGATAAAAAAAAGAGGAAGCGGTTTCGTGTTTCAAAAAACCACTCCCTCGCATAAGGCTTTATAGGTTGCCTTTAGTTTAGAAGTCGACCCTCGCATTCAACTGGACAATGCGTCCGGGGCTCGCCGAACCGATTTGCCCAAAGCCAGCCGAACTCCAGTCGGTGTTTGGCCCGCCCCAAGGATGGCGGTTAAACAGATTGAACGTATCAACCCCGAAACGGAGATTGAGTCTTTCCTTTATGGGGAAGTTCTTGTAAAGCGAGAAGTTCTCATTCAGATAGCCACACGCCCGAGGACCAGGACTCCGAGAGGCGTTTCCGAAGGAGTACGGAGCCGGGGCTGCGAAGGCCGCGGTGTTCAAAAGCCTGTCAGTTGACGGATTAAACGAAGAGCAACTGGCAGACGTCATGGACACGCCCGGCACAAGGTTGGGTCGAAGGGTAGCCGCAGAAAGGGCGCCGGCACTCATAGTAGGCAGAGTGATATCGGTCCCGATTGAAAGTGGCGTGCCCCTGTTGTAGGTATGGATGCCCGCTATCGTCCATCCACCTACAACGTACTGCGAAATGGGATCATTGCCGTTTAGAAACCTCTTGCCTTTGCCCACCGGCAGCTCATAGGTGTAGCTGGCAATCAGGGATTGGGGAATGTCGATAGAGCTGAGCCCCTTTTCCGCCCTATGGTTATAGGCATCTTGAGAGGCCGCCGCGAAATAGCCTGGCACCGTGCTGCCGAGATCCGAGAGGTTCTTGCTGATCGTGTATCCAATCAGGAGACTCAGCCCGTTGCCAAACTGCTTTTGCGCTTTGAACTGAAAAGAATTATAGGTGGCCCAACTAATGGCGCCGCTCTCATTCTCAATACCCAGGTACTGCGGGAACGGCCGCAACGCCTGCGACACCGAGCCGGTGAAGCCGGCGTAGGGTACCTTGAGGCCCGCTGCTACGGCCTTCGGGCAGGTTCCCAACCCTATGCAACCAATATCAGCAGTGAGCTCCGAGCCCAGGCCCGCGTATTTGCGATAGTCGAGTTGGTTCCGCTCTTCCGGGCCGTCGGCGATGAGCCCGTGGGTCCATTGTCCGAAGTACACAAAATCGACCATCACCTTTCCCGGAAGCTGATGCTGAACAGCGAAGTGGGACATAGTGATCAATGGAGCGCGTCCCCCGTCTTTCCCAAAGTAAAATGTGTTGCTGCCATTGGCGCTGGTTGGGTCGAAATTGCCGAAAAGGGGCGCGGTCCCCAAGGGGAAGCCAGCGTCCCAGTTAAAAGGAGCAGTGAAGCCGTCAACCGATACCTTGGTAAGGGTTGCGTAGAACCCTTGCTGGAGCACGGCGTCGAACCCGGCCATCGTCTGGGTGACCGGCCCGTAAAAGACTGAATAGTTACCCCGAACACTCGTGTTATCCGTCAAGCGGTAAGCAAAGCCAACACGGGGCGCGAAGTTGCGGTCGAAATAGTGACTGGGTGACATGCGCCGGTAACCGAGTCTACTGTGTCCGGCGGCATCTTTTCCAAATCCGGCGAATCCCAAAGCCCCGAGAAGTCCGCCAGCGCCGGGATTCGGCAACGTATCAAGCCACTGCGAAATCTCATCGTGATCTTGAAGCGGGAACGGCTGGGCGTCATAACGGAGCCCCAAAGTCAGCGTTAACCTTTTGTTGACACGCCACTCGTCCTGGGCAAAGAAACCCCAAACATTGGAGCGGCCAGCCTGGTTCTGGCCACCCTGTACGGCCGAGTTATCCACACCCCCGAGCAGAAAGCTGGCATAGGAGTTACCCGTATCCGCCAAGAACGCCCCTGGCAATCCTGTTTCCCCTGCATTAAACGTAAATTGCCCATTGGTGACAACCGGGAAGTTTCCGGCCCACTTAATCATGTTTCCACCAAACCTTAATAGGTGTTTGCCTCTCTGAACCGTCAGAGTATCGCTAAACCTATAGTTCGTATCCCCCTCGCTCTGCCAACATTTTAGTTCTGACTGCCCGCCTGCGTAAAAGCCCGGAATGTGAACGGCTGGCAGACAAGGACCCAGAGGATGCGGTTGCCCGATGAGGGAGGCACCTTTATCGGCATCCGGAGTCCCGGCGCCGAAGCTGAAGCCCCGGTACACGGCAGCATTAGCGTCGTTCACAACAGTAGGTGACAAGGTCCAGGTATATTGCATATGGAAAGGGTGAGTATTCGTAATACTAGATCCGGCTCTGACGCCAAAAATCTGGGGGAGGGCCCACGGGCTGGTACTCTTTGCGAGGCTCTGCCAATAGAAACCAGAAATATGGTGTTTTGTTCCGATGTACTCATCAATTTTCAAACTTAAGTACTTCTCTCTGCTTTGTCCGGTTCCCCCTGCGGCAATAAAGTTATTCGTCAAGCCGGTAACATCTGGCATGTACGACTGTAATTTTGTCGAAACCGCACTGAAAGGGGTGAGGGACGGATTAATGATGTTGCCCGGAAATGGGTCACGAACTATTGCCCCGTTAACCACGCGTGTGGTGGACGGGTCGTAGATCGCGCCCTGCATCACGGGGCGGCCCAGGGCGTCGAGACCAACCTGAGGACCGAGCAGGCTCGAGAAATCACCGTTCTTGTAGGCGTTAATTGGAAACGTATAGGCGCTGCCCCCAGTGGAATAGTTGTAGGAGAACCATCCCATATTGAAAAAGAAGAAAGTCTTGTTTTTTCCGTTATAGACTTTCGGAATGTAGACAGGACCAGCTATCGTAAACCCGTACTCGTTTTGTTGGTTCTTGGGTACCGTCTGGTCAAAGAACCCCCGAGAGTCGAGGGAATTGTTCCTCAGGTATTCGTAAGCCCCACCATGCAGGGTGTTAGTACCGGATTTGCTGACCATGGAGACTATGGCTCCGCCGGTAAAGCCCTGATCGACACCGGAGGAATCGACCACCTTGAACTCGGCCACCGCCTCTTGGGAGAACCCACCTCGCAGGCAGCCCAGCACGGCCGGGTTGCAGTCAGCAGGCGCACCATCCACCTGGATCTCGCTGTACGTCCCGATGGATCCATTAAAATTGGACGAGAAGCCCGCGCCACCCTGGTAGCCCGGGACCGTTGCCTGATACGCGCTTGCATCGCGCTTGCCTGCATTCAATTGTAACGGAAGTTGCGCGAGCGTCTTCGTATCCACAATAGCATTGTAGCTGGCGTCCCGGGTCTCGACCACCTGCGCCGTCCCGGTTACACTGACCTGCTGGGTCACTTGTCCTACCTGGAGCGCGACGTCGATGAGGAGTTCCTTACCCGACAACAGTTGTATTCCCGAGTGAACGTAGGTCTGAAACGCAGGGGCCGTAACAGTCAATGTATAGTTGCCGAGATCCAGCGCGCTGAAGCTGTAAGTGCCAGCTGAGCCCGTCTTGGTCTCCAGCATCGTTTGGGTTTGCGTTTCCACGAGGCTCACTTTAGCATCAGGGACTACTGCTCCGCTGGGATCGGTGACGGTGCCAGCAATCGATCCTCTGTTCAATTGAGCCATTAGATTCCCGCCTAAGGCGAGCCACATGGCTATAAATATTACAGACATTAAGGCAAAACTGGATCTTTTGAGAAACACTGGCGTTGACCTCCCGGTTTAGGATTCTCGCAACACCGACGCACAATACAACAATTGCAGCGCACATACGCGCAGATGCATAGTCCGTTTACCAAACAAAAAACACTTTGTCAAGCAAATTTTCTTGCCCTATAGTCTTTCTGTCGATGAAAGTTAATGCAACCAGCATAGGGGAAGCGGGTGAGGGGCCTTCAAAGCTGGAAAGCCAATTCACCCTCCTCGCACCCCAGGGGCGACTATCATGAGAGCACATCTCTACCTTAAGAGCGTTTGGAAGGCCATTCTTTGCGCCTTGATCCCTACTTTTCTGCTTTGCGTAAACTCCTTGCCCGCGTCTCAATCTTCGAGCTGGATCGACATTTCTCTTGCCGTGGTACCGGGTGAAATGCCGATGATGCCGGGCGAGACACCCACGACTTTCGCCTGGTCGCGCACCAAAGTGGGTGACCAGTATGAGGTCGCCATCTCTGACTTTCACTTCAATGCCCACACAGGGACTCATATCGACGCGCCGATCCATCTTATTCCCCACGCCGAGTCTGTGGATCAAATCTCGTTCGAGAAGCTGATCGGGCCCGCCAGAATCATCGAATGCTCTCGTGACGCAGCCGTCATCGATCTTGGCGAGCTCAACCGTCACCACTGGCAGGGCGCCAAGCGCCTGCTGTTCAAGACCCGCAACTCTTACGACAATCTCTGGGGAACCAAGAAGTTCCACAAAGATTTCGCGGCCCTCGCACCGAACGCAGCCCAGGCGCTGGCCGACGCTGGAGTCGAGTTCGTCGGCATTGACTACATGTCCATCGAGAAGTTCGGTTCCCCGCAACCTGAAGTACATCGAATCCTTCTGGCGAAAGGAATCGTGGTTGTGGAGGGCTTAGACTTGCGCGCCGTCTCGGCAGGGAACTACGACCTGATCTGCCTGCCCGTGAGGTTCCAAGGAAGGGAGGCCGCGCCCGCACGGGCGATTGTGCGGCGCAACGGCAGGTAGTTGAGCACAGGCGCGAATGCCAGTACCCTTCCCCAGTCTCGTCAGAGAAGCTTCATTTCCTCCGGGTCCCAATGAACGATTTTGCCCCCCTCGTAGCTCACGTTCGCGAGTAAAGCCGCCCCCGCCGCCCGATATCCAAACACTGGATCTTCGACAATCGGTTGTCGCGTCCGCACCGCTCCAAAGAAATTCTTGAAATGATCGAAGCTATCACTGTACCCAGTTGGTGCTACGTATCTTTCCACCTCCTCGGGTGGATCGCCGGAAGGATGAACCAAGGGGTACTTCTTCCGGAAATCGCTCATGAAAGCCTCTTGAGTCGCATTTGCGAAAGAAGTGATGCTGTAATCGGGAGCAGGCTCCCGTGGAGCACGGGTGAGGGTAACCCCATCACCGCCAATCTGCAGCGTGCCCTCCGAGCCGGTGAATACAAAGCCCTCGTTCTCGGGCGCGCCGCTTACAAAATTCACCCGCAAATGAAGGTTGAATCCCTGGGGATAGTCAAACAAGCCCAACATGACGTCCGGCTGATCACGACCGTCCTTGTAGTGACGGATCCCGCCCGTCGCCACTGCCTCGAGTGGGTCCATTCGACCCGGTGATGAAGTGGGTACCGCTGAACAGGTGCACAAACAGATCCCCCGCCACGCCACTCCCGTAAACCTTCCATTTGCGCCATTGGAAGAAGTGCTCCGCGTTGAACGGTTCCTTTGGAGCTGAACCCAGGAAGCGCTCCCAGTCAATAGTCGCGGGGGAGGCATCGGGCGGAATCGAAGCATCAAACCCCATAACCGGGTAATTAGGATTACGATCCCACCAGGCGTTGACGACAGTGATCTCCCCAATGGAGCCCGCCTGAAGCAATTGCTGTGCCTTCTTGTACATCATCGAGCTGACTCGCTGGCTGCCCACCTGGAGAATACGTTGCGTCTGGCGAGCCGTTTCGATGATCTGGGGCCCGTCGCTGTAAAGGTGGATCATTGGCTTCTCAAGATAGACATCCTTTCCGGCTTTCATGGCGTCGACGGCTGCCTGCATGTGCCAGTGGTCGGGTGTAGCGATCAACACTGCGTCAACATCGGGACGCGCCAGAATTTCCCGGTAGTCACGAGTGGTGGAGACCTGGTCGCCCCAGAGTTCGCGGCAATGAACCAGTCTGCCGTCGTAGCAGTCTGCAGCGGCGACGAGCTTTACTCCGGGTACCTGAAGCGCAATGTGGGTGTCGCCCTGGCCCTGATTGCCGGCGCCGATCAGCGCCAGCTGAATGTGATCGTTAGCGGAGTGCGCGCGGCCAGGCTCATCCTCCGGCGCTGCCAGCACTCGCGTATGCACACCATTCGCCAAGAAACCCCCCGTTGCGATGACGCTTCCTCTCTTGAGAAAATCCCTGCGGTTGAGTTCTGCGCTCACTTTGTCCTCCTGGTTGCTAGCTCGATAGCAGGCATTTGCACCCGAGTGAGTAGCGCTGTGGATCGACCGCGTTCGCGCCCTGAATCGGGAGACAGGTGCTCGCCTGCAAGCAGGCCGACATATTACCTCTCCTGATGCGGTTTAATCCAGTGTCTTCCCAGAACACCTCAGAACACCCGTTACATCCTGAACAGATAGCTGATCTTCACGAAGAATTCTCTGCCCACTGAGGTTCCCGGCCAGGAAGTGGGCTGGAGATAGGGCGGCAAAAGGGGGTTCAACCTTAAGTTCTCATAAGCATCGGTGTATCCGATATAGAGGGCCGTGCCGGGTTGGACCAGGTAGGTCAGCAAAATGTCCGGCGCAAATCGCTTCGTGTTGTTCAGCGCGACGAGCGAAGAATTGGGAAGGAGGGCGTTATAGTCGAGGATCAGACGCAAGGAAAGTTCGCGGGTGAACTGGTAATTCACCTTGGACCGCAAAATATGATTGTCAAAGATCACCGGCTTGCCGGAAACTTCCTCAGGCACATTACCACCGCGGGCTGCCAAGCGACTGTAGAGATAGGTCTGATCAAAGCGAATACGCGGCGTAGGGCGAAAGGTGAATCCAAGGGAACCGGTCTCGGAATCCGCCAGAAATGGCCTAAGGCCCGTTGCCGGATAGTAGTTAACGCCGGTACCCCAACTGTAAGCAGAGGAGAAGGCGAGCCATTTGAGCCATTGAGTGTCGAGGTGGCTATGGTTTTGAGACTCGCGAAAACCGAGGTTCTGAAACAGTTCGAAGGCGTCGAGCCGGTCGAAACCAAAAGTGGTCAGGCGCGGAAGCGTGACGACGAACCCGGGCTGGATTTGCCAGTCCTGCACCCGTCCGCGTCGGTCCCAGTTAACCAGGCCCGTGAGGGTAGGACCAAAGTTGACCATGCCTCTTCCCTCTGGCCACCAACGATAGCCTAACTTCTGTTCGACCTGGCGAATGTCGACGCGCGGGATGAATCCGAGTTCGGAGCGGAAACTGGGGCTACGGTCTGTATATACGGTGTGGGTGGTGAAATTGCGGCCATCGTGAAGGAGTCCGGCAAGATAGGCCGGGCCGGAGAGCCGTTCGCCGTCCAGTTGCCGGGTTTTGCTGCCGATGGCCTGACCTTCTACAAACCAGGCCGGTTTGATTTTTATCCTCGAATCCACCGAATACACGCGGTTTGAACTACCCGCGAAGTCGAGACTCGAAAGCAGCACCCCGAGGTAGGACTCCGAACCGAACTCTCGCTGCACCCGGACAACCTCTGCATTGGCGCGGCGGCCAAAGGTGGGGTCCGCCGGCGAGACGATCTCGCCCGGGGCACGGTCGTCTGCAGCTAGGGCGCCGATTGCCCAGCGTCCAACCTTGCCGGTCAGGCGGGGCGCCGAATTGCGGATCGACGATGCGACGGGAGAAGAATAGATCCTCCGGCGTAGAGAAAAACTGGGCGTTTTCGGTAAAGAGCGGCCGTCTCTCAGGAAAATAGACTTCGTAGCGTTGGTTTGCCGTCACCTGCGGCTCGTCGGATTCTATCTGGCTGAAATCGGGGTTCACCGCAGCGTCCAGGGTGAAGGCACGAAACAAAACCGCCTTGGCATCGAGCCCCACGCGGGCGTCGTTTTGCTTGCGGAATTGGGGCATGCCTGTCAGAGGATTGTCAAGAAAGCGCGAAGTGGAGAAGAGCCCGTAGGGGTTGAATTGCATGTTTCTGCCGTGCGAGACGTGCCGGATTCCCTTTAGATCTCCGCCTTGACCTGCCCAACTCGGATCCCGACGATGGGTGACGTAAGGCCAGGTGTCAAATTCGTTGTTGCGCTGGATCAAGCGTCCAATGATGATGCCCCAAGTCTGCTCCTTGGTATTAGGAAATCGCAGACTGCGGAAGGGGATGGCTACAAATACGATGTAGCCGTCAGGCAGGAAACGGCCCTCAGCGTACCAGACAGCATCGAAGCTGAGATCATCCACGCCATCCGTGTTAATTCCATCCATCTGGATGCCGTACAGGTTCGCGTCAAACCAGAAAACCCGACGATGGTCATGAAAAGTGTCGAGGCTAATCGTTATGCGGTCGTCATCAAGCAGATTATCGCGCTTGGTTTTGTGCGCCCGGACGAGCTCAGGGTCGTCTTTGCAGATAAAAGCCATGTAGATATTCTTATCGTCGTAGGAAAGGTAGGCAGTGGTTGGCTGGCTGGCCGGCACGCCGTCACCGGGATCGAGCTGCCTGAAATCCGTGACGGTCTCTTCGGCCTCACGGGGTATGCCATCAAGGTAGTCGGTGAGCTTCGGCGCCCGGGTCACATGGGGGATGCGCAGCGTCGGCATCGGCGTGCTTCCCGCCGCCTTCAGGGTGAGCGCGGCAAGCAGAAACATGACGAGCAGGCAAATCAGACGGAACATTGGGGTAATGATCGGCCAGGTCAACCAGAAGAAATCAGCGGACAAGTGAATGTGAGGATGACCCTTAGTGTATCTATTTGCACATCATAGCCTCCCAGCCTGCGGAGAACATGTTCATCTTGGCGTTGGGATCCTCTGGATGGGTCAACACGACGGACTCATCAACTTCAACACCCCAGCCCGGCCCGGTGGGGACGTCGTAGTAGCCATTTCGGACTCGGGGCGCGCCAGGAGTGATGTCACAACGGAAAGGCACATCGTAATCCTCGAAGGTCTCGAGAATCAGGAAATTGGGGATGTTGGCACAAAGGTGAACCGCGATCATCGTTTTCAGTGGACCATCGCAGTTATGCGGTGCCACACTTACGTAGTATGTTTCCGCGAGGGCCGCGATCTTCTTGGTTTCAAGGAAGCCACCGCTGTAAGTCAAATCCGGCTGAATGACGTGAGCTCCCTTGCGTTCGAGCAGGTCCAGAAAACCGAATCGGCTATACACATGCTCTCCCGTGGCGATACGAAGGGGTGAAGCGGAAACCACCTGGGCCATTGACTCACTATTGTGCGCCGGAATCGGCTCCTCGCACCAACTGGGAGCATAGGGCACCATGGCACGGGCCGCTTCTAGTGCCATGATCGGACTGAACCGTCCGTGGAACTCCAGAAGAATATCGGTGCTGTCTCCTACTGCCCGCCGTACCGTCTCCACTCGCTTTGCGGCTTCTCTCAACTCCACTCGCGAGATCTCTCTTCCGCCGGGACCAAAGGGATCGAATTTGAGAGCCAGGTAACCGCGGCTCACCACTTCCCGGGCTCGGTCCGCGAGCTTTTCCAAATCGCCGTCATAGCCGTACCACCCGTTCGCGTAAGCCTTGACTTTCGATCGGACCTTACCACCAACGAGGTTATAGACCGGCTGACCGCACACCTTGCCCACAAGGTCCCACAAAGCTGTCTCGATACCAGCCATGGCCGCAAACATCACAGGCCCTACGTTGTGCTCGATCTGATACATCCTAAACCACAGATCCTCAATATCAAACGGGCTTTGGCCGACCACGTAACGCCGGCCGAGATCCAAAATCATTTCCCGGACTGCGGTTTCCTTCCATCCGAGCGTTCCTTCTCCCCAACCCACCAAGCCTGAGTCAGTGCTAAGCTTGACCATCACAAAATTGCGCCACGTGGCTCCAACCAGAAAGACTTCAACCTGAACTATTTTCATCGGCATGGCTCCTTGTACTTGCGGATAACGGCAACAGAAATTCCGCAAGAAGAGGTCAGTATCATACCTCGTTTCTGTATGAGAACGCGCCCTGTAGTCGCTATTTATTGGTTGGCGGACGGCAGGCAGCACTACGCTTCGCTCATTCACAGCTCGCCCAGGCTCTCGAGTATCGTCAGGAGCTCCTGCCGGTGTTCCGCAGAGAGAGGCCGAAGCGGCGCACGGGGTAAGCCGACGGCGATGCCCCGCAGAGATGCCGCTTCCCGGCAAACAGCCAGCCAGTGGGGATCGCCGGAGGCCGAGAAGATCGCGCGATACTCGAATTGAATCAGAGGAAGCAGGCGCTCCCAGAGCTTGCGCGCACCGGCCAAGTCACACTGCGAGACCATTTCGAACAGTTGGCGCGCAAGACGAGGTACGATCATTGTCAAACCGCCGATATAACCGTCGGCGCCGGCCGCAAGGCCCTCCAGCCCGATCAGATCGATTCCGACGAAGACCGCGAAATCAGACCCGCATAGCAGCCTGGTATCATGAATCCGCGAAACCTCTACGTGCGACCACTTGACGGAGTGAACCACGTCTTCTTCATATAGTAGCTTGATATCGGCAGGCGTTAATTCTATGCCGGCGAGGATCGGGACATTGTAAACCATAATGGGCAACGGGACCGCCTCGCGGATACGCCGAAAATGATCCAGGACATCCTGTTTCGGCGGACGCAGCAGGTAAGGGGGCATGATCATAAGCCCCTTGGCCCCGTTCCGGTAAGCGTGTTGGCTCAGCTCGATCGTCGCTCGAGTGGAGTAATGGCCGGTACCCGCGTAAACCGGCACCTCTCCATTCACTTCATTCAGGGTCCATTCCATCGCCTGCATGCGCTCGTTCTCGGTGAGAGCGATAAACTCACCGGCGCTTCCCAGGGGCGCAAGTCCGTGAACGCCGGAGTCCAACAAGAAGCGCACGAACGCACGGATGCCCTTTTGGTTTAGAGACTCATCCGCGTTGAAAGCAGTCACAGAGGGAGCATAAATACCCACCGGTTTAGCCGCCTTACTCATCCTCACCTCCAGGTAAATTCGCAATTCAGCGACCCGGTCGACTACTGTTTGTTCAGTCGAGGGGCTTCAACTTGATGTTTTTGAACCAGCAGTCTCCTCCGTGCTTCTGCAAACCGATATAGCCGGTTCGTGAGTGATCCTTCCAGGCGATGTTGAACTTGTGCTCGCTACCATCAGGACGCTCGTAAGGCGTGGTCCACTCATTAAGATCCATGTGATTGACGTGAACATTGTTCACCCACACCTCAAGCACGCTCTTGTCGCAACTAATCCGTAAATGGTTCCATTCACCGGCCGGACGCATGGCGTTACTTGTGGGCTTCACCAATTCATAGAGCGCCCCAGTATCATAAAAGCCGTGGGTCTTGCTGTCCAGAATCTGCACCTCAAGACCGTTGTACTCAACATCGAAGCCCGGCACAGCTTTGAGGGGCGATATTCTCACCATCACCCCGCTGTTTGTCTTAGGAGTGATCTTGAAATCGAGTTCCAGAATGAAATCCGTCCACGGCCTCTCGTAGACCATGTCCCAGCCGCCGACTCCCAGCTTCGGACACTTATTCGGATTAATGGCTCCCTGGTCCAGCACCTCCGGACAAGCCTCCCACCCGCTGGTCATCCAGTCTTTGGACGACTTCCCATCGAAGAGGAGGATCCAGCCTTCTTTCTTCTCTTCGGCCGTAAGCTGATTATCGAGTGCTCCTGCCCTGGACTGAGCAACGGCAAAAAGGCTCAAGGCAACGATCAACGCGCGAGCGATTGTTCTGAGCATAGCGATTGTCCTCTTGTCCTCTTGTTAAGAAGCTTGACTGAGCCGAGCCTTAGTAGTATACAACGAGGCTTTGCACAGCTTCTTGCCGCGGGTCGTAAAGATTACCAGACTTGATAAGGTTGGTGGCGAAGGAGAATCTTCATCCCTCGCTGCGTAACACCAAAAGGAGGATCCATGGGTCCTGTTTCCCGACGTGATGCTGCGAAATTGTTAGTCGCGGGCTGTGCCGGCCTCGGCATTGCAGGCGATCAGTTGCGTGCCAGAGAAACGATCAACTCGGTGGTGCGCGGTGTTCAAATCGGCTCCCAGAGCTACTCTTTTCGGGACCTGCCTCTCACTCGGACCGCCGCTATTAAGGCGTTCCAGGCAGTGGGACTCGGCGAGTGCGAGATGTCGCAATTGCATGTCGAGCCCCAGGACCTGAAAGGAGCCGCGCTGCGCAAATGGCGACTCTCGGTTCCCCTCGATCAGATTCGGGACATTCGACGCCAGTTTGATGATGCCGGAATCCTGCTATACGCCTATGCCTACAATTTCCGCAAAGATATGACCGACGCCGAGATGGAGCGCGGATTCCAGATGACCCAGGCGATGGGCATGAAGTACATTACGGCGTCCACGAACGTTAGCCTGGCGCCGAAGCTGGACACTCTGGCACAGAAATACAAAATCATGGTGGGATTCCACGGCCACGATAACACCGCAGATCCGGATGAATTCTCAACGCCCGAGAGCTTCGCCCGAGCCCTGAAAGGCGGCTCGCGCTACCTCGGGGTCAACCTTGATATCGGCCACTTCACGGCCGCCGGGGGTGATGCCGTGGAATACATTCGCCAGCACCACGACCGCATTGTTACTCTTCATATTAAAGACCGCAAAAGAAACCATGGCGCTAATCTACCCTTCGGTGAAGGTGACACGCCGATCGTGGCGGTGCTGCGCTTACTGCGCGACCAGCGCTGGAAGATTCCGGCTAATATCGAATATGAGTATGGAAAGCCCGGTATGGATCCAGTGGCGGAAGTGAAGAAGTGCTACGCCTACTGCCGAAGAGCGCTAGAAACCTAATCTGACTGGCTGCTGAGCTAACCCGACTATCATAGATGCTGGCGACCGTCTGTCAACTTCGGGAGCAACAAGAGCGGTGCACTGGGGGAGGGCCGCACCGTAAAGCACGCGATTTTAGCGATCAGTGATCGGAAGGTCCCTGTTTTCAGGATTCCGGTTGAGATTCTCGAACCTTGCCCAGTGTTGTGCCGCTTCTCGCGGGCGCTGTTCTCGTTGACAGAGTTTTCCCAGCAGATAATGCGTCTGTGGATACTGGGGATCGAGGTCCTTCGCCACCAGTAGGAAGTGTTCAGCCTCTTTGAGTTCTCCCGAGGATAGGAGTCCTCTGCCCAGTTCATAATTGGCGATGAACGAGCGGGAGCTAACTTCGACAGCCCGGCGAAGCACCGCGAGGCCTTCGCTCGTCTGCCGCTGGTCGAGAAGCGAACGTCCATAAAAGGCATAAGGCTCGGCATTTTTCTGCCCCTTCTTGGTTTCTTCGCCAGCGATTGCCTGACGATAGCAATCGAAGGCCTTGGGAAACTCCTGCAACGCCTCGTAGCAAAGCCCGAGATTCTCTTGCGCGCGTGGATATTCCGGCTGGAGCTTAAGACAGGCGAGAAACGCATCCCGTGCTTCCTGGTAGCGGCCGGTGGTGTATAGGGTTCTACCGTAGAAATATCTGATTTGGGCGCTCTCCGAATCCAGCTCGGCTGCTTTCTTCAACTCGAGCACAGCCGCCCCATTCTGACGTTTGACAACGTAGATCAAACCTACCATCTCGTGCATCCGGGCATCCTCATTGGACAGGGCGAGAGAATGCTGTGCCGCTTCATAAGCCCCGTCGTATTGCTTCTTCTTGAACAGCAACTCCGCCTCAAGCGACCAGCCGAGTGACGTTGGACCGCACGCCTTCACGTAGTCCCGAATCACTCCGAGGGCGTCATCGTGACGCTCTCGCTCAATTTCGAAGAGAGCCAACCTGCGGACATATTTATCGCCCGCCGGCATGCTGGCAACAGCGGCTTTGAACTCCGCTTCCGCTCGCACCTGGTCCCCTGCCGATTCAAAACGCTCGGCTTGAGCATAATGCTCGTCGGCGCCGCCCAGCCCAGGCGAAGTTCGATGAACATCCTGCAGTTGAAGAGAAGTGTCGGGCTTGGAGCAAACCAAGGGATTACTCTTCAGTTGGGCCTGGACCCAAAGAGGGCAGAAAGTCTGGCACCCGAGCCAGAGCGTAAGGGAGAGCACCCGCCATCCGGCCAATCGCATCGCCGAATCTTTTCGCAGTCGCGCAGATCCGATCATGTATTCCAGGCACTCACAATTCGTAACTCAGTGCGCCGGCCTGTTATTACGCGTACGGCAAAATTGGACCGAGTCCGATCTTGCAAGCTCATTTCCTGACCTTGTACGAGATTCAATGGGAGTTTTGCACACCCCAGTTTTCAAATCAAGCTTGAGACGGTTGCTGCGGTCGTCGCAGGTTCGCTTCGACCGGACAGCGGGAGCCAACCCTTCTAGATCTCTGCCCCAGGCCCACGCTCATGTCTATCCACGTCTCAGGGCCGCTTTAAAGCAACTTGTTTGCGTGTAGGATGGTATCTGCGCTTTTCGTTCGGCTTGACTTGGCCTGGCAGAGACCTTGAGTACGACTGCTGATCGCTATAGGGTTACCTTATGCTTGTGGTAGACTCGACTCCAAAATCGCTGGCGAGGCGCAGAGTGATTGTGACGGGCGCAGGAAGCGGCCTCGGACTTGCCATTGCCCAACGGTTTGCAGGAACAGGCGCGAAGGTACTCCTGGTAGACCGTGATCCGGGTGTCACTTCCCTGGTGGGGGAAGGGGTTCTCGCAAAGGGGGCCGTCTTCGCCTTGGTCAAGGATCTTGCAGAAGCCGATGCCGCCCAGGTGGTCATGGATGCGGCCGAAAAGGCTCTCGGCTGTGTCGATACGCTCGTAAACAATGCTGCTTGGAGCTTCCACAAGCCGATCCTCGACGTGAGCGTTCCCGAGTTCGATCGACTCGTTGCCATAAACCAGAGGGCGCCCTTCTTTCTCGCGCAGGAATTTTTCCGATGCCTTACCCGGCTCTCCGAGAGGCCGAAGGACCCCTGCATCGTGAACATCGCATCCGTCAACGCGCTGGCAGGCAATCCCAATCTGGCGGCCTATGCGGGGACCAAGGGGGCATTGGTGGCCATGGGACGCGCCATGGCGGTGGAGATGGCGCCATTCGGGGTTCGGGTCAATTGCATCAGCCCTGGGGTGGTTGACCCGCCGGCCGCGAGAAAGGTTTTTGCCGAGGGAACGGTTGACGTGCACCAGACGCTGGACAACTTCCTGGTTAAGCGTCTGACCAGCACCGAGGAAGTCGCAGAACTGGTGGCCTATCATTGCAGTGAAGCGGCTGCCTGCGTCACTGGAGCCAACTGGACCATCGACGGCGGCTATACGGCTCGATGACCGACATTAACAGCATCAATTTGTGCCCTGCTTGCCCTCCCGCTCAAGCTCAGCCATTGATTTCTGGTAGCTGGTTTTCTTTCGGCTCTCACCAACCTTAAAGGCGGCAAGATGCCGCTGGGCTGTGGCGTTGTCTCCGCTTTTTGCGTACAGGCTGTAGAGACGATAGTGCAGATCATACTCGTCGGGAGTGTAACGGAGAGCCTGCTCATAGGCGGCGATCGCCTTGGCCGTGTCCCCCTTGAGCGCCCAGGCTTTTCCCAGATCGGCGTAGCCCTGGCCATCGCTCGGATTGGTCTTTAGCAAGCGCTCCAGTACCTGGATTGCCCGTTCTGGCTCCCGGGCTTGTGTGTAGACGTGGCCAAGATGGGCTAGAGCCATGGCGTTGGCCGAATCCAGTGCCAGCTCCGATCGGTATTCCTCGATGGCGGGCGCCCACTGCAGTTGCTTTTCGTAGATCCGGCCGATGGCCAGGTGGATTCCCAGACGGTTCGGCCCGAGCTTAAGGATTTCGTGGTAGGCGGCAAGAGCTTCCTTATCCTGCCCGGCTGCGGCATAGGACTCTGCCATCAAAGCCTTCGCAAAATAGGAATTCGGCTGGTGAGCCGCCACCCAATCGAAACACCGCAGGGCCATGCGGCTTTCGATTTCCACCCGGAGCAGCGCCACGGGCGGCAGATCGAGATACGGGGTAAGGCGTGTGTCAAGTACGCCTTGGGCTGAATTATCGTCCTCCATCAACAAGTAGCAACGGGCCAGCAGGTAAGGCGAAAGCCACTCATCTCCCTTGTCCCGGCTACCATCAACCTTTGCCCGCAGTTTCGCAGCCGTACTCGCGTAATCACCGCTTAAGTACAACTCAACTGCAGCCCTCAGACCGTCGTCCTTCCCCGCAGAAATTTGCTGCTTGACCGCGCGGTTCACAGCCTCATCAGCCACGGCGGGCAGGCCAGCTATTTTAGGAGCCGGCGGGACTGCCTGCCATAAGCGCCGGAACGTCTCCCTGTTCGCGACGATGTCGGGTGTGGCTGGAGAGCCTCTATCCGCAACCAGGTGCGAATCCATGTGCGCAGGACCGTGCTGCGGATTGAGCATCTTGAGCCTTTCGAGGCAAGCCGCCGCGAGATCGGGCATTCCGGCCTTCTGGAAACTGACCCCTAGTCTTACATAAAGCTCGGCAATTCCCGGATCGCGTGCCAGCGCCTTCAGATACTCCTGCACCGCGGTTACCAAGTCGCTCTTCTGCTCGGCCGCCATCGCGAGGGCCCAGTGATACAACGCTGAATCGCTACCCTCCTGCCGCAGCAAGGAAAGGCCCAGGCTCATGCCGCTCAAGTACGCTCTTCCCTCTTCATAGAAGATTTCGGGGTCATCGGGAGAGTGCTGAGCTGTCTTGCGCAGTTGCTGTGCGGCCTTCTCGGGCTCGTCCAGAGCGACGTAGGCCAGGGCCAGATAGATCCCGGCCTGCCGGTCATCCGGCTTTAGTTCCAGAGCCTTGCCGAGATGCGGAAGCGCTGCTCGCGGATCGTCCACCAGATACTGGTCGATTCCGAGAAACAGTTGCGCGCCGAGCAGTCTCTCATCAAGCGACACCGCACGCTGCAGTACTTGGATAGACTCCCGATATTTACGTTGTTGGTGGTAAACGATCCCGAGATTCAGGAGAGCCCCGGCAAACTTGGGATTACGAGAGATGATCGCGCGATACCCTTCAGCCGCGGCGTCGAGTTCGTTTCGCGCCTGCGCCTCTCGCGCCTGCGTAAAGTGCTCGGCGGTCCACTCGTCAACACTCAGTTCCTGAGCACCAGCCCTTGCTGGGGGAGAGCAATAAAGCAGAGCGACGTACATCGAGGTTGCACCAAGCAACCAGGCGGCCCTACCCAGCCCGCAGGCGCGGAGCGCTGGGCCCGCCACGGGGGGTAGCAGTTTGCCTTTTGTCAGCATCTTGCAAATGCCCAACTATCACTTACCCTGTAGCAGTTCGGCGCGAACATTCTTAAGGACAAAGGCCGCGCGCTCAATCCCTACTTCACCCGTAAGCAATGAATCCTCGTGTTCAATGCTCAGGAAACCCTCGTAGCCAACTTCCATGTAGGCCCTTACCACATCCTTCCACAGCTGGGCGCCATGGCCATATCCGACGGCGCGGAACATGACCGAACCCTCGGCGAATCTTGCCGGGTCCGCGGAAAAATTGAGGACCCCGGTCTTGGCGGCAGTGTCCTTGAACACGACGGTGTCCTTCATGTGGGCATGGAAAATGGCGCCCTGCTTGCCGAGATAATGGATGGCCTCCACGGGATCGCAGCCCTGCCAGAATAGATGACTAAGATCGCAATTGGCGCCTATCTCTTCTCCGATCGCCTCCCGCAGCCTCACCACCGTGAAGGGATTATAGACGACGAAGTTGGGGTGCATTTCCATAGCGATTTTCTTCACCCCGTGCTGACGCGCGAACTTCACCGCCTCGCGCCAGTAGGGAATAACGACTTTTTCCCATTGCCAACGAATAAGCTCATCATGTTCGGGCGGCCAACGGTAAGTAACCCAGGTCGGATGTTTGGCGGTGAGCGAATCGCCTGGACAACCCGAGAAGTTGACGACTACGGGGATCTCAAGCCGCTCCGCCAGTAGCACCGCCTGACGGAACGACTCGTCATATTGCCTGGCGATGATACGATCTGGATGAATGGGATTGCCGGAGGTGTTAAGCGCGCCCACCGTAATATTGCGATCTTCAAACTTCTTTTTCCAGGCTTTCGCTTTGGCTGGATCGGCCAGGAGATCCGCCACCGGGATGTGTTTGGGAGCTCCATAGCCGCCCGTGCTTATCTCCACTGCTTCAAGGCCGAGCGCGCTCATTTTCTCGAGCATCTGGTCGAGTGAAAGGTGAAAGTAAACGGTGTCAAAAACGCCAATCGGAATCTTGCGGGAGGAGGTCGCGGGCGCCGGCGGACCGGATGGCGTGGACGTATCAGTGAGATCGGCCGCTGTCCCATTCATGATCGGCGACGCCGCAATAAGTCCACTCGAGGTAGCAAGGAACTTCCTACGACTAAAGGACGAAAACTCCGGTCTCGTGGACATGATGATGGCTCCTCTGTTGGAATACGCGTCTGTGCGTCCTCTATTGTCTAAAAGTTCGTGCGCACATCCCGGCGGCATTCTTATAGCACAGGATCTTTCCGCTTGCTTATCGCTCACCACAGCCACCTATAGACTACGATCGTCGCCACGCTCAGAACTGCCAATTGCAGGCGCCAGTCACGAAGTCCACTAAACGGCTCCGTCGGACCGCCCCACTTGATGGTGAGGTTCTCGAGCCGTGTGGGATCGGCCTTCGTGGTGAAAGCCGATACGGCGAAGAGCACAACGGTGATAATGATGGAGCCCCATAAACCCCGATAGGTGTAGTTTAGGGTCAGCTTGGTGTGCAGCCACGGGAACAGCCGGGCGCCTTCCCCGGCCTTCAGGAGCTGGTCGGTCACAAACAGCGTCGCCAGCAGAGCGCCAGTAACGACCGAAGCGAGCGCCCCCTTCACCGTGACGCGCTTGCTTAGGATGCCAAATATAATGGCCGGGGTGATCGGCATTACCAGGTAGATCGAAATCGTTTGCAGATACTTATAGAGACCATCGGGAGTGGTATAAACAAGATAGGCCGCCGCCATGCCCAGCCCCGCTGCTACGGCAATCGCAATGCGGCCGAAGAACACCTGCGCCCGCTCGCTCGACTGCGGGCGGTAGTGCAGGATGAAGTCCCGCACCACCAGCGTAGACACCGAGTTCATCACCGAGAGGTTCGAACCGATGAGGGCAGCCAGTAGCGCCGCCAGTACCAGACCTCGTAGACCACTGGGGAGCAGTTCATTCAACAGCGTAACGAACGTGGTCTTCGCTTCCCTTCCCGGAAACAACGCCAGGGCAATTACACCTGGTAGGGCGAAGACGAATACCGGCGCGAACTTCAGCAGGGTGGCGAACATCACTCCCCATCGCGCCTGGTCCAGATCGCGCGCTCCCAACACCCGTTGCACGTTGACCTGATCCATCCCCCAGTAGAAGATACCACCGTACACCGCCCCCGCCATGATGCCCCAAAAGGGATAATTCGGATCATCGTACGGTTTGTGTATGTGCATGGCTTGAGGCACGGTCGCAAGGAGGGCGTGCCACCCGCCTACCCGGTGCAAGCCGGTCATCAGCATCAAACCGCATCCCACGATCATAATTCCGGTCTGGATGGAGTCGGTGTAAGCGACCGCAGTGAATCCGCCTATGATGGTGATGACGGCGATCACGACCCCCACCAGAACCACCACCGACATCACGGGCCAACCCAGCAATCCGTGCAATACGAGCGCACCCGCGTAAAGATGGAAAGCCATCTTGGTCATAATGCTGATGACCAGCATCAACCCGGAGAAGAAGGTTCGCGCCTGGCGGTTGTAGCGCATCTCCAGGAATTCCGGGATGGTGAACACCTTATTGCGAATGTAGTAGGGAAACAGTGCAGCAACGGCAAACCCCATGCAGATCGGGGTGGTCAGTTCCACCGCGCCCGCACCCAGACCGTAGCGGTTGGCATCGCCTGAGAGCCCCACCAGATGCTCCGCCCCAATATTGGTGGCGAACAGCGAAGCGCCGACAATGGGCCAGGTCAGATGGCGGCCGGCTAGGAAAAACCCTGAACTACTTTCGCTGGCATGAGAGCGTACTGCCAATCGCAGGCCGATAAAAACGCTTCCGAACAAACCGACCACGCAGACAATCCAGTCCAAAGTGGTCAAAGAAAAACTCATGTCAGGCTCCCCTAATTTTCTCTCGTCTTTCCGGCGCTGGGAAAAACGGCCGCCGGCCCCAGGTGGCGGTGGGTTTCAAAAGACACCCATCATCCCACAATTCTCTCGAAATTGTAGCCAGGATTCTTAGCCTGCTTCAGCTTGAAATTGCCTGCGCATAGGTTTTTGGAGTTCGATCCGACTCTATCGCCGTGGAATCACGCAACCTGAATCCCAATTGACACTCCAGATAATGGCCAGTATCCTACCGCGTTTCTTGTTCTCGCCGGAAGCATCGCACTTTCCGTCGGGTATACGGGTACAAAGGAGGGCACATGGTGAAAGGACTCCGACGACGAGACTTCTTGGGCATCAGTGCGGCGAGCTTGAGCTTGCCGATTCTCGCACGTGCCAGCGAGCCCGCCTTAACCGCGGCCCTCTCGGCTCGCCCCTGCTGAAAATCCGGAAGGAAGAGTCTGGGACTATCAAACCAGACCCGTGAAAGTCAGGAATCCGGATCTCGAAGAGACGTGGAACACCGGATCGCATTTTGCCTTTGATGGGTTCGGCGGATCACGCTATCCCAACTCCATCGCCCATGGTTGGTTTCAACCGGGAAGTCCTTCCGCCCAGAAGCCCTTCTTCTGCACCATCGACTACGGCGACGTTGTGACTCTGACGAAGTTCGTCCACTACTTTTATGTTCCCTCCGTCAAAGACTACCGGATTGACCCTCTGGTGCTCTCAACTGCGTTTGCATCCCTAAACATCTATCGAAGCAATGATGGCGCTAACTGGGAGTTGGCGGAGCTGATGAAGGGACTGCTGCCGGATTGGCCGCAGGTGTGGACCCTTGCGCAACCCAGGCCCGCCCGCCACTACAAGATCGAGGTCACTGGACTCTTCCCCGGCGCTCCGGGCATTCGTACCTACGAAATCGAAAGCTTTACCGGTCCGTCGCTCCACAATACTGCGGTTGATTCGAACAACATCAAATCGGGAGAGATTTGCAAAATCCACGGCCGTGTAGTGGGCGCCATCGACCCCTCGGCGTACAACGTGACATTAGAGCCATCGAAGAACCTTCAGCTAGTTGGAAGTCCGGCGCGAGTCGATTCCACCGCTGCCTTCAGCCTTACGCTCAGACCCCTGTGCAGTGGCAGCGTTCCGGCTGCGCTTGAGTTAAGAGACGGGCAGGGCACGGTAGTGGACCGCCGCACGGTGACGCTGGCAGTGGCTCCCCGTGTGATCGTTCGAGGTGTGAAGGCGAACGCTGAGGCGATTTCGGGCGATCTGCTGAATTCCGGCACTGAGAGCGCCTCGGTGAGAATCGGTTGGGGAGAACAATGGCTCTCAGCCGGCCAACTGACCCCGGGTAAGGCGTCGGCGTTTCGATTAGCGAAGGAGACCAAAGGGAGTGTGCCGCAAGTGGTGGAACTCCGGGTCGAAGAGGAGGGGCACGCTACCAGCCGATGGGCCTTCCCAGTCGAGCGCAGTTCAGTCCCGCAGCAAGGCCGCCTTCACAACCAGCGAGTCAACGTGTCGTGGTCTATAGAAGCGGGCAAGCTTCAGTTGCAGTTGAACCGTGGCACAGGTCAACAGGCCGTCCGAGCCTCACTGGAAGCCACATTCGATGGCTCGCCCGTCTCGTTCTCGGCGGGCGCCGAGGAAGGCCATGAGATCACTCTTTGGGGCAGCCACCGGCAAGCATCGATCGAGTGCAAGCTGATGCTCGTGGACTCAGCGCTGCGCGCGACCTTTCGCAACCTGCACGATGGGCTTCAGCAGGAGAAGACATCAGGCGTTCTCACCGTGCGCCTGAAGCCCGAACACGTCACCTTCCGTTTCATGCCTGCCTATGTGTACAGCAAGGAACCCATCAGCTACTTTGAAGGAGTTTACGGGAAGCAGCCCTTGGTGCTCGGGGGTTGGTTTCCACCCACCAGAATGCTTGCGCTCGAGACCTCTCAAGGGACAGTCGGCCTGGTACCCGATCGCGACCGTTGCTTGTTCGGCATCGAACAGGATGATGCCGTAGTGAAATTGCGGTTAGGGACAGAACCCGTCGAACTGCTGGTTCCTGTGGTGACCGGCGACTGGTTTGAGTGCTTCCGTTATGTGGTCACCGAGATCTACAAATTCGACACACCCCGCCAGTATCGCCCTTTGATCGAGTCTGTTGCCGGTGAAGCGAAGTATCTGGCCCACAACGAAGATGTCTGGAGCCGGAAGATGCAAGTGGTGACCAGCTTCCCCAAACAGGACTATGTGTACGCCTTTTACGGGCTCACCTACACCATTCCAGCTTTATACGCGTGGCATCAGATGACGCGTGACGAGCAGGCCCTGGATCGAGCCCGCAAATGCGTGCGCTGGCTGCTGGAGTATCCGGGTGTAAGGGTCAAAGAGGGGCCAACAATGGGCGCATTTTTCTCTCAATACGTCTCGCCGGACCTCAAGACCTTCGAACTGGGAAGCCTGAGCATGCCCGCAAAGGGAGTTGGCGGGTGTGATCAGGCCAATAATCGCTGGATCGAGCCGCATGCCAGCGGCGCCGCGGCTTGGACGCTACTCCAATACTACGTGGCCGACGGGCAGCGAGACCAGCCAGCACTGGAGGCGGCAAGGACCGCGCTCGATTGGCTTTTGAAGATTCAGAGTCCCAATGGCGGATGGTTCTATGCCTGCCTGCCTGATGGGACAAAGCTTACCGAGGAGGAAGATGCCGGGAACATCTGGAATATCTGGGCCCTCTACAGGTATGGCAAGCTGAGCGGCGAAGCGCGGTACCTGGAAGCCGCGGACAAGGCGAAAAACTGGTTCGCCTCCACTTTCCTGGCCCGGCATATCTGCCGGGGATACTGGGAAGATGTTTCGGGCGCAAATGGAAAGGTAGGACTGAGTTGGGAAGCTTATGAGTTCGGCATCGCAGCGAACGTCTTTGCGGAGATGGGAGAAAAGGAATTGGCTGTGGAGGCGGCGCGTAATGCCGTCACCTGGATTTGGACGCGGGTGGTGGATGGCCGCGACTATGCCAATAGCGTCGGTCATGCCCACGAGCAATGGAACTGGCCCCCGGCCACCTACGTCGCTCCCATGTTTGGCCTGGCGGCCCAAACCGCGTTTCGGCTGACCGGAGATGACTTATTTCGAAGATTCGCGGGCGCAGCAAAGACCATCGGCTGGTGGATCGTCAGGGACAATGGGGGTAGTGTTTGGCCGCGGAAGGCCGCCTGGACGGACATCGGCGGCGCTTTCTGGCCGCTCGAAGGTACGGAGTTCGTCCCTCTCGAAGAGCCCTTCGACGTCACCTTTTGGGTCGACTGGATCTCAGCCCAGCAGTGCACGATCTGCCTTCGCTGGCTGATCCTGGAAATAAACTCGCGTTCAGGCGGCAAAGTCGCCGTTAGTGCCGACACTCTGGCCGGCACCATCCTCGATAAGCGCGGCAAGGTAGCGCTTTGGCCCGATGAAATCAAAGTGACTCCGCGCTCAGACCAGGTCAACTGGCTCGGCTATCAAACTGAGGAAAGTCGCATTCTGGCGATCTTGAATCATGATGAGGCCACTTCCGCAACCGTGAGCTTCCCTGCCCTCGGCTCTACCGCACGCACGCTGTTGATCAGCGCGAAACAAGGAGAGTGGCGCCAAGAAGCCACGAGTGGGGCAAGTGAACTCAAAATTCCGCTGCCTGCGAATGGGTGTGTACTGATGGTATGGCCCTTGAGATCTGCGTAGTCTCTGATATTGAGAATTCAGGCGCCGACACTTATCGGGAATTACACAGTATAATGACGAACGCTGCCGTAGCGGCGACGGTCTATAACCGCCGGTTGGAGTGTGCGCCTTTCTGCACGACATGGCCAAAGCCTGCCCTGAGCAATGCGAAGGGATGGCCATGCCACCTCGATGTGACGTTGGCGTATGCTGGACTTCACATGGCCGTGATCATCTCCATGCTTCGTGGCGTCAATGTGGGCGGTCACCACATGATCAAGATGGAGGCACTCCGGGCCCTCTATGCCTCGCTTGGGTTTAAAGACGCGCAAACTTACGTGCAGAGCGGGAATGTGGTTTTCAGGACTGCAGGCGCGACGGTGCCGAACCTTACCGGACTAGCAAAGAAGATTGAAAAAAGGATCGACCAGACCTTCGGGTTTCACGTCGATGTTATTCTGCGCACCCCTTCAGAATTGAAGAACGTGATCGCGCGCAACCCCTTTGCAACGCGACCTGAGGTCGAACCCAACCGGCTGCTCGTGAATTTCCTCGCCAGCGATCCCGGACCGGAAGCGCGGAAGAAAGTCCTCGGCTTAAAAGCTGATCCCGAGGAGCTGCGGATGGAGGGCCGCGAGATCTATATCTACTACCCCAATGGCATGGCGCGCCCCTCCTTGCCGTGGACGGCCATCGACAAGATCCTGAAGACGCCGGGGACAGGCAGAAACTTGAACACAGTGAGAAATCTGCTCGCGATGGCGGAGAAGCTGGAAGCTTCGCGATAATCGGGGCAATTTCTGACCACCCCCCGGTTCCGAATATCCCATTCTCCGGTGGCGTTGCACCCTGACTTCTTGGGCTCCTGAGGTGCGACCGATAGTGCTTCTCGCATCGAAATATAGGGGCACTAGAAACTGGACTCACAGCTGGCACGCGGTCACCGCAACCAGCCACAGCATAGTGTCATTGAGGGGTCCCCTTGCGACGCGACGTCCTCCTCCGTTTAGCTGCACCGACTATCGCATTTTCGCTCCTGGCTCAAGCCGGCTGTCGTCAGGACAAGCCGGCAGGCTCGCCGCGCGCAACCGATGAAACGGTAAAGAGCGTCCCGAGTCTCACCTCGCTCGAACAACCGGTGCAGGCGCAACTGCACAAAGTGAACCTGGAACTCGATCCCGGAATAGTGCTCCGGATCGACGCAATGCGAGGGGCGCTCGTGCCCACCCGGCGCGAGGCACCCGCGACCTTTGACGACAAGACCTCCTTCACGGTGAAGATTGACTACGGCCAAATTGGAATCAGTTCGGACGACCTGGCCAAACTGATGAATGCGTACGTGTTCGCCTACCCTGGCGCGCCCCTAAGCCACATCCGAATAAAGATTGAGGCGGGCCGGATGAAGCAGTCCGGCGTCTTGAAGAAGAGGGTCAGCATTCCTTTTGAGCTTGAAGGTCCCCTTTCGGTAACGGATGGCAGGATACGGCTTCACGTCGCAAGCATTAAATCCGCGCACCTTCCAGCAAAGGGCTTGCTGGATTTGCTGGGCGTCAAGATCGCGAGCCTTATCAATCTGAATGGGGCGCGCGGCGTTCGGGTTGAGGGCGATGACTTGCTACTGGATCCCGAGACGTTGACTCCGCCTCCGCACGTGCGCGGCAAGATTACTGCGGTCCGCACCGCAGGGCAGGAACTTGTACTGGTGTTTGCGGGCGCCGATAGCCGGGTGTCGGGGGTGCACGCACTCACTCCGCCGCGCGCGGACGCGCCCGGCTACATGTATTTTCGCGGCGGAACGCTGCGGTTCGGAAAACTGACGATGGTTGACGCAGATCTGCAAATCGTCGATGCGAATTCACGCGATTGGTTCGACTTCAATTTGGATCAATATAATCGTCAACTTGTGGCCGGGTATACCAAGAACACGCCCGATCATGGCCTGATCGTGTTTACGCCCGACTTCCACAGCCTCGAGGAGGGGGCTCCAACGGGTCCACACCAGCGGAAAGCGCAAGGTGCGAGGGACTGATGAGGTACGCGCTTGCAGCCCTGTAGTCCCCTTGCCCGCGGCTTCATCGCGCCTTCTCCCCCCTAGCGGGGCGAGGGATGTTATCGACTTCGGGTCTGTTCGATGCCAGTCCAGGATTGCTATGCGCGCGCCAGAAAGCGTTCACCACACGTTCGGGCATGTCCTCCGGCAGTTTGCGGCCCATCAGCGCCAGCACGTGGCGGTAGATCATCGGACCTGTAAGCAGAGCGACGCTCAGTTCAAGATCGAGATCCGCAGGGAAGGAGCCCTCGGCGATCGAGCGTTTCAGCAACTGTATAAGCTGGATTCGCGTTGGCTGTATGACGCGATCTCGCCATGCCTTGCTAAAGGCGGGATGGCGAACCGCGTAGGCCATGAAGTGCGGCATCAGCCGGCTGCGCAGATCGGTTCGCTCGGCGGATGGCTGATGGTTCAGGACGGCAACCATGTCAGCGCGGTTGTCGCCCGTCTTCGCTATAGGAGGCTCGTTAAGCCCGTGCAAGGAAGCCAGTGCCTCCAGACAAAGCGCATCTTTGTCACGCCAGTGTTTGTAGATGGTGGCTTTGCTCACGCCGGAGGAAGCAGCGATGGCATCCATACTGGTAGCGTCGATACCCGCGGCGGCAAAAAGCTGGAGCGCGGCGTCCAGAACTTTCTGGTGGGCACGAGTGCTGCGCGGGCGGGACATGGTCAGAGCTCGATTTTCGAGAACAGATAGCTGCCCAAGCTGAGAAAGACAATGGCCACCGCAGTGAGAACCCAGAAGTCCTTCAGGAGCCCAAAATGGGAGAGGCCGATCAGCGTCCCACGCAGTCCATCGATTCCGTAGGAAAGCGGATCGGCGCTGGTAATAAGACCCAGGGCCTTGGGCAGGTGATCCAGTGGAAACAGGGCTCCCGATAGAAAGAAAATCGGCATAATCAGAAAATTCATAATGAGCTGAAAGCCCTGGATATCCTGCAGCCGCGAGCCGATGGCAGTGCCGAGCCCGCCAAAAACCAGGGCGATAAGCGCCATGTAAAGGAACCCCTGCGGGATGGCCGCAGGGCTGGCCGGGCGGAAACCCGCCACCAGGCAGACCACGACTACCAGCGTTCCCTGCAGAAGCGCCACCGTAACCCCACCCAGGGTCTTACCCACGACAATGCTGAGTCGCGGCACGGGAGCCACTAGGGTCTCCTTGAGAAATCCGAATTGGCGGTCCCAGAGTAATCCAACACCCGCAAAAACGGAGCTAAACAGCACGGTCATTCCGATGACCCCAGGAGCGACGAACTGAAGATAACTGCCGTGGCCGGACTTCTGGAAAACAGGACCGAGGCCAAATCCCAGTGCCAGCAGGTAAAGCAGCGGCTGTGCCAGCGAGGCCACAATCTGCGGGCGCGATCGCACGTAGCGCTTCAACTCCCGCAGCCACAGAATGTATATGGCGCCCATCGTTATCGCCTCCACATCTTAGCGAACTGCCGCATCTGGTCGGCAGAGTTGGCGGACTCGTCGCGGATGGTCGAGCCCGTCAGAGCCAGGAATGCGTGTTCCAAAGAATCGGTCTTGGTCTGTTCCTTCAGCTCCGCGGGCGAGCCCTGAGTCACAATCTTGCCGTGATCGATCACCGCAATGCGACTGGCTACCCGATCCGCTTCATCCATGTAGTGAGTGGTCAGAAAGACGGTAACGCCCTCGGTCTCATTCAGGCGGCGGACGTGAGTCCACAATTGATTGCGGCTCTGCGGATCGAGTCCCAGGGTGGGCTCGTCGAGAAAAAGGATCTTCGGCGTGTGCAGAAAACCGCGCGCAATCTCGAGGCGCCTTTTCATCCCTCCTGAGAATCGCTTCACCGGCTCATGGCGGCGCTCCCAAAGTTCGAACAGCTTGAGCAACAGTTCCGTCCGTTCGATCCGGAGCCGCCGCGGCATGTGGTACAAGATGCCGTGAATCTCCATATTCTCGGCGGCCGTCAGTTCGGCCTCGAGGCTGGGATCCTGAAAAACAATACCGAACCGGCGGCGAGCTTCATTCTGCTGCTGCTGCGGGTCCAGTCCATCGAGCTCCACATTGCCGCTGGTAGGCCGCAGCAGGGTGGTCAGCATCTTGATGGTCGTCGTCTTGCCGGCGCCGTTCGGCCCCAGAAAAGCGAAGATTTCGCCCTTCTTCACCTCAAATGAAATGTCGTTAACGGCGGTGAAATCGCCGAACGTTTTTACCAAATTCTGCACTCGAATCATCCTTTTCTATCCTCAATGACAATACTGTACCGTTCAGTTTAGTTTGTCAAGAAGGTTGCTAAAGGCAGCTCCCGCAGGTTTCGCTTGACGGCTGCCGCCGCTCGATGGTATTCGGTTACATCGTGCATTTTACTCCGTCCCATTCTTGTTGTTTGCCGCGAATTCGTGTGTCACCGATCGCTCAGTAGCAGGCGGGCAGCGTGGAATGAGCAGGCGATCTCGCGAGACCCGGCCTCGTTCAATCACCTGCTCCTACGACTATTGAATTACGCGGAAAGTAGCACAGGGCCCGCTCTGCGGCCCTGCGGCTTTTCAGATCGGAACTAAAGAACCGCAGGGCTAAAATCGGGCCCTGCGCTGCAATTTCCTGGTCCGTGCCCAACGCCGATTCACCCACTCAGGAGGACGATCATGTTACTGAGACCGGATCCGACGTTTTATCCTTCACCGCGGCTGGCCATGCTGGCGCCGCCGGAGCGGCTGGCCTACGTGGTGGCTTTCAACCCAAAGGCCACGGAACCCTCGAAAACGGCAGCGAACGGCAACGGCGGGGCCAAGCCTGACGCCCTGCTCGTCGTCGATGTCGACCCCGACTCCGCTGCTTATGGTCAGGTGGTGGGGAAGGTGGAGATGCCCTATGCCGGCGACGAGCTCCACCACTTCGGTTGGAACGCCTGCAGCTCCGCACTCTGTCCGTACGCACCGCATCCCCACGTGGAGCGTCGATACCTGCTGGTGCCTGGCCTGCGCTCCTCGCGGATTCACGTGATCGACGTCAAGCCCGATCCGCGCCAGCCGAAGATCGTCAGAGTCATCGAACCCGGCGAAGTAGCCGCGCGCGCCGGATACACGCGCCCGCACACCATCCACTGCGGTCCCGATGGCGTCTATGTGAGCGCCTTGGGCGGGCCCGACGGCGGCGGTCCGGGTGGAATTTTCGTGCTCGATCACTTCACCTTCGACGTGTTGGGCCGCTGGGAAGTGGATCGGGGATCGCAATTTCTGGCTTACGATTTCTGGTGGCATCTCGGCCACGATACGCTGATTTCGAGCGAGTGGGGCACGCCCAATATGATCGAGGCCGGTGTGAATCCTGAACTGCTGCTCGGGGGCAAGTACGGACGGCACGCCCACATCTGGGACCTGCGTAAACGCCGCCAAGTGCAGGAGCTCGACCTGGGAGCCGAACAGCAAATGGTGCTGGAGCTACGTCCCGCCCACGACCCCACGCAGCCTTACGGCTTCGTAGGCGTGGTGGTTTCGCTCAAGGATTTGTCATCCTCAATCTGGCTCTGGCATCGCTCGAACGGCGACGGCAAATGGGCGATCGAGAAGGTGATCGAGATTCCCGCGGAGCCCGCCGACGCACAATTGCTGCCGCCTCTGCTCAAGGGATTTGGGGCCGTGCCGCCGCTCGTGACCGATATCAATCTCTCGCTCGACGATCGCTTTCTTTACGTCTCCTGCTGGGGCACCGGCGAGTTACGCCAATACGATGTGTCGGAACCTTTTAAACCCAAGCTAACTGGATCGGTGCACCTTGGCGGAATCGTTCGCCACACGGCGCATCCCGGCAGGCCTTCCGAGCAGCTGAATGGGGGTCCCCAGATGGTGGAAGTCAGCCGCGATGGGAGGCGCGTCTACCTCACGAATTCGCTCTATCGCGCCTGGGACGAGCAGTTCTATCCGGAAGGAGTGCGAAGCTGGATGGTGAAGATCGACGCTGCGCCTGACGGTGGCATGAGCGCCGATCCACGCTTCTTCCTCAATTTCGGCGATCAGCGCGGCCACCAGATCCACCTGGAGGGTGGCGACGCCTCGAGCGATTCTTACTGCTTTCCCTGAGTGATTCATGAATCCAGTAATGAATGGCAAGAGCGCAACCGATTGGCATACCGTGCCTGAGGTGATTCGCTCTCCCAAGGTCTACGACGTCTGCGTTATCGGCTCCGGAGCGGCAGGAGGTGTGGCGGCCAAGGTTCTGACTGAGGGGGGACTGAATGTTGTGATGCTCGAGGCTGGCCCGCTGCTCGATCCCCAGATGCACTTCACGGAGCATCTGTGGCCCTACCAACTTCCACACCGAGGTGCAGGCATTGGGGGGAGAGGCTATAACGCTTCTGGCAGCCGAGAGCTCAATGTAGCCTTTATTGCCGAAGAGATTCGAGGTGAACCGTACGTCAATGCCCCTGGCTCGCCCTTTGTTTGGGAGCGCGCCCGGATTCTTGGCGGCCGTACCAACCACTTTACCCGCGTCTGGCTGCGCATGGCCGAGGCGGATTTCCAAAGACACCGCCAATACGGCATCGGCGCTGATTGGCCCATCACCTATCAGAACCTGGCTCCTTACTACGACAAAGTCGAAACCTATATTGGCGGGTATGGAAGCCGCGAAAATATCCCCAGCGCACCAGATGGCATTTTCCAACCCCCGCCTAAGCCGCGCTGCTCGGATGTGGTGATTCAGCGCGGCTGCCGGAAGTTGGGCATTCCGTGTATCCCTGGACGCGCCGCCATTCTGACTCAGCCGCTCAATGGCCGTCCGCCTTGCCATTACTGCAATCAGTGTGAGCGCGGTTGTGGCACACACTCGAACTTCAGTTCAAGCCTGACGTTGATCCCAGCGGCACTATCGACCGGCCGGCTGACCATTATCCCCTATGCGATGGCCCGTGAAATTATCCTAGATAAGAACGGGCGGGCCATCGCCGCCTCTTACATCGACAAGACCACGCGCAACGAGCAACAAGTGCGCGCACGCGCTTTTGTACTGGGCGCCAGCTCCTGCGAATCCGCACGCCTGCTCTTGAACTCGAAGTCCACCCTGTTTCCGAACGGCCTCGCCAACTCCTCTGGTGTCGTTGGCCGTTTTCTAATGGATACTCCCTCAAGTAGGTAATCGGTTACTTTCCCCAACTGGCCCAATTGCCGCCTCACAATCATGATGGCACCGGGAGCGTCCATGTTTACGTACCCTGGTGGAAGTCCCACCGGAAGAACGATTTTCTGGGCAGTTATCACATTGAGGTCTACGGCGGTCGCAACATGCCGGCGGTTGGAATGTTTGATCATGTACTCGAAGAGTCGGAGGGCTATGGCATTTCGTTCAAGAACAAATGCCGGGAAGTGTACGGAACATTCGTGTCAATCCAAGGGCGCGGCGAGATGATCCCGACCGAAAAGAGCCATTGTGAAATTGATCCGGATACAGTGGACCACTGGGGCATCCCCGTGCTGCGGTTCCACTTCACCTGGACCGACAATGACCTCAAGATGGCTGAAGACATGCGTAATACATTCGCCGCCATCATCGATGCAGCAGGCGGCACACCCATCGAGCAACCGGGGCGCGCGAGCCGCTGGGGATCTCTGTATCCTGGCGGAGTCGCCCATGAGGTGGGCGTGGTGCGTATGGGCTCCGACCCGAGGACCTCCGCGTTGAATGAATTCTGCCAGGCACACGATGTCAAGAACCTGTTCGTTACCGACGGGGCTTGTTTTGCCACCAACCCGGACAAGAATCCGACGCTGACCATCACTGCCCTTTCCTGGCGCGCATCGGAGTACCTGCTCGAACAGGCCCGGAAGGGCAATCTCTGATCGCGCAGCGAGAAGGCGCTTTCGCTCTTAGGAGACGGGGAGAATGGCGAAGCAACATATGACCCGGCGGGAAGCACTGAGGAATCTTACACTGGGCGCGTCAGCAGGAGCGGCCGCCACCGTCATTCCGGCCAACGCTTCCCATCAAGGGCACAAGGCCATCAGGAGAGAAGAGGCTGCCGATCCTAGTAGAACCTACACCCCGAATTTCTTCAGCGTCCACCAGTATAAGACCCTCCAGGCTCTGTGTCAGGCTGTCTTGCCGCCCGATGAGCGTTCCGGAGGCGCGATTGAAGCAGGCGCGCCTGAGTTCATTGATCTTCTGACGAGTGAAAACGAAGAGTATCAACTTGCACTGCGCGGCGGAATGATGTGGCTGGATTCACTGTGTCAGGACCGACACGGCAACGTTTATCTGGACTGCTCCTCCGATCGACAGAAGGAGATACTTGACCTTATCGCCTACCGGGCAAACGCCGAAAAAGATCCGAGGCTGAGCCAGGGCATCCGCTTCTTTGCTCTTCTCCGCAAGATGACTGCTGACGGCTTCTACACGAGCCAAGTCGGGATTCACGACCTGAGTTACATCGGTAACGACTGTCTCGCGGAATTTCCAGGTTGTCCACCGGTTCCCGAAACTTGAACGGCTAAGCATAACCGCTGTCACTCGCTTCAGCCTTACCGGGAAAGAGCCCGTTCTTGCGTTGAACATGCGGCCAATACGGAAAAGCCATGACGATGCTGCCCAACTACCAATCCAACTAAGTGTAACCGATCTACGTTTGCCGAGCTTCTGAAGGGAGTAAGTCTGATGGATGGACGGAACCGAAGTGACGTGGCGCCTGGAGCAGACGTTTCAGTTGTCCTCAAGGAAGACCAACCCACGGGAAAACAGACCCGAGGCATCGTCCAAGACTTGCTCACGAGGTCCGCGTTTCACCCGCGTGGGATCAAAGTGAGGCTGCAGGGCGGCAAGGTCGGCAGGGTTCAAGTCATCCATAGCGCCGGGCATCCTTAGGCGTGCTTAAGTAGCGGCGGGCCTCGCGGCCGCGGGCACGAAGGCGAGGTTCTCAAAATAAATTAACTCGGAGTCTGCCTTGCTGAGTCTGCGTAGTCCTCATGCTATTCCGATCGCTCGCTGGCCTTTCGAAAAGCAACCGCCTGCTCAACATCAAGTCTTAACCTGCGTTCGACGTACCCTCCAACCTGATCTGGGCCAGGATCATCCCGCCACGCTTAGCGCCCTCCGGCTTGCGCCAACCGATACTCGACACCCATAGCGCTACACTCGTTCCTTTTTTCCACCAATTGCATGTCGCTTTTTCCTACCCGTTTTCGATCTTCATAAGTGTAGGGACGCTGTATTTGACCGGAGAAAGAAAGTCAATGCCATTCACGCAGGGCAGCCAAATCCCGGCACTCTCACCGGATGATACGACTGACCGAGCGACGTCCGCTGTTGCAACGAACCAAGTTTGCCAAAGGAGAAAATTACGAATATGAGCCACGTTACAAACTACTCGGGTTTCTCGCCAGCATCACGAAGAGGCCGGCGCACCACTCCACTTATTGCTGCCGTAAGTCTCATCCTATTGGCGGTCACCGCGTCCTCTTTCGCACAGGAGGCGCAGACCACCCTTGCGCCCCGTCCGAAAGCGGGTATATCGTCTGATTTTCAGCGCATGTTGGAAGGCTTGAGACGAGCCAAGCCCATGCCGGATCCGGAGCATGGACTAAGATCGAAGACTGCTACTCCCTCCGGCGACCTCCTTCGTTTCGATGCCCGAACTGGTCTTTCCTTTAAGGTGGCGCCCGGCAAGCTCCAGGCCGCGCCCCTGGGTGTCCAACGGGAAGGTGGACATGCCGGCGCTGTACCTCGCTCGGCAGACGGCGTTGGCCAAACCACCACTCTGCCGGAGGGCCCTCAGGCCATTGCTGACGCGATATCTTCAGCGGACGGTGTGACTCCGTTTGAGGTAACGCCGACGCCCCCATCTATTCTGCGCGTACCCTATTTTGCACCGTTCAACCAAGAGTTCCAATTGCTCATGCGTTTTCCGGTGCCGGCCTTTGGTGACATGTTCTATCTTTGCAGCGCATCCGCCATATCGGATTTTCACTTGCTCTCTGCCGGGCACTGCGTTTACAACCACGATCCTTTAGGAGATGGCAGCGGGTTGGGTGCGGGATTCGCCGCCGAGATTTGGGCGTGGCCGGCGCAGACCGATGTTGTTAACCCTTCCTACGACCCTGGCTTTCCGAACGTTTGGACCGACTTCCCCTATGGTGTGGCTAAGATGACGTTTCAGACCACCTACAATGCTTGGATCAACAACTCAGACTTTAACTGGGACATGAGCTTCATCACCATGGACAGGCGCATCGGTGATCATACTGGCTGGCCGGCTCGCGAATGGGGAGTTGAAGCTACCGGATTGCTCTTCACCGGCTACCCGCATGAGGCACCCTATGTTCCAGAAGACAACCCTTTTCAATATATCGGCTTTGACGACAACAACGTTATTGGCTACACCTGCTGCCGCATCTTCATGGACGCTTTCACCTACGGCGGTCACAGTGGCGGCAGCGTCTATCACCTTACCAATAGCCAGTTCACTATTCAGGGTGTCAACTCTACCTCCAATCGCGTAGGTTACGCTGAAGCTACCCGCTTCACGGCCAACAACAACGCGGATCTGGTCAACACCATCATCAACGATCAATCGGTACGTCCACCGGTGGACAAGGCTCAAATGATTGAGTATGTGTTCAATGATGCTTCCAAGGGCCTTGTGGATACTTCGGTTGCCATTGGAAGCTCCTTCAATTTCACTCTCAATGGCTTCAACGCCGGCTACACTCCGGCGGGTACTGTCACCGCTGACGTCTACCTTACGAAGTTTCCATCCGAGCACGATTTTGCCCAAGGACACTTTGTCAAAACACTCATTCTGGGCACCCTTGACGCTTTCCAGTTCACGGTGACGACTCAAGCTGTGAAGGTTCCAACGTTCATACAACCCGGCCTGTACTATGTGGGTTGGATTTTGAACGCCACGAACCCGCAATATGACACCGACGACCACTCGGCCATTATCACCAAGGGTTTGCTCACGGTGGTAGGACTAAATGCAGTGCTGACGAATCCCAACACCGTCGTCGGCGGATCCACCTCGACCGGTACTGTGCAACTCACCGGTGCGGCGCCCAACGGTGGTATGGCGATACTGCTAACCAGCAGCAATCCCGCCGTGCAAGTCTCGAATATCGTAAACGTGCCTGCTGGCGCTAGCTCAGCGACTTTTACGATCACGACATCCTCTGTAACAGCAAACACATTCTCGACGATTACAGCCGCGAGCAGCAGCGCTCCTACCCTCATCACGAGCACGAGTATCCAGGTCAAACCCGCTTCCCTCAACACCGTTACCCTCGCACCATCCTCCATCGTGGGAGGCAAGACGTCGACGGCAACGGTTACCCTCAACGGCCCCGCACCAGCGGGCGGAATCAACGTTACTCTGTCAAGTTCCAGCGCCAGTGCGCATGTCCCAGCCAGTGTCCATATCAATGCTGGCGTAAAGTCGGCAACGTTTCCCATCAACACGGTCGTGGTGGCTTCAGCGACCACAGCAACAATCAAAGCGACCTACTTGGGAGTAAGTAAGACGGCCACTCTCAGCGTTCAGCCCGCAGCACTCATGACTTTGGGTGTTGCACCCAGCTCCCTGATTGGAGGGAAGGCTTCCACCGGAACCGTGACACTCAATGGCGCGGCACCGGCGGGCGGCATCAACATTCCCTTGTCGAGCTCCAGGGCGAGTGCGCATGTCCCAACCACGGCCCATATCAATGCTGGGGCAGTTTCGGGCACGTTCAGCATTACGACTTCTGCGGTCAGTGCCGTCACTGCCGCAACCCTCAAGGCGACCTATCTGGGAGTAAGTAAGACAGCCACTCTCAACGTTCAGCCCGCAGACCTCATGGCTTTGGGTGTTGCACCCAACTCCCTGATCGGAGGGAAGGCTTCCACCGGAACCGTGACACTTAATGGCGCGGCACCCGCGGGCGGCATCAACATTCCCTTGTCGAGCTCCAGCGCGAGTGCGCTTGTCCCAACCACGGCCCACATCAATGCTGGGGCAATTTCGGGCACGTTCAGCATTACCACTTCCGCGGTCAGCGCCGTCACTGCCGCTACAATCAAGGCGACGCTCTCCGGGGTGAGCAAAACAGCTACCCTTACCATCGACCCGCCGGTTCTACCGACCGCAGTTACCCTTTCCTTAACGAGGGTCTTGGGCAGCACCAACACCACGGCAACGGTGAAGATCAACGAGGCTGCACCGGCTGGTGGTGTCGATATCGCTCTTTCGAGTTCCAACGCCCATGCGCAAGTCCCGGCGACTGTTCACGTCAACGCTGGCAGTTCCTCTGCTAGTTTTACTGTTACCACTACGGCGGTAACGGCAACCACCACGGCCACCATCAAGGCAACGTCGTCCGGAGTATCGAAGTCGGCGAATCTGACGATTGTTAATGCTTTGTGATGGAGCTTTCTGCAAATCGACATAGGTAAGCGGTCGCCCGTTTTCCCTGTCACACCAGCGTACGTACGGGTCCGTATACGGCGGTTCGGCGGGTTAAGCTATCGAGCGACCGTCAATCTGGGAGCCCAAGCGAGTCGAAGTAAGCATTGGGCAGCGCGATAGCGAGGGCCGGGCTGTTCGCCAGCCGCCACGGGCCGTGGGCGCTGCCCGCCGTTTGTGCGGCGAGATCTTTGCCCACTGCCCGCTGGCGCGGCTCCGCGAAACGCACCCGGCCTCGCTTCCACTGTTTCCAGATCGCAGACCGAAGCCTGCGTCGGAGCCAGCGTTCAAGCTCCTCCAGCACCGACGGTGTTTCGCACTTGCCGAAGTAGCCCAGCCAGCCGCGCAGATAGCGGGTCTGCTCCTTGCCCACTCGTTGCGTGCTTACCCCGCGCGTCCGACGCGTCAGTTCTCGGACCTTCTCTTTGAATCGCAGCACCGCTTTGGGCGCTTAGGCGTCGCTTCGGTTCCCGATTCGCTGTGAAACTGAAGCCCAGAAACTTCCGCTCCCATGGTCGTGCCACCGCACTCTCCTGCTTGAGCTTGAGCTTCCTGGCGATGAATCCCGCCAGGCTCTCCATCACCCGTTCCCCAGCCCGTCGACTGCGAACGTAGACATTGCTGTCGTCCGCATACCGTGTGAACCGGAGTCCGCGGCGCTCCAACTCCCGGTCAAACTCGGCGAGCACGATGTTACTAAGCATGGGCGATAGGACGGCCTTGCGCTTCGCTATGACTTCACCTCCATCAGGTTGTCAAAGCGATTTTCACCCTCGAGCTGTCGAACATGCTCGGCCAACGTTACGAAAGGTTCAGCCCTTGCGGGCCGGACCCTCATTGTAGTCGGATTCAGAAAGCGACTCAGAAGAAGATCTGTAACTCGATCTGAATGCGTCTCGGGATGTTGCGCTGACTGTGTGTTTGTCCAAAGGCGGGATCGCTAAAGTTGTTGTCGGGCGCGCAAAAATCAACCCGGCTGCATATATTACCGGCGTCCGCACCAAACCTCACGAAGCTGTGCTCACCGAAATACGTGTCCTTGAACAGCGAGAAGTCTTCGTTAAAGTAGCCAAACCCCCGGGCAGGAATACGTCTCGAAGCCCTGCTTCTCGACTTGTACCGAGTACGTGCCCAAAATGAGAGGAGGCGTGCTGTAATTGCCGGCTCCGTTTGTGCCAACCACAGTCTGTATCTTCGTATCTTGGTTTGTCACGGTGACCTTAGCGTCAGGAACGATACCCGTGATCACGCCTCGGTCTGCGATCTGGGCATGGAGCTCGAGTCCGACCAAAGAAACAAGAGAAGCCAGAGCAATACCAAGGCTGCACCACCGATTTTTGCCGGGACCCGGGGTGCCGCGGCCCATTTCGCCACAGAGGAAGAACCTCCAGAACGAGAGCGAAGCAAAGCCATGCCCACTCGCTGGATGTTCGACGATGCTGTCCCGGCTCATTCGGCAAGTGACAGAAACTCCGGCCGCTCAGCAAATCAGTGCCCCGCTAACCTGACTTTCGCAATAAGACCGAACCAGCCGAGAGATTTCCGACCCGATTTCTTATAACGCCTTGTGCTGCAACGTTGCCTGTAAGGAGGGAGGTTGGAATCGCGTGTAGTGCCGACCTACCCCCTTGCAGTCCACCGGATTTCTGTCATTCTGCCTTCCAAGATGTTTCTGCGTGCCAAGCTCAGGAAGAAGGACGGCAAGCCTCATCGCTATTTCAGCGTGGTGGAGAACCGCCGGGTGGGCCAGAAGCGGATGGCCCAGCGAACGGTGCTCTATCTGGGTGAGATCAACGACGGTCAGGAAGCGGCCTGGCGCAAGAGTTTGGAGGTGTTCGATGAGAGTTCTCATCAGTACTCGACCCTGAGTATATTTCCCGAAGACCGAGAGATTCCAGCGGAAGCCAGCAACACTCTGCAAGTGAAACTCAGCGAGATGCAACTGCGCCGGCCGCGGATCTTTGGCAACTGCTGGCTGGGGTGCGAACTGTGGCGACAACTGCAGTTGCAGGAGTTCTGGCAAGAGAAGTTGGCGGCGGCGACGAAGCGGGAAACCGTGCCCTGGGAAAAGGTGCTGCGCCTGTTGGTGGTGAATCGCTTGATCGAACCCGGCAGCGAGTTTCGTCTCCACCGGCACTGGTTCGATCAAAGCGCCATGGCCGAGTTGTTGGAAGCGGATTTTGCGGTGGCCGAGAAAGATCGTCTTTACCGTTGCCTGGATCGCCTGTTGGAGCACCAGTCCGCCTTGTTCGCCCACCTGCGGCAGCGTTGGCAGGATCTGTTCCAGGCGCAGTTTGACGTGCTGCTCTACGATCTCACCAGCACTTATATCGAAGGCGAGGGAGAGGCGATTCCCAAAGCCAGATACGGCTACAGCCGCGACCAGCGGTTCGATTGCAAGCAAGTGGTGATCGCTTTGGTGATCACGCCGGAAGGCTTTCCCCTGGCCTATGAAGTGATGGAGGGGAACACCTCGGATAAGACCACGCTGCGCGCCTTTTTGGAGAAGATCAAGGAGACCTATGGTCAGGCGCGGCGGGTCTGGCTGATGGATCGTGGTATTCCCACGGAAGCGGTGCTGGCCGAGATGCGCGCGGGGCCGGGCGAAGTTTTCTACCTGGTGGGAACGGGGCGCAGCAAAATCCGGCAGTACGAGAAGAAGTGGCTGGATCTGCCCTGGCAGAAGGTGCGCGAGGCTAAGTTGGTTGGTTTGCACATTGTATCAGGATCTCTCGGGAAACGCGGTAGCGGAGGCCGCGGCAGTGATGGGTCAATTGGAATTCCGGCCCGCCGTGGCATACAGATTGCCGGTGCGTTCAAGCACTCCTCTAGGGTAGAATCCCCCGCATGTTCACCAAACAAGAGGCTAGTTCATATCTTAGCTCCCTGGCAAAGCGATGTGGGCGCTAATGAGTTGCGCGGTTTTCACGGCAGTCGGTATCTACGGAGCGGCCACAAACAAGACAAATCGTTGGTTTTTCTGGGCATCCGCGATTGCGGCCATCAGCATGTTCATAGTAGCCGCTGCTTGGGCTTGGTTGGACGAACATCGAAGGGCTAACGAAGAGCAAAAAACTGTAGAGATTCTGGGAGACAAATTGGATAAAATCCAGCACTCGCGTCCGGCATTAAAACTGAGAGAGCCAGGAGCAATCTACACCGAAACAGTCCCTCAGAGCAGTGGTGGCGTTCTGATTGGAGTCGTTCCATTTCTAAAAGTGAACATTATTAACGAGCCTGAGAACCCTTTCCCACCCTCAGTAGCAAGGGATATCAGGGCTTCGATCAGTTTCTATGACGTTCAAAGCAATCACCACCTTCTGACCATTGATGGGAGGTGGGCCGACAGTGATCAACCGTCGAATTTCAATCCTCTGGCTTCCAAAGTTCATTTACTTGCCACAGATTTCGGTATTGGTCAGTGGCACCCTTTTGACATAGCGTATATCCACGGCAGCGGTCACTGTTATGCCTGGAATAACGACAATTACAATCTTTAGAACCTGCTAAATCCCGCGCACATTTTGAATAGTAATTCCATTAAGGTGGTTGTACGCCTGCAAGGAGAGTGGGTAGATCAAACATTCGAGATTCGCTTTGAAGTTGATCGCGGATCTTTCAAGCTCTCGTAGGCAGCAGCTTCAGCGTTTCTCGATGCCAGCTTAACGATATCCGGCACGCTCCACACCGTCGTGAGTCTGGCTTCCATCGCGGGAGTTATGCGAAGCGTCTGACGGATCTTACAGAAGTTGTAGTGAGCCGTATAAAGGGCCACGGCATGGGGAAAGTTCTCGACCTTCTTATCAAAGACCTTTTGGCCGTTAGAATTGGATCAGTTCTTGGCTGCAACTCTGGCGAGGTGGACGCGAAAATAGGGTAAGTTGGCAACTGAAGTGGCAGACCTGAGTGGGAATTTTCGAAAATTCAAACTGACCCACTACCGCCGCGGCGGGCCGCTAAAGGTTCTGCGTAAAGTTTTCAGTCCAGCGCTCATCCCACAGATTTGGGAATGAGTTTCTTGCGTAAGGATGCTGTGACACCTGCTCCTCGTTGAGTGTCAATCCCAACCCTGGAGTATCTGATAGGCAAAACTGGCCCTGGAGAAGAGGATTCCAACCGTTTACCAGATCGTTTCGCCATGGTGCATCGAACTCCCCGAATGCCTCTTGGATGCAGAAATTCGGTGTGCTGAGATCAAAGTGGAGTGCGGCTGAGAGCGCGACGGGTCCGATAGAGCAATGGGGCGCCAGCGTAAGGTCGCGAACCTCGGCGAGGGCGGCCACCTTCTTGCTGGTCAAGAGGCCACCGCAATGGGCGATGTCCATCTGAACGACATCGACTCCGCGCTGCCCGATCAGCTGGTCAAATTCCGACAACCTGTAAAGGCGCTCGCCGGCCGCAATTCGTACCCTGACCCGTGACTTGATTTCGCGCAACAGATCAATATTCTCCGAGGAGACTGGCTCTTCAAACCACGTAGGAGCATAGGGCTCCAGTGCTCGCGCGACTTCGACCGCCGTCTCCACATCGAACCGGCCGTGCCCTTCGATCATGAGATCGGTCTCATCCCCTACGGCGTGCCGTACGGCGGCGACGAGACCGACCGCCTGCAGCAATTCGGAGCGAGACAGGCGCTTCCAGGCCACGCCGAACGGATCGAACTTGAGTGCAGTGTAGCCGCGACCAACCACTCGCCGGGCGAGGTCGGCGTAGTCATCTGCATCCCGAGCGCCGCCGTACCACCCGTTTGCATAGGCCGGCAGACGGTCATGGCAGCGGCCGCCCAGAAGCTGATACACCGGCTTGCCACAATCCTTGGCCACGAGGTCCCACATCGCGATCTCAATTCCGCTGATCGCTGTCATTACGGTTGCACCGCCCTGGTATTGGTCGCGCACCATTCGCATCACAGCATCTTCGATGTCGAACGGATTCGCTCCAATGACGTAACGTTCTTCGAGCAACTCGTGAATCAGCGTGCGGACCGTCTGTTCCTGCCATTCGAGCGTCGCCTCACCGATCCCAGTCAGGCCGGTGTCGGTGGTCAGCTTGATAAACAGAAAATTTCGCAATCCTGCGTTGGCGAGAAAAGTCTCAAGCTTGGTTACTTTCATCCGATTGTCCCTTGTTCATTCGGCCAGACGATGGGGCGACTACGGTCAAAGCTCTTTTGAGCCTTACCGCATCGCTTACAGTGCTTAGATCGGCGGCCCGCGGCCCAGGGTTCGGGCCCTCACGGCAGCGGCTTTCTGCTGGCCTTTCCTTCTGCCACCAATGCGATATATTGTGCGGTACGTTCGGTAATCCACTTGGAGCCGTGGCGCAATACCGCGTCGCGGTCGAAGAAGTTTCTGGATCCTGAGACGGCGCTGGCCCCAGCTCTAATAAAGTCGGCCGCGTTTTCAAGGGTGACCCCGCCGGAAGGAATGAGCTGGATCTCAGGGTAAACCATTTTCAGATTCGTCATGTAGGGCGGGCCGCCCAATGCTGCGGGGAAGATCTTCACCATATCCGCTCCTGCCTGAATGGCAGACAGGCACTCGGTGGCCGTAAACGCTCCAATAAAGCAGGCAACCCCATAACGATGGGCGCTCTCGATGACTTCCGGTACGGTTGCGGGCGAGACGATACAGGCTGCTCCGGCCAGTATCGCCGAGCGCGCTGTCTCGGCGTCGAGCACGGTACCGGCTGCGGCATGAAGCCGATCGCCAAACTTATTCGATATGGCCTCGAGCGAGGCGAGCACCCCCGGAGTTGTCATGGTGACCTCGACAACGCGCGCTCCACCCTCATACATGGCTTCTACCCATGGCAAAATGTCCTCTTGCTGCTTGAGCTTAATCGCCGGCAGCACGCCAGTATTCGTCGTGTATGCGATCACCCGTTGGCGCATGTAAGAGCCCTACCTGCTGAGAGTCACTGCGGATTCCCCGGCAACGAGCCGCATGGCCTCCTCCGCCGAGGTCTGGATAACATCGCCTTCCGTTGTGTGCGCCAGAGCGCAAAGTGCGTTGCCCAGATCCAAAGCAAAGGTAATATCCCGTTCGAGAATGCCAAAGAGAAATCCTGCGAAGAAGGCGTCCCCCGTACCAAACCGGTCGACGATCTCGAAGTCAAAGCGGCGCCCCTGACACACCCTTCCCTCGTGAAGAGCGATGCTTTCCCACGAGCCCGACGTTAGGTTGAGGGAATGCCGCGAAGTCAGGCACACCGTCGCGCAGCCCAAATCATCGTGGTAGCGGCGCATCAAATCGTCGTTGCTGCCTCGGTATTGCATGACCATTTCGGAAACCGACCGGTTTGTGACGAGCACGTCGACGAAAGGAAGAACCTTTCGATAGAGATCCCGTGCCTGCCCGGAGCTCCACATGGTTTCGCGGTAGTTCATGTCAAAACACACGGTCACATTCGCGGCCTTGGCGGCGCGTACAAATTCCAGGGTCGCTTCGCTGCAACTCTCGCCTAGAGCCGGGAAGATACCGTCGGTGTGGGCGAGTCGCGCACCCTGCAAGATCTCTTGCCACTCGAAATCAGAAGGCGAGATCGTGCTCGCCGCACTTCCACGCCGATCGTACAAATGCAGGCCGGCACGAGGAGCCACCCCGAACTCAACGTAGATCACTCCGATTCGAGAATCCCCGACGGTCTTGACCCGCGACATGTCGACCCCATAGCGCATCCCGGCACTTCTGGCGAGAATCCCTAGGTCGTTATCAGGAAGCTTGGAAAGAAAGACGCTACGCTTGCCCAGGGCTGCGAAATCGGCTGCCATATTAAACTGCGCTCCGCAGGGGCGCACCACGAACGAAGCGGCGTCACGAATTCTCTCGTATTTCGGCGGCGACATCCGAAGCATCACTTCGCCGAGGCTCACCAGGTCAGTCATGGGAAACAGTGCCAGGCTTTCCACCCTGGGAATCACCCGTTGCTAGATCCCTGCAGACTCTCGCGAAAGTCTGAAATGGCTTGACAGCCGTTCAGAATGCCTAACTCGAGCTCGTAGGTTCTCTTTTCCGAGGCCTCCCAAGGTGATCAACTCTCCGGCGTTGCGGGCGGCCTCCCGCCCGAAGACGTTTGTACATGGCTCAATACCGACCGCGTATTTCACTTCAATACTCCGTCACCGGCGGTGCCGTACTTGAACAGCCAGCGCTCTCGCTCGGCTCTTACAAACACGTCTGGTATCGGCACGGGACTACCCTGCCTGGCGGTGAGTAACTGAATTTGCGAGACTCGCTCCGTGATCTGACAGGCAAGCAATGCCTCATTCATGGACCGGCCACAGCTCAGCGTGCCGTGATTGGCGAGAAGTACCGCGTTGGAGTCCCGCAAGGCCCCCGCCACCTCCTCGCCCAGTTCTCTGTGCTGGCCAGCGGGAACATACCTGGTGCAGTGGATCTCAGCGCCAATCACCTGGGATTGCTCCTCGACGATTACGGGAATGCTCGTATGCAGGCAGGAGAGGGCCGTGGCAAAGAACGAGTGTGTGTGAATTATCGCATTTACATCGCCGCGTGCGAGATAAATGTGACGGTGCACTTCCAGTTCCGAGGACGGAAGACGAGAACCCGCGATTCGTTGCCCCTCATCGGACACGGTCACGATGTCATGCGCAGTTAGCGACCGATAATCGACACGGCTGGGCGTGATCAACAGCCCGCCAGCAACTCTTGCGCTTACGTTTCCGTAAGTGCCAATCACATAGCCCATTTCCTGGACCTGAATACACACGGACACAATGTCTTGCTTCAGGTCGGCATGATCTGGCGACATGCAACACCCACGGCCTACTTGTTGTCGTCTGTTCTACCGCACTTCTCGGCCCCATCAACGCGCTCTCAGCTTCCGCTCCAGGGGAGTTCGAACGATCCTCACCAGTTGAGCTTCAGGCCGAATTGAATGATGCGGGGCAAATTGGCTTGGGAACCGATTTTGCCAAAAGCCTGAGTATCGGTTCAAGCTTCCGTTTGGGTTCCCGAATGCCCCACACCGGGAAGTTGGGGGAGTTTGGGAGCGATGTCTCTGTGCCCACGAAATTGTAGCTGGCTGGGAAGTTGTTGTTTGCTCTCTTGGTTTCATCCTCCCAGCGAAGGTCCCCACCAAACTGCAGGATATGACGCCCCTTTATCCAATTGAGATTATCGAAGAATCCGAAGGCCGGTATGCGCGCGATGGGGGTCGTGCTGCCTTGTCCATAACCGACATAGCCCGCTATGCTTATGGCTGGAAAAGTGTAACCCGTGGGCGAAATCGGCGTCGAGAGAGTCTCGTTAATTGGGAGTATATTCTGCGGTCCGGCCGCCCGGTTATAACCAACCGGTATGGTGTTCTGGAGGTTGGACCGAAGTGACTGATCCAGGCTGATCCGGGGCTCAAAACTGGGATAGTCCGACAACCCGTACCCGGCGAGCGGACTGTTAAAGGCGGGCGAAGTTTGAGAAATAGTGCTCGACTTCTCATACGAGCCGTGCAGCACGTATTTGGCGTTGAAAGTGTGATCCACTTTAATGACCCAGTCGTCCTGATTCGTGTGCGCTCCCGACACGGCGATCAGAGCGTTATTAATGTTCCCAGGAAGCGTAGCGGCCGGCATCAGGGGAAGAAATTGTTTGCTGATCGGGCTGAAGCGGTCGGGACAGATAACATTCAAGACACCATTGCACTGAAACTGGTCACGAGTCAGCCCGCCGTTTCCGTCCGGCCGCGTAGTAGCAGGATCAAAGATCGGGATAATATTCCCCTTGCTGTCGGTAAAATCGGAGAAGTCACCCTGGAGCATGACGGCGGTGGGGAATGTGGTCTGACTGGTGGTGATCCCTCCCCTATACCGGAATCCACTGTAGGAAAAGTGCCAGAAGGTTTTGTTCCGCCCATCATAAACCTTGGGAAGGTAGACGGGACCTCCGGCCGTAATACCAAACTCGTTCTGCTTGTATTGGCCCACTGTCGGAGCAAAGAAGCCGCGGGCATCCAGTACGTTATTGCGCAGAAAATCATACACATCGCCGTGAAGCTGATTTCCTCCGCTGGCAAAGTGGAAGTTGTAGACGCCCGTCCCTCGCCCATATTTGGCCGAATAGACGTTGTCTGCACTTTGAACTCGTCGACAGACTCGAAGGGTGGTCGAAAAGTCTCGAAGGCCCCGCCGTGGTCAGCGTAAATGAAGGGCTGCCCGTCGATAACCATCTCCTGGCTGTAGGTGGCACCGCCATTGACCCTCGACGTGAAGGTGTCGCCGCTAACACCCGGAGTGAGAAATTCGAACGAACCGATCTGGCGTGATCCACCGGAAAGCGCGATGGGAAGCAGTTCCAACGTCTTGAGTGTCACCATCGTTCCGCGATCAGTTTGATTTTGTGTAATCGCCACAGCCTGAGCCTGCACCGTTACCGACTGCGTGACCTCTCCTACCGTCGGTTGTGTGCTCAAGACAGTGGTCGTAGCTACCACGACTTGCACTCCGGTAAGCACCTCGGTCCGGACGCCTGCCCGTTCGACGGCAACATTGTAAATTCCGGGAGCCAAGTTGGGTACAAAATACGTTCCGTCCGGCGACGTGGCTGTGGTCACGGAAGTGTTCGTATCTGTCTTGGTTACGGTAACCTTGGCTCCAGGAACCTAAGCCCCTGTGCTATCTGCAACCGTGCCCTGGATCGAGCCGGCCGACCTTTGCGCATAGAGAGGCCCCAAAACCCCAACCCAACCGAACGAAACCGCCACGGTGGACAAAAATACCCACTTCCGAACGATTGCCGAGGACATAGTGGCCCCCTTTGGGAAAAACCGAGCCAAGGCGTCGCTAATAGGCGCTCAAAGACAACACCGACCCCGACGAGTGAGTCGCAGGAGCACACGGTCCCACATCGCTCGCTCACGAGTCAAGATCCTTCAATACGCTGAACAAAGTCCGAACTTCAGCTCACGCTGTCGAGTAAGTCCCTGCAAGCCGGCAAGCTTGCTAGAACGCTGGGAAGAACTTTAATGCCGCCATCTTATGTCAGATCCAGCGGATACGGAAGGCTCATGAAGTCCCCGGGGGGGGACGATTACGCAAAAAGGGGGAGTGGCGGTAACTTCTTCGGGCGCCAAGAGTTCAGCTTCAACAGTGCCCGGTCCGCTGACCGGACGATCGGCCAATTACACCCGCTTTCGGTCTCCGAACCCACAACCAGTCTCGGCACGGCTTATTGCTCATCCTGGCGATCTGCGTTTTTCCTGCTCTGTTTTCTGCATTTTCAGGTATCTGGGTATCCCCTTGACTCAGGTACCACAAGATGTAGTATGGCACCTGAGTGGAAGACTACCCTCGGAACCTGATGGAATTTGAAGCCCGTTTTGCCACGGAGGAGGCCTGTCGAGAGTATCTTTTCCGCCTTCGGTGGCCCGACGGGTTTCGTTGTCCGCGCTGTGGAGGTGAGAAGTATTGGCCGTTGCGTTGTCGGCTGCAGTGTGCCGGGTGCGGTCATCAGGCCTCGGTTACAGCTGGGACCATTTTCCAGGACACGCGCAGCCCTTTGCAGTTGTGGTTTCGGGCCATGTGGTGGGTGACCGCCCAAAAGAATGGTGCCAGTGCCTTGGGGCTGCAGCGGGTGCTGGGCATGGGGAGTTACGAAAAGGCTTGGACGTGGCTCCATAAGCTGCGTCGGGCGATGGTCAGGCCCGGGCGTGATCGGCTGGCCGGGACCGTAGAGGTGGACGAGACCTACCTGGGCGGATTGGAGGAAGGCGTGCGGGGCCGGGAAACCGAGGCGAAAGCTCTGATCATCGTTGCCGCTCAAGAAGATGGACGGGGCATCGGGCGTATTCGCTTGCGTCAGATTGCCAACGCCTCGTCGGCCAGCCTGATCCCCTTCATCGAGGACTCGGTTGAACTGGGTAGTATGGTCCACACCGACGGTTGGCTCGGGTACCAGCCTTTGGAGAAGAAGGGCTACCAACACAGGGTTACGGTCCTTCGCGGTCAGACCAAGTCCCCGTCCGAATTGATGCCCCGGGTTCATCGTGTGGTCTCGTTGTTAAAACGGTGGCTGATAGGGACCCATCAAGGGGCGGTCAGCCGCAAGCACCTTGACTACTATCTGGACGAGTTCACGTTTCGGTTCAATCGCCGCCTCTCCAGAAGTCGAGGCAAGGTCTTCTTCCGGCTGGTGCAGCAGGCGGTCAACGTAGAACCGATTCCTTACGCCCGAATCATCCAGGGCCCCGAGACAACCACAACATATGGGAGAACCTGAGTCAAGGGGATACCCAGATTCAGGTAAATCGCATCTTCCTCTTCGGCCGATTGAGTTAGGCCGAGACCCCGGTAAGCCCGAGCGAGTTGAAAGTGGACAGTAGATTCCATCGAGAGATTCCATCGAGTCCAATGCTGCCGCCTTCTTAAAGTCTTCTATTGACCGCTGAAACTCTTTCAATTGGAGCCAGGCGCGGCCGCGGATCAGATAGGCCGGCGCTAGACTGGGATTCAGGCCCACAGCCCGGCCGGAAAGCTTAAGGGCCTCCTGTGGATCTTCATCGAGCAAAACACGCGCCGCTTCCCAGCTGGCCATGTAGCTGTTGATCTGCAATTCGAGGCGGTACTCTTTGAGCGCTTCCTTGAAATCACCACTTTGATAGAGCGCGTGCCCTAAAGCGTAGCGCAAATTGCGGGCATTTGGAGTCTTAGCAACGCCCTCTGGTAGTGTTCGATTGCCACGCCATATTGCTGCTTCGATTCAGCAGCAGTCGCTAGCACGGTATCGATCAGATACGAGTCGGGCGACACGGCCTGGAGTTTGTGGCCGCGTCCGTCAAAATCGTATCCCTGACAATCGGCAAGGACTTGAGCGATTGGGCTGTGCCCGTCGGAAGGGCACGAAGACCGGATTACAGGCTTTTAAGGATGCAACGCCAGCGCTTACGGCCGCCGACATCGCCCAATTTCGAGGCAATAGCATATCCGGTGGGGGCTTCTGCCTCACACCCTTGCGGGAGTTGATGCGTGAGCCCGAAGAGACTGTCTCGTGGCTCCTTGATGCATTGCTTCCCGCCGGGGGCATCTCCCTGCTTGCTGAGCCCAAGACGGGCAAATCGACACTCGCCCGGTGCTTGGCTCTCGCGGTTGCGGGAGCGGATGAATTCCTTGGACGGACAACGGGCGGCGGGCCTGTGGTCTACCTTGCGCTGGAATAGAAGCGAGATGAGGTTCGGAAGCACTTCGCGGACCTTGGCGCGACGGGCGATGAACCGATTCACATTCACTGTGCTGCTGCACCGCTTGAGGCGCTCCCGGCCTTGGTTGATGTGGTCAAGCAAATCAAGCCGACGCTGGTCATCATAGACCCGGTGCTTCGGATGGTCAGAGTGAGAGACGCGAACGACTACGCGCAGGTTTCCAACGCTCTCGAACCCCTCATGTCAATAGCTCGCCAACATTCAACCCATGTCCTGCTTGTCTACCATTTGGGAAAGGGTGAGAGAGCCGATGCGACGGATTCCATTTTGGGATCAACTGCCTTCTTTGCGGCAGTCGATACCGCCCTAATCATGAAGCGGAGTGAGCTATACCGCACCCTCCAAAGTCGGCAGAGGTACGGGACTGACCTACCAGAAACGACCCTCGAATTCGAGACGTGTCCCGAAAGGTGTCGCTCGGAGTCGAAAAAAGCGAGGCCGATGCCGACCGTGTGGCCCAAGCTATTCTGGAATACCTAGAAAGCTGCGAACAGCCGAAGACTGAGCCGGAGGTCAACTCTACCGTCAAGGGCCGGAACGATGTGAAGCGCAAGGCGATCCGGTCACTGGCAGACAAAGGGGCCGTGATTCGTTCCGGCAGTGGCACAAAGGGCGACTCTTTCGAGTATGCAAAATGCTCCGATTCTTGTCCCCTACATATACGGGGGGACAAGGGTACAAGAATCCGAAAAAGGGGCCGGAAGCCGCACCGATACTGAGTGAAATTCTTGTCCCCCTCAAATCTCAAACCCGCCTTGCCTTTGCTGCTCGCTTGGTTAGTCTTCCCGAGCACCTAATTTTCCCGGCCCATGCCCATTACGGCGGGTTAGTGGAGTGTCAGCACCGGGATAAAAGGGAGCCTTAACCGGCCAATCTTTATAATCACACCTCTAAGCGCCGTAGCTGAGAAGCGTTATTCTTCTCCAGTTGGGATTCTTCTCTTCAGGAGGAGGGGCCCTGCTTCCGGCTCAGATCTTGGCGAGTCAGCACCGGGGCAGAGCCCTATAGAGCACGATTCTTTTTATCCCACTTTCTACCCTCCGGACAAGATCGAAACCGATTGGGCTCGGGACAGCGAGAAGGTCCTGCTGCGGCGATGCCCGGTTTGCGAACGCGATTCCATCATCGGTCATGGTCGGCGGCGCAAGCAGGCGCACGACGAACATCACGAGTGGATTGGGATCCGGCGCGGCCTTTGCCAAGGTTGTGGAAAGACCTTCACCCTGCTTCCCCTGCTTTCTCTGTCTTACACCCACTACAGCTTGTTGGCGCGCCGCCAGGCGTTACGGCGGCGTTTGGAGGAGCATTGTTCGTGGGAAGAGGCAACGCCGACGCTGAAGGACCCTGATCGGGTGCCCGATCCCTCCACCCTCCGCCGCTGGTCGGACGGTGTGGACCACTCCCAGCCAGCTCTTTCCTTTTGGTGCCGAACGTTTGCCCGCTTGGCTCATTGGTTGGGGTACGGCGCTCGGCGCGATTCCCCCGTTGAGCCAGTATCGGGCCTGACTACGGTTCTGCAGGTCCTCTGGCCTTTGCGTCTCTGAGAGATTTTCTATTTCCCCACCATCCTCGCCTGTGAACGTTGCCGCCTTGCTCTTAGGCTCGTCTCCAGAGGCAAAACGCGCCATGGGCGAGGATCTCGAAAAACTCAAACAGCGCCTGCCCCTGCTCGAGTATTTAGAGCAGCAGAATTGGAGCGCTAGGCCGATCGGTCACGACACCGAGTTCGTGGGTCTCTGTCCCTTGCACGCCGAGACCCGGCCTTCCTTCTACGTCAACACCCGCAAGAACCTCTTCTATTGCCACGGTCACAGGGTCGTTGGCGGGTTTCGCGGTGCAGGCGCTGGTTGGCAACTTCGTCCAGCCACTCCCGCGCCTGGCGATTGACATCGGAGAGGTCGGTAAACTGGCGTAGCGGCCAGAAGTTCTGGCGAACATAGCCGACGCCCCCGCGCTCGACCTTGCCTTTTTTCCAGCCCGCTGCCGGGTTGCAGGCCCGGGGAAAAAAGCCACACTCGCGGGCGAAGCCCAGGAAGCGGATTAAAGCGGACCAGAGTTCCAACGTGCTCGGCGACGACTGTCAAGAGATTGTCGTACCAACATTCGCGAGCGACGCCGCCCAGGGCTTGAAAAGCATGGAGGTGGCACCGGACGAAAGTCTCGAAGCTCTGGCTATGGGTGAACTCGACGTAGAGCATCCGGCTGTGACCATCGACTAGACAGAAAGCATAGAGCTTCCGCTTGTCGACGGCATAGTCCAAGGCGCCGAAGTGGCCCAGTCGACCTCGAAGCGCTCAGCGGGACCGGGCCCATCCGTACGAAGGCGCGAGGTGGATGCAGAGGGCTCCGCAGTTCGCTAACGTAGGCCCGCAGGATGGTAATCCCACCGTCGTACCCAAGCGGCCGTAACCTTTGCAGGATGACCACAGCACTGGCGCTTGGATCTTGCTCAAGCAGGTCGGCGACACTCGACTTGAAAGGATCAATCTTGCTGGTTCGCTGACGACGGGCGGGAGTCTGTGCCGGTGCTTGGATGTACTTCCGCAAGGTTTTCCGTGACAGGTGCAAGTGGCGGGCGATCTTCCGGGCAGACCAGTGCTCTCCGTGAAACAAGCGGTGAATTTCGTTAATGCGGTCGCTATTCAGCATGGGTCCGTTGTAAGGCAGCACGGAGGGTAAGACCAGAGGCATGTTCTTTTCAAGATGCCGACGCAGCTGCCGGGCCGGGCGAAAGTGCTGGAAGAATAGGGACTTGGGAGAAGGCTAAGTTGTTCTTTGCAAGATTCTCGGCCTGAGGCCCCAGCAGCCAAACCTCTGCAGACGAATGCTTTAGGTCGAAAGCCAAGTTGTTCTTTACAAGATTCTGCAGGTGGCGCTTTCGATCTCGCCGGCGCTGCCCTTGCCGGTTGCGCTCGACGGATTTAGGGTGAGACTGCCGGTACTGGCGAGGGTAATCGGGGTGGCGGTCGCGCCATTTTTGCTGGCTGTCCCGGCAGACCTGGTGGTACTCGGCATCGGTGTGGAGCTTGTGGCGGTGATATTCCCGGTGGCGCTGGCTCTGGCAATCAGGTCGGCTGCAAACAAACTGGTGGGGGTGATAACGGGAAATCTGAAAGACTTGCTGGCAATAGCGACAGCGGCGATCACTCATCAGGCGGCTCCAGGTGTAAGATGTAGCCGCTCATTGTGAGTTGGAGCCGTCTGATAGTCAGCTGATGGTGGAGACGAAAACTCGCGCGTTTTTCGGAGAGCGCATGAAGTCGGATTCGATGCTCCGGTTCGGCTCTGCAGCGTATTTCGGTCTGACCGGTCTACTGCTAATTGCCGTGGTCTTTCTGGCTGCACCCAGGTTTTGGTTTTTTGCGTGTGCCTGTTTGTACACACTGACGGCAATTGCCTGGGCATGGCGCCCCCACGTTGCCGCCGCACTCAGCGTCGGCCCTCTGCTTGGTCTCGCCTCCTTGTTTAGATACTGCGATGGTCGGTGCTATTGGACTCTGGCAATCGTGCTAGTGATTGCTGGCGGCCTCCTGGTATATGCACTGCGCAGAAAGGGGGAGCGAACGACCAGTATCTACCTAATCGTAGTTTCGCTGGCAGTTGTGTCTCTGGCCTTTGGCGTGGACCGGAAGTTTACAAATGTGATGACCGTCAGCAAATATGAAATGGAATGGTCGATTAATGCAGAAGCCCCGTGGGGAGAAGTTGGCCCTGCGATAGAGGATGGACAGCCAGTTGTAATTCTCTATCGCCGTGTTGCGGACAGCTTTTGCTATGATGCGATCTACTCGTCGGAACTGCGAAAGCACTTGGCCGAGCAATCAAAGCGTTATGTGACTGTCGAGTACAACCGATTCAGCGATTTCGGCCGGGAAGGCCGCTACGACATTCGCTCCGTCGATGGATTATTGATAAATGAGCGCGAGTGGCGTGGGCGAGACACCGCAAAGATCTCTTGGATATCTTCGCTCGGGATATTCGATCGATGCAGCACGAGGACACGAGGAATCTCGGCGCTTCTTCGGAAGCTCATCGGCACCGTCATGTGAAGCTTTGAAGGATTCGCGTCTGAGAGTTCGTAGAGGCTCAGCGCAGTCTCATGGCTATATACACCCTGGGGAACGTCGTCGCGTCCTCGGGACCACAGATACCACAGCATAAGGTCAGGTCGTTCCGCGCCGGGAAAGTCAGCAAGGCGGTAGATGCCACGATATTCCCGAATCCAGTTGCCGGCCTGAACGTGGTATGGGTGGGTTTTCTCCGTGAAGCCCGCCGCTTTCGCCTGCTTGGTCGTGAAAAAGCCGGACTGAGCCTCGGCAATCGCAAACAAGCTTCGCCTGGCCGGGTGTCTGGGCATCTACTGACCGGCAACGGACGCTACATGGATCAACTCGAGCAATCGCTTTACAATGCAGTGCTGGCGGGAGTATCGCTGGCCGGTGACAGCTTTTGTTACGCGACGCCGCTCGCTTGCGATACGACCTTCCAGCGGCAGCCCTGGTTCGAGGTTCCTTGCTGCCCAACCACAGCGGCGCGTTTTTTCCCTTCCATTGGACGATACGTATACAGCCAGTCGGGGGACGGCTTATGGGTGAACCTGTACGTGGGCAGCCAAGCCAACGCGATGCTCGCAAATGGGCAAAAGGTCACCCTGAAACAGAGCACAAGTTACCCCTGGGAAGGGCAGGTCAAGTTGCAAGTCACGGCCGAGCACCCCCAGAACTTCACGCTGCACCTGCGCGTACCAGGTTGGGCGAGCGGCTCGACGATTACTTTGAATGGAAAGAGAATCGATCCGCCAAGTGCGAAGGGCTACGCTCAGATCACCAGGAATTGGGTGGCGGGCGACGTTGTGGAGCTTACTATTCCTCTAGCGATTGAAAAGCTCGAAGCCCATCCCAACGTTCTGCAATCTCGAGGCAAAATTGCGCTGCGTCGCGGGGCGCTCATCTATTGCTTAGAGCAGCCCGACAATAAAAGCGATCTGGACCGGGCCGCGCTGCCCCTCACCGCCAATCTGACGGCGCATTTCGAACCGACTCTGCTGGGCGGCGTCACCGTTATTACCGGACAGGGCCGCACGCAAGATCCAGGCGATTGGACACATCAACTCTACCGGCCCGTTCATCCTCCGGGCGGCGCAAAACCCGTTGTCATCAAAGCCATCCCTTATTGCGTCTGGGGCAACCGCGGCCAGGAGAAAATGAAGGTGTGGATTGCTACAGCCGCACCGTAGTCACGGAGAAGAAGGAGGGGAATGCGACGCCCCTCGTCAGCGTTGGCACTCGGGTCCCTTTCTGGTCTGCTGATCCTCACGGTCACCGGCACCATGGGCAGGATTGCCGTTCGCAGCATGACAAGCGGGCCGCCGATCCAATTGAGTCGAGAGGAGTACTACCTGAACGCCAGGCCCTATCTGGATTACTCGCTCCAGGACCTTGCCAGGCAGGTGCCGGAACTGCGGGGGATCGAGCCTGCGGACAGCCAGGATCGGCTGCCCCTTCTTCTCTACAAGCTGGGGGATCATCTTCAGGGGTTTCTCGATCAGATCCCGGACCTGATCGCCGACGAAGAAGTCGTACGAACCCCTTCCGCTAGCGAACTGTGGAGGCTCAGGGATCCGCATGCCCAGCTCTTCAGTTATCTGATATTGCCTCGCCGAACGGACCAAAAGGTAACGCTTGAGGAGTACCGTACGGATAGGAGCGGACGAGATTTGCGACCGGGGAGCGCGTACCGTCGCACTCCGCTCGCTCAGGGCTTCGCGCTGATGTGGGTGCCTTTCCATCCCTACGCCAGATCCGAGTCGAGGTTTCGCTACCTTGGGCGGCAGAAGATCAAAGGCCTTGAGACCTCCGTGGTGGCCTTTGCGCAAAAGCCTGGTAAGGTTCAGTCTCCGGGCGAGGTTCACATTCAAGGAAAACCGATCGTGATATTGTCTCAAGGTGTCGCCTGGATTAACGAGTCGGACTTCCAGATTGTGCGTTTGCGCACTGACCTGCTGGCACCCCGGCCCGACGTCGGACTCGAAAGGCTTACCACCGACCTCAGTTTCGGTGAGGTGCGGATTGCGGGCACCCGGTCCGCCTTGCGGCTGCCCACCCGGGTGACCGTCATAACCGGCTACGAGAATGGGACTCTGAAAGAGACGCACTCCTATTCCCATTACAGGCTGTTTAAGGTACAGACGAGGATCCGGACCATACCACCCTGAGCCGTCCATTCTCGCTCAAAAGACAAGCCGGGCACGCGGTCTGAAGTGGCTCGACGCTCTGGAAGACAATCGGCAGCCGCAAACTCGCTTGCTGGGAATCGGGGCGCAAGCTGGCGGTCAGGGCCGCGCCTCCGCGGCTACCTGGTCCTCGTGGCGAATTGCGGCTCGCCATTCTGGGACGTGCGGTCAGCGGACACGTTGATTCCGCCGGGGGCGTGGACGTCGTCAAGACTCACAGGGATGGGTTCGGAGTCAGGCTGCGAGACGGCTCGCGCCACCGGCCCTGTTGATTCGCGGATGATTAGTTCCGGCTCGATGATAATCTCGCGTCCCAGAAGTGAGGACTCCGCTCCATTCTGGGTCAAGGCCTCAAAGGTCAGTCTACCAATCCGCTCGCGTGGCACATGGACGCTGGTGAGCGACGGCGTAGCGAAGGACGCCAGCCCAATATTGTCGTAGCCGCTTACCGAAACATCGCCCGGCACACTGAGGCCACGGTCGCGCAGCGTCTTGAGCACCCCCAGAGCGATAAAGTCGTTAACGCACAGGATGGCCGTGGGGTGCATCCCGGAGGACAGCATTTCGTGCGCCGCCTGCTGTCCGCCCGCCGGCGTATCCCGCTCTGCCCAAGCTGTGAAGGGTACACCATCGCCATAGCCGCGCATTGTCTTCAGAAAACTTTCCTTACGGTTGTGGAGCGGAGCCAACCTTGTGTGATGTCCCACGAAAGCCATGCGGCGGTGACCCAAAGAATACAAGTATTCCACCGTTTTCTGCATACCTCGCGCATAGTTGACCCGGATGCGCAGGGCATTGTGCGAGGCCACCCCGACGTCATAGAACACCACGGGGACCCGACTGGCCGCCAGTTCCTCAACCAGGCACCCTTCTACTTCCGACACCACCACGGCCAAGCCGTCCACCCGCCTCCCGAGCATCAGACGGACGGCGGCCGCCAGGCGGCGAGGCGAGTAGTCCGTGTTGGCCACGATTAGCTCGTAATTGGCCCGATGTGCTTCTGTCTCGATCGATCGGAAGATATCGAGAAAAAACGGATTCTCAAGATTGGAGACAATCATGCCCACGGTCTGGCTCTTGCCTCCAGCTAACGTTCGCGCGTAGATGTTGGGATGGTAGTGAAATTCCTTTACCATTTTGAGCACGCGCCGCCGGGTGGAGTCCTTGACCGGGCCTGACTCGTTAAGTACTCGAGAAACCGTGGCGATTGAGACGCCGGCTCTTCTTGCCACATCCTGTAGTTTCATCTCAGCAGATCCTTCACTGGCGTGTTGCACCCATGCCGCCCGTCCCCATTGTAGCTCATTCTTCCAGAGTGCCCGATTTACCACACGTATAAGTATCGAATCTACCAGTCTAAAGCTCAGCACCTGCTTGCAGCTGAGTTTAGCAAGTTCACCTGCCCATTTCTGACCGCTCATCCACGGCCTCTGTATGAGGGGCGTTTCGTGAGGGACCCAGAGTCAGATCCCGCAACGCAGCGGGTAGACATAGGGTACAAGATGTCTCAATCTTCTCTTTGCTACTGGGGCCGCATCTCCAGACCGGTTTCGGCTCGTCGGGCTTCCCGTCTTCTGCTTTCCAGTTCTGACGTTTGTTTTTCCAAGGCGTTAAACTGACGAAGCGCTTCTTCACTCTCCTTGTCTCTTCCGAGTTTGCGATCAACGGTTGCCAGAACGTAGTAGTACTCGGAGGAGTTTGGTCTTATGCCGAGGGCCTTCGAGATCGCTTCAAGCACTCCGGGCCAATCCTGCCTTGAACGGCGGGCTTTGGCGATCTGGAAATACGCGAGATCGGAGTTCGGATCGAGTGCAATGGCCTTGCGGGCGAACTGTAGTGCCAAGTCAAACTGGCCGCGCCGGTTGTAGTATCCGCCTAAATTCACGTAGGGCGCACTGAAATTCTCACCCCTCTGCTCATTTAGGTGGACTGCCTTGTTGTAGTCAGCGAGCGCCGAGGCGTCATCGCCGAGCGCCTCCGCAGCGAACCCCCGAGCGTTGTACGCCTCCATGTAGTCCGGGTCTATCCTAAGGGCCAGATCGAATTCGGCCTTGGCACGATGAAAGTCATCTCGAATGGAAGCCACCCTGCCTAGGTTATAGTGAGCCTCAGCCACATGCGGAGCGAGTCGTATCGCCTCAATAAATTCCTTTTCTGCCATTTCGTATCTGCCCACGATGGTGAGGCATCTGCCGAGCAGATTGTGCGCTTGCGGATTGCTTGCGTCGAGATCGAGCGATTTTGCTAGGGCGTTCACCGAATCACCGACTTGCCGCCTGCGGAAGAGAACGTACCCCAGGAAATACCACGCCTTTGGAGAGTTGGAGTGTTCTGCGAGATACCCGCGCAATAGAGGTTCGACTTCGTCGAATTTTTCCTTACGGATGAGATTCTCGAAATGCCCGAGACTGGTGGTGTCATTTCTCTCAATGAACGGCGGTTCTGAAAGCGCTTGCGGCCCTGGCCATGCAATCGTGTCCGGGGACGACCAAATCAGGATCCCGGCCAGCTGCAGTGCGACCGACAGAAAGCCCACGCATTTTCGCTGAATTGAGCCAGGAGGCAATCGCGTGCGGCTCTGGGACATGCGCCCATTCTAGCACACGTGCCCAATCGGGAGGCGGCGTGAGCGCCAGCCAGAGAGGTCAAAGTGCCCTTGGACCCTCGTCAGAAGCCACCTGGCGAAGCGAATCCGCCTGGAAAAATGGCGGCAGACTGTGGCACAGTATAGCCTTCTGGATAAGCCGGTGCCTGCGCCGGCGAAGGCGCGGCGAGGTGCCGCCTTTCTGATGGGCACGGTCTTCCGCCGGGGCGGACTGGTTGGCGCACCAAATGGATATGCTAGAGTGAGAACGCTTCCAGTAATTGCCACAAGTGACGGTCAGAGGCGATGGCATTCGCAGCGGAGCGTGGTCTTCGGTGCTTGGGCAAGGAGGTTCAGATCATGCCGAAACACGGGCTTGCATTGGTTCCGCTCCTGGCCGTGCTGACGTGCCCGCTGCGGGCCCAGGTTGGCCCGCAGCCGTTGAACGAAGACGAAGTTCGCGATCTAATCAAACAAGACCGGACGGACCCCGATGCCGTCTTCAAGGCTCTCGACGCACGCGGGGTCTCTTTTGACCTCGACCGGCAGATCGAAAAGAAAATGCGCAAGGCGGGGGCGGATGACGCTATGCTCCAAGCGATCTGGAAGGCGGGTCCCACGGTTAAGAAGTCCAAGACGGCGCTTCTGACCAGCGCCATCGGGAAGTCACTCGAGGCCAGCTACGAGGAAGCGATGGGTTTTCAGACTCTTCAGAATGAGGAAAACCCCGCGAGAAAATTGCGCATGGTTGAGGAGTTCGCGGGCCGCTTTCCACAGAGCGCTCTCCTATCATATGTCTACACGCACGCTGCCCGGGCCTGCCAGGAACAGTCCGATGCACCCCAGGCGCTGGAGTACGGGGACAAAAGCTTGAAGCTCGATCCTGACAACATCTACAGCATGCTGATTGTGGCGCTGGTTGAGGCGCAGCCCAATCAACCGGGAGATCTTTCACAGATAACCCGGCGGCTTAACTCCGCCGATAGCTACGCCAACCGGTCACTGATTCTCATCGACACGATTAACAAGTTCCCAAACGAAACCGACGACCAGTTCCGGGCCAGGAAGGCGGCTCTCGCTTCGGATGCGCACGCGGCGCTTGGAATGGTGGAGATGCAACGGGACAAAATGGGGAAGGCGATCGAGGATTTCAAGGTTGCTATCAGCCTTTCCGTCAGGCCGAATCCCCAGTTCTACTTCCGCCTGGGTGAGATCTACGAGAATGACGGGAAGAACACCGAAGCCATTGAGGCGTTTTCGAAGGCCGCCGAATTGGCGCAGGGTTCTCCGCTTGGGCTTCGAGCCGGGCAGCGTGCGCAGAAACTGAAGTTACACTAAGCGAGTAGTAGCTACTATTGCGGTTCCAGGTTGTCGTTCGGAGGACGGATGCTTTCGCGGCGGGACGTTCTGAAAGGCGTAGCGGGCCTTGCCGGAGCCGCGTGGAACGTTCACGCTCGGGAGAATGCGCCGATTTCAATCCCCGTTCGCTTCACGGATGTTGCCGGGGCGGGAGGAATTACGTTCAAACAAGACGCGACTCAAACGGACCAGAAGTATTATCTCGAAACCATGGGAAGCGGCGCTGGTTGGCTCGACTATGACATGAACGGTCTCATGGACTTCTACCTGCTGCAGTCTGCGGCCACCGACATCTACAAGCCTTCCCAGCCGCTTCGATCCGTCCTCTACAGGAATAATGGTGACGGCACCTTTACTGACGTTACCGAGAAAGCAGGCGTGAGCGCTTCGGGGCTCTATGGACAAGGATTGGCAGTCGGCGACTATGACAACGATGGGTTTCCCGACCTTTACGTGACCGGCTACGGCCGATGCATCCTCTACCACAACAATGGCAACGGCACGTTCACGGACGTCAGCCAAAAGGCTGGCGTCGCTAACGAAGGGGGGTGGGCTACCAGCGCCGGCTGGTTTGATTACGACCGCGATGGTCATCTCGATCTGCTGGTTTGCAACTACATCCAGTGGACCTACGCCAGTAATATATGGTGTGGTGAACACCGGCCCGGTTATCGAGCCTATTGCCATCCTGACAACTATCATGGCCAGCGTCTGAAGCTCTATCACAACAACGGCGACGGAACCTTTACTGATGTGAGCGAAAAATCTGGAATTGGCGTGCCTGAAGCCAAAGGGATGGGAGTGGTGCTGGCGGACCTGAACAACGATGGCTGGCCCGATGTCGCTGTGGCTAATGATACCTGGCCGAACTTTCTCTTCCTAAACAATCGCGACGGAACTTTTAAGGATGTGTCCTTTGGCTCGGGAATCGCTGCCAGCGAAGATGGCAAATACGAAGCCGGCATGGGGATTGATGCGGCCGATGTGGATGGGGACGGCTGGCTTGACCTCTACGTGACGCACCTGGATTTCGAGCTCAATCGTTTATACCACAACAATCACGATGGCACCTTCGACGATATCACCTACCCTTGCGGCATTGCCAACAAAGCCCAGTTTCTGAGTGGTGTGACCATGAAATTCATGGACTACGACAACGACGGTTGGACTGACATTGTCCAGGCTAACGGTTCCATGCTCGACAACATCAATCTGTATCACTCGGAAGTGCAGTATGCCGAGCCGAAGCTGATGTTCCGCAACTTGGGTGCAGGGAAGTTCGAAATGGTTTCAGAAGAGCTCGGTCCCGATTTCATGCGGCCCACGGTCGGACGCGGTATGGCGGAAGCCGACTTCAACAACGATGGTGGATTGGATCTCCTGGTGAATAATCGGGGCGATGTCGCCCAGCTTCTCCGGAACGACGGCGCGAGCGCGAACAACTGGTTGCAGATCTTCCTGGTTGGCACCAAGTCCAATCGGGACGGCGTGGGCTCGAGTCTGAGGTTGCTCTCCGAGGGGTTTGAGCAGGTGAAGCAGCGGAAGGGTGGAATGGGATACATGTCAGCCGGTGATCCCAGGGTGCACTTCGGACTCGGCAAAAGAAAATCGATCGAGTCTCTCGAAATCACATGGCCGAGCGGCGCGGTCGAAAAGCTGACCAAGATTCCGATCAATCAGATCACCACCGTCAAGGAGGGTGAGGGAGTCATTCCGCGAGCCTTTCCCCGTGTGTCTGGCAAGTAATCATTCACCACGGCGCGCCCCTCAGTCAGACAGCCTTGGGTAATACGGATGCGGCATACTATCAAGGGGGATGGTCGCTTGACAAATTGATTCCGTTCGTTATATGAGTTCGCGTGCAAGCGCTTACATACGGTAGACGGAGGGAGCAATGGATTTCCTCTCAAGACGGCGATTTCTCAGCGGCACCCTCGCAGCGAGTACTTCGATGGCCGCGACTTCTTCCTGGCTAGCTCGAATTGCGGACGCGGCGCAGGATGCCTCCAGGCACACGGCCAAGCTTACGATCGATCCCGATCGCACTATTGCCACTCTTGACCGGAATCTCTTCGGGTCTTTTATCGAACATCTTGGCCGGGCTGTCTATGAGGGAATCTACGACCCTGGCTCGAACTTCGCTGATTCGAATGGATTCCGAACGGATGTGCTTAACGAGATCAAAGGCTTAGGTGTGCCGATTATCCGCTATCCCGGGGGCAATTTTGTTTCCGGCTACCACTGGCTGGATGGCGTCGGACCTAAGAAGGATCGGCCTCGGGTACTGGACCGGGCCTGGAACTCGACTGAGACAAATCAATTTGGCATTAATGAGTACATCACTTGGTGCCGGCAGGTGGGCACCAAGCCCCTGATTGGTACGAATTTCGGCACCGGCACTCCGGAAACGACGGTGGCTCTTCTGGAGTACTGCAACATCGACAAGGGAACCAAGTGGAGCGAGTTGCGGCGATCACACGGCTATGAGAAGCCTCATAACATCAAGTATTGGTGTCTCGGCAACGAGATGGACGGGCCCTGGCAGATCGGGCACATTCCCGCAACCGAATACGGCCTCAAGGCTCGCGATGCCGCCCGGCAGATGCGGGGATTGGACGCCTCGGTTAAGCTGATTGCCTGTGGATCGAGCGGTCCCTTCATGCCCACGTTCCTCGAGTGGGACCAGCAGACGCTGGAGCAGTGCTACGAGGAGGTGGATGGAATCTCTCTTCACCGCTACTACGGCAACGATGAGGAGACGCGAGGTGACAGCGCCAAGTATCTGGCCATGAACCTCGATATGGACAGGCAAATTGAGGAGATCATGGCGGTCTGTGACCTCGTGCGAGGGCGCAAGCGGTCGGACAAGACACTGTGGCTATCATTCGACGAATGGAATGTTTGGTACCGCGCTCGCGGCCGAAAGGCTGAGGATGGCCAGCGTCGAGTCGCTCCGCACCTACTCGAAGAGATTTACAATCTCGAGGATGCCCTGCTTGTGGGCGGATTGCTCAACACCCTGATTCGCCGCTCGAACCGAGTACGCCTCGCTTGCCTGGCGCAGCTCGTAAACGTGATTGCTCCTATCATGACCAACGAGACCGGTTTGTTCCGGCAGACCATCTATTACCCCTATGCGTGGGCGCTCCAGTACGCTCGGGGGAAGGCTCTCGACTTGGTTCCCTTGTCAGGGGTCTACGAGGTTCCGACATTCCAGCGGCCGGTGATTGGAGAGGGCGGCAAGATTTCCGTGCCCTACCTCGATGTTGCGGGGACCATCGATCCTGACTCGAAAGACGCGAGCCTGTTCATCCTGAACCGGGATTTGGAGAAAGCGCGGACGCTCGAATTGAACTGGCATGAGACCACGCCTGTCAAGGTGAATACGTGCAAGGTACTGACCGGTTCCGACCTGAAGGCTGTGAACGGGTTTGACGCGCCGGAGCGGGTGATCCCGAAGGATCTTGACTCGCCGAAGGTGGGGTCGCGCATGACGTTGGAACTTCCAGCGCGCTCATACACGCTCTTGAATTTGGCGTTGGCCTGAAGGCAGGATACTAACGGATTAAGGCAGGAGGCGCAATTGGCGGTCCTCAGTGCGATGTTGCTTTTCGCACGCTCTGGCGACCGCCGCTTCTTTTTGAGACTCCTCCTGCTTTCCTAAACGGGCAAGCAGCACAGCCATCTGGTAGTGGGCTTGGGCGGACGAAGGATCCAACTGGATGGCCTTCTCCAAGATGGGCTGAGCGTCGGCGTACTGTTTCATTTCCACGAGCACGGTTCCGAGTTCTGCATAGGACGGCACATGTTCCGGGTGTCGCTTGAGGAGATCCTCAAAGATGCGCCTGGCTGACGCGTAGTCCCTCTTCTTTTCAGCTATCAGTCCCAGGTAATAGTAGGCCCCGACCTGACTGGCGTTCAAATCAATGCTTCTCTTGAGCGTCGTTGCGGCTGCCTCAAAATCACCTTGGAGGTAGAGGACCGTTCCAAGCGCGTATTGAGGCACATCATCATTGGGGTGCCTGGCCACGAGTTTATCGAAAAGGGGACGCGCCTTCGCGTAGTGCGCGGCCGCAACATATCCGGAGGCGAGTACATAGAGATAGTGGTCGTCGTCAGGATTAAGTGCGACCGCTTTCTCGAGTGCCTCAATGCCGTCGTCCCGGAGATCGCGTTCCAGGCACACCCTCCCAAATTGGAACAGGACATCTGCGTCCTCGGGTGCCAACTTGCGGGCTCGAATCAGATAAGATAGCGCCTTCTCGGTCTCCCCATCCTTTTCGGCGGTTGAGGCGAGGCCCTGCAGGCAGGGCACACAATCATCTTTGGATTCCAGAGCGGACGCGTAGAAGTTGGAAGCTGCCTTCACGTCTCCCCGTTGCCGATACAGGGTGGCCAGGGCTAGCGACAATTCAACACCCGGGCGATTACCGTTAATTGCATACATTTCGAGCACATCGATCGCTTCCTTAAGGAACTTATCCTTTGCTAGGATTCGAGCGAACTCCAGTGATCGGGATTCGGGAACTCCCGTCAGCCTTTTCCAGTCGTCGACAAGCGCCGTGAGCGAGGCCTTCCTCTGGAGCCCAGAGTAGTCAGTCGCGAGGGTCAAGATCCCTTCCGGCGTGGCACGGAACGTCGAGATAGCGGGTTCGGCTACCTGGAGAGAAGCGCCGTAGTTCTTGGCCGCTGCCTCCAGTTGAGCAAGCTCCATCCGGGCGGCGGGATTGTCAGGTTTCAGTCCCAGGGCCTCCCGATAGTAGACACGAGCCCTCCCGGTTTCGCCCAGATGCTGGTATGCTGCGGCCAGATTGAGCCGCGCTCCCACCAGCCGATGATCGAGGCGAATAGCCTTCTCGAGATCTTTGATACCCTCTCGTTCGTGATTCTGCTGGAGTCGAATGGTGCCTAGAATGGCCCAGGCCAGTGCGTGATCTGAGGGATCCTTCGATCCCTCAAGGGCGAGCATGGCCTCGCGTTCCGCCCCCTCCAGGTCTCCAGATGACAGCAGTCGTTGCGATTCTCGTATGTGGTCGTTGACGGCCCCAGCAGCCGCTTGAAAGGCTTGGTTGCCGGCCAACAGGAGTACAGCCAGCAACGGCAGCATTCTCCATTGAAATAGGCGTTTTTTGACGGCACGATCCATGGTTCTGTTCCGAGCGTCTTCCCCACGCACGCCAAGCCGGCGGCGAGAACGCTTGTTTGACCAGTGTACAGTGCGAAAGCCTATCGCTCCAGCAGCTCATCTTAAGGCCAACCTTTGCAGATCAATCTTAGTTGGGCCAGGCGGCTCCATTTCGCACCAGGACGCTACTCGATCAGCGCCTTTGTCCCAGTGCCTGTCAAGTCACTGATGGCAGAAGAGATGATCCTATGAGTGTCCGATGCGAAAGCCGATCCACCCGTAACATCCCATTAGTGGCCCGCATATCGCCTTGCTTATAAGCAACATGGAATATATTAGGGCTTCGATTATTTATGCATGATTTTTCCGCTTGACAAACATTATGGAAACGCTTACAGTCCGGCAACAGGGATGACTTTGGTTACGAATAACGGACCCGTCGAGACGTGGCTCGTCGGGTATTGAACACCCAACACTGGCATTTTTTCTGCATGACATCGCGTCAGGGGGCTGAGTCACTTCGACCTCGCTCAAAGGAGGCAGAGATGATGAGGCGGCTTTTGACTTTGCTATGGTTGAGCCTCGCGATTTGTCTAGTCGCTACGAATTCACTTTGGGGGCAAGCTAACGACCGGGCCGTGGTCACGGGATTTGTGACGGATACGTCCGGTGCCGCTGTGCCCGGCGCCAAAGTGACGGTTACGAACCAGGACACCGGCGTCCATGTCGATGTCGCTACGGATTCGTCCGGAGCTTTCGGCACGCCGACGCTGATCCTGGGAAACTACTCTGTGCAAGTGGAGAAGGAGGGCTTCCAGACCTTCCTGAAGAAGGATATCGTCCTCACCGGGGGCATGACCAGCCGGCAGGACGTCCAACTGCAAGTCGGTGCGCAGAAGCAAACTATCGAGGTCACCGCCCAGGCCACGATGATCAATTCACAGTCAGCCGAGGTTTCTCACAGCCTCGGGCAGCGGTACTATGAGGACCTGCCAGCGGTAATGGGTGCGGATATCCGGCTGGCCGAATCCCTGCTGCAAGTCCAACCGGGATATATTCCGATGGCGCCCAACGGCGACGCCATCTTCCGCGGCAGCCAGTTCCAGTCCCGCATTAACGGCGGCCAGACGATGTCCACGGAGAACTGGTTTGATGGCGCTGCCTTCGGCTATGCCGAAGGTCACCAGCAGACCCAGGAAAGCTCGCTCCCCTACGAGTCGGTAAAGGAGATGCGGGTCATCGAAAATCAGTTCTCGGCCCAATATGGACATACGAGCGGTGGAATCATCGAGTACACCACCAAATCGGGCACGAATGAGTACCACGGTGATGTCTACGACTATCTCAACAGCGGAAAAGTGAACTCCCGCAATTTCTTTCTCTACGACAAACCAGGTCAACCGGGCACGGCCATCCTCCCGCTGACCCAGAACAACTACGGTTTTACCTTGGGCGGACCCGTGCGGATCCCGCACGTCTACAACGGGAAGGGCAAAACCTTCTTTTTCGCCACGTGGGACGCGCTGGATTATAAGAGTACCGTCAACACTGGGTTCGTGAACACCTTGCCATTACAAGCTCAGAAGAATGGCGACTTCAGCGCGCTGCTCGATACAAACAATCAAGTCGGTACAGATGCGCTCGGGCGGCCCATCTTCGCGGGTCAAATATTCAATCCCGCTACCACTCGGCTGGTGAATGGAGTTCCGGTTCGGGATCCGTATCAGGGGAATATTATCCCGCCCGGCGATCCGTTGCGTAGCGCTATCGCCGCCAAGATAGTGCCCTTGATCCCCGCGCCCGACCAACAGACCCTTACCGTCAATGGCTATGGTGGAACTTCGGACGACAATAACAAGATCAACGTACGAACGTGGTTGGTCCGGGTAGATCACACTTTCAACGACAGATTCTCGTTGAGCAACACTTGGTACACCAATAACCGGCCACGGACTGCTCACTGTGGCGGCCCGGGTGGTTGCAATACCGTGAACGACGGTCAGCTGGAATCAGCTAAGAACGACACCTATTTTGGCCAGGGTTTCTACCAGCTCATCACCAACCACTACGATCACCTGCAATTGAGCTGGGTGATGAAGCCAAATCTGTTTAATCACACGACAATGTCCTATGACCGCTGGGTGATGGGCGGCCACTCCATTGCGGGTGGCGTCGGATGGCCTCAGAAGCTCGGACTCACGGGCATTATCGACCAAAACGCCGGTCCTCCGGGAATCGGCTTTGGCGGCGGGCTCAACTACACAGCCTTGGGCAATAGCTGGACCAACGGTTGGGAAGTCAACAACCGCTACCAGTTTTTGGACGACCTAACCTACATCAGGGGTAAGCACACTATCAAGACAGGTTGGGAGTATCGCTACATGCAGTTTCCGCAACACGGCTGGGCGGTCCAGACCGGCGGCAACTACAACTTCAGCACAAACGAAACCGCCGGCTACAACGCCACGGGTACCAACCTGTCGCAGACGGGCGACGCTTTCGCATCGTTCCTGTTGGGCCAGGTGGACAATGCTTACTTCAATATACCCCTGTACTATACGCCCATACAGAAATACACCGCGATGTTCGTGCAAGACGACATCAAGGTGACTTCCAAGCTAACGGTAAACCTCGGAATGCGCTGGGATTACCAGTCCGGAATGAGCGAGCAGCACAATCGCTTTTCCTGGCTGGATCCGGGCACGCCTGACCCCGTGGCGCCGGGGGTGAGCATCCCTGGCGGTTTCCTGTTCGCGACTTCGTCAAGGCCGGTCTATGAAGTCTCGCACTGGAACTGGGGGCCGCGCTTCGGATTCGCTTATGCCATCAGTGACAAGAGCGTGATTCGGGGCGGCTACGGCATCTTCTACGCCGGTGTCAACGCCGACCAATGGACTGGCAAACCCGTAACCGGGTTCCAGACAACGCCCACAGCGCCTAACCTCACCAACGGTTATGCTCCGGCGTTCTACTGGGACAGCGGCTTCCCTGAAGCCGACATCCTCAAGCCTCCGAATACGAGCCCCTCGGTGGCGAATGGCACCGGTCCCGTTACGGTCACCAAAGACCAGAACACGTTGCCACGGTACCAGAACTGGTCGCTATCGTACCAACACCAGCTTTCCAACAGCATGCTGATTGACATCGACTACGTGGGAAACCACGGCACCCGGCTGGTCATGCCTCCAGACAACCTGGGGTTATTGTTCAACGCGCTTGATCCAAACGTGCTGAACACCTACACCCCCGCTCAGTTACAGGGTCCGCCCGCGACATTGCCATATCCCGGCTTCACCGGGGATCTCGCGCAAGCGTTGCGGTTGTATCCACAATATCAGAACATCTTCTATCGCAGCGTGCCGGAAGGGAACAGCAACTACCACGCTCTACAGGCGTTGTTCGAGAAACGTATGGACAAACGGGGGCTGCAATTCCGGGCTTCATTCACCTGGTCCAAGCTCATCAACGATGGGGCGGAGGCGGGCCACGGTGGGCAATCCGGTGGCCAGTTCGGCGGCCAGAACATTCAGAACCCGCTCTGCCGCGTATGCGAGCGCTCCGTCAGCGTCGATGATGTCCCGCGTTACCTGGCCTTAAGCTGGATCTATGAGTTGCCTTTTGGACAAGGCAAGTACTTCGGCTCCGGAGCTACCGGCGTACTCGGGAAAGTGATCGGCGGCTGGAAGCTCTCGGCGACACAAACCTATCAGGAAGGCCGGCCTCTCCAGATCGCCATGAACAATGACCTTGGCGGGCTGATTTTCAACCGTGACAAGCGGCCTGACGTCGTGACCAGCGTGCCGGGCCGCAATGCCACCTTCAAGGACCCATTCAGCGACTTCTACTTGAATACGAACGCGTGGTCCGATCCTGGCAAGAACAACGTCGGCAATCCGAATTTCGGCAATGCGGACCGCACCAATCCTCACGTGCGCGGACCGCATTTCTATAATGAAGACTTCAGCCTGATGAAGGACACGAAGATCAATGAGTCGTCCTACGTCAGATTTGAAGCCAATGCTGGCAACTTATTTAATCGTATCGATTTCTGCCTGCCCCAACAGAACTGGAGCGTTGCCCAATCTATGACGTCCACAGGACAGGCACAAGGGTTCGGCACGACCGGCTCTCAGTGCAACATACCTCGACGGATCCAGTTCGGTCTGTCGATTCACTTCTAGCCTACGGCGTCTCCTGGTCCAGGGCTCCGGGTGGCAACACCCGGAGCCGCACTTTCTTCCTCGCTCATTTCCCGTGTTTTTGAAAGAAGGGGGGACTGGTCGCGGAAAGCATCGCCGGTCCTCAGGGATGGCGTCGCGGCTCGAATTTCTCCGTCTTTACAATGCCTCGTGTTTCTTCGACATATACAATCTGATTGGCTTCGATGTTGGTGAAGGATTCCTCGATACCCGTGGGCCAGCGGACGGTGATTTGGTCCGTCCGGGTTGCTTTCCCAAGGCCAAAGTGCAGGCGGAAATCGTTTTGCGAGATGTAGCCGGCCCCACTCATCACTTCGTCGATCTGGGAATGAGTTCCCGCGACGACTCTTACCCTGGCACCGATCGCGCTCCGGTTCGACTTTGTGCCCGCGCACTTAACTTTGATCCAGTTATTGCCTGTCTCACAATCGTTGCGCAGAAGTGAGGGTGGTTCGTTCATGTTGATCACGATGATGTCGACGTCCCCGTCGTTGTCGAAGTCGCCAAAGGCGCAGCCCCGGCTGGTGCGCGCTTCGGCAATCGCGGCTCCTGCTTTGGCCGAGACATCTTCGAAGTGTCCTCCCCCCAGATTCCGGCAGAGGATCTTCTTTTCGGCATAGGAAACCGTGAGATTGCGGCCGATAACTTCGGGAAAGACGTGGCCGGTAGAAATGAAAATGTCACGCCATCCGTCGTTGTCGAAATCACAGATGCCCGCCCCCCATCCTACGATTTTGGTGTTGGAGCCCAACCCCGCCTGAAAAACCGCATCGTAAAACGTGCCGTTGCGGTTGTTGTGATACACGCTGATGGTTTCGTCCGAAAAATTGGGCTTGAGGATGTCCAGCCAGCCGTCGCCGTCGTAGTCGCCGACGGCGATACCCATACCTCCCTGAGCAGTTCCGTCCTCACTGAGGGCACATCCCGCTGCGAAACCAATTTCCGAAAATGTCCCGTCGTGGTTATTGTGATAAAGCAAGCTGGGAGCCTCATCGCAAGAGACATAGATGTCGGGCCACCCGTCATTGTCGAAATCCGCCGACACAGCCGACATGCCGTAGGATCCAACGGGTGTCCAGTTCCTGCCGACCCAGGTTGGCTCCGCCGGGCCTCTTGGTCTCGTGATCCCAGCCGCTTCAGAGACATCTTGGAAAGTTCCGTCACCGCGATTGTGGTAGAGCAGATTTGTACCGCCACCGAATCCCGCCGGTCCGCAGGCAACGGGAACGCCATAGAACATGCACAGATCACCCGAGCCGGGCAGGGGCGCTAGTCGAGGATCAAAGTTCACATAGTCGGCCACAAACAAATCAAGACGTCCGTCCCGATCGTAATCAAGGAAGCAGCACCCCGTATTCCAGCGCGGCCGGGGTGCATTCTGGATCAGGCCGGCCTTCTCGGTGACATCGGTAAAGGTGCCGTCCCCGTTGTTGTGATAGAGCAGGTTCTGACCCCAATAGGTTACGAAGAGGTCGTCGAAGCCGTCATTGTCATAGTCTCCGATGCAGCAGCCCTGTCCCCATCCGGTGCGCACCAATCCCGCTTTGGCGGTGACGTCGGTGAAGCTCCCGTCGCGGTTGTTGTGAAACAGAAAGTTCGAAGGCGGTGGCCCGGGAGGCAGATTCTCGAAGCGAGTGGCGTTAACCATGAAGATGTCCTGCCAGCCGTCGTGGTCGTAGTCGAAGAAAGCCACCCCGCAGCCCATCTCGTCCATCAGGTAACGTTTAGTGCGGACCCCCCCGTAGATATTGACCGCATTGCCGATACCTGACTGCGCCGCTACATCCGTGAATGAGAATCCCAGCGCCTTGTTCGTGACTGAGGGGTTTGGTCGGGTCGATTGTGCGCTGGCACCTTGGAGAAAAGAAGGGAAAAAACTTGTGAAGCACTCTCCAGGAATGACGCTCGCTGCTGTGAGCTGGCGGAGGACCGTTCTCCGTGAAACGCATGGAAAAGAGTGGCGTGCGGGGGGACGGCTCCTAATCATGATCCAGTTGCCCCGGAGCTGCCATGCCCCGCCCGCTATGTCCGGCGAGTTGATGCGGGATATCGCTTAGTTCGTCATTGTGGATCTTTTCGAAGTTCTTCAATGCTGCTGCACTTCCCTTGGCGTCGCCGAGCCTTCTTAGCGAGATGCCCAACACGTGATAATACTCGGCCACGCGAGGGTTGGCGGCAATGGCTTTCTGCGCGGCCTCGGCGCTTTCTTTCCATTGTCTCTTCATCCGGTAAGCCTTGGCCATTTGAGCGTAGGCGGAATCCGAGTTCGGATTGATACCTGCTGCCTTTTGTGCGTATTCGAGAGCACTATCGGGCAGCTCCAAGCGGTTGAAGTAGGCGCTCGTGTTGACATAGGGCCATTCGGAACGCAGTTGTTGTTCTTCGTCTAACTTCATGGCGATTGTGTAGTTTTTGAGCGCAGCCCCCTTGTCCCCAAGAATCTCCATCGTTAATCCAAGATTATCGTACGCCTTCATATACCTGGGGTCGAGTTGAATCGCCTCATCAAGTTCCCGCCTAGCCAGAGGGTAAACGCCCCGGGTGTAGTAGAGCCGGCCAAGAAAATAGTGGATCTCAGCAGACTTGGGATCTTCGCGTACTGCCTCGCGTAACTCGGTTTCCGCCAAATCATATCGTCCGGTAAGGGAGCAGGCGAGACCGAGAATTTTGTGAGCTGCCGGATTCCCGGGCTCGAGGGCGAGAGATTTGGAAAGACTCATGATGGATGTGCGAATATCATGCGTGCGGAACGTCGCATACCCGAGGTCATAGTGAGCCCGTGCGGACTGGGGATATCTGTGCAGATAGGCCTCAAGCGAAGGAATGGCCTTCTGGTAACTTCCTCTTCGTATAAGCGCCTCCATGTTTTCGAGAGGCTGGTCATCGTCTGCTTTTGATGGGATCGGCGTCTGAGTGCGCTGAATTGAGCGAGGCGTGCCAGATTGTGCGGACCAGTACCAACCCGGCGCCAACATCAAGGTCAGCCAGAGCAGGAGTCTCACGAAGCCGTTTCGGGAGGACAGCTTCACGGGTGAGTTTGCGCCATCGATCTGCCGCCCAGGACTGCTGCCCACCGCGATACCTCAAACTTGTAGTTCAGACTGATCCCCTCCAATTTCCGGATGCGGCCCTTCGTCGGGAATGGAGAGGCGTGCGGTCCGAATGGACCCCTCGAGTCAAGGGTTCTGCGGCTTTCCGGCCCGCCTTTGAACTGCATTCAAATTCTGCTCGGCGATCAAGAATTTCGGATCCACTTTGAGGGCTTCCTTAAAGGCCGAGACTGCCTGATTGACGTCCCCTTTTCCTGCCAGCGCGAGGCCGAGATCGTTGTAGGGCTCCGGCGAGAATGGCCGCAGGCGGATAGCATTCTGTAGGTGGACGACGGCTTCATCCAGATCATGGTTCTTTAGTAGCGCCTTGCCCAGATTTTGCTCAGCCTGGAAATAGCTGGGGTATGACTTGAGCGCCTGCCGAAGCTCTGCAATGGCGGCTTCCACCTTGCTCTGTCTCAGGAGAGCTTCGCCGAGCCCTTCGTGAGCCAAGGCCCAGTCTGGCTCAAGGCGGGAGGCATTCTGAAACTCCACGACCGCCTGCTCCAGATCGGCTTCTTTCAAGTCCATTCTGCCTCTGTTGATCGCGGCGGTCGCGATTCGCTCGCGATCCTGCTTGGCGTTCGCGCTCTTGGCAAGTTCCAGTTCTTTAGCGGATTCCTCCTGCTGTCCCAGCCTTCCCAGGGCCAGCCCGAGTTGGAAATGCGCGCTTCCCAGATCGGGGTCAAGTTTCAAGGCCCTGCGAAGATGAGTGATGGCCTCCGCATAAGATTTTTTGGCAAAGAGAACCTTTCCCAGAGCCGCCTCAGCTTGCCCGGAAGTCGGATCGGATCCGAGCGCAGCTTCGAGCTCCTGGATTTCTTTGTCATAGTCGGTGGCGCGATCATAAGCGAGGGCAAGATTGAAATGCGCCTTGGCCATATCGGGTTTAAGTTGAAGCGCGGTGCGAAGCTCCTTTGTGGCTTCCTCCAGGTTACTGTCGATGAGCAGCGCTCCGAGGTTCGCATGCGCATCGGCATAATCGGGTTTGTCCCCGAGCACCTTGCGGAACTCCGCAATCGCTTCGTCACCCTTATCCAATTGGGTTAGCAGAAGCCCAAGGCTGTTGTGAGCCTCGTAGAAGTCAGGAGCGTCACGGATGCACTCCCGGAATTCGGCCATGATTTCATCTGGGTCCGCACCGCTCTTTCCTAGCATCTCGCCGAGAATGTAGTGCGCCTCGGGAAATTCCGAATGCCCAACGGTGTCGTGCCGTATCTCGTGAATGGCTTCGCTCAGATCCACCTGGCTTCCGGCTGATCGCAGTTCGACATCCAGGGCCTCCTGAAACTGCACAAAGGCGGGGGCAAGCTGTCCGGACTTGAGCAAAGCAATGCCCTGATCAATGAAGGCAGGGACATAACTACGGTCGAGGCTGATCGCACATCCTGCCTCGCCGATAGCCTGTGTATAGCTGCCCTGCTTGCGGTGCACCATGCTTAGAAAAGCGTGGGCATCCACTAAAACCGGATCCAGTTGGACTGCCTTTTCCAGTTCGGAGAGCGACTGGCTGGGCCAGCCGGAATACCACAAAGCGACACCGAGATTGTAGTGGGCGCTTGCGGATTGGGAATCAAGCGAGATTGCTTTGTGCAATGACTCGAGGGCGTCCGGCAGATCGCCATTTTGGCCCAGGGTGAAACCTAAGAGGTTGTAGCCTTCAGCATATTCTGTGTCGATTTGCAGGCAGGCGATGAATTCCTTCGCTGCAGCATGCGGATCGTTCTGGGACAGCAAGGTTGTGCCACGCTCGAAATGCTTCCTAGCTTCTGGTGGAGGTATGTGACCGGTCGCATTCGCCGTACGAGCCGAAGCCATCTGCTTTAGTGTGGATCCGAGGTTGTAATAGGCTTCGCTCAGTCGCGGCCGCACCTGGATTGCCTTTTTGAAGGCCTCAACGGCGCCCTGCAAGTCGCCTGTCTGCCTGAGCGTTTGGGCCATCTCATAAAAGCAGTGATAGGCGACTTCTGAATTGGGATTCTGTGCCAAGGTGCTTCGGAACTGGGTGAGCGCCGCCGTAGCGTCTCCTTTGCCTCGCAGGGCCATGCCGAGATTCACGCGAGCTTCCAGATCGCGGGGGGCAAGGGTGACAGCCTTCTCGAGGACAGCAGCGGACTCCTCCCAATTCCCGGACCTCGCCAAACCCGCACCGAGGTTGTTATAAGCCCGGATGAAGGTAGGCTCTAGTGCGATCGCCTTGCGGTATTCCTCGATGGCTCCCATGAGATTGTTGCCTTGCGAGTAGGCAAGTCCAAGACCGTTGTGCGCCGGCGCGGATTTCGGGTTGCGTTCGAGCACGGCTTGATATTGGGCGACTGCTTTCTGGACATCGCCGGACTCCTGCCAGGAAAGGGCCAGAGCCAGGCGCGCTTCTTCAAAATCGGGCCTGAGCTTGATCGCCGCATCGAAATGCGCAATTGCCTCCTGGAATTGTTGGGAGTCGGCGAAGACGTTGCCCAGTAAGTAATGGGCTTCGGCAGAGTGAGCATCAAGGTCAAGGGCGGTATGGAGGGCACGAACGGCGCCTTCGCGATCGCCCACCCTGGAAAGCGCCAATCCCAGTTTGACGTAAGCGTTTACATCCCGCGGGTTGGATTTGGTCACCCGCTTAAAAGCAGCTATGGCGCCCTTCCAGTCGGCTTTCTGTAGAAGGATCATGCCCTGCTTATAAGCTTCCGTCGAGGAATCCGATGGTTGTGACGCGAGCACGGGTATGGCGACGAGGGTGAGTGCGAGAACAGCCGCAATGAGTGAAAATAAAGGGAAGTTCAGACGCAACCGCCCTACACAGCTCGGGCGAGCTGACGAACAGCTGGATGTGTGAAAGCGTTCCAAACGATGCCTCTCTAAATGTCAGGAACGCCCAGTATTTTAGCACACGTGGGCCTACTCGAAACTCGGAAGCGCGAGGATTTGGGACCGCTTTCACCCATCGGACCAGACGATTACCGGCAAGCGGAGGGAACCTCCGAACATTCCTGAAACCGCGTTCGCGGTTTGCGGTATGCTGTGTTTCATTCGCGGACTGATATCATCTGTCGATTGAGTTTCGGTTGGGATGAGGTCTGTGGAGAAGGGAGCGCTTCCAATGTCTGACCACCTCTCGTGGTACCTAAGACTGGCGGGCTTCCGCCTCGCTGCCCTCGGCACCTTACTGTTTATCTGCGCTCTTTCGGCAATGGGTGAAAAGGGCGGTTACATTCAAGGAGAAGTGCGCCGGATCGACGGTGCGCCACTGCCGCCGGATGTCACCGTGCGTCTGGAGGAGGCGGAGGGCGTGGTAATCGCCGACCACCAGCACTTTGTCGGCACCGACGGCAAATTCGAGTTCCGCGACTTGAATGGTAACACTTACCGGGTTGTCGTCACCGCCAAAGGTTTCCAGACGGTCACCGTTGACGTAGATATGAATTACCTCGCCAGCCGGTTCCCGTCAGTCTACTTGGCGCCGGTGCGGGAGAAGAAGCCTTCGACCCCCGACTCTGCCGAGACTGCAACGGATATGGCCGCTCCCAAGAAGGCTCGGAAAGAGTACGAAAGGGGCGCCGCTGCCCTTGAGGAAGGCAAGCTCGATGAAGCCAGGCGCCACCTGCAGAAGGCTCTTGACGAGGATGAGTGTTACGCGCGTGCACAGACTGCACTGGGCCTGACTTTGGCGATGCATCATGAACTTCCTCTCGCTGAAGCCGCTTTTCGTAAGTCGATCAAGTGCGACGGCGCGTTCCTGGAGCCCTACATCCAACTCGCGATCCTGCTCAATGCGCAACAGAGATACAAAGATTCCGAAACAGTGCTCGCGGACGGGCTGCGGCGTTCGCCGGGAGAATGGCAGATCTACTATCAACTTGGCTTCGTGCACGATAACCTGGGAAACTACGAGCGGGCTGAGGCTGAATACGTTAAGGCACAAGCGCTCCACTCAGCAGTCCCGCCGGAGTTCCATCTCAGGCTCGCCGACGTCTACCTGAATCGCAAGGAATATGCCAAAGGTTATGCGGAGCTGCAGGCGTATCTGGCCGCCGATCCTAATAGCCAGGTTGCAGAGCGAACCAGGAACATCATGCGTCAGATCGAGACTTCCGGGGTGCTGCCGAGCGCTCAGAAGGGGCCAGATTCCGGCAAACCATGACGTGCAGTCGAACGGCCACTGGCTCCAAGGGTAACGTTCTGTTGATCCTAAGCCTGCGAGGCTGGCGAAGAATGCTGAGGCGGCTCGCACTCGTCTACGCGCTGTTGGCGGCTCCGGTTTCGCTCTGGCCCCAACAATCGGTCACGATCCGCGTGAACGCACAGGAGAGCGCCGGCTCTTGGGAGTCCGTGTGGCGTTTCTTTGGATACGATGAGCCGAATTACACCTACATGAAGTTCGGCCGCAAGCTCATCTCCGAACTCGCCGAGCTCAGCGACCAGCCGGTTTATTTTAGGGCTCACAACCTTCTCACCTCGGGAAATGGTATTGCCGCGCTCAAATGGGGTTCGACAAATGCATATACCGAAGACGCTTCTGGAAATCCAGTCTATGATTGGACCATCGTCGACCGCATTCTCGACACCTATCGTGACGCCGGAGCCAGACCGTTCCTGGAAATCGGCTTCATGCCCAAAGCGCTGTCGGTTCGCCCGGATCCTTACCAACATGACTGGCCAAAGGGCACTCTCTGGACTGGCTGGAGTTATCCTCCCAAGGACTATAAGAAGTGGGCCGAACTGGTTCACCGATTGGTGTTGCATTTGATCGAGCGCTACGGCAAGAGAGAGGTCGAGAACTGGTATTGGGAGGTTTGGAATGAGCCCGACATTAGGTACTGGCAGGCAACGCCTGAGGAGTATTTCAAGCTATATGATTACACCGCGGATGCGGTGAAACGCGCCCTGCCCAGTGCCCGTGTGGGCGGCCCGGCCTCCACCGGACCGGCCAGTGCGCACGCCGGCGAGTTTCTGCGCAGATTTCTGGAACACTGCAACGATGGTACGAGCGATGCCACCGGTCAAAAAGGTGTACCTCTCGACTTTGTCTCGTTCCATGCCAAAGGTGCGACTCGCATGGTGAACGGCCTGCCCGAGATGCAGATCGGACGGCAACTCGCCGACCTCGCTAGGGGATTCGAGATTGTTGCGAGTTTCGACAAGTTCAGAAGCCGCCCAGTGGTGGTCAGCGAGTCCGACCCGGAGGGATGCGCCGCCTGTGTCGCGAGCCGTTACCCACAGAACGCCTATCGCAACACCGCCCAGTATGCAGCCTATGAAGCCGAAGTGATCCGCGCGGCGCTGGAGCTTGCAGAACGGTCGAAGATCCATCTCGCGGGCTTGTTGACCTGGGCTTTCGAATTTGAGAACCAACCCTACTTTGTGGGCTTTCGAAGCCTGGCCACCCGTGGCGTTGATAAACCCGTGCTGAACATCTTTCGTTTACTCGGTCGCACGTCTGGCGAGCGGATTCGCGCCGAGAGCACAGGGGCTCAGCTGCTGAACGCACTTCTCGAGACAGAGGCGGGAACCGTCCACAGCCTCGACGCCCTTGCCACGCGGAACTCTGGTGGTGTGAGCACTCTGATCTGGAACTACAACGATGTGGGCGAACCTGGGGAGCCTACTCCGGTTGACCTACAGCTCGAAGGCTTGGCGACATCTTTCCCTAAGGTACTAGTCCGCCACTATCGCATCGATGACAGCCACTCCAATGCCTTTGCTCTTTGGCGATCGCTGGGGTCACCCGAGGAGCCGGCGCCAAAGCAGTACTTCCGGATCGAGGAAGCTGGGCGACTACAGTTGCTGGAATCGCCCAAGTGGCTAGTGGCCCGCGAAGGAAAAGTCGAGCTCCGCTTCAAGCTGCCACCCAATGCGGTTTCCCTGGTTGAAGTGGCTTGGTGAACTCGCGTGACCAAGCAGGACAAGGAATGGAAAGCGCTGCTATTTGATTACAAATCTCGTAGGTTCGACGCGCGCCGCGGTAACCGTTGGCGGGAACACAGACAGCACTGATATTTTCGAAAAGCTTACGAAAGAATACGACCAGGCTTTTAGCTGACATTCACGGGCACGCCCTGCCCGTAACTGGAAACTACGAGGACTATCTCACGTCGCCGTTTTCGGGGCATCTGCGATATATTCCACCGAGATATTTCCGGGAGCGGCTTCTCTCTGGCACGCGGAGTTCCTAATGATCACGGCCATAGAACTCTTGAGGAATTCATTCGCGACACCGGGCACAGACCGGAGTTGATCTACGGCCAATCACGTACTCAATAAGAACGTTAACCGAAGGGTTCCAGGTTCGAGTCCTGGCCGAGGTGCTAATCCTTTCTACAACCTGCAAATCTCATAGCGTGGCAAGTTCCAAGGACTGTGGGGATTTTAGGGGACTCCTCTTACGCCCTTTCACGGAGAATGGTTTCCCATTTCGATACTGTAAAATGGCAGAAATATGGCGGAGAGGGTGGGATTCGAACCCACGTTGGAGTTTCCCCCAAACACGCTTTCCAAGCGTGCTCCTTCAGCCACTCGGACACCTCTCCGCGTCGAAAGGATAGCGAGTGGTGCAATCGGGAAGTATAGCAGGTTCCCGGAAGCCCCGACGACTTGGTGTAGGCTTTGTCAGAGCCGGTCAAGCAGTTCTGCCCCCAGGGGTGATAACTCCCGCAATCGCCCGCCGTCATAGTTGCGATGTTCACAAAGGCGTCACCACACGCCGAGATGCACCAGGATTCCCGCCGCCAGGAACTTCGCGTCATCGGGGTGGGCGAAAAGGCCAGGGGCTGGTGCCATTACGAAGTCCAACTCAATCAGCGGCGCTGAACGGCGCCGTCAGGCGGTAGCCGCCCCAGGCCAGTTCAATCATGCCGTTCTTACCCTTAGACGAGAGTTCAATGCTCAATTGCTCTACGGGGCTTTGGCCCTGCTGCATCTGCATGGGAACTTCGGCCAGCTTGGTGCTGGGTTCATAGTGCTGCCGGTCTTTGCTCGAGACCACCAGGGACCACTGGCCCGGACCGACGTAGCGGGCCAGCAGCACGTGTTTGCCTTTGGGAACCCGCGTGCCTCCGAAATCGAGGTCGGCCGAGGAATCAATGGTTGTTGGCATGTCAGCGCCCATTCGCCAGAGGTTTCCCGGCTGTATCATCTGCATCAGATCGCGTCCCTTCAGGGATGGCCTGCCGTAGCTGATCGTCACTGAGGCGCTGCCTAACATGGCCTTCGACTCTCCCTCGTTGTTATCGTGAGCAAAGCCGATACTGGTCAGGGCGATGCCGACCGCAACACCGACGATGGCGAGAAGCGTACCCTTCGCCGCCCTGCCGAAGGTCGAACTTGAGTCACTGCGCCCGAGTGCTTCCTTTCCCTCCATTGTTTTCCCTCCCGTTGGTTTGACGTGGCGATGCGCCCAGCGGCTTCGGACGGCCGACCCTTGCCGGCGGAGCCGGGCCAAGAAGGTCCGAAACTGCGTGATCGAGTTCCGCGAAATCCACAAACCCTATCCACTGATGAACGATGGTTCCTTTCTTGTCGATGAGAAACATGGTTGGATAAATAGTAATTTGCCGGAAAGCAAGGTCTGCGTCCTTATTCCAATAGACCACGGGGAAATCAATCTTTTCTTCCTGAACGTACCGTTTTCGGACTTCATCATCATAGGGCAAGCCGAGAAGGCGGTCAGCATTAGCGCCGACCACCACCAGGCCCTGGCGCCCGCGTTCGTGCTTCAGCCGGACCAATTCCGGAGCCTCCTTCATGCACGGCGGACACCCGGTGAACCAAACGTAGAGCAGCACCGCGTTAGCCCCGAGCTTCTGGGAATCCACCAGCTTGCCCTGGAGATCGAGCAGCACGAAACCGGGCGACAGATTACCTTCCCAACCACCCAACCGCGGCGAGACGTCCCGGGTAAAATTGGGATTGTTGCGGACGGCGACGACGTCGACGTCCGTCAATTCTCCGGTCTTCGGATTGCGGTGGAAGAACCGGGGTACACGAGGATCGCACTCCATCACCCGCAGTATCGCATCCGCGGCCCCTGGAGCCTTGAGATCAAATTGCTGGGAGATCTCTTCGAGAGTGGGCGGTTTCCCAAACTGCTGCTGGTAAGTGGCCAGAAAGAGAGGAATTCGGAAGAAGGCGTTGTAAAATTTGTCGAGTACCAAGTGTTCCTGAGGCTCAACGAAGACGCGGTTATAGAGCTCGCTGACCAGCAAAGGTTGCCCCGGCTCCACATTTTCGCGAATGTACGTTACGACCCGCGATTCAGCGGCCAGGTATCCATCGGATTCGGGGGGGCCCGGCGGCGTTGCCGGTCGGATGGGCCTTAAACCTTTGCCTGCGGCATTCGATTTGGCGGAAGGCGGAGTTGCCCGCGTTTTTGACTCCGTCTGACCGGGATTCGACGCGGTCCAACCCTCCGGGACAGGAGCGGCCCACGCTCCAGATAATAGGACCAGGGCGAGCGCACGCAGCCAAATTCTCCGCTTCGCTTGAGGGCCCGCCAGAATCTGTTTGCGGCATTTCAGGTTCATTGCCGCGCTCCCCGGCGCCCAATCGCGTCGCTAGAGAGCGAGGTCGGCAGAAGAGAGGTGGCACGCAAGTCCGGCCCGCTGATGTGACTCCATTGGAACAGCAGTGCGTACTTCATATATTGTTCCAGATAACTCCAGCCGTGCCCTCCGGTCCGCAGGACGAATTCGTGGGGGAAGTTCTTGCCTTTCAGAGTGCTGTCTAGCAGCTTTGCTCCTTCCTCAAATCCGTAGCGGTCAGCGTCGCCGCAGTCAAAATACAATTTCAGATTAGCAAAGCGCTCGGGATTGCGGACTAGCGTCAGAGGGTTGTTCTGGTCGAAATACGGTTGGCTGAGCGGCGAGCCAAAAGGCAGTTCCAGGATGCGTGAATAAAATGCCCAGCGGCCCTCTGTCGGCAGCGGGCTGGGAAACTCGACAATCAGCGCCGCGCTCTGCGCCGTGCAGGTTCCAAAAACATCCGGATGGCGCATCGCCAGATGCAAGGCGCCGTAGCCACCCATAGAATCTCCGGCGATCCCACGATGCAAACGATCGGGCTGGGTGCGATAGGCAGCGTCGATCGCCGGAACGAATTCCTGGATGAAGAAATCCTCGTAACGAACTTTCCCGTCAAGCGAGTTAATGTAGAAAGTCTTGCCGCCATCGGGACAAACCACGAGGAACTTGCCTACCTGCGCTTGCTCCAGAAGGCCGTCGAGAATTGCCTCCCCGCCTCGCTCGCCCCAGGTGCGCTCGTTTTCAAACAGACCGTGCAGATAGTAGACAACGGGATACCGCCTCGAGTCCTGTGGATCATAACCGCCGGGGAGAGCAACGCAGTAGCTCACGGCTCGTCCGAGAATCTGGCTCGTGATCTCGCTGCACTTCAGAGTTGTAGGCGGGGTTGTCGTTGCGCCTGAGGCCCTCTGAATTCGCGGAGCGCGGCCGGCAGCCGCAGTCGCCACAAGCGCCAACTCCACCGCGACCACGATGATGCCTAATATCCGATTTTTGCGGGATTCGGGCATATCGGTTCAGGCTGTCAGTTGGCGGTCCATTGATGCAACCATATTATCGTTGAAAGTGGCGGGAAGCGGGCCTTCCTCGCCGTCGTAGAGTCGTGAAGCGACTACTCCCGCTTCTCCTAATCGCGTGACTGAAAAAGGCCCGCCCTTATTCGTTAGATCTCGTCACTTATCCGGTAACTAACGTGGTGGCGCGACCGAGGTTCCGACGTGATCTGCCCCAATATAGACCGAAGTGCTGCCGCTTTTGGAAGTGGCTCCAACGGACCCGCCGCCGCCGTTCGCTCCCATTCGGTTGCCGCCCGCGGATCCATGCACGTCGCCATGCACCCTTTTCTTCGACTGCTTGGCGGAGGTCATAACCGGATCCGATGCTCCTGCTTCACCCGGACCACGAGGTTGGAACTCCGTCACCGCTGGATCGGCAGGGGCTGCAGTCTTAACATCGGGCTGCGCAGACTTAACGTTCTTGGCCGACGCGGACGGCTCAGACTTTTTCTGGTCTTTGTCTGAGGCCTTGCCGGCCATCTGCTCGGCCACGCGATGGACCGCAGCGTCAGTGTTGACGGTGGCCGCATCGAAAATGTCTAACTTTGGGCTCGCGGCGGGGTCCGGGTCGGGAGTAGAAGTCGAAGCGGACTTTTGCCCCTCGGAAGTGGGAACCCCACTCTTCGTCTTTCCCGCTGCCGGAACCGGCGGATCCGGCTCCGAGGCCCGCTCGGCCCGTTGACCTTGCGAGGACGGTTGGGACTGCGGTGACCCTCGGGATTGCTGGCCGGCGCTCGCACCCAGGCTCAACGTGAGCGCCGCTAGAAGAACTGCGATCCGGCTCATGATCATTACTGCACCTCAAAGGTGATTCCGAACCCATTTTGGGACTAAGCGCCAGCCGTGGTCAAGTACGACCCGCAATTCGTGCAAGATTTCATGGCAACGAAGAGTATCCCGGACGCCGGACCGGTGAAGGCGTCGTTTGCCTCTTGGCGAAGGCTTTCTCCCTCCTCTCAAACACGACCGACAACTCGCAGCGGAATAATTCTGACAACGCCTCGAAATGCGAATCCGCCGCCGGCTGCCATATAGGGCTGGCGTAAGTCCGACAGAGTGACCGGTTGACGCTCCTCCGCAGAGTGCTGACAACGAAGGGCGTCGGGCTGGCGTAGATCCTGCATTTTGGATCTGCGTTTTTGCGGCAGCCTCGGCTGTCGGCCCCGGATGCTGCGGAATCCCGGAAATACTGCTGTTTTCACGGGCTATGCCAATGACGCTATTGTCCTTGAGGAATCGTTGGGAATAGAGAGCGAAGCTCTTGATGATGAGTTCGGTATTGCGATCGATCCAAGCGAATGAATCTACTTGAGATCTTGACTTCGACCGTAACTTTTCGCGCCTTTCGCACCACATGCGCCGGCTCAGCAGTTCCACCTGCCGGCGGCCTGGACCCTTCGACCGCTTCGGACCCGACAATGTTGGCTGGAAGAGTGCCACCAGCATCCAGCAGAGGCGGTCATAGGCCTTAACATCGTCACCGGAGCGAATCAGCGCCCGCCGGAAATTGCCCGACCGCTGCCCGTGCTTGAGTGCGTTCCACATGACCCGCCGTTTGCCTTCGACGGTCCGCGGTCCGGTGGACTGTTGCGAGTTCGCCCGGTTGGCCGCGATCCGGGCCGGGGTCATGGTTCGTTTCTTGCAAAGAGGCATGGTTTCGTCCGTTGTTCTTATTCGTTGTTTGAGATCCGTCAGGGAAGCAGCTTTGACCTCATTCTCGAGTCCTCACTCTCCAGTATCTCCCTCGTAAATGAGACAATGGAGACAGACGAGACAGATGAGACACTATTTTCTTAATCACATTGTTTCAATTAGTTAGGGGCGTGTATCGGCAGGATTTGAACGCGAAAATCGCAAAAGTGTTGCATTTTGCAACAGTCGCGTGCGATGGGCGCTATGAGGGATTATTGAAGCCGGTCACGGACAAGACGCTCGTAGCTCTCGGGATCATCCAGGTCGATCAGAATTGCGGGATCCGCCACTTCAACCAATCGGGCTGATTCGTGATGGCGGTGCACAACCAGGTTCGCCCCCTCTCCTGGCTGAAGATCAAGCAATTCAGCAAAGAGCGCCCGGCCGATGACTATCGGATGCCCGCGCCGATTTTCAAAGGTGGGTATAACAAGGGGAGATCCGGATTCGCGGAAAGTCCGCGCCAAGACGCGGATCGCATCAGCAGTGACGGCTGGATGGTCTACCAGACACAGAACCACGGCTTTCAGGTCGGGCTCGACGAGGGTCCTCAATCCAGCCTGCAGCGAGGAGGTCTGCCCGAGCGGATAGTCCGGATTGAGGACAATTTCCGCACCGCCACAGTCCGCCGCAGCCCGGATCTGCTCCGCATGATGACCCAGCACCACTGCCGTTCGTTCGATCCCCGCGCGCGCCAAGCTCAGGAGAATAGTTTCAAGGAAAGTCCTTCCGCGATATAGCAGCAGCGCCTTGTCACGACCCATGCGCCGCGACTCGCCGGCTGCCAGGACGAGTCCCGCGATCATGTTGTCTCGTGGACCCCCGGCCTATAGGTGAGTGAAGCTACGCGGCCGGCGGCGTTGCGGCGCACGGCGATCAATTCCGCCACCACTGCGACTGCAATCTCCTGCGGGGTCAGGGCCCCAATATCGAGTCCGACGGGCGAGTGCACGCGTTCAAGACGCGCCGAGGGCACGCCCTCGGCATCGAGCACTTTTGAGAACTCCAACAATTTGCGGCGGCTGCCAATCATGCCGATGTACCGCGCCGATGTTCCCAGCGCCCAGCGCAGGCAGGTGAGATCTCCCTTGTGGCCACGGGTTGCGATCACAAGATAGCTGAACTCGTTCGGCTGGAGACGCCGCAGCGTGTCTTCCCAGGGACCGGCATGAATCTCGCTCGATTCCGGGAAACGTTCTCTATTGGCAAAAGCCTCGCGATCGTCCACAACAATGCTTTCAAAGCCGGCAATGCTCGCAATCTTCGAAAGCGAGAGCGAAATGTGGCCGCCGCCGAACAGATACAGTGTCGGCGTGGCCAGGATGGGCTCGATGAAGATGTCGAGCGATCCTCCGCAAACCAGGCCGTTATCGTATTCGGGATCGGCGTTTAGGTTAAAGTGCAAACGGCGCGCCTTCTCTTCCCGCATTACGTCCTGGGCGGCACTCCACACCTCCGCCTCAACGCAGCCTCCGCCCACAGTGCCGCAAATGGAGCCGTCGTCGCGCACCAGGATCTTCGAGGTCTCATAGCTCGGCACCGAACCCTGCACCTGAACAATGGTTGCCAGCGCCCCCCGACGGCCGGCTCGCCGGAGTTTGGTGATCTCCTCGTAGATGTCCATGAGTGTTCAGCTTAAGCTGTGCCTAGTGACCTGTCAACGAGCTAGCGGAGGAGGAGTGAACTTCTGGTTTGAGGGATGGAATCAGGCGGCAGGTCTTTCTGAGCGGCGCTGCCAGAAATCTTCATAACGCCCATTAAGTTTAGAACAGCGAAGAGCGATGATGGCGTTAGCGCCATATACAGGTCGCGCTGGAAATAGAAGAGGTTGGGCGTCTCTCAAACCCTTTCAAGAGGGCCGCCTGAACGGGGTCACGCAAAAGGGCGGAGGTTTTGGCGCCGCCGTTTACACCTATCGTGACGAATTGGTCCTTTAGGGTAGCAACAAAAGGTACGGATTCTCGACGGCGTTGACGATGGAACTCAAGAAGCCCGCCGCCACTGTGCCGTCAACCAGTCGGTGGTCTACGGAGAGAGATAGGCTGACGGTGGGCCGGGCCACCACGGCTCCATCCAACACCACCGCACGTTCGGCGATTCGCCCGGCGGCCAGAATCGCACTTTCTGGAGGATTAAGGATGGCGTGAAACTGATCTACACCGAAAGGTCCTAGGTTTGACAGTGTGCAGGAGGCTCCTTCCATTTCCTGAAGAGTTAACTTTCCCGTCTGGGCCGTTGTCACCAGTTCGTTGCGCTTGCGTCCGACCTCCGCGAGCGATAGCCGATCGGCATCTCGCACCACAGCCACCAACAAACGCGTGGGGGTCTGAACGGCAAGTCCTACATTGATATTCTGGCGGCGCAGGATGCCATCCTCCTGCCATGAAGCGTTTACGGCTGGATGGTCCCGCAAGGCCAAGGCTATGGCCTTGACGAAAACATCCGTATAGGTCAGATGCACACCCATTTGCTTTTCAATGGCCGCGAACATCGTCGTGCGCAGCCGGGTCAATTCCCCGGCATCTGCCATGCGGTCCAAATAGAAGTGCGGCACGTCGCGAAAACTGGCCGTCATCCTCTGCGCAATCGTTCGCCGCGCCGCCGAAGGAGCCTCTTTAACGCCCGCGCCTGCGGGAACTGCCGCTGCTCCCGGCACACGGGACCCAGCAAAGGCCCGAACGTCCTCTTCCATGATATGGTCCCTGCCCACATGGGCAGAAACGGTATGGAGATCGATCCCCAACTCGCGAGCCAGCTTCTTGGCCCTGGGACTGGCTAGAGGAACTCCCGCCGTGTCCAGGGGAGCTTCCCGTTGTGGCACAGCCGGAGTGGGGGAAGAGCGTGCCGGCGCAGCTGGCGGAACGGAGGGTGGCGCTGGTGCAACAGCTACGGTTGGTTTGTCTGTAGGAGCTTCAGCCTCCGCGGCTGCCGCTTCGCCTTCAGCCAATTCCAGGCGAGCGATGATTGTTCCGACTTCCGCCGTCTGTCCGGCCGCCAACACCGTCTCCGTCAGCTTGCCGCTGCGCGGCGACTCGATATCCGCGGTCACCTTGTCGGTTTCGATAGTAAATAACGGCTCGCCTTTCGCGACCGACTCGCCGGTCTGCTTCAACCACTGCGTGACCGTGGCTTCGGTCATGGTCAAGCCGTACTGCGGCATTACGACTGCATAGGTCATGGTATCTCCGGGTTAGCGGCGCAGGGTCCGGTGAACGGCAGCAACGATCTTCTCCACCGACGGCAGCATGGCATCCTCCAGCACTGGGTTAAAGGGATAGGGGGTGTGAAGCGAGCAGACGCGCTGGACCGGGGCATCCAAGTACTCTAACGCCTCTTCGCTCACCAGGGCCGCGACTTCCGCGGCAAAACCACAGAAAGCCTGCGCCTCGTCCACGATCACCAGTCGTCCGGTCTTCTTCACTGAATCCAGGATCGCGCGGCGGTCGAGCGGGATGATGGTACGGGGATCAATCACTTCCGCGGAGATGCCCTCCGCCGCCAGCTTTTCTGCCGCATCCATCGCCTTCCATAGCATGGCGCTGATGCCGACAATCGTGACGTCGGATCCTTCCCGCCACACTCGAGCCTTGCCGAAGGGAGTGAGGTAATCCCTATTCGGCACTGGTCCCTTTCTGTTGTAGAACAACTTATGTTCAATGAAGACCACCGGACCGTCATCCCGAAGGGCCGTCTTCATCAGTCCTTTCACGTCTTCAGGTGTCGACGGGAGCACCACTTTCAAACCGGGGATGTGGGCGAACCAGGAATAGAAGCACCGCGAGTGGTGCGGACCCGCCTGTCGCACTGTCCCCATGGCCGCACGCACCATCAGCGGAATCTTGATACTGCCCGCCGAGGAGTAGTGGATTGTCGCCGCTTGCTCTACGATCTGCCCCATGGCTTCCATTACCATGTCCAGGAAAACCAAATCTACAATGGGACGCCACCCGGCCATCGCCGCCCCTACTCCCAGGCCGACTTGGCCCAGTTCCGAAATCGGCGTGTCGCGCAGCCGCTCCTCCCCAAACTCGGCGCACAGACCTTTAGTCTGCATGAAGTTTCCGCCTCTCGGCCCGATCCCCTGTCCCATGTAGAAAATCTTCGGGTCGCGCCGCATCTCCTCTGCAATCCCCTCTACGCTTGCTTCTACGTACTGAACCTGATGGGAGGGTTCGTCAGCACGGCTCAGAGCCGGCCACAGCGTTTTGGCCATGTTTCCTCGATGTCAATTAGAGTATACGAAGTCCATCACCGTGGAAGGGTCCGCGTCCATGGAGCCAGCTTTCGCGAATTCGTACGCGGCCTCCACTTCTTGCTCCGCCGCGTGCCAAAGGTCCTCAAGTTCCGCCTCGCTAGCAAGGCTTTCTTCTACGGCGCGCTGCTTCACCATGCCCAGAGGAGAGCGCTTCTTCCAAGCCTCGATTTCCTCTTTAGCACGATAGCTTGTTCCCGGATCACCCGCCGAGTGTCCCACGGTCCGGTATGTCTTGCATTCGATCAGGGTTGGCCCCGCGCCGGCGCGCGCGCCTTCTACCGCGTTGCGGGCTGTTTCGTATACGGCCAGCACATCGTTCCCGTCCACCGCTACGCCGGGAATCCCATACCCCACCGCACGCTTGGCCACCTCCGTGTTGCGCGTTACCTTCGCGTAGGGCGTCTCGGTTGCATACATGTTGTTCTCACAAACGAACAACACCGGCAGATTCCAGGCTGCCGCCAGGCTGATCCCTTCGTGGAAAGCAGAATTGTTGGTGGCGCCGTCGCCAAAAAAGCTCACCGCCACTTGCTTTGTCCCAGCCAGATGCGCCGTCAGCGCTGCACCCGCCGCCTGCGGGATACCCGCCGCGACAATGCCGTTGCTGCCTAGAAACCCGTACTCCGGAGCATAGATGTGCATGCTGCCGCCGCGGCCCTTGTTGGTGCCGTTGGTCTTGCCCCAAATCTCGGCGAACAATGGTCCCAGCGGCACGCCTTTAGCAATGGCGTGCCCGTGGCCGCGATGCGTGCTGGTGACGTAATCATCGCGATTCAGGTTCGCGCAGACCCCGGCCGGCACGGCTTCTTCCCCGATGCACAGGTGAAAGAACCCTGGCATCACACCGAGCCTTGATACTTCCGTCAACTTCAGTTCAAACAAGTGTATTCGCGCCATCAGACTGTAAAGCTGAATTACCAGATCCTTTTTGCTTTCCATAATGGACCTACTCTACCTGTTATGAGCGGCACTGCCTTCAACATACGTCGCTTCTGTCGTGTTCCTGACTTGCCTCGACAGCCGACTGTAAGAACATTACCACACCGCCTGGGTCCTATCCGTCTCCGGCAGACCGACCTCAGTTGCCGATACCGGCCCGCACGTAATTCTTCAAGGCTTCTTGGAGAACAGGCACCCGCGGATAACCGTGTCCGAGGTGTTGCCGCAAGCCTTCGGCGTAGGCACAGCCGCATTCCTCGCCGAACTGCTTCGCCCACGCGGCCATACGATTGATGTATTCATCGATGCCCTGATGGGAGCGCAGCCACTCACGTTGCGAGGCGTGCAAGCTCAGCATCTCCCGCTTGTTGTCCAACTGCGTGCTGACGTCGACATAGAACTGGGGATACATCCGCTGCCCAAAAGGATCCAGACCCTCCAAGGGGTCGGCATAATACAACGCCGGCGTTGCTCGACCTGGTGGCGCGGGAGGCCGGCACTTGGTGTGGTATAAGGGCACAGCTAGCGCGAATGTCGCACCGCGTACGAGCCGTGCAGTCTCTTCATGGTCGAGCATGTAGTCAACGGGAGAGTGAGTGATGACGACATCGGGATCGAACCGGCGCATCAACTCAACCACAATCCGCAGGTTCTCGGCGTTCGCATAGACTTCCAAGTCATGCATATCTGCACAGGCATGAGATGCGCGGAGATACTTCGCCGCGGCCCGGGCCTCCTCGCCCCGAATGCGGGCGATCTCCTCCTTGGGATGAACTGCCGATCCGCAATCGCCGTTGGCTAGGGTGAGGATTTGCACTTCCCAGCCCAGTGATTTCAGATGGAAGAGAGTGCCACCGACCAAAAATTCGGCGTCGTCAGGGTGGGCGAAGGCAGCAAGAAGACGCGGAGTGGATGGCGGATTGGGCATTAATGGCCTCCGGCATAGGTCTGCCAGCGACACTATATCAATCTTCCTCAGAAGCTGCTTGACAAGAGGAGAGAGAAGACCCTTAGACCGGTGTTGACTGTCGACGGAAGCAGGGCCTCCTCCGTACCCGCATTCGGCCCATAGAGGGGAGCATGGCGGCAGCAAGCCAGAATCTACCAACCAAGGAAGACCATTGCTGCTCTGCTCCGCTATGGGTTAGCACGTGTCCTGGATCGCCCTTCTTAAAGTATACTCACGATCTGGCTGGGACAGCGCCACTAGCTCTGCCGCTGTCCGTCTAACAATCAGTAATGCCATTGAAGAGGTGACTCCTTGAGACCTGTTGCAAAAGTATCAGCTTACGTCGCGCTGGGTATAGCTTCACTGCTGGTAATTGGCATCAGCTTGACGATCGGTTGGAGGCCGATCATCGGACCACGAGCGCGTCCGTTGACAAATCAAAGGTTCGAGTCGACGCCGACTCGATTGGCGCGCGGGAAGTATCTGGCTGAAGCGGTCGGCGGCTGCATGACGTGTCATGCTCCTCGCGAATGGACAAAGCACGATGCCCCTATTGTTTCGGGTATGGAGGGCGCGGGACAATTCATTGATCTGAAGGGCCTGCCAGGTCGCGTCTACGCTCCCAATCTGACACCTGACCGCGAGACAGGTATAGGCAACTGGAGCGACGATGCTGTAGCCCGCGCCATCCGCGAGGGTATTGGGCATGACGGACGCGCGCTCTTCCCGATGATGCCTTATGTGCTCTTTCGCCAGCTTTGCGATGAGGACCTCGCCTCCATTATCGTTTTCTTGCGGTCCTTACCTCCCGTGCACAATCCTTTGCCTCAAACGCAGCTCATTTTTCCGGTTGATTACCTGATCCGAAGCGTGCCGAAACCCATCACACAACCGGTGCCCTCGCCAGATCTCTCTGCCCCTCGGAAGCGCGGGCGCTACCTGGCTACAATCGCCGCTTGCGATGACTGCCACTCCCCACAAAAGCAAGGTCGACCGCTACCCGGACTCCGATACGGCGGAGGACAGATTTTCGAGGGACCCTGGGGCAGAGTGGCCAGCGCCAACATTACGCCTGACGCGTCCGGCATCTCCTATTACGACGAAGCGCTCTTTATCCGAGTGATGCGCACCGGCTACGCGAGGGCGCGGGCCATCAATCAGATCATGCCTTGGGAGGACTTTCGCGGCATGACGGATGAAGACCTGAAGGCCATTTTTTCCTACCTGCAGACGCTCACACCGGTGCGGCACCATGTAGACAACACTGAGCCGTCGACGCCCTGCAAGTTGTGCGGGACAAGTCACGGCGCGGGCAATACAAACTGATTAGGTGGCGGTCCCTTCGGCAAATAAGTCCAGGATCAGGTAAAGGGCGTAGCTCCTCGCGCGAGCGCATCTCTTTGGTGCCAGAGTGTGTGAAAAAGCGCGTAAAATCGACGAACGTGGGGCGCGGATTGAAACACAACTTCGGGCCGCAATTAAACGGCCGAGGCTGTCGCCCCACAGAACAACCGTTCTACCGGAAACTCCTTCCCCGACCATCTCAAGGCCGAAGAGGATAACAAGAGGACCTGCACTGACGGGCGGAAAACGGACCCCTACGATACCTTGAACATCCGCGGCACCAGCTCGAGGAGTCTCCAAAGGCCCCTCAAGCGGCGGCCGAGACTCACGGCGTACATCACCTCCAGGATTCCCAGAAGTCCCTCGTAGACCTGGCGGCCGTGGGGATGCCACCACATGTCCCTCTTCAACCTCGGCAGGACGTCGTGGATGATCACCTGGGGTTGGGTCATCTCGTCGAATCCGATGGCCCCGTGGGTCCGGCCCAAACTCGACTGCTTGAAGCCTCCCCAGGGAGTCTCTGGAAGCCCGTGGCTCATTAGGTGGTCGTTGATCGTGATCGCCCCCGCCTGGATTCGGCGAGCCAGGGTATCGGCCCTGGACGAATCCCGGGACCAAACGGAGCCCGTGAGGCCTAGGTTCGAGTCGTTGGCCAGCGCGACGGCCTCGTCCATGTCCTTGACCTTCATGACACCCACCACCGGCCCGAAGGTCTCTTCACGCATGAGGAGCATGCCGTGATCCACGTTCGTGACCACCATGGCGGGAAGGAAGAGCCCCTTGGAATTCTGGGGTGACTTGGAGGACGCGTAGAGCACGGCGCCCTTGGCGAGGGCGTCCTCAACGTGCCGGCGGACCGTCTCGAATTGGCGTCGGGTCGTCATGGCGCCTACATCGACCTCGAAGTCCCGATCCTCGCCGACCCTGAGCGCCTCGACCCTTTGCTTGAGGAGGCGGAGAAACTCTTCGTACACGGCTTCGTGGACGTAGATACGTTCCACTCCGCCGCAGGACTGCCCGGCGTTCTGCATGCCCGCCCAAAGGGCCCCGGCGGCGGCCCTCTCTAGGTCAGCGTCCTCGCATACGAGCATGGCGTCGTTTCCACCCAGTTCCAGGGAGAGGGGGGTCAGCGTCCGCGACGCCTCGGCCATGAGCTCCTGGCCCACAGCAACCGAGCCGGTAAAAAAGAGCTTGTTCACTCCCGCCTCGAGGAGGGCTCTGCCTGCCTGTTTCCCGGGCAAGCTCACGTAGGCGAAGAGGCCATTGGGAAGACCCGCGGCCCCAATGCATGCTTCTAGGGCCTTTCCGACGAGCTGCGTCTCTGTGGCCACCTTGAGGATGACGGCGTTCCCCGCCAGGAGCGCCATGATCACCTCTGAGAACGGGATACCGAAGGGGTAGTTCCACGGCGAGATGATCCCCACCACGCCCCAGGGGACCCGCACGACGCGGCTGCGCTTGTTTGCGAAGAGCAGGCTCCCAATCCCCAGGCGCCTGTCTTTCAGGAACTCCTGGGCCTTGCGGGTGTAGTAGGTGACAGCCAAGGCCGCGGGGATGACCTCGGTGGACAGCGCATCCACTCGCGTCTTACCATTGTCCGCCGAGATAGTTGCCGCAAGCTCCTGGGCTCTCTCAACGATGTAGGCCCTAACCCTCACGAGGACGGACGCCCTCTCGGAGATGGGTCTGGTGGCCCATTCACCCTGGGCTTCGCGCGCTCGCGCTACGGCCTCCTTTACGTCCTGAGGCGTGTTCAGGGGGGTGCTGCCTATCCGCTCGCCCGTCGCGGGGTTGTAGCTGGCCGTCACCTCCGCGACGCTTTCCCTGGTTTCGATCATATCGAACTCCTCTGACGGATTTTTCCCACATTAACTTCAACTTCGCCCACCGCCCCTATCCGAGTGCGGATCGACCCTTTGGGGGGCTGTCCCGACGTCCTGAACAGGAGCTTCCTCTTAAATGAGCGCGTCACGGACCGCCTCCTTCCGTCTGACGGGTTAGCTGACGGGCCCGGGCTGAGGCGGCCTTACGCGGCGCGATTCGCTCCAGAAAAGCGGTTCCCCGTCGCCCGCGCCGTGCGGAGCCTTGGCGACCTTTTTTACTCCTTTTCCATCGAAGCGTCAATCGACGTCTGGCTCTTGTGCCGACACGGGGGGAGTTAATCATCGATCGTGAAGTTCAATCCAGCGTCGAGTGGTTCCTTTGAAAACCGTAGCCGCCGTAACCCAACGCGTTACGGTGTGCCCGTGCCGCTCAAGGGTATCTGGACGCTGGCCTCCCCTTGGCGAACCACAAAGTACCCCGTCTTCGTCCCGCTCCCCAGGGGTTGGAAGAACACGCTCACATGACAGCTGGCTTTGGGCGCCAGACCGGTTCCGCAGCTCGATTGCTGGTGAAAGTTGAGGTTATTCGTTCCCTGGATGGCGAAGAAGCCAGAAGGACAGACGAATTTCGCCGCCACGGTACCGGTGTTGGTCACCGTCACCGTCTGCGGGTTGCTCCTGGCACCCACCACCACGCTGCCGAAACTGAGCGAGGCCGGGGAGAGTGTCAAGCTGATGCTGCCCGTACCGCTGCCCGTGCCGCTGAGCGACAGCTTATGGGGGCTGCCTGGGGCGTTGTCAGAAATGCTCACGGTGCCCGACCTGGTCCCTGGCGAGGTGGGAGTGAACCATACGGTCAGCCTGCAGGAGGCACCTGCTGGTAAGCTGGAAGGGCAATCGTTGCCCTGGTAGAAGTCGCCGGAGCGAACGATACTGTTGATCTTCAGCGTTGCTGTGCCCGTGTTCTTCAGCGTCGCGACGTGGGCGGCGCTGGTGGTCCCGACCGCCTGAGCCGCAAAAGTAAAGCTCGTCGGTGTCAGGGTGACTGCTGGTGTGGTGACACCCGTGCCAGCTAGCAAAAGCTTGTGCGGACTGCCTGCCGCATCGTCAGTAATAGTAACGGCGCCGGACCTCGTCCCTGCGGCCGTGGGTTTGAAAGTTACGTTGAGGGTGCACGACGAGCCTGGGTTTACCTTGCTGCCACAGTTGTTGGTCTGGACAAAGTCGCCCGAGACGGCAATGCAGGTTATGCCCAACGGTCCACTGCCGGTGTTCTTCAGCGTCGCAGGCTGAGCGGGGCTGGTGGTTCCTACGGCCTGAGGCGCAAACGTCAAGCTCGTGGGCATCAGACTGGCCGCAGAGATGCTGGAGAAGGCTGTGCCGGTCAGCAAAAGCTTATGTGGGCTGCCCGCCGCATTGTCCGTGATCGTTATAGCGCCGGTGCGAGGTCCCGCGGCGGTGGGAGTGAAAGTCACAGTGATTGTGCAGCGTGTATCAGCCGGCACGGCGCTGCCGCAAGTATTGGTCTGAGCAAAGTCACCACCGGCGACGATGCTGCTAATGCCCAAAGGCTGGCTGCCCGCGTCGAGCAACGCGACCGTCTGGGGAGCGCTGATGCTGTCAACGGCCTGCCGACCAAACGTGAGCCTTCCTGGGCCAAGCGCAAAGCCTGCGGCGTTGGTGGTCACTATCTTCGCCACGAAGGCGTCGCCGCCCCCCCGCAAAGTAGTCTGCAAGGCACCTGGGGTGATGGGGAAATCGGCACCAGCGCCGCCCGTGATGTAGGCGTTGCCCGAGGAATCGACTGCTATTGCAGAGGCAGAAGCACCGCTCAGGCGAGTCAAATACAGCAGCACCGACCCGGTGGGGTTCAGCTTGTCGACAAAAGTACCTTCGTCGTCGGTACCTGTGACATAGGCGTTGTCCGAGGCATCGACTGCTATCGCAGAGGCACCGCTCAAGTGAGTCGAATATAGCAGCGCCGACCCGGTGGGGTTCAGCTTGCCGACAAAGGAGCCTGCGGTGTCGGCGCTCATGACAATAGCGTCACCCGAGCGATCAACCGCTATTCCGCCCCCTTCGAGATAGGTGGAGTAAACAAGATCCGACCCGGCGGCGTTCAGCTTGCTAAGGAAGCCAGTCCTGTACTCCGTTGTCATTGTTTCGAAGGCCCCCGGCGTGGTCGGGAAGTCCGAAGACTGAGTAACGCCTCTGACGTAGGCGTTGCCCGAGGTATCGACCGCAATGCCAGTGCCACTGTCCCAATCGCTTCCGCCCAGGAAGGTGGAGTAGAGCAGGGCCGAACCACCAACGTTGAGCTTTGTGACAAAGGCGTCCGGGCGTTCGGAGATGCCGCCGCCGGGGTTGAAGGTTCTCTGGAAGGCGTCAGGGGTGGTTGGGAAATCGTAGGAAAAAGTCGCGCCTGTGACATAGGCATTGCCCGAGGCATCGACTACTATGCCGCCGCCGCAACCCTCACAGCCCTCCTCTCCACTGCCGCCCAGGTAGGTGGAGTACACCAGGCCCGAGCCGGAAGCGTTCAGCTTGGCGACAAAGGCATCCAGGCAAGGCAAGTTACCGGCGCAAAGGATTGCATGGCCACCTCCTAAAGCAGTCTGGAAAGCTCCCGCGGTGGTGGGGAAGTCGGAGGAATCGGTATAGCCCTTCACAAAGGCATTACCCGAGGCATCGACGGTCATGCCATCGGAGGTTTCGTAGCCAGTGCCGCCTAGGTAGGTGGAGTAGAGCAGGGCTGAGCCGTCGGCGTTCAGCTTGCTCACAAAGGCATCGGCAGGGGCCCACTCGTGGCCGCCGCCGAAAGTGGTCTGGAAGGCGCCCGGGGTGGTGGGAAAGTCGGAGGAAGGGGTCACGCCTGTGACATACGCGTTGCCCGAGGCATCGGCCGCTATGCCGGAGCTGCCGGCGCTCCCGCTTCCGCCCAGATAGGTGGAGTAAGCGAGCGTTGGGTCAATGACGAGCGACCGGGTATAGTCGTAAGCTGCTAACTCGAAGGAGATTGTCGATTGCCGATTGTCGATTGCCGATTGCGGAGCACTAAGAACGTAGCGCCCATCGATGGGATGTCTGTTGCCATCGTCGTTCTGCTGATAAACGACTGGCTTGTGAAAGACGAGTTCGCCGCCCACGGTGCCCACGACCAAGTTGCCATTCGGGTCGATCTGTAGCGCCGGTGTGTCACCGGCGGTTCGCCGCTCCCTTACAGGGCGCGCTCCGAGCGGCGCTACAGCATTGTCGAGCGCCAGCGCTATTTGGCGGGGGTCGGCGCCTGGCTGGACCACGAAATCGTATTCCAGTTGCCCTTGGTTGCCGTAATACACCAGGTCCACGCCCGGATAGACGTTGGCGTATTTCACCTTGGCGTAGTTGGGCACGTTGGTGCGCCACTTCTTGGGATCGCTGCCGATAAAGTAGTTCGATCTGCCCGGCAGCTCATCCAGCCCGCTGACTTTCGCCTGCGAGTTGGCCCCCACCAATTGCATGCGCACGACGGCCGGGGCCCGAGATTCGGCGTCAGGAACTCGGGCCTCCTCGCGGGGCGCGAAGCTCTCCTTGAACTGCTGGGTAGTTGGCAGCAGGCCCGGAAAAGCCGCAGACTTAGAAAACAAGTCTGATACCCTGCCTTGACGTGCCGCTCGGAAGGGCGGCGTTACTCGCTTCTGACTTGAAGCCCCTGGCTTCTTCAGGGAGAGCACCGCCTCGTTCCCGGTGAGGAACAGGCTGTATCTGCTGCCCCGCGAGAGGAACTTTACCTGCGGGTCAGTTTGTCCCCGATTGATCTCGAAACTTAGCGGCAGGTTGCCGTAGCTTTCCGCCAACCTGGGCTGGGTCGCTGGCCCGGTGGTGGTTGCCAAACCTACGGACGAACTGCGTGGAAGCGCCGCGGACCTCAACGACAGGTCCGCGCTACCGTCCTTGGGGGGGCGCACCGGAATCCTGCTCGTGGTAACAATAAAGCCGGAAAGCAAAAACACGCTTATCGCTGTGACGCCAAGAACAAGCTGATACCGCGAAGAAATTAGCGTCTTCATATGATCCTCCTTTAAAGGTGGGAGCTCGCTAGGAGGACGGCGCTCGGATGCGGCCTGCGGATTACCACGCTGCAGGTCGCCAGGGAACCGGCCCTGCCCAGCGTACGCACGGCAATGCTGTGTCTTTTCTTTAGCCTCGGTTTCAGATCCGCTGTCGTTGACGCAGATCATTCTTCGATGCGATAAATGACACATCCACCGGAACCGGGTCCGCGCAGCGTTCTGCAACTGGTTGGCGTGAATTTTGAGTCACTCCCTCACCCGCCCTCGTACCTCGAACCCTCTCCCCCAAAAGAGGGCGAGGGTTTGTTAACGACCGAACAGCTAGTCTAGTCTAGGTAGCGCGGGCTTCGTTTCTTGTCCGCGGCTTTTCACGCCCAGAGTAAGACAAGCCGCGGAGCCTGGAAAGCAAGACACTGCGCTACCCGTTCGTGTTTCAGTCGGCAATCGACAATCGCAAATGCCAATGGCCCTGACTACCGGCAACGGGTCCTCACGGTGTGCCCGTGCCGCTCAAGGGTATTTGAACGCTGGCCTCCCCTTGGCGAACCACAAAATACCCCGTCTTCGTCCCGTTCCCCAGGGGTTGGAACAACACGCTCACATGACAGCTCGCTTTGGGCGCCAGACCGGTTCCGCAGCTCGATTGCTGGTGAAAGTTGAGGTTATTCGTTCCCTGGATGGCGAAGAAGCCAGAAGGACAAACGAATTTCGCCGCCACCGTACCGGTGTTGGTCACCGTCACCGTCTGCGGGCTGCTGCTCGCACCCACCACCACGCTGCCGAAACTGAGCGAGGCCGGGGAGAGTGTCAACCTGATGCTGCCCGTACCGCTGCCCGTGCCGCTGAGCGACAGCTTGTGGGGACTGCCTGGCGCGTTGTCAGAAATGCTCACGGTGCCCGACCTTGTCCCTGGCGAGGTGGGAGTGAACCATACGGTCAGCTTGCAGGAGGCACCTGCTGGTAAGCTGGAAGGGCAATCGTTGCCCTGGTAGAAGTCGCCGGAGCGACTGATACTAGCGATCTTCAACGTTGCACTGCCCGTGTTCTTCAGCGTCGCGACGTGAGCGGCGCTGGTGGTCCCGACCGCCTGAGCCGCAAAAGTAAAGCTCGTCGGTGTCAGAGTGACTGCTGGTTGGCCGCCGCTCCGTGCCAGTAAGCAGAAGCTTATGCGGACTGCCTGCCGCGTCGTCGGTAATAGTAACGGCACCGGACCTGGTCCCTGTGGCCGTGGGTTTGAAAGTTACGTTGAGGGTGCACGACGCGCCTGGGTTTACCTTGCTGCCGCAGTTGTTGGTTTGGGCAAAGTCGCCCGAGACGGCAATACAGATGATGCTCAACGGCCCGCTGCCGGTGTTCTTGAGGGTCGCTGGCTGAGCGGGGCTGGTGGTGCCCACCGCCTGAGCGGCAAAGGTCAAGCTCGCCGGCGTCAGGGTGCCCGCCGGGACGCCTCCGGTACCGGTCAGCAAGACTCCGTGCGGGCTGCCCGCGGCGTTGTCAGTGATGGTTAAAACCGCGGACCGGGTTCCCGTTGCCTTCGGTGTAAAGGTCACCGTGAGGGTGCAGGGCGTATCTGGCAGCACCGTGCTGCCGCAGTTGTTGGTTTCAGCGAAATCGCCGCTGTTGGTGCCGGTGATAGCGATATTGGAGATGCTCAGCGGCTGGTTGCCCGTGTTGGTGAGCGTCACGTTTTTGGGAGCACTCGTGACGCCGATAGGCTGATCGCCGAAGGTTAAGGTCCTTGGAGAGAGACCGACAGGGTCAATAGGATTTTCGTTGAACCGGTCCGAGAAATCGGTCTTTACATCGTCCCAGACAATCAAATTATCGACTGCGATACTCACGCCTGTAATGTTGAAGAAGGCAGCAAAAGGGAGGCGCGAGCCGCGAGGAATAGAATCCCATGGCGATCCGTCATGATAATACGGGGTTGCCACCAGGTTTCCGTCGAGGTACAGATAAACCTTCCGACCACCCAATTGAGAAATGCCCGTTTCGTTCCACACAATCGCATAATGGTGCCAGGCTGCGCGGTCGCCCAAGATGCTGTCCAACGAACCGCCTTCTGTCGCCGTGTCCACCAACCCCGAGCAGTATGCGTTAGTCGCTACCCCCGCCGTACCATACAAGCCACCGCCACCACAGCCATCATTATCGACAAAACCGATACGCCACTGAAACATTGGGAAGAGACTACCAGCCGGTGCCCAGCGACTGAGAAGTTCTACATCATAGAACAGCGGACTAGGAAAGTTATTGAGCTTTGCCCAAAAAGCTATTGTTCCCTTGCTTTTTGACACGACCGAATCGACGGGGAATGTTAAAGCGAAGGCACCATAATCGGCATTAGGATGGGCATTCCCGAACGCCTGACCGAAATTGGGAAACGGTCCTGGCGCGAAATAGCCGCCCGTCTTTTCACCGCCTGGTCCTATTAATACTAGGTTAAGTGTCAAGAGCTGTTAAGTTTGGGAAATTGCATGTGGCACCAAGGGCAAAAGCCGCCCAACCTAATCAGAATCCGTTGCAGTCTCTTCCGCACTTGCGGCAAGGTCACACCAGAAGTTTTTTTTAAGGCGTGCTTGCTCCAAGCGAAGAAAGGCATAAGCCAAGGTGACCAAAGTCACGTGATGATGCCAGCCCAACCAGTGCCGGCCTTCAAAGTGATCCAGCCCGAGTTCATCTTTCAACTCGCGGTAGTCCATCTCGATACGCCAGCGGGCATGAGCCATTTTCACCAGACGGCAGAGCGCGGGCGGGCCCGGACCCAACTGCGCCAGCCAGTACTTGGTCGGTTCCGCTTCTCCTTCGGGCCATTCCATCAGCAGCCATTCGGCCACCCGCTCGGGGTGTTCCTGCGAACGCCAAAGATGGGCGGCCCAGACTTTCAGCTTGGCGAAACGCGAGCGCTGGCGACCGCGAGTACCCGCACGCCAGGTCACTTTCTTCCAGGCCGTCTCGGACAACTGGCGGGCGACGGTAGCAAGGTCTGGCGGCACCGGTGTTGCTTCCAAGGGTGGATAGCGCCGGGGCCGGCCCGTGGGGGCGGAAGGCGGCACCGGGATGTCGTTGGGATCTTCGGTCCAAACCACTGTGCTCTTCTCGACGGCCATCACGTAAGACAATTGGCGTTGACGCAACTGCGCGCGGAAGTCAAAGCTGTTGCCGTAAGCCGAGTCCGCCACCACCGGCAGGGATGGCACTTCCCAACTCAACATCTGATCGATCAGCTCCAAAGCCAGTTCGGCCTGACTGCGATAGGTCAGCTTTTCCGGCAACTTCACCTCGCGCGCTCGCTCCTCATCCTCCATCCAGGCCCACGGCAAATACAACCGCCACCCCAGCGGGCAGCTGGCTTCTGCACTCGACCAATGCAGGGTCACGGCCACCTGACAGTTGGCTACCTTACCCAGGGCTCCGCAATACTGCCGTGCTACCCCCACCGAGTGCTGGCCTGCCTTGGGAAACGAGGTTTCATCCACAATCCAGACTTCCGGGGCGCTGAGCAGGTCCACCACCTTGCGCGCCAACTCCTGCTGCACCGCCTCTACGGCCCAGGGGCTTTGCCCCACAAATTGCCGCAAGGCCTGGACGTCAGCGCCTGGAATGCGGTCCGCCATAGGCTCGATCGATTTGCGCTCACCGTCGAGCAGCAGGCCTTGAACATAGACTCGCGCCCAATGACGTCGCTCTTTCCGACCCAAAGGGGCAAGCACATCTTTGAGAAAAGCGGTCAGTTGCTGATCGAGAGCCTTCAACTCCCGTGGCGTCATGGCCGAAGCTTAGCGCCGGAGAGAGCATGATGTCAAGGATAACTTAACCTAGTATTACTATTTGACTGTTAGTAATCTCGGTATCGCTACCTAGCGTGTTCCACAAGGTCACATGGCCCGATTGCGCCTGAACCGCAACGGACGCGAATAGGAATGTAAAGAACACAACAAGAACGGCAACGGATGAGCGTGTATACCTGATCATTTGAACCTCCTTGGAAACCCGGCCGGCCCCCGCGCAGTGATGGGAAGCAAGGATAGATTGACGAGCACAGGATTCCGTGCCCAGGCATCGGAAACTAACGCGCCCGGCCGGGGCCAGCAGGCCGTAATGAAAGGGCACCGTAGGGAATCGCCGTTTCGGGCGATGCATGAGTCACCTCCTCGTTGCGAAGTGCCATGAAGGAGGAAGGCAACGGTCAAGCCTCGACGGCGGAGGAGAAGATTGACCTCAGTTTCTTGGGTCAGAGAAGAGCGCGTAGTGGTGGAAGGCGTTGAGGGGCGAATCGCTCGACCCGACCATGTTTGCTTCCTCGTTCATGGCGGCGGGATTACACTCCTTTCGGCTAGGCGGGACATTAACTCGATAGTAATCGCTTTTCAGTGATGCAGCTCACAGTTGGCAGTGACCTCGATCACAATTACTGCCGCGTAACACGCAGCGGAGTTGGAAACCAATTCAGAAACTCACCTTGGGCCACCGATTGATCTCAAAAGTGAGCGGCAACTTGTCGTAGGCCTCCATCAACTCGGGGCGGGAGACTGATCCTGTTTCTGCTGCGGGCAGCGGCGCACTCCTGCGCGGTACAGGCCGGTGTAGCACAGTCTTGCCGGTGATCAAAATGATCAGAATGGAAATGAAGACGAAACAAACTGGCGATCGCGGCCTCACATAGGACCATCCGACGCCGGGGTTCCGGAATTCATACTCTGCCGATGGCTGATTGTAAAGGGCGTGAATGTCTCGAAGTGGGAAGAGAAAACAAGGGCTGGGTGAGATGGCGGAACATAACCGCCGTCGCCCAGAGAATCGGGGCCGCCCTCTTGCACACTCAAGAAATCATGTCAACGTGGCGGTCAGCCAACTACCGGGGCCGAGATGAGATCTCCCTGCGAAGGAGTCACTGATGCTTCGAAAAGCGTGCTTGACGATCATTCTGCCGCTCATCCCTTTTGGGGTTGCGGGTGGGACAGGGTACGCATCGGAACCCCTAACTCTGACCTCACCGGACGGTAACATTTCGCTTTGCTTTGAGCTGAAATCCAATCCGCAGCCCTATCTGCCGGGGCAGCGCGCCTATTACAGAGTCTCATATCGGGGGGTCCAAATATTAGGCGATTCACCGTTAGGATTGGACTTCAGGGAAATGTCACCTCTCGACCAGGATTTCGAGATTGTCGGCACGGATCGGCAGTCACGCGATTCCAAGTGGGACAATCCTCTGGGTGCAAAGCGCAAGGTGCCCGACCACTATAATCAGCTCACGGTGTCCTTGCGCGAACGTAGGGTGCCTTCGCGACGGCTTGACTTGATCTTTCGCGCCTACAACGAGGGTATAGCTTTTCGTTATTTCCTGCCCAAACAGGAGGCGCTTGATCTCTTCGCAATTTCTGCCGAGAACACAGGATTCTATTTTTCGGGTGCTGAATCGGTTTACGCCCTTCGCCTCGGCAGCTACACCACCCCTTATGAGGCCCATTTCGATCGTGTGACCTTAGATCGGATCAAACCTGCATCAATTGTCGGGCTGCCTTTGCTTGTAAAGATTCCGGAGGGGCCATGGGTGGCGCTCCTCGAGGCCGATCTTACCGACTATGCAGGCATGTACGTAGGCGGGGTCTATGGGGTGCCGAATGCGTTGACGAGTAAGCTGTCACCGATGCCCAGTTTGGATCCTTCTGTGATGGGAACCTATGTCGACGCTATCAATGTCGAAAGTGACTTTCTGAAGACAATGGACCTGGTTCGGCAAAAACTCTTCCTATCGCCAGGCGGCAAAGGCCAACTCCTCCGTCCTCCACCCACCCCTTGGGGACCTTGGCCTGGCTCAGAAGACTTGGTCATAGGCAGAACCCCCAAGGCCAGTCCATGGCGTCTCCTTCTGATAAATCCTCGGCCCGGTGGCCTGATCGAGACCAACTACATGGTTTTAAACCTTAGCCAACCGAGCGCCCTGGCCGATACTTCCTGGATCAAGCCGGGCAAGGCAGCCTGGGATTGGTGGTCCGGTCGATTCGCACGCAATGTGAATTTCCGGCCGGGAATGAACACGGCCACGATGATGCACTACATTGACTTTGCCGCCGCGCATCACCTGGAGTACATGCTTATTGACGGGAACTGGTCCCCATTCACCGACATCACCCGGTCGATTCCGGAAGTCGATCTTCCGAAGCTCCTTGTGCACGCCCGGAGCAAGGGAGTGAAAATCCTCCTTTGGATGCTCTGGACAACGGCGAGAGAGCAGATGGATGTTGCGTTTCCACTCTATGAAAAGTGGGGCGTCGCCGGGGTGAAGATCGACTTTATGAATCGCGACGATCAGGAGATGGTGAATTTCTATGAAGAAATGGCGCGCAAGGCCGCCGAGCATCATCTGATCGTGGACTTTCATGGCGCTTTTAAGCCCACTGGATTGCGGCGTACTTACCCGAATGTGCTGGGTCGCGAAGGAATGATGAGTTTGGAATAGTAGACCTACAGTAATGTCCTCGCAGTCATCTACTCTACTTGCTTGTTGGGTCATACCAACCATGAGCGTCGGAGACTGGCGTTGCAGGCCGCCGTCTTGAATCCTCTCACGGGAGATTTCTTGTGGTGCAGGGTTGGCGGTTGGAACGAGGGTGCTTGACCTGGGTTGGGTATCGGCGAGGTAGCGCTGATCACCGCCCGGCTCGTCAGTTCGAAGGCACATGTGACCGCGATTGACATAGATGGCTACGCGTTGGATGTTTCGCGTGCCCGAGCGGCGGAGTTTGGGCTCAACAATCTCAGTTTCGATCAGGTGAATTTAGCGGAGCATCTTGCAAAAAGCCACTAGACCGGCCGCGCTTTCGCGCAGTGATTTCGTTGATCCATTCATTTTGCGCTATCGTTAGAGCGCCGTGGGCCTACTACCAAAGTCTGGCAATCGTGGCGTACCACGCCTCACGAGCAGGCATTCGCCTGGCGGCCGCTTGGTAGGGACCACGCCGACGCACACCGATTAGGAATGCTCGCCCGCTGTTCTACCGAACTATTCCTGCTCTGGTGAACAGGGTTACGACTGAGGGCGATGCCGGCCGCGATCAGTTGCTTCGCCTCATCGACGATCCAACCCATCAATTGCCGGATGCACTCGTATCGAAGGCACCCAATCGCGTGCCGTGGAGCGGTGAGCGAACACTCGATTACTAACTGTGTGGGGCAAGGTAGGACGGATCAAGCGGTACTATCGAAAGACGCTTGAACTCAAGCCGGATTTCGATCTGGCGAAGACGAACCTAGCCAACCTGGAAACCTGGCACAAATCATAGAACCGGCATGCCCCGCTCTCTCAATCCACAAAACCATGATAGACCTCGAGACCCTGCAGGAGCGCAACTCCGACACCCACGAGAACATCGAGGAATTTATCCCGCCGGTGATGGCATTCATGACACCGGTCGCATCCCAAAACGGTGGCGGTCTTCCTTTCGTTCATCGCCAGCACGGACTTTATCAGGAACGGCATACTCGACCCCGCTGAAACGGAGAATGTCTACGGTGTACAAATCCTGTTCCGCTCGCTCATCGAACACCTTTTCCGTTTTCAGTACATCTGGTTCCGGGTTTGTGAGGAGAAGAGTGACACCCCGCCGGAGAGTATTCGACGATTTCCGCTTTCAAAAAGGGTCTTCATGCGCGGCCCGCTCCGTGACCTCCTTCGCGCTGTGTGAGCGAGATCCAGGCATGACATCTTTGAGCGCGTCTTAAGCAGTTCGACCTCGCCAATTTATCCCGTTGTCGGTCGACAACCCCTACCGCGTGATACGGGAAACCAGGAATTCGTTCAGCTTTTTGCCATTCACATTCTTAACCACGCGAATGTTGGAATTGGCGACGCCCAGTTGCAGATTCTTCATCACCCCGCGCTCATCGAAGTCCACCTTGCAGGGGATAAGGTCAAACATCTCTGCCGCGTGCACATCGTGAATCACCTGAACGAAGGCTGGCGTTGACCACATCCAGCGACCAAGGTCGTAATACTCGTAGCGATCCTTGTGCACGTTATTCTTCCAGTCGTTGTGCAGGTACCAATAGAGCAGCTCCTGAAGCAGGAAATGCGACAGCGCGTTCTTTTCGGGAACCAGCAGTTGTTGCGCCGGGAAGTACCACATGCTGGAGTCCACCGGCACCCAAACGGTCGGCAGGTTGGAGCGCATCAAGGCGACGAAAGCCATGGGGTCAAGCATCACGTTGTAATCCTGGACGGGGCTTTCCGCCGAGCCCGCCACCACGTACACCGCATCGACCTTTTTCGCCAGCAGCGCCGGATCGCGCAGATACGCCACGGCAAAGTCGGTCATGCTACCCACCGCGATGAGCGCAACTTTGCGGTCGGACTCCCGCAAGGTCTTCAAAATCAGATCGACGCCTCCCTGGTCATCCACATAAAGGCCCTGGTCCTGCAAAGAACGCATCTCAAAGAGCCCCAGCCCCTTGACCACCGGCACCGTGTGACCGCTCAAAGCCATGATCTTCTCCAGCACTTTTTCGCCGTCGCTAGGGTAGTGATGATTATCGAGAATGATCCCTTTAAGATCAACCTCGGGTGACTTCAATAGAGTGGCGGCATCGAAGTGGTCGTCGATGTCATCGATTGTATAATATAGATCCGTTGAATAAACGACGGGATAAGGAGCCCCGGCTTCCTGCGCGCGGCAGGTCGAGGCCATGGATAGGAGAAAGAGAAACATCACCGCAATCGGGCCCAAGACGGCAAGACAAGCTTTCGGATTCTTCATTCATCCTCCTCACATTAGCGTATTCTAGCGGCCGCCTGCGGTGCGACAGTTTGGAGGGCGGGAGCTGGCTCCCGCTAATGAGGATGAATCGTGCCTGGCACCGAAGGGTTTAAGGATCGATTCATTCCTCTACGCTGAGCGACAAAGGAGGAGGTGTGTCCTCGAACACGTTCCGAGGTTTTTCGAGAGCGTTGGTGCTTTCGGTAAAGTGGAGCAGCCTTCTGGCGAGCCAGCCGGGCGTCCCCACCCGCCCAGGGCAAGGCGGGAACCCGCTCCACGTCCGTCTATACCCTATTTCTCTGCCGGTCCTCCATTCTCAAACATTCCGGCAAGTTCCACCGAAAACTCCAGCCCCGAAGCCGACGGAAAGAGTGCCTGCGCCTCCCCCCTCTCGATCCAGGTCTCCATCATCCACGCGAACTGACTGGAAACATGCTCAGTGAAGATGGGCCGGTCTCCTACCAGCGGCCACTTCTCCACTTGCTGGCCCGCCAACTGCAAAAACCACATAGGTCCGGGTGCCCGCATCGCAGCCAGCCCTCGAAGCAGGCTCACGTGCTCGTTCGCACTCCACTGCTCGGGCGTCAGTCTCTGGCAATCGATCACGAGAAAATCGCCTAGGCGCTGTTTTAGCATCGCCGGCCACTCCACTCGGTACCATTCTAGCGCCACCAGGATGTCGCAAAGAGCCGGTGTCCCGCTACTCAAGTCCGGAATCCTCTGGGACCATTCAGCATCCCTTTGCAGAGCCTCCTCGCTGTAGCCCGTCGGCAAACGAAGGGGGAACTGCGCCGATTCACCGCCGGTCAATGCCCGCAATTCGGCAAAGATCCTCGCATAGGTATCCCAGCCGTTGGGATTGTTAGTGGGCGCCGGAGCAGGCATTTTCAGGCCAATCGCAAGCTTCTCCGCGACGCGATTCGCCAGTTCTGCATTCCCGAGAAACACGTTGATGAGTCGCAGTCCAGCCGCCGCCCGCAATGTCTTCACCTCCCATTCGGGCATGGGTTTCGGTGCCCAAACCTGGCACAGCGGTGGGAACGAGTTCAGAAGAGTCTGCTCCCCCTCCAGTACCGCTAAGCCATCCAGCGACACCAGGTTCGTCTGCTCAACATCGATCACCCAGCGCTCCTCCAGGTAGTCGCTGTGCTCCAAAAGATACTGCGTGATCTCGAACTCGCGGCGACACCAGACGGATTGGGTATAAGCCGGTGACGCGATTCGCGCAATCGCAGGTGACGCAGCAAACAGCCCCCACATCATGCCCGTGTTGGTCTCCCATGCCGGCACATAATTCGCGTCAATGGCGCAACGGCTGCTCCGCCACACCTTCATCTGCATGAGCGCCCTCTTCACGTCCTCCGACCGGTGACTGATTCCCAAAAGCCGTCGCGGCCATTCCGGCTTGACCGCGTTGAACGCGAAGCACGCCAGGTCCTGCGGCCGAACCACTTCCCAGGGGTGCTGGAGCGCCGTCTCCAGCCAGGTCATCGCCTTCAGCGTAAGCAACCAGCGTCGCACCACCGCCAGTGCAATAGTCTGCAAATACGCTTGGTCCGACTGCAATGCCGCCAGAAGCCCGGCAACTAACGGCACACATCGCATCAGCCGCACCGCCACCCGAAGCGCATCCAACATCTCCGCCGCGCCAATCTCGGCGGTCAGCCATCCCCAATGTTCTCTCCATGCCTCTCCCTGCCCCACTCTCAAATCGGAGGCTACCAGCGTGCCGTCGGGGCTTACTCGCAGGTTGTAGAGTAGATCGAGTCTCCGCTCCTCAAACTCGTTCGCCCAGGCTTGCGGAAACTGAAACTGTAGGGGCATGGCCAGACGGTCTACCGTCCCTTGAACCAGTGCCGCCGGAGAGTCCTGCGGCGTTAGCGTGATCGACATGAGCAGACTCCCCAACGCTGTCCCGAGCCACGCCCGCACGTGTTCTCCTTGGATCATGCGGACATCCGCGAGCCGCTGGATTTCCGATTCCCGCCGCATGAAAACTTTGAGGGCCTCCTCGTGATCCTCGGTAACCGAAACAGCCTTTTCCTGCAGCAGGCTTACGAAGGCCGAATGGTTCGTTCGACGTCCCGACGATTCGTGCAGCGCTTCAACGCCTAGGGTCGGCCACTCGTCTAACAACTCCGGCGGGTCCCATTTGGGCACGAGTATTCCCACTGTGGTCTGGGAGTTTCTGGCCAGCCAGAAGTCCGAGACCCAGTCCTGCGAGTACCCAAAGGACTGCGTTACACCCAGCATTCGTCCCCGAATTACGTCCCAGAGTTTACGGGGTGGAGTTGCAAACGTCTCCGACAGCCATGCAAAGGTGGCCGCCGATTCATTCCGCTGCGCCGTTTCCGCCATCAGGAGATTATAGGGCATTCGTGAAAATGAAAGGTGGCCCCCAAGCCCCCCTTCGAGCGAGCGTGAATAAGCACGGGCCTTGCCCTGCGGTGGTGCTTCGATGAGGAGGGACTGGGAAACCACCGCAGCATTACTGCAGCCGACAACCAGTGCCCAGCATCGCACGTAATAGGTGCCCAAATCCCGAGAATATGCACTATGCGATCGCGTGGTGATTCTCCACGGCGAATTATCTTAGCCGGCGGTGCAGCGGATGGCTGGCTCGCGAAGCGTAGCATCCCGCACACACAGCACCCGAAACTCAGTCGGGAGGCGGTTCAGGTACAGGCAAATGCGGTCGAAGTTGGTATCGGAAGCGCATCGGGCCAGCGCCGAAGCCACCGCATACTGCGCGACCGCGTTCTCCGGGACGGATTCCTGGAGGGGGTGCAACAGAATAGCATCGATGTTGGGAAGATCCCTGAACATGCGCAAGAAGGCAGTGAACTCGGTCGCCGCGCCGGTCCCCACGGCACCCGCAATGACCTCGTGCTCAATCGAGGGGTTCGAGTGCGAGCCGAGGGAATCGAGAATGCGCGACACAAACTCCCAGGAACGCGGTGAGGGAAAGGCGTGTGCATCCTCATCCGGAAGGCTAAGCAGCTCAGGGCGGAAGCGAAGGAAGGCAATCACCTCCGGAAAAACCCCCGCCTGGATCGCCCACTCGGACCATTCCTGGGCGTCGGCCTCGAATTCCAGGTGCACGAAGCGGTTCCGCAAGGGGGGTCGGCATTCGAGTGGTCACGGCACGGTCCGAGTCGCGGTTGCCGGCGGCGATAATGGCCCAGCCCTCGGGCAGGGTGTATTCGCCCAGCTTGCGGTCCAGCACCAGTTGGTAACAACTGGCCTGCACCATTGCCGGCGCGGCGTTGAGTTCGTCGAGGAAGAGAATGCCGGATCCCTGCTGCGGCAAGAAATCGGGTGTGGCCCATTTGGAGCGACCGTCGGTTCCCAGGAAGGGCAAATCGCGCAGGTCGAACGGGATCGAGCAAGAGGGCGCGGACGTCCTGGAGGGGAACACTTAGTGCTTCGGCCAGCTGACGCACCACCGAGGACTTGCCTACCCCGACTGGGCCCAAAAGGAAGACCGGTTGCCGAGAATTAACGAGGACGCGCAAGGCGTCGCCTATACCTGAGGGTTTCATGAACATCTCCTCTCATCAAGAATGCAAAGACTCTTATTGTTGTGTGGCTGGTTTGTTGTTGGTTGTTGACACCTGCCGGTTGTCGCAGAACCCAGGTCGGTCGTTCGAAACTACGCTGCGATACATCCCTTACGTCGCAGCCGGTGGCTTGAGCAGGACCTGGCCGTTCCGCACTTCGAGCACCTGGTCCGCCAGCTCCCAGACTTGAGGCTGATGGCAAATAAAGATGATCTGGTGGAACCCACCGAGATCCATGGCGTGCCGCAGCATGCGCACGTATTCCCTCGCATTGTGAGTGTCCAGCGCCCCCACCGTCTCATCCCGGAAGAGGGTTTCATAGCGAATGCCCTCTCCCTGCCGCATGTTGTAGATCGCGATCGCCAGGTTGACGGCCTCGTTCACCAGCACGAACTGGCCTCCCGACAGCTCGTCCGCAAGGCAGGTACGGTCAAGCGTTTTGTTCCGCACCTCGACATCGAAGTCATCGACGTAGCCCCGCCCGTCCGCCTTGGGCCGCTGGGTGAGGAAGCGGACTGCGAACTTATTGTCGAAGCAGCCTTCGAGCATGGCGTTCGCCAGGCCTGACAAACCCGGTCCGGCCGACCGGATCTCGCACAGCTGAATTTCATCCGGCCCGAACACCTTCCCGAGGTAGTCAAAGTCATCGCGCTCGACTCGAGTTTGGGCGAGTTCCTCGGCCAGGGTAGCCGAGCGCGCCCGCGCAGCTTCTATCTGCGCTCTCTGCTGTTCCACCTGGGCCTTCCGAGCGATAAGCCGCTCGCGCTCCTGCCGGTGAGCCGAGAGATCGCGATCGAGGGCTGCGATCTGCTTGCCTGCGATGTCCAATTGCTTCGCAAGGTCACGAAATCCGTCAAGCGCCTGGTCAGCACGACTTACCTGATCCCTGGTGACACCCTCCTTCTGGGCCAGCCTTCGCAGGGTTTCCTCGCCCTCCGCCCGGCGAGCCGCCGCGACTCGCAACTCTTCCGCCTGTTCTCTAAGAGCATCGAGCCGCAGGCGCTCACGCTCACACTCCCGCAGTTGTTTCGTAAGCTCCGGCGGAAGGAGCTCTTCATCACCGAGATACGGCAAGACCTGCCCTGATTTGCCGGCGAGCCCATAATGGTTGATTTCTACAAGCCCAAACGGCTTTGTGCAAGCCGAAAGCGTTCCCACCGCAGCAGCCATTCGGCAGACGCCTCACCGTGTCATTCTCGAAGGGGCAATCAATGGGATGGCGGGACAACTGTCCCGAAACTGCCAAGTACCTCGCTACGTTAACAGAATATCAGGGCTGTTCTCACCAGCTATCCTTCGCATCGGGGCCACGCGCTGGCGCTGGTAGTAGGTGCAACTTCCGAGTTGTGCGTCGCTCGCCCACAATGTCGGCGCGCATGTAAAAACGCAGAAATCTGAACAGAGGCCGGTTTTCGGGGGCGGGGTTAAAAATCAGTCCGTGGTAGCCGCGGTGTTGCCGGTTGCGGGTGGAGGTTAACTTTGCTGCGCAGGTAGGCAAGATAGGACGCGTGGACCTCGCCGTCAGCCCCGATTACTTCCAATTCCTCTGTGGCAAAATCGCGCGCTTCTATCCAAACACGTCGAACTTGCCGACTACCTCTTGACGCTACAGACTCCGCCGACCCTGCCGCTCTACGCCTTCGGCGTGGGATGGTGCTGTTCCCTCTCCTGTTCTCCATCTTGTTTCCCAGGGTGGTCACTTCAACCAAGCATTCCTGGGTCATTCTTGGCGAGCGCCGAAGGCAATACATGCTCACCCTTGTCGAGACTTGGCCTGACGAGCAAATGGTGCAACACCTTGTTGCACAGATTCCCCAGGGTATAGTGTCCGCATTCTCAACGGCGCGGATTGTTCCGCTTCCGGAACAATCCACGTTATTTTAGTTTAGTCAATGCTTCCACATTGTTTTGGTCACGGCTGGCCGAGCGCACGCCGCGTACAGTCCCATTGAGCTGGAATGGTGTGAATTTATGGGCGCGGTTCATTGCCGACACAGAGACTTTTATTTTGTTCCCGAAGCTCTATCTTGTTTCTTTGGATCTACTTTGACTCAGATTGAGTTCGTCCAAAGGGATTGCCGGAGGCTTTCTCGGACTTGGCGTTTTCGAGGGCAACGTACAGAGCCTTGGTGGCCTCAGCATCATCCGGGTTTTCCTTGAGCACCTCACGCAATTCGGCGATGCCCTCTTCCCAGCGGCCCAAGCGGCACAGAGCCAAGGCCATATTCCGCCTGAAAACTGTTTGTCTGGGATTCAGGCTTACGGCTTCGCGGTACTTCGCCCAGGCGCCGGTGAGATTCCCGGCTCTCTCAAGTTCCACTCCGGCATTGTTCGCTTGCGTTGCGGTGAGCTCATTAGCGGCGGATACCAGCCCCGTTTGTATGGTTGCGGAAAGCTCTTGTTCACAGGCATTAGCTTCTCCGGTCTTCCCGGCCTTCTCGAGCGCCCGGCAGAACTGGTACAGGGTGGACCGGTCGTTGGGTTTTGACTTTACGGCTTGGCGCAGGTGCTCGACGGCTTGGGCAGCGTCGCCGTGACGAAGATAGGCAGCACCCAATTCGTACTGGGCGTCATAATCGCGAGGTGCCAGGGTAGCGGCCTTTCGGAAGGCAACGATCGCGGCCGCGTCGTTATGCTGCTGCTTGCGGATTAAGCCTTGAGCCAGGAACGCCTCGGCATCGTCGGGCCGCAGAGAGATAGCCTTGGTAAGCTCCTGTAGTGCCTTTTCGAGATCGCCTTGTTCGGTCAGAACACGGGCCAGCAAATAGTGTGCATGCGCCGCAGCTGGTGCCTTGCCTTGTATCTGAATCGCGCGGACCAAGTGATCACGCGCCGCCGTCAGATTATTTTGCTGACCCAGAATCATCGCCAGGCTGACGTGCGCTTCCGCAAAGGTGGGGGCAAGCTGAAGGGTCCTTTCAAACTCCCTGCAGGCTGCAATAGTATCGCCAAAACGGGCCTGCGCCGTCCCTAAGGTAAAGTGCGCGATGGCAGAAGAAGGCAGCAACTCAACAGCCCTCTGGAGTTCCTTAAGGGCCTCGGAGCGTATGGGTACCAGGGCCAAAGCCGACCCCAACAGGAGGTGAGCATCGCCATTTTCAGGTTCGTCGCGCAGGACCCCTCTTAATGTCGCGATCGCCTGATTCTGCGATCCCGCCTTGAGCAGCCGCCTGGCACGCACGATCTCCTGCTGCGAGCGGGCGGAAGAAGGCGTGGAAGCATCGGCGGCTCTCGAAGCTTGATTCACTTGGAGTGCCGGTGCTTGCTGAAGGCCGGCCAGCGTCACCGCGCAACACCACAGACACGCCGGTGCGGCTCTTGAGCCGTACATCTTATTCTCTCCTCAATCCATCTCCGAGGATGTGACCTCATAGGCCTATCGTGAAGAAGCTTTGATACCTTGAACCCGCGGAAGCAAGACCCATGGTAGCGTCTGTGCATTCGACTTGCATCTGGCGATCAAGGCGATTGGGCGAACGCCACCTTCCAGGTTACCGCACCGTTCTTCGGGCAATCGATGTCCAGCGCCGTTAGGCCTCCCGGTCCGGGCATGGTGCGGAGCGATGCCCTGCAATCCGTGGCAACTGCCCTCGCCGGCTTATAGCCGTTGGTCGCCAGCACGATCGTGTAAGTCTCGCGACCGACAGCGTCTGACTTGCCACTCAGCACAAGATTTCTGGCATCCCAGCGTGGTGGTCCCGGCATGTCCATGTAACCTTGCATGATGTGCCGATTGGTGGAGAGAAACTGCGGATGTGGTTCAACCCGGTGCACCGACAGCATGCGGGCCTCGCCCGGCCGCAACATCTGTTCCAAGTGTTGATTACCCCTGAACCTTCCAACCAAACGGTCATTCCAGAAGTCATAGACATAATAGCGGGAAGAGGCGTCAAGCCCGAGTGCGCCCCCTGCTTGTTCACCGCTGAAAGGGGCCGAGACGGTCGCGTCGCTCTTGAAATCCGGATTGAAGAACATGACTTGATGCCACTGCGAAGTGACAGCGAAATCGTATACCTTTGGATCCGAGACGCCTGTGAACGCGTCCACTGGTCTGGCGCTGCGCGCTTCACGGTGCATGGGAAAAATGCGGGACAGGTCATGGATTACATCCGGGCTTAGTTCACGGAAGGAATCGGCCAGCAACACACGTCCCGCAGTCACGTATAGCGTCGTGAGGATCGCCCGGCGGCGGATGACCGGATCTTCCGGCCGGAGCGCTGGGTTGCGGGTGCGCGCGAATTGCAATTGCTTGCCATCCATGTCGTAGGTGTAGAGCACGCGATTCTTGTACCAGCGCAGGCCGCAGATCCGTACCATAGCCGGATGGAAATAGGGCGAATCGGTCCAGACTCGCTGCGAGTCAACGACTCCGGCAGTCACATCCAGCATCGGGCGGAACGTGGAGCCCAAGGCGCGTTCATGAAGGTAGGCACCCGGACCCAGTCCCTCGCGAGCCAACTCGAAAGTCTTCCGGTAAACTGAAGCTGTGGTGGCATACCTGTCTTCGAAACCGCCCTCGGGCCGCCAAGCCGTTTCGGGATAGTCGAACATGATGCCCGCCAGGCCGGCTTTGCCAAAGTCGGCCCACACCTTCTGCATATGCGCTTGGAAGCCGGGGTCTGAGAAATCGAAAGCAATCAGGGGTTCATGGTGCCAGTGTTCCACGGCGAGCTTGCTGATGTCATTGAACAACATCTGGTCGGGGTACGCTTGCGCGTAGTCAGGCGAGGGCATGTTGCTGAACGTATAGGAGAACGGCAGGCCGCCGTGCTCGCGCACGGCTTTGCACCATTTCTCGGTAGTCTCGTAAGGCTCGCGGTAGTGGCCGTACTTCAGGTAGTGCTCGTCGTCCCACCATCCCGATGAGGAAGGGACATTCTCGCCGTCAGGCTCGGGTACCAGCCTTACGGCCACCGGCGAGTACTTGAGGAACCCCGCCTTACGGGCCTCCTCTACTTCGCCCACAAGTCCGGGAGTGTTGTTGATCTTGGGCCCTCCGCCGTAGTCGTCAACATACCAGCCACAGACAGTCGGAAAATCGTAAATATTGGGCTTGGCGTGTTGGGCCGCGCGCACGGCCAAACCGTAGCGCTCCAGAGCTTCAAAGGGATTCGAGGTGGTGAAATCTATGTAGAAAAGATCATCGGGAACGTAAGTGGTGCCAGTATCCACGCGCCGCCCTACAGGGTCCAACGCCATCATGTTCAGGAAACCACGGGGTGACCCTGAAGGCGGAGCGAACCAAACAACCGGCGGCGAGGGCGACGGCAGCTTGCCCGGAGTTACTTCGGCAATCCAGATTTCACTCACCACCGCATTAGACGCCACCGAATCGTTCGTGAAGTGCACTTGGACATTTCCGTAGCCTGATTTATCCCGATAGATCTCCGGAGGCAGTAAAAGAACTCGTTGTTCCGGCAACTGTTTCCTGACGCGATAGGCTGGCAGTGGCTGCTTGGCGAGCAGGGTAACTTTCTTGGCTCCAGGACGGTCGAGAAGGTCGCTACCAGGCCCGGCGGCGAGGTCCATATCCTTCGCCGCCGAGGCGTACACCGACTCAACTCGCCCGGCGTTCTCGTAATCCCACCAGGAAAAGCCAACGGCGTAGGACTTCTTGGAATCGAGGCCGTGCGCCGTGAACACGACTTCACGAGGATCGGCAGCGACGTTACCCAGCCAGGGGGCGTTGATTCCGTCTGTTAGGGTTAGCGCCTCGCCCGTGATCTGGTACATCCGCACGACTGCACCCATAAAAAGGGACTCTTTCTGGTCACCGCAGTCTATGTAGCCGACCAGCCGTCCACCCGCAGTGGCGAAGCGACTCTCGAGTTCCTGGGTTCGGGTCATGATCAGGGAGGACTGGCCTCCGGCCGTGCGGTTGATCGAAATCCACTTTGCGAAGTCGTGATAAGCGAGACCGCCCGCGACAAGGGATACGCGTTTGGCTGCACTGGCGCAGGTAAGAAGCAGGTTATTCGGGCTTTCCCGAACCAGCCCTTTGCGAACCATCGTCGCGCCGGAGCCAGCGACGCCGTCCAGCGTGCGGCATTCTTCCAGATCCGGAGGGATCAACAGGCGGGCATTCCACAATGGATCGACCTGCCTCACCTGTACTGCAGTCCCCAATGTGTTCTCCAGGCCCGCAGCAAGAATGATGGCACCCGATGCAGAATGTAGAGTGATCTTCAGTCGTAGGGTCGGCTTGCCTGCTGCCGAACTGCGGATAACTAGCGATTTGCCTTCGCCCAAGTCGTCCTTAACGGTCTCAACCTGGACAGTGTGGCGGTAGGTTTCATCGTCAATGAGCTCAGCAGAGGACGCGCAGCAAATGTGTAGGCGTGCATTCGAGAAAACGGTCTTGCGATCCCGTTTGTCGGTTGCGGAGTAGCTGCCAGACTTCAGGTCATAGGCAATCTTGACCTTCGCATTTTCAATTGTCGCCGTAGCGGCGCCGACTAGTGTGCGGGTCGTATCCTGCGCGCTCGACGCCAAAGTCAGCGCGGCGCCCGCCAAGAGCCACGCGAAGACTGATCTGACAGGTACTTTCATGCAGTTGCCCTCTTCAACCTAATAGGCGGCATCGATGATCAACCCCACCTTCCCCGAGGATCTGCCGTCAGGCACCTTATATCGGTCTCTATCAGGTCATGCTACGGGGAATTCAATGGTCGCCCCTACCTTGCGACTGAATCGGAATTCGACTGTCTCTGCATAGAGCCGCGTATTTCTGAGCGAGCTCTATATTTCCCAAACGGCTGTAGACGGTTGACAGCAGGTAGTAAACCTGAAGGTCCAACACAAAGCCCGAGGGGTCCGGAAGACTAAGCGCGCGCTCGGCGTCGGTCTTTGCCTCCTGATACTTCTGCAGGCGCAAGTTGAGCCTGCCGCGCTCGTAGTGAACGGAACGGGTTTCGGGGGCAAGACGAACAGCGCGATCCAGTTGTACCTTACTCTCCGCAAGCCGATTTGTCTTCATCAAGAATCTGCCATAGTTGTAATTGAGGAAAGAGTCAAAGAGTGGTCCCTCATTAACCTGCAGCCCCATTTGGTAGGCTGCCTCAGCCTTCTTGGTTTCCCCCAATGACCCCAAATTCAACGCCAGGTAGTCGTAAGCGCGGGGATCCTTGGGGTTCAGAGTCAGTACCTTCTGGAACTGTTGCACCGCCTCGGGATGCAGTTGCCTGCTGTCAAATAGGACTCCGAGTTGAAAGTGGAACTGGGGATTGGTAGGGGCCAGCTTGCAGGCCCCCTCCAACAGTTTTCGGGCCGTCTCCGTCTGTCCTTTCATGGACAGGATTTGGCCTCTCAGCGCCAGCGCATCGGGATATCTAGGATCGCGCAAAACCGCCTGCTCCGAAAAATAGTCGGCCTGTTGATACTGCTGCCTGGAAAGGGAAAACTGTCCGAAGTAATAATAGGGCTGGGCATCTTGCGGAGCGAGATCAATGGCCTTGGAGAAAAGTTCTTGCGCCGTTATGGGGTCGTTCCGTGCGGCGTGAAGACGAGCCCGATCCAGCAGAAGTTTGCTGCACGCGGGGTAGGAGCCCTGGAGCGGAGCCAGTAGGTGTTCCGCCTCAGCCAAGCGGTCTTGGTCGAGCGCTTTGTCGACTGCCCGAAGTTGTGGCTCCGCTCCTTCACAAGAAATTGCGCCGGTGCCGGTTTGTGGACTGGCGCTCAAGCTCCATACCACGACAACGAAGCCGGAGTATATCGCCACCAACGGCCGCGCCAACCTCAACCGTCCCGTGATACAGGACCTACCCATCGAATGATCCTTGGAAGCTACTCTTCTCTCACTTTGAGGATTTGATCGACTGCTAGATCTCTCAGAACCTGGACCTTCCCCGTCGGCCAGCGCAACTCAATTTCGCGGATGTGCCGGTCCGCTCCTAGTCCAAAATGGACGCGCTTGTCAGAGGAGCTAATGTAACCTACCGAGGTCGTGACGTGGTTGTACTGCACTTTTCCCGACTCGCTCGTGAGTTTGATCTTCGTGCCGATGCCGTCCCGGTTGCTTTTGGTACCTTCCACCTGGATCAGAATCCAATGATTCCCATGTGCCGAGGTGTTATAGAGAAGTTCCGCGGGCTGTCCGATTGCCGAAGTCACGACGTCTATCCGACCATCGTTGTTGAGGTCTCCAAACGCGCATCCGCGGTGTGCGGCAGTAAGTTGCAGGGCGGGACCGGCTTCAGCTGTTACGTTTCGGAAGCGACCGTTGGCAAGGTTCAGGAACACTGCATTCGACTGCTTGTAGTGGTCGTGTCCATAGGAGTCGGCGTTTTCACTGACGTGCGAGTTAGCCGTAAAGATGTCCTTATTGCCGTCGTTGTCGAGGTCGTATATGCCCACTCCCCAGCCACTCATCGTAAGCGTCCCATATCCGAGACCTCCTTGAAAAGTCGAGGGAAGAAAGTAATCCTGACCGGTGTTCAAGTAGAGCTGAAAAGTGCCGCCTGACAATGACGTCACTACTAGATCGGGCCGGCCGTCATTGTTCAGATCGCGAAAGTCCACCCCCATGTTGGAAATGGGCAGTCCATCTTCGGTGTAGGCGACCCCTGTTTCTATTGCGACCTCGGTGAAAGTTCGGCCGCCACGGTTCTTAAACAGAAAGTTTCCCGCCACATCATTCCCAACGAATATATCCATGAAACCGTCGTCGTCATAGTCGGCGACGGCCAACCCCATCCCTTTGCCCGTGCGATGCGCGATTCCCGTGGATTCAGACACATCGCTGAATGTCCCATTACCGTTGTTGCGATAGAGAATGTTAGGCAACCCACGGTAGAGCAATGGTGAACAGGAAAGGCGCTTTCCTTCCTCGCCACACACCTTCGAATTGGCCAAGGTCCAATCCAGGTAATTCGCCACAAACAGATCCAGGTGGCCGTCGTTATCGTAGTCCAGCCAAGCGGCTCCCACCGACCACAGCTTGCCTTTGGCAGCATCCGCGCCAGTTACACCGGCTCGGTCGGTAACATCGGTGAACGTGCCGTCGCCGTTGTTGTGATAGAGAGAGTTGCGGTTCACACCCGTCACGTAGAGATCCGTCCAACCATCGTTGTCGTAGTCTGCGGCAGAGACGCCCATCGAGTAGCCCTCGCCGGCGATGCCAGCGCGTTCGGTCACATCGGTAAAGGTACCGTTCCGATTGTTCCGGAAGAGCCGGTTAGAAAACGCGGTGCCCCGTTTCTCCAGGCTAGGGATTTGCGCTCCATTGGTGAAGAAGACATCCAGGAACCCATCATTGTCATAGTCAAAGACGGCAACTCCGCCTAACACCGAATCGATAATGGGCTTGTCAGGAACCGTGCCGTTATTCAGGATGAAGCCTACGCCCGACTCGCTCTGCCGGTTCTCAAAACGTATGTGGGACCTATCGCCCGGCCTGCGCGCAGCCGCAGTGCGTGATCGCTCAGACCCGAGTGCGGCGGAGGCCAAACCGGCCAAGCCTAACCCCGCGCACTCAAGAAATCTCCGGCGGTGCATCCTGTCTCTCTCGTTCGCCACAGATCCTCGAACAATGCTCATTTGACCGCCGACCCAGGCGCCGCCGAATCGGGCTGTGCTTCGACCCCAGCGAGCATGAGTATAGCTCAAGGCGTCAGACCCTGATACCCAGGCGCGCGCTGCGGTTGCAATTGGCGGATATGGGAGTACGTCGATGACTGCCAATTCGTATCGCTTTGTGGTTGCGCTTGGCTGGTGCTGGTTCTCTTCCGGCCAATTCACCCTTCCGGAAGGCCGTCACTTTCGTCGACTCGACTCGCGCAATACCAAGCGTGGCTGAATCAGTATGCGCTGGGGACGGAGAGGGGTTTTCGCCTCGATGGACTGCGCGAGTAGCCCCGCGGCTTTTTCACCCAACTCAGAACTGCTCTGGTCAACAGTCGATAATGGCACGCGAAGGAGGTCTGAATAGTGAACATTGCCGGCGCCGACAACAGCAATATCATCAGGCACACGCAGCCCTGCTTCCAGAATCGCCTTGATGGCTCCGGCTGCCACGGGGTCGTTGTAACCAAATACGCCGTCCGGGATCGGGTTCATTCCGAGAAGGCGACGCATGGCCTCGTAACCCGAGCTGTCCTCGGATTCGCCGAAGACGATATACTCGCGCAAACTGGCTAGGCTGTGTTTGGCGAGGGTCCGCCGATAACCCCGGCAGCGTCCCTCACCGGTGGAGAGAGACGGTCCTCGAATGTGTGCAATTCGCTGGCACCCTTGCTCGATGAGGTGCAGGGTTGCGATGTCGCCGATTTGACGGTCGTCAACACCGACGAAATGGGCCTTGAGTCCCGCCGGTATCCGGTCAATCAACACGTAGGGCACCTTACGGTTGCGCATCATCCGGTCCAGGCGCTGGCCGCTCCTCTGGGCAGAAGCCACAATCAGCCCATCAACGTTGCGGGCAAGTAAAACTCCGATTTGACGCGTCTCCGCTTCGACATTTTCTTCGGAATCGGAAATGACAATATTGTAGCCTCGCGCTTCGAGCACCTTGGCTACGCCCTTAGCCACCTCGGCAAAGAACGAGTGCATTAAGTCCGGTATGACCAACCCAACCATATACGTGCGGCCCGTGGCCAGGCTGCGAGCCACCCAATTTGGCTGATACCCCAGTCGCCGGGCATATTTCAAAACACGGTTTCGCGTCTCCTGGCCGATGTCAGCATGGTTGTGCAGGACCTTGGAAACCGTCATCAATGAAACCCCGAGGTCTCGGGCAATGTCTTTCATACGAATAGCCATATTTCCCTCTCTGCAATTACGGCTGCACAGCTGCGGCAACAAAACTCGGTGGCCACGGCTTGAAGGATGGTAACGTCGAGCACGCTGAGGTATACGGACATTGCTATACCGCTACAGTGAGCGCTCCAGATTTGACAAAGTCTATCATAAATTTCTTGACATTACCAATTCCCGGTGTTATAAGGCGCAACGGGACCATCGGTCCCAACCGTTGCCGCTAAGTGTTTGTACACCGTCCGCAAATTCGCTAGAGGTGGCTTAAAGAAGTCATGAGGATTCGGTTTTGACGGGGCGTGATATCGTTAGCCTCCATCCTTGCTTAGGCGACCAGACCGCCGGTTTGGAGAGCCTCCTGGCAAGAGCAAGAGATGGAGTTGTTATTCCTTCAGCAAAAACTCTTCATCGGGTCGATAGACAGGCGAAGTAATGGCCCAGCGTCGGGTCAGCGTCAGCGATAAGGAGCTAAAATGAAGAAACGGATGACACGTTTCATGGGCTTGGTCGCGGCCGTGTGTATAGTCGCGGCAATTGGAGCCCGCGCTCAGACGACTACCGCCCAGGTCTCGGGGCAGGTAACCGATTCTACGGGCGCGGCAGTACCGCAAGCTAGCATAACGATTACCAATGTCGACACCGGTTTGAGCCGGAAGGTAGAGACAAGCGGTATCGGTTCCTACGTGATCCCCTTGCTGCCACCTGGAAATTACAAGCTGACTGTCGAAAAGCAAGGCTTCCGTTCAGCGGATTTTCCCAGTGTCGTTCTGCAGGTCAATCAGACTCTAGCGCTTGACGCTGTCCTTCAGGTTGGCGCGGTAACGCAGAGCGTCATGGTAGAGGCTCAAGCCCCGCTGCTTCAGGCTACGTCGTCCAATTTGGGCGAAGTGGTCACGCAACGAGCCGTGGTGGAGTTGCCGCTAAACGGCCGCAACTTTAGTCAACTTCTACTCTTGACGCCGGGAGTAAGCCCAATCTCGACCGGCCAGTATAGTAACGTTGGCGGCGGTTTCGGGGGCAATGCCGGAATTCCAGGCAGTTCATTTGCTCAACCTTCGGTGGGTGGGCAGTGGAACAGAGGCAACCTCTACCTGATGGACGGCCTGAATTTCACAAACTGGTTCACAGGTACCTACACTGTCTTGCCAGTCCTGGACGGCATCCAGGAATTCAAGGTGCAATCCCACAACGACAGCGCGGAATACGGTGGAGCGTTGGGCGGAATCATCAATGTGGCGACAAGGTCGGGAACCAACACTCTGCATGGTTCCGCGTGGGAGTTCGCTCGCAACGACATCTTTGACGCGCGTAACCCCTTCGCCGACGCTAACCGTTCGTCTCCGGCGGCCTTCCGTCAAAACGAATTCGGGGTCTCGGTGGGCGGCCCAATTGTTATTCCGAAGGTCTACCACGGCAAAAACAAGACCTGGTTCTTCTTCACCTATGAAGGCTGGCGGTACCGCAAGCCGGCCCAGTCGTTCGCCCGCTTCCCGACCCCGGAGGAAATCGGTGGGGACTTCTCTGGAGACTATTCGACGCAAGTGCTCTTTGATCCCGCTACGACAAGGCCCGATCCGAACCATGCGGGTGCATTCCTTCGTGACCCGTTCGTGTGCGATGCCGCTGGCAACCCGGCAGCACAGGGGACGGCTGGTGCTACTCCCTGCAATAAGATACCGACAGGGAGAATCAACCAGATGACTGTGGGGTTCGTAAAGGCGCTTTATGATGCCCCTAACCTTACCGGTGTGCCGGGTTTCAATTACGTCAACAACGGCGGACTGCGTAATGACGATAACACGTACGTGGGCAGAGCCGACCAGCGCATCAGTGACAGCGATACTGCGTGGTTTCGCTTCTCGCGCATGTACATGGTCAGCAGCACGCCCATAGACACGAAAGTCAGTAATACAAATGACGATAAGCCAATGAACTTCGGGGGTGGCGAGACCCACGTCTTCAGCCCGAATGTGGTTTTGGACGGGCGTTTTGGATTCAATTCCTACCCCGAAAAAGCTTCTGTCGGCCCCAATGCCGGCGCCGGCCTCTTTGAGGGCTTAGGCTACAAGGGCACGGACCGCTATGGGTATGTCGACCTCATTCCGCAGGCTCCCTACAGCACTCTAGGCAACGCCGGTCCGTACATGGAGCATGAGAGAGATTACGACATTTCGGGCACGCTCACGTGGATTCACGGACGTCATTCCATTAAGACGGGTTTACAGTTCTTCAGGGTCCGCTATCAGTGCTGTGCCCTCGAAACCGGTATGGGGCAAAGGAATCAATACAACTTCCTCAACTTGCAGACCGGGAATCCGGCAAACATCGGCACGACCGGAGATTCTCTCGCCTCAGAACTGCTGGGAGTACCCGGAAGCGTCTACTTTGCGGCGCAGAATTTCGACTTCCATTTTCCGAGTTGGGGGCCTTTCGTCGAGGACAAGTGGCAGGTGACCCCCAGACTCACAGTTACCTTAGGCCTGCGCTATGACTATACCGGATCGCCGTACCTCAACAAGGATATGACAAGCGAACTGGATCCGGGCAACGGCAATTGGCTGGTAGGTGGAGGGAAGTTGCCGCCCGCGTGCGACTCGGCTGGAAAGGCGCCCTGCATCCCCGGGGATGGCAATTTGGCGAACATCCCCTTTGGGGATAAGATCGTGGTCGCCAAGAACCGAAATGTAGGACCAAATCCTGTTCACAGCAGTTTTGGCCCGCGGCTTGGCTTTGCTTGGCGTCCGACCGAGAAGACGGTTGTGCGAGGCGGGTACGGGCTTGTTTACGCCTCCATGATGGGCCAGATCCAGACGTTTCAAGCGAACGTCGGCGCTTGGCCACAGGCTACCAACACCCAATTAGCCTTCAACCAAGTCGGCTCAGCCTTGAGCGATGTTCAGGGCCTGCAATCCTTGAGCGCTTCGCCGTTACCAACCGCGTCGCCGTGGACTACCCAAAACTGGATGTATGACCCGAATATCAAGATTGCCCGGTCACATCAGTGGAACGTGGGTATCCAGCGGGAAATGACCAACAATCTTATGCTGTCAGTCGCTTATGTTGGCAGTAAGAGCGACCGCCTTAACGTGACGGGTCTGTACAATGTATCTCCCACCGCGGGGTCCGGGACGGCGACAGAGGTTAACGCGCGCAGACCTTTCCCGTGGGCCGCTCCTACGTTTATGGGACTGTCGGTTGGCTCCGCGCATTACCACGCGCTCCAGGCCTCCTTGGAAAAGCGCTACGCAAATGGATTGCAGTTCCTGGTCTCGTACACCTGGTCGAAGTCGATGGACAACGCCGGCAGTGGGTTCTTTGGCGTCGAGAACGGGCCGGGCGGGAGCGCGGCAGTCCAAAACATATACGATCTCAAGAACAACTGGGGCGTCTCTGCTTACGATATTCCCCATTACCTTTCCGCTGCTATCCAGTACACGCTTCCGGCGGGAAAGGGCCAACGGTTCTTCAACAAGGGTCCGCTTTCCTACGTCTTAGGAAACTGGCAGGTAAACACAATCACTGCGCTCCGTTCCGGACAGCCCTACAACCTGGACGTCATAGGCGATGTCGGAAACATCGGCAACAGCGTCGGTTGGTGGAGTTACTCACGACCTAACCTCGTAGGCAACCCGAACGTAGCCAATCCAACATCCACCAAGTACTTTGACCCGGCGGCTTTCTCCATTCCGGTGAACTCTTTTGGGAACTTCGGAAAAGATGCTCTGCGTTCGGCTGCAGTCTACAACGTGGACTTCTCGCTATTTAAGAGGTTTCCGATCAGGGAAAGCATGGACCTGGAGTTTCGCGCCGAGGCCTTCAATGTTTTTAATATCCAGAACCTGGCCACCCCAGGGGTCGACATTGGTACTGCAAACGCTGGCGTTGTTACTGGCGTCGCCTTGCCGCCTCGTCAGATTCAGCTCGGAATGAAACTCCGCTTTTAGTTTGCGGCTGCAAATCCTAGCGCTGCCGGCCCGATCCTGCCAGCAGCGCCACGTGTTTCGGTCAACGACCCGTCCGGTTCCGGCGGGACCCCTCTGCCTACGAGATCTTGGGCGATCATTCTAACCACCCTACGACAAATCCGAAATTTAGTCCGCTGACAGACGCGACAGTCCGCGTATGCAAGCTCAAGATGACGGAGTAAGGAGGCAACACGCTCATGAAGGATCTTTCGCTATCGCGACGCAAACTAATGGGACGGATGTCCCTGGCGGCTGTCGGAGTCCCACTCGGAGCGGGGGTATTGGCCAAAAGCGGCTTGGCTGGCCAGAAGTCGACCGCGGCGGGAGAACAGGGCCGGGGTACTTCGACTTACAACGTGCGCCATTACGGAGCCAAAGGAGATGGCAAGACGCTCGATACTGTTGCATTCCAGGCCGCAATTGACGCGTGCGCAGAAGACCGCGGCGGCACGGTCCTCGTTCCATCGGGCGAATTCCTGATTGGTTCCATCGAACTGAAGAGCAACGTAACATTCCATCTCGCAGGAACGGCTCGCCTCCTGGGAAGCACCGATATTGCAAATTACAAGAAGGGCCTTGAGAGGCAGGCGTACGGCGGCACGGCGATTATTTACGCCAACGATGCCGAGAACATTTCGGTTGAGGGAAAGGGAACCATCGATGGCCAAGGCGCGGCCTTCCGCGGCCGCGCGGACAGCGAGCGACCCTTTCTGGTTTTGTTCAATGGCTGCAAGAATCTGTCGATTAAGGACTGCTTTCTGACCAATAGCGCCTTCTGGTGCACGCACTTCAATGGATGCGACTACGTATACATCGATAATGTCAGAATTCACAGCCGTGTGAACGGCAACAACGATGGGTTCCACTTCGACGATTGCCGGCATCTCCAGGTTTCGAATTGCCAGGTAGCTTGCGGAGACGACGCCTGTGCGCTATTCGGCAGCAATCGCTACGTCACGATTACCAACTGCACCTTCAGCACTCGATGGTCCGTGTTTCGCTTTGGGGAGGGAGTTTCAGAGGATATTACCATCTCCAATTGTGTTATTCACGACACCTTTGGCTGCCCGATCAAAATGCAAGTGGGGAAAGGAACCCGGCTGGAGAATATCCTCTTTTCAAATCTGGTCATGAATCATGTTACCGGCCCGATTTACATCGGCCTGGGGTCGCCTCCCAAGAACGTTCAGGAATGGTGGAACTGGAGTCCTAACCGGGGGGCGGAGCCCCTTCCAGGAGGAATTGTTCGCAACATTACCTTTGACGGTATCCGGGCTGCGATTGCGCCCGCGCCTGACCTTAAAGAGTATCCATGGGAGAATCCATTTCCCGGCGAGAGGCGAACCTGCATCAACCTGAGTGCTGTGGAAGGGCAGGTGATCGAGGATATCAGCTTCAGCAATGTCCATATAACCTTTCCAGGGGGCGGCACGCCCGAAGAGGCATCCAACCGGCAGGTGATGCAGACTTCGGGAAACGAGTATTTCCAATTCGGTGTTCTGCCGGCGTATGCTCTTTATGCCCGGAATGTGCGGGGACTGAGACTGAATAACATCCGTTTTGACCTGACTACTCCCGACCATAGAGCCGCCCTCATATTCGAGCACGTGGAAGACGCCGCCGTTAGCGGCTTCAGCGCACCAGGGAACCCTGAAGCCGAGGCGCTAATACGCTTCATGGACACACGGGGAGTCTTAATAACAGCCTGCCGGGTCCTCGCGCCGTGCCGTGCCTTCCTCGATGTCGAGGGCCGCGCCTGCGGGGATATCACGATTGCCGGATGTGATCTGTCTAAGGCCCACACGCCGCTGGTACTCAGCCGTGGCGCCAGGACACAAAACGTTAAGCTCGCTTCTTAGACGGACCCGAGCGGCTACGGGCGAGTCACTACCCTGCATGGTTTCCGAAGCGCCGTGTTCTTCGCACTTGAGCCTTTCTGCCTGCATCTGCCAGCCTGGAAAGAAGGAGAATTCGGAGGATGAACCGCCGAGGATTCTCGTCGAGGCTTCTACAACTTGGGGTGTTCTCATCGTTTCTATCGAAGCTTGCGCAGCTCGCCAGTGCTGTGGCACCGCACGTTTCAGGCGACGATCCAAGCAATACGGAATATACAGTCAAAGTTGATAGCCTTTCAGTCTATCTCGACGGTCGTGGCAGGATCGTGAGAACAAATATCGGCCCCAGGCAATGGACCCGTTCCTTAACCGGCGAGACCAACCTGAAAACGTGTAACTCAGAAGGCCCAGTCACTGCGCGGCAGGTGGACGGAGGAGGAATAGAGTTTGCCTCGCGACTAGTTGGGCCTGACAAAAGGGTGTTCGGTGTGGTTCAGCGCTTTCTACCCGCCGGATCAAGCATTCGGTGGGAGACCGAGGTATCTTCTGATGGCGCATCCTGGACTACTCCGATCACGACTACGCTGAAGTGGCCTGCTGCTGCGCGAGCCCGCTTCTGGACGGCGTGGATGCACGGAGACGAGAAGTGGGAAGACCCGCTCGAATCACGCCCCTTTGCCAAAGCCTCATGGGATTATGGGCCCTATTTCGGCAAGGGCATCAGCATTCCGTTGGCCAGCGTCCTAGAGTCCCAGCCCGATACTGGACTAAGTCTCGTGCTTTCCCCGGAAGACACGTTGCTGAACGTCACCCTGTCCACGGACCCGAACGGCGCCATCACCTTCACCCGTCTGAATCAACAGTTCGGGAATGGGCGCACGGTTAAGTTCGCCGCCGACCTCGTCCCGCACGAAGCGGACTGGCGCGGTGGCTTGCGCTGGATGGTGCAGCGTTACCAGCCTTTCTTTGACCCTCCGAATCCCCAAGCCTCGGATATGGCCGGAACGGGGGCTTATCCCACTTGGTTCGGCCCGCTTGATCCGCAGCGTTTGAACCGGATGGCTTTTCGGATCTTTTGGGCTGCTTCGTACGACTTCCCCTATTTCGGGATGTGGCTCCCGCCGGTCGGAGATAACGAGACATGGCGAGTGCCCCAGCTCGACCGGGACCTGAGCAAACTTCCTTACCGCCCAGCCGAGATGTCCATAGCGCTCCTGGAGGACCGGGCTCGCCGGGTCAGTGGAGCCGGGTTTTACCTGCTCAATTACTTCAATTGTTCGGAGTTTCAGGCTCACATCAAGGCGAATGAGTCCGGGAGCGGCCGAGTGCCGGAAGACCAGCTTTGGAAGGACGCCGATGCCTTCCTCCAGCGAGAGTTGGCCGACGGAATTTGGCGCGACGCAAACGGAAAGGAATCTTACGGTGGATGGAATGGGACAATAATCATGGATCCCGCCGCGCCCCATTTCCAGGCATACCTGCTCGAACAGGCGCGATGGCACAACAAGAAGATCGCGAACGCAGTCGGCATTTGCGTCGACCGTATGTGGTGGGCAAGCGGCAGTCTCCAAGGGAAATGGGATCTGGAAACCGTGAACTTCGGCGGGGACGACGGTGTCGGTTGGTACAAGGGGCGCCCCAGCCGGCATTTCAGCCAGTCTTTCAAGGAATTTCTCTCGAATCTCGGTACGGTCATGCACGGCGCAAGCAAGGTGATCTTTTACAACCCTTGTATGGCCTACCGGCTAGATTGCTACAGGAACGTCGATGGGTTTTTTGACGAGGCTTGGCCCGAGAATGCCAAGAGGTCCTTCCCCAACTTGAATGGGGTGGCTCTGCTTGCCCTGCGAAAACCGGCTACGTTGTGGACGTCTGATGATAGTTGGGTCAAAGACGATCCCGACGCATTCTTCCAGCGCCACCTACTGCTGGGTGTGTACCCATCAGCGCCCCATCCTCAGAACGATCATATGATTCAGCCGGACCCTGCAGTGGAGGCGCATTACATGGCCTACGGCCCTCTCATGGATTCCATGCGAGGCAAAAGGTGGGCTTTGGCTGCGCATGCAATTGAAGTGGTTGGCAATGTCGCGAAGGCCAACCTGTTCGAGGTGCCAGGTGGGTATGCTGCGCCCGTAACCTTCGGCCGACGGGATGCCACGGTGAAAGTCATCTTGCGCAATCTACCCGGCCTCACTGCAGAAGTGCATTGCGAGGCTCTCCTTCCCGGCGTTCAGCAGCCACGAGCCGTGCGGACTGCTTTCCGGGATGGGGCGCTTGAGCTACAGGTCCCGTTGAAGCGCGGCTGCTCAATGCTGAAGGTTTCGACCGTGAATCGAGAGGCCGGATAACTCCTCGGCCGCCGCCCTGTTTGAGAGTAGGAAGATGAATCGCGGTACCGCATAGAAGGGTAGCTGAAGATCCCGAACCAACGTTGAATTGTCACATCCCTGTTCCTGCTCGTGGCGTGGGCATTCGCGGCTCGGAATGAATTCGCAGGGGGAGTATTATGGCCAGGACGTTAGCAATCGGGTTCGCATTGTCGTTGCTTGGGGTTTCGTTTTGCAGTTGCGCCTCCATTCCACTCACCGTATCTTCGCCCGACGGTAGCGTTACGGTTTGGGTCGAAGTGAAGTCCAATCCCCAACCCTACCTGCCCGGGGAGCGACTCTATTACCGCATTTCGTATAAGGGCGAGTCCGTTCTCCGCGACTCACCGCTGGGTCTAGATTTTCTCGGTGCGCCTCCTTTGGATCACGACTTCCAGGTTACTGACAGCCGCCGTGGTTCACACAACGAAACCTGGGAGGACTCCTTTGGGGCCCGACACAACGTGCGCGATCATTACAATCAATTGGCCATTTCACTGGAGGAAAGAGGGGCTTTACACCGACGCCTGGACCTTGTTTTCCGCGCTTATGACGAGGGCATCGCGTTCCGGTACTCGTTGCCCAAGCAAGGTGGTCTTGAGAAATTTGTCCTTTCTTCGGAGAACACGGGCTTCTATCTTGCCCGTCCAGCCTTCGCCTACGCTTCGAGCTCCAGCCGTTATCTGAATGGGTACGAAACTCAGTTTTCGCGTGTGAGTGTGAACGACATCAAACCCAATTCCATGGCGATGCTGCCGCTGTTGGTTCAGTTGTCGGGTGGCCCGTGGCTGGCGATTCTTGAGGCCAACCTGCGAGACTATTCAGGGATGTATCTGGGAGGAGTCCTGGGCGTGCCCGACTCACTTACCAGCAAGCTCGCAACCCTCCCGGATGAGTTCTATGAGAAGGAGTTCAAACTCATCTACTTTACGTCGGCGGAGGCGGTGCGGGGATCCGCGCCTGCCTCGACTCCGTGGCGAATCGTCTTGGTCAGCCCAACGCCCGGGCAATTGATCGAGCATGATTACCTTGTGCAGGATTTGAACCCGACGAGCGTCTTGCCTGATGTCTCCTGGATCCGGCCCGGGAAGGTGGCCTGGAGTTGGTGGTCAGGGGACTTCGCCACGGGTGTTGATTTCAAGCCGGGCATGAACACGGCAACGATGAACCACTACACGGACTTTGCCGCCGAGCATCATCTGGAATATATGTTGATCGACGGAGGGTGGTCTGCCGAGAACGATATAACCCACTCGATCCCGGCCATTGATCTCCCCGCCATACTTGAGCATGCCCGTTCCCGAGGGGTCGGGGTGATGCTATGGGTGCACTGGGAGGCTTTGAAGAAACAAATGGAAGAGGCTCTGGCGCTATACGAAAAACTGGGGATCTCCGGAGTAAAGATCGACTTCATGAATCGTGACGACCAGGAAATGGTGAACTTCTACGAAGAAGTGGCCCGCAAAACCGCCGCGCACCACTTGATCGTCGATTGGCACGGCGCTTACAAACCCACAGGCTTGAGTCGTACGTACCCCAACCTGCTCAATTACGAAGCCGTCCAGGGCATGGAATATAGCAAAGGCTTCTATTTGACCACGCCCGAGCACGATGTAACTCTGCCTTTTACGCGCATGTTGGCAGGTCCGATGGACTACACGCCGGGCTGCTTCAACAATGCCACGAAGTCCAAGTTCCGGCCGCGGGAAATCCAGCCGATGTGCCAGGGGACACGGGCCCACCAACTTGCCATGTACGTCGTTTTCCTGAGTCCGCTGGAAATGCTCTCCGACTACCCGGAATCCTATAACCGCAAGCCCGGAATGGAGTTTCTCGATCAAGTTCCGACCGTATGGGACGAAACTCGGGTGGTGAACGGCGAACCCGCCAAGTACGTTGCGCTTGCGCGACGGCACGGAACGACTTGGTACCTCGGAGCGATGACTAATTGGGACGATCGTGACTTAGACATTCCCTTGAGTTTCCTGGGATCCGGAACCTACTCGGCAGAAATATTCGCAGATGGCCAGGACGCTGACAGGGAAGCCACGAGCCTAGAGATCAGCAAGAAGGCTGTTTCGGCTGGCGAGACCCTGCACATTCACCTTGCCTCGGGTGGCGGATGCGCGGCCATTTTCGCCGCCGAGAAGTGAAGTCGTGGCGTGGCGACTGCCCAGCGGCTGAACTTCGACAGCGGCGGCTGCAGCACCGTCCCTTCTGACAACGCAACGGCAATGCAAAAGGCTCTGGGAAGGAAAATTCCGATGGCCAAAGCTGATGATCTGACGGACAGGGTCGCTCAACGGACGCTTCTCCATGAGGAGACTAAGGCGAAAACCCTAAAGGTTCGCTCTCGCGGCGGGAAGATGAAAGCCTCATTGGCCTGCTTGCGCTCTCTACGTCCTTTCGCCCTTCTCGCATTCGTGTTGGTTGGCGGCGTCCAGACACCCAGTCTCCTTGGTCAGAACGCCCCCTTTTCTTCCAGCCAGGCATACCACGATATGCTGGCGAGTTTAGGTGAGAAGGTTGTTCATCCCAGCCGCATAGGCGCAGGCGATTTAGTAAAGGGTCCGCTGCCGACGGTGCCCGTCGAGCAGGTGGAAACCAGCGAGAGTCTAGTCATCGAGAGTTCCCTCTGGCGCTTGGAAGTCGGCAAGAATCCGTGGAAGCTCTCCTTGTTGAACAAAGTCACCCATGCCGCCTGGAATATTGCTTCAGGGGCAGCCGGACCTACCGGAATCCGGTGGACTGACCTAGCTGGCAAGCGTGTCGCTATGCAACTTCTTCAGGTTGAAAAGACGCAGAGAAGTGGCAATCACTGGACGATCGACTGCCGAGTTGAAGGAGCCAATGAGCTGGCCACTTTAAGGGTCGATGCCATCTCCCTGAGCGTGATTCGCCTGTCGATTGAGGCGCCTGGTTCGAACGAACAGAAACTAAGAATAGGCCTCACTGGCCAGGGGCCATTTTTTGGATTGGGGGAGAGGTTCACCCAAGCTAAACTTGACGGCTTAAAAGTCAATCTTCATCCGGAAGACAATTGGGACACCAGCATCACTCCAGGTCACAATTGGACTTATGCGCCGGTTCCGTTTCTGCTTACGCCGCACGGCCTTGGACTCTACATTGATACCGCGCGAATAAGCGATTTTGATTTTAGCAAGGCGCAATCCGGGGAATTCACAATCCAAGTCAACGGTCCTACGGCCGATTGCTATTTCCTCTTGGCCGACGGACCAAAAGCTGTGATCAGTGCTTACACAAGCCTGACAGGGCGGACTCCGTTGTCTCCACCCTGGGTGTTTGGAGTGTGGGTTTGTGCTCTTAAGGGCCGAGATGCAGTGCTTAATGTAGCCCGGCGGCTTCGCCAGGAAGGAATACCCGCCAGCGCCCTCTGGGTTTATGACGTATACGATATTCCTGGGAACATGGTGGCGCCGCAGGGTGAGACAGGCTATTACGGACCACCGCGAGAGTTTACCGGCGCGTTGCATCAGATGGGCTTCAAGGTTCTCTGGTACGTTAAGCCGTACGTATTTCCCATACTCACTCCCTATTTCTCTCCCAACCCCGACTTCGAAGAAGGCGTGAGAAGAGACTTCTTCGTCAAGACTGCCAACGGTGAGCCGATAGGTCCTGACTACCCCCTCATCGAAGGATCGAAACACGTCGTCAGCGCAGATCTTGATTTCACCGCCCCGGCTGCCGTCGACTGGTGGCAGAAGAAGATTCAAGTCGCCCTGAAAGATTACGACTTCGACGGATGGATGGAAGATTACGGCGAGTACGTCAACGAGGAATATCAGTTTGCCGCTGGCAGGAATGCCGGGCGAGACATGGCCAACCTTTATACCCTCTTCTACCACAAGCTCACCTTCCTGATTGCCAACCAGCTGAAACCGGATGCCGTGGGCTTCGCGAGGTCCGGGTACGCCGGCTCGCAAGGTTACTCACGCGTAATCTGGGGAGGAGATCAAGCCGGGGACTGGACGGCAACACGTGGCCTCGCATCCGTGATTCCGGCCGGTATCACAGCGGGTCTGTCGGGTTTTGCCGTGTGGGGGCCCGACATCGACTGCGCCGGGTCTTCCAAGGAGCTGTTTGCCAGGTGGACTGAGTTTGGTGCCATGACCCCGGTGATGAGGACGCACGCCTGGGGAATGCCCAATTTCTCAGTCGATATTTGGTTTGATTCTCAGACAATCGACATCTTTCGCCGCTACGCTAAACTACATGTCTCACTCTGGCCGTACTTTTACACATACGCGACGCAGGCCGCGAAGGATGGGTTACCCATCATGCGGCATCTCATGCTGGACTGGCCCGATGACTCACAGGCCTATGACGCGGAGAACGAGTATTTGTTGGGTGATAAGATCCTGGTCGCACCCGTATTCACAGAAGGAGCCCGCACCCGCGCCCTTTACCTGCCAAAGGGTTCGTGGGTAGATTACTGGACAGGCGACATAATTCAAGGGGGAAGCCAGGTGGAGGTTCAGGCACCCTTGGAACGTATTCCGATATTTGTGAAGTCAGGAAGCTTAATTCCGATGGACAGTGGCGAGACTGAGACCCTGGCATCCGACCTTGCGGCTAACAAGTACCGGACAATCGGGAATAGATTGATATGGCGAGTATTCCCTGCGACGGGATCGTCACGAGCGAGTTTTACTCTATCTGACGGCAGTCGGGCTGTCGTTGAACAGGAACCAGGACGGATACACCTAAGAGGAACTCAATCTCCCGTGGTCAAGGCGTATGAAGTAGTTATGTCAGCCCAGACCCTACCGAACCGAGTCCACCTTAACGGCAGATCGCTCACCAGATTGGACGACGGGGGGTATCACGCAGGGAAAGAAGGCTGGTGGTTCAATGCCGATGATCGGTTGCTACATGTTCTGTTCACCGCCGACAATTTTGAGCTAATAACCATCATTCGCCCGTGACGCTACCTACGCTTGCTTGGCGAGCGACCATCACTGAGATCGCCGGAGCTCCGCACCGTTCAATTCCTCAGGGAGACCATTCATGGACCGTCGAGACTTCACGCTGAAAGTCCTCGGGTTCGGGGCGTACTCATCGCTGGTGCCGGAAGTCTCAGCGGCAGCCGACAGAGTTGGAGTTCAAGCATTGAATGAGCTCGCCGTGGCGCCGTATACCGTGGCGGTCGATAATCTGACGATCCACCTTGATGGCGCCGGCCGAATCGCAGGCTGCCTTATAGGGCCCAGAAAATTGGAGCGGATGTTGAGCGGAGAAACCAGGCTGGAGGGTTGCCGAACCGACGGACCTGCCTCGGCTCGCCGGCTGGAAGGCGGAGGTATAGAGTTTACTTCCCGGCTGCTGGGGCCGGATCAGAAGCACTGCAAAATGCTCCAGCGTTTCTCTCCCGGGCAAGCGAGTGTGCGTTGGGAAGTCGACCTATTGTCCGACGAAGAACCTTGGACGGTTCCGATTGCCACGAAGCTGCGGTGGCCGGAGCCAAATCGTGCTCAATTCTGGACGTCCTGGTTGGGCGTTGACGAACAGTGGCAGGATCCCTTGCAACCGCAGCCCATGTCGAAGTGCTCCTGGGCGTGTTCCTGGACCTATGGACCGTACGCCGGAGTAGGCGGTTTCTGTCTTCCGTTGGCAAGCATCTTGGAGACGCAGGAAGAGATTGGGCTGAGCTTGGTGCTCTCGCCCGAGGATCCGATTCTCGAACTGAGCCTGACAACGGACGCCGAAGGTGTTGTCATGTTTCGCCGCCTTGACAGGCGTCTCGGCCAGGGACGGACGGTCAAGTTCGCTGCGGACATCGTGGCTCACGAGGCCGGCTGGCGCGGCGGTTTGCGTTGGATGGTGCAGCGCTACCGGTCGTTTTTCGATCCCCCGAATCCCGCGGTTCAAGAGATGGCCGGAACCGGTGCCTATTCCGGCTGGAGTGGCTCGATCGACGTCGCGCGTCTGAAGCGAATGGCTTTCACCGTCCTCTGGGAGGCGGCCTTTGATTGGCCGTACCTTGGGATGTACTTCCCGCCGGTGAAGGAAGACGAGACTTGGTGGTCGGCCGGTTATGATAGCGGTGGCGATCAATTACCTGAGCTTTCGAACCAGGTCTCGTATCGCGTGCTCAACGACCGCGCCCGCATGCTGCGCAAGGAGGGATTCTACTACCTGAGTTACTACAACTTCGACGGATGGGGGTGGACCGACGTCTATAGTCTAAAGACTCTAAACCGGAACATTCCGGAGAAGTACCTTTGGACAGACCCTGTCACCTTTCTTAGGCGTAGAATCGGCGACGGAGTCTGGCGAGACGAAGCGGGCAAAGAGGCGAATCTTAGCGGCTTGGTGGTGATGGACTCCAGTGGCCCCGACTACGAAGCCGATGTTCTCGAGCAGGCCCGCCGGCAGATTGAGAAGATCCCCGATTCTTCGGGCCTCGCTATCGACCGTATTTGGTGGGGAGTCGACCTGACTACCAGCGGGGCGAGACCGGTTAATTTCGGAGCCGATGATATTGTGGGTTGGTACAACGGCCGGCCGGGACGCCATTTCGGCGTATCGTGGAAGAAGACCCTCTCCAAACTGGGACCGCTGATGCACGGAGCGGGTAAGGTTATTTTCTATAATCCCTGTATGTCTTACCGTCTGGATCTCATGCGTGAAGTCGATGGCTTCTTCGGAGAGATCTGGCCGACTGCACACGGGTACACTTGTCTGAATGGAACAGGCTTTCTGGCTCTACGCAAACCCGGGATCGTGTGGACAGTCGATAGCGCCTCGCTCAATCCCAATCCAGACGCCTACTTCCAGCGTCACCTGTATATGGGCGTCTACCCCATGGTGCCGTATCCGAAGAACGACCATTCGATCACACCTGATCCGGCGGCAGACTCACAATATCTGGACTATGGCCCCCTACTGGCGGCCATGCGCGGGAAGAAGTGGGTGCTGGAGCCTCACGCTATCGAAGTGGAGAATGAGGCGGCGAAAGCCAACCTCTTCGAGGTGGCTCGCGGATATGCGGCACCGGTTGTTTTCGGAGGTGAGGCAGAATGGGTGACGGTAAGAATTCGCAACCTCTCGGGCTTGCGGCACGAACCGCGCTGTGAAGCGTTGCACCCGGGCGTGGAAGAACCTCAAGTGGTTCATTCTTCCTTTCGGCATGACGTGCTGGAAATTCAAGTTCCGCTGAAACGCGGCTGTGCTGTACTGCGAATAACGAACGGAAGCTACTAGCCCCTATTGTGCCAAATTTTCTACGATAGACCCTTCTGGCTTTCATTTGACCTGTCTTAAGAGGGATCTTGAGCCGTGCACGATGGCGAGCGTTTTCGGCTTCAACTCGGCAAGCTTCTTCAAGTTCTGCGCGGTGAGCGGTGTGTAGGGTACGTAGTCCGCAAGGGCCTGCCTGATATTCCTTCATCTGGGTATCTAGAAATCTTGAAGCGAAAAATCTGGTGTAAATGAATCAAGTTTTATGCTGCTGAAAGCTGGGCTTGTTGAACCCATGCGGTGACCTCCCGGTCGAGTTTGTCGAAAGCGCGTCGCAACGGGCAGGAGAGTTTAGAGAATTCCGGAAGGACTCTGCCCAGGCCGGGACGCAAGAGACGGTTATAGGTTCGAGTGAAGAACAAGGCGGTGCGCAGACCGAAGTCGGTCAGCCGGTAGCGATGCGTGGCCGGGACGCGCTCGATGAGCTGATGCAGCCGCAGGCGGCGCAGATGATAAGTCATCTGTCCGGCGGTGAGGGCCGTGGCGGGTTTCCCGAGGAGGGCCGCGAAGCGCTCGCGCAGATGACGGTTGGAGAATCCGCCGGGGAGTTGCGGAAACGCCAGCAAGGCGTGGCATAGGGACTGAACCTTGGGATCGGCGAAGCGCAGCGCCGAAGCACGTTGCTGGTCCACTCGGCGGGGGCGATGCATTTGCTGGAAGGCCTCTTCCGCCAGGATGCAGTCGTGGCTGATTTTCTCCACTTGCAGCAGTCGGCGGTTGGCTTGAAAGCCGATCTGGCGCAACTTGGGCAGGTTGATCAGGCGCTTGCCGACATTAAAATCCCAGGTGTTGTTGATGGTGGTCTCGGTGCGCAGAGCGCGGCCTTCCTTATGGTACTGCTTGAGGCGTGTCCCTTTGTAATCCACATGCAGAGAGGGAACCACCCCGTCGGTGATGACGCGAGTGCGAAACAAGCCCGGAGTGCGCTGGCTGACCCGGCGGTCAAAGATGAGTTGGACTTGTTTGGGTCGGCCAATATCGAGGTTTTCACGAATCACTTCTTCAAAGAAGATGCGGCCGGTCAGCGGGCGGTCCAGCACTTGGGTAAGGGAGAGTTCGATCTGCAGGATGGAAACGTCGTAGCGGTATCCGGCTTGCCGGTCGCGAGCCGAAAAGGGGTGCGGCAGGAGACGCAGCCACTTCCGCAACAGCGTCTCGATCTTTTCCGCCGACAGACCGTCACAAAGAGCCTGTAGGCGCTTGGGGTTCTGGCAGGAGAGAATGCCATTATCCAGGGCTTCATAGGCGATGCCCTGCTGTTCGAGTTGACGCTTCACATACTCATGCCCGTTCAGACAGAGCTTGGCGTTATAAGGAAAGTAGGAACAGAACTTGAGAAAGAAAGGGCCGAAGTCGCGGTCCACACAGTAGAAGTAGTAATGATTCACCAGGGCGCTGGACTTGACGATCCAGGCGTAGGTTTTTCCCGTGTGGGGATTGCGGCGCTTCTCGGTGCGATAGACTGTGCACTTCTCTTGCGCCTTGCCGACGAAGACCACGCCTTCGGCGGCCGAGAAGTCGGCGCGATGGGCGGCGGCGACATCTTCTTTGCGCTGGCCTTTCTCGAACGCTACCAGGGGAATGCCGTGATCGCGTACGAATTTTTCAATGGTCGCCACAAACTGCCGGGTGATAGGTTCCACCATGCGCGTGGAAGCTACGGGATAACCGCGATGTCGACGGATGAACCCCAAGACTCCCTCGACGATCTGGAGACGGGGAACGTAGACATTCAGATACATCCGGTCAATCCCTTCCACTTCCAGAGTGACCTGCGCTTTGAGAATCTCGGCCACGCTCTGTGGTATGGTCATCGTCGGCTCCGTTTGGGGGTCGGGCCTCACAGCCCACCAACCGCTTCGGCGGTCTCATGAACGGAGGTGACTATCACTTCCGTGTTACCCCCGCAAGCGGAGCCTCTACATGCTCGCCGGGCTGGGGCGAAGCCCCGTTAGTATATCGTTTCAGTGATAGATATCTATAAGGGTCAAAAGCTTGCTATGCTCGGTATATGCCGAGACGATCGACTCGCTCTCCCTTGGTCTTGCTGCCCCACGAGGTGGACCTGCTGGAGCGCTTGCGCAAGTCCCGTACGGCCCCGCGGCGCGATGTGCAGCGAGCTCAAGTTTTGTGGCTCTACCACTCGGGTGAAAGCATCGCCGCCATCATGCGCGCCGTCCAACTCACACGTAAGAGCGTAGCCAAGTGGGTCAGCCGGGCGTTGAAAGTCGGGGTGGCCGCCGGACTCCAGGATGCTCCACATGGCAGTGCCCCCAAGCTGACGGAAGAGGCTAAAGCCTGGGTGGTCCATTTAGCCTGCTCGAAGCCGAAGGACTTCGGCTGCGCCGCCGAACTTTGGACGCGGCAAGCCTTAGCCCAACACGTACGCCGAGAGGCGGTGGCGACCGGACATCCGTCCTTGGCCCGGGCCTCGAAGGCGACCGTCCACCGGATTTTGGCAGCGCAGCCCTTGCAACCGCACAAGGTCACCTACTATTCGCAACGCCGCGATCCGGCTTTTGAAAGCAAGATGCGGGAAGTCCTGAATCACCCACGCCAGCAACTTCTCCGGTCAACTGAACCATCGGGGCAACACTGTCTCCCGCCTGACCCCAAGTTGGCCTCATCGTCTAAGCTTTTTGTATCAAGCGCTTTAACTTAGTTAGCGCGATCTGGGTCAGGAAACAGGCTGGGCTGGACCAAATTTGTCTCTAATTCCGACGATTTTCGAGCGCCCCTCCGGGTTACTGGTAGTGGTAGTGAGGATCTCGACAGGTGAGATTCGCTGAAATTTGACTGCAAGGTACGGTCCTCATCACGATTGTGCCTGTCACCGCCCGAAATGCGGCGATCACCGAGCCACTCCGGATTGTTGCGAGTCACTGCTCTGCGGCAATCCCTGTTGTCTTCGCTTCGCGACGGGACACGTGAACATGAGCTTGCTGACTGCGGGACCGTACCCTGCTTCGAATCCTGAACCGTACGTCGACGCCTCTGAGGCTGCGCAGTTCCTCAAGGTTCATCCTAAGACCCTAATGAGGCTGGCCCGCGAACGTGCTGTGCCTGCCTATTCGTTCAACGACGGTACAAGGCGCCATTGGCGTTTCCTCAAATCCGAGTTGGACATCTGGATGCGTTCAAGGCTAAATTCAGTCTCACATCCAGTGCGATCCGTGTCCTGACAAATGAAAGGAGAAAAACCGATGCAAAGGACGCGGATTCAGCGAGGTGGTGTCAACTTGGACATCTCCTCAAGTGGTAAGCGTATTTGGGTATTCAGGTGGCGCGCCACATTGCCCGATGGACGACGAGCAATGCGGAAGCGCGTGATCGGCACGCAGGAGAAATATCGTACGAAAGCGGCTGCCGAGAACGCGGCAAGGGGGTTCCGCATGAACTTGCTCGATGAGGGAGCGGCTGCGCTGCCAACCATCACCATGCGAGACCTCGTCGCTCATTTCTGTGAGCACGAGGTGGTCGACCGCGGAGAAGAGGGCAAAGCCCATTCCACGCGTAATCGTTGCGAATCAGTACTAAACACGTGGGTTCTCCCACGGTGGCAGAGGACCTCGATAAATGAAATACGCACCGTCGCCGTCGAACAATGGTTGCGCTCGATCCAGCGCGCCAAGGGTACCAAGGCCAAGATCCGGAACACCATGAGTGCTCTGTTTAATCATGCAATCCGCTGGGGTTTTGCACACAATAATCCAATCACGGGTCCCGTCCGCGGATCGGCGTGCGCCAGAGTACGCAAACGCGAGGACATCCCGGCTGTATTGGATGTATCCGAGTTTCAACGTCTCCTCAGGGAGTTGGGACCGCGTGAGCAAGTACTGCTGTGGGTGAGTATGACAACCGGGCTCCGGAGGGGCGAACTTAAATGGTGCGATATGAGCTTTCAGATCTGACCATCAACTTGCTTCGCTCCGTAGTAGACCAGAAGGTCGGCAGGGTCAACACAGAAGCCTCGAAGAAGCCGATTCCCATTGACCCGTACGTAGCTGAGGATTTACTCGCCTGGTACGACACAACGAAGTATATGAAGCCGGATGATTTCGTCTTCGCTACGGACGCTGCATGCACCGGCAAGAGGCGTGGCAAGCAGCCGTTGTGGTTGGGGAAAGTTATGCAATACCACATTCAACCAGCGGCCAGGAGGGCGGGAATAAGCAAGAATATCGGGTGGCATACGTTTCGGCACTCCTACACGACATTGTTGCAAAGCAATGGGGAAGAGTTAAAAGTCATGCAGGAACTCTTACGGCACGGATCGGCCAAAGTCACGATGGACGTCTACGCTCAGGCCGTGACCCAGGCGAAACGTAGAGCCCAACGACGAGTCGTTGCTAGCCTTCGGTCGCAGGAGAAATAATCCCAGGGCTGTGTCCCTAAAATGTCCCCGGGACAAAACTCGGGGTTGACCATAAGTCATTGAAAAGTATTGGCGTCCCCGGCGGGATTCGAACCCGCGTTACCGCCGTGAAAGTCCGGAAAGCGAGATATGACATAAGTAGCCTAGAGTGGACTACCGTACCGCAATCAGCGCTTTACAGGCCGTGAAACCGCATCGGCCATTGACACCGATAGACGCCCGCGGGCTACAATTCCGCATCGTTAGTCACCGCTTCGTCACCGGGAATGGGCGACCGCCCTTCAAGGCTTTCCAGGAAGAACCGGAATTAACTCACGGCTTGAGTAATTCTCCGTTCGCGTGACACGGCCCTGTGCGTCGCGGTAGATCAATTGCACCGTGAAGGGCAACCACCGCCCTGTGCCATGTTCGCCGCTCGGTTTAATCCGTTGGATCACGTCGTCTGGCGGGTAAGTACGCACAACCTCGGGGCCGTCCCATTTCCAGTCCTTCGATGTGGTCGCTTCGTCCATCTTCGATATGAAAGTCATATCGATGACTTGAGCACGATCCCGACTACACCTATCTTCGGCGTAACGCTGCAACGAGAGAAACACGCCGTTGAGGTTCCTGTCCTTTCCCGAAAGAATGTACGTGAAATACACATATCGGGCATCCGCAATCGCGTCTCTGCAATAGCACGAAATCGGGTTGTCCTTGTCGCCCCGCAGATCGGGCGAAGTCAGGCAGTGACTCTCATCCATGTAAACCTTGTTCAATGCAGTGTCGGCCTCAACAGTACCTCGGGGCGGCGCTTGGGCCATTCCGAGCCCAACAACGGCCACCACAGCAATGGGCAAGTCCAGCAGCCTCAACCGCCTGTTCGCCCTTTCGAGCGTCTCGATTCTGGGAAGGGTCTGCAACTCGGCTGATTCGCTTCCCATTCGGCACCCCCGTTTCTGCTTGTACGGCACGATTGTAACCCACGTATCCCGACAGCGCGACGGCGGTTGGGATACAATCAGGCCACCCGACTGAGCCGTCGAACGGAGGGCACCACGAAACCGCAGCCTACTGCCGCCTGAGCCCTGCTGGAAACTATTTGTTTTTGACTGGTCCTCTGGTTATAAAAAGTCATGGCCGACAACATCGGCTGGGAGAAAATCCTAGCGACCGCGCTTATCACGTCGTTTTTCACCGCCTGCCTGACCGAGCCGGTGAAGGCGTGGGTTCAACGCTACCTCAACCGCAGGGTTCTGCGGCGGTCTATCTATCGGGAGATCAGCAACAATTCCAACGCGCTGCGCGGCCAGGTCCAACTGGCCAAGTATAACGACGAAATGAAGACCGGGATCGGACAACGCTTTGCGATGGAATACAAGCGGCTGGCCTACGATCACGCCCTGAAGGAAGCCGTCACTTTTTACACCCTCAGCCATTCCGAGCTGCGCTATATCGATCTTCTTTACCAGAATTTCGAACAGGTGATCCACGGCCGGATTGACAGCAAAGAGAAAGGGATACTCAATGCGGATTTCGCCGCCGATAATGTCCTGCACACTCTGAAGAACAGGCACCTGAGCAAACGGCTGATGTTCAACGTGAGCCCCGACTGGGTGAAAGAGCACTTCAGGGAGAACCTGCCCTTGACCGATTACATTGACACTGAGCCGCCGGGACTCCGCGAAAGATTCTTTAGGCGATATGACCGGCTCCAGTACTGGATATGGCGTAGATTTTATGCACGACGAACGCGGTAACAGGCAGCTAACCCAAATGCAGATCGCTAGAAATACAGGTTTTGCTCGAACGGTTGGAGAAGCGGAGCCGTAGCTTCAGGCGGGCTGGCGCGCTGGCGCTGACGGCGGTCGGAGCGTTGCTGTTGATGGCCAAGCCGCACCTGAAAGCCGCACGATTGAGGCTGAGATCAATCCGGACAAGCCTAGCTTCCCCGACGATTCACAAATCAACCTGCTAGTCACACAATGCACTACAATTTCGTTAGGATTCACAAAAGTCTGAGAGTCACGCCAGCTATGGAAGCGGGGATTACGGATCACTTGTGGACAATCGAAGAAATGCTCAGTAGAATCGGGCGGGCGCATTGCTCGCGACGCCCGCTAGGCCGTTTTCCCGACATCCCTGATGACGACGACGATGCCTTCCTCACCGCTGCCTACCTCGACCGGCTGAGGCACCCTGCCGTCAATTCGATCAGCCACGGCCATGAAAGCCTTGACGTTTCCCTTTCCGGCCGCCTTCAGCATGGCCTCTGCGATCTTCAGGGCGTGGGTGCGCCTGTCCTTGGGCCCAGCCCTCTCGTCGATGAGGTTTAGAAGTTCTTCCTCGATTGGCTTGCGCTTCGGGCGCCCAGACAGATTACCGCTCTCGCCCGGCTTCCAAGGCGGTCTCAAATTCTCGATTCTGCCTCTTCCAGCCATCACGTGTTTCTTCCGGTGTTCGCACCGGCTCGCCACAAGACCCCAGCCTGCCTCACTTTGGCATCAAGCTCCAGCCCACTTTCAACTGTGATCGTCTGCCGTCCAGACAGTCCATTGAGCTTCTGCCTCAGACGATAGGCTTGTCCTTTGTCGATCTGCCCCGACCGCCGCTCGGTCTCAATCCAGTCTAACGCACGCTGAAGTCCGCCGAATCTCTGAATTCCAAGGATTGCAAACCGATCCATCACCGATTTCACGTCGCTGCTTCCCTCGGGCAACTGAACGAGTAGGCTCCGCTTCAGACTGAAGTATACAGCTTGCCATTCACTGATCGCTCTATCGCAGAAGGCCGGGTCGCTCAAGGTCTCTGCCCTAATGTCGCGCCACTTGAAAACTCGGCTAATTCTGCGCTTAAACTGCACCTCGAATCGAAGCAAATTGGACCTGCTTAGAAAGGCCGTGCCTTCCTTGGCTCCGGCTCGCTCGCTTGGCCTGGCCCGCGACCGTTTCGACTCCGCTTGCTTGTCGTACAACAACACCGCTCGCTGGGTATTGTAGAAGGTTAAGCTCTCGAACGCGTAGTCCTGCCGTCTCATTCTTGCTGGCGTAACGAAGTCGCGCCAGTAGACCGCCGGCGCCTGATTCATTTCGAAAGTACACCCGATGTCGACTCGAAAGACTCTCGCCTGTGCGATGGACTCGCCCAGAGCATCACTGAGGCTCTCGATTGCCCGCTCGATTTCCCTCCGGCTTAGGGCTTCGATGTTGTTGCCCAGGTAGAACTTTGCCAAGCTGCCAACCAGCCAGACATTCTCCGGCTTCACTCGGACTTTGAAGTTTTGCAATTTGCCGCTTCCAGAAACCTCGCCGGTTTCCGTGTCCACGATCTCGCGTGCTTTGGAAAGCCTCGGCATGATGGCTTCTGCCCGCGAAGTGGGGAGGCTCAGGTTGACTGTGTCGAGCATGCGGGTTTCAAAAACTCGAACTTGGTAGGGGTTGTTATGTTGAGAGTGCCGCCCCACTCAAAACCCGTGCTGCTCAACGCGCTCGACTTCCTTACGCGGAACGCGGAGTAATCCGCCCAAGCGGACGACGCGGAGCTTGCCGTCTTTCACTTTTCGGTGGAGATTGCGGTAAGAGGTCGCCCACCGCTTCGCCAACCCATCGAGAGTATAGAACTCTACCCGGTCCGCTTGACTGGCGGGACTTGCTTGGGGAATTGCGCTCATACACTAACCCCTGTTGTGAATTTTCTGTTTTTTGGCTGTTCACAGTTGGCGGGGCTGCGGGTTTCGCCGTTCGCGGGTAGCGGGCCGCACGCTGATTGTCCCCGAGGGCTCGGGGATCCGGGTTCGCGAAGCCCAGGTTCGCTACTCACTCATTCTGAAGCATTGGAGTCGCAGCCGTCAACTGTTTTCTGATTCTGGCTACCGCTGCCCATGGTCATCTGACGCCTTCATTGTCTTCTTGACAAACCCCTACCGCTTGGGGTTATATTCAAAGGCATGAGGAAACGCCAGAGCAAAAGACACAGCGCCGCTCAGCTTCTCGGGAAGCGCGGAGGGATGACGACGCTTAAGAAGTACGGACCTGACCAACTGAAGGAATGGGGAAAGCTCGGGGCGGAACACGGCAAGAAGGGCGGAAGGCCGAAGGGAAGCGGCAAGAAATCAACCCAAGGGGTGCGCAATGCCAAAGCAACGTAAGCGGGACGGGGTGTACTGGCGGAAGGATCGCCGGATGTACTGGATTAGCTTTGTGGACGCCAGCGGGGAACGCCAGCGCAAGCCTGCGGTCGGCGCGAACAATCACGACGAAGCCTGAATCTGCCTCGACGAAGAGCGTCGCAAGGTGAGAGAGCAAGCCCATCTCAAGCCCGGCGAAGTGCTGGCGTGCCGGGATAGTTTCGCAGATGTTGCGGTCCGCTTCCTTGCCTACCAGAAGCCCCGCCTCACTCCGAAAGCCTACGGTCGGGAAGAAGGGATCGCCGCTCACCTTAAGGCATTCTTCACCGGACGGCTGGCCGACGTTACCTCTGCCCAGGTGTCGGACTATGTGACGGCCCGGCTCGGCAAGGTGAGCAAATCGAGCGTGCGAAAGGAACTGATTAGCCTTCGGCATCTCTTCCGGCTGGCCTGTGCCGAATGGAAACTATTACCCCGCTTTGCCGATCCTTGCTTGGACGTGACGGCCCCGAAGGTCCGCGACGAACGGACCCAGCACCTCAACCCCCGATCAATTCCGCCGCCTGCTGGCAGCTTCCCCCGAAAAGGTGCGCCCAATCTTCGCCCTACTGACGGCCACGGGGATGCGCCGCTCGGAATTGCTGGAGTGTCAATGGAAGTGCGTAGACGGAGGCCGCATCCTGCTGGCCACGTCCAAGAACGAAGAACCTAAGGAAGTCCATCTCAACGCCTTCGCCCAGCAAGTGCTGGCGTCAATCCCACAGGGCGGCCCCGAGGATCGGCTCTTCCCTGATATCAGCCCGGAAGCGGTGAGCATGGCGTTCAACCGCACCTGCAAGACCCTCGGCATCGTCGATATTCGCCTCCATGACCTGAGGCACACCTTCGCGACGTGGCTCCGCCAGCAGGGTATCGAGCTTGACGTGATCGCCAGCCAATTAGGTCACCGGGATTTGAGGATGACGAAGCGGTATGCGCGGATCGCCAGCGCCCAAGTGAGGCAGGCCGTAGACGGACTCGATTCGATACTGGGAGCGACACCGGAGGCCGAAACTAGCGATGGTATTCTCCCGATAGCTACCGAGATACCCAGACTGCCGGAAGCAAGCTCTGTAATCCACTGAAAGGGTTAGTGCCCCACTCTGATTACGCGTCGCCTCGCCGCCAGGAGACGATTCAGGGGTTTACCGGCAGATGTACAACGAGCTGTCCTAGTAGCTCATTTCGTTAGCGCTTTAAGCTTCGCCTTCAGCCCATCGATCTCTCGATCCAATTTAGCAATCACGTCAGACATCTTCGGGCGTGTGTCCCACGAAGCCATGCGCAGACCAGACCATCCTACGCCAATCGCCATGGTGATGGGAGCCAAAACCAATAACTCCCAACGGCCGGGCGGAATTGACATCAGGCGGTTTATGAGAAACAGCGTTGCCCCGAAGCACATGGCCAAAAGCATGAACAGGACCGCTTGTAACGTCGCCAAGTAATGTGCCTTGTCTGAAGCCAAGTACGCCGCTACACGATTCCTATAACGTTCTGTTTCCGTGATCCGACTGCGGAGGAGTGCGACGGACTGTGACGCAAGCATGTTCTTCGCATGTCGAACGGCCGAGCGAATCCGAGAAGCTGGCTGTACAAAGTCCGCGAGCACGGCAGAAAGAACCGCAAGGACAGCGCCAATGACAATCTCTATCCAGTGCTGGACCACGAAATTCAAAAGGAGCCGCATTCTTCTCCCCTCCGTTGTGCACGCTATCGACGGAACGGGCAGGGATTATACCATTGAGGCAATTCCATGCGACGGTTGCTTCTCAGGAGACGCCGGTCCATCGGCAAGCCAGCCAGCAGCAACTCGACAGCAAGTGTGCATTAAGAGCGCGACCGTCCGGAATCCTGCCCAGACCGAGAAACGGCGTTGAGGGTACGCTACCAATCTCCGGTTGGCGCTTCGAGTCCCCCGCCCCGAACACTTGCCTTCGAAGGCAGGAAATAGACTTCGCCAGCGACGTTAGTCACCCATTCGTCACCGGGCCCCCGGCCCTGCTGGAAGTAGATCCTGTAAGTCTTTTAGAATGTTGGCGTCCCCGGCGGGATTCGAACCCGCGTTACCGCCGTGAAAGGGCGATGTCCTAGGCCGGGCTAGACGACGGGGACCGTAGGAATGTTGAAAGAAACAAAGGATGTGGGCGCCTGGTCGCCGCCGCTCCAATGGAACGTAATTCAGACGTTACACAACTCCGCTAACGGTCGATAGTAGCAACCCCTCTAGGGGCTGTCAATGCAGTGTTGGGGAGAATTGACGAGAATCATGAGGAAGGACGGATTCGACCTTGTCACCCAGGCGGATCATACTTCAGCCACTGCTGGACTGCCCAAAAAAATCGAGTGGCCCGTATAGTACGTTCCTGCCGCTTGGGACGTCGCCCCGATTCTCTTGATCCAGTCTCAATGCCGGAAGGCGCTGGTCGAGCTTGTGTCGCTGCATGTCCCTGGCGGTGCGGAAACGCTAGGATTTTGGCCCTCAAGACCGGCCAGAACGCTGCATAGACTCTGGGAAGCCAGAATAGCGTTACTGAGTGCGACGTTGGCTTCACTTAGCGCAGCAGCAGCAGCGCTTGCAGCGGCAGCAGCGGCACTTGCGGCAGAGTTCGCAGCCAATGTGGCCGCATTCGGCCGCACCTTTAGCGTCACTGGAGCGGGAAATCGAGATTCCGGCCAGAATCGCTGCCACTCCCGACGCGCCCGCTCCGGCCCAGAGGAGAGTCTGCGGCCAATCGATCGCAACTTTCTGGGCGACGCCGGTCTGGGGAGCCCGTGAGGCCTTCGGAATAAGGTTCATAGAGTGGCCTTTCGTCACGCTTGTCGTCGTCCCGTTTGCCTGGACCGTCAAGAGACCTTGGCTGGCGGAAATCACAAGAGCGTTGCTATTCATTACGACTTCGCCCAGTGTTTCGTAGCCTCTGGCAGGAGTAATGGTGACGTTCCCAATCCTGAAATGGAGATCCGTCTTATCGCCGAGCGGATGAAATACCGAAATGCTTCCATCCGCTAATATCGTGGTTACGGAATCTGATTCGCGCTCGAACCTCGCCAGCGAATCCCGGCCAAAAACGATACGGCTCCCTTGACCCACCGTCACAACTGCCACCCCGTTCCTGATGCGCAGGTCGTCACCACTGAAAACCGCGCTGCCGGGAATAACCAGTTCTGGCCCCATCGTGGCTTCGGTGGCTCCCAGAACGGATCCAACCACGACGGATCCAGCGAAGGCGGGTGCCGCGGCAACAAGTCCCACGCCGAAAACCACCACTGCAAGGCGAATCTTCGTGAACCGAGTCATCATGATTCCTTTACTCCCTCTGGAGGGTACCCGCTGCTGAAGTTGGTCCTTGCTCGTACCCGCCGTAATAACCTGTTAGTTTATACCTCCCGAATAATCGTGTGTCAAGAAGATTCTGTCAGGATGGCAATGGTGACGTTGTCTCCAAACCATTGTTACAAAATAGCTTAACATTAATCTTTAGATTTACTGAGCCACCCTCATCCCCACTCATCCAGCCATTCTTGGAACATCAGTACATTCCAAAGATAGTAGTGACGGTCGAGTCGACCGGAAAGGTGCTCCTCCCATAGGGCTCTGATACGGTCCGGGCGGAGGAAGCCCTCCCCCCTAAGCCGGTCCGCTTGGAGTAGACTTTCAGCCCATTCCCGCAAAGGGCCTCGCAACCAGGCACCGATAGGCACGCTAAATCCCATTTTAGGACGGTCAATTAGATCTCTAGGGACATACCTGTCTAGTATCTGGCGCAATAGCCACTTGGACCGTCGGTCCCGCAGTTTCATGTGAATCGGCAACCTCCAAGCGAATTCGACCACCCGGTGATCGAGAATCGGCACCCGTGCCTCAAGGCTTACGCCCATGCTGGCACGGTCTACCTTGACCAGTATGTCGTCGGGTAAATAGGTGACCAAGTCCAGATACATGAAGCGCTCGATGGGTGCCAGTGGACTTTCGGTCCGACAAGCCACCGTCAGCGGGGTCTCGGGATCTTCGGCGCCAATCACGGTCTCCTGCGGATCGGCAGTATGTGAGACCAGACGGCGGTAAAGGGATTCTGGGCTACCGAAGCTCAGGAGTTCAGCCAGGTGATAAAACCTGGCTCCAATGGGGCTGGACTGTGGGTTTTTGGAAAGCCATCCGGAAGCCCAGCCGAGAAAGCGGTTGTAGGCTGAGGGTTCGAGCGACTTAATTAGCTTTGCGATCATTCTGGCTACAGGCTGGGGCACGCTGCCGAACTTCTTCCAAGCCGAAATCGTTATCGGATAGCGCGAGTAACCGCAGAAAAGTTCGTCGCCGCCGTCTCCCGAGAGACTAACTGTCACGTCGCGCCGCGCCAAGGCTGACACCAGATAGGTAGGAATTTGTGAGGCGTCGGCAAAGGGCTCGTCGTAGAGACAGGCCAGCTTCGGGATCACCGCCTGGGCTTGGTCGGGAGTCACGTAGAGCTCCGTGTGATCGGTGCCAAGATGCGCGGCCACCGCTTTGGCATGACTCGCTTCGTTGTAGGCATCTTCGTGGAAGCCAATACTGAACGTCTTCACCGCTCGCGCGCTCTGGGCCTGCATTAGGGCCACCACCAGAGAGGAGTCGATTCCGCCTGAAAGGAAAGCGCCCAGCGGCACGTCGGCGATCATACGCATACGAATCGAGTCCCGTAGCAGTGCGTCGAGCTGATCGAGCGCCTCTTGTTCCGATCCGGCAAATGACTCGGTCACACCGCGCTCGACCACATCTTTGGCCGACCAGTACGAGCGCGGTTTGGCAGCGTCCGCGAGCGATTCGCCGCTCTGTGCGGCAACCGGAATGCTCAGGATGCAGCCAGGTGGCAGTTTCGAGATTCCCTTGTAAATCGACCGCGGCTGCAGGATATAGCTGTGGCGTATGAGCAGTGCCAGAGCGTCGCGATCGATCTCGGCGGCGAATCCAGGATAGGCGCGCAGGGCTTTGAGCTCGGAACCGAAAAGAAAAGCACCCCCTGGCCTTGCCTGACCATAGTAAAGCGGTTTGATACCCACCCGATCCCGCACCAGGTGGAGCACACGCTCCTGGCGGTCCCACAGGGCGAAAGCGAACATCCCCACGAACTTCTCGACTGCCGCCCCCAATCCCCATTGGGTGATTGACGCCAGCATTACTTCAGTGTCGGAATGTCCGCGAAACTTGTGGCCGTGGGGTTCGAGTTCCTGGCGCAACTCGGCGAAGTTATACACCTCGCCGTTGAACACCATTACGAAGCGGCTGCAGGCCGAGATCATCGGCTGATGCCCTGCCTCGGAGAGGTCCACAATGGCGAGACGGCGGAAACCCAGGGCTACGCCCGCCGCGGATTCGACCCAGGCTCCAGAATCGTCGGGTCCGCGGTGAACGAGCTGGTCCGACATGCGGCGAACGCGAGCCTCGAGTTCGAGCTTATCGCCCCCGCCACGAGCCACAAATCCGGTGATTCCGCACATTTGAATGAATGATGGTTGTCGCCTGCGACGGCTTGCCAGACCTACGGGCGCGAAGTCAGGAGTTTTCCACCGCGCCGTTCAGTTCAGGGGAAAGCGACAAGGGCGGGATGAACTACGCTATTACGCTAGCTTGTTCAGATCGATTCCTAGTTCCCATTTCTCGTCAGAGGACAACAGTTCGTCCCAAGTGACCTCGTGGCCCTTGTAGGCTGCGGTTCGTCCGAGCATTGCGCTCAGAGCAGATTCCACGCCTGCTGCCGCCTGGTTGTGGAACTTACCGCTGGTGATGCTTTCAACGAATGCCTTCTTCTTGTTGGAATCGGCATCCGCCAGGTTGTCGTGGAAAACGCCGGCGGTGGAGAACTGAGCGGGTGCGGCCGCGGGCTGGGGCTCTGCGCTCTTCCAGGCCCAGGCTTCTTCGCCATAGATAGCGCAGGGACCGGAATAATGAGATTCCGAGACTCCTTTGCTGCCGAAAAAGCGTTCATTGACGTCCCACCAGCCTTTGTTGAACTGAGTGGAGCTGAAGGTGACGTGAACGTCGTCCGGATAGTAAAAGACCACGTCGAAGTGACCGATAGGTATCGCCGGAGTCGCTGCGGACGCCGCGTCCGCCAGCGCCCTGGGCTTTCAGCGGATGGCCCTGGAGCACCCAATTCGCGACATCGATCACGTGGATGTTTTGCTCCACTATGATGTCACCCGAAAGCACCCGATCGTAGATCCAGTTGCGGATGCGCCGATACTCCGCCGAGGTGCCTGGCCACGCCGGCCGATCGATAAAGCCCGCGTAATAATAGACCTGGCCGCAGGCGATCTTTCCCAGAGCGCCATTGTGGATGCGGTTGACCAGTTCCACGAAAGGGGTGGCATTGCGAATCTGAAAACCCACATCGAGGCTGAGCCGGCCCTCCGCGCGCTTGCCGATCTCCAGCACCTGCTTGGCGCCCGGCACGTCCACCGCCACCGGCTTCTCACAATAGACGTGCTTGCCGGCGTCGACCGCCGTTCCCAGGTGCTGCGGATGGAAGTAGGGAGGTGAGGTCACCACTATGGCATCAACTTCTTTGGAATTGGCAATCAGCTCGTAAGCGCGGGGTCCGACGAACATTTGCGAGCGATCGACAGCAGCGTAGCCCTTAGAAGTGTTGAGCTGATCGAAATGCTCTTTGGCTTTGTCAAGTTGATCCTGGAAAAGATCCGCCAAAGCGACCACCCGCGCGCCTCCGGTCATGACCAGATCGCTCGCGTCGGCTGTCCCGCGACCGCCACAACCAAGTAACCCCACCCGGACCGCAGAGTTCGCCTCGGTGCCGCGCACAAGGCTGGCGTCGATAATCATCAAACCCGCCGCGCCCGCGGCCGCCGACATGAATTCCCGGCGGCCCATCTTGCTGTTTCGGTTATCGCTCTTCATGGCTCCTCCATGTTCGATCGTGGGCCCGGATTAGTCCTGCGTCTCCTGAATTTCGATATTCTTCCATCGGACTTTCACGCCCCCGCCCATGTGCTGTTGCAGGCCGATGACGCCCTCGGTGAACTTCGGCGTGGCGTCCGTATAGTCCACAATCTGGACTCCGTTAAGGCGGGTAACGATGTGGCTCCCATGAGCGGAGACTTCGAGTTTGTTCCACTTGCCCGGCTTAAGTGCCTTTTCGCCTTGGGGAGTAGGCTGCGCGATCCAACCGCGTCCGCCGCTTTCGTAGAGACCGGCCGTATGCTTACCGACGCTCGGATCAACTTCCACCTGCATGCCTTCGATATCGGGGCCGTGCTCGGGATCCATGCCAAGGATTCGAGACCGGATGAAGACGCCGCTATTACCTTCGGCCTCAGGTTTGAATTCGAGGCGCAGATTGAAATTCCGGTAGGTCTTTTCGGTCGTTAAGTAACCATATTCCTTGGTGGTACTCTCGCCTAAGATCGTACCATGCTCGACCACCCACTTATTGTGGCCGTTATTCTTCCAGCCGGTCAAATCCTTGCCGTCGAAGAGCGGCACCCAGGCGGGCCGGTCCTGAGCGCGCAACAGCAAAGTGGAAGGAAAGGCCAGAAAGAGAAGCGCTAGGAAAAACCTCACGGTATTGTCCTCCTCCAGGATTCTGCGGAACTCGGCGACCCGGCCGGACAATCGAGGCGCGCCAGGGTCCCGCCCGGAATTCCGCATGGACGTGATTGTATACTCCCGAACCTTGCTTACGGTACAACAGAATTGCCAGAGAGCCGGTCAGGCGGGTCAGGCGAATCCGACTGGAAGGCTGATCCACCAACCTGTTATAGTGTGCCGTTTCGAATTTGTGCCGGAGGTACGAAATGCCATCAAATGAAACTATCCCTCGAACGATGAAAGCTCTGGTGAAAAGCAAGGCTGAACCCGGACTTTGGCTGGAGGAAGTGCCGGTGCCGGAGATCGGCATCAACGACGTCCTGATTCGGGTTGACCGGACGGCCATCTGTGGCACCGACCTGCATATCATGAAATGGGACGACCTGGGCCCAGCAAAACCATTCCGGTGCCCATGGTGGTGGGCCACGAGTTCGTGGAGAAGTGGCCGCCGTCGGCTCGAACGTCACCGATTTCTTTCCTGGCCAGTTGGTAAGCGGAGAAGGTCACGTTGTTTGTGGACGATGCCGGAACTGCCTGGCCGGACGCCGGCATTTGTGCGCATGAGCCGAGGCATGGGCGTGCACCGGCCGGGCTGTTTCGCCGAATACATCGCCTTGCCCATGAGTAACGTTTGGGCCACGCGCCTGAGATCGACCGCGACGTGGCTTCCATCTTCGATCCTTTTGGTAACGCGGTTCATACTGCGCTCTCGTTTCCGGTTCTGGGAGAGGATGTGTTGATCACGGCTGCAGGCCCGATCGGCATCATGGCAGCCGCAGTGGTTCTTCACGCCGGCGCTCGTTTCGCGTAATCACGGATATAAACCCCTAGCGGCTGGAACTGGCCCGCAAGATGGGCGTGACTTTGCTGTTGACCCACGCGAAACCACGCTGCGGGACGCGCAGAAGCAACTTGGCATGAAGGAGGGTTTTGATGTGGGTCTGGAAATGTCGGGTAACGCCACGGCTTTTCGCGACATGCTGGTGAACATGGCGCACGGGGGCCACATCGCCATGCTGGGCATTCCTTCCGAGGAGATCTCAATCGATTGGAATACGGTGATCTTCAACATGATCACCATCAAAGGCATTTACGGGCGCGAGATGTATGAGACCTGGTACAAGATGACCGTGATGCTACAGTCCGGTCTCGATATCAAGCCGGTGATCACTCATCGATTTCCGTACACCCGTTTCCAGGAGGGCTTCGACGTGATGCTGACCGGCCAGGCCGGCAAAGTGGTCCTGGAATGGAAATCCTGATATTGCCAGCACCGGGTGGCGCATACATGCCGTTGTTTGGCATGTGTGCGGTCGGCCCATTAAACCGCAGGGCCAAAAATCGGGCCCTGCATTGCATTGCAAGGGCGTAAATTCTTGTTTTTTAGCAAGAATTTTTCGCAGTCTTTCTCCGGAACCGCATAAATAAAGGCCGTCTACACATAGACAATCTACTGGAGAGCAGCTTGATTCTGAACGTTTTTGGTTGCGGCTCCGCCGCGCTCGCTACTCGTGCTGACCACCGCCGATTATCGTCTTGAAAATCAAGAACCCGCGGACCTCACAGGCCGAGGTCCGCGCTAACCGACGCGTCCCGCTCGTCAACGCACGCATCGCAAAGAGCGCGATGTGCGCCACCCGGGCGGATATGCCTCGTCGTCGAGCGGTTCATAGCAGCGCTCAAGCCGCGTCTATACGACGAGCCCTGTCTTATTCCAGCCACCCATGACCGTCTCGATGTGCTGCGCCGCGCGAAGCACGATATCTTCGCGCCATGGTAACGCTGCAATCTGAACACCGATAGGTATCCCATCCCGCGACGTTCCGGCGCGCACGCTGATGGCGGGCCAGCCCGTCAGATTATGCAGGCAGGTGAAGCTGATGGATTCTGGGATCGCCGCCTGAAAGCGTCCGTGCGGGGTGGCGGGCGTCGCCGCCACGGGGCTCAACAACAAGTCGTAGTTCTGCATGAACTTCAGCATCATCACCCGGATGCCAAAGCGGTTCTCCATAGTTTCGATGATGCCTTCCAGCGAAGGTTGCGCGTACTTCTTCATCGCATCAATCGTCTGCTGGGTCATGGGGTGAATGTCGAATGAGCCGATGCTCTCGAGGAACTTTCGGAAAGCCACACCTCCATCGGGGCCGAACAGACCGAAGAAGACCTCGCGCAGCCGCGAGATCCCATTCGGGAGCTTTTCTTCCACTTTCATGCCAGCTTCGGCAAGCGCTTTGGCCGTCTCGCGCACAGTTCGATCCGTGTCTGCGTCCGCGCTCTGAATCCCATTATCCGTGTAGAAGGCCAGTCGCAAGCCGCGGAGGCTTACCCGTGCGGGATCGTTCCAGGGCAGAGGAAAGATGGCCGGATCCCAGGAGTCCGGGCCGGAAATCAGTGGCAACCCGAGCACAATGTCCTCGACGAACCGCGCCATCAAACCCACGACCGCAAAATCCATGGCCACGCCCATTCCCTTCACGGGAATGTGGCCGGAAATCGGTACGCGCCCATTGGACTGACGCATGCCCGCGATTCCGCAGAAGTGTGCCGGCAGCCGAATGCTGCCGCCCGCGTCAGATCCGATGCCAATCGGCGAACCGCCAGCGGCGATAATGGAGGCTTCCCCTCCGCTGCTGCCGGCGGTGGAGCGTACGAGATCGTACGGGTTATTGGCGCGTCCGAAGACCAGGTTGTCGGTCTCGCAGGCCATCGCCATTTCGGGCAAATTGGTCTTCCCGATCAGAATGGCGCCGGCGGCCTTCATGCGGGCTACCACAACTGCGTCGCCTTCGGTCAGACGCTTCACGTATCCCTTGGTCGCACCCGTGGTGATGACGCCTTCTGTATCAATACTGTCCTTCACCGTCATGGGAACGCCGTGGAGCGGTCCGAATCTGGCGCCCCTCGCGACCACCCTGTCGGCCTCGCGAGCTTGCGTCAGAGCCGAGTCGGCGGTGAGCAGAACTATCGCGTTGAGTCTGGGGTTTACCGCCTCAATGCGCTTCAGGTAAGCCTTCACCACCTCTTCGGAGGAGAATTTTTTCGCGCGGATGCCACGGGCAAGCGCCGCGGCGGATGCAAACACGATTTCGCTATCGGATACCGCAGGCGCCGGTACGGCCCGAGATATCGCTGCAACGCCAACTGCGGTAAGGACATCGCGCCGACTCCAAACTTTGCCTATCGATTTCATAAAGGCTACCCGTTGATGCTAACTCAGTCTGTCGCGCCGACGCGCTCATTAATTCGGCCGAGTGCGGACTGGCTAGCGCCGAGTCGAAAAAGTAGCGCTTAATCTGGCGATCCACATATCGGTGTTGCATTTGGCGCTGTGTCGCGGCTGCGTCGTCCTTTTCTCTCAGGATCGGCATTTCTTCTTTGCCGTGCGTATGCTCAACGAGCGCGCCAGGCTCGGTGAGGCCAATTTCGGCTTGCCAGCTCGATTATTCCAGCTGCGATAACGCAAAGCGACGCTTTGGTCTGACCATTGGAGGCGAGCGAAGACACACAAACCGCGGACCTCAAGAACGGAGGTCCGCGCTACCTGTGCGCTTCCGCGTATAAGGCTTTGTCTCGCGGTAACTGCGCGCCAGCTCAAGGTAAATTCCTATGTCGCGATCCAGGTCAGACTGCGTGCCATCGAAATAGAAGTTCCGGATCGGTATTCCTCCCAGATCCTCGCTGAGCTTCGGATAAATCGCTTCGCTGACGATGCCATTCATGCAGGTGAAAGGGCTTATATCGATAATGCCATCGGCGCCGTGCTTCGCGAGATACGCCGCGGTGCCCACGCTAACCACCATCTCGCCGAGGGCTCCCCTAGCCGGTAGATAGGGTTCCGCCAGACCCAGGATCTCGTCAATCTCGGGTTCTTCGTAGCCTTCAAAGTCCTCGACAAAGGGCGCCAAAAGGGCACTATGGTCGTTTCGCTGAACGTGGGCACGCAGTCTGCCACCCAGCATTTCAAATGAAAATGCGCGTTCCGTAAGCCGCAAGCGGCGTAGATGCTGATGGTTCGTGTACGAAACCCACTCTCCCACGTGGCTGAGGGAGACTTCCGCGCCGTGCTTCTCCAGCCGACGGATCAAATCATCGTTCGAAAAGGTATTCAGCCGGCAGAAGATTTCCCCTACCGCGCCAATAAAGGGCCGGGTCTGGTCATATCGCGCGGGCACAGAGCGAAAGCGGTCCCGTGCCCGTATGAGACACTCAACCAGCGACTCGAGTTGACGAGCCGTGTTCCCGCCACAAGACTCGATGGTCACGCACAAGTCATCCAGACTGGCGCGAAACGCCGCGTCGGCCGCGCCTTCCGTAGTCTCATAGGGACGTGTCTTCAAGAGCATCCGCCGGAGCGCGTCGGAAGCGACCACGGCGCGCCAGCCCATACGCATAAAGCGTCCGGCGACGTTGCCGAAGTCTCCATAGCCATTCTCGCTGGTAGGTGAGAGGATCTGCACGCCTGGATAGCCAATCTCCCTCAGCGTTCTCCTGAGGAAGGGCACGTACTGACCAAAGCGGCAGGGACCCTCACTCGTGGGCAGGAGGAACACGGCCCGCTGGGGATCAAAGCCCGGCCGCTCAATAACACGCAGGAGATCGCCGATGGTGACTTTGGCCGGATAGCACTCGTCACCGCTGGCAAATTTCGCGCCCAGTTCCAAGGTGCGTTGGTTGGAAGTCGGCGTTGCGGTCGCATCGATGCCCAGCCAGCGAAAAATCGCGGCAAACGACTCTGACAATCCGTCGGCCATTACCGGGATATACACGGTCTTGCCGGCGAGCGAGTTTTGACTATTTGACTTACTGCTTAGCCGCGGCTTGCCCCTGCCGTGCGGGGGTGCGTTCATTCCAAAAATCCTTTGCTGTCAAGATAAGCCTCGCAACGGGTGATGTAGCCTGCGTCATTCGAGTGACCATCGAATTGCAGCACCAACGAGGGCTTCCGGGCGGCATCGCCCAGAAACGATTTAATGTAAGAATCCGGACCGCATTTGAAGTTTGAGATGTAGATCAAATGAAGGTTGGGATGCCGGCTGGCGAACTGCGCGGCAGCAAGAATCCGCCGCCCCGAGTTCCAAAACATGTTGGAATGGACCTTCGAAATATCTTCGCTGCCGAGCGGCAGGAAGTCCATGGGGATCACATTGACGCCATAAAGCGAACGGAGCTTTCTCGGGATGTCGCAGTTCACGCCGCGATCGTAAAGATTGTACGGCCGGCCCACCAGAACCACTGCCGGATCCCCGCTGGCTGCAACGGCCCGGAGCGCCTCGGCTCCCGCCCCCTGTATGGCTTCAGTAAACTTTGACTGTGCCGCGTAGCCCGCCAGGACGGCTCGATTGCTCTCCCGCCGCGAGACGTCCAAGGCTCCGCAGAATCCAGCGAGTTCCTTGGTCACGTGTTTAGGACCGAGGCGGAAGTGGATGGTCGGAATGAGATAGCGTCCGTTCGAGCTTGCCAGTTTCGGTACGGCTCGCACCACGAATGGGAGCGTCTGGTTCCACGGGCACAGATGCGATGGGACTTCGCTCGGTGGAGCTTCAGCGTTGATGGTGTTGGGGAGCAAGATGTGCTCCACTTTTTTCCCAACCAGGTTCCACACATGGCCATGAGCCACCTGCACCGGGAAGCACGGCTGTGCGATGGCCAGATCCTCGCCCGTCACTGAAACGGCGCGGTCTGTGTCGTCAGAAGTCACGACATCGAAACCCAGTTCCTGCAGGTAGGCACACCAGAAGGGGAAGCGATCATAAAAAAACATGGCCCGCGGAATGCCGATTTTCGGCCGCCCTTCACTTGCCGGCCGGAGCGGTTCAACGAGGGCCTTGTGATAGAACTCGATGAGGTGCGTGATGACCGGCTGCCGATCAGACCGTGCCCGCTTGTGAAACATGTCAGAACATTGATCTCCCCAATAACTCCGTTCGCCGTCGACAATAAACTCCTTCATCTCGCAATAATTCGAGCAGGCGCGGCAGACAAAGTCCCGCGAGCGAAACTGCACGCGCCCCAGATCGTATCCACGAAAGCGGCTGGGCTGCCCGGTCGCCTTCGCACGCCCGCGGGCCAGCAGGGCCATACCGATTGCGCCGATCACGCCGTTATGCGGGGGAACAATAATCTTGGCGCCGAGAATGCCGGCGAAAGCTGCAGCCACAGCGTCGTTGTAGGCAGTTCCGCCCTGAAAAAAGATTACCTTGCCGATCTTTCGCCCCCGCACCACGCGATTCAGGTAGTTGAGCGCAACAGAAGTAGCGAGGCCTGCGGCGAGATCACTCACTTGGGCGCCCTTGGCGACCATTGAAGTGACGTCCCGTTCCATGAAGACGGTGCAGCGCTCACCCAGCCGAGTCGGCTGCCTTGAGGACAACGCAACCTCAGCGAATTCGCCTTTGATAGAGATCCCCAGTTTCGCGGCTTGCTCTTCCAGGAACGACCCGGTACCGGCGGCACAGGCCTCATTCATAGTGAAGTCGACCACTACGCCGTTTTCGAGGCGAATGAACTTTGAATCCTGGCCACCGATCTCGAAGATGGTGTCGACGGGCTCCATACCCATGCGCTCTGAGACAAACATGGCGCCCGTTTTGTGGGCAGTGATCTCGTCATTGACCGTATCGGCGCCCACGAACTCTGCGGCGAGTTCGCGGCCCGACCCCGTGGTGCCGACGCCACGGATGTCGAGTAGAGCGCCGAGCTCGGATTCGATCTCCTTGAGGCCGCTCTGTACAACCTCAATGGGACGACCCTGAGTCCGAACGTAGATTTCCTTGAGGAGATTGCCGCTGGCATCGATGACTACTAGGTTGGTGCTTACCGATCCGACATCGATCCCAAGATATGCTTCGACCTTCGCTCCGGGTTTAGGCGGATCGGCCGGCTGGTCGCGATCGCGCAAAAGCACGACATTCCGCAGCGAGAGAGGCTCGCCCGACTCGAAAATAGCTGCTCCGCCGCTGTCGGCCAGACGCTCGATAGGCGCGAAGCGCTCTTTGCAAGGCTCCTCCGCTTCGAGGATGGCTGCGCCAATAGCGCCCATCCAGGCGTGAAGTTCGGGAACCACCAAGCTGGACCCGTCCAGCTTGAACGCCTGGCGGATCGCTTGCACTACGCCTTGGTTCGCGGCGACACCGCCGATGAAAGCCACTGGCGGCTCCACGTCGTGCCCCTTGACGATACTCGACTTGTAATTGCGCGCCACGGCGTCACAAAGGCCCCGCAGGATCTGTTCGGCGGTGTAACCCCTTTGCTGGGCATGGATCATGTCGGTCTTGGCAAAAACCGAGCACCGGCCGGCGATCCGCGCCGCGCAGTTCGCCGAGCAAGCCGCGGCACCGACATCCTCTACGGAGTACAGGAGCCGATCCGCCTGTTGATCGATAAACGAGCCAGTGCCCGCCGCGCATTCACCGCTACTTCGATAGTCGACAATCCCAAGGTGTCCGGGGCGCACCCCGGAATCGAGGTGAAGATACTTGGAGGATTCGCCGCCCATTTCGAAGACGGTTCGGACGTCTGGACAGAGCGTGCGGATGCCCGTAGCCACGGCGCGGAATTCGTTCTCAAAGCCGGCTTTGAGCAACTTGGCGACAAGCCGTCCGCCGGAGCCGGTCAGACGGATTCCGGCAACTTCCTCGACGGGAACGAGTGCGAAAAATTCACGGAGGAGGTTGAAGGCCGATTGCGCGGGGCTACCCTGCAAGCGGCGATAGCGCGAGAGAATCAGGGGAGCGCGTGAGCGCGGGGAACTCGACGGCGGAAGCTGGCTCAAGAAGAACGTCTCGGAATCGGAAGCGATGGCTTGCAGCGACTCGGTATCATCCGGATGGCCCAAGGCTGCGAGCTTGAGGCTCACCGCGCCGATGTCCAGTCCCACACTGATCCGCTTTTTCGTCTTCCCCGGTTCTCTAAGGCGACTCAACCTGCCTCCTTGCTGCAATCTTTCTCGATCCCCGATGATCTCAATGGCAAGACCGGCTTCGGGTAACGAGGCTCGCAATAATTAAGACAACAACATCCAGGCGCTACGGGCGCTCATGGAGCGGACAGACTTACAGCTCAGACCAATAGCGTAGTGATTTGGATTCTCTCGCTCAGTGACGCCGGTCACAAGCGCGGGTCAGACGCCCACCGGCGAACCCTTTCCCTTTGCAGTTTGCCCTTCGCGCTTTACCTTTCAACCTTGGTTTCTCACTCTTTAAACTTTTGTCTCACCCTTTGCCCTTTACCCTTTTCTGTCGGATCTTCTATACTTATTAGCCTCTATGTCGCAAGCAACTAACGGAGCATCGGATTTGGTTCAGCAGCGCGAGAAAAAAATGGCTGCCATCGCGGCGCTCGGCTACGAGCTGTATCCGCGCAAATGGGAGTTCACCCACAGCATTCCGGAGATCCTGGCGAAATACTCCTCACAGACGGCGCCGGAGCTTGAGGCCGAGCGGACTCACGTGAAGATCGCCGGCCGGGTCATGACCATTCGTCCTCACGGCAAAGCCGGATTCGCGCACCTCGCTAGCGGGGGCGCGCGTTTGCAGATTTACGTGCGGCTCGACGCGGTCGGCGACCGCGATTTTGAGCTTTACAAGCTGCTCGACCTCGGTGATCTCGTCGGCGTCGAGGGATATCTATTCCGCACGCGCACGGGCGAACTGACCGTGCACGCCGAGCGCCTGCAGTTTCTGGCCAAGGCGCTCCTGCCCATGCCGGAGAAGTGGCACGGCCTGCAAGATGTGGAGATCCGCTACCGCCAGCGGTATCTTGACCTGATCGTCAACGCCGAGGTTCGCCCCGTCTTCGAGAAGCGGGCCCGGATCATACGGGCGCTGCGCGAAATGCTGGAATCGGAAGGATACCTTGAAGTCGAGACGCCCATGATGCAGTCGCTCCCGGGCGGTGCCATGGCGCGTCCTTTCGTAACCCATCATAATGCGCTGGACATTGACCTATACCTGCGGGTTGCGCCCGAGCTCTACCTGAAGCGCCTGATTGTGGGAGGGTTTGACCGCGTATTCGAGATCAATCGCAACTTTCGCAACGAGGGCATCTCCACCCAGCACAATCCCGAGTTCACCATGCTGGAGTTCTACCAGGCGTACGCTGACTATCGTGACATGATCTCGCTTACCGAACGGCTGCTGCGCCACGCCGCCCTGGCGGCGAACGGCACACTCGAGTTCGATTACGGCGAATATCACATCTCTTTTGCTGAGTTCCAGCGGCTGACGATGAAGGAAGCGCTGGTAAAGTACTGGCCCCCGGAGGCGGGGAAAAATCCCACTCTGGCCGACCTTGAAGATACGAGGACGGTTTTCCCCTGGGTAGACGCCTACAACCAATGGGCGGTTTCCCAGGGTGCCGAAGCGGTCGAGGAAGGGCTCGCGCCAGGAGCTGCTCTGGCCGCGCTGTTTGAGGGTGTTGCGGAGCGGCATCTCATTCAGCCGACATTCATTCTGGATTACCCTCTGGAGGTTTCGCCGCTTTCCAAACAGAAACCCGATGATCCGAACCTGGTAGAGCGGTTCGAACTGTACATCGGCGGGATGGAGGTAGCGAATGCCTTCAGCGAGCTGAACGATCCGGCGGAGCAGCGGAGCCGCTTTCAATATCAGCAACTGCTGCGCGACCGGGGCGATCTGGCGGCGCACGCCATCGACGAAGACTATATTCGCGCCTTGAGCTACGGCCTTCCTCCTACTGGCGGCGAGGGGATCGGCATCGACCGGATTACGATGCTGCTGACCAATTCGCGCTCGATTCGCGACGTGATCCTGTTCCCGCTGCTGCGGCCCGAGAAAACCGAGGAATGAGCAACCAGCTTCCGTATGAGAAAACTGGCTACCTGGTTTCTGACTTTCTTCGCGCTTTCGACTTTTGGCGCCACATCACAAGGCCGCTCCATTACTTTTGAAGGCCAGGCTGCGGAAGGGCAATCCTATCGCAAAAGTATTGGTCCTGGGCTCGATTTTGTGTTGATGCCGAATCAAGATTGGACCACTGGTTGGATTATTAAAATCTTGCCGGACGACAATTCCTGCGATCTCTCGAGCGGCGATTTTCTCTCGATAGCCACGCCGCCATACCACTTCCAGAACATGCGTTACCTCGACACTCAATACGGCATAACTGCTCAGGAGGCAGTGCGCAATTCGCCGCGGGAGTTCAGTTTTGTTCTAAATTGCGCCGATTTTGAGACGGAAAGTAAATGGCTGGATTTGGTCATCTACCCGTACATTGCCTCTAAGCAGGAGGTGGACGACGCTCTCTCCAAGTTGGGATCGTCTCCCTTGGGAAAGGGACGACTGTGGATCGAAGACTCGAAGATTACGCCTGGGCACACTTCCGATCGCGCCGAAGACCTCGGAGCAATTCATTGGATAAAGTTCAAGGTAGAAGTCAAGTTTCCGGCCGAACGTCCCCGGCATCCTAAGGGATAGCAATCCGGAAAGCCTCGGCCCAGTGTGCCGAAGGGAACCTCCTGTGTCGAAGAAGCAAAAAGAAGCGGTTCAGAAGCAATTCACTAAAACGGTAAGCGAATTTGCGCGATATGCCTTGCGTGACACGCCCGAAATCCTGGCCGAGCACGTGGCCTTTGGTAAACCACTGGCAAGCGATCTGGTGCTCGATGTCTGCTGCGGTCCGGGGGCCCTGACTCTGGCGCTCGCGCCACGCGTGCTCTTTGCCCGCGGAATCGACCTTACCGAGGCGATGCTGCGCGAGGCGCGAAAGGCCGAGTTGGAACAGGGCATTAGAAATGTGGCGTTCGAGCGCGGCGAGGCTGAGGCATTGCCTTACCCTAACGGCGCCTTTGACCTGGTCACCTGCCGCTATTCGTTTCATCACATGACCAAGCCCGCCCTGGCGCTAAAAGAGATGGCCAGGGTTTCGAAACCTGCCGGCCGCCTCGTGATTATCGACAGCCTCGCACCCGAAATCGATTCCAAGTTCGAGCTGCATAATCAAATCGAAAGACTGCGCGATCCCTCGCACACCGCTTCTATGCGGCTTACCACGTTCCTCGCGATGTTGGAAGCTGAAGGCCTGGAAGTGATCCGGCAGTCCGTACGCCGCCGCTTGCGCTCATTCAATGTGTGGATGAAACGGGCTGGCGTGGGGCCCGAGAGCAAAGGTAAGGTCTATCAGCAGGTACGCAAGCTCATGGAGGATTCCGCCACGGGCGATCGCGCCGGGTTCGCGGCAAAAATCAACGGGGACGACATTGAGATCCTTCACAACGAAGCGCTGTTCCTGGTGAGCCGCCAGGAGGCCAGGTAACGCAGGGTTTTGCTTTACAGAAACCCTGCGGCTTTCGCTCGGTCGCCATATAGAAGCCGTAGACTTTGAAAGGCACAAAGTCTGGATACTACCTGCAACACCGACGAGCCTCTTGTTTAAGGGACGGCGCCAAAATCCTCCAAACCTATTCTCCGAGCCCGTTCGCTGTCATCCTGAGCGAAGCGAAGGATCTCGCTTTGGTATTTCGATACAAGATTCTTCGTCGCCTGCGGTTGCTCGGAATGACAGTAGTGAGACGAGTTTCTCCGGGACCTGCAACGAGAGTCAGATCCTCTTGAAGGGCACAGTACTCAGGATCTTACCTCCCTCCTCGATCGTATACGTGGCGTTCGCTTTCAGATTCTTCTGACCGTCGTGAGCGCCGCTCGGCCATACGATCTCAACCTCCTGAGCCTCGGTTTCCTTTCCCATGCCAAAGGTGAGCGTCAGCTCCGATTGTGAGCAGTAACTGGAGCCCGAGTGGACCATCTGCCAGTTGGCGCCGCCTGGTGTCCGCACCTTCACGACAGCTCCGATGCCGTTCTTGTTGGAACGAGTACCCACTGTCTTGATACGCAGGGCGTTATTCCGGGCTCCGCCGATGTTGCGGTAGAGGTATGCCGGACCGCCGTTATTGGTTAGTAGAATGTCGGGCGCGCCGTCGTTGTCAATGTCCGCACAAGCGGCGCCGCGCCCCACCAACTTCCGCTCAAAGCCCAACTGCTTGGTAACATTCTCGAACTTGGTATCACCTGTTCCATCCCTGCCCTGATTACGAAATACCAGCGGCGTCTCAGCATAAGTGACTTGGGGCTGGATACGGTTGATCTGCGGTTCGATGTGGCCGTTGGCCACGAAAATGTCTTCGAGGCCGTCAAGATCGAAGTCCAGAAAAAAGAGCCCAAACGACAGCGAGAGCAGACTGGCGCGGCCGATGGTGGTGGCCGGAGCGACATCGATGAAGAACCGGTTCCGCTCATTGTGGTAGAGCCCCATCATCTGATTGGAGAAATTGCCGATGGCCAAACTCGGATACCCTGACCGGTCAAAATCACCGGCATCGATTCCCATGGCGCCGCGTGCTATGCCATCTTCGCTAAAAGCGATTCCGGCCTGCACGGCCTGCTCCGCAAAGGTGCCGTCGCGCTTATTGCGATAGAGCTTATTGGGCTGGGTATCATTCGAAATTGCGATATCCGGCCAACCGTCGAGATCGTAGTCGATGATGGCGATCCCCAGCGATTTCGAGGTCGGATCGTAAAGGCGCGCCTTCTCGGTGACGTCTTCGAAACGGCCATTGCCGAGATTGTGATAGAGCCGGCAGCTGTCGCCCTTGTAAGCCTCCGGTGTGCAGTAGGACTTGTTGTGACCGTCAAGCGAGCAGTACAGGTCATCCTTTTCCGACCACTTGACATAATTGGTGACGATAAGGTCGAGACGGCCATCGCGGTCATAATCGAACCAGGCGGCGCTCGCGCCAAATCCGGTGTTGTTTACACCCGCTCCTTTGGACGCGTCGTCGAATCGTCCCTTATCGTTGTGAAACAGCCGCGCCTCGCCCAGGCCCGTGATGTAAAGATCGTCCCAACCGTCGTTATCGTAGTCGCCCACGGCTACGCCCATGCCGTACATCTCGACGTCCAACCCGGCTTTCGCCGTCACATCGGCAAAGGTGCCGTTGCCGTTGTTGTGGTACAGCTTCATGGTCGTGCGACGTCGCTTGTGGCCGGGGAAATCCATGCCGTTCACCAGCAGGATGTCGGGCTTGCCGTCATTGTCGTAATCAATAAACGCGCAGCCCGCGCCCATGGTTTCGGGCAGATAGCGCTTGCCGAAAGCGCCTGTATTGTGGACAAAGTTGATGCCGGCATCACGGGTAATATCCAGGTAATGGAGGGGCACGCCCGGTGCACCGGCGGAGGCAAAAAGATCGGAACCTTCGATGCCGGCGTACGCTGCAGCAGCCAAACAGGTTTTTAGAAAGTCGCGGCGATTATTAGCCATGCCCAAGCTACCTGCTACTTGCTGCTTGTTAAGAATTTCCCTGTCCCGGCCAGCAGGGTACGCTTCCGCTTCCGGCTTCCAGCCTTCAACGATAACACCGGATTTACCTGCTCTTTTTCAGGCCAGGCCCAATTCACGTTCATGCCCTGATAGGCCTGAAAGACGGCCGACGGTTCCAGCGCGATCGAGTCGTGCTCGTGAACGGGCTGGGCCTCGTTGTTGTCTTCAGGATGCTTCAGGATGCGGGGACCGGTGATACTCTTCGAAGCCTCGTCAGCCTTGAAGCGCAGATACAGCCTCTCCTCGCGTGATGCCTTGGCATCGTCGTCAAGGCCACGGTAACACAGCATGAGATTGTAATGCGCTTCGAGATCCTCGGGATCGATAGCCAGGGTTTTCTGATACTCGGCCACCGCATCATGGTATTTGCGCTGCAAAAACAGCATGCGCCCCATCTGATTGCGGTTGACGCGATCGTTCGGATAGCGGGCCGCCGCCTTCGCGAATTCATCGTAGGCGCCGCCGTAAGCGCCATCGACCTTGAGGGCGAGTCCCGAGAAGTAATGACCGCTGCCCAGCTTGGGATTGAGGGCTAGCGCCTTTTCCAGCATGGGCTTCGCGGCTTCGGTGTTGCCCTCCTGCACCCGCGCGCGCGCCACATTCACGTATCCATCGGCGTATTTGGGCGCTACCTGGGTGACCATTGAAAAGGCACGCTCCGCCCCTTTCAGATCGCCCTGCAGCAATAATCCGATGCCGTAGTCGTTCCACCGCTCCCAGTCAGCGGCATCAAGCTTGATATTCTCGTCGAACGGCGCCGCAATGGCGGATTGGCTTGCCGCAACCGGGATGGTCTTAGTATCTTCGGCCACCACTACGATGGGAACATTGGCGATCTCTTTGTAGCGGGCCGAAACGTGCGAGGTGTCGCCGTTGTAGAGCCAGTGTCCGTCATCATAGCTCGGAGTAACATCGGGATGCGGCTCAGCCGGATCCCGCACACCGGCAAAAGCGAATTGGGTTTCGATCCAACTGAACTTGCGATAGTTCAGCTTGGCCGTCAACGTAATCCTATTGCCGCAGTCCTTCGGCACCTTGAGCCGAAAGTGGACCGTATCGGCGGCACCGGGCGGGATCAAACGCGCGTACAAGGTGGCACGCGTCGACCAGGCGTTACGCTTGTTGATCGTGTTGCCGTGTGCGTCGAGTTGCAGCGACCGGTAGAAATGCGCGCCCGGGTCTACGGGGCCGGTGCCGTTGTTGGCCGTCTCGCCGCTCCAGAAAATAACCTTCCCCTTGCTGTCGCGGGCCTGTAGCTCGAGCCACACGTCGAAGGCGTCGACGGTTCCACCCGGGAAAAAGTGGCCGACCTTCCGGGTGCGGACAACCACTTCAACGCGCGCCGTCTGGCTCGGATGCAGGAAAGCCCCCGCCCGGCCCAGCGGCGCGATCAGCTTCACTGGCGCAGCGGTCGTCGTGGTCTGCGCCGTCATTCCAATAGACGATTCCTCGCCGGCCGCAAAGCTGCTCGATAGTTGAGGCACTCCGGAACCGGCCGCTGACGTTTCGACACTGGCCGCTTCACTCGCGGGTTCTTCCGCCAGGGCGAAGATGTCCACGCTCAGCGCGCCTTTCAAGAAACTCTCCACCGCCTGGAGCTGCGCTGTATCGCCGTAACTGGCCGGCACGGCGGTATTGGCAGCAGGGAAGCGGTGCGAGTGGACCTGCCCGGCGATGTTGCCCATGTCCTTGGACGGTGTCAACGGCATGTGGCAATCAACGCAAACCATGGGCTTGGGCGGATAGTAGAACGATCGCGCACCTTGTCCCGAGACGCCGCTGGCCTGCCAATTGTCGTAATCATTGAAACCGCGAATCCAGCGGTAATGATTCACGGGCACATCCAGGTGCACCTTGTGGCAAGCCGAGCAGAATTCAGCCACCTGCTGACGCTCGCGGTGGAAAGGCTTGAGGAAAGCATTGCGATGGGGTTTGGGGTCGAGCCGCACCTGGTAGTCGTGCAGCCAGCGCAGCACAGGACTACGACTTTCAGCAAGCTCCGCCAGCTTCGGATATTCGAAAGTGAATCCGCCCTGACCCATGGTGCTGTCCACGTGCACGATGGCGTGGCACGACATGCAACCGAGACCGTTCTGGCCGGCGGGCGTGTCCTCAATTTCGCGGATCGGACGCGTTTGCATCTGACCGGCAATTACCAACGCATGATCGTGGCAGCCCCCGCACCACAGCGAAGGCTTAATGCCGATGGTGTCCTGCATGTACTCGACCGACTTGCGATACCACTGGTTGTTGAAGGAGGCAAAGTGGTGCATCGAGCTCTGCCACTGCGCGTAAATGTCAGGATGGCAACGCTGGCAGGCTTCCGAATTCATGAAGAAGGTGGACTTGATCGGCTTGCCATCCGAAGTGCGGGCAGAGCTGGGAAACAGCAGGCTGTTTGGACCCGCGCCCTCCTCCTGCATGCTGGTCGGCGTTGCCAGCGGATTGCGGATGATGTATTTGGGGTTGGGGGAATAATGCTGGGCGAGCGCCGCCGCGGTGTAGAAGGCGAGCGCGGCGATCATGACCCCGGCGCTCCAGCTTGCCGCCTGCCGCCATCCACGATCGCTCGGATCACGGGCATCGCCGACGATAGGGGGACTGGACTCGCGGGCCCGGCTGCGCAGGAACACCAATACGAAGAATAGCCCCGCGATGGCAAACCCGACGTGGAGGTAGAGCGCCATGCTGTGCGGGCGCGTCATGCCCACAACAGCGAGATAGATCCCGAATATGCCTGCTGGCATCAGAAGGGCCAGCGTGACCCGTCCGACAAGATCCCGGAATGCCTGGCGACGCCTGGCTACGAAGAGCGCGAGCAGAAAGCCCACGAAGATCCCCAGGGCGGGATGTAGAAAGCTGTTGATGATATAGAACAGCGAGGGATTACTGAATGCCGCGAGATAGGCGCCGTTGACGACAAGCAAGAGGGAAATAACCAGAAGAAATGCGCCACCCGAAAGCTTGCTGCTCCTCATCCGAAACCTTCTGCCTCCCCCCAAGAGAGTTGCCGGCCGAACCCCTTAACGAATGCGCATTGGAGTGACTTCAAGACTATCGGTTCCAGCGGTAGTCGACAATGGCGAGGCACCCTACCCTGGTATATTTTTCATACTATTTCTGATCATTTTTGCCATTACACCAGTCAGGTGAAGATCCGCACCCAAAGCCTGCGTTTACGCCCGGCACAAGAGCCCTTCGACTGCGGACACCAGCTCCATGGATGGCCGCGTCAGCGTAGGTCGCGGACGATAGATTGGCGCGCAACCGTGAGGGCCGAGACAATGGCGCCATAGGTTTGTGCGTTATTCTCAAGCGCGCTGAGTTTGATGGGCGGGGTGTTATCGGGGATAATGCGCCGGACCACGCGTTCTGCCGTTTCGAGCAGGAGTTGGGGGGCGCCTTTCGAAAGACCGCCGCCAAAGACGATCAGGTCGGGATCAAGGATGGTTACGATTGCGGCCGCGGCCACGCCCAGCATCGTAAACACTCTCTCCAAAACCGCCCGAGCGCGCTGGTCGCCTTGGTGAAAAGCCTCGAAGACGAAACGCGCGTCGCGCGACTGCACCAAACTCTGCTGCTTCGCGCCAGACCGGGCCTCGGTGGCCAGGGCCTCACGTCCGAGGGCGGCAATCCCCAAGCCGGATACCTGCGATTCAAAGTACCCCGCTTCGCCGAAATCTTCATTCCAGCGGGGCCACTCGATGTTCAGACGGTAAAGCTCCCCGGCATTCCCCGCACGGCCACGGTGAAGTGAGCCGTCCACAAAAACTCCGGTGCCAATCCCGGTACCGAGGGCGATGAATACAAACGTTTCGGCCTCGCGCGCTACGCCACGCCAATGCTCCCCGATGGCAGCCATATTGGCATCGTTCTCCAGCGCTACGGGGACACCGAACTCGTCTGCAAGCTCCCGCGCAAGGTCGATATTCTTCCAGCCGGGGAGATTATTGGCGAATGAAACCAGGTTGCTAGTGGGATCTACCGGGCTCGGCACTCCCACAGCGAGTCCGCGCAAGGGGCCGAGAGGGGCACGCACGCTCGCCGGCAGCTCATCCCGGGCCGGCTCGGCCTGCGCAATCGTGCGGATGCCTTGCTTGATCTGGACGATCAGCTTGGCAGGGCCGTCTTCGGGCCGGATGGGCTCGGCCGAGTGATCGAGCAGCTTGCCACAGAAATCCGCTAGAGCGAAACGAACGTTGCTCGCGCCCAGGTCGATGCCCACCACATAGCCCGCCTCGGGATTGAGCACCGCCTTGTTGTGCCGGTCCTCGAGCCGTACCAGGCCCAGCCGTTCAAGTCGACGGAACTTCTCCCGCACGGTCGGAAGTTGCACCCCAAGGATTTGGGCCAACTCGCTCGCACCTGCCTCAAGATGGACGGCAACTTCACGAAAGGCACGCTTAAGAGTGGTTTCGGATTTGTGTGAACCTTGTACCACAGCTCACAGTTTCGCGAGGGCTTTCGCCGCTGTCAATGGGTTGTCGTGAGTTTCGGCTAGGAACGGCAGGAAGCTAAATTAAAATCAAATAGATAGATATAGGCTCATGCTGAGAATCGCGCACCCTTCTGTTACGCGCGGCGGCTGTCTTGCGACGGTTTGCTTACCCTTGGCAGCGTCTGGAACGTCTCCGGGTCAAAGACAAAGCTTGCACTTGCTGTGCATCCCGATTAGGATTTGGTGAGCATGGGTTTGCAAATCCCACTTTTTGAGCCTTCTAAACCGCCGAACGGATTCAGGGATCCCGCTTTTACGAGAAACAGGGAGTTGCCTCTCCACCGATGGGTGCCCTGGATCGCGGGGTTTTCCGCCCCATTCGTAGACGACTGCCTGGACAAATATCTCTCCGCAGACAACCGCAACGCTTGGCTTCTCGACCCCTTTGCCGGCGTTGGGACCACGCTGGTGCAAGGCTACCTCCGCAGCCTAAACGTCGTTGGGTTTGAGATAAACCCTTACGCTGCTCTCGCTTCAAGAGTGAAGCTAGAAGCTTCCACCGTCCCGTTGCGGGAGCTTGAGCGATGCATCGCCGGCTTTACACAGTTTATGAAGGCCGAGTGTCCCGATCATAGAGAATGCGGCCGCCAGCCTCGTACCAAGCCTCCCGATGGATTCAGAGGGCGCACGCAACTCTTCAGCGCCATGGTGCAACGTCGCATTCTCACCGTACTCGACTTCATAGAGAAGATCGAGGAACCGCTGATCGCTGACATCTTCAGGCTTGCACTGGGATCGGTCATGGTCAGCGTATCAAATTATTCCTATGAGCCGAGCCTAACACGACGGGCTGCTGTGGATAAGCCGGACATCGAAGATGCCCCTGTTGCCGCGATTGTTTCCTCGAGGTTGCAGTTAATGCTCGATGATGTGGACTGGTTGCAGAAACGGGTCAGGCAGCCTGAGCCTCTTCCGGAAACGAAGGTCATTCCCGCCAGCTTCTTTGCCGCTCCCGATATTTTGGGCAGATCTTCGTTTGTCGACCTGGTGGTTACGTCGCCACCGTATCTCAATAATTATCATTACCCCCGCAACACAAGACCCCAGCTCCATTGGCTGGGATTCGCCGCCGGCCCCGGCTATGAAGGTGCAAGGGAGGCGGAAAGCTTCGGGAAGTTCTGGCAGACGGTACGTGACGGCCCTCCCATACGTCTATCGTTCGAGCTTCCAGCGTTGCGGGAGGTCATTGAACATATCCGCACCCTCAATACCGACCGGGGAACGTATGGGGGACCCGGTTGGGCGAATTACGCAGCCACTTATTTCAATGACGCCCATCGGTTCTGCGGGTTGCTTAACCACCTCTTGCGGCCCAACTCCGTCGCGGTCGTTGTACTAGGGAATAGCATCATTCAAGGAGTAGACGTTAAGACGGATCAGTTCTTCGGAGAAATTTCCCAACTCTGCGGCCTGACGTTCGAAGAAAATTTCCTGGTTCGAACGAAAAGAACCGGTAGCAGCATCATCCAATCGTCCGTGCGGGTAGATAAGGCTGCACAAAAGGCCTCGCTGTACGAATCAGCGATCGTCCTTAGAAAGAAACCACCGTCAAAATGAAAATGTCGTTTTTGCCAGGAAGACTATTTCTAGATACAACCGAAGATGGTGGCTATAGGTTAACCTTGGGTGAGCAGGAAATCCTCCGGACACGCTCGCTACGCGCGGCCGTTGGGAGATTCAATGCCCTAAGGGAGGAAATGGAAGAACAATTTCCGCCGCGCGATGCTTCGGACGAGGAAAAACGGAACGCCCTAAGAAGGATCATCCAAGATGCACTGGTCCAGCACAACAGTCTTGGAGGTCGAAAGAAGAAGACTACCGCAGGCTCCACACGGACGTTTGGTGGGTGATCTGTCGGAGTTGATCCATGACACGGCCGCTACCATACAGCCTGTCTAAATAGCAACCCAACTTCAAATCAAATCGGTACTGATGCCATTTCACCGCTCATTTGAGCTCGATATCGTCGCGGCGCTTACGCATCTGCTCACGGAGGCGTTCGACGAACTCGAATCTGGCGAGTTGAACGATGAAAACCTCGGTGAGATTCCCGCGAAGCCCGGCGTTTATCAACTCTACCGCTCCTCCATACGCGTGTATGTCGGAAAGGCGGGGCAGTTACGGGGGCGATTGAAGCAGCATCGTAAAAACCTCTCCGGACGGCAAAACATCCAGCCAGGTGAGATCCGATTCACGTGTCTATCAATGGGATCCAATATTCATGCGGTCTCGGAATCCTCGCTAATCAATCACTACCATTGTCCTTGGAACACGAACGGCTTCGGCAATCATGACCCCGGCCGCAATCGGGAAGAAACAAACAAACCACCGGAAGGTTTCGATCAGCAATTTCCGATTCGCGGGGACTGGCCGTGCGGCGACACTACCGCGGGAGACTGGAACTGCGGTGAGCTGCTCCGCAGAATGAAAAATCAGCTCCCGTTTCTTCTTCGTTATCAAAGAACAAAGAACGGACATCCGGACTACAACCATTCGTTCATACATGTGCCTCAAACCGGAATGCCTGCCGAGGACCTCTTGCGACTGATCGCACAGAACCTGCCTGGATGGCAAGCCACACGGTTTCCAAGTCATCTTATCCTGTACAAAGAGCATCGCCACTACCTGCACGGCGTCCCTATCTGGCCGGTTCAGGTTTGAGTGCTGATCTAGACCGGATGTCATGACAGCCCTCGCGGGTGCGGAATACCCGACCATGATATCCTGTAGTCAAGGAGTGCCAGCCATGAACAGTCCTTACGGAATAGACAGGAGCGAAACGGCGCGCGGATTAGAGGAGTGGGAGGAGTTCGTCGAACAGCGATATCCACGGCCTGGGGCGGCGGCCGCCGCCAAGCCATTCACAACCCTAGATCCCGAGAAGAAGAAGGAAGAATTTCGCGATTACCGGGCTGAGGCTCGCCCCAGCGTGAAGGAGTTCTACCGCCTGAACCATATGCATCAGACACGCGACTTTGTTCTGGCGAAGAAGCAGCAGTTCCTCACCCTCGACCGGCGCCAGATGGGGATCTGGGAGGCGCTCGAGTATTTGAACACGCTGGTGGATGACAGCGACCCCGACACGGACCTGTCGCAGATCGAGCACTGCCTGCAGACGGCGGAGTCGGCGCGGCGGGACGGGCGGCCGCGATGGTTCATCCTCACCTGCCTGATTCACGATTTGGGCAAGATCCTTTGCCTGTGGGGCGAGCCGCAATGGGCCGTGGTGGGCGATACTTTCCCGGTGGGATGCGCCTGGTCAACCAAGATCGTATTCCCGGAGTTCTTTGCTGCGAACCCCGATTCCGAACGACCTGAGTACCAGACTCGAACCGGCATCTACGCGGAAAACTGCGGACTGGATGGGGTTGATCTGTCGTGGGGTCATGACGAATATCTGTATCATGTGACCAAGGGCTACCTGCCGCAAGAAGCGCAGTACATGATCCGGTATCACTCGTTTTATCCGGCCCATCGTGAGGGCGACTACCAGTACCTGATGGACGATCGGGATCGCGAGATGTTTCAGTGGGTGCGAGAATTTAATCCCTACGATCTATACTCGAAGAGCAGCGAGCGTCCATCGGTTGAACAGCTGCACCCGTACTACGAAGATCTGATTGCGGACTACTTCCCTTCCCAACTCAAGTGGTAAGCGTTCAAAGCCTACTCTGGCCGGTCTTGTGTTGGACAATCGACAAAACCCCACTTACATCGCATTCTTTCCGGTCTACAGTCGCCGGATACGGCGCTCGTAACTGTTTGCTACTATCCACCGCAGTTTCTTCAACTAGCGGCACCCTTGCTCGGTGAAATTACTGAAAATAGGCCGCTTGGAAAATCCAGGCGGGAAGCCGCAGATTGACCCCGCCCCGGCGTTGCGGTAAGTTTGAACGTCGAATGAAGCGCCGAGAATTGCTATTTCTGCTTGCGGGTAGTGGCGCCTTGACGGGTGCGGCCTCCTTGATCACCGGATGTCGCCGGCCGGCCGGGAATGCGCGGGAGTCTCGCTCTGACTCGCATCCCGCGGCGAAATCCGTTTCGCACGCCGGCAGGGAACGCTCTCCGGTGCTTCTCACCGATGTCACCCAGCAAGCTGGCATCGACTTCCGGCACAACTCCGGCAGCTTCGGCAAGAAGTACCTACCCGAAACGCTTGGCGCCGGCTGCGCTTTCTTCGACTACGACAACGACGGCTGGCCCGACATCCTGCTAGTCAACAGCAGTGATTGGCCCGGTCACTACCGCTATCGCAGCGTCATGGCGCTTTATCACAACAATCGCAATGGAACCTTCACTGACGTCACCCACTCGGCTGGTCTCGATGTGGAGCTCTACGGCATCGGTGTGGCTGTGGGTGATTACAACAACGACGGGTGGGCCGACCTTTACGTCACAACCTACGGTCAGAACCGCCTCTTTCGCAACAACGGAAACGGCACCTTTACGGATGTCACCAAATCCGCCCATCTGGCGGGCTTCAGCGGATTGAGCACCTCGGCGCTGTGGTTCGATTACGATCGTGACGGGCATCTCGACCTGTTAGTTACGAACTACGTCACCTGGTCGCCCGAAACCGACATTTATTGCTCGTTCGACGGCAAGACCAAATCGTTCTGTACGCCTGAGGCCTATCCCGGGGCTACCTGCTGGCTATTCCATAATCGCGGCGACGGGACTTTCGAAGACGTCACCGGTAGGGCCGGACTGCACGACCCGACGTCGAAGTCCCTGGGCCTGACCATGATTGACTACGACATGGATGGATGGCCCGACGTTTTCATCGCCAACGACACGCAGCCGAACAAGCTATACCGTAACAACCGCAACGGTACGTTTTCCGAGACGGCGGTGATGGCAGGCGTGGCCTTCAGCGAGGATGGCGCCGCCCGTGCCGGAATGGGAGCTGATGCCGCCGATTACGACAATTCCGGACTGCCCAGCCTGGTAGTGACCAACTTCTCGCAAGAGATGGTCGGGCTCTACCGGAATCAGGGGCACGGCTTCTTCGTGGATGAGGCGCCTCAGTCGGCGGTAGGTAAGTCCAGCCGCCTTACCCTGGGCTTCGGCTGCTTTTTCTTCGACGCCGATCTCGATGGAAGGCTTGACCTGCTTGTCGCCAACGGCCATATCGACGAAACCATCACCCATGTGGAGACGATGATCGGATACGCCGAGTCGCCCCACCTGTTTCACAATGAAGGGCATGCCAAATTCCGTGACATCGGGTCCCAGGTTGGGAAGTCGTTCAGCCAGCCTCGCGTAGCTCGCGGCGCGGCTTACGGAGACTTCGATTGCGACGGCGATCTCGACGTGCTAATGACCACCAACAACGGTCCCGCGTACCTGTTCCGCAACGACGGCAACGAGAACTACAGCATCCGGTTTCGTACGGTGGGCACGCGCTCGAACCGAGACGGCATCGGCACTAACGTGCGGATCTGGACCCCTGAAGGCGTTCGCTGGCTGGCTGTCAAGAGCGGGTCGAGCTATCTCTCTTCCTCAGATCGCTGTCTTACCTTCGGTCTCGGCCCGTATGAAGAAATCGACCGTGCTCTGCTCGAGTGGCCGAGTGGAGTCCGTCAGGAATTGGGCAAGCTCGCAGGCGGCCGAACCTACGTCATCCAGGAAGACAAAGGCATCATCCAGGATACGGTCCACAACGAGCGCAGCGGGTGATCAGGGTTGCCAAGCGGCGGTGTATTTCCTCTGGCGGGGTGTTTGGAAAGCGCCCTCTAACAACACCAAGAGCAAGCTCCTGTCCGCTAATGATCTTCCCTCCAAAAGCTCGATCCTCCGCCATACTGGCATCTGGCGCAGAATCTCGATCTGAATCCTTTCAGCCTCGGGATGTGTATCCGGCATTTTCATGGGTTTCAGGATTATCGTATCATAGCCGCGGGGATGGATCGGGCCGTGGATCTCGCCGGCCATTCGTCTCCCGGTGCCTCGCGCCGATCGCATGTTCTCCGCACGTAGAACCTCCGCCGAAGCGTCACCCAAAACTCAAAATTGTGGCCGGCATTCCGGATGCAGAATAGTTGGCAATCCCCGACGGTCAAGGATTAGTGAGGGGATACTCAGCGCCTGTCAGATGGCTTGCGGAAGCAGGATCATCAGCTCCATCTGCGGATTGGGGAATTCCGTAGGCACGTAAGCGGCGAGATTGCGAGCGCGCTGAATCGCCTCCCAGGCCGCCCCGGATTGGTTCAGGCTGAAGTAAACGTAGTTCATCTTGATGGGCAGGGCAGAAGGAGGATTGGGTGCGTGAGTTAATTGAACACCGGGCAGTGCTTGGCGTATGAGCGTTTCGATGTGGGTGGCGGAGCACACCTTGACGAGGTAGGGCGCCTTCCCGACCAGGTCCACTTCCTTCATGTCGGCGCTCATGGCTAGATACATCTTCGTGTTCGTCAGGTAGCGGTCGTCAGCTACGGCTGTAGCGTAAATCGAGGGCTGGACCAGTTTCAGCGGCAGGCTGACAAAGTTACTCGGGACCACGGTCTCGAGTAGTTCGCGCAGCTTCAAGTCCAGATCGGTTAAGCAGCGGCCCAGTTCGTCGTGATCGTAGGTCGGCAACTCGCGGGGCTGGATCTTGAGAGAAAAGGTCGTGAGCGATCCGGCCAGGGCGGTCATGGCGGCGAAAAGACTCTCGGGGTGTCCCCTTTTGACTTCAAACAGATGCCGCAGCAAGGGAAAGGAGGTATTCACAGTGTAAAGCAGCCAGAAGTTCGCCACGTCAGCAGTGGTGAAGTCGGCGAGACTCTGATTCTTCTGACGCCGCAGGCCGCTGAGGGTCGCGCCCTTTGCCGACACGATCTCAACTAGACGGCGCAGGATGGACATCAGGTACTCGCTGGCAGCGATATCGAGCAGTGGCGGAACGAACTGAGGGTCGAGCTGGAAGCTGCCCGCCGGGGTCTTCTTTACCCGCGCGATCCGCAATCCGGTAGTTCCAAGCCGTGACTCGCCTTCCACTTGCAGGCGAAGGTTCTTACGAGCAATCTGAATGGGCTTTTCTGAAAGACCTGAGTTTTCATCCCGTACCAGCAGGACCTCTGAGCGATAGCGGCTGTCGGTGTTCTGGCGAGTCATAGAGACGTTTGAGCCACGCTCGCGATAATCCGGGATGCTCAGGTAAATGTCCGCCGTCTGTTGATCGGCCTCGAAGTACGGCGCGAGTTGTTTGAGGGAAGGGGCCGGATCAGCCTCGGGGATGTCGAAGGGCAATCCATCGGGCATGAGCCCGCTGGCCTCCGAAACCACAAAGTCTCCAGCAGCCAGCGCTTCCTGGTCGACCCCAAGCGTTTTGACTCCCCACGGCCGGAAGCAGAGAGCGTCCTGCCGGAAAGCCAGTGAGCTCTCGAGAAAGCGATCTTGGATCTGCAGGTGCTGGGGACTTAGAAACGTTCCCTTCGCCCAAATTACCGGCTGCAAGCGTTTCATCGCGCTTACAAACTAACAAGAGAGTTCGGGCTAAGTCAAATCAAGAAGTGGCCGACAGATCAACCTCCAGGCGGCTGAGGCCCTATGCGACCCAGTCGCCCAAGTGCGTTGCTTGCGTTGCGTTGCTGCATTGCTTGCGTTGCCTGACTTGCTTGACAGCCTGTTCCCACGGGCCTACAATTTTCGCTATGCTTCCAGGGTGGTCTTGGAGGCGAGGGAGTTTGGAGCATGAAATCTGGTGCCCATTGATCCAGGACGAAAACTTCAAACGCCTCATCGATGAACTTGGCCATGCCATCAATGACTCGCTTTCGGACTCCGCTCGCGTTTCGGAAGTGATGGAACAAATTCGCGCCGCTGGCTACGATCTCTTTCTAGTTCTGGAAGTTACGATTGGCTTCAACCGGCGCGACGAAGCAGCCTTGCAGCTTTCCGCCGATGGGGATTCCTCCAGCTCTTCTAAGCCTGGGAAGAAGGCTATCAGCAGTGATTTCCATTTGACTAATCAGGACGCACAGTTTCTAAGAGCGCTAAAAATCACCGTCGAGGAAGAGAAGCGGTAGGTGCACGTCACTGGTTTGAACCGCGATTGTTAGCAGCACCGACCAAGACCCAGCCGCACCCACCTTTCGATATCCTCATTGCCACCCTGCATAGAAGCACGGAACTCGTATCTTGGCGACCAGCGTGCTGGTGCCGGGAGACGCTTCTGTACCGCGCACGGAACTTTTTGGTCAAAGTGTCCGCCAAGCTTCCGGGCCTGGCCTCGCTCACCGCGAGTCAGGGCCACGTGCTCAGATTGCAGTAACACGGATTGTCCATCCGCCAGGTTGCTTGACACCCGCCTCGGCCGCTGTCGATAATGAGTTTCCGGCTTTTCCTTCACCACCTTTTCGGAACCCGATCCTGCGGCTCGTAACGAGTCGATCCTGGCGGAGGTCGTCATGCCCCAAGTGTCCGAGGTGTTCCGCAACTACATCAACGGAGAATGGGTTGAAGCCAGCTCGAAGCGCACTTTCGCCGACGTCAATCCCGCCGATACGAGTGAGGTGGTGGGTAGGTTCCAATCCTCCGGACACGAGGACGTGGAAGCGGCATTTGCAGCGGCGGCGAAGGCTCAACCGGCCTGGATTGCCAAGCCTGCTCCCTTACGCGGCGAGTATCTGTACAAAGCGGCGGAGATCGTGGAGAGCCGCTGGGGCAAGCTGGCTGAGGAGATGACACGCGAGGAAGGAAAGACGCTTCCCGAGGCTAAGGGAGAGGTGAAGCGGGCCATCAACATCCTTCGCTATTTTGGCGGCGAAGGGGCGCGTTCGTTCAACTATCAGATCCCTTCCGAGCGCGAGAACGTGTTCTGCTACACGCTGCGCAAACCTCTTGGGGCGGTCGGGCTGATCACACCCTGGAACTTCCCGAGCGCCATTCCTGCCTGGAAGATGGCTCCGGCACTAGTGGCCGGAAACACGGTGGTAATAAAGCCCGCCTCGCTTGCGCCCCTCAGCACTTTCCGTTTGGTGGAAGCCTTGCACGAGGCCGGAATTCCCAAGGGTGTGCTCAACTTTGTCACGGGCGGGGGTGGCTCCGTCGGGGATGCCATGGTGATGCATCCGGCCCTGCGCGCGGTCTCCTTTACGGGATCCTGCGGTGTGGGCAATGCCCTGCATGAGAAGATGGCAGGACGCAAGGTGCGCGTGCAGCTCGAAATGGGTGGCAAGAATCCCACTGTGGTGCTGAGGGATACCAATCTCGACTACGCTGTCGAGGTGCTAGTGAATGGCGCCTTCTTCTCTACCGGTCAGAAGTGTACAGCCTGCAGCCGTGCCATCATCGAGCGCGACATATACGCGCCGCTGGCAGAGAAACTGGTTGAGCGCACACGCAAATTGAAGGTGGGTAACGGACTGGAACCGGGCATCGATATCGGTCCTGCCGTGGACGAAAACCAGCTCAAGACCGACCTCGAGTACATTGAGATCGCCAAACGCCAGGGCGCCACGCTTCTGTGCGGAGGCAAACGGCTCACGGGTGGAGCTTACGACAAGGGTTACTTCATCGAGCCCACCGTGTTCGACGACGTCACCCCTGAGATGCGTATCGCCCAGGAGGAAGTCTTCGGGCCGGTGCTCGCGTTGATGCAGGCTGAGGATTTCGAGGACGCTATGCGACTAGCCAATGGCGTTAAGTTCGGGCTTTCGGCCTCAGTGGTTTCGCGCGATCTCACCCGTGTTCATCAGTTTATTAACGGCATCGAAGCCGGCTTGATCACCGTGAATCTGCCCACAGCCGGCGTCGAATATCAGTTGCCGTTCGGCGGCACCAAGGAATCGAGTTTTGGGATGCGCGAGCAGGGTCCGGCGGCGCTGGATTTCTACACGGAAACGCGCACCGTGTATCTGCGCTATGCACAATAAGAAGCCTCGAAAACGATAACGGCAGGCCCCCGGAAAATAGAGGCTGTAATTCTTCTTTGCGGGTCTCCCGGGCAACGACTCTAGCCTTAACCCTGGCACTCTGGGAATAAGGGACGTCATATTTGCTTGAGCCCTGGCAGATCGGCCGCGAGCTTCTTCGACAGGTCGGCGATGCTCTTGTAAACGATGCAGCGCTGGCCGCGAACATCGAATTTCAACTCCTCTCCCGTCCGGGCGAGGAGCAGCGTAGTCCGGCCCTTTCCCCATGCGTATCCCACTTCCAGGTAGACGTTGGCGGTGGACCCGTCAATTGACTCTGGCATGACACCCTGATCGCGCGCATCCGATATACCGGCGATTTCTGCGAGAAAAGACTCGCGCTCATCCAATCCAGCGCCCACAATCCAGCGCCCATCCCGTGCATCGTCATGGCAACACGACGAACACCGGGCATTTCGTCCCGCAGAAGCCGCATGAAGCACGCCGCGAATTTGCGGATCTCCCCGTAATTGAAATTCAGAGTTTGCGTGACACGAGGCTACCAACCAGCAGAGGGACAAGTCAACCAGAGAGAAAACGGAGTCAGTGCCCGCCCCTTGAGCTAGTAGCAGAGGCTAGGCCGCCTCTTCTGGTGGAATTCACAAGCAGCTTGGATCAGCCCCGATGCGCCTGCCCAGCGCTTGCGCTGGCTCTTTAAGTCATACGCAAGAGTGAAACTTCCGCAATACCTCCCTTGACATATGTTCGCGACGGCGCTAACATCGCATTTACTTGAACGAAGGTAGGCGTCGATTTCCGAAGGGGGTTAATATATGCCGTTCCAGATAGGGGATAAGATTGTCTATCCTAATCAGGGCGTAGGAATCGTCGAACAAATCGCAAATCGAAATCTCACCGGTCAAACAGAAGCTTTTTACCACCTCAAACTTCAATCTGGCTCACTTCGAATTACGGTACCTGTCACGAACGTTGTCAACGTCGGCTTGCGTCGTGTGGCCCGGCATCGTGAGATTCAGGACGTGTTGGATTACCTGAATTGTGGATCATGTCAGGCTCCTCCGGACTGGAAGGGCCGTTTCAAGGAAAATTCCGAGAAAATGCGCACCGGCTCGCTCCACCAAGTCGCGGAAGTGTGCAAGAGTCTTCTGGTATTAAGCCAAGGCAAGCCGCTTTCATTCCGCGAAAAGCGCATGCTCGATCGCTCCTGGCAGCTTCTTGTCGACGAAATTGCGGTGGCACGCAGTACGTCCCGGGAAACCATTGAGACTCAGCTAGTTAAGGCGCTGAGTAAATCGAACCTCAAGATTCAATTGCCGAGCTAGATCACCTCACCTTCCATTGGGAAAAGAGCCGGAGCGGTTGAGGCGGTCCGGCTTTTCTTTTTGACCGCACGGAGAGCCCGATTCCGGGCCTGAGAAACACGACGAGAACCCTCACACCATTTTTCTCTCCAGTGATTGCCCGATCAACAGACCTTCAGACCTCGAGCGGGCTTTATCTAGTAAGTACCTCTTGAAGCTTGAGCAGTCGCCCGCAGGCCGCGGGGAAAGCAAGCTATTGATGGTAAGCGTCTTAGCTTCAACATTAAATCTCTCTAATGTAGGTTCTGTGGCGGTGTGGTTCGTATATGTCACATAAGGATATCTATCAGACAGTACATGACTTACCCTACATATAGATTGTCGCTAAGAATAGACCACAACAGGTTGTAGTTTCACTTGACAAGTGCCGCATGTTGGGTTTAGAGTTCCTGAGCGTTTGGATTTGTTCATAAAAGCGAGAGATGAAGGCTGCCGCCGCAAGCGACTGCGGAGGGCAACCAGAGACACGATCGAGATTTTGGGGTTTGCCCGGCCTCCGGGAAGGGCCGTGGATCGCAGCCGGCTTGGCATGCCGGCGACGAGCGTTCAAACCCTGATTCCCTTGCATCCACATCACATCAGTCAGGGAGGATTGATAATGGCGGAGCGCGAAGCTGTTTTCATGGCGTCCGTTGGCGTGCCGGCCTCGAGTGAGACCGCAGCCAAGCGGGGACTAGTATTCACGCGTTATTTTACCAAGCCGGGCATTCATCCCTTTGACGAGGTCGAATGGGACACCCGGACCGCGGCCATCCAGAATGAAAAGGGTCAGACCATCTTCGAGCAGCGCCACGTAGAGGTCCCCAAAGACTGGTCCCAGACGGCCACGAACATCGTGGCCTCAAAATACTTTCATGGCAAACTGACCAGCCCCGATCGCGAATCGAGCGCCAAGCACATCATAGGCCGGGTTGCCGATACCATCGCTGACTGGGGTAAGGAGGGCGGATACTTTCGCACCGATCACGACGCGAAGACTTTTCACGCCGAACTGGTGCACCTGCTAGTTCGCCAGAAGGCGGCATTCAATTCTCCCGTCTGGTTCAATCTCGGTTTGTGGCACAAGTACAAACGCAGTTCCGAAGGCATCGGCTGGTATTGGGATCCGGAAACGGCGAGCGTGAAAAAGGAAACCGAGGCCTACCGTCATCCGCAATGCTCCGCCTGCTTCATTAACTCCGTGCAAGACAATCTGCCTAGCATCCTCGATCTGGCGAAGACTGAGGGTATGCTCTTCAAATGGGGTTCGGGCACTGGTACGAACCTCTCGCCCCTACGCTCCTCACAGGAGACACTTTCGGGTGGCGGTTCGGCCTCCGGTCCTCTTTCTTTTATGAAAGGGTTTGACGCATTCGCCGGCGTGATCAAGTCTGGTGGCAAGACGCGGCGCGCTGCCAAGATGGTGATCCTCAATGCCGATCATCCTGACATTGGCGACTTCGTCGCGTGCAAGGCCAAAGAAGAACGTAAAGCGTGGGCTCTGGTGGATGCGGGCTACGACCCTTCGATTGACGGCGAAGCTTACAGCTCCATTTTCTTCCAGAACGCCAACAACAGTGTCCGCGCCAATGACGATTTCATGAAGGCCGTCATCGAAGATAAGGATTGGGCTACGCGCAAGATTACCAACGGTGAGACGGACCAAACTTATCGCGCCCGCGACCTGATGCGCCAGATTGCGGAAGCGGCGTGGCAGTGCGGCGATCCGGGGATGCAGTTCGACACCGTCATCAACAGATGGAACCCCTGTAAGGCTACAGCACGCATCAATGCTTCCAATCCTTGCAGCGAGTACATGTTTCTCGACGATTCCGCCTGCAATCTGGCCTCTCTCAATCTGATGAAGTTCCTCACGGCCGACGGCAGGTTCGACGTGGAGGCCTTCCGCCACGCCGTCGACGTGATCGTCACGGCGCAGGAGATCATCGTCGATAATGCCAGTTACCCCACCGAACGGATTGCCAGGAACTCGCATGATTTTCGGCCTTTGGGGCTCGGCTATGCAAATCTCGGCGCGCTGCTCATGGCTAGCGGACTGCCCTACGATTCAGACGCGGGCCGGGATGTGGCCGGGGCTATTACCGCGATCATGCACGGCCAAGCCTATCTTGCTTCCAGCCATATCGCTGCCGAAATCGGCCCTTTCCCGCGCTATCAGGAAAACCGCGATTCCTTCTTGGAAGTCATCGCCGCGCACCGGCAGTCGCTTAACGACATCAATCAGCGCCATGTTCCGGAGCCGCTGTTTTCAGCAGCCCAGAAAATCTGGGACGACTGCCTGCAGAGCGGCATGAAGCACGGATACCGCAATGGCCAGGTGACAGTGCTTGCTCCCACTGGCACTATCGGTTTCATGATGGATTGTGATACCACCGGTATTGAACCCGATCTGGCGCTGGTCAAGTACAAGAAACTGGTGGGCGGCGGCCTGATCAAGATTGTCAACAACGTGGTTCCCACGGCCCTGCTTAAGCTGGGCTACAGCGAGCAGGAGGCTTCCGAGATCGTCGCTTATATCGACCAGAACGGCACCATCGAGGGTGCGCCGTACCTCAAACCCGAGCATCTGCCGGTGTTCGACTGCTCGCTCAAGCCGGCCAACGGCAAGCGCTCGATTCACTATATGGGCCACATCCGCATGATGTCCGCAGTGCAACCGTTCCTCTCGGGCGCCATTTCGAAGACGGTGAATCTGCCCGAAGAATGCACAATGGAAGACGTCTCGAACGCCTATATCGAATCGTGGCGCCTGGGGGTGAAGGCCATCGCGATCTACCGCGACGGCTCCAAACGGACCCAGCCTCTAAACACCTCGGATGCGGCCAAGCCCAAGGCGCAGATCCGAAATCCGGACCCGGAAGAGACGATGGCCGCCAAAGCTGAAACCCGAAATCCGAACCCCGTACCTGACGCTCCCAAGCCCTACCGCCGCAAGCTGCCCGATGAGCGTCAGGCTGTCACCCACAAATTCTCGGTGGGTGGACACGAGGGGTACCTCACGGTTGGCCTGTACGACAACGGCATGCCGGGCGAGATCTTCCTGAAAATGGCCAAGGAAGGTTCCACGGTATCGGGGCTGATGGATTCTTTCGCGACTGCCGTGTCGCTCGCCTTGCAGTACGGCGTGCCGCTCAAGGTGCTGTGCGACAAGTTCAGCCATACCCGCTTTGAGCCCAGCGGATGGTCCAGCAATAAGGACATCGGCTACGCCAAGTCGCTGATGGATTACATTTTCCGCTGGCTGGCGATCAAATTCCTGCCGCGTGACGCGCAACCGCGCGAGAATTCGAGCATCGCTGCTCCGAATGATGTTGAAGTCACCGACGCTGCCAAGCTGGCTTCTCAGTTCTCGCACGCCACCGCCTCGCCGCGGGATGAAGGATCGCCGGTGCAGCCTCAATTGGCTGGCGTGGAGCATACCGATGATGCTCCAAGCTGCGCTGATTGTGGCGCGATCATGGTAAGGAACGGGGCGTGCTATCGCTGCATGAATTGTGGATCGACGAGTGGGTGTTCGTGATGCATTTCGTAAGTGACAATCTGCTGAGCGGGTTGCTAGGAGCTATCATCGGCTCCGTCATCGCTGGCGTGTTCACATATGTGGCTGCAGTTCGAGCAGCCAGGCTTAGCGCTCGTCAGGCGCTGGGCCTCTTCGGGAAGGAGCGCGACCTTAGAGAACGTGGGGAGCAGGGGAGCATCCGGGAATGGCTGCTACAGGAGCTCAAATTTGACCGAGGGATCATTGGCACCGGTCTTGCGGGTACACGTGCCAGCATGGCAATCGATGCTTGGCTGGCCGCACGAGGCCGCACAGGCTTTCTCGGTTGCGAATGCGAGGGGAGACTGTTGAAAGCCTATTCCGAACTGCACCGATATAACGACGCCGTTCAGTTCGACCTTTTACGTGGTTCGGGCGTAGGCAGTGGTTTGGAGACGCCCCTCAAACAATTTGAGAAGCGAATGCCCGCGCTACTCGATGAAGCGATTGAGCTGGTCGGGGCTGCGCCGCAAGCCTAGATGAAATGGGTGGCGCGTAGAATGGCAGTTATGCAGGCTCTGAGTTCCTACAATCCCGATTTTCATGCTCGCGTCGCCTCGGCGGTTGAAGCGCTGCACGGCCCGTCGGAGGGCCTGGAGGCCGTCGTCTATTTCTTGAAGGACGGGGCGTTCGCCCGATTTGACTGGCCCGACTGGCCGGAGGAAGTGAGAAACAAACTCTCAGCGAGAGTGGAGACTTTCCGTCAAGAACACCTCGAGTTGGATCCTGTTCCCGATGGGACACCTGAGTGGCAGTTTTCGTTTGGGAACCGACGCTCCGATCACGTTTCCGCCCTGGTCATTGCGGAAACATTCCGCAAATATTTTGACGGGCGGGTGCAGTGGGTGAAGTCTGAGCGTGACACGCGTGGCCGCATCTTTGCGCAGTGCATGGTAAGAGATCTAGTGAGCATTCCGCCCACCAACAGCACAATACTCAGAATACCGAGGAGGCAATTAGCTACAGAGCTAAGAAGTTCCCGTGGGTGTCGCTTGAGCTTTTCTGGAGGAATTCGAAGGCCATTCCGCCGGGCCCTCTTTCGGAAGCCGACCGCGAGGCTTTACAAGCCAGTCTGCGTGAAATCTCTGAATGGGCTGGCAGTAGAATCCGGCCCGTGCTTGACGCTCTTCATGACCGGCTGAAGGCCCTCTACGGCGAGCGCTTCCGAGGTCTCTACGTTTTTGGATCGTACGCCCGGCCGGACGCGGGCATCGAACTGCCGGCGGATTCCGACCTTGACGTGGCCCTTGTACTCTCTTGCTTTGAGAGTGCGTACAAGGAGATAGACCGCTTTAGCCAGATTACAGCCGATCTTTCCCTCGAGCACAATCTAGTTATCTCGTTAATTCCGGTGCGTGAGGCTGATTTCAGAGAAGGACAAACAAACTTCACTCGGGTGATCTCTGAGGATGCAATCCCGGTCAAATGACCAAAGAGCTTGAAGCACTTTTGAGGAAAGCGCGAAGCTTTCTCGGCGCAGGCGAGTCGGCGCTTGAAGATGATTACCCGGAAAGGGTCGTGAGTCACGCCTACTACGCAATGTTTCATTCGGCACGGGCGATGCTCCAGGCAAGACGAGTGAAGTGTACTTCGCATAGAGAAACGCAAGGCAAGTTCGGTCTCTTATTCGCGAAAGAATCGGTGGAGTACCAGAAGTTCCATCGCTATTTGATGAATGGCTTAGCCCGCCGTGAGATCGCGGACTACGACGCTGAGCCTAGCGCTCCGATTACCCAGGTCGAAGCCAGCGAAGCTCTCGCTAGAGCGCGAGAATTCGTCGACATGGCCGAGGAATACCTGAAATCACACCCCGCCGAGCCTACGTCCAACTGAATGGCAGCCAAGACGCGTCGAAATAAACGGGCCGCTTCATGCGCGAGGCGGCCTGTCGCTTTTTTCGTGGCAAAACGGGGCGGGTATGTGCGAGTCTGGGGTGCGGGAGGAGTAGATGGACGTCGCCGCTGCCCTTAAGGGCGATCTGCACTAAAGGAAAAGGGCGTTGCTGGTATTGTGATCGCAGGCTTCCAGTCGCTGCGCGGGCCATCCGTGAGGGATGGGACGTGCAGCGGATCGAGGACCCACGCGTGGCGAGTATCATCTTGGTTTGCCCGGCTTGCCAGCGACGCCGCCCCGCCGCGAAGGAGGCGGCAGCCACGGCCTAAGAGCGTTGCGTCTAATGTCGCCAGCCGGACTCGTATCGTCTTTAGGCGCCGGGTGACCGAAGCGGCACCACTAAGGGACAGATGAAGCGGAGCCAAATCAGATTCTTTTTCAGGCAACAGGCCCGCACGATTATCCAGCAGAGCGCGGGCGACCCCGAAGGCTCCATCGCCTATTTTGACGGAAGGGAGCCACGTGACGAGGAGATCCTCGGCCTGCTGGCGATTTCCATGCCCATGGGCGGTAATTCACCCTTTGCGGATTGGTTTCCCAGCCCAATCGAAGCTCTGGCAACACTCCCACCCTCCAGCCGCGCCGAGATCTGCGAACTGTTTCGCGAGCAGCTTCGCCGTCGCCGTAGGGCACGTCCGAAATCATCTGCTAAGAGCCTTACTGCGGCCACCGGCGCCCGGCTCTGAAGCGAATTGGCGGGGGTCTGGGACTGACTGGCAAGAAATCAGGAGTGGACGATGAAAGTTACCGATCCTGTCTGCAAGATGACCATCGATTCCGAAAGATCCAAAGGTAGCAGCGAGTACCAAGGCCAGACCTATTACTTCTGCGCTCCCGGCTGCAAGACTGCCTTCGACAAGAATCCGGCCAAGTACGCGGGAAAGTAGTTCCGAAGATCAGAATTCACGGCTTCGACGCCCCGCGCAAACTATCGGGCCCTTCACGCGTCCGGTCCAGAAACCCATGTCACTGGCCGGTATCCGCGACTGACAGAGGCCAGGCGCGTGGTACCGCAGCGGCAACTTGTTCGACTAGATTCTCGAAACGCGCCTGGCAAACATTGGGATCGGCGCCCTCTGGCCCAAGTTGGGATAGGAATCCGATCAGGTTGGAGGCAAAGAAGGCTTCCCCCTCGCGCTGGCGCCCCAGAATGGCATAGTTGAGCGATACAGTCTCGAGCAGGGCCAGCGAACGGTCGCGGTTCCTATCCCATCGTGAACGGTTGCGGCGGAGCACTTCTTCCAAATACCCGGTATAGCGGTCGCTCTGGTCCGCGTATGCTGGCTCCGTTCCCGGCGTCCCCTGACTGAAAGCGTAGACTGAAACCGACTCGGCATAACCGCCAGCCGAGCCGCAGATCACCGCGTGCGGCCGGTGGGCAATGATTTTCCAGTCGCGCCCCTGTGCGACCCTGCGTATTTCCAAACCCTCGAATGGCATCCCGGCCAGGCCTGTGATCCTGCCAACCGTCTTCACGGGCTGCCCCATTCGCACCACGGTTGCCGTGGTGCAGCACCGATCCCCACCCGAGTACTGGCCAATGACGATTTCGGTTGCACCATCACCCGTAAGATCACGCTCATAGTTGGGACGATGACGGCCAGCAGGCGATATTCCGTCACGCCCACTGAAATCGTATAGACGGGTCCATGGCTCCTGCGAGGCTTCAAGCCCCTCCAGCTTGAAGACGGCATGGTCCTGACGGTCATAAACCACAAACATCGATAAGGTAAATGCCAAGGGAGCGGGACTGACTCGATAGAGCGCAGCCCGATAAGTGCCCAGGCGATAGGCCCGCAATCGTTCGTAACCTTTGATCTGAGGCAAATCACCCTGGATGCCCGCTTTGGTCAGGATGAAATCCTCCGCGGAACCGGCCACCTCGCCCAGATTCACGTTCTTCCACCGGCGTTGGAGGCCAACCGCCGTGACGAGCACAATCGCAGCCAACACCAAAGACACCACGCTCTCGGCTTTCACGTAGCCCCGGCTCTCGCTGGACGAAGACATTCCCTTGCTCTGCCCTACGTGGTGATTAACATTGGTTGGATGTCTATAAAGAGGTGAGGGTTGGAATACGATTTGCCGGCTGAACCAAACAGCGAAGCCCCCGGTGCTCCGTTTTCTCTGACGGAAGGGCCTTTTCGGAGACGTGGGCCCGTGCACGCAGTCCAGGCGGTGAAAAACGGCAAGTGAGCCAGCGGCGCCTCAAAGGGATGTCCGGCCCCTCTTCAGGCGCCGCTCAAGTCAAGGACGACAAGCCAGCGGCCCTCAGCGGCGTCGCAATTTCTTCTTGGCTGCTTTTTTCGCCGCCTTCTTTACGGCTTTCTTGGCCGCCCTCTTGATTGCCTTCTTGGGAGCAACCTTCGGTACGGCTTTCTTTGCTGCCCTCTTCACTGCCCTCTTCACTGCCGATTTCTTGGGAGCCGCTTTCTTTGGACTCGCCCTCCGGCCGATGGCCCGCTTGGGCGTGGCTTTCTTCGCCGTTTTCGTCACAGTCTTGACGGGTTCAGGCTCTGCCACAACCTCGACTTCCGCTGCTTCCCCGCCCCCGGCGGCCGGCAGAGTTTCCTCGACCTCTACGCTTTCGTATGAGACTTCCCCATCCAGCTCTTCTCCCTCTTCTCCGCCCGCTTCCTCTTCTTCTTCGCGATAGTCAGATGATAGCTCGTCGTTGTAATCTTCAGGGTCGCCCGAATCACTGTCTCTGAAAGCCATGCGTTCCTCCCTTCGACTGATCGAACTCTTACTGTCTCAGCTTTCGCGCTCAGAAGGGCCGGCAAAACGGAGCCTGGCCGCCCTGTTGCCTCTGTCGAGATGTATAACACTGCAAAAGCTTCTGTCAAGCGTAATAGTGAGAATCATAACGGTATTTGAAGTAGGGTCTATCGAGCAGCCACCGGTCCGGAAGAACTTGAGTGGCGCTTGCGCCGGTGCTTTGGCTTCGATGTGTGTGCGGCGGCGGTAGAATGCGATTGTTCAGCAATCCTGGTCTTTCCGGCGGGGTGATGACCTCGGCTGGAGGAGCGCTTGGCCGAGCTCGGACTCAACTCGCGGGTGTGCGAATAGACCCTGAGCACTCGCCCCGGTTCCAGCCGCGAACCGCGCAGTTTGTTCCAGCGGCGGACCTCGTAAGCCGGCACCTCGAAGCGGTCGGCCACCAGTTCCAGGGTATCACCCGACCGCACCTTGTAGTGGTAAAGCCGGCGCGATCCGCTGCGGCTCCGGCTGGAGTCCAGCCATCGAGACGAGGCCTGTGGCACAATTAAGCGACTGCCCGGCTGGGGCGCATCATCATGTGAAAGAGAATTGGCTTCGGCCAGCGAGACTAGTGAAATGTGGAACTCGTTGGCGATGCTCGCCAGCGTCTCACCGGATTTCACACGATGGGCACGCCACCACAGGCGCTTGCCCGGAGGGAAGGGGGCGATTTCCTTCTCGAAGACCGCTCCTGCGCCGGCGGGAAGGTTCAGCATAAAGTCTGGATCGTCCGCCGGGGTGACGCCTCGCAGCAGGCTTGGGTTCAGACGGATCAGATCCTCCAGGGGACGGTCAATAAGCTGGGCAACGAGACGCAGATCGGTAGGAGCACCCGCCCTAACCCGGTCAAAATTGAGCGGCGGGTCCGGTGTGAGGTCAAATCCATAGGCCTTGGGATCTTTGGCGATCAGCGCGGTAGCCAGGAAAATAGGGACATAATTCTCGGTCTCTTTGGGTAAAGCGTTTAGTTTCCGCAGCATCCAAAAGTCTGCATAGCCCGTTCGTTCGATCGCGTGCTGGACGCCATCGGGATTCCAGTCATAGGCGGCCATGGCCAAAAACCAATCCCCAAACTGCTTGTAAAGATCCCTCAGATGCCGCGCCGCAGCTTGGGTGGACTTGACCGGATCCTCTCGCTCGTCCACCCACTGATTTCTCCTGAGACCGTACAGTTCACCCGTGGCTGCCATGAACTGCCAGATCCCTTTGGCCCCCTTGCTGGAGAGCGCATAAGGGTTGCAGGAGCTTTCGCCCGCAGCCAGGTAGATTAGATCCTGTGGAAGTCCTTGCTTCAGGAGAGTTTCCGAGATCAGCGGCTGATACAGGCCGCAGCGGTGCACTACGGTGGTAATGTAGTTACGGGCGTGGTTCTGGAGGTAGGTGATGACGCCGTCGACGTAGTCGTTGGACACTAGGGGCAGATCGGAGCGTACCGACTTTACCTCCTGTTGCACCCGCTCTTTCACCTTGGGATCGACAGGGAAAGTCAAACCGGCAAAGGCTTCAATGGGCGGCGCTTCATATTTCTGGTCGCTCAGGGAGCTACCTCGCTCAATGGCGGCCATCTCCACGCCATAGGTGTTCTCCACGATTTTGCTGAACTCCGCCTCGAGCCGCGGATCTCCTTGAACGTCGAGGTCGGATTGCAGCATCAAGGTGAGTGCGCTATCAAAACGGCGGCGCGCTTCCTCAAGGTTACCGGCGCGATAGGCTTCGATTGCGGACTCGTACTCCGCTTCAACTTTTGAGATGAGGGATTGGGCTGCGGAAGAAGCACCCTGGGCGCCTTGTGCCGGCGCCGGAGCGGCAGTTGGCGCTTCTGGGGGCGGCTTTGCTGTGGTCGGAGCCGCGTGCGGCGAAGCAGGGTTTTGGTTGGAAGTGGGGCCCGCGGACGATTCAGAAACCAATGGTTCTTGCCACGCAAGAAAAGCGGTCCGAACCTGAAGGGCTGCTTCGGGGGCTAAGGATCTTCCCGCAGGCGGCCATCCAAGGAAAGCCCAAACAACCAGCAGAACGAACAAACGTCCAGATTTGGCTCTCTCCAAAAGCGATACCCCAACCCCACAGTGCCCAAGAATCGGCACCGGCATCCCCCAAGGGGGCCCTGTTGCCGATGCTTCCCGTGATTCTATCCCTGGCAGGAATAGGCGGTCAACTCGAAAAGCCTTTCAGGACTTGCTATCGACATAGTTATCTATAATATGAAAAATATGAAACCGACCGGCGGGATTCAAGTGGGGCCGATGATAGAAAGCAGTGTCTTTGTGGAAGGTAGAAACGGGCAGCAACCTCGCTTTCGTGAGTACATAGCCACTGGCTGGGCCACGGTAAGATTCCTCGCCTCGGCGTCGCAATGGGGGCGATTACGGTTTCAAACCGCGCCCCGTGCATCGCTTAGAGTTTGTACATTCTCCTTCCAGCGGAGAAAGCCTGAAAACCACCCGGCCCGTGTCATCAAGACTGTGGAACGGCGCCCGCATAGTGGTCACTTTGGGAACCGCGTGCGATTGTCACGTAGGTCACCAGTTCACCGCGGGAACCATCTCGCCGCGAGCGGCGCGTCTCTGGGCACCGGAGCTGCTGAGCCGATCGGCCAATTGTAGCCGAGCGCGGTGCAAGCGCGACTTCAGGGTATTCTCCGGTACACCCAGGGTCTCGGCGGCTTCACGCGTGGAGAGTCCCTCCACGTCGCGGAGACGGAGTGCCGTTCGCATATCAGGCGAGAGACCGCGCACGTTGCGATCGAGGATCTCGCGCAGTTCCTCCCGGGCACAGACCTCCTCCGGATTGGGAGCGGCATCGGCAAGCTGGTCGGCCAGGGTGAGTTCGCTCTCGCCCACGGGGTCGTCAATGGATAGGGCGCCACGTCCGCGCTGGGCACGAAGGCGCATTAAAGCCGCGTTAATCACGATGCGCGTCAACCAGGTGGAAAACTGCGAACGACCTTCGAATCGGCGCAGATTGCGAAAAGCAGAAAGCATTCCATCCTGGAGCGCATCTTCGGCATCCTCGGGGTTGCCCAGCAATTTTAGGGCACTCTGATAGAGAGCGCCCGAGTGGCGCCCAAAGAGAGCTTCGAGCGCACTCCGGTTTCCCCTCAAGGCCTGTCGAATCAAGGTGTCTTCGTCCTGTCCGATTTCCTTCTTATGATTGGGCTCCAAAGTGTCCTCCCCATTGGAATTCTAAGAGGCAGGGCTTGTGCCTGCCTTCGCTTTGTGCCTATCTCGGGACGACCACAACGGTTGTCCCTAGCTACCCTAGTGCCCGCCACCCCCTAGTGCATGGCCGCACTAGGACCTCCACTCCTTGGCCTCTTCATCAGCAGAAGAAGAGGCAGCATGGCGGCAAAGATGATCGCCAGCAGCAGGAAGACCGAATTGAACGACAGCATGGCCGCCTGCCGTTGCACCATTCCAAAGACCGCCACGTAGGATTGACGGGCAGCAGTGACCGGGTCGGCGCCGGCGGTCATCAGCATTTGCTTCATACCAGCCATCATTTGCTGACTCTTTAGGCTATAGGGCGTGACGTTCGCAGCCAGCACGTCGATATACGACTGCTGGCGACGCGCCACCATCGTGGTGACGGTGGCGATGCCGACGCTACCCCCAATGTTGCGCATCAGATTGAAAATGCTGGTCGCGTTTCCCATCCTTTCCCGGGCAATTGAATCCATGGTCACCGTGGTCAAGGGCACAAACAGAAGCCCCATCGACAATCCCTGGATGAACTGCGGCCAGAAGATCTCCCAATAGCCGGCGTTGAGATTGAGTCTGCCCAGCATCACCAGCGTCGCGGCGGCACCCAGGATGCCAAGGCCGAGCAATTTGCGCGGGTCAAAGCGCGCCATTACGATGCCGATCACGGGCATGGCAATAAAGCTTCCGAGACCCCTGGGAAACATGGCGATGCCCGCCTCGAGGGCCGGATAGCCAAGCAAAGTCTGCAGAAGAATCGGCAGCACTACCAAGCTGCCGTAGAGGACGAACCCAAGAATCGTCATCAGAAATACGCCGGTGCTGTACGTGCGGTTCTTAAGCACGCTCAGATCCACGACAGGATGGTCCGCCCATAGTTCGCGCAGCAGAAACAGGATCCAGCCGAAGGCGGCGATAACGACCAGGGCCAGAATGAAATGCGAGCTCAGCCAGTCCTTCTCCTGCCCCTTGTCGAGGACGATCTGCAGCGCGCCCACACCCACCGCCAGCATGCCGATTCCCCAGTAGTCCACGCCGCCCTTCGACCGCTTGATGTACGAAGGGTCGAAGATGAACATCTGGGTCATGATGATGGAAGCGATACCCACCGGAATATTGATATAGAAAACCCAGCGCCAACTGTAGCTGTCAGTAAGCCAGCCTCCCAGCACCGGACCGAGCATGGGGGCAACCACGATACCCAGCCCCCAAAAGCCCATGGCCTTGCCGCGCTCGTGCGGAGGAAAGGCCTCAAGCAGTACCGCTTGCGAAATCGGCTGCAGCGCCCCACCGCAAGCCCCCTGGATGACCCGGAAGAGCACCAGGAACGGAAGTGAGGGCGCCAGTCCGCAGAGGAACGAAGCGGTCGTGAAGCCGACCACCGACATCATCAGCAGGCGCTTTCGCCCAAAATAATTTGCCAGCCATCCGGTGATGGGCAGGATGATGGCATTGGCGACCAGATACGAAGTCAGTGTCCAGGTGGCCTCATCCACGCTCGCCGAAAGACTGCCGGCGATATGCGGCAGAGACACGTTCACGACGGTTGTATCCAGCACTTCCATGAAAGTGCTGAACATCACCGAGATCGCAATGATCCAGCGGTTGACTTCGCGATGTCCGGATTGAGTGGATTCAGCCATCAAAACCTAGTCACCCACGTGAACGTTCGGTTCGACGGACATCCCCAGACGCAACTGGTGATCGTTGTTCTGCCCGTTGTCGAAAACAATCTTCACCGGGACACGCTGTACCACCTTCACATAGTTGCCCGTAGCATTCTCGGGCGGGAGCAGGCTGAACTGTTCGCCCGTAGCGCCGCCTAAGTTCAGCACCCGGCCGGTGTAGTCACGATCGTAGGCGTCGACGTGAATCTCCACGGGCTGGCCCGGGCGCATCTTGCGGAGTTGCGTTTCCTTGAAATTGGCGGTGACATAAAGCCCGTCCAGCGGCACGACCGCCATCAGCGCCTGGCCAGGTTGAACGTTCTGCCCAGGCTCGACGGATTTTCGGCCGACCACGCCGGAGACGGGAGCGGTGATCGTGACGTACTGAAGATTCAATTGCGCCTGATCGAGATTAGACTTGGCGGTCTGGACCGCGGCCTCCGCAGCGTGGGCTCGAGCCCGCATTGCCGCCACCTGCTGCGGCCCTGAGCTGGTCGACCGCAGTTGCGCCTGGGCCTGCGCCAGGCGGCCCTCGGCCTCTCGCACCTGGCTTGACAACGCCGTCGCTGCTGCTTGGTCGGAAGAGAGCGTGGCGGCCGCAGCCTTTGCGTCGGCTACCGCCTGGTCATACTGCTGGTGAGAAATCTCGAGCTTGCTGATGAGCTGCGAGTATCGCTGCAAGTCGCTTTGCGCTTTGGCATTGTCTGCAGCCGCTTTCTCAATCTTCGCATTGGCTGCCTCATAGTTCCTCTGCGCTGTCGCGATCGCAGCCTGAGCCATCTCAACGGTAGCGCCGGCCGTCGAGGTCTGGCTGGTGGTGCTGACCGTGGTGACCGGCACATTCACTCGCGCGGCGCTGGCAGTGGCCAAGGCGTCCGCATACCCAGCCCGGGCGCGCTCCAGCGCCACCTGGTAATCCGCCGGATCGAGGCGCGCTAGGACAGCCCCCTTTTCAACGGGTTGATTATTTTGCACATCCACTTCCACGACGTGGCCGCTGACACGGGGGCTAACCTGATAGATATCGCCGTCGATCGTGGCATCGTCCGTCGATTCCCAGGCCGTATAGTGGTGCCAGACGAGGATCCCTCCCACAATCAGAACAATGGCCGCACCGAGCAAGAGCACCTTGGCCGTCCTGGTTTCGAGGAACTTGCGGGGTCTCTCCGGGAGCGACGGTTCCAGATCCACGGGCGTTCCAGCCTGCGACCAGCGTTCGGGCTCGTTGTCCACCATTTTTGGAGCCTCGTAATCAGTCTTCTGAGGCATGATCTACTTTCCTCCCAGGTACTGGCTGATGGACTGCTCGGCCATTCCCATGGCGCGAGCCAGCGAAACCTTGGCCAGGTTGTGAGCATAAAGGCTGGAGATGTGGGCTTCGCTAGCCTGGGTTACGGCCTCTTGTGCCTGAATCACTTCGATATTGTCGGCCACCCCGGCTCCAAACCGGTCCTGCGCCTGGGTCAGTGTTTGCTGGGCCAGATCCGCCTGGCTGCGCGCGACGTCAACTTGGTCGCCGGCAGCCTGCAGATTCATTAATGCTGTGCGGACGTCGTAATCGATGTGCCCGCGTAGGTCATTGAGCTGCGACTCGCGCTGTCGCAGCGCTGCCTCGGCCTGTATCACCTCGCCACGGACTTTGCCACCCTGGAATATAGGAATCGTCAGCGCTCCTGCCAGCGTCTCGGTTCCATGCGATGAATTTGGACGCAGGCCGATATCCCCGTAATCGGCATTGATTCCGACGGTGGGCCACCGTTCGGCGCGAGCGGCCTTCAGAGTGAATTGGGCCGCCTTCACCTGGGCCAGCGCACTCTGGTAATCAGCTCGCTGGCTGAAAGCCTTGGCCAGAGCCTCGTCCGGACTCATGGCCGGGAGAGGCTTGTAGGGCACCTGCTCCGCGAGATCGAACATCTGTCCCTGAGGAAGGCCGATCGCCCGCGCCAGATTCAGCTTCTGGATCTGCATGTTGTTCTTGGCCACGATCAGCTGTTGTTGCCTTCCCCGCAGCTCCACCTGCGAGCGCATCTGGTCGATCGCCGGAGTGAGACCCGCCTTGAGCATGTCGTTAGCCCGATCGCTTAAAGCCTGGGCAGTCTTGAGCTGGGCCTGCGCCGTATCGACGCGTGCTGAATCGGCAAATGCCAGTAGATAATTGCTGCTCACCACCAGAACCACCAGGTCCTTCGCATCCTTGTAGCTGTAGTTCGCTGCCTTGATATTTTCCGAGGCGGCCTTAAGTCTGTTCCGGGCGCTAAAATCCAGCACGGGTATGGAAGCAACCGCACGCGTGTCGAACACAGTAAACGGTCCAATAACATTCGGTATGTTGAAGCCCGGCAGTCCCGAGAAGCCGAACGCCGCCAGATCGACCTGCTCGACGGTCTCCGACGTTCTGATTTTTAGGTTCGGGAGCAACTCCGCCAGTGCCTGGTAGCGCTGTCCCACGGCTGCTCGGGTTCCCTGCTCTTGGAGCAGCAGGCCCAAGTTATATTTGAGTCCACGCCTAATCGCCTCTTGTAGTGTCAACGAGATAGGCTGGTTGCTTGCGTGGCCGGAAGGTGAGCTGCCCAAGAATGGGTTCTGGCCCGAGTCCATGGCAGCTCCACTTGCAATAGGAGCGCTTTGCCCGGAAGACGGGGAAGAGTAGGCGGGCAGGCCCGTGAGTGTCTGGGCATCGGCCTGTCGAGCGATCGTCATTGCGAACCCGAGTAACAAGAACAGACCGGTCGACACCCGAAAAGCGTCCGCAATGGACCTTCCCCTTCCGCCACCAACGGATTCCGAGTTCGTCGGGTTCTTTGAAATCATGTCTTCGAAGTGTCCACGCGGTGCTCGCCGGCCGAATCGGTCGACTTGCCGGACTCCGCCTCTGCCGCCCCACCGCAAAACCGACGGATTTGCTCCACGATCCCCCGAGTCATGCAGCATGAGGTTCGGAACTTCGCGCCTTCTGCGCAAATTTTCGAAAGCAGGCGCTTACCCTCGGAATCCACAAACGTCACGCCGGAAAGGTCTAGCAGGACACGCCCTGGTTCGACCGCAGCCGCAGTAGCCGCTTGCCAGCTCGAAGCCAGCTCCTCCACCCAAGGACCTGCCAGTTTTCCATCCAGCTTCAACTGAATACCTGCCGCGTCACGCTCGGTTGTGATTTTCAACATCCTCCAGCAATCTCCTTGGTGCCCTTTCGGAGCAAGGGGCATGCCACCCTCAAGTAACACCTGAATACTGAGCGATATGGTGTTTTATCAATCATTTGAAGGCGAGTGCCCGGCAACAAGGGCCGGTTTAGTGCCGAGGGGTGATCGCCGAGATGTCGGCACGCGCCTAATTTTCGGCGACAGAGAGCACGGCTTCAGTGTCAAAAGCTCGACACCTCCGATTGCCGCTTGTGCTTTAGATTCTCGCGGCATTACCACGAGATCCTTGCGAGAACTGCTGCTGAAACGGGGATTTCTTCACTGAGATTGAGACAGGAGACTAGCAGAGAAAATGCTTGGGTAGTGCTATTCTCACTGACTGAACTGTAGATAGACTCGAATTGGCGTGTCAATCTCGGTCGCTCGTGCTTGGCTTGTCGTCAAGAGGGCCGCTTCCAGCCGCGCCGGAAGGATTTGCGCTTCGAAGCGGCGTGAGCCCTGAGTACATTGTCATCGGGATCGGCACCGATGGCTGACGGAGGGGCTGGAATATGCTTGTGTAACCCGCAGGCAATCCGCCACGTCAATGCGGACACGCTGGCCGCCGGTTGCGGGAGGGAGTCCTGGCCATGAACGCGGTTCGACTGCTCGGCACTGCAATGGGTCTCGGGTTTGTCTCGGGACTGCGCTTGTATTCGGCGGTGCTCACTCTCGGTCTCGGAATCCGTTTGCACCTGATCCACTTGAATCCATCTCTTGCCGGGCTTGGTATTTGCGCTCATCCCACCGTACTGGCTGTGGCGGCGACGGGTTTCGCGCTGGAGTTCTTCGCCGATAAAGTATCTTGGGTTGACAGCCTGTGGGACTCGATCCATACGGTGATCCGGCCGCTAGGCGCCGCTCTGCTCGCCTCGGCCGCACTCGGTAAAATGGACCTGAACCCGGCGGCCCAGCTCATTGTGATATTGCTCGCGGGAGGCGTTGCGTTCGCTTCCCATTCCTCCAAGGCAGCCACTCGTCTCGCCGCCAATCACAGCCCGGAGCCCTTCAGTAATATCGCGCTCAGCCTGGCTGGTGACGCCTTCGTGCCGGCCGGGACCTGGATTACCTTGAAGCACCCGCTATTCATTCTGGGACTCGTGCTTGGATTCATGGCAATTTTCCTTATGCTCGCTCCCGGAGTTTTGCGGTCAATGCGCCTGGAATGCGTGGCGCTGCTCAGCATGGCGCGGCAGTTCGCTGGGACGCGGACCAATGATGCCCGTCTGCCTGACGACTATCGTGCCCGTGTACTTTCCACCGCGGAATCGGCTCCACCGTCCATCTGGGTCCGCTGCGCCGCGGGTCAGGGAGTGAGTGGACTGCATCGTTCCATCGGCTATTTGGGGCAGGTGGGGGACAACTTGTTCTTCGTGACCCGCCGCTGGTTCCATTTCCGCGAGCACCGCTTCCACCTCGGGGACCTGAGAGAAAGCGAGTTTCATAAGGGTCTTCTCCTGGATCGGCTATGGTTTACCGACGGTACCCGCAGGATCAGTTTCGACGTGTTCAAAGACGCATCAGGATACGTCGAAGCGATGGTAGGCAAAATCGGGGCGGCCAGGCTCGAGCCGGGCCGACCAGTGGTTTCGATTGATCCCGCCCGGGAGACCGTCTGATTGGGCTATCTGACAGATGAGAACGCCGAGTGCGTCGAGCAAAAACCCTTGAAGGTTGCGGCCGGGTGAAGGCTGAGAGGGCCTCTAACTGATCCCAGCGGTAAGGTGCCCCTCTACCCAAAGCCCCGTGGCCAGGCAACCCAAGAGTCCAAAGGATCGTCTACTCTAGTATCCGCTGGTTTGCTGCCACAGGTCGTTGCCGAGAACGATCTGTCCTCCTTGACGGGGCTCGCGAGGGGCCCTGGGGCAGCCGTGACACCCTTACACTGCTTACAAGTGCTAAGGGTGCTCAGACCGTGGCGTCGTGGGACCTCCGCTCGGGTTCATCCTCCTTTGGCGAGTGGGGGTCTCCACGGCCTGCGGGTCGAGAACTGGCGCGGGTTCAATTCAAGTTAAACCAATCTCTGAATTCGCCGTTTCCTGCCAATGCGCTGCTAGACCTTGTCCATCTCACTCGTCTCTATCTCGATGAGCAACCTGCGGCAATGCCTCGTGGGTGGATCGATCGGACTGGATCGCAAAAGTTGCACATACCGCGCGTACCCCTCGTTACCCCTCGTGTTTCCAATTGCATCAGGACTCCAAGTTTCATGTACAATCTCCGGGGCAGCCGCGTACCTAAGCTCCTTGAAACCGCTCCGGAGGACATCATGAATCCGCCTAGATCCGAAATCATTCGCAAGATTCTATTAGCATTACTGGTCATCACATTCACGAGCGCCGCCCGAATCGAGCTCGCTTTTGCCCAAGGCAAGGCCGCGGAGAAGACGCCCGCGTATCGCGACTCGTCACTGCCAATCGAGCAGCGCGTGAATGATTTGATTTCGAAGATGACCCTGGAAGAGAAAGCCCTGCAGATGCAGCACACGGCTCCCGCCATTCCTCGGCTCGGTGTTCCTGCCTACGACTGGTGGGGTGAAGCGCTGCACGGCGTGGCGCGAGCCGGCTACGCCACGGTATTTCCACAGGCCATCGGCATGGCCGCAACCTGGGACACCGGCCTAATCCATCGCGAGGGCCGAGTAATCTCGGTCGAAGCGCGCGCCAAGTACAACCAGGCGCAGAGAGAAGGCATTCACAGCAACTATTTCGGACTCACCTTCTGGTCGCCCAACATCAACATTTTTCGCGATCCACGCTGGGGACGCGGCCAGGAGACTTACGGTGAGGATCCCTTCCTCACCGGCAGAATCGGTCTCGCGTTTGTCAAGGGCTTGCAGGGCGACGATCCCAAGTATCTGCAATTGGTAGCCACCCCCAAGCATTACGCGGTTCACAGCGGTCCGGAAACCACTCGCCACAACGCGGATGTGCAGGTCTCGCCGCACGATCTCGAAGACACCTATCTGCCTGCTTTCCGGACCACCGTTGTCGACGGCCAGGCCGACTCCGTCATGTGCGCCTACAACGCCGTTCGAGGCGAGCCCGCCTGCGCCAATACTTATCTGCTGCAGAAGACTTTGCGAGAGGCATGGCACTTCAAAGGCTACGTGACCTCGGATTGCGATGCGGTGGAGGATTTCCATACGGGGCATCATTTCACGCCTGATCGCGAGCACTCCGCCGCGGCTGCCGTCCGCGCCGGAACAGATACGACCTGCGGCGTCGAGTACGTCACCCTGCCGAAAGCCGTGCAGGACGGTCTGATCAAAGAAAGCGAGATCGATACGGCCCTGAGACGTTTGTTCCTGGCGCGTTTCCGCCTGGGGATGTTCGATCCTCCGGAGGCGGTACCCTTCAACAAGATTTCCATGGCAGAGAACGATTCTCCGGAGCATCAACAGGTGGCACTGCAGGTTGCGCGCGAATCCATCGTGCTGCTCAAGAACCAGGATGGCGCCTTGCCTCTGAAGCCGGCCGTGAAGACGATCGCCGTCATTGGGCCCAATGCCGAGTCGCTGGTTTCCCTCGAGGGCAACTACAATGGCGAGCCTTCCCATCCGGTCCTGCCCGTCGACGGAATCGTGAAGCAGTATGCCGGAAAGGCTGAGGTCTTGTACGCGCAGGGTTCCCCTCATGTGGCGGAGCTGCCGGTGCCGGTTCCGCGCACGGTTCTGCATCCCACCGCCAATGCGAAAGCGTCAGGCCTCAAGGCAGAGTATTTCGCGAACACCGATTTCAGCGGTAAGCCTCGGCTCATCCGCGTGGACTCTGCGATCCAGTTCGACTGGAGCGCGGCCTCCCCTGCGTCTGGTATTCCCGCCAAAGCCTTCGGCGTGCGCTGGAGCGGCACCTTCACCCCGCCCGGGCCCGGCGACTACACCTTTGGCATCGAGCAGCCATCCTGCTGGCCCTGCCGCGATCAGGAGACGTTCAAGCTCTACCTGGACGAGCAGCTTGTGATCAACGCCAGTCAGGACAATCGGTCTCCAGCGGTGCCGAGCTACAAGGCGCACTTTGACGACATCCAGCCGCACAACCTGCGTCTGGATTACACCCATCGCGCCCCAATCTACGCGGCTGGCGTGACCCTGACGTGGCAGGCTCCCGTCGATGCGCTGCGTGAGGAAGCCGTGAAAACCGCAGCGCGCGCCGACGTCGTCGTGGCGTTTGTGGGTCTCTCGCCTAATCTCGAAGGCGAGGAGATGGGGATCCACGTGGAAGGATTCAATGGCGGCGACCGCACGGATATTGGCTTGCCGCGAGTCCAGCAGGATCTGCTCGAAGCGCTGGCCGGCACGGGCAAGCCTCTCGTCGTCGTGCTGATGAACGGCAGCGCTCTCGCCATCGATTGGGCCGAGCAGCACGCGGCCGCCATTCTGGACGCCTGGTATGCGGGCGAAGAGGGCGGCACGGCGATTGCCGAGACCTTGGCAGGAGTTAACAATCCCGCGGGCCGATTGCCGATCACCTTCTACGCGTCCGCCGATCAGCTTCCGCCCTTCGACGAATACTCCATGAAGAACCGCACCTACCGTTACTTCGAGGGTAAGCCGCTATACGGATTTGGCTACGGTTTGAGCTACTCCACTTTTGCCTACAGCAACCTGAAACTGTCATCCCCCAAGCTTCAAGCCGGAACGCCTCTTACGGTGGATCTCGACGTTCGCAATACCAGCAAGATCGCGGGCGACGAGGTCGCGGAGCTATACCTGCAGCATCCTGCATCTCCAGGAGCACCGCTGCGGTCCCTCCGAGGCTTCAAAAGAGTGCGAATCGCACCGGGTGAGACTCGCCATGTAACGTTCACGCTTCAGCCACGAGATCTCAGCCTGGTGACCGAACAGGGAGAGCACGTCATCGTGGCGGGGGATTACGCGCTGTTCCGTAGGTGGTAGCCAGCCCGGCGAGGGTACTCAGGGTGTCGAGAGTAAATTTGAAGTCACAGGACAGAAGAATCTGCCCCGGTAAACGCTTAGTTCGCGGGTGAGCGGCAGACAGGGCGTGCGGAAAAGGGGGGGGGACTTTTCTGACCATGCGCGGTGTCAGTTCGCAACAGGCACTTGGGACCCGCCTCCAGAGTGTGGCGTGACAAGCCGCAAATGAGCTCCAAAAATAAAAGAGCCAATCACTAGCCTTTTTCTTGCGCTCCCTTATAATGGAACGTCAAATTGAACGCGAGAGAAATCAAGGGGGCTGGATGAAGTCTAAAATGTGGAGTCGACGGTCATTTCTAGGCGCGGCCGGAGCCGCCGGGACGCTCGCGTCCGCGGCCAAGGGAATGGCTCTCGCTCGTGTCCTGGAAGCTTCCGAGTCGGTCGCAGGCACGCCGCCTGGGGAAGTGGCAAAAGACGAGTTCTATTGGCGGGAGATCCAGATGGGTTTCGAGCTGGATCGTACCATCATTAACCTGAATAACGGCTTTACCTGTCCGACGTCCCGGGCCGCACTGGAATCGGAAATACGCTACCTGCACATGATCAACATGGCGCCCATTTTTTATCAGGGGCCTATCGCCGAGCGCATCCAGACGATCCGCCTGCGCATGGCCGCGGAGTTCGGATGTGACCCGGAGGAGTTGGCCCTGACCCGCGGCGCCAGCGAGTCGCTCCAAATCGTGCAGAACGGGATCGATCTCAAAGCCGGGGACGAAGTGATCACGACCGAACAGGACTATCCCCGCATGCTGACGACTTGGGACCAGCGCATGCGGCGCGAGAACATCAAAGTGACGCGCCTTCAATTCCCCGTCCCCACGACAGGGGACGATCTCTACCATCGCTTCGAGCAGGCCATCACGCCAAAAACAAAGGTCTTCCATTTCTGCCACATCACCAACCTAACGGCCCAGATGTTTCCGGTCGCGCGGCTCGCGCGCCTGGCCCGCTCGAAAGGAATCGTTACTATCGTCGACGGCGCCCACGCTCTAGGACAGTTCCCCTTCAAGCTGCGGGACCTCGAATGCGACGCCTATGGCGTCAGCCTGCATAAATGGCTGCTGGCGCCGATCGGCAACGGTTGCCTCTATGTTCGGAAAGAGATGATCCCAAAATTCTGGCCCCTTCAGGCAGCTCCCGAACAGCAGGACGATGACATCCGGAAGTTCGAGTCCATTGGGACACACCCGTGGGCCATCCGGGCGGCGCTCGGCGAGGCGCTGGCCTATCATCAGGCCATCGGGGGCGAGCGCAAGGCAGCCCGGTTGCGCTATCTGACCCTGCGGTGGGCCAATGCCCTCAAGGCTCATCCTCGTATCAAGATACTCACGGATCTCAGCGAACCCGCGCAGGCTTGGGCGATAGGGGCGGTCAACATCGAGGGGATCGACGTTGGAGACCTCTCAAAATTCCTAATGGACAAGTACCGGATCATCGTCGTCGGGCTTAAGGGCGGAGCGCCCCCCAACCAGGTTTTTGATTATCAGTGTCTCCGCGTGTCGCCCAACATTTACACTACCCTTGAGGAAATCGACACGTTTGTCACGGCCATGGAAGACGCACTGAAGAACGGCGTCCCTTCCACGCAGGCGTCCCGCGGCGCAGCGACGGAGGGATGGTACACCTAGCGCGAATATTAGCCCGGCGCCTCTCCGAGAGCACAGCTCTGAGAAATCGTGCGGATCAATCGTCAGAGACGGAATCGCGGAGGTGCGCTCCTCGGCGGCGCCAGCCAAAAGACGGGCCTGCCGATCCTTGTTGAGTCGAAGAAAAGGAGGATGCAGATGAAGTGTTTGGCAGTTTGGGTGGTGGCGGCCATGGCCTTGGTCCTTGTGGCGGGGACTACGGAGGTGTATGCCCAGGGCACATTCAAGGTCCCGTTCCCGTTCCAGGCCGGCACCACAAAGCTCTCGAAAGGCGAATACTCGGTCACCCAAAAGGGCGAGGTTCAGATAACACTGCGGCAGGAAGCTACCGGCAAAGAATTTCAGGTCCCCTTCACCAAGAAGCTGCCACAGCCGAGTCCGCCCCTCCGAGAACCCCAACTGGTATTCGACATGGTAGGAAACTTCGCGCCGTCCTATACGGAATATGTGACCGATTACGTCCTGGCCGAAGTGTGGCTGCCGGGCGCGGACGGACTCCTCGTCCATACCGCGAAAGGCGGGCACAAGACCCAGATCGTAAAAGGGCAGAAGACAAAGTAACCGGTCGCAGGTAGCGCGGACCTGCTGTGTAGGTCCGTCCTTTGGTGCGATCGAGCCGCAGACCCAGAGTAAGCCGGTCTGCGCTACCTGGCTGCCAGATTCGGCAGGTCACTGTGTGATCCCGGAGGCGAGATGAAGAAGATAGGTATCCTGGGTGGCATGAGCCCGGAATCCACCACGCTTTACTATGAGCACATAACAAGGACTTACACAGCGCGATTTGGCAACTACGGATATCCGGAAATCCTGATCTACAGCGTGAACTTTCAAAAGTTCGTGGACTGGCAGCACAACGGACAATGGAATGAGGCTGCACGCGCAATGGCCGAGGCGCTGGGACGGCTACATCTGGCGGGCGCCGATTTCGGGCTCATCGCAACCAACACGATGCACATCGTATTCGATGAAGTGCAACGAGCCGTACCCATGCCCCTGCTAAGCATCGTGGAAGCGACGGCCGAGGCGATTGTGGGGGCAAGGCTTCGTTCAATCGGATTGCTGGGGACGGTGTTTACGATGAGTGAACGATTCTTCCGCGATGGCCTCGAACGATCTGGAATCACTGCGCTTGTTCCCGAACTCAGCGAACAGCAACAGATGAACAGAGTGATTTATGAGGAATTGTGCCGGGGTGAGATCCGGCCTGCCTCCCGCCAGTTGTTTCTGGAAATCGTCGAACGCCTGCGCGGACGCGGGGCAGAGGGGATCGTCCTCGGATGCACGGAGATACCGCTGCTGCTCGAACCGCAACACTGCGACTTGCCACTCTTCAACACGGCACTGCTGCACGCCGGGCAGGCACTGAATTTCGCGCTGGGTCCGGCACAGTGAAGAGCCAAGGACTCTGCTCAGTCAGGATTGAACGAAGGCAAGGCCGGGCGCACAACTTCAGGCTGCCCCTCAAGATCGGTCACGCCTTATAATCGCCGACTTCCGGCGCGTTAGGATTTGCGTCCGGCCCGAAATACCGTAGCACCACCAGCGGATCGCGTTTTGAGTGGTTCGCGAACGTCACTCCGGTCGTGGCGGCCTCGTAGGAGACGAACACCTCGTCTTCGGTCAACTCGCCGAAATGGATCAGCGACGGGCACTCGAGGTTCAGTTTGCCGATCCGCCCGTGTCCCTGATTGGTGATCAACCCGTACGCGCCACCGTCTTTTATCGTCACCTGCACACCTGGTTGGACCGTCAATTCCTTGGCGCTGAAAAGCTGTCGGCCGTTCACCTTACCGTAAACAACCCACTTATCGATGTACCCTTCGGAGCCGCTGTCAGCCACCGGAATCGGTTCCAGGTAATGATGCTGCTTGAAGTGCGTGTCGGTGTTAGCCGGCCAGTCAATCAGATCCACAAGGAAATCAAGATCGTGGTGCTTCTCTTCCGGCACGTCTTTCACCAGCAGACTCCAGGGTACATAACGGCCTTCCACCAGCGATTGAAACATGGCGAACACATCGCTTCCCCACTGCGGCTCGAAGGTGACGAGCGATCCAGGCGCATGCAAGATACAAGGAGGAACAAGCCAACCAGTTCCAGGCCTGAGCCGGTAGGCTTTGGCAAGATCGAGCATCCCGTTGTCACCCTGATTCCAGCGTTCCAGGCAGCGGTAGATCTGGTCTCGGGTGGTACCGGGCTCCAGGCCGAAATAGGTATGGGGGAAATTGTCGTCAATCGGATTCAACTGGGGCGGAAAATAGTAAGACTCGGGCTTCCCTTCCTGTCCCACCAGCTTTGCCTGATCCCAATTTTGGTGCAGGTGATGGGGAATCGGACCCATGTTGTCGAAGTACTTGCTATAGACCGGCCAACGGTGGAATTCGTTCCACAGCTTGGGGCCAATCAGCCGCGCGCCTTCGGCCTCGACCGCATCCTTCAGCGTGAACTTCTCACCATCGAGCACCACATAGCTCAGGCCCTCGTCCGGAACCCGCCCCTCGTTCATAGCGAAGGTGGTCGAACCAAACCATCTTTCGTCGATGCCGCCTCGATGTGCGCCGTACGCATACAGATCCTCCGTGGCCAGCTTCAGACGCCGTCCAGGCATTAGAAAAGATCGGGGCACCCAGGTCGGTGCCAGGCGCAGGATGCCTTCTCCTGCCTCGATTGCGCTTCTTGTCGACTGATTGATAGACGTCTCGCTCATCATGACCTCCCTTATTAGAACCTATGCCACGGCCTCTGCCATCGCTCGTTTCCGCAAGGCTTTCATGTACGCTACGCCATACGCGGTTTGGGCATACCTCCCGCCGAGCATCTCCGGTGTATGGTCGAGAATCACGATGCCGTCAAAGTGAATCTCCACCAAGGCCTTCATGATTTTGTCCATATCCATGTAGCCGTTGTCCATGAAAGTCTCGACGAAATGAGGCAGGGGTGCGCTGACGTTGCGGAAATGAATCTTCCACACCTTGCCCTGGCCGCCAAAATAGCGGAGGGTCTCCACGACGTCCTTGCCCATGAGCGGACCGCCTTCAAGCCAAGTGCCGCAGCACAGGCACATCCCGACGTTTGGGCTATTGGCGACCTCGAAAGCTCGCTTGTAACCCTCGAAGTTGCCGAAAATGCAGCGTGGAACTCCAGCCAGGACCGGCACCGGCGGATCGTCGGGATGAATGCCCATTCGGATTCCCTCGTTCTCGGCAACTGGAACCACCTGCTTCATGAAGTAGGCGTAGTTATCCCAGATCTCTTCCTTGCTGTAGACGCGGCCGTGAGAGAGCGGCTCGTAAAACTTGGCATCGCCCCAGAATCCATATTTGTCGGGGCTCGCCATATCGAATTCTCTTGCCGGCGCCCCGCGGCTGCTCGCTTTGCCGCTGCTCCAGATACCGTTCCCCATGTGGGCATAGGTGGTGTAATAGATTCCCGCCTTCCCCAAGTTCCGCAGATAAGTCTTGTACTCTTCAATCTTGGCGTCCCGACCCGGCAGATTCAGCGTCACCTCCGACATGTTGTGGACGCTGATGTTGCCGATGTTCCACACAGTGATACCGGCTGACCCGTAGCGTTTCTTGATTTCGATGAACCCTTCGGCCGTACGCAACTCGGGCGTGGATCCGACGCTGACGTACTCCGCGCCGAGCTCGCGCAGAAACAGAAGATCGTCGTCAGTGGGAACGGCAGGCGATTGCACCGCGATCTTGATACCGGGGGCGTTCTTGTGCACCCTTGCAGACCCTGAGGAGGCGGCAGCCAACAAGGCCGAACCTCCTAAGGCGCTGCCCAGGAGTATTTTGCCGAACTCCCTCCGGTCGGGATTAGACACCACGTTTTCGTTGTTCTCTTTTTCTATGGAGTCGCTCACTGGATTACCTCTCTGAACTGCCCACTACAGGCCCCGTTAATTGTACTCGAATGTGTTCGAACCGGTTGCTCCAGCCTGCTCATGCCTGTGTCGAGGCTGGCCCGGCGTACGCTGGAGGCAGCGCGGCGATCACTTTAGCATAAGGACACTACCAAGGGGAAACACTCGCAATAGAATAGGGGGGGCTTGTACGCCTCCGGTTTTGGCGGCCGAAAATGTGGAAACTCCAGGCGGCATCTTCACTACCGCAACAACCAACGATCCGGACGCTATCGGCTCTGATAGGGGCCGACAAAGGCGGGCTGCGCCCAAAGCCTGGTACTCTATAGCTCGGCGGGTCGCTCGGGAGGTGCGACCTCTTTGTTTTGCTTGTCGACCTCGGGACCAGGCATGTGACAGTGACCGTCGAAATACCCTCCGGCGCCTACGACCAGCACGTGGGTGTGAATGTCGCCCAAAACCACGGCGTGCTCTTTGATCTCAAGCCGGTCGGAAGCATGAATGTTGCCCTTTACCTTCCCGGACACAGTGACCCGCAGCGCTTCGATTCCAGCCTCAACTTCACCCTCGCTCTCGACTATGACGGAGCCCTCCGAAACGATCTCGCCTTTGAAGTGCGTGTTGACCTCGATGGTCCCGCTGGTGACCTTGATGCGGCCCTCTAGTTCGAGTCCGGGCTGGAGACTCGCTACCAGTTCCTCGCCAGTCTCGGTCCTCTCCTGCCTAAGATTCTTTGGGAAGTTAGCCATAGTCCCCCAAACCTCATCAGGTTGGCAGTCTCCAAGAAAGTGGAGATCGCCGTTCTTGGATTCACCTTGTGTTGTTAAGCATCTTAGCACTGTTGGATGCGTTCGGCCGTCTCACAGATCGACATCTCACAGATCGACAGCGTAACGCAAGCAGATGCTATCACGCTCACGGTGGGCCGCTTCGGACTCCGCGGACTCCGAAGGCGAGTCCCGTTGTGTCCTGAGTTCGGGTAGAATGGGCCATGCACCACGCCGAACTTCCCACTCCGGCTCTGACCATCGATCTTGATGTGGTGGAGCGTAATCTTGATAGAATGGCGACCTACTGCCGGAGCCACAGTATTGGTCTGCGCCCGCACACCAAGACCCATAAAACACCGGAAGTCGCTCGCATGCAATTGGATCGGGGAGCCTGCGGCCTGACCGTGGCCAAGGTGGGTGAGGCCGAGGTGATGGCGGCCGCGGCTCTGGACGATATCCTGGTAGCTTATCCCGTGTTCGGTAACCAGAACCTGGCCCGACTTGCCTCTCTGGCCGTCAGCCGCCGCCTGCTGATGGCCCTCGATAGCGAGGTAACCGCTCAGGCGCTCTCACGGGCCTGCGCGGCTGCCAAATCCACGATTGGCGTGCTGGTGGAGTACGACTGTGGGCTCGGCCGATCCGGGCTATCCTCGGTGCCAGAGTGCGTCGCACTCGCTCTCCAGGTCGAACGCCTGCCGGGGCTGAGGTTTCGCGGTCTGATGACTTACTTCGGGCAGGTCCGTGGCAACGAGCAGGAACGGCAGGACAGGGTCAAGTGGCTGGTTCCGGCAGTGACCCAGGCTCTGGAAGCCTTCCACCGGGCGGGAATCCCGCTCGAAATCGTCTCGGGCGGATCAACCCCCTCGGCTCCATTCGCCCACGAGGTTCCGGGCCTCACCGAGATCCGGCCCGGCACTTACTGCTACAATGACCTGAATGATTACTATCAGGGCTTCTGTCGTCTGGAAGATTGTGCCGCTCGCGTCGTAACTACGGTTGTATCCTCTCCGGCACGGGGCCGTGCGATCATCGACGCAGGATCAAAGACTCTCTCATCCGACCTGCTGGGCACGGGGCCCTCGCCAGGCGGTGGCTCCGATAATCTTATCGGATCGCGGACGGGCTATGGCCTGCTGCTGGAAGCTCCCGAAGTCGTGATCCACAAGCTGAATGAGGAGCATGGCCTGCTTGACACCTCCAAGCTCGAACGCCGGCTTCAGGTTGGCGAGGTTCTCACCCTGATCCCCAATCACGTCTGCACCTGCGTCAATATGCACGACGAAGTCTTCTTGCTGCGCTCGGGTGAGGTGATAGGGACCTGGCGAGTGGCAGCGCGGGGCAAGGTCCGCTAAAGCTGATGCGATGGCTCGCTTCGTACTGTGGGTGTTCAGCACCATCGCCTTGTCTCCGCCTCAATCTGAGGAGAGGAATCTCAGTTGGTTAAGGAGAGGGGGGTTGGTCATGCAGCTGACCAGCTTTAAATCAGCTTTTCCCTTGCCTTAGCGAGCTCAGGGATCCGAAAATACAAATACAGGCTCGATCGGCATGGAATTGCGCAAGCGGTCTTTCGAAACGCTTGTCTGCTGCTTGGCTCTGCTTCTTTCACCAGAGTCCGCGCTGAAGTGTCGGCAGGCTCCTGCCGAATCGGATGTGGTAGCACAGCATTTTCGCGCCGCCCAACAAGACATGCAGTCCGGGCATTTCGGGAGCGCTATCGAACAATTCAAGCTCGTGCTGGGACTGCAGCCAGATCTCGTGGAGGCCCGCGTCAATCTAGGCCTGGCGTATAATGCCCAAGGCGACTATTCGCTTGCCGTAGCCGAATTAAGCCAGGCGGCTACCAAGCGCCCCGACATCCTGCCTGCCAGCCTTTTCCTGGGACTGAGCTATCTTAAGCTAGGATCTCCCGAGAAGGCGATTGCTCCTCTGAAGCATACCCTGGCGATCGATCCCTCGAACCGCGAAGCCAGGCGGGCTTTGGCGTCCGCCGAATTGGCACAAGGCCACTTCGGTAAGGCCGCGGCGGAATTCGAGCGGCTTGCCGCTTCCAGTCATGACAAGGCCGACGGCTGGTTCACTCTCGGTCAGAACTACCTCAAAATGTCGAAGCTCCTCACCACGGAATTATCCCGGCGGTTTCCGGATTCTGGCTGGTCGTTGCGGCTTGCAGGAGACGTGCTGAGTGAGAGGCGACTCTGGAACGATGCCGCTTCAGCCTACCGCCGGGCGCTCGCGGCCGACCCCACGCAATCTGGATTGCATGGGGCACGGGGGGAAGCGCTGCTCGCTGAAGGAAAGATCGGCCAGGCAGAATCGGAGTTCAAGGCCGAGCTTACTCACGATCCCACGAATGCGACAGCCTTGCTCGGGTTGGCGGAAGCGCAACTCCAGAAGGGATCGGCGCTAGCGGCGCTCGACTCTGTCGGCCGAATCTGGGGATTCGCGCCGGATTTGCTGGTTGCAGCAGAGCCAGGGTTCCCCGCGTCTGAAATCTCTGCCGAGTCAGCACACCACCTTCGCAATCGACTGAGGGACGCGGCACCGAGCCCCGCGCGCGCGTTTGTTCTTGCCGCGCTTGACCGAATTTCGGGCGACGTGGCGCAGGCAAGTCACGAACTCGGCTTCCTCAAGTCCGCCGCTTTTTCCGGAAAGAGGACCGCTCCCAGCCGAGAAGCTTGCGAGGCCCACCGCCCGCGCCCCTGCGTGGAATTCATGGCAGCGCAGAAACAGCTCCCTTTCGCTGATCTTCTACGGTTGGGACAGATGTCGCTCGATCTGAATCTCGACGATCAAGCCTCTCGCGCCTTCGCGACCGCCCTTGCCCAGAAGCCGGACAGCCCAGAGGCCGCGTACTGGTTGGACCGCGCCTATTTTCGCGAGGCTGATCGGTGTTTCGACCGCCTCACGGCCTCATATTCGGATTCCTGGCAAACCCATGAGCTTCAAGCCGAGGCTTTTCACCTGCGCCAGTCCGACCGGGATGCCATTCGCGAGTACAAGGCCGCGGAAGCTTTGAATCCCGATAATGCCGAAATTCACGGAGCCTTGGCCGAAACCCTTCTCGCCGTTAACCGGTCTGCTGAAGCTCAAACGGAACTCGAAACGGCCTTGCGTCTTGACCCCTCCGCGCCTCGCAGTCTCTACCTGCTGGGACGCCTTTATGTATCCGAGCGGCAGACCGACAAAGGCATCCCTTATCTTGAAGCGGCGCTGCACTACGACCCAACTCTGGTTGAGGCGCGTCCCGTGTTGGGTAAGGCCTATCTGAAGGCTGGCAAACCTGATCTCGCGGTTCTGCAACTCGAGCGATCGACAGGCATCGATCGCTATGGTGATCTCCATTACCTGCTCTATCAGGCCTACCGCGATCAGGGCAAGACTGCACTCGCGGCCCAAGCCCTCGCACGCTCGCAGGAATTGCGGCGAAAATCTGCGGCGGACGATCAGGCGAAGATCCCGGCCCGCTGAGGAACCTTGACCGCAGTTACTATCTCGGCTGGCTGGACCTGATCGAAAGTAAGCTTGATTCGCAACCGGCAGAAGACAATGGGATGATGCGGTCAACAGGGTCCAGCCTCAAGGGTGAACTTTGTTGATCCGCACTTCGAGCGTTCCAGCGTGTACCGTGGATTCGGCTGACTTAGGCTCAATCTCGCCTGGCAAATCGGCGAACCTGAAGGTTTCGCGCGACGGGGAGGTCCCCAGGGGTTTTCGGCTGCGAAGGATGACGCGCCGCGGCTCGACGGCCAGAGTCAGTTCGTCTTCCTGCAGGCCCGACAACTGAATCTTGAGGAGCACAGAGTCCTTCGACTCCGTGATCACAGGTGACAGGTGCGATGTCAGCTCGTCTTCGGAACGGAACCAATCCCTCAGGTCATTACCGTGCTGGCGGTTGCGAGCTTCGAAATGCTCATAGGCTCGATAGGCGATGGAATGGCGCATCGCGTCGAGAAAAGCGGGTAGCCGTTCGCCAGTGATGATTTCCACCGGCGCCTGCTGCCCGCTATTTGCTCGTTTCTGATCGGCAATCTGGACCACGTTCTGCTCTCCCTAATTGCTCGGAATCCGGTTCCCGGCGCCCCAGTAGTTTAGATGCTGCGCCTGAGCGGTCCTGCCGGAATGTTCCGCCCCTATTGAGCACGGCTCATCCCAATTGAAGGAAGGAGTCCAATCATAATTACTTAGGGCTTACTGCCAGTTAGCCTGATCGATTTGATCTCCCACGGCTTCATGTGAAATGTGATCTTCTGACCCTCGCCGACCGGACCGATGACATCTTCCAGGAGATTGGCTTCGGAAGCGTGCACCGGGAAGGGGAAATCAACCGTGACGTCGCCCTCGCGTCCCTCGCACTCGAAGAAGCGCAAAATGGGATCGGTGTCGTAAAACCCTTCCATCTGCTTCATCGCGTACAGAATTACGTGATCGCTATGGGTCCGCACAAAGGACCAGGAATCGGGGAGTCCCCCCTTTTTGCCGGCCCAGATTTCCTGCGGACTTCGGTGCGCGGGCTCCTGCATGGCAAGCAATGGAGAGTTAAAATTGAGCGCTTGGAATTCCACCTTGCCCTCACGCCAGCTTCCCGAATGCGGATAGATCGAATAACCCACCGTGTGATGTCCCTCATCGGCTCGAGGATCGGGTCCCCAAGGGCCGCGAATAAGAGAAATGCGAATGACATTGCTCCCGGCGTCGTAGCCGTGACGCCCGTTGTTGATTACCGCTACGCCGTAATCAGAACCGCTGATGTCCACCCATTTGCCCATTACGTTCTCTTTCCCATTCTGATCGCGTTCAACAACTCCGTAGGGTATGTCAGCGGCAATCTTGCTCGAGGAGGCGTTCACCACAAAGCCGGCCTTGAGGAAGGTGGCGCGCTCATACCAGTCCGTCGAGAGGGTCACGTCAAGGCGCGGTACGCCGGCAGTCAGGCTTATGTCTTCGGTGAACTGGGAGTCGCGGAAACGGCGAACCACGCGGACCGTTACCCGCGCCGGCCCTCGCTCCACCAGCTCGACACGCTCTGCCTTGTTGACGTCCCATTTCACGCCGGTCAGGCCAATGTTCCAAGCCGGCCCCGCGTATTCGGAGCTGGCCTTCTGCGCCTGTTCCGCCGTATCTTCTAGCGCCACCAGGAAGTGGCCCTCGCCTTTCAGGACTTCTCTCTTCGCTTTTTTGTCATACAGGTGCGTGATGTTGCCGGTGGATGGATCGATCTCGGCCCGCAGGAACTCGTTCTCGATCATCGGCCGGGGTTTTGACTCGACTTTAAGAGAACTGGTTTCGGCCGCGCGCCCCGTGGAAGGTACGAGCCGGTAGAGCTTCAGTCCCATCTGGGGTACGTCTCTGGCCACAAAGGCAATGGTGGCCTTTTCCACATCGCCATCGTGGCTCGCGGGTTTGAGGATTTGCACTGGAATAGTCTCGTTAGCAGACTTGGCTACCATGCTGCCTGGCAGCGACAGGCCCGCAACCTCAGTAACCACGAGATCGGTGCGGTTCCATGATTGAGGATTGTAGACAACCACCGGGACCCCGTCACCTTCCGTGTTGAGTTGGAGTCCGATTGTCTCGAGCGAGAAGTTCAAGGCACGGTGGCCACGCTCGAAGATTTCCTGGTATTGCTTGGCGGCATCTTTATAAATCGGTCCAATCCCGGAGCCTGGCAGCAGATCGTGGGTCTCATTGAGAAGCGCCAGCTTCCAAGCCTCCTTAATGTCCCGCACCGGGTAGTAGTCACGATAGTGATTGAAAACAGCGATCTCCGACATCTTCTCGGCACTAAACAGGAGCTGCTCCGCCATGCGGTTGTTCCGCTTCATCTCAACCTGAGTCGTGTAACAACCCTCGAAGGCGGGATTCTGTTCGCTGGCAATCACGGGGAAATCCTTCTTGCCGGCCAGCAAGGTGTCAAAATATTCGTTTACGTCGGTGAACCTGACCTGCGCGTCGTTCGGCGACGCCTGAAGCTTGGCAATGTTGGCAAGATCATTCGGATTTGGACCGCCGCCGTGATCTCCCTGGCCGAAGAGCACCATCATGTCTTTTGCGCCGACCCGGTTCGCTTCGCGCATCATGTTGACCGTGAAAGTTTCGTGATCCACCGGTTGCGTATACCAGCCGGGCGGATTGTAACCCAAAACCTGGGTACCGTCCGGCGCGCGCCACCAGAAAATCGGAGGCCTTTTGGGATTATTGGGACGGCCAAAGAGGTACCACTCAACCCCTGCTTTCCTCGCGATCTGGGGCATGCTGGCAGGATGACCGAATACGTCAGGCTGCCACGCCACTCGCACGTAATGGCCGAACTTCTCCTGCGTGAACTTCTGTCCGTAGAGGAACTGACGGACGAGCGACTCGCCATCTGGCATGTTTTCGTCCATTTGCGTCCAACTGGAGCTGACAGGAATCCACTGGTGGGTTTTTACCCGGTAAGTTATGCCTTTAAAAATGTCGGGAAAGGACTTCTCCATCATTTCGTATACGATCGCCTGATCCTGAGCATAGGTGAAATCGGGATGCCTCTCCATCAGGTCAAGCTGGTTGCGAAAGGTGTTGTACATGATGTCGTAAGTCGACTCTTCCCAACGCCAGAGCCACGCCATATCCATGTGGGCGTAGCCAATCGCGTGGGCTGTATAGTCTTTCACCGGCTCCGGCGCCTGGGCTCTGGCGCCAGCAGCAATCCCGGCTATCAGTAAAAAAGCCACTAAATATTGCTTGTACATCGAGGTCTCCTTTGATTTCGGGCGACAGATTGAACTGATCGTGGATGGTCATGTTACGGAGAGGGATTAGGACTTGACGATGATGATGGCGCTTTGTCGGGTAATCGTCAAAAACTAAACAGCGCGACCCCGCGAGGCTTGTTTACCGGCACAGTCCTACACCCAACCGTCTCGTCAAGAGAGTTCCGGCAAGCCCCTCAGTTTTTCCCAATCCTCAGGCGCCGGCTGCAATACTGCGCTCGGCGCACTGCGGATGACGGCAATTGCACGACAATTCCATGGTTCCACGCGCGTCGTGACAGTAGTCGCTGCAGAATTTCTTGCCTTTCTCCACGATGCAATTGCAGGACGGATGCGCACACTTCTTCTGTTGCTCCTGAGCCATAGGTCACCTCCTTGCCGTCCCCAGTGTCAGGGGACCTCAGCGACCCCCCACCCCGCGAATCCTGTATTCTTATATCACAGGTCCTCGATGTTTTCTGTTCAACTCGCGTTCGCTTCGAGGCCTGAACTGGTCCCCCGCGGAGCTACGCAAGGGCTGCCGCCAGAAGTGGAATCATCAACTCGTGATGTCCTGTCAGGGCAAAGGACTGACTCCTCCCCGATCTAGGCTTCCCGTCTGCGCCAGTAGGGCGGATCAGAACATTTTGGGTCGGCCTGTAGTGTTGGATAAAGTCCATATTCACGGTTGTTATGTCTCGAGGAGCGCGACCCGTATTAGCAACCAAGCTTATGCATTTGAGGAACACCTCAGGTAAGACCACGGCAGAACCCACATTAAGGTAAACACCGCCGCCATCCATCTGCTTGATGATCGCGGCCAGCAGCAGGAAGTCCCGATGGCTTGCTCCTCCCAGAGCTTCGGCGTTAACCGCGGGATGATTGTGGATGATCTCCGTGCCAATGGCCTCGTGAACCGTGACCGGCACCCGCGCCCGGTAGGCGCTCGCGAGCAGGCTGTGACGCAGATGGCGTGCGCCTTTGCGCCGGCTGAGAAATAATCCTACGCTCTCGCCGATCCCGATACCCGCCTGGTGACCGGCTGCGATTGCTTCGTTGAGGTAACGTCCGGTCTCTTCCGCCATTCCGAAATCGCCGGCACTGAGTGTTCCGGGAACATCTTCGGAAGTCGCTCCCACCAAGCCGATCTCAAAATCGTGGATCATGGCAGCACCATTCATGGCCACTGCCGAGACGTAGCCGCGACTGAGCAGATCGATGAGGAGGGGGCTCAGTCCCACTTTGATAACGTGCCCGCCGAGACCCCAGATAATTGGCTTCTTCAACTGGCGTGCTCGTTCCAGCGCCGAGATGACTCCCCGCAAGCTCTCCGCTGCCAGGATTCGAGGCAGAGTCTTCACCCAGGCGCGAACACCCTGCCGCGATCGCGGAACCCGTGCGAGATCATCCACGGATACCTTGCTCCGACGGGAATCGAGGGGGTACGTTCGGACATGATTGAGTTTCAGAGGCTCGAGACGGTAGATGCTCATATTGAAATTGCTTCTCCAAACCCTGGCAGCTCCGAATCGTCTCACAGGCTGTCTTTGTTGCTTCTGAGACCCACTCGCTTCAGTCTCGCTGCGTATTTCCGGAGTCCAGTACCTCCCGGATCTTGCGTGCCAGTTGGCGAGGCGTGAAAGGCTTCTGCAGGAACGCCAGGCCGGGCTCCAGAACGCCGTGGTGAACAATGGCGTCATCGGTGTAGCCCGACATATAAAGCACTCTCGTCTTACTTCGCAGAGATACCAAGCGGTCTGCCAATTGCCGGCCGCTCATGCCAGGCATCACCACATCGGTTAATAGGAGATGTATCGGACTTGGGTGTTCGCTCAGCAGGGAGAGCGCTTGCTCGCCGTGGCCCGCTTCGAGGATGGTATATCCATAGGGTTCGAGCGCCTCGCGGAGAAGCAGGCGCACGGCATCTTCATCTTCCACCAGGAGGATCGTCTCAGTCCCCTTCAACGAACGGCCCGCCGCCGCTTCCGGGTGGCTCGGTTCTTCAGGTTGGTCGACTCGGGGCAGGTAAATCTTGAAACTTGTTCCTTTGCCGGGCTCGCTGTAAACCCAGATATTCCCGCCTGCCTGCTTCACGATTCCGTATGCCGTCGAGAGTCCCAAGCCGGTTCCGTGGCCCTTTGGCTTGGTAGTGAAAAAAGGCTCAAAGATTTGAGACCGGGTGGAAGCGTCCATGCCGATTCCCGTGTCGCTGACGGCCAACCTCACGTAAGCACCGGGTTTCACCGCCAGATGCATGTGAGCATAGGTTTCATCGAGATCAACGTTGGCGGTCTCGATAATGAGCTTTCCCCCGCCTGGCATTGCATCCCGGGCGTTTATCGCCAGATTGATAATCACCTGCTCCAACTGGGCGGAGTCGATGTTGACGCGGCCGGCCGATTCTCCCAGGCTGGTCATCAGGTCGATATCTTCACCAATAAGCCGGCGCAGCATCTTGTCCAGATTGGCAACGATCGAGTTTAGGGGAAGAACGCGTGGCGTCCAGATCTGCCGGCGGCTGAAGGCGAGGAGCTGGCTGGTTAGGTTGGTCGCACGATCCGAAGCAGCCTTGATCTCCTCCAGCGACTCTCGTACCCCGTTCTCCCAACTTCCTTGTTCAAGCAACATGGTGCTATAGCCGCCGATCACGGTAAGGAGATTATTGAAATCGTGGGCTACCCCACCGGCCAAGCGTCCCACCGCCTCCATCTTCTGCGACTGCGCCAACTGTTCCTCGAGCCGCCTACGCTCCGTAACGTCCATGTGGACACCGACCATACGGCTCGGGAGTCCATCGTTGCCTTCAAAAAGCGTGCTCTTGGCATTGATCCAAAGAACCTCTCCGTTTGGAGAAGAGACTCGAAACTCCTCATTGAGAGCGGCCCTCTTCGCAATCGCGCGGGCGATCGCCGCCTCTACCCGTGAGCGGTCGTCGGGATGGACGAAGTTTTTCCAGCTTTCGTAGTCCGTGGCACACTCGCCTGAGGGCGGAGTATACATTTGTTGGAGATCACCAGTCCATACGATGGTGTCAGATGGTATGTCCCAATCGAACACTCCGATCTTGCCGGTCTTCTGCGCCAACTCCAGGCGCTCCTGACTGATGCGTAGAGCCTCTTTCGTGTGCTCACGTTCCGCGATTTCCTCCCTAAGATTCCGGTTGACCCGACCTAGTTCGGCAGTCCGTTCCGCGACCCGCATTTCGAGTTCATCGTGCGCTCTGCGCAGACCTTCTTCCGCCGTCAGCCGCTCGCGAACCTCACGCCTCAGATCTTCCGGACTCGGCAACGCCAGCGCTCGCGGCACCATTTGAACCAAGAGGACCGCCGTAGGCAAAGAAGCCAGAGCGGTAATCGCCTTGATTCCTCCACTCAGCCAATAGTCCGCGTGCCAAAGATTCCACACCGCGACCGCGTGGGTAAGTCCACAGGCGACAATGAACACGCCGAAGCACACAAACATCCAGTTGAAAGGAAGATCCTTCCTACGCCGAGTGAAGTAAATCAGCGTCAGGGGAATAGCGATGTAAGCTAAGGCAATCAGCAGGTCCGAGATGGCATGAAGCCAGACGAGCCCGGGGTTCCAAAGGAAACAGTAGCCGTGAGGCATGAAGCCGCCTGAAGAGAAAAGGAGCCTCAGTATTTCCATTACTTTTTCGCCTCCATAGCCGGAGCGCCATCGAAATATCGGAGAATCGCTGCAGGTCCTTTCCGAGGTGGGCTAGGTTTCCCGTCCTGCATGTCGGGTCGAGCGACGCCCTTCCTTATTGCTCGGCTTTACTGGGAGGGGCCCGCCGGAATTGTAGAAATTGACGCCTGCGGGAATGTCAGTGACTGGACAAAAGGCTGCCACGCCCCGGTTTTCCCGCCGGCAACGGCTATTCCCATGATATTACGCATGATGTATTAACCTGTCAAGCAGCAACCTAGCAGCAACCTAGAAGGGAATAGAAGGGATAAAAGGGGAGGAATAGAAGGGGAACACGGAAAATGAAAATTTCGGGCAAAAGTGAGCTTGAAATGAATTCTTTCACACGGCTATCAAGTAGGAATCACGGCGCAATTTCGGAGTCCGCAGTAAGAGAGCGTTCGCGGCTAGGGTTTCTCAATGTGTTCCGAGACCCATCTTGAGAGTGACTTTCTCGTTCAGGACTGACGCGGCACGGCAAGTCCGAGACGGCCGCAGGAAAAGGAACCGGGGAGTGACCCTGATCGCCTATGCCTTGATGTGCTGGGGCACAGCGCATAGTCCAAGTCGATCTCGGATCACTCCCCGGATTGCCGCGGGAAGGGGGGGTCCGCGGGCACTGTCTCCGACCGTCCACGAGCCGGAAACAGAAGCACCCTGGCTCAGCGCAGGTTGTGTGCCAATCCTGCACCGGGTGAACATCGTCTTGATAACAAAAGGAAATTGATCTTTCCATGGCAGCTTGGCTTTTCCATTCTTACCTTAATCGTGCAAGTCCTACACAGGTCCTATAAAAAACTCCAGTTCCGCCGGATTGGGTATCTTCTGAGCATGCGAGTAACTACTCGACTCAGCGAGATAAAGCAAAACCGTCCTCGATCTCGATGGGCGACAATGGGCGATGGCGCGGCTTGCTTTCTGCGCTGCTGTCTGTTATCTTAGTTTTTGAGTGAGGTGCGACGCTTCCAAGTCAAACAGTCCAGAAAAAGGAGTCTAATCTATGGCGGCGCTCGATCTGACGCCTACGGCGGTCGGTAAGGTGAAGGAAATCCTAGGCCAGCAGAACCCCGAGCCAAAGGGCTTAAGGGTTTCGGTGGTGGGCGGCGGATGCTCCGGCTTTTCGTACCAGATGAACTTTGAAAACGAGTCAAACGGGATCGACAAGGTCTTCGATTTTGAGGGCCTTAAGGTCTTTGTGGATCAAGCGTCCTTAATGTATCTTAAGGGTACGAAGATCGACTACGTGGAGACGCTGGAAGGCTCCGGTTTCAAGTTCGAAAATCCGAACGTCAAGACAACCTGCGGCTGCGGAAGCTCGTTCAGTGTCTAACTTCGGCGGGTCCCGGGCCTGCCACACGTTTTAGGTCCCAGGCTGCGTCCGCCCGACAACATTGACGGGGACGCAGCTCCGCTCTTAAAATACCTCTCCATCCTTACGTTTGCGATTCCTCAGTTCATGCTATCCCGCGCTTAAGCTATAATTGTTAGCTTATAGACTCGCAAGTTGGGTCTAGCCGCGACCCGTTGAGCCATTCTCAATTCGATAACCAACCCTCTATGCGAATTGCTCTGGCGCAGATCAACACGACTGTCGGAGACTTCGCCGGAAACGTGGACCGAATCGTCAGCTACGCGCATCGCGCGCTTGATTGCGGCGCGCATCTGGTGGTGTTTCCGGAACTGGCGCTCTGCGGGTATCCGCCGCGCGACCTGGTCGAGAAGCCAGGGTTCATCGCGCGCTCCGAGGCCGAGATGGAGCGCCTCACCCGCGCTCTGCCCGACATCGCCGCGGTCGTTGGCTACGTACGGCGTTCCAGGGCAGAACAAGGAAAAGGCGTGTCGGACGCGGCTGCGCTACTCCATCGCGGCAAGCTGGTGGCAAACTACAGCAAGATGCTCCTGCCTTTCTACGATGTATTCGACGAGTCGCGGTACTTTGAGCCGGGGACGACCCCTGTGGTCTACCCGCTTCACGAGTGGCAATTGGGTCTGACGGTTTGCGAGGACGTGTGGAACGACAAGAGCTTTTGGAAAAAGCAGCTTTACGCTCGCGATCCGGTGGAAGAAACACTCAAGGCGGGCGCCAGCCTCATCTTGAATATTGCCTCCTCTCCTTACTCGATGGGCAAGATCGAGCTGCGCCATGACATGCTAAGAGCCATTGCCCGCGAACGTGGCGTTCCCGTGGTTTATGTTAACCAGGTTGGAGGCAATGACCAGCTCGTCTTCGACGGATCGAGTTTGGCTTTTGACGCCAGGGGCGAACTGTGCGCTCGAGCCCGATCTTTCGAGGAAGACCTGGTGGTTTTTGACACGTCGGAGGATAGCGGCCCCGAACTCCATGGGTGGCCCGCGTCCGAAACTGAGGCTGTTTATCATGCCCTGGCACTGGGCACGCGCGACTACGTTCGCAAGTGCGGATTTCAGAGGGTCATCGTCGGCTTGAGCGGCGGCATTGATTCGTCGTTGGTGGCCACTATCGCTGCCGATGCCCTCGGCCCCGAGAACGTCCTGGGGGTGAGCATGCCTGGACCCTTTTCCTCCCCGGGAAGTATCAGCGATGCGGAGGCCCTCGCCTCTAACTTGGGCATTGACTTCCGCGTGATTAGCATCCGCTCGATTTACGAGACCTACCTCCAGACCCTCCAGCCCGTGTTCGGCAAGCTCCCCCAGGATGTTACCGAAGAGAATATCCAGGCGCGCATTCGTGGTAACGTGCTGATGGCACTCTCCAACAAATTCTGCTCCCTGGTGCTCTCCACGGGCAACAAGAGTGAGCTTGCTGTTGGCTATTGCACGTTGTACGGGGACATGGCCGGAGGCTTGGCCGTAATTGCCGACGTTCCCAAGGTAATGGTTTACGAGCTCGCCCGATTCGCGAACCTCGAGCGCCAGCGCATTCCTCGAGATACTCTCACAAAACCCCCCTCGGCCGAATTGCGCGCCAACCAAACCGATCAGGATACGCTGCCACCCTACGAATTGCTGGATGCCGTCCTCAAAGGCTACATTGAAGAGAACCTCTGCCCACAGAATATCGCCTCCCGTAACGGATTTGACGAGAAATTGGTCCGCGAAATCCTCCGCAAGGTCACCAGCGCGGAATACAAACGGCAGCAAGCCGCACCCACGCTAAAAGTCACAGGCAAGGCATTTGGAATGGGCCGCCGCTTCCCGATTGCCCATAAGTTTGTCGATTGAGCTTGGAAGTTGGCGACAAGCCGGGCAACCGCGCTCTCCCGGGTATTCGCGGTTATACTGTGCACGTGTACGAAAGGTTTTGGAGGAACCCATGAGCGAACCTCTTGTCCGGCACATCACCGACACGGCTCGCTGGGTCGCCGTCTACCGCGCCAGAGAGAGTGAACGGCAGGATGCCCTCTTTCGAGACCCTTTTGCCCGTCGACTAGCGGGTGAGCGCGGCGAGCAGATCGCTGCCTCACTCCCCTTTCACGATCAGAACGCATGGTCGTATATCACCCGTACGTACCTGTTTGATTTGTTCATAGCGCATCAGATTCGCCAGGGTACGGATTTGGTGGTGAACCTTGCGGCAGGTCTTGACGCCCGTCCCTACCGGATGGCGCTGCCGCCGGAATTGATCTGGGTTGACGTCGATATGCCCGAGATTCTCGATTACAAGGAAGAGATTCTCGACGGCGAGAATCCGGCCTGCAATCTGGAGTCTATCCGGCTAGACCTGGCAGATGTGGCCGCGCGTCGGGCCCTCTTTGAGGCTTTCGGCAAACGGGCTACGAAAGCCCTGATCCTCACCGAGGGATTGCTCATCTACCTGAGGGAAGATGAGGTAGGTGCCCTGGCTGAGGATCTGGCCCGTCCGCCCACGTTCCAACACTGGGCAGTCGATATTGCCTCTCCCGGTTTGCTGCGGATGCTGCAACAGAACACCCAGGCTCACTTGGGCGCGGCAGGCGCGCAGTTGAGATTCGCGCCCGAGTCCGGTCCCCAATTTTTTGCTGAGCACAACTGGCGTCCAGTGGATGTGCGCTCGCTGCTGAAGACGGCGGGGGAACTGAAACGCCTTCCAGCAGGTATGGAACCTCTGGCGCTCGCACCGGAAGACACCGCCCACATGGGCGACCGGCCATGGGCAGGTGTCTGCCTGCTTGAGAGAGCGTAACGATGACCGCCATTTCTTGGAGTCCGCGATTCTTTCCTTAGAGTCGCCCTGACTGGGGCTGCAGTTTGTCCACCCATGGGTTCTTGGTTGCGATCCTGCGTCAAACGAGGAGGCAATTAATCCCTACCATCTCAGGCAGACCTCGAACCTTGGCGCGGGATCATTGGGCATTTCTGCAAACCGGCACGTCGTGGTAAATTTGTTTTTCACCAAAAAGAAACTCACTGAGAGACCGAGCCTGCGACAGCACCTCTCCGGGAAAAGCACATGACCTTCGGCACCCCCTCAAAGACATGGAAACCACCCACGCTAGCCAAGAAAGTCACCTCCTATTTTGACACCGGGATTCGGAACCGCGGCAGCAGTTATTTCTGGCAAGGGCGGGTGCGGATTCTGCGCAGCTCGGACTCCGAGATTGAGGCGCGAGTCCAAGGTTCGCAATCCTACGAGGTTTGCCTGCGTTGGGAGGAGGGCGTGCTGCGGGTGAACTGCGAATGTCCCTATTTTGAATCCGCTGGCGTGTGCAAGCACCTATGGGCCGTCGTTCTTGCTGCGGACGGACGTGGACTTCTTTCGGCGGCCGCGTCGGCTAGCAGTGTGAGCCTGGATGATTACGTTCCCGAGGATGATTGGAGCGAGTCTGCCGAAATGCCTTTTCCCCGCTCGCCGCGTGGAAAGGCCTCGGCCTACGTGCCGAGTCCCCCTAAACCTCCCCAAGTGCCCACTTGGCGAAGACAACTCGCTGGGATTGCCGAACCTTCGTACGAGCCCGCTCCACCGCGCAATCCATGGCCTTCGAAACGGCAGGTGCTCTATGTTGTCGATGTTGCCGAAAGCCTCTCCGCAGGCTGTGGTGTCCTCTGGCTTGCGTCCCACGATCTCAAGGGCGACGGCAGCTGGACGCGCCCTGTGAATCTCTCGCTGCGGCGCGGCCAGATTGGTGACTTGCCATCGCCGGAAGATCGCGAAATTCTGGCGGCGCTCGCCGGAGGGGTACAGAACTACGGCTACGGCTGGAGTTACTCCGGTTTGGATAACCCGATTCCCGTTTCCTGTCTGGTGCCGGACGCCCTGGCCAAGCTGATGCTGCCTCTCGTGATTCGTACCGGACGCGGCTACTGGAGGGACAAAAGCAAATCGGACGAGCTGGTTCCGCTTACCTGGGACGGGGGCGGGACATGGCGGTTCGGGATCGAGATACGCCGGGGCAGGAAAGGTGGATGGGCCGTTGCGGGAGTGCTGAACCGAGGAGAGGAACGCATGGATCTGGCTGTTCCTATCCTAATCACCCAGGGCGGCTTTGTTTTCACACACGACGGGGTAGCTCCGCTCGCCGAGGACACGGCGTTCCAATGGGTCGCTCGCCTCCGCAAAATTGGCTCGATCGAGGCTCCCGATAAGGACCGGGACCAACTGTTGACGGCGCTTTTGTCCCTTCCGGGCCTGCCGCCTCCGGAGGTGCCGGAAGAACTGCGTTACCAGGAGGTTACGGTTGTCCCGCGGCCTCGCCTGCACATCCGCGCCGATAAGTCCGTGACGCACGCCTCGGGCAGGCTGCAGACGGAACTGTCATATGACTACGGAGGCCAGGTGGTGCAATCGGTGGCGCCAACTCCTGGCCTTTACGACCCTGTCGAACGTCGCTTTCTGAGACGTGACGCGGAGACGGAGAAGGCCGCCGAGGGCCTGCTGCACGATCTGGGTGTCAGGTTCCGGCCGCCAACCTACTGGGACCGCGAGCCCGCTTGGGACTTGGCGCCAAGCAAATTGCCTCGTTTGGTGCGCGCTCTGGTGGAAGCCGGCTGGCATATCGAGGCTGAAGGTAAAATCTTCCGTCGGCCCGGCGCCTTTCACCTCGAGGTGTCCAGCGGCGTAGACTGGTTCGAACTGCATGGCAAAGTGGGGTACGGCGAAACCGAAGCGCAACTGCCGGCGCTACTCGAGGCTTTGCGCCGTGGTGAAACCGTGGTGCGGCTGGACGACGGTACATACGGGGTGATGCCGGAAGAGTGGCTGCAGCGGATCGGTATGCTGGCAGGAATGGGAACGCCTGAGGGCAGCGGGCACATCCGCTTCCGGCGCAGCCAGGCGGGGTTACTTGATGCTCTGCTGGCGACACAACCTGAGGCGCGATGCGACGCCACCTTTGCCCGCCTGCGGGAAGAACTGGGGCTGTTTCAGGGTATCGAAGGCGCTGCCCAGCCCGCTGGTTTTGCCGGGCGTCTGCGCGACTACCAGCGTGAGGGCGTAGGTTGGATGGAGTTTCTCCGCCGTTTTTCTTTCGGCGGTTGCCTGGCCGACGACATGGGCGTAGGCAAGACTGCCCAGGTACTGGCTTTGCTCGAGACCCGCCGTGAGAGGCGGGCCGCAGGCGAGCCGATGAAACCTTCGCTGGTGGTCGTGCCCCGGTCGCTTGTCTTCAATTGGAAACAGGAGGTGGAGCGCTTCACCCCGCAATTGCGTGTGCTCGATTACACCGGCTTGGGGCGCGACCTCGGCGAGCCCGGCGCCTTTGATGTTGTCCTCACCACCTATGGAACACTGCGCCGCGACGTGCTGCGTCTGAAGGATTTCGAGTTTGACTACGTGGTGCTCGATGAGGCTCAGGCGGTGAAGAATGCTGGAACGGAAGCCGCCAAAGCAGTGCGCCTGCTTCACTGTGAGAACCGTCTGGCGCTGAGCGGGACACCCGTGGAAAATCATCTGGGCGAACTTTGGTCGCTTTTCGAATTCCTCAATCCCGGCATGCTGGGAAAGGCGAGTGTGTTCAAACTGGCGGGCGCGGCCGGACGCAATCCCGATGGAGAAACCCGCCGGCTCCTGGCCCACGGATTGCGGCCCTTCATTCTGCGCCGCACCAAGGAGCAGGTGGCACGGGAACTCCCGCCCAAAACCGAGCAAACCGTCTATTGCGAGATGGAGGCCGTACAACGCAAGCTCTACGACGAACTGCGCCAGCACTACCGCAACGCCCTGCTGAAGCGGATCGAAACCGACGGTCTGGCGAAATCCAAGATCCAGGTGCTGGAGGCGCTGCTGCGCTTGCGCCAAGCTGCCTGCCACCCTGGCCTGATCGATCCGAGCCGCTCTTCCGAGGGCAGCGCGAAGCTGGGCGTGCTCCTGGGGCAGTTGCGCGAGGTTCTCGATGAAGGGCACAAGGCTCTCGTGTTTTCGCAATTCACCAGCCTGCTCCGGATCGTGCGCGACCGCCTGGACAGCGAGGGTATCGTGTACGAGTACCTTGACGGCTCTACCCGCGACCGTCAATCAGCGGTTCAGCGCTTTCAGGAGGATGGCAACTGCCGGCTCTTCCTGGTCAGCCTGAAGGCCGGCGGACTGGGTCTGAACCTCACGGCTGCCGAGTACGTCTTCCTGCTTGATCCGTGGTGGAACCCGGCCGTCGAAGCGCAGGCGGTCGATCGCGCCCATCGCATCGGACAGGAGAGGCAGGTCTTCGCCTACAGACTTATCGCTCGTGATACGGTTGAGGAGAAGGTTCTCGAGTTGCAGAAAAGCAAGCGCGACCTCGCCGCCGCGATCATCAGTGCGGATAACAGCGTGATCCGCGATCTGCGCCGGGAAGATCTGGAATTACTGCTTTCGTAGGAGTTTGGGCTGAGAACACGGGGACTTGGGCTGCAAACCTGTGGGAAATTGAGAGTTGGTTGCCGGGTGAGGGACCACACAGCAGGGCCGGGCAGCTGAACCACCGGGGCCTGGCCCCAGCCGCCCGGGTTGCGGAAGATAGCCAGTCTTTGCCGTGCGACTATTAGGCTGCGTGCTTGGTCTGCACGTGGTGCTGGACCGTGGCTGCCTGTTCGTGGCCGCGCACCGTGTAAAAAATGGCCTTGTCGAAGAAGTGGCCCACTAAGCGCCAGAGTTCCTGTTCTTGATAGAGTTGGACGGCGGAATCGACCAGACCGGCGTGGTGAATGTAGTCGCGCAGATGATATTTAGTCAGGGTCAGCGCCCAAACCATCTCGCTTACAGGAACTCCTTCGGCGTACCGTAACTGGCCGAGCGCGGAGAAGGTGTTTTCGATTGCGCCCTCTGCTTCGTGGTGTATCCAGTGGCCCAAGTGCCGGTAAACGTCGTAGGCTCGCTCCCGCAATTCGTGGTCTGAAAGGCGGTGGTAGTGAGTTGTCAGTTTGTTGCTTCGGAGATCGTCGATAACATCAGTTGTCAGCTCTTCGGCGTGGTCCTCGATCATTTGGATCAGGCGGGCGGAAAGCATGAGGCACCTCCCTCGATGGTCTTCCCGGCGGTCGGGATAAGTTGGCGAGTGGGAGCAGTGAAGTGACTGGATCTCGATACGAACCACCGGCACCGGCACTGGCCATGCTCAGACCACCAGCTCCGTCCTCGCCAGTCTCTGGTAAGAGAGTGCTCTTCGAACCCCCGGATGTCTGTGACGCCGGTCACTGAGGCGATTGGGTTCGAAAATCCCCCAAAAGAGCCGGGTTGCTCCCTCGGGCGATCTTATCTTATGGCTGAGGTTCTCCTGGTGGCGAGAGACTGGCAGGCACGGGCTCTTCTCCGTGCGCAATTGATCGAGGACGGTGTTGAAGTCGAGGCGCTGGAGACGGTATCCGAAGCGCTAAAAGGCGTGTCGGAGCGGCCCCGGCTGCACAGGTTGATCGTTGCGGACCTCCACGCGAGCGACGATCCCGGGGCAGAACTCGCTGCCCTCGAACAGTGGGGGCGCCGGACACCAGTTTGGGTGATCGCGAGCCACAGTGTCATCGCCGAAAGCGAAGATCAGCTACTCGCCCGAGGGTTCGAACGCGTGCTGTTTCGGCCCGTGAATCTGGGTAAGCTGGCGGCGGAAATCAAGCGGCGGTTGCGGCCGGAGGGCAGTGAACAGTAAGGAGATAGGCGGCAGGCAGAAAGCGAAGTGAAGACCCATCGGAGCCCTGACTACGATGAAAAGCGGGACGGGCCGACCGTCTGGCTGCCCATTGCTTTTCGCGGGGGAGATCATGAAATCACATACGGAGTATCTGTGGTTCAACACCAAGAGCCAGCGCGAGTTCATTAACATCACCGATAAGCTGGAGGCAGTGCTCGAAAAGGCGCAGATCCAGGAAGGACTTGTGCTGGCATCCGCCATGCACATCACGGCTGGCATCTACATTAACGATGCCGAGGATGGCCTGATCGCGGACATCGAGGAGTGGCTGGAGAAACTCGCGCCCTATCGCGACGACTACCGTCATCATCACACTGGCGAGACCAATGGCGATGCCCACTTGAAGAACCTCTTGATCGGCCATCAGGTTCTGGTCCCGGTGACCAACGGCAAACTTGATCTCGGACCCTGGCAACAGGTGTACTATGCCGAATTCGACGGCCGCCGCCGAAAGCGGGTAGTAATTAAGGCGATTGGGGACTAAGCCTGCGGCCGGTTGAGCGGTTGAGCCCCGTTCGCCGACGGGTGAGGAGGAGCTTGCAACGCCGGACATTTTTGAAGAGAACGATGAGCGGAGCCGCGGTCACATCGCTGCCTGCCCTCGGATTCTGTGCTCAAGACGGGCAGCCACCCGCTCATCCGGAAGGCGCGGGAGAGGAGGCACGCGTGAACGACGCCGTGCAAGCGCTTCACCAATTGATCTCAAGCGAATGGGATTACAGCATGGAACACAATCCCACCTGGGCGTCATCGTTGGGCGACCGCCGCTGGAATGATCGCTGGGACGATGTGAGTCTGGATTCGATTGCCGCGCATCATCGGCACGATCTCGAGGTCATCGACCGACTGAAAGGGATCGACCGCAGCCGGCTTCCTGCGGCCGATCAGCTTAACTTCGACCTCCTCTTGCGTCAGTATCAGGAAAACGTGGAGGGTTATCAGTATCACTGGTATCTGGTGCCGCTCAACCAACGCGGCGGAATTCAGACGGCGGATGAGCTCACCGAAACTCTGCGTTTTGAAACGGTGAAGGACTATGAAGATTGGATCGCCAGGCTGCGTGCTTTTCCCACTTCCATGGACCAGACGATGGCTTTGCTTCGCCAAGCCATCCGCGAGCGCATGCTGCTGCCCAAAGTCATCATGGAGCGCATCCCGTCCCAGATCGATAAGCAGATCGTGAGTGATCCAGGAGCGAGTCCTTTTTACAAACCCTTCAGGGATTTTCCCGCTTCGGTTGCGGCTTCCGACCGGGAGCGCCTGTCAAAGGCTGCGCGAGAAACGATCGCGGCCGGCGTGATACCTGCTTACGGCCGTTTCAAGCAGTTCTTTGTGAGTGACTACCTGCCGGCCTGTTACGACCAGGTGGGTGCCTGGCAGATGCCCCGCGGCCACGAGATGTACGCCTATTTTGTTCGTTACTACACCACCACCAAGATGACGCCGGAGGAAGTGCATCAGGTGGGCCTGGGCGAGGTCGAGCGGATCAACCGGGAGATGCAAGCGGTTATCGAGCAGGTGGGGTTTAAGGGAAGCAGGCAGGACTTCTTCAAGTTCCTCCGCACCGATCCGCAGTTCTACTACAAGAACCCGGATGATTTGCTGGAGGCTTACCGGGCGATCGCCAAACGGGTCGATCCCAAGCTGGTTAAGGTGTTTCGGCTGCTGCCCCGCCAGCCCTACGGGGTGGAACCGATCCCCGCCGCGGTGGCGCCCGATACGACTACGGCCTACTATCAGCCCGGAGCGGGTGACGGATCGCGCGCCGGCTCCTATTGTGTGAACCTCTACAAGCCTGAGACACGTCCCAAGTGGGAGATGACTGCGCTCACTTTGCACGAATCGGTACCCGGCCATCACTTGCAGATTGCGCTCGCCATGGAACAGGGTGAGTTGCCAAAGTTCCGGCGATACGGAAGCTATACCGCGTACGTCGAAGGCTGGGGCCTCTATGCGGAGTCGTTGGGATATGCCATGGGATTGTACGACGATCCCTACGTCCGCTTTGGACAACTGACCTACGACATGTGGCGGGCCGTGCGTCTGGTGGTGGACACGGGTATTCATGCGATGAGGTGGGATCGGCAGCGGGCCATTGACTACTTTCTGCTGCATGCGGCCAAGACCGAACTCGACGTGGTGAATGAAGTGGATCGCTATATCGCCTGGCCCGGACAGGCGCTCGCGTACAAGATCGGGCAGCTCAAGATCGAACAATTGCGGGATCATGCCCAGCGGACGCTCGGGGAAAAGTTCGACTTGAAGGAATACCACGAGGTGATCCTGGTCAACGGCGCTTTGCCGCTCGACACGCTTGAACAGACGGTAGATGCGTGGATCGCAAGAATGAATTTAGGCTGAAAGAGGTTACGTCGGGCGTTCATGCCAGACGGTCGAAAGGCTCGGCGTGCCACCGATCATCAAGGTCCGAAACCTAAACAAAAACTTCCGCAGCTTCCGGCGCCGCGAGGGTGTACTGGGCGCCCTGCAGAACCTCTTCGTGCGCGAATATGTCACCATCAGGGCCGTTAATCAGGTGAGCTTCTCGATTCAGCCCGGCGAGATGGTGGGATATATCGGAGCGAACGGTGCGGGGAAGTCCACTACCATTAAGATGCTCACGGGCATCCTGGTGCCGACCAGCGGCAGTGTGGTTGCCGCCGGCTTTGTCCCTTATCGGGATCGCCAGCATTATACGCGCCACCTGGGGGCGGTCTTCGGACAGCGGACCCAGCTCTGGTGGGATATCGCCGTGGTTGAGTCGTTCAAGCTCTTGCGGGAGATCTACGAGATTCCCGAGGCCGATTACCACCGGCGCCTGGACGTTTTCGGCGAGATACTCAACATTAAAGACTACCTGTATACTCCGGTTCGCAAGTTGAGCCTTGGCGAGCGCATGCGTTGCGATCTGGCGGCCTCGCTGCTGCACAATCCTCCGCTGCTGTTTCTCGACGAGCCGACCATCGGGCTCGATGTGGTAGCCAAGGACCACATCCGCGAGTTCCTGAAAGAAGTGAATCGGAGCGAGCGGACCACGGTCTTGCTCACTACCCACGATCTCGCCGATATCGAAGAGCTCTGCAAGCGGATCATCATCATCGACAAAGGGGCTGTGCTTTTCGATGGGAACTTGGCTGAAATGAAGGCGCGCCTGGTGCGTTATAACCAGGTAAAGTTCTTTCTTAAGGATCGCGCCCAAGTGCCTCGCCTTCAGGAGATCGCGGCCAATGGCATTGCCTGTGAGCGCGTCGATGAGCTGACTTATCTGATGCGATTTGACCGCAATCAGCACTCCAGCGCGGAGGTGATCCGGAACATCATCAACCGGATCGAGGTTCGGGATATCTTCATTGAAGAAGAGCCGATCGAAGATGTGGTGAAAAGAATTTATCTGAGCGGCGAAGTGGGCTGAGGTGATTCTGTAGCGCCGGTGTCCCCACCGGCGAACGCCCCTCCTCACAGAGGAGGTGAGTCTGCAAATCCCCGGTGTTATGTCGTGCGCCGGAAAAGACTAGGCAACGCCTTACCCTGATATCCGATGTAGGGGCAGGCCCTGTGCCTGCCCTGGGCGACCACAAGGGTCGCCCCTACAGGCGCTACCCGAAACGCGAACAGAGTCCTCGCTTCAGCCGGCACGAGGCGACTAACAAGAAACGGTATGTCCACTGAGACTCTCGCTTTCGATTCGCTTCAATCCGACACACCTCTTGTGCAGCAACTCCGCATTTATGCGGAATACGTGCGGATAGGATTCGTCGATACGCTGGCGTACAGACTGCGCTACTACACTGGCATCGTCACTTATTTCATTTATGTTTCGGTTTACTATTTCATCTGGAAAGCTATCTTCGCCCACAGTGCGCACATCGAGGGCTTCGACTTCAGCCAGATCCTCACTTATGTCGCCGTCGGCTGGATCATTCGGTCGTTTTACTTCAACAACATCGACCAGGATATCGCGACTCAGGTGACCGAAGGCACCCTGGTGATGAACCTGATCAAGCCTGTAAGCCTGCAGGGTCTCCTCACGGCGGTGGCTCTGGGCCAGGCGGTTTTTCGTCTGGCGCTCCTGACGCTTCCGAGCGCCCTCGTTCTGATGCTGGTCTATCCAATCCGAAAGCCGGCCAGCCTGCTGCACTTCGTGGCTTTCTTCGCGAGCTCGTTCCTTAGCTTCTTCATTGTGGCCGCGATCAATTTTGCGGTGGGGACGTTTGCCATCCGGCTGAAATCCATTTTGGGGTTGCTACGGGCAAAGTACTTTTTGCTGGAACTCTTCTCCGGTCTGCTGTTGCCGATCTCCTTCTTTCCGCATTCGATCCAGAAGGCAATGGCTGTCATGCCGTTTCAGTACATCAGCTACGTTCCGGTGCTGCTCTATCTCGGAAAGATCAATGGCTCGACGATACTGTGGCAACTCGGAATTCAGGTGTTTTGGGTACTAGCGCTCGCCGCGATCGGGCACGGGATGTGGACGTGGTCCAGCCGGAGGATTACGATTCAGGGCGGTTGAACATGAGCTTTTGAACGTCGGAAGGAGTACTTACAACAATGGCAAGACCCATGTCACAGAGGATCAGCGTCCTCAAGTATGTCGTTTTTGCGGCCGCCATCATATTCAACTTACTGCTAGTAGCCTTCCCTAATCTGATTCCTGATCGAATCAAGGACAGAGTGTTGATTTCAACCATTCTGTTTACAGTAACTGGGTTAGTCTTTGCTTTGGAGGAGTTGAAACTCACGCTTAAAGAGCGTCATGACGAACTGCAGAGCGATTATGGCATTATTCTTGCGAACTTCAAGCGCATAGACGATTACATGCTTGTTAACGAGATGTACCGCTCATTACGCAAGATCGAGGACACCGGCGATGACTTGTTCTACAGGCAGGCGCGGGAGACGCTCGTGGAGTTGGAGTTTCGATTGAAAAAGGCGGAAGGCGGCGAACTCAAACTCGACAATGCCGATACGGCAGGCTTGGGCATGCAGTTGGCAAATGAAGTGCAACATTCATTGGAAGCAACAGTGTTGTGGCCTGATGACCCCATGCCAGATGCGGGGAGGAAACAGTATCTCAAATGTTTGGCCGAAGCTATCGCCAATCGAGGTGTTGTAGTCCAGCGGCTGTTCATCATCGAGCCCGGCATAGAGACTAACCCGGACTTCATCGCCAGGATACAGCAAGATCTGAAGAATAACGTGCGGGTGAAATATCTATACACAAAAGATTGGGCACGAACACCTGAAGTCCCGTACCCTGTGGATTTGGGTGTGTGGGATAACCGAAGGATCTGGGTATATCATCCAAAACACTCTACTGCCGTGTCTGAAAGATTCGCCACTCTACTCCGCGACAAGGCCAGCATATTGCTGTACCCAAGAGTATTCAAAGCAAATTGGGAACGAGGCACAGAGTTGCCCTCAGTGAGCGACCTGACCGATTAGGTTATGACAGAACACTTGCCCTATGAAACGTCACCTCCGACTCTTTCTTCTTTACTTCGCCCAATACGCCAAGGTGCGCCTGGCTTACAAAGCCGATTTCTTCATTGCCTTCTTTTCCTCCATGGCTGCCACCGTGCTGGGTTTCGGCTTTGTGCTGGTGCTTTTTTCCAAAATTCCTCAGCTTCAGGACTGGTCGTTCAATGAGATCTTGTTTCTGTATGCCTTTTCCCTCGTCCCCCTCGGATTCTTCAACGTGCTGAGCTGGAATCTCTACGAATTCGGCGACATTTACATTATCCAGGGCCGCTTCGATCGCATTCTGTTGCGTCCGGTGAGCACGCTTTTCCAGGTGCTGTTTGAGAAGTTCCGCATCGAATCGCTGCAGGAGGTTGTGACCGGGCTTTTCGTAATCGTTTTGTGCGTCAAGCGCATGCATCTGCACTTCAGCCTCGCTGACTATCCGCTGTTTGGCCTGATGGTGGGTTGCGGCGTCTTGATCTATCTTGCCGTCTTCCTCATTCTCACCGCCGTTTCTTTCTGGTTTGAAGACCGTGTGGGCATCGTCCCGCCAGTTTTCAACATGCTCACTTTTGGCCGCTATCCACTCACCATCTACAGCACCTTTATCCAGTTCATGCTGAGCTGGGTCATTCCTTTTGGATTTGCCTCCTTCTATCCCACCACGCATTTCCTGCATCGGGTGTCTTTCCAGCATTATTTTGAGCTGGTACCGGCGGTGGCCGCCGTGTTCTTTAGTCTGGCGGTGTTGGTGTGGAATCGAGGCGTGCGCAACTACAGCAGTACGGGGAGCTGATTACATACTCATGACCTCTTCATAAACCCTCAAATTGCCTTCTGCGGTCCGGCGCCAGGTGAACTCGCGGGCCCGCTCCAGGCCTCGGCCGATCATGCGCCGGCGAAGATCGTCGTCTTCGGCTGCCTCCTGAATTCTGGCAGCTATATCGGCCGGATCATGAGGATTCACGTAGAGTGCCGCTTGACCGCCGACTTCCGGCAGCGAGGAAGTCCGCGAGGCGACCACGGGCAGTCCGTGGGCCATTGATTCCAGCACTGGCAGTCCGAAGCCTTCTTCGAAGGAAGGGAAGAGGAAAACGCTGGCGGACTGATAGAGCAAGGACAAACGTCCCTGCGGTACGTAACCGAGGACCATCACCCGCGATTCCAAGTGCTCCTTGCGGACGAATTCATGAGCGGCCTCGGCTCCGTAGCCATCGCCGCCGGCCAGCACCAAGCGATAGTTCTCGGGTAGTGTCTGGAGCGTCCGCAGCATGTTCAGCGTATTCTTGCGAGTCTGGATCACGCCGACACTCAGGATCATTTGTTTTCCCGCACCCACCAGGCGCTCGCGTTCACGCTCCCTCTGTTCAAGCGGGATAATTGCCGTGGGCAGGTCCACGCCCTCGGGCACAACTCTGATCTTCTCCCTCGGAACCCCGCCATGCCGCACCAACTCGGACGCCGTGTACTCGGAAGGTACGATTACTCTGGCAGCGCGTGCGGCCGCTTCCAGCAGCAGGCTCGTGAACCTGCGTTGGAAATCCGGTGTTGAATAGTCGAGGCCGGTCATGGGGAAGACGTCGTGAATGGTGACCACTTCCTTGGGAAAGTGAAAGGCAGGAGGGCGCTGCGCCAGGCTATGAAACAGGTCAGCCTGCCAGCGAAGCCAAAAAGTCAACGGCTCCTGCATCAGTCGCACTTCGAAATCTGACGCGGCCGGCGCCGGCAGCGTCTCGGGCGTGATGAAGCTCCGCCGTTGCTTGAGACGGGACAGGCGGTAGCAAAGGAGAAAGCGATGAGAAGTTTCGATTGCGAGAAGTGCCTGAATCAGACGTAGCGAGAAAGCTGCCACACCGGAGGGATTAGGATCGACGGTATAGGTGGCATCCAGCGCGATGGTAGCCATGGACTCAGTCTCAGGAGCAGCAGGGGCAAGGGCGGAATATAGCGGCAAAAGAACCTGGTGTCTGGCAATCCTGAGATGGGACTGCGATCAGGACGCGACAGAGTGCCACTGGACAGTCGGCGCTTTCGGCATCTAGTTCCCAGCGGAGAGCCCCGGATCACTCATTTTCTGCCTCGCCGTATTCCTTGAGCTTGTTGTGAAGGGTCTTCAGGCTGATCTCAAGCAATTCCGCTGCCTTGGTCTTGTTGTTCTGTGTGTATGCCAGTGTTTCCATGATCAGGCGGCGCTCAGCATCGGAAACGCTCATGCCGGCGTGAAGACGGAGAGCGTCATTGGCAGAGGTGGGGGCGGGGCGGCCAAAGTCTGGCGACAGGTGCCTTTTGCCCAGCATGTCGCTCGAGCAGGTCACGACGGCCCGCTCCAACACATTGCGCAATTCGCGGACGTTGCCGGGCCAAGAGTAGTGTTTGAATGACTCCATAACCTCTTCGTCCACGCCGCGCACGTCACGGCTGTGCTTTCGATTCAGATCCTCCAGCAAGGCCGCAACCAGTGGCCCCATGTCCTCCAGATGATCGCGTAAGGGCGGCATGCGCATCTGCACCACATTCAGGCGGTAGTACAGATCACTGCGCAGCTGTCCCGCTGCGATCGCTTCTTCGGGCACTTTATTGGTTGCCGCCAGAACCCGCACGTCCACGGCTATTTCCGCCTTGCTGCCCAGGCGCCGAACCTTCGAATCCTCAAGAACGCGCAGGAGTTTGGCCTGCGTGGCGATTGGCATTTCGCCGATCTCGTCCAGGAGCAGAGTTCCGCCATCAGCTAGTTCGAAACAGCCGGCGCGGCGCTCCAAGGCCCCCGTGAACGCTCCTCTCTCGTGGCCGAAAATCTCGCTCTCCATTAGCGTTTCTGGGATCGCGGCACAGTTTACGGCTACAAATGGCCGGAGGGCGCGCGGGCTCAATTGGTGGATCGTGCGCGCGGCCATCTCTTTTCCCGTGCCACTCTCGCCGATGATCAGGACACTCGCCACCGACGGCGCCACTTGCTCAATCAACGTGAGCACCTTCAGCATCGGCTTGGACTGTCCTACGAGGCTTCCCAGAATGCCAACGTCGCGCAGGCGGCGACGCGCGACTTCCAGTTGCCGCTCTCCCTCGTGGCGGTCCAGGCAATTACGCAGTTCCACCTGCAAACGCTTGGGATCCAGGGGTTTCTCAACAAAGTTGAAGGCGCCCAGTTTGGTGGCCTCTACCGCCTCTTCAATGCTGCCTTGGCCGGTGAGCATGATGAACTTGATTTCAGGCCGCTCCGATTTGACCTGTCGCAGGAGTTCCATACCGCTAATTCGCGGCATGCGCAGGTCGGAAATGACCACCACAGGATTGAAAGTCGCGACCTTCTCGAGCGCCTCCTGGCCGTCTGAAGCGGACTCGGTCTCATGCCCCCAGACTTGCAACAGATCGGCAAGGCCCGCCCGTTCGTTAATCTCGTCTTCGACCACAAGAATCCGTGTACCGTTACCCAATTTAGCTCCTCGTGCTAAGAGGTGTGTCTTAAGAAAAGCCCCTAGTGTTATTGGATATTCTACACCTGCTTGTGGTTACCAAGTGGCGATGGCCCAGCTGTTCGAGCCGGGGCGAACCTCGGCGGGTTAGATGGCGCTGCTTTGATGGTATCCCTTTCCGGCCAACCAATTCCCAGCACGACTATGTGAAATCCGCCTGTCGCGTGTAAGTCTTACGCCAGTCGGAAGGCGTTGTCGACTGATGTATTCGACTGGTGATCAACAGTTTGGAACGAAAAACCGAGTTGGCACGCCGGGTGCGAATTGTCTGGTTAAGGAGCAAGGCCGTGGGTACCGCGATCAAGCAATTTGGTTGGAAGCAGTTCGAAGCTCCTAGCCGCAGCGTGCTTTGGTTGGCGATTTTCGCCCCGGCATTGCTCCTTTGTTTGGCCGCCGTCACTGGAGTATGGTACGGGTTAGTGCCGAACCGGCTGATGCTCTCACCGGGCACCGTGCTTGAAGTCAGCATAGATGAAGCCCTGAGTTCTGAGACCACCGAGTCGGGCGATGTCTTTGAAGGGCGCGTGGTCTCCGCCGAGGCCCTCGACGGCTCGTCGCTGGAGCTCGCGGGAGCCCGGGCGACCGTCCGTTTGGCGGCAGTACGTTCCGGATCGGGCCAAAAGCACCCCGGATATCTGCGCTTGGCGCTCGAGTCCGTTCGACTGCCGGGCGGCACACAAGCGCGCGTCAAAACCACCACTCTTAGCGAGTGGGCCGACGGGGCGGTAGTCAACCCCCCAGCCGACAACTCTAAGCTGACGGTGGGGACCGTTCCGGATAGCGGAACGCCAGGAAACGTTACTATCCCGAAGAATTGGAAGTTGCGCTTCGCCCTGCTCCAGCCGGTGTGGGTCGATAGCAGTCCAGGGCTGTGATCTTCAGTCTGCCCTGCCTCGGCTCTCGAGTTGCTTTGCCACAGCTTGGGCGCACAAGGCGACAACGTCCCCAAACTCCCGTTCATCGCCGAGCAGTTCGATTAAGTCGCAAGTGTCCCCGAGCAGGGCGGATCCCGCTTCGGGCTGCCGCGGGGTCACGTCCGCCAGTACAGAAAGGGCAGCGACGGTCTGGGCGGCGCCAAGTGCGTTCCGGGAGTCGGTCCGTTTCATTGCTGAGTGAATGAGTGGGAGCACCAAACCGGATTTGACGGGCGCTTTCGCCCCACGCACCAGCTTGATTTCAATCTTCAAAACTTCGACGATGTCACCGTACCTTGCCATGACCTTCCGTCCCTTCCTCCCAAGACCGAGCGTAGCATCGTCGGCCTGCCGATGCAGTGAGCGTCGTCACTTTTGCGTGTGATTTGAAGCTTTCCTGGTAGGGCTTGCGCTTTGCCGAGCGCCTTGCTATAACCAGATCCAGTGGTCAAAAATAACGAAAACCGGTATCCCCTTTCCGTCTGGTCGCCCGCGACCGACCCCGGAGGGCAAATTTCTCAGGTTTGAAGGAGGTTCCTTATGGCTACCGCAATTCCGGCCATGCAGCCCCAGATTGCTGTGGGGCCTACAAAACTGCTTATCAACAACCGGTGGGTTGATAGTGCCTCAGGCAGGGCTTTTCCCACCGTCAATCCCGCCACTGGCGACGAAATCTGTCAAGTGGCCGAAGCCGATGCCGTCGACGTGGATCGTGCCGTAAGCGCCGCCCGTGCAGCCTTCGAGGGGCCATGGCGCCGCATGGCGGCGGCCGAGCGCGGTAACTTGATCAACCGCCTCGCCGATCTGATCGAGCAGCATGCGGATGAGTTAGCCAGGCTGGAGTCGCTTGACAATGGCAAACCGTATCAGGTTGCCAAGACGGCCGACCTGCCGCTCACCATCGGCTGCTATCGCTACTACGCCGGGTGGGCCGACAAGATTCAGGGTAAGACGATCCCCATAGCCGGCGACTATTTCTGCTACACGCGCCTGGAGCCTGTGGGCGTCGTGGGGCAGATCATACCCTGGAACTTTCCGCTGTTAATGCAAGCCTGGAAGCTGGCGCCGGCGCTCGCTGCCGGAAACACGGTCATCCTGAAACCCGCCGAGCAGACCCCACTGACGGCCTTGCGCGTCGGTGAACTGATTTTGGAAGCGGGATTCCCCGAAGGCGTCGTGAATATCCTGCCCGGATACGGACCAACCGCCGGCGCCGCCCTTGCCTGGCATCATGATGTTGACAAAGTCGCCTTCACCGGATCCACCGAGGTCGGTCATCTGATTATGGAGGCGGCTGCCAAGAGCAATCTCAAGCGGGTTACGCTGGAACTCGGCGGCAAGAGTCCGAACATCGTATTCGCCGACGCCGATATGGACCAAGCCATCGAGGGCGCGCATTTTGCTTTGTTCTTCAACCAGGGCCAGTGCTGCTGCGCCGGTTCGCGGCTTTTCGTCGAGGAGAAGGCGTACGACCAGTTCGTGGAGAAGAGCGTGAGTCGCGCCATGAAGCGCACGGTGGGCGATCCACTGGATCCTAACACCGAGCAGGGCCCCCAGGTTGACGATACCCAATTCGAAAAGGTGATGAGCTACATCGAAGCCGGCAAGCGGGAGGGTGCGTCCCTTATGGCCGGCGGCAACCGGGTAGGAAGCAAGGGCTTCTTCATCGAGCCCACCGTTTTTGCCAACGTAAAGGATGAAATGAAGATCGCCCGCGAAGAGATCTTCGGACCGGTGATGAGCATCCTGAAATTCAAGGATATCGACGAAGTCGTCGCGCGCTCAAACCGCACCGAGTATGGCTTGGCGGCGGCGGTGTGGACTCGCGATATCGGCAAGGCCCACGCCGTTGCCAACAAGGTTCGCGCCGGCACAGTGTGGATCAACTGTTACGACGTGTTCGACTCGGCGGCGCCCTTTGGCGGCTTCAAGCAATCGGGCATGGGACGTGAGCTCGGCGAATACGGCCTGCAGCAATACACGGAGGTCAAGACAGTGACCGTGAAACTGCCCAACTGACCGCAAAATGAAAGGAATCAAGAAGCAGGGGTCAGAAGCCCTGACCTCCAGCTCGAGATCGATCTGACTCCTGACTTCTGATTCCCGGCACCTCCCGAAACCTAACCCGGTATGCCGATTCCCGCAAGCAGGTTATGCGCACTTTTGCGGAAGGCAGGCAAGGCTACTCCCTCCAGACTTCAGTTCAGATTGGCTTTCAGTCGCAGCCAATTATCCTGCGGAAAAGGTGCGGAAAAACTGCGGAAAAGGTGCGGGATTCGAGCCGGATCTTCGGGATTTCACCTCATCCATCCACGGTTGACAGCAAGCACAGAATCAGCCTAGTATCCAACCGCTTCTACCGAGCCGCGAGAGGTGTGGATGCAATGTCGTTTGTCTTATTAGCCATTCTGTTAGCTGTGTTTTCCGGGGTCCTTAATGGCACCTTTTCCCTACCGATGAAGTTCATGAGCCGGTGGAATTGGGAGAACATGTGGGCCGTGTTCATTGTGACGGCGTGCGTGGCCATACCCGCGGCGATGGCCTTTATCACCATACGGGGAACGTGGCACGCTCTTGCCGTAGCACCGGTGGGAGCCGTTATCATCGCTCTCGCCACTGGTTTTGCCTGGGGATTCGGTGCCATCATGTTTGGCCAGGGAGTCAGCACCCTGGGACTTTCGATGGGCAACACCCTGGTCCTGGCTATAAGTGCTTCCTTGGGCTCGTTTCTCCCGATGGTCATTCTTGCCCCGCAAACCCTCTTCGAGAACCAGGGAAAAGCTGTGGTTCTGGGAACCGTCATCGGCATCGCGGGCGTCGGGATCTGCGGCTATGCCGGAGTGCGGCGCGAGCGATGGGAGAAGGAAGCTGCCGGCGAATCGAGCAGTGGGATGTTCGGTGAGTCCCGCCCGTTCTGGGCCGGATTTCTGATCTGTGCGGGCGCCGGCCTGCTTTCTGCCGTCTTCAACATCGGCTACGCCTCGGCCCAGGGCGTTCTGAAGTCGGCCCAGAGTCTTGGTAACAGCGCCTTTGCCGGCTCAAACCTGATCTGGCTGCTGATGCTCACGGCGGGCGCAGTTTCAAACCTTATTTACTGTGGGTATCTGCTGCGCAAGAATCGAAGCTGGTCAAAGTACTCCGAGGCGCACGGGCTATCACTGTGGGGACTTGCGGTGCTGATGGGACTGTTGTGGGGCGGAGGCATCTTTGTTTACGGGCTCGCTGCTCCCATGATGGGCAAGCTCGGGCCTGCGATCGGCTGGCCGCTGAGCCTTACTGCCAGTCTGCTGACGGCCAACGTCTGGGGCGTGATTACCGGGGAGTGGAAGAAGACCCGTGGGGCCGACCGAGCGTTCATGGCCGGCGGGCTGGCCGTCCTGCTCGGGGCCATCATCACCCTGGGCTGGTCCAGCACGCTGGGTTAAGGCCCTAACTTGTGAATTAGGGCAAGGCGTACGGAGGTTTCAATATGACGATGAACCACGAGCAGAGCCACAAAGAGAGAATGCTGGCGGCCATCGAGCGCAAACAGCCGGACCGCCTCCCGGTGACGAGCCATCACCTCATGCAGTATTTTCTGGACAAGTATATGGCAGGAATGTCCAGCCAGGATTTCTTCGAGCATTTCGATCTGGATGCGATCACGTGGCAGGTTCAGCATAAACCTGATCCCACCAAAGGGGACTACTTTGATCCCTTGCAGGGCCCGCCCGGCTTTCTCGAAGCCAGGCGGATCTGGTCGGATCGGTGGCGGGTAGAGTCGGAGGAGATTCCCGGCCAGCCCCACCCGACCACGCGCTATCGCTTTGTCACGCCCAAGGGAACGCTCTCCATGGTCACCCAGTCGAACCCGCAGACGACCTGGGTGACGGAGCCGCTGGTCAAACAGAAACAGGATGTCGACCTGATCGGTGAATATATCACCAGCCCCCTATGCGACGTCGAGGCGGTAAACAAGATCGTGGAGGAGTATGGCGGCCGCGGCATCGTGCGCAGCCATATCCCCTGCTTCGACGTGTTCGGGCAGCCGGGTTGCTGGCAGGATGCATGCTGTCTCTATCGGACCGAGGATCTCATCCTGGCCACCTACGACGATCCTCGTTGGGTCCACGAGTTTCTTGGCATCCTCCAACGGCGCAAGAAGGTTTACATCCAATCTCTCGCGGGCGCGAAGTTCGACCTTATTGAGCTGGGAGGTGGATCGGCTTCGACCACGGTTATCTCTCCAGGGCTTTTCGATACCTTCGTAGCACCCTATGACTCGGAGCTGATCGCGCAGGCCCACCAGGCGGGTCAGCGAATTGTCTATCACACCTGCGGCGGCATGATGCCGATTCTCGAAAGGGTCGCCGGGATGCAGCCGGACGCCATGGAAACCCTTACGCCGCCGGCGATGGGCGGCGATGTCGATCTGGCGGAGACAAAACGGCGAATCGGCGACAAGGTGTGTCTGATTGGCGGCTTCGATCAGTTTCACCACCTTATCAATTGCACGCCGGAAGAAACGCGCGCGGCCGTGCGCCGCTGCTTCGAGCAGGCCGGCGAAGGAGGAGGCTACATTCTCTGCCCTTCGGATCACTTCTTCGATGCGGACCCCAAACTGATCGAGGCCTTCGCTGACGAGGCCAAAAAGTGCCTGTACGCGTAATTGCTGCAGGAGCCCGGCCGGGACGACTCCGCCTTGAGGCGGAGTAACGCTAATTAAGGCTGCAGCTATTCCGAATGGTTTGACGCGCTTTCGGTCGACTATGTGTTTCTCCCGTGTCTCGCCCAGGTTGCGACTGCAAGGCGCGCGAGGCGCAGGACAGGAAAGCAATCGAAAAGCCCTTAGCGGGCGCAGGAGCGTAAGCCGCCCTAGCACGGCTTCCAGCCCGTGAATGAGCGGTTAAAACCCCGCCCCGGCATTTCTACATTTGGGCAAATAGTAGAGACGACTTGACAACAGCCCTCGCCCCCTTTGAGGGGAGGGGTGCGGCGAAGCCGCGAGTGAGGGAGTGTTTCTTTGCTTAAGCCCACCGAACCCACCGCTGTGCGGTCTCTCTCCCGCAAATGGGCGAGGGCTGTTTTCAACTAACCAGTTTGCGTAACCAGTTTGCGCAAAGGGCACAGACTCTAGCCCCCCTTCAACCACGTGTGAGTGGGGGAGGGCCTACCGTTTGGCGGCGAAAATGTAGTAACGCCAAGGCGCGGCTGAAGCCGTGTCCTGACTGTCGGACTGCGATACACTAGCTGAGCAAGCCTAATTTCTGAGGACGAAGGACGAAGGTGCTTAATGCCGAAAACCCGGACGCGAAAGTCGCAAGGAGCGGAAGCGCAGGCGCAACCCGATCCGGTTGACAGCGGCGCGCCGGCTCCTCAGTCCGCTCCCCGGCCGCAGAATCTCGAAGATCCATCGCTCTATATCAACCGCGAGCTGAGCCTGCTTGATTTCCAAGAGCGGGTGCTCGAAGAGGCGAAAGACGCCTCTAATCCGCTCCTGGAGAGGGTAAAATTCCTTTCCATTCTCAGTTCCAACCTGGATGAGTTTTTCATGGTGCGGGTCCCGGGACTGCTGAAGCAGATGGCGAGCGGCCTGCCTGAGGTAGCGATCGATGGCCGGACGGCGGCGGAGCAGATCCGGCTTATCCGCCAGCGCGTGAAGGCCCTGGCGGAAGAGGCGCACCAGCTTTTGCGTGCCGAGTTGCTGCCATTGCTCGAGGGCGAGGGCATTCGAATCCTGGACTCAGCCTCGCTCAGCAAGGCTCAGGCAGCCTCTCTCAATTCTTATTTCGTCCAGAATGTCTTTCCTGTGCTCACGCCTCTGGCGTTCGATCCCGGGCGCCCCTTCCCTCACATTTCCAACCGCAGCTTGAACCTGGCCGTGCTGGTCCGGGAAAGGCAGGGCACGGAACACTTCGCTCGCGTCAAGGTTCCCGATACTCTGCCGCAACTGGTTCCGATCAAACCCCAGGAAGGAAATCCAACGGTGCCGATCCACGAATTTGCCTGGCTCGAGCAATTGATCACGGCCAATCTGACTTTGCTCTTTCCCGGTCTCGAGATCGCCGAGTCGTGTCCCTTTCGCCTCACCCGCGACGCCGAAGTTGCAATTCAGGAACTGGAAAGCGATGATCTGCTCGAAACTATGGAAGAGGCATTGCGGCAGCGGCGGTTCACGGAGGCTGTCAGGCTGCAGGTCGACGCGCATATGCCCGACAATATCCTCGAAATCCTAACCAGTAATATCGAGATCGATCCCGAGGACGTGTATCGGATCGACGGCCCCCTTGGCCTCAGCCGCTTGATGGAACTCTATTCGATCAACCGGCCGGATTTGAAGGACCGGCCGTTCGTACCCCATACCCCCGCGCAGTTTGGGCCCGATTGTAAGGAAGATATCTTCAGCATCATCCGCAGCGAAAACATCCTCCTTCATCATCCTTTCGATTCTTTTCAACCGGTGGTCGAGTTCCTGCGCCAGGCCGCCCGCGATCCGCAGGTATTGGCCATCAAGATGACTCTGTACCGGGTGGGCCGCAACTCGCCCATCGTCGCTGCCCTGCTCGAGGCTGCCGAGGAAGGTAAGCAGGTGGCCGTGCTGGTGGAATTAAAGGCCCGCTTCGACGAGGAAAGCAACATCGAGTGGGCCCGGAAACTGGAAGACGCCGGCGTGCATGTGGTCTATGGATTGGTGGGCGTGAAGGTGCACTCGAAAATCGCCCTCGTGGTGCGGCAGGAGGGTGAAACCATTCACCGCTACGTTCATCTGGGCACCGGCAACTACAATCCCGCGACGGCACGGCTCTATACCGACTTCGGGTTTTTCAGCTGCGACGAGCAGATCGGCGCCGATGCTACTTACTTCTTCAACGCGCTGACCGGATACTCCGGAAAACACGAACCCCACCGCTTGCTGGTGGCGCCGGTCAATCTGCAAAAGGCTCTGGAAGCTCTGATCCTGAGGGAAATCGAGCTACACAAACAGGGGAAAAAGGGCCACCTGATCTTCAAAATGAACGCGCTTGAAGACCCCCGGATGATCAGGCTGCTGTACCAAGCCTCTCAAGCCGGGGTGCAAGTGGACCTGCTGGTTAGAGGTTTGTGCTGTCTCCGCCCGGGCGTCGAAGGAGTCAGCAACAATATCCGCGTGACCAGTATCGTGGGCCGGTTCTTGGAACATAGTCGCGTCTACTACTTCCATAACGCTGGCGCCGAGGAAATTTACCTTGGCAGCGCCGACTTGATGCGGCGAAATCTCCGCCACCGCATCGAGATCCTGTTTCCAGTCGAGAAGCCCGAACTCCTGGAGCGGCTCAAAAAAATCCTAGAGATCTATATGACCGATGAGGCTACGGCGCGCCGGCTCCAGAGCGACGGCACCTACGTCCGGCTGGCTCGGGGCGTGGAAGCCGAAATGAAGCTGAGCAGCCAGGAATGGCTTTTGCACCATCAAGGGGAGATCTGAAAGAAGCAGGCAGTCAGCACGGTTATCTCTGTTTAATGGAGTCCTCCTTATGAACTTACTCGAACTGAACCGGCGCGAGTTGCTGCGCCTTTTAGGCGCTTCCGTTCTGGCCTACCCATCCTTGGCATCTGCATCGGGAGGGTCGGCTGCCTCTGCCGCCCCGGCCGCGACCACATGGCCGGCAGAGGCGCGGGACTACCGTTTTCACATGATCGGCGGCGCCCATATCGATCCGGTCTGGCTCTGGCCCTGGCAGGAGGGGCTGTCCGTTGTGCACAGCACGTTCCGCTCAGCTCTCGACCGCATGACCGAGACCCCGGACTTCCGTTTCACTGCCAGCTCCGCCCAATTCTACGAATGGGTGGCCGAGAACGATCCGGCGATGCTCGGAGAAATCCGCAAGCGGGTTGAGGAAGGGCGATGGGATATCGTTGGAGGCTGGTGGGTAGAGCCCGATGTGAACATACCCAGCGGTGAGGCCTTGGTGCGGCAAGGGTTCTACGGACAGTTACTTTACCGCAAGCTGTTCGGGCGCACTGCTAAGGTGGGCTACAATCCCGATTCGTTCGGCCATCCCGGTACCTTGCCCCAGATCCTGAAACTGCAGGGACTGGAAGACTACTGCTTCCTCCGTCCGATGCCTCACGAAAAGCCATTGCCGGCTCACCTTTTCTGGTGGGAAGGCCCGGACGGAAGCAGGGTGCTCGCCTACCGCATTCCGGTCAGTTATAACGATGAGCACCAAGTGGAAAAGCGCCTGGAGGCGATCATCGATTACAAGGAGCCGGTCAAGGATGCCATGGCCTTCTACGGCGTCGGTGACCACGGAGGCGGAGCGACGAAGGAGAATATCCAATCGATTCTCGCAGTCAGTAAGGAATCCGGCGCCCCGACACTGGTGTTCAGCACTCCGGATCTCTATTTCGCTGAGGTGCGCACGACGCACGGCGACGACCTGCCCGTGGTGAAGGACGACTTGCAGATGCACGCCATCGGCTGCTACACGGCAGAATCGGAGATCAAGAAAACCAACCGCTCGGCGGAGCTGATCCTGACCACCGGGGAAAAGCTGGCAGCCCTGGGATACGCCGTAGCGGGCCGCCCTTACCCGAACGAGGACTTTGCCTCGGCCTGGAAGAAAGTCCTGTTCCTGCAATTTCACGACAGCCTGGCAGGATCGGCGCTGCCCGAGCACTACACGGGCCAGTCTCGCCGGGGATACGGCTACGCCATGGAGGTGGGAAATCAGGCCATCAACAAGACCGCCCAGAAGCTTGCCTGGGAGATCCCGACCGAGGACCCCGGTTCGCACTACCTGGTGGTGTTCAACCCGCATGCCTGGGACGCGAAACTGGACACCGAGTATGACTTGGATTGGCCGCCAGAGTCCGGCTACGACCCGAAAAAGCCCATTCCTGCGTCAGCGCTTGAAGATGAGACCGGAACCGCGCTCGATCACCAGTGGACGGCGGCCACCACTGTGATCGGTCGCAAGCGGCTGGTGTTCAAGGCGCCCGTTCCTGCATTCGGCTACCGGCAGTTTAGAGTGCGGACCGCGGCCACCGCGGCCACGCCCTCCGTCCCGGTTCAGGTGGGAGAGCGAACGCTCGAAAACGAGCATCTGCGGGTGACCCTGGCCGACGACGGCAGCATTGCGCTGTTCGACAAAGACGCCGGACGTTCCGTGTTCGCGGCTAACGCGAATGGCGCCCGAGGGGTTGTCATCGACGATCCGAGCGACACCTGGAGCCACGATGTGATCAGCTTCTCCAAGGAAATCGGGCAGTTCGGAAACGCCAAGTTCCGGGTGCTGGAGAACGGTCCGCTGCGGGGCTTGGTGCGCGCGCGATCCATCTTTGGACCCTCGTCGCTCGAAATCGACTGGATACTCTACGCTGGAAGCCGCACGGTTGAAGCCCGGGTGTCGCTCGACTGGCACGAACACCTGAGGATGGTGAAACTCTCATTTCCCGTCGACGTGGAAGATCCCGTGGCGACCAGCGAAGTGCCGTATGGCCACATCGTGCGCGCCACCGACGATCGCGAGGTTCCCGGCCAGCGCTGGATCGACGTGACCGGAAAACGGGCGGGGCAGCAATACGGACTGGCCCTCATCAACGATGCCAAGTACGGCTACAGCTTTCGGGGCAGCGATATGCGGATTTCCCTGGTCCGGGGTGCAGTGTACGCCCAACACCGCCCGTTTGCCTTAAAGCCCGACGGCGTCTACATCTGGCAGGACCAGGGCATGCAGACGTTGCGGGTACTGCTCGCACCCCATCCGGGGACGTGGCAGGACGCGGGCGTGGTCCGGCTGGCGGAAGAATTCACCTCGCCAGTGCCCATCATCTTCCAGGGCATCCACCAGGGACAGCGCCCCCCCTCTGCCTCGTTCCTCTCCGTTGACGTTCCCAACGTGGTGGTTTCGGCAGTGAAGAAAGCCGAGGACGGGCAGGATCTGATCGTGAGATGCTACGAGACGGCTGGGCATCCGGCCCACGCCACGCTGAACCTCGGACTGGTTAAGCGAACCTGGACCGGCGACTTCCGGCCTTCCGAAATCAAAACCCTGAGAATACCGGCGGGCGGCGGGGAAATTCGGGGGGTCAACGTCCTCGAGGAGTAGCAAAACAAGTTTCAGCAGGAGGTGTTTGAAAATGAACCTTTTGACCACGCTGAAAGGCTCCCTGCTCGAATCCTTCTTCCCGGCCGGCTGGGACTTGGCCGCCTGGGACGCCTGTGTCGCGGATGATCCTTACGCTATTTTCGAGCGGCAGCCGAAGTGGGACGAGGATTTCTCCGTCCGCATGGCCTCCAACGTGGCGGACTTCGATGTGATGATGGGTCATGAGCTGGCGATGGAAATCCGGCGCTGCCGTGAGGCCGGGCGCAAGCTGGCCCTGATCCTGCCTGCGGGTCCCATGGGCATGTATCGCTGGGCAGTCTATTTTCTGCGCGATTGGGATATCACCTGCGACCACGTCCACGGCTTCAACATGGATGAGTGGAGCGACGCCGAGGGCAACACTCTTCCCGGCGATCATCCGGGCGCTTTCCAGAAGGCCATGACCGCCGCTTTCTACCGTCCTCTGGCGGATCTCACTATTCCCACGGAACAGCGCTTCTTTGCCACCCGGACCCTGCTTCCCGAGTACCCCAGCCGCGTCGACGCGCTCCGTGCCGAGGGTGCTAAACTCGTCGTGGTCTATGGCATCGGACGAGCTTGTCACATCGCGTTTTGGGAACCTCACTTTGGAGCGGAATTCGCGAGCGACGATGACTGGCGCAGCCAGACGCATCGCCTGGGCGCCAAGCTCCATCCGCTTACGATCGAACAGAACGCCATTACCAGCTTCAAGAGCCGCACGACACTGGTTCCGGCCTTCGCCAACACCATTGGACCCGCCTTCTTCACCCGCGCCGATTACGCCATCGGCGGCGCGGATGGCGAACTGGGCCGCGGCATGCAGTGGCAGGGCCTGTCACTCTGGGTCACGCTGCGGCATGCCGTAAGCAGGCACGTTCCATCTACCTGGATGCCAACCCAGCCCGGAGTCCTCTTCTTTACCAAAGCGCTCGCGGGACCGTTGACGGCAGAAGTCAATTAACCAGGCCACTCGCATAACCCTCTTGTCAGACCCGGCTAGCGGCAACCGAGATCACTTGTACGCTGTGAGCTTGGCCATGATGCGATCGTGGATCCAGTGTGGATCCCACCATTCCGTTGGGTTCACCGCCACCCCGTCCAGCAACACGGTGAAGTGCAGGTGGTCACCCGCGGCCAAACCCGTCTGATCGCTGCGTCCGATCTCCTGATCGCGCTTCACGGGCTGGCCGGCCTTGACGTCGATTGCGCCCATGTGTCCATAAAGCGTCTGAATGCCACAGCCGTGGTCGATCACCACGGCGTTTCCGTAAATGCCCAGGAAACCCTCCCATGCCACCGCCCCGTCATTTGACGCTTTTATGGGCATGTGCTCGAGACCCGCCAGATCAAAGCCGAGATGCACCTGATGGTCCACCACCTGGTTGTTGTAAGTGTAGGTGCGGAAGTCCGCAAAGAACGCTTCCGTTTTCGCCGGCAAACGTATGAAGGGCTCTTTCCAAAGCATCTGAGGCGCAGTTTTCTTGGAAAACTCCACCAGGCGATGGGCATCGATCTGGCGGAGCTTACCGTTGAGCTCGAGGTAATTCTTGAGCAGGCTGCCCTGGTCCCCGATCTCCGGTGTCTCGCTCATAATCGCGGGTACGACGCGGTTCATGAAGGCGTCATCCAACGCGATCGTGCTCTGGTGAAACTTCTTCGGGAAGACGCGATAAGTGAATCCCGCCACCGATTGGTTCCCAGCGTCGTCGCGAGCCACAATCCGCGCCGTGGTTGCAGGGTCAACATCGTAAGGAAATGCGAAGAGTGCCAGTCGCGTCTGAGGCATGGAGTCTTTCACCGGAAAGCTGGTAAAGAAATACTTGCCCACTTCAACGCCCGATTCAGTCGTGCCGGGCGAGACCTTGAACACAACCATGTCACAGCCACCCAGGTTGATGTAGTGCTGGCCGGTGAGCACCTCCACCCGGGGCGGCGCAAAGCGGACGGGCAGGTCTTTGCTGACCCTGCTCTGGCCGCCGCGGAAGAAGCGTCCCCAGGCGTTGTTGGTGGCGATGATCTCGAGAGTGGCGCGGCCTTCCTTCAAGTCGGGGATCTGCCGGCGGCCCACTTGGGCGGCGGCCGACCAGCGGCTCTCCGGACGCGGCACCCAGAATTTCCACCAGGGATGGCGCGGCGGCGGTACTGCCATCACGATCACGGGAACGTTGAACGATTTGCCTTCTTCGTGCACGATCACTTCCACGCGCTTGATCGCATACTTACGGTCGCGCACCTCGAACTTGAGGGGCGTGCTCATGCCAATGCCCTTCAAGTCCGACTGCAGCTCGACGGTGGGAGCGGGATTGCTCGCGAGCTTCACCCCGATCACGAGCAAGATCGCGAGCAAAATGAAAATAGCAACGACGGAAAACTTCCCTACACCAGAATCTCGATAGTTGCCTCGCAAAACGCGTATCCTCCGAAGCAGGGTTAGCCGGTCGGCGTGCGGATCGCCACCCGCTTATCTCCGGCCGCTGGCTGCGGTCGGATTCGCTGGACGGCCGGTCCGAATGGGCCGCCCCGGACGAGAGAGCGGACTTCCATTATGCGACGAACTTATTCATTATGGGACGAAGCAGTCCATCTGTGCACTAAATAACGCCTCCGTGAAGTGCAGCGCGCCCGAGGGAGGAACGGAATGCCGAAACCAAGACTCAAGATTCGCGTGATCAAACATACGGAAAAGCGCCTGCTGGAACAGTTTCTCAAGCTCTACGCGCGGTCCTTTAATCCCGACGAGCGAGTGAGCCCGAGCATCCTGCGCGAAGTAATGAACCCTTCACCCGAGCGCCTAAATCCTGTTCACCTCTTTGCTGGCTACGAAGGCAGGCAGTTGGTGGGCGGGGCGATTACGCTGGTGCTCGTACCCTTCGACGTGATTTTTGCCAGTTATATCTTTGTGGATCCCGCCGAACGTGGCCGCAAACTCGGCACCCGGATTCTGCGTGAGGTGCTGGCGCAGGAGCGGGACGGACCGCGCGGGGCTATCGGCGCAGCAGGCACTCGTGGCCACATCTTCCGCATGTACGGTGAGGTGACCGGCAACTCCCAGATCGGATGGCACCACACACTGGAAGCCGCTGGCTTCCATTTCTTCCCAGCAATGTGGCCGCTCGCTTCCTATGAGGATCCCGATAAGGTGATTGCCGGCCGGCTCGGCTACTTTGCCTATCGCCGCACGCCCAACCGCTTCTCCCAGCCCGCCATGCTGGCCTATGTTCACAGTCTTTTCTATGGGCCCGACGCTATGCACCGTCACCTGCTGCCACGCCTGACGGATTTCGTCGAACTCGCGGCTCCGGCAATCGATTGATTATTCAGTTATCTTGATTCGATCTCAGTTGTGGGCGCACCTCTTGGCGGAAGGCGAGGTTTGCAACGTTGTTCTTAGTTAGACATGTGCCGCAGCCCGGGCTGGTCGGTGCTGCGGCGCCGGTTCGGGAGAACCTGAACACGACAATCAGATCGGCACACAAGTGACTTTGGAGAACGCAACCCCACGCTTATGTCAGCATCACATAATTAGGAACTGCAGTACCCGACAGAGCCCGACAGAGGGTTGCGTTTCACGAAAGCGAGCGCGTATGTTCACCACTGCCTTGCGGTACGTGATGGTTTTGACGGTCGCCGCTGGGAGCTTTGTTCATCTTTACGCCCAGGATATCGCCATCCCGACGGTCCGCGCCGGACTGGGTCCTTACAGGGTGAATTTTACTGTAATTGACCGGACTCATAAGCCGCTCTTTGGGGCCACCATTCAAGCAAGGCTCAAATACGGGTTATCGGGATCCAGAGGCAAGAATTTGCTAGTGTCCACAAATTCCAACGGACACGCGCGCATTGAACCCCTGCCGGCGAGGACGCGTTATCCTTCCCTCTATTTGATGTTCACCTACGGGGCCGACAAAGAGACTCGGCAGTGGACAAGAGGCTGCTGAACGCGGAAAGGAGCTTTTCGACGCAAGCATGCCCTCGCGAATGTGGTTGATCGATTTCGCAAAAGAGTTGTGGTGCGAGATTGAGGACGACCACGTATTAAACGGCGCGGCGGCGCTTGCCTATTTTCTGCTTCTCGCGATCTTCCCGGCAGCTATATTTGTGCTTTCTCTGCTTCCTTACCTTTCCATCCCTCATCTGCAGCAGGCCATTATGGATCTTCTGCACCAGGTTCTGCCGGAGCAGTCGGCACTTCTTTTCGAGGGGACCGTGGGGCGCGTCGCTTCCCAAAAATCGGGAGGACTGCTGACCTTCGGAGTGATCTTTACGGTCTGGTCGGCATCCACCGGTGTCTACGCGATCATGCAGCAGCTCAACACGGCCTACAATGCCCGGGAGCGGCGGCCGTACTGGAAAGTGCGCGGGGCCGCGATTCTCCTGATGCTGCTGTTTGTGGTGCTGGTGATAGGATCCCTGTCGCTCGTGATCTTCGGAGGGGTGGTTCAGTCGCGGCTGGCGTCGATTATCGGCTGGAGCCGGCCGTTGCTCATCTTCTTCGCGACACTGCGCTGGATCATCATTGGAGCCTCGTTGCTGCTGGGGCTTGCCGTAATCTACCGCGTTGGGCCCGATGTGAACGTGAAGTTCCGGTTTATCTCTCCCGGCAACGTGGTCGGGGCCACCCTGATCGCCCTCGCCTCGGTGGGATTTCGCTTCTATGTCTCGAGCTTCGGCAACTACAGCGCCACATACGGCAGTCTCGGCGCCATGATCATCCTGATACTGTGGCTTTACCTGGCCGGCATCGCTCTTCTGGTCGGATGTGAAATCAACGCGATCCTGTCCAGGCGATCGGAATTGCATGATTTCAGACTTTAGCTTCCGATGACTGCCACGGGAACCCCAGGCAAAAGCCCGCTCGGCCGGAACTTTCCTATCGCCATACCCGTAAATCGATTCAGGGAATCAAAAGGAGGAGTGTCGCCGGCCTTGCATCGGAACCATGGCCGGATCGTCGTACAGATGGACAAGGCGGGTCGGCCCCTGCATCAGCCTTTTCGAGGCCTGCTCAGCGTTTACTCACGTTACGGCCTGCACGCTCGCCGAGTCGCCTTGCGACCCTCTTACACCGAAGGCTCCAGCAGCTTCCTTACCTCCACCGCTGCCTCGGTTGCTACCGGGCGGAGCGAACCAGTTCCCGGGCGGGACTTTCACCCGCTGTGGACCAGCGCCTTTCACGGCGCACTTGAACGAGTGGCTTACCTCAGTGACAGTTATTGGAAGGCTTGCGAGGAAATGGGGCCGACGCCCAGTTGGAATTGCCGCCCCCGGCCTCCTCCAAAGAGGCCCCAAAAAAAAGGCTCCAGACGGAGATCGTAAACGACATCGCTCAGGAAATCGCCGCGCTTTTAGGTCACCAATCCCTCTGCGATCTCAATTTCGAAGCCGTGGAGATGGCGGCACGGCGGCAAGCCCTGCGACTGGCCGCCCGAGCGCTCAAACAACGGTTGAACGCCGACACCTCCGATCATGCGGGACCGGAGTTGCCCTGTTCCTGCGGAGGAGCCGCCCAAGGCGTCTAACCTAAGGGGTAGTCGTGAACGACCCGGCGAATGGGCTTAATCCCGGCATTGTTGACCAGTACGTCGATGGGGCCGAGGTCGTTCTCCACCGCGCTGACCATTTGTTCGACCATTTGTTCGACCGCCTGCACGTCGGTTACGATTTCCTTACGTATTGACACTCCCAGCAGAGCCTCGGTGTCCACAAGGCCTCCGCGCCAATGATATGCCGGGTTCCATCCGACAGCGGACAATGCAGGGAAAGGAAATCTGCCTCGCGAACAACCGTATCGACATCGGACAGAATGACCGGTTCCACGCAGTAGGCAGGTACGTTCATTACCGGATGCCCTACTCCCGTGCGGCCGCAAGATCGATCATGTCGATGCCCACGCCGTATCGGCTGATAGTCCAGCAACGCGTCAACCCCGCAATCACTTTGCCTGTGATGGGCGCCCACTGCACCATCAATGCGTCGGCGTCCGAAGCGATCGTGAGTACCTCATCCTCCGTCCGGCAGGGCCCGCCCGTTATCTGCGCGTCCAGTGGTGCCAGTATTCCCTTCTCAACCTCAACGTCGGACGTCCCGACATCAGTGATCACAATGTGAAGTTTGGTCATGTTTCAGCCCCGCCCTCCACCTCAAGCCCCAATACCCACTACAACGCGGTCCAACCGCCGTCGACCATGAGATTAGTGCCCGTGACATACTCCGAAGCGTCGGAGGCAAGAAAAACTACAGCTCCCTTGATATCTTCCTTACCCAACATACGGCCAAGGGGCACACGCTCCTCGTATTTCTTAACGAACGGTTCGGGCTGGTTGTCGAAATACCCTCCCGGAAGATACAGTTTGCGCGTACTCCCTGCCTGCCATAATAATTGGCGAGGTATTTTGTGAAGTTGATCATGCCCGCTTTGACGAAGTTGTAATGAGGAGGTTGTTGCATTGACGTGCCCGTGTAGATAGTTGGGTCATAGCCCACGACACCGTAGATGCTCGAAATGTTGATGATCGACCCTTTCCCCTGCCGGACCATATCGGCGAGGACGCTCCTGCAAGTCACAAAGAGACCCACCATGTCCCCTTGGGCGCTGCAAATCCAATCGTCCACGGTTTACGTTTCGAGGCTTCCTCCGACGCGTGCTAAAGCACCGTTGACAAGCACGTCGAGACGGCCGAATTTGGTCACGGCCTCGTCGTGAACCCGGGACAGAGTTCACACAGCTGGTAAGAACTCCCCGGAGGAACGCCGAACGCACCAAGATGCCCACGCGCCCCTGGACTGCCTTTGGAAAAACGCGCTGTATGAGTCTTCGATCGAGGACATTGAAGGGCACTTGCAGCACCTCGATGGAATTGTTGTCGAGTGCCGCCAGGGGTACCTCTACTCCGTAGCAACTCGCACTCAGGAAGCGGAACTTTCCTGCGCGACGTGCATCCTCAAGCGTGCAGAGCCTCGCGATTGCACAGCACGTCGAAGGGGGTATTGTGAATCTGCATCAGATCGATTGTTTCGAGTTGCAGCACCTTGAGACTGGTCTCAATAGAAGCGAGTATTGCTTGACGCAACTGCCTGTCATCTCTCGTATCATCCGGGATCTCATTTGCTTGCAATCACGATACCCCGCGGCCCTGAGTCTTATCGGTGTGATCCAAATGATGATTAACGTTCCCCCAGCAGCCATTAAAGAAGGCAGTAACGGATCCGTTGTCGCTCAGCCGCGCGAGGCTCTCGGCCAGATACTAGGCTAGAGGCTATTTGAGGCAAGTCGGACAGACGTAAGCCCCCGAAGCCGCATTAACGGCCACCCGCAAGGGGCCGTCCATTAACAGGTACCGCCGCCCCGAATAGAGGACCCGCTACACCGGATCCTTCAGCAGGCTCTTGGCCGCTTCGCCATTCCCGGTGGCCTTTAACTATGTTCGCGGCGCCACTCTCCCACCAACTACGCAACTGCAGGTGGCCGCGAGGCGTGGGGCGGGGCAGTGTTGCAAAATGCAACATTTTCGTCGATTTTATTGGCAAAGTAGCCGAATCGGTTTTTCTAAACTGCTGAAATCACGGCAGTCAAAAAATAGTGTCTCATCTGTCTCATCTGTCTCCACTGTCTCATTTCGGCTTGCTACGCTTGAAGATCGAGCGGGCTCCGGCAGACTGTAGACAATGTGAGGAGTAGCACAATTCAAAATGAGCAATCCTTATCCCGGCCAAATCACTTCGAAGCGCGTGGTTGTATTTCTCCGCTGCACGTGTGGCTTTAGTGGACTAGCGCCCTTGAACGGGAGCTGCCCCAACTGTGGCACGGCAACCCTTGCAATACCTCAGGACGGAGACAGCGACGTCACGCCAGCAGGATCATGACTATGAGGCGAGGCACGGCGAAGATAATGGCACGTTGGGCTGGATCCGCCAGGCAGGTTGGAAGCCACCTGAAGGGTGGCTTCGGTCGCATTGGCCACGGCCTCTATCGTTTGCTGGCCCGCGGACGCGGGTTAGAACGGGTTTCGCTAGATGAGATTCGTGTGGTCGGAGCGCGCTTGCGTCGCGAACCGATTCCGACCTTGAGCGCTGCGAGTTCGGGTCCTCAGAAGCCAGTGGCACTGATTAGCAGTGCCCAGCAGGCGCTCAAACAGGGCCTAAAAGGCGGAGCCAAGCTGAAGAGCGAAATGTGAGATTCTCGCCGCCCCGAGGGGGGAGTTCCCATCACTTGACCCGACTGCTGCCTGCGGCGTGGTGCGCGACACCGACCGCGAGGGCTACGAGGTTTTACAACTGAATGAAGGAGACAACGCGTAGGCGCCAGGCGCTTCCGGAATCTGAGATGAGCAAAAAAATTAAAGTCATTTGTGTCTTGTTATCGGTTTTGGGCCTTTGCCCGGTTGTGGCGAAATCGCAGCTGGGTTCCCCTGCCCCTCAACAAACGGTACGGCTCAACGCCAGCTCGGTCCAGGGCATGACCCCGGGTTACAAGCCCACAGCAGGCACCGGATTGGTGTTGAATCTCAGCGGAGGAACTGCTTTCTGTGACGGTAACATGCGTAGTTATGCCGGCGGCACATTGGCCCTGGTGGCTAGTGCAACTAACTACGTCTATCTCGACCCCTCCGCAAACTGCACCCCGGCTTCAAACACCAACGGGTTCACGGCGGGCGTGATTCCAATTGCCACCGTGTCGACCGCATCCACAGTAATCACCAGCATAACTGACAGTAGGACTTTTTTCGCTGGCGGTGGTGGTGGCGTGGGAGTCTGCGGCCCCAACCAATATGTGACAGGTGTCAATTCAAGTTCCCCTACTTGCACGCAGCCTTCGTTTTCTAACCTCGCCGGTACGGTCGGCCATCGCGCAGTTACCGCTGGCGACGACAGGATCGCAAGGCATCCTGCAGCTCGCCAGGGACTTGGGCGGCGGGACGGCATCCCCCACTGTGGTAGGCATCCAAAGTAAGCCAGTGGCTCCCACTGCGCCTGCCACCAATCAGGTTTTGACATGGAACGGAACAGCCTGGGCGCCCGCTACTCCTCCGGCCTCCACCGGTCCAGGTACGTGCCCGGCCGGCCAGTTTGTCGTGCAGGACAACACCGGCAACCCACCTACCTGCGCCCAGCCGGCGTTCTCCAACTTAGCGGGAGTCGCCTCAGCTTCGCAGGTACCAAGTGCCACCGCTACAACCCAGGGTGCCGTTCAGCTCAATGGCGATCTGGGGGGCACGGCCAGCGTCCCGAGAGTGGCGGGTTTCCTAGGGATACCCATTTCAGCCACCGCCCCCGCAAACGGCCAAGTCTATCAATACAAGAGTAGTTCCAACCAATGGGTGGCGACGACGCCAGCCTCCGGCACTGTCACCAGCGTAGGACTGGCTACACCTTCGGAATTCACCGTGTCGGGTTCTCCGCTCACTGGGGCGGGAACCATAACCATTGCCAAGGCCAACCAATCAGCCAATTTGGTTTTCGCGGGCCCGACCAGTGGCGGAGCGGCGGCACCTACTTTTCGTACCATGGTTCCTGCTGACCTGCCCCTTGCTACAGCCACAACTCAAGGGTCCGTCCAGCTCGCTGGCGATCTGGGTGGCGGGGCATCCTTGCCAATCGTGACCGGAGTTCGAGGTATTCCGGTTTCATCCACTGCACCCACGGACGGACAGTTCCAGCAGTATAACTCCAGCCTGAACCAGTGGATTCCCGCAAATCTGCCTAGCCTCCCTGCTTTTCAGGTTAATGGCGCGGCTGCGTCGAGTCAGGCGACGATCAACTTCCAGGGTGGAACTAACATCAGTGTCACCAACCCCTCGCTCGGCAACATCAGTATTGGCCTGAGTGGGGCGATTCCTGCCTCCTCGCTGCCCGCACCTAGCGCAACCACGCTGGGTGGCGTTCGCAGTTATGCGGCCGTGAGCCATCAATGGCTCAACACGATCTCGACCTCCGGCGTGCCAGCAGGCTCCCAGCCTTCCTTCGGTGACATCAGTGGTGCGGCGGCGGACGTCCAACTCGCCGGTGCCTATTCGGGTGTCGGCTCCTGCCCGGTGAACTCCTTTACTACAACCCTGAGCCGAAATGGAGCTCCCACTTGCGCCCCGGCAGTGGCTGCGTCAACCGCTCTTTCGCACCAGTTCGCAACAGCGATTTCGGCGGCGGGTGCCCTGAGTTACTCCCAGCCGGCGTTCTCCGATATCAGCGGATCCGTGGCGTCAAGTCAGCTGCCCGGTGCGAGCAACGCCGCGGTAGGAGCGCTCCAGCTCGCGGGCGACCTGGGGGGCACGGCGGCGGCGCCCAAGGTAGCGGGGCTGCAAGGCAATCCCGTGGCAGGCACCGCGCCCACAGCGAACCAAGTCCTGCAGTGGATCGGCGCTGCCTGGAGCCCGGCATCGCTGCCACCCACCGGGGGTGTCGGCGCTTGCCCCTCCAAGCAATTCATCACCGCCGTGAACGCTGGCAGCGCGCCTACCTGCGCGACACCCGTCTATGCTGCCACTGCCCCATCTCACCAGTATGCCAACGGAATGGACAACAATGGCTGGCTGACTTATCTCCAGCCCTCGTTCTCCGACATCTCCGGCACCGCCACCCCCGCCCAACTGCCGCCGGCCAGCAACGCGGCTCAAGGCACCCTCCAGCTCGTCGGCGATCTGAACGGCACAGCATCAACTCCCAAGGTAGCCGGACTACAAGGCAAGCCGGTCTCGAACACTGCGCCGACTGCCAATCAAGTCTTGCAGTGGAGTGGAAGTATATGGGCTCCTGCCACCCTCCCGGCAAGCTCGGGAACGGGAGCCTGCGCTACCAACCAGTTCGAGACGGCCGACATCAGCGGTGCAGCGCCAGGCTGCGCCCAGCCAGCATTCTCGAATATTTCCGGCATCGTCTCAGCTGCGCAGCTCCCTTCCGCGACGGCCTCGGCGCAGGGCACGGTGCAGTTGGCCGGCGACTTGGCGGGCACCTCGGCGGCACCCAAGGTGGGTGGACTGCAGGGCAGTCCGGTCTCAGCCACGGCGCCCAGTTCCGCCAACCAGTTCCTGGGATGGAACGGGACGCTGTGGGCTGCGCTACAACCTTCGTTTTCAAATCTCAGTGGTGCGGCGAGTCCAACTCAACTGCCGGCAGCCAACTTATCTTCCCAAGGCGCCGTCACACTCGCCGGCGACTTGGGAGGCACGGCCACCGCTCCGGTTGTCGACGGCCTTCAGGGCAAGCCCGTATCCAGCGCCGCACCGGCAACGAACCAAGTCCTGCAGTGGAACGGATCGGTGTGGACGCCCGGTCCACTCTCTGGGGGTGGCGCTTCGCTGACCGCAGCCAACACCTGGACGGTGCTGCAGACATTTAACGCAGGAATCGTCGCCCAAGGTATCACGAGCACCGGATCCGGAACACCTACGGTTCAGCTGGGAAATTCAGGCCCGCGCTGGACTTCCGGGAGTGGAGCGCCGACAGGTGCCTGTGTCGTCGGGTCGCTGTATTCGAGGACCGATGGCGGGGTGGCCTCGACTCTATATGTCTGCGAGGGCCCGTCTGGGACCTGGAGCGGAAAGTAATCGATGATGAGTAGACAAATTCCTATGAAAAAAATCCCTTTCATTGTTGTTTTGGTTTTTGTCGCAGAGGTTCAGATGGTGAGAGGCCAGATCACGGTGGCCCCTACCGATAACCTGCAGAGCCTCGTCGACGCGAACCCCGCGGGTACCACCTTCACTTTGCTACCCGGCGTGCACCACGACAGCGTGACGTCGCTCAAGAATGGAGACACATTCACCGGTCAGCCCGGCGCCGTCGAGAACGGCGCCAACGTATTGACAGGCTGGAGTCAGGTAGCAATCGGCGGCGCCATTTACTGGACGACGGCGGGCGGAACGCCCCTTGCGCCTAATGCATCAGACGCAGCACATTGCCAGACTGCGTATCCCGGCTGCTATCTCCCACAAGACTTGTACTTGGACAACACTACCTACACGCATGTGCTATCCCTTGCAGATGTGGCAACCGGAGAGTGGTACTACGAATACCAAGGTTTGACCGCAGCCACGGTAGCAGCAGGCGGTTCGGGCTATGCCGTCGGCGACATCCTTAACGTTCTAGGCGGCACCGGGGGGACGGTTCGGGTCGCGACATTGAGCGGTACTGCTGTAGTCTCGGTGACCATCACAGCTATTGGATCAGGGTACCCAACTAGCCCTGCGACTGAGACGACGGCCGGAGGAACGGGAAGCGGATGTAAACTAACGGTAACGGGCGGATCGGGTGGGGTGACGAACAACATCTACCTTGCGAACTCCGAGAATCCGAATGCGCACACAGTTGAGCTCGGCACGCAGCAATGGCTGCTACAGTCGAACTCGGCCCTGAATATCACCGTACAGGGTCTAACTTGGGAAAAGTATGCCGGCGGCATCCAGCATGGTCCTGTCTCAATGGGTCACACTGGCGGCAGTGGGAGCGCGTCGGGTTGGCTCATACAAAATAACGAAGCTCGCCTCAACAGCAAGCGGGGCATCCAGGCTGGGGATACCGCCGGTGGTGCGATCCAGGTACTCAACAATGTCGTCCACCACAATGGGTGTCTTGGAATCGCGGGCGGACATTTATCAAGCGCTCTCATTAGCGGAAACACCGTCTACGCCAACAACACCGACCACGTTTCTGGAAGCTACGAGGCCGGTGGGATAAAACTCGTGTTGAGCTCGAACGTCACCATATCCTACAACACGGTCCACGACGACGAGGGGCACGGACTATGGTCGGACGTCAACAGTCAGCACTTCACGTTCGACCATAACACGATCTACAACGAGACTGGTCCAGGCATCCATTTTGAGATCAGCAACTATGCCCTTATCACAAATAACGTGGCATATGGAAATGGCGATCAGATTCAGATTTCAAGCTCCTCCAATGCAGTGGTTCAGAACAACCTGCTGACTGCTACGAGCACTGGTGCAGGGATACATGTGATGTACGACTGGAATCGAAACAGCGAGCATCCAGACTTCATCTCTCCAACTGGCATGGTCTTCAACAACAACGTTGTGACTATTGCTTCCGGGCAAATGGGATCAAAGGTCGAAAACTTCAATGGCTCCTACAGTTGGGAAGTACCAGGCATGTTCGACGTCAACACGTATTGCGTGCCGAGTCTGGCCTGGACCGAAAAAAGCTGGATGTGGGGAATGGGCAATCGCGGGATCAACTGGACGAGCTGGCAATCGACGGGCCAAGATTCAACTGGCACCCCGACGTTATCTCCCTGTGCCAGCGCAGTAACACAACCGGTTATTCTTTCTGGCCCGGTGATCATCAGCGGTTCAGCGGTCGTCAAGTGAGACACCATGGTCGAACCAAATCGGTTCACCTTAGGGATCAGACGCCTCACGATCACTGAGTGTGGGAAGCGCAATTCCGCGACCACTCGGACGACATGGCAATCGAACGGCCACGATCCAACGGGCACAAACCAAGAGATGGCGTCCAGGGTCAACCGAAGGTAGCCTGTCCGTCACTCGACCCGAAGCATAACCACCCCGTGTCTAGGCACAGTGGCGGTGTAGTGATCCTGGAAGTAGCCCAGGTCCTTATGAGCCCATAGATCACGAACGGCGGCGTACCATGACACGCCGATGTCGCTGAAATTCAGTGTCACCTGATTCTTCGATTCGCCGCGATTGAAGAGGCCCACTGCCACGCTGCTGTCCGCCAAGCAATTTGACCCACACTTCGATGGGTCCCACTTGGTAGAGGCGATGACCTTGAATGCCCGCGGGATCCTGATCTACTGCGATCACAATACCGCTTCACTTTGCTCATCGTTAACTCCTTTGAAAGGGGGGCTCTTCACGGTCGACGGATTAACAGTTCCGGCTCAGAAGCGCCTCTCTCACTGGGTTAACGTAGTGGCAATCGGCTGGAAGCGCCCTGGCCTTAGCTTGCCCCCGAGACAAAAGACCGACGCCGACCAATCGCGCTCAATCATCCTGCGGTCCATCAAGAGCGTCTAGGACGCTCGTCACAGCCTTTCGTGATCCGCGTCACAATCTGATGGGGGGGATCTCAGTTTGACCCAGAGTCTGAAGACTAGCACCTCCCCGCAACACGACTCGCGCCCAGTTGTCAATCCTTCGGTAAGTCCGCCGGGAAACGATTTCCCTCCCGTTTTCACTATGTGGTCGAGTGACTGACGAATATTTCGTGCCGCCCATGTGTGAGATGCAGCTTTACTGGCAGTTCGCTCTGAATGATTAATATCTTTACGATTACTAACTCAATATATATCTGGTCAAAAAGATTTATGTTCGAAATCATAGAAAAAGATTTCTTGACAAACATTGCTCGTCGCAGTTATAAGCGTTCTTTGCACTGGGAGGGTCTGGCTTGGTTCCGTCGTTTGCCATGCGCTCAGGCCCTAGGCATGTCCTCTTTTCTGACGCTGCCCTGTGGGGGATTGACGGTCGGCCAACTCACGTTGCGCCGGCGGTTAAAACGGAGGGCCAGCTGACCAAGAGCAGGAGAGCCTGTCTATACATAAAGGGGGTTTTTCCAAACGAGGGGGGTTTGCTAGACCAGGGAGTCACCCGTAAAGCGACAAATTTGGGAAGCGCGTTTATGGTCTAGCGCGAAGCAGTCAATCGAAGGGATGCGTCGCGCACGCTTCCAATGACCCAGTTGATCAAAGAAAGTCCACCCTTCCCTTAATCTCCGCTTTTCGTACACCGCCAGAAGCCGGACCGACTTAGTTCAAGGCCGTGGAGCCGAGTGTTGTTGCTCCTTCTTTCGCCGCGTTTTGTGGCAGCGAGGGAGAGGTGTGCGCACTTAGCCACCGGTGCACTAGTTAGATGCAACTGACAGAAATCAAATAACTCGTCCACGAGCACGAGGATGAGGAAACGCACAACTGTGGAGGGAAGAGACACATGAAACTACAACACATTGCACACGACTCGACGAATCAATCCCGGAAGCGGTCGCCAAGGACGCCAACAGGAGACGTGCTGGTCTTGTTCTTTTTGATGGTGGCGCCCCACCTTGCTAGTATCGGCCTTCGGGCGGCGACCGTGAATATCTATTCGGGGGCGAATATTCCAAACGTGGTCAGCAACAATGCCGCAGGCACAACTTTCGTCATCCATGCAGGCCTATATCGCCTGGCGCGGCCAATCACCGCCAAGAATGGGGACGTCTTCAGCGGCCAACCGGGAGCCATCCTGAGCGGCGCCAGGCTGCTGACCTCTTTCAAAAGCACCAGTTCATACTATTACGTCACCGGCCAGACACAACAGGGCCAGGTCACTGCCCTGAGTACTCGGTGCCAGGCGGGCTATCCCCGTTGCATCCACCCCGAGGATCTCTATTTCGATGATAATCCGCTAGTCCACGTGACCTCGCTATCCGACCTCGGCCCCGGTAAATGGTTCTTCGAGTATGCCACTAGCACCATCTGCTTCTATGACAATCCCGCCGGGCATAAGGTGGAGACCAGTGTGACGCCTTCGGCGTTCGCGCCCGGTCCGGCCAACAACGTCACCATTCAAGGCTTGAAGGTGGAGAAATTCGCTGCACCGCTTTTGACCGGCGCCATCGGAGGAGCCTGGACGGGAAACGGCTCCACAACCGCGGGAATCAATTGGATCGTCAAGAACAATGAAATCCGCCTCAACCATGGGGACGGTGTACGCGTCAACTACGGATGGCGGGTCCTTAACAACAAGATCCACCATAACGGCAACCTGGGAATTGGCGGAGGCCTTGGGAGCAGTACTATTCCTAGCCGTGTGCTGATCCAGGGGAACGAGCTGGCCTATAACAACTATGCCCAGTTGATTTCCTCTTTTGGGGCCGGCGGCCTCAAGCTTTGTACAATGCTGGGGCCTATCATCCGGCGCAATTACGCACACCACAACGATGGGGATGGATTTCACACCGACATGAATGTTTACGACGTCCTCTATGACGGCAACACCGCAGCAGACAACACGGCAATAGGCATTATTCATGAGATTAGCTATGACGCCATTGTCCGCAATAACAAACTACTAAGAAATCACCCCGGTAACAGTAGCAAAAAATGGCTCTATGCTGCCCAGCTGTTGAGTGCTAGCTCCCAAAAGGTAGAAGCCTACTGCAACACGGTGGAGGTCTCGGCCCAGGGCGGCAATGGAATCGACATCCTTACGCAGGATCGCCCCGGCTACGGTCCTTCCATCGGCAACTACTTTCACCATAACACCATAGTGTTCCATGGTAACTCCGGGGTCACCGGGGGCGCGCGCGACGATCCCGCCCAGGACCCCAACTTCTTCACTCGCAATCGATTTGATTACAACACCTACCACCTTCCGGACCTGAGCCGAAATCCCTTTGCTTGGATCAACAAGTGGTTTACTTTCGCGGAATTTCGGGCCGAGGGCCAGGAGAGGCACGGATCAGCCGACAAAAACTACACCGATACTGCTCCCACCGTCGCGATCAGCTCTCCGGCCGATGGGTCAACGGTTTCAGGTATCGTGGACGTAAACGGTACGGCGCATGACAGCAACATCAAGAAGGTGGAGTTTTACGTCGACTGGGACCTCAGGCAGACGCAGTACGCCAGCCCATTTAATTTTCCGTTTTCGAGCTACACTTCGCCGAATGGGAACCACACGGTACCGTGATGGCTTACGATTCCGCAGGAATGCATTCGTGCTATGCTGTTACGCTCAACACTGAGAACTGAGTTATGTTAGCGCCGGCGTGCGGGCGCGGGTTGCGCACGCCGGAATTCTTCCGTGCTAAACGGGCCAGCGTGAGTCTCATCTCGATTCATCGATGAGGCAGTGCTGCGCGACGCTGGGGGGGTCTGCTAATGACTAAGGGCCAGCCTGAGCACCCCGTCTGTTGCGAAGAAGCCGCCAGACCAGAATGGCCGGAACGACGCTAGCTTCCGACGAGTTATACCTCTTCAAGAGGTTCCACCATCCTGACTTGACCTACCAACGCGGGGACATGTCGCTCACCCATACGATCAGCAGCATCGGTCATTGAGCCAGTGGGTCGGTCAGATCCTCGATGATAGCGGTATGTGGCTTTGCACCGGCAATTGCCCGACATCAACCGGAGCGAGCAAAGGCGAGCTGCGGACCACGCAACCCAAGTTCATGGACACGTGCGAGGCCGCAAGACCAAGCGAAGAGGTTACGGGCTGCTTCTCAATTTGTAGCCCTCGGGATGGTAAGACCGCGGAACTGGGGCGAGCTAAGGATCTCGGGACGAGGAGGGTTCGGTCAGAGGGAAGAAACGACAGTAGTCTACAAAAGCGTCACTTAGTCTAGTTTCAGTCTAGGTATATCCACGCCTGACACCGGCCAGAAGGGGCAGCTTAACGACCCTTTCAGCCTGACTCGAAAAGCACCAAAGGGCATTTTTGAGCTACTGCCACACGAAGGCGACGTGGGGTATGCTCTAGGCCGTGCCGGAAAAGATTACTTGAGCACTATAAATCAGGAGTGCCGCTCAACTCTCCCAAGGAGCAGAATTGCTAAGTTATTGAAAAACATGATAGTTGAAAATCGGGCTCCTCGCCATTTTGCCCAGACCAGAGGTCTGGTATTTCACTATAGCGGCGCTGTCGGCAGCGCCAAAAAGCGCCGGTGGGGGCACGGCGCCACAGTTAATGTCGCGGCGCGGCGGGGCTACAGGAACTCCGCTATCGTCGTTCAAGAAATAGAGTCAAATCCCAGGTTAGCTGTCGAGTGCGACAAGCTCTTATATTTATAGATAACAGTACATATTATATAATTGTTGTCGTAAATATACTGGGATCCCATCCCTGTTCCGGACGTCGTAATCCAAAATCTAAGAAAGCTCCTTTATACCTTCCTTCCTCCGTCGGTCGGGGCCTTGCGGCCACGCAACCCCGACGGCGCACCCTGCCAGCCTGATCAGTTGAACTTGCATCGTCGCGGCCCCGCCGAGATCCTGAGTAAGACACTTATCGCTAAAGGATATAGATCTCGATCGTTGGGTAAGAATCCCCTAATCCCACATAGGTCTTGGGCTCTGCGATTTACTTGAGAACAAAGGGAATATCTTCACCCCTATCTTTTGCCTAAGTTATTTTCCGCGAACCGCCGATAGTGGCCTGTGTGTGAGGGTGAACCAGTCTTGCTGAGACGACTCGCGCCGGAGCGTAGATGCACTCACGGCCGGAGCGCCAACTTCAACGCCGCCTTTGCACCGATGGCGGCGGGGAGTGCGAGAGGGAAACACCCGGTCACCAACAATGTCAATAATTCACTTCATTACTGAATGTGAAAGAAAAGGAAGAGACGTGATACTACAACACAGTTCAAATGACGCAAGCAATCAAGACCTGAAAAGATCGCCAAGGACGGCGAGGGGAGCCCTCGTGGTGGTTTTGTTCTTGTTGATGGCGGGCCTGCACCTTGAGAGTAGTAACCTGCGGGCGGCGACCGTGGACATCTACCCTGGGGCGAATATTCCGAACGTGGTCAGCACTAATCCAGAGGGCACGACTTTCGTTATCCATGCGGGCTTGTATCGCCTGCAAACGCCAATCTCCGCCAAGAAGGGCGACGTCTTCAGCGGCCAACCGGGAGCCATTCTGAGCGGCGCCAGGCTGCTGACCTCTTTCAAAAGCACCAGTTCAGACTATTACGTCACCGGCCAGACACAGCAGGGCCAAGTCACCGAACCCAGCACCTGGTGCCAGGCCGGTTATCCCCGCTGCAACCGCCCGGAAGACCTCTATGTTGACGATGTGCCACTGGTCCATGTGGACACGTTATCGAGCCTCGGCCCCGGTACATGGTTCTTCGATTACGCCAACGATTCCATATGCTTGTATGACAATCCCGCCGGCCATAAGGTGGAGACTAGTGTGACGCCTTCGGCGTTCGCGCCCGGTCCGGCCAACAAGGTCACGATTCAAGGCTTGATCGTGGAAAAGTTTGCTACACCGCTCTTGATGGGCGCCGTCGCAGGCACCGGGACGGGAGACGGTTCCACAAACAAGGGTATCAATTGGGTGGTCGAGAACAATGAAATCCGCTTAAACCATGGCAATGGAGTACGGCCCAACTACGGATGGCAGGTTCTTAACAACAATATCCACCATAACGGCAACCTGGGAATTGGCGGAGGCCTTACGAACACTATTCCTTCCGGTCTGCTCATCCAGGGGAATGAAATAGCCTACAACAACTATAGTTATGTTATTTCTTCATACCAGGGCGGTGGTCTCAAGCTCTGCAACACACTCGGGCTTGTTATACGGGGCAACAACTCACACCACAATATCGGAGATGGCTTCCATACCGACTTGAACAACTACAACGTCCTCTATGACAATAACATTGCGGCAGACAACACGAATGTTGGAATCATTCATGAGATTAGCTACGCCGCGACGATACGCAATAACAAGCTGCTGAGGAATGGCTACCCTAAACCCGATGGAAAGTCCTGGCTGTATGGGGCCAACCTGCTAAGCGCTACCTCTTCGAACGTCGAAGCCTACTGCAACACGGTGGAGGTTTCCGCCCAGGGCGGAAACGGAATCGACGTCCTTACGCAGAATCGCCCCGGCCACAATCCTGTGAAGGGCAACTACTTTCATCACAACACCGTCGTGTTCGATGGTAACTCGGGGAGGACGGGGGCCGCACAAGACGATCCCGCCCAGGACCCAAACTTCTTCACTCTCACTCGATTTGATTACAACACCTACCATCTCCCGGACCTGAGCCGAAAGCCCTTTGCATGGATCAGCAAGTGGTTTACCTTTGCGCAATTTCAGGCCGCCGGCCAGGACGTACACAGCTCAGCCGACACGAACTATACCGGTAGTGTACCCACCGTCGCGATCACCTCTCCCGCCGATGGGTCAACGGTTTCAGGTATCGTGCCCGTAACCGGTACGGCGAAAGACGACAACATCACGAAGGTTGAGTTTTACGTCGACTGGAACCTCAGGCAGACGCAGCACGCCAGCCCGTTTAATTTTCCATTTGGGAGCCACGTTTGGCCGAATGGGAACCACACGATAGCCGTGATGGCTTACGATAATGAAGGCATGCACGCCTGCTATGCCGTCACGCTCAACGCTGCGAACTGAATTGTGCCCACGCCGGCGTGCCCAGCCGAGGCTGCGCGCGGGGATCCTTCCGGCGAATCGTAAAGGCAGCGACCTATGGCCTCCCGGCCGTAGGTCGCGAGCCGCTGTTGCGGTGCCGATGGGTCAGACCGTCACGTTGGAGTGCGACAGCGTAGGCACCCGTCTTATTGCTGGGACCATCCTGCTCCGTCTGGAGGCCCCGCCTCTTGGGCGACCCCGCCGCGGTGTGGCGGGAAGGCAAAGCGGAGCAAAGCTGCCGAACTCCAACGGTGGCCCGCGGCGAGCAGTCGGGACGAATTTCAACTGGAATCTGGCAGGCTGCTGAAAAGCCCCGACGATGTCATCAGTAAGCGGAGCAAAGAGCTTGTCCTGAGCGAAACGAAGGGATCTGCTCTGGTTTGTCTTCAACCTTAATAAGAAACAGCAGATGCTTCCTTGCGCCCAGCATGACCGATAGAAGCCACACCGTGGCAGCGTCGGCCTTCACTACTACTCAAAGAATTCCGCACCCTGCTACGCTCCTACCGTGAACGTACAGTGAGCGAGGCCCCCCGGGCGCCAGGCTGCCAATATGCTGGAAGAGGAGCCTCAACGGCTCCGAGTTGAATGCGGTTCGAGGAAGTGAGAGCGGAGAGATCAAACCAGATTCATTGGGCTTTACCGGCAGTTTGCCGCTCCTTCGCCCCGGTGGCAGCCGCCCAGCGCTGCTTCTTGAATGCCTGGCGGGCTCTCAGGAATCGCAAAGGCGCGAAGCACCAAATGACCAACTTCATAGAATCGAGGCTTCGGAAATAGCTGTACGCAAACCGGTCAAGAACCCTCTCCAGCAAGGCCGGCTTGGCATGGTGGTCTTGATTCTGCGAGTTGACGGAAGGGGGCCAACTCCCGCCGCTCTCTTCCGCCCACAGGGACACGTATCGTTCGATTTTGTTCTTGAGATCTTTGGGAACAACCTCCGGGCGCTTGAGCGACGACACGATGCGTTCGCCTTTCACCCATGCATGTGATGCGAGCTCGGGAATTGCTGACCGGTTCGCACCTTCCAGAGAGACCATAGAAGGAACAAAGGGTACACCCACGAATGCGCAGACGTCCGCCATCACGCTGGCAGGATCCTTAACCAGGGTTTCGTACTGAATTTGGTGAACAGGAACGCCGCGGCTGACCAGCAGGTCGCATTGCACTTTCAGTGCCTTGTAACCCATCAACGTCCGATGTACTATCCCTCTCTGGCCAAAAAAGCTGTCCTGGTTCGCCTGGCGAATAACACTGCCACAGATGGCCTCCAGATCGCGCCAGATAATAATGAACCTCGCATCGGGAAACTCCTGGGCCAGGCGCGTAACAGAATCGTAATACAGCGGTGCCTTCTCGCCCCAGATGAGAGCGCCCTTCCGTCGTGCGTATTCCTGGTAGGCCCTTTCCATGGCGGTTCGGAGGCCAGAAACACCCAACGGAATTCGAGCGGCATCGATCCCATGCCGCTCGAGAGTGCTGCTCCGGAGATCCCATCTCGCCAGCCGGCTCGATCCGGATCTGGAGATCCAGAACAAAGGTCTCAAGAGAAACAGGTCTCCCTCGTAAAGCAGAGCAATCTGCGGGTGCTTGTTCAGCAGGGCGTAGAGCAAGGAGGTCCCCGAACGCCACATGCCAATAACAAACAGTGGCCCGCCTGGGGGATCGGAAGTCTTCTCGTTCCGTATCGACTCTGTAGACACGATTGCGTCTCCTTTGGGTCTCGGTCGGGAGGGTTATCTAACGTTCTTTGGGCCCGCGGCCGCCGAAATTCTCTGCCTTTTGCATGCGCCAGAACGGAACGTCCTTCACACCCAGAGCATCCGCGCGCCGGTCGCAAACAAGATCAAACACAGCACCCGCCTAAGCCACTGTCCTGGGAGGATGGCACTGAACCGCACGCCAAGGAGCGATCCCGGAATCGATCCTATCAGAAGAGGAAAAACCAAAGACGGATCGACAGTTCCCAGGCGTAAGTGAAGAAGAGCCGTGAAGCCGGTAAGACCGACGGCATGGACGATATCTGTACCGACTAGCGTCCCCGGGGGCAGCGGCACTATCAGCAGCAGGAGTACCATTATAATACTGCCCGATCCGACGGAACTGATGCCAACCAGAAATCCCGAAAAGACCCCGAGGATGAAGATGCCCAGGTAAGGTATCTGCGTGAAATCCGGGCGGCGGCACAAAACACGGTATTTCTGAAGACTGCCTTGCGACAGAAGCAGCACCGTAACACCGACGAGCAGGACCCCTATCGCCGTGCGCAGGAGGTGGTTTACTTCGCTGCCGTAAACAGACCGCAGGTGCCCGAGCAGAAGCACGCCCATCCCTGCTCCAGGTAGACTGCCTGCAGACAGCCCAGTCACGAGCCGCCAGTTCACGGTCCCGCGACGCCAGTGAAAGAAACCCGCGCCTACCTTGGTGATGGCGTTGAAGGCCGCATCAGAGCCGACGGCAATAATCGGCGGCACACCCAGAGCGAAGATGAGAATGGGCAGGAGCAACACACCACCGCCCACTCCACTGAGCCCCACCAGCATCCCCACCAGCAGCCCGACAAGCACCTTAGTTAATAGAAAAGGCATGGATAACCACTATTCATTCACGCGAGTGAAACGGCTGGAAAATCCGGAGCCTCGGTTGAAGGATGCGGCCCGGTCAGCAACGCCAAGTTCGCCGCTTGCTTCTTGTCATGTATTGTCCGCAACCCTCCGAAGCTGCTTCGGCTCAAAAAGTCTGCGGGCAGTTTCAAATGATGGGGCTTACTCAAAGGGCGGGGCGAGCGTGGCGTTCCCCGGTATATTCACTAGGTCGAAACGGAAATCGCGAACTCAGTAGTCGTTCCCACTCAGCATCTTCCGCAAAAACGATACTCACTCGAATAACCCACCGACGGTCTCTATATGTTGTTTTCGCATAATACAGGCAGGTTGCGCGAAATCAACAAGCAATGTGAATTACCTTCCCCAATCCGATCAATATCAATCGTGGGCTTCGCCTCGGCAACCAGTGTTCCTTTTTGCGGCCATCCCGCCCCCGCCGCGCGTTCAAAACACGCAGTTATTTTTGGGCCGAGCCTAAAGCTTGCTCTTGTCGTATCTTCACTCACCAGTTCCTTCCGACCGATCGAACTGGGATCTGTACATGCGTCGTTGCTTTGCGCACGCGAGTATAGTCCTCCCATGTCAGACAAGGGTCGCGACGGGCGCTCCTCAAAGCACGGTACGCCTTTAGTAGTCCCGGGGGTGTAATGAAATAGCTAAAGAAAACGATTGAGTCCCACCTTCGTAGGAAGCGATATATAACTTGGTCGTAAACTCTTTCTAACAGGGACGGCACGCGCAGACTCCCTTCCTGTGAGCGCCGAAAGATCGGCCAATCGCTGTGCTTCTCTCGCCAAAAGACTTTATATCTTTCGATTTTCGTTTTAAGCTTCACGGGAAGCACCTCGGGCTGCTTCCTCGAAGAAACAATACTTTGACTCCTCACTAAGGCGTGAAATTCACCCGGCCCTATAGCCGAACGATCGGAACCCTCAAGGGACCCCATATTGCAATCGAATGGGATTCGCAAGAACTCGCATATCTTCACCATCTCGTCAGTGGGGCTGCGTACCAAGTCTTCGTAAAAGATATCATGAACGGGAACACCGCGCTGCAAGAGGCGATCGCGCTCAATTCCCAACCGGAAGCAGCCCATCAGCGCTCGGTGGGCCATCCCCCTTTTGCCCAAAAGCGGAGAGCCAAAGCCAGCTCGTATGATACTCCGAGATACATCTGCCGGGTCGCGCCACACAACCACGAAGCGAGCATTCGGGAACTGAAAGAGCAGGAGAGCCAGGCTGCCATAGTAGTTCACGATCTTGTCGCCCCAGATAGCAGCGCCTTTTTGGCGGGCGTACTCCCTACAAACCAGCTCAGTCGCAGTGCTGGTGTCGGGAACGTCCGGGCGTACTTTGCTGATGTCGATTCGATGTCGTTCTACACCTCCCCTCCAGAAATTCCATCTTTCGAGCCAGTGCGACTTGCCCCCCCGGGTCAGGAAAAGAGGCCATAAGAACGGCAGGTTACCCTCATACATCAACGCGATCTGGGGGTGCTGGTTGAGCAAGGCAATAGAGCAAGGAGGTCCCAGAGCGCGGGACGCCTACAACAAAAAGCGGTCCGCCTGTGGGATCCGAAGTCTTCTCGTTCCGTATCGACTCTGTAGACACGATTGCGTCTCCTTTGGGTCTCGGTCGGGAGGGTTATCTAACGTTCTTTGGGCCCGCGGCCGCACGAAATTCTCTCGCCTTTTGCATGCGCCAGAACGGATTACGTCCTTCACACCCAGAGCATCCGCGCGCCGGTCGCAAACAAGATCAAACACAGCACCCGCCTAAGCCACTGTCCTGGGAGGATGGCACTGAACCGCACGCCAAGGAGCGATCCCGGAATCGATCCTATCAGAAGAGGAAAAACCAAAGACGGATCGACAGTTCCCAGGCGTAAGTGAAGAAGAGCCGTGAAGCCGGTAAGACCGACGGCATGGACGATATCTGTACCGACCAGCGTCCCCGGGGGCAGCGGCACTATCAGCAGCAGGAGTACCATTATAATACTGCCCGATCCGACGGAACTGATGCCAACCAGAAATCCCGAAAAGACCCCGAGGATGAAGATGCCCAGGTAAGGTATCTGCGTGAAATCCGGGCGGCGGCGCAAAACACGGTATTTCTGAAGACTGCCTTGCGACAGAAGCAGCACCGTAACACAGACGAGCAGGACCCCTATCGCCGTGCGCAGGAGGTGGTTTACTTCGCTGCCGTAAACAGACCGCAGGTGCCCGAGCAGAAGCACGCCCATCCCTGCTCCAGGTAGACTGCCTGCAGACAGCCCAGTCACGAGCCGCCAGTTCACGGTCCCGCGACGCCAGTGAAAGAAACCCGCGCCTACCTTGGTGATGGCGTTGAAGGCCGCATCAGAGCCGACGGCAATAATCGGCGGCACACCCAGAGCGAAGATGAGAATGGGCAGGAGCAACACACCACCGCCCACTCCACTGAGCCCCACCAGCATCCCCACCAGCAGCCCGACAAGCACCTTAGTTAATAGAAAAGGCATGGATAACCACTATTCATTCACGCGAGTGAAACGGCTGGAAAATCCGGAGCCTCGGTTGAAGGATGCGGCCCGGTCAGCAACGCCAAGTTCGCCGCTTGCTTCTTGTCATGTATTGTCCGCAACCCTCCGAAGCTGCTTCGGCTCAAAAAGTCTGCGGGCAGTTTCAAATGATGGGGCTTACTCAAAGGGCGGGGCGAGCGTGGCGTTCCCCGGTATATTCACTAGGTCGAAACGGAAGTCGCGAGCTCGGTTGACCGATCGACCGATAAGACTCTCTTCAGAGAAAGCCAAGTGGAAAGGCTCTCGCCCTCAGCCGCTGCAGTGTTAGACTCCTCAACCTTCTGGTTCAATCACTGGGGCCATCCTGTTCGACTGGGTTCGACTGGGAATTGTTGGGGAGTAGAAAAACCGTGGTTGCTACAAGTCGTTTCTAACGGACGAGACACCGAATTGCAGACATAAGGCCAAGATTCCATATGGAATCGTCGATATGAAAACGACCGGGCAACCGGCTGCTATCCAACCACTTTGGGACAGCCGGGGAGGGTCATCTCCTTTGCACCTAGGGTTCGCCACTACATCACTCCCGTGACAAGCTACCCGGGCCTAAATTATCCCATGATTTCTTCCGATGAGCGACCCTTTGGAGCATGCGAAATCCCCACATTGGATTCAAGCAGATCGCAGATGCGCTATGCATCAACAAACGCGACCAGTTCCGCTCGGCAAAGTCACGGGTAGCCTCTTTATAACACGCCTCGCTAACTTCATTAGCGCCGTTCAGAAGGCGCTGGAAAACTGAAGCCCTTCTCCGGTCACCTAGAAACGCCTCGAATGAAATATACGCTTGCCCCTGAAACAATCGGAGAATGTTTTGGTCGATGAAATCACAAACCAGTATATAACGACGTATGCCGCTTCCCGTTGCGCTGGATCTGTGAAGTCGTTGTTTGACCAGAAACTCCGGTTGTACAGCAAGACGATAGCCCGAAGCCGCAAGTCGTCCCCACAACTCACGATCGTCACCGATGCGATACTCCGTCGAATACCCGCCCACCGCCTGGATATCTTTCTTTCGCATAATACAGGCGGGATGTATAAGAGCAACGAAGTGCCGCGGATCGCGTTCTCTAATGCCCCGGTCGACATCAACCGTCGGCTTCGCCTCAGCAAGGAGCTTGCGGTTCCGGTCGATCAGCCAAGCATAGCTGGTGGCAACGCTAATGTCGGGGTGCTGTTGCATAAACCAGACCTGCCGCTCAAGGCGGTTTGGAAGCATCAAATCATCCGGGTCCAGCCGTACCACTAAGTCATTCCTCGCTTGTTCCAGGCAAGTATTTGCGGCCGCGGAGACCCCTCGGTTTTCGGTTCGGCAAACGCGAATTCTCTTGTCTCGACGAGCGAAATCCGCCAAGATTTCCGCAGACCCGTCGGTCGAGCCATCATCCACCACGATCAACTCAAAGCTTTGGTGGGTCTGGTCGAGAACGCTCTGCAAAGCCTCGGCGAGAAACTCCTCGGCGTTATAGACGGGTATTGTTACAGAGACGTTAGATTCCATAAATGCTTAGGCCTCCTCGACCCACGTACACGTGCTATGCGTTTTGGCGTGAATTCTCAAGCCGGCATGTCACAGGTACCTTCCCCTGCCCGCAGTGTCCACAACCAAGATGGTGGTCCAGCGGGCGCCTTTAGCTCGAAAGACCCCGCAGACACTGGGCCAGACGGCTCCTCCGATGTGTGTGTGTGACCACTACAGAGCCCACTCCCTCGCTCATCGGGTCGCCTCGTCCTCGAAGAGCTTCAGGGCCCTGCCCACCGCCTGGTCCATGTTGTAATACTTGTAATCTCCCAATCTTCCCGCAAACAGGACGGAACCGTTCAGCTTGGCTGCCTCGCGCTGATAAAGCTTGTGCTGCTCGCGATTCGCCTCGCGGGGGATCGGATAATAGGGCTCATTCTGACCGGTCACGTATTTCTGCGGATACTCCCTGATGAGCAGTGTTCCAGGCAACGCCTGACCGGACAGATACTTTTGCTCCGTAATCCGGGTGAACTTTTCCGCGCTGGGATAGTTGACGGTCCCTACCTCTTGGTACCATTCGCACCCCATGCTGGCGAACTCGAATGCCAGGCTTCGGTAGGGAAGCGCCCCATGCACGTAATCGAAAAACTCATCGATTGGGCCAGTGCAGACCAGACGATTAAATTTTACCTCGCCGATTATCGCTCTATAGTCGGTATTGAGCAGGACATGGATGTTTGGCCGCTCAAGCATTCGGGAGAAAAGAGGCGTGTAGCCGAGTTTAGGCATGGCCTGATAAGTGTCCTGGAAGTAGCGGTCATCCCAACTGACGTGCACAGGGACCCGCCCTGTCACCGAGGGATCCAGGTCTTCAGGCCTGAGCTCCCACTGCTTGAGAGTGTATCCATAGAAGATCTTTTCGTAGACATAATCGGCCAGGACCTTTAGTTCCTTGTTGGAATTCTCGCGCAACTTGAGAATGGGCACTTTAGAACCGCAGCCGTAATGCTCCACGAGGAGGTCTTCTAACTGGGCAGCACGCTGCGGAGGAAACAGAGCGTGCAAGGAACGTAAGTTAAATGGTACCGGAACCTTCCTGCCGTCCACAACGGCAAGGACCCGATGCTCGTAGGGCCTCCACTCCGTGAAGTGGCACAGGTAGTCCCACACCTTCTTGGAGCTCGTGTGGAAAATGTGCGGGCCATACTTGTGCGCCAACACCCCGTTTTCATCGTACTCATCGTACGCGTTACCCCCGACGTGGCTTCTCCGCTCAACCACCAAAACGGTCTGCCCGAGCTGGGTCGCGATACGTTCAGCGAGCGTGCTGCCGGTAAACCCGGCACCAACTATAACCCAGTCCACCTTCATGCTGTCACCCGAAGTTCTGCGGTACGTACTCATCCCGGTCTGCTTCTGAAGAGAGATCTGCCCGGTCTCTTTACAGCCGCGTCTTCTTGCGACGGCTGCCTGTGGGTTTTGGTCTCTCGTGAGATTGGACCTGTGCAGGCGTCGCTTGAGGAGAAACTCAGGCTGAGCAGCAAGCCGGCACCCGCCACCACGAGGCGTCCCCACAACTCACGATCCTCAGCGAAACGATACTCGCTGGAATAGCCATCAACGCTTTCTATATGCTGTTTCGCATAATACAGGCAGGTTGCGCGAAATCAACAAAGCAATGTGAATTACCTTCTCTAATCCCTCGATCAATATCAATTGTGGGCTTTGCCTCGGCAACCAGTTTACCGCTCCGGTCGATCAGCCAAACATGACTGCAGGCAACGCTAATATTCTGGTGCCGCTCCATGAACCAGACCTGCCGCTCAAGGCGGTTCGGGAGCATCAGGTCGTCTGCATCGAGGCGCAACCACCAAATCATTCTTGGCTTTTTCCAGGCAAGTATTTGCTGCGGTGGCGACGCCCCGGTTCGCCAAAAGCAAATTCGCTCGTCTCGACGAGCGTAATCTCCCAGGATTTCCGCAGATCTGTCGGTTGAGCTATCATCCACGGCCATCAACTCGAAGCTTCGGTGGGTTTGGTCGAGAACGCCTCGGCCAGAAACTCCTCGGCGTTATAGGCGAGGCATTACTACCGAGACTTCCATTGGGTCCTGCATAGTTAAGGTAGTGTTAGACGTGGATTCCCATTGCGCGCTCATAGATTTCCATTAAGATCGGGTAGTTTTTCTCGGCGGTGTACTTGTTCTCGTACTCCCGCCGGGCCGCTTCGGCCATGAGGCGAAGGCGTCTAGGATTGTTCCAGGCCCACTCCACTTTCTCGGCCAGATCTTCGGCGCTCCCCGGCGTGAAAAGGAGTCCTGTGCTGCCATGCTCCACGATCTCCCGCTGGGCCGGCAAGCTGGCACAAACGATAGGGACGCCACAAGCAAATGCTTCAACAATGACCATCGAGAAACCCTCGTACCACTCGCTGGAAAAAATCAACAGGCGAGCGCCCTTCGTAGTCGCCAGCGCAGCGTCGCGTGACAACTGGCCCTGGAAATGGACGTCCGTAAGGCCCAGTCGCTGCGACTCGGTCTCTAGCTCTTGGCGTTCGGGGCCGCCGCCGACGATAAGGAGCGGAATTGGGTTGCGCAAGAGGGCCCAAGCCCTCAGCAGCGTACTGACCCGCTTTTCCGGGGCGAGTCGTCCTACAAATAAGGCATACTCTCCGCTACCGCAGCCATTGCGCGATCCGGGATCCGGGTGGACAAAATTGGGCTTAACGAAGATCTTTTCGGCGGGAAGCCCCCCCTGCACAAACTTGTTCCTGCCAAAAGCCGTCAGGGCTATGTAGCAGCCTACATCGCGAGTCCACGTATGGAGTTTCCGGTGCACCTTCAGTGTCAAGGCTAGCCCGGCGGTAAAGGGGCGGGAGTTACGATAACAACCGTAGCGGACACTCCGCCACAAACTGTGTTCGAGGCATTCTTCACAGATGTGCCCGTTGCGGAAGAAGGTTGCAGCAGGGCATAAGAGCCTATAATTATGCAAAGTCTGCACCACCGGGACCCGTGCTTCGCGGCACGCACTGTAAATCGAAGGGGAGATCATGGCCAGGGTGTTATGAATGTGGACAAGATCAGGCTTGTCGACGCGCAGCAGCCCCGCAAACTCTCGCCGTGTGTCCTCCGCCCAAATGGTTTTCCACGTCAATGATAGGCGTCTAATGCCGACATAGGCATCAAGCTCCCAATTGCTTCGACGGTAGACCATAACCTCGTGCCCGAAGCGCTCCAAGAGTTGGCACTCCTGTTCGAAGACGACATCCTCACCTCCGGGCTGTTGATACGAGTTGTGGACAAGCAAGACCTTCATGATGCTTTTACCTGCTTGGAGACTGTCTCGTACGAGCATAGTAGCTCGCCGTTCGGGATATATACGATCTCCTCCCGGCCGCTCACATAATTCAGGATGTCTCGGAGATCATCCCAGAGGCCGAGATCTTCTATCTCCCAGGAATGTCCGTACAAGTGCCAGACTCCACCTTGCTGCACCACTAAATCAAAGAGCCTCTTCCCCAGTTCGACCCAACCATCGATTCCGGAAAACTGCGCTAAGTAGTGCAGTGCTTCCCCCCAATTACCCGCCTTGGTAAGGTTCCGAAGGTAAGCAGACCGAGTATGAGGATACGCCTGTAGCGTGGTGGGAATCTCAAACGGCCCGAAATCCCATGTGGACGCCAGCATATGTGTTGTGCGGGCCCCCAGATAGCCGGCCTCCCTTAAGCGCTGCATCACAGTCCGGTTGTATCGACCGTAGGGGTAGCAGAACATACTCACTTCTCGACCTATCACGTCCTCTAAGGTTTGCTTACAAGTGCGGACCTCGTGGTCCAGTTCCACCGCTGAAAGTCTCGCGAGGTTTCGGTGTGAGACTGAGTGAGCACCGATTTCGAAACCTTCGGCAGTTAACGATCTTAGATCGGCCGGTTGAAGCGCGCACTTCCCTCGGTACCGAGAGATCGGGACATAGAAACTACCCCTTAGTCCTCTGGAACTTAGCAGCTCAGCGATCCTCAGATCGAGGACATCCCCATCGTCCCAGCTTGTGGTTACGATTGCGGCTTTTGTGTTATCCATGGCTGACTCGAGTGTCGCACCGTTCGGCGGTCGCCAACAGCGACACCACAGCGAAATGCAACCCGCGACCCCCTATTCCGCGAGAGCGTAACTCGGAGCGGGTGTTGAGTGTTTGACTTGCACTGCTGGCCGTAGTTGCCAGCGAATGATTCCGAGGCTAACACCCGTCAGGAAGTAAAATGGGATGGCGCCCGAGGAGAACTCGAATCCTGGCTGCACGGATGCCTCAAACATGGCTATTATGTAGTAGAAAAACAGCCACAGGATCAGCTCATGTAGTCTGCGGTCACCGTTCCCCCGGCGGCGAAGCGCATAGATGAAACGAGAGACGATATAGACGTGCAATATTACCCATAGGGTGAGCCCGAGCAGGCCCAGCCTGGCGAGAACGGTCAGATGGGAGTTGTGAGGCTGTCGCACATCAACAGCTACTTTGGTAACGACGTTTTTCTGGCGATACTCGATCAGGGGTTGACCAAATCCTTCTCCAACCAAAAGGTTCCAGGTGCTTGACCGAATGCGCTTAAATACCTGTGCGTACCAGTCGTGCCGAGCTTCGACGCTGCCTTCCGCGGGTGCCGTGCCCTTGCCCGTCAAGCTCTCCGCGTGCTCTGCAATAAAGGAGAGGTTCACGGTACCTATGCGACCCTCCATTTGAAGTCCGACGATGGAGGTGATAAACACCAGCGCTGCCAAGCCTAGCAGAAGCACGAGTGCGAACTGAGCGACTTTGCGAATTTCACCGAAAAGCAAGAGCACCACGAGAGTCAGCGGGATTGCCAGATACATGGCTCGTGACTGGAAGATGGCAAGCTCAAAGAGCTGTGCCGCCGCCAGAACAAACAGGAGCCAACGCCGCTTCGTGAAGTATCTGCCCAGGGACAGACAAAAGAGCGTCCCCAGCATCAGCCTAACCTCAGTACCATGGAAATTGCCCACAATCGGTATCGGCTGGAAGACCCCCGATCTGGGGGACAAGCCCAGTAAGGCGCCTTTCTGGGAATACGCCAAGGAGTACACGAAATTCAGAACAAGGACGAGGAACAACCACTTCATGAGAAGATCCGTGTTGCGTCGCTCGATCGCCCAGAGCAATCCCAGAAGCAAGAAGATACCCTCGAAGGTTAGGGAGGCATCGCGCAGGGCGTAAAGGCCATAGCGGGGAATATTGAAAACTAAGTGAACGCAACTGAGCACAATTAATACTAAGATCAAGATCATGGCAGGCTCGGCTAAGGCATGCCTGACTAAGCGCCAGTAGCGCAGGACTGCGAGGCCCAGAGCCGCGAACATCAAGGTGTGACCGATGATGATGGGGAACGGACCCACATGAAGAGAGATGTTCTCGAATCCGTAATTCAGAACCATGTACCCGGTGAGAGCTGTGAGCAACAGGAGTTGCCAGAACTCAAGGCGGCCGGAACGTACTATGAGGAATACTAACGACACGGCCCCGATAGTCACAAAGAGACCTAACGCGGGAAGCGGATACAACATTACGGAAGCGCCGAACAAGACGAAGAAACTGAAAAGGACGAGGCCCCTCGCGTCGATCCAGCGTTCAGTTCTGGTCATCATACTACGTACCTCAAAGGTTTGGACGCTCCCCACTCTATCTCACGGGTTTCAACTTTGAAAATGGCCTGCAACGGTCAATCCTCGCCGAATGCCAGTGGTCACAGTTAAGCTAAAACAGGCAAAGCAAGCACAAGCAAGCGCTAACGGCCATCACTGGTAAGGCTCTGGGAACGACGGCGGCGGGAGCGGAGACAGGGGAATACCGGCGCCGGACAGGACTTTGTTTTGCTCATCAGGGGTCAGGTAGCGGTCATTTTTTCCGCCCGGCGTGGAACTGAACTCGCCCAAACGGTTGTATTTCTTGCCGCCCCAGGCAAACCTGCCCTTAGCGTCTGCTTCTGCGGCGCCTGAAAATCCATGGGCGTTCGTTCCTGCCCGGTTGTTTGCATCGGGGTCAAAAATCCGGCCACCTTTGAAGTCGGTCAGCCACGCAATAGCGAATTGTTCGAAGCCGTCCTGCATCACGATTGTGTTGTCATGTAAGTCAACGTCGGTGACGGGGTGGAGGCCATCCCGAGCCTGCTCGATCACAGAAACTCCATGGGCATTCCAGGCAACGACGTTGTGATGCACTTCCACGTGGTCAGAGTTCTGGACCATGATACCCGCGCCCCATCCCCACACGTGGAAGGCCCAGCCGTTGTTCCAGACGGCGTTTCCATAGATCCGCGCCTCATGACTTATCTCGTACTGGATACCGTTACCTGCGTTGTCGTGTACTTTGTTGTTGCTGAACGTCACATCCCGGCAGTCGATGTCGCACCAAAGGCCGGGCCCACGGTTGAGGTACGCCTCGTTATTGTCAAGGGACAGGTGAGTGGTTTTGGTGGCCTTCAGCCCTCCGGCCTCCCAGCCGGCGGCGAAGTCGTCCGCAAAGTTGTTCTCATGGATTCGATTGCCCTGGACCAATGAATCAGTTGCTCCAGACAAAGTGACACCGATTTGGCCGCCGTGACTGATATCGTTGCGAAGAACCTTGAGGTTAGACCCATGAAACAGCCCTACGACCCCACCATGAGTATCGGAAAGTGTATTCTCCGATACGGTAATATTCGAGTTGTTATCACTGGCTATGCACCCGGTCTGAGAGTCGTTCACACAGTGGCGCATCGTAAAACCCTGGATGGTCACTCCGTCTGCTTTGACCTCGATCCATCTTTTTCGGGTTGCCACTTCGAGGGTGTGACCGGAGGGGTCATCTCCAATCGAGAGAATCCCGTTGGCCACGGAGAATTGCCCAGGTCTGGGGTTTGCTTCAACCGCGAGCAAAGGCCTGCCATCATAAAAGACCTGCTCGCGCCATAGACAGCGTAGCGTCCCCTTTCGGCAGTGACCGTGCGCCTGAGTGAAGGACTGTGGTTTGGGGTGCGTCCAAACTTCTCCATCCTTAATCCACCCTGTGGACCAGACATCGCTTCCACGAATCTCGGTTCCGGGCTGGGCGACCAAGCTAAGCGGCTTTTTGATGGTCACTGTCTCGCGGTATATACACAATGGTACCCTCAGCATCGATCCAGCCGTCGCCTTATCCACCAGGGACTGAAGCGAAATGCTGCACGGTGCTGGGGAGTCTCGCAGGGTCCCCGCAGCTGCAGGTAAGGTCATCGCGCCTATAGGAGCCAAATGGGGGGCGGCGTGAGACAGCACCAGCCAGGCTATTATCAAACTGACCAGCGTCGCTAAACCAGTCTCTTGCGCTCTACCCCGTTCTGCGATGGTCATCTCCGTTACTTCTCGCATCTGCTTTAAGCCGCGCTAGCAGCTGCAAGGCTATCCTAAGCGACGGCTAATGCAGGCCTCCAAGCGCTGAGTGATAACAAAATCTTCAAAGAACGCCCGATAGATCGATGCGTTGACTCCAGCCACCCATCCACGACGCCTTCTGCGCGTTGAGAGCCGGGGCGGCTTGTGGTAGAAGATGCGCGACAAGGCCACGCTACGAACAATACCTTTGCCATCATGGTGCGGACAAACTTCGGAGATGATGACCAGCCAAGCGAGAATTGCGCATCTCCTGCGCTGCAAATGATCAGGCGCGCGTCAACAAGCGACGAAGCATAATGAAGCCGGCAGCTAACGCTGCTCCGCTGGACAAGACCTCTGTGAATACCACCCCGCGCAGGCCCCACACCACTACAGCCGGGACCCCGACAACCAAGTCAATGACCCCAGAAATGCCATAGGCGGCAAACACTGAGAATGAAGATTGCATGGCACGCATGGCAACATTCTGCGCTCTGGCGACGACGGCAAAGATTGATCCCAGGCCGAGCCAGGGAATCAAAGAGGCGACGTGCATATATTTGCCAGCGTACAAAAAATGCAAAATCGGCGCGCGGAGGAGGATCACAAGAACCCAATAGGCGAGCGCGCCACCGGCGTAGAGGAAACCAAGCTTCCAAACAAGCCGTTGGAGAGCAGCCCGACCATCCCGGTGCTGGGTCTCAGCAGCATGGGGAAGGGAAAGCAGGCCAAACGAGGCGTAAACGTGCGTCATTGGCGCTTCCAAGTTCAACAACGCTTTCAGCGCCCCAACCGCGGCGAGCCCTGAGAATCTTCCCAGCGCAAAGTAGTAAACAGCACTGGAAGGGATCGTTCGCGCCAAGGCCGCTGCCAAAGCCCAGCGACCGTAGGTCCAGTGTCGATGAAACACTTCGGTTACGGTCGGCCTGGCGTCGCTTGGCTTCAAAGCGGCCCAGAGCCTGAACAGCAGAAAGAAGCCGACCACCACTCCCGCCGAACCCATCAGAAGGAAGGCGGCAAACGGCGAGAGACGCCCTAGACGATACACGATCAGGAGTCCGCCCAGAATCATTGCGGCATACAGTAGTGCACCCGATAGCGCTACCTGCGGCGTAAGTCGCGCGTAGAGTGCACGGCGAGCCAACCACCACAGTAACAGCCCAGGGGCCGCCGCGGCCGCGCCGGCGAGGGCCCATGGTAGGTTGCGCGAGCTGCCCAGAACCCCCGCCAACCACGCCGACAAGCCTATTACTATCAGGATAGCCCAAGATATGATGGCGTAAATTCGAAGAAGCACTTTCGAGTATTCCCTGAACGAATCCCGGTACGTTGATCGTCCAAAAATAAGCATCGGTTCTTGCAGTAGGGCCTCTTGAACCAAGGCCACCAGCAGGAAGCATTGAAAGGCGAGGGCGTAGGCGCCATACTGCTTCGGGACTAACCAGCGCGCCAGGCAAATAGTGACTAGGAAATTCGATCCCGAAGTAACACCCTGGTCCAAAAGAGCTGAGAAGGTCTTGCTGATCCAAGACGCAAAGACAGGCCTCTTCCAAGCCGTGAATAGGTCGGCAACTGCTAGGCTAATGCCGAGTGGGCCGTGGCCGTCGGCTCGTAGAATGACCCCTGGGGTCGAGGTATCCTTAATACGCATTATAGGGGCGCCAATTCCGTGCTTCTCGACTGCTGGCCAGCAGCCCGCTACAGCATCCGGTACAGGACCCTCGGAATCGGATACGTGCGATTATTCAACACGGCGCCCAATACTCGCACCCCTGCGACCTCCAGAGACTCCTTGGCTTTCCTTGCCACCTCTCGCCGCGTCGTGTTCAATTGCACAACCAGAACAAACCCCTCGCACAAACGGCCGAGAGCGATCGAGTCGGCGCTGAAATTAATCGGTGGCGCGTCGATCAAAACGTAATCAAACTCGGCACGTAAGTCTGCAAAGCGTTGCCGCAAACGATCAGAGTTGATTAGAATCTGAGAGTTGCCATTTACGGAACCGACAGGTAGAACCCAAAGGTTACTTCCGTCAATCTGCTGTGCGAAGGTACGCATGGGAACGGACTCGGGCTCGGCAACTACCTGAGCAAGCCCCCGCCGATTTTCCAGGCTAAACGCCAGGTGGAGGGAGGGGGCACTCACATTCGCATCTACAAGGCAGATGGACCCCCTACCTTGAGCTGCCAACACTCGGGCGGCGTGAAGGCAGATCGAGTTGGATCCGTCACCCGGTTGCACACAGCCAAAGGCGACGCTCCGCGGCGCATCGGCCGGCAAAAGGAATATGTTGTGGACGAGCTTAATGGCCTCGTGCTTCACCTCCGGTTGTAAATCCCACGTCAGACTAACCAAGGGCGGCACCCTGCCGACCGTTACCGGTTGCTCTTGCTCCTGCTCAGCCCGTTGCAAGACTTCAAAGTTTCTACTCAAGGTAATCCCCTCCCCAGTGCATTTGCTACCGAATAAACCGCCAACGTCGTATGCTCATTCTCTTGTTGCGGCCCATGAAACGATCCAGGCCGACCTCTCAGCGGGTCATCGCTTCCTCCCAAAATCGCTTGCGCAGCATGGAGCGACCGAAAATCAAAGCGCTAACGCCTCCAGATTCTGGTGCCCTAAAGCCGTCTTACTGACAGAAGCGTAAACTAGTGGTCGGTTCCGACAGTCAGTACACGCATCGGAACGTCGTGGCCATTTTTCGAAAGCGAAGCTAGGATGGGCACGTCAAGAAGCTCCCTGACCTCGTCAGGGGTCCGGAACGAAGGATCCAAGCGATCCGCTATGAAGGCTGAGCCCAACCCCACCACGACTGCCAGAAGGCCACCAATAGCTGCGAACAGCGCGGGGGGAAACCAGGGTAGCACTGGAACCGCGGCAGCCTCTGCGATCGACACATTGAGGATTCTTCGGGCGTCCAACTCATCATCCGTGCGAGCGTCTTCCTGCTTGCGGAGGTAAAGCAAGTAGCTGGCTTCGTCCGCTTTGGCCTCACGTTCCAGATCCTGTTGCTGCAAGGCCTGCCCGTGCAGCTTCACCGACGTCTGACGGTAGTTCTTAATGGTCGACTCCGTTACAGTGGCGCTCGCCTTCAGCGCTGCGAGTTCTTCTTTGGCCTTGGCCAAGTCCAGCCTTAGCATCTCGTGAGTAGCATCCCTATCGGTCGTCTGGTCATGGCTATGAACCTTTTGCGCCGCCTCCATGCTGGTCCGGGTATGGCTGATCTGCTCGTCGACCTCTTGAACCAAGGGATAGGTGGGCGAATATTTCTTCAGTAGGTCTATACGTTTGATCTCCAGGCCTAACAGGACGGATTTCAACTGGTCTATCAGCGCGGCGCTGTCGGCCGTATGTATCTGCGTGGTTGTTCGCTCGGGCGTAGAAGCCAACTGCGCTTCTAGGTTCCGAATGCGCAACTCACTTCCCGCGATATTGGCCTGCATCTGCCGAAGGTTTGCCAGGGCCTCGGACAGTTTTTGCACGGTCAGGTCGCGCTCCAGGCTAGGCGAGGCCGCCTCGTGCTCACGGCTGAAACTAGCCAGACGCGCCTCCGCATCGCCGAGTTTCTCCCGGTATGTGGTGGCCTGCTGTTGGAAGAAGTTGAAAGTTCCTGGAGAACGGTTCACTTCGACGTGCTTCTTCAAATAAAGCTCGGCCAAGCTCCTGAGCACCCCAGCCGCAAGCTTGGGGTCCGAGGTGGCGTAAGATACCTGGATCAGGTTGGTCTTCTTGACGGGTTCGATATCGAGCTTTTTTCCCAAGCGCTGCACGGCCTTTGCCCGTCGGATCTGCGGGTCCGATGATTCGAGAAGCCGTCCCCAGAAGCCCTTATTTTGGTCCAGGCCCGTTGCCACCACGACCTGTTCCAAAAGGTTCTGGCTCTGGAGTAGTTCCACTTCTGAATTGAGCACCTCCTCTGGGATGCTGCTGCCCAAGGGGGCCCCGCCGTCGGGTCCGGGTGACACTAAAGGGTCCCGGCGCTCTTGTTTGACCAGAATCTCCATTTGTGCTTGGTAACGGTTAGCAATCACAAGCTCAGCAATGAGGATGGCCCCTACAAAGGTTCCCAAAAAGGCAATCACCGCCAGTCGTCGTTGGCGGAAAATAACCCTCGCCACATCACGCGCTGTGATCGTAAGGCGGGCGTCGCTTGGAGCTCCAAAGCTAGGCTCTAGCGTGATATAAGAATGCGACCCATTGCCGCTGGGACTCGATAAGTCCTTATCGCTCATCACAACCTCCTGTACAGAAACAAGAAACAGTCCTACAAAGTGCCCGGGTTAAGCGGGATATTTATAAAGGGTATGAACGGTTTTACCTTCGAGACAGCATTCTTGGGTACAAACAGGATGTCACCTGGCTGCAGGTGTAGATCCTCGCTCAGATTGCCCGCTCGAATCATGTGCTTCATGTCCACCTTTTTCACTTCCGCCCAATCGGCATTCACGCGACGGAAGAGCAGGACCTGGGAATGCTTGGAACTCGCGACGAAACCTCCCGCAATCGCGAGCGCCTGCGCCACCGTGATATCACCACGTAGGTCGTACTGGCCCGGCTTGCCGACCTCTCCAAACGCCACAAAATAGGGCTTCTGGAAATCCTTCAGATCAACATTGATGACCGGGTCATGCAAAGTTTTGGAATACGCCTCGCGCAGCTTCGCAGTCAACTCAGGCACCGTTAGACCCGCCGCGTGCAAGTCGCCCACTCCATGCAGTGCGATGAAGCCATCGGGCTGCACCGTGACAGTCTGATTGAACTCGGGGGTCAAGGGAAAATCCAGCGATATGACGTCGCTGGTCGCTATTTCATAACGAGGATTGCGCCGTTGCAGGACGGGCGGCGGATGGTCCTGGCCACCAGTCTGTTGCGACAGAGTTTGCGCCACGGCGTCGGGAGCCTCTGTTGCCTGTTTGTCTTTAGCCGCATATCCACCACGGCAGAGCGCAGTTATTAGAGAAGCCGCAATCCCAATTCGTCGCATAGCTGTACCGCACATCAACCTAACCTCCTTGGGGACTCGGGTTCGCGCGGTTTACCGCTTTCGGTCACCGCGGTAAACCGGTAGCAATGTGCCGCGAATCGATTCCCTCGGCAAAGAAGACCCTATAAAGACACTATATAGAAAGAAAATCTTGACCCGGGAAATAGCGTCGGCAAAGAGCACTCTCTCACTCCCAATTCTTCAGGCCGCCCTACAACGAAAACGACCGAGTGGAACCTCACCTTAACTTACCCACATCTGCAGTCGGAGCGCCCTCTAACGACCGGCTGGAGGTTAGCTGCGGATTAGCCAAGCGGCTTCCTAAACCGGGCAGACCGCGAATATCTTAAGAAGTTATGGCAAATATCGCTCCAGAACCGCCGATAGCTCTTTCCAGAAGAAATCCAAATCAATTCTCGCCGCAGAGAACTAAATTTTTAAGGCCGCGATCTAAGGAAGGCCCTTTATTCGAAGACCCAAATAACTGCCCTTTGTAGTTTTGTTGTATTATGAACTCCTCAAGACGCACTGTCAAGCATCAGTGAGTTATTAACCATGCTTCTGCGGTTCCAAAACACGATCCTCCCACCTGTTGTGCTAAGTGAATTTTCTGATTCCACACATTTCCAGGGCGACGTTCCAAACAAACCTGGAACCGTGCAAAAGATACCGGCGCCAAAGCCTTTGGGGTTCACTAAAGAGTCTAAAGGACCACTCTAGTCCGCGCTCACGCATCCAGGCTGGAGCCTGCTTGATCCTTCCCGTGAAGAAGTCGAAAGCGGCACCGACTCCTATCATGACAGGAACTCCCACACGGTCCCGATATTCCGCCATCCAGGACTCCTGTTTCGGGGTACTTAGTCCGACCCACAAAACGTCGGCAGCCGAAGCACGAATCGTGGCCAGAACCTCCTTTTCCTCCAATAGAGTCAGATGCCTAAAGGGAGGGCAGTGGGTTCCCGCCACTTGAATGCCGTATCTTTGACGCAGGACGTCAGCAAGCCGATTGGCGACCCCGGCGGCGCCACCATAAAAAAAGTGTCGGTACCGCGCGCCCGTCGTGCGGCAAAATGTCTCCATAAGCTCAGGGCCGTAGACGCGGCGTCGCAGTTTGAAGTTATGCCATCTTCCTAACCAGACAAGTGGCATGCCGTCCGGCACAACCAGACTTGCCCCCTCGAGTGCGCTTCGAAAATTATGGTTCTGTTGCGCCTCCATGACTCCGTGCATACCGGTGACGGCAACGTAATTCCCGGTTGCGCGCTCGTGAATCCAGCTTTCCATGAGAGTTAGGACATCGGGAATTTGGACCGCATTGACACGAACGTTCAACACTCGAAAGGAATCGGCCGTCGCGCCCCTACTAGGTGCTTTGAGATTACCCATGGGTGTCTACCCCACTCCTGGATGCACTGCGATACCACCGCCAGTTCTTCTCTATTATTCATGCATGCCATAAATTTATGCCGCGCCAGAGCCCTTTAAGACGGCAGGGATCGTTCCTGCCAGTATCTTGAGATCTAGCCAAAGCGACCATTCATCGATGTACTGCATATCCAACTCCATCCACTTGTCAAAGCCGATTGAGCTTCTACCAGAGACTTGCCAAAGACAGGTAATCCCAGGACGGACGCTGAATCGTCGGCGGTGCCAGTCCTCACCAAATCCTTCGTAGTCTCTGACCGGTAGTGGACGTGGACCCACCATGCTCATATCCCCTTTCAGCACGTTGAACAACTGGGGTAGTTCATCGATACTCGTCTTCCTCAGGATTTTTCCCACCGTAGTGATACGCGGATCATTCTTGATTTTGAAGACCGGTCCGTTCACTTCATTCAGATGTTCCAGGGCGCCGAGTCTACGTTCCGCGTCGACCACCATCGTCCGGAACTTATAGATCCGGAACTTTCTCTTGTTAAGGCCTAATCTCTCTTGCGTGAACAGAACCGGCCCTTCAGAGGTCAGTTTGATTAGGACCGCTGCTGCCAAGATTACTGGAGCTAGCAAAACTGTAAGTACCGACGCGAGACCAAGATCCCAAATACGTTTTGCCAGCACCGGCCAGCCGTCCGTAGGACCCGTGTATAGGGTAAGTAGCGAATCGCCCTCAAAGTCCTCAGCTCTTGACCGGGCCAGTTTCATACTAAACAGGCTGGGCAGGAACCGCACCATTATTCCCTGCACTTCACACAGAGCAGCAATACGAGAGGCTTGGAGATAGTGTGACGCTAGGGGCAATCCAATAACGACTTCGTCGATTACTGTGTTTCGGACAAAGCCGGTCAGATGGTCCAAGTCGCAGACCAGGGAGTACTTAGTCCGGTTGAACTCCTCCAACCCACTCCATTGGTTGTCAGCAAAACCAATTATCCTATATCCATATTCGGGTCTCGCTTCAACCTTTTGGGTAAAGGCTATTGTCCGAGGGTTCGTGCCAACAACCAAGGCGAAGCGGACATTTCCGCTGGCGCGGCGGATCCTCGCCAGAAGGAATCTGACCAGAAACCTGCTTGAAAGCACGGTAACGCTGCTGGCGGCCCACAGGACAACCAAAAATATTGGATTTACCATCCTGATCGTGAAAAGAAGCTTAGCCAGTCCGGTACACAATGTAGCAACGGAAGTTGCCGCGACCGAGTCGGCTAGGCGAGCAGGGCCTGGCGTCAGCAATTGTGACCGGTACAGGCCAAGAAAGGAGAAGGTGAGGTGCCAAACCACGACGAGGCCTGAAAATAGAATGAAATTCTGTATCTTAATTCGCATGGAGAAAAAGTGCGTGAACGAAATAGCCCCGCTGATGTGAAAGACCAACACCGCGGCCGCCAGAAAGGAGAGGCTCATAAGTATGACGTCAAGGACCTTAAGAGCCGTCAAGAGCATTTGGCTACGTGTGGCGCGCATCTTCAAACCCCACTTAGACTAGCCTGCGTTGCAGACTGTGATTCAAAACAGGTTCGACAAGCCTCGATAAGGCAGAAGGTTCGATCGGGTTGTTTCCGCATCCAGTTTTTTCGAAAGCTCCGCCCTGTGAGTCCCAGGCCGGAACCCGCTGTCGCCCCGCATAACCTACCGGGCTGACCTTGGCAACTAGGTCTCGCGGTTGGACGAGGCACGTTTGACGAGAGTCTTGATCTTGTTTCAGCCGATTCTCGCAACCCTTGTGGTTTGAGATCAGCGGCTACGCCAGTTAGCTAAGACTAGAGCCAGTCATAAATGAACTGAGGAATAGGAAACGTCCGTTTGTTCGAGATTGCACCGAGAACTGGAATTTGAGCTGATTGCAGGGTTATCCTCGCGCTTCGCGCCGCTTCCCTGCGCGGCGAGTTGGATTGCAAAACTAATATGACTCCATCCGCTAACTGGCCCAATGGGATGGCATCGGCATGAAGATTGATTGCAGGCGAATCGATCAGAATGTAGGCAAACTGATCGCGTAGCTCCTCGAACCGTGAACCGAGACGATTCGTGGTCAACGAACCTGCCACCCGTGCCGCCTTCGATCCACTCGATAATAACCAGAGATTGTCACCACCAATCTTCGTAACGAAGGATCGGATCGGCTCCGAACTGAGCAGTGCGTCACTTAATCCAAAGTGGGTATCAACGAAGAAGCTTTCATGGAGTGTGGGATGGCGTAGATTCGCATCAACCAAACAGACGGGCGCTCCGAGCTGCGCGGCTAGGGCCTCTCCGGTCCCCGCACAAATAGAAGTGCATCCAATTCCCGCTTCAGCACCCACAAAGACCACCATTTTGGGGGAGCTCTGCCGGGGCAATAGGAAGACCCGTTGAACAAGTTTCACGAGTTCTTCTCGATATAACCGACGGGCGTCTGACACCCGACGCATTTCATAAGTTGGCGAAGGTGAGGATCTGAAATTGTTCCCACCTTGCTGTTCTATTGAAGCACCCTCTATTACTTGGAGGTTTTTGCTCAAGTCGTACTCCTCAGTGCCTGGCCTTGATTGTCTCCCCACCTGAGCGAGACCGAGAAGCTTCTTGCTGTGAGCCTTCTTGCGACTTCCACGTAACGCTTTTCCCCAGAATTGCCCCGTAGTCCAGCTTGAACTGGCCCACGAAGGCCGATCGCCCAGGTGGACCCGTGACAACGTAGGTGTGTCGACCCACATCCAAAGTGGTTCTGACAGGGCTCGGTCCGTAGGAGCTTCCGTCGATTGCTACCTGCAGGCCCGGAGGATCTGTTCTCACTGAAAACACCCCGCCTTTGTCTGCTTGACGCAAGTTAGCCACAACCCATTGCTTTTGTGTGCTCGCCACCGGTTGCCTTCCGGCCGAAGCAGGGTGGGCTTCCTCCGTATCGGAAACATCATAGGTGCTGCGAACCGGAGAAAACGTGCGCGGTCGCGGTCTTGCCCGTCTAGAGGATCTCCGGTCATTGACATTCATCGCGGTCCCTTTGGCACCGGATTTGGCAATAGGTTCCAATGCCGCAGTTCCAGCCCTAGACGCGACCTTCGAGGTTCGCAATGGTCGGTGAGCGCTCATTACAGCGGTGCTTATCCTTCCGGAGGAATTGCGCATCGCTGACGAACCCTGCGGCCTTTTCGAAAGGCCATCGTTACCCTGAGTGGCGGATTGCCGATCCGTCATCTCAGCCTGGATCGAGTCAGCATTGCCAGCGTGCGGAGATGCAACTCCTTTGACCGGAAGGTCAAGAGCGTGGTCGCCGGGCTTCTTGACGGCGTCTACCGAGTCTAAAAGAGGCCCCGTTTGCCTAGAGCCGGCGCCCACCTCCGCAAGAACTTTTTGCCTCGCATCCGAACTTGCTGACACCACGAAATGTCCAATCGGTGCCAATTTCGATCTGGCCGAGGAGCTACTCCAAAGAATTCCGCACAGCAGAGCGACGAGGGCAACCGCGGCGGCGATCCGGAGCCTTCTATTGCCCCCCCCCGAAACCACCACCTGCCCGTCTCCACGATCACGATCATGTAACACTGACTCGGCCTCAGTCTCTGCGCCGCTTACGGTGCTGTGCCCCGGTGTAATCCGCACATTTTCCAGCACTCTCGCTGAGGCTGAGTCGGCCGCATGCGGACCAGCGCATCCCGGATTGGACGGATTCGCCGCCGTTTTCAACGTTCTTTCGGACTTCAAGCGCTCCAAATTCAAGTCGGCCAAGACTTCCCGTAGACAGGAGCGATCGATTCTCTTGCGCCCGTTCGCGTAGCCCAGAGACAAGGCATGGAAGCAAAGGTTGTTAATATTTCGGGGAACGCCATGGCTCTCTCTAGCAATAAGCGCCAGCGCCTCTGCCGTGAATAACCGATCACCACTGTAACCGGCAATTCGGAGCCGGTGATCCACGTACTTGCCTACCTCCGCAGTACCAAGCGGGGGCAGATGAGCGAGAATCGAGATCCGCTGGCGCAGTTGGCGGAGTTGGGGACTTAACAGTTTGTCGGCAAGCTCCGGTTGACCAGCAATAACGATTTGCATCAGCTTCGACCGCGGCGTCTCGAAATTCGAGAGTATTCTAATCGACTCCAGGAGCGAGGCGTCCAGGTTCTGCGCCTCATCAATGACCAGCACAAACCGCTTACCGGATGGCGTTTGACCGATTAGCACATCGATCAGTTGCTTCTGCAGATCGCTCAAATCATAACCGGCAGGCTCAATGTCGAGGTCTAAGAGAACATTTCGCAGGAAACCTAGCAAGTTCACCTGAGTTTGAAAGAGAAACGCTGTAAGAGCTGACTCCCGCAACCTATTCATGAGCTGAAAGAGCAGGCATGTCTTACCCAAGCCGGGCGGCGCGACAAGAGCCATGAACCCCCGGCCTGCCTCAATCCCATAGAGCAACGAAGCGAACGCTTCGCGATGCGCGGGCGTCAGATAGGTAAACCGCGGATCGGGCGTTACACCAAAAGGTTGCTCACGCATTCCATAGAAGTGAGTGAACATAGCAACTCTCTTAAAGGGGGCTCGCTTGTTCAGGTGCGAGGCCCGACGATCCGCTATTTCTGGAGAGGGCCGAGATAGCTCTTCCTCGACCGTGCCTGGCCAGAGGATCCTCGGGTTTTCGCCAAAGAAGCCAGCACCGGAATCTGGAGATAACGCGTTACCTCCTCGGGCGCCTGGGATGAGGTTCTATCCAGCATATCTCGGTTCGATTCGATCACCCGGTCAAAGAGTTGTAATCTTTAATAGCCCTTTTAGAACGATCTGGCTTGCAATCCGCGTGCGTACTGCGACTAATATCTGCTAGGTAAAACTCCTGCCGCCGACCAACTTCCACTTCGGCTGATACAGTACCAAATCCCCATGTCGAATAAGCGATAATGCGCCTATTATGCCATAAGCAGCACGTCAAATTCCACGAGTCTCAAATTCATAAGTCTTTAGACACACACAACCGGTCCCCACGTTAGACCCTACGGCCGCCCCCCGTGAAACCCGTGCTTTCTCGAGGAACCGACGTCTCGGATACCGGAGCGGGTCTTCTCGAATCCGCCCCCCGTTGGATGCCTGCCACGGGATCAAAATGCCCAAGATCAGCATCTTGCCACCGACTGTCACCATTTGTAAGGTGGTCCTTTAACGGCGATTGAGCAGAGACCCATAAGCGCGGAAAGAAATTCCCTCTTCCCAATGTAAAAGTTACATCCTTGACCTTAGGATGAACTTATATGGGCACGTCAGCTTCCACAAGAAGCGACGTTAATACCATCCCCGACGGTTCGTCCCGTAAAATGCCAAAAATCGTAGACACTTTAGGCTATTGAACAATCGTGTCTTTGGTACATGTATAAGTTAAAATTGTTTGAATAGGAATTTTAGCACGATCCGGAAAGAAATCCAATATAATTTCATTATCTCATTGATAGACCCCTTTCATCAATAGACAGACGTCAGACAGGACGTCCTTCGTTCGTTGCAGTCTGTCCGCCTCCAGTCCCAAGCCGACCCACAAGCCGTGAACGATCACGTTGCTCATTATCTCTTGATCTCTTGCACACCGCCGGCGAGATGACGACGTAAAGCGCTTTGATACCTATGGTTTGCCTACTACATTCCCCCGAATGACGTCGCGGATCATTGTCATTAGGGGCTACCGGGTCATCTCACAAACCAGCGCGGCCCCTCAGAATGGCAAACTTAGTTAGGTAATCCTTATGCGCCGCATCATCGTGGAGTGGCCTTGACAAAAGTGGCCTACTACCTTGACAAGAGTGCCTACGAGGGTAGTGATCCGCCCGGCTGTGGCGTCGTCAATGTTCCTATCTGGCTCGCCTAATGGACCGTGGTTTATTAGTGTGATGCTGGAATGCGGTGCTTCAGGAACGGATGGCCTCACAGTCCGTGAGGCCAACGACACTAGCGTTTCGAACCCTCTCGCCCGAGTGGATCGAACAGGAGGTCCTCTACTTAAATTCCAGGTACATAGCCGGTACCGAAATGCGCTTTAGATTCCGTGCGAAAATCGGTCATGAGCGACATGAGCGAGGTGGTCCCACCATCGACGATGATTGTTTGACCGATTATGAACTCGGCGTCCGCCGAAGACAGGAACACGGCTAACCGGGCGATGTCGAGCGGCCTGCCGGAGCGGGCCACAGGTATCATTTGCTGCGCAGCGGCTTCGTACTCGTCTGGCTTAAGACCCGGCTGGGCCTTGAAGTGTCCTTCCACGGTAACCCAACCAGGAGCGATGGCGTTTACGCGCACGCCACGGTGAGCCAATTCGATACCCAGCGTTCGGGTGTAGGCAATGATGGCACCCTTGGTGGCCGCATAGACGGAGTGTTCGGACGCTCCCTGGACACCGTGGACCGAAGTTAGATTGCAGATCGTACCCCCGCCGTGCTTCAACATGTGCTCGACGACATATTGTGCCAAAAAGAATGGAGAGCGGAGGTTAACGTTCATCAGCGTGTCGAACTGGTCGTGGCTCACTTTCAGAAAGGGCCTGTTCATCGTAATGCCGGCATTGTTCACAAGGCAGTCGAGACCATCCAGGAAAGCGATCCCCTGTTTCGCCAAGGCAACGGCCTCGTCGGCATTCTCGAAATTCGCCTTAAACGCTGCAGCCCGCCGTCCCAAGGTCTTGATCTCTTCGACAGCCGAGACGGCACCTTGGTCACTGTGTCCGTAGTGCAGCACGACATCGGCTCCCTGCCGGGCGAACTCCAAGGCAATCTCACGTCCGATTCCCGTGCCCGACCCGGTCACCAAGGCTTTCTTGCCATTCAATTTCCCTACGCTCTCCATAACGCCCTCCTCCTGACGGCACCATTCCACACTCGTGGTGGCTCCTTGAGAATCTTCTGTCGGCGCTGACCGAGCGTGGATTCCCGCTAATGCAGCGCTGCGTTCTTCTCTTGCCCGGGACCACAGGCCGCTTTGACCCTCAGGGATACTGACCTCGAGAGAGTCGAGATAAATCGTGTGGTCATTTGACAGCATGTTTTTGTCGGGTTTGATCGTAATCCGGATCGTGTGCTGCCCGGACTCGGTCCATGTCCTCTGGTAGATCGGCACCTGCCATCCTCCCTGCAAATCCGGACGGAAGGAATGATCATCGGGCATATAAGTATCTACGGTCGCGTCCAGCATTCCATCGATATAAACGTCAGCCTGCCCGCAGGAAGGACAACGCTTGCCCACCCAGGTTACTCCGTCACCTTGGAATCTGTACTCGGCGGCATCACCGGGAGCACTTGTCCAACTTGTGTTTCCTTCTGAAGCTTGTTCCCAACCTGCAGCGCCGTGTTTCCAGCCAGACCCCGAGTATTCGATGCCCCCACCGGGTCTGTCTTCGACCACGCTCATTTCTAACCTTCCGACCTGAAACCCGTCGACCGTCACCCAGTTGTCTGACGATAGGTTGTGCCGGTCCGCTCTCAGGGCGATTTTGATCCTATGCTCACCGATCGAGGGGAACGTTCGTGTGTATACGGCAACATTGAGAATCTCATCGGCATCGTAGCAGTCTACGATGCTATCCAGTTTGCCGTCGATTTGAACATCCGCTTTGCCCATGGCGGATCCCAGGCGTCCGTACCAAGCGATGCGGTTTCCGCGAAAGGCATATTCAACAGCGTCTCCGGCTTCACGACTCGAAGACTGCGTGCCGTTATGGGCCGACGCCACCGGCTGCTCATGCTTCCACCCTTTCCCCGTGTAGGTTAGTTCTTTAGCTGTATCGTCCACCACGAGATTTTCGGTGTGTGAACCTCCGTGTGCAACCGCCTTTTCGGAAGCATTTGCACTGCCATCCACTGCTTGCACTTCGTAACGGGCAGCCAAATCCGCACCTGCAGAGTGATCGAAGTAGTAACTTCCCTTGGCTACCTTGTCGATGGCTTTGCCGTTCCGCAGGATCTCATAGTACGACACCCAATTGTTGTCCGTTGCTGCAGTCCAGCTCAATTCAGTTCCAATAAAACCCATGTTTGTGCCGATCCTCTTTACCACTTGCGACGGCGCAGCAGGCGGCGTCGTGTCGGCTGCGCTTCCGGGGTGCATTGGCAAGTTCAAATATACGAGCTCACCGTCCTCCATTTTCGCAAAAGCAATTCCCTTGGCCATCAGTTCCGATCCGAGACGTTCCTCCGTGGCTTTCGATTCTTGATACGAAACGTTGTACTTAAGGCTTGGTAGTAAGCCCTTGGGAAACAATACAATCGGATCGGGTGCGCTCTGCTTTTCGGAAGTACCGGCGGCGAACGTGCCGTCCTGACGATAGACGGTAGCGGGACTCGTAAGGCTGTGGGCCGGGATAATGATCCCGCGCTTGTTATCCGGGCTCATCCGTTGCAGATACCAATCCGCTGCGTCTCCGGTCACGGCGGGGTGGTATATCTTTACCCAACGCCCCACTACGCCTTGCCCGGCGAGATAGTGATAAATGTCAATCAGCAGTCGCAGACCCTCCAACTTAGCTGAGTCCAGCGTATCGCCGGTCATAGGAAAGCTGTTCCACAGCAATCCTCGCCACACTGATTTCTCATATTTGTCCGGATCCCAGTTGTCAGGCATGTTGTTGAGCTTATCGGGTGGAAAAAGGTAGGAAGTGTAGTAAACGCGGTACCGGCCCACACAGCCATCCGAATACTGCCAGGCATTGGCCATGCGAAGAACCTCGTAGCCCAAATCGTTTCCTCCCCCGTTGCAGCCGTGGAAGGAATTCCCAGGATTTCTATCGAGAAAATTCTTTAGAAGCGTTCGGAAATTGTGGTCCTGGGCCAGCATCGGCGTGTAGTCGCCTTTGACATCGTGGAGCGGAGCATCATCCTTGCGCCACTCAAAGTCGCCCCATTTGCTCACTTCGCGATCGAGGATGCCCAGTTCGTAATCAGTCACTCCGGGCCTGGACTGATCGAGAACATACTGGCCAGCAAACCTGCCGCCCCGGTAAATCAACCAGTCGGGATGCTCGGTTACCACTCTGGACCCCTGCTCGGCGTCATAGACAATGGTGTAGATGGTCTGTGTCATTCCGTACTTGTCCAGATAGCGTCGAGTGGAGTTGAAATCCGGACCATTCCAGTCTCCGCCGACGTCCCACCAACCGTAGTCCCGCCAGTATCGGTCGGCCCCGACGTAGCGCATGGTATCGGCCATACGGAAAACTTTTCGAAAGGTAGACACCGGATCCACATCCATCCCGGGGTGCTTGGGGTCGAAGTCCGTGGCGCCGTTCCACCAATACCCCAGCATTTGGATTGCGGGAAAGTACTTTTCCCGCGTATAGTCCCACTTGTACCGGTATTGATAGTCAAGCAACTGGTTGCCCATTTCGTCGAGATCGCCCTCGAACAAGCCCGCGAATGCTTTGGGTGTTTCCTCCGATGAGCCTGGGGCAAGAGACCTCTTGTATCCAGACACCTGCAGATCGATATTCACCGGCCCACCATTGTAATTACCTATGTGCGATGCCCAGCGGCCGAGGTAGTCCCATCCTACGAACAGACCGTTCCGGCCCTTACGGTTGAGGAAGACATAGATGGGGGCGTAGATGGAATTTCCCATCGACCAACCCTTCGGACAAGGTTGACCGGGAAGGCACTCCGGACCGTCACTGGCATCGAAATTCCGGGCGTAATTTGGTGTCAGGGGTTCCGTCTTCAGGATCCAGCTTCCCCAAAAGCACATGCCACCGGTCATATATGAGAAATCGAGGTGGGAGGCCTCTTTTTGCAGAACGTGCATCTGCAAGAAGTGAGGATCAACAAGCACGATATCTTTTCCGGAGATATTGGTGAGACTTGCCCACTCCTGGATGATGCTTTCCTCCGGGTAGATCACATAGTTCTTGGTCACCTTAAGATTCTGATTGTGGACGACGATACTGAACAACAGCTCTCCCTGGGAAAGGATTTCGGTCTGGCTTCCGTCGAGCGCCCAGGGTTGAGACTCGCTGGTGACAGTCTGGCCGTCCACGTCAAAGCGGAAAATTTCCGAGGGTGTACCCTGAATATATTCATGATGGGTGCGCGGATCCAGAAAACCTCGAAGCGATAAGTGTTCCTTCTCAAATTTGATCTCTCTTTGCACTTTGCTTGTACCAAGAAACCAGTCCGTGCCCTTCCGGCTGACATAGGCGTCGCCGGAGCGTCGGAGCACTTCGCCTGGAGGTTGGGGCTGGCCTGCCGCGTCGACCGAAGACAGGATGACAGCACAAGCTATACCAAAGACGCCAGTAGTAAGACAACCGCTGGAAATCTTCATTTTCCCCCCATATGGATCAATCTGACGCAACGTCGCGGACGGGTCTCCCCGACCTACGTTCGAAGTGCACCCGCATGACGGTTAGGACACATCGGACCTGCTGTCAACGATGTTCATTAGCCTGAACAGGATAAAGGGCAAGCGTGAGTGGCGGGTGGCTGGCGGGCAGGCGAAAGAGGGAGCATCGGTCGAGCCTGACCAGGGTCTGCGATGCGCTATCTTTTCAAACCATTTGTTTCCACTACGTCGAGGTCGTTTTCACTATGTGGCGCCGCCCTTTTCCTATGAATCCATTGGCATCCAGTGCAAAAGGTGACGAGAGATCTCCTTAGCTGTGCGGACCACCTCATTGGCAACGCCCGGTATGTTCCATAAGGGAAGTTCGGAAACGGACCCACGAACGGAGACTGAGGCAATGACATTTCCGATATGGTTGAAGACAGGAGCGGCAATACCTCGGATGCCTAGTATATGTTCTTCGTTGCTGACCGTAAACCCGCAGTTTCTTGCTTCGGCAAGGCTCACTTTCAGCTCGTCCAGCGAGCAGATCGTGTGGGCAGTAAAGCGGGCGAGCCCACGATTCCTGAAGAGCTTTTCCAGTTCGGCATCCGATAACGAGACAATCAGGGCTTTCCCCTGGGCCGTGCAATGCAAGTCAAAATGACGGCCAATCCAGCTTCCACCCCAAGTGTCCCGGGGCCAATCGGCCTTGTCGATGATTACTCCTTCTCCGGCTCGCAGAACTGCTATCTGCACCGTCAGGCTGAGCTTTCTGGCTAACTCCTGAATGTGAGGTGAGGAAATTTTTTGGAACTGCATCTCGGCAGTGCCGATCCCCGCGAAGTCAAACACCCGCAGTCCCAGCCTGTAGTGCCGGCCATCGGAAGTTCTCAACAGGTATCCGCGGGCAAGTAGCGTGCAGATCAGGTAATGAGCGGTGCTCTTGGGAATGCCGAGGGACCGGCTGAGTTCTGAGAGTGTCAGCCCCCGGCTGCAATGCCCAACGGTTTCGAGCATGTCGAATGCGCGGTCAACGGCGGGGACATGCTGAGTGGGAAAAGGTCTACTGATGTGAGGCATTCGCTCCTCCATCGGACTCCGCCCGTCAGGTGTTCGCGTCGTTCAGTTTTGCACGGCGTCAATGCAAGATAATACATACTCCACTGGCATTGTCAACGATGTTACTGAACACACATCCAACCCTGAACTCGCTGTCGAGGTCCCAAGCGGCTCGCCGACGCGACAACCTTACCCCTTCTGGCATCGCTGGCACCCTCACCTGCCAACCGTTGCGACTATCGACTGCCCGGTCTAGCTGTCCGGGAATCCAAAACCTTGCGCCAGCCGCGACTTCCGTGGCGTGTTCAAAAAGGGTCGACCGCATTTGGCTCCGCACCGTTTGACAAGCGACAGACTTGGATGGGATGGTTACGGGTTGACCGTCGGACTAAACTAGATCGCGCGGGTGAACGGAAGCCGCTCTCAGGGGCTACAGTCGATTCTCGTGGCAGCGAAATGGCGGCACCCAGTTGACCGCACAGGATGGCACGGATGACGATGAAACCTGCTTGGTGTTGTTTGTGGAGCGCGCTTCTGCTTTTCGGGCCTTAGTGGTCGCCTCATCGCTCAGGACGTGGAGACTCGTATCCAGCGCCTTTACGCTGAAGCTCGCAGCGAAGAGGGCGAGGGCAATCTGAAGGGTGCAGTCGGAAAATATCACGCGATTCTGCGGTTGGACCCCAAACTGGCTCCGGCATATAACAATCTAGGAAGACTCTATTTCAAACAGGCCAGCTACTCGGATGCTATCGGGGCTCTGCGGCACGCGGTTCAACTGGACGGGAGCCTGGCATCCTCTCACGCGCTGTTGGGTGTCTCCCTGTATGAAACGGGGCACAACGATGCAGCTCGTCGAGAGCTGAGCGAGGCCCCCGCGTCGTGAAACAAATCAGTTATCGCGAGCCCAATCGCACTCAAGATGTCCTCGGTTCGACAGCCCCCGTGGCAATAAAGCAAGATCTTGTCGCCTTGCTCGCGGACGCTAAGCGATTGGTTGCGGTCCTCATGGGCAGGGCAAAGGGCCATCCAGCCACGGCCGTTGCGTCTCACGCCTTTGAGCTTTGGGAGCAATTCTGTGAGGGCCATTAGACCCTCCGGGCTTTGGCTGGGCTCATCCCATCAGCGACAAGGCGCTCAACTTCGCTGGCAGGGATCCTCACCAAACGCCCGATCTTGGTGAAGGTAATCCGGCGTTCAAGCAGCCATCGGCGGACGCAGGCAATGGTGACGCCGAGGACTTCGGCAAATTCGGGGACTGAAAGCAGTTTCTTCATTACTCAATTCCTCCGACGGGGTTGATTTGGGGGCCGATTGCTCGGTGGCCCACTGAGCGCAGGTTCTCACAACGGTTCGCTGTGTGTGTTGCTCAATAGCAGGAATCGGTAAGTGTTTCGCAGATTGGCGCTGCGCAGCGGCTGTGGTTGCGGCACGGACGTGCTGAAATTACTTGTAAGTGGAGAGTAACGGAGAGTGGAGAGTGAGGAATTACCGAGGGGCCAGCAATCCTGCTTTCGCAGGTCTGCCCGGACCTTGCTAATTGCAATCTCGATCTTATGCCTTCGGCGGACGTCCCGATACGCTTCGCTAAAGAGGCGGTCCTCGCTGTCCTTCTTCAAACTGGTCGAGATTGACGTCGAAAAGCACACCCTCAGGGTTGGCGACTCGAAGACTGAGGCAGGCACGGGCCGACCGATACCGCTGAATGATCGGGCTCGCATGGTGCTGGATATGTGGGCAAGCCATTTTCCCAACCGCGAGCCAGAGCATTACCTCTTCCCAAGCGAGAAATGTGGCGCCGCTGGCGACGATTCTAAGCCGCACGTCTATGCGACCAATCCAAGCGAGCCTATCGGCGACTGGAAAGAGGCTTGGGAAGCGGCGAAGAAACGGGCTAAGGTTAATTGCCGCTTTCACGATCTGCGCCACACCGCTTGCACCCGAATGCTCGAAGCCGGAGTGCCGTTCTCGGTCGTAGCGACTATTATGGGTTGGAGTCCTTCGACCGCCGTCAGGATGTCGAGGCGGTACGGACACATCGGACAAGCCGCACAGCGCGAGGCCGTAAAGCACGTCAATGGGGCCGGTTCTGAGGCAGATGGGGCACAAAATTGGGCACAGTTTCAGACGGACCGGACGGTCGCTATCGGTAACCAATTGAAAGAATTGGCTCCTCGGCCAGGACTCGAACCTGGAACCCTTCGGTTAACAGCAACGGCAATACAATTCTAAGCGATACTCAGGATTTTTCTATATTGCTCGATGATGACGACTTGACAGGCCTCTCCTGAGATTTGCAGGACGCACGTTTTGCCAGGTTTTGGCGCGATTTCTCGCGTACACACCTGCAAAAGTCCCTACACTTTTCCGCCCGGAGGCTTGCTCGTCCGGCAGCTCGTCGAAGGGTTCCCGTGCCGTGTTCCTCGTAGTGGATGAATCGCGCCGGCTCTATCGCCTGTTGGACTCACACGCTGACTGGTCATGACACCAGGGCCACTTACCGCGGCGCTCAGCCGACGAAGTAGTGACTCCTTTTGACCAGTAGCGTGAGCAAAGCAGTACAGCTAGTGGAAAGAAAGACGGACACAATCTAAGCGGCACCTACCGGACTCAACAAGCGATCTTTCGGGCGGTAATTGTCTCTCAGATATCCTTGACGGATACCCGCGGACCTCGGTGTACCGCTGGCAGGTTGCACGTCGTACCACAGACAGGGAAGCGAATCAGACCAGGACTTATGAACAACTTTATTTGCATTTGCGGACTCTTACTCGTCAGCCTGCTTTTACCCCAGGCGTCGTCATCAAGGGCATCCAACTCAGAGGCCGACACCTCATCCGGCCATCGCCCGGGAGCAACGACACACCACAAAGCTGAGCGAGCCAACCGCAACGCGCGCCCCAGAATATTGAGAGGGAATGCAAGTTGGTACGGACGTCGCTTCGAAGGGAAAAAGACCGCAAGTGGCACGACGTTCCACGCTGACGGGCACACCGCGGCCGCCGCGAACATCCCACTCGGATCTACGGCAAAGGTCACGAACCTTAAGAACGGACGGTCAGCGCGCGTCAAAGTAACTGATCGTGGGCCAATGGTGCCGGGGCGTGTCGTCGATGTTTCAAGGGGAACGGCACAGCAGTTGGGCATGACCGAAAAGGGCGTCACACCAGTAAAGGTCACGGTAGTGAAACCGCCACCCCCGAAGACGGAGGCGACCACTTCGGAATCGGACAAGACTGAGTCGGTAACCGAAACGAAGCCGGGCAAGTCGCCGCAGTAATGAATGACGTAGCCGGAACCACTCCCGCCAGTCATGGTTCCAGTGCGGTCGGCTTCGATCCTTACTCAGTCTCCGGCCCACCTCGGGGGACGGGCCATGGCTTTCCCTTATCATTAGAGCAAGTTTGACCACCCATCTGAGCTATTTGGGGCAGACTCTCAGGGTCGAACCGCCTACCCTAATCACGGGATGTTAATGTTTGCCTGGAGTAGAGAGCGTGTCTGCGGTTGTGCCCGCCCGATCGGATGTGCGAGCAGGAGGAGAGAAAGATGTGGCATAAAGCCTATTTCGCGGCGGCTCTGAGTTTCACAATCTTCTTGCTGCCTCGCGCTCTAGGTCGAGATACAGACGAATCACCCCGGACACGGGAAACTCGAGCCCCCCGAGACATCAGCATATTGTGCAAGGTAATCGAACCCAAGGTCCAGAGCCGCCGCCACTCTTCAGCAGAAGGCGTGCGATTTGCGGGATTTGAAGAGCCTGAGAGAGATCTCAGCGACTTCAAAACGGCTGAACAGTTCATGCAATTGAAAGCCGTCGTGATCAGGGATTTGAGTCGGTCAGAAGAGTCGGGGCGTGCAAGACCGACGCGCAACGCCATTGACGATGCCAATTTGATTTTAGAGAAGATTCTGAAAGGGCCTACGGGCGCGGCGGAAGCGCACGGCGCCGTTCTATCAGCATCCAAACCTGCGAGGAGCTTAAGACCGTAGATGCAGCGACCTCACACGAACTCAGTCTGTCCTCTACGGAACCGCAGGAGAAAGATCCTGCTCGGAGCAGGGCTGCTGATTTTCGCTATGGTCGTGGCGGTTGCCGGTGTCTGTGTTCATTTCTACCTGCAATTCGCACGCATCATCGACGCTCGCTTGAATGGGAACGTCTTCGGCAATCCTGCTGTCATCCTGGCTGCCCCGACCGAGTTGCAAGTGGGACAGCGCTTGAGGGCAAGAGCGGTCGCAGACCACCTGCGGAAGGCTTGCTACAGCGAGGGGCAGGACGGCCAAGGCGTCGGGAACTTTACTGTGCTAGACACCGGGCTGGAGATCCGGCCGGGCCGCGAGTCCTTCTTCACCAAGGGGCAGAGGGAAGGTCCGGCGCGACTGGAATTCAGAGGCGACCTCCTGGTGTCGATTACTGATCTCGACAGCAGGACTGCGTTGAAGACCTATTGGCTCGAGCCTCAAGTGATCACGACTCTCTTTGGTGGGAGCCGCACAAAACGGCGCCTTGTCCCCTATCAAGACCTTCCCAAGATTTTGGTGGATGCGATCCTCGCTACTGAAGACCATCGGTTCTATTCGCACCATGGCGTGGATTCTTTCCGCATGGTGACCGCCGCCATCGCCGATCTCCGCTCGAACGACCGGCTGCAGGGTGGTAGTACGTTGACCATGCAACTGGCACGAAACCTCTTCTTGACACCCCGCCGCACCATCCGGCGAAAGATAGCGGAAATCTCTTTCGCAATGCTGCTCGAGCTGCGGTTGACGAAAGAGCAGGTTCTCGAGCTCTACGCGAACCAGGTCTATCTCGGTCAGCGGGATAGCTTTTCCATCTACGGCTTCGGCGAGGCCGCTGCTGTCTATTTCAACAAGGACATCAGTACTCTGACGCTCCCCGAGGCAGCTATGCTGGCTGGGTTGCTCCGCGGGCCCAACCACTACTCGCCCTACCAACATCCGGAGCAATCGGCGGAGCGGCGGAATTTTGTGTTGCGAAGGATGGTAAAAGCACACTTCATCAGCGCTAGCGAAGCCGAACAGGCCTCTAAAACCCCCGTGAGGTTAACCGAGCAGACCGCCGAAGCCAGCCAGGAGGCCTATTTCGTGGATATGGTGAAGGCCCAACTGCTCGCCAAGTTTTCCGAGCAGGACCTGCTTTCACAAGGCTACCGGATTTACACCACGCTCAACCTTGATCTCCAGCGTGCGGCCTCGGAGGGCGCGCGCGTCGCGCTGATCGACGTTGACCACCAAGTGAAGAAACAGAGGGAGCGCAAGAAGGCGCCGCCTGCGGACTCGAACCAGCCACAACTCGCCCTCATTGCTCTGGACCCGCACACGGGCGACGTCAAGGCCCTCGTGGGCGGCCGTGGCTACGGAGCGAGTCAGCTAAATCACGTTTCGGCGAGGCGTCAGCCCGGTTCTTCGTTCAAGCCTTTCGTGTACGCGGCGGCGCTGAACTCAGGTGTAGACGGCTCACAACCCCTGATCACGCTAGCCACGATCGTGCCGGACGAACCCACCACATTTGAATTCGGGAACCAACCGTACGAGCCCGAGAACTACAAAAAGGCATATCGCGGCTCGGTAACGGTCCGCGAGGCGTTGACCTACTCCCTCAACGTGCCCACCGTACGTCTGGCGGAGATGGTGGGTTACAGCAAAGTGCGCGACCTTGCTATGGCGGCTGGTTTCAACGACCAGCTAAGCCCGACGCCAGCCATTGCGCTGGGCGCCTACGTCGCGACGCCACTCGAAATCGCCGGAGCTTATACGATCTTCGCGAACAGCGGCGACTACGTCGGTCCAAGGTGCATCGTGGCCGTCACCGATGCCTCGGGCCGCACCGTCTGGAATAATCCCATCACGCGGCGGCGGGTGCTTGACGCGCGCGTGAGCTATTTGATGGTAAGCCTCCTCCAAAGCGTTATCAACAGCGGCACGGGAGCGGGCGTGAGGGCCCGCGGCTTTAAGCTTCCGGCGGCTGGGAAGACCGGCACCTCACACGACGGCTGGTTTGCCGGATTCACTCCTAACCTGCTCACCGTGGCTTGGGTGGGTTACGATGACGACCATGAACTGGACATCTCCGGGGCCCGCTCGGCTCTGCCCCTCTGGACCGAATTCATGAAGCGGACAACCGATTTACCAGCCTATCAGAACCTTCGGCCGTTCAGTCAGCCCCCGGGGATTGTTACGGCCAGCATCGACATTGGCACGAACCTGGTGGCGCTCACTGATTCAGCCATTACTCGCGTTGAGCTGTTCATTAAAGGTACCGAGCCTTTACCGCCAAAACCGGACGAGCAGACGGACGCGTCTGTCTGGACGGAGAACAAGACGCTTCTGGACCTTCGGTAAGGGAAAAGGGTTCAACTGAAGGGCCCTAGCGCGACATTAAGCCCCACGGCTTGGGCCAATACGAGATAGGCGTCCCTTTTTCTCTCGGAGCGCGGCGCGAGCATTGCTACGACTTCTGGGAGTTTTGCTGCCGCAAATAATTAGGCAGCGGAAGACGCTGTTTGATTTTGTCGAGATCCTCGCCCATGGTGCTGGCCTGTGCCATTTTGCTCAAGCGCTTGGTCAACTCTGAACAGACAGTGCGTACATCGCGGGAATATCGTCAAGAGGTGGCCGGGAGCAGACGAGAGTCGATGTGAGCCTCCTTGGGTCATACGTTGGAAGTGATCCGCTGCCTCCATCTCACACTCGAAGCAATAAGGAGAGATAGCATGTCTCAAGTACAGCCAGCAAAGACTTTTGGGCTTGTGCTTTCCGCGAGTACTTTGAAGGGCGACAGAGTGGTGAACCACCAAGGCGAAGACATGGGCCAGATCGAGGAACTCATGATTGACTTGGACCGGGGGCGGATCGCCTACGCCGTGTTGTCGTTCGGCGGTATTCTCGGCGTGGGTGACAAACTATTTGCCATTCCCTGGCAGGCGTTTGGCGTCGACAGGGTCGCGAAGCGGCTGGTTCTGAATGCCAACCGGGAGATATTAGAAAAGGCGCCGGGATTTGACAAGAGCAACTGGCCAGACTTGGCAGACCCCTCTTGGGGATACACGCTTTACGGGTACTACGGCTACAAGCCGTACTGGGATTGATGTCGTCCAGTGCCTTTTGCGTCAGACAAGGGAGTGACCTTTTCGATTATCCATACCTGAGCGGGTTGGGTTGCTACCCTCGCGTGTGGTGCGTCTCGTCGATGCCGCCTGAAGGAGAATGTCGGCGCCAGACCCGCCGCTCACCAGCGCGGTTCCTGATCGCAAAGAAAGGGAATATGGGTGCAAGTCGTGAAAATAACCTCCAGCGCTCGAACCATCGCGTTTCTCGGCGACTACTTGCCGCGCAAGTGCGGTATTGCCACGTTCACATCCGACCTGCTTGGGGCTGTGGCCGCAAGATGTCCCCAGAGCCGGTGCTTCGCGGTGCCAGTCACAGACATCAATGGGTGCTACCACTATCCGGACGTCGTTCGCTTCGAGATCGAGGAGCAGAATCTGAGTTCGTACCGGCGCGCCACCGACTTCCTCAACTCCAGCAACGTTGACATCGTCTCCGTCCAACACGAGTTCGGAATTTTCGGCGGGCCAGCCGGCAGCCACTTGTTGGCCCTGCTGAACGACTTGAGAGCGCCGGTCGTCACCACGCTCCATACCGTTCTCCTCAAGCCGAACGCCGACCAGCATCGAGTGATGCAGAAATTAATCGCGCTCTCAAGCCGGCTGGTGGTCATGACGGAGAGGGGACAAACAATCCTGCAAGAGGTTTACCAGGCGCCACTGGCCAAGATCGATCTCATTCCGCATGGTATTCCCGACGTACCATTCGTTGCCCCGGATTCTTACAAGGACCAGTTTGGCGTGGGCGGAAAGAAGGTGTTGCTGACGTTCGGGCTGCTTTCACCAAACAAGGGGATTGAATATGTGCTCCATGCTCTCCCCGATATCGTGGCGGAGTTCCCCGATGTGGTCTACATCGTGCTGGGCGCCACGCACCCTAACGAGTTGCGTGCGCGAGGCGAAGACTACCGGCTCAGCCTCAAAGCCCTCGTCGAGAAGAACAAACTCGAGAACAACGTCATCTTCCACAACCGTTTTGTGGAGCTGAAGGAACTGACCGAGTTCATCGGAGCGGCAGACCTTTACGTTACTCCTTATCTGGACGAAGCCCAGATTACATCGGGAACACTAGCCTATGCGTTTGGCGCAGGCAAAGCGGTGGTCTCGACGCCGTACTGGGATGCCGCCGAATTGTTGAGAGACCAGAGGGGCATCCTGGTTCCCTTCGCAGACCCCAGGGCGATTGCGCGTGCGGTGAGTGGGTTATTGCGCGACGGAACGCGCCGGAACGCCATGAGCGAGAACGCCTATAAGCTGGGCCGCACCATGGTGTGGAGCAAAACGGCGGGACTCTACATGGGTTCCTTCGAACTGGCACGACAGCACGAAACAGCTATGCCCCGCGAATCCATTGCGGCGAGCGGGTTCGTCCATCGCGTAGCAGCAGCCGGCCGTGACGGCCTTCACTTCGCCGCTCCGGGCTTGGGCCTTTAGCCTGATTGGCATTCACGAATATCGGCACAAGATGAAGGGTGACCGGTGCTGGCCTGGCAGCTGCTAATACCTTTACGGAATATCAGACTATGCCACTCCGTTCGCGACGATTCCGCTTGAACAAGTGCTCGCTGCAATTGAATAGTTCTATGACAGCGCAAGAAAGATCCGGCTCAGTTCGGGCGCCCACCGGAGAAGGGTTATGGATCGGCGCGCAAGTTCGGCAATAGGACGGGCAGGCTGTCACACGCGAGGAGAAGACCATAGCAGCGAGAGAGACGGCCGGAACGTCCTTCTTAATGGGATCGAACAATATGCAAATTGAAGACGCGGACGCCCTCCGCTCTCGTCTCGTATATGAGCCGCAGGAACTCAGATTTGGAACCAGCGGGCGCCGGGGTGAGGTCGTCCACCTGACGCAGCTGGAGGTTTATATCAACGTGTTGGCGGAACTGGAATACCTCCAGTCACGAACGATCGTGGAAGGTGGAACTCTCCGGGGTCAAGACTTCTACTTCGCCTACGACCTTCGCCCAAGTTCTAGCAAGTACGTGCCGTCGCAAGGAGGACGCGGAGAGATTGCCCAGGCAGTTGAAGGGGCCATAAGAGATGCAGGGATGCAGCCGGTCAACCTGGGCCGCATTCCGACTCCTGCTCTGACCTGTTATGCGCTTTCGCTGGGCAGGGGGAGCATTATGATTACCGGCAGCCACATCCCGTTCGATCGGAATGGTTATAAGACTAATACGGCTCGAGGGGAGTTGCTCAAGGAAGACGAGGAGCCGATCCAACGGGCGGTTGAACAGGCTAGGGAAAGAATCTACCGCCAGTCGTTCGTGGAGTCACCCTTTGACCAGCAAGGGTTCTTCAAATCGGGGCACCGGGAGCTATCGACTGAGTGCGACGAGGCCAGAGGGGCTTATATTGAGCGCTATAGCAGCTTCTTCCGAGGATTGTCGCTAGACGGAAAGCGGCTACTGGTATACCAGCACTCGGCCGTGGGCCGGGATGTTCTGGTTGAGATCCTCGAACGCCTTGGCGCAAAAGTGATCCCGAGCGGCCGCAGCGATACCTTCGTGCCTCTGGATACGGAGAACGTTGACGACGCGCAGCTCGCTACCATCCAGGAACTGGCAGACGAAGCCATCGCCCAGCAGGGTCCGATTTACGCCGTTGTATCGACCGATGGTGACAGTGACCGCCCCTTGATCCTCGGCGTCGATGCCGGGACGGGGAGAGTGCAGTTCTTGGGCGGCGATCGGGTGGGCATGATTGTAGCCTTGTATCTGGGAGCAGACGCCGTGGTGGTCCCGATCAGTTGTAACGACGCGATAGACCGAGGCCCCCTGGCGCCCGTTACGGAACCGAAGACTCGAATCGGGTCGCCTTATGTCATCGCCGGAATGGAGAGAGCTCGAAGCAAAGGTAGGCAGAGGATCTGCGGCTGGGAAGCCAATGGCGGATTTCTGACGGGCTCGAACATGGCGCAGGGTGGGAAACTTCTGCCGGCACTCCCGACGCGTGACGCCGTGCTGCCCATTCTCGGTGTGCTCTTTGCCGCGCAGGCGAAAGGTCTAGGTTTGACGGAGCTTTTTGACCAGCTTCCACACCGTTTCGGCCGCGCCGCCCTCCTGCGGCAGTTTCCAAGACCGATTGCGGTCAAGATCCTGAAACGGTTCTCACCTCAAGATCCAAGCATTCAGGAGGTAGTTTTCGATTCCGGGGCGAAGGCCAGTGAAATGGAGAATATCCGGAAGCATCTCGAAAGCTTCTTCACACCGCAACTGGGATTTGGAACCATCACACGCCTGAACTACATCGACGGCGTGCGAATCATCTTCAGTAACGGGGATGTGGCCCACCTTCGCCCTTCGGGGAATGCCGACGAATTTCGTATCTATGCGGTGGCCGATACCCAGGCGCGTGCGAACTCGATTGCGAAGATGGGTGTCGCTGAGCCCGACGGTATTCTGCGCCTAGTGGAGAAATCAGTCATTTCCTGAAGCCTGGCGCTCCCCCAATTGCCCTCGACTCAACGGGCGGCCCGTTGACACTCATAATGGCCTCGTGGGCGTTCTCCACGATAGGGGCGTTGCGTAGCCGGGGCTGCCTCGGGCATTGGCAACGAAACTCGGGTCAACGTATCTAGCAGGCTCTAGCAGGTCCTGGCACCGAGTTTTAGCAGGCCTGACAGGCACCGGTTCCACAGCTTGTCTTGCTCTGACTCGGTGAATTGATGCGGGCTGAGCCCTTTTCTATGAGGGCCCTTTTCCAGGTTTGAAACGGCAGGAATCGCACTGATCGCTCGTTTAATAGCGCCATATCAGAGCTGTTGCCTGCCGCGTCGGGGCCGTTGAGTAGCGCGATTCTCTGCTTCGGCTGAGGCTAATCCGAGCAATCCAACGACCGGGCGAGTCTGTGTGAGTAGTCGCAACTAGTGGGAATGGACAACCAGTCTCATCGAAGTAATCCTTGTCGTCGGTAGAACCAGGATCTCGCTAAAGGCTCGGTCCAATTTGGACGATGATCCAAACTGCCTTCACCGAGCCCTTGCGTGTTGTACGGCTAGGGTAAGGCTTGCCTCATGCGAAGTTCAATGAAGTCAGCTTGTAGCGACGCATTCGACGTCGGCGGAGTACCATTCCCACGAGAGCGAGAGCCAGTAAGTCAACACCCAACAGCATAGCGGATGTCGGCTCCGGCACGGCACGCACCGGCGAGGGACCCTTTAACGAAGGGAGCCTCGGAAACGGCCGATTGATCCGATCTAAGTCACCCGATCGATCGAACGAAAGACCGGGTTCACTCCCCGACGGCCATCGTGACCAGTTCGAGTGTTGCGTGGGCGCAGAACTTGCAAGATTCGCCAGATTAGTACCGCTTCCGTAATGGTTCCGAGCGGTGATAGTCGTATCGTCAGCATAATTGTCCGCTATGACCTGAACGCCAGTTTTGGCACCGATCGTCGACGTGTATGTGCCAACGTGTACCTGCGGACTATTTCCCATAAGATTTGACCCTGAGCTCGTGAGTTCCATGCTGAAGGAACTGGCAAAAGCGCTAGGCGCTAAACACAGGACTGATACTGCAGCTACGAAGCACCACTGTTTGAGCATGTTATTCTATTACCTCCCCCTTAGGTGTGGTATTGTTTGGATGCTCGTACGTTTCCCTCTCCCCATCTCCATGTGGCTCTACCGTCCTGCGTTTCGCAGCGAAGACCTGGCAGACAATCGGGACATCCATAACATTGCGTATAGGCCACGGCAGGATTGATACCAACCAATTTATGCCGTCAAGGTAGAGAACAAGCCAAGGACTGACCTTGGATTTGATTAGGGTCCAAGCTGTCCAACCAGGAATGTCCGTTTTTAACTCCGGGTCATTCAAGACTCTAACAGGCAAAACTTGACGTGTCTGGTCAAAACTGACCACGCAGATGACTTTATTTTTCACATGTGTCAGTCTAGCCTTCTGCCTGGGCGACCCGGGTCTGCCCTTCGATACTGCCCGCACCGGGCGTTCACTTCATTCAACCAATTCCGGATCAAGCTCCGCTGCAGGCCGATTCCTCACCACAGCTCTCCTTACGTCTGTAGAACTATTCTGTGCTGCTCCTCGAGCGACCTTCGTCTATCCCCCTTACGTCGACGAGGTGGCCTTTTGGTTCTTGACCTCCAGGGAATAGTCGCGGTCTTTGGGTCATAGCGCCAGTGACCCTCACGTTGTGGACCGGCAGAGTTTTCGACTTCGGTCCCGTAACTCTCAATGCCTACTATTGAAGTTTTTCTAATCGGTAGGTGGGGGCGGGGTCTTCCTCCACCCGCCCCAACGAAATTGCGATTTGATAAACCAAAAGTCGGGCTTGATTCCAAGTCGGCCTTTGACTGCCTGCGGAGTTAGTGCTTACATGCGGAATAACCCCGCCGTAGTCCCGCCTCTAGGTCCAATAAGGCTTGGCGCCATAGTAGCTGGAGACTTTGGCACCCCAAGTGTGGTCAGCCATGTCCGGCCAGTGAGCCTTGTCGAAACCGGGAGCATGCTCGAGCAGTTGTTTATCGACGTCCAGGATGAACTGTCTTTCAACGGTGTCGACCGCCAGGGAACTCCAGGGGATGGCAAACAACTTATCACCCATACCCAGGAATCCCCCGAACGAAAGAACCGCGTAAGCGACTCGGCCCTTCTCCACATCGATCATCAGATGTTCGATTGTTCCGAGATCCTCTTTTTGACGGTTCACGACCTTATCGCCTGTAAGGGTGTCCGCCGCCAGAACACTCTGCATCCATCGTCCTTTGGCGTCTCTCGTTTGTGGCATGATGTCTCCTTCGCTCAGATTAGGAATCAGTTTGAGTTAGTCGGGATTTTGACTTCTAAATCCCAGCCCCTTGAAAAGCTTGACTGGTCGGGAGATAACCTTTCTGTTCGACCGAAAGAACCGTCCGGTAAAACATTCACACGCGGGCGGCGCCGACCAAGAAGCTTTGTTTTGCAATGGCAACTCCCCTTCAAAAACGATCGCCGCAAGCACCCTCCCTTAGGGCCGGATGAGGATAGAAACTTACTTCGGATCTGTGAAATCGAAACCGCTGACGTAGTACTCGGCCTCGGGGCCGGGTGAAGATTGAAGCTCGATGCACGGCGCGTCGAGCATAGAGCCTGCTGGAGTAGTATCCGGCCTTCGGGCCGGAGGATTGAAGGCGGGTTCCTTGATTGCGCCCTTCACTTCGCGGAGCGTGCCTTCCACTTGATCTATGGTACTGGGCTTCATCATCGGTGCTCCTTCGTCTTGGTGTAAATGTCGGGTCGCGGTCCAGTCCCCTTTCGGTTTGGGTGCTCGCACAAGTTTTCTATTCCCGATTGTTGCTGGTCTTGCTTTCGACTTTCAGTACGGTTTTGCTCATTACGTTGGTCAAAATGAGACACCAAAGGCTCAAATCGATCTGAAGGACCTCTGGTTACCTGGCGCTGCCAAAGGCGATTGAGAATCTGACCGGTGAGATTACACCGAGAGAGCGGTGGCGGTTCCGGCAGGGACGTACCACAATCGAACGGGACAGTGCTCAAGGGCAGCCGAGGCAGAGGCTGCAGAATTGCTTGAACATCGCTAGAACGGGGGCTTCCTCAGTTAAAGTAGGCCATGTCGGCGGTAGAACCAGGACTTAACAGCTTGAACCAGGAAGAGGTAGGTCACGGCAAGAAGAGCAATCGCACCCAATAACGACATCGGCAGCGGGGTAAACCGCAGCAGGCTCCCGAGTGGCGTGTACGGGAGGACAGCGGCGCCGGCGACGACAGCGAAAACGCTGATCAGCAACGGCAGGCTGGGGCGGCTCTTGAGAGGATTGCCTGCTGTCCGGATCACGAACACCACGAGCGTCTGTGTTGCCAGGGATTCCACGAACCATCCTGTATGGAATAGCGGAGCGTTCGTGGAAGCGTGGAACACCCAGAGCAGTACTCCGAAGGTGAGGAAATCGTAGATCGAGCTGATGGGACCGACGATCATCATGAACTGGCGAATAAACCCAATCTGCCAGCGCTTGGGCCGATGCAGCAAGGCGGGATCAACATCGTCGCTGGGGATGCTGATCTGCGAAGCGTCATAAAGAAAGTTGTTGAGCAGTATTTGCGTCGGGAGCATCGGGAGGAATGGCAGAAAGAGCGAGGCCGCGGCCATGCTGAACATATTGCCGAAGTTTGAGCTCGTGCCCATGATGATGTACTTCATGATGTTGGCGAAACTGCGCCGCCCCTCGACGACCCCGTCGTTCAAGACCGCAAGATCCTTCTCCAGGAGTATGATCTTCGCAGCGTCCTTGGCCACATCGACGCCATTCACAACGGAAATGCCAACATCCGCAGTGTGCAGCGACGGAGCATCGTTGATGCCGTCGCCCATGTACCCGACAACGTGTCCACGTGTCTTCAGAGCGAGGATCACCCGATTTTTCTGTTCGGGAGATACCCGGGCGAAGATGGCGCCATTCTCAGCCTGGACAGCCAGAGCGGCATCGTCCAGCGTGTCGACCTGGTTACCGGTGAGAATGCGGTCTGCTTTGAGGCCAACGTCACGTGCTACCTTCTGGGTCACATACTGGTTGTCGCCGGTCATGATGACCACGGAGATCCCGTTCTGCTTCAGAGCTTCCAGAACGGGAGCAATTCCCTGCTTGGGAGGGTCCAGGAAGGCCGCAAACCCCGCCAGCGTCATATCGTGCTCAGCTGCCATGGTGTAGACATCCTGCTCCTCCACCTTCAGGACGGCCACCCCGAGAGTGCGGTAACCGTCGGAACTCAGCTTCTGGAAGGTCTCGGCTGCTTGGGCCCGCCGGCTGTCGTCGAACGGCTGAGGGGAGCCATCGATAGTCACCATCTTGCAGATGGCAAAAATGCTTTCCGCCTCGCCCTTGGTAACGAGAAGGTGCTCGTCTCCCTGCCGCACTACCACCGAGAGTCGCTTGCGGTTGAAGTCGAAAGGAATCTCGTCCACCTTGACATACTCCACAATGTGGGGGCGCTTGTACTTCAGGATGGCATCATCAAGGGGGCTCTTGATACCCGCTTGAAAGTAACTGTTCAGGTAGATGAGGCGCAGCACGTTCTCGTCTTCCTTATCTTGGACGTCCACATGCCGGTCGAGCACGATCTCCCCTTCGGTAAGCGTGCCCGTCTTGTCGCTGCAGAGGATCTCCACGCTGCCAAAGTCCTCAATGGCCGAAAGTTGCTTGACGAGAACCTTCTTCCTGGTCATCCGCCTGGCGCCTTGGGCCAGGGTGACGGTGATGATCATGGGCATCAGCTCAGGTGTCATCCCCACCGCAAGCGCGACGGAGAAAAGAAAAGACTCCAATACCGGACGGTGCAAAATGAGGTTGACCAACAGGACGAAAAGCACGAGCGCCATCGTCACGTAGGTGATCATTATCCCGAAGTGGCGTATGCCACGGCCGAACTCGGTCTCGGGCGGCCGCATCGCAAGCCGCTGGGCAATCTCGCCGAGGGAGGTATCTCTCCCGGTCGAGACAATGATCGCGGTAGCGATCCCCGTCTGCACGGCCGTGCCCAGGAAAACACTGTTGCTCGCGTCGGCGACGCCGTGTTTCCCAGCGGGAAGATCAGCCGCCGTCTTCTCGACCGGCAGAGACTCCCCCGTGAGCGCCGATTCGCGCATGTGCAGGTCCTTGACCTCCAGTAGGCGGGCGTCCGCCGGCACAAGGTCTCCAGCGTTGAGGTGGATGATATCTCCGGGGACCAGTTCTGCGATCGGCAGTTCCTGTTCTCGTCCGTCGCGCAGGACGGCGGCGGTTGTGGCAACCTGCTTGCGAATCTCCTCCACCGCATGCCGGGCCTGAAATTCCATGAAGAAGTTCAGCAGTACGCTGAGCAGAACAATGGCGATGATGATCGACCCGCCCACCTCGTCACCCAGTCCCAGGGATATGCCGCTGGCCACAAGAAGGATGATAACGAGGGATTGGCGAAGAGACGGAAAACACTGAACAGCGTAGCGAAGCGCGACGCCTGCACCAGGCTGTTTGGGCCATGCCGACGCAATCGCCGCTTCGCCTCGTCGGCAGTCAGCCCCGCTGGAGTTGCCTGCAATTGCTGGAGCAGGTCGCTCAGCGGCCGCCCCCAGAAACCCTCAAAAGGCGATCTCTGTTTTCCCATGCAGTCGCTCCTGTAGGCTGTCAGGAAATTGCCCGCGCTATGATGAATGCCACGGCTGCAGCTAGCCCACCCACCAGCGCAGTTTGGATCGCACTGCGGAGCGGTGGCGCGCCCGTAAATCGGCCTTTGACATAACCAAAAGCAGCCAGGGTGATCAGAGTAATGACTATCGATACTTTAAGCGCCGCGCTGGCCGTCGAGAGAACAATGTACGGACCGAGCGGAATGAAGCCGCCGGCGATGTAAGCTCCTGCAATCGTTGCTGCACTGATGAACGCTCGCTTGGGATCGGGCTTCTCAAGTCCCAGCTCAAATCGCATCATGAAATCAACCCAGGCTTCTGGCTGCCTTTTAAGCGCGTCCACAATCGGCTTACTTTCTTCGGCAGTCAGACCATAGGATTGGAACACTTCAGCAACTTCAGCCGTTTCAATGTCGGGCTTCTCGCTGACTTCCGATTCTTCTCTTATCATCTCGCTGAAGTAGTGTTCTGCGTCACTCTTAGCGGCCAAATAACCACCCAGTCCCATGGCGATCGAACCCGCAGCGATTTCTGCCAAACCCGCGGTGACGATGATACTCGTTGTATTGATGGCGCCCGACAGACCTGCGGCTAGAGCGAAGGGAACGGTCAATCCATCTGCCATTCCAATCACAACGTCACGAACTGTTTCGGATCCCGTAAAATGACGCTCGATGTGTGGTGTTTGTGGCATCAAAGTTTGTCCGGTACCGTGGATTTGAGACCAGGCAACTTCTCCGTCTTGTCAAAAGGTCTTCCCTGCGTACTCATGACTGGCAGTTCGGTTGGGGAGATGGCTCAGTTGTCACTGTGCACGGGCTCGCTTTTTATGGTAGTGCCTCGCGCGGACAAATTGTACATCGTCCCCGGCGCATCCGTAGCGAACTTCTCGGTGAGGGCACAACCCGAGGTGACCTTGTCGAGAGCGATGCGTCTCAGCGCAAGAGATGGCGGGACACGACGATTATACAGAAGGTGGCGAAGCCGAGGAGGATGAGGCCGAAGGCGACGTTAACGATGCGGAAGAAGGTCGGGCCGATACGGTGGGGCATGAAGCGAACCCCGAAGATCAGTGTGGTGAACCAGGTCGTCAGCCCGGCGGCGACCATCAGGATTCCCCACTCGGGGGCTTTGGAACCTAAGATGGAATGGGCAAACGGGAGCCAGTTGGAGGTGACGCCGAGCCAGTAAAACATGGTTCCGGGGTTTAAGATGGTCAGGGCGGCGCCGGCAGCGACATCGCTGGCGAGATGCGTTGGGAGGGTACCTTTGTCCCAGCGCTTGCGAGCCCTGGTGTAGGCCCGCAAGGGCTCCTTGACGGCGCGGACGAGGAAGTAGAGCCCCAGCGGCAGCAGGACGATCACGCCGATGGCCGCGAGGACGGTCTGGATAGTCGGGTTAGACAAGTCGGCGAGGAGATAGTGGCCGCCGAGGAGGACCAAGAAAAAGAGGGTCAGGTCGCCGGCGATGGAGCCGATTCCGCAGGCGAGCGTACGGCGCCAGCCGCCGATCATGCCGCGGCTGATGGCCAGCATGTTGACTGGGCCCATCGGCGCGGCCGCCGCTAATCCCATGAGGTAGGCAGCCGAAAGTACGTGGACATGGGAGACCAACGTCATGCGATTGCAGTCAGGTAGAATACAGACGGCTCTTGGGCTCAACGTCCAACGATCAAGCCGCCCTCACTCTATGGGGATTGTGTCAATCCCGCTACCTTCACTGAGTCTTCTCAAGTTCGAATATCCGCTGATCTTACATCAAGAAGATGGCACGGTCCTGTAACTTGCAGGGAAATCCCCTTTCTCGTCCGCTGCTGGCACGCGCTCATGGCATCGGGACAGCGATGGTCCGCCCTAACCTTGGCGCGCAACCGGCGTCCATCTCCAGATGGCACAAGAGCTTCTTTAGTGACCTGCTCGCGATCGGCTACTTCTCCTATTGCCAAACCATTGAGGCCTACCCTACAGGTGGCGGCTCAGTGCTTGAGTACAAATGATTCCGGTTCCCCGGACTGCCGAGGCGGGAGTCAAGCGGCATCTTCTGCAGTTGTCGATAGACGATGCGCAGGGTCGCCCAAACCGGTACCGACAGAAAACTGCCGGCGATACCTGCGATGTAGCCGCCAGCGAGGACTCCGAAGATGACGACCAAAGGGTGCAGTTCCATGCCTGCACTGAGCAGGCGCGGCGACAAGACATAATCCTGGAAGACACGGAACACAACCAGGAAGAGAAGGATCCAAAGCAGATGATGAAAGCCACTCAGTCCCGCAACCAACAAGATGATGACCGATCCTGCTAGGGGTCCCACCATGGGAATGAACTCAAGAGGAAAGGCGATGGCTGCGAGCAGGATCCCATAAGGAACGCCGACGAGAGAGAAGAACACCCCATAGACCAGGAACACCGCCGCTGCCAGCAGCACCAAGGCTCGCATGTATTGTGCAAGGAGTAAGTGCAGGTCGGCTGCGATTTCGTTGACCATGTCCCGCCGTGATCCCTCGGACAGGATGCCCAATACGGAGCTGCGGATCATCCGGCCATCTTTTAAGATGAAAAAGCTCAGGATCGGCACCAGGACGAGAAACATAAGACTTCCGGCATGCGACAGAACGCCCAAGGCCGCATTCGGCAAGAGTGAGAGAAGGTCCCGCGAATGATCAATGAGCTGCTTCCGTAGAGTCGAGACGACGGTACCCTTGACTGTCTGGATGGATGGCAAGGCGATCACTTCGGCCGGTTGTTCGAGTCTCGAGATGAGTTCAGGAACCCTTGTTGCTAGCGCGTTGGCCTCTAGCACGACTCGGGAGCCAATGGCAATTCCAATGACAATCAACAATCCGATCAGTGACAGATAGACGATGCCGAGAGCGAGTGCTTTGGACCGTCCCGGCAACCACCGATCGAGGACCTTCACCAAGGGCCATAGCAGATACGCCAACAACAGCGCCACGACGAAGATGAACAGGGTCTGTCGAAGGAGATAAACCACTCTCAGCAAGAGTAGAATAAAGACTACGGTCCAGGTGTAACTCGCAGTGCGACGATCAAGACCGAGCACGACTCCACTCCCATCAGCCGAATAGGTATCCCGCCGAAATCGAGCTTGGGCTTCCCACGCCCATGCATGCCAAACGGCAAAAGTCGCCACGACTGATCTTCTGGCTTTAGCAAATTGCCCGGGTTGCAGCACGAGCCGGAAAGTCGCGAAAATAGCCGAACGAGTTCAAGGCAATATGAACAGTGAAGGATGGCTGCAAGACCACCTAGTATCTACCGGGTTTCCGTATCATTGCGGAGGCGAAAGAGGACGCTGAGTGCGGAACGCAGGGCCGCCGAAATGGCCCGAATTTCGCGGAGGGGCCGCATGACGCCATGCTCGACGTGATCGCTTATTCGCTCGATTCGTGCGGTAAGGTCCCCAGTTACCCTGTCAACGCGTCGAAGTTGCCTCCCATATACCCCGCGGTTTCATCTACCGTGCTCTTAATGCGTTCGCTGAGCTCGGCGACGTTGTTCGTCACGCTTTTGACATTACGCACGGTCTCGCGGACGTCGATGGAAATGCCGCTGACCATCGACGCATGCGAACGTACCACGGCCTCGATCTCTTTGATTTTGCCTTGAAACCAACGCAGGCCGTAAGCAACAGCTACGAGAATACCGAGCTGCATCACAACTGATAGGGTGGTGACCACCACCAGAACCATGAACCAACTTTGGAGACTACGGTCCATCACAGTGCGGCTTTCGCAAACACCTTCCGCCAGCGCGCGCAACCTAGCTGCTGACAGCTTCGAGCATTGCGCTCCCGCCCGTCTGTCGGGCAGTACTCTCAGCAGGACCAGCGCTTCTTGTCAGAGGTCGTTGAAAGCGACGCTGCTGGTGCAAGGTTCATTCGGCTGGGTTGCCCTCAACCTCTCAAGTGGAGCCTGGAGAGCGAAAAGAGTCCGAACGCATCCAGAAGCCACAAAACCACGCCAATGACCACGACGGCATTCAAGATCGACTTAATGGAGCCCGCCATCGGTATAAAGCGATTGACGAGCCAGAGGAGAACACCAACCACGATCAGGACGACCACGACGTGAACCAAATCGATGTGAGCTAGATTCATGATGTAGCACTCCCTTTTCGGAGACTGGGCCAAGTTATTCCGACCGCGTTATGGACGCTCGAATAGCGACGATTTGAGGTTCACGCTCATCGCTGGCGAGCTCCCCAGTGGCTCGCTGCCGTCCTTGACGCGTGAAAGCGGATCTGGACCATCAACCGCGACCTGAGAGTAGCTGTACCTCAGGTCGTGTGCCAGCATGGTTGACGAGCCAAATAGACGTACTTTTGCGGTGAATTCGGAGGCGGTCGGCAGCCACATTCCACCGACCTCGGCGTACACGAACACAATGTGCAAGTCCCGCAGCCACCAGGAGGGACTTTTCTGCGGTTCGCCCTCGGTGCGGCGGATCAGATAGGTGTTGGCATCAACCCAGATCGTCCCTCGCAGCAGATTCTTGTCTTTGCGCCTGGGAAGGAGCTGAAGGACATAACAGCGGTGGCCGTCTGCCTCTTCTTCGCGCAGAAAGCTAAAATTGTAATTGTCTTGGGAGATGCCGCTCGAGCTACCATCTTTGGCAAGGGCGGCCTCTCGTGCCAACACCAGACCAACGATCTTCGCACCGATGGCACTACCTTCGGTCTCTTGGATGCGATAGCTCTTGGAGTCAGGGGGACGGAAGGTTACGTCGGCAATCACTCGTGTTTTGGTCTTATCACGCTTTTGACCAAACAACTCGTATTCCCGGGTAACAGTGTAAGAGCGAAGGTGAGTCTGGTTTTGAACTGCGGCCTGCGACATGCAAGCGACGGTGCTGTCGACCGCCGAAGAGGCCGGCGCCGCATCGGCGCGCGGAGCGCAAGTTTCATTTGCATTCCTATTTGACTGCCTGCTCGACTCCGACCTCGCTCCTGACGCTCCATGATTCTCAGCGGTCGGATCTTGTTGTGACCTCAGCGAACCTGGCATCAACGGCAACACCAATGAGAGCAGAGCAAGTGTCACGCAATAACTGCTGCACTTCATTGTCGTCCCACTCTCTTAAGCCTAGCCGGGCGTTACTTCCCTACCAGGCCTTCTTCGGAGGTTTGTGCCACCAAACCGCCTTTGCTAACAAATGGGCTCAAAGGGCGGATCGTAGTTCACGGCTGCCGCCATAGTTCTTATACCCCTTTGACAATTCGCAGTCAGCCCAATGTTGCTCACACCTCTGGTCAAGATTGCTCATCCCTGTTGGCTTAAGGAGGGGACTACACTCTGGGACTGGGGAGACCACCGAGGGTTCGGCACGGGTCAGCCGGATGGGGTGGTTGTTCAGGATCGTGGAGGGCGAGCCTGGTAAGTCTCCCGCCCCCTGCGATGGAAGCTGGTCCGCTAACCCCCCAGAGCTTTTTCAACTTGGCCGATCTTATTCTGAACCTTACCGGCTGTCCTTTCGTTCTTGCCTTCGACCTCCAAATCGCTGTTGTTGGTAGCTTTTCCCAGCTGCTGCTTGATCTTGCCCTTCACTTCGTGAAACTTGCCTTTCAGCTCGTCCTTAGCGCCTGATTTCATGTCACCCTCCTGCTTTGAGATCTTAGTTCTTACCCAAGTCTTCGGCTTGGTGGTTACGTCAGAGGCGAACCGACACTACGAGCGGCGAACTTGGCCGCCATCCTCTTTCGTCTGAATTGCATCGTCCGCGATGCGACTCTTTACAACGGCGCGGCGCCAAAACGCACAATTCCCGCTGAAAGCGCTAAGAACATCGCGACCATCGTGAACAACAGCATTGCACCGATCAAAACTGTAAGCACACTAAAGGCGTACTCATAGACGATGAACATTGCCCTCTCAGTCAGATGACTGATCGCTTTTCGATTGCATCCTGCCCTCGGAGAGACTGGGTTCGGCGGGCATCAGAAGACCGTTTTCCCGCTCAGTTATCCCGCATCCTTGGATAAGGTCTCGCGCCGGTGATCGTGGCGGCATTCTTGATGGCATCGCCGAACGAATCCTGCACCTCGTGGTGCGAGCGAATGCCCCGGGAACTGTTGTAATCGGCCAGGATGTCCGCGCGAAATGAATCAATGTGGAGGTAGATCCACAGCTTGGCTTCATCCATCGACATGTTTGACAAGTCGTGATCGAAGGTCATTCTCCCTCCTCGAATTTTCGTTCCCCCATTTCGCTACCTCACCGGGACAGATGCAAGCCGCCGAACAGGTACAAGAGCGCCAGAACGATCAGAACCACTCCGACGATCCCAACGCCTCCGCCCGAACCCCATCTCCGGTATCCGTAATAACCTCCGCCACCGCCAAACACGAGCACCAAAACGACAATCAGCAGGATCAATAACATGGGAATCTCCTTTCGGCCTCCGGATGGCCTTCGCTCCCGGTCTTACTGGTTAGGAAGGAAACCGCCCGGCTCGCCGTATCGCTGAACCAATCACTCACCTGTAGGCCCTGAAGCGAGCTCACTTGCCAGTCTTCTCAAGGCCTATTGCGGCTCTTTGCTTCGCCGGAAAGAAGAGAGTGCCCGGACTCAACTACTGTGGGTTCTCCGTTTTTTCAGGTTGCTCTTTCTTTTCGCGGTCTCCGCGGTCGCTGTCGGGAGTGACGGCTTTCTTGACTCCCTCACCGAATTTCTTGGCTCCACGGCCTATACCCTTACCCATTTCCTTGCCTGACGCGACGGGCTTGCCCTGCTTCATTTCGTGGCCGGCCTCTTCGCCACCCTCTCCAACCTCGTGGCCGGCGCCTTTGAATTCGCCGCCTATTGATTCCGGTCCCACCCCGAGCTTGCCGGCTGTCTGGGCATCAAGGTGACCTGTGACCGGTAGACTTTCCGACTTTTGATACTGACGAATCGCCTCTCTGGTTTGGGGCCCCAAGACGCCATCGACTGGCGCCGTGTAGTAGCCTTTGTCGCGCAGAGTCTCCTGCACCTTCTTCGTATCGCTACGATCGAGTGCGGAAGCAAGCGGCATCAGACTTAGTCCCAACATCCCGGTCACCAGCAGGGTGAAGATTACCCTGGTCCACGTTGCTTTTTTGTTTAGAGCCATATTGTTCCTCCATTTCGAGTTACTTGCAGGGCGGCACATAACGCTCGCCCGGTGTCGCAGCATGGCAGTTTCTGCCATGTCTGTGAGAGTTTCCATTCCTTCTCCGTGGCTTCTCGCCTCCGTTGCTTGCCCGGGGAGGAGGAGACGCAAGAGATTCAGGCCCTTCCCTACATTTTCCGTCTCGATCCAACAACGACCAGGGCTACACCTCCGACCAGAGCAAGTCCACCCAGAATAGGAGGCAACGACATCCGCTCTTTCACTGTCTCGCTTGCTTGAATCGGACCGAGGTCAAGGATCTTCTCTTGGTGGGTGTACGTGCTGCCCTGGTAGGCCAGGGAAATAACGCCCAGCACGATCAGCAAGATCCCAAACCCAATTGCAGCTTTCATATAAAGGTGAACTCCCTTTCGCTTGGGCACTACTTTGTAGCGGACAGACTGTTAAACGCTTGGCCGCCCTTCCACCTGTTACATCCAATGACTAGCTTCTCCCGCGTTTTCGTTCAGGACCACTGGACTACGAGCCGACCACGCCTTCGAAGCCTCTACCCACCCGCCGGGACAGCTCCGTTTGCACGCGTGTGTCATGCTGACGCGGCCGTTGCGCGGGCCAACTCGGCCTCGCCCGCTAGATCCTCGAAAAGCGTCCGGTAATGGATCATGGCCTGGCGCAAATCCTCGGTAGTGGCTTGTCCCCGCGTTTGGCGAAGTGCGATTTCGTGGGCTTTTCGGTAATTCTCTATTACCAGGGGATGGTCCACCGATATATCTGCCGCCCGCTGTTCAAAGTCAGTTACCGGATAACCGCGGGTCGACATCACATCGCGCAGAAGCTGGTCGGCTTCTGTTACCGCACCCCCGGGACCGTCAACAAACTGCCCCTCGACTCTGCGCCACGACTCCGCGAACCGAGCCCTGTCGCCTGAGGCAAGCGGGCGGATGTGGAGAGCCTCGATTCGCTCTGCGCGCCCTTCGAGCCCAGCTTCAGCATGCCGCCGGCTCCCGCCTTCCTTTACGGCGCGGAGGTATTCAGCGCCACCAAACTGAGTGCGCAGCCTTTCGGTCCGGCGCTTGCGGAGAACAAGCAAGACGGCGATGCCTGCAACCCCAATCGCAGCGAGTGCAATGATTACAGCTATTTCTGTTGTACTTAACGCTGGTATATTCATGACCTACCCTCCGGTTTCTGTATAACTCCCCGATCTATCTCTCGGAACCGCTACGACCCGGTCGACCGAAGCGGAACTGCCTACGATGTTTCGAGGGCTTTCTTCACCCGGCCGATTTTCCTTTGCACTTTCCCGGCTCTCTGTTCGTCTATGCCTTCAGCTTCCAGGTTGGAATTGTTGGCCAGTTTGCCGGCCCTCTCCTTGACCGTGCCCTTCATTTCGTGGAATCTGCCCTCGGTCTCATCTTTGGTGCTGGGCTTCATCATCGCTTTCTCCTTGTTGTGACACGAAACTTGCGTTTGCCTTGGTACGGACGCCAGCCGTGACCTTCCGCGTGGGCTGGCGGCACAGCGGCAGGCGAGCCCAAGGACGTGCGACTCAGACCCTGGCCGTGCGACCCCGCACGAAGTGAAGTATCAACGCAATGATCGCCACGATCAGCAGCAGGTGGATCGGCCCACCCGCCACATGCAATGCTCCCCAGCCTAAAAGCCAAGCTACGAGCAGCACGATGAACAGGATGAGAAACATAACAGTCCCCTTTTGCTTACAGCCTTTGCGGGTGACGCAGCCGGCGCGGGCAGCAACTGCCCCCAACTGAGCTTGATTGTCCGTTTACAATACGACCCTGATCGAAACCTGAACGCCGGGATGCATCGGGCTGTACAAGTAATAGCCGCCATTTATGTAGTCCACGTAAATGTCGTCGGTGTAGTACCAGTCTGCCGGCCAAGGATCGTACATCCCAAACCAAAAGCCGCCGTACTGGAAGCGCGAATACCGGCCCGCCAACATGTAGGCACGGTCAATGCGGAACATATGATCACGGCCAAAATGGGCACGGAAACGGTCGTCGGGAATGCGGCGACCGCGGTCACCTTCATAGCGCCCCGACTGCCGTGACGACCTGGCATATTGTCCGCCCTGTGAGTACCTGCCCTGCCGTCCACGCTGGGGCTGCTGAACATTCTGCCTCTGCTGGGCTTGCTGCGCGTGCTGTTGCTGCTGCTTTCCACGCTGGGCCTGCTGTGCGTGCTGAGGTTCTTGCTGGTGTTGCCCCTGCTGTGCTCTTCTTCCGCCTCCGCCCTTTTCGTCTTGTCCTTTTTGTGCGAATGCAGGAACGGTGATTCCGAGAAGTAAGAACAGAACTGCTGTGCTGATAACTCTATTTGGGTTCATAGGTGTTGCCCCCCGGGTGCAACTCATCTGCCATCCGGCCGCCACTCGATCTCTGGCAGGCAACTGGAGGCACTTCAGTTATACCCTGGCGAAAATCCGATGTCAGTTCACCACTGCTCACAGCTGTGGTCAAAACTGCTCATGCAAGTTAATGAGGAAGATCAGGACGTGCCGGGGGTCTGAGGGGAAACAACGGTGCGGAAAAAGTGCGGGATTTCAGCGGGATTCGGGCGGGTTTGCGGAATTTAGCAGATGTGCCGTACGAGGGCCGACAGCATGGCTGCACCCTCTACACCCAGGACGGGTACCCGAAGCGTGCCCCTTCGCACCGCCGCCGTGAAACGGGGGAGAGATTGGCAAGGCCCCCCGATATCGAAACTATTCGTGCAGGAGTACGCTAGGAGGCCGCTATTGACCGCCAACGCGCCGCCGCCGTCGTAGTCGACAAAGCCCAGCTCCCTGAACTTATTCATGAAATGACTCACGCGCGAGCGGGTGGTGCCGACCATTTGGGCTAAACTCTCCTGATTGACGTTGGGAAGGATAGTCTCGACTCTACTCTCCTTGCCAAAATGCGCCAGAAGTAAGAGAATCCGGGCCAGGCGCTTCTCGCTCGAATTGAAGAGTTGATCGACGAGGTCCTCTTCGTACCGGATGTTCCGCGAGAGCAAATGGGTGACAAACAACTCCGCGATGTCGTGCTGCTCGTGAAGCATGCGTGCCATCAACGACTTCTCAATCCTGGCGAGACTACAATCGGTCATCGCGGTAGCCGATGAAACACGCAACCGCTGACCGGCGAGACATCCCTCACCAAGAACTCACCCGAACCCAAAATGGCGACGATCGCTTCTTTGCCTTGCTGGGAGGTGACCGCGAGCTTTACTTTGCCCTCCCGCAGATAGAACACGGCGTCTGCAGGATCACCTTGCCAGTAGACATTGCGGTCAGCGCCATACTCATAACGGTTTGTGTCCTGGGAATGGCGGCGAGAAGGGTCACCCAATCGACCGGCTGGCTCTTCTGATTTGTGGTGACAACTTCAGCCTGGCCTTTCCGGTTTCCCCTGACGACCTCTGACGGGCTCTTCTTTTGTGCCATAACAGCCTCTCTCGAATGAGATTCGCGATCTTTTCAGGCTCCTGCTTGATTAACGGGCTGCAAGCTTCAATCTCTCTCGACGTTTGGTCACTTTTTAAGCCCCCTTCACGCCGGTACGCGAGATAGCGGATGAAAGGGAATCACGATGGCGGACGCAAGGGCCGGGAATTACGGCTCAGCTTTTGCAGGGGTCTCGACGATCGCATCATTCCCGCCCCCTTCGTCTTCTGGAATGTCTTCCGTGGCGATCTTTTTGACGATTTCCAGCGGAACCTGCTCGAAGTGTGTTTTCGATTTTTTCGGTTTGGACATGAGATTTTTCCGTCCTTCCACACTGAAGCTTAGCAAGCCCCCACTTATACGGGTTATATCTTTTAGAAGCCGGTCTTTGCCCTTTAGTGTTGCTTACTCTGCTGAATTAACGGTACTTATTGCCCCTCCCCGAGGTGTTTAGCCTGGGTTCCGGCCCCGGCACTTTAACGGTTCGAGTATTTTACTTGCAGTTGTCGCTAGGTTGAGATACGCTTGCGTGACGCAAGTTTAGCGTTTAGGTGTCGCAAAGGTACGATATGAGTCCTCGGACCGACAAAGCTTCAGCCCGTTTCAAGACGATGCCACAGGTGGACGTCCCGCAAGGGCGAGAAGGGAAGCACAAGCAGATTGTTTCCGCAATCCTCCAGGATCTCGACCAATTGAAGAAGGGTCTGCCCTCAAAGTACCGTTGGCAGAATAGGCGGAGCAAAGAGAAAGTGCGTTCAGCCCTAAATCGTGCAACTCGGAAAGCCGGGCGTAGTGTTGCGACCGCCAGCGACGGGAGCTTCTTGTACGTATGGAACGCCAGTAACTCCAGCAAGTAGTGTGACTACTTTCCTCGCTTCGCCCTCAAGATGGCGTCCGACCTGCGATTCTGGATCTTCAGTCCTGAGCCTTGGTTACCCCCTGGCCGAAATGATAGCCTTCGGAAAAAGTCTCCGTCTGTAGGATATCGAACACTGACTTGGGAATGTTACCTGAGGCCTGCTGCAGCGGCTTTCCATCTCCGGTGGCGACCACGAGAGGCACCAAACCTGCACTCGGATTATAGGCAATCGTGGTCTCGTAC
>CAWDMC010000022.1:0-654255 GCA_963803295.1 uncultured Acidobacteriota bacterium | reverse complement strand
CGGCGGGGAACCCGAACGTCATCCGCAGGAAGTTCTCGACGAGGCCCGAGCGAGTTGTCGGGGTACAGGAACGGCTGACCGACGCTCTTCTTGTGGGCGTAGGCGGCGATGGTCGGCAGCTTGGCGGGCCACCGCTAGGTCGACAGCTCGACGTCATCCTGGTCGAAACGGTCCACGAAGTCCTGGTAGAAGGTCGACAGCGCCGACACCGCCGAGGAGAGCACCGACATGGTGCGCATCGCTGGGGAACCCGGCGAAGAACCGCTTGAGGTCCTCGTGCAGCAGGGTGTGCTGGCGGATGTGGTCGCTCGAAAGCGGCGAGCTGGCCGCGTTCGGGAGCTCGCCGTAGATGAGCAGGTAGCCACCTGGATGAACGTGGGGCGCTCGGCGAGCTCTTCGATCGGGTAGCCGCGATAACGCAGGATGCCGGCGTCCCCGTCGATGAACGTGATCGCAGAGGTATCACGCCGCGGTATTCACGAAACCTGGGTCGTGGTGACCAGCCCGGTCTCGGAGAGCAGCTTGCCGATGTCCGCGCCGGCCGCGCCCTCGGTGGCCTTTCGGGTGGGCAGCTCGAGCGATTCGCTACCCCCTAAAGGAACTCACGGACGTTAAAGACGAGACGGGCATTCCTCACTTGGAAGCTGTGTACGAGCACTGGCGCCCGCATGGCGCAAAGCAGAGAGAGGATCAGTTCTCAGACGGAACCCTACGCCTCATAGGACTGCTATGGTCTCTGCTGGAAAGTGACTCCATGCTACTCCTCGAAGAGCCTGAGCTTTCGCTCAATTCCGGGATCATTCGAAAGTTGCCTGCGTTGATGTACAGGGTACAGAAACAGAAGAAACGCCAGATGCGCCAGATAGTGATCAGTACTCACAGTTCTGATCTACTCTCCGACGCGGGGATAAGTGGCGAAGAGGTACTGCTGCTGACGCCTGACGAGGACGGCACGAGAGTGGAGCTGGCCTCCTCAATTAGTGAGATAAGGGACTTGCTGCAAGGTGGCCTAACTATCGCCGATGCGGCACTCCCACGGGTCGTACCCCGTAACATGGCACAACTGGATCTATTTGAATGAGCCCTGCAATCCCTCTAAGCCTCGCCTTCGAGGACGAGCTAACAGAGTTGCTGGCACTTAAAAATACTTCGGACTATTCCAAACGAGTATGCCACCGGAACGATTTACAACCGCGGTGGCAATGGATACCTCAAGAAAAACATCAACGGCTTCAACAACGCCGCAAGGGGAGTGCCATATTTAGTGGGAACAGATCTTGATAGGTACGATTGCCCCCCCGCTCTCATTTCTGATTGGCTGGCGCATCCAAAGCACCACAATCTATTGATCCGTGTTGCGGTTCGCGAAGCTGAAGCTTGGGTTCTTGCCGATCGCGAAGGCTTCGCGTCTTTTCTCGGTATTAGTGCCGCGAAGATACCCGAAGATGTCGAAGAGCTGGCCAAACCGAAGGAGACATTGATTCAGCTCGCGCGCACGTCTCGCAAGAGAAGCGTGCGCGATGATATTTGTCCACCCCCCCATAGCACGAGCAAAGTTGGACCGAACTACAATGCGCGTCCCGGCGGTTTTGTCAGTCAGAGTTGGAATCCGAATGTCGCGAAGTTGGCATCGACGAGCCTCAATAGGACAATAAATCGCCTTATCGCATTTCGCCCGCAATGGTCTATTTCTGCTTAGAGACTGGTTTTCCACCCGCGCACTTTTGGTAAACGATAAAGTGTCCTGCCGTCTACGAGCCCAGTGCGTGTGGGGCATGCGCCACACGGGCAGGAGGCCCGCCACGCACCGGCAGCATTATATGTCTTCGATCAGCTTTCGGCGTGGTCAAGCCCATGACTCGCCAGAAGCGGGTAGCGCGGAGGTAGGCGTAGTTGGCCTCCCTCCGCGGTTCTTAACATAGAAACATCAACCATGATATTAACATCCAGAGATGAAACTCCGTTGACAGACGAAGCGCCGCAGACGAACGCAAGAACGCGTACGTCTGCGCTACCCTCTCCTCGTCACAACTGTTATCCTAGTAGTTTCAGGGTGGGAGCCTGTCGCGGTTCTCGGCACGGAAATTTAGAACACACCAAAGACTGAGTCTTTATGAGCATCACGCCCCAATTCAAGACCTATCCTACGCAAGACCAATTGGCCCACATGGACCGGGACCTCACGTTTCATCCCAGCACGATCCAGAATCCCAATGTGCTGACACCCGCTCAAATCGCGCACTTCAATAGCCAGGGTTATATCAATGGCGTTCGCGTGTTTTCGCCGGAGGAAATTGCCCAGACGCGCACTTTCGTCGACGCCCTCATCGGCCGCGTGCTCGCCCAGGGTGGCAGCAGTTATTCGGTGAAGCATGCCCACATGAAATACGCGCGCGTTTGGGACCTGATCACCAACCCGCGCATCACCGCCCTCGTCAAGGACCTGCTCGGCGAGGACGTGGTGGGGTGGGGGGCGCATTTCTTCTGCAAAATGCCCGGGGACGGCAAAATCGTGGCGTGGCATCAGGACGCGTCCTACTGGCCTCTGACCCCTTCCAAAACCCTGACGGTATGGTTGGCCATCGACGACGCCGATGTGGAGAACGGCTGCATGAAGTTTGTGGCCGGCTCCCATCTTAAGGGTCATCTTACCTACCGGCGGAGCTCTGCCGAGGAAGAGAACGTGCTCGATCAAACAGTTGAAAACGCCGAACAGTATGGGAACGGTGGTCTCGAACGAACTCAAGGCCGGCCAGGTTTCCATCCACTCCGACCTGCTCCTGCATAGCTCCGAGGCCAACCATTCGAAGCGCCGCCGCTGCGGGTTGACCCTGCGCTATTGCACTCCCGATGTGCGGGGCACTCTGGGCTGGAATAACGAGGGGATTCTGATCGGCGGCAGCGATCCCGAGGGCCACTGGGGTAACCCGCCACGTCCGGTTCGGGATTACGACGGAATCCAACCTGCCGGCAGCTCGGGCGCCGTTACCTCTTGAATAGAGCGGAAATATCGTGCCTCTCCCGGGTCCGCTGTCCCGGGTTCCCTACTCGGAAGTTGACGGAAGCGGCCAGGTTGCCGGTAAACGCCCTTCTCGGAATGTGGCTTTCAGGCCGAGGCTGGCTGCGGGCCACACTCCGGCCCATGCATCCAGGGCCAATCCAGATTCGGGAGCTAGAATGGTGGCGGGCAACGGGAGTCTGACTGTGTGAGACTATGTTATCCTCAGAATTGCGTACCCGAATCGGGCTTGCCATTGCCGCTGTTGCTGTCGTCTTGTTCATATTGCTGGCCTGGCATTTTCGATCCTCAAAACAAGGCACAGACTCTCTTGTATCCGTCACTCCTCCACCCTCTGCTGTTATATCGGGCGCACCATCCGCCCTTATTCCTGAAACAAGGGATGCCTCGGACTCCGCGCCCACGACCGTATATGCACACAACCTGAAGCTGCGAAAGGGTCCGGGGTTTCGTATCTATGTTCGCTGGCTCCGCGGACAAATGGTTCGCTTGAAACGCAACGCCAATCCCTCGTTCGACGATCCGGATTCATTTGTTCTCGATATCAAAACCGGCGTGATCCGCACGAACGTGGGTGATCTCAGCAACTTCCTAAATGACGGAGTTTCAAATTCTCCTCTGACAAATATTACCCTATCTGGCGACGGCGATCAGATCAAGCTGCATGGAACGCTCCATAAAATAGTTCCACTTCCCGTCGAGATGATCGCCACGATCACAGTCGCCCCAGGGAATCGCATCCAACTGCACGTCACCAAACTCAGCCTTCTGAAAATCCCGTTCAAGGGTCTACTGGGCAACTTCCACATCACGATCTCCAGTCTTTTCCATCCCGGGGATACTCCCGGCATTCAGGTTTCCGGCAACGACATCTTTTTGGATCCGCAGCAGCTCCTGCCGCCACCGCACATTCGCGGGCAGCTGACCAGCGTACGAATCGTCAATCCTGACTTCGAAGAAATATACGGAAATGTTCGAAATGACGTAGCGCAGGTCGCGCAGTGGCGTAATTTTCTCCAGCTTCATGGCGGCACGATTGACTTTGGAAAGCTGACCATGCGCCACGTTGATCTCATCATGGTAGATCTTTCGGATGACGCCTGGTTCGATCTGGATCTGGCTCACTATCAGGAGCAGCTTGTGAACGGCTATACGCGCATGACTCCCCAGGCTGGTCTGCAGATTTTCATGCCCGATTTGGATACGATCCCACACGATAAGGTAAACAAAAACATCAATATGGAATGGCTTAAGAATCGAAATATTCCTCCTCCGGCTGATCTCACTTCTAAATAGCTATTTCCAAGCGGTCACACACCGTACCTGAGCGATACGGGTCTGGTTTTCACTCCGCAAGCCCAGAATAGTCTGGATTCCGCCTGATAAACGCCCTACTTGTAGGAGTGCAGCCCCTGCTCCCCAGAAGTCGGCCACTCGGAGACTGACCCACTACCTAGTGAGCATTACAAATGACAGTGACGCTCAATTCTGTAGCGGCGCTGTCCCTTCGCTCCACTCAGGGCAGGCTCTCAGCGCCGAGAACGCCGGTGAGGACACCGGCGCTACAGTAAGGCTGTCACGATGATTTGTAATGCTCAGGTGTTCTTGACATAAGATGACAGTTCGTGGTGGTCTGTTGGCGTCGCGGAGGGTGCATATGAGATCCCGAGCCTATCGATTGACGTTTCTGGCAATTCTGCTATTCAGTAGTGGCCGCCATGTTCTGAAGGCCCAGCAACCCGCCCAAGCCCAACAGCCGGATGGCAACCCTCTTTGGCAACCCTACTATGTCGATCCGCGAGCAGGTGAGCAGCATCTGTCGTTGAACGGGGTGTGGAAATTGGGCTATCGTGACACGGCCATAGGCACGGCCGGAGATCTGGACCAGCAGAAATGGATCCGGGCGGAAGTACCCACGTCGGCCCAATGGGCACTTTACCAGGCGGGCGTCTTGCCTTATCCCTATGCCCACCTGAACACCCGCCAATACGCCTGGGTCCCCGACAAAGTCTGGTATTACCAGCGGCAGTTCGAGGTTCCAGCCGCAGCGAAGGATGATTACGTTTTCCTATGCTTCGATGGGGTCGGATACTACTCAAGAATCTGGTTGAACGGCACGCTGATTGGCCGTCACGAAGGGATGTTCGGCGGTCCCCACGTCGAGGTGAGCCGTTGGCTGCATTTCGGCCAAACCAATCAAATCACTGTCGAAGTCAAAGCCGGCAGCTATGGCGTCCAAAATTGGAATCCTGACGACACCGGAAAAGTTATCCTGCCGTGGGGAAGTGCGGGTGGCACCAAGTACGTCACAACTGCCAGTGGCATCGACCCCCGTGAGCTCGAGCCACTCGGCATCTGGCAAGACGTCAGGCTGGAAATAGTTCCGAAAGTACATCTTGCCAGGCCTTTCCTGGTCACGGAGAAGGCTACTATGGCCGAGGCGTCGCTCCGGCTGAAGGTTGAAGTCCTGGCAGATACCACCGCCGTGGGCACCGAGATCCATCCCTGGAATGGAGTGCAATTAACGACCATCCCCGATTCGTCGAAGGCAAAAGCGGTGGAACCGGGACTATCCTTGCAGGTCGAGTTGACCGACAAGAGTACATCTCGGGCGGTAGTGAAGCGAAGCTGGCCCCTCAAAGCGTACGAAGGGCGGAATTGGATATCACGACTACTCCCGGTTTCTTCGCCGCGTCTCTGGTGGCCAAACGGCATGGGCGAGCCCAGCCTGTACCGGGTGCGTCTTACTCTGCTTCAACGGGAAAACGCCATTGACCGGATCGAGTTCGACTACGGTATTCGCACCATCGAGAGGGTTCCCACACCCGGGCCGCAGACTCAGGACCGCTGGACGGATTGGCAGTTCGTCGTCAACGGCCGTCCGCTTTTTGTGAAGGGTATCAACTGGGCCTGGCCCTTGGACGTCCTGCTGCACCTTCCGGCGGAGAAATACCGCTGGCTTCTCGGAGCAGCTCGAAGCGCGAACATCCAACTGATCCGGGTGTGGGGAGGAGGCAATCCGGAGACTGACGGGTTCTTTCAACTGTGCGACCGGCTCGGGATCATGGTCTGGGAGGATTTCCCGATCGGAAACGAAGATACTCCGGGCTGGCCCCAGGACGTCTGGGAATCGCAAGTGCTTCAGACCATCTTCCGGCTGCGCAACCACTCTTCACTCGCCGTCTGGTGTGGCGGAAATGAGTTCAATCCTTATGACACGGGCAATACTGCGACCATCGGCATCCTGGAGCGGGCGGTACGCGATTTCGATGGAACCCGGATGTTTCTCCGCACCACTCCCGACCCCGGCGACGTCCACATCTACACCGACATGGATCCCACCTGGTATGGCCATCTCTATCGTTGGGTGCCCTTTATCAGTGAGACCGGTATGTATAACATGCCGGAACCGGAGTCACTCTTGGAAGTCATCGATCCCGAGGAGCTCAAGGGTTCGTTTCAGGATATCTTCAGCAAGGGCTACGCCGATCGCCATCCCGAGTTTATCCACCACATGCTTGAGTATCAGGGTCAGGAGCCTCGTGCTCTGCTCAACCGTGCCTCTCAGATGGACGATCTGTCGAAAGCCGACCTGAGCGGGTTCTCGAGCGCCACCCAAACGGCGGCGGCGGAATTCGCCCAGATCCTCTCGGACCTCACTCAGGCGAACTATCCTGTTACGACGGGACTGATGCCGTGGTCACTTACTGTGCCCTGGCCCATCCAGTTCTTCATGTTCATCGACGGGCTCGATCAACCCACGTCTTCCTACTACACGCTGAAGCGCACCTATGAGCCCACCCACATCGTGGTGCGGCTCCCGGCGCTGGTTTGGGCCAAAGGGGAGAAGCTGCCAATCTCACTCAGTGTGGTACACGCCCCGCCGACCGCTCTCGCCGCCCTGACGGTATCGGTTCAAATTCTCGACCAGCAGTTCCATCCATTGTGGAGCCAGAAACGTCAGACGGATGTTCCGCCAGGACCGTCTGCCAAAGGCCTGGAGATGGGCGAATTTACGATTCCTGACAGCCTCGAAGACAAGTTCTTTTTCGTGGTCGCGGAGGCGAGGCGTGCGGACGGCAGCCTGGTGTCGCGATCCGTTTACTGGCCACGGTGTCTCGAGCTGATGAGCGATCCGGATTTCCGGGCCAAGTATCGCGGCCTGCCTCAACCCTCACTGAACTTTGTACACTGCCCTTGGCTACGGCCTCAGGTGGCTGCAGTGCGCACGAGCCTGGATCTGGTGGTGATTTCTCGCAAGGATATCAGCGACCGCGAAAGCAGCTTCCGCGTGCGAGTGCGCAACACGGGGGCAAGTCCGGCGTTCAATGCCCACGTGGACATCGCTGGGGCCAGAAGAGCGTTCTACGGCACGGATAACGACCTGTGGCTGATGCCCGGGGAAGAGCGCACGATCGACCTCAACGTCCGCTGGCGCGACCCCGCCACACGATCGAGAGCGCTGGTGACCGTGGGCGCCTGGAATGCGGATCTCCGGCAGGTCCAAATGCCGCCTGCCCGATAGAGGCGCCGGTTCCGGGTGCGAGCACCAGGAAGTGGTGGCTAGTCTCTGACGATCCTGGCCAAAGCCAGCATCTTAGAACTGATCCTTAAATGAGTTTGGGTAGCCGCATCGATGTTGACCTCGAAGCCAAGCTTGTTCTCTTCCAAAGTCACGTTGATGATGCCGCCGCGCTCCGCAAAACCCTTGGCTTCGCCCACGCTCAGCGTGTTCGACCCATTCAGCCTGCTCAGGATCCTCCCGGCTGCCTTCCTCTCAGCGGCCCGGACGAAAATGATGTGGCAAGCTCTGGGGTTATCGTCCGGCTTAAGCTTTCTGATCTCGATGGGATGGCTACCCGACCTCCGATTCCGAAGGCTCTGCTCGAGCTCACCCTGGAAAGGATTTTCCCCTGCCACACAGACCGTGAGCGGCGCCTTTGCCTCGGCGAAGGCGTCAGAAGGCCACTCGACGAACTGGGCGAAGTTATAGAGAAACGCCAACTTGACTTTGTATTCCGCGTCATCTTCTTCACTCTGACAAAACACCCGCGTCACACCTAAAAGCAGCCAGCAGGCGATAAGGCAAGAGAGAACTCGTCGCGTCGCGGAGAGGAGGCGCCGCCTGGCTGATCGAGCCTTACTCGTATCCGGTCCGGGGTGGTCGTGTTCTTGCCAACGTGCTTCCATGGGGACTCAGAAGTGGTAGGTAAATTTCAGCCGAAAGGTTCGTCCATCCTGAAGAATGACGTCTTGCTGGTGCGCGTCCGACGCCGGATCGCCATAGCTTTCATCGAAGCCGTTGTACAAACTTGCGGAAATTTCCCATCCCTTGAGCGCCTTCTGACTGAAAAGGGTGAAATTGGGAACGAGGTAAGCCCCGGCAAAACCTCCTGCCAAGGTCCTTTTCTTGCTGACGTACTGGAGATCCGTGCTGGCGAATAGCTTCTTCTTAAACAGAGGCACGCTCAGATTGGCCTGACCCAACACGCGCGGCGAATTGGTGAGCGGACTTCCGCTCCCAGGAGTCTTTGCATCCTGGAAACCGAAGCTGAGGCCAGCTTCTAAGCCGGACCGCGACTGTCTTCGCAAGGTGATCTCAGCGCCCTTCAGATCAACTCGCTGACTGTTCTGATAGCCGCTCGCACCGGAAACCGGATCAATCTGCGGCGTTGATTAGCCCTCGGATCGGGTAGTAGTAGCCAGAGATTGCGAGTTGGAAATGACTGGCAAAATACTGTTCACACAACCAGTTCGGTGGTCTTGACGGTTTCGGGCTTGAGCTGAGTGTTCGCTTCCTGGCCTGGGGATGTGTAGTACAGTTCGTAGGCGTTCGGAGCGCGAAATGATTGGCCATAGAGGAGCTTGAGCGTAGTCTTTTCCAAAGGGGTATAAATCAAGGCGCCGCGCGGGTTGGTGGTACCGCCAAACGTGGAGTATTGGTCGTGGCGCAGGCCGAGGTCGAGAACCAGATTGCGGCGCAGGCGAATCTCGTCCTGTGCATAAACACCCCAGATACTCGAGGTCCTGCGGTCATTCAGGTACTGCATGAAAGGCTGGACGTCGTAGTTGCTCTGATCCTGCTGGAAGTTGTCGCGGTACTCGGATCCGACGATGAAGGTTTGGTTCTGGAAAAGTTTCTTAGAGAGGGCAAATTCCGCTCCCCACCATTGTCCGTCACCGGTGTCCCGGTTCAAAACGCGCGCGGGACCACCAGATTCAGAATAGTCGTAGGGGTAGGTCCCGTTGTATTTATAGTTGTCATAGTAAACGCGGCCAATATAACCCCAGTCGCTGCCGAAGCGGTGGTCGTACTTCAGGTCGAGGTAGCCGCGCGCATCGACGGTGTGCTCTGCGGGGTCGTTGAAGATGGTTCCGAAAGAAGCCGTGGGGATATTCTTTCCCCGCGACCCGTAGGCTCCCTCCAGGGTAAAGTCGCGGTAGGAGAGCTTCGAGAACAACTGATGGAATTGATCGCCATCCAGATTTTCCGCAATGCCGTGGTTGGTGGCAGGGGTATCAAACTCCTTGAAAAAGAGGCGGTCCTGTCCATGGCTGTCGTAGTAGGTACCAGACAGGAGCATCGCTAAGCCATTTTCGAATTCGTGGCCGTAGGTGACACGCGATGTGTAGGTGCCATAACTGGAGAGTGCACCGGAAGCGCTAAGACCGTTCACATCGCGAACCCGCTTAGTGACGACGTTGATGACTCCCAGGAAGGCGCTGGCCACATACAACGAAGAATTCGGGCCCCGAATCACTTCTATCCGGTCAATCAGATCGATGTCTACCGGAAACTCCGTTCCGATGAATGCTTGGTCATACAGGTTGTCGTTGACCCGGTGGCCGTCCACCAGCAGCAGGATGCGGCTGTTGTAATCTCCCGGCCTGCCGAAGCCGCGCACTCCCAGGTAGCTGTAGTTGCGGTCGTCAGTGACGCAGAAGCCGGGCACGTTACGCAGAACATCCGCCAGTGTGCGATAACCATACCTGCGGATTTCGTCGGCGGTGACGATCGTGATCGAGGACGGCGCGTCGGTGACCTTCTGCTTGTAGCCTGAGGCGCCGTAAACTGAGTCGACCTCGACCTTCATCAGGTCTTCCAGGCTCATGTCCAGAATATTAGGTGCGGTCGCCTTGTCCTCTGCGGACAAGGGGCCGGCGTTAAGGGCGATCCCGAGCGACAGCAGGAGCAGTAACAGGACCCGTCTCGTCACAGGCCGGGACGAGCGCTTCCCAGGGATTTGCCGAACCAGGCTCGAGCCCCATCGCAATAGTGGTGGACTGAACATAGGCGACTGTCCCCGTTGTGAGCAGCTGGAGAAAACGGCAGTCTCGCGGCGCGGGAGACGTCATACCCCACTTGGAATATATCGGCTGTCTTTCTATGGACTTTAGCGGTCCAAGGTAAGCCGGGCTGGCCTCGTACCTTGACCGGTCTCCCCATCGGGCTCAGGCAGGACGAGGGATTCGATCCCTTTGAAAACACGACGAGATCGACTCGTTGGCGGGATCTCGTGAACTCTTGAGGATTGGAGGTTGTGGTTGAAAGTCAAGACAACGAGCGGGGGACCTTAATCCAGCAGCTTGGGAAAGGGATTGAACAGGTAGAAATAAAAGAAGTTTCACGCATCTACGAAAACCGAGAAACGATCAGAATTGCACCAACGATCGCGATTGCGTCCTCCAGTAGAGCAATCGGTAGATCTTTCCCTCCGATGGCCTTTACCAGCCGCCTCCGGAATTCGTAGCCGCCCAGCGTGCCGGCTACGGCGCCAAGTACGCCCGCCACCAGGCCCGCAATCAGACGTGCGCTTGCTGCACCGAGCGCGCCGCCGCATATTGCGCCGCTTACCAGACGCGCAATGAACCCTACGGCTGCCTTCCGGCTCGGAGTTCTCGGCAGCTTGTCGGCTATCAACTCCCCAATCGCGAGCACAGTCAAGATGTACGGAGTAGCCGCAAAACCCAAAAAGGCCAGCGGCGTGTTTTGAAGGTGGACCCTTCCCAGGCGGGCAGCCCAACTTACGGCCGCAGGAGCGGTCATCGATCGAAGTCCGACAACGACGCCGATGGCAAAACCCGAAACTAAGGTAAGCATGAAATTCCCCTCCTGCCAAGGCGGCAAGCCATCAATTCCGCGAACACCGGCGCGCTCGCAAGCAAGCCACCGCGTTCAAGTGCCGCGTCCAAGCCCGATTGGGCTGCCGAACTGAGGTCAGCGTCCCTGGCCCCAAAGCGCGACGATGACGTTCGTTTCGATGGAGGTGGTCATTGTCCGCGTATCTCTCGAAACCACCGGCGAACTGCCTTACGGCCGGAAGGAATCCCCGGATTGCCCATGCCTCGGTACTTCTCAAACGGACTCCCCACCCCGACGGTGCGCACCCAGACCCCTGAGCTGTCAATCTCGAACGGCAGGCTGTCACCGGCTCCGACACCTAAAGCGCGCCGGACGTCCCTTGGCACGGTAATCTGCCCCTTGCTCGTGATCGAGCTTGTTTCTGCAAAATGACCTCCGCGCCTTACCTTAGCACAATAATCCTTACTTTTTGGGGTGGAGACTGCAGCGGCTGCCAGCAGACCTTCTGCGGAGACCATCCGTCTGCGCTCCGATGAATCCTGGCTCGCTGAAACGGGACTAAGGGTTGATGGGCTACTTCGACTGAAGCTCCCGTCGGCTCTCGGCCGGGCTGTCGTGGCGCTGGGAGCGCATGCTACAATTTGAGGACTGGATTGCGCAGATGATAGTGGCGGGAGAAGGAGACGTTCTGTGTGAATTACCGTGAACTTGGGCGTACGGGCTGGAACGTATCCGAAATCAGCTTTGGTGCTTGGGCGGTCGGTGGCGCTTGGGGGCAGGTGGATGACGCCGAATCGCTCGCGGCCCTTCATCGTGCCCTGGATCTGGGCGTGAACTTCTTCGACACCGCTGACGTCTACGGTGATGGCCGCAGCGAGCGTCTGCTGGCCAGACTGCGCCGGGAACGCCGGGAACCTTTCCATATCGCGACCAAAGCCGGACGCCGCCTGTCGCCCCACACCGCCGACGGCTACAACGCCGGAAACCTCAGCCGCTTCATCGAGGACAGCCTGCGTAACCTTGCCATCGATTGCCTTGATCTGGTGCAGTTGCACTGTCCTCCCTGGGAAGTATATTACCGGCCCGAGGTGTTCGAAGCTCTCGACCGGCTGGTCGAGGCGGGCAAGATCCGGCACTACGGCGTCAGCGTGGAGAAAGTGGAAGAGGCGCTGAAGGCGATCGAATATCCTGGTGTTCAAACGGTGCAGATCATCTTCAATCTCCTCCGCCAACGGCCGGCGGAGATCTTCTTCCCAGAAGCCAAACGCCGGCGCGTGGGCATTCTGGCCAGGGTTCCTCTGGCGAGCGGCTTACTAACCGGCAAACTCAGCCCGACGAGTTCCTTTCCCGCGGACGACCATCGTAATTTCAACCGCCATGGTGAAGCCTTTGATGTGGGCGAGACCTTCTCAGGTGTGCAGTTCGAGACCGGCCTCAAGGCAGTTGAGGAATTGCGGGTGCTCGCGCCGCAGGACGCCTCCATGACGCAGTTTGCACTGCGCTGGATCCTCACGTTTGATGCCGTGACCTGTGCCATCCCCGGCGCCAAGCGCCCGACGCAGGTGGAGGAGAACGCCAGGGCGAGCGATCTGCCACCCTTCAGCAATGAGACGATGGCGAAAGCGCGGGAAGTGTACGACCGGATGATCCGCCAGCAGGTGCACCACCGCTGGTAAGATACCAACCAACAGTTGAAACTTGAGGGTCAGGGCCACAGGCTCAGGTCCAGGATCAGCGACCGAGGACACCGACCTTTTGGACTGAGTAGAAAGAACAACCAGCAATCCACTAAGGACAAAATATGGAATATCGTCAGCTCGGCAAACAGGGACCCACAGTCTCTGCCGTAGGACTCGGCTGTATGGGGATGAGCGAGTTCTATGGTCCTTCGGATGAACGCGAATCGCTTTCCACAATTGAGCAGTCGCTCGAATCAGGCATCAATTTTCTCGACACGGCTGACGTCTACGGGCGCGGCGCCAATGAGGAACTGGTAGGCCGTGCCATTCATGGCCGGCGCAATGAAGTGATCCTGGCCACGAAGTTCGGCAATGTGCGCGATTCACTGGGCCAGTTCGCTGGCGTAGACGGCCGGCCTGAGTACGTACATCAGGCTTGCGAGGCCAGTCTGCGCCGCTTGCACACCGAATATATCGACCTTTACTATCAGCATCGCGTCGATGCCAAAACCCCGATTGAGGACACCGTTGGGGCGATGGCAGGGTTGGTAGAAGAAGGTAAGGTTCGATTCATCGGACTTTGTGAAGCCGGACCCGCTACTCTCCGCCGCGCCCAAGCCGTGCATCCGATTACGGCGCTGCAATCGGAGTACTCACTTTGGAGCCGCGATCCTGAAGACAAGATCCTGCCGTTATGCCGGGAACTCGGTATCGGTTTTGTGGCCTACAGTCCGCTGGGACGCGGCTTCCTGACCGGCCAGATCAAGCGAGTTGAGGATCTTGCCCCGGACGATTGGCGACGCAACAATCCGAGATTCCAGGGCGAGAACTTCTCGAGGAATCTCGAATTGGTCCGGCAAGTGGAGAAGATCGCCGCCGAAAAAGGTGTAAAGGCATCACAGTTGGCTCTTGCCTGGGTGCTGGCGCGGGGTGAGGATATCGTTCCGATTCCGGGCTCTCGGCGGATTGGACACCTTAAGGAGAACATCGAAGCCGTGGGAATCACCCTGACCCCTGAGGATCTCAAGCGCCTGGACGAAGCGGCGCCTCACGGAGCAGCTTCGGGCCTGCGCTACACTGAAGCGGGCATGCGTGTCATTGGACTGTAAGAGGTCCCCGGTCGTTTGCCCTTGCCGCGGACTGCCGAATTGAGTGACGATCGTGTGTTCTAGCGCAGCTCTATGAGCGGCGATTGGAGTTTCCACATTCCCGCATGACATCATGGCCAGATCCTGCCCTGAGCAACACGAAGAGATGGCTATGCCCCATCAATATGGCACGGGCTTCCACCCGTGGAGGACTGGTACTACTGAGTATTACAAATCATAGTGACGGCCTTACTGTAGCGCCGATGTCCCCACCGGCGTTTTCCGCGCTGAAAACAGCGCCGCTACAGTGTTGAGCGTCACGGTGATTTGTAATGCGAAGTAGATCGGCGCTGCAGGACCGACGACCAATGACCAACCACAAAACAGCCTTCTTCGTTGCGCTCCTCACCCTTGCGTTAGTGCCGCCTTCGGTGGGGTTGGTGCCCGTCGCGGGCCGCCACGGCATGGTGGTATCGAGTGAGCAACATGCGTCCGAGGCTGGGGTGGAGATCCTCAAAGCAGGCGGAAACGCGGTTGACGCTGCGGTCTCCGTGGGCTTTGCACTTGCAGTCACCCACCCTTTCGCGGGTAACATTGGCGGCGGTGGATTTATGTTGGTCCGCATGGCCGCAGGTGACGCCGTGGTGGTGGATTACCGCGAGCAGGCGCCCGCGGCCGCGACCCACAATATGTACCTCGATGCGCGCGGTAATATCATCCCCGGAGCAAGCATCGAAGGAGCGCTCGCGATCGGGGTACCGGGCACGGTGGCGGGACTTGCTCTCGCCGAACGGAAGTACGGAAGACTGGGGCTCGAACGCGTGATGCAACCAGCCCTTCGGCTGGCGCAAGACGGCTTTGAAGTGAGCTACTTCCTCAGCCAGTCGTTGATTGAAAACAAAGGTTTGCTGTCCAAATTTCCCGAAAGCAGCCGTGTCTTTCTGCGTGGCGGACGGTACTACGAACCGGGGGAGATCTTCAAGCAGCCTGGACTCGCGCGGACCTTGCGCGCTATCGCCCGGAATGGACCTGACGCCTTCTACCGAGGTCCGATTGCAGGGCAGACAGCCGCGACAGTGGCGAAATATCACGGCATCCTCACGGCCGCGGATATGGCAGGCTATCAGGCGAAACTTCGCCCGCCCCTGGTAGGACATTTTCGAGGCCATACGATCCTCACCGATCCGCCGCCGAGTTCCGGCGGTGTGGCACTGCTCGAGATGCTCAACGTCCTGGAGCCGCTCGATCTGGGCCAGCCTGATTCGTTCCACTCCATGTTTCTGATGACCGAGGCCATGCGACGGGCCTACGCCGATCGGGCCGCTTACCTGGGTGATGCCGATTTCGTCTCGGTTCCGTTGGATCGCCTGCTCAGCCCTGAATATGCCGGCCGCCTGCGTGAACACATCCTGCGCTCGAAGCCCGGCTCGCCGGTCCAGGCCCGATTGACGGCAGACTCGCGGGAGCGTGAGGAGACGACCCATTTTTCCATCGTTGACGCTGAGGGTAACGCGGTATCCAACACGTACACCTTGAATGGCGGCTATGGCAGCGGCATTACCGTGGAAGGCGCGGGCTTTCTGCTGAACGATGAGATGGACGACTTCGCTTCCAGGCCGGGCGAACCCAATATGTTCGGCTTGATCCAAAGCGAGGCAAACTCGATCGCGCCGCACAAGCGCCCACTTTCCTCAATGACTCCGACCATCGTGCTGGAGGACGGCGCCGGGCAGCAGGTTCGCCTGGTACTGGGCTCGCCGGGCGGAGGGACGATCATAAACACCGTGCTCCAAGTCCTCCTGGATGTGATAGCGTTTCACCTTGATGTGCGTCAAGCCGTCACCGAGCCGCGCTTCCACCATCAGTGGATGCCCGATAAGCTGCTGCTGGAGGATTGGGGATTTTCCGCGGACACGGTCGCGGAGCTGAAGTCTGCGGGTTATCAGGTTGACATTCGGCCGAGCATCGGCGAATGTGAAGCGGTCGAGGTGGACGCCAAAACCGGATGGCGTTTCGGGGCGGCCGATCCACGCGGCGATGGAAGGGCGGTGGGATACTGATGGACTTCGGTCTATCGACTTACCTTTTTGCCGATCAGCGGCTCAATTCGCATGCACTGGGTAAGATCCTGGCGGCCGGATTTCGCCGGGTGGAAGTTTTTGCGGCGCGCCAGCATCTGGATTATCGTGATACCAACCAGGTGCGCGACGTGGCGCAATGGTTCGCCGACCATCCGCTCGAGCTGTATTCAGTGCATGCGCCCTTGTTCAACGACGTGGACTGGGGCCGCTCAGGCGGACTGGCGATTTCGATTGCCTATCTCGAGCGTCGCCTGCGGGTCGATTCCGCCGACGAGATCAAGCGTGCCCTGGAAATGGCTGAACTGATGCCGTTCCGCTATCTGGTTTTGCACCTTGGCCTAAACCAGGAAGAATTCGACCAACGCAAGCTCGACGCGGCCTTCAGCGCGCTGGAACACTTGAGGATCTTCGCCAAGGAACGCGGCGTCAGGATTCTGCTGGAAAACGTGCCGAACGAGTTGAGCACCCCGCCACAGCTCGTGGATTTCATTCGCTACACCCATCTTGATGTCGGCGTGTGTTTCGATATCGGTCATGCCCATTTGGCCGGTGGCGTCCAGGCTGCCTTCAATGTTGTCAAGGAAAAGATTGCCTCCGTCCACATGCACGACAATCACAGCGTGAAAGACGAGCACCTGATGCCTTTCGAGGGAGAGATTGATTGGAATGCGGCCGTGCGGGATCTTCATTCGCTTGAAGGTTGCCCGACGATTTTGGAGCTGAGCGACTTCGGGATCGAGGCCAAAGGGTTCGATCCGGTGAAGCGCGTGACCGAGAGGCTGCTCGAGGCTGGAAGAGAAGGCTCGCCAGGAGACCGCAAGCGAATGAAAGATCCCTAGTAGAGAAGCCCAACAGAGAAGCATAGCGAAAAACCTTTATCGAACCGTGAACAGACTGTGAGTGGATCGGGAATGGCTTGGCCGCCTCGGGCGAGTGCTTCCCCTCGTCGGGGACCCCAACCGGTTACCAGCGAAAGGATTACCTTTGGCTCCCTTAGTTGACATTCGCAACGTGGCGCAATTCAACGGGCAGGACGTGACCTTGCAAGGATGGCTTTACAACCAGCGGGAGAGCGGCAAGCTGCTGTTTCCCCTGTTCCGCGACGGCACCGGCATCATTCAGGGTGTGATTGTGAAGAAGGCCGTGCCGCCTGAAATATTTGAACAAGCGCGGCATCTTACCCAGGAGTCATCGGTGCGTGTTACTGGCAAGATCCGTGCAGACCAGCGGGCTCCAGGCGGTTATGAAATCGACGTCGCCTCGCTCGAGGTGATCCAACGAGTTCCGCCTGAGAGCCCCTACCCGATCACGCCCAAAGAGCATGGCATCGAGTTCCTGATGGACCACCGGCACCTGTGGCTGCGCTCCGCGCGGCAACGGGCGATTCTCGGCGTGCGCCATGAGATCATCAAAGCCTGCCGGGATTTCTTTGACGACCGCGGCTTCACCTTGGTGGATACGCCGATCTTCACTCCCGCGGCCTGCGAAGGCACGACGACGCTCTTCGAAGTGAACTACTTTGATGAGAAGGCCTACCTGACACAGTCGGGGCAGCTCTACAACGAAGCCAACGCAATGGCGGTGGGCAAGACGTACTGCTTCGGTCCGACCTTCAGGGCGGAGAAGTCCAAGACGCGCCGGCACCTTACCGAATTCTGGATGATCGAGCCTGAGGTCGCGTTCGCTCACCTGGATGACGTCTGTTCGCTCGCCGAGAACCTGGTGGCCTTCGTGATGGAACGAGTCCTTAGCCGCCGCCGGGCTGAGCTCACGACGCTCGAGCGCGATGTCTCGAAACTCGAGAGTGTCAAGTTGCCGTTCGCGCGTTTGAGCTACGACGACGCGGTGAAGTTGCTGCAGGAGAAGGGCAGCGAGATCCAGTGGGGCGGAGATTTCGGCGGCGCCGATGAGACGCTGATCTCCACCGAGTTTGACAGGCCGGTACTCGTGACGAGCTATCCCAGCCAGGTGAAGGCGTTCTATATGGCGCCCGACCCCGAGCGCCCGGAAGTTGCCCTCTGCGTGGATATGCTCGCGCCTGAGGGATACGGCGAGATCATCGGTGGCGGCGAACGCTTGGCGGATTACGATCTGCTGCTCCGGAGGATCGAAGAGAATAAGCTGCCGCGCGAAGCCTTTGAGTGGTACCTCGACCTGCGGCGCTATGGCTCCGTTCCGCACGCCGGCTTCGGCATGGGCATTGAGCGCTTGGTCGGCTGGATTTGCGGGCTCGACCATGTACGCGAGACTATCCCGTTTCCCAGGATGCTCTACCGCCTGCGACCCTAGTCTCTGTAGCGCCGGTGTCCTCACCGGCGTCCGGTGGCAAGCCCGCGCAGCGGGCGAAAGCTCGTAGCCCACAGTGTCCAGCTATGGGTGGCGGATTCGAGTAGAATCCATCGTTAGCCCTGGAAGGGGCGAAAGAGCATGGCCCACACATACACCTACGCGCACATTGGAATGCTGGCTACCCACGGCTGAACGCCGTGGGCTCACGGGCCGGAAGCCCGTGCCACCTCGAGGTGGCATGGCCATCTTGGCCATGTCGTGCAGAAATGTACAAACTCCAGACGCACGACTGGACGCCGTGGGTTATGATCTGACGCCCGCTGCGCGGGCTTGCCGCTGGATACTTCACCTAAGTCGTATCCTCATCCGGGTTCGGCCCAGATGGGATGGCCGCTACAATCACAGCCGCTACAATGTTTTGGGGAAGGGCAAAGTCATGCCTTATCGTGTCTTTAGTAGGTTATTCCGCCTTGGACCGTTTGCTCTGCTCGCGATGGCCGGAGTCGTCGTGTGTGCGTCCATCGACCTAGCGCTATTCCAACTGCAAGAAGCCCCGGCGTCGACCGCGCATCGTTCGGGTGCCAAAGCGCCTCGCACCTACCCCGACGGGCGGCCTGCCGCCACCCTGCGCCTGGATGCCGAAGATTCGGGACCGATCATCCGGCACGGCGACGGTCCCAATCGTTGCGATTACCTGGGAGCGCGCGAAGCCATCGTGTTCCGGGTGGGCGATACATACTATCTGCACTACGATGGGGCCGGGCCGCGCGGCTGGTTGGCTTGCCTCGCTACGAGTCACGATCTGAAGCGTTGGGATCTGAAGGGACCGGTGCTCGACTTTGGCGCCAAGGGCGAAGACGATTCCGGTACCGCTTCCTCACCCTGGACTGTCTTCGACGGCAAGCTCTGGCACATGTTCTATGTCGCGACGCCATTCACCTCGCCGCCTCCCGACCGCATTCCCATGATCCCCTATTACACCTTGACGGCCACTGCTCCTTCTCCCGCCGGACCCTGGACGAAGCGGAAAGCCTTCCAGCCCTTTCGCACCCGGGCCGGCACCTACTACGCCGATGAGGCGTGTCCCGGGCAGATCGTCCGTTATCGTGGCGAATACCTCATGTTCTTCAGCGCTGCCCGGGGAAAACCGCTGAAGCGCACGCTCTCAATTGCGCGCACCAGAGATCTTGACGGCCACTGGACCGTGGACCCGCGCCCGATCCTGCCACCAGAGGAACAGGTGGAGAATTCGGCGCTCTATTTTGAGTCCCATAATCAGATCTGGTTTCTCTTCACCAACCACATCGGGCTTGACCGGCGTGGCGAGTACACCGAGAGCACCTGGGTTTATTGGAGCAAAGATCCGAACCGCTGGAACGCTTTCCACAAGGCCGTGGTGCTCGATGACCGGAACTGCCACTGGAACGTGCGCTCGATCGGCATGCCTTCGGTGGTCAAGGTGGGGGACCGGCTGGCGCTGTTCTATGACGCACCCGCCAAGGACACCGGCGATATGGGACGCGACATCGGGCTGGCTTGGCTGAATCTCCCGCTCGCGCCTCCTACCGTGCCAAAGGCGCAGCTCCGGTAAATGGTGGTTGGGTAGCGTCGCTTTTCACCTCTGTGGCCTCTACCTCCGGACCTGCTGATTTGATTTCCCGGCCTATCTTGTATTACTCTTGTATACATGGCACAGGGAAAATCAAAGAAGAACGCAACAACCATCATCACGGCTAGGATCCCGGTTGCACTTAAGAAGCAACTTGACGGTCTGGCGAAGCTCAGGGCTTGCCCGTCGAACACACTGGTGCTGCAGGCTCTTGTGACTTATTTGCAAGAGGACCGCGCCTATCTGGCCAGTGTCGAAGCGGGCCTGCGGGATGCCGACGCCGGCAGCTTCGTCCCTCATAGTGCGGTGAAACAATGGCTCCAGTCCTGGGGCTCAGAGCAGGAGCTTCCTCCACCCCGATGCAAGTAAAATGGACCTCGGAAGCCCTCCTGCAACTGGCCGAAATCAAAGGCTATATTGCTAAGGACAAGCCCGAGGCGGCGCGGCGGGTGGCAGCGCAACTGTGGAGCAGTGTGGAACAGTTGGCCGACTTCCCGCGATTGGGCAAGCCTGGGCCGGTGCAGGCCCTTCGTATCCTTACCATCCCGCCATATACCGTGACTTACCGGCTGCGGCGCGATTACGTGGAAGTCATCACGGTCTGGGACTCACGTCGCAAACCCCGTAAAAAGCCCTAAAGGTCAGCGCTCTGATGCCGGAAACTGGGCCATCGGAAAAGTTCCCGGCCCTTACGTTCTCATATTCTGGGCGGCGGGTTCGCCCTTCTTTCACGCTTTACCCTATACTAGAGTGTAGAGCTATGACCGAAGCGACTTTATCAACGAAAAACCAGATTGTGATCCCGCGTGAAGCCCGCGAGCCTTTGCAGGTGAAACCCGGGGACAAGATCCTTGTGGTTGCGCGGGGAACGAAGGTAATTGCCTTCCAAAAGCCCGAATCACACCATGCTGCAATCCGAGGGTTAGGCCGCGGTGTCTACTCCAAGACTCATCTTCAAAAGGAACGCCGGAGTTGGGATTAGGCCGCCTTCGCACTTGCGGTCACGAGCGACCCAAGAGCGCGTGTCAAGATTCAGCATTCCACTTGATCCCGGTCGAGTCGATGTTGCCCTTGAGGACGACCTTCCCTTCATGTTTCCAATCAGCTTGGAGTTGTCCACCGACTTGAAGGGAGTCACGCGGGCGACCGGTTGGCCGCGCTCGGTGATGACGATCCCTTAGGGTTGCAGTTCGTCGAGAATTCGGAGGCAGTTGGCCTTGAATTGCGTGACTGTGATGCTCTTATCTTTGACTTGCATAGGAATCTTGCATAGGAATATTGTGGCAGATGACCGGTCATATGACCAGATCTCAAGCGAGAAACTGGTTGCCACAACGGATTCGGCCAAGTCCCAAACTAACCCACGCCTCGCCACGCCTTTTCCAAAACATCGGTTATGATAATGGGTTCGCTTTGACCCTCGAACGGCGGTGGGGAACTCATGAACATTCGCATTCTGGGCGTACCGCTAGACCTTGGCCAGGAGCGGCGAGGCGTGGATATGGGGCCGTCAGCGGTGCGGTCTGCCGGGCTCAACGCTGCCTTGAAGGCAATCGGCCATCAGGTGGAGGATGCCGGCAACATCTTCGTGAAGGGGGCTGAGCAGCAGGATTTTGGAGACAAGCGTGCCAAGTACCTGAATGAGATCGCGGGGAGCTGCCAGCAGATGGCGGATCGCATTCAGCAGACGCTGGCGGACGGCTTCTTCCCTCTCTCGCTGGGAGGAGACCACTCCATCGCCATCGGCACGGTGTCGGGCGTTTCCAAGTTTTTTCACGACCGCGGCCAGCATGTGGGATTGATATGGGTCGATGCGCACGCGGACATGAATACGCCGAAGACAAGTCCTAGCGGCAACGTGCATGGAATGCCCTTTGCTGCACTGATGGGATATGGTCCGGAGTCGCTCACCCGGATCGGTGGCTTTCTCCCTAAGGTGGAGGGCCGTCACGCCGTCCTGGTAGGGGTACGCGACATCGATCCGCGCGAGCAGCGCATCGTGAAGGAGTCGGGTGTGAACATTTTCACCATGCGCGACATTGACGAACTCGGGATGCGGGTGGTGATGCAGCGGAGCCTCGATCTCGCCTCTCGCGATACGGCCGGCTTCGCGGTTTCATTCGATATGGACGTGGTGGATCCTGACGAAGCACCAGGCGTCGGCACTCCCGTTCCCGGCGGCATAACTTACCGTGAGGCGCATCTGGCCATGGAGATCATTGCCGATAGTGAGAGGATGGTGGCTCTCGAAGTGGTGGAGGTGAACCCCATCCTTGACATTCATAATCGTACGGCGTCGCTCGGTGTGGGCCTGGTAAGCTCGGCGCTGGGGAAGAAGATCCTGTGAAGAAACTGCGCGTTGCCGTCCTTTTTGGCGGCCGGTCGACCGAGCACGAGGTCTCGCTTACTTCGGCTGCTTCTGTGATTCAGGCACTCGATCCTGCCAAATACGAGGTGCTGCCTATCGGTATCGGCCGTGAAGGCCGATGGCTGGTGGGCCGTTCCTTAGCGGAATCTTCCACCGGCAAAGTTCTGGCCGGCGTCATCCAAAATGGAGAACCTGTGACCGCTTCGGTGGATCCCACGGGACCGCAATTGATCCCTCTGGACCGGAGCGGAAAAGTGCGGAAATCGTGCGGGAATCGAGCGGGATTTTGCGGGGCGGCAAGCCTGCTTCAGGCCTTGGCATCCCTGAAATTGATGTCGTCTTTCCGGTTCTGCATGGGACCTTCGGAGAGGATGGCACCATCCAGGGGCTGCTGGAGCTCGCCGGCCTTCCCTACGTTGGCGCAGGCGTGTTGGGGTCGGCTGCGGGCATGGACAAAGACGCCATGAAGCGCCTCTTCCGCGACGCGGGGCTGCCAGTGGTCCCCTGGATTACCGTGCTGCGCGGCGACTGGGAGCGCAATCCGGAGGCGCTGTCCGCAATGATAGGGAAAAAGCTAGGTTATCCGCTTTTCGTGAAGCCGGCTAACCTCGGATCCTCGGTCGGGATCAGCAAGGTGCATGAGGCGGGCGAGTTGGCCAAGACGATAAGTCTTGCCGCTGAATACGACCGCAAGATCGTGGTCGAAAAAGCCGTGAAGAAAGCTCGCGAGATCGAATGCGCGGTGCTCGGCAATGACTCTCCGGAGGCCTCGGTTGCCGGTGAGGTTATTCCCGTGAACGAGTTCTACGACTACGAGGCGAAGTACGTCAAAGAAGGCTCCGAGCTAATCATTCCCGCTAGGATTACTTCGCCGCAATCCGCCAAAGTACGTGACTTTGCGGTGCGTGCTTTCAAAGCCATCGATGCTGCGTGCATGGGCCGCGTGGACTTCCTGCTCGAGGGCGACACGGGATCCAAAGCGCGGCTTTTCGTCAACGAAATCAATACCATTCCCGGTTTCACGCCCATCAGCATGTATCCCAAGCTCTGGGAGGCGAGCGGATTGTCTTATCCCAAACTCGTCGACCGGCTCATCGAATTAGCGCTCGAACGCCATCGCGAACGCCTGCGCACACGTTACTCGTGAACAGGTTGTTGAAATTGCGACACCCCTGAGTTCCCTTTTCGATCAATCGTGGAGAGGGCAGGCGAGATATTTAATCTAATCCTCCCTGGCGCCAGCCCGACTGTTGCAAAATGCCACGCCTTCAGGGCTTTTCGGGGCGGCATCGGCTATCTCATGTTCGTAAATCATATAGAAGAAATCAGGTTAAGAAATACCGTCTCATTTGTCTCAGCTGTCTCACCCGTCTCATTTTCGACTGCTAAACTGGATTAGAGTCCGGAGCTGGCTTCGAGGTGCTGGGGGAAAGTCTCAGGATTCTGAAAATAATGGCCACCCGGATTCGTATATCAGCGTGGATATTCGCCATCGCGCGCATGCTGCAGTTAATTGCCGGAATCGATCCCTACGACCAGAAGCAACTGAAGCGGAGAAAGCAGGAAGTGCTGAAGTTTTTGCGCCACAGCCTTTTCCGTCGACCGGAGGCCCCCATCTTATGAAACGTCGGATTCCTATTGTTGTTCTGCTGCTGGCGGCGGCCGGGGCAGGATTTTACTGGTGGTGGGAGCACCACGGCCACCGCGGGTTGGTGCTCACGGGCATTGTGGCCACCGATGAGGTGGCGGTTAGCGCGCAAATCCAGGGCCGTCTGAGCCAGCTACTGGTGCGTGAGGGTGACACGGTCAAACGCGGCCAGTTGGTGGCGGTGATTGCTCCGCAGGAATTGAAAGCGGACGCCGCATACTACATGCATTCGGAAGAAAGCCTGGCCTCCGCCGTCCAGCAGGCAGAATCCGAACTAAAGTACCAGGAAATGGAGACCCGGGAACAGATCCGCCAGGCGGAAGCATCCCTGGCTGCCACTCAGGCACAAGTGGTCGAAGCTAACGCGGATCTCGAAAACTCGCGGCTCACCTATGAGCGCAACAGCGGCCTTTTCAAGCAGGGTATCGTCGCCGCCCAGGTGAACGATCAGTCCCGCACGGCCTATGAGGCGGCGAAGGCGCATGTTGAGTCCCTTGATCGGCAGGTGGAGGCGCAGCAAGCCGCGCTCGCCCTGGCGCGGGCCAACCAGGAGCAGATTCGGGTAAGGGAAAGCCAAGTTGCTACCAACCGGCATCAGCGCGCAGCCGCGGGAGCGCAGAAAACGAAGGCGCAGGTGCAACTCGGCTACACTGAGATCCAAGCGCCCATCGATGGCGTGGTGGCCATGCGCGCTGCGCTTCAAGGCGAAGTGGTCAGTGCCGGTCAGGCCATCGTCACTCTGGTGAATCCTGACGATTTGTGGGTGAGTGCCAACGTGGAGGAGACCTTCATTACCGGCATTCACCTGGGCGACAAGTTCCCGGTGAAATTCCCTTCGGGGATGGAGCGCACCGGTCTGGTGTTCTACCGTGCCGTCGACGCGGAGTATGCCACCCAGCGCGACGTAAGCCGCACTAAGCGCGACATCAAGACATTCGAAATCCGCCTTCGCTGCGATAACACCGACCGCAGCCTTTGGCCGGGGCTGACGGCGTATGTGACGGTGCCTGGCGAGTAGGGCTGAACGAGGAACGCGGAAGGCAGAAGGCTGGGTTGCTGAACTGCCAAACCGAAATACTAAGACGCTGACAATCAAGTATGGGCGACATTGAAGTCGAGCAGATCACAAAGAAATTCGGCGCTTTTACCGCCGTCGACCACGTGAGTTTTGCAGTCGAGCACGGTGAGATCTTCGGCCTGCTGGGACCGAACGGGGCAGGGAAATCGACCCTGATCCGCATGCTCACGACTTTGCTTGAGCCGACTGCAGGGAGGGCACGCATCAGCGGCTTCGATGTGGCCAAGTCTCCGAACGAAGTGCGCGGCTCAATTGGGGTTGTACCGCAGGCGATGACGTCTGACACGGAACTGAGCTGCGAGGAGAATCTGCTGATCTTTGCCAAGCTGTACGGGATCCCGCGCGAACGCCGCAAACGGGTCGTAGCGGACCTGCTGAAAGCCGTTGATCTCGAGCAGTGGGCCCAGAACACGGTGAAGCAGCTTTCGGGAGGGATGCGGCGTCGTCTCGAGATCGCGCGCGGCTTGGTGCATCAGCCCAAGGTGCTCTTTCTGGACGAGCCCACCACGGGCCTCGATCCGGTGTCGCGCGTCAGCGTGTGGGAAATGCTTTCGAAGATCAAGAGCGAGCACGATCTCACCATTCTTTTGACCACGCACTACATGGACGAGGCTGATAAGCTCTGTGACCGCATCGCGATTGTGGATCACGGAAAACTGGTGGCGCTTGACTCGCCCCTGAAGCTGAAAGCCTCGGTGCCCGGGAATACCGTGGTGGAGGTGAGCTTTGCCTCGACTCCTACCAACTGGCTCGAAACCCTGCGCAAGCTGCCCGACGTCGAGAAAGTAGACGCACAGGATCACGTTTTCCGCATCGGCTCAAACAACGGACCGCGAACCACGCTTGGACTGGTGGAGGCGGCGCGCGAGGCTGGAGTGGAGGTGGCATCGCTCTCGGTCGAAAGCACGACGCTCGACGACGTTTTCATGCACTATACCGGCCGTCAGCTGCGCGATACGCTGCAGGAGGGCCACTATGATGTTAGTTTCATGTATAAGCCGCGGTAGGTGCGTACGAGCGCTAAGTTATGAGTTCTGAGTTATGAGGTGTGAAATAGTGACTGTGCTACGCGCTCCTGTCGGTAAAGGCGGCACGGAATCGCACGATAGAATTCATAACTTATAACTCATAATTCATAACTTATGACCGTTACCGGCGTACCTGACGGGGGATAGGTCTTATGCATCGAATATTCGCTATCGTTGAGCGCGACCTTCGCCGCTTCAAACGCAGCCCCACGCTGATTCTCGTTTCCATGATCTTTCCGCTGGTCCAGCTTGTGGTGTTGGGTTACGCTTTCGGCGGAAAGCTGAGGGATGTGAAGCTCGGCGTCGTTGACCAGGATCATGGAATCCAAGCGGTAAAGCTGGAAGGGATGTTTCAGGCTGTCACCGCCAACGCCCGCACCTTCGTGATGATTCGCTATGCCGATCCGCTAGTGGCAATGGCGGATCTGAGAAATGGGCGCATCAACGGGCTGGTGGAGATTCCTCCGGACTTCACGCGCAAAATCTATCAACGGAGCGATCCAGAGGTGGCACTGATTGAGGATAATACGGATAGCTTCGTCAGCGCCACGCTCGAAGGAACGTTGAGCCAGTTACTGCAGGCGTTCAACCAAAAGGGGCCGGCGCCGCGCCTCGTCACCAGCACCGCCCTTTCCGTGGTGGAGGTGTTTCCTTACGTGCCCTACATTCAATACCTGCTTCCTGGGACAGTTGTATTATCAATATTTATGATGGTTATGATCGGAGGGGGGATTATTTATATCGACGATAAGGCGCGAGGCCTACATGAGGGCTATCTGGTTACGCCCGTCACCAAGTTCGAACTGATCGCCGGTTTCAATTTGGCGGGAGCCCTAAAAGCGGTGCTGTCGGGAATGGTGCTGGTGACGGTGGGCTCGTTGATAGCGGGCATCCCGCATCCCCTCGATCCAATGCGTCTGGCCCGACTGTTTCTGGTGGTGGTGGCCACGTCCCTGGCGCTGATTTGCATGATGTTCCTGATCATGGTGAGGGTGGACGATCCGCTGGTGCCGCGAGCTACCTTCGGTGTCTTGAATACCTTTTTGTTCTTTCCGAGCGGAGCAGTTTACCCCATTCAGTCGTTTCCGGCGTGGATGCGGGTGATTACCACCATCGACCCGTTCACCTACGCCGTACACGCTTGCAAGAGCCTTGTGCTCAAGAATACCGGGCTGGGAGCCGTGGCCGGCGATCTCGGTTGCCTGATGCTTTTCGCTACGGTGACGCTGATCGCCGCGGTGGCGCTTTTTAAGCGAACACTGTGATGAGGGTTCGACCAATAAAGGTGTTTGGCCCGAGCCCGCTGTGCGCAAACCTCCGTTTTCAGCTCGATGACGATCTTCGACCGGGCGCTGACCCGCCGCGCTAGAAAGGCGAAGTTCTAAATATTTAGCGAGAAGAACGGGAACATCCGGACCGAGTCCGGTGTCAATCCAGATTAAGGACGGAACGCGAAGGCATGGTGATGCCGCATCGAAGGTAGCACAGGTTTCCAGCCAGTGTTCGGCGCGCCTTAGGTGTACCGGTGTAACTGTCACTGTAGCCCTTTGTCCTCGGTAGTGGGCGGTCTGGGTGGGCTCCGTTCGGTGATAACATGGGAGCAGGCAGGACACCGCTTCCAGCGGAGAGGATACCATGTCGCTTATGGACGCCGAGGTGCCAAAGACTCGAAATCCCCTTATCAAGACTATCATTTTGCTAGCTGTTCTCGCCATCATGATTAGCGGCTTGCTAGCGTTTAAGTTCTGGAACTATCCCGAGGAGAGCGCGGTCACGAGGTTCGTTGCCAGCCTTGAGCAGGGTGACTATCAGAAAGCCTACAAGTTATGGCAGCCGGCGCCGTCCTATAGTTTCGACGATTTCATGCACGACTGGGGGCCGCAGGGCGACTATGGCAAGGTCCGCTCTGCGCGGATTGTGGCATCACATTCGAAGGGATCTCAGATTGTGATTGTCACGGTACGCATCAATGACCAGGATCCGCCGTTGGAGTTAGTCGTGGAGAGAAATACCAAGTCGCTCGGATACTCGATCTTCTGACTGTAGCGCCGGTGTCCCCACCGGCGATCGGCCCCGAGGCGAGTGCCGCTGAAGATCGTTGCGCCGCCGTCCCGGCGGCATTCTTGGTGCCGGCAAGATGCCGGCGTTACTCGGTCGTGCCTACTGGCTACTGGAGAAGATGCTGGAGCGCGGCTTCGAGCGAGGGGTACGAAAAGTGATAACCAGCCTTAATCAGCTTGGTGGGTTCGATTCGCTGGCTGGCAAGCAACAGCGCGTCCGCCATTTCACCCAGGGCCAGGCGAAGGGCGAAGGCGGGCGCGGGGAAAATCACCGGTCGCCGGAGGACGCGTCCCAGGGCCTTACTGAAATCCCGATTGGTAACGGCTTGCGGGGCAACCAGGTTTACGGGGCCGTTGAGCGCGCCGTTTTCCAGGCAATAGGCGAGCGCGCCGGTGACGTCGTCGATGGCGATCCAGCTCATCCACTGGGTCCCTCTTCCCGTGATGGCTCCCAACCCAAACTTGAACGGAGTGAGCATCTTGCCCAGCACCCCGCCTGCAGGACTGAGCACGACGCCAAAGCGAGGGTGGACAACGCGAATTCCGCGGGCGGCGGCAGGCGCTCCGGCGGCTTCCCACTCCTGGCAGAGCCTGGCAAGAAAGTCCGCTCCAGGGGAACTGGCTTCGGTGAGCACCTCGTCGCCCCGATCGCCGTAGTAGCCCATAGCGGAGGCTGAGATGAAGACGCCCGGCGGATGAGGAAGTCCGGCCAAGGTTTCCGCCAGCAGGCGCGTGCCCAGCAACCGGCTGTCGCGAATCCTGGCTTTGCGGGCGGCGGTCCAGCGTCCGGAAGCGATATTCTCACCCGCCAGGTGGATCACGGCGTCGAATCCGTCAAGCTTGGCGCGATCGATCTCGTCTGTATTGGGATCCCATCCTATTTCGCCCGGCCGGGCCTGGCCGCGAACCAGGCGGATGATTTCGTGGCCGGGCCGGAGCGCGGCGACTAGAGCCGATCCAATGAGTCCCCGCGAGCCGCTGATAAGTATCTTCAAGTTGTTGCTTTCCCCGCTGCTCAAGGCGATCGATCAGCCCAGGTTTTCGTACCACTTCACGTTAGCGGTTGAGGACCCCACGGAGACGATATCGAGGCGGCCATCGCCGTTGATATCGGCAATCGCAAGGCCTGAGGCTGCCATCGAGCTGTCGACCCTCTGGCGATCCCACGCGATCCCGGAAGAATCGGAGGCGTAGTAGACATAGAGGCTGGTGCCGGGGCCCCGAAATCCCGCGACGACTTCGTCGTTTCCGTCGCCATCGAGATCGGCGCAGGCTAGGGCGTGGCCATCGCGGAAGCTCGCGTCGATGACGTGGCGATTCCAGAGCTGGCCGGGCTTCCCTTCAAGATAGACGGCGACCTGCTCACCATGCCAGGGCTCGATCGTAGCCAGGAAGCGGCGGCCCCACAAATGACCCATGCCGATTTCGCTCGATCCGCGGCGAGGACTGGAGGCCTGGTCGCCCGCGCCCAAATGAGTCCGGCTCCAGGTCAGCCGGGGCGCTCTGCCGGCCGGCTTGAACAAATGCACGCCTTCAAAACTCGCAGTCAGGAGTTCGTCGCGGCCATCGTGGTCCCAATCGAGCACGTTGATTCCATGGATCACCGTGAGCGTGTTGTCAATCAGGTGCGAGGTCCAGGCGGCCACCTGTCGGCTGGGCTCGGCGTGCGGACTCAGTAGGCGCTCCGGTGGATCGAACCAGGTGAGTGGCGCACCGGCCGCGTAATCAGGCGCTTTCGCGCCCGGGCCCAGGATCGGAACGTCGATCAATTCGAGCCGCCCGTCGCCATCGAGATCGGCCCAGCGCAGACGATGCGAGGTTGGGATCTGGCCGATGGGGTCCAAGCGCCAAGGGTCGCTGGGCGCGAAGCCGGGCTCAGCCAGCGAGAGGGTGCCGCCGTGCTCGCTATCGTCCAGATTAAAGTCACTCGCCAGAGCGATACCGTGGAGAGGATAGGCATTCTTGAAAACGGGTGCAAGACTAATATTGTGGTGAGTCTGGGTGGCTATCGGGCGCGCTTGCCAGGTAGGGTTCTCGTACCACTCCACAATCGGTTGTTCGGAGCTCAACGCCATGATGTCGAGCTTGCCATCGCCATTGACATCCGCCACCGCCACTTGGTAGCCGGAGGGGATAGGGGCGACTTCGAGGCCTTTCCAGCCGAGCACCTTCTGCATTCGCTTGTCTGGCCACCTTTCTTGGCCTCCTGCCTGATGTGCCCGATTGGAAGCAGACCGGAGGCTCCCAGGAGCTGCAGAAAGCGCAACTCCACCCGCCGCCGATTCGAGGAAACCTCGCCGGGTCATGGGCGGTCCACCTTGCGGATGGCGCTGATCGCAGTGGATTCCGCACTCGACTCGAGGGTGAACTCGACCTCGTCTCCGGGCCGCAGTCCTTCGAGCAGTTGGTCATCAGCTACAGCAAAGCTCATGGTCATGGCCTGCATGAAGCCGGGAATGTCCTGGTGGGCTATCCTCACCCGGTTCTGGTTGCGATCAATCTCCAGGACGCGTCCGCGCGCCTGGTAAGTGGTGACGCGACGCTTCTGTTCAGGTGATAGTGTCGCATTGGAGGGGGCTTTGGCTCCCTGCGTCTGTTTGTCAGTGCCGCTTGAGTCTGAGGACCTGTTGCAGCCGGTGCCGGCGACGACCACCGCACCCACAAAAAACGCGAGAAGGGCAATCTGGCGCGCCATGGTTTCGTATGCTCAACCACCCCCCTGCTGCCTCCTTAACCAAGGAGAGGAGTTTGCCTCCCGCCGGCCTCAGCTCAGCTCAGTCGAGGGGGACGCTCTAAGCCTTGACAGTATCCACATGACCGTAGAGAACGGCGCGCGGTTTTCGCTCGCCTTCATAGGCGGTGATCTTGTCTTCGAAACGAAGCGTCAGCCCGATATCGTCCCAGCCGTTCAGCAGACACTCCTTGCGGAAAGGATCGATCTCAAAACTGAGCTTCAGCCCGCTATCATCAGTGATCGTCTGGCTCGGTAGATCAACAGCCAGCGTATAGCCTTCGCGCCCCTCCGTACGCCGGAACAACTCATCAAGATCGGAGTCCGGCAGGATCGCGGGTAGAATGCCATTCTTGAAGCAGTTGTTGTAGAAGATGTCGGCGTAGCTCGGCGCCAGAATCACCCGGAAGCCATAGTCGAGAATCGCCCAGGGCGCGTGCTCCCGGCTCGATCCGCACCCAAAGTTGGCACGCGCCAGCAGTATGGAAGCGCCCCGATAGCGCGGAGCGTTTAGCACGAAGTTGGGGTTCGGCGTCTTGCCATCTTCCTGGTAGCGCCAGTCGAAGAAGAGGAATTTTCCGAATCCCTCGCGGCTGATGAGTTTGAGGAACTGCTTGGGCACCATCTGGTCGGTGTCGACGTTGACGCGATCGAGAGGTGCTACAAGTCCCGTGTGTTTGGTAAATGGTTGCATAATCGCTCCAAAGAAGATTGGCGCCGTGACAGCAGGTGGCAGGTAGCGCATCTATAACGTCGTCGGCTTTGTCAAGGGGAATTTAGCAACACTCCCACCCCCGCGTGACGGAGGCGGGGTCAAGGGCGGTCCGACGCTTTTGGTCGGACCGTTCATCGCAGACCCTTGACCCCGACTCCGGCACGCCCACCCTAGAAGAGGGACGAAGCGGAGCGCTGTACAGCGATGCTTCGTCCTGGAAGAATCTTTAAGGCTTGTCCCGACCAAGGCTCGCCTCTCGAATCCTGCGGTGGACTGTTCCACCAGCCATCTATTCGGTGAAGTTTTCACCCCACCATGATTCTCTATTCGATCTCCCCGCCTGTGCAGGGAGGCTTGGCGCCCAATCAGACTTGCGGTGGCGAACCGCCCACCATGCGCTACCTCGGGCTACCAGGCATGCGAACCGCCGGTTGGGCCGATCTCGCCTGGCGCAGCTTCCAATACAAGCGCACTGCCAGCTGTCGAGCCATGGCCACCTTGGCCACGTTTCTGCCCCGCCGGAAAGCCAACCGTTTATACTTACGCCTCAGTTCCTCGTCCAGCAGCGACGCCTTCTGGCCAGCTTCCACCAGCAGCCAGCGCAATATTTGGTTGCCTTGCTTGCTGATGTGACCCAGCCGTTGGTGACCCCCGCTGGAATCCTCACGTGGGTTGAGTCCCAGGTAACTGACCAGAGCGCGGCTGTGGGGAAAACGTTCCACCGGACCGACCGTGAGCACAAAGGCCAGAGCCGTGATCGGCCCCACCCCCGGCTGCTCCATCAACTGCACCGCCTCCGGGCAGCGCTCGGCTTCCGTCTTCACCGCCTCATTGAGCTCCTCGATGCGCGGATTGAACTGGTCCAGCAGCTTCAGCAGTTCTTCCCGCCGCCGACTAGCCCACGCTCCTAGGCTCAGCCCTTCCAACTCGGTCCGGCCGCGCACGCTCCACAGCTTCTTCTTACGGCACACCCCCTGGCTCATGGCCAGAAAGTGCAGCTGGTTTCTCAGCGCCGTCCGCATCCGCACCAGCTTGTCACGATGCTTCAGCAGTTGCCGCAGGTCCCGCTCTTCCACCGTGGGCACCCAGAGGCGCGGGAAGCGATCGCTCACCAGCAAGTTCAGCAAATGTTCCGCATCCCGGGTGTCGGTCTTCTGCCGGCGCACGGCGCGGGCCCGAATCTCGGCCGGATCCCCGATCCACAACTCGTGCCCCAACTCTCCCAGCATACGCTCGAACCATTGAGTGTAACCCGTGGCCTCGATCCCGATCCGCGAGGGCTTCACCAGCCCCGCGTAAAACCTCCTGGCTTCTCCGTTCTCATGTTGCAACCGGCGCGTCGTCACCTCGCCGGTCTCGGTCTCTACCATCGCAATAACCTGGTAGCGCGAATGCAAATCACATCCGATAATCGACATGTTCGGCTCCTTTCCCGGCAGCCTTGGTCGTATTTCACAAACCAAGTTTACCGGTTTAAGGAGCCGACGACGTTATGGAATCAGACTTCATGCTCTTCGAAGTCTGTGGTTCTCTCTGAAAAAGCGAGGCGATGTGTCACCTGCTCATTCCCATGAAAAGCCGCGGACCTTCCAAACCCGGGAAGGTCCGCGCTACCCATCCCACTTGCGGATGTCCACGAAATGGCCCTCGATCGCAGCCGCGGCGGCCATCATCGGACTTACCAAGTGGGTGCGACTGCCTTTTCCTTGGCGCCCCTCGAAGTTGCGATTAGAGGTGGAGGCGGAGCGCTCACCGGCGGGAAGCACGTCGGGGTTCATGCCGATGCACATGCTGCAGCCCGCGTCGCGCCACTCGAATCCGGCATCGAGAAAGATCCTGTGGAGGCCTTCCTTTTCGGCTTGCGCCTTAATCATCATTGACCCTGGTACTACGAGCGCCTGCTTCAGCGTACGGGCCACGTGCTTGCCCTCGACCACCTTGGCGGCGAGGCGCAGGTCCTCCAGCCGCGAGTTGGTGCACGAGCCGATGAAAACGCGGTCAAGCCTGATCTGTTCGATCGGTGTGCCGGGCGCAAGCGCCATGTACTCGAGCGCTCGCTGGGCGGCTTCCCGGTGCACCGGATCGCCAAACGAATCAGGGTTGGGTACCACGCCGGTGACGTCGGTGACCATGCCAGGGTTCGTGCCCCAGGTCACCTGCGGAGCGATTTCGCTTGCGTCGAGTTCGACCGTCTTATCATAGGTCGCGCCGGCATCGCTGACGAGTAATCTCCAACCGGTGACAGCATCCGCAAAGTCCTTGCCGCTGGGGACAAATGGGCGGCCCTCCATATAGGTGAAGGTGGTATCGTCGGGAGCCACCATGCCCGCCCGCGCGCCGCCTTCGATGGTCATATTGCAAACGGTCATCCGACCTTCCATCGAAAGCGCACGGATCGCTTCGCCGGCATACTCGATCACATGACCGTTGCCGCCGGCAATGCCGATACGGCCGATAATGGCGAGAATCAGGTCTTTGGCCGTTACCCCGTGCCGGGGGCTGCCGTCGACCCGCACGAGCATGGTCTTCGACTTAAACTGCTGCAGGCATTGCGTAGCTAGTACATGCTCCACTTCGCTGGTGCCGATGCCGAAGGCCAGGGTTCCGAAGGCGCCGTGGGTGGAGGTGTGGCTGTCGCCGCAAACAATAGTCTGACCTGGCTGGGTAATTCCGAGCTCCGGCCCGATGATGTGAACGATGCCCTGGTTGCGGCTATGCATGTCGAATAGCGACACTCCAAACTCGCGGCAGTTGTTGGCCAGGGCCTGGAACTGGGCGGCTGCGACGGTATCGGCCACGGGCAAGTCGCGATTCGTGGTGGGAACAGAGTGGTCCATCACGGCGAAGGTCAAGTCCGGCCGGCGGACTTTGCGGCCGGCGGCACGCAGTCCGTCGAAGGCCTGGGCCGAGGTTCCTTCATGCACGAGGTGGCGATCGATGTAGAGGAGAGATGGCTCACCGGCCTTTTCCTCGACCACATGCGCTTCCCAGACTTTCTCAAACAACGTACGGGCTGGCATCAAACTATTCTCCGTTTGCGATTCTATTCGGGCGCGTACCGGCCCGTTGGTAATTCTATTATAGCGCCGCGTCCGGGGATTTGCCGAAGGAGTCACGGTTGGGCGCTGCGGCAGTGCTTGGGGGTTCAGAGAAAGCAAGGCAATCTCAAGTTAGCTCAATGATGCCGAAGAGTCGAATAAAGCACATTCAGCGCCACGCTGAATATTGGGGTGAAGAGGCGATTGAATAGAGTCCAGCCGATCACCAGGCCAATCATGGCGAAGCCGCCTGAGTGACTGAAGGCGCTGAATTTTCGCGCCGCGCCTTCACTGAGAAAGAGGCCGATCACGGCATTGCCATCGAGGGGTGGGACTGGCAGCAAGTTGAAGGTGGCCAGCAGAAGGTTCAGCGAGAATAGAATGCTCAGGAACACCGCCAGCGCTTCCGGAAATCCGGGGCGTGCGCCTACCACCACACGCGTGAAGGTGGCGTAGTAGGGCGTGTCCAGCATCTTGGTGGCGACTCCCACGTGGATGCCGGCGACGGCGAGCAGCATGAGCAGGGTATTGGCGGCCGGACCCGCTAATGCCATCCAAGCCGCACGCTTGGGATATTGGTATGACCACTTGGGATCGTAAGGCGCGCTGCCCCAACCGATCATCCAGCCACCGAAGATGTAAGAGAGGATCGGGACGAGCACTGTGCCGAACAGTTCCCGCCGGATGTGTGGAATCGGGTTCAACGTAGCCTGGCCGCCCTCGGCGGCGGTGAGATCGCCGCCCCACTTTGCCACGAGCGCGTGAGAGGCTTCATGACAGGTGAGCGACAGCAGAAAGACCACATACCAGATGAAACCCATGGCGATAAGTTCAGGGTTGATGTTCATGGGGGATCGAGGCTCCGGTGAGATCGCATTGGCTCATCAGGTTAATGCAATCGCGTGGCAACATACAAGTAGCGGGCAAGTAGGGAGCTGAAATTCCGGGGAACAAGTGCGGCGCTGACTCCGACGGTCCCTGTTTGGGGAATACTCAGTTGTGACGTGCAGGAGCGGTTGGCGCTGCGGGTCGAGATCGGGATGACTGCTTGGCGAAACCCTGAATTAGGGTCATGAGTGCCGCTGCGAGAACAACGGCGGCGACAATCAAGTAGAGAGAAGCTCTTATCCTGCCCATAGGTTTGAGTCCTTCGCGTGCTGCAACCTATGGTTATCGGAAGATTGAGGCGATATCTTGATAGGGGCCACTTTCAGACCTGACGCCCAGGTCACAATCGACCGTAAACATCACGGCTATGACCTGCCGGAAAGATGGAAGGGCTGGACCGGGTCAGTGCTGCGCCATCAAGTTGTTCAGCACTGCCAGCAGAATGCCACCGCTTCGGTAATAGTTGATATCCACCCGGGAATCCAGGCGTGCAATGGCCTGGAAGGTTCGCGTGGTGCCTTCCGGTGTGGTCGCTCGAATCGTAACCAACTGCCTCGGCTGGATTTCGCCATCGAGCCCAGAGACATCGAAGCTCTCCTGGCCGGTCAAACCGAGAGTTGCCGCGCTCTCACCCTCTTGGAACTGGAGCGGCAGGACGCCCATCCCTACGAGATTGCTGCGGTGAATGCGCTCATAGCTTTGGGCTAGAACAGCCTTCACACCCAACAGCAAGGCGCCCTTGGCGGCCCAATCGCGCGAGGATCCGGCACCATACTCCTTACCTGCAATCACGATGAGGGGGATGCCTTCACCACGATAACGCATCGCCGCGTCGTAGATACTAAGGCGTTCCGCGGAAGGGAAGTGCACCGTAACGCCTCCTTCGGTTCCGGGGACAAGCTGATTCTTCAGACGGATATTTGCGAACGTACCGCGCACCATGATCCGATCATTCCCGCGACGCGAGCCGTAGGAATTGAAATCCTTCTTCTGCACACCGTGCTCCATGAGGTAGCGGCCGGCGGGACTATCGAGGGCGATATCACCCGCGGGGGAGATGTGGTCGGTAGTCACGGAGTCACCCAGGAGAACCAGCACCCGTGCCCCTTGGATATCACGCGGCGAGTTTTTATCCGGAGCAAACCCGGTGAAGAAAGGGGGCTCTTGAATATAGGTCGAGCTTTCTTTCCAACTGTAGCTCAAGCCGCCGGATACAGGAATGGCATTCCAGGTGGGATTGCCGTTCCACACATCCGCGTAGCTCCGCCGGAACATCTCAGGTTTTACGGCTCGCGCCATCGCCTCTGTGACTTCCTGCTGAGACGGCCAAATATCGCGCAGGTAGACTTCGTGGCCCTCGCGATCCTTGCCCAAAGGTTCCGAGGTAAGGTCGATATCGACGGTTCCGGCCAGGGCATAGGAGACCACTAGGGGCGGGGACGCAAGATAATTAGCCTTAACTGAAGGGTGCACGCGGCCTTCGAAATTGCGATTGCCCGAGAGTACCGCTGCCGCTACCAACTGGCTCTCTTTGACCGCCGTCGTTACATTCTCCGGTAGCGGGCCGCTGTTGCCGATGCAGGTGGTGCAGCCGTAGCCCACAAGGTCAAAGCCGAGCTTTTCGAGGTCACGCATCAGTCCCGATTCTTCCAGATACTCAGTCACCACCTTGGATCCGGGTGCGAGACTCGTCTTAACATAGGCCGGAACCTGGAGTCCCCGCTCGACGGCCTTTTTCGCCACCAGCCCCGCTCCCAGCATCACGGATGGATTCGAGGTATTGGTGCACGAGGTAATCGCCGCGATGACGACAGCACCGTCATGAATGGCGGCGCGTGTGCCGTTGAATCCGATGATGGCTTGCCGCGGCAGCTTCTCCGGCGCCAGTCCATAGCCGCCCTCTTTCACCGGGGCCACCAAGGCTCGCTCGAAAGCCGTTTTCATTGAAGACAGAGGAACCCGATCCTGCGGACGCTTGGGGCCGGCGAGGCTTGGCTCTACCGTTGCAAGATCGAGAGTCAGCGAGTCGGAGAACAGGGGGTCGGGCGTGCGCGCTGTGCGGAAAAGACCCTGCTCCTTGGTGTAACGTTCTACCCGCGCGATCACGTTCTCTTCGCGTGCGGTCATGCGCAGGTACCGCAGGGTTTCGTCGTCAACCGGGAAGAATCCCATGGTGGCGCCGTATTCGGGAGCCATGTTGGCGATGGTAGCCCGATCGGGTAGGGAGATTTCGGCGAGACCCGGGCCATAAAACTCGACGAACTTCTCCACCACCCCTTTCTTGCGCAGCATCTGGGTGACCGTCAGCACGAGGTCTGTAGCGGTAACTCCCTCGCGGAGCCGACCTTCCAAACGGAAGCCCACTACCTCCGGCGTCATCATGTAGTAGGGCTGTCCGAGCATGGCGGCCTCGGCCTCGATGCCACCGACTCCCCAGCCCAGCACGCCCAGCCCGTTGATCATAGTGGTGTGCGAGTCTGTGCCCACCAGGGTATCCGGCAATAGGAAGCATTCCCCTTCGGTCTCGCGCGCTATGACTACCTCGGCGAGGTACTCGAGATTCACTTGGTGCACGATCCCGGTGGCTGGAGGGACCACGCGGAAGTTACGAAAGGCCTGTTGCCCCCAGCGTAGAAACTGGTAACGCTCGCGGTTGCGCTGAAACTCGATGTCGGCGTTCAGTTGTAAGGCGGTGAGGGTGCCGAAGTAGTCCACCTGTACCGAATGATCGATCACCAGGTCGACCGGCACCAACGGGTTGATCTTGGCAGGATCGCCGCCCTGTCTCTTGACGGCATCGCGCATGGCAGCGAGATCCACGACGGCGGGGACACCCGTGAAGTCCTGTAGGATCACACGCGCCGGGTGGAAGGGCAGTTCCCGGCGGGCGGGACGTGGCTCCCAGGCCGCCAGCATGCGAATATCATCGTCACCGATGATCTCACCATCGACATGGCGCAGCAGTGCTTCAAGGAGCACTCTGAGCGAGAAAGGCAAGCGCGAGCAATTGCCCACCCCGGCTTTTTCGAGCGCGTCCAGGCGGAAGATCGTGGCCGCACCCTCGGGTGTCTCGAGGCGGGCCCGCGTGCCGAACGGATTGGCTTTGTTCATCAGAAGTACCTCATCGCCGGGGCGTGGCCCACGACTCAAGCTCCCTCGTGCTTTGCCCATGAAGGACAGGCAGTCGCGCGCTCTACGGCGTCCTAAAGGAATAGTGTTAACTCACTAGAGTGTACCGCAAATCGCGAAGTCCCGTAAACGGGCCTATCGCGCAATCGTACAAGTTGTCCAACCGCACTCTGCAGGCGCGAGGCGGCCTTTCGCGTCGCATCCTACGGTGCGACGGTAAAGGTACGGAGGATGACGGGTACACCGCAGGAAAAAGGTCCCTCAGTCAAATTAATCGTCGTAAACGCGTGTTCAGGTGGGTTTGAGGGTGCCGGTGACGAATGTGGGCTACTGTTTAATGCTGGAGCCTGAGCTCGCAGACGTCAACTTCTGAGATATTTCAAACTGCTTTTGCGCCCCCGCTGCATCGCCTGACTTTGACAGGGCTTGGCCGAGTAGATAATGGAATCGCGGATTCATTGGATTCCGCTTGATAAGCTTCTCAAGCGTGGTCCGAGCTTCATCAGCCTTGCCTCTCTTCACCATAATGGTGGCGTACTCTTCGTTCGCCGTCAGGTTGTACTCATCGTTCGCCAGGGCTTTTCGGATCCAATTCAAGGCCACGTCGGGCTGACCCGCGGCGAGGGCCAGGCGTCCTCGCTGGGCTTGGGCCTCTGCATTCTTAGGATCGGCGGCAAGCACTCTCCCCAACTCCTTCTCGGCCTGGGCGTTCTGGCTTAAAGCAAGGTAGCACTTCGCTAGCGAAAGCCGCGTATTTGCAACTTCGGGATGGGCCTTGAGTGATCGCGAATAGACATTCGCGGCTTCCGTATAGTTACCCCGGTTGAGGTAGAGGTCGCCCTGTGCTGCCAGCAATGACGGCTCATCGGGGTGGTTCTGAAGGGCATCGATCAGTAATGATCGAGCGGCTTCGAAGTTTCTTGCATCTATCAACTCTTCGGCCAGCGCAGAGGAAATGTCCGTCCGCTCGGGCGCTTTGTCGTGTGCCTGGGTTAGCCAATCGACGGCAGTTACGGAATTCCCGGAGGTCGAGACATCCAATCCGATGTGGAGGTAGGGATCAGGGTTGGAGGGCTCCTGACGGATGGAATCCAAATACGCCTTACGCGCTTCCTCGTACCGCTCGAGCTTGGAAAGGGCCATCCCCAAATTCAGATTGGCGGTGGCATCGCGGTCAGACTGTGGTACTGCTTGGAACTCTGCCACCGCCCGCTCGTATTTGCCTGCCTTCGCAAGTGCAACCGCGAGTGAATAATGAATGCGCGGATCGGGGCCGGCGAGGCGGGAGGCCTGCTGGGCAACGCGGAGTGCGGCCTCGGCCTTCCCCGCGCCGAAATACGCTTCCGTTAATTCAACCAGCAAGACGGGATCTTCGGAGTGCCCGGTGTCGGCTGCCTCGAGGAACTGAACCGCACGTTCATACTGGTTTTCATTCAGATAAAGCGTGCCCAAGTTGACGTTAGCGGTCAGGTTGTGGGGATCCATTTTTAGAACCCGTGACAGTTCGGCGATGCCACTGGCCCGCTTCCCGGACCGTATATAGCTGCTGGCAAGATTATTGCGAAAGATCACGTTGGCGGGATCTACGGTCAACGCCTTCTCGAAGGCAGCCTGCGCCTGGTCGAAGCGTTGATCGAAATCATAGGCCAAGCCCAGCACGCCGAATAACTCGGCATCGCCGGCGCAAGTGGTACTGGCGGCGCGGAGCAAATCCTCTGCCGCCTTCAGTCGTTGCTGCGCCAGTAGTGTCTTTCCTTTCTCAACGGAGACGTGACAGTCATCGGGGTGCGCCTTCGGCGTTGATGGAAGAATCGAGCCCTCTGCCCCAAATAACAGTCCCGCTAGAACCACGATCCCTTTGCAGCGCCTTTGCCTGCCCATCCTCGTTGCCACACCAATCTCCCAAGGATCATGTTACACGAAACGAGGCCCTCCAGAGCGCTCTGAGATCCAGCGCGTCTCCGCGACATTTCGCCGGTTATCGCAATGCCATCAAGCTGTCATTTGTGCGCTGGCGTCCCCTCCAGGCGTACCGTGACAATCTGAAATGGTTTGATCGGGAATCTAAAGCCGTGGGAAGAAATCGACAGCGGCCCCGTTTTTCTTTCGAGGGCGTCGCTCATCCATGCCGCCTTCACTTCAAGCAGGGGAGTTTGCACCTCGACGGAGGTTTCTTTGCCACCGACCTCCAGAAATCTCAAAACGGTGCCCGTTCCATCCTCCGCCGTCTTCCAGGTCGTCAGCACAACATCCGGCTGATCGACTTTGAGGAAACTGCCTTTCACGGAATCCAAAGGCCGAAGCGCGTTGATGGCTTTGTCCTGTGAGGTGATCTGGTCTACTTCCAGGGGCGACATCTCCTCGCGCCCCAACCTGCTCAGCCCGGCTGGTTGCAGGGCGTCGCCGCTCGTCAACACGTAGCGGAAAGTAAACTCCCCCCCTTGGCCGGCCGCATAGTTCGTGAAATAGTAGTTGTTCATTATGTACGAAAAAATCGTGCCGCCTCGATTGCCAAACGCCTGGGGCCATGTCCCCCTGGCAATGTCTCCAAGGGATACCAGCGGGGCGTCGACGGGAACAAGACCGACGGTCACCCCACCTTGCTCGGCCGCTACCCAATGCTGCACTGAAAACCATTCTTTGCCGGCGCCTTCCATTTGGTCGCGTGCGGGGTCCACATATCCATTCTGGATCTCATATCGGAATCGCGGTTGATCCATGGCAAACGGAAAGGCAAAGTAGACGGCTTCCTTGGTGTAAACCTCCGTCTTATGCAGATGGTTGATGAATTCAATCTTCTTCTGTCCATTGAACAGGATCACTTGAGTTTCCACACGCGGTGTATTTACTGCGGAGCCTTCCAGTCGTGCCACTACCCCAAAAGGCTCGTCGCTTAATGAGACCAGCCGTCCGCTTCCTGCAGGATGTATCGCAAGGTCGGGGACCGGCCATCCGGAACTGTACTCCAGTAGCCGGTTTGGGCTCTGGTCCGCTCCGGTGACATAGAGGTACTGATCGAAACGATAGGGGCTTGAGGCATTAATCAATTCCTTGTTCAGATCCTTATCAAAAATGCTCTTCACCGCCCCATGTTCCGGATCAAGAACCACCCGGTAGTAATGATTTTCGATGGTCGTACCTGAAACCGCCGGTGCACCGGCTGGCTCAACCTTGGTCTCTCTCAGCGCATAGGCCCTATAACCTACAGAGGGCACGTCCCGTGCGAGGAAACGGACATGCCGGTAGGACTGACCGGTTGAGAGAACCTCGTAGGGCACGGTCTCCTTTGTCGAGAGGTCCACCAGTTCCAGTCCTTTGTCGAGATCAATCTCCACCAGGTTCGACCTCTGCCAACTCAAAGGGTTGAACAGCAAGGTCGTCCCCTTTGGATCGTAAATCTGGTCGGCAAGGCCGGCCAGTGCCCTCCGCAGCACGTACTCGACATCCCGTTTCGCGTCGGTTGCGAAAGCTTCTTTCACCGCCAACTGATTTTGTGTTTCCTGGCTTCGGGGATCAGTAACGCTCCGGTCCGCGCCCCAGGTGTGCTCATCGTAGAGCACCATGTTGTTCCATAGTCGCTTCAGGGCGTAGCCCTCGGGCTGAATCCAGGGGTTAATCAGGCTGCCGATGGTAGAGAACTTTTCGGCCGCCAACGCTCTCCGTTCCGATTCACGTTCGATGGCGGCCGAGCGCGCTGTCGAAATTATGCCGTCCTCCCAATAGGGTCCTCCGTCACCTCGCACCACGGGAATCGAGTCGCCGAATTGCCGGGCAATCCTGCTCATGGCGTCGGCAAAGCCGGAATACTGAAGGTGAGGATAGGCGTAGATTTTGTTCCAATCGCCCACGATCGAGGCCTGCCGCGGGAAGAGGTCGGTGTTCTCCCATTGCGTACCATAAACCAGAACCGTATCAGCCTTATATTCGGGATGTGAATAAGCCTGGAGAAAAACCGGTACGGCGTCGTGTGCCGCCTCGATTTCACCCTGCAGTCCGCCAAATAGGACCGCCAGTTGGGCATAGACTCGCGCGGACCACATCAAAATCCTTCCGCCGTCGGGTCCCTCCCACCAAAACGGCGATTTCTCGTTCGAGCGACTGTACAGCTGGATGGGACCATTGTCATTGTCACAGCCCGAAACAAAATACTTTAGACCCGCCGCCGCCATGACCGACGCATAGGACCAGGAATAAGAGGGCACGTCGGTGATGTCAGCGTAGTTTGGATCTCCTCCGTACTTTTGATTAAACTCATAGGCGGGATACAGCGACCGGATGAGCGTCTCGAGATCCGGGAAACCTGTCAGGAGGCTGGCTTCTACGGTGGGTACGAAAATCTTCTTGTCCTTGATCATCTGAAATAGTTGCTGGCGCCGTTCCTCACTGCGTCCGGCCAGATACTGCCGCACGCTCCAATATCCGTCAGGACTGAAGCGAAAGTCCGGATGCTGGTGGATCAAATCAATTGCTTCATCAAGCTCGCGGCTCTGAATTTCCGCAACCTTCTCCTGATAGTCTGAGTAACCAACGTCCACATGCACGTGGGGTACTACCAGCAGGTTCCACTTCTTCGCCGGGGTCAGCGCCACCGGGAAGCGCTGCGAGTGGCCGTCGACTTGGACGGTCAGTTCGGCATTCAGCGGCGAAGCTAATTCAGGTACCGCTAATTCAACCATCTGTTCACCGAATTCCCTCGCTGCCAACTTCTGATTAAGCTTTCGGTCATGTACCTTCAGTGTCGCTTCGCCGCGCTGGACTGCGGCGTTGAGGCGGACGTAGACGTCCACGAGTTCGTCCAGCCCCGTCCCGTGGCGCACGTAGAAAATTGTAGGCACGACCTCGGCCTTGATTTCCCCAGCAGGATACTTCGCGGACGCATCGCTATCGAGTTCGAGCGCGTCGTAGACGATGACAGAGTGGACGTCGCTGGCTCCCGTGGTTGGCGGGTCGACTGCCGTCAGCACCAGCTTGTTGACGCCTTTCTCGAAGAACCGCGCGGGCAAAGCGAGCGTGACAGTGTCCGCAGCGGCGATGGGACTCACGACCATTTCCCGGTCGCCGCCGGTATAACTGAGTCTCGGGTGTTGGTAGAAAAGACCTTCGTGACCGTTAAGCTTGATCTTGAGGGACGCAACGCGGGCATTTTCAGACAGGAGTCCGATCTTGAGCGTATAGACACCTTGAGGAACGTCAGGCAGATCAAACTGAATGGTGTACGGACGAAGGTGGGTTCCGGCCTGGCCACTTGCCGAGCCGTCTTGATAAGCGGGCCAGTCCACTTCCGGTTTGCTCTTGCCGACGATGTAGAGCACTTGGTCCGACGGGTTCTGCGATCCCAAGAGCGGCGGACCGGCCCTTCTCGTGTTGAATTCACTCGGAGACTCGTTGAACCTGCCGATCTGCCACACAGCCTCCGAAGCAGCCCTTGTAAATTGGCAGGAGCAGATCGTGCCGGCAAACAACAATAGCGTTGGCACGATCGGTGCAGTAGTGTGCTTCCTCATGATTCCCCCTTAAGCCCTTAAGCCCATAAGCAAAGGTTCTTGATCGATGCAAATGTCTACTGAGTATTCAGTTCAGTCCATGCGCTGTCAGGCGATAGGGGCATTGGTTGTCGGCAGGAAAGCCTAGCAACTATCAAACAACCTGTTTCGTTAAGCGACCTTTGAAGCGAGAGCAATGGAGCAGAACCCTACTATCAGGAACAAGAGGCCAGTTAGCACGAAGCCGACTGGGCCCCGGCTCACACCCTTCCACTCCCGGGTCAAGAAGCCCCAGCCGTTCGAAGTCATAATAACCACCGACATGAACAGGGGCCAACCTAGGATGGGCCCCATGGCGGCCAAGTGTGTCGAGGCTGAACCGTAGAACACCAGGCTTCCTGTCCACAGCACTCCCATCACCACGCCGAATATCCAGTAGCGCTTTGTGCCTGGTACACTGTAGAGAGCCCAACTCCGGTTTCTCCGCCACAGGTAGAAACAGTAAGCAAGGAACGGAACGAGAGTGGCGGTGAGGAGGGGGGGCCAGATGACGTTGGTTTGGTGAGTTTGCCCGACACCGAGCGAGGCGGCGCGATGCGCCAGAGAGGCTCCAAACGCCAACGCGAAGTTCGAGAGTGGCGCGAGCAGACCCGATAGAATGCAGAGAAGTAATCCGGCGCGGACTTTCTTGGCCGTCTCCCCTCCCTGGCGATTCCGTGCCTCGACGGCTCGGCGTTCCTTCTCCTTGTGGTTGCTGGCCACCCCGCAAAGCGCCGTCCCGATCAGTATTGAAGCTACTCCCGCAAGGACGGCAAGTCCTCTGGAGGTGAATAGGGCGGAGGGCTGCAGAACGATAAACGGGACCAAGGAACCTATCGCGGTCGAGAGCCCGATGGTTACCGCGAAACCGATGGACAGGCCCACGGCCGCCAGGGCCAGCCCAAAGAACACCTGCGAGAGACCTACTCCCAACCCGAATACGGCTAGAAGCAGAAGAATGCCCGGATCCGTGGCGCGATAGAAATCAAACAGTCTCGGGACTGTAGCGAAAGCCAGGATCCATGGCGTCACGAAGAAGGCCACAACTGCCCACAAGGCCCACGTATTTTCCCACTTCCACAGCGGCATGTACTTCGTGGGTACAGCGAAACTGCCGTTCACTACCCCTGCTATTAAAGCCAGCAACACTCCTGCAACAACGTTGCTCATGCGGTGCAACCTCAAGAGCCGACAGACTCGGCTCTTAAGAATGACTGTGCGCCACACAACCCGCTGTGACCGGCGTCACACACGCTTCAGGGGCGGACCGCTTCGCGATACTTGAGTGCGCTTGGTCGGACCCTTATTACGAAGCGAAGTTGGATGTCGTCTCAGGTTGGTCTCGAGCAGGGGTCCGGGCACGGAGGTAGAGACAAACTCCTGTCGCCAGGACGCTTACTGGCGCCAGCCGCCTCCGAGCGACTTGTAGAGTTGCACCAGGCTCTGATACTCGCTGCCGCGTGCCAGCGCCAGGGTAAGTTCGGCGTTGTAGAGCGACCGCTGGCCGTCGAGTACTTCAAGATAGGTGGTGATGCCCCCCCGGTAGCGGGAAAGCGACAAGTCGACCGAGTCCCGAAGGTCTTTTACGGATTCCTCTTGTCGGACCCTGACCTGATGATACTTCTCGTAGCCAATCAGAGCGTCGGAGACATCGCGAAACGCCAGTTGAATGGCTTGTTTATATGCGATCACTTTCTGGCGCTGCTGGGACTCGGCCAGCCGAAGATTGCCCCTCAAAGCTCCGCCGGTGAAGATCGGCTGAGTGACCTGAGCGCCGTACGCCCAGATGCCGGTATGGGAGCTCATCAGGCTCGAGAAGATATTGCTTCGACCGAAGGCGCCGCCCCCGGAACCGGTGAGTGAGATATTCGGGAAAAAGGCTGCCTTGGCAACACCGATCTCAGCATTGGCGGCGACCAGATTCTGCTCAGCTTCATGAATGTCCGGCCGGCGCTCGATTAAGGAGGAGGGAAGGCCTGGCGGTACCTCCGGAGGAAGCGGTTGCTGCACCAACGGCCGTCCACGTTGCACATCCTGCGGGTAGTTGCCCAGAAGAATACTGATGGCATTCTCCTCCTGGCCGATCTGCCGCTCCAAGTCCGGAATCTGCGCGTTCGCCGTGTCAAGCACCTGTTGAGCTTGCAGAACGTCGAGTTTGGTCGCCACGCCATGGCCGAGCCGTAGCTTGGTCAGTTTCAGGGCATCTTCCTGGGAATTGACCGTGTTGCGAGTGATTTGGAGCTGTAGATCCAGATCGAGGAGCGCAAAGTAGTCACTGGCGACGTCACCGACCAGCGTCAGCACCACGGTTTGCTGAGCATCCTGGGTGGCAAGAAGCTGCGCGCGGGCCGCCTCCGTAGCCCGCCGCAGGCGGCCGAAGAGATCTAATTGAAAAGCAGCGTCGGCCGTGAGTACTAGAAAATTCGATTTTGACTGAAAGTTGTACTCCTTGCCACCTGTGGCGTTGGCATTCCCTTGCACTTGTGGAAACTGGCTCGAGCGCGTGATACCAAGCTGATCTCTGGCCGCGACGACGCGTTCCGCTGCCGTTTGAAGGTCATAATTCTGTTTCAGAGCCAGCCCGATGAGGCTTTGTAGTTGCGGGTCCTGGAACACCTGCCACCACGGCAGATCAGCAAAGGACGCCGTTTTCGTCTGTGTTTGCTGGTTCTCGCTCAGGTCTCGATAGGTTGTCGGCACCTGCACGGTTGGGCGATGGTATTTCGGTCCTACCTCGCAGCCAGCCATCAAACCAGCGCCCAAAACGATCGCGATTGCGAACTTCCTCACGTCGGCCCTCCGTTGAACCTTACTCCTGCTCGTCGATTCGCGCCCCATTTCAGTTGCCCTCCGCGGGTGTGGGCTGCTGTGAGAGCGAACCGGAAGGATGCCCTGGCGGGATACCTGTTACCGCTCGCGCGCTGCCCGCACCGGACAACTTTTCCACCAGGTAGAAAATTGCCGGGATGAAGAAAATACCAATGGCACTGGCGGCCAGCATGCCGCCGATCACCGTAGTGCCCATCACCTGGCGAGCTACGGACCCAGCCCCGGTCGCCATCCACAGCGGAATGCAACCCAGAATGAATGCCAGAGAGGTCATCAGAATCGGCCGCAGGCGGAGTCTGGCCCCTTCGAGTGCGGCATCAGCCAAGGGTCTTCCTTTTTCATACTCGTCTTTGGCAAACTCGACAATCAGGATGGCGTTCTTGGCGGCTAGGCCGATAAGCATTACCAGCCCGATTTGCGAGTACACGTCATTTTCAATCTGGATCATGTAGGGAGGCAGAAAGGCACCCAGCAGGAGGCGGCGCAGCCACAGTATTCCAAACGCGCCGAACACCGCCACCGGCGTGCTGAGCAGGACGCTGAAGGGAAGTGACCAGCTTTCATAGAGTGCCGCCAGAATGAGGAAGACAAAGAGCAGCGAGAAACCGAAGATCACGCCGGCCGGTACGCCTTGCTGCGCCCTCTTCTCTTGAAATGACATTCCCATGTAGTCGTAGCCCATCTCGCGCGGCATCGTCTGCCTGAAAACATCTTCCAGAGCCGCCGTTGCCTGGTCCGAGCTATAGCCCGGCGCTGCGCTGCCCACGATTTGCGCCGCCCGGTACTCGTTGTAACGCATGGTGAACTCTGGCCCGGCGCGCGTCTCGAACTTAGCCAGCGCGGAGAGCGGCACCATCTCGCCGCTGGTAGCTACGCACGTAAAACTGCCCGACGCTATCCAGCTTGGCGCGATAAGGGCCCTCGGCTTCCACGTACACCTGCCACTGGCGGCCAAAGCGATTGAAGTAGTTGACGAACAATCCACCCATGAAAGCCTGAATGGTACGGTAGACATCACCCAGTGGCACGCCCTGCTTCAGCACTTTATCCCTGTCGACATTAGCGAACTTCTGGGGCACGCTAGGCAGGAAGGTGGTACTGATGAAACCGATCTCGGGGCGCTTCCCGGCCGCTGCCAGAAAGGTGTTCAGGTTGTTGGCGAGAAACTCGACGTCTTGACCCGAGCGGTCCTCGAGTGCAAACGTGAACCCCCCGGAGGTGCCGACTCCAGGTATCGCCGGCGGCGAGAAATTGAAAGCGATCCCCTCTGGTAATGTGCTCAGCTGCTGATTCAACCGCGCCTTAATTTCCTGAAACTGTTCCGCTCTCGCTTTGCGTTCACTCCAGGGTTTCAAAGTGACGAAAAAGAAAGCGTTGTAGCTCGTCCGCACAAAGCTCAGCAAGCTGAAGCCAACCACGCTGGTGGTGTACTCCACGCCCGGCGTGTTTGCCAGGATCTTCTCAATACTTCGCGCGGCGGCGTCCGTGCGTTCGAGCGAGGCCGCATTGGGGAGCTGAAGATTGATGAACATGTAGCCCTGATCTTCGTCGGGCAGGAAGCTCTTGGGGACTCGGTTCGCGAAGAAGCCTGCGGCCAGGCCGAAGGCCGCCAGGGCGACGAGGGCCACCGCGCCCTTGCGAAGCATGACGCCACTGAGGCCAACGTAGGTGCTGGTACCGCGTGCGAAGGCGCGGTTGAACCAGTCAAAGAACCTCTTGAGCAGGCCCTGGTTCCGCTGCCGAGGCTTCAGGAGTAGGGCGGAAAGCGCCGGACTGAGCGTAAGGGCGTTAAACGCTGACAAGACTACCGAAATGGCGATAGTTACTGCGAACTGCTGGTAAAGCTTCCCCGTGATTCCGGGGATAAACGCCGTGGGCATGAAGACGGCCGAAAGAACCAGCGCGATCCCGACCACCGGCCCAGATATCTCTTCCATGGCTTTCAAGGCCGCGTCTTTCGGCGCCATGCCCTCTTCGATGTGGCGCTCCACCGCCTCCACCACCACGATCGCATCGTCCACGACCAGTCCGATCGCCAGCACCAGCCCAAAAAGCGAAAGCGTGTTGATGGAAAATCCGAAGAGCGGAAATACGACGAATGTGCCCATCAACGAAACGGGCACCGCCAGCAGTGGAATGAGAGTGGCGCGCCATCCCTGCAGGAAGATGTAGACGACAACAATCACGAGCAGGAGTCGCGATCAGGAGGGTCTTGACGATCTCCCTCATGCCCTCTGTCACGGCTTTTGTCGTGTCGAGCGACACCACGTAGTCTACGTCCTGCGGAAAGCGCTGCTTCATTTCAGACATGAGCTTATTGACGCCCTTGGCCGCGTCGACAGCGTTGGAGCCAGGCAACTGATACACCGCGACGATCGCGCTCGGCTTACCGTTCAAACGACTTACGATGCTGTAATCCTGCGCCCCCAGTTCGACGCGAGCTACGTCCTTCACCCGAACTGTTCCACCGTCCGGCCTTTCGCGAACGACGATCTTCCCGAACTCCTCGGGCGAGATCAAGCGGCCCTGCGCGCGCACAGAATAGGTGTATTCCTGACCCTTCGGTGCCGGCTCACCGCCCACCTTGCCCGGCTGGATTCACGGTGTTCTGTGTCTGGATCGCATTCTGAATATCGGTACAGTGATGCCGAGCTTGGCCAATTGGTCCGGCTTCACCCACAACCGCATGGCATATTGGCCCGGCGCCGAACACCTGCACTTGGCCAATGCCGGGCACTCGCGTAAGCTGGATCGTTAAGATTGATGTACGCATAATTGGACAGGAACTTTGCGTCGTAGGTGCCGTGCGGCGAATACAAGCCGATCAGCATCAGTGGAGCTGTTACCGACTTCTGGACCGTCATCCCATATTGGGTGACGTCCGCCGGAAGCTGGGAGGCGGCTTGAGTTTCCCGCGATCTGGGTAAGAATCAGATCGTTGTTTGGGTCCGTCTTCACGTCGAAGTCCACGATCATCGTCGTCTGACGATCGCCCAGTGGCGTTGAGAGAGTACATGTAGTTCATGTTGTCCACGCCGCTCACCTGCTGCTCGATGGGCGTGGCCACGGACTGCTCGAGCGTCTGCGCGTCGGCTCCGACATAGGTGGCCTGCACCTGGACCTCAGGCGGCACTATGTTCGGAAACTGGGCCACAGGCAGGGTCGTAATACTGATGGCGCCGACGATCACGGTAAGGATTGCGATCACCATCGCCACGATGGGCCGATTGATAAAGAATTTTGACATGCCATTATCCCTTTCAATTGGTCGAGATCGGAACCGCTGGGAGAACCGTGCTTGACTACACTTCAAGCAGAACGCTGACCCTGGCATCCGATGGGTGTAGCGCCGGTTTCCGTCAGCGGGCCTGTGTCCCTGCTTGCCCTCCGAACGGAATTGGACTCACTTGCATGCCCGGACGAACTTTCTGCAAGCCTTCAGCAATCACGCGCTCGCCAGGCTTCAGCCCATCCTCAACCACCCACAAGTTCCCTACGCGCTCGCTTACCTTAACGGGCTGGATGCGAACTGTGTTTTCTCGATCCACCAGCGCCACCTGATAGCTGCCCTGGAGCTCCAAAATCGCTCGTTGCGGTACCAGGAGCGCGCCATGTCTCGTGGTAGTTACGGATCGCACCCGGGCGTATTGTCCGGGACGAAGAACATTCCCAGGGTTAGGAAACAGTCCCGCAATCCGGATTGCTCCCGTGCCCTGATCCACAGCGCGATCAGCGAAATAGAAGGTTCCTGGGTGCGGAAAGACGGTGCCGTCGGCCAGGATTAACTCCAGACGCGTTGGTCGCATCGTGGCGCTTTTGCCCGCCTTGTCCGACGACCCTACCCTATAGTTGTAGTGGGCCGCGGCTTCCAGATACTCCTGCTCACTGATGGTGAAATATGCCTTGATGGGGTCGAGCGTGGACACAGTGGTTACCGGTCCACTGCTCGCACTCACGAGCGCGCCCACTTGGAGCTGCGCCACACCGGCGATGCCGTCGACCGGTGAAATCAGTCGGGTAAATTCAAGGTTGATTTTGGCCGTTTCAAGTGCAGCTTGCGCGGACTGAATCTGGGCCTTAGCTGTTTCCACCGTCGCTTTCGCGGCCAGGTTGTTCTGTACGGCGTTATCGAGGTCCTGCTGGCTGGCGGCCTCAGCCTTTGCGAGCGGAGTATAGCGGTCTACGTCCAGCTGCGTCCTTTGCTTTGGCATTGGTTAGCTGAGCCTTGGCCTGTGCGAGCTGAGCTTCGGTTTGATCGACGGCCGCCCGGAAGGGCCGCGGATCGATCTCGAACAGCAACTGTCCTTTTCTTACGAAGGAACCTTCACGATAATCCTGTCTAAGCAGGTAGCCTGTCACCTGAGCCTTGACGTCGGCATTTACGAGTCCATCCAGCGTGCCGATCCATTCTCCGTAAACCGGCACATCCTTCTGCACCACCTGCACGACCTGCACCGCGGGAGGGCTTGGTGCTTTCGTTTCCGGCCTGGCGCCAGAATGAGTGACGGCAACTAGCAGCACAACCGCGAGCAACCCGATGGATGCCCACACCACATGCTTGAGTTTTAGGAAGGAATTCGCTTTCATCTTGTCTCCTCGCTAGTTGGCGAGCACTGACTCGCCAGGATTGAGTCATTCGAAGAGCCTGAGTTCACCACTTGCTTCGCGTTCCTCTTTCACGAGAATACTCACTTAAATAGACGTTTCGGCGGAGCCCAAAATCGACAGTCGGACCCCGGATCGAAGGAGCTGCGGCATCGCGCCCATGCTGCTGTGCCTTTTGCGTGAGGTCGTTCACGAGGCATTCCGTGTAGACGCCCTTCCCAGTAAGCCGCGCGCCCTCGCTTATCATGGCCATGAGAACCACCTTGCCGCTCGCGTCGATCACGGTGGCCTCACTAAGATCAATCACAAAGCTGCACGCTTGGCACGCTCCCCGAGCCTGTTTCCAGATCGATTCGAATTCCGACACGCACGGCCCGGCCAACTTACCCTCTAACAACACTCTTCGTTCGGTTCGGCTGTCGTGAATTGTGACTCTCAGCATTCGCCACCTGTCTCTTGATTCAAATAGGTAGCAACTGCGCGGCCAAGACAGCACGAGTTGGGGAACACGTTGGGGGGAATGAAGATACTGAAGTTGTTTTAAAGGTAAAGAAAGCAGGGTGCCGAGGAAGGGATGCTAGCGGGTTGGCGGCCTGCCGACAGGTCGGCGCAACAGACGCTAGGTCGAATAAGGCGAAACGCCGGTTTGCTGCCTCGGACGCGAGAGTCCCAGTTTGCGCATGCGGAACTGCAGCGTGGACCGTTTCAGACCCAAGCGAAGGGCCGCGCCGTTCGCCCCTCCCAGAACCCATTTCGTATCTTCGAGCACGGAGAGGATATGCTTTCGTTCGGCTTGCTCAAGCGTGTCTTGGTGGTTGAGGCCGCTGTTGCCGTTCGAAACGGGTTGTTTCAACTCGGTGAGCTCGATCTTCAATGCCGGTCCGCTCGAGAGGATTACCGCGCGTTCGATTATGTTTTGAAGCTCGCGGATGTTGCCTGGCCAGTGGTACTGGACCAGCACCTGCATGCTTTCAGACGGGATGGTTTCGATGCGTTTGTTCATGCGCCGCGCATACCGCTGCGCAAAATGACGTACCAGAAGCGGGATGTCTTCCGAACGCTCTCTCAAGGGTGGTATCTGCACTGGAAACACGTTCAGGCGATAGAAGAGATCGGCGCGGAACGTCTGCGCGTTGACCATTGTGGCTAGATTGCGATTGGTGGCGGCGATCAGCCGCGCGTCCGTGCGAAGGGTATGCGCACTGCCTAAGCGTTCGAATTCCCGCTCTTGCAGGACGCGTAGCAATTTGGGCTGCAGCTCAAGGGGAGTCTCCCCGATCTCATCCAGGAAGACGGTGCCGCGATGGGCGAGTTCGAAGCGCCCGATGCGCTGGGAAATCGCTCCCGTGAAGGCCCCCTTTTCATGCCCGAAGAGTTCGCTTTCAAGCAGCCCGGTCGGGATGGCAGCGCAGTTCAGTTTCACGAAGGTGTTCGACCGCCGCGAACTCCGATCATGGATGGCTCGGGCCACCAGTTCCTTTCCCGTGCCGGTCTCGCCGTAAATGAGGACAGTGGAGTCGGTGGGAGCCACCGTCTCTACCTGCTGCAAGGCGTGGAGCAGGGCAGGGCTCTCGCCGACGATTTCCTCAAAGTTCATGGCGCTCCGGATCTCATCTTCCAAATACAGGTTGTCCTGAGCAAGTTGGTCTTTGAGTTCGGCGATCTGCTGGTAGGCGCAGGCGTTCTCCACGGCAATCGCCATCTGGCTGGCGATCTGGCCTAGAAACTCGACATCGCCCTCACTGAAGGCCCGTCCCCCTAGCCGGGACAGCGCCAGAACGCCCACCGATCGGTCACGGCTCACCATAGGAATAAAGCAAGACGACTTGGTGCCCTGATGCCTCGGGGGGGAGGACTCCTCAGGAACGATTTTGGACCCTGCGACCGATCCGCTTATCGTCACGGGTTTGCCCGTCTGGAACGCGGCGCCCAGGGGAGACTCGTCCATGGGTATAAGCTGCTCCTCCTTCACAAGACCTTTGCCTTCGGGGAAGTCGAGCACGTGCAAGCGCAACTGGTGGTCCCCGCAGTTGGGCAGAACCACGGCCACACCGTCGCAATCCATCACGCTCCGGACGCTCGCCGCGATGGCTCTCAGGAGATCCCGCAGCTCCAGGTTCGAAACCAACTGATTGGTGACATCGAGCAGCAGCTTCAATCGCTGGTTCTTTCTCTCCAGTTCCTCCTGATTGAGCGCGGCATCAAGCGCCAACGCCACCTGGTTGGTAACCAGTGTCAGAAAGGACAGTTCTTGGTTGTCGTAAGCATCTGCTTCCTTACTGCCTATCGCCAGGCCGCCAAGGCGGCGATGAACGGTGGCCAGTGGAAATACACACAAGGAGCGAATTCCAAGACGTTTGAGCGCTCCGATGGCAGCCGGAAATCCGGTCTCACGGTCTAAGCAGGGGATCACCAGCGGCTGCTGCTCCTGGCTAGCCCACAACATCATGGCTTCGTCCTGCGACAATCCCGGGGGCTGAATGGGCTCTCCCGACTCATCAAACATCCGCAAGCACACTTCGCGCTTGGTTTCATCATAGATGCCGACGCCAAGGTAGTAGAAGTTCACCACGTCGCGGAGTTCGCGCGCCAGCACCGGGAGAAGGTCGTTCGAGTCCCGATTCGAAATCAGGGTCTCGGAAACGCGAAAGAGGGCCTCATGCCTCTCGGTCAGAGGCCTCTCCGGCGCTGCTTGCGTTGCTGATCCCATCTCGCCGCGACAACTCCTTCCCGTTGGGCGTCTTAGTTCGATGCAGCAAGGGGCTCGGCCGGTCCCAGGTTGTCATTTCGAACGGAGTGGAATGCCCCATACCATTCCCCTTTCGGGTGTGTCGATGCACTCGGTCCATGGTCCGCTTCGTGCCGCCCATAGTGCTTCGGGAACCTTAGATCGTTGAGGGGGTTATTTACTCGGTCTTCGGTGACCGAACCCGGAACAGCGAAACCGAACCCTCCGAATCTCTACACAAGCAGCTTCAATTCAAATCGATTGCCCGGAGAAGCGGGCGCTGAAACGGGAGTTCCTGGCGGTGAATTAGGCGCGCACCTGGGTTGGCGACGGGGTTTTCGTGAGAAATACTGTCGACGAGAATTCACGGGAGTTGAAGGGGAGGCTGCTAAGAGAGTCTCCCCTTAGGGTCGAGCTGGCGCAGAGGAACCGGACTACTTTACCTTGGCGAAAATGATGGCAAAAGTGTAGAGGGCCATCGACTCAATCAGGATGAGCGCGAGTAGAAGGGCGAACTGGATGCCCGCACGCGCCCCGGGATTGCGGGCCAAGCCTTCACAAGCTGCGGCGGTTGCCTTGGACTGGGCGTAGCCGCATCCGGCGGAAGCGATGGCCATCGAAAATCCGGCGGTAATAACGATCCACTTGGCGGTCTCCGACGCGCCGCCGCCGTCGGGTGTCTGACCGAACACGGGCACAGCCACCAGCAGGCAGGCAATCGCCGTCAACAACATCCAAACGTAACGGCTCATGTTTTCTCCTTTTGGGGAACGAGCGGGAAGCGCTCAGACCCAGCTTAGTAAATTCCGCCAGGAGGTGGTGCCTCGCCACCCCACGTGCAGGCAAGGCTCACACTGACGGTAGGTAAACTCTTGGATTCCAGATCGGCGAAGGCGGCGTTGACTCGCAAGCGCTCGTAAACCTCCTGGCCTTCCGAAGTCATTAGTGCTCTTCCGAGACGGCCATGCTGATATAAATGGCCGGCAGCAACATGAAAATATACGCCTGCAGCAGTGAAACGAAAATGTGCAAGGCGGCAAAAAGCGATGGGACCAGGATTGGGACCAGACCGCCAAACACCTGTTCCAAAAGATCGCCAACCAGCATGTTGGCATAGAGACGAACGCTGAGGCTCAGCAAACGGCCGAAATTGCTGATGATCTCAATCGGCAACATAATGACAGCCAGCGCCAGCATGGGTCCGCTGAGATGTTTGATGTATCCCAGGACACCGTGCTGGCGGATCCCATGGTAGTTGTAGTACAGAAAGGCCGCCACCGCGCAGCCCAGTGTCACCTGGATATGCGCGGTCGGTGTTTCAAGCGTCGGAACCAGTCCCCACAAGTTACAGATCAACACAAACAGGCCCAAAGTCGCCAGCATGCTCACGTAGCGACGGCCGCCGTGCCCAATCAACTCATCGGTCATATTCTGGGTGAAGTTCACCACCACTTCCATGATGTGCTGGAGCTTGCCCGGATCTTCCACCGACAGCCAGGATCGGAGAAGCAACGCCCCCACGACGAGTAGGAGGGCAATCAGAATCTCGCAGGCGAGGTAATTGGGTATAGGATAGGCTGCATTCTGCGGAGGCAATCCGAGCCGAACCAGAAGCGGAGTGACCAGCGGCCCGAGCAGCTTGTTAACGAGTAAGGCAGTCCACGGTTGTTCCATTCAGAGCGTTCCTGGATGCTCTCCCTAGAAGGGGCGAGAGGAGGATTGATTCGCGATGATGCCGTCCCGAGCCGCTGAAGAGCCGGACGGCCGAACTGGGATCAGGTGGACGGACTCCGAAGTGCGGCGACGATTTGGACGAGCGCTTCTGCTATGACTGCCGCCACCGGCACGAAGAGTCCTACTACAACACCCTCAAAGGGCAGCCACTTAGTCCTATAGAACAAGTAAATAGCGCCCAGCGCTACAGGATAACGCAAAATGTATTTGACCACCACCATTTTTGGCGGCCGGGCACGCCCCGAGTCGAGCAGTACCCTCACGGTCTGGTGAAGCCAGTAGTACGCCATAACTGAGACGGCGGCGCCTAGGGCAAGTCCGGCTGCAAACCTCGCGCGCAGCGCCACAAGACCGATCGCTACGCCTAAGACGGCAAAGCCGGCCATCCAGCGGGGCAGCCGGGCTTCGGCCCGTTCGAGTGCCGGCGGAGTGTCACTGTTTCCCATCCTGTTGTGCCTGGGCGCGATTGAGCAGCCTGACCACTTCATAAACTCCACCGGCGGCACCTAGTATTCCGCCGATCACAGTTCCTGCCGGGTCGGAATGGAACAACTTGGAATCAACGAGCCACCCGACGATAAGTCCCGCCACAGCGCCTGCCGGAATAATAATCCCCAGGCTGGTATAGTAGGCGACCTGGCCCCAGATCCCAGCGTCTTTGCCCGTGCCGTTCCCCATAAGTGGTGAAGAAGGGCGGGGGCTTCTGGCAGGGCTGCGGAAGAACTCGTCGGTACTGTCATTCTGAGGAGCCAGGGCAAAGAAAGATCTCGCCTCGCATTGAAAATACACAGCGAGATCCTTCGCGCAGTTTACCCTGAGCTCCCTTCGCTGCGCTCAGCACCGTTCGCAGCGGAAGAGCGAACGGGCTCAGGATGACAGGGAAGGGTTTCTTCGCAGGCTGTCAAGGCCTACCCTTACTCCGTGCCGTCACGACAATCTGTGAACTTCGCCAGGCCCTAAAAAAATGGCTGGATGGCCCTCACCGCCAGATTGATAAACGGCTCAGGATAGATTCCGATCGCCAAGGTCAAAAGACCTGTGATGGCGAGGGCCAAGCGCTGCCCTCGACTGGTGGCGAGTGGAATCGCATCCGGCGCCTTCTTCATGAACATGACCGCCACTAGGCGGAAGTAGTAGTACAGTGCCACCACCGCGTATCCCACCGCCAGAACCGCCAGGCCATAATGGTGCGTCTGAATCAGAGAAAGAAAGATGAAATACTTGCCAATAAAACCTGCCGTAGGAGGAATCCCCGCGAGCGATAAGAGGAAAATCAGCATCAGGATAGCCGCTCCGGGCGCGCGGAATATCAATCCCGCCAGGTCATCGATCTCGTCGCCGATCAGGTCCTTGCGGCGCAAGACGATGATCACGGCAAACGCCCCTAGATTCATGAAGGCGTAAATCAGAAGGTAAATGAGTACGGCCTGGAGGCCGGTCGGATTGCCGTCGGCTGCGGCAATGACTCCCAGCAGCAGGTAGCCGACATGCGCGATGGTGGAGTAACCGAAGAACCGCTTGACGTTAGTCTGGGTGATGGCCGCCAGATTCCCCAGCGTCATGGTGGCGACGGCAACACCGATCATCAGGGCACGCCACTCCGCCGTGAGTGGTCCCAAGCAGGAGAACAGCAGACGCAGCAGGATCGCGAACGACGCCACTTTGGGGCCGACGGAAATAAAGGCGGTGATGGAGGTCGGCGCGCCCTCGTACGCATCAGGCGTCCATTGGTGGAAAGGGACGGCCGCAATCTTGAAGAAGAGTCCCGCGAGCAAGGTGATCATGGCGATCCAGGCCAACGGATCGGGTGTCGGGCGCTCGGCCAAGTGGGCAGCGATGGCCGCGATCTTGGTGGATCCGCCAAGACCATAGAGCAAGGACATGCCGTAGATCAGGAGTCCCGAAGAGAACGCACCCAGAAGGAAGAATTTCACCGCGGCTTCGTTCGAGCGGCGGCTTCCCCGCAGGAATCCGGTAAGGACATATTCCGCCAGCGCCATCACCTCGAGGGCCAGGAACAGCACGATCAGATCGGTGCCAGAAGCGAGAAGCATCATACCCACGGCTGAGAAGAGCAACAGGGCATAATACTCGCCATAATTCGATTCTTCGATTTCGAGGTAGCGCGAGGAAATAAGGATGACGATGGCCGTGGCCACGATAATGACGAGCTTCAGATAGATCGCGAAGCTGTCGAGAGCGATGCTGTCGCCGAAGAAACGCTGGGCTCCCGCCCCCTGCTGCCGCCAAAACATCACCAGTTTGGTACCGGCAAAGCCCAACCCGGCGAGGGCGGTAATGACGTTTAGGATCTTCTCCCGCCGTTCAAGCCAGTGATCCAGCAGGAGAATCGCCAGACCAAAGAGCGTCAGGAGGATCTCCGGTACGATGGGCACGATGGGTGTCAAGGCTTCCAACCAGGTCTTGTGCATCACTGCCCGGCTCCACTTGGGAGTACGGCCGCTTGCGGCCGCGGGAATACGCGAGCCTGCTCGCAGAGCCCTTCGCCGGGGGCGCCGAGCGGCCGCCCTCGAAAGCAGCAGTAGGACCCAAGGGGGGCGCTTTCACGGGCGAGCGAGCGTTGTAGAAATTCGGTTGCACCTGCTCTACGATGTGCGCCACCGGCGCTTCCAGCACCTGGAAGAACGGTTTGGGATAAAGGCCAATCCAGAAAGCCCACAGGACAAGCGGCACGATCGTCATGATTTCGCGGAGGCTGAGATCCTTCAGTACCTGGTTCTTGGGATTATCGCAAGGCCCGAACATGGTCCGCTGATACAGCCACAGCAGGTAGGCCGCGCCCAGTACGATCCCAGTCACCGCCCACGCTGCCCAACGCCAGTTGACCTCGAAAGCTCCTTGCAAAATGGTGAACTCGCCGATGAATCCGTTGAGCAGGGGCAGGCCGACGGACGAAAGCATTACAATCATAAATAGTGTCGCGTAGACCGGCATCACGTTTGAGATGCCGCTCAGTTCCTTGATCTCGCGCGTGTGCCGGCGCTCGTAGATCAGTCCGACAATCAAGAAGAGAGCGCCGGTAGAGATGCCATGGTTGATCTGCTGGATCACGCTGCCCGAAAGACCGTGCGGGTTCAAGGCGAAGATCCCCAGGGTGCAGAATCCCAGGTGGCTCACCGAGGAATAAGCGATGAGCTTCTTCATATCGCGCTGCATCAACGAGACCAAGGCGCCGTAGATGATGGCGACAATCGAGAGGAACACCATCACCTTCACCACCCGCGGGTTCGAGCTTGCATGAGGCAGCAGCGGCAGGGAAAAACGGATGAATCCGTAGGTGCCCATCTTGAGCAGAACGCCTGCCAGGATCACCGATCCGGCCGTGGGCGCCTCCACGTGAGCGTCAGGCAGCCAGGTGTGGAAGGGGAACATCGGCACCTTGATGGCGAATCCGATCATGAAGGCCCAGAACACCAGCAATTCCAGGTGCAGGGGCCAGGAGCCGGCGTGGTGCATCAGCGCCACGATATTGAAGCTGTAAGCACCCGTGTCGGCGTGGTATTGGAAATAGAGGGCCAGGATGCCGAGCAGCATCAGCACCGATCCCGCCAGGGTATAGAGGAAAAACTTGATGGCGGCGTAGAGCTTGCGGGGTCCGCCCCAAACGCCGATGATGAAGTACATCGGCACCAGCATCACTTCCCAGAAAACATAGAAAAGGAAAAAATCCAGCGACATGAAGACGCCGAGCATGCCGACCTGCAGCAGCATGAACATGGCGTAGTATTCCTTAACCCGCTCTTGGATGGCGTTCCACGAAGAGAGCGCCGCGATCGCTCCGAGCACGGTGGTGAGCATGATCAGCAGGAAGCTGATGCCATCGATGCCCAGGTGATACTGCGCGCTGATGGAGGGGATCCAGTCGTGGACTTCGACGAATTTGAAGAGGTCCTCTTTGGCGGGAGCGGAACCGAAGCGGAACACCAGTGGCAGCGACAGCAGGAAATCGGAGAGAAAGACAAGGTTACCCCACCAGCGAATGGCCTTCTTGTTTTCGCCGGAGATGAAAAACAGCGGAATCATCCCGACCAAAGGAGCGAAGAGGATGATGCTCAGAATGTGTTCACCAAAGAACTGCATCTTTGACCTCAACTGTAGTTATCAGTCTGCGGCTTTCCTCCGGCCCTAACGAACCGCAGACCTGCTGAGAGGATAAAGTCTGCGCTGTCTGTACGGCTGTGTCCGACCTTCAGCGCGCCGCGTGATGCCTTGTAACTGCTTGTGTTGCATGACGGAATGCACCAGCGGAGCGGTGAGCCTGGCAATCAAGCTTTGCGCTACCCGCTACTGCTTTCCCTTCCATTAGAAATGCAACAGGTAATAGGCCATGAAAACCAACACTCCTAAGGTGATCAGCCAGGCATAAGTCTGCACGATCCCAGTCTGGATGATCCGTGCCGGATAGCTCAGGAGCTTCACCGCGTAGCCAATGACATTCACCAGTCCATCGATGACCCAGGAATCCCAATAGCGCGACACTTCGCCTGAAAAACGGGTCAGCCAGCCCGCTCCGTTTACGCCGCCATCGATCACGCCCAGATCGAAGGCGGCCAGCACGCTACCCGTGTCTTTCACTCGATTTACCACGGCAGCGTCATAGATCTCGTCCACGTAATACTTATTCAGGAGTACGGTTCCGACAGGTCCCAGGGGCTGGGAGGCGCGCTCGGCCGTCAGTTGGCGTTTCACGTAGAGGCGGTGAGCCACGCCAAATCCCACCAGCGCGACGGCCACCGATAGAACCATCAGCAGCGCTTCAAGACCCGGACTGTAGTGGAACGACTTGGTCCAAGCCTCGTTCTCAAAATTCGCCTCGATCCATCCCGGGTTCGCGAAGACAGGATGGAGAAACGCCTGGAACCTGGCCGATCCTCCCAACAATACGGGCCAGCCGAAGAACCCTCCCACAATCGAGAGTCCGGCTAGGAGCGTAAGCGGTCCCAGCATGGACCAGGGTGACTCATGTAGGTGATGCTCGGCGTCCGCTGAGAGGCGTGCAGGCCGGGCAAACGTCATGAACAGCAGACGAAACATATAGAAGGCCGTCAGCCCCGCCGTGATCCAACTGAAAGTCCACAGAATCCAGTGGCCGTGCGGCTTCACGAAGGACTGAAAAAGGATCTCATCCTTGCTAACGAATCCCGAAAGCCCTGGCGCTCCGGAAATCGCCAGGGTGGCGATTAGGAAGGTCCAGGCGGTGACGGGAATCCGGCCCCAGAGTCCGCCCATTTTTCGCATATCCTGCTCGCCGCTCATGGCGTGGATCACGCTGCCGGCCCCAAGAAAAAGCAGGGCTTTGAAGAAGGCATGGGTCATCAGGTGGAAGACCCCCGCGCCAAACGCCCCCAATCCGCAGGCGAGAAACATGTAGCCCAGCTGGCTGATGGTGGAATAGGCCAGCACCTTCTTGATGTCCGTCTGGACTAGCGCGATCGAGGCCGCCCAGATGGCGGTGGCAGCGCCGATCGCGGCGACTAGCGTAAGGGCCGCCGGCGCCAGCACAAACAGGGCGTTCGAGCGCGCTACCATGTAGACGCCCGCCGTTACCATGGTGGCGGCGTGGATCAAGGCGCTCACCGGCGTGGGACCTTCCATGGCGTCGGGCAGCCAGACGTAGAGCGGAATCTGCGCCGACTTACCGGTAGCGCCCACGAAAAGCAGGACACAGATTGCGGTGATGATCCCATTGCCCGCATGGAATTGTCCGCTGCGGGCCGCCGTGGTGACCTGGGCGAAGTCGAGCGTGCCGAAAGTCACCGTGATCAGCATCACGCCCAATAGGAATCCGGCGTCACCGATGCGGTTGACGAGGAAGGCCTTCTTGCCGGCATCGGTAGCGGATTTACGCAGGAAGTAAAAGCCGATCAGCAAATACGAGCACAGCCCCACGCCTTCCCAGCCCACGAACATCATCAGGTAATTGTCGGCCAGCACCAACACCAGCATGGAGAACATGAACAGGTTCAGGTAACCGAAAAACCGGTAGTAGCCGCCCTCGTGCGCCATGTAGCCGATAGAGTAGACGTGGATCAGGAAGCCCACCCCGGTGACCACCAACATCATCACGGCGGAAAGCTGATCGAGCCGGATACCGGCGCTGACGTTGAGGCTAGCTAGGGCGCCGTCCCAAAGATGAAAGGGTCCGAGCGGTAGCCAATCATAGAGGGGCCTAACGAAAATCCGGTCGGGCTGGTGCAGCAGCTCGAAGAAGCACCCAACCCCCCACGCAAAGGAAAGTACCGGTGAGCCGACCGACACCAGCGAGACCGCACGTTTCGACAACTTCCGGCCAATGAGAAGCTGGATTAGCGCGCCGGCGGCGGGCAGCAGCGGGATTAACCAAATCTTATTGAGAAAAGTCATCTTGAAGGGCACTCGACCGTGGCACGCTTCTTCGCCTTTTGGCTCTTGTTTTTACCACTTCAGCAAATCAATCTCATCCGCGTTGACCGTCTCTTTATTGCGGAAGAGGGCAATGATCAAGCCCAGTCCGACGGCAGCCTCGGCGGCGGCATCGGTCACGACGAAGATCGCAAAGGCCTGACCGTCGACCGTATGAAACAGCTGCGAAAACGCCACCAGGTTTATGTTGGCGGCGTTCAGGATCAACTCGATCGACATCAGGATGATAATGATGTTGCGGCGCGTCAGCACCCCGATCACGCCGATGGTGAATAGAGCCGTCCCCAGGAATAGGTAATATTGGACTGGAATCATTCGAGTTTCTTCTTTGCCATGATCACCGCTCCCACCATTGCCACCAGCAACAGCACTGAGGCGATTTCCACCGGCAGCATGTAGTCGCGGTAGAGGGCGAGGCCGATGGCTTGAGTATTGCCGGCGACTCCCGGGTGTGAACATGAGCTAGCCAGCGGAAATCCTGCGCGCCCCTTGTAAAATCCGTAAGAAAGTTCCGCCGCCAGCACTAGCACGGTGGCAAGGCCGATCTGCCAGTGGCGCCCGAACTGGCGCTGCTTGGCCGCCACGTCCAGGTTCACCAACATGATCACAAACAGGAACAACACCATGATGCCGCCGACGTAGAGGATGATCTGCACCGCAAACAGGAACTCAGCATGCAGCATCAAGTAGACGCCGCCTACCGAGAAGAGGGTTACGATCAGCCAAATGACGCTGTGCAAGGCGTTTCGCCGGGTAATCACCAGGATCGCCGAGCCCAGCATCATGGCCGAGAGGATGGTGAAGACGACCTTGGGGAGCATTTCCATAAATCACTGTACGAGCTTGAACCTGCATGCTCTGCGGCAAACCTTTTCGCGGCTGCACTAAACCGAACTAAGGCAGCGGGACCGCCGCCGCCGGATGTGGGCTTGCCAGATAAAGCACCAGTGCTGTGCCAACCAAGTTCGCCAACGCCAGCGGGATCATCCAGTGCCACCCGAGGTTCATGAGCTGGTCATAGCGATAGCGCGGAAAAGTGCCGCGATACCAGATAAAGGCGTAGAGGAAGGCGAGCACCTTGAGCGAAAACCAGAATACTCCCTGGATTGCCGTGAGCACGGGCGGGTAAGCCAGCAGCAACGCCAGCACGATCAGCATCGCCGCGAATACAATCCAAAAGATGCTCTCGCCCTTGAGCGGCGTCCGCCTCGCCAACCAGAAGATCCCCGCTGCCAATCCGATCAAGGCCACGGGCGGAGCATATTGGAGGAAGCTCAGCCAGCCGACGCTCTCGAAGGGGCGCAGCCAGCCTCCGAAGAAAAGGGTCACGGCGATACACGAGACCAATAGCATTGCAGCATACTCAGCCAGGAAGAACAGCGAAAAGCGGAATCCGCTGTACTCGGTGTGGAACCCCGCGGTTAGCTCCGACTCTGCTTCCGGCAGATCGAAAGGATTGCGATTCGATTCGGCCACTGACGCCACTAGGTAAATGAAGAATCCCAGCGGTTGCAGAAACACGTTCCACACCCCCATGTGCCGTTGCCGCTCGACAATCTCCACCATGCTCAGTGAGTTTGAAATCAGAATCACGCCGACAATGGCGATGCCGGCTGCGACTTCGTAGCTTACCAGTTGGGCCGAGGACCGCAGCGCGCCGAGCAAAGGGTAGTGGCTGTTGGACGACCATCCGCCCAGGATGATGCCGTAGATGCCGAGCGAGGAGACTGCCAGGATAAACAGGATGCCGATGTTCAGGTCAGTGACGAAGAAATTACGCGCGAAAGGGATGGCCACGAAGGCTGTGAGCGCGGCGGCGACCCCGATGACCGGGGCGATCAGGAAAATGGGCTTATCGGCGCCCGCCGGTATGATGTCTTCCTTGAGCATCAGCTTGATAGGATCAGCCACTGCTTGCAGCACGCCCCACGGCCCTACCCGCATCGGTCCCACTCTGGCCTGCATGAATGCCAGGATCTTACGTTCCAGGTACACGAGGTACATGATCACCACAGATAGCACCATGAACACAATCAGGATCTTGATCGTGTCGGTGATCAGCGGATGAGCCTGAAGCAAGTTGAGGGCTTCTTCAGCCATAGAAATGGATGATTCTGCGATTGACGATTACCAGTCACTGAAATCGACTATTAGCCATCGTCAATTGGCAATGCTCACCGGTCAACTTCGCCCAGCACAATATCGATCGTCCCGATGATGGCGACGACGTCGGCTACCAGGTGGCCGCGAGCCATAAGGTCAAATGCCTGAAGATTCACGAACGAGGGCGGCCGGACCCGCACACGATAAGGATTCAACGTCCCATCGCTAACCACGAAGTACCCGAGTTCGCCCTTGGGAGACTCAATTGAGTGATAAACCTCGCCCACCGGCGGCTTGATCACCTTGGGCACCTTACCCATAATCGGCCCCGGCGCAATGCGATCCACCGACTGGCGGATGATCCGCAGCGATTGACGCATCTCCTCCATGCGGACGAGGTACCGGTCATAAGTGTCGCCGTTCGGCCCTATGGGAACGTCGAAATCCACCTGATCGTAAGCTTCGTACGGCTGCGCCTTACGAATATCCCACTTGACCCCCGAGCCGCGAAGCACCGGACCCGAGATGGCCAGCGCTATGGCAGCGTCCCGTGAGAGTACGCCCACGCCTCGAGTTCGATCCATCCAAATACGGTTCCTGGTGAGCAGTTGCTCGTATTCGCCGATATGGGCAGGAAGGGTGTCGCAAAACTTCAGCACTTGCTTTTCGAAGCCATCGTAAAGATCGTACTGCAGACCGCCGATGCGGAAAGCGTGAGTTGTGAGCCGAGCCCCGCAATAGTTTTCAAAGATTTTGAGGATCTCCTCGCGCTCGCGGAAGGTGTAGAACACAGGCGTCATGGCCCCAAGGTCGAGCGCATGGGTGCCGAGCCAGAGCAGATGACTGGCAATGCGCTGCAACTCTGCCAGGATCATGCGGGTGTACTGGGCCCGCGGCGGCACTTCGGCGCCCAGTAGCTTCTCCACCGCCTCGCAGTAGCCCATGCCGTTGGTGACGGCGGCAACGTAGTCCATGCGATCGGTATAGGGAGCGAACTGCACGTAAGTGCGGTTCTCGGCGATCTTCTCCACGCCCCGGTGCAAGTAGCCGATCACACACTCGGACCCCACCACCTTCTCGCCGTCCAGCTTCAGTTTCACCCGCAGAACCCCGTGCGTGGCCGGATGCTGCGGCCCCATGTTGATGACGAGTTCGTTGGCGTCGAGGAAGGTGGCTTCCGGCATAGCAAATCTAAGTGAATGACAAGTGACGAGTGACAAGTGGCGAGCAAGCAAGCTGGCAAAGGGGCCGATGAGATATGGACAAGATTAGCCTTCCCCCTGCTCGTCAATAATCACTAGCTCATCACTCGTCACTTATCAGTCGTCACTGTTGTTTTCACTGTCCGCTTTCGATGTTCAGGTTCGCCTGGACCCAGGCGTCGTCCTGCTTCAGGATATCGTGGTCTTTGCGCAACGGATGCCCTGTCCAATCGTCGGGCAGCAAGATCCGCTTCAGATCTGGATGTCCTTCGTACTGCACGCCGAACATATCGTACACCTCGCGCTCCAACCAGTTGGCGGCTGCCCACAGGCTGACTACGGAAGGTACTTTTTCATCAACTCCAACCATGACTTTCAGACGCAGGCGCTGATTTAGCTTGAAAGAATAGAGCTGGTAGACGATTTCAAACCTCAGGGGCCGCTTGGGATAATCCACCGCTGTCTCATCGGTCAAGAAGATATACTCGCCGCCCAGCTCGCTCTTGAGGAAGCTCCCAACGTCCAGCAGGGATTCCTTGGCAACGGTGAAGTATGTTTGGTTACGGAACACCAAGCAGTCGCTAATGGCGCCCGGGAATCTTCTTTCGAGGTTATCGGTCATTGGGCTGGACCACGGTTCCGGCTTGACCACCGGCTTCGCGGCCGGGGGCGGGGCTTTTGGTACTGTGGGCTTGGAGGGAACCGCGGCAGCGGGCTTGGGTAGCTCTTGCTCCTTCGGCAATTTGGGATCGTCGACCATGAAGGAATTCTGGCTCCTGACGGCCTGCGAGATCTCTATCACCAGTACCGGAAGATGCTTCCACTCTTGAGTAAGGCTGTATCGTACTTATATGGTCCCGTTATGTCAACAAGCTCTCGCCTCGACACAAGTTCTCGCCGGCGACGAAGATCCGATCGGCCGAGCCGCGCGTATATTCTTCTAGCTGAACTGAAACACGCCTGGCAATGGGCGAAGGCAGCGGTGTTTTTCAGGCGGGCTAAGATATCATGGAGGTTTAATGGAGAGAGGCGTCGGGAGGCACAGTATCTTCATCACCGGTGGCACTGGTTACCTTGGCCGCCATCTGCTTCCAATACTTCTGGGACGCGGACACGAGGTCCGTCTCCTGGTTCGCCCTGGTTCCCAAGGCAAGCTCCCAAAGGGATGTCAGGGAGTTCTCGGGAACGCTTTGGACGCATCTTCGTTTGCGGATGCGGTGCCGCCTGCCGACACCCTTGTCCAGCTTGTAGGAATTCCCAAGCCGAGTCCGGCAAAGGCCAGGCAATTTCGCGAAGTGGACTTGGTCGCGGGGCTTGCCGGCCTCGAGGCGGCAGAGAAGGCTCAAGTCCGGCACCTGGTTTATGTCAGCGTCGCCCATCCGGCGCCAGTAATGAATGCCTATATTACTGTGCGCGAGCAAGTCGAGAGGGCGATCCATCAAAGCTCCGTCCCTGCCACGATTCTCCGGCCATGGTACATTCTTGGGCCTGGTCATCGCTGGCCGTACGCGCTGATCCCATTGTATGCATTGCTGGAGCGCTTGCCCTCGACGCGGAACAGCGCCCAGCGGCTCGGGTTGGTGACCCTGTCCCAAATGCTGACCGCCCTGGTTGAGGCGGTCGAGAATCCCGGAGTTCGCACGGTGGAGGTGCCGGGGATACGAGCGGCACGGATGGGCGAGGTAAAGGGTTTGACAGGCTCACGATCACGGCCAACGGATCAGTCCGCATGAGCCGTGTAGCTTCCTGCAGCCTGAAAGCCAGGCTGGGGCTCGCGCATTAGTGGGCACCGTCGGCAAGCCACTGCCGGGTATTTGTCCCAAGTCGCTTTCTTGTGACGTCTGAATGTCTCGACCCGGGCGCCAACTTCCTCATAATTGCCGAATGGTGTGCCCACTGGATTTGCCTCTGTGGCGGAGCACCATAGAGCTCCGGATGGAGGTAGAATCCGCGTTCGTTCGCAGGCTTGGCTTCTTCCACCGGAATGCGATGAGAGTTGGCCCACGCGTCCTGCCGTACGCCAGTCACCATCCACGATATCTTCAGACCTGGCTTGCCACCAGCGATTTTGAACTGGTTATTGCTGATTTCGGCCGCGATATAGACCGGGGCGAAACCACCGATGCAGGTAAGCTGATAGCGAAAATCCTTGTTCAGCGCGCCGAACCACCCTGGTAGTTGGATCACTGCTTCACCGTTCTGATCGAGAGTGGCGTTGCCGTTGTAGATGTTCAACATGTCGGGGGATTCCACAAAGGAATGATAGAGATATTTGTTGGCGGGATCGACAGGATCGTCGATCTTGAACGATCCGCTGGATTTCGAGAGGTTGCCGACCACATTTACGTTTCCGCTGAATTCCCCCGCGACGCCGCCGGTATCGGTGGAACTGATCCCCCAAACCCCAATTGCAGCCGATCCGTTGTCGGCCTCCCCGATCACGCCGGTCCCGCCTTGGCCGTTAGCCAGTCCATTGATGGCCGTGTTGGTGCTGGTTAAGTCAGTCGCCTGCACGCTCAGGGCTGTAGCTGAACTTGCTCCCGAAATGACGTTTAGATCGGCGTTTATGGTCTGATCCGCCTCAAAAGTATTTGCCGTCCCTAATTGAGGGACTTTGGCCGTGTCCACATTCAGGGTTACGACGCCGCCAGTGCCTCCACCGGTAAGATCGGTTCCGGCGGTCACTCCGGTAACCGTGCCGCCACCGCCCCCGCCGCTCCCGCACGGCAAAGCCGTCGTAGTCAGCAAGCCCCCAACCCCGGCTTGAACGCAATGGCCGGCGGTCAAACCCGTCACGGTTACGCTATTGTCAAACCTGGATGTCCCGTTCACCTCCAGCTTGGCCGCCGGAGCAGTGGTCCCGATCCCCACGTTTCCGGACTTTCCTGCTGCCTGCCCTCCCGTGATCCATATGGCGGTCTGGGGAATGTTGTTGACATCGGATGTCAGAAAAGCAAGGGGCAACTTGTTTCCATCGCGGTCTTTGTACGCAATGAACCCGCCGTACCGGGTCGCTGGCGTATTCCCCAACGCCGCCAGAAGGCGGAAGCTTTGGGATGTGCCATCGTAAAACTGCACGTCCGCGTTAGATGTGCCTGAACCCGGCGAATTACCGGTGGTCATCCGCAGCACCGCCGAGGTCGAGCGGCTGGACGACTTCACTTGCAGGCCGGCATTGGTGCCGTTCAGCAAGTCGAGACCGAATGCCGGAGTTGTGGTCCCAATACCGACCTTGCCTTTCACGTCTACGAAAGTCGCGTCCTCGGTCAGAGCACGGGGTCCCGAATAGATTGCCACCTGACCAGCGACCGCATTGCCGTCGGCGGTCACCCTGCCGCGAAAATGCGACCGCCCGAAGGAGGGTGATGAGGAGGAACTCTGGCTGGCCGCGATTGTGCCCGAGGACGTCCCCGCCACCTCCGTAGCGGCCAACGCTGGCAGCGAGAGGTCCTCCACGGTGACAAAATCAGAGGCGGGCTTGCCCCCAAGTGTGTCGGCGTCGGCGGCTTTCAAAGCGTAAGGTACTGCGACCAATAAGATGCGCGGCTGCTCGGCGGCCCCCGAGATCTGCGGTTGGACGCCCAGCCACAGCGCCTTGCCGCTGGTGAAGAGATCCAGCGGCAGGCCAGAGTTGACTCCGAGAATCACGGTATAGTGTCCGGACTCGTCAAGTTGCACTTGCTGCGATTCCACCCAAAGCGGTGATCCCCCATCAGGCAAGCTGTAAAGCGAGAGCGTGAGACCCACGACTCCAGCCTGAGGCTTGCCTGAGGCACCTCCAAGGCTGCCGTTGAAGCGGATCAAGCGCAGTCCCGGTGTGGTGGCGTCGGAAGCCCGTGCGGCTGCCCCTACGGCGTAGCTGAAGGCAAGGCAGAAAAGTACGATCCAGGTAGAAGCCAGTCGTCTGTGCATGAACCTCCTTCTCCCACATCTCTTAGCTCTAAGCGGAAATGACCGCTTCATTTGATGAATTGCGTGTGAAGGCAGTGGGCGAGACGTAATCGTACTACGGGCACTGCGATCCGGGCAAGAAGGCGTATCGCGCAAGCTAAAATGTTACCAGTGGGCTATCGTCGCGCAATTTGAGAATGTTACCCGTCATGGATACGGGTAACCTCATGAGTCGACTTTCGAGAAGAGAATATTGGCAACAAGTTTATCCTCGTTACCAACGAGCTAGTCGGGCGGAAAGGCAGCGCATCCTGGACGAGTTTTGCGCCAACTGCCGTTATCATCGCAAGCACGCGATTCGTTTGCTGAATGGTTCGCCGCCTGCCGCCCGGCCGGTTTCCCAACGACGGCGCCGGGGGGTGACCTATGGCCCACGGCTGGTCTCGATCTTGAAGGCGGTCTGGGAGGCGGCCGATTATCCCTGGTCAGTACGGCTGAAAGCCCTGCTGCCGCAGTGGATGCCTTGGATTCGCCGCCGCTTCCGGCTGACGCCCGCGTTGGAAAAGCAGCTGCTTCAGCATCAGCCCCCGCTCCATCGACTACCGGCTGGGTTCGGAGAAGCGGAAGCTGCGGCAAAGGATTTATGGCTGCACCAAGCCGGGCAGCTTATTGAAGCACCACATCACCCGTGAAGTACGGATCAGCTGGGACGTCGACGGGGCCCGGCTTCACGGAGATCGACTCTCGTCGCCCACTGCGGGACTTGGGCGATGGGCGAGTTCGTGCTACTCTCTGAACGTGACCGACATCCACACGACGCTGGGTGGAGACGCCGGCGGTGCTGGGCAAGGGGCAGGATGCCGTGCAGAGCCGCGCTCGACGAGCTGTCCGGCAGGCCTTGCCGTTTCCGCTTGCGGGGCATCGACTCCGACAACGGCTCGGAGTTCATCAATGCTGCACCTGTCGGCTTACTGCCAGGCGCACGACATCCAGTTCACCCGTGGGCGGCCCTATAAGAAAGACGACAACGCCCATATCGAGCAGAAGAACTGGACCCACGTCCGAAAGCTCGCTGGGCTACGTGCGCTACGACAGTCCGGCCGCCGCACGGGCCGCGATCGACGATTGTCCAACCTTGTCCAAGCTGGCTTGAGGCGGCAGCAAACCCAAGAAACTATGATGCTTGGCCTCTGAGCATGCGGACAGGGTTGGGAATGGCGGATGTTTGAGCAGTTTCACCCGAACCATTTCCGGCTTCGGCGGGGAGAGTAGTCTCGGGAGTCTCATCACCTTCTCCCGGAGCGAGAAACAGGTTCGATTCGAGACCGTGTTGGCGGGTGTAGAGGTCGTAGTAGCGTCCACCTAACGCGTACAGCGACTCGTGGTTTCCGCGCTCGAGGATCTCGCCCGATACCACAACCAGGATCTGGTCAGCGCGGCGAATGGTAGAAAGCCGGTGCGCGATCACGAAAGTGGTTCTTCCTTTCATCAGGTAGGCGAGACCCTGCTGAATGAATGCCTCCGATTCGGAGTCGAGGCTTGAGGTAGCTTCGTCAAGGATAAGAATGCGGGGATCAGCAAGAATCGCACGCGCGATGGAGACGCGTTGCTTCTGCCCGCCCGAGAGTTTGACACCGCGTTCACCCACGACGGTGTCGTACTTGTCGGCAAACTGTTCGGCGAACTCATCCACCCGGGCGATCCGGCAGGCTTGCATAATCTCCTCGTGGGTCGCTTCGGGCTTCGAGAAGCTGACATTCTCCCAGACGCTGCCGTCGAAGAGAAAGGAATCCTGTAGCACCACGCCGAGCAGAGTGCGGTAGGAGTCGAGCCGCACGGTGGAGAGATCAACACCATCCACGAGAACCAAGCCTGAGGCCGGGCGGTAAAAGCCAGCGATCAACCCGATGATTGTCGACTTGCCTGAGCCAGAAGGACCCACGAGTGCCGTTACCGTGCCGGGATCGGAGCGGAACGAGATGCCGTGCAAGACTTCTTTGCCGCTGTCATAGGCAAAGTGTACACTTTCGAATTCGACTTGGCCGCGAAACCCGCCCAGGCTGCGGGAGCGTCCTGGATCCTGGTCTTCCGGCCGCTCGAGGAGTACTTCGCGGGTTCGCTCGAGTCCGGCGACCGCCTCCGTAAGCTGCGTACCGATGTTGACCATCTGCATCACCGGCGCCACCAGTAAGGCAAGAAAGATGGTGTATTCGATGAAAGAGCCCGGCGTCATCCTGCCTGAGATGATCAGGTGCGTTCCCACGAACATGACCACGGCACTGACGCCGCCGAGCAGGACGGTCGAAGAAAGACTCATCAGGGAGGTGGCGGTGAGTGTCTGAAACACGTTGTCCAGTAGACGCATTGCGCCGCGGGCGAAGACCTTCTCTTCACGGGCCTCCGCATGGTAAGCCTTCACCACGCGGACACCGCCCAGCGATTCTGTAAGCCGTCCAGTCACCTCGGCAGTGATCTTGCGCCGCTCGCGAAAGATGGGCCGGACGATGCCGAAGGCCCTTTGCAGCGCGAAGCCCAGCCCGGCCAGGATTAACAGGGCGATGAGGGTCATCAGCGGGCTGATCTTGAGCAGGATTATCAACGCGAACGCCGCCGTAAAGATACTGCCCACGAATTGCACCAAACCTGTGCCGATGAGGTTGCGCAGCCCTTCCACATCGCTCATGATCCGTGAAACTAGAACCCCGATCTTAGTGGAATCGTAGAAGGCGATTGGCAGGCGTCCAATGTGCGCCTGCACCTTGATGCGCAACTCTGTGATCAGGCGCTGGGCCTCTTTCGAAAGCAACTGCGTAAGCGAGAAATCGGAGACGCCCTGGACCGCCGTGGCCGCCACTACTGCCCAGATGAGCGGGACCAGTAACTGGGTATGGCGTTTGATGATGATGTCATCGAGCAGGTACTTCGAGGACGCAGGCAGGACCAGGCCCGCTACCCGGTTGATGATCATCAGCAGGAAGCCAAGGGCCAATAGAGCACGGCGCGGCCTAATGAGATCCCAGATGTCGGGCAGCAGGACGCGGAGCGGCGTCGAGCGTTCGTGCTTCGTGCGTGCCGGGCTTTTGGGCATCTCACTCATCATGGATGGCCACCTGGGCGAACGACTCACACTTCCTAGCGTGGGTCCCCTGAGTCCCTTTTTGGCCTAAGTCCCTATTTGGATTGCCCGGAGGGCGTCGAGGTTGCCGTTAGCGCCTGCCTTGCGGCCGGTGAGACCCTGTCGGCGTTGGCGAGAAGAAGGCTGACCTGCCACATCTGCAGCTCGGAAAGAGAGTCGCGAAATCCGGGCATTCCCGTCAGCCGGATGCCGTTTTGGATCTTCCAGAAGGTCTCGCCCGGCGGATCATCCGTAACCATCTGATCGGGCTCAAAAAGCTGAGGCGGGGGAGGGAACTGTCCTTTCGCAATCGCAGACCTGCGTCCGCCGGGCACGCCGTGGCAGATGGCGCAATGGTTGCGGTAGACTCCAGCACCAGACAGAAAGGCTTCCTCATCCACCTTCACGGGTACCTCGGTGGGCGCTTGCTTCAAGACGGCTTCGAGGGCACGATGTACCAGGGTGCGCTCCATGGGCAGGGCAGGAGCCGAGGTGGCGACGGGCATTTTCCCTGAACCCGCATACCAGTAAACGCCGCCCGCCGCCAAGAGGATCCCCACGGTGATACCAACCAAGAATTTCATCTGGTCTCCCACAGCAGCATTGCCATTTTGCGGCAGCCTCTCTGTCCGCACGCTCATCAGCGGCCTATCTTAAGGTTACAGCTGGTTCAGATGCAGGGCCATCAACACGAACGCCCCCACCATGACCAGAATGGAGACGAGGGAGAGCGCGCTCCACAGTGTTTCCGTCGTGCGGGTTTGGGGGTCGCCTTCCGGAATGAAATAGCCGAGTGCTAAGCCTGAGAGCAAACCGCCCACGTGAGCGGCATTGTCGACCCCGGTGCCTGGTAGCATTCCAATTACGAAAATGTAGATAAGCCAACGCCAGAGCCGGCTGCGGTACTGCCTGCCAAGACTGCCGTGGTGGAAGGTGACCCCGATCAAAACCCCGATTAGTCCCAGGATCGGTGCGGAAGCCCCTATCGACAAACCCGGAGTCCACCAGAGACTCAAAAGGAACCCGCATACGCCTGTCACCAGGTACATGAAAATGTACTTCTGGGTTGGGAATAGCGACTCCACTTCGGGTCCAAGATCAACCAGGCACCACAAGTTGAAACCGATATGCAGAAGCCCCCCGTGCAGGAAACACGCCGTAATCAACCGCCACCACTGATGAGAGTTCTCGATCAGTGGTCCGTATTTACCACCAAGGGCCAGTAACACGCCGGGGCTGATGCTTCCCAGCATTCCCGAGGGTGAGCTTCCTGCCGGGGAAAAGGCGCCAGCGGAGGTTAGATACCAACTAAGCCCATAAAGGGCCACGTTTGCGGCAACCAGCACCGACGTGGCGGTGGAAGGGACCGGTAGGCCCATAACGCGGCCGGGCCGCGAGGTTTCGGCTCGCGAGCGTCGCAAACTCATACCGCATAGCGGGCACGAGGCGGCGCCCCGGTCGATCAGAGCGCGGCAATTCGGACACATGCGATGCGCCGAAGCAGGCAATGGCTCGTTCGCTTCTACCGTACCCTGCCACCAAGCCTTCAACTGCTGGAGCCGGAACCAAAGTTTCGGAGGCAAATCCATGAAAAGCCAGTATGAACGATAAAGTGACAGCTGGGAAGAGAGGAAAGCGATATGAACAAGGTAACCGCGGATCAAACAAGAAATGACGGAAATAGGAGACCTGACTGCGCTATTCTTCTGGCCTGAGCTTTATCCTAAGAACTGCAGCTTCGGAGGACCAAGCACATGGCGCGCAAGTTCAAAGATCTCTCCGAAAGAGAAATCCTGGCGCTCGGCATCACCCTGGAAGAAGAGGACGGGCGCATTTACGGTGACTTCGCGGATGGTCTACGCGAATCCTACCCGGCCACGGCCAAGGTGTTCGAGGAGATGCAGGCCGAGGAGGACCATCATCGGCAGAGCTTGATTGAGACTTACCGGCAGCGGTTTGGCGAGCACATTCCGCTGGTGCGGCGTCAAGACGTCAAGGGATTTGTAGACCGGCGCCCGGTATGGCTGGTCCGGCCATTGGGTATCAACGCGGTCCGCAGACAGGCGGAGATCATGGAACTCGAGACCCGCCGCTTCTATGAGCGCGCTATCAACCAGGTGACCGACGCCTCCGTGCGCAAGTTGCTGGGCGATCTGGCAGAGGTCGAGCGAAAGCATTCGGCCATGGCCACTGCGCTCGAAGAGAAAGAACTCACCCCTGATGTGCGCAGGCAAGAAGAGGAGGCGGCCAGACGGCTATTCCTGTTGCAGGTGATTCAGCCGGGTCTCGCCGGCTTGATGGACGGATCGGTTTCCACCCTGGCGCCCCTCTTTGCCGCTGCCTTCGCCACCCACAACAGCCTGGACGCGTTCCTGGTCGGTCTCGCTGCTTCGGTGGGCGCCGGCATTTCCATGGGCTTCGCCGAGGCCCTCTCGGATGACGGGTCGCTCACCGGCCGCGGCCATCCCTGGCTGCGCGGCGCCATCTGCGGCCTGATGACCACTGCCGGCGGTATAGGTCACACTCTGCCGTTTCTGATCCCCAATTTCAGGGTCGCCTTCAGCGCCGCCGTGGCAGTCGTGGCGGCGGAGTTGGCCGCCATTAGTTGGGTGCGTCATCGCTACATGGATACGCCATTCCTTTCCGCCGCATTTCAGGTGGTCGTCGGTGGGACCCTGGTATTCGTTGCCGGTATCCTAATTGGCAGCTCCTGAAACGCAGAAGGGGCACTCTGGCGCCCGATTTTGTCATTCGGAATCATCGGCGCTCTGGGTCTTCGATGGTCATGGACTTCGCATCCGATAATGGTCTTGTACGTATCCTCAGTCGCCCGTGTGGGTATCGTACAATAGCGCGGAATACCTGGCGCGCCGGCACGGAGTGCCCGAGAAATTGCTCAAGAATATCGCCGGACCGGCTGTGCTGCTCGGCGAGGCGGCGGAATGGACCTGAATCCGGCAAAGGAACCTTCCGGCTTCGAATGGGTCGGACATTAGAGAACAGGATGAAGTCGCACATCGGCGGCAACTGCCAACTAGGGTTTGGCATCAAAGCGTGCGGCGGGGAGTGGTCAGTTTTTGGAACCATCAGGCTGTAGCGTGGCAATGGAAGGTTAGGGAGACGGCACATGAAAACGAGAATTCCAGCACTTCTGGCAGTCTTATTCCTGCTATCGGCTCCTGTCTGGGCGGTCCTGGGTGAATCGGTGCGATCGGTCCAGGCTGACCAGCAACGCTTACGCGGACAGGTCATCGCGCTTGCCCGTCAAGGTTATTCGGTCCACCAGATTAAAGCAGCGGACGGCAACGTCGTCCGCGAATATGTTTCACAGGAGGGCATGGTATTCGGTGTCTCCTGGAAGGGCGCAACTATCCCTGATCTGCACGAACTGCTCGGGTCCTATTTCCCGGAATTTCAGCAGGCGGTTCAATCGCCGCACCGCCGTCGCGGACCGGTGGCAGTGCGAACTGCGCACGTGGTCGTTGAGTCCGGCGGGCATATGCGGGGCTTTCACGGACGAGCCTATGTTCCTAGTCTCGTGCCTACTAACCTCACACAGGCGGTCGTTCAATGAACTCATGTAATCTTAAGGCGGTCAGGATCGTACCCCTCGGTGTTGCGCTTGTGGCAGGCTTGCTTCTTCTGGCGGGCTGTGGAGGCGGAGATGGAAACGGCGGCGGAACGCCTCCCCCCCCACCAGTCGCCAACACGCAGTCGATCCAAGTGAACCTGGGTCCTGCCAATAACTACGCCAATGGTGTCTTTACCACGGTGACGGTCTGCGTCCCTGGGACAAGCACCTGCCAGGATATTCCCGATGTGCTCGTGGATACTGGCTCCGAGGGACTACGCCTTCTCTCTTCACAACTCACCGTCGCTCTCCCCCAGACCACCAGTTCGAGTGGCGATCTGTATGAGTGCATCTCGTTTCTGGATCTGTCGTATGTGTGGGGTCCGGTGGCAACGGCCGACATCCAGATGGCGGGTGAGAAAGGCTCCAGCGTTCCAGTGCAGATCATCAGCGCGAACCCGGCCTTCGCTGCGCCTTCGGACTGCACCAGCAGCGGTACCGGATTCAACGCCAACACTCAGGGGGCACTGGGCGCCAACGGCATTCTGGGTGTCGGCGTTTTCAGGCAGGATTGCGGCCCGGCATGCGCTTCTTCCTCGGCGCCCGCGCTCTACTATGTCTGCCCCACTTCGGGTTGTTCGGTGGCGAGCGTGGATGTTAACAGCCAGTTACAAAACCCCGTTTGGACTTTCCCTGAGGATAACAATGGCTTGCTGATTACGTTTCCCAGCATAGCCGATACCGGCCAGGCGACAGCGACAGGGACGATGATCTTCGGGGTCGGCACGCAGTCGGATAACGCGATCCCGAGCGGCACGACGGTCTTCCAGCCGACAGACAACTCGGGTGACCTTTCCACCCAGTTCAACGGCACAACCTACAGTAACAGCACCTACTTCGATACCGGATCGAATGGCCTCTACATTCTTGATTCTACGTTGCTCGGCGTTGCGGATTGCTCGCTCGATCCCAACGACGGCCTCTACGGCTATTATTGCCCTGCTTCCACCACCACGTTCAACGCCACGGCTCTCGGTTCTAACAGCGCACAACAGCAGATAACCTTCAAGATTGCCAACGCCAACACCTTGTTCAGCGCCAACGGCGGCATTAATGCCGCGTTTAATGATCTGGGAGGTCCCAACTCAGGCAGCTTTGATTTTGGCCTACCCTTCTTCTTTGGGCGCACTGTTTTCGTCGGGATCGAAGGGCAAACCTCATCCCCTGGAACAGGCCCGTACTGGGCGTTCTGAAGAGATAGGCGGTCAGCTCGAGGGATCCACGTTTCCGCTCGATGCCGGCCGTGGCGTTGGTTGATCGATCCCAGTTCGAAATCCTAACCCTTGCCGTTACGAATCTGCCCAACACTTCGTAGCCAAGTTGTTCCGCCATGCTGCCGTTTCCTTGGCGTGTCCTACCCCTACAGAGCACGACTTGCATCCACTAACTGTGGCTACTCTGCAGGTCGACGAAACATGAAGTCTTGCGTCCTCTCTAGGCGCAACCTTGGGACTAAAGTATTAGATGATCCTGCCGATCTATATCTTTTTGCCGTTTGGCGTACCGTCCTTTTGATGAATCGTTCTTCCTGCTTGTGGATGCGGAATCACCAGCCGGCCTACGAAGGTCCCCAAGGAGTCTTATCCCTTGCCAAAAAGACTTTTCTACCGAACTTTTTCGTCCAGAGTTCTGGCTGATGCGAGCTGCGCGAGGGGCGCGGTTCTCGCTCTTGCCTTTGGTATTTTAGCCGGCGCCTGCGGTGGGGGCGGAGGAGGAGGGGGCTCGACACCTACTCCCTCAAGTATCTCTGTCAGTATCAGTCCGTCTGCAGCCACGGTTCCACTGGCAGCGCAGCAACAGTTCACGGCCAGCGTCACCGGGACGACCAACACCGCGGTCACCTGGTCTGTGCACGGCGTTGCGGGCGGCAACTCCGAAGTCGGAACGATTTCAACGGCCGGCGTCTGATAAGGGCCCGGACTCTCAGCCCTCCTTCAGTACTGTCACGGTAACTGCCACGAGCCAAGCGGACGCCACAAAGGCAGGGTCCGCTACGGTGACCTTCCCAGGCGTCGGGATCACCGTCAGTCCGGCCACCGTTACTGTGCCCGTAACCGGCCAAGTACAGTTCGCGGCCAGCATTACGGGCTCGCTCAACAAGGCGTTGAGCTGGGCGGTAAACGGGACCTCGGGAGGTAGTGCCACGCTCGGGGTTATCTCGTCTTCAGGTCAATATGTTGCTCCTGCCAGCGTGCCGAATCCCAGCACAGTCACGGTCACCGCAACCAGCCAGGCGGATAACACCAAGTCGTCGTCCGCCACGGTGACGATCGTTCCGATGAGCGACACTCATACCGTAAGCGTGGCCGGTGGACAGGTGAGCGGCGGGGTCGATATCAACGTCAGCCATAAGACGCCCACTTTGCAGATCACAATGGTGGGAACCGCCGGAAAGCTCGCTCACAGCACTGGCACGAGCGTGAGCCGTGGTAGCAGCGTCACCCTTTTCCTGGTGGGATCGGGGCTCGTTATCGGCACTACCTACTCGATCAGCGGGCCGAGCGACGTGACCGTTACCCAACCCTCCGGCAATGATTTCGGCCATACCAGCGAGAATGCGCCGGCTGTCAATATTCCCATTACAGTGAGCGCCAGTGCGGCTCCCGGATCTCGTAACATCATTGTGAAGAATGGTATCGGAGAGACCGCCATTTTTCCGGGGGGATTGCTGATTACTCCTTAACAGTGGCGAATGTAGCCGAATCGTACCGGAGCATATAGGAGCATCATGAAACACCGCTATGCAAGTGTCATCGGATTCTTCCTGCTGGCCGTGGCGGCAACGCCCGCGCCCTGCGGGGCCTCAAGTCTGATGCGGCTCAGCATGGAACAACTTTCCCAAGCGTCCACGGAGATCGTTCGCGCGCAGGTAACAGATCGGGAGAGTCGGTGGAATGCCAGCGGCACACAGATTGAGACTGTCACCACGCTGCTGGTGAGCCAGGTGGTGAAAGGCCTGCCGAAGTCGGCGGTAGCGGTTCAGCAGTTCGGCGGGACCGTGGGCAATGTTCACCAATTTGTTGCGGGCTCCGTGCAATTCGAGCCGCAAGCGGAATATGTGCTCTTCTAGCCCTGTCAGGGAGGCGGGAAGATTCCGCGTGGTCGGCATGATGCAAGGCGCCTACCGGATTTACAGAGATGCCAGCCATACGGCTCGCGTGATCAATCCCCAGGCTGCTTTCGAAGAATTCTACACTGCGCATACTTCCGGTAAGCTGGCCTTGCCGTCGAGCCGGAAGACCGAAGCAGTACCAGCCACTTTTGCCTTGACGGATTTCGAACGTCGTCTGGCCACGGCGATGAGGACGGAGCCCTCGATCCCGTCGGGCACTTCGCTAAAGGTAAGAGTCGAGACAGCGAATTCGAGCTGCCTGCCAATTGAGAGTCCTGGCCCGGACCGATCGCGACGTGTTTCCCAGTTCCACCGCCATAGTTCCGGCAGGGAGCGAAGTGGCCGGCGTGGCTCGCGAAGTGGCCGGCCTCTGGGAAATTCATTGGACGGCAATCTCGGTGCATGGGCTGCGCCTGCCGATCTCAGGTGTCAGTGAGGGCCCCTTTGGCGATTCGCTCAGCGGGGCGGACACAGTCATCAGAGTGAGGCGAGTGAAATGACGGTGAAGCGAATTGAGAAGATACGGTTTCGAGTGCTGCTGGTGGGAATGGGCGTGCTGGCGGCGTGGGCGGCGATGACCTTCGCCTACACGCATGAGAGAGAAAATGTCGGTGGTCCGGTGAGCATCTCCTGGCAAGGAAACAGCGTCACCTGGAGTCTAAACCCGGCCATCGGCGCGAATGTGAGTACCCGGGTGGCGCCACCGTAGCCGCGAGCATCGCGGCCGCCTTCCATACCTGGACTTCCTCAACCTTGAACGGGCAATCGCTGGTCAGTTTCTCCGCAGCCCGGGGCTCGGATAGTGCCGGGACTGCTCCGAACGTGAAGGACTGTATAAACACCGTTTCTTTTGCGGACGATGCTAACGATTTTCCTACCGGGGTGATCGCCTTCACCAGCGTGGCGACCGTCTTTGGATCCGGCGGCGACTTGACCTACAACTGCGTGAACCCAAGCACCGGAACGAGCGTCAGCAAGACATGTAGGGCGCCCGTTTGCATTGTTGATGCCGATATCGAGTTCAACCCCAGAGTCAACTTTGTAACTAGCACACCTGCGCCATTGGGAAGTTACGATTTACAGGCCATTGGCGCGCATGAAGTCGGACACCTGCTGGGGATGGATCACAGTGGCATCGCCCATTCCATCATGTTCCCGTACGGTGATGCGGGCCAGGGACAACAGCGGACATTGGCGATCGATGACGTTGTGGGCCTGGCGGCGAACTATCCCAATTCCAATTTCGACTCGGCCACGGGCACCATTTCCGGCACGATTACCCAGGCGGGCACAGGAATATTTGCGGCGCACGTCATAGCCACAGATGCCACGGGAGCGTCCGTGATCGATGGGCTCTCCAATCCCGACGGCACCTACAAGCTGGTGGGAACGCCGCCCGGCGCCTACACGGTCGTCGTTGCGCCGCTCTCAGGTATTTACGACATCGGTAACTTCAGCGATGGTCCTGCGGGTCTGGCAGTTCCCAGAACGACTGCACCCAGGTACCGGATAATCCTACCGATTACACGGCTACGTTTTATTGATGGTATAAGGTGACGTTCCTTGAATTGCTGCGTCGCAAGAAGCCGTCCGTGGGGATTAGTCACGAGTTCGTCGTCTTGTACGGATTCGCGAGAGATCCTTGCGCCTGGCGACAGAGTATCCCCAGCGGTCAGTGGACGCCTGATAGACGTGGTTCTTTCGCAGCGCGATGAATTTTCTGCGGTTTTCAGCACCTCGTTAGGCCGGAGATGGCTGCGAACCAGAAAGTCGGGCTCAGGGGGATTGCACGCGACTGGCACGCCAGCGGCCCGGCAAACTGATGGTTTCTCCGGGCTGGCGCGTGATGTTCGCGTTAGTCGGCAGAACGGCGCTTTGATATCGCAGGTCCATACTCCAGCGCACGATGTCGGTTTTGTTCTCGAAACTCGCGTGCGGCGTGCGGTTGGTCAGCAGCAGGACGCCACCCTTGAGAACCGGAGCGGCCACGGGTTGACGTCCGCCGAACTCCTTATCAGGAATCACCAGGTAATGTGCCATGTCGTCGGGTTTGTGGAAGAAGAAGCCGCCCTTGTGCACACCCGGCATCACCCACAGGCAGCCACGCTCCTCGGTGGCATCCACCAGTGGCAACCACACGGTCACGATAAGTCCCGAGATCGCAATAAGGCTCGAAGTAACCTGAGTCTTGATGCCAGGGCACCGGGCTCCATGAATGGCTTGGTACCTTGGGTCGCAGCCGGTAGACGCTTGAGGCGATCAGCTCCGGTCCGCAAAGCTGCTCGTTGATGTCGAGTAGCTTCGGATTAGTCATAAGACCGAAGAAACTCGGCAGGACCACCTTATTGTCCCACATCAATTTGGAGATGTCCTGATTCTCCCGGTCGACGTACGTCAGGCGGTGTTCGAAGTCATACTCCTTGTAGGTTCGCGAGAGCTTGCCTTCTGACACGGCTTGGCGGCAGCGTTGGTCGAGATCGGCGCTGATCTCATCGATGACGGGCTGTAATTCATCGTCGTCGAAAAGATGGTCGACCACAACGTAGCCGTCGTTATTGAACTGTTGGAGCTGTTGGTTGCTTAAGCGAAACCGAGTTGTCTCAGACGTCATGGTGGGACTCCTAGCAGGGTCCGGGATTCGGTTTGCTCGAACGCCGGTGATTTGCCATCATGGCCAGCAGGGAGCTGCGCTCCACCTGGGCGGAATCAGCCGTGCACAGCGAAATCGCACCTAACGAATGCGCGAGGTCGTGAATTCGACGCTGATAGCAGAGCGCCTTTTGCAGGTCCACGCCATGTGATCTCAGCCACGACCAATCCGACACCCAGCGGAGCGGGGAACCGTTGCGATGCAGAGCAATGCGGTGAAAGGGATCGTCGCCGCGATCGAGGCTGGGGAAGCACTCCGGGGCAGTGAGAAACACCAATCGCTCATTCCGCAGCAGCGCTTCAGGCTTATGGCCGATATCGCCGAGTTGCTGGCCGATCTGCTTCAGAAAATCAGGGCCTCCGAGAATCAGTACCTGCTGACCTGCTTCGATACCCGCCATTATGAATTCTATAACTTGAATGTGTCCTTCACCCTTGACCAGGAGCCGGCAGGAGGTTGGGCTGAGGGAAGAAACACGCAAAACACTTGCACCAGTAGAGACACCCATAATGCCTCTATGTTGAAGCAAAGGGCATGCGCCTGTCAACTGGAGTATGTATTTTTATCGATAATTATAAGGTCAATAACAATGCAGCCGCTCTCAGACACGCGTGATGCTGTTTCGAAACCGCCCGGATATGCGCGGCTATTCCGTTTGGCGCTCAAGCACAATCGTGTTCGTAGGATGGCAATCCACCGCGGGGTTGAAGAGGACAGTGCGAATCTGGGCGCCCTTGCGGACGGTGAAGCTGAGTGGCTTGTTCCCGCGAGTGGCGGAAGGTAACCCGATCACCCTGGCTTTGCCATTGGGTCCGGTGCCGACCTCAAGTGAGGTGTCCTTTTTGCCCATGAATCCGTAACGAATTACCACAGAAATATTGGCGTTGTAGATTGGTTTCTGTGAAGGGTCAAGCACAACGAAATCAGCTGTGCAAGGCCCCAGTTGACCACTGATTTGGGGGACCGCCTGCTCGTCCTGTGGCGGGGCCTGGGCCGTGATGGAGTGTGGGTTCAGAAGGAGCGAGGTGCCTACTGCGGCGGCCAGTAACACCAGCCGTCGGCCCCGAGCACGTTCGAACCGGAAGATCACAGCCCTCCTCGTTCTACCTGTTTTGATGCGCCAGGCCTGGTGCCGGTTGTTGCGATACTCGCGATGCGAACAGATCAATGTCACTCGATTTAGTCTCGCCCCCTCGGGCCCTAGCCTTTCCATCCCATTCGCTCGCGCAGACTCGTGATATGCGCCACGTGATGACGACCATGCCAGGCGTACAGGGCCAGGTAGCGATCAAGGTTCAAGAGGCCAAGCTCCGGATGACGGAATGTCCGCCCAAAATCCTCCGTCTTGAAGGAGCGCACGAGGACTACCCAGCGCTGGTGAAGCGAATCGAGCAAGTCGAGCGACCACTCAATGGGGGCAGATTTCGCATCGGGAAGTTCGGCCCAGAGCTTCTCATCGTATGGCCTAATGAGCGGCTCGCTTTCGGTCATCGCCAGGCGGAAGCGCACATAGGGTTCATGTGGCTGTCGGCAAGATGGTGGACCACCTGCCGCACGGTCCATCCGTCCGGACGGTAGGGAGTGTCGAGCTGCTCGGCCGAGAGTCCCGCGACGGCAGCCCTGACGTTTGCGGGTGCGGCGCCGATCTCGCCAATGAATTCCTGGCGGCGGGAATCGGTCATGTTGTTTTCGGCGTGGAATTTGCCGACGGGATAGCGAAGGTCGGGGTCAGACATAGAGGCTCCTTTTAAGTTCGCCAGTTGGCGCTCACCCAGTTCTGTACCCTGGATTATTTTGACATGAACGACCGATCGTCAGTCAATTATCTCTCTAGTTTGCCATCAGGGGTTGATGTAGCGAGCGCTGGACAAAAGTAAATCCCAAGAAGCGTCGCACCGGAGAATGAACTGCTACCAGCGGCGCCCGAAGAAAGAAAGAACGGCCCGGCTAGGTGGCCTCGTGAGGCAAGGCTTGATTTCAAACGGGAACGCCCGGCATATCGAAGGCACCTTGTACGAGGGCGACAGGATCGGAATGTTGCCGATGCAGGAATGCTATGGAAGTTTGGCGCTGGCTAGCGCTGCCGAGCGTGCTGTCTTGCGACGAACGATGCAGGAACGGCGGGAACGGTGCCTGGAAGGCGCGTATAAGAACTTTTCCAGCAGAGAGGAATGCACCCACCTTACTTTTCGGCGGCTGCTCAAAGAGCACTTCACACTCGCAGCACCCACTGCGCTTGTACACTGATGGCCTGTTAGCAGCCGTCAATTCTCAGCGAATTAGATTGTGGGTAGGGCAACTTACCACTCTCGGAATGTCGTCTTTGGAAAGGGGATGTTTCAGTTCCCTGGTGATGAATTGAGTTGCTCCAGGCGCAAGGTCCATTCGGTCAAGAAACGTGCCAGCAGGGGTGCTACTTTTCTCAGCTTCAGCGGCGACTTCTTTGAACACGGTCTCAATGTGGGAAATGAGCTTCTCTTGGGTTTTGTTCTGACGGACGAAATTGCTGAGAGTCAATCGGGCAAACTCCAACGTTGCTTGGGCTGGGGTATGTCCTTGGGCTTGTCCCCTGGGGTGGAGACAAACAGTTAAGACACTGTTCGCCATTCTCACGCTGCGGCAAACAGAAATTCAGGCAGAATAGAGGCAGGAGTCCAGTTAACGGGTTGCTGGAGGAACCATGGTCTTTGGAAAGTCTGGCGGATGGAGATCGCTGATTTTCATCCTTGCTTTTGCCGTGGGGCTGGCGGCGCAGGAAGGCACATCGTGGACCAAACCGTTTCCACCCCATCGCATTGCGGGCAATCTCTACTACGTGGGCAGCGAAGGACTCGCCTCGTACCTGGTCGCCACGACCCAGGGGCTCATCTTGGTCAACAGCAGCCTCAAGGCCTCAGTGCCGCTGATCCAGAGAAGTGTGGGGCAGTTGGGCTTCCGTTTCAGCGACATCAAGATCCTGCTCATCAGCCACGCGCATTCCGATCATTGTGCGGGCAGCGAAATGGTGAAGAAGTTGATCGGAGCGCGTTATTTTGTGATGGACGGGGATGTGCCCGTCGTGGAGTCGGGCGGCAGGGTGGATTTTCAATACGGCTCAACGAAGTACATGCAGTTTCCGCCCGTGAAGGTCGACCGAGTGTTGCACGATGGTGACACGGTTCAGCTGGGGGAGGCGGTGCTGGTGGCCCACCTAACAGCAGGCCACACCAAGGCAACGACAACCTGGACCATGGATGAATCTGAGGGCGGCAAGATGCTGCATGTAGTCATCGCCGGCAGTCCGAATGTAAATCCCGGCTACAAGTTGGTGGGGAACCATGCCTATCCACAAATCGCCGAAGACTACCGGCATAGTTTTGAAGTGCTCAAGGGCTTGCCTTGCGATGTTTTTCTCGGCGCCCACGGCAGCTACTACGGACTGAAGGAAAAATATGCGCGCTGGAAGCGTGGAGGCCACGACGCTTTCATCGATCCCGACGGCTATAAGAGCTTCATCAGCGACCGCGAACAGGCTTTCGAGGCAGAATTAAGGCGTCAGTCAGCGGGAAGTCACTAGCGACCAACAGAATTTCGTCGGTTACCATCGTTCATCGCAGGACCAAGCCAGGCTTGGCCGCAACGTCGTTTTTCGGATACGTTCCGGCTTTGGTACCAGGTTCGGGTTTAAGTGGATGGGCTGTGACGACCTGCGACCTGGTGGTCTAGTGCAACGCTTCCAGGTTGGCCACGGCGCAGTTGTCTCCGTCTTGGCAATGGATGTGACACGCGAACCTGCCCGTGAGCACGGCCCCGACTCCGCTCTGGGCTTCCCACCTCGTCACAATAAGAAAATTACCGTTCCCCAAGTACTCGCGACGATCTGCCTCTTCTACAAAACGCACTGCGAATGGCGCTTTCAAGCGCTCGGGGACTTGGACCTGGCACCCCGCGATGGCGGAGTCGGCAAGGTTGTTGGACCGGTCTGTTTCTTTCTGGGCTCGCACTGCTTTGTCGAGACGCGCCAGTAAGCTGCTAGCCGTTCGTCGCTCTTGACCGTCCGCCTTAGGTGCCAGAAGATTGCCTGCTTGAACGACCATTTGCCCGTTGGACTTTTCTGTAACAGTTCTAGCTTGTCGTCGCTCGGACACAACCGCGATCGCACCCAGAACCAGAAAAATACCAACGAAAAGTAACACGGCCTTGAATAGTCGAGTGCGACCTTTCCTTCCGCACGCCGCGCAAGATGCATTCTTAACGATGAAGGTCCCGGATGATATACGAGTTGCCACGACGTTCCCCTCCTACGGAGGGAATATCGGCAGGTACATAGCGGAACAGTAGCTGAAGTTCTGACCTGTGTGTCCGGAGACAAAGTCCAGGCGCAAAACGCCGCCGATCTGTCACCCGGTGTTTGCCTATGGGAGGGAAAACGACGAATAGAAAGAGTGAAAAGCGCCGGATTGCTGTCCCGCATCGGCGCGAAGGCCAACGTTCTGCGGCAGCGAGACGCGTCCTCTTGGCCGAGACAGTCCAGTGAATCGGCTGCTCGCAACACGCATTCTGCCAAGGGGTAGCCCTCGTGCGGTGCTAACCGTTACAGGCGGGAAGCGCCGAAGGCCCGGAGACGGAGCGCTTCGATCTCATTCTGATAAATCATCTCTTCCAAGCCTTCGACGGAAGGTCCCGCAGGTCGACGCTGTCTATCCTCCGATTGTTATCGCGAGACACACCCACGATCATGAATTCCAAAGGCTCACTGCCAGTATTCTCAAAGGAATGCACATCGTTTAGTTGGATCGGGATGGCATCACCTACCTGGATCGAGGCAACTTCGGAAGCGCTACCCTCAACCGATATCGTGACGGCGCCCTGGCCGCTCATCACATAGTAGAACTCGGCCACCTCCCGGTGCAGATGAGGACCCGTCGAAGTACTCGGCGGAAGCACCAAGTGGTCCACATAGGCCCACGGGCTGGTGAAGACCGATGTTTCCAACGCACGCCGATACTCTACCGTTCCTTTGCCGCCGCTCATCTGTTTCACGGGCCGAAGCAGCGCACGATCCAGCCGCATCGTCATGAACACTGGTATCGGATCAATTGGCACATCTCTACGGTCGTCGCCGAGATCGAAATTATCGTAAGTGCCCTTCATCGCCGACACGTTGATGTTCATCCATTGAACCGGCTTGTCCGTGGCGTTGTAGATCGCATGGGAATGTCCCATCCGGCAAAGCGCACCAGCCGGTCCCTTCAATACGGACGTCCGGCCATCAATGGTAAACTGCGCCTCCCCGTCGAAGATGACAAACATCTCCTCGCACTGGTTGTGAAAGTGATGGCCAATCCCGCCTTTCGGCTCGAGGATGCCCCGGTGCAGGAAGTACAAGTTAGTGTCCAGCGAGTGCGCGTCTAGCAGAGCCATGAAATCCATTTGGCCGGCTCCACCGTGGACCGCTTTGGCCACCCGGTACTTAGTCGGATCCGTATGGGCGATACGCTGCGCCAGGGGCTCACGCGCCGCCAAGGGAAGAATCACAACGAGCACGAGGCAAACCGTCTTCATCCTCTGTTTGCACTTTCCCTGCTAAGCTATCGAGACGTCGCTTCACCCGAACCCTGGTGAGGCAGCCCCGTCCTGCAAGCTCCTAATTCGTCCGATCGAGGGACGCCACTAATCCACGTCGAACAACAGCACGGTGTAGTTTTTGGACGAAAGCATGTTCTCGATGGTCGGCCAGACTTTCTGATGCTCCGCCGAGGCCACCCATTTCTGCCGTAGTTCCTCGCTCTGGTAAACTAGGGAGAACCGGTAGTTGACACCCTCCGGAGCACTCCCCTGCAGCGCATTACGCAGCTTCAGCATCTTCACTTTGATATATCCCGGGTGCTTGGCGGCCTCGGGCCGGAAGATCGTCTCGAAGTTGTGCAACATCTCCTTCTCCTTGGCCGGGTCAACCGCAAGGTCAACGTGCAGTTCGATGGGATGCGCCGGGCTCGCCGCCAGGACGCCGGCCGCGCCGGCTCCGGCTGTGAGCATTGTCTTCAAGCAGGTCCTGCGTTTCATTTTCTCTCCTTTGGCTCGTCGATGCTCACTGATAAAGCTGCTTCTCGCCCGCTACGGCCAGCTTGATCCGGTAAAGGCCGGTACTTGCAGTGATGTAGAGCGATTTCCAGTCATCGCCCCAATTGCAGTTTGCCGCGATCTCCGGCATCTTGATGGTGCCCAGGTGCGTTCCCGTCGGCGAGAACACCCAAATTCCTCCCGGACCAGAGGCCCAGAGGTTTCCCTTTTCATCCACTTTCATGCCGTCCGGCACGCCCGGTTCTGTCTCCGCGGTTACGTTGGCAAATAAACGCCCGTTATTGACGGTGCCATTGTCGGCGACGTTGTAGGCCATCCACACTTTGTTCTTTTCGTCCGAATTCCCGATATAGAGTGTCTTCTGATCAGGAGAGAAAGCGATGCCGTTGGGCCGCGACAAGTCCTTAATGACCGGTTGCAGTTTACCCTTGGCCAAGCGGAAAACTCCGTTGAACTTCAATTCTTTGGCCGAGTCGTCGTCGCCCTTAGCCAAACCGTAGGGCGGGTCCGTGAAATAGAGGGCTCCATCGGAGCGGTAGACCACATCGTTTGGACTGTTCAGCCTCTTCCCCTCGAACTTCTCAACCACGGTGCTGATCTTCATGTCTTTGCTGATGCGGACGATACGGCGGTACCCATGCTGGCAGAGCAGCACCGCGCCGTCTTTATCCGCAGTCATGCCGTTGGGGCCATTGTAGCCACTAGCCGGCAGATTACCTTGTCCGTCATAACCGCCCGGATTAAGAATCTCCGTCACGCTTCCGTCTGGCGACCATTGACGCACCACGTTGCCAACCACGTCACTGAACCAGAGGACGCCGGAGGGGCGCCAGATTGGACCTTCGGTAAATGTGAACCCATCAGCGAGCTTTTCAAGCTGGGCGTCCTTAGGAACGAGTTCATCAAACGCCGGGTCCAATCGCACAATATTTCCTCCAGCGGATGGTCTTTCGGGGGTGGGGGTAGGAGTCGGTGCCGTGGAGCATGCGGCTGTGAGAAGTCCAATAGTGAAGACCAACATCGATTTCATTATGGGCATTTGCAGTTTGACCTCGTCTCGGTTCAGAGTGGCACCTCGCCTATAAAGGGTGCGGCTACGCCATTTTCAGCAGCCATCTTACTGCGTTCTTCTGTAACTTGAAACACTCGGATTACCACAAGGCGTACGGCATATGACCGGCTGGGGTGAAAGTCACGCGTCCCTATCGAATTCCCGGTCCAAACCCAAGCGAACGAGCATCACAAAGCTTTGGGCACAGCAAGCCTCAATTGACCGGCGTTTGCCGGCACAGTTGAGGCGAATTTACAGGCTATGGAACAGAAGCTGAGATTGAGTATGAAGGAGTTAGCTGGCGGGGACGACGGGACTCGAACCCGCGACCTCATGCGTGACAGGCATGCGTTCTAACCAGCTGAACTACGTCCCCTGGACCTAGAATAGCCGACTCTTGCTTCCAATACCAACGAATTCCTGGATGTCACAGTGGGCGGGCGAACGACTAGGCGCAGGACTGGTCTTAACCACTGGTCCCTGGCCGAAGATTCTTTGAATCGACTCTCCACCATTTAGTCATTAATAAGCCCACCATAATTCACGGAAATGTGATTGCCGTCACTGCGAGCAACTTGCTTCTCCTTAAGAATGGGCAGGACTCACGGCGTGCTTCCTCGGATTTGTTGCTGGCAATCGGCATTCAACCTTATTAGGGGATCGCTGAGTCGCTGTTTAAATTTGGCTGACGGCTCCGACAGCCTAAAGTGAATGCGGGTTCAACCGTGCGTCATGATCGTGCGGCGAGTCTGCTGGCCTCCGGAGTGTTCTGCGGGCGGAGAGAGCCCAGGCACCGGCGCGTGCGGGTTCGGCGGCAGTGGCGGCCCGGCTGCGAACGCCAGTATCTGTTCTCCTTCTGGGGTTGCGGTGGATGCCTCCGGTAACCTGTTCGTTGCAGACTACGGTAACGGCCGGATTCGCCGAGTGGATGCAGCGACACAGGTGATTACCACGGTGGTGGGCAAAGGCACCGTTGGGTTCAGCGGCGACGGCGGCCCGGCCAGCAATGCGGAGCTGTTTTCACCTTTCGGGGTGGCGGTTGACAACACGGGCAGCTTGTTCATCGCGGACGGCAACAACAGCCGTATTCGACGCGTGGATGCCGCCATTCAAATCATCGCCGCCGTAGCGGGTACCGGCACAGTAGGCTTCAGCGGCGCTCGCCCCCCCGCGCCCCGTCGTTAACAACTGCCTGTGACCTACAACCGGGACAGGGCCGGCAACCCAAAGCGGATGTTTCGAGCACGGCCAATGTCTGGGCAACCCCGTGGCAGAGGTGGTGGTCATCAGATCACAGTGAACTAACGCGAGCTCTGGGCCAGGCTGACGCAGACCTGCTTTTGAGGTTTGCGCCCCTCAGACTACGGCCATGCCGCTCTACCAGGTCACTACGAGCCTGGGCCCGTTTGCAGTTCATCACCAGCAGTACTTACCACCGCCTGCCGATTTTCTTGAGCCCGGACTTCTCTCAAGTTCCCTTCACGCAGTCTCTTTGTCAGCGTGCCCAATTGAGGCTTCCCACAAGCAGCGCAATTCAGCGTATACCTGCCTTGTGGGCCCAATCGTCAACTACCAGGCCCAAAATCGCAGAAAGGCACAATCAGTTAAGCATATGTGACCGCCGTCACATACAAGTTGCCCATAACAGTATTAGAAAGCATCATACCGGCTAATTTAGGGGGTACGAATATGGACATGCCCCGCCAACTACCGTCGGCCTCTTCTGTGTCTTCACTGCAGAGACGCGCTGATTCGAGATTGTGCGATTCCTTGAGCTTCGAATGATATCGTCACGCAGACGATCTGGGCAGAGTTCTACTTATTAGCATATTAACTCGTTGAGTCAGAGAAAGTGGTTGCCGTCATAACCCGAGTTGGGTGAATTCCGTAAGAAACGCCTGCGTGCGGAGTTGGTGAAAGATAGGCAAAATCAGGACCTTGGGGGTGCTTAGCGATGGGCAATTCAAACGGATCCGCGCGTTGCAAGCGGTTTCACATTGTATTGATACCTGGCTTCGGCGGCTTCGATGCCCTCGGGCAAGTTGAGTATTACGCCGGAGTCACGCCGGTGTTTCAAGAATGGAAAGCCCGGCGGCGAAGGTCAGACGTAGTACTGCACTACTTCGACAACTTCCCTACGGCGGCCGTGGTCACTCGCGCATCATGTTTGCGAAGCTATCTTGCCAAACGGATTGCGCGCGGCGAGATCGAGCCTGGAGATGTAGTCGCCCTGGTTGGGCACTCTACAGGCGGACTCGACATCCGCTGTCTGATGTCAGGCCTACGCCGCGGCGACAATGGTACCGGGCAGGAAGGGCGCACTCACGCGATTTGCATCGACGGGGGCTCTTCGGTGCATCCCCAGAACTTGCTCGACTACCTTCACCGCATGGTATTCCTTTCGGTGCCGCATTGGGGCACGAATATCGCCGACTGGGTGCGATCCCACGCGATTTGGCGCGAGGCCGTGGTGGCGGATTTGCGCGCTGCCGTCACCGGTACGCAGGTCTTTATTCTTGATTGGATTGAAGAGCAAGTTGCCGGTGGTGCCGCTTGCCTGACGGGCGCGGAACTACTTCTGGCAGTGCAGGATGCCTTGGGCGAGGCGAACGAGCGCAATGGCGAGTGGAGTCCGGTACGGAGCGCGGAAGCGCACGAAGCCGCATCCGAACTGGGGCTATACCTACGGCACCTGGCATCGGATTTCCGTGGCCTCGACGATCTCGCGTCCGGGCGGCCTCCAGAAGGTCCGCTCAGCCCGGCACACTTTGACGAAGATGAACGCACGAAAGAGCTCGCGCTGTGGGACGAGCGGAGCATTACGACACTCACGTTTGCGACGGTCGGAAACCGTCCGTTTCGCTTTCCCGAGGGCGAACCCGCACCGGTGTGGGAGCTTGCCAAGTTGTGGACCTATCCCGAGGTCGCCAAAGACCTCGAACTTAGCGAGGGCACCGATGTGGCTTACCGCCTCTGCTACCGCGCCTGTGCAGGCGGGCCGTTCCGTAAACCTAAGCCTGCACTCTGGGGAAAAGTAAGCAGACGGCTGGGGCAATGTCCGCGACGCGCCATCGAGTCATGGGACAACGACGGGATTGTCAACACCGCTTCGATGTTCTGGCCTAAGGGCGAAAATGTGCTGGTGGCTGGCGACCATCTGGACATCGTGGGGCACTACCACCTTGTCAAAGCGGAGCCGGGCGGGGGCCGCCAATATCAATCGTACGATGCTTTTAAGTCCACGCCTCCCTTTACCGACGAAATGTTCACGAGCGTCTGGACGGAAATTTTTGACTTCTGCAGCATGCGCACAGACACCCGCCGTCAAACGGGGAAGGAGCCCGAACACCGGGCGGCTGATGCGGCGATCTCAGGTAATTGACAAGAGGTCTTAACACCGAGACTAATCGAGGGGCTGCTGCTCTTTTGGTGGCTTGTCCGGCGCAAGCCGCAAGGTGACCCAATGGTTTGGCTCCGCCGAAGCGTGGCGGCACCCTGCAAGTAATGCTCAGCGACGCCCGGTCTATCGCCTCGCGTTTCTCAGCACGCCGGCGAAGTCTCTAGCAAGTGGACAAAAAAGTATCAATGGGGTATTTTGAAGACCCTGTACGGGGGCAGCCTATGAAACAGCACTATGACGCGGTGGTGATCGGGTCTGGTTTCGGGGGCGCCATTACGGCGTGCCGTCTGGCCCAGGCCGGCCAATTGGTTTGCGTGCTGGAGAAAGGGCCGCGCAGACGATACACGGATTTCCCTCGCTCTCCCTACGAACTCGCCACTAGCGCAATCTGGAACGAGCAGCAACGGCGCGGCTTCGTCGAGTACCGATCCTTCAAGCACATGGACGTGATCCAAGGGCGCGGTGTCGGTGGAGGCTCGCTGCATTACTTCAATGTTTGCAAACAGCCGCCCGCGGAGATCTTCGAACAGCCTCGTTGGCCGCGCAGCATCACCCTCGAACGGATGGCGCCTTATTATCGTGTGGCAAGAGAGATGTTGAGCGCCAAACCGCTTGAGCCTCCACAGGGCAGAAAATTGCCGTTACGCACACAAGCATTTGTCGCAGCAATCGAGGCCTGTAAGGTTAAGCCTGAATACCTGGATATAGCCGTCTACACGGATAGCGCCGGTCGCGGTTCTCAAAGTGCCTGCATCTACTGCGGGAGCTGCTTGCTGGGATGCCAGGTTAATGCCAAGAACACTCTGGATCTGAATTACCTTGCGGTTGCGGAACAGCATCAGGCCGGAGTGTTCCCGTTGCATAGCGTCGAATACATCGAGCCGGACAGTCGCGGGTTTAAGGTGCACGTCCTGCGTTATCCCGAAAATGGGGGGGCTGCCGAAGCGTTGACGGTAACAGCACGGACTGTCGTAGTAGCAGCCGGGACCTTAGGCTCGAACGAGCTGCTGCTCAAGTGCCGCGACGTGTACAAGACCCTGCCTGCCCTCAGCCCCGCATTGGGGAAGGGATTTTCCGGTAACGGAGACTTCCTGCTGGGGGGAACGCTTTACGATAACAAATTCATCGATCCGAGCAGCGGACCCAGCATCACCGCAGGCGCGGCGTTCGCCAGCGAGAAAGATTATATTTACATTGAAGACCTCGGTTTCCCCGATCCTCTCCTGTGGTACATCAACGGCAGCATTCCTACGCGGCAGCGGTGGCGGCAGGCTATTCTGCTCACGTGGAATTACGTGCTGTCGACCTTGGGATTGAGGGGCAAAACCCTCATGGACGTCGGACTCGAACGGCTGTTCCGGGGCGGACTCACAACGCGCTTCCTGCCCTACCTGGGTATGGGAACTGACGCCGCGAATGGCGTTTTAACCCTGGACAAGGACAACTGCATTGTTGTCAACTGGAGCCACACTGAAAGCAAGCGTATGTTCGACCAGATGGAAAACCACATGCGGCAGATCAGCCGTATGTCCGGTGGCAAATACGTGCGCAGTTTTCTCTGGAATTGGCCATTTCGCAAGTTGTTGACAGCCCACCCGCTGGGTGGTTGTGCCATGTCGAATAGGCCGGAAGAAGGCGTCGTGGACGAATTGGGACAAGTCTGGAACTATCCGAACCTATATGTGTCCGACGGCTCAATCATTCCGACGGCACTAGCGGTGAACCCGTCAGCCACTATCAGTGCGACGGCCGAGCGCGTTGCGTTTTACATGATCCATGGCCGGGAGATGGAACAGATGGATCTAGGCGACCTGCTACCCGCAAAGACCTAAAAAGCTTGGCACCAATCGCGGTAAGGTTCGAGCTGACACCCGTGTGCATGACACGATTCACCTTCCTCCCTCACTAGTCCCGGAGGGAGGCTTAACTGGCCGCTCTCGCTGGAGTCGATGAAAAAAGGAGGATACACCTGTGGCAGAACTCACGGTTACAAACTGGTTTGGCGATCTTGCTTGGCATCCAAAAGCCGTCGTGGAGGCCAATTCGGTCAATGACATTGTTGCCGTCATGAAAAACCCGGACCGGTATCCATCTCCCGTCCGGGCGGCAGGTTCCATCCATTCCACCGCGCGTGTTGACGTGGCCGAAGGTGGTACCGTCGTCAAGATGAAAATGAACCAGATTCTCGAGATCCGGGCTGACTCGGTAAGGGTTCAAGCCGGGGCCATCTACATCGATATCGCTCAGGAACTCGAGAAACGGCAGTTGCAGTTCTACGTCAACACCGAGATCGGCATGCTGACGGCCGGAGCTGCCGCATGCGCTGGCACGAAGGACTCGTCGTTCCCGGGTGGATTCGGGCAAGTAGGATCTTACGTCACTGGGGTCAAGATGGTGCTTCCTTCCGGCGACCTCCTGGAGGTGACCGAAGATAAGGACCCGGATTTGATGCAAAAGATCCGCTCCAGTTATGGACTCCTCGGCGTCGTCTACGAGGTGACCTACCGTGTCCGGCCGCTGACGCCGATGCACGTTCACCACGAATCTTACAAGATCGAAGACTTCATCGCCAAACTCCCCGAGCTGAAGGCTAGCAATCAGGCGCTGATGTACTATCTCTTCCCGTTCGCCAACAGTATTACCGTCGAGTGCCGAAGGGACAATCCCGCGGCTACGGGACAGCCAGACCGGCACATTTGGGTGCTGCGGAACTTCCTGTGGAGCAAGGCGGGACCGAGGTTTGCACACGAGATTGAAAAAGACGTTGAGAACCCTACCGTTCGCTATGCCGCGATCGACGGATTCAACGAAATACTGCAATTCAAATTGGACCATGTAGTTCGCAGCGATTACACTATTGCCACTGATCAAATCATCCGTTATCCGACCGTGGCAGACGACAGCAGGTACACTTTCAGTCTGTTCGCCTTTCCGGAGGAACTCTATCCTACCGTTCTGCCTGCATATTTCAAGTTTTGCCGCGACTACTACCAGCAGCACGGTTATCGGTCCAACATGCTGAACGTGGGATACCGGATTGCCAAGGACCAGAACGCGCTCTTGTCTTACTCGTATGACGGAAACGTCATGACCATCGATCCGGTCTCGACCGGCAATGCTGGCTGGAAGGACTTTCTGGGCGCGTACAACCAGTTCTGCAGCGACAACGGCGGGCTTCCGCTGTTTAACCAGACCTTCGGCGTCACTCACGCTATAGCGCAGAAGGCCTATGGAGACCGTCTACAGAAATTCGAAGAAGCTCGCAAGACCTTTGATCCAAGCGATCGTCTCCTGAACGATTATTTCCGCGAGGTTCTGACCGGCACGGCAGCCAAAAGTTAGGCTCGATTGACACTCGGGCGGCGGTCCAAAACGTACTTGCAGGGGGAGTACCTTCACAGTGTGCGTACCGCCGTTAATAGAGCGGCGCGAAAGCGGTTTCCGCCGTGCCCAGGAGGCTGCACCTTGGACCTGTCCAAACCTGAAGGGCCGTAAAGGTGCTCCCGTACTTAATCCCGGGGGACTCATAGGTAACAGATCTCAGCGACGCGATCGAGTCCCTCGCCGACGTTGAGAAACCGTTTTCCTTAAGATGAATCCGGTGTTTCTTTCCACAGTTCCAGCGACTCCAATTTCCGGCTTGCCTCATTTTTTGGCGTGAGCGGCTTTTCTTGGCGTTAAGGGTTCAAAGATCTCGCGCAGGCCCGTTAGACTCGCGTTCTCGCCGTCTCGAGTCGCCACGAGTTGTCGTCGAAGCGTCGCCAGTTTCAGTTCCACTTGGTTCTCAAACAAGACCGTGCAGTTATCCTCTCGGCCGCACGACCGGACCTGGTGCTGATTTCCCTGAACCGCGAGCCCGTTCGCAAGGGTGAGTTCCTCTGAAGCATATCGGACTAGGTACCGGTCGAGCGTGCGACCAAATCGCCCGCTGCTGAGGGCGTGCGTCTTGAAGCAAACATAGGTATAGGCCGTAGGACCAGGGCAAACAAGCGCCTGGTAGTCGTAATAGTATGCGAAATTCTTGGCGCGCAAGTTTGACTGCTGCCCGTGCTCAATCTGGCCTGTCACGTTTTCGAAAAGCCATTGCTCCTCTCCTATCCGTACCGCTGCCTGGGCGCGCTCAATTACAAATGGGTGCCAACGCAAACCGGGAATCTTGCGGATATCAAGAAAGTTATAGTGCTTGGCTTCCTGCCGAGCCCGTAGGCTCACGAGGACCATGTCCATCTGAAGGTCAATTTCGATTTGCTGCTGGGAATCCACGAAAGTCGTCAGACCATTAATCGTCAAGTGGCAGCTGCATGTGCCGTCCAACGTGCCCGGATAGGGGTCGAATCGGATAAGGCCGGGTAGGCGAACCGTCTGCTGGATTCGTCGGCTGTCGACTGAAAGGAGGACGTTGTCCCACGGCGCATCGCCATAATACGGAAAGTCCTTGCGGTGAGTACCCGCAATCAGATCGAGCCGGACCCCTTCACGATTCATTCCTGAAAAAACCGAGTTGACGTATTCGGTCTCGTAAATAAAGGGCATTGGCTGTCCGCGTGGGTTTAGCTAGCTTCTTTGCTCTGGAGGGAGATTTCTCAGGGCATACCTCGAACTGTCCCAAGTGCCGCCCCCTTTTTGCTAATAGACTGGCGCGGGGCACGGTTGCAGTAGTGCTCTGAGAATAAAGCCGCTCACAGGCGCAAACACCTCTGGCGCTGCGTTGCAGATCGGCGTTACTTTGACGGGAAGCGGTAGTGATTGCCGAGTACCAAATCCGAGCGCTGGCCGTCAACAAAATTGGTTTCGTCTTTCACGAGTTTGAGGTTGGCTGACTCGGTTGTAATGCTGAAGACGCCCTTTACCAGCTCCCACTGGCTCGTGAAACACAGCTCGGCGACACCGTCGTATTCCTCGGCGGCTGCACCCTCAAACCGCTGGGCAACGGCAGTAAGTTCAGGAGCGCTTCGGACGTGGAGCTGATTGTAGGCTCGATATTTTAGGTTGCTCTGGAGTGAGAGCACGGTCTTTTTGTGACTATCGCCCCAGTAACCGAGCATCTCCTCGCGGGTCATTTCGGGCCGGCGGCGCAGAAAGAATACGGTCCTCGCATCCATGGGACCCGGCGCCGGATCGGGAGCCGCTACGAATTCCTCGGACGTTACAACCTCGGTGCGGCGCACTCGCGGAGTGTGATCCTCGACCAGGCGCCGCGCTGCCGCGGTACCCGCCTCGGACGTGAGCGCCTGAACCATCGCGTCCTTCGACGCAAAGAGCAACTCGTCTGTGACATCCCAGTGTTCCTCCGAGCCCATTCGGGAATCTGGCTGCCCGCGGAACCATCTTCTTGGTGGCGACCAGCGAAGTTACCAAGCGGCTCCTCGTAAACAGTACCGACTGGTACAGCGGGTTCAGCCTGGACGTCTGATGGAGCTGCGCGTAGCTGCTGTAACCCAATGCCGGTTGGAGCTTAAGGACGAGGGCGCTGCGCACCTGCCGCCAGTAGTCATGGAACTTACCACATCCAAGATCGGATTTTATGCGGTGGCACAACACGAGCTTGTACATCGGACTCACCCCCTTGGGCGATCCTGCCACTTGAAATACTCAATGAGCGCCCATTTTTCCTGATCACTGAGCTCGGTACCATACACTGAACCCGTATGACCCTGGTTGCCGTTTGCAGTAGGCGAAGTGTCGAACACGAAAGCCGTCCCAGTGTACGGCGTTCCGTCTAAGTGCGTATAGCCGGACTGTGGCGTTCCCTTTAGTTCCTCATATGCAAACCCCATGTTCTTTTGGTCGTAAACGTCGCCGCCCCTGGTAAATGCCTTGGGACGCTTCTCGGCAGGGGTCAGCAGGTCCCACATCGTAGGCACAGAACCGCCGTGTAAATATGGAGCCCGTGCCCAGATGCCGTCCAGCGGCTGGGTGGCGTAGCCGTTGGTCTTAGTAAAATGGGTAAACGACCAGAAATAGCCCTTGGTGTAGTCTTTCTGGGCCTCCAACAGGAACTGGGTGTAGGAATCCATACGGTGCCGGTCCGTACCAATCAGCTCCAGCGGAATAACCTGGCCCACCTTACTTCCTTTTAGATCGTGGCAGGTGTAGCACATCTTCTGATATAGAGCGCCACCCCGCCTGGCGAGTGCTTCGTCGATGGAGAACGGATAAGCAGGCGCGGGTAGGTGGTCGAGCCACGCTTCTACGCGAAAGAGGCTATCGATCTGCATGGTGGGAGGAGTGGCGCCGGCGCCGATGGCGGCGCTGAAGTTTCGCTCTCGTACTGAGGTGTTATTCCCGTCCCAGTGCAGCCGCAGCCCTTCTCGGGCCGCCTCATTCCAGACGGAGGGGAAGTCCACCGTGCCGTAAACTTCGTCGGGGCCGATCGCCTGCTCGTGCGCCTTGTAGTAGTACGCAAACTGGTCGTATTTGAAGCTGTCAAACGTATTCACCCGCCCAGGTCCAAAAGGTGGATAGCCTGGCTGGAAGAACAGCTTGATCTTCTCGGTCCGCTCAACCAGACCCTTCTTCATGCGAGGGATGACGAGACGGTAGATCAGGCCATCGAGCGGCTCACGAATGTCTGCTCGCTCCATAGCGGCCAGGACGTTCTCCGTGTTGAACCTTTGATCGGCGGCGCAATCGAAAAGGAACTTGAAGTAAGCAAAGAGATCCACCGTGTTGGCGGGCATGGCCGGGATGATGATGGGCTCGCTTTGGGCCGTCTCGCGTACCGAGCCGGTGTGGCAGGCTGCGCAGTTGATCGCGGTAAGATCGATGATCTGCCGCCGAATCGAAAATCCGATAGGCATCTTCGCACCCGGCTGCTGAATGAAGCCGAGTGCCGTATAGTCCCGCCGTTTGCTCCCTTTGGGCAAATACTCGGGAAACATAGCCGGGAGGACCTGCATTACCTTCAAGGGAAGGCCCCCGGAAACGTCCGATCCGATCGAACCGTAGTAGAAATGTTCCTTATCGGTTGCGTACTTCACCGGGCGATTAGGCGCGAACCGATTCAACACCAACCCAAGCACCAGTGCAATGAGCGCGGCGATGACGCACCCGATCGCAAAACGTCGAGCTTCTGCCCGGCTCTCGTCGAGGGAAAATCGCTTGAAGGCTTCCATAGCCAACCTCCATTGTCGTACTCATCTGCCGGCGGCTCGGGGGTCTCCTGCGCGCAGCGTGAAATACAGGAAAACCGCCTGAATGGGTGAGAGGATGAGATCATTGCCCGCAAGCAGGCGGAAGCCGGATGGGAAGTTCATGAAGAGTAGCCCCGCCAAAAACAGAACACCTGCAGCAAAGCGGCCCGCTATAAGCAGGTACGAGATGAAAAGATAGCGGAAGGGATCCTGGATAGCCGGGATATACATCACAGAGATGATCACCAGCAGTATCCCGACGTTCTGGAGCCAGTAAGTTGTGTTGCTTAGGCCCCAGTTCGCTAAGCCCTCCAGAGAACGCGGAGCAAAAAGGGCCGGCACGGCGAAAATCATGTTCACCACGAATCCCAGCCAAACCGTGATGCGAAACCACTTGAGTGCTGTATACATGACGCCCCCCTTGTCACTCATCCGGACGGAGAACCACGTGAAGAATCCATCCGTCGCATAGCGAGTTACTGATCGCTTAATACTGGATGCTATACTTCAAACTGTACCGGTTCGTTACCATCGAGCGTGCGCAAATTTACTCCAATTGGGTTCTATACGCAAGAACACACGAATCAAGCCCATCAAGCCCGTCCAAGCCGGCTAAGGCCGACTAAGTACTGCTGTTCGGAATTACGGTGACGTATTTCCGCAGTGCCGTCAAGCTGCCGGAGCAAGGATCTTGGCGTTGAGGCGGATCATGAGTTTTGCCAAGTCCTCCCGGGTAAAGGTCCATCGGAACGGGGCAGCCGATTTTTCATAACGTTCCTAAAAGGCGAGTAGAGCGGCCTCCAATTTTGCCAGAGAGTCGAAATCGTTGGGTGTGAGAACCTTACGCTGAGCAATGGAGAAGTAGATCTCAACTTGGTTAAGCCAACTGGCGTGGATAGGCGTGTGAACAGGAATGATCGAAGGCCAGCGGGCTTGAAGACGCTGCACGCACTTCTGGCCGCGGTGTGCCGAGCAATTATCGATGAGCCAAAACACGCGTGCCGCCGAGCGATAGGGTTCCTGGCTCATCACCTGCGCGATCAGGCTATCAAAGGGCTCGATGCCATTCTTGATGGCGCAACGGCCGAAGATCTTGGCGCGCCGGACATCCCAAGCCGCGAGGTAGACCCAGGCCCCCTCGCGCTCGTACTCGTGCTCGACGAGCGCCGCCCTCCCTGGAGCAGGCGGAAGGGACGGATGCTCGCGGTGACGTGCTTGAATCCCCGTTTTCTCATCAGCGGAGAGCACAAAATCTTTAGGACCAAGAGGTTGTCCCGGCCAGAGACCTTGGTAGAGATCGAGGATAGGGCCTGCCTTTTCGACGAACAAGGGATCACGCGGGAAGATCCAGCTTCGATACCGCCACGGACGGATGGCGTCTTGGTTGAGCCAGCGCCAAATGGTGGCTCCGCTGATCTCGGCCACCAAGCCCTGGTCGAGAACTTCCTGGCGGATGTCGGCGATCGAGAAGCGGGACAAGGGCAAGCCTTGGCGATGCGGCAATTCACAAGCGAGAGCTTTTACCTGAACGACGAGACTGGGGGGAAAGCGGGCCTTACGCCCGCCCCGAGGTTCGCCCTCGAGGCCGGGCAAACGGGCCAGGCAGAATCGTTTGCGCCACTTGCTGACGACCTGGCGCGGAGTGCCGAGGCGGGAGGCGATGACATCATTGGAAAGACCCTCAGCAGCCAAGAGGACGATCTTGGCGCGGATGACATCGCAATACGGTGACGTATATTGACGCGCCACGGATTCCAAATGCTGCCGTTCGTCTCGGGACAACGCGACCGTGAATGGGCTTCTCCTTGGCATCCCAAAAGCACCTCCCGGCTGCCAAGCATATCAGAACTGGTTTCACTTAGGTCACCAATAATATGTCACCGTAATTACGAACGGCAGTACTAAGCTAGAACGGCCCGGAGGTCAAAAGATTCGTCGCGTAAACGTCCCAAAGCTTTCCCAAAAAGAGCCTCCCAAAGCGTATTCGTGCGGAATTCCGGTCCGCGAGTGTTGGGCCCTCCGTGTGAAAGGTTGTGAGCTGCTTGAGAAAATCTAGTAAGTGGACAGTAATGATGCCAGAAGCCACAACCAGTTGCGCGCACTTCTGCGAATCTGCCTGCGCCGCGGCCTCTTCGTCCGCGCTGATGTGGCCCCGCAGAATGCGCGTAAACAACGTAGTGGTGTCTTTCCAAACATCCATCTTGGGATCTTCCTTGACGATTTTCTGACCGCTTAACGTGAGCGCGCGTCCCGTGCTGTCGCGGAAATAGAGGCGGTAAAGCATCTTTTTGAATGCCGGATCTTGCTGGTCAACGAAAAGATTGAAAAGCCCCTCCTCTACCGGAAGCTTTCCGCCGAGCTCATCACACTCCACATAACCTTCGGTGGTTGCGTCGTGCTCCGGCCTGGTCACAAACCGATTCACTCCGTTGATCGTGATCGTCAAATGGGTCATAAGGCTGGTACCCCTGCTTTGCCCTTCACGATAGCCCTTGTCGTAATCGAGTTCGCCGAAGGTGATGAAACCCTTCATGTCCTCGGTGAAGCTCAATTGAGTCTCCGCAGTGTGGACGTCCGTGGCGTATTCCACTCCGGGAGTCTTCAGGGGTATTCCGTTGTCCTTGCACCACTGCCTGGCTCTCTCGACGCCGAGATTGACGGCCTCCGTGAGTCGATCCTGGCTGAAGTCGATCAGATAGTGAAGCGGGACGTCCGCCTTGAGTTCCTTCACTTCAATCGGCCGGCCAAACTCTCCTGTCTTGCCCTGCGCGATGGCTTGATTGTTCGTCTCGATGCGGCGCAGCATCGCTTGATAGTGCCCGTCGGCGGTGGTTTCAATGATCTGGAAGTAAGTCGCCACGAAGCCTGGGTGCCACTCATCTTTTTGGCTGACTGTCCAGATCACCCACAGCTCGTCGGATCCACGCCGAATGGCCTCCTCGAGATTCGCATCGGACAAATAGACGGAGTCAATGTAAGTCTCACCTGCGATATGAACCGGCGGGAACCACATGGGGAGCGAGACGCACGCGCACAAGAGATCCTCGGTCATTTGTTTAGGCTCGAGAACCTGAAGCTCCTTGCGACTGAAGTTAAAGACATTGAACGTGGCACCGAGCTTCGAGTTGCGAATCTTCTCCCAGTCGAGTCCCCATCCGGGGAAGACGTGATGGCGATAGTTGTCGAGCGTGAACAGCGATTCGGCGTAAAAGAGTTTCAGGTATTCTTTGGCGTTGAACTCAATGCCCGCCCTCGGATTGAGGTTCCTCCAATTTTCTGCGATCCGCGTTCCGGTCATCCCCTGGGCCATCATCGCGAGGTTGAACACGCCGCCGCTCGCACCGTCCACATGTTCAAACGTTAGGCCGGCTTCATCCAGCCAGACCTGAAGCACTCCAGCCTGGAAGGCAACCTTGATTCCCCCCCCGGCCAGGATCAGAGATTTCTTTCTACCCTTTCCTGTGGGCATATTCATCCTCCGATCTTGGAATTCTGAACGCCGTGATCGGCAACACGGTCCGAGAGCGCCGTCGTTGTAATGACGGGTTGGGTCCTATGGGGCCCGGCATCACGGATCCATCCGCGATGTGAAAGCCAGGATACCTGAAAACCTCGCGTAAGAGTCAACCACTCTTTCGTCTGCGCTCCTTCCCTGAGGGCAACTGCCCGGCGGGTGAGTTGAGGTAGTTCCGACCGCAGCTAAGATTTGCGCACTAAGGGATCGTTATATTAAGATTTACAATTCGTACGATGCAGGCATTGCGGGATAGCCACTCACCACGCCAACCATGACGGGTTCTTGCTCTCGCACTCCTGGATTTCGGCGAGCACCTTCCTGCGTTGAGAAGTGAAAGGTTTCTCAGACTTCGGCTTTCTCGCCGTGACTAGCCTATGGTTCATGGCCCTGGCTGCTACGGCGCTCCCCGTCGTACCTTCTTGGACCTTGGCGGCGTGGGCTAGTCCGCTCCTGATTAAGGTGTCCGCTTGGGAAAGATTATGAGCAAAATCCTGATCACTGGCAGTGCGGGTTTCATTGGCTATCATCTGGCCAAGCGCTTAATCGAACGCGGAGCAGGCGAAATCGTCGGCCTCGACAACTTGAACGACTACTACGACGTAAATCTTAAGAACGGGCGGCTTTCACGGCTGCTGGCGGAAAAATCCTTCCGCTTCTTGAAATTGGATCTCTCGAATCGTACCGCTCTGCCGCCGTTCTTCGAAGAGGAGCGCTTCGACAAAGTCGTACATCTGGGGGCGCAGCCGGGAGTAAGGTACTCTTTAAGCAATCCGGCATTATACATCGACTCTAACATCGTCGGTTTCGGGAACGTTCTCGAGGGCTGTCGCCACTCCGGCGTCAGGCATCTGATTTTTGCCTCCTCCAGCTCTGTTTATGGCGCCAATACGAGGCTGCCCTTCTCAGTCCACGACGCGGTCGACCATCCTGTCAGCCTCTATGCGGCCACCAAGAGAGCCACCGAGCTGATGGCACACTGTTACGCGCACCTCTACCGGCTGCCTTGTACGGGACTCCGATTCTTCACGGTCTATGGTCCCTGGGGCAGGCCAGACATGGCTCCATCCAAGTTTACGAAGGCCATCCTCGAGGGCAAGCCGATCGACCTCTACAACAACGGCCATTTGCGGCGGGACTTCACTTATATTGACGATATCGTCGAAGGTCTGGAGAGAATCATGCAGACGATTCCCCAACCGGATCTAGCCTGGGACAGTGCGCATCCCGATCCGGCCAGCAGCTCCGCTCCCTACCGGCTCTACAATATCGGCAACCAAAATTCAGTGGAGTTGCTGAGATTCATCGAAGTGCTGGAGGAGACCCTCGGGCAAAAAGCCCAATTGAACCCCCTGCCGATGCAACCCGGTGATGTTCAGGCCACGTACGCAGACGTTGAAGACCTGGTTCGCGACTTCTCGTTCAGCCCCCGGACGCCGTTGGAGGAAGGTGTGAAACGGTTCGTGGAATGGTATCGCACCTATTACCAGTGATAGACCTGAACGGATTTTGTGCTATCGCGGCAGGCCAGGATCTAGAGACTCTCACATGTTGCTAATGCCGGCGTACTCGTGAATACGGAGCAGCCGGGGCTTCAGAAGCCGTGGCCGTCGAGGTGGGCAATATTGATTTCGGGTGTTGTCGGGTATACGCTACCGCTGTGTTGGAGATAAACGTCCCAGCACCGGCGTACGGCGACTGAACTTAAGCAATGAAAGAGGACCCCTACCATGGCTGATACCACACAGCCGGAGTTCGGCTTTCGTACGGCGAAGGGTGAGTGGCGACCGCCGTATGCGATTAAATTTGTACCTCTGTTCTGCTGGCCTCTGCGGCCGCTCGAAGCGCTGAAATGGCTTTTTGGCGGCGGTTACTTGTGGCCGTGGGATCTGTTCTTCATGCTGACGGCCACCCTGACGTGGCTCTGGCTCCAGCCGCCCCTATCTCGTTGTGTGGAATTCCACGTGGGCTGGATCAGCCAGATATACCTCATCAATCTCATCCTGCTTTGGCTGGTGGCCGGCGGCTGGCACTTGTTGTTTTACACCCTCAAGGTGCAGGGCATGCAGCGCAAGTATTACCCGCATTGGACGCAGGTGAACGATCGCAATTTCCTGTTCCACAATCAACTTTACGACAATATCTTCTGGAGCTGCGTGAGCGGCTGCACCATCTGGACGGCCTACGAGGCAGTCTATATCTGGGCCGCGGCCAACCACCATGTTCCCTACGTGAAGTGGACCGAACATCCCGTCTACTGCACCGCCTGGCTGCTTTTGATTCCGGTCTGGCGTGAATTCCATTTCTACTGGATCCACCGGGCCATTCATTGGAAGCCGTTGTACAAACACGTCCATTATCTGCACCACAAGAATGTGCAACCGGCGCCGTGGTCCGGCCTCTCCATGCATCCGGTGGAGCACCTCCTGTTCTTCAGCCGGCTGCTGATCCATTTTGTGGTGCCCTCTCACCCGATCCACTTTCTGTTTCAGAGCCAGGACGCGGGAGCTGGGCCGGCGAACAGTCACCTGGGCTTCGAGGGCCCAGTTCTGAACGAAAAGCTGCCAGCAGGTTCATACTTCCATTACCTTCACCACCGCTATTTCGAGTGCAACTATGGCGAAGTCACGCTGCCGTTCGATAGACTTTTCGGGACTTTCCGCGATGGATTGTCGGACGTCGTGGGCCCCGGTCAAGAACCGCAGGCTGATGTACGTGGCGGCCAGTTAGGCTCTGCCTGAGCGATCAAACTTTCACCGTCGCTTCCATCTCCATGCGAACAACCTTCAGAACCGGAGGTGCAGGGCCGTGGCTTGGTCGCCCGTCGCAGCCGCATCTTAACGTTCCTCTTTACATATCGCGGTCAGCATAGTAGAAAGAGGGCTCAAGTGAACCAAATCCTTAGAGGAGGTGGGCGAGCATGCCCCCTCTGAACGGAAAGGACGGAGCCGGCAGCGGTATACCTTTGCCGACGACCTACGGCGTTTGGGGAGATTCGACAGACGGCGACGGCGTAATTGGCACTAGCCGACGAGGGGAGGGAGTATGGGGGCACAGCCGCAAGACCAACGGCGTGCACGGAAGCACCGATGGTAACGAGAGCGGCGTTCTAGGAGAAAACCCCAGGGCTGGAACGGGTGTAACCTGGACCAGCCAGGCAGGGCACGGGGTACGCGGAACCAGTGGAAAGAACACTCCGCTTGCGCCCAAGTCGCGCGCTGGGGTTTGGGGTGATTCGAGCAACGGCTCCGGCGTGTACGGTAGCAGCAACGTTGCTGGAGGAGTTCACGGCCAGAGCAGCCGTGCAGAAGGAGTGCTGGGCGAGACCTCATCGGGCAAGAGCGCAGGGGTGTTGGGGCTCAACACGTCCCTGACGGAGATGGCTTTTGGAGTGCTCGGGGGCACCTATTCTTCCGCCCCTGAGGGAGTTGGCGTCGGGGGAATAGCGGCAAATGGCGTCGGAGTGTTCGGCGTGAGCGTCGCAGTCGCAAGGCGTGCGCGGCGTCAGTGGTCGGCCTAGCACTCGTCAGCCCGGATCGAGGACCGGGGTTTGGGGCGATTGCCGGGATGGCTTCGGTGTCTACGGCGGTAGTGACGGCGGGATCGGCGTGTACGGATCCTCTTCCAATGGTGGCGCCGGTGTCGTGGGCGAAAGCGAAGCAGGAACCGGCGTCGATGCACAGGGCGGAACTAGCGTGGGCGTTCGCAGCCAGGCTGCCAGTTATGGGGTGTTGGCAGAAAGCGTCGGCGGGGGCGTGTCGGTGCGCGGCGACAGCACGTTCGGGACTGGAATCCAGGGATACAGCTACTCCGGCCACGCAGGTTACTTTCAGGGTCGCGTCTACGTCTCGGGTTATCTGCAGAAGGCCGGAGGCGGATTCAAGATCGACCATCCGCTCGACCCAGCCAACAAGTGTCTCGTTCATTCGTTTGTTGAGTCCTCCGAGCAGAAGAACATTTATGACGGTGTCGAAGTTCTAAATTCGGCAGGCGAGACCACGGTGAAGTTGCCCGCCTGGTTTGAAGCAGTAAACCGTGACTTTCGCTATCAGCTCACCCCATTGGCGGACCCGCGCCAAATCTTTATATTGCTTCGCCGATCTCGAAGGGTAAGTTCAAGATTGCGGGTGGCACACCGAAATTGCGGATTTGCGGGCAAGGTCACGGGAATTCGCAAAGACCCCTGGGCGGAGATGCATCCTATTGCCGTCGAGACGAGAAAGAGTGCAAAGGAGCGGGGTCACTACCTCCAGCCGGAACTGTACAAGAAGCCGGATGGCAAGGGCATGGAATGGGGGCTCCATCCCCGGCAGATGAAGTACCTGGAGGAGACGAGAACGCGGCCCGCTCAGCCTCGGGCCCGATCAGCAAAACACCCACTTACAAGGCGGCTCCTCGCTTGCCCCCATGGGCTTGTGAAGAGCGCCTCGCGAACATCAAGTCCGAACGGTCTGCGTTGCGAATGTGTCGGCCGTGGTGTTGTAAGGGTGACGTCTCATCGGGCTCAGGCCGAGAGATGCAATGTAGAGCTTGGCATTGCCCGCTCGGGATTGGCGAGTTGACATCAATCCAAAAAAAGGCAGCCGCAGCCGATGCATCCCGTGAGGCTCTCCCACAAGCGATGGAGCATGGCGATGCGCTCGTCGATGCGACGGGTCCAAGCCCCGGACAACTTCGCCCAGTCCGAGCCCTCGGGCACCCGTCCGCGGGGGCAGTTTCGCAAGCTGCTCGCCAATTTCCTCGAGCGTCATGCCAATTCGCTGGGCAAACACGATGAACGCAATCCGCCGCAGTACAGCCCGTGGATATCGGCGGTGACCTGAACCGGCCCGCTTGGACTCAATCAGACCTTTCTCCTCATAGAAGCGAAGCGCCGATGCAGCGACTCCACTGCGGCGTGAAACCTCGGTGAGCAGGTCAGCCACGTGCGGAAATATTAAGATTTGTTCTTGACTTCAAGTTAACCTTAACTTGTAGGCTTGGAATTGAAGGAATCCCATGACAGAGGCGGGAGATGCGGCGGCGGATGTCTCGACCTTTGAGAGTATTCGTAATCGGTATAATCGATTACGATGATTAGGACTCAGCGAAGCTCGTGTCAAGCCAATCCCACCTACCAAGACATTCCTTCGTAGGATTTGACCCGACTGATCAATAACGGCGATTCCCTAACGTTGACTAGATCGACGATCATCTGTTCGGGGCGCAGACTCCTGGCCAATTCTTCCATAGCGACAGACTTTGTTCCTATAACCACGACCTCGGCGGATTCTACAACCTGATGCAGGCTTGCCTCAAGCAAGGAACCGAGGTGGGGAATAACCTCTTCAATGAATTTCCGGTTCGAGCCGGTTAGCCTGCCCAACGAAACGTGCTCGTCCCAGATACGAAGCTGATATCCTTCCCCCAAAAGACGCTTGGCGAGTTGTACTTGCGGGCTTTCCCGAAGATCATCGGTCCCGGCCTTGAAGCTCAGCCCCAGCAGCGCTACGCGCTTGCCACCAGTGCGCAATACTGCCTCGACCGCGCGCTCCAGGTGTTCAGCGTTGCTCGGCAAAATGGCTGTGAGCAACGGCAACCGCAAATCGAGTTCCTTAGAACGATATTCCAGGGCCCGCAGGTCCTTGGGTAGACAGGACCCTCCGAAGGCAAACCCAGGAGTAAGATAGGCTGGTGAAATATTGAGCCGGGTGTCCGAAGTGAAAATCTCGGTCACCGCCTGAGCATCCACGCCCAGTTGCTTCGAGAGCGTCCCGATTTCGTTGGCGAAACCGACCTTTAGGGCATGGAAAGCATTCGAGACATATTTGGCCATCTCGGCCACGGCGAGGGAAGTCTCAAAGACCCGGCCTGTCGCCCAATCATAGAGATTGCGCAACAACACCAAGTGCTTGGGGTCAGCGGCACCCAGAATGGTGTACGGCGGCTCGAAGAAGTCTGCAACTGCCGTGCCTTCACGCATAAATTCGGGGTTGTAGCAAACCGCGAAGTCGGCCCCGGCCTGTTTTCCGCTAGCGGTCTCAAGGGTTGGAATCGCCAACGACTCTGTCGTTCCTGGCAAGACGGTGCTGCGGAGGACGACCCAGTGATAAGACTCCTTATGGCGAAGTCCCTCGCCAATCTCGCGACAGACACGTTCGATGTGGCTGAGGTCCAGTTTGCCGTTACGCAAGCTCGGTGTCCCCACACAAACAAAAGAGATCTCCGAACTGCGCACAGCGAATTTCGTGTCGTTTGTGCCATCCAGGCGGCAGGCGCGGCGGCCTTCGCTCACAAGTTCGTCCAACCGAGCTTCGATGATCGGACTGCGTCCCGACTCTAACGCTTTCACCTTAGCAGGGTTCGAGTCTACTCCGATCACATGGTTGCCCTTGTGAGCTAGACACGCAGCCGTAACCGAGCCCACGTAGCCCAAACCGAAAACGGAAATGGATCCCGCCGAAGTCTCCATGAATCGCTTCGTTGACGACGATAGGTAGTCTATCGCAGTGAGTGGCCGACTAAGTACACAAAAGCAACCAACGCCGCTGTATTCAACGCCATGAACGGCACGGAACTTCCTTTTCCGCGGCGTCTAAATCGCTTTCAGGTTTGGAAGGCCGCCCGCGAATTCTTGGGTTTGGGGCGTCCATGACTGTAACTATAAGCGACACCAATAATCACCGTGATGCAAAAAGGGCAAACAGAGTCGACACGAGGCGGTAGCGCTGCACTCAAAACGTAGATTTTGCTACCGCACGCCGACTTACGTCCACCTGAATCGTGGACGGGTGATGATTTATGGCACTCCAATCCGCCAAGTCTGCATTCGAATCCGCGATGAAGCTAGAGGGAAAATTTAACGCGGACTCTTAAGTAAGAGGGTCTGAGATATCAGCAGGTGGAACTCGCGCCTCCTGGCTCCATTTTGCAACACCGAGCGTCCATAGAGTCGAGATTCTGACCTGCTCGTTGGAAGCGATGGCCAGCAAGAAGGTCAGCGTACGCCGGAATCGTCGACGCCTGAGGCCGAGGAGAAGCAAAGGGATTTCCGACCCCATACCTCCATTTCTGGAACTATTTTCAGTTTTTGATTACAATGCTACCGCTGATTGAGGTGACCCCCCCCTGAGAATGCGAGGATAGGATGGCAGACATGAAAACCCTAACGCTGATCTGTCTGATGTTTGTCTCTGGATCCGGTTTCGCTCAGGTTCTGGAGAGTGATTTTTTGAGTTCCCTAGGGCTTGCACGCCTGAAGAACTACTCCGCCTCGCGGGTGTCAAGCGATCACCGTTATGTATTCAGTAACGACGACAGTAAGCGCATCATGCCCGGCGAAACCCTGGTGCTGGCCGACCTGCAGGGGCCTGGGATGGTCTCTCACATTTGGGTCACGATCGCCGACAACGAATTCGCGTGGCCTCGACTGCTGCGGTTTCGTGTTTATTACGACGGCAAGAAGACCCCCAGCGTGGATGCGCCCTTGGGAGACTTTTTTGGCGTGGGTCATGGGTATGAGGCAGACATCAATTCCATAATGGTTCGCAACAGCTCTTTGGGGCGGGCGCGAAACAGCTACTGGCCGATGCCATTCCATAGGTCTTGCAAAATCACCGTGACTAACGAGGGAAACCGGTACGTTTTGAATTGCTATTACCATGTTGATTGGAGGAAGTATGAGTCTTTGCCTGACGACATTGGCTACTTCCATGCCTACTACCGCCAGGAGCGTCCGGCGGCTGCGGGCAAGAACTACGCATTCTTGGCGACTCGCGGAAGAGGCCACTACGTAGGAACGGTCATGAGCGTTATTCAGTCGCAGATTTCGTGGTTTGGCGAGGGTGACGACCTATTCTATGTGGACGGAGCGACACGTCCGCAGATCTACGGCACGGGAACGGAAGATTACTTCAATGACGCCTGGGATCTGCGTCGTGTGTCCGGCCCCTGGGCGGGCACACCAGTTGCAGGTGGAGAACTCGTTGGCGCGCGTCTCACCGGGTACCGTTGGCACGTTCCTGATCCCATTCCGTTTACCGATTCCATCTGGGCTGGTATTGAACATTCCGGGTGGACCGCCAACCCTGATGGGAGCCTCCGCTCCGGCTTTGAGGAGCGGCCGGACTATTTTTCGAGCGTCGCTTTTTGGTATCAAGAAGGCGTTAACGAAGGCTTGTCAGAACCGCCTTACGGGGGGGCGCGTCTGCCGCTTGGCAACGCTGAACAGATTGCAGTTGAGGATTCGCTGAAGGAAGTCACGGTAGAGAAGGGCAAAGCGTCGGTGCAGCGCGGCGTCGATTGGGGAAAAGACCTTCTCTTCTTCAATGCCCAGGAGAAAGGGGCAAGAATCAATATTCCCATAAGCATTGCGGAAAGAGGGCGTTATGAAATTGTCATCGAGGTAGCACAGGCGCCGAACTACGGTGACTACGTAGCGTACGTCGACGGCAAACCCACAAATGTCGACACCCGCAAGCCGGCGACGTCGGAGATTCCGTTCCCAGGCCTGCCTGTTTTTCACAACTATCTGCCGGAGATCTATGTCGCTGTAGTTCGACCCCTGGGTTGGTTCGATCTAACCAAGGGGCGGCACACCATCAGTCTCGTTTGCGTCGGCAAGGACGCGCGGTCGGCTGGGTTTGACGTCGGAGTCAACGACGTGGTTCTGGAAAGGCTTCCCGCCACGGCCGGAGCGCCTGAGCTCCAGATCGAACCTCAGTTGACGCCGGTACTGCCTGAGGCCGTCGCTGCTGGGTCGGAGGGGACGGCGGTCCATCGTGGCCTACCGCTCCTCGCCTATCTCGAAAAGCTCAAGAAGGCGACTGCGGCTGACCGTGCCGACTTGCTACGCTCCATTGGAGCGTTTGGCGAAGACGCTGCTCCCGCGCTCCCCGAGGTTGCGGCTGCCCTTGATGATCCTAGTGCTCAGGTGCGCGAAGCGGCGGCATGGGCACTTTCCCAGATCGGTGCAAAGGCCGGTGCCGCGGTTCCGGCCCTGGCCAAGGCGCTCTCTGATACCAGCCCTCGCACGCGTGTGCTCGCCGCCCTTGCCTTAAGAGGCATGGGCGCTGTGGCAGCGCCCGCTGTTCCGCAGCTTATCCGGACTCTAGACGATCCGGTGAATTACGTGCGGGCTTCCGCCGCCGCCGCCCTGGGCGCCATGGGTCCGTCAGCACACGACGCGGTCCACCCCCTGGTCGAGAGGTTGGTGGCAAAGGATGAGCAAGGACTTGTCCTGAACAGCGTGGCCTCTGCTCTCGGTGCGGTGGGCCCGGACGCGCGCGAAGCTCTTCCGACATTGGAGCAGATGGTTAAGATGAACCGCATCGGCAGCAGCGCGCGGGAGGCGATCCTCAGGATTGAGGAGAGACCCATCCCGACGTGGTGGTGAACATTCCAGTACTCAATCACCACCTTAAGGAGGGAACTGCGATGGCTTTGATCGTCCTCGTGATGTTATTGACGTCTGCCCCGGTTTCTGGACAAGATTATTCCCAGTTGTGCATCATTGCTTTTGGCGCTCATCCGGACGATTGCGATTCCAAGGCCGGAGGGCTGGCGGCCAAATATGCGGCCGCCGGGCATCTGGTGAAATTCGTCTCTGTAACAAACGGCGACGCCGGCCACTACGAGCAGGGCGGCGGTGTTTTGGCTAAGCGTCGACGTGCCGAAGCCCAGGAAGCCGGGCGACGGATCGGAATCGAATACGAAGTCCTGGACAATCATGATGGTGAGTTACTGCCCACGCTCGAAGTGCGCCGTCAGATCATTCGCAAGATCCGCGAATGGCGGGCGGATATCGTGCTGGCGCCCCGGTCCAACGACTACCACCCCGACCATCGCTACACGGGTGTTCTGGTCGAAGACGCTTCTTTTATGGTCACCGTACCGAACGTGGTGACGGACACACCCGCGCTGAGGAAGAACCCGGTTTTCCTCTACTTCTCCGATCAATTCACCCGCCCGCAGCCTTTTCGGCCCGACATTGTGGTCGCCATCGACGACGTTTTCGAGAAAAAGGTCGCCATGCTCGATGCCCATGTCTCGCAAATGTATGAATGGCTCCCCTGGCTCGAAGGAACACTCAACCAGGTCCCCAAAGACCCGGCCGCTCGCAGCAAGTGGCTTGCCGAACAGCAATCCAGCCGTGTGATGCCTGAGTGGAAGCAGGCTTTGGACAAATGGTATGGGCCGCGAGGTGCTTCCGTCCGGCGGGCTGAGGCGTTTGAGATCACCGAATATGGCCGCCAACCGGACGACAGCGAAATTCGAAAGCTCGTTCCGTTCTTCCCGGCTAGGTAAGGCACAAGCGTGCCCGAAAGCCCTGGTTCAGGCCTGTGAGCCCGGCGAAGTTCTCCTTCTCGGCCAGCCTCTCCGTTTCGAATCTCCCCAATCGTGACGTCAAGGTGGTGACTTTTCGGCAACCGTGCGTGACTCTACTCACCTGTAATTGGTAAGGTCGGTCTTCTGTCCGTCAAGGGCGAGCAGGACTGACGATGGCCGCCAAGGCGAGTCTGCCTGCAACTCCGATCAAGATGCAGAAGGTGTATCGGCGTTTCGAAGATGGCGGAACGCGCACACGGGCCGCTTGCCGATTCCGAAGCGGTTGTGGGCGGCGGCGGTGGAACTGGCCCGGGAGCACGGGGTTTGCCCGACCGCGAAGGGTTTGCATTTGGAGTATGGCAAGCTGAAGCGCTTGCTGCGATCGGCGAGTCCGGCGGCGAAGGTCCGCGTGGTAAAGGTCCCACGAGTGGGGCCCCGCCGCAAGTGACCCACTGCACCGCCGGCGTTCGTGGAACTGATGACATCCCCGGCGGTGGGTCTGTCGGAGTGCTTGATCGAGTTGGAAGGGCGGCGCGGCAAGCTGCGCATTGAGTGGAAAGGGACGACGGCGCCGGACCTGAGTGGGCTAAGCCGGGCGTTTTGGGAATCACAGTGATTCAGATCGTGCCCCAGATGAAGATTCTGGTGGCGATCGAAGCGGTGCATGGAAGAAAATATGCGCCGTCCATGGATATGCGGAGTCTCTCGAAGAGTCGACTTTGAGATTCCAGCTCCGCCGCGTCGGGAGAAGGGGTACTCGCCTGTCGAGCTCCGCATAACGTAGTCTTTCGAAGGATCGCCAAGACTGGCGGCCCAGAGAGGACTACATGGACATTTCTGAACTTCTGTCACGACCCCGGTTAGAGCAGACTGCACTTGTGCCCCAGTAGCCTTTGGGATGGGCGGAAATATCTCATTCCTTCCAGCCGCTGCGTGGCCGGCGATTTGAAGTTCTCAAGAAACGGCGTGTAGCTGGCGTCGACACGCTCATTCTCCGCGAGACTGGAGCGTGGTACCCTCAGCATTCCGCGCGAGTGGACGGACTGGGCGGATCCCACTCCGTATGACGCGTTAACCCTGCCGCCGCACCGCCTCGCTGCTGACTGCCTTTTCGAACTGGTCGCCTTATTGAACGCCCCGGCCGCGTCCCGTCCCTCCTCCCCGGGAAAAGACACGAAAAAAGAATTGACAAAGGAGATTCCTTATGTTAGTGTCAGACCAGTTGTTAACGTGGTCCGATGAAAACATCGAAACCGACCACCGCCGCCTTGCGAAAGAGCCGCCAAGCGCTCCTGCGCCAATTGCCCCCGCTCCAAGCGGCCCTCCGTGGTTCCCTCATCGAGCGCTACAAACGCTGTGGCAAGCCCGGCTGCAAATGCGCCGACGGCCCCGGCCATGGCCCCAAGCACTACCTTTCGGTGAGCTACCCCGGCCGGCGTCCGCAAATGGACTACGTCCCGCAAGAGTCTTACGCGCAGGCGAGCGAGTTCCTGGCCAATTACCACCACGCTCGCCAGATCCTGGAGGAGATCTGCGAGATCAACCGCGAGCTCCTACGCCGTCGCGAGAAGCTTTAAAAGACCGCCATGAGCGAAGCGCTGCCAGTCCTCCGCGTGCCGATCGATCCGGGACGGGGCGGCATGCTCGTCGCCAACATGCTCGCCAGCTGGTTCGACCAGGACCGCCGCTTGACGGCCAACGCGGAGGCCAGGGATGAATCCCAAGATTCAAGAACATCACCGCAGCAAGCCGGCCTACATTTACCTGCGCCAGTCGACGCCGGGCCAAGTTCTCCACCATCGGGAGAGTACCGAGCGCCAGTATGCCTTGCGCGAGAAGGCACGGGAACTGGGCTGGAGCGAATCCCTGATTCGCACCCTCGACCAGGATTTGGGAAAGACGGGAACGGAGATGACGCGGGAGGACTTCAAGACCTTAGTCGTCCGTTTCATAAATACGCTAACGTATTTCGGGCTATGCGGCCGGCGCTTTGGCCGGTCCAAGCTTGTTCATGAGTTCGGCCAGATCTTGACGCGTGAACTTCCATTCGAAGGGACGCGCGGCGTAAGCAGCGCGTGCGATGATGCTGAGCATCACCCCGGCTTTTGTGCCTCGGGATTCTCTTCATTTTGTCGGATGCAGCACAGCAGCACGGCAGAAGACGCGAGTCAGTCAAATCAAACATACGAGAAAAATCGCTCGGATAACGGCAAGAGGCGTTTGTAAACCAGACGCTGGCGCAGCATGCCCTGGCTCTACTGGCCCGGCTGTTCCGGTACGGGAAGATCAACTATCACGGCGGCTTTTTCAACCTGCAATCCGGTTGCGCCGCGAGACTGCCCGTGGACCCGGGTCTCTGGCGACGAATCCGAAGGCGGGGTGCGGCCTGAGCGGCGGCTACTGGATTCTGCTCTTGCCTCTGTCGAGGTCGCAGAGGGTTGCATTGATCTCTCGGAGATTCTCCAGGATCGTGCGCGCATCCGCCGCTAATTCCTCAAGCTCCTCGGCGGACTCCGGTGATACGGGGTACAGGAACTCGATGTAGTCCCTTTCATCTTCGTCCAGAATGAACTGGCGGATCTTCTCGAGACTCTCCTCCGACCGCCTCTCAAGAAGGGCCATGATCTCCGCTTTCGTGTTCACAGGTTTCTCCATCTTAGTTAACCTTCATTCCGATGCCAGTGCCTCTGCATAGTCCGTGGTCTCGCCCAGCTTGGTCTTGATCTCCCGCAACCAGGCCCGACGGCTGGAGCCGTGGACGATGCGCCCCAGAAACCCCGGCTTCTCCGCGGCATTGGCGCTGTTATGGCGAATCTCCTCTTTGGTTAGCCGGGTATAGAGGGCAAGAAACGCTTCTAGGTTGGCCGGCTTCGAAAACAAGTAAGTGGCGTGTCCCACCTGGGGTCTCTCAACCGCGAGACCTCTTTCCAGTTCAAAGATGTACTCCGCCTGGAAGAGGTAGAGCCGCCGCGCCCTCTGGCACAACTGGCGGTAGAAGAAGTCGTCATAGCCGGGTACCCAGGAGATCTGAGCGACGTCGAAGTCGCCCGGAAGTCCGAGGTCCCAACAGAGCCTTCGCAGTTCTTCCTTCTCGGTCGGCTGGCGTTCAATACGAGCCCGTATCTGATCGAGCGCGGCGGAGAACTCGCCGAAGCGATGGAAAGTCCTTCGCGCGGTTTCAATCTGGCCGGTGATGTCCGCCGTAAACGTCAGCGTCATCCGGCTGGGTAAGGCGGTTTCCCATTGGAGGATCTGCCACTCACCTCGGCGGCGACGGTACTTGCCGCTCTGGACGAAGTCTGCCTCGATCTCGACCTTGGCTCCCAGCAGATGTTTCCACTGGCTCCAGGTCGCGTCCCAAACCAGCGGCAGGGCCGATTGATCGAGCAGAACCTCAAGTTTGCGCCGGACATCGCGATAGCTCGCCCAGTCGCTTGAGAAGTCGAACTTGCGAAGCGGCGCCCGCAAGCGGAGATGCCGGCGCTCGGGCAGAAAGACAGGATGCGCGTGGCGAAGAACGTCTGACCATCCCTGGACCGGTCCCCCGCTACGAGAAGTGATCCAAACCCGCCATAGGGGAACAGCACCGGCGCGGACGGATCGGACAACAAGGCGTCATCGCAGGCCCGCAGCTCCGGCCGGGCCAGGAGGTTGAAGGCCCGTTCCAGAGTGGCCTGTTCAGCTTTGGGAGCACCTGCGGCCTGGAGTTCCAGCTGCCGCAGTCTGAAGGCCAGCCGTAAATCGGCTAGAGAAGCGACCGGAGCGATGCGCACCGTGTCGTACAGACTGGTTTGGCGCTCCCAGGGCTGGTGACGATTTGCGACGTAAAAGTAGTCGCGGAGAACCTCGCAGGGCAGGTGGACGGAAGAAATGCCAAGCTGTCCCCGGAGAACTTCAGCCCGCACATAGAGCCGGTCGCGCTTATCGGTCTTGGGCTGGGCGGCATGGGAGCCTGATAGAGGTCCTGGCGGCGCGGCAGGCGAGGTCTTGCCGATGTAGAGTTCGGTTCCTGCGCCGTCGGAGTCGAGGGCCAGAGGGAACTCGATCTCGTCTGCAGGGCGGATGTGAGAGGCGAGGGAGGCGGAGACCAGGATGGAGCTCCCGTCCTCAAACCGGCAGGCGGTCTTATCACCCTCGGATTTGATCTCCGAAACAACGCCGTGGCGGACGGCTCCGGCGGGTGCAGCCGGTTGCAAGGCAGTTTCCATAACTGGGTGCAGCATAGTCAGGTTGGGCAAAGTCGTCAAATGGCCCTGCTAAGCCGCTAAGTGACTGACCAACACCAGGATACGTTTGTGGCTGGAGAATGTCGGAAGAATCGCAAAAAACTTTGAGCTGGGAAACAGCGAGAGTGCTGGCTTTCCATCCTGGGTCTCACTCGCCCCACCGCTGTTTCCAAAGGCCAAGCGCCGGCCCACCCCGTGGCGGGATCATCTCTCCCAGGTCGTGCAGGGCCCTTTGGCTGGCACAGCCTCCGACAACCTCCACCACGAGCATCCGCTCGCCATCGTCCAGGGCCCGGCGCAAGACTTCCTTGAGCTCTGGAGCTGTCACGGCACTACGGACAGCCCAGATCGAATGCATCAGTGGGACGGCTTGCGGTTCCCCCGGCAAAGCCCTGGGCGCGCGGCTTCAGCAACTCGGTAAACCGCATCATCCGAAGATCTACCCGCCAATCGGCCAGAGGGCCGCAGAGGGCAGCGCCTTTCCCTTCCTTGGCCTGAGCATTTGGGAGCAGTGTTCGCTTTTTGGACGAATATATACGGAGGTAAGCCCGCTACAAAGACAATCGGGCTCATGTCTTGATCAAGACCGTTCGCGATCAAGGCCTTAGGGTAGAGCGAAGTTGATTGAGACTCTGGATCGTTCGGGCACTCGGAAGCTAGGTCTGGTAGCGCCGGGATAAAACCGGCTGGAAGCAGAGGGTGAAAATCCCTTACGAGGAAGGAGTAGCGAACCACTCGGCCCCGAGTTTTGCTTTGGGCACCGCGAGGTGTCCAGTGAAGCGTAAACAGAAGAATAGGTGGGCTGGGTATTGAGCTTCGAAAGGCTGCAATCAGGACGCCAACGCTGTAAGACTAAGCGGAAGGCAACATGGATCGGAGCGCCAGCGCGAGTTCCGAGACAGTCCTGCGTAGTCGCAGACACGCCTAGATACTTTTTGCACGGGAACCGGGAGGCCTCGGAGGCGCCTGCGCCCCGCACGGGCAGGCCGACGGGCGAAGGTTCAGACCGCACGGCCCGTATGCACGTCTTCGAGGAGTCGGACAGTGGCATAGTGTGTGCTGAACAGCACGTTGTTCAGGAGGGTTAAAGTCCCTCTGGCGCTCGGATGAGGGGTGCCATATCCGAAAGCGGGGTAATGCCTCGCTGGCCAGAGAGAGGCGGGTATGTTTTCCGTAACTCTCTGGAGGGCAGGGTGTCCATCGTGAGATGGAATCCGAAGGGCATGAGGAGAAGTACCGGGCCGTAATCAATGGGGGCCACCCCAACGATGAACCGGTTGGCCAAAGGTGGGGCAAGGTCGAGCCTGCACTATGGAGGCGAAGGCATTCTCATTCACCCACCGCACCAAGGTGTTTGCGGACGGCACGGTAGGGAAGAACAGGGCGTGACCTCAGGAGCACTGGCAGAGTCTCCGGGTGGCACCGGAGTAAGCAGACCTATAAGCGGAAGCGAAAGGGTGAGCGACGCTCGGTCAGTTGACGGACGGCTGAGTAGTACCTGAAGCGCGGCGAAAACCGTGTGACCGAGAGATCGGCGACGGAAGTGGGTTGGGGAAGGCAGCCGGCGAAGACGGTGGGAAAGAGAGAGGAAGCCAGATGAGCAAGGGCGGGGAGGAGGATCAGTTCCATGAGTGAAAAACCCGTACATCTCCGACCGAGGAGACTGGCGGACTGGATCAACCCCACGGGTGCCAAGAAGGCCCACTCATTAATCGACAAGGTGTACAAGCGGAAGAATCTGGAGATGGCCTGGGATCGCGTCGAAGCCAACCGGGGTAGTGGGGGTGTGGATGGGCAGAGCCTGGAGGCCTTTGGTCAGCAAGCCGGTTCAGAACTGAATCGGTTGCAGACGGAGCTGAAAGGGGAAGCCTATCAGCCGCAACCAGTGCGGCAGGTGCAGATTCCGAAGGCGTGGAAGCCGGGAGAGTTTCGGACGCTGAAAATCCCGACGATTTACGATAGGGTATGCCAGCAAGCGTTGCTCAATCGGTTGGAACCGATCTTCGAGCCGGTATTCGATGATGCTAACTTCGGCTATCTGCGAGGGCGATCGACGAAGGATGCTTTGCGCAAAGTGTGGAAGGAGAACGAGAGCGGAAGGGAGTGGATTGTGGACGCCGACTTGAAGGACTTTTTGGATCCATCTACACCATGCCCCCTTAGTCATGAAATAACCCAGGTTGATCGTCCACTACTTTGATTCGTAAGCCCTTACGACGTCCACGCGTGACTAATAAAGCTTCGAACTCGCCACGCTTTACAAGTTGCAACACGGTTTGACGAGAGGCACCAAGTTTCAGAGTTGTTTCCAGCATCGGCAGATAACCGGGCGGTGCTTGCTCCACAAAGCGTGCACGCAACTCATCGGTGATTCGAATCTGCCACGGCGCTCCCGGCGTTACTTGTTCTCCCGCGATGAACCCATCATTCAGCCAGCGATGAACCGTGGAAGTATTGATGCCCAGAATTCGCGCTGCCTGGCGAATCGGCACAACCTGCCCCGCTGGGGGCTCTGCCGGCGGTTCGTAGCGCGGAACGTTGCGATAGCGACGCAGGCCCCCGACATGAATGGCAGTGAAACGTTCCCCGGTTGCTGTTTTGCGTCCCTGACGATTGAGAATGCCGGCGATGACGTCGTCGGGGTAATGAGCGGCAAGACGACGAAGCAGAGAGATCGTATCTTCGTCGGTATGAAGGCCACGAGGCTTCATGCGCGGCAAGGATAGATCGCATTCCGTGAGCGTGCCGCCTCGCCAACGCAGCGTCAGATGAGCACGACGTTCGGCCCGCTCAACCCTCACAATCACTTCTTCCAGGAGGACACGCAAAAGCTCCTTGCGATCGCGATCGGTGGTGGTAGGTGCTGTCCAGACTTTGCCTAGATCGGAACCGAAAGAGAAAATTTTCTTTTTCTCTGCCTCACGCAACGTGTGCGGACGTTGTTTTTCTCTTCGCTCAAGCTCCGCTTCGGCGGTGGCGACATCTCGCAAGCGTTTTTCCCACTCCGTTTCGAGTCCGCGTGCCACGAGTCTGTTTTCGGGTTCGACCGCACGATATTGACGCTCGGCACGTTCGGTTTCGTAGCGAGTACGTTCCACCGCCAGGCGCCACTGACTGAGCGCGGCATCGTGGTTGGCTTCGAGTTGCTGGATGGCGAGCTGCGTTGCTTCCAGCGCCGCAGGGGTCAGAGCTTGGAGAAAAGGGTGTCGGCATCAGGATATAAGGGGGCCAAAATCATCAGTCTGAGGGGAGCCAGGTCTTGAATGCCTCATCGGCGGGGACGCGGTAGAAACTCTGAGCGCCGGGATAAACCGGCACGAAGTAGAGAATGAAAGAGTCTTACGAGAAAGGATTAGCGATCCGCTCGGCCTCGAGTCTGGCCCTGAGCTACCGCAAGGGAGTCAGGGAAGCATAGACAGAGGTATAGGTGGGCTGGGTATGGAGCTGCGAAAATACCAACATCAGGACGCCGACGCTCTAGAGTTGGCGGAAGGCAAAATGACCAACGGCGTTAGCGCGAGCCGGGGGCCAGTCCTGCGTAGTCTTAGACCCCAGACACGCCTAGAAACTTCGTGCACGAGAACCGGGAGACCTCGGGAACACCGGCAGCCAAAGCAGGCTGCGGGACGGCGGGTGAAGGCTAAGGCCACACGGCCCGCCTGTATGTCCCCGAGGAGTCGGACAGCGGTATAGTACCTGTGAATCACTCGAACAAAAACGGGAAACCGTTGGCGGAGAATGAGGAGGGAAGGCCGCTGATCAAGGAGAACGCTCGTCAACTTAACACGCGCTCGACACAGAGCGAGAAACGCGTGTCCCAAGGGCTGGCGGGCGTGCGGAAAGCAGCAAGGGAAAACAAGGAGATGAAGTTCACTGCCTTGCTCCACCATCTGACAGCCGATCTGCTGCGGGAAAGCTTTTACGCGCTGAAGCGAAAAGCCGCACCCGGAGTAGACGGCGTTACTTGGCAGGAGTATGAGACCGGGCTGAAGGATCGACTGGTCGATCTGCACGGCCGGGTACATCGTGGAGCGTACCGAGCGCAGCCCTCGAGAAGAGTGTATATAGAGAAAGAAGATGGACGACAACGTCCATTGGGAATTGCGGCTCTGGAAGACAAAATAGTCCAACAGGCTGTGGTCACCATCCTCCATCAGATTTACGAGGAGGACTTTCTCGGCTTCTCCTACGGCTTTCGCCCGGGGCGCAGCCAGCATAATGCGCTGGATGCGTTGTCGTATGCGCTTCTGAAGAAGAAGGTGAACTACGTGCTTGACGCCGATATCAAGGGTTTCTTCGATAACCTTGATAAAACCTGGCTGATCAAGTTCGTGGAGCATCGTGTTGCCGATCCCCGAATCCTACGGCTGATCCAGAAATGGCTTAAGGCCGGGGTGATGGAAGACGGCAAATGGTCGGAAACGAAGACAGGTACTCCGCAAGGGTCGGTGATTTCGCCGACACTCGCGAATATCTATCTGCACTATGCTTTCGATCTCTGGGTTAATACCTGGCGCAAGAAATGGGCGCAAGGCGAGGTGGTGGTCATCCGGTATGCGGATGATACCGTCTTAGGTTTCCAGCATCAGGCGGAAGCAGACCGTTTTCTAGAAAGCTTAAGGAAACGGCTGGAGAAGTTTGGGCTGGAGCTCCATCCAGAAAAAACGCGCCGGATCGAGTTCGGGCGGTTTGCCGAACCAAACCGGAAACGAAGAGGAGAAGGCAAGCCAGAGACGTTCGATTTCTTGGGCTTCACGCACATCAGCGGGAAGAACAGCAAAGGGCACTTCACGGTGAAGCGCAGGACGATTCGCAAGCGCATGCGGAGCAAGCTGCGACAGATCAAGCAGCAACTCCGCGAGCGCATGCACGATCCTGTGCCCCAAACCGGTGAATGGCTGAAGTCGGTCGTTCAAGGCTACTTCAACTACCACGCGGTGCCAGGCAATATGGAGAGCCTTAACGTATTTCGCCACAGGGTGACGAGACTCTGGCGGCGAGTACTTCTCCGCCGCGGTGGGAAACGCCGGCCCAACTGGGCCCGCCTCCACCGTTTGGTGGCGCACTGGCTCCCCACACCGTGTGTGCTCCATCCCTATCCCGAAGTTCGCTTCGCCGCCAGCCATCCAAGATAAGAGCCGTATGCGCTAAGGAGCGCCCGTACGGATCCGTGCGGGGGGTATCAGGTAACTGGTATCCCTACCGCGACGAGCGCCGGGATAAACCGGCACGAAGTAGAGAATGAAAGAGTCTTACGAGAAAGGATTAGCGATCCGCTCGGCCTCGAGTCTGGCCCTGAGCTACCGCAAGGGAGTCAGGGAAGCATAGACAGAGGTATAGGTGGGCTGGGTATGGAGCTGCGAAAATACCAACATCAGGACGCCGACGCTCTAGAGTTGGCGGAAGGCAAAATGACCAACGGCGTTAGCGCGAGCCGGGGGCCAGTCCTGCGTAGTCTTAGACCCCAGACACGCCTAGAAACTTCGTGCACGAGAACCGGGAGACCTCGGGAACACCGGCAGCCAAAGCAGGCTGCGGGACGGCGGGTGAAGGCTAAGGCCACACGGCCCGCCTGTATGTCCCCGAGGAGTCGGACAGCGGTATAGTACCTGTGAATCACTCGAACAAAAACGGGAAACCGTTGGCGGAGAATGAGGAGGGAAGGCCGCTGATCAAGGAGAACGCTCGTCAACTTAACACGCGCTCGACACAGAGCGAGAAACGCGTGTCCCAAGGGCTGGCGGGCGTGCGGAAAGCAGCAAGGGAAAACAAGGAGATGAAGTTCACTGCCTTGCTCCACCATCTGACAGCCGATCTGCTGCGGGAAAGCTTTTACGCGCTGAAGCGAAAAGCCGCACCCGGAGTAGACGGCGTTACTTGGCAGGAGTATGAGACCGGGCTGAAGGATCGACTGGTCGATCTGCACGGCCGGGTACATCGTGGAGCGTACCGAGCGCAGCCCTCGAGAAGAGTGTATATAGAGAAAGAAGATGGACGACAACGTCCATTGGGAATTGCGGCTCTGGAAGACAAAATAGTCCAACAGGCTGTGGTCACCATCCTCCATCAGATTTACGAGGAGGACTTTCTCGGCTTCTCCTACGGCTTTCGCCCGGGGCGCAGCCAGCATAATGCGCTGGATGCGTTGTCGTATGCGCTTCTGAAGAAGAAGGTGAACTACGTGCTTGACGCCGATATCAAGGGTTTCTTCGATAACCTTGATAAAACCTGGCTGATCAAGTTCGTGGAGCATCGCGTTGCCGATCCCCGAATCCTACGGCTGATCCAGAAATGGCTTAAGGCCGGGGTGATGGAAGACGGCAAATGGTCGGAAACGAAGACAGGTACTCCGCAAGGGTCGGTGATTTCGCCGACACTCGCGAATATCTATCTGCACTATGCTTTCGATCTCTGGGTTAATACCTGGCGCAAGAAATGGGCGCAAGGCGAGGTGGTGGTCATCCGGTATGCGGATGATACCGTCTTAGGTTTCCAGCATCAGGCGGAAGCAGACCGTTTTCTAGAAAGCTTAAGGAAACGGCTGGAGAAGTTTGGGCTGGAGCTCCATCCAGAAAAAACGCGCCGGATCGAGTTCGGGCGGTTTGCCGAACCAAACCGGAAACGAAGAGGAGAAGGCAAGCCAGAGACGTTCGATTTCTTGGGCTTCACGCACATCAGCGGGAAGAACAGCAAAGGGCACTTCACGGTGAAGCGCAGGACGATTCGCAAGCGCATGCGGAGCAAGCTGCGACAGATCAAGCAGCAACTCCGCGAGCGCATGCACGATCCTGTGCCCCAAACCGGTGAATGGCTGAAGTCGGTCGTTCAAGGCTACTTCAACTACCACGCGGTGCCAGGCAATATGGAGAGCCTTAACGTATTTCGCCACAGGGTGACGAGACTCTGGCGGCGAGTACTTCTCCGCCGCGGTGGGAAACGCCGGCCCAACTGGGCCCGCCTCCACCGTTTGGTGGCGCACTGGCTCCCCACACCGTGTGTGCTCCATCCCTATCCCGAAGTTCGCTTCGCCGCCAGCCATCCAAGATAAGAGCCGTATGCGCTAAGGAGCGCCCGTACGGATCCGTGCGGGGGGTATCAGGTAACTGGTATCCCTACCGCGACATAACAGACTCTATATGTCGACAGAGAAAGAAGCGATTTTAGCCGGACCTGGGGTCAGTGGAGCATTTGGTACGGGACGGGCTCCGAACACTTTCCGGTGCTGACGAGAGCGCGTAGATCTTGCAAATTGGCGACTGGTTCGCAGTACCCGCGCCAAAGCGGTTGCGCCGTTTCGTTTGATGTCACCGTAAGAAAAGCCAGAATGTACATGTGGGCGATACCACCTACTTCGTAAAGGACGAAACATTTGGACTTCGTAACCCCGGCAAAAATCAGGCGCATTCGCGGAATGGTTTCGTCGTAGATGACGTCTGTGGCATTGAAGTCCTTTCCGGGGTTCGCCATGAGCAAGCGTGAGCCCCCTTGTTCAGTAAATCGCTGAAGCACCGGCGGCGGAAGTGCCTTCACGTCTTTGACGATTACAAAATCTCCTTCAAGAAATCGTTCCCTTTCGGACTGAGGCATCTCGGTTTTCGGGAACTCAGCAAAGGGTCCCCGTGCGGCAACAGGAGGTGCAACAAGAGGCGCATCGGCCGTCCTCCACCACCGAGTTACGAAGAACGTTACGACCGCCAGTAGGACTACGGCTGCCAGGGCAATTAGGAGCATCCATTTCCGATTTTTTCCCATAAACCCGGCATCTTACGCCGCTGATAGTGATCTGTCCATGCCGTACCTTTGCCAGGGCGGCGACTAATACCGTAGAGGTTGCTCACAATAGCGGGCTCGCATCCTGATTCGGAGCCCATGTGATGAGTGATCGCCGCTGTCGCTATTGCCAGCAACTTTTCCAGCCTTCCCGTTATCATCCCCAGCAGTTTGTCTGCAACCGACCGGATTGGCAGACGCAGCGCCGCCGCGAATATCACCGTCGCAAGCTCCACACCGATGCCGAGTACCACCAGGTCTGCCGGGACAGCCAAGAGAAATGGCGTAGACGAAATCCCGATTATCCCCGCCAGTACCGGCAGTCTCACCCTGAATCCGTCGAGCGTAATCGGCAGGGTCAGCGCCGGCGAGACCGCAAGCGCCACCTGCAGAATCTTGTAAAGAACAACTTGGCTTTCGACCTAAAGCATTCCGCGGCAGAGGTTTGGCTCCTTGGACCCGAGGCCGAGCATCTTGCAAAGAACAACTTAGCTTTCTCCCAAGTCCTGATTCTTCCAACACTTACGCAAAATCCACCTCCGGGCCGGCATCTTGAAAAGAACATGTCTCTGGTGTCACCCGCTGGCCTGCCTTAAAACTGACCTATGCTGAATACCGACCGCATTAACGAAATTCACCGGCTGTTTCACGGCGAGCACTGGTCTGCCCGGAAGATCGCTCACCACTTGCACATGGCGCGAAAAACTCTGCGGAAGTACATCCAGTCACCGGTACAGATTCCCGCTCGCCGTCAACGAACCAGCAAGATTGATGCTTTCAAGTCGACCGTCGCCGACTTGCTGGAGCAGGACCCGAGCGCCAGCGCCGTGGTCATCCTGCAGCGCTTACGGCCGCTCGGGTACGACGGCGGCATTACTGTTCTGCGAAATTACGCCCGCCAATTGCGTGGCCCTGTGCATCCGCCCCGCGCCTTTGTGCGCATGGAACCCGGCCCCGCGGAGCGCTTCGAGATCGACTGGGGTCACTTCGGTACGCTCGACTATGCTGGCGACAAGCGCAATCTTTATGCCTTCTGCCTGGTCGAGGCTCACAGCCGGATGCTCTACGTCGAGTTCACCCATAGTCAGAGTTTCGAGACCTTCGTCCGTTGCCACCTGCATGCCTTTGAGGCTCTGCATGGTGTTGCCCGCGAATGCTGGTATGACAATCTTCTGACCGTCGTCGCCGAGCACGTCGGCACTCTGGTCCGCTTCAATCCCCGCTTCCTGGCCTTCGCCCGCGAGTGTGGATTCTTTCCCCGCGCCTGCAACCCGGCGGCGGGCTGGGAAAAAGGCAAGGTTGAACGCGGGGGCGTCGGCTATCTGCGCCAGAACTTCTGGCCGCTTCGCCAGTTCACCGACTTGTCCGATGTCAACCGCCAAGTGAGGGAATGGCTGGATCAAGTGGCCAACCAGCGTCTGCACCGCGAAACCCGTGAGCGGCCTAGCGAGCGCTTTCGCCCGGACTGTCTCCGACTGCTGCCAGCCCTGGTTCCCGATTACCGCGACACAGTCGAGGCCCTGGTGCATAAGGACCTTCGCTTGCAGTTCGATGGCAATCGCTACTGCGCCCCGCCGCACCTGGTGGGCCAGCGTCTCACCGTCAAGGCCGATGCTTTCTCGGTGGCGCTCTATCACCGCAATCAAGAGATCGTTCGCTATCCCCGCTGCTGGCGGCGCGGTCAAACCTTCGGGGCCGAGCGCTTTGAGAAAGAGTTGCTTGCCCACAAGGCGGCTGCCCAGAGATCGCAAGCCCAGCGGCGCTTGATCGCCTTGTTGGTCAGTGATTGCAGTCAGGAGACCGTCGAAGCCTACCTTCGCGGGCTGGCCGACTCCAACCGCACTCTCTCCCGCCAGATCACCGAACTTCTGCAGTTGATTCGGCAGTACGGGCCGCAAGCCGTGGCCGCAGCCCTGCAGAAAGCGCTTGCCGCCCGTGCCTTCGGAGCCGATTACGTCGCCAATCTCTTGCGGCAGCAACTCTCGCCCCGCAATCCTCAGCCCCCTCTGCAACTCCGCGATCCCGAACTGAACCAACTGGTGACCGATCCCTTGTCGCTGTTGGATTACGACGCCTTCATTGTCGAGGCGCGAAAGGAACCGCATGACTCCCCTGGAACAAAAGCTCGAACAACTGAAACTGGCGACGATGAGTCAAAAGCTGGAACAGACCCTGAAGGAAGCGACGGCGAAAAATCTTAGCTTCGCTGCCACGCTTGAAACCTTGGCAGATCTCGAACTGGAGGCTCGCAATCGCCGCGCCGTGGAGCGCCGCTTCCACCTCTCCCGCCTCCATGCGCAGCCCAGCATCGACACCTTTCACTTTCAGCACCACAAATCCCGAATGCAAAGCAAAAGCCGCATCCTCCGGCTGCTCGATCTCAACTTCCTGAAAGACGGCGCTAACGTTGTCCTGATCGGTAATCCTGGGACGGGCAAAACCTATCTTGCCCAAATTCTCGGCTGGCGCGCTTGCCAGGCAAATGTGCGTACCCTTTTCACTTCCGCCATGGACATGCTGAATCACCTGCTGGCCTCCCAGGTCGATCATTCGCTCGTGCGCAAACTCCGCGTCTATACCGAGCCGACTCTGCTTATCTGCGACGAACTGGGATATCTTTCGCTCGACCAGCAGACTTCGAACCTTTTCTACCAGGTCATCTCCACCCGCCACAGCCAGCACAAGAGCACCGTGATTACCACCAACACCGCATTTTCAGAATGGGGCAACATCCTGTTCAACACCACGATCGCCACGGCCATTGCCGACCGGCTGGTGGAAAACTCGGAGATCTTTCTGCTGGGTGGGGAGAGCCTGCGCAAAGCTCAGAAGGGCCAGCCGCCGGCATCGGCTTGAACCGGCTGGCTCTTCTCAGGTGCCGCTCTGTGCGATAGCCCTGACCGGAGGAGTCCGGCGGGTGAACCCCTCAACGGCGCTGCCCGATGAGGCGGGAGCGCTTCCTGCGCTCCCCCTCACATCTTCTCTCCATGTTCAACTTCAGCGCCAATCACGTCACCTTGCTTTCGCGGACGGAATACCGCTCGTGCGCGGTCTTCATGGTGCTCGACCATTCCACCCACCGCGTTTATCGGCTGCATGACTTCACCAAAGCCCACGCCATGGAGCCAGGCTCCTACTACTGCGTCTCGGGCAAGGTCAACAGTGCCGACAAACTGTATCTGGTGATCGAATCGGTCAAGCCGGATGCCAAACACAACCGGTCTTCTATGGTTCCTGTTCCTGTTGACGGCGCGGGAAGATAATCCTCATGGCGTGATTTAAGCGAGTTTAAGCGAGTTGGGAAAAAACTCGGCTGACGACGGCTGCCGCCAGCAACAGCAGCTCACACCGACGTGTGCGCGAGGACCAGCTCCGGTCCCTCCTGGCTCCCCTCAAACCGGTGAAAGTGGACCCCTTTTATCCCGGTGCTAACACTCGCTGTCGAAAGAACCCTCCAGCCCGCGCAGTGAACCCGTCACCGCGGCCAGTTTCTTGAGATGCGCCTTCGAGCCCGTGCAGGCAACCATCTGTAATCCCCAATCCTTCTTGCCGGCAAGTTGAATGCGCAGCAAAACGCCGGACGAAAGCGCGAATACCGCGTTGTCCTTTCCCGAGGAGACGCGCCCGCCGTAACGTTGCAGACGCGCCACCACCGCCGGAAAATCGTCGGTCTCGATGACAAAGGCAAGTTCCTCGATGACATCGACGCGTCGGCGTACCTCGCCTGCGACTTCCGCCCGCTTCGCACAGCAGGGACCGAGAAGGAATTCCTCGACGGCGACACGGAGGTCGTCCGCCCGGTAGAGAAGCATGGCATGGGCTTCCGTGAGCCCGTGCCGCACATGCTGGGACAGGCGCTGGCCGAGCACCCGTTGTATCTCGCCGTTGTCGAGTTTGTCCCGCAATTCCTGAACGGAGGAAATGCCAAGTTTCTTGTAGATGCGCTGCACGCGCTTAAGATCGAGCCGGGGATGCGCGTTGATGCTCGCGACCGCCGGACTGGCCTGGGCGCGCAATGTTTCGAGTTTCCTCAAGCTGCCCGTCCGTACAATTTCTTGAATGGCCGAAGCGATGTCGTCCCCGATGCCGGCGTATTGCGTCAGGTCGGCTTCGTCCTCAACGAGCTCCTGGAGGCTTTCCGACATGGCCCGGAGCTTCGCGGCAGCCCGCTGATAGGCTTTAATCTTGTAAGGATTTTCCTTCTGCGCCGATAACAGTTGTGCAAGGCTCGCCAGCCGGTGCGCAATTTCGGCATTGCTCAGAAACGCAGGAGTTTCAGTGTCCGAACCGTTCTGACCCGCTATGACCGCGCCGGACGGCCGTGATCCGCCATCCTGTGTCGATTTCTCAGCCATACAATCCCTTAAGCCGCAGCGAGGGAGACGAAACGACTCTCGCGTCATCCATCGCTCCGATATGCTCAAGCGCCTGGCCGTGTTCCCGCGCCGTGCGCGCGGCGCAGCAATCGCGGGGCACGATGATCTTCAGATGACGCATGTTGTGCAGCAGGATGGTCTGTTCGGGTTCCGGCTGAGTGTAGCGGGGCATCACCAACTGACGCCCATCGGTGGTGGGCAGGCAAACGTCCAGCATCTGAATGGTGCTCAGTTTTTCCAGCACGGCTTTGGGCGTCAGTCCCGGAGCCAGGGCTTGCAAGCGGTTCTTCAGGGTCACCCACAGAGAGTAAGCCAGGAAGGCGATGAGAATGTGAGCCTCCACGCGATGTCCCAATTGATGGTAAAGGGGCCGAATGCCCAATTCGCTTTTCAGGGTTTTGAAAGCCGCCTCAATTTGGGTCAACTGCACATAGCGCTCCCACAGGACGCCGGGGTCCTCCCCCAGCAGATTGGAACGGAGCAAATAATGACCATCTTGCGCCTCGGCCTTTTTCAGCTTGGGCTTGTCCACCCGGAAGTGGAAACTCTCCTGCGTCACCGCTGCGCCTTCGCGCGGCACCTCGATCTGGACGAAACGCGCCGCCCCGCCCACCTCCTTCTTGGCGGCGCCCAGACGCAACAACAGTTGATCCCGGCGAGGACAACTACGGCGCATCACCCGCAATTTGCGCAACAGCCGAGCCACCTTCTTGCGCCGCATGGCTCGCTCTTTCGCCCGCCGTCCTTCGCTCTTGGCCAGCACATACAGTTCGCCTGCGGCGGCGAACAATTTCACTTCCACCGCCTCGCGCACCTTCTGCCAGGGCAGATCCAGCCACTTCTTCTCGTACTGCCGGATTTTGCTGCGCCCCGTTCCCACCAGGTAGAAAACTTCGCCCGGCCCCGCGCGCATCTCGGCCAGCACCGCTTCCGTGGGAATACCACGATCCATCAGCCAGACCCGCCGCGCCTGACCATAGGTCTCCTTGATCTTCTCCAAAAAGGCGCGCAGCGTGGTCTTATCCGAGGTGTTCCCCTCCATCACTTCATAGGCCAGGGGAAAGCCTTCCGGCGTGATCACCAAAGCGATCACCACTTGCTTGCAATCGAACCGCTGGTCGCGGCTGTAGCCGTATCTGGCTTTGGGAATCGCCTCTCCCTCGCCTTCGATATAAGTGCTGGTGAGATCGTAGAGCAGCACGTCAAACTGCGCCTGGAACAGATCCTGCCAACGCTGCCGCAGGTGGGCGAACAAGGCGGACTGGTGCTCCAACAGGCGATCCAGGCAACGGTAAAGACGATCTTTCTCGGCCACCGCAAAATCCGCTTCCAACAACTCGGCCATGGCGCTTTGATCGAACCAGTGCCGGTGGAGACGAAACTCGCTGCCGGGTTCGATCAAGCGATTCACCACCAACAGGCGCAGCACCTTTTCCCAGGGCACGGTTTCCCGCTTCGTCGCCGCCGCCAACTTCTCTTGCCAGAACTCCTGCAACTGCAGTTGTCGCCACAGTTCGCACCCCAGCCAGCAGTTGCCAAAGATCCGCGGCCGGCGCAGTTGCATCTCGCTGAGTTTCACTTGCAGAGTGTTGCTGGCTTCCGCTGGAATCTCTCGGTCTTCGGGAAATATACTCAGGGTCGAGTACTGATGAGAACTCTCATCGAACACCTCCAAACTCTTGCGCCAGGCCGCTTCCTGACCGTCGTTGATCTCACCCAGATAGAGCACCGTTCGCTGGGCCATCCGCTTCTGGCCCACCCGGCGGTTCTCCACCACGCTGAAATAGCGATGAGGCTTGCCGTCCTTCTTCCTGAGCTTGGCACGCAGAAACATCTTGGAAGGCAGAATGACAGAAATCCGGTGGACTGCAAGGGGGTAGGTCGGCACTACACGCGATTCCAACCTCCCTCCTTACAGGCAACGTTGCAGCACAAGGCGTTATAAGAAATCGGGTCGGAAATCTCTCGGCTGGTTCGGTCTTATTGCGAAAGTCAGGTTAGCGGCGTGTGCGGTGCAGAGAATGCAGCTATTCGTGGCAAGGCCGGACAGGATGATCAACGACGCGCCGAGTTCCCCCTGCAAAAGATCGAGCGGCGTTTGATAGAAGGCCGAATGCATCGGCTTGAGGATGAAATAATCATCGTCATCGGGCTGGAGCTGCTCGACGAAGTGAAGGCCCGGCGCTTCAGGCCTCAAGCAATATTGCAGCAGCCTTTTAGTGTCCGACCGCCATTGACCAACATTATCGTTGACATAAATCGTGGGAACGCCTGCCTCGCGGGCTTTCCTTTTAAGGCGGGCGAACGGCGGCGCAATTTCGAAGGCGCGCTGAAGGACGTCCTTTCCGTCCGGAAATTCGAAGTCATTGATCACGTCGATGAGAAGCATCGCGACGGAAGATTTATGGCGAATATTGCGTGAGGCCTGTTCATGCCTTGGGCAACCGCTGTGGCTCGGGCATAGTGGGTCGGCTTCTTGCGCTTCAACCGCGCCAGCACGTCCTTCATTGTGAATTGGCTCCCCGATTCCAGAACGTCCAGTTCGTTCCAGGAAAGCGGCAGGGCGACGGGTGCTCCGGGTCTTGCCCGGACCGCGTAGTCGGCAATGGCCGTCGCCGTATAATCGTTGCGGAAGAAATCGATGAAGATTTTTCCGTTACGCTTGGCCTTGGTCATAGTCGCGATATAGGCCGCCGGCACGGCCTCAACCATTTCATGCGCAAGGGCGGCGGCGAAGGTTTTTACGCTGTCCCAATCATCTTTCGCGCTGAGTGGAACGGTGACATGCAGGCCCTTGCCCCCGGTACACTTCAGTATGCACTCCAGGCCCTTGCGCTTGAGCCTTTTTCTTAAATCCTGCGCCGCCAATTTGACGGCCTCGAAAGGCACGTCCGGCGCGGAGTCGAGATCGAAGATCAGCCGGTCCGGATGGTCGATGTTGTCGACGCTGGCGCCCCAGGGATGGATTTCAATCGCACCCATCTGGATGATTTCGAGCAAGCCCTTCGCATCTTCAATGTAGAGGTATTCATAATTCTTGCCCTTGTGCCGGAACTTGAAAGGCTTCACGTCCACGCCCAGACCTTTGCCAGGATTGCGCTGGTAGAAGCATTGGTTCCCTATGCCCGAGGGGCAGCGGAGCAGGCTCAGAGGATGACGCAGGAGACGCGGCAACATGTAGGGCGCGACTGCCGCGTGATATTCCGCCAACTCGCCCTTCGTCACCTGTCCGGTTTCTGAAATCACCCGTTCCGGGTGCGTGATCGTAATCCCCTCCAGCACGAGGCGCTTGGACGGGATTTTCAAGGGCGATGTTTTCGGCGGGCTCTTTACAGATTGAGGCTTTTCCCTCTGTACTTCGGCAGCTTTCTTGTCTTCCCGCAAACCCTGGAAGGATGGATGCCGGACACGGCCGTCCCCAGTCCATTCGGTGAAGGCGACTTCGCACAGAACGACCGGCTTCACCCAGTGAATCGTACGATACTCGCCAGCGCCGCTGCCGCTCATGGCCCGGCGCTCCAGGACTGGCTTGTCAATGGCGAGCGCTTCCAGTTTTTCAGTGAGTGCGAGAGCGCTTTTCATTGTGAAGCCGGTGCCGACCTTTCCGGCGTAGTTGAGGTCGCCGCTGCGGTTGTAGCCCAGGTAAAGTGCGCCCAGCGCGCGACCGCCGCTCTTTGCATTGCTGTAGCCAATCATGATGAATTCCTGGCGCTGCTGGCACTTCACCTTCAGCCAATTCTTGTCGCGTTTCGTCGTGTAGGGAGCATCGGTGCGTTTAGACACGATCCCTTCAAGTCCCAGCTTGCAGGCCTTGGCGAGCATTTCTGCCCCGCCGCCCATGACATGATCGCTGAGGCGCAGGGATGAGCCGGCTTTGGATTTCTTCAGCAGCGCCGCCAGTTCGTCTTTGCGCTCTGTCAACTTGAGCGTATCAGGTTCTCGCCATTGAGGTGCAGCAGGTCGAAGGCGTAGGCCACGATGTTATCGCGCCGTCCGCCTTCTGCAAGGGCTGCCTGAAGCGCCTGAAAGCCGCTTTTGCCCTCTTCATCGAGAACGACGGCTTCCATTGTTAGCACCGGGATAAAAGGGGTCCACTTTCACCGGTTTGAGGGGAGCCAGGAGGGACCGGAGCTGGTCCTCGCGCACACGTCGGTGTGAGCTGCTGTTGCTGGCGGCAGCCGTCGTCAGCCGAGTTTTTTCCCAACTCGCTTAAACTCGCTTAAATCACGCCATGAGGATTATCTTCCCGCGCCGTCAACAGGAACAGGAACCATAGAAGACCGGTTGTGTTTGGCATCCGGCTTGACCGATTCGATCACCAGATACAGTTTGTCGGCACTGTTGACCTTGCCCGAGACGCAGTAGTAGGAGCCTGGCTCCATGGCGTGGGCTTTGGTGAAGTCATGCAGCCGATAAACGCGGTGGGTGGAATGGTCGAGCACCATGAAGACCGCGCACGAGCGGTATTCCGTCCGCGAAAGCAAGGTGACGTGATTGGCGCTGAAGTTGAACATGGAGAGAAGATGTGAGGGGGAGCGCAGGAAGCGCTCCCGCCTCATCGGCAGCGCCGTTGAGGGGTTCACCCGCCGGACTCCTCCGGTCAGGGCTATCGCACAGAGCGGCGCCTGAGAAGAGCCAGCCGGTTCAAGCCGATGCCGGCGGCTGGCCCTTCTGAGCTTTGCGCAGGCTCTCCCCACCCAGCAGAAAGATCTCCGAGTTTTCCACCAGCCGGTCGGCAATGGCCGTGGCGATCGTGGTGTTGAACAGGATGTTGCCCCATTCTGAAAATGCGGTGTTGGTGGTAATCACGGTGCTCTTGTGCTGGCTGTGGCGGGTGGAGATGACCTGGTAGAAAAGGTTCGAAGTCTGCTGGTCGAGCGAAAGATATCCCAGTTCGTCGCAGATAAGCAGAGTCGGCTCGGTATAGACGCGGAGTTTGCGCACGAGCGAATGATCGACCTGGGAGGCCAGCAGGTGATTCAGCATGTCCATGGCGGAAGTGAAAAGGGTACGCACATTTGCCTGGCAAGCGCGCCAGCCGAGAATTTGGGCAAGATAGGTTTTGCCCGTCCCAGGATTACCGATCAGGACAACGTTAGTGCCGTCTTTCAGGAAGTTGAGATCGAGCAGCCGGAGGATGCGGCTTTTGCTTTGCATTCGGGATTTGTGGTGCTGAAAGTGAAAGGTGTCGATGCTGGGCTGCGCATGGAGGCGGGAGAGGTGGAAGCGGCGCTCCACGGCGCGGCGATTGCGAGCCTCCAGTTCGAGATCGGCCAAGGTTTCAAGCGTGGCAGCGAAGCTAAGATTTTTCGCCGTCGCTTCCTTCAGGGTCTGTTCCAGCTTTTGACTCATCGTCGCCAGTTTCAGTTGTTCGAGCTTTTGTTCCAGGGGAGTCATGCGGTTCCTTTCGCGCCTCGACAATGAAGGCGTCGTAATCCAACAGCGACAAGGGATCGGTCACCAGTTGGTTCAGTTCGGGATCGCGGAGTTGCAGAGGGGGCTGAGGATTGCGGGGCGAGAGTTGCTGCCGCAAGAGATTGGCGACGTAATCGGCTCCGAAGGCACGGGCGGCAAGTGCTTTCTGCAGGGCTGCGGCCACGGCTTGCGGCCCGTACTGCCGAATCAACTGCAGAAGTTCGGTGATCTGGCGGGAGAGAGTGCGGTTGGAGTCGGCCAGCCCGCGAAGGTAGGCTTCGACGGTCTCCTGACTGCAGTCACTGACCAACAAGGCGATCAAGCGCCGCTGGGCTTGCGATCTCTGGGCAGCCGCCTTGTGGGCAAGCAACTCTTTCTCAAAGCGCTCGGCCCCAAAGGTTTGACCGCGCCGCCAGCAGCGGGGATAGCGAACGATCTCTTGATTGCGGTGATAAAGCGCCACCGAGAAAGCATCGGCCTTGACGGTGAGACGCTGGCCCACCAGGTGCGGCGGGGCGCAGTAGCGATTGCCATCGAACTGCAAGCGAAGGTCCTTATGCACCAGGGCCTCGACTGTGTCGCGGTAATCGGGAACCAGGGCTGGCAGCAGTCGGAGACAGTCCGGGCGAAAGCGCTCGCTAGGCCGCTCACGGGTTTCGCGGTGCAGACGCTGGTTGGCCACTTGATCCAGCCATTCCCTCACTTGGCGGTTGACATCGGACAAGTCGGTGAACTGGCGAAGCGGCCAGAAGTTCTGGCGCAGATAGCCGACGCCCCCGCGTTCAACCTTGCCTTTTTCCCAGCCCGCCGCCGGGTTGCAGGCGCGGGGAAAGAATCCACACTCGCGGGCGAAGGCCAGGAAGCGGGGATTGAAGCGGACCAGAGTGCCGACGTGCTCGGCGACGACGGTCAGAAGATTGTCATACCAGCATTCGCGGGCAACACCATGCAGAGCCTCAAAGGCATGCAGGTGGCAACGGACGAAGGTCTCGAAACTCTGACTATGGGTGAACTCGACGTAGAGCATCCGGCTGTGAGCCTCGACCAGGCAGAAGGCATAAAGATTGCGCTTGTCGCCAGCATAGTCGAGCGTACCGAAGTGACCCCAGTCGATCTCGAAGCGCTCCGCGGGGCCGGGTTCCATGCGCACAAAGGCGCGGGGCGGATGCACAGGGCCACGCAATTGGCGGGCGTAATTTCGCAGAACAGTAATGCCGCCGTCGTACCCGAGCGGCCGTAAGCGCTGCAGGATGACCACGGCGCTGGCGCTCGGGTCCTGCTCCAGCAAGTCGGCGACGGTCGACTTGAAAGCATCAATCTTGCTGGTTCGTTGACGGCGAGCGGGAATCTGTACCGGTGACTGGATGTACTTCCGCAGAGTTTTTCGCGCCATGTGCAAGTGGTGAGCGATCTTCCGGGCAGACCAGTGCTCGCCGTGAAACAGCCGGTGAATTTCGTTAATGCGGTCGGTATTCAGCATAGGTCAGTTTTAAGGCAGGCCAGCGGGTGACACCAGAGACATGTTCTTTTCAAGATGCCGGCCCGGCAGGTGGATTTTGCGTAAGTGTTGGAAGAATCAGGACTTGGGAGAAAGCTAAGTTGTTCTTTGCAAGATGCTCGGCCTCGGGTCCAAGGAGCCAAACCTCTGCCGCGGAATGCTTTAGGTCGAAAGCCAAGTTGTTCTTTACAAGATTCTGCAGGTGGCGCTTGCGGTCTCGCCGGCGCTGACCCTGCCGATTACGCTCGACGGATTCAGGGTGAGACTGCCGGTACTGGCGGGGATAATCGGGATTTCGTCTACGCCATTTCTCTTGGCTGTCCCGGCAGACCTGGTGGTACTCGGCATCGGTGTGGAGCTTGCGACGGTGATATTCGCGGCGGCGCTGCGTCTGCCAATCCGGTCGGTTGCAGACAAACTGCTGGGGATGATAACGGGAAGGCTGGAAAAGTTGCTGGCAATAGCGACAGCGGCGATCACTCATCACATGGGCTCCGAATCAGGATGCGAGCCCGCTATTGTGAGCAACCTCTACGGTATTAGTCGCCGCCCTGGCAAAGGTACGGCATGGACAGATCACTATCAGCGGCGTAAGATGCCGGGTTTATGGGAAAAAATCGGAAATGGATGCTCCTAATTGCCCTGGCAGCCGTAGTCCTACTGGCGGTCGTAACGTTCTTCGTAACTCGGTGGTGGAGGACGGCCGATGCGCCTCTTGTTGCACCTCCTGTTGCCGCACGGGGACTCTTTGCTGAGTTCCCGAAAACCGAGATGCCTCAGTCCGAAAGGGAACGATTTCTTGAAGGAGATTTTGTAATCGTCAAAGACGTGAAGGCACTTCCGCCGCCGGTGCTTCAGCGATTTACTGAACAAGGGGGCTCACGCTTGCTCATGGCGAACCCCGGAAAGGACTTCAATGCCACAGACGTCATCTACGACGAAACCATTCCGCGAATGCGCCTGATTTTTGCCGGGGTTACGAAGTCCAAATGTTTCGTCCTTTACGAAGTAGGTGGTATCGCCCACATGTACATTCTGGCTTTTCTTACGGTGACATCAAACGAAACGGCGCAACCGCTTTGGCGCGGGTACTGCGAACCAGTCGCCAATTTGCAAGATCTACGCGCTCTCGTCAGCACCGGAAAGTGTTCGGAGCCCGTCCCGTACCAAATGCTCCACTGACCCCAGGTCCGGCTAAAATCGCTTCTTTCTCTGTCGACATATAGAGTCTGTTATAGAGTGGATACCGCGTCCCCGCCGATGAGGGATTCAAGACCTGGCTCCCCTCAGACTGATGATTTTGGCCCCCTTATATCCTGATGCCGACATCCATGTCGAGGACGGCATCAGTGGCCTTCAGGACAGCAATGGCCCTGGCAATGGTTGGAAATTTCGGGGTCCAATCGAGGCCATTACGCGTACGTAGACGGACTCCGCTGTCTGACAAAAAGCCAAGTAGACGGTAGCCATCGAATTTGATTTCATGCAGCCAGTTGTCGCCTTCCGGAGCCGCATCCACCAGTGTGGCAAGCTGGACGGCCGGGTACTGCTTTTCCAAGGCGGAGAGTGTCGTTTGCGCCGGGGCGCCATTCTTCGCGGGTCTCGTGGCTTTTTTGGCCTTGTCGGTCTTGACAGACTTGCCAGGCTTGACGCGCGCCACCGGTTTCTCGCCGGACGCGATAGCGTCCATCGAACGTCCGCTGGTCACGCTATAGGCAAGATCATCGAGAAAACCTGCCGCCTCGCCGTTCGCGCGTGCTTCGGCGTCCTTTGCTTTTATAAGCAGCCAGTTCTCCTTCCGGGCATCTTCACGCATGCGGACAAGGTCCCAGTCGCCCTTCAACCGTTCGCCGCGCAGCGTGAACGAGAGATGGCCTTTCTGGAGCCCGGCGCGAGGATCGCCCTTGGGTTCCCAGGTGCCTTCGTCCCACAGCATGACCGTGCCGCCCCCATACTGGCCTTTCGGTATCGTGCCTTCGAAGGCGCCGTAGGAGAGCGGATGGTCTTCTGTCCTGACCGCAAGCCGCTTGTCGGCGGGATCGAGACTTGGCCCTTTGGTCACGGCCCAACTTAAGAGAACGCCGTTCAGCTCAAGCCTGAAGTCGTAATGCAACCGCGTCGCCTCGTGCTTCTGGATGAGATAGGAGAGTTTATCCCTGCGCGCCTTGATGGCCCGGGGCGGTGGTTCGGGTGTCTTTCCGAAATCCCTTTTGCGTCGGTATTCTTCAAGAGCCATATCGTCCGCCGCTGTAACCGCCAATTATGGGAAGCACCTCATCTGCTTCCCGCGAAGTATCCCGACATGCATGCCACCTCGCTGAGTCGAGCTGAGCCCCACATTTGCCTATTCTCCTGTGCTTATCTTCCCGTTGCGAGGTGCGGGCGGGCCGTAGTCATTTTTAGCAAACCGCGTGTAACTGTATTTCAAGTCGCGCTGGACCATCGTTGAAGGGCCAAGCAGGCGTATCTTGGCTGTGGATTCAGACGATTTCAGCAGCCACATTCCGTTCACGTTTCCGTATACCAATATTATGTGCACGTCGCGAACCCACCACGAAGGGCTGTTCGCCGGCTGGCCCTCTGTACGATGGATTACATAAGTACTCGCATCAACCCAGATAGTCCCACGGAGCAGATTCTTGTCCTCGCGCTTGGAAAGGAGCTGGAGCACATAACAAGGCCGCCCGTTTGCAACGTCATTGCGAAGAAACCGAAAATTATAATTGTCTTGCGAAATATCACTTGCGCCGCCGTCCCTCGCCAGGGCTGCCTCCCGTTCCAGCACGAGACGAACGATCCTTTCGCCGAGACCGCTACCTTCGCTCCCCTCAATGCGAAAATTCTTGGAATCAGGTGGGCGGAACGTCATGCTGGCAATCACTCGTGATCTGGCCTTGTCGCACTTGCGGCAAAACAGCTCGTATTGCCGCATAACGGTGTAGGGGTGAAGGTGACTCTGATTTTGAATTGCAGTTTCCGACATGTGGGCGAGGGTCTTCGGTGCTCGTCAGAAGTGACCCACCTGTGCTTGCCTAAAATGGCCCACTTCGAGAACGGCACTTAGAATTAGATTTGTAATTGAAGTTGTGGACGAAGGCTAGAGTTGGCACTCGCGGCAGGAGGTCGGCGTTTGGGGTGAGGTCAGCCTCAGCCTTGTGGCTCGCGTAAGGAGGGTCCCTTGATGTAAATCGTTTGGCACTGGTGTCGCAAGCGGCTGAGCAGGGCCGCCGTTAAGTCTTTATGTCCGAGCAGCACATGCCATTGGTCGTAGTCAAGGTTCGTTGTAATGAGCGTTGCCTTGCGGCGGTAGCGCTCTTCCATCAGTTTGAAAAAAATGTTGGTTTGCTCGGGACGGAGATTCAGGTAACCGACCTCGTCGATCAACAGGATGTCCAGACGAGCCAGGCGCCGGATGAGCTTGCGCGAGGCGCGATCGGCGATGGAGGCGTACATCTCATCGAACAGATCCTGGGCTTTGATGAAAAGGCCGCGATAGCCGTTCTGCAGAGCTTTTAGCAGGAGTCCCGAGGCCAAGCCGGTTTTACCGACGCCGGTTGGGCCGATGAACACGACGTTAACGGCTTTGGGGATGAACTCCAACTCGGCCAGTTCGCGGACCTGGCGGCGCGAAACGCCAGGTTGGCGCGGGAAGGGGAACGACTCCAAAGTCCACTGTTCCGGCAGGTGGGCCTGTTTGATGCGCGCGCGCAGTCGCCTTTCCTGCTGATCAAGCCATTCCGCGCGGAGCAGTCGGGCCAACAGATCGGTGTAAGAAGGCGAGGTCTTGCGGGCGGCGGCAAGTTCACCCTCCATCATCTGGGCCATCTTGCGCAGGCGCAGGTTCTTTAAGAGCTGCTGAATTTCCTCACTCATCCTCATCTCCGTCACGGCCAGGCTTGATCTGGAAATAATCGCGGGCCAGTTGGCGCAGGATCATAGTCTCCACCCGCTCAAGATCGAACAGGCCATAGTGCAGGGCGGCCTGAAGGGCTTCCAGCAAGGGCACAGGCGGATAGTCGTTCACCAGCCGGAGCAAGTGGCGCACGGGCACGGTGGCCCGTCCGGCATGGCGCTTTTTGAGGGCTTGGAGGTACTCGCCAATTTCGGGAAGTCTCTCCAGCAAAATTTTTTCTTCGGGGGCTGAAGCAGAGGGCTGGGGACCTTGCCCGCGCACCCGGCGATGTTCTGGCAAGCGGTACTTGCGACCGGTGGGCTCGATCAGGCGCGCATGCGTGGCCACCAGCCGCGGCCCCCGGTAGATCTCTAGGTGCTGTTTGGTTTGGCGCACTTCCACCTGACGCCCAATCAGGTCATCGGGTACGGAATAGCGGTTGCTCTCGACCGACACGTAGCCTTCCACATCCACCAGCCGTTGGTGGAGAAGATAGACCGGGGGCACCCAGAGGGGAAGAGGCTTTAAATGGGGCTGCTCGACGGCGAATAACTCGCGCGGGCTGGCCTTGAGATCGTCGCGGAAGCGGGCGTTGACCTTATCGCACCACTCGCGCGCCTGGCGGTTGGCCTCGGCCCAGTCGCGAAAGCTACGACCCGCCAAGAAGTTGGTTTCGATGTAGCGGAAGGCTCGTTCGACGCGGGCCGAGCGGTTGGCGTCGCCTTTCTCATGCGCTTGGAAGCGAAAGCCATAGCGCTCGGCGAAAGCCGCCATCTCCGGCACCGGCACCATCTCGCGGCCGCTCCCCTTCAACACCACCACATGGGTGTTGTCGATCAGGCAAGTGGCGCAGGCTCCTTGTAAGTACTGGAGAGCGTCCGTGAAAAAGAGCTTGCAATCGAAACGGGTGAAAGTGGGAGAGAACTGAAAAAAGAGCAGGCGGGAATAGCAGCAGACCAGGGAGGCGGTTTGCACGGACCGCAGTTGGCCGCCGAGCTCAATGCGATGCGGGGAAGTATCATGCTGCATTTCTTGTCCCGGAGCGAAGTGATACTCACCCACAGGTCGCGGGGGCTCATGGCCAATTCCCTGACGCCGGCAAAAGGCGGTGAGCGCCTGATAAGAGAACTGAGCGCCGGTGGCCATGAGTTCTTCATGGACGCGGACCAAATTTCCTTTACAGCGCGCATACAGTTCCAGGATCTGGTCACGATAAGGCGTGGCCTTTTCCTCGCGCACCAGGGTGGGCACGATCTCACTGTCTGAGCGCAGCACTTCGCGCACGGCGCCCCGGGAGCACCTCAGGGCGCGGGCGGTGGCGCGAATGCTATGTCCTTGTTGGTGCAGCTTCAGAATTGCAGCTCGGGTGCTCTGATCCAGCATCGCCCCTCTCCTGGTGAAAATGTTCGGTAAGGCGTTCGAACTCACGCTGGCTTTGGTCGAGCAAGCGGGCCAAGTCCTGGCGGTCTTTTTCCGGGAGATGGCGCAAGACGCCCGCCCGCACTCGCCGGTCGGCCCGGCGCGCCGTAGCACTGAGGATCTCCAGATCGCTCAGCAGGCTGTCACCGGGACCGGGCGGGAGGGCAGGAGCGACTTGGGTCTCCTTGTAAGTCTTCAGGAAGAGCAAGGGCGCTTCGAGCAGTCGCCGGCGTGTGATCCAGTTGCCCGTTTGGTAAGCCGTGTAGAGGATGCCTAGGTCGCGGCTCGAGAGCCGGGTCGTACCAATGGCTTCCACCAGTTCCAGACAGGCCTGCCGGTTGGCGCGCGCCAAGGGCACCAGATACTTGGCGGCTCCATGCGCTCCCATTTCACCCCGGCGCACTTGCTGTTGAATTGCCTCGGGGAGTTCCTGCACCAGTGCCAGCCGCCGGCTTACCCAACTCACCGAATGGCCAAAGCGCCGAGCTAAATCCTCCAGCGAGAAGCCGAAGCGCTGGTGCAGCTCGGCCGCGCCTCGATCCGAAGCGCGTCATGCGCGTTTACAAAAAATTAGGAATCTCCACAGCCAAAGACCTGCGCGAGCGACTTGAGAGTGGAGCAATCGAGAAGGCGCTTGGCGCGCGCATGGCATACCACATCCGGCAGGGCCTGACCGATACCCATGCCATGCTCCTCTATCACGCCGATACGCTGCGCGAGGCGATCGAGGAGTTCCTGATCGGCCGCTGCGGTGTACGGCGGGCGGAGGTGGCGGGCGATTACCGCCGCCGGGTCGAGATCGTTGAGGAGCTTGTGTTCATCATTGAAACGGATGATTTTGCCGCGGCTGTCGCGCAGATGCAGCGATACGGCGGCCGGACGCCAGTCATCTCATCGGGAAACGAGCACGCCGTCTTTTCGCTGTCTTCCGGTATTCTTTTGCGGTTGCAGCGTGCCACGAAAGAGAACTGGGCTTTTCACCTGATAGCCTGCACGGGATCAAAGGCTCACCTGAGAAAGCTCACGGCAGTCTGCGGGCCGCTACGATCTCTGAAATCAGGACGTGATAAGTCGGAAATGATCCTTTACCGGGAGCATGGTCTTGAATACATCGAACCCGAATTGCGCGAGGGCCATGACGAGGTGGACAGGGCCAAAGCGGGCACGCTCCCGAAGCTGGTCACGATCGCCGATATTCGAGGCGACCTTCACGCCCACTCGCTGTCAAGCGACGGCGTGGATTCGATCGAGGATATGGCTAACGCAGCGCACGAGCGCGATTACGAATATATCGGCATCAGCGATCATTCGCAGAGCCTCAAGATAGCGCGTGGTGTTTCCGTTGAGGATCTCAAGGCGCAAATCCGCTTTATAGACAAGCTCAATGGCAAGCTGCGCGGCATCCGGGTGCTGAAGTCGAGCGAGGTCGACATCCTCGTGAACGGCTCGCTCGACTATCCCGACGATCTCCTTAAGGAACTGGACTACACCGTCTGTTCCATCCATTCGCGCTTCGCCCTTGGCCGGGAGCCCCAGACGGAACGCCTTCTGCGCGCGATGGACAACCGTTACTTCAACATTCTCGGCCACGCCACCGGCCGGCTGCTGCTCAAGCGCCCAGGGTATGAGATCGACGTGGACAGGGTAATCGCGCACGCGCGTGAGAACGGCTGTTTTCTGGAAATCAATTCGAGTCCGGACAGGCTAGACGTTTGCGCCGAGACTGCGGGCAGGGCGGCATCGGCAGGGGTGCTGATCTCAATCTCCACGGATTCACACAGTATGGGCGAACTGGATCTTATCCGGTGTGGCATGGACCAGGGGCGCCGGGCCGGACTTGAAGCATCACAGGTCCTGAACTGCCTCCCCTGGACTAAGCTTCAGCGGCTTTTCCGGCGTTAGAATGAAAACGCTCCGCCTATGTACGCTATGAAACGTTCAGTTCTTTCGTTCATCGCTGTGCTGACGCTCGTATCGTGTGCGTCGGCCAAAACCATAAGCGCGGAGGAGCTGCATTCAGATCTGCTCTCCGCCCTCTCGCTCGCTTCAGAGACGGGACTTTTCATTGCCCAAATCGAGAACGGTCATCTGTTGCCGCAATTCCGGGCGGGGCACGCCGACTATCTTCGGCATGAAGCGGGGCGACAGGCGAAACAATTGCGCGAATCAAGGACCGATTCGGGCGATGCGAAAACACCCGCCCAGGGCGCCGAACAATTGGAGCTACTTGCCCGCGTGCTGACGTCGATCAGGGCACAAACCAGAGACGAAAAGCTCGTGGAAGCACGCCAAGGGGTAGCAGCCATTAGGAGAACTCTCTCTGCCTCGGGAGCTGGCCGATGAGAAAACTGCTGGGCATCACGCTTGGGATTATGACGGCGCTCGGCGGCTTCGTCGATCTCGGCCAGATCGTGTTCACGATGCAGGCAGGGGCAGTGTTCGGATACAGCCTACTGTGGACGATTGTCCTCGGCAGTGCCGGCATCATCCTTTATATGGAGATGTGCGGCCGTGTTGCCGTCGTCGCCCGCGAACCCGTCTTCGCGGTGGTGCGGACGCGCCTGGGCTACCGGCTCGGGCTCGTAACGCTGATTGCCTCGAACCTGCTGAACCTGATCACCTGCGCCGCGGAGATAGGCGGCTTGGGCATCCTATTGCATCTACTCACCGGCTGGCCGGAGCGCGTTGTCCTGATTGGCAGTTGCTTAGCCTTGGCAGCCATCATTTATTTATCGAGCTTCCAATGGATTGAGCGGAGCTTTGGCCTGTCGGGGCTGCTGATGATAGTGTTCGGGATTTCGGCGATGGTCTTGCACCCGGACTGGCGGCAGGTTCTCGGTGGACTGAACCCCGTAACGCAAATCTCCGCCGATCATGCTCGTTTGTACGCCTATTTCGCGGTTGGGATTTTCAGCGCCATGCTGATGGAATACGAGGTTCACTTCTACTCTTCAGGCGCGATCGAGGAAGAGTGGAAAGTAAACGACCTCGGTGAGAACTTCATGGTCGCCTCGCTGGGATCGATTCTCGGCTCTTTCCTGACCGTTGCCCTGATGGTGCTGGGCGCCGTCCTTTTCCTGCCGCGGCAGATCTTTCCCCAATTGCTCAGCACGGCCGTCATGGCGGGAGCCTGGCCTTTCGCCGGCAAGGCGCTTGTGCTTGCCCTCCTCGGGGCGATGGCCTGCATTGGCGGCGCGACCGTCGAGACCGCCCTATCGGGCGCTTACAATCTCTGTCAGTTCTTCAACCTTAGATGGGGAAAAAATCGTCCGGCGAAGGAAGTTCCGGTTTTTACTGCAGGATGGCTGCTGATGCTCGCCCTATCACTCATCATCGCTGTCACGGGCGCTCGCCCGCTCGCACTCGTGAACGTCTCCATCATCTTCGGCATGGTCTTAATGCCTCTCACCTATTATCCGATCCTGCGGACCGCGGCCGACAGGAACATTATGGGAACGCATGCCAACAGCCGGTTACTAACTGTTCTCGGCGTGATTTTTCTTGTACTCATCGCGGTGGCGGCGAGCGCGGCCATTCCTCTTATGATTCTCACGCACGGCGGGCAGCCCTGATCATCTGGTGTGAGGCCATTGCGAGCTCTGAGCGATTCAGCGATTTACTCTGATCGAAGGTCCCGAGTCAAAGGCGATCAGATTCCACTTTGCCGCGCTGGCTCCGGACATCGCATTCTGCACGCACCTTCTGATATTTAGCGGCCAGTCTCTGCAATTCCTCATCCGACAGGTGCTCAATATCGATCATCTCATTGTGCGCCTTGTCGATAGACTTAATGATCTCATCCAGCTTCAGGTGAATGGCCCGGGCATCGCGGTTCTGGGTGTTCTGGATCAGGAACACAACAAGAAACGTTATGACCGTCGTACCCGTATTTATGATCAGTTGCCAAGTGTTCGAATAGTGGAAATACGGTCCCGAGACGAGCCACATCAGAATGGTGATCAGCGCTACGAGGAATGCCCACTTCGTGCCGACCCAATTGGCGGCCTGCGTTGCAAAGACGTGAAAGCCTTTTTCTGTGCTTTTACCGTTGTTCGCCATGGAGACACTATACGAAATTCGTAGAACGGGCGAAAGGGTGCGAGGGCGTCCTTGGGGACATATATCGAATGGCTCTTCCTTGCAAGCCACGAACAACGAGATGTTTATCATCAATGAGACAGGAGACTCGCATGCTCAATGACAGGAGTAATAGAGCAACAGCTGACCGAAAACGCCGCCACGTGAACGAGGAGCGCGAACTGGGCCGACCGCTCGAAAAAACCTGGGCGCGACGCTAGATGAATAAGAAAACGCCGTTCATAAAGTCGTCACGTCCGCGGATGACATCAGAAGGTACCGGAAAATACTCGATCTTCTGGCTGATCGCCTCCCAACGTGTCCTTACGCTTTCGATCGAATCTCGGGTGCGGCGCGCCCAGCATTTCCATCCGCGATAAACTCGGCTACGAGAGCATGGAATCGGCTATTCGTGAGCGCAGTTCGATCGCCATTGACGAGATCCGGGTCCACAAGGGTCAGTCCGAACAAAATACCCCGGGCCTAATCTTCGGGAAATCACCATACGTTATTTTTGACCGGCTTTTTCGAGAGGAGGCGGCGGTCGGAGCCCGCTACTTTCGTCGAAGAGCTTCTGGACACCAAGGCAACTTTGTCGAGACCCCCTTGGGGGCTGCCCAGCGGCTCGAGCAGCTTTCGCAAGCAGGGTGATGTTACGACTACCGGCACTGCCGCGCTTGCAGATGGAGACGGCCCGTGTTCCCGAACGTCCGTGGTCAAATATGCAAAATGAGTGCGCGCCTTTGAACAGTCTAGTGCTACCGAACCTTACCTCCTATCGTGCCTGCATCGAAAGGCGCATCCTTCGCGGCTACAGCCGCCAACTTGATCTGCCTCCGGTTTTGAAGGTGGAACCTTGTGGTTCAGTTTCGTTGCGCCGTTAGTGAACCAGCCAGGATCGAGAAAGGTTCAAACTGGAGAGTGGGCCGAAGAGGCGCAAGGCGAAGGCCGTGAAAGCGTGATTACGAGAAAGGGGTTATATTGAATAGGTGTCGAAAACTCTTGAAGTAACCATTATATTATTGCGGTACATCAAAAGAGCGGGGAAGGCGGGGAGCCGGACTACCTAGGAATTAGACTCTCCTCCAGGTCGGCGATGAGCCGCCATCCCCAATCCTAATTGATGAAGCTTGGGGGGAACCCAGGCGCGCCTCCTTTTTCCCCGATTATGCTCGGCGCCCGTCGCGCGTGACCGCCCTGCCGTACTTCTCCGCCGACCGCCGCAGCTCCTGACGGTCCGCGTTAAGCGCCCGGCGGCGGAAATTCCCAACCTTCCAGGCGTAGCCGGAGACGATCAGGATGACGACCATCCCTCCGAGCGCTATCAGAATCCAAAGTTTCGTCGCGGCGTGCACAAATTTGACCTTATTCTCGGCCAATTCTTGGGTCTTAGTATATCATATTCTTATTATCCGTATAGTAAAAATTGACTATACCCGTAGAGACCCAGAGCTGCACGTCCACATCGCGAAGCGAAGCAATCCCCTGCCCTTCGCCTCTATGTTGGAATTTAACCGCACAACCTGGGCTGAGAAACGAACCCAGCACTATGCAACGCTCGGGTTGCCGTTGGACGTGGATATCTACCTCGCCCAATTAGACGAACATTTGAAAGGTGTGACGGCGGCGGTGGAGCGGCGGGTGCCACAAAACAGCACGTTGAGAATTGTGCAGGAACTCTTCCCAACTGATATATCCCTCGTGGTGGTCTTGCAGGCTGACGCGCCAGTCGGGAATGGCCACCGCGTACTTCCGAGGATGGACCTTACCTTCCGGGCTGATCTCCCGCCGATACTGATAACGGCCGAAAACGTAGCGGCCGGCATAGGACGGGTTCTTGAGCAGGCCCAGCACCCGGCCGTGCGTCAGGCGCCCCCAGATCAGCTTCCCATCCCAGGCTCCCCCATACGCGCGCGTGGGAAAACGCAGCGTACGGGCGGCGAAGCGTTGCATCACCGCGAAGGCGCTGCCCGTTTCGCGAAACAGCCGAAACACCAGGCTCACCGCGCCCCGCACTTCTTCGTCCGAGTCCTGAATGATACGGCTTTTCGCGTCGTAGCAAAAGCCCACCGGCAGGGGGAAACGTAACTCGCCTTTCTGCGCCTTGTGGAGCTTGCCGCCCTGGAGGCGGGCGCGCAAGAAATGCAGTTCGGCCGAGGCCATGACCCCCTTTAAGCCAGCAACAGACTACACCCTATGTTGTACTTTGTGGGTGTTCGCTCAGGATTACCTCAGAAGAGAGTCCCTACTGCGGCCAAGCCGGTCGGGTGAGGCGCGTCTTCTGGCGGGAACGCAAACCGTGGGTTTGGGTGCGCTTTCGCATTGGGGGTATGACGGCGGTTCCTTGGAATTGGACAGATCTCCCTGTCCCACAGACGGAAGGAACTCCTTCGTCAGATGGGCAGCAAACGGTCCTTCTCTCTCCGACCGCGCTGTGCGAAATGGTTCGTTTTCTTGGCAGTCACGGCCCCAACCCCTACAAAAGAGATTCCCATGCCTGAAGCTTTTGGGCTTCTCTCGACAGCGACGTCGGTCGCTCATCGAATCGGGGTTTACGTCGACTCGATGGCCATGGCTATAACTGTGCTGCGTGGTGGTGGAGGTCTTCGCTACAAGGACTGAGGTGGGTACGAGGTGTCCATAGCGAAGCAGATTTGTCTGCTGGCCGGAGAAGCCTCCCACAGCAGACCGCTGAAAGATTTCGCTGGACAAATGCCGCCCTTTTGGATACGGTAAGGTGGGCTAAGGCTGCCGTCGGCACGTGCAGACCGAGCGATCGGAAAATCAGGAAGGAGTTCGAGGCCGCCAGCCCCCATGATCATGTCCCCATCCCTGACCTTTTGCGGGCGTACATTCGGTGTGGAGGAATTGGAACTAATGCGCCAGATCGCGGAGAAATTCTCTGCTTTGGGGGTGACCGAGATCGCGCGAACGGTCTGCGAATTACTCGAATGGAGGCGACCGAGTGGAAGGCTGAAGGACCATGAATGCCGACAACTGCTGGAGCAGCTCCAAGCCAAAGAATTCCTGACACTGCCCGCCCTTCGAAAATTGGGCGGGAAAGGTCCGCGGCGGCCAGACCTCTCAGGGGTCTGCGCAGAGCCCAGCGCTGTCGCAGGCACCGTGAGCGAATACACACCCTTGGAGATGGTCCTCGTGGGAGGTGAAGCCGACAGCCGCCGTTGGCGCGAAAAGGTGGAGGCCTACCACTATCTCGGCTGTCGCGTACCCTTCGGCGCGAACCTGCGCTACTGGGTGCGTTGTCGCGATCGGGAGTTAGCCTGCCTGCTCTGGAACTCGCCGGCCTGGAAGATGCGGGCTCGGGATGCGTGGATCGGCTGGAGCGAGGCACAACGACAGCGTCACCTGCAACAGGTCGTCAACAACGGTCGATTCCTGATTTTGCCGGGGGTGCACGTCAAAGGACTCGCCAGCAAGATCCTGGCGCTGAGTGCACGGCAAGTGCCGGCTGACTGGGAGAAGCACTACGGGTGTCATCCCGTACTGCTGGAAACCCTGGTGGATGTGACGCGCTTTCGTGGCACCTGCTACCAGGCTGCCAACTGGATCAGGGTGGGCCAAACCAGGGGGCGGGGTCGCATGGACCGCGAGCATAAAAGTCAGGGACAAGCGATCAAGGATATTTACGTTTACCCCCTGGTGTGCGATGCCCGACAGCGGCTCTGCAGTAATCCCGTCCCAACGTATGGTAATGCACCACATGCCGAACTCGTGGATGCCCATAGCCTCTTTGCCCGTCTCGTGTGGCATCAAGTTCGACCCCGCGAGCGCTCCGCCACTGAGGCAAGACATCGAAGGGCTTCCCCTCACGGCGCAAACGTCAGACCGGCGGTAGTCGGGTCATCCTGTGCGTGGGGAGCCGCGAGATCCGCGACGATTGCGGACGCTGCCTTGGCGAACCCGGTCCCAGCGTCCCTAGAAACACTGTTCATTGAACTGGTACGGCGCCGACTAGACCGCCCTGCCGTCCAGGAGGGTTCTAGAGAATGACCACCACAAAGGTTCAAAGCACCCATCAGGAGCGGACGGCTTTTGTCTACGTGAGGCAGTCAACCCCCGTACAGGTGATGGAAAATCGTGAAAGCACGGAACGGCAGTATCGGCTTCGCGACCGTGCAACCGAGTTGGGGTGGCCGCCCAGTCGAGTGGAAGTCATTGACGAAGATCAGGGCCGCTCGGGCAGCACTGCCGCCCACCGTACCGGGTTCCAGCGTTTGGCGACGGAAGTGAGCCTGGGCAAGGTAGGAATCGTACTCATGCTGGAGGCGTCGCGACTGGCGCGCAACAACAGCGATTGGTATCGGCTTATGGAGATCTGCGGACTGAGTGGCACCTTGATTGCCGATGAGGGTGGAGTCTACAATCCCCGCGAGCCGAATGATCGCTTGCTTTTGGGCGTGAAGGGCACAATATCGGAAGCAGAACTGTTCACACTGCGGACCCGCTTATACGAAGGGCGATGGAACAAAGCGCGCAAGGGGCTCCTGCATTTTTCTTTGCCGGTGGGCTATGTGCGAGGAGCTGACGGTGGCTGGACGCTCGATCCCGACACCCAGGTGCGGCAACGGCTGGGTTGTGTGTTCGAGGGCTATCGCCGTCACGGAGTGGTGCGAGCCGTGGTGCGGGAGTTGAAGGAGCAAGGGCTGGAGCTGCCCACGCGGGTTGTCGCTTCGGAAGGTTACGGTTCACTGGTGTGGAAGGTGCCCACGCTGAGCACGGTGGTTCGGATCTTACACAATCCTGCTTATGCGGGCGCCTACGTGTACGGGCGGTCGGAATACTCGGCGGAACGGCGCTCGCCGAAGACAGGCAAGGCCGCGGCGCAGGTTCGATCCCTGGAACAATGGCCGGTGAAAATTACCGCCCATCACCCGGCCTACCTCCGCTGGGAGGAATACGTGAAGAACCAAGAGCGGTTGCGGGAGAATTGGAACCACGCGGAGAGCCGAGGTGCGCCGCGAGAAGGACGCGCACTCCTGCAGGGGATCGTTTACTGTGGGGTCTGTGGTCGAAAGATGAGTGTACAAGATCGAGCGGCGCGAGAGAACCGTTCGCCCTCGTATACTTGCCTGAAGGGTTATCACGACGGAGACGAAAAGATCTGCCAGAGTATGACCTCCCGTCCGGTCGACACTGCCGTCGTGGAGGTATTTCTCGGGGCGGTCTCCCCGCTCAGCCTGCGGGTCGCGATACAGGTGCTGGATCAACTGGAGCAGGACCTGATCGCGCAACGCCGGCAGCGGGAGTTGCAACTGGAACAAGCGCGTTATGAGGCCCGGCGGGTGGTCCCCGTCCGAGTCGGAACCTGCTCCTGGTTGAGCCTGTGCGCGATGTCATTGATGCTGAGCCCCCCCTGGGTGTATGCCTGGTACACACGGCGCACCACCGCCGCCTCCGACTCGATCACCTCGTAATAAGCCGCCGAGGTGTCGCTCTTGCGAACATAACGGTAACCGTAAGGAGCGCCGGAGAACACGTTGATCGACCCTGTCGGGCGCGGTGGCGCTTGCCCCGGCGCGAGCGTTGGCAATCTGCGCCCGTTCATATTCGGCGATCATACCCTGGAATTGGAGTAGGAGTTGATCTTCCGGCGTGGCGCCGGAGGGAGAGTTCAAGAAGACCAACTCCACCCCACAGCGGTTCAACTCCTCGGCCAGCAGCACCTGATAGGCATACTTACGACTCAGGCGGTCCGGCGAGTAAATGAGCACCGCTTCGATATGGCCGACGGCGGCCAAGTCACGCAAAGCTTCCAACCCGGGCCGCAGCAGCGTGGCGCCGCTATAACCTTCATCTTGGAAGCGCCACTCGCACGGAACCTGATATCCCTGCCTCCCTGGGTTCCGATGCTTATCGTCATCTGCGGGGAGCGGTTTGCGACAACCCGCCGGTTCGTCAGGATCACCTTGATGCCGTCGTTTGGAAGGAGCTCTTGCGGCTGCTGGAAGATCCCCGAGTAATTCAGGAGGAACTGAACCGGCGGTTGGAAGCCGCCAAGAAGAGCGATCCGAGGAAGCAACGCGAAGAGTTGTTAAAGCGGGAGCAGGCCCGGTTGGAAAAGAGCATCGACCGCCTGCTGAACGCCAATCAGGAAGGTCTGATGGGCTTAGAGCAACTTCGCGTTCGCATGCCGGAACTGCGCAAGCAACAACAAGCGGTGCAATCCGAGCGGCAGTCGCTAGAAGCAACCAGCGCCGACCAGGCACATTGTTTGCGGCTGGCGGAAACGCTCGCCGGTTTCTGTGCCCAGTTGCGGTTGAGGGCCGACACGCTGGAGGTGAGCGAACGGCAGAAAATCGTGCGACTGCTGGCGAAAGAGATCTTGGTGGGCAAAGATACTCTCACGATCCGCCATTCGATTCCGATACCTAATGCCAAGCCAGATCCAGTTACTATGTCACGGCCACCTCACGCTCCCCCGAAGCCGTCAATACCCCAACCCGGCCCACATTATCTTTTGCGTTCAGACAGTCTATGCACCACCCCAGTGGCTTGCGTTCAAGACTCGAATGACAGGGTCCAAAAAACTACCTACCCTGTGGCCGCGCGTCCGCCCACTTGAGATTGGTCAACAGGTGAATTAGGGTGCGCACCGGATTGCCCGTTGGACCCTTGGCAAGATACGGCTTTTCCTCGCCCGACCAGCGGGTTCCGGCGATATCAAGATGCACCCAGGGGGTATCCCCCGCGAATTCGCCGATGATCATTGCTCCCGTGATAGCGCCTCCGTAACGTCCGCCAGTGTTGGCCATATCGGCGATGGTGCTCTTGTACAATTCGCGATACTCGTCGTCCACAGGCAGTTCCCACATGCGATCGCCCACCGCGGCAGCGCTGGCCAGAACCTTGTGGACCCACTCTTTGTTGTTGCCGAAGACGCCCGTGGTGATGGCGCCGAGAGCTACCATAACCGCGCCCGTGAGAGTAGCTGCGTCGATTAACACTGACGCGCCGTGTTGCTTCGCGTAGGTGATGGCATCGGCCAGCACCAGGCGGCCTTCGGCGTCGGTATTGATGATCTCAATAGTTTTGCCAGACATGCTGGTGACTACATCGCCGGGCTTAAAAGCCTTGCCACTGGGCATGTTCTCCGTAGCCGGGATAACCGCCATCACCCGCGCTCGCGGCTTCAGCTGGGCGATCGCCCGCATTACCCCTAACATGGTGGCCCCGCCGGCCATGTCCGTCTTCATCTCTTGCATATTCTCGGCGGGCTTAATCGAAATGCCTCCGGTATCGAAGGTGATGCCTTTGCCTATGAGTCCCAGCAGCGGCATGTCCAGAGCATTGGCGGGGGAATAGCGAACCACGATCAAGCGCGCAGGCTCATCGCTGCCCTGCGCCACGGCCCATAGGGCCCCCATCTTCAAGCCGCGGATTTCTTCAGGCTCGAGGACAATGGTCTCCAAGTCGAACTCAGCGGCCAACGAGGAGGCGCGCTGGGCCAGCAGAGTCGGCGTCATGATATTGGATGGTTCGTTCACCAGATCGCGGGTAAAGTTCTGAGATTCGGCGATGATCCGAGCGCGCTCGATCGCTGTACGGACGCTGTCGTCGATCTTGGCGAGCGTGACGAGATCAAGCCTGTCGACGCTCTTTGGTGTGCGGTCGGTTCGATAGCGGTCGCCGTCGTAGTCACCCAGGATGGCGCCCTCCACAATCGTCTGCATCGCCGGCGTGTCGACCTTCTTGTTCTCCTTCGTCTCGAGCAACCAAGAGACCTCGTGTAGTCCCCGGGAACGTACGTAGCGTACGCCGGTTCCAGCCAAGCGTCGCAACTGGGTATCGTTGAGCTTATCCTTCTTCCCGGCTCCGACTACGAGCAAGCGCGAGGCCGCTAAACCCGAAGGATGGTGGATGAGCGTACATTCGTAGCTCTTACCGGTCAGCTCACCACTGTTTTGGAGCTCAGCCAGCAGGGTCTTTGTCTCCTCCGGCAACTGCTCCGCCGTACCGGTCGAAGTGGGACTCCCCTCGAAACTGTAGACGATTAGGGTGGTCGCGGTCAGTCGCGCAACAGGTTCTTGAACAAGGTTGATCTGCAAAGCCGTCTCCTTGGAGTGTGTGAGCAGAGTTGCCGTGAGTCGTCACTCTGAGTCAAATAAAGAGCCTCTTTCTAACCTTCTGCTTCACTTTTGCGAGAGTCTCGCTATCGCCCGGCGAGAGTGACGAACGCGATTAAAAAATGCTCCTGACTCCTGGGCGGCTCAGACCTCTCTACAAGGTCTTACGCCGATGCTCATGGATCGCCTGGGCGGTCTCGCGGTCTACCGTACGGCGGCGCAAGGTCTCGCGCTGGTCCCACACGGTTTTACCCTTGGCCAAGGCAATCTCGCACTTAATCAAATTCCCTTTCGAGTAGAGCCGAGTGGGAACGATGGTCAATCCCTTCTCTCGTGTGCGGCCCATCAGCTTGTCGATCTCCCGCCGATGCAGCAGCAGCCTGCGGTCCCGAAGCGAGTCCGCGTTCAGGTAGCTGCCGGGTGAGTACGCGCCGATGTGACAAGCGGTCAACCACAGCTGATTGCCACGCACCACGGCGTAGCCATCCTTGAGATTGGCCTTCCCTCCCCGGATGGATTTCACTTCGGTGCCCGTTAGCTCGATTCCGGCTTCGAACTTCTCCAGCAGGTGGTAGTAGTGGCCAGCCTGCTTGTTCAGCGCGAAGTTCTTGAACTCAGTCTTGCTCGCGCCAACGCCGCCCGTTTTCGGCTTCCGACCTCCAACCTGCTTCGAACCCTGCCCCGACATGATTTCTTTATGGTAGCACACGGCCACGGAACCGGCGGCTGCCTTCAAAGGTAAGAACTTCTCGGGGTCCCGTACGACACTTTACGGAGAGCGCCCCGCCAGCGGGCTCAAGGCTGCGAACGGTCAGGCGGAACTGCAAGGGGGTGCTGAGGGTCCACCGTCAACCAAGCGAGGGCTCCAAGCAAACCAAGACTCCCCGCCACCAGGAAGGAGCTCGTCCAATGGAACTGCTGCGCGATCCACGGGGTGAGCGAAGCGGAGAGGACGCTGGCAGATTGCGCTCCCATATTCATGAATCCTGAAACGGAACCCGCCGATCGACCGCCGATATCAGCGCTGACTGCCCAGAACGAACTTTGGGCAATATAAAGCGCGCCGGCGCCCCCTGCTAGGACGAGCGCGGCCACCCCAGGGCTCTGTGCCCTCGCGCCCGCCCCAATCAAAACAGCTGCAAGTCCAAGCCCGAAAGCAGCCACCCCACAACGCCCGACGCGTTTCCCCCACCGCCGAGTCAGAGCGTCACTCACCCAACCGCCCATTGCCGATCCGAGAGTCATGGCGACAAACGGCATCATTGTGTAGAGCGCGCTGCGGCGAAGATCCACGTGTCTGACCTTCACCAGGTAACTGAAAAACCAAGTGAAAAAGATAAAGGCGATATAGCCGTAGCAGAAATAGCTGAAGGTGATAGTCAGGACGTTTCGGTTCTTTAAGATCTCATACCAGGGAAGGGAAGACTTGGGCGCCCGCGCCAGGCGTCCGGCGCGAATATACTCCAGCTCCGGACTCCTGATGCGCGGGTGAGATTCCGGCGTATCGCGCGCCGTAAGGAACCACACCACACCTGCCACCGCCCCGATAACCGAGCATACCCAGAATGATGCCCTCCAGCCATCGTGGATTACTACCCAGGTGATCAGCGGTGAGCTCACCGCCGCCCCCACACCGACCCCCGCAAAAATCACGCCGTTGGCGATGCCCCGCTCTTCGGAGGGGATCCAATTGGCCACGAAGCAGTTCGAACTTGGATAGATGACAGCCTCACCCGATCCCAGCACGAACCGCACGACCAGGAGCAGGGCCAGGGCCCCGGCGAAGTGGCCAGGCACCAGAGCTGTCGCCGCCGTGAACACGCTCCACCAGATTGCCCCGCAGGTCAGCACCCGGCGCGCCCCGAAGCGATCGGCCAGCCAACCACCTGGTACCTGAAATAACGCATACCCAGCCGCAAAGGCGCTGAATACCCATCCCAGGCGTATATCGTCAAGACCATATTCCGCCGCCAGCGATTGTCCACTGATAGCGATATTAACGCGATCAAGGTAGGTGATCGCACCCATCATGAATATGCAAAATAACAGGACCCATCGAACGTGCCCTATCGAAGAAACGGGAGTATTCCCTGCTCTGTCGGCTGCTGAGTGCGCAATGCCGCCTGGAGTCATGCGAGACTGATATCACAATCACCGCTAACATAGGAAAAAAAGAAACGGTCGTCGCTTCCGCGTGACTTGGCTAGTCCGGCCATCCACAAACCGCTTGAATTTCCCCGACAGGTCCCGTATCATTCGGATGCGGGGTGGAGCAGTCAGGTAGCTCGTTGGGCTCATAACCCAAAGGTCGCTGGTTCAAATCCAGCCCCCGCAATGACTTACAAGCATTTGCCTTCCGTAATTGTGCCCAAAACACGCTTTCGCATGTAGTGCTGATTTGTGTGGAATCGTCTGGAAGTAACTTCGGAGCAGTGGGGCGTGCGAAACTCACAACAAGACAACGTCGGCGTGCGCCTTCGCTCGTTCCGAACCTCCATATTTTGATGAAGATCCTGTAGGACCCTGTGATGTTGGCGGAAAAGCCCAACGAGCCGTACTCGGCGGTATTGGGCAGAGTCAGAACAGGGGATCGCACTGAGTCGTGCTTTGACGCAAACACGCTATGTCGTTTAACCCCTCCCTGTAAATTGAATCCGTGTAAGCCGACGTAGGTTCTCGCTCTTATTAGAGGCAGCAAGGACTTTACGGCATTCCCTGTTAACGTGTTGGCGCAGCCGCCGAGCCACAAACGGCGCGGCTATGCCACTTAGTCAGTCGTTTCATGAGTTTGGTCACGTATTTTTCCGGCTCATGCGGTAGCCAGTTCCACCTTGTTTAGGAGGTTGTTGAAGGTCCTGGCGAGTGAACTTCCACTCGAACGGTTTGGCGATCAATTCGTAATAACTCTGGAATTTCAGCAGTCGGTCGGCGACGGCGGCAAGGTCCGGGAAATCGTTCGGGGTAAGAACCTTGCGCTGAACGATGGAAAAGTAAATCTCGATTTGATTTAGCCAACTGGCATGAACAGGGCCGTGGACCAACACCAAGCCGGGATAGCGCTGCTGCAGTCGTGCCGCGGCACGGGAGCCACGATGGGCCGAACCATTGTCCACGATCCAGAAGACACGCCGGGCCTGATCGTAAGGGGGCCTCGTCATGACTTGGTCCACTAGCCGATCAAAAGGAGCAATCCCGTTCTGGGCTTCGCAGCGACTGAAAACTCGAGCCTGTTGGACATCGAGCGCGGCGAGGTAAGCCCAAGCTCCACAGCGCTGGTACTCATGCTCGACTTGCATCGGCCTGCCCGGGCTGGCAAACCCGAGTCGGATGCTTGCGGCGTCGGGCTTGGATATGGGTCTTCTCGTCCGCCGAGATCACGAATTCATCGTCCTGCGGGGCCTGGCCGTTCCAACGGCGCTCATACAGATCCAAAATCCGGCCCGCTTTGAGCGCAAAATCGGGATCGCGAGGGAAGATTCAAGTTCGATGTTGCCAGGGACGGATGGCGCCCTCGGCCTCGTTGGGTTGCCTGCAGCGGTAGGTGTCTGGCGACCGACGCCTCTCCTCAACGCGTCCGGCGCAGCCCCCCAGTTTGCCACGATGACGCCGTGGACGATGGCGCGGCCATCGTAGTTTCGCCCGGGTCCGCCCCCTGCGTTAACGAGCCCCGAGTACGCCGCTGACTACAACGAAATAAAAAACGATGGGAGCATTCACGGGATCTCTGCGCTCCGCGGACCACGGGAGAGCGAAAGTCTGGCCCGTCGCATGGCGCAGGCGTGAGTCTCCTCCTCTGGCCCGAACTCAACCACGACCAGAAAATCGATACCACCTGGAAGGCTGGCGAAAGCTGCCCTTTCCTCGGGCGCTGCGCGATTAACGACACAACGGTGATCGGGGAGATAATTCCCTACGGCGAGTCCTTGCCACCCAGCGTCTTTAGGAATGCGTCGCGAAGCATCTCGGTTTCGCGATTGGCCTTGTTTTCCTTGAGTTCCTCAAACCGGTGACGTGCCTGTTGGGCCTCGGCGGAATGCCCCTCCTGATCGTAAAGCGATGCCAGGCGATACCAAGCTTCGGCAAAAGTCGAATCCAGCTGCAGGGCTTTTTCCAAATCAGCGGTGGCGGCATCGCGTTTGCCCATCTTTAGGTGGGCTTTGCTCTGAGCGAGGTAACACAGGCTGCAGGCGGGGATCGACCGTTCCGCGAGTGCGAGATCCTTCAGAATGCCTTCGTAATCCTTGGATTGTTGTTTCAGGAGCGCTGCGGCGTGGATATAGTAAAGATAAGGAGAAATGTCCGGGTCATGCAAGCCCTGGGCGGCGACTTGCGCCGCTTCGTCAACATTGCCTTGAATGGAGAGAGCGAAGGCCAGCAAGACTCGCATGGGTGAGAAGTCGGGGTGGAGACTGAGCATCGTGTAACAGGTCGCAATCGATTCGGCGTTCTGCCCGCCCAGGTTCTGGGCTAGACTGAGTCCGAGCAGGAGGAAGGGGGAATCCTTCTGGAAGCTGGCGGCTTTCTCGAAGACCTTGACGGCAGGCTGGTACTTACGGGCGCGGATGTAGGCGAGCCCCAGATCCAGGGCGTAATTTTCCTCTTGGGGCGCGGCGGAAAACGCGGCGGCAAGGTCCTGTTCAGCTTGCGCGTCCTGACCGAGCGCCAACTGGATCTTGCCACGTAGATAGGTGCGTGCCACTTCTTGAGGCTGCGCGGCTTGCGGAGCTTTCTGGATTGTTGCCAGGGCTGCCGGGTATTTCCGGAGAGCCAGCTCTGCTAGGGCGAGGTTGTAGTAGCCTTCAAACAGTGCGGGGTGATCCTTTACGCAGCGCCCGAATACGTCCGCAGCTTCCGGGAACAATTCGTGCTGGGCGAGGTTTACGCCTGTGTGCAAAAGCGAGTCCGCGGTGACATTCGGCTCCGCGAGGATCTTCGGCACAAGCCTCCGGGCGGCGTCCAGATTCCCCTTCGCCAGCACGTCTTCTATCTGACCGCCGAGCGTCCGGGAAGGAGTTCGGACGGTTTGCGCCCGTCCGGTCCGCAACCCGGCGACTGACCGCGGCGAAGGCACGGGTAGCGGGCCGCGCCAAGCCCGTGTCTCCGGGGTAGTGATGAGCAAGATGGTTATGATGAGGATTAACAAAGGTCCGAACCGCGGCCGGTGCCGTGGGTCTGCCCTAGGAGCGGTTTCCATTGCGGGTCGATTTTGCCATGTTCACGTCTGGTTTGCACCGGAAAATTGCGATGGGTGCGATGCGGCTACGAGCCTTGGTGCTGCGTAAGGAGCTTGACGGAATTTCTCGGTGCGAACCGGGAAGGGAAGGGCGCGACCATTTCCCCTTTCGATCTCACCGAAGCATGTCAGGCACTCCTGGCCCTCCAATGAAAGCGAACTCGCGCAATTCCATTGACCGTAAGGAGTATCATGGTGAAGAAGTAAGCCAGCCTGTTGATGCTTGGCTCCCTCATCTCATGGGACCACGTTCCTTCAGATCCACGCGATCAATGCGCCAAACACTCACAGCATGTCTGACGCTCACTCTTGCCGTCTCTATGTCGGGTGGGCGCGCGCAAGAACCGGCCCCTACTGAAACCGCCGAGTCGCATCTCGGCAAAGGTTATGAGGCCGAGAAAGACGATCGGTATCAGGTGGCGGCCAAGGAGTTTCAGGCCGCCTTAGCCCTTAACCCCGGGCTCGTCAGGGCACGCTACCAAGTGGCCGTTTGTTGGTTCGCGCTGGGAAGAATCCAGGAGGCGCGGCAGGAGTTTGAGCATCTGCAGAAGGAAACCGGAGGAGACTCAAGTGTTGTTTACCAGCTCGCAAGGCTTGACCTGCGAGAGGGAGATGTCGAGTCTGCCGTCAAGAGGTTGGCCGGGCTGGTGAACGATCCCCCGTTTCCTGATACGGCTTATTACCTAGGTACGGCGTACCTGCACAAAGGGGAGTTCGGGGCGGCCGAAAAGTGGTTGGAGGTTGCGGCCCTGGCGGATCCGCGCGACTACCGTGTCCCCGAACGCCTTGCCCGCACATACCTGCGTGAAGGGCGGAAGACGGAAGCAGAGAAGCAGTTCGCGCTCTCTTCCCAGTTGCGACAGGGATACGACCAGGCTTCTCGCCAGGCGGTCGCGTGCAGCCAGTTGCTCGAAACGAGACCCCTGGAAGAGGCGAAGGCGGCGTGCGAGCAGCTTTTCGACCCCAACGACCCCGACCGGCTCACTACTCTCGGTCTGCTCTACGGCCAGCACGACCGTTACGAAGAAGCGGTGAAGCCACTGGAAGAGGCGTCCAGGCTCGACCCCGACTCCTTCGAAATCAATCATGACCTTGGCCTGAGCTATTTTCGGCTGCGGCGTTATCGCGAGGCGCGCAAACCGCTGGAGAAGGCTGTGGCGCTGCGCCCGGACTTTTTTGGGTCTAACGCCTTGCTGGGAGCCACGCTCTATACGCTGGGCGAAGACGAAGCTGCTTACAAGGTTCTCGGCCATGCTCACGCGCTCGATCCCGAGGATCGCGATGCGGGGGATCTGCTGCTCAAAGAAGCCTTGATCTTGGCCAGCAAGGAAGAAGCCCAGAAGAAATATACCTCAGCGCTTGCTTACCTGCGGACCGCAGGGCGTTTGCGGCCTCAGGACCAGGAAGTCCAGCAGCGGATCTCGGAGCTGCTGCGTCGCGAGAGCCACCCACCGGCACAAAATCGGGCGGAAAGAGACACACCGCCATGAGCGTCGCTGGTTTCTGGCACGAAGCCCGATCTTCGAATCATCTTTGCCGCGGGAAGGGCAGGTAGGCGCTTGTGGGGCAGGCATGGGCTACCGGTCCGCGTCAATGACTCGGCAGTGGCACTTCTAAGGTAGGCCGGAACGGTCTCTGAGCACGCACAATGCCCGGTTTGCGTGGCTACGCCGCCCTGAACCTGGCCAGGGCCTCACTGTCCAATTCAATTCCGAGGCCGGGTTCTTGTGGAATCTCCAGATATCCGTCCTTGGCTCGAATCTTCTGACGGGTGAGAAATTCCCGAAGATTAGTATCCTCCTGCGTGACAAATTCAGCGATCAGTGCATTCGGCACCGAATTCAACCAGTGCAGGGCGGCGGCGACATTGATATAAGTGGTGAAGCCGTGGTTCGCAACGGGCAGTCCGTGCTGCGCCGCCATGGCAGCAATTTTCATGGCTTCTGTGAAACCACCACAACGCGTCAGATCTACTTGCACGACGTCGATCTTTCCCTCCACGACCAATCGGCTGAAAGCGTGCCTTCCGCTCTCTTCCTCTCCGGCGGCAATACGAATTTCTGTGGCTTCACTCAACCGTCGGTACCCTTCGTAATCGTCTGGGGCGAGCGGTTCTTCCAGCCAGAATATTCTGTGCTCTGAGAATGCGCGCGCGCGCTGGATCGCCGTCTTCGCGTCCCACGCCAGCCCCGCGTCGACCATCAGATCGACTTTTTCCCCCAGACCTCGCCGGGCTGAGGCCACGAGCGCGACATCCGTTGCAGCGTCTTTGCCCATAGGCCCCCACCCGAATTTGACCGCCTTGAAACCCTGGTCGGCGAAGCGGCTCGCCAACTCATAAGTTTCTTGAGGTGAATTTCCGAAGAGCGAGCTTGCATAGCACCGGATCTTCTTCAGGAAGCCTCCGCCCAGAAGCTTCCAGATAGGCATCCCCAGTTTCTTTCCTTTGATATCCCAGAGGGCAATGTCAATCCCACTCATGGCGTGGATGGCGATTCCAAACCGCCCCGCATAGATATTGCTGCGATACATCTTTTCCCAAAGACGCTCGGTCTCGAAGGGGTCCTCGCCGATGAGAAGATGCTTTAGCCCTGAGGACACCGTGTGCGAATAGGGACCCAGAATCATGCCTCGGGCCGCTAAGGGTGCCGAGTCGACTTCTCCAATTCCTGTGATTCCTTCATCCGTGTGAACTTTTACGATCAGGGCATCTTGCCCACTGTCACACTGCGTTTTCACCTCGGGTAAGCGGACATAGATGGCCTCGATATCAGTAATTGTCATTGTGCAAGACCTCCTGTCCCTGAAGCCCTCGAATTGCCGGAGAAATCTACTTACTTCATTCTCTTGCGCAGATCCATCTTCGATTGAACCGCGGCGTGTGTACTACAATCTTCCCAATTCCCAAGAATCAGGAAACCCGTTAACCTGTTCTCCGACCGACAAGCCGGCGGGACGGCACGAAATAGCTGCGCCGCTAGGCCTTATTGCACAAGTGCGCCAGGGTCTGCGTAAGTGACGCTTCGTCATCCATTGAAGGAGCAAATTCGAGGCCGAAGATACCCTGGTAGCCGAGTTGCTCGATCTGGCTCAGCACGAAAGGATAGTTCGTCTCGCCCGTGAACACCTCATGCCGTCCCGGTACGCCCGCCGAATGGAAGTGGCCTATGACGTCGATGTTCCGCCTGATGTGATTGACGAGATCGCCTTCCATAACCTGCATGTGGTAACAATCGAACAGCATTCGGAGGCGTTTGGAATTGATTTTCCGGCAGATCTCCGCGCCCAGGTCGCTGCTGGTAAGCCAGTGGTCGGGATGGTCGTACTTGTCGTTCAAAGGTTCCAGGAGCAGCGTCACGCCAGCTTTCTCCGCCATATCGACGGCCGGCTTGGTCCATTCAATGACCGAGTCCAGCATTTGCTGGTCGGTCAAGTCCGGCACGCGATTGCCCGTCAGGAAAATCGTATTGGGAATCTGCGCTTCCTTTGTGTAATTGATGGTCATCCGCGCGCGATCGAGCCAGGCGTCCTTGCTCTTGCGTGGATCCGTCAGGCCGCTGCCCACCGAGCCATCTGGCGCGTTGATGACCGTATTCGTGATGGTGACGCTGCTCGCCTGTGCCAGCTTGGCCAATTGGTCGGGAGTGCCTTTGAAAACACTATCCACCCACCAGATCTCGACGTTCTTGAACCCCAGGCGGGCGGCAGTCTTTACGCGATCCTCGAACGGCAGACTGGTGAGAGCCATTTCCAAACATAGACCCAGTTCCATAGTGAATCCTCCTTAGCAAGATACAAATGGTAAAGTCCGGATTATCGTTATCCCGGCCAGTTGTTCCCGCCACTGAATGTTGAATCGGGTTCCTTCATGCACTGCTGAAAGCGCCCAGCCAATCCTTTAACTGTTCGGCCACCTGGTATCGGCCTCCTGGATAGAGAGTTTCCCACTTGCGCATGACCGCCTCCAGGCTTCCGCGCAACTGCTCCAAACGCGAGCGGTCGGGAAATTCGTCGACCCTCTTCCCTTGCTTCAGAAGGTAATAGTGGACCTGCGCCTCGATGAGATACCGTCGGGCTCTGGCCACGTACACAAGATCTTCGAATTGCCTGACTAGGAAATCCCGATCCGTCGCTTCGAGGTTTTGGGTGGTTTTCCGAACCTCGTCCAATATCTCCTGAGCCTCTTCAAGCCCGGCTTGTTTGTCAAAGATGATAGAGGACGTTCCCGCGCACAGATGCCCCAAAGGGGTGGGCCACCCGGCGAACGCAAAGTGGTAGCCTTCCTTACCGGCAATCATTTGTCTGAGCTCCGGCGTAGGAAATTCTGCCCCTTCAGGCAGAATCAATTGATCGCTCAAATACCCGAGATTCATGAGACTCGCGCTCGGCAGGATTGATTGGAACCCATAATAGTTGGTGTCAGCAAAAAACAGGTTCCCGAGCGTGTGCTGCAACCTCAGAAAGGCGGGAACCAGTGGCTTGGCGTGTTCACCGAACTCCCGGCTGAGGAAGTCCGCCAGGACATCGCTAGCTTGGGTTTGTGGGTCTTTTCCCCGGCGACAGAAGAACTCTGCATTCAAACAGCCCAGCGTGTCCGTGCTGGGGATGAAAAGGTCGGGCGGCAACGGCGCGTCCGCAGAGATCCCGGCTAGTTTCGGATAGAACTTTCGACGGGAGGGAAGAACGTTGGCGTGTGGGCTCCAGACGTTGTGAATCGTGGCCACGCGCCCGTCAAGATAGACAGCGCCGAGTCTGCGCGCTTCTTCGATGTGCGCAGCATATTGGTCCAAGGCACTCGTGGGAACGAAATTGCGCCCCCAGTATTCGCCGTTGAGGTCAAAGTGAACAGCAATCGGATTTGTTTTCGCCGCCTCGACCAAATCCTTGTGGAAGGGAAGAAAGAGGTTGAAGTCACCGATAACGTTGTCCGCGCTCACGATGATATCTTTGTGGCGTTTTGCAGCATTGAGGAGTCCCTCGCGTGTTACCGGGTCCCCGCCGGGCGTATGAAGGTCAATATCCAGGCGGATGCTCGTGTGGGTGAGGCAAGAGTGTGCGGTGTCGACAATCCGCACGCATATCGCTGGCGTGGAAAGCCCTTGCCGCCGCAGGCTTGCCACTTCAACGGCGGCTCCTTCCACGCACCACAATTCGATTCCCCCTAACTGTGGGGCCAATTCGCGAATCTCACTGATCTGGTCACGGATGTACTCGTAGATCCTGTCGCTTGCCATGTCCGGCTCGCCGTCTTTGTTGAACAACTCCGGGGCGGCTTGGCGAGCATGATCGAGCGTTGGCTGTTTCGAGCCCGCACCTGCCACCGGGAGTTGCAGCACCGGGAAGACATACCAGAACTCCATCCCTGCCCGCGCCGCCTTCGCCGCCGCAGTTCTGAGAAGCTCCCGTTCTCTTTCCACAGCCGCGCGGGACTGTTCTGGCAGAAGTCTAGGGTGCCGGGGATAGAGGAAGACGCCCCGACCGTCGAGGGTGTCGAATCCCCAATAGACAAGCCTGGAGATCTCGTGCTTACTTGCGAAATCATTGACCCGGTCCCAATGACCTGGGTTCGCAAAGTCCGTGGACAGACTGAGTTTCGCCTTCTGCCCGTTATTCCCACCCGCGCTCGCTAGCCGTGCGGAGTTGCCGGCGAAGACTCGCGAGGGCCTTCCCGCAACTAGGCCCGTTGCACCTGTAGAGTTGAGCAAGAAACTCCGTCGGTTCATTGGTCGACCTTCCCCCCTCTTGGGGAATAACAAGGTGCGAACATCAGCCTGACCACAGAAACAAACCGAATTTCAATTGTGGCCTTCCTGTGGCTGCCAACTACCTTCCAGGGCGGGTCTCCCCGCCCCAGGACCTAGCGAAACAGCCGCCGCAGGACCTTATTAATGCCCAGTGAAATAGCGTTGCAATCTTCGTTCGAATAGTTATGGTTAATTTCAATGTGGATAGACCTCCCCAGCAGGTCTAGCGTGCGGGGGCACATGTCTCTGGAGTATTTCGGCAGTTCGGCCGGCGGCACGGCGCTCCAGGGCAACCCGTCTTTGGCCACACTCTTCTTGTCCAGGATGTGCTCCCAATAGGTGTAGATATGCCAGTCGCGCACCTTAGAATCGTACACGCCGCCCGCGGGGACGCCTTCAGCGTGCAGGGCCTCAATCGCCTGGCGAGTCACCTCGGGGTTGGGCAGGAACAGGATCAGGCAGATGGCCGTGTCGCCTGGCGCGTCGGTAAGGCGGCGAAATTGGACGCACGGGGACTTGTCGATCCCGTCCTTGATCAGCTTCTTGGCTCGCCGGTAACCGTCCAGCATGACGTCCGTCTTGCGAATCTGCGCCAGGGCGACAGCGCCTTCCAGTTCGCTCATGCGGTAGTTCTCGCCTGCAAAGAGTTCGCCTTCCCGCCGCTCGCGGGCGAAGCGGTCCGGCCGCCAGCAGGCCGCCGTATCGTGCCAGCTCTGGGCGCGGGTGTAGAGCCACTCATCGTCAGTGGTCACAAAGCCACCTTCGCCGCTGACGACCACCTTGTAATAGTCGAAGCTGAAGCAGCCGATCGTCCCGAGACTCCCCAGACGTTGGCCGCCGAAGGAGCCCCCGCCCGCCTGCGCCACATCCTCCAGCAGGGGTAACCCCTTGCGTTTCGTCAAGTCGAGCAAAGCGTCCATCTGGGCCGGAGCGCCACGCATGTGCACAGCGGCTATGGCCTTGGTGCGGGGCGTGATGGCGCGTTCCGCGGCCTCGGGATCAAGATTGAGAGAATCGTCGACTTCCACAATAACCGGGATGGCATTCGCTCCCACCACTGTGGCCGCGGTGGCGAAAAATGTGTAGGCTGGGACGATTACCTCGTCGCCGGCGCCGATGCCAAGGGCCCGGTAAGCCGCCACCAGCGCTGACGTACAGGAATTCACCGCCAGGCAATGCCTCACCCCGATGAGTTCCCGCATGGCTTGTTCGGCCGCCGCCACCCGGCTCGGCTTGGGGTTGTAGTAGCGGAAAAGATGTGGCCCCTGAAGATTGGCGTCGCCCGCGAGAATCGCTTTGATCCTCTCCTTGTTTCCGGGACTGAAGTCCCACATGTCAATAATCTCCCAGAGCTCCTCGCGGCCGACCTTGCTGGGAAACGGTCCGAGTCTGGATACGGCCTTTGTGGTTTCTTCGATAGCGGTCGATTCCTTCTTCATGTGTTTGCTCCTTGCTTGGTGATTAATGCGGTCGTCACTAAGACGGACTTGCTCTCCCTGCTCCGTTGGACTCCTTCACGAGAACGACAACAACACCATGGCGACCATACCCAAGAGGACTCCCATTCCACTTCGGAAGCCGATCTTTTGCTTCAGCAGCAACGCCCCCAAGACAACCGCCACGGGAATAACCAAACCATTGGTAATCGGATAAACTATGAGGCCCGCTTGCGAACTGACGCGGCCTACCACCACCAGAGCAACCATGGTGAGCGTGAGTCCGGACCAGTGCGTCACTGCCGCCGCGGCGCTGATTCCGATGAGGGTACCTTCCGTTGGCCAGCGTCGATCGCGGGCCAGCTTGTACCCCAGCACGAGCAGGAATCCGATTCCGTAGAGGTAGGCGGTAAAGAGGGTCCCGCGACCGGACGGGACAAACCGGAGTAGAGTCACCAACCAGGCGTTCAGAAAAAACGCCAGACTGATGAACACAAACCAGCGGGAACCGCGGCCTGCGACCGTCGTCCGTTGGAAGCTTCCTCCAATCATGACAATGGATGCCAAGGTGAATAGCACGCCCAGCCCCTTGGCAAGACTAAAGGCGTCTTTGAACCACCACACGGAGACGAGAATCGGAAGTACGACTGAGAGGTTTACGATGGTCCAGTTGGCGGCAATATCGCGTTCGCGCGACGCCTGAAGGTAGCAGGCCACACCTGCCACGAAGGTCGCCGCGCCTGCCAGGCCCATGCTCAGTAAACGCAGGTCATAGAAAGGGAGGCCGAGAAACGTGGTCACAGCGAGCCCGATCAGGAAACCTGTGAATTGCATGTACAAGAGGACGTCCCAAATTTGGTAATGCCGCTTCGCCGCGACCTCGTAACTCAACGCGAGAAAGCCATAAATGAGCGCCGCCGCAAGGGCGAGCATGATGCCGTGGGTCATGTTAACTCCTACCAGCCTGGCTCATATTTGCTCAGGGCAGCATGCTGGGCTTGCACCTCTGCGGAAAGGTAGGTGAAGACTGGAAACACTCCGCGTATCGCACCCCGCACTGCAGACCCCGGAACCGTGAAACACATTCCATAAACTCGAGATAGGTCATCCCGTACTGAGCTTCCAGCCAGCCGCCCTGGCTCTTGTGACTGGCCAACATTTTCCGTTTCGCATCAAAGCTCTCGCTGATGTCCACATACTGCTCCGGATCGAAACTGATGCCTGCGATCGTGTCCATGTAGAAGATCTCGGGGATGGTGGCGCACACGGGGTATTCGGTCTTGATGTTCGGGACGGTGGTCATTACGCGAATGTCCCAACACATTTCCCCAGTCGTGCGGTGGTCGGGGTGATAGTCCGAAGGAGCGTGCGTAATGACGACATCCGGCCGCGCCCGCCGCATTAGGTTGATAAACGCCAGCCGGGTGTCTTCCCGTGAGAAGAGAAACTCGTCCGGGTAGCCCATCCAGACGAAATCCGCTCCGATCACCGCGGCCGCCGCTTCGGCCTCCGCCTTACGCACGGCGGCGATCTCTTCTTTGGGCAGCGTCATCGAACCCACTTCGCCGTTCGTGGCCACCGCCATCGTGATGTGGTGCCCTTGTTGGGCGTATTTGGCCAGGGTTCCGCCACATAATAATTCCAGATCGTCAGGGTGCGCTCCAACCGCAAGAATACGCATGAATACCTCCTCCATGGATAACAGCACGGACTACGCTGTCGGACTGCAAACGCGGGCGGTCAGCGCCGCCCTTCGATCGAAACGAAACTCACACCATAAGGCTCCAGTTGCAGCGGAAGCCTAACGGGGCCTCTTTCTCTGAACGTCACCGGCTTGAGCGCACGCAGGCGCGTCGTATCGTCATCGTTAGCCGCTGTCGAGTCCAGCACAACCGCGTATGCCGTCGCCTCGGACGGTCCGTTCTGAATCTCGAGCGAGACACGCGCTGGAGTTCGGAGAAGTTCCATATCAGCACCGCGGTCGCTTTCAGGTCCTCATCGTCAGCGGCAAGCGCATGCACGGTGGGCGATTCGGATTTCACCCGCACGTCGGTCCCGGACAACCGCGAGAGCATTTTGAAGAGGAAGTAAGCCGGGCGCACGCGGTCCTGAAAATCGAACAGGCCAAGATTCACCGGCCGCCGGTCCCAAAATAGCTTCTGGTTCAGCGCCAACTCCTTTGGATAGAATTCGAGGAACCTCTGGAGGGCAAGCGGGTAGTCGCGAATGTGATAGTAACAGGAGAGATCCAACCCCTCCCGTTTCATCAAATAGGTGGCCTCCGCGATGAAAGCCGGCTGAAAACGCGGATCGGCTTTGGATACACCCAGTTGCATGTTCCACTCGTCGATGACCGTCCCCGGCCGGAGTCCGGGATGCTTGGGAAGGAGCGCCTTCACGTACTCAAGCGACTTTCGGAACTGTGCGGGGTCGTCCTCATAAAGATGCCAGAAGACGAAGTGGAGCGGGACCTTGGCCGACTCCGAGAACGCCAGCAGGGCCGGAAGAAGGGGCGCTTCCCAACCGGCGAGCGCGGGGCCGCCCACCCGCGCCTCGGGATCCGCCCGCAGCACCGCCGAGACCGTGCGCTGGTAGAACCTGGGGTAGTTTTCGGGCGTAAAATGGTAGGCCGTCCCTCCACCACTCTGGAGGTTAGACTCGTTAGCAACCTCCCAATACCATCCCTTGCCGCCGCGGTCCCTATAGTGACGCACCAGATTGTAAATCAGCGCGTCCCACTCCTCCCAGTTGTTCGGTTCGACGACATCCTGGTCGATGGCGGGAAACAGCACTCTTGGTTTGAAGGCAATGCAAAGCAGAGGCTTGGCCTCGGTTTTCAGAATCAGGTCAACAGACTGGTCCAGGGTGTCCCAATGATAACGACCGCGGGCGGGCAGCAGGTCGAAGTATTCCTGGACGAACAGGCGGATCACTCTCGGGTGGATCGTTCGGATCTCAGTCATGCGTTCGGACCACATGGGCTCGGGACAGAATCCCCCCTGTCCGACACCGAATCGGTCGATCTCCATGGGTCCCAACCGATCCGCCAGGTTGACCCGAACCGCGACGGCAGCGTCTTGCGGGAATACAAAGGACGCGCACACCAGCATGGCGCCCAGGCAGCGAGAGATTGTTGTCATGCCTCGTCGCCGACAGTGATTCAATGTGACCGCGAATAATCTCGTGCAGCTCTTCTTTCGCATGTCAAAGTCCAGTGGACGGCACGTGCCGTCCACTAATTCGAAATGCCAAATTCCAAAGTGACCTTTGCCCGCCCGGTGAAAGGCTCGATAGAGACCGTCTCGGTTTCCGGGTTGTACTTGCCGCCGGTCACCGAAGTCGGCCTGCGGCCTTGCGGATGCGGCAGACGCAGTTCCACGCGCTTAAGCCCTCGCTCCAGGCCGCACTCCACCGTGGCCTCGATTCGGCCGTCGCTCAGCTGCGATTCAGCCTTCATGGAAACCGGGCCAAAGTAACTGGCCGCTTGCTTAATCTCAATGTGCTTGCCGTCTTCAAAGTACGCGCGGGGTACTCCGGCGAGCAGTTTTAGCGTGTTACCTTGCTCCATCCAAAGCATCCAGCGCGTCTGCATCAGGAACCAGGCCTCCTCGTGCGTCTTGTGAGGGCTGGCATGGAAGAAGTGCTCCCAGAAGGTGTAGGTTTGCCGGTCGGCCAGCGCGGCGACGGTGTTGTAATAAGCTTTGAGGAAGGGCTTGACCTCGCCCCGGCGCAGATGAGTCACCGGGTGCCGGCTGTAATAGGGTTGAGCGAAGGCAACATTGCGCTGGGTCATCAGCTCGCTGTGGAAGCTCAGCAGAAAATCCGTAGCCTGCTCTTTCGGGTCCAGAACCTCCTGGAAGGCCAGGTAAAGGGGTCCCAGCAATGAGTCGCGCGACACCACGGAACCGTGGGTGAACCACTTGCCCCCGTCCGCGAAGAGAGAAAGGGGTCCGCGGTACTCAACCCAGGGAGGAGCCGTGGGGCACCAAGTGCCGTCTCCGAGAGGGACCACCGGCGACTTGGCCATGGACTCCGCAAACGCCCTGCGGATGTCGGCCTTGAAAGCTCCCGCTTCGCCCTGCCATTTCCGCGCTTCCCCAGGGTCGACGTTCTGAAGCATCTCAGCCACCCGGCTCATGCCCAAGTACGCGTACCCATTCAGCATGAATGAATGGAAGGGATCCTCGGGGTCTGCAACCTTACCCTCCATCAGGCCATAACCTTTTCCCCGCAAGTCCTCGCGCATGTTGCGCTGGCGCCACTTGAGCATGAACTCGCACGCCTTGAGCAGCTTGGGTTCGATCTGCTTCGCCCATTCGTCGTCGCGGGTGTAGCGATAGTGTTCGCCCATGCTCCAAAGCGCCGCACCGGTCTCCAGCATGTAGCCGCCGAAGTTCTGGATAAATCCATCGTCATGCTGCTTGTCCAGAAAGTACGTCAGGGCGCGGCGGGCCTCGTCATGCCATCCCATGGAATCCATGAATTGGACAATGGGCGAACTCTCGGAACCAATGGCCGTGTAGATGCCGATGGTCGGCACGAGCGTGCCATTGGGTTCCCGTCCGTAGGTCACCAGATCCAGGTGAAGCAGGCCCGCGCGAATCATCTCCATCATTCGCTTCTCAGGCAGATCGATCTGGGACGCAGCGGCCAGCTTTTCTTGCCAGTACCGGCGAGCCTGCGCGAGGCGGTCGTCGAAATTCATCGTTGCCAGTCTGGCTGCGCGCTCGGCAGGAATGGGACGGTGGGGCAGGTTGATCTCCAGGGTGGCCGTCTCCCCTGGTTGCAGTTCGATGGCGACTTCTTCGCTCGCTAAGGGCTTGCCATTCAGTTTCGACACTGAAAAGACCCGGTCCCTCTGGTACAACCCGAAACCCTTTGTGTCGTCAAATGACCAGGGCGCCTTGCCGCCCCAGGCAGCCAATCCGAGGTTGGGCGACACGTTTCGAAAGAAGGCATAGCGGGGAACGGAAGCCGTGTTGATGGCGACGGCGCGCACGCAAAGCACGGTCTCCTCTGCCTTCTTCATTTCCCCCGGCAGCAAGGAATCGTATTGAGCCTGCTGTTCTTTGGTGAACATATAACCGATGCCGTGCCCATCCGCCACCAAATATTGCGTGCCCTGTACGTTTTGCGCCGTCAAGGGAGCCGATTCCAAGGTCACAAAGGCCGTCAGTTCATAAGTGAGGCCGTCGTCGACCAGGGTACCCCGCAGAATCGGCAGATCGCCTTCATCCAGGCGCCGGCTGATCTTGTCAACCGCGCCCCAACCCCGGCCCATCATCAAGCTGTAGCGAACCGGCTCTTTTCCCCCTTCCGGCAAAGTGACTTCGTAACCGTGATCGCGCGGCTGAATCGATTCCAGCCGGTCGTCAACCTCAAAGATGCGCATGTCGCGGCTCAAGCCGAGCCAGGTGGGAACCTGCAACTCCCGCGTGTTTGCCGCGGCGTCCGCAAAGGTTTCCTCGGGTTCAGCCTCCATCTGTTTCAGTTTGGTTTGGGTGGCATGCGCACGGACCGCCAGCGCGATTTCGTCGTAGGTTCGCGGGTCGTCGGCCGTGGTCACGATCACCCCATAGGCCGGAATGTAAATCGGGAAGTCCTTGTTGACGTCCCGCAGAAAGAAGCTGAAGGGATGCTCCTTGTCCGCCACCGTGACAATCGTCCCGCCCTTGCCGTATCGGACCCCTGTCCCTTTGATTTGGAGCCCGAGCCGCAAGGACCCGCCTTCCTGGCCGCTGAACCGGTCCGATCCCTGGATCTCGCCGTGGCCTGTCACCACCTGCAGTTTCTCCAAAGCGCCGTCGGATACCACAATCTGACCGGCAGGATGCGCGCCCTTCCACTCGATGGTGATCCTCATGTCTACATCATGGGTGGTCTGGTCAGCACCTCTCAAAACGTTCGCACGAACCACGAATGCAGCGACCAGCCCGAGAAGAACAAACAGCAACATCTTCTGGCAACTGGCAATCCTTCTCATGGCACGTCCTCCCGAAATTCCCATCCCTCGCCGCCAAGTCCGCGTCGACCCAAGGGACAATGCGATAGCTACATTCCGGCGACTAACGAAAGCCGCCCGGATCATGCTTCCAAGGCGTCAGTAGTTCGCGATCACCCTAAGTTCGTCCGCCACCGAGGGGAGTTTGATCCACTCTTTATCGCGATCGAAGTCCTTCCATATCCGTCCATCCACCGTCACGCGCTTTAGGAGGCTTTGCTTGGGATGTCGAAGGCGGAGGTACAAGTCCCCCGGCGGATTGCGGCGCGGAGAGTTCACCGTGGCTTCGATACGGGCTTGATCACTCGAAGACTCAACCCTGTAGGAGAGTTCCCCGAAATAGGTCGCGGCGCGGTTCACCGCTATGCGCTTGCCGTGCTCCAACCACGCGCGGGGCGTTCCCCACGCCAAGTACAGGCTGTTCCCTTTTTCCATCGCCAACATGAGACGAAGCTGCTGAAAGAACCATCCCTCTTCATGCGTCTTGTGCGGCTGCCCTTCATCCATCGATTCCCGGAAGGTGAGCGTGTGCGGGTCGGAGGAGGAAGCGAGCGTGTTGTAGAAGCCGCGCAGGAATTGTGGGATCTCATCGCGCCGCAAGTAGGCATCCTGACAATGCAGATAGTAGGGCTGGAGTTTCCCGAACCCGCCTTGATTGAACCAGTCGGTGCCCAACTCGTCCAGCGACACCTTCGACGCGCCCGGAGCGTGGAGCGATTCCATGAAGAACCGGTCTTCGAGATAGTTCAACATCCACGTAGTCTCGGGATCGATCGGTTCAAGAACCTCGGATTTCAGCAGATGGAATGGCCCCAGCTCCACGTCGTAGATATACCCCGCGCCGTAGCCAGGATCTGGAATGTCCTTGAGATCGCTCCGAAAGCCGCGCAAGCCCGGGAAGGGCGGGACCGAGGGCACCGAACTGCCGTCGCGCAGCCGTGTGACCGGAGAAGTCCCCATGCTCTCCTTCAGCGCTGTTCGGATCGCAGCGAGATAGTCGGCAGCGTCGGCTTCGATACGCTTGGCATTCTCAGGGTCCACCTCTTCGAGGACCTGAGCGGATTTTTTCAACCCAAGGTAGAAGTAGCCGTTCAGCGCGAAGCTCGATTGCCAGTCGCGCATATCGGCAACGCATCCGGCTGGCGCCAGGCCATAAGAGATCGACTGCCGGCCTCCCGGAAGTTCTTTCTTCATGCGTTGGCGCTCGCGAATAATGAAGTCACACCCCGCCACAATCTGCGGCGCCACTTTCCGCAGCCATTCCTTGTCGCGGGTGTAGAGGTAATGCTCGGCCAGGGACCACAAGACCGCTCCCTGATCAATCGTATAGTTCGGCCAGAAGTGGAAGAACCCGCCCGCCTTGGACTCGTAATCGCCTTCCGGCTTCGAGTCCCCTTGGGTAGAGAGCCATGCATCAAGGCAACTCCTGACTCGCCCATGCAGGCCCAACATATCCATAGCCTGCAGGACAGGACTGCTTTCGCTTCCGATACTTCCGTAGGCGAGCATGGCCGTGTTGGGGTAGTACTCACCACGCCGGGCGTCTTTGGTAAGCACCAGCAACCAGTGGTGCAGGCTGGCTTTGAAGATGTTCTGCACCTGCGCATCGGGAACCTCGATCTGCATGCCTTCCGCTAGTCGAGCTTCCCAGTACTTGCCCGTCGCCTCGTGCAATGCTTCATAGGGCAGACCCTGCAGCTTGGTTCCTTCCCCCGGGACCAGCGGCTGCCCCGAAATCACATGATGAAGAACTTGTTCTTCGCCCGGCTCCAGCTTCACGGAATAGCGGGCTGCGCCGGCGGCGGGTTCCACAGCCAGCGTTCCGCGGCCATGTGTGTCCACATAGCCGACCGTGTGCTCACTGGCTCCATCCGATATGATCAGGTGGTTCTCCCGCACCTCCAGTTGCCAGGCGCTCTTGCTGTTGGCGGGCAGTGGCCCATAGTCAAGTCCTCCGCTTGCCGGCTTCCAGGGCTTGATGTAGTAGGAAAGGGATGCAGGCGCCGGCGAGTCATTACGCATCTTCAAGCGGGAAATCATCAGGGCCAGTTCATCTCCTCGCAGCCGGGATTCAACGAGAGGGTCCGGAGCAGAGGGGAGGACGGCGTAGTCCATTCGCTCCAGGCTTAGGTTGTTGGCGCTCCAACGCGTGGTGATGATGGGCAACCAACCCTCTTCCAACTCCTGGTGTTTCTCTGTCGCGGCGGAGAAAAGCCCGTCTGGGGTTTCGGCGGGCGTGGCGGACTCATCCGTGCTGCCAAAGTAGACCGCGAACTTGGCCGTCATCGGCAAGCCGTGGCTGGGATCATTGCTCCCGACCACAAGATGCCCGTCCGGAGCGATACCGAACTTCTGATTGTTGGAATCGACGCCAATGAACGACAAGGTTACGCGCTTGGGGCGAAGGTGCCCGTAAGCGCCCTCGATCGTTTGCTCGGGATGTTTCGAGACGGCACCACTGATGCGGGACCGGTTGGCGTTCAGGCGAAGGTAGGCGGCACGGTCCTGATTCGAGCCAACCTTCCGGATGTAAAAGCCAAAGTCCGGGATGTCAATCGGTTGGTCCTCAATGGCTTCGGCGGGCAAGAATGAAAAGGTCCCCGCCTTGCTGCGCAGCGTGATGCTGGTCCGGTCGACCGGGAGGCCCGAGGTGTACAGCACCTTGGCAACAATTCCGCCAGCCTTTCCTCCGCCGGCGGTCGAACTCCACGAAAGCGGTCCGCGGAGTCGGGTGTCCTCGGAAGGCTGAATCTCCAGCACCTCGCCGTTGTAGCACTCAATGCTGCCGTCGTAGGACCGTTCTTTCTCTCCATACCCCCACTCGACGTGGACTTCGCCGCTCCTCCACTCGGACGGTCCATAGGCTTCGAAGCCTGCGATCTCGACGTGCGGCTCTTCCTGGAGTCGCAGCCGAAGCCTCGAGGTCCTCCGGGAGGAGGCCATCCAGGAATGGCTCCCCCGATTTGAAAACGTAAAGCTCCACGTCGAGCCGTCAACCTCCTGGGCTTGCCCCAGGATCTGTTGATCCTCCATCGCTGCCCATGCGCCCTGTGAGACTGAGGCGCCATTCCAATACTCCAGAAAGGCCCTGCCCCTACGGGGGGCTTTGCCTTCTCCGCCAAACCGGACGACCACTTTCTCGATGGTGCGAAATTCGGACCACTCGACGCCCACGTCAAACTCCGAACCCTTCCAGGCCAGATCACTCAATCGCAGAACCTTTGATGGGACTCGGCCCAGAACAATCTCAGGCGGCAGCAGGGGCGTCAGCTCTGGATTGATCCAAGACTTCAATTCGCCAAAACCCGCGAGATTGGCGCGCTGTCCCGCTAACGATTTGCCAGAGAGCGTGGGCGTGGCCTGGGGGAAGGGAAGCCCAGCCCTGGCCAAGATGCGCCCTCCGCCCCCCAAGGCCAAGCTCCCGCATCCCAAAAGAAAATTCCGCCGTCTCATGGTTCCCTCTCAGGTTCACCTGCGACAACTGCGCGGTTGGCAATTTCCAAAACAGAAGGAGCGGGTGTGCCGCTGCCTGTGCCGGACAGCGCTCTAAGGTTACGCACGCCGCACCTCGATGAGGAAGGGTGCGGGCGATTTCAGGTCCAGGTGCAACTCCCCAGCCGCGTGAAGGTCCAGCTCCCGCACGGGTGCCAGAAGGTGGTTGTAGATCTTGCAGGAGAACCGACCGCGCAGGTTCGTGAGATGCGTCACCAGCCGCTCGCCCGTGCAATTCACGAGATAGACCCTGTTTCGAGTTTCCGGCAACTCAATGAGCGGCGGTACTGTTTCGAACAATCCGATGTAATTCCGAGTCTTCCCGGTAATCGACAGTGCCCCGGCGGCCGGCAAGAAGGCAAGGGGCGACATCTTTCCGTGCAGCAGTTCGTCGCGATGCTGATTGTAAAATCCCAGCCAGGAGCGGATGATTTTGCGGTGTGACTCCGGAATGGTGACGAGGTCCACCGAGACCGCCGGGACCCCGGCGAGCACCACCGTTGCCATGTGGCGCGCGACGTTCTCGTCGCTCTCGCTGCGGTGCCAGCAGGTGCAACAGGCGTGGGTCAGCACGCCGTTCGCATAGGGCTTCATAAACATCACTTCGCGCCGGTTCATGTTGAAGTCAAACGGTGCATCCACCGGCCACACGTGTGTGAGGAAGGGTTTGTTGTTGAGATTGGCAAATGGACGCCGGTAAATCAAAATCACGTTCTTGTTGAGGCGTACCGCCATTTCGGCGCACCGACTGAGCGCCGCCGTGACACCTTCTCCCAGGCTCGCAAAGTCGTGCCGGTGTGGGGCGACGCACCAGCTGACCGGGACACTATCGATAAAATCAAACCACAGCCCGTCGAGTTTGTATTCCTCGACCATTCGGCGCGTGCACTCGGCTGTGTAGTCTGCGGTGGCCTTCACTCGGGGACAGAGGGTCAACTCTCTGCCGCGTGCCGTCTGCATGACGGCATCTTGCATCTTTGAGTATGCCGGACTCTTGGGGCCCATGACGAATGGTGACCAATGAACCATCGCGTGTTGGCCATTCGCATGGAACTTCTCGACGAGCTCTTTGAAGTTGGGGAAACGGTCGGTCACGAAATGGTAGTCGCCCTCGCTTTCAAGGGTGTAGGGGAGCGGCGAGTTCCAGCCCGCGTCGAATTGAATGTTGGTAAGCCCGAGTTCTTTCCCGAGGCGCGCGTTGTCCTCGATCTTCTTGGCATCAATGTATTCGCCAAAGGCGTACCAGGAGTGCCACATCGGATCCAGAGCGTAGCTGGATTCCGGGCTCGCCTCGAAGTGGTGTTGCTCATCTACCCACGACGCATATTGAGTGAATACCTCTTCCCAAGCGGTGCGTTGCCTGGAGACGAAAAACACCAATGAGCGCCTGCTTGTGCGGAGGGGCTCTTCCACCGAGGCCAGCTGGTCAAAGCTCAGATAGTAGTTATTGTTGGCTATGCCCAGGCGCTGATAATTTGCCGCTGCCGTCTCGTCGATAGAATCCCCGCCATAGAATTGTCCTTTCAGGCGGGTGATCGTCGTCTGATCCAACAAACCGACCGTCAGGACATTGTCGCCGTTTAGGCCCATCAAGAAACTCAAGGGTATACCGCCCACCGGGGTCGACCAGACATCGAAGCCTTTGATGTCGGGCTGGAAATTCTGGCCGATCATAGAGGGAACAGCGTAAGTGTGATAAATCCCCGCCATGGGAACCGCCAGCGTCACGCGGGCGGAATTGATTTCGAAGTTCCCGCCGTCTTCCCGCTGGATTTCTACGTCCACGGTCACGACGTCCATCGCTATGGGTTTGGAACGTATGGTTACGCGAAAGGGTCCCCCGGAAAAGGCAGAGGTGTCGGACTGCTCCTGGACGGGCCGCCATTCTGTTACTGGAGCATCCACGGAAAAGTGCAAGTGCAGGCGCAGGCCCAGAAGGGCCACTTCCAGCACAGGGGTCGGCTTGGTCGCATCCTCCACGACGGGAGAAGGCAGACCAGTACGCGGTAGTCCCATGCCAAAGGCACCGGCAGCAGTGGATCTTAAGAAAAAGTCTCGTCTGTTCATCGCTTTCCCCCTTTCCGTGGCAGATCCATAAAAGGCGCGAGCGCTCGGCATTTGCCGGCAGTGGCCGTATGGCTGCGGACCCTTACTCAGAATCAGCGAATCACCAATCAAATCAAACCTTCAACGGAAAGTGCGGCCGAGATGCTTATCAAAGAATTTCGCAACCACGTCGTACGCTTCTCTGGCTTCCGGCGTGTCCATATCCACGAGAAAGCTGTGCCCCATGCCCTCCCAAACGTGCAGGTCGGCTTCCACTCCCGCTTTCACCAACTGCGTGTGCGAGTATGCTGCCCAACTCAAGGCAAAGTCGCGAGTACCTGTAATTAGAAGCGTGGGTGGAAAGTTAGCAAGCACTGCCGGCGAAACAGCCGGTGAAACCAAGGGATCCTTCAGATTGACGTTGCTGAGGTAACCAAACGGGGCCGAGGGCGGACCTGGTTCGTACGTGGGTGGAGGGTTCAGTCCGAACGTGACATTCAGTGGCGTCGATATATAGTGTGAGTCGCCTCCAGGAATCGCATCGGCGCCGGCATCAAAAATGCCGATGGCGCCGGGCATGGGCAATTTCTCCTTTTGGAACCACGCGATGGCCTCCGCCGTCAGTAAGCCGCCGGCCGAGATACCATAGATGCCGATATGCTGGGGCCCATATTGCTTGAGGATCTCCTTATAGACCGTGGCCACATCTTCGCTGCCAGCGGGAAACTTGTATTCCGGCCCCATCCGATAATCGACGGTTATAACCTTGAATTTGCCCATGCTGGCGAACGGTATGGACTCTACCAATCCGCCCAGACCGGCCCCAAATTGAAAGGCGCCGCCGTGCAGATTAATGAGTACACGATCGCGGTTATGCGAGGAAACGCCGTCTCTCGGCGAAATGACATCCGCCCGCACACCGGCGATCCTCTCTTCCTTGATATTTACCGGGTAGATCGCTTTGGCACGCTCCAGCCTTGGTTGATAGAATTTTTGGTCGACTTCTTCGCGGCTCTTGGAGATGGGCCCGGTACTGTCTATGTCGACCGGATGAAATGCCTGGTCGATAAAAGTCTGCTTTGCTTTTTCACTCATGTAGCTCGAAAGCGGCACCGCGAAAGCGGGCAGGTGGATCGTGCCATCCTTGTCCACGCTGATTTTGGGGTCCGCTTGCACCTTGGATTGCGTGGCCTGTTGCGCATAGCCAGCCGACAACACTACCGTCCATGCCGCCGTCACAAGTGCGACGGCTAAGCTCGAGATAAGATGGTTCCCGCTTGCCTTCATCTTCCCACGCTCAACTCTTCGACCAAATTGAGATTCAGCAGTGCAAATGAACAACCAGAGTATTCTCCTGCTCGCCACGCGCTCCACTGCCTAACAGTTCGGCATAGTGGCACGCCAGATCACGGTTGCGGGGATAAGCGTAGCGTTCCACCGGCAATGCTACGCCGTTAATCCAAGCTTTGATCTCCTTGATCTGCTTGTGCCGGATCAACGGGAGCACCAGCCGCGGATGCTCATCAAATGCGGGCTCACTCCCGTAGCTGTTTATGAACGGAAGGTAGAAACTGGTTTGCAGCCACCAGTCTTTACTCAAATCTTTGGCCAAGGGATCCAGAGCGAGCCGGGCGGGCATCCCTTCCGTAGTTGCGAGCGCACCTGCCGGCAGGCGCGACTCGCCGGTCTTTAATTCAATCCAGGTTTCCTGATCCTCACTGAAGGCATTATCGAGATAGGCGCCGCAGAAGTTGGCGAGCGGCCCCAAGCCAAGTTGGGTCGCACGGTCGTCCGACAGGGGCAAGTCCAGGTCCTTTTCCTGCACGTCAACGAAAAGGGGGAACCTAAGTTTCTTGTCACCGGGAAAGTCCGTGATCCAGTGCGCCGCTACGCCCTCGATACGCCCGCCGGGCTGGACCTTCCATTCACGTAGTTCCGTGGGAGCGGCTTTTCTGCGGAATGTGACTTCAAATAGCGTTCCCTGGCCCTCCGCTGCCAGAATCTCAATTGGCGTGGAAGCCCAAGAGCGTTTGGGCTGTTTAGGGACGTCGGGGCGCACCTTGGCGGCTACGATCCGGGGGTTGCCGGGCGGGAGCAATACCGCGAAGCGGTCCGCATGTCCCTGGGGTCCCTGCGTCTTGATCAAGTAGCCATCCGTGGCCGCTTCCAGGCTGCCCGGCAGGCCGTAGAGGCGCGGGCTTTCGATCTTTTCCGGGGCGGGCCTCACTTCCAAAACCAGCACCTGTTGAGCTGGCACGTGAACCGGGAGCTTCGTTCCGAGCGACACAGTCGGCCCTTGTGCAGTGAGCCGCAGCCGCTTGACGGGATATAACTCACGAACCTCACATTGGCCCGCCGCCGCAAACCCCATGGTGGAATCGAGCGGTACTTCCACGGTGCGATCCCAATACTGAGGGTTGACGACGAAAATGAAGCCCCGATTAGCCGCCGCGTGACTGTAAATCTCCACGGCGCCAGGTCCCGGGTTTTCACCGGCGTGATAAGTCCGCTTCCATAATTTGAAATTATCTTTCAGGAAATCCGTCCAGTGTTTGTAGAACCCAATGACACGTTCCTGATCTGCCGCCGAAAGGCGATCGAGCCATGGGCGGGCCTCACCCAATGAAAAGTTGGGGGTAACGGCGATCGTGGAGAGCGCGCCGTACTCAAAGTTCCGGATGTCGGGAACGATTGAATTCTGGCAAAAGAAGTACTGGCAGTTTGTATAAAAACGATAGGGCAGAAAGTGGCTGTAATGCAGCGACACCATCTGCTCGCGGCGAGCGTCATCCAAGAGCCGCGTCATGTTAAGTCCCTGCCATGGCGTGGCAATGAAGGGATCCGTCAGATACAGGTTGTGGTTGCTCCAGGCAATCTTGGGAAGCAACTCCTCCCAGTTCCCGGAGTTGGACCACGTCATCATTTGCGGTGACACGCTGTTGATAGCTTCCAACAGCCGGACCAAGCCGCGCACCTGATGATAGAGGCCATCCGGCCCCGCGGGATGCCCGTGGTTGGTTGCGTAGCAAGGAGAAAGGCTCAGGAAATCCAAATCATGAATTTCAAACCCGTACCGTTTGCAGTTCGGCGCCACGGTGTTCATGTAGTGTTCTACAAACCCAGGGGCCCCGAAACAGAAGGCACCGTCTGAACTCTTGCCATCCTTGGCTTTCATCAGCCAATCCGGGCGGTCGAGCCGGTTCCGGTATTCGTTGTAATGAGGACAGAAAAGATAATTGGTTCCGGAGTAGTCCCCCAGGCGCATTCCCAGGCGCCGGGCATAGTCCATAAGCCCTTGGACAGCCTCTGGTGAGGGATCATCCGCGACCCAGTCAAAGACACCCGGAAAAACCTGGTAATACTCCATGCCCAACTTTGGCATCAGCGCCAATTCGCGTTTCAGCAGATCGACGTCCAGACTCAGGGTGGGATTGTCTTTCATTGTGTAAAAAATGACATCGCCTCTCACCTGGGTGTAGCGATTGTTGATGCAGCCGGAAACAAACATCGGGCGCTCGAAACGAGGCGGGTACCGTTCCTGAATGTAGGCATCCATGGCAGCCACTTCGCCCAGGTCGAAACCATAGCGTTCTGCGCGCGCCAACTGGACCGCGCCCATCGACAGAGAGTGGCAAGTGTGGGCCTGTCCTAATTTCACCTGTTCGTGCGGTGAATACGAAACTTTCGTCACTCCTTTTTCAAATCCGATCTTGGAGTAAGGGAAGTCAAGCGAAACGAAGAGCCCCTGCCCGCTATAGCGGTAGAAGGCCGCGATGTCTTGGATCTTGGTGCGAGAGACCAGCGGTTCTTTGTCTGAACGCCCATTCCAGAGTGATACTTGCTTGAGAACACCTTCCCGCTGGGCCTTCAGGGTCAACGTCTTGGTGATGCGGCCCGGGCCTGTCACTTCATACTGGAGCACCCAACCAAGGCTGCCTGCATCGCCTCCAAAGACTGCGCGCCGGGCAGGAGTGGAACCGTCTGACCCGATTAACCTGGCCCGGCGGCCCCGCGGCGTGAATTCATCCCCGTTCAGGTCCACGCTCCAGGGGACCCCTGCCAAGCCGGGCAGTTCCGCGCGGTCCACCTGGAACAACTCCTCTTCGAGACCTTCCGGGCCGTGGCTGAGTTTGAGTTGCAGGCGTGCATCACCGACGGTGATTTTTCCCGAGTGGCCGCCGTAACCCCCCGCCCCACCTTCGGGGTTGGTCAGCAGGGCTGCGCCTACCGAACTCAGTAGAAATTCCCGTCTCTGCATCGAATCTCACCAGCTGGATTCCGCCTAGGTCTCCCCAGGAGGCAAAAATTCGACCCGTTTACATCAACTTCTCAACGTCAAAGATACTTAACTTCGGACGGCCGGTTTCCCGCGACGCAGTCGCCTCTGCCCGCAAGACAACTGACCTTTACGCGGCGACCATTGTTTTCACCCACGGTAGGAGCCGTTCTGCCAACAAGTAGCGGCCCCCTGGATACCGTGCCGACCACTCTTCAGCGAGTTTTCGAAGGTCCTCCGACAGCTTCTTAAGTCTCGCCGGATCGGCCGGGACGCCACCTTGCAATCCCTGCTTCAGGGAGTAATAGTGAACCTGTGCCTCCATCAACAAACACCGAGACTTGGCGAAGTAGACAAGATCCTCGAACAACCGATCAAGGAAGATCCGATCCTCGAGGGCCAAATAGCGAAGCCCGTTCTTCGCTTGCGCCATGATCTCTTCCGCCTCCGCAAGGCCTTGCTTCTTATCGAAGAGGATTGCGGACGTACCGCTACACAGATGCCCTAAGGGCACGGGCCAGCCGGCGAAGGCAAACTTATAGCCCCGCTTGGCGGAGATCTCCTTACGAAGGTCAGGTGTGGGGAACTCCGTCCCTTCCGGCAGCATGATTTGAGTGCCAAGGTAACCCAGATCCATGTTGCTTGAGTCGGGTAGAACGGACTGAAAACCGTAGTAGTTCTTATCGGCAAAGAACAAGTTTCCCAAGGTGTGTTCCAGTCGCAGATAGGTTGGGACAAGCGCTTTCGCCTCTGGACCGAATTCCCGGCATAGAGAATCCAGTACGCTTTCTTGTGGCTGGACCAGTGGATCGCTCACCCTGCGACAGAAGAACTCCGCTTCCACAACCGCCAATGCATCCGTGGAGGTGATATTGAGATCAGACGGCAACGGTTTAGTGTCGGAAACCTTTTCCAAGCCGGGATAGAACCGCCTTCGAGAAGGAAGGACATTAGCGTGGGGGCTCCAAGTATTGTGGACGGTTGCGACGCGCCCATCAATGTATGAGGCGCCCAGCTTTCGTGCTTCCTCGATATGCATGCTGTATTGGTGCAAGGCGCTCGTAGGGATGAAGTTACGACCCCAATACTCTCCGTTCAAATCGAAGTGCACGGCGATGAGGTTGGTCTTTGCCGCCTCTACAAGGTGCTGGTTAAACGGGAGAAACGCGTTGAAGTCCCCTACCACGTTGTCGCCGCTGACTATGATGTCGGGGAAGTGCTGGGCGGCGTGCAAGAGGCCCATGCGCACCACGGGATCTCCACCCGCCGTGTAAAGATCAACGTCCAGCGCAAGGCCGGTCTTCGCGAGGTGATTGTGGATGGCGCTGACGACGCGGTTGCAGATGCCTTCCGTCGAAAGCTGCTGGTGGTCGAGGCTGGAGACCTGGACACCTGCGCCCTCCATGACCCACAGCTCGATGCCCTTCAACTCGGGCGTGAGAACCCGCACCTCGTCCAATTGATCGCAGATGAATTGATAGACAGTGGCGCTCGCCATATCCGGCTCATCAAACTTATTGAAGATCTGCGGCACGTGAAGGCGAGCGTGGGCTAGCGACGGGCGATTCCAGGTTGCCTCGACGGCGGTTACCACTGGAAGCTGCAACACCTGGAAAACATACCAGAACTCGATGCCGGCTTGCGTCGTCGCGGCAGCCGCGCTTTTGAAACATTGACGAGCTTCCTCAACTTCGGATCGCCATTCCGTTGGCAACAACCCGGGATACTTCGGATAGAGATAGAGATCTTTGTGATCGCCGCCCCAGTATACTAGTCGGGAGACGGAATGGGTGCGAGCGAATTCGACGACACGTCCCCAATGGGCAGGGGCTCCGAAATCAGTCGAGAGGCTGAGATTCGGCCTGACCAAGCCACGGTTGCTTAGGTCCGAGCGTTCGGAAGGACTTTCCCGGGCCATGGAGCGCATGGGAGTGAGTCCGGCCAAACTCGTGCTCGTGCAACCCCAAACAAAGTCGCGCCTTCTCATTTCGTTGCGCCTCAACGGTCTCGTTGGGAGAGAGGGCGGGTAGAAATTCCCGCCCCCGAAGGTGAAACCACTACCAGTAGAATTTCAAAGCGAATGCCAGTGTTCGCGGGTCTGTTTGGACATTAGTAATCCGACCAAACGAGCAACCTGCCTGATGCACGGTGTCGGTCGAGCCATCGGCGTTCGGCGGGAGACAAAAGCCCGTGTTGGGCGTTCCCAAGTTCTGGTGATTGAGGGCATTGAAGGCTTCCCAGCGGAATTCGAAGTACTTGCTCTCCGTGATGGTGAACTTCTTGGTCACGGAAGCGTCCAAGTTCCAGAAACCTGGAGTACGAACCGATGGCAGCCGCGGACCTGCGGTCCCGAACTGCCACATCTCGTTGGAGTCGGTGTAGTTTTGAGGGTGCTGCCAGATGTCTTGGTTACTACCGTAAGGCGGCTCGAAGGCCGCCGCGTTGATCCAATGGTTTTGATTCTGGCCGCCAGGCACTGCCGAGGGGTTGCCGATCAGGTTAGGCCTGCAAGTTATCTGGTTGCACGGACCGCTAATGGAGAGGGGCAGGCCGCTCTCAGCGTGGAAATTCCCAGTCAAATTCCAACCGCCGATAAGCAGATTGAGGGGCCCTTTGCGATTCAAAAACCTCCTGGAAAGACCAAAGGGCAACTCGTAGGATGGAGTGAAATTGAACACCTGTGGGATGTCGTTGAAAGCGACGGCTCTGTCCGCTCTGACGTTATCGGGGTCCTGATAAGCGGATTGCACGGCGCTACTGAAGAACGCTCCTGTCCGTCCACCAACATCGCCGCTCCTGCCAAAGTGTATGGGGTCGATGATGGTTGCCACCATTGAACCGGTAAGTGCGTTGACGATGTTCTTGGACCAGGTGTAGGAGGTATCGAAACTCAACCCGTGGGTATATCGCTTCTGTAGTCGCACCTGAAGGGCGTGGTAGATGCTGGTTCCCTCGAAACGTTCTGTGGTACCGAAGGACGAGTACATGGGGAACCCCCCCAAAAGCCTCGACCGTGGCAGCGACTCTGATCCCCAGACCGTCGCTAGGGCTGATGCCGCCTTCCCGGAGTAGTAATCGGTGATCGGAACTACAGCGCCGAGTGCGCTGCGGTATTTGAGCTTGTCCGCTGTGTGGACATAGTTATAGTCATGCCACATGTCTCCAACCAGGTGGGTGCCATGCGACCCGACATAGCCAACGGTTATGAGCATGGTGCCTGGCAACTCGCGCTGCACCTGCAGCGTCCAGTTCTGCACCATGGGGTCCTTAGTGCCGAAAACGCCCGAGCCCCCCGACCCTCCCGTATATAGGGGATCTTTTTGCTGGGCGGGATATCCGGAGGTGGCGGGCGGTGTCGTGAGAGGACCCTTGGGGTTGGTACTGTCCAGGGAAAAGGCCGCGCACTGGCCGCTGAAGGCTGGGCACGTGCTCGTGGCGCTGTTAAAGAATTCGCTACGATAGGCATATCCCGGAGCATTTTCCACAGCCTGTGCTGAGTTTATGGCCGCGAAGGCATTGCTGTAGAAGATGTCGTAGCCCCCGCGAATAACGGTTTTCCGGTCGGAAAACGGGGTCCACGAGAAGTTGATCCTGGGGCCGAAATCGGTAAAGCTAGGCGGTCGGACGTCGCTGTTCATCGGGAATCCAGGGTCCCCTTCGTATTCGATTTTGCCCGGCAGACCCGAGAATGAGTCAATGCAGGTTGTGCATAGCCTGGAATCAGGATGCTGGCGGGTCTTGTAGGATCCATTGATGTCGTACCGGAGACCGAGGTTCAGGGTGAGCCTGGAAGTGATACGAAAATCGTCCTGAATGTAGGCCCCCCAATAACGGTAGCGGAGATAGGGAACCCAAGAGTAGGACGAGTAGGCGCTTCCATCGTTCCTGGTAGCTCCCATCATGAACTGCGCCAGGCCCAGCCCTCCGGCGGCGTTCGTTGACGTGGGATTCCCGAATCCATTGAAACCAAGATTGGTCGGTGGGCTTTGAAACTCAGCAGCGTGTGACAGACGGTAAACGAATCCGGTTCGCAAAGTGTGCTTGCCGATTATCTTAGTCACGTTGTCCAGGATGGTGTAGGACTCGGTGGCGGTATAGTTATTCGTCCACCCGATCGGTCCCCAGGCCAGGGATCCCCCTCCAGGTAGTGCCACGGTCCAAGCTGGAGACGAAACACCCGCACCCAAGGGAATCTGAATCGGGTCCACAATCTTTTTCACGGCCGTCATATCCGTCACACTGTCGGGGTATCCCCCTGTCTCCGGATGGGTTGTGTAGTATTGACGGGTGAAACTGGCCCGAAACTCGTTAATGAAACTTGGGCTGAAAGTGTAGGTGTTTCCAAAGGCAATGATTTGATTGGCGAAATCGAAGGCCTTTTGGCCTCCAAACCCGAATGTCCCGTCCGGGAACGTGGCCCCCGTCCAGGGTATTTTGAAGTTGCTGTACTTGCCCGGATTGAAGAGCCACTCGCCGAAGAACCGATTCTTGTCGCTCCACTGGTGATCAATCTTCAGCGAGATCTTCGCCTCGTCTTGGAGGCTGCCGATGGAAGCCAGATAGTTGCTGCACATTCTGGTCGCCCCCCCGCTTGCCAACGGACAGTTGCTCAGGGGGTTCAGATAGTTCGGATTGGGAAACGACTTCATGAAGAACGCCGCTGTATTACTCAGCATGTTGGTAGGCAGTTGAGTGGCGAAGTTGCAGTCGGCGTTGGTAGGATTGTGGGCTGTCCCGCCCGATATAGAACCCGTACAGCCAATGGGACTGCCCGCCACTGGCGTGCCTAAAGCCGACCGTGCGTACGTGCCGTCGGCGGCAGGGCCTGTAGTGCTGAACCCATCCCAGATGCCGAATTGCGCGGCATTAACGTCCTCGCTGAAATCGCCGTTGCGCTCCTTCGCGGTCGGAACTGACCAGACGCCGCTTCCCGCGAGGTGCAGAATAGATTCATCCCAGGAGAAGAAGAAGAAGGTCTTGTTTCTCCCGTTGTACAGGTGGGGGATTACCACCGGACCGCCGAGGGTTCCGCCGAAGTTGTTGTACCGAAGTTGGTCCTGCGGGATGATCTTGCCGTCGGAGCCAATCGAAGTGAAGGGGTTGCGGGCATTAAAGACGCTGTTGCGAACGTATTCGTACACGTTTCCGTGAAATTGATTGGTGCCCGACTTCAGAACGACGCTAAAGACCGCGCCGCCGCTCCGCCCGTATTCGGCTGAGTAGCCATTGGTGATGACTTGAAACTCCGAAGTGGCATCCGGAATGGGATTAACCACGACGCTTTCGGCCGACCCGGATAGGTTGAAGTTCCCATCCATGTACCAGGCGTTGCTCCCCGTCTGCCCGCCGTTCACGGAGACGTCGCTCCCCGTCATGTGGGTGGGATCAGGAAAACTTCCAAACTGGCTGTTGAACCCGAAATTGCTGCCTGGCGGTCCATTGCCGACCACTCCGGGAACCATGAGCACAAGTTGTTGCAGGTCCCGGCCAGCGAGCGGAATGTTCTCAATGGCCCTCGTTCCCACCGTGGTCGAGAAATCAGTGGCCGCGGTCTGAACCTGTGTCATGGCGGCTGAGACTTCTACCGTCTGTCTCGTCGTTCCCAGCTGCAATTGGGCATCGGCCCTGATCGTTTGGCCAGCCGGCACTACGATCTCTTTCATATCGAGCGGGGAAAAGCCGCTGCCCTCAAAGTGAACCTGGTACGTCCCAGGCACAAGGCTGGTGACTCGGTAATAACCTGTGCTGTTGGTCACTGTGGGAAGAGTCACATTAGTTTCGGTCGCCGTGACGATCACTTTGACTCCTGGGATAAAGGCCCCCTGGGGGTCGATCACGGTTCCTTCAAGAACGCTTCGCTCGAGCTGCCCAAAGCTGGGGCTGGCCAGCGCGAGCAGCACGACTACGCCTGAAAAGCAGGCGACCATCTTGCGTGTCATATGACCTCCTTCTTTTGAGCTCGATGGGAACCAGTTAGCTTCGACCCGACGCGGGAGGGAGAATCCTCCACGTGAACTGCATTGTTGGTGCAGAGCGTACAGTGAGAACGACGCGAAGGTACAAGTAAAGGCGGAGTTTGTCAAGAACTTTTTGCTGTTATGTAACTAAGCGTGGAAAATGGGCCACATTATTGTTTGACTATATTGCTTCACAAAATTAACATTGGGTCGCAGAAGGTGCAGAAGGTAAGGTATGGAGTTGGGAGTTGGTACCGTCTTTTGGAGTTCCTCTCTAGACCGGGGGAATGGTGCGCTTCGTTCGCGGGAACCGCTGGATAACGAAGACGCCCTGCAGCGCTGGTCAGCTTCAGCAAAGCCAGAGTGGATCCGTTGCTCCGCCGAGGGCCCTCACCTTCCTCTGCCTTGAGTTCATATTTGGGAGCCAAGCGCGGTCTGAGGTTACTATGCGGAAAGCGGAACTTTTCAATCTGTTGCAACCTGTCTACCGAATGGGTCCGCTGTCGCGCGCGGACTTAGCTGAGATGACGAAGGTCGCACCCAGTCACGTCAGCGTCTTGATACGGAGAGCATTGGAGAGGGGATATCTTGTGGAGCGGGGCTTTGCGCCTTCCAACGGCGGTCGGCGCCGGGTGCTGCTGGAAGCGAATCCCGGTTTTGCCAAGCTGGTCGGAATCGACATCGGCCGGTTCCACACCCGTATCGTGGTCACAGACTTCGTGGGCAAGGTCCTGGCCTATAAATGGCTTCCGACCGAGCCCCTCAAGGGCAAGGAGCAAGTGCTCGAGGCCGTTCACGATTTGGTGAAGTCGTTCATGGCTCGATTCCCCGGGATCGCGGCGATTGGCATCTCCCACTCGGGCGTCGTCGATCCCCAGGCTGGCAAAGTACTTTTCTGGCCTATGGTCAAAGGGTGGGACGACACGCCCATCCGGCAAATCTTCTACGATGTGCACGGCCTGCCCGTTTTCATAGCAGGAGACGGTGTCCGCGCCATGGCCATCACAGAACAGCGCTTTGGCCATGGCCGGGGGTCGCGTAACTTCGTACTGGTGAGTGTCGGCATGGGCATCGGCGCCGCCATCTTCTTCAACGGTGATCTCTATGTCGGCCGAGACGGGCTGGCGGGTGAGCTCGGACACACGACCGTGAATGAGAACGGCGAAATCTGTAGCTGCGGCAATCGGGGTTGCCTGGAACTCTCCGCTTCGGGACCGGCGATTGTGGGCAGAGTCCGTTGTGAACTCGAGCGGGGAGTTACCTCCAGCTTGAGCGATGAAGCGAGTGAGAATCCCCTGCCTCTATCCTTGGAGGCCATCGTCGCTGCCGCAAAATGCCGTGACCGCCTATCGGAAAGAGTGCTTTCCGAGGCGGGTATGCACTTGGGAACGGCGCTGGCCAGCATGGTCAATTTGTTAAATCCCGAGAAGGTTATCCTGGCCGGGATGGTGCCCCAGGCGGCGGGTGAGATTCTCCTCGGCCCGCTCCTGTACAACCTGCGCCAGCGCGCTCTGCCGCAGGTTGTGAAGGGTCTGGATGTGGTTGTCTCCCAGTTCGGCGAGGAAGCCGCCGCCGTGGGAACGACCCTTGTCGCGGGAGAGGGGATGTTCAAGGTCCTGTGCCAAGAAATGCAAGTAAACTACTCCCACCCGGGGAACAGTCCGACAGCGGTGGGCGGTGTGTCTCCCGGCCCCGGCTAATCTGGACAGCCTTTGCCCGTCGGCCCGTGCTACACTATCGTGCGTACGGGTTAAATTCCAACAAAGCAGCGGGCCACCCCATTGGGGCGGTTACGCGAACCAGAAACTCCGCTCGAGACGCTAGTGGCCGCGGGGCCCCTTCGCATTAAAATTTAACCATAACATGGCTCGGCAGTTAAGGCCGCTAGGCTAGTACCTTGGCGTGTTTTCTGCCCGACAACAAAGCATGGCTCCGGTTGTGGCGAAGATGGTGGCGGCCTGGACCTTGAAAAAGGAAGGGCCTGACCCCGATGGAGAGATTGTGTAAGTTACGCCGCCCGGGCCGAGCCACGTTGAATTCAACACGGCACATGTCCATCGCCATCGCTGGATGCTTTGCTCTTCCGTCCAACCGAGGGAACGCCCTAGGCTAGGGCTAGGTCTCGTCGAGAATCACTAAAGGGATCGAGATCGTTACTGCCTGCAGCACTCAGTTCCTCCTGAACGTGGGCCACCACCAATGCCGTTTCAGAACGGCTTGTTGTTGCCGCGCCTCCGGTGTCGCTCTCGGCGATGACGCCCGACCCGGTACTTGAGTGGACCGCCATTGTGAATGACATCATCCTTGCGACCCAGACCGGACCGCTCATCGCGGGGAGGGTGGCTGCGCTAGTCGCGGCATCCGTCTTCGATGCCGTGAATGGCATTGAGGGGCGCTACCAGCCCATCCATGTCACGGCAGAGGCGCCGAGACATGCGTCGCGGCGCGCCGCCGCAGTTCAGGCCGCTTATGCGATGCCTCTCAAGCTGTATCCGGCCCAGTCGGGATCGTTGACCATTCGTCGAGACGCCTCGATCGCGGCGATTAAAGGAGAAACCATTCAATCGATCCAAGCGGGAACCACCTGGGGACAGGCGGTCGCTGACAGCATTTGGGATTGGCGAAGTACCGACGGATTCACCCCCCCGCCCCTTTTGTTGGCGCCCTCGGCCTCGTTGGGTTGCCTGCAGCGGTAGGTGTCTGGCGACCGACGCCTCTCCTCAACGCGTCCGGCGCAGTCCCCAGTTTGCCACGATGACGCCGTGGACGATGGCGCGGCCATCGCAGTTTCGCCCGGGTCCGCCCCCTGCGTTAACGAGCCCCGAGTACGCCGCTGACTACAACGAGATCAAAATGACGGGAGCATTCACGGGATCTCTGCGCTCCGCGGACCAGTCGGAATTGGCGTTGTTCTGGAACGGCAATACGCCCCTATACTGGAATCGCATCGCATCTCAAGTTGCCGCTGCGCGTTCTTTGACTGTTTCGGAGAACGCTCACCTGTTCGCGCTGCTTAATCTCGCAATGGCAGACGCTGGCATCGCCTGCTGGGATGCCAAGTATCGCTATGTGTTCTGGCGTCCGATTACCGCGGTTCGGGCCGGGGATACTGACGAGAACCCCAGCACGGATGCGGACCCGATATGGACACCATGGCTCGACTTCCTTCCGACCGGCACTCCCCCACATCCTGAGTACCCGTCCGGACATTCGACGGTAAGCGGCGCTGCCGCGTTTATCCTCGAGGCGATATTTGGCGACAACACGCCATTCACGATTGATTCAGGTGTCCGGCCGGGCACCCGATCATTCTCGAGCTTCTCGGCCGCTGTAGCAGAAATTGCCGAAGCGCGCGTGTTCGGCGGCATTCACTTCAGAACCTCATGTGTGCGAGGGGACGCGATTCGGGCGAGCGGTGGCGTACCACGTCATGGCCCATGCGATGCGTTCGGGCCACGAACACGATCGAGACGACTGGTAGAGTGACGCGGAACCGCTGGGGTAGTCAGGTTATTGGCGAAACAATTTCTGCTCCAAGAGGAGGTGCTGGAGGCCACGTTGGTCTTGCGGCAAACCAGAAGTCCGCGTTCTTCCGCGTCACGTCGAGCACACGGCTAACTGAAACAGACGCTGAGCGAAGCGCCGTTTTCGACGTCTTTTGAGGAGCGAGTTGGGGGCGGCCTGGGGAGAGCGTGTCGGCCCGTTAGATTACCTGTTTCGCCTGTTGGGGACCACGACGCGGGCAATTGATCCCCCCGTGTGTGCTCACTCGAGTCGTTCCATTCGGATGAGCGATTCTTGGTAAACCAATGGATTCCTCCTCAGTCTCGCGTTTCAATCGCCCTGGCCGGAGCTTCGCCCTGCGAGGCCGTAGGCCGAGCGTTTAGGGCGAAGCGCAGGACTGGCGATTGAAAACGGCGCTGTGCTCATTGGCGCGCGGGCACCCCCGGTCGCGATCACGCCCAGGCGCCCGGCAGTACCCGATCCGCAAACATAATAGCAAAACGATTCAGGGCCGCTTTCCAGTCCTGCAGCGGCCGGGTCCAATTCTTGGCCACTCTCTGCAAAGCCAGATAGAGCAGTTTCATCGCTGCCTCTTCGTTGGGAAAAAAGCCTCGCGTCTTGACCACCTTACGCAGGCTCATGTTCAGCGATTCCACAGCATTCGTCGTATAAATCACTTTGCGGATTTCCCTCGGATAAACATAAAACGGGCTGACCTGGTCCCAATTCCGCCGCCAGATCTGGCTGATGCTGGGATACCGTCCATCCCATTTCTCCCCAAATCTTTCCAGCCGCTGCCAACCTTCCTCGCTCGTCGCCGCCCCGTAGACCGGCTTCAGATCACTTCAGATCCGCCGCTACCAGCTTGCGCTCTTTCCAGGAAACGTAGTTCAGGCAGTTCCGCACCAGATGCACGATGCAGAGCTGCACCTGTGCCTTCGGAAACACTGCCTCGACCGCCGCCGGTAATCCCTTCAAGCCATCTACACAGGCGATGTAGATATCCTGCACTCCCCGGTTCTTCAGCTCCGTCACCACCTGCAACCAGAATTTCACTTTTTCCGTCTGCCCCGCCCACAACCCCAGCACTTCCTTGTTGCCCTCCAGATTGATACCGATCGCCACGTAAATCGCACGATTTTGTACCTGCCCCGCCTCCCGAATCTTGACCTGCAGTGCGTCCAGATAAACAATCGGATAGACCACGTCCAACGACCGGTTCTGCCATGTCTTCACTTCTTCCGCCACCGCCTCGGTCACGTCGAGATCAGCGTCGGACTGACTTCTAACCCATAGATCTCTTGCAGGTGCCCCTGGATATCGCGCGTCGTCATCTCCCGCGCGTACATCGACAGGATCTTCTCGTCGAAACCATCAAAGCGGTTCTGGTGCTTCTCCACGATCTGCGGTTCGAACGTCCCCTGGCGATCCCGCGGCACCTCGATCCGGATCTCCCCGTTCTTCTTCCCCTTCCGCTTTTTCTCGGTCGTCCCGTTGCGCGAATTCCCACTCCTGTAACCGGCTGCGTCGTGCTTCTCGTAGCCCAGATGCTGCGTCAACTCCGCTCCTAGCGCCCGCTCCAGTACCGCTTTGGTAAGCTGCTTTAGCAACCCGCGTTCGCCCAGTATGTCTTCCGGCTTCTGGTAGTCTTTCAGTAGCTCATCCAACAAGTCTTTCCTGATCGGTTTCTGGGTCTCCATATTGTTCTCCATTCTTATCGAGAACAACGTTTACACAAAATGTTTTATACCCTCGCGGGGTTCGCGATGCTTGTCACGCGCGACTCGGCGGCCTGCACCACCGATACGACCGTGCGGCGTAAACGACACCAGGAAATGATCTCGGGACCCTTGCGCTGCTCAAGTAGGAAGTGTCACGAGTTCCCAGGTAATCGCGAGCACGACAGTGCCAGGAAGTATTGCACCGCCAGAACCAACATTGATGCATGCCAGTAGATCTCACCTACGATTCACTTTCCTGTACGCAGATCGGATTGTGGCGAGACACGGGGTAATTCATGCAATCGGAAGGTCCACAAGTCGCGGCAGGAGCGCTGCATTTATTGCAACTTCGCGTACTCCGCCTTGGCTTCCTTCAAGATGGGGATGTCAGGATCGGCGTCTTTCCACAGAGTGAGGAAACCCTTATACGCAGTGCGGGCTTTGGCGAGGGCGTACGATTGTGGCACGGGCATCCTACCCGTGGCGGTTTCCTGGTTTCTCACGATCGGGACGGCAGTGCCACCTATGCCCGCTTCGAGGGCGTAAGCGCGCGCCAGTCCGAGGCGGGCCAGTGCGCCCCAGGGAAAGTTTCCCACTAGTCCTCGGTGGTCGGCGAATTTCTGAAATTCCGATGCCGCTCGGCTGCCGTCGTGGAGAACTCGATAGGCTTCCCCGCGCAAATAGGCGGACTCAAGCCTCGAAACCCCGCCAAGTTCGACCTTGCCAGCGATATTCAGGAGCTCGATCGCCCGATTCGGGTCTTGGCGTTCCAGGGCGACCGCTGCTCTGATGATGGGCAGCCAATACCTCTGAAGCAGCGTGTCAAGCGAGAAGGTCTTTTCAAGTTCAACCTCCAGCGTCTCCGCCCCTGCCGTATCGCCCGCCCGTGCCAAGGTCAGCGCTGCCTTGGTCCGCACGTAGCGGTTTGAAGCCAGCTTCAACGCCGCCTTGGCCTGGACCCGCGCTCGCTTCCGGTTTCCCGTTTCCACCTCGCTCAGCGCCGCCGTCACCTGATATCCTGCCGCTGTCTCTTTGGCGTCGTTGCGCTGAACCGAATCCATCGCCCGCCGCGTCAACTCGTGGGCGTTCTTGAATCTGCCGTACCAGCCTTCCGTGCCCGCTTGCGCGAACAGCAACTGGTCTTCAATGCCCTGCTCGCCGGTGGCGACCGAGACCAAGTGAGCCATTTGTGCCGTGTCACCCCTCAGGAACGCCAACTGGTAGCGAGTGGATAACAAGCGCTGGTCGCCCACCCTGCGCTGCTGCGCCTGCTTGTACACCGCCTCGGCTTCATCCAGCCGGTTTAGGCTCATGTAGTCATGGCCGAGATTTTCATAGTTGGACGGATTACCAGGCTCCAGACGCAGCGCCTCGCCATGCTCCTGCAATGCCTTTTCCCAGTTTCCCCAAGCGTCGGAGATATTTCCCAGGCTCCTGTAGGACTGTGAGTCTCTCGGGTAGGCGCGCTGCCACTGCTCGTAGGTCTGAGCCGCCTTCTCCAATTCGCCCGTTGCAATCATGTAGTACCTTCCGTCGATGTCGAACCGTTCCGGTTCGCTTACCTTCCCCCGCAACGCGTAAGCCTTGCGTGCATTTTCGGACCCTCGCCACGATTCGTCGAGGTCATTGTACAGAACCGACAAATGGCAGTAGGCCATGGCAAAATCCGGGTCAAGGCCTACCGCCCGCATGAAGAACGGCAGGCCCAGCGTTGCCCCTCTCTCTTTGGCTGTCTTCAGTCCCAGGGTGTAGGCTTTCAGCGCTTCGAGAGATGGGGTGGTCGCTTCCTCCACCGGAATGGCGTATTTCTGCACCGAGCTGAGCGACTCGCCCAGTTTGCCGCGCAAGCTGACCGCAGCGGCGTCCAGGGCCTTGAGCACCGCTTCCTTGCCCGCCGCCTGCTCCTGCGCTTCGGCCATCACGTCCCCCGAGTTGCAGTTCACGGCCTTCAGGCCGATCACGTACTGGCTGCCGAGCCCGGCGATCGAGCCGGTCAGCATCGCCGTGCTGCCCGTGCGCTGGCAGACTTCCAGTGTGACCTCCCGCGTCAACCGGTCACCAGCCGGACGGCCCATCAGCTTCAATGCCTCATTCACCTTGCGTTCGGATAGCAGGGCGAGAAAGGGCGATTGTCCGAGCTGCACCGACAAGCCCTGCTTCAGCGTATCGTCAAATACCGTATCGCCGGTCTTGTTGTTGAAATCTGCGAGGATGACGGTGTCTTTGTCGGTCAGGCGGGCTGTAGCCTGGCGCGAGCGGAAGTAGAGCCTTTCCCCGATCGCAGCGGCGAGAAGGATCACGACGGCGGGAATAATTACGGTCCATAGTTTCCTGGCCGCTACCGGAACCTGGGTTACCCTTACCTCACCCGATGAGGAAGGTCGCCCAGATTCCACATCGTGCTTCAGGCGCTGCAACTCGGCGCGAATCTCGGAGGCGCGCTGGTAACGGATGTCGCGATCCTTCTCCAAGGCTTTTTCAATGATCGCTTGGAGTCGGAGGTTGATGCCCGGATTCAGGCGCTGGGGCGCGATCGCTTGGCGCGTCAGAATCGCTTCCCGAATCTCACTTGAAGTCGTGCCAGTAAAGGCCTGCTGGCCCGTCGCCATTTCGTAAAGCACCGCCCCGAAGCTGAACATGTCGGTGCGCGCGTCCAGCTTTTCACCCCTGGCCTGCTCCGGCGACATGTAAGCCACCGTACCGATGGCCCATCCTGGGACGGTCAGGTTGGGGTCGGCCGGGGATGCCCTGGGCCCGGCGTGCGGTCCGGACAGCCGGTCCGGGGTTGGTGGGCCGTGATCGTCTATTTCCATTCCCATCGGCACGATACCCGTGCCACTCTCGAAGGTCAGCTTTGCCAAACCAAAATCTAGAATCTTCGCCTGCCCGCCGGTGGTCACGAAGATGTTCGCCGGCTTGATGTCGCGATGGATGATACCTTTCGAGTGCGCCGCCTCCAGCCCGGTGGCGGTCTGTCCCGCCAAGTCCAGCAGCTCGGTGAGGGGCAGGGGAGTTCCATGTTGGCAATCCTGGGCTGGCACAGTGCCTTCCCTTTGGGCAATTCGTTCACGGAGCGTTTGCCCTTCCAGCAACTCCATGACGATAAACGGTTGTCCTTCGTGCTCTTCCACCTCATGGACGGTGCAGATGTTGGGGTGATTCAGCAACGAGGCGGCGCGCGCTTCGCGCGTGAAACGCTCCAGAGCCAGCACATCGTTCCCCACCTTTTGCGGAAGAAACTTCAGCGCCACGCGGCGGCCCAGCTTGATGTCTTCCGCCTTATAGATGACCCCCATGCCCCCGCCACCCACCAGCCCCAAGACCCGGTAATGGGACGCCGTCTCGCCCACCAGCCGGGCGGCAGCCTCATGTGACTCCGTTGAGGTGGTACCGCTAGCAGCGAGTGCGCGGGCCATCTCCTCCAGTGCTGGGGCTTCGATAAACCCTTCGGCTTGCCTTTGAAAGCTGAGGAGCGAGCCAACCTCGCGATGCAGAGCCTCATCACCGGCGCAAGCTTCCTTCAAGAAGGCAGGCCGTTGGTCCTCCTCGCGCTCGAGGGCGGAGTGGTATAACCCTTCAACCTGCCGCCAGCGTTCAGCGGTCAACACGATGCTTTTCCTCGCGCAGTTCACGCAGGATCCAGGCCTTGGCCAGCTTCCAATCCCGCATGACCGTTTCTGGAGAGACTTTCAGCACCTCGGCAGTTTCCACCACACTCAAACCACCAAAATATCGGAGTTCCACCACCTGGGACTTCCTATCGTCCTGCGCGGCCAACCGGTTGAGGGCGTCATCCAGGGCCAGCACATCAGACGGTGGCCCGGAAGGCACCTTCGGAGCCTGATCAAGTGATACCGGCTGCGCTCCGCCGCCCCGCTTGGCGTATTGGCGTGATCGGGCGTAGTCGGTTAGAATACGGCGCATCATCTGTGCCGCAACAGCGAAGAAGTGCGCACGGTCTTGCCAGCGCATTTCCCGCGCTTTCGCCAGCCGTACGTAGACCTCATTGACCAATGCAGTGGTTTGGAGGGTATGGCCTCGCCGCTCGCGGGCCATGTAGTAATGGGCCGCCTTGCGCAGTTCCTCGTAGACCACGGGCATCAACTTGTCGCGTGCCTCAAGGTCCCCGTCGCCCCAGGCCCGGAGCATCTGCGTGATGTCCACTCCAGCTTGCGCCGCCATTTCATGCCTTGAGCCAAAAATATCTTAAAGGCTTATTGCCCCAGAGGTTATCACAGTCATTAACCACTTTCCATCGGTGCCCCCGTACTAATGCCAGCTGCGCCCTTGATATCCCGTTCGATTGCGATAGAAAGTGTTGCTCGCGAAGGCGCTCACAGCGGTATGCTCCTGGTATCTCACCACACAGGAGCGCACCATGAACGCCTTCTACGAGCATCATCAGCATAGCATCCAGTTCCGGTATCGATGCTTCGATCGAATCCTGCTGAACGGTTTGATCCAGCCGTTCCAACAACCCGAGCGCGTGCTCGGGTTCTTTAATACCTATCGTGAAGGGAAAAGGGTAACGCGGCAGGCCTTGACGGAAATCGCCGATCAGTTCCAATACTGGCTGAAGAACCGATCCGAGAAATGGGGTGCTCCTATCGTGGAAGCGCCCGAAGAAAAGCGACGCGATGACTTCGTACAGAAGTATCTGCGAAATTGCCCCTCCGATCGAGTGGCCGTGATCCTCAAGGCCCGAGAACCCGCCCGGATCCTGGTGGCGATCGGCGGAGAGAAGAATGACAGCCCGCACCTGGAATTCAAGCAACGCTGGGTCAACCAGTACAATTTCTATCTGAACGACCAACACTGGGGTCGGATGTTTGTACGCCTGTGTCCCTACTTTCCCTTCTCGGCGCGGGTATGCCTGAACCAGCACCACTGGCTGGCCCTCCGCCTGCGGGAGGAGGGAATCGACTTTCAACAGTGCACCAACGCTTTCCTCCGCTGTGGCCATCCCGGACGCTTGCAGGAGCTGGCCGACTCGCTCACCGCCCAGGGCCTGCTGCGCTGTGGCAGAAATGGCTGGCCGCCTTCACCCCCTTCTTTACGCCGCAGGAGCGACAGTCGGCCGGCTGTCAACACCGGCTCTTCTTCTCGCAGGTGGAATACTGTGACAATCTCATCTTTCATCGCCGCGCCGCTGTCGACCAAGTCACCCAGCGTCTGCTGGACCTGAATCGGACGCTGGGGCAGCCTAAGAAGATCACCCTGATTTTCGGCCGCAAAGTGACCCAACAATACAAGGGTAAGTTGCAGACGGTGATCGAAGATCTCGACCTGCCCAATCCTGTAATCCGGACTCATTACGGACATGGTTTTGCCAAGCAGTACGTTCGAGACGACCGCTTATTGCGCACCGAACCGGCCACTAACAACGTTTACGACTATGGCGTCAATAAGAACGTCGAAAATCTCCCTCGACTCCGGGAGCGAATGTCCGAGATCGTCGACAACTATCAAAATGTCCAGCAAGACATCCTGGAGACCTTTGTCGACCGTGGGCAACTACGCCAGCTGGCCGAGCCCAGCAGGCTTCCCAACGGCAAGCGCCTCCCAGGCCTGAAACTCGACCATCCCCGCCAACTGGCGGTCATGCACTCCCTCGTTCGCTTCGCCAACCTCGTCGTGGGTGGAACCTTCACCACTGCCGATCTCTATGGCCCGGCGTTGGATGCTCTCGGTCGGAGCCCAGCCCACTACTCTCTGGCCTCGCTCCGCTATGACCTGTCCAAGCTACGCGCCAAAGGGCTTCTAGAAAAGCTTCCTCACTCCCGCCGCTATCGACTGATCGGCAAGGGCTACTCCATCTGTCTGGTCTTTCTCAAGCTCTTCGAACGAATCTATGCACCTCTTACCGCCGGCATCCTCAAGCCCTTCGCCGGGGATCACAAACTAGCGGAAGAGAAACGATGCGAACTCGACCGTTTGTATCAACGCCTCGGCAATGATCTGGATGCACTCCTGAGCGCTGTCGGTCTCAAAACGGCAGCATGATCTTCTGAAACGAGAACAAAATCCTCGTGGCGGAGCACATAACGGTAACTAATAGAAATCTCTTTGTTGCCCTTGCAGTTTTTCTGGCCGGTTCTCGCTTAAGGATATATAGCGGAAAAAAGTCGGAAAGCGATTCGGTGACTCAACAAGTGGCGGGAATGAACCCGAAAGTGGGTTCTCCTTCGTTTCACGTTAACTCAAAACGTGGGTTGGCCATGGTATCGAACAGGGTAATCACATCGGTCGGTTCGTCTTCAAGCACGCGCTGCGATCGCTCCGCCGCGATGACGACGATTACCGCGAGGACGATGACCGCAAATGGTGACTCTGCTTTGGCTAGGAGGTGACTTATGAATCGAATCGCTGTGCTGTTAGTTGTTCTCGCTCCTTTCTTAATGGCGGGTCTGAGGGCACGTGCTCAGTTGCCCCGTCCATCCCTCAACCTCAGACTCATGCCGTCCTTCCCGCGTATGCCGGGTCGCCCGGCGAGCCTAAGACACGTTCAACATGTGCGGCTCTCGCGTCTTCCTGCGTCTGCAACTCGGGAAGCCACTCGAGACCGCGTGCCCGCCGGAAGCGGCCGGAGCCGTTTGCGGCTTTGTCAACGTGCCGCTCGACCGCGATCATCCTCAGCAGGGGATGATTCCGATCTATTTCGAGCTCTACTCGCATTCCAACCCGGGTTCGGCAGAGAGTGCGATCCTTGTAAACTTTGGGGGTGGCGGTGCTCTTTCGACAACCGGCTTGCGTGGCACAGCTCTTTTTCTGTTCGCGAATAACCTGGACGTGCACGATCTGCTGCTGATTGATGACCGCGGCCGAGGACTCTCTGGCGCGATTAATTGCCCGGAACTTCAGCATGGCACGGCCCCACTAGACCAGGCGGAAGCGGCTTGCGCCGCGCAGCTGGGGAATGCGGCCAGCCTATATGGGACTGGTGACGTTGCCCATGATAACGATGCGGTCCGGAGGGCCCTTGGCTACGACAAGATAGACTTCTTTGGACTCTCCTACGGGGGCAACGACGTAACGGCCTACGCCACCCGATTCGGGAACCACCTGCGATCGATCGTCCTCGACGCCCCCGCCGGGACGCCTTCCCTGCACCCGTTCGGCTTCCCGCATTACCGCGCCCAAGCAGAGCCGCGCATGGTGCGTCTGGACTGTCTACGCTCGCCCACCTGCTCCCGCGATCACCCCTTTCCAATAGCTGACCTCGATGGGCTCATCTTCACAATTCGGTCGCGTCCGGTTGAGGGAGATGCTTACGATGCTAACGGCAACCTCCAACACGTCCGGATCGATGAAGAGGCCCTCCTCAACTACGTGATCCATAACCCGACTGGTAACTTCACAAGCACAGGCGAGGTCCTCGCAGCAGCCTCATCGCTGTGGCGCGGCGATTCCCAGCCGCTGCTTCGGCTGGGGGCAGAGGGCTCCTTCCCGTTGGTAGGAGACTCCGGCGACCCGACATTCCTCTCAGCCGGAGCGCACAGAGCGACGGGTTGCTCAGACGCCCATCAGCCCTGGGACTGGGATGCACCCGTCCCTGAGCGGGAACAGCAGTACCTGGATGCACTCGCATCTCTTTCGCCGTTTGAGTTCGCACCTTTTTCCAAGTCGGCTGCGGCCAGTTTAGCTTACGACTCTAACGGGAAGCAGTGCCTTTGGTGGGAGGAACCAACCCGTTCCTCACCTGTCGCGCCGCCTCACGCAACGTACCCCCACGTTCCCACGCTCGTTCTGGACGGCGATATGGATGACATGGTCCCGATCGCGGAGACAAGCAAGGTGGCCGCACTTTTCCACGCCAGCGCCTTCGTCACCGTGGCGGAGGCCGGACATGGGACTGTGTTCTGGACACAATGCGCTGTCAACCTTGCTTCCCAATTTATCCAAAGTTTCCAGGTCGGAGATACCACTTGCTCCCACACGCCCGAGCATGTTTGGCCTGCCGTGGGACGCTTCCCCTTGTTAGCCAAAGACGCCCGCCCCGCTGAGGTCGATACGGAAGGCTATAACCAAGTCGGAATGGCGGAGCGAAGAGTGGTCACCGTCGCTGTGGCCGCGGCCACTGATGCTCTGCAGCGTAGCATCGTCGGCTCTGGCGCCGGCGTGGGGCTAAGGGCCGGCACATTCCACACCGACTACGGCTTAGCGTGGACCACTAATCTCACGGATTGCGCTTTTGCCCAGGATGTGACAGTGAGTGGGACCGTCGTCTGGGGAGCGGACCAGTCATTTGTGGCTGACCTGAACGTCAGTGGCTCAGGGACGGCAGGCGGGAACCTACACGTAGAGGGAACGTGGCAGGCTCCGGGACCAGTCGGCAATTTCAAGGTCACCGGTACGCTAGGCGGTCGTCAAGTGGCGGCGTTACTGCCGGAAGCATGACCGGGGAGATTCCATCTCACCAGCCGCAACTGCGGGCTGATCCGCAGATAGCTATCGGCGGCGTAGCGTCCGGTCCTCCTCAGGATTTTCTGCTCCAAACGCGGGTGTTCGCCGGTATGCATTTCAGAACCTCGCGCGGCCGAGGAAACGGACAGCGCCGGAACTGTCGTGCGGGGAGGCGGCGCTAGAGGAATCCAGTTATGGAAAAAGGAGGATGGTATGCGTGTGCGTTTTAACAAAGTAATACTGAGCCTGCTGGGATGCTTGGTCGTATTTTGCTTGATCGGGATGGCAACACCTGGGTCAGGATTTCTGTTCAATAACTTCAGTCGTGCGACCTCCGTCACGAATTTTATCTTTGAGCGAGCCCACTCGCAGGACTGGCATCTGTTGCTTTGGGTGAGAGGGGCAACCGATTTCGTCCAGCAGGACGTGGCACTTGAGCCCGGCGGTTTTAGCGGCTGGCACAGCCATCCCGGCCCCGTGCTCATCACGGTTAAGACGGGTACGGCGACCTGGTACAGCGCAGCCAATCCGAATTGCGCGCCGATAGTCTACCCGACCGGCAGTGCGTTCATAGAACCAGCGAATGTCCATCACAATGTTTACAACCAGGGGTCAACCGATTTGGAGTTGCTGGACACGTATCTTGTTCCGAAAGGAATGGCGACGCGTCAGGAACAGCCGCAACCGCCAGAGTGTCCGTTCTGAACAAGCAGCGATCGGCGGATTTTTTTGTGTTGTCACTTGAGCCGAGATAGTCAACGTGCAATTGGAGGAAATCCATGAAAACGAAACTGATGGCCATCGCCCTGCTTTTCCTCGGCATCAGCTTTGATGCGAACGCGCGAATCACCCGAATCCAGATTACCCGCATCGAATCACCGACATTCGAAGGCGCCTCCTTCGGTACCGTTGGTCAGTACGAAAAGCTGGTTGGGCGCGCGTTCGGTGAGGCCGATCCGACCGATCCAGGGGATGCGTTGATTACCGATATAGGTCTTGCCCCGAGAAATGCTTCCGGTATGGTGGCGTACTCGACCGATGTCTATATTCTAAGACCTATCGACCGCTCAAAGGGGAACCACCGGCTGTTCTTTGAGATCAACAATCGAGGCAACAACTTCTCTTTCGGCCAGATGAACAATGCCACGACCGGCGCCAACGATCCCACCACAGCTTCAGATGCGGGGAATGGGTTCCTCATGCGGCAAGGGTACACGATGGTTTGGTGCGGCTGGGATGCCACGGTGCCGGCAGGGGGCGGTCGCTTCACCCTTACGGTGCCGGTTGCTGCAAACGCGGACGGTTCGACGATCACCGGCCCCGCGTTAGAAGAATTCGTTATCGACAACAACACGACACTGACAGGGCCCCTGACATATCCGGCGGCAAACGCAGACAAATCCCAAGCGACCCTGACGGTGCGCACGCGCTACCAGGACTTGCCGGTCTCCATTCCCGCCGCAAACTGGGACTACACCGACGCGAGCCTCACCGCGATCAAGCTACTTACCCGATGGGACGTCGTTCCAGCAGGGCACACTCTACGAATTCACGTATCCCGCGAAAAACCCGTTGGTGACGGGACTGGGATTTGCGGCAATCCGTGACGTAGCCTTGTTCCTGCATTACGCGACAGGGGACGATCAGGGCAGTCCCAACCCCCTGGCTGGAGATGCGCGATTCGTGTACTCGTTCTGTATTTCGCAGCCCTGCCGAGCAATGCACGACTTTCTGTGGCTAGGTTTCAACCAGAACACCCAGGGGCGCGCTTTCGACGGGATGCTGAACTGGATTGGCGGAGGGGGCGGCATTTTCATGAATTACCGGTTCGCGCAGCCAGCCAGAACCCACCGCCAACACATCGCCCGCTGGTATCCAGAGTATCAGTTTCCATTCGCCAATCAGGTTATGTTCGATCCGAACACCGGCAGGACCGACGGCCGGCTTCGACGGTGCTTGGAGAGCAACACTTGCCCCCAAATCTTCGAGGTCAATTCCGAAAACGAGTATTGGGCCAAAGCGATGTCGGTGTTTCATCTCGACAGCACTGGCAAGGATCTGCCGGATCCCCCGAACGTTCGCTACTATCTGATATCGAGCCTGCCGCACAGTCCCGGCATCGGACCTACCGGTCCGGGTATCTGCCAGCAGAACCGGAACCCGCTTGTCGCTAACCCGGCGCTGCGGGCGCTGCTGGTGAACATGGACGCGTGGGTGTCGAGGGGAACAGAGCCCCCCGCCAGCCGTTTGCCGCGCGTCGCCGACGGCACACTCGTACCCTCACTGCCACAGTCAGGCGTGGGCTTTCCGGATATCCCCGGTGTCACTTACAACGGCCGCATCCACACGGGAGATCTCTTCGACTTCGGGCGGCTCTTCGCCCAGGGAATCCTGACAACCCTTCCTCCGATTCTCGTAGGGAGTCCCTATCCGGCGCTAGTGCCCAAAACCGATGCCGACGGCAATGATATCTCCGGTATCCGACTTCCGGAGGTTGCCGCACCCCTGGCGACGTACACCGGCTGGGGCTTGCGCGCGTTTCCGCCCGACGCAAACGATGGCTGCGACGCATCGGGTCAGAAGATCGATTTCGCCCAGACCAAGTCAGAGCGGCTCGCTTCGGGCGATCCGCGTCTATCGATCGAAGAACGATATCCTAACCATGGCAGGTACGTGATCGCTGTGGTGCGCGCCGCAGTACGCCTTCACCAGCAGCGCTTTCTACTAAGTGAGGATCTTCGGGACTATATATTGCTGCCATCCGCAGCACGACTGGCAGGTAGTCTCATTTCGACGGATACGAGGATGTCGGGGCTTCCGTTCTTCGGTCGAAATGCACATTGCCGGTCGTCCACACTCGACGAGGGTGCTCTCGTCCGCTGTACCGGAAAAGGGACCCCTCAGTGCCTTTGCGACCCTAGATCAGAGTGCTTACTCGATTCAATTTAGTCGCCTCGACGACAGACTCGCCAAGCGTCCGAACATTTATCTCGACTAACCAATTCAAGAAGCCGCACCACTCGTTCTGGATTGCGCTTACCTGGCTAGACTAGGGAGGCAAGGCAAAAGGCAACGGCCAAGGCGTCACGGGGCCTTCTCTTGTGACCGACACTCGGAGTTACTCAAATTTCCGAAAGGGCAACACAGCGCGAAAGGGACTGGACCCGACAATTAGAAACTGACAGTCTGGAAAGGACGGCTAGACCTTCCGGCCACTTCCGCGCAAAAGGCCGTCACTGAATCCCTTAGCAGCCAGCGGCAAAACGGCGGGTGATCGGTGGGCCGGCTGGATGAGAAGATGCTGGCCATCTTCGGAGAACCGAGCGGGGCATTGCGGCCACAGCTGGCGGACTTCCCTCAACCACTGAGCCACCTTTTCACGAAAGGCACGATTGCGAGAGTAGCCCGTCACCCCGAGTTGCTGGTGGAGACCGCCTGGACCGAAGAGCGGTATTCGCGCCGGCCCTTTGGCCGACCATGTTCTCCAGGCCAACCAAGTGTACAGATCTAATGGACCAGGGGCGTTTGAAAGAGCGGCCACCACTCTCCGTTCGACAGGAATCTTGTGCTGTTGAATCTCATCGTAAAATGCTGGGCTCAAAGTGATGACGTTTTCGAAGCCCTGGTTCACCGTTGCTTCCTGCCCAAGGACCTCTTCTCGCGAGCACCACAGTTTCACGCGATCAAAGAAGTGAAAGCGCGCCCAATCGAGAACCGTACGCTGGGATGGGTGCTCCTCGGTCCCGAAGAAGATGGTTGCACCAAAGAGGCGCTGGAAAGCCTCGGCGATTCGCTTGTAGTAGAAGCCGGTCATGGGGAGAGCGAAGTAGTCCAGCATCTCGGACAGATGCTCGAAATGCACGACGGCGCTTTGCTGTCTCACGGCCAGGGTGGCGATCCAAATGGGAAGCAGGCGGTCCTGACCATAGGGCAGGCCAAACTCGGGATGAGCCGTTATCGAGAGGAAGAAGTTGCCATTACGTCGGGTGTAGGTGAACTGGTCGATTGGCGGTCGCCGCAGAGGAATTCCACACAGGATGAAGGGACGAGCATTAAAAGCCAGGTCCTGCTTATGGCCGTCTCTCTGTTGGCGCACGAGCTGGATGGCCTGGAGCTTTTTCAGCTTCTGGGTACTCACCTTAATGGAGGGAATAAGGGATCGCAGTGGGACGAACCCTTGACTCTCGGCCGAAGGTCCGGCGGTCACGGCCGCAACTGCATGCTGCGCACGAATAGAACCGAAGGGGAGCGCTGGCTGTGGTTCGATCGTCGACAAGGGTGTCTCCGCGCCTGTGCCCAAAACTGTGCCCAATTGGGCACGATTCCTCAATATAAGCGGGATGAATCGGTTTCAGGGTGTCACGGAGAATCAAAGAGTTATGGAACGTAAAAGCAGGAACGGTCGTGTGAGATCGGTTGGAGTGATGTCGGAATTGGGCTCATAACCCAAAGGTCGCTGGTTCAAATCCAGCCCCCGCAATAATCCAATCCTGACAGTGGTTTTTCCCCAACCCAGCGTCTCTTGTAGCCACCGAGAAGATCCCAGAGCGCCCTCAGCCCGATAATATCAGCGCCCATCCAATGCTGCAGGTGTCATGCGGATTGCATTCACATGCTTTGAGAGTTGCGCTCATGCGGCTGCAAACGTCTGCCTTCAGCAAGCAAGCCCCGGATATCGTCCAGGCTTGAGCGTACGAAACTCCTCATATTCTCAAGCTCTGCCTTCAACGTTCCCGGACCATCATCGAGCAGGCGGCCCGCGAGCCCGCGAATCTCCCGTTCGCGCTCAACGATAGCCGCCCGGAGAAACTCAGAGTCTCCGCTGCCTTTCGCCACGAAATCCGTCAGTCGTCGAATCTCCATTTCCAGCTCCAGTTTGCGGGCCTGCATATCCCCAAGCTGAGCGGCGAGGCTGAAGCTGTGCGCTTCCAGCTGGCTCCGGAACTCCTCCAAAGCGAACTCAATAACCTCGGGACGCAGGACCTCCTGCTGAAGGTTCGCCAGAATCCGCGACTCAAGCCAGTCCTCGCGCTCTACCAGGTCGTTTGGGCATGAGCCACGATTGAAGTTCTGCGGACAACCATACTTTGGATGGCGACCCGCGCCGATCCCGCTCACGATGGTAAGATTTCCGCCGCACTCGCTGCACTTCAGGAATCCGGTGAGGAGATGCGGGACTCGAGGCCGCCCGATAAAACAAGCCGGCCCCGCGCCGACTAAAGGTTTCCTTCGCGAACTCAAGCCGGACCTTAACCGCCTGCCACAGTTCGTCGCTGACAATTCGCAGCTCCGGGCGCTCCACCACGCGCCATTCACTCTTAGGCCGTGGACGCTGCACGCGTTTGTGACTTCCTGGCTTCTTGAGGAATTGGGAGCGATTCCAGATCAACTGCCCAACGTACAGGTCACGGCGGAGGATCGCCCGAATGGGCAGTCGGACACCAGGAAGCTTCACCGGTCCTCCGCCAGTTGCGCCCGCGCGGAGTAGAGACCCTTTCCGCATTCAAGGCTTTTGCGATCGTCTTGAGTGACTGCCCTTCAGCGGACATGGCGAAGATGCGGCGCACTACTGCGGCCTCGGCCTCTTCCACTTCCAAACGAACAGGCGAATCCTTCTCCTGAGGATTGATTCTAACGTTGCGATAGCCGAAGCACCGGCCACCGGTGTGAAACCCATGCAGGACCTTCCCTTCCATCCCCCGGTGTGTCTTCTTCGCCAGCTCTTTCACGTACAGCGAATCAACCAAGCCATGCACTGTCATCAGGACGTCGGCCTGCTCACTTGAAGAGTCAATGCCCTGAGAAACTGCTACCAGACGCACGCCAGAAAACTTGAAGCGCTCAAAGAGATCCATGGCCGTGGATTGACTTCGCGAGAGTCGGGAAGTATCGTCGAGCAGCACTATGTCAAACAACCGCCGAGGCGAAAACGCAGCTTTCAGCAGCTGCGCAAAACCAGGGCGATCATTTGAAGTTCCAGTGATCGCCTCATCCGAATAGATGTGCTCATCCAGGACTACTGCGTCATGGGCTTTCGCCCACTCCCGACACTTGCGGACTTGATCCTCGATAGACAGAGGACTTTGCAGGTCACTGGAGTACCGGGCATAGATGGCGCAGCGTGATTGACTCATCGAGGTCTCAGTTTAGGCGGCACAATCTTATCCGCTGACTGTCTCACAGTCTCTGCGTTCGAGGCAAGTGGCTTGTCCGTCAACCCCAGATAACGAGTTACCATAATGGGCACAAGGCAATCCTTGATCCAGCTTTGCAATTCGGGCGAGATCGATCGACCCAGGCCAGCGGATTGCACCATGCCCGGACCTGCACATCCGTCCGCTCTCTGTCGACACCGTGAAGCTTCAGGACGGAACGGGATCGAATTGTCCCAGCTCTTGGCCATACAAAAACCTTGCCCTATTGCACTCGCGCCAGCGGATCCACGATCGGACCCGCCGGTTCACTCAAAGCCAGTTCATCAAGGTAACGCCGCAGATCCGCGAGCATCGCAGGGCGTACTGCAGGCGCCGTCCGATCGAGGAGCGCCGAGAGGAACCGCGACCCGCTAATCTTCCCGTCGCACACATCGTAGAGCGCGCAGGCATCCGCCACGACACCGCGAAGATCAGCGGGCCCTGAATTCCGCGCTCTGCGATCAGGGCCCGGACCAACTCCAGCTCGGCGCGATCCGCTTCCGCCAGTGGCACAAAGCCAGCTGGTGGAGAGGGAGGCAGAGACTCGCGAGGCACCAGCACGCCGCCGCTCCCACAGACTGTACAAAGCGTCTCATGAGTCAGCTTCCGCCTTGAAGCCTCAGACCCTTTCTCTTTCGGCCCTTCATCGCTTGCCATCGGCAACCCCCTCCCATGCTCACTCACTGGACAGTTCCAGGCTCTTCGGCATCAGCACTCATACCAGGCAAAGGCATAGGAAGTGTCCTGTCTTCGAGAGGCAGAACACGAAGTGTTTTGCCGATCGAAGCGCAGTAGGAATTTATCGAGCAGACCCCGCCGCGCCTTGAGGATACGAATCCACAGCCTACCGCGCAGCTCCGCGTACTCTTCGGGCTTGATTTTGCCCTTCATTTCGGGACGCCAGGCGCCAAGCAGAAAGTCGGCGGAATCCTCGATCGCGCCAGAATCCCGGGCATCCAGAACCGTCACTTCCTCGGAGCCGTCTCCCGCCGTCCGCGAGGTCTGGGCCAGAAGCAGTACAACCGCGTTCAACTCTTTTGCCAGTTGCTTTGCGCCTCGCGCCAGCTCGGAGACACGTTCCACGATGCTCAGTTTCTTCTGCACCGTGTCCAGATAGCCGAGGTAATCAATCACCACCAAGCGCACCGGTTTCAGCCGCCCCAGCTTCACAAGGGCCCGAACCCGCCGAGTTATTTCTGGAAGGGTCAGCATCGGCTTGTCGATGATCACTAAGCGATCGTTGAAGTGTTCCACGAATTCGCCGGCTCTCACCCAATTCCGCTGTCCTTCACGGTAGGCCTTGATCACATCCTCGCGCGCTTTGCCCGCAAAAATCTGGAGGTGGCGCTCGAAGGCCTGAAGCCCGGGCATCTCGAGGCTGAAGAACGCCACGCCGGCCTCCGCGTGCGTGGTCAGCAGATGCGTCATCATGTTCTGCGCAATCGCCGACTTTCCCACCCCGGTTCGCGCGATCAGGGTCACGACTTCCCCGAGCTGGAATCCGTCAGTCCGGTTATCGAGCGGTTTGATTCCGGAGTGCACGACAAATTCACTCATGTGCCGCACGTAATGTTCATAGCGAGCCGAGAGCGCCTCGAGTGATTCGGCAGGTCCTTCCTCAGTGCCGTCGGCAAGCAGCTGACTCAGGCCATTCGCCTGGTGCGCCAGGTGTTCGAGACTTTCGGTGTAGGCCAGCTTCTGCAGGTTCTCAGCTTGCCGGATAACACGCCGGCGTACGGCTGCCTCGCGGATGATCCGCTCATAGGCGCTCAGGTTCACCGCCATTGGCGCGTCCGTGAGTCCCACGAGATAGCCCGGGCCGCCGACCTGGTCGAGTTGCCCGGTTTTGCGCAGGGCATTGTCCACAGTAACGAGGTCGAGAGGCTCTCCGGCGTCTGCAAGCTGGGCCATCACCAGGTAGATTCGTCGGTTCGCATCGAGGAAGAAATCGTCGGCCGCGAGCAGGATCTCAGCGTCGAAGAACCCGTTGAGCAGCATCCCTCCGAGCAGGGCCCGCTCCGCTTCGAGATTGGCAGGCAATTTCTCACTCATATGAATCAAGAAACTTGAAAAAGGGCTTGAAAATGTCCAATTCTCGCCGACACAACGGCGACGCATCGCCGACAGAAAATGAGCCAGGATTCAAGAATGCAAACAGTAGCAACCACTTGCCCCTCTGTCGTCGCCGACGCTTCAGCGACCGTTCGGTGACACTTAAACCGGCCTGCTGCCAGGAATGCCGCGCTCCGCCAACATGCGCTCAAGGTCCGCCTGAGTAGGTGTATCCTCGCGCCTGTGCCCGTTACTTCCGCTTTTCCAGGCGGGAGGACCCGCCGGGCCAGTCTGATACTTCATCGAATGCCGGCAAAACTCGGTGAAGCGAAACTTCGGCTGCAGCGGTCCGTTGCCCTCCCTCGCTGAGACGAAGGCGTTCTCCAGCCATCGGACAATCGTGTCGGCGCCGACCCCGGCATGGTGCTTGAGGAGATCGTTGAGCGCCTTCCCATCGGCGCCATTCCAATCGGGATTGGCAATTCCAGCTCTGGCTGTACCGGCAAGATAAGCAGTCTTGACGGCTTGATGGCGAGGGTCTGACTGGTGCGCAGCACCAGAACTCTTCTTATTCTCTATCTCTATCTCTATCTCTTCCTTTATAAGTCGACGATCCGGCGACACTCGGGCGACAGTTCGCCGACACAGGAATTTCTGAAGTCTCGGAAGCCACTGAAGGCACAAGCGGTAACTGTCCTTCCTTCACCGACGCTAGAGCGACGCTCGGGCGACAATCTGCCGACACAACCAAATCAAGCCTCGGATGCCTCCAATCATCTGTTTCTAAGGCACTTATCCGGTATTCATTGCCGCGAGCGTCCTGCACCGAGTAGCGCGCGATCAGGATCGGGTAGTTGCCATGTTTTCCGCGCTCCATCCACCGCTTGATCCATCCCAGCGCCGCCAAATGATCCAACGCCCGTTGCACCGTCCGCTCCGAGACGGTCCTTCCACAGTGGCCGTGAATGGAACGTGCCTACTAAAAGCAAACCCCCACTGGCGCCGAGTCGCTTCCGCCATCCACTTGGTCATTGGCTCGGAGGCAAAGGTAATCGTGGATCCCCAACTCGAGCAGATTGATTTCTCCGGATTGAACGTGCTCCAAAACCCCGCGCCGACGTCGATACCAGCCAAACCTCCCCATTCTTCTCCCCCTCCAACGCAACGGCATACACGTACTAAACTGTCACCAGCCCAGCCACGAGTAAAAGTCCCCTGAATTTCTCTCTGCGCCCGACTGATGCTCGGCGCGCCGCGCCACCTGCCGGTATTCCAGTGTCATCGCTTCGAGTGAAACTTCGGTAGACTCTTCGGGAGGTGCAACTGAGCTGGGCTTGCCTGCCTGGCGGATCGAGGAGCGTCACCGCTTGCCCTCTCGCTCTTCTCCTCCGTGGACCGCAGAGCTCGCCGGACCTATGCAATCTCGTTTTGTAGAGGGTCGCAGCGTAAGCCGGAACTGGCCCACCATTGCCGTTGCTACGCCTGTCCACAGGCATCCCCTCAAAGTCGGGAACACCCACCACGCGCATCACGCTATCCGGCCGGCAGGGGCAGGCCGTGATTTATCTGCTGGAGTTGAACCTTAAACTCACCTAGACGAGGCGCATACGGTGAGCACTTAGGTAGGGAGTCAAGGAGGGAAGTCACTTCGTGGATTGTCTTGACCAGGGCGCTTGCACCCGAAGAAGGTCCTGTGTTATTGTCCATTTTGTCCTTCCCGCTCGAAAGAAATAGCTCCACGGGGCCGCGATTCGCTGTCGCGGCCTCGTTTTGTTTCAGGGGTCAGGCGCTTGCCTCCACCAGCTCGGTAGAAACTCTGGCGCTGTTACCTGAGCCGTCTGGCTCGTGCCATTTCGATTGGCTTTGCCCAGGTTGCAGATCGCCTCAGGGTCAAAAAATAGGGAACGCCCGAGACGAATCGAAGGAATCTGCCCCGCCGCAGCCCAGTCGTACACAGTGCGTTCATGCACGCCCAAGAATTCAGCTACCTGACCGACCCTCCAGAATTTCTTGACTCGCATAGAGCGCCTCCCAAACCGGAGTATGACTTGCCCACTTCTTCGGAGCGGCTTCAAGACACACGCTACACTTCAAACAAAAGTGGTTGCAATAAGAGATCAGGTATTTTCTCTTGCGAGAATAAGGAGGGGTTTCTCGCACTATTTACTTAGGCAGGAATCAAGCCTTGCGCTAGCTTATCGATTTAGACTTCTTTTTGTGGTACCCCGCGCCGAGTCTAAGTTCTTGTTGGGCTCCATGCTGTGGAATCCACCTTAGAAGGATCGCAGTTGAGCAGTCTTGCAATGTCCTTATGGAGCGTCTTCTCGATATCTCCCCAGGTGAGTTCCGGCTCTTGCCGCTTTAGCTCCAAAGCCTTTTCGAACAGGGGCCTTCGAGGTGCACGAACAAACTTGGGCGGCTCGTACGAGACCAAAGGCACAAGTGCAAGGTCGTTGGTAAGCGGGCTGAGCTTTACGTTACCCTTCGCATCGAACGTCACCGCCCGCCCCATCTCAAACCTCTGCACCGTCTGGGTGCCGAGGTCGTTCGTCGCCGGGCTAAAATCCGCGTTACCGTTAGCACTGAAAAAAGCCTCCCGTTCCACATTAAACCGCGTCCGCTCCGTCTGCGCGAAGCCTTTATCATTTGCTTGGCACTTGGCTCCATGCTTTTTCATTGAAGCCGGGCTGAGACTGCTCGAAGCGCCAACAGGCCAAAGCCAAAGCTCGCCTAGCCCTGACTCTAGAGCTAAGTGGTATGGGCGTTCGGCCAAATACAAAGCGCGGAGATAGACCAAGTGCCGTCGAGATCTTTGCCTTCTCCTGTGTCCAAGGCACTAAGCGCCCCATGCGAATCTGCACCAGTACCGCCGGATCAATCCCCACTATTCTGCCAAGCTTCTCGGGGTCGAGACCAGCCTTCGCCATCTCCACTAACAGGTGAGGGGGAGGCTCAGGAAATTTGGACGTCAAGCCAGGAGAATCCTTCATCATAATTCGGAATTCTACACAAAAGCCTTTGCGACCGCAAAAGCGCGTGTTTGCAAAGTTATCAACGAAAACAGTGAAAACAGTTGTAGGAATGCCCGCTTTTCTCTTGACACGGCAAGCTACTTCTGATACATATATTGCATGGCGTCCAAGATCCCAACCACCCAGGCCGCAGAAGAAGCCGGAATCACCCGCGTGACTCTGCAGCGCTGGATTCGAGCCCGAAAGATGGAGGCGCCGGCCCCAATCATCCGGAACGGCCGCGCCGTCCGCCTCTCGTCGAAAGCCGACATTGAACGCATGAAAAAGCTGAAGGAGAGCCGCGAAGGGCAGGGCCGCAGGACTGACTTGAACGGCTCCAAATGATACGCGCCGGTGAGCGATGCTGCTAACATCGCCCGCCGGCTAACCGCACCAGGAGCACTGGAGGCTCCTAAGCATGGCTACCGAGAAAACTCACCCGCATTGATCCCCACGACTCAAGAGGCAGAGCAGAACCCGACGCCGAAGCACCAGGCTGGGAGAAGAGCAGGAGTCGCACTCACTCCCGAAGAAACCCTCGCCGTGTTAAAGGTCGCCAAGGCCCACTCCACTCGCGATTGGGCCGCGATCCTGATGGGCTACAGGCATGGGCTACGCGCTTCCGAGGTCTGCGACGTCCGAACTACCGATATCGACCTGAAAGGCGAGACGGTTTCCATCAACCGCCTGAAGGGATCGCTCAGCACCATTCAGCCGCTGTATCGGCACAAAGGCCAGCCGCTGCTTGACGAGTTTATTGCCCTTCGCGCTTGGCTTCGCGATCGCCAGGGCGATGGTTCTGACTATCTCTTCACCAGCCAGAAAGGCGGCTGCCTCGATCGCACTCAGTTCTTCCGGATCTTCCAGGCCCACGCCGAGGCTGCAGGCCTGCCAGCGGACAAACGGCATCCGCACTGCCTGAAGCACTCGCTGGCCTCACACCTGGTCGCCCGGAACGTCAACCTCGCCCTGGTGAAGCAATGCCTCGGACACAAGGCGATCAGCTCCACTATGGTGTATGTAGGAGTTTCTGACACCCAGGCAGCCACGGCCGCGGCCTCCGCTTTGATGGCCATGTACTAGAAGTCCGTCGGCGAGCTGGCACACGGAGGTCTTTCTACCCGGCGTCAACTCTGGGCCGGTTGTTTTGTGGTGCCTTCTTTCGTTTCGGATTGCAGCGGTAGTCGAAGCCGTCCAACCAGGTGCGGTTTCTCGGCGAGTGTATCGCGGTTATGGCACGATGCAGGCCTTAAAAAGACTTTTCGCCCGGTCCGGGTCGAGTTGGCGGAGTTGCTGGTACACCTCGATTGCCTTCTCCCGGCGGGCCAGCGAGCAATCGTCAAATCCCAGGTCCACCAAGGCAGTGGGGTCCTTCGGGTCGAGGCGAACGGCTTCCTGCTCGGCTACCAGGGCTTTGCCATATTGCCGGAGGCGACTGTAGTAAGCTCCCAGATTCACCCATGCGGTGACGTTTTTCGGGTCAAGGCGTATGGCTTCCTGCCGTGCTTTCGCAGCTTTGCCGTATTGCCCGAGGTCACTTAGGTCTGCTCCTAGGTTCGCCCAAGCCTTGGCGTCATTCGGGTCGAGACGAACGGCTTCCTGGTCTGCTTCCAGAGCCTTGCCGTATTGCCCGATGCGGCTGTAAGCAACTCCCAAATTCCTCCAGGCCACCGCGTCCTTCGGGTCAAGTCGAACTTCTTCCTGTTCTGCTTCCACAGCTTTGTTGTACTGCCCGAGCTCATCGTAAGCAGCTCCCAGATCTCTCCAGGCCGTCGCGTCCTTTGGGTCGAGGCGGATGGCTTCCTGCTCTGCTTCCAGAGCTTTACCGTATTGCCCGAGGCCATCGTAGTCTGCTCCTAGGTTCGCCCGAGCCTTGGCGTCATTCGGGTCGAGACGAACGGCTTCCTGGTCTGCTTCCAGAGCTTTGTCATACTGCCCGAGGTGACTGTAGTAACCTCCTAGGTTCACCCATGCGGTGACGTTCTTCGGGTCAAGGCGTAAGGCTTCCCGTGCTGCTTCCAGAGCTTTGTCGTACCGCCCGAGGTGACTGTAGTAACCTCCCAGGTTCACCCATGCGGTGACGTTCTTTGGATCAAGGCGTATGGCTTCCTGCGCTGCTTCCAGAGCTTTGCCGTATTGCCCGAGGCCATCGTAGGCAACTCCCAGGTTCATCCAGGCCGTCGAGTACTTCGGGCCGAGGCGTATGGCTTCCTGGTCTGCTTCCAGAGATTTGTCGTCTTGCCCGAGGCGATCGTAGGCTTCGCCAAGCGCCACCCATGCGAAAGCGCTCTTTGGTTCGCTTTTTTATCCATCGTTTCGAGAGTTGCAGGAGTCCTTCCCGAATCGGATTTGTCTTCAAACGCGACGGCCTGCGGAAGCCAATTAGATTCTCCGTTCGACGCGGTTACAGTGGCTTGAGTCTCCGCCCTCACACGTTCAGGCAAGCCTTGAATCCAATCTCCCGGTAGGGCAAAGTTGAGGTTCTGTCCATCACTCAAATAAAACGTGGTAATGCCGATCAGACGCCCCTGAGTGTCAAACAGACCTCCTCCGGAGGAACCGCGTGAAATAGAAGCCGTCGTCTGGATGTAGCGGAGGTCCGCCACGGAACGTATCGCGGAAATCAGGCCTTCGCTCAATGTAAGCTCCAGCCCCTCGGGTGCACCCACGGAATAGACGCGCTGCCCCACCCTGAGATTCTTCGAGTCGCCCAGTGAAACAGGCGGAGCCTCCAACTTCGGCACGCTCAACTGACACAGGTCGCGGTCGCTATCGGCATATTGCAGACTGGCGGCGAGGCTCTTGCCAAGATGACTTGCCTTGAGCATCGGCCCGGCCAGGGCGACGTGGCAGTTGGTTATGACGATGCCAGGGCTGGAAACGACGCCCGCTCCCCAGGGCAACGGGTTCGCCAGAGGCGTCTGAGACGTGAACCACCACTACGCTTGGCGAGGCCCGTTGAAAGACCTGTTCCGGGGGTTCAACTTAGCCTACGTGCAGCACAGCGAAACCAAAGCACGGGGATGACGCGACCTATCATCGAGAATACTCGCACAAGAATTGTCTAAGTCAAAAGTTTTGCCGCAGCACGGTGTATAGTGTTGCAAAGGTGCTGCTGCCCCCACTCAGACCTAATGCTCATCGGCAGAACGGAGGTGAAACTTGCATCAGAATACCTGTTTTGTTGCATATTCGCTTCCTGCCCTCCGCCGTTTTCAGCAACTTGCAGGCTCCCATCAGGAAGCGCCCACGGACGTAATGTTGCATTTTGCGCGGAGGCAGCGAAACAGGAAGATGTTCGGTCTTAATAAAATGGCGCGAGATCCAGGCGCCTTCGGTCAGCCTCCCTCAGGGCGGTTCCAGCAACGTCATTTGCCAAATCTATACCAACGCCTCGCTACAAATGATCCTGGTAATTCGGCTGCTCTGTCGCTTCCGTCCGGCGGTCCAGCCATTCTCGGATGTTGTGTTGCTGGTAGAGGCGTGCCAGAGCATTGAACAGCTTTTCGCCCACCATGCTGTTCCGCCGAATCGCGTTAAGTTCCTTCTTCACTGCGCTGGTGAGGTTCGGCGCTCGGAAGGCCCGCTCTAAAACGTTGATTTGGCCCTTTAACTCCTCGTCTTCAGTTGCCCCGAACATAACGCGTAGTTCATGTAAAACAATACCGTTGCCCATGAGTCAGCGATAGCGTGTGTTCGCGTTCGGCCTGGCGGTGCTTTACTTCTTCCGCGAACTGGCTCTTCACGCGCATCACGGCCGTATTGTAATCTCTGGGAAGGGCGCTCCCTGCCAGTTCCGGCCCGCACTTGATTGCGCCCAAGACCCTTGGTATATCGCGCGAGACCAGTTCCTCATTCCCATCCACAAGAAACAACTGCTGATACCGGTTCGCCTGACAGAAAACATAGAGGCCTTTTTGTGCGGATGGCTTGGCGGCCCGAATTCCGTCTCTCAGGTTGGCGATTCGTTCGTACTCGGCAGGACTCTCTTTCCTAGTTGTCGCAGTATCTCTTCGGCTTCATTCAAATCCACGAAATCTTCTTCCTCGCTCTCAATCTGGCTCAGCGCTCCGCCGTCCTTCTCGTATATGGCATACATCGCCTCCGTGTTTAACTGCTCCGTGGGGTCGAGAATGGCGGAATCCTCGCCGATCGTCTCGTGGATTTCCTCGATGCGGTTGTGGAGCTTCTCATGCAATTTCAGAGTGCGTTCAATCCCGATCTCCGGCAGGAAGTTGAATCCATAGACCACATCGTGTTCAGCGCCGATGCGGTCGATGCGCCCAAACCGCTGGATCAGCCGGACGGGATTCCAGTGGAGGTCGTAGTTTATGATCTTGTCGCAGTCCTGCAGATTTAATCCCTCAGCCAAGACGTCGGTGGCGACAACCGTCATCAGTTCGCTTTCACCCGCCTGAAAATGATATCAGGGTTCGCCTTGGGAGCGAACCTTCCGACCACACTCGTCTTACTTTTCTCCCCACTCTACTAATCACCTCGATATCGCCGCGCTTGCCGCCTGGATTCAGATTCTCAAACAGGTATCGTGCGGTATCGGCATATTGGGTGAAGATGAGGCGCTTGCCTTTTTGGAGTGGCACTTCTGTCAATCGCTTCTTGAGCGTCTGGAGCTTGGCGTCCTTGGCAGGGGTAATTGGCTCCACCAGACGGAGCATTCGTTTCAGTAAGCGAATGTCATGCTCGATGTGCTGGTACAACCGTTCCAGGTCAAAATCCTTCGCGGGATATTTACCGAACATGTTGCGAAGAGCGTCAATCAGGTCTTGTTCCTCATCAAGATTCGGGTCGTAGAGGATTGCCTGAGCATCTTCTCCGGCCGGGACGATTCCTTCCTCAAGCGCTTCAAGGAATCGCTGGTGGAGAAGCAGCAACCTGCGAACTGTTTCCCGGAAGGCGAACACGCTCGATTCAAACCGTTTGAAGATCAAAACCCGAATCAGCCCGCGCAAATTCCCGCCAGCCCGGTGCAAGCTGGCGTAGGGCTCTGTGCCTTTGTTTTGCCTTGACCACGTAATGCCATAGGCCGTACCGGGCGTAGGTAAGTTCGTTCGCAGTGAGCTTATCCTCCAGGCCGTTTCCGACTTCGAGGGCTCAGCTCGTGAGCCTTCCCCAAATAACCGCGCAGTTGCTGATAGAGGCCCTGGTACGTATCCTCGATGCCGTACTCGATCGTCTCCAACTCGCGTTTCGGCATAGTATTGGTGCTGGCCAGCTACCATGACGTAGGCCCGCCTCTTTCCGCCGGTGTACACCTGAAAACGCGAAGAATCGATCGGCTGGTGCGTTTGGGCGTCAAAGCCGTACCAGCGCAAGATATGGCTCCGGGTGCGGCGAATCAGCACGTGCCTCAAAAGCTCGGGAAGCTTTCTCTCGCCGCCCTCGATCAGCTTGAAATATTGTTTGAGATCGGCAGGGTCATACGGGCAGGTCGGTCTTATCGCTCTGGTGGAACAGCTTAATCTGGTAGTAAACGTCCGACGCGCTCTTGTTTCGTGGAGTAGCCGTCAGGAAGCAGACAACGCCGACCCGTGGAAAGAAAGGCCTCCACGATCCTGTAACGCTGCGTATCGGGATATCGGAAATTGTGGCTCTCAGTCGATCAGCACGAAGTCTCAGTCCCTGAACAGTGGATTCTCTAGCAGGATATTTCGAGCGCCGTTCCCGCCCTCGACCAGATAGCCCATAGAGAGCACGCGGGCATTCAGGTGATACGCTTCGTTGTAGAGTTCCCACATGTCCACGAGAGGAGCAGGACAGATAATCAGAGGTCGGGCGTGATCCACTCGCTCGAAGTGTTTCACAATGGCCGCGCCGATGTAGCTCTTGCCCAGCCCCACTACATCAGCCACAAAGCCGCCGCCGTAGTCACGAATGATCTGCACGGCCTGGCGCACCGCGACTTTCTGGAAATCGGCGAGTCTTTTGGTTATCTCATCATCCCCAAGAAGGTCCTTATCGTCTTCGTCCGCCCAGCCGATCCTTTACTAGCGAGTAAAGGGTCTTCATGTAAATGTCGTAAGGTCGAACCGGAACCATCGCCCACGACTGCTGCATTTCCCGCAGCAGCGCTTCGTCAAAATCTTGCGACTCGTTCCATAGCTCGTCAAACCAACGGACCAGTTCCGCGTGATTGTCATTTCCCTGGACCACCACGTTCAGTTCGGTATTGTGCGTCACGCCTGACAGTGTGAGATTGGAAGAGCCCACCACGGCAATGCCCTCTTCGTGGCGTTCCAGCTTCTTGCCGAACAGGTCGTAAACGTCTCCGTAATCAAAGATGTAAGCCTTGGCGTGAAGGCGGCCTTTGGTATAGACGCGGACCTTAATGCGTACTTCTTCGATCATCCGGGCCAGCGTCTTGACAAGCTCCTCGCCTTCGTCCGTCTGGTCCATCAGCTCAGCGCTCGACCAAATGTTAGCCGCAGTCTCCACTGCCATCCGCTGAGCCTCTGTTCGCTTGGGATAGGCCTGAGACTCGGCGGCTTCGACTATTGAGTCAAACCTACATTATCCTCTTCGGCAAGTTGCTCCTAAGGTCTCGCGGTTGCTGGTGTTGCCGATCAGCAGTCGAAGCTCTTTGACCTTGGCCAGCTTGTGTGAAATTGGAGTGAGACCTGACAGAAAGAAGTAACCGACCGCAAACCGTGCCGCCTCTGTCGTGCCTAGGACGCGATTGACATGGTCGACTAATCGCTCATTTCGGTTATCGATGATATCGTGCATCAGGATATCTTGCTATCCAGTGGACTTGCTTTACTGCACGCTACCTCTTATCCGCGACTTCGCTTGGGTCATCGTTTTTCGCTGGTTTTTCGGCTGATGATCATGAGACGAGTTCTTTCTCTTGAGGTCGCGCCTGAACTTGGCTTGCTTTGCACGCTCCGGCTCTCCGTCTCCAGCGTTGCCAAAAGGGGCGAAGTTAGTCAATTCTCTACGAGCGCCAGCCTGTCGAGAGCTGCAGTTTCAATCTGCCTTACACGTTCTCTGCAAGTGAGCTTCAGCTGACGCCCGATTTCCTCGAGCGTGTATCCGCCGTCAAATCCAATTCCAAAGCGACGCCTGATAACTTCTGCTTCCTTTGGCGGGAGCCGATTGAGGGCGTTTGTCACGCCTTCTACCCGCTCCCGCTCAAGGACTTGGGCAAAGGGATGGTTGCAATCGAGGGTCGCACAATCGAGCCGACGAAGGCGAGAGCAGGACGGAGCGCTCGCCGGGAGGCAACTCACCATCTTCTTCTTTGAGATTTGCCAGCGATTAGGGTCACCGGCTTTCCATATCGGGCCAGCAGGATCAGGTTCCAGTTGTTGTGAAGCGCACGAAGCATCTTTTGCCGAATCCAATGGAAGGCATAAGTGCTGAATCGGAACCCCAGGCTTGGGTCAAATCTCTGTGCTGCAGTGATTAGTCCAGTGATGCCTTCCTGCACGACATCGGAGAACTCCATCCCCACCTTTGGCACGCGGTCTGCCATCCAGATTACCAGGCGAAAATTGTGCATCACGAGAAGCCATTGATGTAAACTCAGCGAATTTCCATCGGGCGCCGTCATTCTCTTGGAAACACTATCCCCACGCTCCTGTACCGCTGTCAGAAGAGGGTATTTCGCAATTTCCCTGATAAACGGGCCGAGTTGCTGAACCTCTGGTTTTGCGTTTTGAAGGAAGTGTTCCAAGTCATCAAGAACATCATTGATTCGAGAGACTGCTCCAGGAAACAAATGATCGGCTTGTTCTGCTACTTCGAAAGTCTCCAGGGGCTCACCACAAAGGGAGATCTACCGCCACACTAGCCGGCAACTCAGGAGCGGGCGGTCGCTGATACCGTCGTGACGACTCCCAGGCAGAGGTAGCGCCTTGTCCCGTGGTTTGGTTCGTTCATCCTGGTAGACGATCAGCCACCGCTGCTGATCGAACAGCAAGATAAGACAGGTGGGGATTCGCCGCTTGAGCGACCACGCCATGTGCTCAATACGCGTACGGTCCAGGCCAGTCATGCTGATTGCGTAGAGCACGGTCAGGGATTGGCTTTCAGCAAAGACCTCGAGATGCGTTATCTGGCTTTCCAGGGAAGCCGGAAGGAAGGATAAAAGCAACGCTTCGCGGACACGGTCATAGGAGAGGACCTCCCAAAACAGGCGTTTAAGGGAAGATTCCCCGTCGAAGTGGTCTAGGATGTGATTGGTCTGGCCTAGCAGCTCGTCGGAATCGAGAGACCTTTCTAGGCTGGCGTCCCGCCGCTTGCATTGTGATGAGACTAAAGCCCATAAAGACTTGCGACGTACTCGTTGATTTCTTCTTCCCACTTCTCGCACCCAACGCCCTCCAGCATCAATGCATTTCTGCACCAAACTGGAAATTGCTACTCGATCTCGATTGGACGCATTGGGGATTGGAAGCGTACGGACAAACTGCTGAAAAAACCGGAGGCGTCCGCCGTTGTCAGCGTCCCCGAGAACTCGAAAGGTGTTGCTTCGCGTAATCCCACATGGTCCGGCTGTTGAGAAGGCCGAGCAAATAGAGGTCACGAACAGCGATGACGTAGGTTGTGTTGTTGACGTAGAGCCCGTTGTCGTCTAATACGAAGCGTGGTTCCTTGGCAATATCAGGATAAATAATCTTGGGCCTGTCGAAGGCAGCGTAATAGTCGCATGGGCGTAGCTCCCACCAATGGTCTCCCCTGTCCCACCGCTGTTCCAACTCTGGCTGCCATTGTTTCAAATGCTTGAAAACGGCTGTATAGCGCTTGATATCGATCCCGACCGGGGTGACCACCAGCCACCGATCCCGAAAGTTCGCTCGCCATCTGCGAACGTCGTCGCCAACCACCAGGGGCTTAATGATCTCCGCGCTTCTCTTATCGTGGGCCACCAATTCTGCGCGCTTCGCCCCGTCGATCACGAATGCTTTGTTGAAGCCGGTAAGCAGTCCCCGGAAAATGTGCCCGTTCACGTATTCGCCCAGCGGAATGCTCTTCGACTCCATCTGCCGCAGGAGTGCGGTAACCGACCCACTAGCCAGCGTCCAGTTCGATCCACTGATAGCGCACGACGGCAGTTTTGCCCCTTGGTCTCGAATCAGAGCGAGCACGTCAGGGTAGGGCGGATCGAGAGATTTAGCTTGGGTAAAAACCGTTCCGGAGCCAGCGGCAGTCCCCTGTGACTCACCCTTGCCCGCTACGAGAATCATCGGAAACGTCGCTGCCCTCGAAAACCGGGAGTTCGCCGAAATCAGTAATGCTCCGAATCCGGCATTTACCGGCGATGTACTCGCGCAGCTTTGCACCGTAATTCGCGCGGAACCATTTGTTCGAGGAAATGAACACCAACATGCCGCCGGTACCAAGCAACTCGACGGCCCGTGCGTAGAAGTAGCAGTAAAGGTCAGCCGTACCCGTGTAGAGAGCTGGATAGGTCTCCTTCAGTAGCGGCTTCAGGTCCTTGATGAGCTCCTGGCGGACGTACGGGGGATTGGCTATGACCACATCAAATCCTCCGCCCAGGAAGATCTCGGCGAACTTTATGGACCAGTCAAAGCCTGTCCTCTTCCCATTTGGGTGCGACCAGCCGGTAATGGTCTCCTTCAATTCGGCGATCTTCTTACGCAATTCCACTTTCGCGCTGCCATGGGCGGTCATAAAGGCCGGCCTTCGTTTTCAGGTAATCGTCAACTAGGGACTTACGGAAACCCAGTTCGAGTCCGCCGGAGGGATTAGGGGCGGCGAGGCTATTGCCCACCTCGATCTTGAAATCGAGGTTCGGGAAGCGGCCTTGGATCATCGCCCTCAAAATCCACTGCCAGCGAAAGCCACAACCGTAACCGGGCGATATTGACGGCGAACGGATCAATGTCCACGCCGTATGTAAGTTGCCTTCTGGATGATTTCAAGCTTGCGCTGGTAGGTCGAAATCGGGTCCAGGCATCGCGTGGCGAAAAGGCAATGGCGAAGGTCGAGTAATTCGTGAAGCATTCCTAAAGGATAGGCGCCGCTGCCGCAAGCCGGGTCACACACTCTTATAGTTCAGCAGCGCCTCCAGCACGGCTTCAGCGTTGGTCAGCTCCGAAGGGTCATGCTGCTCCACAAACTTATCAATGGCGGACTCTGATTCGGTGGGCACGCGCGACTGGACATAGCCTTTCAGACCTTCCTTGCACATGAATGAAACCACTGGCTTGGGGGTGTAGTAAGCTCCGCTCTCGTGCCTTCCGGTGACTAACTCCTCGAACATCTTGCCGGGGCAGCTCTCCGGGTCAACGGCTACTTCGATATCGAGCGGTGTGCTCTCGGTAACGGTGAAATTGAACCGACTGAAAAGCTCGTTCAGGACGGCGTCAATCGAATCGTCGGGCACAACGATTCTCGGGTCCCGGTCCTCGTCATCTTCCTCAAAGAGACCGCCGTTGAGGTAGGGCACTTGTCCGATGAGTTGCTTGAGGAATTCCTGCTGCGATTGATGCCGATGACGTCAACTTCGCTGGTCCGAGGTGTGTTCAGTGCTAAAAAGAAAAGCAGTCTCAGCCCGGTCGCTGTAGAAATTGGGCTTCTTGGAACCTCCATTCTTCTGGTAGTCGTGCCAAAGCGCCGCAAGATAGTCCGTGCTTTTGCCGAACTTCAGCCAGCCCTTTTTCTGGACGAATGCCACGAACATCAACCGGTTGAAGAGCCGCTGCGTAAAGAGCCTCTTGCGTTCGGCGTCTCTGATACCTTCAATCTGTCTTTCGACTTCCTCGAAAATGCGGTGGTACTCACGGAAAAACTCTTTGGTGACAGGTTCAACGTCGAACGCCTCATCGTGCCTCGTCTGGATGTCGAGCGGCGATAGGCGGGACACATCGGCCTCCGATGGACTGAAGGTCGAGCATCGTGAGCCGTTCGGAGGCGGTCCGCAGACGCTCATCGGGGCCGACGGTGATTCGCCGAAAAATTCTTCTCTTTTGAGCATCGCTGTCGTACTTGACATTCAGGAAATGCCATCGATTCTGCTGATCATCCGAGAAAACAAACAGCGCATACGGGTGCTGCTGCAAAAGGCGGGAGACTACCGGGCGCTCAGCACCCATCGGCAGCGAATCCGAAGCAAGTCGTGCATGAATGATATGAAAGTCGTCTCCGCCAGCCGCCAAAAGCACGGGATCACTGGCGAGAGCATCCGCTGCGCCGTCGCCCCAGCCTTTGCGCGAAAGGACCTGGTTGACTCGGTCGTAGTTCAGCTCACTCCAGAAGAGCTTCTTAAAGAGGATCTAAGCCATCGAGGTCGCGAAGCAGATTGAAAACGGTTTCTTGGGTCTGTACCATGTTGACGTTCGACTTGAAGCAGGCCCACAGCCATCTCCCCCTTGGTGCCGGCGTGCGCACCGGGACTTTCAACTTGGCTGAGGACAGTCCTACTACCAGCCAAGGAAGTCATCGGCAGACGGGTGGGTTGGGCATTAGCCCGACGACTACGCTAAAGTACTGTTACCCGCGATAACGGGCCGAGAATCGGCTGTTGCCTTAGGCGTTAGCGGTCGGGGCTTCGGCGTGCACTCTGGCGTGAGGCCATGGGTCTTGTTGCGAGGGAAACGTGGAATGCACTATTTCCTGCCGATGGGTCGATTGGCGAGGGATCAACTTTTCCGGGATCTAGCTCTTTTCACGATTCTGCGTTCTTTGCTCCTATCGAACGGGAAGCCTCAATGGCTCGACTGCAGCAGACCTTCTTGGTAGGCTATCGCTTCTTGTGCCATGAAGTCTTTGCGAAGGACACGACCGGAGCTGGACTCGCCAAGGCGCTGGACGTCATTGACAGGGGCCGCTCTGAAGGTGCCCAGCGACGCATACGAAAACTGGTGGGCGGCGATCGGACGGGAATTCTACGCGGTCACGAAGGGAAGAGGCGGTACCAGACACAAGCGGATGATATCGTCAGGTCCGGTGAGTATCCAAGTGGGGCGACGCTATCTTTGAGGTCGGAGTCCTGTCGATCGCGAGTGCCGGGCCAGCGACCCTTCGTTCGATTTGCAGAGGAAGCGAATCCAGGACCTGAGCGACTGCTCGTCACGTGGCGGCGGTGATGTTCGGTATGGTGCCGGGTCCGGTAGCTTGGCGGTATTTAAGCACGTTTCAGATCAGGGTTTCCTCTTGTACCACGTACCTACGTTCTATTCGCTGCATTCCTTTTCCGCCGATATCCTCTACTGGAGGAACCGCGTTCATGAATGCTACCCGAACCATAGTGCCACTTTTCCTGTTATCTTGCGCCGCTGGTGCTCTCGGCCAGAAGGCCAATCCTTATTCGAACGATCCCAGCTTTCACTTCAAACCGGAGCAGTCCGTTTACGTTGTTCGCGCTTGATACCTCTATTCGCGATATGAACTATAGCTCTGGATCTTTGGAACTCGAGCGGCTGGCTAAGCGTGAATTTCGAAAATTGAAGAGTTTTCACATCGCCACGAGCCCTGCGAGCGCTGATTTCGTCTTTATGGTCTTGGTCGATGCGCAAAGCCAGAACAGGGACGAAGTCGCCTTCGCTCTTCTCCCTTCGGACTATCATCGATTTGGTTCTAATTTGGATGCTCTACGAACCGTTGCCGCCTGGCAAGGAGACGGCCACCTCAAGAGCGGCCGGCACGCCGCCTTAGCGATCGGAACGGGGGGGCTTTCAGGGTTTTTCGATCGCCCGTCTGTCGTTAAGGGGCTGGTCAAGCAGTTTCACAAAGAGACCCTTAGCACTCCCTGATCTTAGCTCCCGTTGTCCGAGGCACGCGGAGGCCGCCGTGAAAGCCGACATCGGCCCCCGCTGGAGGCGCCACCGGATCAGCCGCAGGAATAGCCCGCGTTTGCGCAGCAAACGCCCCCGCAGACGTCCGCGCCGCAGGTTGAACCGGGGTTCCCCCGTCCACCGGAGCGATCGCTTGCGTGCTTGACCCTGCCGCCTGCTGTGGGCCACACTCCAGAGTTTGGCCATCGGGACCTCATAGCAGATTACCACCTGTAGAACATCGTGGCAGGCACCTTCGAATCGATGCGTGATGTATTGATCGGCAAAGCTAGTTAAGTCAGTCGTCCCCGGGGGTCGGGCGACTTAAGCAACGGACCTAAGTAACTCAAAATGAAAGGGAATGGCTAGAGGCAGGCCAATGTCATATTTGGTACATTGCGGGCCCCCGCAATAACTTACCAGCAGCGCTAAATCCCTTCTGTGCCCAAAACAACTTGAAAGACTTGACGAGTATTGCTGAGACGTGTGGAGGCGGGCGCGTCGTGTGGAGTCGTGTGCAGTTATGTGGAAAATGGTGCGAGGACGTCGCCACACGGCTCCGCACAACATGACAGAGCGCCTTTGCGGAAAAACCGCGGTTACGTAACTTGTGCCCTAGAGTTTTATCCCGTTGGTGGCACTGTCTTCTGGGGTACCTGTTTGGGCCTTCATTTATGAGGCTCCCCGCGACATTCTTGAATCGCCCCCTTCCCTATAGTTCCGGGGCTATACCAGGTTCGAACGCACGGATTTGGCGGGAAAGCCCAACGGACCTAAGCACCAAGAGAATACTTTCCGGCGCGGCGACAATGTCTTGGGTAAATGGCGTCGGACCGAATTATTGCAGGCCGTACCTGAGTGCGCTCAAGTGCATTTCCCCTAGCCGAAAACGATCCTCTTTGGCCACAGCGGAGCAGTACTCGAAACTGGGCGAAAAAAGGGCTCCCCAGAAGGTAAAACCCGATAGGGTTTTTGGCCACGGGCAAAGACGGTCGAAGATGTTTCGCGCCGGCCTCTACGCTCGCGTGTCCACCCACGACCAGAAGACCCTCCCCGGCAGTACCGGGCCATACGCGAGTATGCCTCCCGCCGAGGCTGGACCATTGCCCTGCAAGTCCGCACTGATCGAGACCGTACGCTTTGCCGAATTAGACCCTCAGCGAGCCCCGGAACGCCCTACCGCTATAGAAACAGGGCGCAGTGTTGTGATAAACGAAGACATGACCAAAGCGGTAATCAGCAAAGAGGGCTCCGCCGAGGTCTCGAATATCAGGGGGTGTTTTCAACCAGCTCTGCGTCTTGTTGTCGAAATATCCAAGTTTCTGCAACTCCCGATATTGTTCTTCAGTTAATGGCTCAATGCCCATGGCGGCGGCCATATCAATAACATTACCTCCCGGACGCAACCCTTGCTTTTCCTTTCCTCTGCCCTTCACCGTCATAACAAGTATTTCTGCGCCCTTTAGGAGTTTCCGCTGAACAATCATAAAAAATGTATTCGCCCGTCTTGTTATCACGACCAACAACATCCGGTTCACCGCCAGTTCTTTCCATTTCATTGAGTGACCACAGTTTTTCAGTATTAGCTTCCAGCTTTGCCTGCACTTCAGCCCATTCAAGACCTTTATGGCGATTCATGTTTTTCTCAAAACGGGCTTTCAATGCTCCGAGTAGTTTTTTCCGTTGTTCTGGTGACAACGACTTTTTATTGTTATTCATGTTGGCCATGCGTTCATGATCTCTGCTGCAACGGCGCCTCATGTTGAACAACCGTCCCGGGGGCCGCGGCTATGTGTGGTGCGGGGATTTTTCTATCCGCAGGTCTGAAATACCACGATCCTACCGTCAGGATTAGAAGGAACGACGCAGGAAATATTTGGTTTACGGGATCGCCCACTGCGATGTGCGAAAATACGGCGCCCGTCATGGCAAAGAAAAAGCCCGCATAAGCCCATTCCTTTAGTAAGGGAAATCTGGGAAGAAGCACCGCTATAGCGCCCAAGATTTTCCAAACACCGAGGATCGTCAAAAAGTAGATGGGATAACCCAAATGCGTAATACCATACACCCCGGGCGGCGCCAGCGCTCCTTCGGCTTTCGCTTTGAATAACTGCAATGTTCCAGTTGCTAGCATTCCTGAGGCAAGCCAGAGGGTCGAAACCCAATAGATGATTTTATTTCTCTTGGTCATGGATCCTCCTCGATTCACGACTGTTGAGCGGCCTTAGAGGGCCACTTTGGCGTTTCCGCGCCGAACTGCGTGGCGTACTCCGCGACCAGCCGCTGCCAGCCGGCGAACTTCATGGCGTCGGGGCCGGCGATCCGGCCGAGAGGAGTTCCGCTGAGAAAGCGATCCAGAACGTCGAAAGCAATGTGCCAGCCCGCCGCGCCCCACGAGATGAAGCGGCGATCGATCTGGTGCCAGATCGTCAGACGTGTGCCGCTACCCAAGGCTTCCAGTTCCCAGCGGATATCGCTGAACTCAAGCACCTCGGGAGCGTCGGCTCGCGTCACTTTTGTTTCCTGCGATCTGCCCGTTCCCACCCAGGTGAGCGTCACCGTAGCTCCAACCGTATCCAGGTTCCCATTGGTCACAAACGGAGCCCACTCGCGCAGATGCACCGGGTCCGTTAGCGCCTGCCAGACTTTTTGCGGGGAGTGGCGCAGCTCTCGGGTCAGAATTAGCGTCCACTTTTCTCCTTCCTTTCGTACCTGTGCTCCGCTGGCGGGCTTCGGCGAGTACTGTTCGCGATCGGTCATCGTCTCGTCCCTGTCTTCCTTTTCGTTGGCGTGGGTTGGTCCATGCGGTCGAGGTGCCTTTCAAGAGCATCCACGTGCGCGGACCAGAGCCGGCGGAACTGAGCCAGCCAGGCATCTACCTCCTGAAATGGTCCGGGTTTAAGCTGGTAGAGACGGCGTTGCGCGTTTACCGTGGACTCCACAAAACCGCCCTCGCGCAGCACGCGCAGGTGCTTTGACACCGTCGGCTGCGGAATACGAAGCTGACGCTCGATCTCTCCAACCGAGTGTTGCGACGAGGCCAGGAGGCTCAAGATCGCGCGACGGTTCGGCGCGGCAATGATTCCGAACACGGATTCCATGACATTCATATACCCCACATAGAATATACGTGTCAAGGCATATGTTGGGCGGGCCAAGGCAATAGTGGCCGAGCCGGCTTTCGATAAGCCTCGATTCCAGGGGCTCCTCGAAGGCTTCGGCGCGCTTGCGGAACATCGGGGTCAATGTCTGGATCACGCTACACGGAAGTTGGACAGTGCGGTCAAGTTGGCGATAGATTGCCCTACCCCGGAAGTGCCGTTGGGTCCCAACGTGGCCGATTCGCACCGGAAGATATCTAGACTCCATAGGCTTCCCTTCAGGTGTCCCAGAAATGTTAGACAAGATGGACCACCGGAGTCCCGTTTCGGTCGGTAGTGACTGGCGAGAATCCTTCGAACCACGTCTTTGTCGTTGGGGATGTCAAAAGCCAGGGCAATCTGTTGAGCAATTCGCGGACAGCCCCAGGTGGGATTGCGCCGCTTCATTTGGACAACGGCTTCGATGACCTCTTTGTTGGGCCCCTTTGGTCCGGGCTTACTTGCGCGCTTGGATGAGAAGAGCAGGCGATACTTTCGGTTCCTGAGAGCCTGGTGAAGGCTCAGGAGGGTCGAAGGCTTCAGAACGATGGCTGAAGAGATGAGGCGGGGGGGCAAGCCACCCGCGAGCGATCTGAAGTGCGGAGATTGGGTGACCGCTGCCGCGAACGACTGAGGATCAGGAGTTGTTGCTTGACAAGAACGGACTCGGCGACTACCGAACGGATGCCGCGCGGACCCAGCAGTCGGACAAGCGTGGCGATGGCATGAACGAAAAGGATGACGAGCTCGCGCATCTCAGCATCTTAGCAAGAACGGTTAACCCCAGGAATTATGCCGTAAACTAGGAATTCGCCAGGGACCGGGCTGCGTATTCGCAGTTTCCTTCCTGTGGATGAAGGGTTGCTCGGCGACGATCCCGCCAGAAAGTCTCGTATTGGGTCGGATCGGAACGGACGTGCTTTTTGATAAGGCAGTTCTGGCAGATCTGACATCGCTGCCCCCTGGGTTCAAGAAGTTCGATTCGATCTGTTCTTTCGAAGGAGATCCTCTCCGACTCCTCTTCTCCAGATAGCCTCACAATCTCGTGCCCGAGCCTTTGTGCTACGAAACCGCCTCCACTTCGACGAGGGTTACAGAGAGGGCTTCCAGACTAAGCCGGTATTTCGACGGAAGCCGGACGCGTTTCAGCAAGGTCATGTGCCTGCCTTCCGTTGTGCTAGTGACGTTATACAGGCCGACTCCTTTGGAGTAGGATGAAAGCTCCACATCGAACTCTACGGGATCCTGTGAAACGTTCGCGAAGAAGTATCCAATCAGACCGTCCCTGGATCGCCACGCAGAGTGCTGCACCGCGTAGTCCCTAACCACATGCCGGTTAGCCGGATCCATATGATCGACGTCTGCGCTCATTTTCAGGTAGGAGGCAGTAATCAGGGGGACATCGATCTTTGGAGGGCGCAACATCTTTCCAAACATCAGATACTTCCAACCTCCTCTCGCCGCGGCACGCACTACTTTTTTATAGAAACTTATTGTCACCGGGTTTAGCTCGTTCGGTTCCGGATAGTACCACCCGCCCGTCGGGACTACTCCATGGGCAAGGCACTTGCCCAAGCTGCGCGTCCAATAGAGTATCTCAGGACGGTTGCATTCCGGATAGGCCTCCAAATAGCGCCGATATATTGACTGTAAACGTAACTGAACAGGGGAATGGTTTCTCCACCCATGGGATCCCCCGCCTGCCAATGCCCAAAATATTCCATGTTCCCGGCACGCTGATCGAACATGTCCAGATGCGAGATGAAGTTCTCCGAAATGCCTTCTGTCGTCAGAGCACAATTCGAGTCCCTCTGTTTCGCTTGCTTGCGTACCTCCGCCAAGATTCCGTTCCAAGCCTCCGACCACCACGGGCCGTAACCCAGCGGGTGGCCATGTTTTGGGTTGTAGCAAGCTTCTGCCGTGGAAATCGGGAAATTGTCAATCTGGACAACAGTACAGCCCCGCTCCAGAGATCCTAAGATCAAGCTGAAGCTGGTTTGTTTTGTGAATTCCGTTTGCGGACATAGTCGGGCGGACTGCCAACCGCCATAGTACTTGGCGATCGGCACTTCGCCTTTTGCATCCATTATGCCGTTCGGTCTTCCTTCCTTCTCAAACTGGGGCCAGCTGTTGAACGGCGGCGAGTAGGTCGAAATCTCGATGTACCAATTGCCTCCCGGCATATAGACGAATCCGTAGTTGCCGGCTTCGCGCAAACGCCTTAGCCCCTCCCTGAAGGCCGCCTCGCCCTCTCTGGGCGGGAAGAATCCTGCGGGCCCGGTCCAACCTCCACCTCCTTCAAAATTAAAGATCAGCGCCAAGAGAGGCACTCCAATTTCCTTGGAAAGTCCATTCACCACATCTGCGATCTGGGAAACGGGGTGATTCAGTTTGAGGATGGGAATATGGTAGTTCGACATCTGGAACACGCCTACCCCCGTTCGCATCCAATCGGCAATATCGCGGTCCCACAACTTCTTGGCGCACCACCACTGCCGGGTCGCCCAGGTCTTGTAAATGTCCGCGCCATCGTACCAATCGCCATGAAAGACGCCGACGACAGTCTCGTAGTCTGTCTTGACATTCTGCCCTATTCCTTCTCCAGGGAAGTGCGAGATAGAAATTACCGGGGCTTGCCCCCAGTCTGCCATTTTCCCGATATCGAATTCTTTGACATTCTGCTTGTTATCGTGGCAAGCCAGATACAAACCGGCTTGATCATTGATGTAGAGCATGAACTGCATCGGGAACGAGCCCGGATACCTGCCGTGAATCTCCCCCGTGCCCACTTGAGGGGTATCGGGGCCCACCCCCGCTTTGAGCGGCAGATGATCCACAATAGGGTACGGATTTCGAAAAACAAATCCCTCGCCATGACGGGGAACCACCAACGCCTCTCCGGGAACGCTCTCACCCATTTTCATAACTCCGCTCATGATTGGGCAGGTCAACTGATAGACTGCCTCCCCCTGGTCGAGTCCCGCTACGCTCATGTGCCAAGTGCTGAGGCTAGAACCATCGCGCAGCGCCACTTCTACCGTAACGGTGAGACTGCGCTTCGGAAAGGACCTTGCCTCGAAGGCAAGCGAGGTGCCCTGGGGTTGATCAATTCTTGACACGTGAACAGTGCCAGCGTCTCGGCTATCGAACCATTGGATATCGCCCCCTCTCCCGCGTCTGAGGGCCAGGCGGAATAGCGATCGGGGCACGTTGGGATCGCGCATGAACTGGTAGCCACTCGCCTTGTCGACTATGCTCGATAGCGCTCCATTGAATTTGAGGTCAAAGACTAACTCTATGAGATCGTTCCCAATTCGGGGCAGGCTGCCAGTAACATCTGCATACAAATTACGACCACTTGGTGTCTGCGTGGAAGGGAGGCCGGGCAAGTTGGCTGTCAAGCTCACGCCAGCGAGAGCGGCCGATCTCAGGAAATCGCGACGTTTGATCATGGGGCTCTCCCGTGATTCTCTCCTATCCCACGACATCACGAGCAACGGCCAGGTGGGACAGTATTGAGGTTGCGACGACCTGGAAAAGACGCGCCAGACACGGCACTATAGCTGGGTCTCGCCATGCCACAGGTCTCGTATTTAATCTACGCGTTCACAGGCCTTATACCCGATTGAGCACGGTGGCACAAGCCATATTTGGCCAACCTTCCCGTCCGGAGGTGCTCGCCGGCCGAAAGGCCAGACGCTATCCGTGAGACAAGAATTCGAGTCAGGTAAATTGAACTTCCCAAATCACGATTGACAAATAGAATCCCCTTTAGTATGAACGTGCCAGCCTTAAGGGAACCGCCCCGAGCGGGAGGCCGCAGGGGAGCGAGCAATTTCAGCACTGAGGTTTGTAGCGACTTGGTCGGAGCGTTGGTCGGTTCAAGGAACCGTGAGCCGCGGTGTTCCGACGCGTACTTACTGGGATGATGACGCTTATGAGCAGACGCTTCCTAGCCATTGATTTGGGCGCCGAAAGTGGGCGAGCCGCGGTCGGCACTCTGGCCGAAGGGCGGCTTTCTTTGGAAGAAATCCACCGCTTTGCCAATGAACCGGTAAAGGCCGACAATACGATTTACTGGGATGTGCTGGCGCTTTACAACAACGTGCTCAAGGCTCTGAAGATATACTCGGCGCGATTCGGTGATTCGGTCGAAGGCATCGGCATCGATACCTGGGGCGTTGACTTTGGGCTCCTTGCCGCAGACGGGACGCTGCTGCAGAATCCGGTCCACTACCGTGATCGGCGCACCGAGGGCCTCGATGAAGAGATGGCGCGGCGGATTCCTGCTGCAGAGCTTTATGAGCGCACCGGTCTTCCTTTTGCGACGATGCAGACCGTGGGGCAGTTGTTTTCATTGCGCTCGAAGAAGAGCCCACTCCTTGCCAGCGCCGCCTCGCTGTTATTGATGCCGGATCTGCTCGGCTACTTCCTAACCGGCGAGAAGCGTTGCGAGCGCAGTGCCGCAATGATGACGCAGCTCTATGAGGCGCCGAGCGGCGCTTGGTCGGAGGAGATCTTCCGGCACTTCGACCTGCCGATTTCCATCATGCCGCCCCTGGTGGACTCCGGCACAGTGCTCGGTGAACTGACGGGGTCCGTAGCCATGGACTCGGGTCTCAAACATGCTTTGGTGATCGCTCCGTGCACTCACGATACGAGTTCCGCCGTGGCCGGCGTACCCGGGAAGGGGGACCACTGGGCCTTCTTAAGTTCAGGGACATGGTCAGTTTTGGGGGCACTTACGTCCCGGATGATCAATACTCCGGCCGCATTCTCAGCGGGATTTGCGAACGAGTTGACTCTTGGGAGCTTCTTCTTCTGCCGTAACTTCGGGGCAGGACTCTGGCTGCTTCAGCAGTCGCGCCGCGCCTGGCAGGCTCAGGGTGCGAACTATTCTTATCATGAGCTAGGCCAGCTTGCGTTACAGTTGCCCGTATCGGCGTCGCTAATCGATCCAAGTCACGCGTGCTTCTTTGCTCCTGATGACATGCTACTGGCGATCCGTAGTTACTGCCGCCAGACGGGCCAGCCTGAGCCCGGAGAGCCGGGAGAAGTAACACGCTGTATCCTCGACAGTCTTGCCCTAGCCTACCGGCAAGCCTTGGATCAACTCTCGGTCATGGTGGGGAAACACTTCGACGTCATGTACGTTGTGGGCGGTGGCTCTTCCAATGCTTTGCTCTGTCAGAGTACGGCGAATGCCACTGGCATTTCTATCCAAGCTGGGCCGGCTGAAGCCACGATGGCCGGCAATGTCCTCACCCAGGCTGTGGCGCGTGGCTATCTCGCCTCGCCCGGTGAAGTCCGGGAGGTCATTCACCGCTCAAGTGCCTTGGCGCAGTACGAACCCAGGGATTCCGCCATCTGGGAGGATTGCTATGCCAGGTACCTTCGGGTTGTGGAGACAGCCAAAGGTTAGGCCGGGCCGGGCGCCCCGCGGGATGCGCCGGTGAGCGTACTGGCGCACCGCTCGCGCTATGCTTCGATGAGGACTGATCCAAGTATTGAATACGAAGGCGGCCGGATGTATATTGCCGGTCGGCACCAGATCGAAATGGACATCTTCAGTCGAATAAGTGCCTTTCCTTGGGGGGTGGCCTACGAAGTCAGGACGTGGAAAACTCGGGCGCCGCACTTTCGTTACGCGACTAGGTGCGGGCGGTTTGACGCTGGTGGCTGCTAATCTCACTAGCGATTGCGCCCGCAGCGAGCACATTGGACCGACATTGGAGAGTGAAAGTCTTCACCTGGCCTTTGACAGGGAAACCGGCTTGTTGACCGGCGTTCAAAACAAGCTGAGCGGTGAAAACCTGCGAGTGCACGGAGACGATTTTGAGGTCGCGGCGCAGGAGTTCAGCTTGTCGCCCGGGAATATGCGCCTTAAGTCCTTGCAGAAGCCGTCGCCGGAGGTCGTGGAAGCGACCTACGAATCCGACGGCCGGCAAGTGGCCGTCAGTTACAAGCTGGGCGACAAGAATCACTTCATGGAGAAGCAACTGGCAGTCGATTCTCCGTCCGCCTTTCGTTTGAAAACCCTGGTGGTGAGCAAGCTGGGTTTCTCAGGGACGGATCTGAAAATGGTCAAGTATCCTTACCTGAAGAACGTCACTTATTTTGGGCGAACGGAGAAAGGCGGGATATTTCTTGGGGTCGAGCTTCCGTTCGATGCGTCTTCACTGGACGGGAACGGAACGGTTACCCTGGGCTACCAACCGAGTCTGAGGGTGAAGGCGAAGGAGCAACTGGCTTCGGAACCTGTCTACCTTGGGGTCTACAAAAAGCGTACCGCAGAGAAAGAGGACGCTGATCTGCCCTTAACCGCGGAATCGGCGGCGATGGTGGCTATGACTTCGGCCATCATGGGTCCGCCGCGCCACGGCCTGGTGCCCATGGCCTGTGGGTGGTGGTGTGAATTCGAACAAGGAACATATCGGACCGGCGTACAGGTGGAAGGCGACATGCGGTCGCTTGATTTCCTGGCGGAGTGCGGGGTCGACTGGATGACGGACAGCCATCCCTGGAGCGGCGAGACAGAAGGAATCAACGCTCTGGGACCGGAAGACCACTACCAACCTGGTGCATTGGTCAAGAAACTACTCGATCACGCTGCCATGGAAAAAGTGAAAGTGGTGTTCTGGCCCACCATGAACAACACGAACCCCTGGTCGAAGTATGTGAACGGGAGGGAGATCGGCGGGCGGCCGCTTCGGTCTGACCGGCCCGATTGGACCATGTTTCCGAACGGACAAAACGTTTCTGGAAAGGCCATCACGGGTTGGGATATCAAGGAATTTGTTAAGGGCAACTGCATTGCGAACAAGCCGTTCTTCGACTGGCTGATGCGCATCCAGCTTGAAGGCTTGCGCACCGGCTACTTTTCGGGGTGGGTGATGGACGGGGACTTCTTTGGCGGCGGGGGAGCTGTAGTGCCCGTCAACTGCCCCTCCGATCAGCACGATCATCTGCCGGGGGATTCCAACTACGGCTGCGAGCGGGCCCTCAATCGCATGATGGCGACGATCCGGGAGCAGTGCCCAAGTGCCTTCCTCGGTCCCATGTGCCGTCCGCCGATGGATTTGGGCATATGGTCTAACCGGGGCGCAGACGGCGTTTTCACGCTCGATGAGATGGGAACTCCGACGCCACTGCCGGGAATGGGCAAGCAGCCCATCAACGTGACAATGGGCGACAAGCTTCGCCGGTGGTCTCGCGTCCGAGTCCATTATCAGTTTTTTCCGCACTACATGGACCAGCCTTTGGTATTCGCCGCCCCCAAAAGCATGAAGGGTCCTGATTGGCCGAGCGAGAAGATTGATTATGTGATGCTCAGCGCCCTGTCCTGCTCACCGAACCAGTTGTACTATCTTCCCACCAAGGCGGGGATCCCCGCTAATGACAAGGCGGCGATAAGAAAGTGGCTGGATTGGGGCCAGCAACAGATTGGTTATTTGAAGGTGCGAAAAGACCTGCTTCAATGGCCGGAAGCAGGGAAGGTGGATGGGAGTGCCCACATCATTGGGGACAGGGGATTGATTTTTCTCTTCAATCCCAATCCGACACCGGTCCGGGGAAGGTTTCGGCTGGATGAGGAGAGCGTCGGGTTAACGCGGGGAACGCGTTTCGACGTTGTTCCCACCTATCCCCTCTCGACGGCCAGGCAGCACGCGAATATTGGGGAAGAAGTCTCGTGGGAGGTTCCGCCCCAGAGTTGTGTCGTGCTTTCGGTGACTTCCGTGACCGGCTGATAGGACGTCGTCCCGATCGAACCTTGCTAAAGGCCTTCAGGTGGCGCGATGAGGTCCGCGTTCGAGCTCGAACGTCAATGAATCTCACGAGGAGGTAACATGATGCGGAAGTTGTCTCGACGACTTGGCGCCTTAGTAACCTTTTGCCTGATTTCAATTACCTGCGCTTCTGCGGCGGCGCCCGGTGGATCACTTGTTTCCGGCGGCAAAGCGCAAGCCGTGATTGTGGCGGGAACCGGCGAGTTCAACCGCTTCGTGGCTGGTGAGCTACAAAAATATATTCAGACTTTTAGCGGTGCGCGACTCGAGGTCGTGAGCCCAGAAGAGGCACAGCGGCAGCCCAGGAATCTTGCCTGGGTGTTGGTCGGCGGGCCGCAGGAAAACTCATTAGTTCAGGAAGGGGTCTCGAAGCGAATGGCAAACTTCGAGAATCTCAAAGCCGATGGGTTTGTGTTGCGGACCATCCGGTTGGGAGGCCGGCGGGCTTTGATCGTTGGAGGGAATAGCGACGCGGCCACGATGTACGCCGCGTACGACTTGCTCGAGCGCTACGGCGCGGTCTTCCTGCTGACGGGAGACATCTTACCTGAGAAGAAGCTCGATTGGGAACTGCGCGACTTTGACATACGCAGTGAGCCGGCGTTCTGGCGTCGTGGCTATCTTGTCTCCTTCATCTATCCCAACCGTTCCATTATGTCCCTGGACGACGAGCGGAAGTTCCTGGATCAGATGGCCAAAATGAAAATGAATTACCTCCAGGTTTTTTGGTTTCCCTACGAGCCGTGGCTGAAATACGACTACCACGGTGAGGTGAAATGGATGGGAGATGTCGCCACCAAGGAAACCGGATACGTTCTGTGGGCCCGGGACTTCGGATCGTATAAGACAACCGACATGGTGGTTGGACAGGAGCATTTCAAGCAGGCCGGTGTGTATCCCCGGCTGGCTCCGCCGGAGTTTCAGCACATTGAAAGCAACGAGGACGCGTTCTCCGCAGCTCAGGATTACATGCGCGAAATCATTAAGTATGCCGCGAGCCGCAAGATCAAGGTCTGGCTGGATATTGACGCCACCTCGGTCGTACCGAACCTGGCGCGGTACACAACGCGGACTCTCACCCAGCCCTTTCATCCCATTTTCGGCACCTTCATTTGTCCGGATAATCCCGTGTCATTAGAGTTGAATGAGAGCCGGTTAAAGAGCCTGGTCGCCACCTACCCCGATGCAGAGGGGTACTATCTCTATCTTCCAGAGGCCTACCCGGTCTGCAACACGAGCAAGAAGGGTATGGATTTCTATCTCAACCTCCGCTCGCAGTATCCGGGAGAAAGTGACGCACGGATACCCTTTACCGGCGACATCGCTCAGGACAATGCTACCGTAGTTGATTCGAACGCCGGTTCCCTCTATTTCATTCAGAGCTTCTTGAAGGCGCGTGACAGGCTTGCGCCCAACGCCAAGCTTGGTATTGGCGGCCTCGGACGGCTTTACCTGGCTCGTTATCTGCAAAAGATGTTCCCCGCGTCGGTTCCTTTCAGCGACATGGAGTCGCAGGCCATCTGGACGCCGACCGGTGTTCCCATGGAGATGTTTGGTGAAATGCCAGGCCGGGAGGCCACGCTGAGCAATCGGATTGACGATGATTCGGACATGTTGGGAATGCAATTCAACGTCGGCCTTTACTACAAGGACCAGGTGTTAGAAGGAGGACTGAAGTATGGGCTGGCCGGATTCGATTCGCAGATGAACCGGGCGCGCGGCACGGAAACCAACACCAAGTACATGGCGGACGGAGAATGGAATCCGCACCTGACACCATCGCAGTTTTACGCGGATTACTCCCGCCGGATCTTTGGCGAAAAGGCAGCGCCGGAGATGGAGAATGCTTTCCGGACGCTGGAGAATAACGAGGAGTACATGAGGTGGGTCGGGGGCACGAATTTCCCCTGCTGTGGACCACCGGAAGAGTTGAGTATCGCTCACGAATATTCCAAACAGGCCGACCCCTTCTCCGGTCCTCGATTTGCCGGCTGGGCGCCGTTCCTCAGTCATGCCTACGACAAGATCGACCTGTACAAGGGGAGCATTCAGAAACTGCAGGGGGCCCTTGCCGGTCTGAAAGGCGCCCAAGCGCAAGCAGCGCCGCGCTCTCAGCCCTATCTGGCGTTTCTCATTAACCGCACCGAGGCTTATATCCTGCATCTGGAGACTCTGATCAGTTGGAACCAAGCTTACATCGATTTGGACGCAGCTTTTCGGTTAAAACCGGGGCAGGGTGAGAATCAAGAGTTTGTGGGACGTCTCGACGCGACCTTGAAAGAGTTCGAAGCGACGCAAGCCAAGGCTAAGACCATGGCGGAGAAATGGTCCGAAATCATCGACCATCCATCGGACCTCGGCGTTCTTTATCGTATCAACGTGTTCATGCTGACAGGCACGGAGTTAACGGTGCAATTGATGCGGAACATCGACAATTTCCACCACGGTCGCGACTATGTCCAGCCAGTGGACTTTGGAAAAGTGTACGTGCCCTGGCCGGCCTTGGCGGAGGTGCCCTGGCAGGCGTCAGAGTTCACTACGCCACAATAGTCAATTCAGGTTGTGCTTCGGTAATCGAGGTCAGTGAACGCAACCAATGCCTGAGACCTAAAGGGCCTTGTACTGTACCGGGAAACTCTTCTTCCGATACCGTTAGACCTGAACGATGCCGATCGCGTGGGCGGCTAGTTCGGTGCCTGGTGAAGGGTGAGAACCACCAGCGAGCCGATCAACAGCGCGGTCGAAAGCCACATCAATAACTTAGGTCTAGAATCGGAGCCCTTCCACTCGCCGGTGAGGGCCCCCCAGGTGTTCGAGGTCAGGATGGACACTGCAATGATGATGGCCCACCCGTACACCGGACCGGCATGGCCCATCATTGAAGCCCCGAGTCCATAAAGCTGAATGGCGGCGAACCAAAATACTCCCATCGAGAAACAGCGAACCCAGAAGAAGGCGCTCCCACGAGCGCTGACAAGCGTCGACCATGAGCGCCCTTTGGAGATCAGGTAAGCGGGGTATCCCATATTAAAAACGAGACCGCCCAGGAGCACCGGCACCCAGATGCTTACCGTAGCCAGAGCGGCCGGGAACCCGGCAACCTTCGCTTTCTCAGCCAGCGGAGCGCCGACCACGAATCCGACCTGTAGCATGGAAGACAGCACCCCGGCTGCCACGGCAAGGAGGACCGCTCCAACAGATTTGCCCGCGGACTGTCTTGTCGACCCGGAACTTGCCGACGACACTCTCTGTACCCGATCCCTGCTCACTGACGCTGCCGCGCAGAGCACCAAACTCAACGCCAGCAGCGAAAGACCACCGATCAACCACATGAAGCGTTTTGGACCAACGTGCACGGCCCCGAGCAAGATAGGTGAAAGGCTGCCCAGGAAAACCACGATGCCATTGACCATCGCGTTGGTAATAGCCATCCCCAGCCGAGCGAGGCTTATGCCAAAAAGGAGCGATCCAAGACCCCACAGCGCGCCAAAACCCGCGATTTTGAGTGCCAAGCCCAAGTCGTTTGCTAGGAGTTCCGGGATCACTTCGTGGCCCGCGACCAGCGCCAGGCCCAAGGGCAGGAACGCCATCGCGCAGAACGAGTAAATCAGCCAGATGTGTTCCCATTTCCAAGCAGTTATTCCTTTCGACGGGGCAGGGAATGAGCCGTTTGAAAACCCTGCAACGACAACGACGAGGATACCCTTGGTCGAGTTCTCAAGAAGCATCTTCTTCCGGCACCAAGTCCTTTATCGCATTGCAAAACGATGGGGCGAATACAGATTTCCTCTTACATCGAACGGGCCGAGATTATACCAGCATATGGCATCCCGGTGTATCGCGTAGAGTTTCGATTTTGACAGGGTAGCCCCTCATGCGATGCAAGAGTTGTTAGCGTTTCCCCGCAGCCCGCATCCTCCCGCGCCATTAGGTGTGAGCCCTCGAAACACGCCCACTCCTTGCACAACCACGTGGAAAACCCTCAAATTCGCTATGATCCCGCTATAATCCCGCTAACTTTCCGCTCCAGACGCGGGCGTCGACCAGTCGATTCGAGAATCCGTTTCTTGGCGTCTTGCTTGACGCTTGCCCAGGCTGCAATGCAATTCATCGATCACCGGATCTGGTACTGCCTTAACTTGGTAGTAGCGTCTTCACGCACACCCGCTGACTGACGGGAGTCTCTCGGAAAACGCAATTTAGGAGACCTGTGGCGTTTCAACCTACGGCTTGTGTTGCCCTCGACACCGGCTTCTCGCAACCTGCTCCAGTAATTATTCTTATCTTATCGTATTGGCCTTGACATTGTTTTGTACGCGTGTTACAAGCGACGCGTAATCTCTTGACAATGCCGTGATTTGGGCCGGGTGTGGGGGCATGACCACTTTACATGGGAAGGGAGACGCAAATGCGCGCTTCAGTATTGCTCACGTGGCTTGTCCGAACGATGGCGGTAGTGCTTTTGCTCGCCAGTCTTGTACAGCGGATCGAGGCGCAGACGACCGGCAATATTCTGGGGACCGTCACGGACCCGGCAGGCGCTGCCGTGCCTGACGTATCCCTCAAGCTCGAGAATGTCGCGACCGGGGAAACACGTACTGGCGCGACAGGGCCTTCGGGAGACTACAACTTCGCTCTTCTGCCGCCGGCAATGTACACGCTAACCGTAACCAAGTCAGGTTTCGCGACGGTGAATGTACAGAACCTGCAACTCGCGGTTGACCAAAACCTTCGACACGACATCACCCTGACTCTCGCCCAGCTTACCCAGCAGGTCAACGTACAGGCGAGCGCGGTGCAGGTCAACACAGAAACTCCAACCCTCGGCGCGGTCGTGGAAGCTCGCCAAATCATTCAATTGCCTCTGAACGGCCGCGACTTTCTGCAACTCGCGACTCTCTCGGCAGGCGTCAGTCCTCCGGCCACTCAGAATGGAGAAAGCACCACCCAGGCGCTAAGCGGTGGGCGTCCCACCCTGACGATCAGTGTTTCAGGGTCGCGCGAGATCTCACCGGAATTCATGTTCGACGGAATTCCCAACAAGCAATTTTTCTACGGGGCGGTGGGAATTGAGCCTCCTGTCGATTCCCTGGCCGAATTCAAGATCCAACAAGGCTATTTTTCGCCCGCCTTTGGACAGCCCGCCGCGGTCAACGTGGTGACCAAGTCGGGCACCAACACGATCCATGGTGCGGCCTGGGAATTCATCCGGAATGACAACCTGGACGCGAGAAACTTTTTTGATACGGGCAAGCCTCCCTACCGGCAGAACCAGTACGGAGGCAATGTGGGCGGCCCTGCCATTAAGAACAAACTGTTCTGGTTCGGCGACTATGAGGGATTCCACGTGCGGCAGTCGGGAACCGGCTTTGCCAAGGTTCCCACTGCGAACGAGTTGAGCGGGAACTTCAGCGGATTGCCCACCATCTATGACCCTGCCACCTGGAACCCGACGACGCAGACTCGGCAGCCATTTGCGAACAACCAGATTCCCACGGGCGACATCAGTGCGTTCGCTACGGCGTACAATAAGTTCATACCAGGGCCCAATGCCGCTCCTGTGGCCGCCCTCGGTGGTGCAAACTACTTCGGCCAAACGCTATACTCGCTGGAAGACAAGAAGTTCGACGTGCGAGTCGATATTGCCAAATCGCAGAACGACACGTTCTTCAGCCGCTTCTCCTACCTGAACTCCCAGCAGACATCCGACGATATTCGTCCCGGCAACTCCACCATCAGCCCGTTGCATTCCCGCAACGCCGTGGCGGCCTGGACGCACGTCTTCAGTCCCACCTTGGTAAACGACTTTCGAGCGGGGCTTGACCGCTCCTTCCTCAACAGCGCCACTCCCAAGAATGCAGAGTCGAGTCCGGATTGGCCGACCCAGCTCGGACTTACGAATCTAAACCAGATCAAGGTCTGCAATGGTGTCCCGACAGTGGGGCTCTCTGGTTATACGTCATTTGGTTTTACTTTTGGGAACTGCATCGCGACGGGCAACACGAACAAGATTTTTTCCGACGATATCTCGTGGACCCGCGGACGACACACAGTGACCATGGGCGGTAGGGTGATCCGGGAGAACTGGCGCATCATCGGCTCGTTTACCCAGAATGGCTCTCTCAATTTCACCGGTCAGTTCAGCGGCGACTCCACCGCAGACTATCTCCTCGGTGATCCCGCCAATGTCAGCGGCGAGAAGCCCGCCTCACCAACTTACCGCAACGCCTGGTGGCCGAACCTCTACGCGAATGACAACATCAAGGTAACCAGCAAGCTCACTTTGAACCTGGGGGTGCGCTGGCAGTTTACGCCGCCGCCCACCGAGAAGTACGGCAACCTCTTTAGTGTGGATTTCAAGACTGGACAGCTGCTGCGGTGCGGTACCAACGGCATTCCCGGCGGCTGCCTATCGTCGCACAAAGCAGATTTCGCACCGCGAATTGGATTCGCCTACGCCCTGGGAAAGAGTTGGGCGATACGGAGCAGTTACGGGACCTTCTTCGACCGCCTGCCCGGTAACGAATGGGTGTGGAATTCGATCGGACCGCCGTTCCTGGTGGGCTTCGCCGCAAGTTCCGATCCTAACATTCCCACTGTTTCAATTCCGGGGCTTTTTCCGGCGTTCACGCCCAACCTGGAAGGGTCTTCGCTGTTCGACTTAGTCGATCGTAAAGATCCCTACTTGCAACAGTGGACGTTCAGCGTCGAGCACACCATGGCTGGAAATATTTTCCTTCAAGCCGCTTACGTGGGCTCGAAAGGAACGCATCTGTCCAAGCGGGTCGACGCCAATCTCGATCCCAGCCCTCCGGCGCCCGGCGACAACCGCTCGGTGCAGGACCGTCGTCCTTTCCCGCAGTGGTCGTTCATTCTTTCGGATCAGGGCCGGGCGAACTCCATGTACGAAGGCCTGCAGCTTACGGCGCGCAAGGAGTACAGCCATGGCTTGACGTTCACGGCAGGCTATACCTGGGCCAAGTCCCTCGATAACGACTCCTACGACGGCAAAGCGACCCGTAACTACCGGCCCGGGGACATGGATAAAGGGCGAAGTATTTTTGACCTGCGCAATCGCTTCGTAGCAAGCGCGGTGTGGGACCTGCCGTTCGGGCAGGGATTCACGGGAGTGGCCAGGCAAGTGGTTCAAGGCTGGCAACTCAATGGAATTCTTACCCTTCAATCCGGCTTGCCCTTCCAGGAGGTCACACCCGACGATCGTTCGAACACTGGAGCCTTCTGGATCCCCCGGCCCAATCGGATCTGCAATGGGAACCTTCCGGTGGGACAGCGTCGACCGGAACACTGGTTTGACACGAGTTGCTTCGTGGAGCCTGCGCTCAACACCTACGGCAACGGCGGCGTAGAGTATCTGGACACCGACGGGACCAAGAACCTTGACTTTGCCGTGGTCAAGAACTTTCCGATTCACGAAAACTTTCATCTTCAGTTCCGCGCCGAGTCGTTCAACATTCTCAACAGCGTGAACTTCGGGCGGCCCGGGGCCGGGGTTGGTACTTCAGTTGACGGCGTAGTCACGAGCGCGGGAGCGGCGCGTATCATTCAGTTCGGGCTCAAGCTCTTGTGGTGACCTGAGAAGATCCCGTGGCTTGCAGGTCTAAGGTGGATGCTATCGGGATCTCTCCAGGCGCAACGTAGCTGTTGTAGTTCTCCAGGTACTTCTTCGGTTTGTAGAGGGGAAAAGGGACGGCTTGTCCCCGTGCAACGCTCCCCCTTCCCCTCGACCGACAGTGCGTAAGTAGCGAGGGCTTTGTGCGCGGAGCTCTAGCGAAACAGTGTGCTCCCGCCAAGCCATGCTTCTTCATCCCAACGACCTTGGCGTGGCCGGTCTCGCCTGCAACTGGTCGAAACAACATATTCAGTGAGGCTACTTCGTGAGGATTCGCGACGTTATCGGTCCTATCGCCGGATAAAGGAGGAAAAAGCCGATGGCGACAACTGTGTTCACCGGTTCAAAGACTTGGCAGGATCTGACCGGAGACTGGTATCAGAATTACCCCTTCCGGGGCACCGAGCCGTACCCGATAAAGATTACGGCTGAAGCCGCGCATTATCTGGCCTGGGGGCCGGATGCCGACGGTCTGCATCGCACTCCGAATCCCGTCTACGTTTCTACCAAGGCGCTCACCACGGGCGTCTTTTACCTTCCCCCCGGAGACTACTTCAAGCCTAACAACCATCCTAATCCGGAGTCGTATGTGATCCTGTCGGGAACGCTTTGGGTTGGCAATCCGGAAACCGGACAGTATAGCCAACTCGAGCGCGGCGACGCCTACGTGATTCCGGCCTTTGCCTTTCATTCCGGTTACAATTTCAGCGACGAGACGGTTGAGATCTTATTCATGATCGCTCGGCTGGCCCACACCGACGAGATGCGTGCCAACCCCACCTATGACGATCACTATCAGAACATTCGAGAGGCGATTGTTCTGCATCACGAAGCGGAGCATCATTACCAGCGTCACCCTTCGTGGGCGCAGCCGGGCTACAGAACCGGGGACTCGCCTGAATCGCGTCTGGATGACTTGTTGTGCTGGCCCCCTCGCGAGGGAAAGTCGGTGCACAGTAATTTTGACACTGACCACGTCCGTGTGTCGGGCCAGAAAGAGTGGCTACACTTTGTAACCGGGAAGGATTACAAGCATCAGTTCCTAACGTCATTCTGCTATAGCACCGGGGAATTTCAAACTGGCAATGTCAAGATTCCCCCGGGCCGCGTAACCAACGCCATCAAGGTAAAGGGTGAACGCGTTTACTATCCTCAGAGCGAGACCCCTCTCATCGTTGTGCTCTCGGAATCCGGGAGCACCTTAGTCGGGAAGAAGGGCGATGGTCTTTTCGTTCCCGCGAATTTAGTCCACCAATTTCAAAATCCGGGACACCGAAGTATTGACGCTCTATTTGTTTCGGCCACTTACGAGGGTGTTACTTACTATTGAACGATTGTAGGCCCCGGACGCGGGTTAGGGGTGCACGCGCACCTGACAAGATTGGTGTGCGGTCGGGATCGTACGGGATTCCGCTGGCCTCGACTGTCCGGAATCGCTTCGAGAACTGCGAGGCAGGGGGCCGGAGTGATCATAGCCTTCTCAACAAAGGCATCTTCAGGATGATTGCAGCGAAGTTTTCCAGGTCCACCTCCTGTTCCTTCCCTGGGTGAGGAGGGAAGTTCCCCGCTCAGTTGTTGCGAATTTCCCTCCTCAGCTATAGCTGAGTTAGTCAGGCCGCCACGGGGTCCACGGGGAAAGCCCTACCACCTGCCGCTCGTCGAGGAGAAAACGATGACCACGGAAATGAATCGCAGGCAGTTTGTGGAAGCACTGGCGGGGGGCGCAGCGGTGATCGGGTTGGCGGGGGGCGCACCAGCTCGTGCCACAGCTCCGGCGTCGTCAGAGCTCGCAAGGTCCCCGGTGCGGGTGAATCCCGTACTGCTGCACCCGGAGGAACTGCGGCTAAAGCTCGATGGGGAATGGCGATTCCGACTTGATCCCGAGGAAAAGGGCCTGGCGGAGGGGTGGTACGCAGATCCGTCACGATTCACCGGCACAATCCGTGTACCGGGTTGCTGGCAGGGGCAGGGATTTGGGGGTGACGGGCTCGACGTGGTCTGGGACTTCGAGTTCGCTGCGCGCACGCTCCGGGCCACTTACAAGGGCACAGGGTGGTACGCAAAACGGTTTGAGTTACCTGCGCAGTGGCAGGGGAAGAGGCTTTGGCTGAATTTTGGGGGCGTCCATCCAAGCGCGGAGGTCTGGCTCAACGGCGCCAGGGTGGGCGAGAACACCCTGCCGTTCGTGCCCTTTGGGTTTGAAGTTACGGACGTGGCTCGCTGGGGTGTGGCCAACGTCCTGACGGTGCGAGTTCACGAACAGAACCGTGAATTTGGTATGTCATTCAATTGGGTGGGGAATTGGTCCGGCCTTTACCGGGGAGTGGAGGTCACGGCAACAGGCGAGAATTACCTGGACCGTTTGTGGTTACATCCCGACGTCGAGAGAGGCCGATTGCGCATCAAGGCCGGGGTTGGCGGCCCACCGGACTCCCACACTGCGCTCTCTCTGAAGGTATCTCTCGCGCTCCGCGAGCCCAATTCCCCGGCCGCGACCCGCACGTTCCCGCTGGACGGTTCCGACGCTGAATTCGAGATGGCGTTGGCTTCGCCGAAGCCGTGGAGTCCCGACTCACCCAGTTTGTACCGCGTGGATGTGGCTCTCCGGCGAGGAGAGGTAACGCTTGACGCCCTAAGCGAGCGGACCGGGTTCGTTAAGTTCAGCACTGCAGGAAAGCGTATCCAGATCAATGGCGAGCCCTACTACCTGCGAGGGAGCGGCGACTTCGTTTCCTGTCCGGAGACGGGAGCTCCGGATACAGACCGCGAGCGGTGGCGGCGCAAACTAAGAGCGCTTCGCGATTACGGGTACAACTACGTACGCTGCCAATCGTACTTGTACCCGCCGGAGTATTTCGACGTGGCCGATGAAGTCGGACTTATCGTACAGAGCGAAATGGGAATGCTGGGGGCCTTCAGTGGCCACTCCTTGTGGCACGTGTACCAGTGGCCGAAGCCGACACCCGATAACTATCCGATTCTCAAACGGCAGTGGGATCTCAGCGTAATGCGCGATGTCAACCACCCCTCGGCGAATCTCTACTGTATGAGCAACGAATACGGAAACGATACCGACTTCCACCGCATCGCCTGGCAGTGCTACCACGACACCAAGGCCACCAAGCCAACAGCCTTTCTCATCTGGACGGACGGCGGATACAACGCGGACTTGCCGGGAGACTTCGTCAATTGGGAGGCCGAGAACGATGGGAAGGTAGACAAACCTCTGGTGCAGCACGAATTCCGCTGGTGGAGTTCCTTCCCCGATGTGAGGCTCATGAGCCGGTACAACGGTGCCGCCCGCCCCTATGCGGCCGAAATTGCCCGCCGGACCGCCGCCAAGCAAGGGCAAGAACACCTGCTGGAGAAGTACGCCGACTCCAGCATCCGCTTACAGCTCGCCGAGGCCAAGGCCAAGCTGGAGATGTGCCGGAGAGACCATCCTCGATTGGCGGGAATTTGCCACTTCAATGCTATGGACACCAACCCCTCGCCGCAGGGGGTGATCAACGAGTTCTACGAGCGGAAGCTTGTCGATGCGGCAACGTGGCGGCAAACCATGGGTGACACGGTGGTGCTCAGCAGCCTGGGGTTTGACGACCGGGTGTGGGCATCGGGTGAGACACGACGTTGCAGTTTGCAGGTTTCCGACTTCTCCCATCCGCCGTTTCAGGCTCCTTTGCTCGAATGGAGCCTGGTGGACACCGAGGGCACCACACTTGGCTCGGGGGTATTGAGGTGGAAACACGAATCGTTCCGGACCTGCAAGGCAGGCGACATCGATATCAGCGTTCCCGCCGCCTCTCAGCCGAAGGCAGCACGGCTGGTTGTCCGCATGATCGAAGCTGGCCGAAGTGCACGCAATGAGTGGGACGTGTGGCTATTTCCCAACGGCTCCTTGGAGCGCGAGGGTTACGCGATTTATGGTAAGCCGCAGTACTCCTGGCTGAAAGAAGTGCAGAATGTGGTATCGGTCGACGCCACAGGGCTTGTTGGCAGCCCATCGTTGGTCATGACCGAGCGCCTAGACGAAACGCTGCTTGCCCACCTGCGGAAGGGTGGAACGGTACTGCTGGCGGCGACTGAAGGGCTGACCCGGCCGCACCCGAGCAATTTCGGGTATGTCCGGTATTTCTTTACACCGCCCGCGAACTATCCGACTTACGAGGATGGCCAGAACGGAACGGTAGTTCTTTCGCATGCGATGTTGGGCGGTTTTCCCCACGAGACGTGGGCCAATCTGCAGTTCTTCCGGATGATCGAAAACGCGCCGCCGCTGGATCTCGAGCCGTTCGGGCTCAACGATACCGAGCCGGTCATCAGGGCCATCCACCGCTATATGGTTTTGCATCCGCTTGCCTATCTGCTTGAGCGAAGTTTCGGCGGTGGCCGGCTGATCATCTGCGCGCTGCAGCTGGATGAGGGCTGGGTGGAGGCCCGTTATCTGCTGAATGCCATCAGCCGTTATGCACGCCAAAGCGAGAAGCCCGCCTGCACTGAGCTTCGAGAGGAGCAAGCCAAGCGTCTGGTGCAGGCGTTGTCATTGCCATAGGCTGGATGCCTTCTCGCAGCGCCGCGTCGATCGTATTGGTGAAAATGGCGAAGTGATCGCGGCTTCCAGGACACCGCATTGGATTTGCGACGCGGCAGACCGGGACGATTGGAGGTGTAGAAATGAAGACCAGATCTGGTAATTGTGTGAGCGTGACGATTTCTCTTGCTCTCGCGATCTTCTGGGCCACTGCCGCCTGTGCGCAGCAATGGCAGGTGAAGGTCAACGTTAATTGGGACAAGGTCGAGCGCGTTTCCAGGACAACCCCTACCTACCAGATCGTGGAGAGCGCCCGCCTGCGTCCGACCTCGCCGATCCACGACCAGGTGTATCGTAATCTGCACGATCTTGGAGCCGAGCTGCCCCAATTCCAGGCTTCGTTTCCGTTTCCCAAGCTGGCGGTGGCTGAGCTTGAGCCGCCCCACGATGGCAAGACTTTTTGGGATTTTACCGATATGGACCCTACCGTTGTGGATTTCCTGGAAGCCACCAAAGGGCACAAGATCATCCTCAACCTTGCCACCATTCCCCAGTGGATGTTCAAGACACCCAAACCCGTCCCCTATCCATCCGACCCGGACGGCGCGGACTACAACTACGAACAAGGCACCGAGCTGCGCGACCCGAGCATGAAAGAAGTAGCTGATTATTTTGCGCGCCTGGCGAGCTGGTACACCATGGGCGGCTTCACTGATGAATACGGCCAACGGCACGCGTCAGGGCATCACTACAAGGTCGACTACTGGGAGGTGCTCAACGAGGTGGACTTCGAGCACCAGATGACCCCGGAGACCTACACGGCCCTTTATGACGCCGTGGTCGAGGCCATCCACAGGGTGGAACCCGATATGAAATTCGTGGGTCTGGCGATTGCCAGTACGTCCATGGTGCCGATCGAGAAACAACAGCCCAGGTTCTTCGAATATTTCCTGGATCACAAGAACCACAAACCGGGCATCCCTATGGACATGATCTCCTACCACTTTTATGCTACACCCGGCGAAGACGAGCCCCCCTATGTGCAGCAGTTTACGGTGTTCAATCAGGCAGACCGCTTTATCAGCCTGGTGAAGTATGTGGACCTCATTCGTCAGCGTCTCTCACCGCAAACCCAAACCACTCTCAACGAAATCGGAATCATCTCGGCCGATGATTCGATCCAGGACCAGCCGGGCCACATCTCGAAACCTATTCCCGACTCCTATTGGAACCTGTCGGCCGCCATGTACGCCTACGTCTACAATCAGGTTTCGCACCTGGGGATTGAAGGGGTCGGCATGTCTTCCGGTTTGGGCTACCCCAACATGTACTATCCCAGCGTAACCATGATGGACTGGAACACAGGTCAACCCAACGCCCGTTATTGGGCCCTCAAGCTCCTCATCGAGAACTCCGGCCCGGGGGACAAGCATGTCGAAACGGTAGGGAATTCGCCGTTTGTCGACGCTCAGGGTTACATCGATTCGGGAGGCAAGCGGAAGGTTCTGCTGATCAACAAACGCGCCTTGCCCTCCGAAGTCACAATCAACGGCATCAAGGGTTCCACCGAACAGCATGTGGACGAAGAGACCAATTTTCACCCGGCCGTCTCGCAGACCCTGGGAAGCGACAGCTTCGTCCTGCCGGGATTCGCGGTGAGTATCGTGACTCTCCCGCGATAGGTAGGAGGCTCGATGTACTGCTTGTGCGACCGACCGGGGTCAGGGCCCATAAGCGCGATGAGGGTTCCAGGTAGGGTCGGACCCACGTCAGTGGCGCAATCATGCGGCCCATGGCGCCAGCCGTGGGAAGGAGTAGTGCGGAGCCGCTGACGGGGCTTGAGATCTATTTCCAACCCCGTCTTCCCCACGGCTTTCCGCCGTGGGCTCAACTATAACGCCCGTCAAGCGGGCTTTCGAGTACGACTAACGGTTATCTTAGCGCCTATGGGGTCAGGGCCGGCGCGGTTCAGTCAAAATGAAACGCTTCCTCGAAGGACTCGGAATCCGGCTCTTCGAGGATACTCGACATCGCCTGGTCCCAGCGCTTCTTCACGTCAGTTTCCAGAATCCTGGCAAAAGTTGCATCGAGGTCTTCCGCCTCTCCGTAGGCGATAACATTCCTCCCGCAGATAAAGGAGGAGTGGTTTCGGAGACCCGCTGCTTTCGCGGCCTGAATGAGTTCAGGCCACACCGCCCTGTGAATGCGACGGTACTCCTCCTCTTTTCCCTCCCTCACACGTAAAAGCCAGGCGCGACGTTGCATCGTTTGTTAACCTCCCGCCTTCGGATAACCTTCCCGAACAAATCAGGCACCTCTGTCCCGTGTCGTGTCTGTCAGTTTCCTACCATATCCCACAGCAGTCGCATTGCTTCCAGGTGACGTCCCGCTTTTAGCAGTTCCTCGACATTCATGTCCGACAGCCGGTCGGCCATGAGACAGCATTTGCGGCAGACCTGCACGGTCCGGCGCAGCGCCTCCGTACCATCTTCGCGGTAAGGGAAGACGTCGACGCTATACCATCCCGGATAGCCGAGCTTGCGAACCCAGTAAAAGAATTCGACATGATCCCACACGTTGACCGCACCCGGGATCAGATCGTGGTCCCAGTCGCGGTAGTTATCGTTCAAATGGATCTGTCGAAGGCGTCCCTCGCGAAGGGCCAGAGTGGCGCAGTTGGCCGGGTTCTCCAGGCCAAACAGGCTGTGGCCCACATCGAGAGTGATTCCCACGTGAGGCCGGTTGACCTTGCTGACCAGCAGTAACGCCGTTCCCGCATTCGCCACGTACTGGTGGGCGCGCGGCTCCCGGCACTTGTACTCCAGGCATATCGTTACTTTGTCGCTGTGTTCGGCGACCTCCTGGAGGCCCTCGACGATCCAAGTCCACGCGTCCCCGTAATGCCCCTGGAAAAAATAGTCAAATCCGTCATGGCCGAGCCAGAGATTCATGTCGGGCGCACCTACCTCCGAGGCGGCGTCAATCGTCCCTTTGACGCGGTCGATGGCCGCACGCCGGATCTTGGGATCAGGGTTGGAGAACGAACCGTTCTTAAACCGAGCTTCCGTGTAGATGTCCGGTTCAGTGATCGCCAGCTTCAGACCGGCATCGTCCAGCATGGCTTTTAAGCCAGCGCCATCCCGGCATTGGCTAGGCCAAGGCCAACCGACTGCGACCCCTTCGATCCCTTCAACGGCCGCGATCATTTCCAGCTTTTTTCTGAACTCGTACTCCCCTTTGTACCCGGAGGGAACGAAACGGTCGGAAACCTGCGAGAACGGCACCAGATTTGACGCCAGCTTGAATTCCGCACTCATGCTCAGCCTCCTTTGGTCAAGACTTACCTGAAGAATGTCCGGCCACCATCCGCCAGAATCGATTGGGCGCAAATGTAGTCGCCCAAGGGACTCGCCAGGAATGCCACAATCCCGGCTACATCCTCGGGAGTACCCAGACGGCCAACCGGAACCTGGGAAACCAACTTGGCAATGGCGGCATCGTCGGAGTATCGCTCGCGCAGCAGGTCGGTATCGATCAGGCAGGGATGAACGATATTGGTCACGATTCCTTTCCGGGTGTATTCCTTGGCCAGGTACATCATCATGCCGGTAAGGCCTGCCTTTCCCGCGGCATAATCAATCGCACCGCCGCCACCCGAGTACAGGGCCGACGATCCGATGAATATGATGCGCCCATACTCGGCCCGCACCATGTGCGGCACCGCCGCTCGCACACAATTGAAGGCGGAAGTAAGATTGATGTCAAGGTGGTGCTGCCATTCATCCTTGCTGACGTCCTCGATCGGGCGCGCCTTGTTCTGTCCCACGTTAGGAACCAGGATATCGATTTTGCCATGCCGCGCGACGATGTCGCCGGCAAGCGCGACTGTGCCTTCCAAGTCGCACGCATCCAGGGCGATTCCAAGCGCCTTTCCTCCCTTGTCCTGGACTCGGGTGAGCAGCGCCTCGATTTTGTCGCGTCCGCGCGGGTTGCCCGTATGCGTGAAGGTGACGAATGCCCCTGCCTCTGCCAGAGTTTCCGTAACTGCGGCACCGATGCCGCGTGATCCACCAACGATAAGTGCGATTCTTCCCCTCAGGTCTATGGTAAGCATCAGGGCACTCTCAGTTGGTAAACGCGAATCGCGTTGTCGCGAAGGATCTTGATCTTTGCCGAAGGTTCGATTTCCGATAGAAGAACCCGTAAGACGTTCGCGCGTGGATCGAGCCAGGGAAAGTCTGAGCCGAACAGGATCTTTTCCACCGGAACGGATGCCACCAACTGTTCCAGCAGCCGGTGGCAGAAAATATCGCCGGCAAAATCAAGGTAGACGTTGGGATGCTCGTTGGCCATAAGTATGGCCTTATGTCTGCCAGTGCCACGTCCTCCAGCATGACCGAGCACCAGGCGGGCCCGCCTGAACCTCCTGGCATAGTTCTCGAACCGGTCGGGCGTGGAAAAATACTGGACCGGGTTGTACGACGAAACGCTCCAGCTATGAGTGAGCATGGGCAGAGCATACTGGTCAGCAAACGCCCAGATAGGTTCGTAGGAAGGATCGTCCGCCGGGATCCGATGGATCGAAGGATGAAGCTTTATGCCTGCAAAGCCCGGCCAGTCTCTTGCCCGGTCCAGGGCGGCCAGGCACGCCGATGCGCGCTCAGGATGAAAAACTCCCAGATAGTGGATCCGTCCCTTGGAACGCTCAAACATCTCGCGGTGAGCCTCGAGGCCCGAGCCACAACCTTCAAAAATGGACAGGTGGTCCATGCAGACGGCGTGGCTGATGCCGAGGCTGTCCATGATTTTTAGCAGGTCGTCCGGGTCGCTTTCAGGAGCAAAAAAGAACCCAGGCCGTCCGACGTGAAGATGCGCGTCGACAATGAATCCTTCTGCCATGATTACACCTCACCAATCAGTCGCCGCAGGTTGTCTCCGGCGATGAGGACTTTCTCTTCTCGAGATGGCGGCGTCGACGACCATGCCTATCGTAACCAGCGGGTCGTTCACCGGCACAAAGCTGCCGAAGATCAGGCGTTCCGCCCCGAACTCCCTGGCGGCATATTCGAGAAACCCCTGTCCGGCAAAGTTGGAGATCTCCAGCGAGACATTCCGGCAGTCACGCATGAGAGCGAAAAGTGGCCGCGTGTGGTAGAGGATTTTTTGAACCTGCGTTTCGACCACAAGGGGCAGGTCGGGAAACGCCTTCGCCATGGTGTACAAGGACTGCCAATCGATTTCCGTATGCCACACGAATAGAGGTATTCGTCTGGTGGTGAGCCACTGGCAAAGTGAACCAATGCACCAATCCACCAGCGGAAAGGCGTGGGTCTTGGGAAAAACCCTGACGGCGCGCACCTCTCTCGGTAATTCCGCAAAACCGGGAAGTTCACCGGATTCTTTCGGAAATAGCGGCAACCCCGTCCAGATCGAGTACAGATTGCGCTCTGGTCCCCGTACGGCCCGCAGGGCCTCGTTGCCTTCCTGAGCGCAGCGCTTTCCACGCCAGTGTGAGACCAGCCCTCCCGTTATGAATCTCCCGTCGAGAACCTGGCTGAGAGAGTCAGCGTCAAGTTCCTCGGCTAGCGGGAATGCTTCCGGAGAGCCGAGCCAGATACTGGAGTCGAAGAAGCGAAGCTCTTCGGCCCGTGCCCTCGTGTCCACCACAAGCTGCTTGATGTCATTTTCCGTCATGGGCTGATTCCATCCTTATTGGCGCAGTACGCGCGTCATTGCGACGCGCAGCTTCTCCAGCACCGCATCGCACTCTTCTTTGGTAATGATCAACGGCGGTTTGATCTTCAGAACGTTGGGCCGCGCGCCTCCTAGCCCAAAGATGACCCCCACTTTCATTCCTTCCTCGCGAATGGCTTTTGTCTCCTTCTGAAGAGGCTCTTTGGATTCAGGATCCCGTACGAACTCGATGCCAATGTGCAGGCCGGCAACGCGGACGTCGCCCATCTCCGGAAATTCCCGCTGCATCTCGATGAGACGGCTGCCCAGGTATTCCCCCATGCGGCTGGCATTCTCGAGGATTCCGTTTTCGAGCAGTTCGATCTGTTTCGCGGCTGCCACTTGACCCACGGAGCTGTTGGCAAAGGTGTGTAATTCCTCGGCGTCCGGTTCGAACCCCTGCAGCTTAGTCGACACTATAACCGCGGCGATCGGCAACCCGGCCCCAAACCCTTTCCCCAACACGATGATATCCGGCGTCACCCCGAAGTACTCCGCCGCGAAAAAGCGTCCCGTCCGGGCATAGGTTTGTATCTCGTCGAAAATGAGCGGCACTTTGAACTCATCGCAGATTTTTCTTACCGCCTCCAGATACTCACGAGGAAGGATGATCTGTCCGCCGCTGGCTTGAATCGGTTCTATGATAATGCCAGCGGCGTTTCCAGCGACCCCTCGCTCCAGAGTGAGCCGAAGCATCTGCACACAGGCCACGGAACAGCTATCGCGTTTCAGGCCCAAAGGGCAACGATAACAATAAGGATTGGGCACTCGGATAAAGGGCCGGGTCAATCCCAGAAAGCGGCTCCCTCCCACCAGCTTTCCCGCGGATCGAGTCGAAACCCACGAGGCCCCCATCGTCCCCAGGGTGGTCCCGTGATAACTGTCATAAAGGCATAAGAACTCCCGGGAGGGCTGCGTGTTCTTGTAGGCGATCTTCATCGCCGCTTCAATGCCGGGGCCGCCACCGACCGTGAAAGAGACCCGTTTCAGGTCGCCCGGCGCGAGCTGTGCCAGTTTTCTCGACAGGTAGAAGCGTGGCAAGGTGTCGAATCCCTGATGCACGTGCGAGAGACTCTGCATGTGCTCGGCTACAACCCGGTTGATGTCCTCGTGGGCAAAGCCCAGATACATCGCCCAGCTTTGAGACGTGCAGTCGATGTATTCCTTGCCGTCGGGATCGTAGACCCGGACCCCTTTACCGCGCACCAGAACCGGTCCCCCACGAGTGCCGCCCCCCAGCATGACATGCTTCGCGCAATCCTCCTGCTCCGCTTTGCTCAGGCTATATATCTTCTCCAGCAACGAGTCCATCTGCAGTCTCCATCAACTTGATTTCCGAAGGCCTTATCAGCTGGCTCTTAAATTTCAAACGAATTTGATCATCCCACCAACGTGGCCCCGGCTGGGGCTTGACCTTTCCCGCGCTGTGACAAACACATATATTCAAACTCTGGGTTAGCGTCAAGAACAAAAGCATCGAGAGTTTGTGTTGTCGAGCAGCACCGTCGGAAGATTCGACCAGACGAACTTTAGGTCGAGAACGGTATCGTACTTTCGGGAGTTCCGTATCGTCGATCGCGCACTGTAGTCTACACCTTACTAGTTCCAGGCAAAAGTGGCTTGACCTGTGACTTGTGGCGATTACAATTGATCACCGCGGATCTTGAGTCATTTGGGATCGCAGTAGGTTCCGCAGAAGAGAGGCTCCGTGCGCGGAGGAAGAATTGTCGACCTGAGTCATAAGCTCCACCCCGGCAAAGAGGAATACCACCTCGAACTGGATACCCATTTCACTGATGAGTTGTATCCCCAGTACCAGAGAGCGCCTGAGGTGTGGTACATCCTTCAGGATATTCGAATGTCGTCCCACTGTGGCACTCACATCGAGTTTCCCTATCATCACAATCGCCAGGGGATGGACGCGGGGGCGTTTCCTCTGGAGAGGCTGATCGGGGACTGTCTGCTTCTCGATTTTAGCCACAAGAGGCCGGGCGATGCCGATACCAGCGAAGCGGTGACGTTGGAGGATCTCCGGGCGTATGAGAGCGAGATCAACCCGGGTGTGATGCTATTATTCAACTTCAATTGTGCGCGCTTTTACCGGACACCGCGTTCTCATGACCGGCCGCACCTCACCTTTGAGGCGATCGAGTGGCTGGCGCTCGAAAAGAAGATCGGGTTGATCGGTTCCGACGCCTCTGGAATCGAGAAGAAGGGCGTACCCAACCAGCCGGGCCACCAGATCCTGATGGACAACCAGATTCCGATTATCGAGTCAGCCGCGAACCTGGACCAACTCAGGCAACGGCGGTTCACCTTATTCGTGCTGGCATTGCCGGTGGTGGGACTTGATGCTTGTCCAGTCCGCTTGATCGCTCTTGAGGACAATTGAGAAGGGATACGACTTATGAAACCAGCGCTGGCGCTGACCTTGTACAAGCAGATGGTACAGATCCGGCGATTTGAGGAGGAACTCTACCAGTTGTTTTTGAAGCGGCCCATGCCCGGGAGCATGCATCAGTACGTGGGTCAGGAAGCGGTGGCTGTCGGTGTGTGCGCTCATCTGACCCGCGAGGACTATGTAAGCAGCACTCATCGGGGACACGGCCACTGCATTGCCAAGGGCGTGGATATCAAGGGAATCATGGCGGAGATGTTTGCGAAGAAGACCGGTTGCTGTAAGGGGATGGGCGGCTCGATGCACATTGCGGATTTCAGTGCCGGGATGCTTGGGGCCAACGGAATCGTTGGGGCGGGGATTCCGATTGCCGCTGGCGCGGGCTGGTCGTGCAAGGTCAAGTATCCGGGACGGGTCTCCGTCGCCTTCTTCGGCGAAGGCGCTGCCAATGAGGGCGCATTCCACGAAGGAATCAATCTGGCCGCCGTCTGGAAACTGCCTGTGGTTTTCGTGTGCGAGAACAACCTCTACAACTTCTCCGTTCATTACAAGAAGACCATGCTGGTCGACAATGTTGCGGATCGCGCCGCCGCCTATGGTATTCCAGGGAGGGTCGTCGATGGAATGGGTCTGCGCGCGGTGTACAGCGCGGCAGGCGAGGCCATCAAGAGGGCTCGTCAGGGGGATGGGCCCACCCTGCTGGAATGCAAGACCTACCGCTTTGTGGGCCATTCCCGCTTTGAGCCGGCCGGATACCGGTCCAAGGAAGAAGTGGAAGACTGGAAGAAAAGGGACCCAATCACCACTTTCGGAGCGTGGCTTCACGACTCTCTTAAAGTACCGGAGGCGGAGGTCGCGCGGATCGACAAGGCTGTGGTGAAGGAGATCGCGGAAGCTGTTGCCTTTGCTGAACAGAGCCCCGACCCCTGAACCCGGTGATTATGCCGGTTACATCTTCGCCTGATCACCGGCGGAAAGAGACTGCACGGCTTTCGGTTATCGCAAAAGGATGTACAGAAGTGGAAACTACAACCCTGGCACAAGCCCTGAGGCAAGCTCTCATTGAGGAGATGAATCGCGATAATAGTGTTGTCCTCCTGGGAGAAGACATCGGAGTACTTGGGGGCGCTTATACCGTGACCGCAGGCCTACTCGAGATGTTCGGCGAGGAGCGGGTCCGCGACACCCCCATTTCAGAAACCGGAATCGTCGGCGCCGCGGTCGGCGCGGCCATGACGGGGCTGCGGCCGGTTGCCGAGATTCAGTTCAATGACTTTCTCACCTGCGCCATGGATCCCATCTGCAATCAGGCGGCAAAACTGAGGTTCATGATGGGTGGCCAGGTCACAATTCCGTTGGTGATCAGAGCGCCCATCGGAGCGGCGGGGCGCGCTGCCCAGCATTCCCAATCACTGGAAGCATGGTTCATGCATACTCCGGGACTCAAAGTGGTGATACCGTCAACCCCCTACGATGCCAAAGGGTTGCTGAAGACCGCGATCCGCGACGACAATCCCGTGATCTTTCTTGAGCACAAGCTGCTGTATGGCTCGCGCTCACCCGGAGGGAAAGCACAGACGGCCGTGGGCAACCTCACTGACACTTACCGCCCGGCTCCCGACGACGACTACACTATTCCCTTCGGAGTCGCCGACATCAAGCGCCCGGGGCGTGATGTGACCATCGTCGCCACAGGCTTCATGCTGCACCGGGCTCTGCGAGCCGCGCAGCTACTGGCCGAGCAAGGCGTCGAAGCGGAAGTGATCGATCCGCGAACCCTGGTGCCGATGGACAAGGACGCCATCCTGCGCTCGGTCGAGAAGACCTCGCGACTCGTTGTGGTGAGCGAAGACGTTCTCACTTGCGGGGTGGCCTCTGAGATATCGGCCATGGTGGCCGAGTATGGATTGTATTTGTTGGACGCCCCGATCAAGCGCGTCTCGGTTCCCGATACTCCGATCCCGTTTGCGCCGCTCATGGAGCGGGCGGTTATCCCCCAGGTGGAACGGATCACGGAGGCAGTGAGGGAAATCCTGAGCTCTTGAGAAAGGACACGCTGCTTTACGCAGTTCACGGAGCGTCCGGGCATGAACTACGCATTTATCTTCGATGTCGATGGCGTGCTGCTGAGCACGATGGAAGCGCATTTTGAGTGCTACAAGCAGGCCTTGGAGGAAGCCAACGTACCTATCGACAAGGCGCAGTTCTTTAGCCAGGCCGGCATGAAAGGCACCGAGCAGATCGAGTATTTCGCTCACAAGGCAGGAGTCAGTGTCGAAGTAGGGAAGATATACGACCGGAAACAGGAGTTGTTCAGGAACCACGTACAGGGCGTCAAGGGAATTGAGTGTAACCTCGAACTGATCCGCACCCTCAAAGCCGCGGGATTTCCAGTGGGCATTGCCAGCGGGAGCGCCAAGAAATCATGGTCCTCCATTCTTGCCGGATTCGGGGTTCGGGCCGATGTCCTGGTAGGGCCCGAAGACGTGAAGCGTGGCAAACCGCATCCGGATCTGTACTTGACAGCGGCGGAAGAACTGGGTGTTCCGGCCGCGCGATGTATCGTCATTGAGGATTCGGACGCCGGGATCGAAGCCGCCGAGGCCGCTGGCATGAAGGCGATGCGGTTCTATGACAATGCCCCGGGGAAGTGATATCGGGGACCCACCAACGCTGGAGAGCCCCCATCCGATAGGTGGTGCCCCGCCTTGGTCAGTAGGCTCCAAACTTGTGGAAGGCGTTGATCATGCTGATGAAGTTGTCGTGTGGGACGTAGTTCACAATGCTGTGGCTGCTGCCCGCCACCCATCGCCCACCCGGCTTCAGCACATCCATGTGCTCCTTGACATCCCTTTCAACATCGGCAGGAGTACCCTCCAACAATGGCCAAGTGATGTCGATGTTGCCGAACAGCGTGAGCTTTGACCCGTAGCGCTTCTTATAGTCCCGGTAGTCGACTCCCGAAGGATCCATGGGTGTAATAGCGACAACCCCCATGTCGAGAAGCATCTCCAGCGCATCGTCAATCTTCCCGTCCGAATGGAAAACGATTGGAAGTTTCGCCTCGCGGGCTGGTGCAAGGAGCCGATCGAAGTGCGGCCTCCACACAGCTTCGAAAACCTCCGGCTTCACAAATAGACCCGCTTTGTAAGCAAAATCGTCAGCCGAAAGAAGGTAGTCTATGCCCTCCCTGATAACACGCCGGTTGAGCTCTTCGTAATAATCCGCCGAACGAGACATCAGTTCCTCGAAAAGGTCACGATCCTCCATGATCATGATCATGCAGTCGTGGAGCCCGATGACGAATTCATAAAGCGTCTGAAAGATACAGCCCGTGCAGAATCCGACTCCTACACCCGTGCCCTTGGCGGCTGCGACGTACTCGCGGACGTACTGCAGCCGTTCCTCCATGTCGGCCTCACCGGGCCAAATGATTCGATCCGTGTCGGCGCGAGTCTTGATGCTCCGATCGGTGATCGGCCCTACACTGCCATCCTTCCGCCTGTGTTTTAGAGGCGTCCAGAAGCTTTCAATCAGAATGGAGTCCTGTCCTATGATCTGACAAACCTCAAGATAATCTCTGGCATGCATGGGCCGGGCGCCTTCCCCTGCCGCACTGCCTTTTGACGGATCGCCACCAACCCCCAGGGTGTTGCCAGCCTTACGGCCCAGAAGTTTTTCCACGTGGACGTCTTCGATCAGCGCTTCGTGGTGCGGAACCCGGTCGACAGGCTCTCCCCGCAATGTAGCGAGCAGGCGGTTGATATCTGGTTTCCCGATGTATGGCTCGATTCGCATTGCTACCGTCACCTCCGTCAAGGGCCGCCAGCCCGTCGCCAAGAAGTCGGCAGTCGTCCGATGGCGGCAGCCAACTCCGCGTGTTGGCTCAGGTGGTGTCCCGGGAGGCCCCTTTCACTGCAAGGGGCGTCCGAGGATTTCAGTCTCCCAGATACATCATCAGGTCAAATGATGTCCCAGACTATTCTCATCACTTCCAGGCGCTGCCCCTCCAGAAGCAGTTGATCGATATTCAACTCCGTTAACTTGTCCACGATCTCGAAGCAGCGGCGGCAAGCTTGCACGGTGCGGCGCGTCACCTCGGTTCCGTCATCCCGATAAGGAAAGATGTCGATTCCAAACCAGCCCTGGTAACCGAGCTTGCGGATCCAGTAGAAAAATTCAATGTGTTCAAAGAAGTTGATGGTGCACGGGATCAGGTCGTGATCCCAATCACGGTAGTTGTCATTCAAGTGCACCTGCTGGAGCTTCCCTTCGCGCATGGCAAGGACCGCGGCGTTGGCCGGGTTTTCGAGGGCCGCCAGGCTATGTCCCACGTCCAGGGTAATGCCCACATGGGGTTTGTTGATCTTGCTCACGAGCAGCAACGCAATACCCACGTTAGCGATATACTCGTTGGCCCGCGGCTCCTTGAGTTTGTACTCCAGGCTGATCGGCAGCCTGTTGTCATATTCGGATAACTCCTGTAGCCCTTCCAGGATCAACTTCCACACATCCTGATAATGGCCCGAGAAGGTGTACTCGAAACCGTCGTGGCCCAGCCAGAGATTCATGTCGGGAGCGCCCGCTTCGATGCCGGCGTCAATGACACTCTTGATCCGGTCAATGGCGGCACGACGGATCTTGGGATCAGGATTGGAAAGGGAGCCATTCTTGAATAGCGCATCGGTGTAAATGTCCGCGTCGATCGTGAACAACTTGAGTCCGCTATTGTCGAACGCTTTCTTAAGCGCGGTGCCATTGGCGAAACCTGGACAAGGCCAGCCTGCACCTGCACCGGTTATGCCATCAACGGCTGCCGCCATTTCCAGTTTCTTGCAGAATTCGTGTCCTTGATTATAGCCGCTGGCAACGAAGCGATCACTAACGCGAGAGAACGGTACTAAGTTTGATGCAAGCCTATATTCATAACTCATGGTTCATCTCCTCAGGTTAGTCTATTGGGCGACGATTCGTCGCTTTCCAGAAGCACGGCCTGGCCGCACTCTAGCTTCCGCCGGGAGTCACGACCAGGGAGAGTCTTGGCCGTTCCAGAATATGGTTGCGAGCGCGACTTCGTTCCAGACGCCGTGTCGTGCAAACATAGCGCAAGGATCATAACACACCGAGTCGTAGACCTGAATCGTGCGTTACCGCGCAGGATTTTCTTCCTTCACCGAATCTTCAATGCCGGCCAAAAGTGCCCTCGAAAGGTGAGAACGCGGGTCCATCCAGGGGGTGTCTGAGCCGAAGAGGATCTTCTCATCCGGCACCTGCCGCACGAGTTCCTCCAGCACACGATACTCACGGATTTCCCCGCAAAAAACGACATAGAAGTGGAGCAATGCGAGAATCGCTGCCAAGAAGTCTCCCACTAAGCTGATTTGGTGTGCGTCTAAATCTCGCCGCTCTTCCGACAGGAATCGCAGCACTGGGTGGTGCGTAAAAAAAAGGCGGACCCGACGCGAAGATAGACGACAATCAAGTAGGAGCGAAACAAACCCGTTATCTACGCAACAGATTATAGAAGGCGCTCTTGACCCCTGGTGAGGTCAACTCGATCGTCGTACTCCCGTCCGCCTACGAAAGTAGGCGCGCCGAAGTTACTGATGCCGTCGTGTCAGCCCTAGCTGTCGTTCGCGATTTCGCGAGTCAGTACGGTTGGTCGGCATGCGTCGAGGCGCCATTCTTCGAAAAGATGGAGGTGCACGAAACCCAGGACTCGCTTTGGCAGCGGATTCTCGAACTCAACGATCTGCGGGACATCCCGAAGCGGACCAACGCGCTCACGGCGGCCCTGGAGAAGGGGGTACTACTCGTAGTCGTGCGCGAGGAAGCAGAACAATCCCTGCCCGCTGCTGCGCTCGCGCAAGGTTTGTAAGATAGAGTACTTTGGCCATTTCGTTCAGGCGTGCGGCAGATAGGACGAAGAATGCATCTTGTGAAAACGAGTAGACGGCACGTTCGCTTGCCGAATCTTATGCGCAGCTTTCCGCCCGACGCAAACGATGGCTGCGACGCATCGGGTCAGAAGATCGATTTCGTCCAGACCAAGTCAGACCGGCTAGCTTCGGGCGACCCGCGCCTATCGATCGAAGACCGGCATCCTAACCACGGCACGTACGTGATCGCTGTGGTGCGCGCCGCAGTACGCCTCCACTAGTAGCGTCTTCTACTAGGTGAGGATCTTCGGGACTATCTAATGTCTGCCATCCGCAGCACGACTGGTAGGTAGTCTCACCTCGAAGGATGCATGTATCTCGGGGCTTCCGTTCTACGGCCGAAATGCATGTTGCCGCTCGTCACACACTCGACGAGGGTGCGCGTCCGCTGCGCGGAGCGGCACCCCTCAGTGCCTCCGCGGGGAGATAAGAACGCATACTCGATTCAATTCAGTCGCCTCGACGGCAGACTCGCCAAGCGTCACAACATTTATCTCGACTAACCCAATTCAAGACCAGCCTGAAGCAGCAAAAGTCGATCTGGAGGTGCGCTTACCTGGCTGGGGAGGCAAGACAAAAAGCAACGGCCCAAGGCGTCATAGGGTTCTCTCTTGCGTGTGACACGCGGAGTTACTCAAGTTCCTGAAAGCGCATCACAGCGAGAGAGGAGGCTGGACCCGACAATGAGAAACTGACAGCCTGGAAAAGACGGCTAGTCACTCCGCTTCCGCGAAAGAAGCAGTCAGGGAATCTCAGACGCAGCCACCGGCAAAATGGCAGGTGATCGGTACGCTGGCTGGATGAGAAGATACTGGCCATCTTCGGAGAGCCGAGCGGGGCATTGCGGCCACAACTGGCGCACTTCCCTCAACCACTGAGCCACTTTCTCACGAAAGGCACGATTGCGAGAGTAGGCCGTTACACCGAGTTGCTGGTGAAGACCTCCCGGGCCGAAGAGGGGTATTCGCGCTGGCCCTTTAGCCGACCATGTTCTCCAGGCTAACCAAGTGTAGAGATCCAACGGGCCTGGGGCGTTTGAAAGAGCGGCCACGACTCTCCGTTCGACAGGAATCTTGTGCTGTTGAATCTCGTCGTAGAACGCTGGACTCAAAGTGATGACGTTCTCAAGGGTCTTGTCCACTATTGCTTCCCGCTCAGGGACCTCTTCTCGGGAGCACCACAGGTTCATGCGGTCAAAGAAGTGAAAGCGCGCCCAATCGAGAACCGTACGCTGGGATGGATGCTCCTCGGTCCCGAAGAAGATGGTTGCACCAAAGAGGCGCTGGAAAGCCTCGGCGATTCGCTTGTAGTAGAAGCCGGTCATGGGCAGGGCGAAGTAGTCTAGCATCTCAGAGAGATGTTCAAAGTGGACGACGGGGCTTTGCTGCCGCACGGCCAGGGTGGCGATCCAAATGGGGATCAGGCGGTCCTGACCATAAGGCAGTCCGAACTCTGGATGAGCCGTTATGGAAAGGAAGAAGTTGCCATTGCGTCGCGTGTAGGCGAACTGGTCGATTGGTGGGCGACGGAGGGGAATTCCACACAGGATGAAGGGACGGGCATTAAAAGCCAGCTCCTGCTTACGAGTGTCTCTCTGTTCGCGCACGAGCTGGATGGCCTGGAGCTTCTTCAGCTTCTGGGTAGTGACTTTAATAGAGGGAAGAAGGGATCGCAGTGGGACGAATCCTTCACCCTCGACCGAAGGCCCGGCTGTCACTGCAGCAGTCGTATGCCGCCCACGAATAGAGCCAAACGGGAGCGCTCGCTGTGGTTCGGTCGAGGACAAGGTGTCTCCGCGCCTGTGCCCAAAACTGTGCCCAGTTGGGCACGATTCCCCAATACATGCGGGATGAATCGGTTTCAGGTTGTCACGGAGAATCAAAGAGTTATATGAACCAAAAACAGGAACGGTCGTGCGAAGTCGGTTGGAGTGATGTCGGAATTGGGCTCATAACCCAAAGGTCGCTGGTTCAAATCCAGCCCCCGCAACCAAAGAAATCATGAGCTTAGCGGGAATCTGAGGAAGGCCACAAACCCCCAAAAACCCCGTTAAGAGGAAAGTTGCTACGGGAGCCGCTCCAATCGGCTCCCTTTTTTCTTTCTTCGACACCATACTCACCACCTTGCTGTTCGCCTCCCGTTTGATACTCGGCATCGCCCGTCCATAGACGCTCATCATGGTTGTGATGCTGGCATGGCGCATGAGCTCCTGTTGCACTTTGAGCGGTACCCCCGTGGCGTCAAGCCATGATCGATAGGTATGTCGGAACGTGTGCCAGCCTATCCTTGGACCAATGCCGGCAGCGATCGCTGCCTTCTTGAGAGGCTTCTTCCGGATTTCCTCTTGATGGTCATTGCAGTGGGGCGATTTTGACTTCCATAACCTAACCCTCCTGGTTCAACGCAGCATTGTTCACGGTCGAACGGGTGCCGTGAAGACGGAATACGCACGCGACTTCTGCGCCACGACCTGGAGCAAGAGCGAGCTACGCGACGGAGGATCTTCTCTTTTCCGAGGGCGCCCGGTCCTTTGTGCCGCTCCACTGATCGTACGCAAGAAGAGTATCGGGACCTTAAGCGGTTGTGAGCAAGACCGCCAATCATTTAGATGCGGATGGCGAATTCCTCCAAGAGGTGGCCAACCAGGTGGCATTGGCCATCGAGAACATGCGCTCTTTCCTTTGCCCCTGCCATCGCCACGCGAGCGTCGTGGCGACATCCCAACACTGATAGCATTTTCCCTGGAGCATTACTCAAAGAAGTTTGGAAAGGCAGTTGAGGGTGTGTCGCAGACCGCGATGGCACGGTTAATGGAATACAGTTGGCCGGGCAATATTCGAGAACTCCAGAACATTGTGGAACTCGCGATTGTGCTTCCCCCCGGGCCCCTGTCCTGACACTGGATCGAAGTGTGCTTGACTCCTCGGAACCCACTGCTGTCTCTGAAGTAATTAAGGGTAGGCCGAGTCGCGACACGTCGACTGCCAACCATGTGTGGCGCCCTGCTTGGGGGAATCCCTCGAAGAAGTTGAACGGCAGCACGTCCTGGCTGTGCTCAAACAGACGGGAGGGGTTATCGAGAGGGTGCCCAAGGGGGCGGCGAGAATATTGAACCTTCATCCGAACACTCTGCGGAGCTGGATGAAAAAAACTCGGCGTCTCAGCGAGGCGCTCCGCGCCACGAAATATCGTAGTGCCGACGGCTTTAACCTGCCTGAGCAACTCCGAACCACGAGATTTCTTGGTCAGTTCAGATCCAAAATCATCTGCTTATCCGGATGTAAGTCACTATATACCAAGTAATTAGGGATGATGGCTATTTCGATGTGTTCGTCGAATACGCCAAAGCGATCGCCGAGGACATCTGTCATCCCATTACCGGCTCGAAATGGCACCGGGTGAAAGCGTCAGCCTTCGCCTGCGATTGACCAGCCTAGAGCCGTTTACCGAATGCTGGGTACCACAACGATAGCCCGTACATGCTGGGGCAGAACGGAAACAGCTATAGAGTAGCCTACGAGCCGGCGGAGTCGAGCACCGGCTTGTTTGGTGGCAACTCGAACTAGCGCGGGCCCATCTGGTTTCCAGTGAACTATCTCCTCATCGAGTCACTGCAGAAATTCCATCACTACCTGGGGGACGACTTTAAGGTGAAGTTTCCTACCGGATCCGGCACGATGTTGACCCTTTGGCAGGTGGCCGGCGAACTTTCGCGCCGGATGACACGCATCTTCCTGCGAGGCGATGACGGACGACGGCCTGTGCTTGGCGGAATCAGCAAGTTTCAGACGGATCCTCACTGGAAGGATCTCGTTTTGTTTCATGAATACTTCCATGGCGACAATGGCGCCGGAATCGGCACCAGCCATCAAACCGGATGGACCGGCCTGGTGGCGAAACTAATCGAACAAAGCGGCGAGTAGCAGAGAGGAACAGCATGAGCACAAGCAACATGATGTCGCAAATGTCGGATAGTCTTATGCTGTTTGGGCGGCTGCGGCTGAAAGATCCGGCCGAGAGTCACCACTTCAGCGCCTCGCAATCGCATAAGAAGAATGGCCAACAGACTTGCCGAATTTGTGCCGACACTGCGGCTTTTGTACGAAGGGCCCACCACCCGTCTCTGGATGCTGTCCGCCTCGCTAAGCTCTCTTGTAACTCAAGCGGTAGGAGCCGTGAGAATGCCCGGCAGATTCAGCCATTCCGAGAGCTTTGCGGCGAGACCCGGATAACGGATCTGCCTGAATGGAAAAATGTCTGGATTAGCTATGTGCTCGCCAAAGCGCAACTGGTCGAGGAGATTGGCGCCCGATACGCAAGTCCCAGCCAGCTGAGCAGTGCCAAGGCGGCTCCCGAGAAGATCGGTCCATTTGACCTGATTCTAGTGGCCTCAGCCGATTACCCGCCGATGCTGAGCTTGGCCCGAAAATTCGCGGATGGGGGCATTCTGATTGACCTGGCCCTTGATGCCTGCACGACGGAGTTCTGGACTGCCACTCCCAAGCCTTGCTTGCTCGTAAAGCACCAGGTCAGGTACGAAACTGAAGGCGACAACCCGGCGCATGCCGAGCGGGCAGTCCGGGATCTGGCCTTGGCCGAGGCCCTATATCCCGGCTGGTTAGCAGGGCAGTTGGCCCACTCTACAGGAGACTCCGCCGTAGCCCTTTTGAACCCGTACTGGAGATTCGAAGATTGCGCTTAAATGCAAAGACGGGCCCAAAGCAGTCCCGGGCGGCGAATGAGAAGGGGGGAACGCCTTATGCAAGCCACAGCAGCAAGAGGCGAGACCGTGACGCCGATCAGCACTCCTGTCGACCGTGTGATGGTGGAATTCGGCCGCGATACCTGCGGAAGCCTCGAAACGGCGGAGCAGCGTGAATGGCTGGTAACGAACGGCATCGGCGGCTTCGTCTCCGGCACCGTGGCCGGCCTGCTCACGCGACGCTACCACGGCTTGCTTGTCGCCGCTCTGAAGCCGCCGCTCGGCCGCACGCTTCTGGTTTCGAAAATTGAGGAGGCTGTCAGCTATGACGACGGCGAGTATATGCTCAGTACAAACCGCTGGGCAGGCGGAACTATCGATCCTCACGGGTTTCGCCACATTGAGGCCTTCCACCTTGAGGGTACAACGCCGGTGTGGACCTTTGCCTGTGCCGACGCGCTCCTTGAGAAACGCGTGTGGATGCAGCAAGGCGCCAACACCACCTATGTTCGCTACACACTGATACGGGCCAGCGGCCCCGTGCGCCTGGCTCTGAAGACTCTGGTCAACTATCGCGACTACCATTCAAGCACTCACGCCGGTGATTGGCGCATGCAAGTGGAGGCCGTGACCCACGGCCTGAGCGTCCGGGCTTTCGATGGGGCGGTGCCGTTCCATCTGCTCAGTGCCGAAGCCACCGCGGAACCAAAGCACGAGTGGTACTGCGACTTCGATCTTGCCGCCGAGCGCTATCGTGGTCTCGATGACCACGAAGACCACCTCCACGCCGGCACTTTTCGCGCTAAGCTTGAGCTAGGCGAGTCCGCAACCCTGGTCTTCAGCACAGAATCCGAGCCCAGTCTCGACGGGGATGCGCGGCACAAGGAACGGACTGCACGAGACAGCACTCTGCTCGAGCGTTGGTCCGAGGCCAATCTCGGAGTGGTCCGGAAGGCGCCGGCCTGGATCAGTCAGTTGGTTCTGGCGGCCGACCAGTTCATCGTCAGCCGGTCTTTGCCGGATGACCCTGAAGCGCACTCGGTGATCGCGGGCTACCACTGGTTCGGCGACTGGGGCCGTGACACCATGATCGCCTTGCCGGGCCTCACGCTTTCCACGGGCCGTCCCGAAATTGCGAGGTCGATCCTGCTCACGTTTGCGCGATTTGTCGACCGTGGCATGCTGCCGAATCGGTTTCCGGACGCGGGTGAAGCACCCGAATACAATACCGTGGATGCGACATTGTGGTACTTCGAAGCGATCCGCCAGTATCTGGCCGCGACACGGGACGAAGGCCTCTTGCGCGAGTTGTTTCCCGTGCTGGCGGACATCATAAGCTGGCACGTCCGCGGCACGCGCTACCACATTCATCTCGACCCGGCCGACGGCCTTCTTTACGCCGGTGAACCTGGACTTCAGCTCACGTGGATGGACTCTAAAGTTGGCGATTGGGTGGTGACGCCCCGCATCGGAAAGCCCGTCGAGGTGAATGCCCTCTGGTACAACGCTCTCATCATCATGAGCGACTTTGCACGGGCTCTCGGGATGGCGAGTGCTGAATACGAAACCATGGCCCAACGAGCCCAGAGTGGTTTTCAGCGTTTCTGGAACGAAAGCGCGAGCTGTTGCTTCGATGTGATCGATGGCCCCGATGGGTCCGACGCCTCTTTGCGGCCGAATCAACTGCTAGCGGTTTCTCTTTCAGCAAGCCCGCTGGCCCCAAGTCAGCAACGTGCCATGGTTGACACGTGCGCGCGGTATCTGCTCACCTCGCACGGTCTCAGGAGCCTCGCCTCGATTGATCCGCGCTATCAGGGTCACTACGGTGGAGACCCGTTCCACCGCGACGGCTCTTATCATCAAGGGACGGTGTGGGGCTGGCTGCTGGGACCTTTTGTGCTGGCTCACCTGCGAGTGTATAAGGACGCTGTGCGTGCCCTATCGTTCCTCGAACCCATCGGGCATCACCTGAAAGCTCACGGTCTCGGCACCGCGAGTGAAATCTTTGACGGTGATCCTCCCTTTACGCCCCGGGGATGCATCGCACAGGCTTGGACCGTAGCGGAGGTCCTGCGTGCCTGGTCAGATATTTTTAACACTATCCGGGAATAAATTCCGCTCCTTCTGGCTTTCATAGGTGCAACGCTTTTCAAAGTTAGGGTGAGAGCAGCCAACCCGAAGATTTCGGAGTTTTCCACCGCGCTGCCTATACCCGCAACACGCAAATAAAGGAGACTCAGCCATGAAGGCAATTGCGGTCACACCTGGTAAGCCCGATACGGTTCACCTGCGAGATGTTCCAAAGGCTTACTCAGCTGGTGCGGATAACGGGCGCGGCGTTCTCGTGAAGGTGCGTCGTGTGGGCGTGGACGGAACTGACAAGGAAATCAACGTCGCCGAATACGGCGCGGCGCCCACAGGCGACGATTCCTTGATACAAGCTCCAGCTCAAGTTCGGACGAGACGATATGGTCAAACGGTTCTAAGGCCAGCGGCCGAACTGTCCCTCCGGGCATCAGTGATGGGGCTGGCACGACTCGATGATGAAGACGGATGGGGTTTATACTTCTGGGGTTCGGGTGCTAAACGGCCGAGATCGAGGCGGAAGTAACAAGCCACTGTTTCGGCATGAAGTCGCGGAACGCTTTGGCCTTTGCCCTACGATCTGCACATGATAGAGGAAAGTCGCTCACCTACCGCAGAACGTCAGTTTGGGGGACTCAGCCTGAAAAGTCGCCTTCAAGGAAAATATCTACGTGGCCAACATCGATCCTGTGTAGCGTTTTACTGATGGTCGTTACCGCAGGTTGTTGGTGTCGAATCCCTGCCTTCCCGCCCGTGACTCCGTTGCCGACGACGACGTGAGTGGGTTCGGCCTGGGAGGTCCGCCATGTCGCACATTGACGGGCACACTCAGGGGCGCGCAACGGATCGGATCGGGAATGTTATTATTGCTAGCATTATGAACATGATCTCAAGTTTTCCCGCGACGTTCTTCGGCTTGTTCCTGTCTTCGATCTTTCTCTCCCCTGTACTGGCTCAATCCCCGCCGCCGATAGCAAGGCATGCGGTGTTATTGCATGCCACACGCTTGCTGGATGTGGAGAGCGGAAGAACACTGAGGCCTGGCGAAGTGCTCGTGCAAGGGGAACAAATCGCGGAGGTGGGCTCGGCAGTCAAGCCTCCGGCAGGAGCCGAAATCATCGATTTGGGTGATAGCACGCTATTGCCTGGGTTGATTGACGCTCACGTGCACCTTTTTCTCCATCCGGGGGCCGAGGATTTGCAGACGATTCAGGAGTCGGTGCCACAGCGCACTATTGCTGCGGTTGTCGCGGCCCGGGACGACCTGATGGCAGGCTTCACGGCAGAGCGGGACATGGGGACCGAAGGGGCGGGCTCGGCCGACAGTGCGGTACGCAATGCGATAGATCTGGGGGCGATTCCCGGACCACGTTTGCGAATTAGCGGCAATGCAGTTGATATTCTCGGCGGCCATGAAGATGCGATCCGCTATAACCCAGAACAGCACATCTTCTCCAACGCCACTTACGCGAATAATGCGGCGGGGCTGGTGAACGTGATTCGCCAGCAATTCAAGGAGGGAGCGGACTTCATCAAGATTTACGAAACGGGTCTGGACTCAGTCGGCGAGGGTCACCTATCCACGCCGTATCAGTACACCGAAGCCGAACTTAGAACGGCCGTGCAGGAAGCCTCCCGTGTTGGCAAGCGCGTTGCGGTTCACGCGACGGGGGAGCCGGGCACGCTGTATGCGGCGCGGGCTGGCGTGGTCTCCATTGATCACGCCTATCAACTGAGTGATGAGACGATGCGGTTGATGCGGGAGAGGCAGATCTTCGCGGTACCAACCTTCACGATCGCGGAGTACTTTGCCCAACATGCGGCGTCGTCTGCGCAAGCCCAGCAAGAACAATGGATAATTGACTTGCACGTGCAGGAGTTCCAGAGGCAGCTTGTGGCCGGCGTACCGATCGCCGTGGGATCAGATGTGGGTCCCTTTCCCCACGGCACGCAGGCACGGGAGTTTCTGCTGATGGTGAAGTACGGCATGACGCCGTTGGCCGTGCTACAGGCTGACCTGCTCAACGGCGCAAAGTTACTCGGCTGGCAGGATCAGATTGGGGCGCTGAAGCCGGGCTATTGGGCCGACGTCATTGCGGTTCCGGGCGATCCGCTGACCGACATCAGCGTCTTGCAGAGGGTCAGCTTTGTGATGAAGGGCGGCGTGGTTTACCGGAAGTAAGAAATGAATACTCGGAATGCAGGATCGAATATTTTGGACTCCCCTCCGCCGGCTTTGGCCTGCCTGGAGCCACATTCCCGGTCATCGTCAAACCAGAAACGGTTGTCGCCTGGCATCGAGCTGGCTCTCGGATTCGGCGTGGGTACCAAAGTACGAGGTAACCATGCTCGTAACAACTTCAGAGGGCAGTGTCTTGCTCCTCAGGCAATACGGACTAAGCCTTGCAAGATCTGGCAAGGCAGCCGTTGCGCCAAGCGGTTATGCTAGAATAATCCGATTTTGACGTCCAGGAGAATCTATGGCCCGCTTCTGCACTCAATGCGGCTCGCAGGTAAGTGAAGAGGTCCGATTCTGTCCACGGTGCGGTGCGCCGATGGCCACACCGCCCGCTGGATCGGTGATCCCGGCCGTGTCCTATCCTGGCGTGCAGCCTGCGGCGCCACCGACCCCTCCTTCTGCGGTGCAAGGGACTGCGCCTGGCGCTGTCGTGCTGCCGCCAGCTGGAAAGCCGAGCCCGGTGCTGAAGATCGTTTTCATCGTCTTGGGCGTGTTCGTATTGATCGGGGTTCTGGGCATTGCGAGCTGCCTGGTGATTGCACATCGGTTCAGGCACCATCTCAGAATGAATGAAGCCAGAAACGGTGGCTCCATTTCGATCGGTGATCTCAAGATCGGCAGCCGCGATAACGCAGCTCCAATCGCCGGACTACCGGTTTATCCTGGCGCCACGCCGCTCGAGCAGGGCGCGCAAGTGACATTTGGAAATGCCGGTGTAGCCGTGCAGGAATATGAGACCGACGATCCCATCGACAAAGTGGTTGAGTTCTACAAGGAACATCTTGGAGGTGGGGCCGGCGTGGTGAACAATGAGGGGCACTATCGGATCGGCATCACCAAGTCCGCTGGCGACACTTCGTTCACCACAACGATCGACATCGAGACTGATTCCCGAAATGGCAAGACTAAAATTACGGTCGCACGTATAGGAAGATAGCCGCCAAGGCTTCACGATTCTTAAACGCGCCGGAGAGGGGAGCTGGCCTCTAGCAGCCGCCAGCGCTGTCGAATTTGTGTGCGCGCCACTCCTCGTCTGCGGTAAGATATGCCTGCGTGCGTTCGACACTGAAATTCACTAACACTGGGGGCCTCATCATGAAGAAGCTGTGTATGCTCCTGACCGCCTTGGCCCTGGTTGCTGTTTGCGCCTCGGCCAAAGAGAAGATTGGCACGGGAATCGTAATTTCGGAAACCTCTGTACCGTGCGGTTCGCAGAAGGCGAAGCACCACTCCACGCAGGATCTGCTGTGCCAGGAATACGTGATCCGCACCGATTCCATCGAGTACCACGTCCGTCAGCCGCAGCAGTACCATGCTGAGCTTGTGCCGGTGAACACGCAGATCGAGTTCAAACTCGACAAAGACAAGATGAAGTTCAAAGTCGACGGCAAGCAGCACGAGTTGATCGTTGTTTCCGAGGCGGCTGTCAGCTCGCCGCAATAACGCCCCGTCCCCGGGCCACGTCTTCTTTGCGATGCTTACGGGAAAGGCTGTCCAGCCTGAACGAGCCTGGACTTCAGGGACCAAGTCCATCAAGGAGGTCACTATGCAGTTGCTGGGATTGGACATCACCCGTATCGCGCACGACACCTTCCGCATCAAGGGATCAAAAGTCATCTATACCGATCCCTTCAAGGTGGCGAAAGGCGACGAAGCCGATATCGTTCTGATCAGCCACGAGCACTTTGACCACCTCAGCCTCGACGACTTGCGAAAGGTGATCTTCCAGGGCACTTCGATTGTGGCTAGCCCACTCGCGACCGAGGGGCTCAAAAGTGTGCAGGTGAAGGAGGTGTTCTTTCTTGATCCAGCCGGTAAACAGCACGTAGGGAGAGTTGAGGTTGAGGCCGTACTGGCGTACAACCTGAACAAATTTCGCGAGCCGGGGCACGTGTTTCACCCCAAGGGCAAGGGACTTGGCTTTCTCATCCGGATGGATGGAGTGACGGTCTATTACGCCGGCGATTCGGACTTCATTCCCGAGATGCGCTCGGTCAAGTGCGATATCGCCTTGCTGCCGGTCTCGGGAACCTACGTCATGACCGCGGAAGAGGCGGCCGAAGCTTGCCACGCGATCAAACCGAAAATCGCTGTCCCCATGCATTACGGGGCTATCGTCGGCAGCGAGGCTGACGCAGAGCGTTTCAAGAGCTTGGTCAAAGACGTCCAGGTAGAAATCATCTGATCTCGGGCCCTCGGGCGATCTGTCAACCAAGGCCGGCGCGCCTCATCCAGGTTTGTACCCCTTGCACTCTCGAGATTCCCGTTTTGCCTGATGGCTGGAGGGGTCACCGGCTCGCCGACGGCGCCCAAGCCAGTCCGTCCGCACCATTGCCTACATCAATAAGCTTTTCTACTTCCCAACCCGGCAGATTAATAACAGCAATTTTGTGACTGGCATCGCAGGAGACGTATGCCTCCCGGCCGTCCGGAGCCATCAGGACTTCTTGCGGCGCCTTGGGTACTTCAAGCGTTCTGACCACTTTCATGCTGTGCAGGTCGATTACTCCCACCTTGTTCAGTTTGATCAACGCCACGAGCAGCCAGCGCCCGTCACGGGAGGGTGCAGTGCCGTAGCCGATGCCGGGCATTTCAACCCAGCTTACCGAATCGTCGCCGGTGTGGATCACCGCCAGCCGCGGAGCGGTCTGATCGGAGGTAAACACCATCTTATCGTCGGGCGAAATCGAGATACGCTGGGTCTCGCGCGAAATCGGGATCACCTTAAGTTGCTTCCGATTCTCGAGATCGAGCACGCTGACCGTTCCCGGACCCACGTTGGCCGTGTAGCCGCGCCGTCCATCGCTGGTGATCGCCAGCATATGCGATTCCGGTTGGCCCGTGGGGACCTGGCCGACCACCTTATTGGTGTGCGGATTGATAATGGTCACGCTTTTTGTGATCTCCGTCGTCACGTACAACAGGCCATCTTTTGGTCCGAACTGCGGGCAGTGCGGGCGCTGGGGCCCTCCGAAATCGAGGGTGTCGACAAGTTTGTGGCTGGCAATATTGATTACGTCCACGGTCTGGCCGTCAGTGCCCGGTTTGCCCACGCCGGAGTTCCCGTAGATCGGTACGTAAGCGGTTTTGCCGTCGGGCGAGGCGATCACTTCGTGGCCTGTGATGCCGCTTTCGGGCACCACGGCGATCTGTTTGCCGGCCTGCGGATCGACGATTCCCAGCGTATGATCCGCTTTGTTGTCCACCAGCAGCAACCCCCGGGAAGGCACATTCGGCGGAGTGGGGCCGGAAGCCAGCAGCGGCATGGCGAATCCGGCGACCAGAAAGACAATCGTAAGGGAGTGGTTCAATATCTCGTGGCGTGACATATTCGCCCTCCTGTCGAAACGTCGCGTCGGCATTGATAGCAAAACGAAGTCGACTGCGGGGCACGACCCACGCTGACAACAGCCCTCTCCATGGGGAGAGCCCTGTTTCAGATCAATGATCGTAACCTGTGCCAAACTGCCTGTCGCGAGACTGGAGTCATGGCAACTCCGCCTCATCCACGTCGGCTCTGGCGTCGGCTTTTCGCGCGGCCTCGCAATCACTGCACGGACAAAGCGAGCGCAGATAATCGAAATCATAGATCCCGCTTGAGTGACCGTCGCTCCAGTGCATCTGCACCGCGTAGCGTCCCACCAGTTCCGCCCGGTCCGGCTTGAGCACCTTCTGAAACATCTGGAAGGGGCTGGGCGGAGCGGGTTCACCGTGCGCGTAGGGCCGCTTGTCGTTGCACATGGCGCAGGGACAGCGATCGCGCAGATACTGATAAGGATAGGCGCTCACGTGTGCGTCCGACCAATCGATGCGGATGGTGCCGCCTTCGCCTCCTAACTTGATTTTTCTTGGTGTCAGCATCTATAGCAAGACGGACGAGCACATTTTATTCGATCGTAATTTCCCCGTCGCCCGACAGGTGCAACTTACTCACTTCGGCGGCAACTGCTGCGGCAGTCTTTTTGAATGCCAGTCCGTAAGGCGTTTTGTCGTTGAGCGCTACCGGACGTCCATTGTCGCTTTCGAGACGCACAGCAGGATTGAGTGGAATCTCGCCCAGAAAAGGGATTCCCAGCTTCTGGCTGGCCAGCCGGGCGCCGCCGTGCCCGAAGATGTCGTCACGCTCGCCACAGTGCGGGCACACGTAGTAGCTCATGTTCTCGACGATTCCCAGAATCGGCACCTTCATTTTCTGGAACATGGCGATGGCTTTCGACGCCACTAGCAGCGCCAGGTCCTGCGGCGTCGAGACGATTACCGCGCCTGTCAGCGGAATGGTCTGCGACAGGCTTAACTGGATGTCGCCCGTGCCCGGCGGCAGATCCATGACCAGGTAGTCGAGGGCGCCCCAGCGCACGTCGCCCAGGAATTGCTGGATGGTCTTGTGCAACATAGGACCGCGCCAGATCACCGCTTCCTTGGGAGGGAGAAAGTATGCCATCGAGATCAGCTTGATGCCCCACTCCATGGGCGGATCGAGCTTTCCCTCCACCACCTTGGGTTCTTCGCGTCCGCCCATCAGGATGGGTACACTGGGCCCGTAGACGTCGGTATCCATCAGCCCGACCTTGGCGCCCGTGCGCATCAGGGCCACGGCCAGGTTGGCCGCTACCGTGGACTTGCCCACGCCGCCTTTGCCCGAGGCCACGGCAATAGTGTTCTTCACCTCAGGTATCAGCGGCGAGGGTTTGCCGGTCTTAGTGCCGGGGACGTTCCAGGTAACGTGCACCTTTACCGGCTTAAGCCCCAACGCTTCCACGGCCGCGCGGGCACGATGCTCAATCGCCTGGCGCTCCAGTGAATCGGAAGCCGCCGGCGTCGCGAACTCCAGGGTGAACGAAGCACCCCCATTGCTCAGTACCAGATCCTTTACTTCCCCGGCCGAAACCAGGTCGCGCCCCAGGTCGGGATCCTCGATGGCGCCGAGGGTCCTCAAAACCGCATCCTCATTGATCGCTTGGGTCATGAACACTCCGCGAGTCAGAAGTCGGACTTTCCCTTATGCCCTCTCCTCGAAATGTTTAGTAATCAGTTTACACCAAAGCCTAAGGACTGTCCGTGATCTATGATCTCTGAAAGTTCGACCACCAAGGTCGCGACTTCTCTCTATTCCCAAGTCAAGGGGAGAGATCTGTCGTCAGCGGGATATTGTGAGAAAGGAAGCAACGGTGGCAGGGATCGGCTCACGGCTTGGCGGGTAGGTCAGAAGAGCTCGATGCCGTCGCCCAGATCGTCGTCGTCCGATTCCGGAGGTGCGTCGGTTACGGTCTCGGTCGCAGCTTCGCCGCCGGAATCGAGGCCGAAGACTCGTTCATGCACATCGCGCTCTGAGCGCATTGAGTATAAGGTGCTGAGATTCGCCGCTTTATCCGCTCCTGGCGGTACGATTATTTCACCTGGCTCATAGCCAAGCTGCTGAAGGGCGCTGTCCAGTTTTTCGGCGACCGTGTCAAAGGCCTCGCTGACGCTGCTTGCCTGTTCGGCTTGTTCCGAGGCGCTGCCGAGTTCGTTTTGGAGCGCGCTGGCCTGGGCCACCACGGTCGAGAGTTTCTGCGACAGGATGTTACACGTGCCTGATTCGGCCAAATGATCGACGTTGGCGAAAGTCTCGGAGCAGGCATCATCCGTAACCGCATTGGCCGAGATGGCTTTCAAGGCCCTGTCCATGGCGGCGAGGTTCTCGATAACCTTACGTGTGTACCCCTCATTTTTGGCCGCCAGTTTCTGCAATTCCGAGGCCAGTGCGCTCATCGCAGCGCCCTCAATGCCCAACTGTGCGGTCTTGACGGTGGCGTTTACGGCGACGTGGCGAATGGTGGACTCGATCTCCTTCAGCTTATTGGCACGATTCGTCATGCCCTCGACGGCGGGGAGGAGAGCGGCTACGGTGGAGGCGATCGAATGGGAAGAGGCGAAGTATTGTTCGAACACCGAGGAAACGGTAGCGAGGCCTTCCTTAGCGGCCAAAGCGAATGAACGGCCGTCTTCATCCGTCTGACCGAGCAGCGCATCAGTCCCTGCCGCGAGTTCCTTCACGCGGGGACTGAGAGAACGCAGGCTGGCCAGAATGGAACCGACCGATCCTGACAAAAGATCGCGGGTGGCGAGGACTTGCGAGCGTTGCAGGCTTACGATCCCGGCGCATTCCGCCACAGGCTCACCGCCCTCGATCCTGGCCGACACCTGCCGCAAGGCTTCCTGAACATGCTCGACGCGCTGGCGCGCCATGTCTTCGGTCTGCAGCGACATGACGATTCTGTCCAAGGCCCAATGGATGCTCGCATATTCCTGGTCGATTTTGTGGGAGTTGGCTTCCGCTGCTTGAGCCCGGGCATGCATGGGTTCGAGCAACGCCCGAGTGCGGCTAATCAGCGCCACCCCCTGCTTCTGTCCCTCCCTCTCCATCTCATCGACTTGGTTTACCTGGCTGGTCATCAACTCCGTCAGCCGGCGCGCTTCCTGCGCAATGCTGGTCACGTGCTGATCGAGCTCGCCAGCCAGGGTCTGGATGTCCACGGTGAGGCTGGTCACGTCCACCGTATTACTCTTCAGTCGGCTGGCCTCAATGCGAGCGAGCATGGCAAATGCAGGCAGCATTTGGCGGAGTTCCGCCAGTCGCACGAGCGGAAAGCGGCACTGCTCGAGACGGGACAGGATCTCGCGGATCTGGCTTTGGCTGGTTTCATCCTGGCTCCGCAGCCGTTCAGCGTCGGCAAGAACTTGCTCCAGGATGTCGATGGATTGATGGCATTCCCCCTCGCCTATGAGTTCCGTGGCCTGATGTGACAGAGTGGCGACTTCGCGGGCGCGCCGGGCAATATTCTGCAGGGCGGCCGAGAGTGCGAGGAACTCGTCCCTGACGCGGGCGTTCACCTGGTCGAGATCATCCTGCAGAGGCTTAAGCACCAAGGCAAGCGACGGTAGGACCGGGCCAGCGGCCATCTCTTCCGTGCCGTTAATGTTGGGAGAAAGAGGCATCACTCTTCATCGATGGTGGCCTTAAGGCAGCACCTTCGAAATCACCTTCAGGAGTTTGGGAGGATCAAACGGTTTCACGATCCACCCTGTGGCTCCAGCCGCTTTGCCCTCCATTTTTTTCTCAGGCTGGCTCTCAGTGGTAAGCATGAGGATCGGCACGTAGCGGGTGCCCGGCAGGCTGCGTGCACCGCGAATGAAGGTGATTCCGTCCATCACCGGCATGTTCAAGTCGGTGACGATCAGATCGACGCTCTGGCCGTCGAGCCGCTCCAAGGCTTGCTGGCCGTGCTCTGCCTCCAGGACATCGAACTGGGCCTCTCGCAGCGTAAACGAGAGCATCTGCCGCACCGTCACGGAATCGTCCACTATCAAAATTCGCTTGGGCATCGGTCTCCTCCTTTGGAGGGAATCCAGGGCCGCGTAGGCCGTGTTCCAGGGTGAGCCGACGGACCGGAGGTGTACGGGTACTCGAACGGCTGGTAAGGGTCGGTCACGAGGTTGGTTTTCATGACTTCAAACTCCTCTCCTGAGAGATTAGCAGGCGCATGATCTCAGGAGCAATGTAGGGGAGGGGAAGCACACGATCGACGGCAGAGAGGCGGATCGCTTCGGCAGGCATGCCGAACACGACGCAGGTGGCTTCGTCCTGAGCAATCGTGAAGGCCCCGGCCTCTTTCATTTCCAACATTCCCTTGGCGCCATCGTCGCCCATTCCGGTCATGATGACACCGATCACGTTCTTACCGCCGTAGCGGGCGGCCGAGCGGAAGAGTACGTCGACGGAGGGCCGGTGGCGGCTTACCAGGGGGCCGTCGCGGAGTTCAACGAAGTAGCGGGCGCCGGCGCGTTTCAGCAGCATGTGCCGATTCCCGGGGGCGATCAGCGCCTGGCCGCGGATCACCGAGTCATTGTCAGCGGCTTCCTTTACCGTAATGCGGCAGATCCCATCGAGGCGCTGGGCGAACCGGGCGGTGAATCCTTCCGGCATGTGTTGGACGACGACGATTCCCGGACAATCGATCGGCATGGCTTCGAGGAATTCCCGCAGCGCCTCGGTTCCTCCGGTGGAGGCGCCTACCGCCACCACTTTTTCCGTGGTTTGAATCAGGGCATGCGAGACGGGCTTTTCGAGGACGGCATCGGCGGTTAACTTGGGAGTCACCTGTCGCGAGACCCCGGCGTTGGACTTCCGGAGGCGGGCAAGCGCGGCCGACTTCACGACGTCGCAGATGCGCACGCGAGACTCCTCGATGAATTCCTTTGCCCCCAGTTTGGGCTTGGTAATGATCTCGACCGCGCCCTTTTCGAGGGCGGCAAATGCGACATCGGAACCACCTTGCGCCAGAGTGGAGCAGATCACCACCGGGATCGGATGCTGGCTCATGATCTTTTCGAGGAAGGTCAAGCCATCCATCCGCGGCATTTCGATGTCGAGGGTGATGACGTCGGGTACCGCGTGTTTCATGCGCTCTACGGCCACGTAAGGGTCCGAGGCCACGCCCATGACCTCAATCTGCGGATCGGTCTCGAGCATCTCTTTCATGGCCTGACGCACCACGGCCGAATCGTCGACAATCAGAACTCGAACCTTGGTTTGCGATATCACGGCAGCTTCACTTTCCCTTCTTCAAAACGGCTTGCGAAAGATCGACGTCCGCACCAGCTTGACAGGCACCTCCAGGCCCGCCAGCGATTCCGAGTGGCCGACGAACAGGTAACCGCCAGGAGCGAGGTTTCGGCAGATCTTGTTGATCACCGCTTCCTGCGTGCTCCGGTCGAAGTAGATGAGCACGTTTCGCAAGAAGATGACATCGAACATGTCCTTCACCTGGTAGTCGCTCATCCATCAGGTTCAGCGTGTGGAAGCTGACCCTCTTGCGCAGGTCGGGGGCGACGCGAACCAGCCTTTGCGATTGGTTCTTGCTGCGCAACAGGTACTTCTTTTGCAGGTCCGGCGGCACGGGGCTGACTTGCGCTTCGGAATAGATGCCGGTGCGCGCCTTCTCCACTATCGTCAACGAGACATCCGTCGCCAGGATGGCGAAGTCGAATCCCGGCTGCTGGCGCGCGTACTGATCGAGCACCATGGCCAGAGTGTAGGGCTCCTCGCCCGAGGAACACGCGCCCGACCAGGCCCCCAGCCGGTAATTGGGTCCTTCCGCATGGCGGTGCAGCGTGGGCAGCGCCACCCGTGCCAGATAATCGAAGTGCTGCGGCTCGCGAAAGAAGTCTGTCTTATGGGTGGTGACGGCGTTGATGAAATGATGGCGCTCTTCGGAATTGGCCGAGGCAAAGAAATACTGGCCGTATTCCTCGACCGACTGAAGATGGAGCTCGCGAACCCGGCGCAGCAGCCTGCTTTGAATCATGGTCCGCTTGGAATCCGGCATTTTGATGCCGAGCTCGCTCCCAATAAACTGCGCGAAGCGGTCGAACATCTCCGTCGAGAGATCGCAGACGTCTACAGTGTCAGTGCCGACCATAAGTTTCTTACCTAAGCCTGTCATCGTGGGCAGAGACCATGAAGCTATGGTGCTCCCACCCAAAACCGTCGTCATCGAGCATCCAGCTAAGCCGATACGAGCGCTTCGGCCGCCGGGGTCCTCTCGACCAGCGCGAGCTCCTCGGAGGAGAACACCGCATTAACATCGAGAATGATAATGAAATCGTCCCCGCGTTTTCCCATTCCCTGAATAAAGTCCGTGCGCCAGCGCATGGCGATGCGCGGAGGCGGATTAATGTTGCCGGGCTCAAGCTCGATCACCTCGTGGACGCTGTCGGCCATGCCGCCCAGCACAACCAGTTCGCCATCGAGTTCGAGCTCCATCACAATAATGCGGGAGTGCACGGTCTCGGCGGCTTGCGAAAGGCCGAAGCGTAGCCGCAGATCCACCACCGGAATCGCCTGACCCCGCACGTTTACCACCCCGCGCATGTAGTCCGGCGCGGTCGGCACCTGAGTGATCAGGCCAACTTCCAGCACCTCACGCACCTGGGCGACGTTGATCGCAAATAATTCGTCGCCGAGTTTGAACGTCATATATTGACTGGTCTCGGTAATCATAGTTATAATCTTCTCCAGATTCGTCCGGATTCACCGCAAATCATAAGGACAGGGCGCTACGCAAGGACGGATGCCTCTTCAGGCGCGCCCTCGATCGCGCCGACCAGCGCCAGCTCGTCCGAAGAGAACACCGCGTTCACGTCGAGGATGATAATGAAATCATCGCCCCGGCGGCCCATGCCCTGAATGAAGTCTGTCCGCCAGCGCATCGCGATGCGCGGCGGCGGATTGATGTTGCCGGGCTCAAGCTCGATCACTTCATGGACGCTGTCCGCCATGCCGCCGAGCACCACCTGCTCGCCATCGAGTTCGAGCTCCATGACGATGATGCGGGTGTGCACGGTGTCGACGCCTTCGGGCAGCCCGAACCGCAGGCGTAGCTCTACCACTGGAATCGCTTGCCCACGCACGTTTACCACGCCGCGCATGTAGTCCGGGGCGGCGGGAACCTTGGTGATCTGGCCGACCTCCAGCACCTCGCGCACCTGGGCGACGTCGATGGCAAACAGCTCGTCGCCCAGCTTGAAGGTCATATATTGACGGGTCTCGGTAATTGCAATGCTCATCGTCTTTCTCCTAAATAGTGAATTCCCGTTCGCGCGAATCGGCGCGCCTGTTTATTTCTATCGGTTCGCCTTCGAGTTCGCGTAATGTCGTTCTTGACTTCACAGATTGTTGCCGGTCCGATCCCGGGGCTCTTTGGATGCTATCCGCCTTCTCATCCCTGCTGTGTAGAGGTTCGTGAGTGAATAGGTGAGTCCGAACACCAGGCGCTTGCGAGCGGCGGCGGAAGTCAAACCCACACTGAGCCCACAGTCCAGCACGAGCCGCGGTGACACCGCATAGCTGAGTGCCGCCAGCGCTCCCGCGTACCCCGGCGTCGCAGGGTTGAGCCTGCTATCTCCAGAGATTTCGCCTGCGATTTGCAGAGGTCCCCTTAGGGAATGCGAGAGAGCCCAGGCCAGTTCCACGTTGTGATCGAAACCAGGAACCTGGGCGCGGCCATCGGCGAAAACGTTGGCGTTGAAGTCCCAGTGGAAGCCGTGACCGTCCTGGCTCGCGAGAAATGAGAGTTCGTGGTCGACGCGGCCCGAGCCTAAGCCTTTGGAGTAGCTCGCGCTGGGCACTTTAACTGCGTAGTTGAGCGCGAGAGCGGGGACGGCGCCGGACTGCCGGTGAAAGCGATACTTTAGGCCCAGCCAGTTGTCGCCGATACCGTGCTGAAGTCCGGCTCCATCCCGCGTAGAAAGGTACTGGTCGATGCTCCAGCGGAACTCGAGGTTGCGAGCCAGACCAAAACGAAGGAGGGAACCCGAGCTATTGTCCAGGGCGCCGCCGCCCGGCCAGTCTCGCTCCCAGCCGTACTCCACCTCTGCCACTCCGCACTGAGTCGTATCGGCAGGGTTGGACACGGTCAGCCGGTTCGGAAGGGCTTGGGCCGGAGCGCTGAAACAACTCTCGGCTTTGACCTGCTCGCCCAGAGGGGACTCTTCCCCCAATCCACTGACCGGGGCGAACGTCAACACAAGCATCGCGGCCAGCCCGAACAGCGGCGTCCGCCAGCCTTGTTCACAGCCGAAGGGTGATAGCGAAGTGGAGGTTTTGGTGGCCATATTGTCCATCATTCTTGCAACTACTCTGTGAACTCGCGGTCGTGTGAATCGGCTGCGCCCGTGTTGGCGCCCAACTCGATGCCGGCTGTAGCGCCGGTCTATGACCGGCGGCCTTTGTGTTCTATCCATTCGGCGCTCATAGAGCGCCGCTACAGGAGGCTCAGAGCAGGGTTTTTCAGCAGCCTCCTAGACCGTAAATTCCCTGTCGCGCGAATCGCCGTTGCCGGTGTTGGTACCCAACTCGATGCTGGCCCCGTTCGGCTTACCGGGACGGTAATGTTGGACGCCTTCGGTAGTTATGGGCACAGGATGTGCCACCTTCTTAGCGGTCCGGGCGCGAGGCTGCGGATGCATGGACGTTGGCTGTGATTGGGGCGCCCTTTCAGTGTTGTCGACCTTGAAGAAGGCAATGGCGGATTGTAGTAGTTGCGCTTGGCCAGCCAGTTCTTCGGAGGTCGCTGACATTTCTTCGGAAGCAGAGGCGTTTTGCTGGATCACCTGATCGAGTTGCTGGATGGCCTTATTCACTTGGCTCGCGCCCGTGCTTTGTTCGGCGCTGGCAGCGGCGATTTCGCGTACCAGCTCCGCAGTCTTTTGAATATCGGGCACAAGTTTGGCCAGGAGCTCGCCGGCGCCCTCGGCGGTGCGCACACCATCCACGCTGAGTCCGCTTATTTCCGCGGCCGCCGTCTGACTGCGTTCAGCCAGCTTACGCACTTCGGACGCGACCACGGCGAATCCCTTCCCATGCTCGCCGGCGCGTGCCGCTTCAACCGCCGCATTTAACGCCAGAAGATCGGTCTTGCGGGCGATTTCTTCGATGATGTTGATCTTTTCGGCGACCTCTTTCATGGCCTGAACGGTCCGAGCGACGGCCTCGCCGCTGGTTTTGCCGTCCTGCGCCGCTTTGGACGCGATCTTGTCGGTTTGCCTGGCGTTGTCCGCATTCTGCTGGATGCTGGAGGTCATCTCTTCCATGGAGGAGGTGCTTTCTTCCGCGGCGGCGGACTGTTCTGTGGCGCCCTGCGAAAGTTGTTGCGCGGTAGAGCTCATCTCTTCACTGCCGCTCGCGACATTGGCAGACGAAGCCTCTACACTTCCAACGGTCTTGCGCAGACTGTCCACCATCTGGTTAATGGCGATCAATATCTGGCCGACCTCATCTTTCGATGTCACGTCCACTTTATTTCGGAGATCACCTTCGGCGACGGCGCCGACCAGCCGGTTGGCGGCAGCCAGCGGGCGTGCAATCATTTGTGCAATGACGTAGCCCAGTACGAGAGCCAGAAGAATGCCGATGGCGCCGATCGTCATCAGCATCGACTGCGTGCTGGAGGCGACGACATCGCTATCCTTGTACGCCTGGTCCGCGACCTTCTGCTTCACGTTCGCAACCGCGGTCATAGCATCGTCCGCGCGGGTGGCCGCCGCCTGGGCCTTTGGCATCAAAGCCGTTGCAGCCTTTGCGTCGCCCGCCTCGACCAGCCGCATGATTTCGGTGACCTGCGGGTAGTACTCGGCTAGGCCGGCTTTTGTCTCAGCAAGCGCTCGCTTCCCTTCCTCGGTGGCGATGGTCTTTTCAGTTTCGGCCAGCAGAGTATTGACGGCGGTGATGTACTTGTCGACGTCTCCGCGAAGGCGCTCGACCTGCGCCTTGTCGCTAGCCAGCATGGCTGCTCGGAACGCCCGGCCGATGTAGATAAGGTTGATATTCGCTTCCTTCGCCGAAGACAGCCCTTTGAGGTCGCGCTCGTATATCGTGTTCAACATCGCATTAATCGCGTTGGAGGCCGTGACTCCCCGATACGCCACAAAAGCAAGCATGGCGGCGATGAGGCCAAAGCCGATCATCAGTTTTGTTACTGTTTTGCAGTTCCTGTACCAGTTCATGAGTGTTACCTCTCCTTTTCGTCCTAAAATGTGAATCTCGTTCGGCCCTGGGGCCTGCTCAATCGCCAGTCACGCCGCCAGCCCACATCCGGGAGGACGAGTGATCGGTGTGCCGCCCAACAGCGGCAACAATCGGTTGGGCTCCGGAGGGATCTGCTCCGTTACCATCAACGTCTGAATATAGCGTGTCGCAACGCAAATCCCGTTGCGACAAACAAGGACTAGAAACCGTCTTATGGGATTCACCTGGGATCGCCTACCGCTGCTTTCTCCGCCTGACAATCGGCAAATCGCACCACAGCGGAAATATCGAGAATCAACGCAACACGCCCATCGCCCATGATGGTCGCGCCGGAAACCACGTCGATTTTGCGGAAGAATCTTCCGAGAGACTGCAAGACGGTCTGGTGCGTGCCCAACACGCGGTCGACCACCAGTCCCACCCGCTGCTCTTCGTGCTGCACGATCACGATTTTTTCGATCGGCGGCGCCTCGCTCTCGATGTGAAAGAGCTGGCGCAAGTCGATGTAGGAGATCAGATCGCCCCGCACGCTGGTCACGTTGCGGCCGTTTTTGCTTAACCGCTCGCTGCGGTCGATTTCAATGTTCTCGGTGACCGACGCCATGTGGACAATGAACTGCTCGCTTCCTACCTGTACGAGCAGGCCATCGATGATCGCCAGCGTTAGGGGAAGACTGAGGGAGACCTTGGTGCCTTTTCCTTCCTGGCTCGAGATCGAGATCGATCCGCGCAAGGTGTCAATCTGCCTCTTGACCGCGTCCATGCCCACGCCGCGTCCGGAAACATTGGTAACCTCGCGCGCGGTCGAGAAGCCGGGAAGGAGAATAAGGCTGAGCAGCTCTTTATCGCTAAGGTTGGTATCAGGTGCGATCAGTTGTTTCTCGACCGCCTTCGCACGGAGGGCAGCCCGGTTGATGCCCCGTCCGTCATCTTCAATACTCACGACCACGTCAGATCCGGTATGGGCGGCCGTCAGACGGATGGTTCCGCGGCCCGGCTTGCCCGCCGCGATACGGTCTTCGGGAGGCTCGATGCCGTGGTCGACACAGTTGCGCAGGAGATGTACCAGGGGGTCCGGGAGCTGGTCCAGAATGCTCTTATCGAGCTCCGTATCCGCGCCTTCCGTGACCAGCTCGACGTCTTTGCCGAGCTCGGCCGCGAGATCGTGGGCCAAACGGCGGAAACGTCCGAAGATCATGCCGATCGGCAGCATCCGGATGCCCAGCACGCCATCCCGTAGTTCGGCGACGAGACGCTCGATCTCCTGCACCGGATTGGCGAGTTCCGGAGCCCCCGACTGAAGTGCGGCTTGAGTCAGGCGAGATTGGTTCATCACCAGTTCGCCGACCAGGTTGACCAGGCGATCCAACCTTCCGGCCGGCACACGTACCGTGGACTCCTTCGCCAAGGCTTTTCTCACACCTTCGCTTGTGGCTTTCTGTGGCTGCGCCTGGGCCTTGTCTCCCGGCGTCTCAGACTGCCTTGGTTCGGGCGCCGCCGGCGCTTGGTGTGAGGTCTCAAGACTGCTGTCGGCTGGATTCTGTGGTCCGGCAGCCTCTACCAACTCGATCTTGATTTCGCTCCCATCCTCGACGAAGAGAAACACGTCTTGAATGGCGTTGCTGTCGCAAGAGCTCTTGAGCGTGGCGGTCCACCGGAAGTAGCAGATGCTCGGCTGGATTTCATTAAGCGGAGGGACGTCATCGGTGTGAGCAGTAATCTCACACTCTCCCAAGGCTCTAAGATCCCGGAAAAGCAACGCCGGATTTCCGCCGCAAGCAAACAGATCGGGGCTTGGACGGAAGTCAATGTTCCAGGCTCGTTCCGCTGGCGCCTCTGCGGATTTGTTTTGCTCGCATGGAGTTGGCTGGGCTGGAGGGTTTGTAACTGCCGCTCCCGAGAAAGCCTCAAGCCTCGCGATAAGCTTCTCACCGGTAGCGGAATCGACGGGCTCGCCGCCCTGTTCGGCTCCAATGATCGCTTTGAGATGATCGCGGGCCTCCAGGACGAGCTCGCCCAGTTGCGGCGACACGGGCACGGAACCCCCGCGCACTTTGTCGAGCAGCGTCTCGATATGATGGGTAAAACCAGCAACTTTCTCCAACCCGCACATGCCACCCGATCCTTTAATGGTGTGGAAGGCGCGAAAAAGTTGATTGATAAGTTCCGCCGGCGCTCCGGGTTGGAGGAGGGCGAGGGCCGCTTCCTCGATCTGTGCCAGCAGGTCATCCGCTTCTTGCAGAAATACGTCGAGCCATTTGTGTTGCACGTTGCCTCTCTCAATTCAGCGCTTTAGAGTCGTTCATGACTTACAGGCATCGGAGTGTGCGCTAAGCCGTAAAGTGGCTCATGCTCAGCCCGAGAGCGGTTACCATCTTCTCGACCGCTTCCGAGAGCGCGGTGATCCGGAAGATCTTGTGCGACATTCCAGCACTCTTGTGCAGGGAATAAAGCACTTGCAGCGCGGCGGTATCGCACGCGTCGACGCGAGACAAATCCACCTTCACTTCGGGTTCCCGGTTGAGGCAATCGGAGAGCGCTTTACGCAATTCATCGGATGAACTAATGTCGAGCGTGCCTGCAACTATGAGAACGCCGTCAGTCTCACTACGGGTAATGTCAAACATAAAGGTCGAGCTACCTGTTACTTTTGGATTTAGAACCTGCCGATTCCCTGGCGCGCCGTACTTGTAGAGCTCTCGATCCACAAAGAGGGCTCTTCGACGTTCCAATCTCTCATCGGCCCGAACGCTTGTGGACTTTAAAAGAAGGCGTTTTTATTTTCCGCGCGAGGTAACCGTCAGGTAAGACCGAGACGGTAATCGGAGGGAGCCACGGCGACGGGGATTGAATTCCGCTGGCTTCCGGTTATGTGAATGCAGTCAAGTGCTGGTCCAAAAAGGCCTTATTAACTATTACTACTGTAGCGCCGGTGTCCTCACCCACCGGCGTCTTCGGCGTCACTATGATTTGTAATGCTCAGTAAGCATAAACGCCAGTTTCGATAAAGTTTTTCTCCGTCCGGCCGATCTATCATCTGGTGAAGCAGGAACATCAATGAACCAATGGCAACATGAGTGCCTACAAGTCTACTTGCGGCCGGGAGAACTCCATCTGGCTCGCAGACCAGCAATCCTGCGCACAATTCTGGGATCGTGTGTTGGGGTCACCTTCTGGAGCGCCAGGCTAGGCGTCGGGGCGCTTTGTCATGCCATGTTGCCCAGGTGCCCGCAAACGAGTTCGGTAGGCTTGGGTTTTGCCGAAAGTCGCCGCTACGTGGACTTCTGCATTCGCTATCTGGCACAGAAGTTTGACGCGCTGGGTGCGGCCCGGCTCGAGTTAGAGGTGAAGGTGTTCGGGGGCGCGGACGTCCTGCCTGTTTCCGCGAAGGCTTCTCCGCAAACTACCATTGGCGCACAGAATCGCAAGGTTGCGATGGAACTGCTGCAGGCGGAGGGGTTTGTCATCGCAGCGACCGACCTGGGAGGCACTTTTGGCCGCAGCATCCTGTTCCATACCGGGACGGGCGAGGTAATGTTGCGCAGGCTGCCGACCCTTGGCGAGGCACACCTTAGCGAAAGGCAGCGGCGCACTGCCAGAATGAAGCCTGAATATGAGCTAAGCTAGAATTCGAGTTTTGGGTCCAGCCTTGCGGCCGCACACCGAATCATACCGATCAGGTATTTGATAACACGGAAGCGAGGTTATTCAGTAATTCGGCAAGGCTGAAGGCACGGGATGTCTCTGCGGTGGCCGACAAGAGCCGTCGCGAATCCTGCTCGAATGACAGGGTGTATTCGGCTTCCCCAAACAGTCCGGCAAAGAAGCCGCGGAGCTCGGAACCTGCCGCTTCCCGGGATCTCTCGTCGTTCGGGGCGATCAGGCGATCGTTAACGGACACCTCGATCTCGTGGCCGTTGAAGCGGAGTTTTTCCCGAGGCCCCTCAAGGCGCGGCTCTCGTTCTAAGAGCAGGCAGGCGTTCAGGGCGGCGCGAGTCGCTTGAGCCAGGCGATCCAGGTTGCTTCCCTCGAGCGCGGCTTTGCGGTTATAGCGGACCCCCAGGCGTCCACCCGTGTTGTCGACGCTGTAGTCGCCCTCATGCCCGATCAGCACTACTCCCGGGCCATGGTGAACGTGGGTGTAATCGGCGACATCCAACAGCAATTCTTCCCGGTTCTGCTTCCTGATCCAATCGTGGAAGACGGGGACAAGCGCACTGAGGTCGAACTGCCCGGTATTCTCGAGCAGAATCTTGACGTTGATATGTTGGAGTTCCATCAGGGTTCCTTTACGCCTTGCTGTAACGCCGGTGTCCCCACCGGCGATTTCGGCCTTGAAAACAGCGCTGCTGCAGAACTGAGCGTTCATAAGACCGGTAACACTCATCAGACCAGGGCCGGCGCGCCCATCCGGCTATAGCAGCTATGGGAAGCGTCAATGAAGAGCTGAGCTTCATCGATGAGGTACCGTGCCGAGTCGGGAGTGTGTGGTCCTTCGGACTTCTGGTGAGCTGCGAAGAGATACTGGGCGAACTTCCCTCCGGCGAAGGGATCGAAGAACTTCTGCGTGTCATAAAAGCGCGCCCTGAATTCCTCGATGATTCGCTCGGGATCGTCGGAGACGTTGGCGAGTTCCAATTTGACCAGCGCTTTCGCGGCGCCGAGCATGGCCCGATACGCCGTTTGGGCGGATTCCTCGACCTTGCCCTTTTCCAGAGACAATTGCGCTTCAAAGACTTGCCGCTCGGCCGCTCCCAGCTCGAAATCGATCGGCGATACCACTTCTCCCGCGCATTCGCCGACGCCTAAATCGCCGAGGCTGTACTCTCGCGGGTCGCCCCAGTCGCTGAAGAAAGAGCGATCCACGGCACTCGCCGGCGGACGGGCAAGATCCTCCAGCAGGCTCTTTATTTCAGCTTTTCCGATGCGCTTGCAAAAATCCTTGAAGGTTTCGCCACTCTCTCGGGCAGTGACGTACTTCTCTGTCAGGCGCGTTACCACCTCCGGAATGTTCTTAGAGGGAATGGCCATCACTGGGAGTCCATAAGAGCCCGCGTTCTGTTCCCACTGCCCGCCCAGAACCACTTGAAAATGGGGTACGGCATAGCCGCTCATTTTGCGGCTGACGCCATAAAAGCCGAGGTCGGCGACGTGATGTTGGCCGCAGCTGTTAAAGCACCCGCTGATCTTGATGTGCAAACCCTGGATGGACTCGTCCAGCTCAAAGCTCTTTTCCACAAGCCGTTTGCGAAGCTCGGCGGCCAGTCCGCGCGACGAGGAGATCCCCAGCTTGCAGGTGTCCGTGCCCGGGCAGGCGATGATGTCGACGATGGTCCCGGCTCCGGGGTCTCCCAAACCTGTCGCGCGCAACGCTTCGTAGACGGCGGACAGGTCACTTTGGCTTACCCAGCGAATGACGAAGTTTTGTTCGACGGTGGTGCGGATTGTCTCCCGGGTAAATCGCCGCACGGTCTGAGCGAGATCGCGAAGCTGATTGGCGGTGATATCGCCTAGAGGAAGGGTGACGGTCACCGTGACGTAGCCTTCCTGCTTCTGGGGGCGGGTGTTGGTTCGGCGCCAGCGCTCGAAGGCTTCGGAAGCACGGGTGAGAGCCTCACTGGGCGGACGCAGAGGCTCTTCCTGTGATTGCTCCGCGGCCTCGATGTATTCGGTCCAGCGCGGATCGAAGGGCAGGTTCTTTCGCTCTTCGAGAACCAATTCCCTGAATTTCTCGATTCCCAAATCATGAACCAGAAACTTGATCCGGGCCCGGTTGCGGTTCTTCTTCTCACCCAGCCTGGCAAATACCCGGGCGATAGCCTGGGCCAGCGGCAGCAGTTCGCCTGTAGGCACGAACGAGTCGAATAGTTTCGCCTGGTAGGGAACTGTACCGAGTCCTCCCCCGACGTACACGGCAAAGCCTCGCACCTGCTTCCCGTTTTCGGTGCGGATGGCTCCAATCAATCCCAGGTCGTGCATGCTGGCGAGGGCGCAAGCGTGCTGTACGCAGCCGCTGAATGAGGGCTTGAACTTGCGGCCGAAGTTCTGGCAATCGGGATGCCCCAGCAGGAAGCGCGACAGCGCGCGCGAGTACGGTGTGACGTCAAACACCTCATCGGGACAGACACCGGCATAAGGGCAGGCTGTCACGTTGCGAACGGAGTTGCCGCAGGCTTCGCGAGTGGTGATGTTGGCCGCGGCCAGGCGGCGCATCAGCGTGGGAGTATCGTCAATGTGAACATAATGGAGCTGCACGTCCTGGCGGGTGGTGACGTGGGCGATCCCATCGGAGTACTCCTCGGCCAGTTCCGCCAGGGTCTCAAGCTGTGCAGCATTGAGTCCTCCGCCCGGAATCTTGATGCGCTGCATACCCCGGGCATCCCACAAGGTATTCGGCCCTTTAGTTAATTGCTTTGAGGGATAGGCGAGCTCCTGGACTTTGGTGCCGTCGTGCCGTTGGCCGTTGTCATAACGCTGTCCATAGACTCCGCGCCGAAGCCGGGTCTCAGCGAAAAGGCGCTCGTCAAGCTTGCGCTGTCGCCGCAGGCCAATCTCCATTTCGAAGATGTCCACTTCCTGTGCCAGACTCTCGGGCAGTTTCCCTTGCAGGCGTTCCTTCCAACGCGAGTTCGAGGCTTTCATCGTCGCTCCAAAATAAGAAACCCACCGCGAACACTTTGTTTTGGTCCGCCGGTGGGTTGGATTATGGCTCGGTTTGCGATCCGGCTCTATCCTCCACACCTCGGCGCGTTTGGCCGACAACAGCACACCCCGCGTCCAATGTGGAGTTCAATGATCATAAGCTATACATCAAGGATAGAGGCAGACCGCTTTTCTGTCAACAGAAAGCTGGGATTCAGGCGTAGCGCAGACCCGGGACGTGGGTCTGCGGCTTTTGCGGCATTCCCAGACACTACAACAACTCGCCAACGATTCATGCACGATGCACTTGAGTTCACTGAACTGAGCGGCCATAACAGAGTGTTTTTCGTCGTCGCCGCTATTAGCACGCCGCTACCTTCGATTGCTTACGAGAATCTCCCGGATTTCGGGGCCGCGCAATTTGAAAAACCATACCGGGATTATCTTGAGGTCACGTTTAGGTCCAAATGTGGCGAGGAAATCTACGGCTGTCTAGCAGCTCTTCCCTCCACCTCATCGCGTCGCCTCCAAAAATAGATCGCCATCACAATTGAGATTACAAGTAGCGCAGCGCCAAACTCCCCCGCTACATAGCCCGTTTTACTCCCTTAGATTGTGAGGGGGTCGAAGAACTGTTGTATGAAGGTGTTGTGCGGTGCATGAAGAAGGACGCAGGGCCAAATACTTTTGGACTTGAGGCGAAGCCAAGTCCACACGAAGGTCAGAAACGGCAGCATTACCGTCAACAACGGAACATAGAACCAAGCAGGTGACGCCCCATGATAGTCGGCGAACAAGATGATTGGATAATGCTAGAATTGCCCAGATAAATCCTGTGATCATGGCAGTCGCGGGGAAACCGTGCTCCTTGGATAATTCCGGAACGAGGAACCCACGCCAGCCGATTTCCTCACCTATCACGGTGGCAAAATCTCGTATAACGGTGAAAGTCCCTGTGAAAATGAAGTAAAGCGTGATGCTCGCCCATGCCGGAATCGGCCCGAGACCGAACGACTTCGTAATCTGATCAACGAAGCTCTTGCTGTCGGCCTGTCACTTATATGCACCCGTATATGCACCTGCGAAATCCGCACACGCCCTAATGGTCAGATTTCTCCCCAGCAGATCGGCGAAATAGCGTCAAAGTGACGAGATAACGCCAGTGATTCTCGTCACCCTACCTTGCGTCATCCGTCACAATTCACCGGCTTTTCTTGAGTCTTCCAAAAATCTAGTTGTAGTTTCAGTGGGATACTGCGAATCAGCAAGCTGCTGCCCGGTTTGGCCAAGCAGGTGCAGTTAAGATGCACGACAGCAAGGTGGGTGGGAGTTCAGCGTGCTTAGAATCACACTCGAAGACAATCCAAATTCGGTCAAGTTCAATTTGGCGGGCAAGCTGTCTGGGGCTTGGGTCGACGAGCTTGAACACACGTGGCACAGCTTGGTCGGCGCGACCCCAAATAAAGCGGTGACCGTGGATCTCTCCCAGGTCACCTACATTGATGGTCAGGGCAAGAGGTTGCTGGGCGAGATGTTTCAGCAAGGGGCGGAATTTCGTGCGGCGTACCTCATGACCAAATATATCGTCGAGGAAATAACTCGGAGCGGATCCCGGACAAACGGTTCGAGCGATCAGGCCTCGAAGCTTAATGCTTCTGACGGAAAACCGGCAACGCCGTAGGGGGGGAAATGAACAAAGTCACGAATCAGCATTCGCCTTATGGATTGGATCTGCAGGAGAGCTGTCACAATTGCAAGGTGCGGGACGGCAACTTCTTCTGCGCTTTCTCACATAGCACGCTCAGATCATTCGAGGATGTGAAGTACACCACGGCCTATCCGGAAGGCGCCGTCCTCTTCGTGGAAGGCCAGCCTCCTCGCGGTATTTTCATGTTGTGCAAGGGGCGGGTGAAGCTTTCTATCACTTCAAGCGAAGGCAAAACGCTCATTCTGAGGATCGTCACTCCCGGCGAGGTTTTGGGTTTGCATGGGGCGGTATCGGGCGAGCCCTACCAGGCAACTGCCGAGACTCTCGAACCTGTTCAGGTGGACTTCGTAAAGCGCGAAGACTTCCTCCGTTTCCTTAGGGAGCACAGTGACGCGTCGATTCGCGCCGCTGAGCAGCTTAGCACCAGTTATCACGCTGCCTGCGAGCAGATTCGCTCGCTGGGACTATCGCAATCGGCGCCCGCCAAGCTGGCGCGTTTCCTGTTGGACTGGTCTGCCCAGGGTCAGGCGGCGAAGCAGGGCAGCAAGGTGAAACTCACCCTCACTCACGAGGAGATTGGCCAGATCATCGGCAGTTCGCGCGAAACCGTAACCCGCACTCTGGCAGACTTCAGAAACAGTTCCCTTGCCGTGCTGCACGGCTCAACGCTGGTAATCCAGAACAAGCCGGCACTGGAGAGTTATGTGAGTTGCTAAAGTTCCTCCATTAATTCCCCTCGCTTTTTCGGACTCCTCATTTGTCCTGCCATTCGCAGGCGCCAACTGCAGCAGATTGGCCCGCGCACAGCAATGCTGGGCCGATCGGTTGGTGCCTCCCCCCTCTCCAGGGCGAGGCCAATACCAAGTGCGCCGAGTATCTGAGAGACGGCTCCACCCCTAGGAAACGTCTGAGGAGAAGCCCAAGCTGGAGATTGTAGTAGGGGTTCGGTCATAGAGGATTGCCCGGCTTCCTCGGCTAGCCCTCTTCTTGGTTGCGGCGCGGGCGGCCCATTGTGACCGCCGTCACTCCGGTTGGTGACGGGGCTCACCGACAAGCTACTGAATTGGGCTTATATATGGATCCACTGGCTGGCATATACAAGCTGGAATAGAGTGTGCAAGTCTTCAGCCTGACCGAAAAGTTCAAGCCAAGCCGGCCAGTGTGAGGCAACACCTGCGCGGGTGAGCAGATCTTGTACGCCGGCGCTGGGAACTACGGCTCCCAACGCCGGTCCCGAGGCGGCGCTTTCTTTCGGTGCGAAGGGCAACGACGATTGCACCGAGGGTACGCCGCCCCGAGCCAAATGTTTCTTATGCCTCGCGGCCGGCAATGCCACGCTGACATCTCGTTCTGATTCTCAAGTCCAAGCTGATTAGTTCCTCCTCCTCACTGTGAAAGCTCACGTTCCAGAGTGGCATGCCGGTCGCGAGGCGCCCAAGTTGCAACGGCCACCTCTCCCAACGAGGATTGGAAAAACAAAATCAAATCTACTTTTCTGTGACGTGGATCACAGCCACGAGTGAGCCAACTCACTGCTAGCGCCGGCCAATCTATCTGAAACTCAATCTTCGGAACGGGACTCGTTACTTCTCACGCGCTGCACGCGTAAGGGGTCAGCGGCGCGTGTGAACGAGAGGGGGGCGTCATGACGATAGAAACGAAAGTCACCCTGACCCAACCGGGCTGCGCGCACCGGCAGTTTGTGGTTACCACTGGCAGCGGCCATCATTTTCTCGTGGACGACCTCGCGGGAAGCACGGGCGCCCGTCCGATCGAGCTGGTGGCAGCTGGAATTGCCGGCTGTACGGCCTTCGACGTGATCAGCTATTTGCGCTACAAACGTCCTCAGGTCATTACCGGCTATGAAGTGAGAGTGGAGGCTGAACAGGCCGAGCAGCCGCCGCAGGTTTTCAACCAGGTCCGTATTCATCACGTACTGGTGGGGCGCAAGATCGATCCTACTGCTGTCGAAGAGGCCGTGGACCTTTCCACGCTGCGCTACGGCGCCGTTCAGGCGATGCTTCGGCCGACCACCAACTTCGTGACGACGTTTGAAATTGTTCCAGAAAAGCCGGTTGCGGAAGCCGCGTAAAAGTTATCTCAGTCGCGAGTCTCCAGTGATAGACCGGGCGGCCGGAGGCAGAAGGAAGTAACGACTGACGTACCGACACTGGCAAAGTAACATATCGGTGATTTAGCACCGGCGGAGAAGACAGGTGTTATTCCTTAATCGAGAGGAGGCAGGATTACGGCTGGCTCAGAAGCTGGGGGGCTATGCGGATCGCGAGGACGTAGTGCTGTTGGCGCTGCCGAGAGGGGGAGTCCCGGTGGGTTTCGGGATCGCCTCGGCCCTGGGCGCCCCACTCGATGTCTTCGTCGTTCGCAAGCTGGGGGCGCCCGGCCATGAAGAGCTAGCCTTTGGCGCGATCGCTTCAGGTGGCGTCCGCGTGCTCAATGAGCGGCTGATGGGTGAAGTGCCGATCCCCGACCCCGTGATCGAAATGATCACGGCGGCAGAGAGCCGCGAAGTGGCACGGCGTGAGAAAGCTTACTGGGGCGATCGCGCCCGCGTAGAGGTTGAGGGCTGCACTGTGATTCTCGTGGATGACGGAATAGCCACGGGATCGACCATGCGTACTTCCGTCAAGGCGGTGCGCCAGGGGCGTCCGGCCCGCGTTATCGTCGCCGTTCCGGTGGCGGCACTCGCGGCTTCGGACGATATCGAAATGGAAGCTGACGAATTGGTATGTTTCGCTAAACCGGAACCATTCTTCGCCGTCGGACAGTGGTACAGCGACTTCACCCAGATTAGCGATGAGCAAGTGTGCGGTCTGCTGGCAAAAGCGGAGGAACGGCCGGTCCACCAGTTGGTTTGTTAGTTATCACTTTGACTCCGCATCTTCACGTGATCTACACTGATCCAATGAAGCGCCGGGCACCGCTCACTATCGCGCGCATCGTCGTTTTCTCGGTCGCGGTTTCCTTTCTTGCTCCAGCTCTCGCTTGTGCCAGCGGCATGCGAACTGCACCCAACGCTTCCGCCTGCTGCCGGGCGATGCGGTACACTTGCCATAAGGCCGGAGACAACATAAGCTGCTGCCAGCAACGCGGCCCCTTGCCTGTTCCGCCCGCACTGGCGGCGAGTGGACACTCCACTTACAATCTCGATCGCCCCATAACCTTCAGCACCTTAGCGGCGCCGCCCAATCATAGTGTTGCGACCGGGGCGCCGCGCGCACTTTCGATTTTCGCGGGGCTTTCTCCTCCCGGCCGTGAACCGCTCTTTCTTCTTCACTCCTCTCTGTTGATCTGATCCCCGCCATATACCACTCTTTTGACGATGGCAGCGCCTTCGAGTGTGTGCCACCGTAGCTCGTGTGCAGGCCGGAGGTGCAGCCGAGTCAGTCAATCCGTTTTGTGTAATTCAGTCTCTTATGCTTTGGTTCGGGAGGTGCCGGATGGGTATCAGGGACCTTTTTCGAAGACCGAGTCGTCCCGGGCTCGGCGTAACGGGAACCGTCGTAGTTACGCTCCTCACGCTGTCAGCCCTAGGCGGAACTAGGGCGGACATAACAAGCAGTGCCGAGCCGGGAGGTCCTGCTGGGGGCTTAAAGTGGCAGACGCAGGCCCGCCTCCGTCACGGCCTCGGGGGAGAGCAGGGAACACTGGTCCTCGACGCGGGCGGCGTTCGGTTTCACTCGGCAAAAGGGAAGGATCTCCGCTGGCCGTTTGTCGAGATCGAGAGCTTCACGGTCACTCCCCGCCGCCTGGTGATCACAAGCTACAAGAACCGCCATTGGCATCTGCCCGGGGACAAGCCGTTCCGGTTCGAGCTTGACTCACCGATTCCAGCCGACGCGGCGGCACATCTGGCTGAGCAAGTCGGCAAGCCTGCCAAGAATGGTGTTCCGCTGGCGGAAGGTACGGAGTCTTCGAGCGCCGTGAGCCTGCCGGCGCGGCACCGCACTCTTTGGGGTGGCAGCAACGGCAGGCTGCGATTTCGCGAAAACGGGATCGACTACCTCGCCGAAGTTTCGGGAGACTCCCGAGCCTGGCGCTGGAGCGACATCCAGACCATCGCGAGTCCCGACCCCTACCACCTGCGCGTCGCAGCCTATCGAGAGATCTACGAATTCGAACTGAAACAGGCGATGCCGCCACAGTTGTTCGATCGAGTTTGGGACGCCCTCTACACGACCGACCTGTCCGGATTGGCGGTGCGGAGAGAGGGAGGCTCAAAGCAAGGGGTGGAGGGAACACGATGATAGCTGAAATCAAGGTCTGCGGGCGGGGGGAGAAGCAGGCACTGGTGGGGCAGGCCCTCTTACCTCCTGTACCAATAACGGCAAGTGGCGTCAACCTGGCGGAGATGCAAAACACAGCCTGTTTCGAAGCGGCGTCGCGCAACCGCCGAAGGGAAATGTTCGGCTGGACCCTGCTACTTTGCTTGGCGGCCCTTCCCGGAACCTCCTTGGCGCAGGGACCTATCCCATCAACGGCTCCCAGAAGCGGCGCATCCATAACCCCAGCGACTCCTTTGGCCAAATTGCTAGAGGAGGCCGAGCACAATAACCCGAGTATCGAGGCAGCGCGGAGGGCATGGCGGGCGGCAGCGCAGGAACCCTCCCAGATGTCGACGCTGCCCGATCCCGAGGTAATGGTGCAGCAGGTCAACGCCGGGAGTCCGCGGCCTTTTGCGGGCTTCAGCCAGGTGGAGATGACCAACCTGGCGGTGGGTATCTCTCAGGAAATTCCCTATCCCGGCAAGTTGCGCCTGAAGGGTGAAATTGCCGGGCGGACTGCGGAAGTGGCCGCCAAGCGCGTGGATGAGGTGCGCCGCGCCGTCGGGGCCCGGCTCAAGGAAGCCTATTTCCGGCTAGCATCGGTCCAGCAGACGCTTGCCATCCTCGCCCGCGATGGCAAACTGCTCGACCAGATTGAAAAGATCGCTGAAGCGCACTACGGCGTAGGTCAAGGCAATCAGCAGGACGTCCTGAAGGCGCAACTCGAGCGCACCCGCCTGCTGCGCGAAACCACGATCGACGCCCAGCAGCGTGACAGCTTGGAGGCGGCGCTTAAGCAGGTCCTCAACCGGCCGTACGACTCTCCTGACATCACGGTGGAAGAATTGGCGGAAACACCCCTCCCTTATACTTCGGAGGAGCTGCTCGAAAGGGTGCGCTCCGGCAATCCCGGCGTAACGGCAGGGCAGGCGGCGGTCCGCCGCCAAGGGCTGCAGTTGGAACTGGCGCGCAAGGATTTTTATCCCGACTTCAGTGTCGAATACCTGTGGGAGCACACCGCTGCCAACTTCCCTGATCGCTACATGTTGGGTGTGGGGGTGCGCATCCCGATCTACCGTAGCCGCCGACAGCGGCCCGAACTAGCCCAGGCGGCTGAGGAACTGAACCAGTCGCGACACGAGTACGAGGCTAGCGTGCAGCAGACCTACTTTGATGTGCGCGATCGGTTCATCGCCGCTGACACCGGCGCCCAGATGCTGAAGATCTATCGCGAAGGTCTGATCCCGCAGGCGATGGCTACGTTTCGCGCCGGCCTCTCAGCCTATCAGTCCGGTCGCGAGGACTTTGAAACGCTGCTGGCGTCGTTCCTCGACGTCTTGAAGTTCGACGAGGAGTACTGGCGCGTGCTAGCTGACCATGAGGTAGCCCTGGCGCGAATTGAGCAGTTGACGGGCGTGACATTGCGCTGATCACGATGAGAAGGGGCGACCCTTGTGGTCGTCCGGGCAGGCACAAGGCCCCTACGACAAGGAGTTGAGCCGTGAAAAGCTATCGAAACGCATTTCTGGCAGCACTGGTCGCGAGCTGCGCCTTGGCAGTGGCGCTGGTGTACGGGTGGTGGCGATACGTGAGGCCGCAGGCGACTGCTGCCGTGCCGCCTGGCATGACTATGTCAGAACGCGGAGGCACCGGCGAGGGCGGCGCCAGCCCCGTTCCGGCAGAAGCCCCTCTTGCGCCGCTCCAGTTGACTCCAGAGCGCATGCAAAGCATCGGGGTCAAGACAGGATTGGTCGAAGCCAAGGTGGTTCACGATCAGCTTCGGGTTACGGGTAACGTCGAGTTTGATGAAACGCGCCTTTCGTACGTGCAGGTCCGCTTCCCCGGCTGGATCCAGAAAGTCTATGCGGATTCAACCTTTCAATACGTGCGCAAGGGCCAGCCTCTCTTCACTATTTACAGTCCGGACCTGGTGACGACCGAGCAGGAGTACCTTTTGGCAAAACAGAACCAAAGTTTGCTTGCCTCAAGTTCCGTCCCTGGGGTGGCCTCCGGCGCGGCGTCGCTGGTCAGCAGTGCCGCCGCGCGTCTCGACCAGTGGCAAGTGCCTGCGCGCGAGATTAAGCAACTCGAGGAAACCGGCAAAGCGCAGCGTGAGGTCGAAATCGACTCACCCGTATCGGGATACATCACCGAGCGCAATGCCCTGCCGAACCTCTACGTGCAGCCCGCCACACGACTTTACGCCGTTGCCGATCTCTCTGCCGTCTGGGTGTTTGCGCAAATCTTCCAGACCGACATGGGACGAATCCGTGCCGGCGAATCGGCAGTGGTCACCAGCGACGCCTATCCCGGCCGCACATTCAACGGTCGCGTGGATTTCGTCTATCCAGAAGTCGACATGAGCACACGCACCGTCAAGGTGCGGCTGGTTTTCGCCAATCCCGGCCTGAAGCTGACCCCCGGCATGTTCGTGAATGTCGACTTGAAAATTCCGCTGGGGCGCCAGACGGCCATTCCGGCTTCGGGCGTGTTCCACACCGGTGTGCGTAACATCGTTTTTGTGGACCACGGCCAGGGCTATCTGGAACCGCGCGACGTCACTCTGGGGCCGGGCGCTGGGGACGAGATCGTTGTGCTCAAGGGCCTCAAGGCGGGCGAGCGCGTCGTCACTTCGGCGAACTTCCTGGTTGATTCCGAGAGCCAGCTCCAGGCGGCGCTCGGATCATTCGTTCCGGCACCGGCCGGCGCGGGCGCGGCGGCTTCGATGAACGCAAGCGTTCCGCAAGCGAGCGTGCATTTTTCCACCGTGCCTACCCCGCCTTCTAAAGGTAAGAACGCGGTGCGTGTGACAGTGGCCGCGAGCGGCATTCCGGTTACAGGCGCCGAGGTTACAGTTACCTTCTTCATGCCGGCCATGCCGGCCATGGGCATGGCCGCGATGCGCACCGTAGTGAATCTCGATGACAAAGGCAGCGGCGTTTACGAGGGCCATGGCGAACTGCAGACGGGAGGGACCTGGCAGGTGACGATCGTCGCCCGGAAGAATGGTCAAACCCTGGCCACCAAGCAACTAAGCGTGAACGCTGAAGGAGGGATGTAACGTGATAGCCCGCTGGATCGATTGGTGTGCACGCAACCGCTTTATGGTTTTCGCGGCAATCTTCCTGCTGGTTCTTGCAGGAATCTGGTCGATGCGGAACATTCCCCTCGATGCCCTGCCTGATATTTCGGACGTGCAGGTCATTATTCATACCGGCTGGCCGGGTGAACCCCCCGACATCATCGAGGACCAGGTGACCTATCCCATTGTAACCACGCTGCTCGCTGCCCCCCAGGTGAAGGATGTGCGAGCGCAGACCATGTTCGGGGATTCGTATGTGTACGTCATCTTCCAGGATGGCACAGACCTCTATTGGGCGCGTTCCCGCGTTCTCGAATACCTTCAGCAGCTCCAGGGCAAGCTCCCTTCCGGCGTCAACCCCGTGCTTGGTCCCGATGCGACGGGCGCCGGCTGGGTTTACGAATACGTTCTGCTTGACCACAGCCACAAGCACAGCTTGGCGGACCTGCGCAGCCTTCAGGACTGGTACATTCGCTACCAACTCGAAACCGTTCCGGGCGTCGCCGAGGTGGCCAGCATCGGGGGTTTCGTCCGCCAGTATCAGGTTCAGCTCGATCCCAACAAGCTTCAGGCATACAACATCCCTCTCGCGATGGTCATTCGCCAGATTCGGGAGAGCACCAATGAAGTCGGCGGCCGTCTTTTGGAACTGGGCGGCGCGGAATATATGATTCGCGGCCTCGGCTACTTCCAGTCACTGGACGATCTCGCCAACGTTCCTGTGGGCATTCAAAACGGGGTGCCTGTGCTCATAAGGAACCTTGGCGCCGTTTCCTTCGGCCCGGAAATCCGCCGCGGCGTAGCCGACTGGAACGGCGAGGGCGAAACGGTGGGTGGAATTGTGGTGATGCGCTTCGGCCAGAACGCGCTGAATCTCATCAACAACATCAAGGAGAAGATCGCGGAGGTCCAACGTTCGCTTCCGCCCGGTGTGGGAATTGTCTCCGGCTACGACCGCTCCGGAGTGATTCAAAGATCCATCGAAACTTTGCAGCGCGACCTGCTGGAAGAGGCGATCATTGTCAGTCTGGTGATCATCATCTTCCTCTTCCACTTCCGCTCCGCGCTCATCCCCATTCTCACCCTTCCCATTGCAGTCATCGCGTCATTCGTTCCGATGTATTACTTTCACGTGACCGCCAACGTGATGTCGCTAGGAGGAATCGCCCTGGCTATCGGTGTGCTGGTCGATGCCGCCATCGTGATGGTTGAAAACGGCTACCGGCATCTGTCCGAACGGCAGGAGGATCTGGCCCGCCGCCAATTGCCGGCTGACTCGCGGCACATGACCGCCGCGGAACCTCCGGGAACCCCGGCTCCGACCCGCATCAGCCCCCGCGAGCGCCGCACGATCCTGCTCGATGCCGCCAAGCAAGTTGGTCCAGCCATCTTCTTCTCGCTGGTCATCATCGTCGTTTCTTTCCTACCCGTTTTCCTACTGGAAGCCCAGGAAGGACGCATGTTCCGCCCGCTGGCCTGGACCAAGACACTCGCCGTCGGGTTTTCGTCGCTCTTGGCCATCACCCTGGTTCCCGTGCTGATGCTGATGTTCATCCGCGGGCGGTTGAAGCCTGAATCCGCCAACCCTATCTCACGCATCACCCAGGCCATTTACCTTCCCATTCTGCGCTGGTGCCTGCGGCATCGCGTCATCACGGTCCTGGCGAATGTTCTTTTCCTCGCGCTCACGATTCCCCTGGCGTTCCGTATCGGTAGCCAGTTCATGCCGCCCTTTTACGAGGGCTCTGCTTTGTACATGCCCACCGCTTATCCGGGCATCTCAATCACCCAGGCTTCCACGCTGCTCCAGGAGCAGGACCGCAGCATTCGCTCCTTCCCGGAAGTCGAGAGTGTGTTCGGAACGGTGGGCCGGTCCGATACGGCCACGGACAACGCGCCACTGTCCATGTACGACACCACCATCATGCTGAAGCCGCGCGATAAGTGGCGACCCGGGATGACCATCACCAAGCTCGTCGAGGAAATGGACCAGAAGCTTCAATTTCCCGGTATTACCAACACCTGGACTCAACCCATCCAGAATCGTTTGGATATGGAGCTGACCGGCATCAAGACGCCCGTGGGTATGAAAATCCAGGGACCGAACCTCACCGGCATCCAGCGGCTGGGCGAGCAGGTTGAGAAGATTATCGCGGGGCTGGAGGGCGTGCGCTCGATTTTCGCTGAGCGCGTATCGCAGGGTTTCTATGTGAACGTCCAGGTCGACCGGCCGGTGGCCGCGCGTTATGGCTTGACCGTGATGGATGTGCAGCGTGCGGTAGCGTCTGGCATCGGCGGTCAGGATATCGCGGAGAATATCGAGGGTCGCGAGCGCTATCCCATCAACGTCCGCTACGACCGTGACTTCCGCGACGATCTTGATGCTTTAGGCCGTGTTCTGATCGCGACGCCAACGGGCGGCCAAATTCCCATATATGAAGTGGCCAAGGTTTCCTTCTCACGCGGCTCGGCCATGATCCGCGACGAGGACGCCGCCCTCACCGGCTACGTCTTCGTGGATCTGAACACTAACGATTACGGCGGATTCGTCCAAAGAGCCGATGCCGCCTTGCGTCAGCAGCTAAAACTGCCGGCCGGTTATTCTTATCAGTGGTCCGGCGAATACGAGTTTGAATTGCGGGCCAAGCAGCGGCTGAAGCTGATTCTGCCCATCGTTTTCTTCGTCATTTTTCTGTTGCTCTATATGGTGTTCCGCTCCGTTGCGGAGGCCACAGTGCTCATTTTCCCCACGTTTTACGCCATGACGGGGGGCCTCATTCTGCAATGGCTCTTGGGCTACGAATTCAGCGTGGCCGTTTGGGTGGGCTACATCGCGTTGTTCGGAGTCGCTATTGAGACCGGCGTGGTGATGGTCGTCTACCTACACGAAGCGCTGAACAAGCGGCTCGAAGCGGGCAGTCCTCTCGCCCACGAGGACATCGAAGCTGCCACCATAGAAGGCGCCGTCCTGCGCTTGCGCCCCAAACTAATGACGGTTTGCGCCGTGCTGGCGAGCCTTGTGCCCATCCTCTGGGAGACCGGGGTCGGCTCCGACGTGATGAAGCCCATCGCCACTCCCATCGTCGGGGGCATGGTGACCTCGACAATTCACGTCCTGATTCTGGTGCCGGTGTTCTTCGCCATCATGAAGGAGCGCGCGCTCCGTCATGGAACTCTGAGGCCATCTGGGGAGGGGACAGAAGACTCCGTATAATTGGGACAATCCCGTAGAGTGCAGCGACGAACGCCACGACCCGCCGAAACGTAGGGGAGAGACGTCGCGCGTTTCACGCGCTTGGAGTCATCTTGACTGCCGCTAAGCTGTGTTAAAATTTAAACGAGGAGCAGGAGGGAACAATCTGTGTGGGCAAAGCCTATGTTGGTGTTCGTCCTGGCGCTTGCCGCGATTGGCGCCGTCGGCTTCTCGGTCTACCGATGGGAGGCGCCCCAACACCCGGGTATTTGCCAGATCTGCGAACGTAATATCCCTAAACAAACGGCATTTCGCATGAACACGAGGGACGGAATTATGATGGCTTGCTGCCCCGGTTGCGCTATGCATTACATGCTTCACCACCCCAGCGGAATCCGCCAGGCCTTAGCGACGGATTTCAATTCCGGCAGGATGATTTCTGCCGCAACCGCCTATTATGATGAGGGTGGCGATGTGCAGTATTGCACGGCCATGCATCCCCCAATTGAGCGCGAACCTCAGGGAGTCAGGATGCGTGTCTACGACCGCTGCCTCCCCACACTGGTGGCATTCAAGACGCCACAACAAGCGGAGGCCTATCAACAGCAGCATGGGGGGCGCGTTATGGGCTATGCGCAGGCGATCGCCAGTGTACGGGAGCAATGATTCTGGAGAGCAAAACGGGCAAACCTCACAAATGTAACTCAACCTGACATCCCCCGAATCAGCGCGGCGTACTCTGGAAGTCCGAGAAGGCCCCCCTTTGCCGGTCCAGGAAGCCCTGAAAAGGCCCGCCCCCCTATGGTGTTGTGAGAAACCCCGGCTAACCGTGGCTAGCGCAGACGCAGCAGCCTGTCAAGCAATTTAAAAATGTTACTTTCGGGTGATTCGTCCTGCAACGCGAAATGTTACCCGTCGTCGTCGTGGTTTTTCCTTTCTTCTTGTCTTGGCAGTTGTCTTGGTTCTTGTCTTTTTCTCAGCGCGCCTTGTGCGCGCGCCTGTGATTTTGTTTTTCTCTGAAGGTGCCGCGAGTTTCTGAGAAACAGCCGAGACCACAGGCTTCTCTGCCACCACGCTGGTGCTCCGTTGGAAAATCCGTTCCCGCTTGCTCTGAATCGTCTGGGAGAGTTGAAAGGGGTCGAGCGTCTGGCGTAGCCGGCGAAGTTCGGCCACCCGTTCTGGGTCCACCCCTGACGAGGCCGCCACTCGCTGAAAAGGGGTCTGGGGTGCTTCGTAGTGCCGCCGCAAGCGCGAGCCGATCCGCTCCTTGCGGCTCAGTTTCACCGAGGGCAGGAAGAGGTTCTGAAACAATCGCAGCTCACCCCGGTAAAGCTCGTCCATGGCGGCCCGTGCCGCTTCCGTCTCGTAACGCACGTAGCCCAGCAAGCGCCGTACATGCGTCCAGTTCTTCTGCTCGATGTGGGCGTTGTCGTCTTTCTTATAGGGCCGCCCACGGGTGAATTGAATGTCGTGGGCCTGGCAGTAAGCCCAGAGGTGAGCATTGATGAACTCCGAGCCGTTGTCGGAATCGATGCCCCGCAAGGGAAAAGGCAAAGCCTGGCGGACCGCTTCCAGAGCGGCTCGCACGCCTTCCTGGCTCTTGCCCAGCACCGCTCGGCTTTCCGTCCAGCCCGTGTGAATGTCAGTCACGTTCAGCGAGTAGCAGTAGTCGCCCGCCGCCGAATTGCCCGAGTGGGAGACCAGATCGATTTCCGTGAACCCCGGCCTCTTCACGTCCCACTGATCCGTCTTCACGGGGATGTGGTGCTTCAATAAGCTCCCCGGCTTGGTGCGGCCATAAATCCTTTGCCGCAGCTTCCGCTTCTCCGAACCCAGCCGGTAGTCGATGGAGCGGGGGCTGATCTGAAGCAGCTGCTTTTCCAACTCCGGCGTCAGCCGGAAGCGGCGGCGAATCCAAGGCATCCACTCCGGCAGCAGGGCTTTCAGCCGTACTGACCAGGGATAATCGGCCGCCTCCCAGACCGCCTTCAAGATCGAGACCAGCCGTGGGCCATAGGTCACCCCCCGGCGCCGTCGTTGGGAAACCGGCCGGGCGGCAGGCGGCGAACCATTCAGCAAACGAATCGCGTGCTTGCGATGATAACGGCAGTTGGCGCAAAACTCGTCCAGGATGCGCTGCCTTTCCGCCCGACTAGCTCGTTGGTAACGAGGATAAACTTGTTGCCAATATTCTCTTCTCGAAAGTCGACTCATGAGGTTACCCGTATCCATGACGGGTAACATTCTCAAATTGCGCGACGATAGCCCACTGGTAACATTTTAGCTTGCGCGATACGAGCAGTTCCGCTGTCGTCCGCATTCTGGTATAGTCTGGATTGATGGCGGTGGAGTTCGCCTTACGTCGCTCGGCGCGACCAATGACTCCTACGGGTGGATGTGGCCGTAGGAGACTGGACATTCCTTTAGCTCCTGCAGCAGATCCCCCCACAAGTGAGTGGCCGCGAAGGGAACACCCCAATCCCGGGATATCGCTGAAGGAGGTACCCTCGTTTGAGATATTTGGTGGTCTGTCTGGGAGGTGCAGTTGGCTCGTTAGCCCGGTACATTACCGGTACCGCGATCATGGCACGTTTTGGAGGCATCTTTCCTCTAGGCACGCTAGCCATCAACGTTTCCGGCTCATTTCTGATCGGGCTGCTGATGACCCTGTTGACGGAACGCGGCCAGCCTCACCCCTATTGGAGACTGCTGCTGGTTGTCGGCTTCCTGGGGGGATATACGACTTTTTCGAGCTTCGAGTACGAATCCTACCGGGCGGTTCGAGATGGAGGGCAATGGCTCGCGCTCTTAAATGTCTTGGCCAGTGTGGGCCTGGGATATCTGGCTGTCTGGACCGGCGCCCTAATCGCCGGCCATCGCTAGCTCCTTAAAGATGGAGGACTCATGCTATCGAAAGGCTCCGCCAAGAAGGTCTGTATCTATGTCAACGAGGACACGCGTTATCATCTCGGTCCCCTGCACGAAGCCATCCTCTCTTTCCTGATGCACAAAGGAGTCTCAGGCGCCACCGCCTTTCGCGCCATGGCGGGTTTCGGGGTCCACCAGATGCTGCACACCGCGCAGGTTGAGTTGCTGACCGAACATCTTCCCATCCGGATCGAGTTCGTCGACTCGGCGGAAAGGGTGGAGGAGATTCTGCCTACTCTTTATGACATGGTGACAGACGGCCTCATCGAGGTTCAAGATACCACCGTGGTTAAGATCGCAAGGAAAGAGAAGAGGAGCGAACCCAAGGGATCCCACCAGCGTAAGACGGGCAAAGCCAAGCTTCTTCGCGTCTATATCGGAGAAGCGGACCAGTGGAACGGCCAGCCTCTTTACGATGCCATCGTCAAGCGGCTTTGCCTGATGGATATTGCCGGGGCCACCGTGCATCGCGGAATTCTGGGCTATGGTGTGAAGGGTCACACCCACAAGGAGGGCCGCTTCCGCCTTTCTCGCGACCTTCCCATCATGGTGGCGGTCATCGACAGCGAGGACAAGATCGCCCAAGGAGCCGAGGCCGTCGAGGAGATGGTGGAAGACGGGTTAATCGTCGTTTCCGACGTGGACATTACGCGACTGGTGCGAAGCCAGCCTGCAGGAGCCCTTGCCGATGCCAGCCTATCAGACCGCTAAACTGATGCGCCTCCACTTCTCGGAGGGCGACCGGTATAAGGGCAAGCCCCTCTACGAAGCCATCGTGGCCAAGTGCATCGAGCTAAAGATGGCGGGGGCGACGGTTTTCCGGGGCCTGGAGGGTACGGTGGAACCGCTGAAATCCATCGCTCCCACCTGCTCACCCACGACCTGCCCATCATCATGAACATCGTGGATTCTGCCGAGAAGATTGACCGACTGGCTGTGATTGTTGAGGAGATGATGGACACCGGTCTTATCTCAATATCGGATGTACAGATTCGGCGGATTCAGAAGGGGCGGGCGGCCCTTGGTATTTAGAAAAGACTGATTGCGGACGACAGCCCGGTAGGGAAAAATGGAATCAAGACTTAACTTAACGTGGAAACAACCGACACGTTTCGCCGGCTGATGACGGGACTCCAGGGACGAGCCGGCCAGGCGGCGCTCGCCAATAGGAGGTAATCACCGGGTTGGGAGGGAGTCTGAAGGGTTAGATCGTAGGTCATTTGCCCGAGCGGAGGGATTTCAAATTCAACTTCCGCGCGCCCTGCCTCCGCCTTTCCACTCGCGGCAGAGAATACCACGAGGAGGTTTCCGCGCGCGGATTCGTACTCGTCGTTCAATACCAGCACTTGGAAACGCTCCCGCCGTCCGGCCGGGAGTTTGGTCTGCCAAAAGTTAAGGTACACGCCCAACGGCTTAAAGGCTTCCTTCACGTACTCCTCGAAGTAGGGTTGAAACTCCAGTTTCTCGACATCCAAGAAGTTGTCGCAAGTGACCGAATGCGGCAGGTCGGCGTCCAGGTAGGAAAAGTACATCACACCGGCATAGTGGCGGAAGGCTCTCCAAAACTCAGTCAAACCGGCCAACAAATAGGCGCGGAGAGCAAAACGCTTCTCTCGAGACGCATCCGCACCCACAAAAGCATCGTAGAACTTTCGAGTGAAGAAAACCGGGGTCCCGTCCCTTTTCAGAAAAAGCGAATCGTATTCGTTGATGATGGCTGCGTGGCTCGAGGAGGGTCCATTCAATTGTGGCGGTCCCTCCATCGCTTCCAGGGAGGTCATGTCATAGTAGGGAGGCTTGTCCTGGAAGGAGAAAAGATAGGGGTGATCTTCGTAAGGATCGTCGGGGCCTTGCGGGACACTATAGCCGTTATCCCAGGGCCGATTTGAGAGATCCAGGGCGCGCACGGCGGGGACTACCGTTTCACGAAGAGCGTCAAAGCGCGTCTCGTTCGAAGCATCCCAGATGGCCACGCTGGGATGATTCCAATTGTCCTGAACAAATTCTTTGAATTCGTCGATGAGTTCCTCAGTTTTCCATAGGTCCTGTCGCCAGGTGAAATGACCCGTCCAAATCGCATATTCGTATTGAAGGAGCAATCCAACCTCATCGGCGATGTCCAGCCACATTTCGGGCGCTGGCCCAATGCAGATCCGCATGCTATTCCAGTGCATCCGTTTGGGAATTTCCCCCAGAAGTTTCCGCACCCACGCTTCTTCCCAAGGATGGTGTTTGCTCAGTGGATCCCCGAAGAAGCGGTGCAGAGTCAGCGTGGCGCCGCGCAGGAAGTAAGGCCTGCCGTTCAGCAGGGCTCGACGGGAAACGGTGTCAAAGCGGATCTCCCTCATGGCGAACCGGGTTGAAACACTGTCTCCCTTAGTGCTGGTTCCAAGAACGTATAAGAAGGGGTCTTCGGGGCTCCACCGTACGGCGTCAGGAATTGGGATGGTCTGAGTCAGAGTTTTCGACTCACCCCTGGCCAGGCGGACACGCTCGATCAAAGGTTTCCCCGCCGACCTTCCCCCTTTCCAGGTCTTAACGCGTTGTACCAGGTCCACTGCTGTCTCGGACCCGTAGTTATGGAGTTTGGTTTGAACGATGACCGAGGATGTTCGAATTTGCGGCGCCGTCTGAACGGCTTCAATTACCGGATTGTCGCAGAGATGGAGGGAAACGCTGTCGTAAATTCCGGCCGTCCACACCGGCTTCTCCTGGTCAGTGCCTGCGGGCACCCATTTCGGCAAAGCGCCGGGATGGGCTCCAACGCGCACCAAGAGGTAATTCTCACCCTGCCAGTCGATGGCGCTTGTCAAGTCGAAATGGCCGCGCGTGAAGCAACCCAGGTGTTCGCCGATCTTCCTGCCGTTAAGACACACGGCGGTTCCAAATTGGGCTTTATTGATCACCAGAATTGCGACTTGCCTTTTCGCCGAGATCCGAAAACTTCTCCGATACCAGAACCAATTCCGCTTCTGCACGGTCCGGCCCAAGGCGCCGGTGGCTGCGGAGGGCGGCATTACGCCAAAGCCAATCATGTTAAGGATGTATTCGCGAGTCTCGTACTGGTCCACGTCCGGGAAGGGTGGTGCGGCGAGATGCGCAAGGCCAGGCACGGCTACCGTGTGTCCAAAGCTCGCAGGGATGGACTCGGGCTCGAGGCCCTCTTCGATGCTCCACTCACCATCCAGCGACACGATCTCGCGCGGCCTCTGGGGATGGACACTCGACTCGCCCGCGAAAGTGGGCAAGGCGATGCCGGCGCTCCCCACCAGAAGCTTTGCGAATTCGCGCCGCGTCGTCTTAAACTCTTCCATGCCGTCCCTCGCCAAATGGCCTTGCACGCACGTTACGTGCCCCTAACCGACGCGTTTTGAGTTCACCGGAGCACCTTCAGGCTGCTGCTTTCGCGAACAGCGCCATGGCGGCTACGAGTAGCGCAATGCCGCCCATCATTAGCGCCACAGCCTTCGGCCCGGACTGCTTCCACTCGCCGGCGAGCGCGCCCCAGGCAAAGCTCGCAATCACGGCCCCTGACATGAATACGGGCCAGCCGACCACTGGTCCGAGGCTGCCGATCCGCAGCGCTCCGACGCCATACAACAGCACGCTGCCAAACCATAACGCGGCCATCAAGACGATGAGTGGCCAATAGAACGTAGTGGCTACGCCGCCATAAGCCGCGAGCGAGTGATTGCGCCGTAGCAGCCAAAGGCAATACACGAGACCCGGCAAGGCACCTGCGAAGAGTACCGGAACCCACACAGCGTTTGCCGCCATGGTGCTTCCTGGACTAGCGGTGCGCACAGCGTCGAGGATTGCGCTTCCGTAGGCCAAAGCGATGTTCAATAGCGCGGTGAGGCTTCCCCCAACCAATGCCAGCAGAAAACCCGGGAAAGCCTTCCTCTGACTGCTGCCGATTCCCACGCCCTGGCGGCGTTCGCGCTCTCGTCCAGCAAGTCCACACACGGCGACTCCCGCCAGCAGGACCGCAACACCCAACAGGATCTGGTTGCCGGCTCGGGTGCCGAGTTTGTCGGCCTGTCGTCCGAACAACGGTAGCAGGCTGCCGAGTGCGGCGGCTGACCCCAGCGCTACGGCATTTCCAACGGCCACCCCAACGAGTGGGAACGACATGCCGATCATCAGAACCCCCGCACCCCAGAGCGCGCCGAAGACTCCCATCAGTGCGAAAGTCCCTAGTGAAGTCCCGGCATAGGTTTCTCCAAGTCGCGGAATGGTGACGATGGCGGTGGCAATGGGCAGCACCATCATAGCGAGGACGGTCCAGACGGCCCAGGCGTTCTCCCATTTCCAGCGCGTCATGAAGCGCAGCGGGATCGCGTAAGCGCCGTTCATAGCGGCTGCCGTTAGGATGAGGCCAAATGCGAGCAGGACCTGCGGACTAAGTTGCAAAGCGGGCGCTCCTCTCTTGGTAAAGGACAATCGTGCCGCCGCGGACGCCGGAGACTTGGTTTCAAGCTGAACGCGCTTGTCCAAAGGTGGACTACTCTATCATGACCTTGGAGTCTCACATTTGGGCAAGTAATCAAGCCAGTCGATAACAGGGCTCGCCTCCTTTGGGGCTGAGCGTGACCCGCAATTCTTGCTGGACACCGGCAGCGGACGCTTTATGCCGAAACCAGCCCTGAAGGGGCGACCTACCACAGCCCAGGGCCAACAGGCCTGGGTCAGGGGCCCTTGGCCGGTTCACCAAGCCCTGAAAGGGCGAAATGGCCTTGCTGAAGATGCGCGCATGATCGTTCGCGCTTAGTCGTCTTGATCACGCCCTTTCGGGGCTTGAGAACACCCGCCTGGGACTACATTGACCCAGGCCGCTGGCCTGGGCTAAGGTGGCACGCCCCTTTGGGGCTGACACGTGCATTCCAGGGACGGCGCGTGTCCAGCCAAAGATATGGGTAACGACCGGTTTTGGGGGGAAAGGATGGGCTGCGTATTCCGCGCCTCATGGAAGCGTCCTGGAACCCGCCCGAAGGCGCATTTACCTACATTCGGATCGAATTAACATCCTTCACGGTCCTGCGCTGAAATCCACGGCAGTCGAATAGTCCCAGGGTCTTGTGACGTGTATCACTGACCGTCCGGTTGGTCTGCGGCTAACCTCGATCAGGCACGATATGTGGAAAGCTATCCTCTTCCTCGCGGGCATAGCCGTTGCGCCGGCGTTGCTTAACGGTCGACAGGACGCTGAAACCCCTGCGCCATCTTCTGCCCCGATTCCGTTGGCTATTAAGGAAAGACTCTCAGGTCTGCTGCCGAAAGCAGCCGAAGTCGGTGCAACGGTGTCAGGCGAGCGACAGTTCTACTCGTCCAATCTCTATGAGTACATTGACGGCGCGGCCGACGCATTTCTGCAGGACGACCTCGTCGCCATGGTTCACCAGGAATACAAGACTCCCCAGGCGGACGTCACGGTGGACATCTACGATATGGGGAAGCCACTCAACGCCTTTGGGATGTATGCCGCCGAGCGCTCGCCCAGCTACCATTTCGTCCCGATCGGGGCGGAAGGATATGTCAGCGATTTCATCGTGAACTTCTTCCAGGCGGAGTACTACGTAAAGCTTTCCGGCTTCAGCGACAAACCAAACAGCTCGCCCGATCTCGATCGCTTTGCCCAAGCTGTATCGCAAAAGATCGGCGTCGGAAGATCGATGCCCGAAGCGCTCACGCTGCTGCCGCCGCAGGGTCTTCTCCCGCATACTGAGAAATTCGTGAAGCGGGCCCCGCTGGGACACGAGATTCTGTCTCCCGCCATCGAGGGATCATACTCTCTCGAAGGGAGCGAGGGCGCAGCAGGAAAGCCCACGACGCTGCTGATTTCAAAAGCGCCGGGCCCGGCTGGCGCGGTCCAGAGGGTCAATCGGCTGCGTGACTACTTCAGCCAGTCCGGCAAGGTGACACCGGCGCCGGAGGTAATCGCGGACGGCTTTCGCGGAACGAACCAATACGAGGGCGAGGCCCTGGTATTCGCGAGAGGGCCTTACGCGATCCTTTGCATCAGCCCGCCGCCCCATCCGGAGCAATTTCTCGCTACCGTGCTGGATCGGCTTGCTCGAGCCGGCAATGGCGCTTTTTAAGAGTCTTCTTGGAGGTGATTCATGACGGATTTTGACCGGCGTAGTCTTCTCAAGACAGGCCTCAAGGCAGGATTAGCGGCAGGTGCGGGGGTTTCCCTGGGATTGCTCGATTCCGAACTTCTTTTCCCGGCGATATCACCGGCTTTGGCCATCGCGCATTACAAGGCCTCGCCGGCGGATCCTGACGGTATCGCGGAAGAAGCAAAACGCCTGACCCGCGCTTCAGTCGACGCTCTGGGCGGGATGGGCCGGTTCGTTTCCCGCGGCAATATCGTCTGGGTGAAACCCAATATCGGTTGGGACCGCCGTCCTGAGCAGGCTGCAACGACGAATCCCGATGTAGTGGCCACGCTGGTGGAAATGTGCTTCCGGGCCGGGGCCAGGAAGGTCATCGTCAGCGACAATCCGTGCAATAAAGCTCAAAACACCTTCCCACGAAGCGGCATTCAGCAGGCGGCCGAGAAAGCCGGAGCGCAGGTCTTCTTTCTCGACGAGCGCAAGTTCAGGAGAATGGCGATCAACGGCAAGGTTCTTAAGGAATGGGAGATGTATCAGGACGTGGTCGAGGCTGACCGGCTCATCAACGTCGCCATTGTGAAACATCATAGTTTGAGTAAAGCCACCTTGGGAATGAAGAACCTGATGGGAGTCGCGGGCGGGATGCGGAACCGCTTTCACCAGGATATCGATCACACGCTGGTGGATATTGCGACCTTCCTCAAGCCTCAACTTACCGTGCTCGACGCGGTCCGAATTCTGACCGCCAATGGCCCGGTGGGCGGGAATCTGGCGGACGTGAAAAGAGTGGATACTCTTGTGGCCGGCGTCGATCAGGTGGCGGTCGATGCCTTCGGCGCCACTCTGCTTGGCCGCAGGCCGGAGGAGATTGGGCACATTGTGGAGGGGAACGCCCGCGGCCTGGGTACCATCAACTTCAACTCGCTTTCTCCGCGAAGGCTTGAAGTGTAGCGTTATGGCAAGAAAACGAAAGACGCCGAGGGTGGTCTGGCTGCGCCGGCTGACGCAATCCAGCTTCTTTGTGCTCTTCATCTATCTGTTTCTCCAGACCACCGATCACCCCATCAACCGCGCTGGAAGCCATGTAACCCTCTTCTTCGATCTCGATCCGCTCGTCGCGCTTACTTCGTGGCTGTCATCCCACAAGATCGAGCGGGCGATGCTGCTGTCACTCGTAACCTTAATCGGGACTCTACTCGCTGGGCGTTGGTTCTGTGGGTGGGTCTGTCCCTTTGGAGCGCTCCACAATTTCTTCACCAGCCTTCGCGCCGGCCGCGACAAGCAGAAGATCGAGGTTGGCGGATATTATCGCGCGCAGAAGGCAAAATACTACATCCTGGTGGCATTTCTTGTTGCAGCCGTTCTGGGTGTGAACATGGCGGGCTGGCTCGATCCCTTCTCCTTCTTCTACCGCTCGCTGTCCACCTCCATTTATCCCGCGTTCAACGCCGCCACAGTGAGGCTGTTCGCCTGGATCTACCACGCAGACCCCGGCATCGGGCCGGTAAGACTCACGCTTGTAACGGAGCCGGTCTATGCGCTCCTCCGGGCGCATCTCCTTGCGGTCGAGCAGCCTTACTATTGGGGTGGAATACTGATCGGCACCCTGTTTATCGCGGTTCTGGCGCTGAACTTTTATCGGGCCCGCTTCTGGTGCCGCTACCTCTGTCCGTTGGGAGCCTTGCTGGGGCTGGTCGGAAAGAATCCACTGGTCCGGCTAAGAAAAAGCGGAGAGCAGTGCACCCAGTGCCGGTTGTGTCAGGTGGACTGCCAGGGAGGAGCCAATGCCGGCAAGCTGGTGGAGTGGAAAGCTTCGGAGTGTTTCTACTGCTGCAACTGCATCTCGGATTGTCCCTCGCAGGCGATCACCTTTACCTCTGCTGTGATGCAAGTGAAGCAAGCGCCAGGGTCGGAGAAAGAGCCGGAGAAAGGGAATGCTGAAACCCTTGTCCAGATGGATCGCTGATTTCGCGCGGCCGCCTAAAGAATCCAGACTCGATTTAAGCCGGCGGTCGGTTTTGTTGGCAGGACTCTCCGGCCTGGGCGGAGGTCTGCTTTTTGCGATTCATCCCCAGGCTTCAAAGAAAACCTTTAACCCGGCGCTTATCCGTCCTCCAGGGTCGCTTACCGAGAACGAGTTCCTGGCAAAATGCATCCGCTGCGGCGAATGTATGAAGGTCTGTCCTACGAACGCCATCCATCCGTCGGCTTGGGAAGGCGGACTGGAGGGCGTCTGGACTCCGGTCATGAAGATGACTACCGGCTATTGCGAGTACGAATGCAATCTGTGTTCGCAGGTATGCCCCACCCACGCGATTCGCCAGATCGGTGTCGAGGAGAAGCAGAAAATCAAGATCGGCTTGGCCTACATCGACAGGAACCGCTGTCTGCCCTGGTCCTATTCGCGGACCTGCATTGTCTGTGAGGAGCACTGCCCCACACCCAAGAAGGCAATCTGGTTTGAAGAAGTCGAGGTGCTGAATGCCGCAGGCGAAAAAGTGACAGTCAAACAGCCCCATGTGGACCCCGATCTCTGCATCGGCTGCGGCATCTGCGAGGCCAAGTGTCCGGTTAGAGGACAGGCTGCGGTACGGGTGGCGAGCGTCGGCGAAACGCGCAATCCCGAGAACCAGATGCTGCTTTCGGATAGCTATGGCGAAGGTTAGGGGAGCGTTCATACCCATGAGGAATCGGAATCCATTCGACGGAGGCGAAGGCGATGAATAACCGTGATGGAGAGTACAGCCGAAGAGAATTCATGACGAAGCCGCTGACTTACCTGGCCGGAGCTGGCCTAGCTACCGTCGCCAGCCGGATGTGCAGCGGTATCGAGACCGCCGCCGATCGAACGCCAACCCGAAGGCTCATCGAGCGCCCGCTGGGTAAAACCGGCATCACCTTGCCCATCGTCAGCATGGGCGTGATGAATGCGGAAGCACCCGGCCTGATTGTGCGCTCCTACGAGGCCGGCATTCGCCACTTCGATACGGCCGCGGTCTATCAGGGCGGCCGCAACGAAGAGATGGTGGGCAACATGATCCGCCAACTGGGCGTGCGGGACAAGGTCCTCATTGCCACGAAAGCAGGAGTCCATCGCTTAGGTGAGCGCGAGCCGGCTGAGACCAAGGCTGAAATGCTCGGGATCTTCGAGGGCAGCTTGAAGCGACTCCAGATGGATCATGTCGAGATTCTCTACTCGCACGGCCTCGACACCGCGGGTGCTGTGGACGACAGAGGCATCCAGCAAGCGATGACCCAATTGAAGAAGGCGGGGCGGATCCGCTTTGCGGGAGTCTCGACCCACCGGGGCCAAACCGAGGTTCTAAACGCGGTGGCTCGCAGCGGCTTCTATGATGTGGTGCTGGTGGCGTTCAATTACACCATGTCCGACAATCAGGCATTGATCGATGCCATGAAGCTATGCGCCTCCAAAGGAATAGGCCTTGTAGCCATGAAGACCCAGGGGGGCGGGCGAGGCCCGAAGCAGCCGGATGTTTTCGCGAGCGACGCCCAGAAGTCAGTCCGGCAATCGGCCGTGCTCAAGTGGGTGATGCAGCATCCCTTCATTACGACCGCGGTTCCGGGATTCACCCAGTTCGAGCAGATCGATGAAGTGATGCCGGTGGCCTTGAACATCGAATTTTCCCGTGAAGAGAAGAACTTTGTTGCGAACAACAGCATCAAAGCCAGCCTGGAATTTTGCCAGCAATGCGGCGACTGCGTGGTCTCCTGCCCCAAGCGGGTGGACATACCGACGCTGATGCGAAGTCACATGTATGCCTTCCAGTATGCCAACCTGGACCATGCCCGGTTCACCCTGGCGGAGTTCGGCAAGGGCGAAGGTCTTGACATCTGTGGGTCGTGCACCGAGTGCGCTGCGATGTGTACGCATACGGTGAATATCAGACGCAAGATCGGCGAACTCAGAACGCTACATCTTGCCTGATGCGGTGGCGTGAAGACCCGCGTTGGTAGTCAAGTTAGGATTAAGTTAACCGAAGCGGTGCAAGAGGCAGCGACTCACCAGGGTGCTCCAGATCCTGAAACCCTGGGATATACAAGGCCCATTTTCGCCGGTCTCGCTGGGGATTTGAAAAGAAACCATTGTCCCTCAAACAGCTACCACCCCTTGACGTATCGCTAGAACAGCGGCGATGCTCGCCTGAACCTGTAGGCGGCGAGAACCCTGCCGCAGTTCTCAAACATCGCGTACAACCCGTTATGAGGAAGCGTCATCCTGTATGAGGCTGGACCGGTCGAGAGAAATCGCCGGGATATTCCTTGGTCATGGTATTATGATTGGTCTTCGGCAGGCGGGCGGGCCAGAGTTAGTCCTGCGTAGGTGTTGGTCTAGGTGATCCTGTCCGCGTGAGCCCCGTAAGAATGCGTGGTTGCGCGGGCCGGGCGCGTAGTAAGCGGCATCACCACTTAGGATGTGCATAGAAGGGTCTGAGCGGATGCTCCGCCCCCCGTGCCAGTTCGCATGCACGGCATGGTCTCCTGTGGCATGATCTCCTGCCTCGGGTGGTTTCCGGTCCGATCAGGCATTGGGGGAAGTGGCTGGCGCGTGAAGAGTCCGTGTCGTGACGGAGTGGCTCTGCTGCCAGGATGTCGCCCCCGCGGGTTTCGAGCTAAACCCTCAAAGCGGTAATCCCAATCGCATCATCCTCGGGGGGTTCTGTTTTGGAAGTGGGTCGGTGGCCAAACCGGCCATCGAAAGGCAACTAACTGTCGATGTAGGGGAGAAGGTGAGTGAAGTTACTTCATGCTGCTTTGATTGCCACGCTATTGGCGCCTTGCATAGGTTTCTCGCAAACTGAGACCCAGCCTGATTCACAGACTACGCCTCCCGCACAGCCTGCGGCAACTGCCCCTTCGCAGTCGGAGGAGCAGGAGTGGACGGTGGGTCCTACAGCTTATGTGGAGTTCCAAGGTGCTTATTCGCATCTGGCCGTAGTGATGGCTGAGGACACGAACATCGGCTATAACCTCACGGAGCACTTCGGGGGCGATATAGGGTTACCCGTCCTCTTCGTCCGAACCAAGTTCTCCTTAGTGAACAATCACACCTTTGAGTGGACCACCCTCATGGGTCAACCCTACATCGATCTGCGCTACACGAACACTCGCGGAGGTGTCCGGTTTACTTCCGTGCTAACGGGCACCGCTCCGGTAGCGAGTTCGGTAAGAATCTTTGGCACCGGCCGAGGCGGAGTTGACTGGTTCAATCATATTGAGCCCGTACACTCCTACGGGGGGCTGAAGCCGTTTGTGAACTTCGGTCTCTCGAACGGCACCTTTGACCGCTATTACATGCCGCGCCCCTACAGTATGACCCGGCCCTATGAGACTTTGGGTCTTATGGGAGATGGAGAAGCCGGTCTTACTTACTCAATCAACAAGGGCATTCCGCTCCCCGGGATTCCTGGAATTCGGCGTTTCACTCCGCACATCGCGCCACGCGGGATCACGCTGGGCGCTTCGGCCTACGGATTGCTGCCGGAAGGCCAGCAGAAGGTCTTTAGCCGCCTGATCACGCCGGGTTCATCGGTGGTCGGCGACCAGGATCATGGCCGCGTTTGGTATGGTCAGTTTGAAGCGAAGGGCCCCTCCTCGATAGCTCGCGACAACGGCTATTCCGGTTGGATAGAACTCACTCGTGTCCGGGCCATTGACCTGCAAATCGCTTATACCCGTAGCATAAAATACGCCAACGATACGGTCAGCTTGATGATCAAGCTTGATTTCACTCCGCTGATCCGATTCGTGACCGGACGAGAACAATGATGCTGCAAAGCAAGAAGCCCTTGATGCTTTGCCTTGGCTGTCCCTCGCGAGGTGGAGGAAACAAGGCTCAGATGATCGTCGTTTTGATGCTGCTGGGTTTGGCGGGTATTTTGGCATCACCCGCCACGGCTGTCATGAGAGGTGCTGAATCAAGTCTCGACGTGGCCGCCGCTCCTCAAAAGCCTCTGGTCGAGTATGCGAGTCTTCCCTTGAGTTTCGAGCCGAACGTCGGTCAGATGGACCCTCAGGTGAAATTCCTGGCGCGAGGAAAGGGTTACACCCTGTTCCTGGCTTCCGATGAGGCCGTCCTGGAACTGCAGCCAAGCGCGGCGCCGTCCACGCAAGCAGTCTTGCGAATGCGTTTGCTCGGAACCGTCCCCAATCCGCAGTTTTTGGGCTTGGAGCGGTTGCCGGGTGAGACCAACTATTTCCAGGGAAGCGATCCCCGGCAGTGGCATGCCCATATTCCGACCTATCGCAAGGCGAGCTACGGCGGCGTGTATCCGGGAATTGACCTTGTCTACTACGGCAACCAGGGCCAGCTCGAATACGATTTTGTGGTGAAGCCTAACAGCGATCCTGGAAAGATCCGGCTGCGCCTTGAGGGATCCGAGGTGATGAAGATCGACGAGGCGGGTGGCTTGCTGCTGCGGGTCTCAGGCGGCTACGTTCGGCTCGCCCGCCCGCAGGCCTATCAGGACCCGCAGGCCTGTCAGGAAAAGAGCGGTCGTCGCTGCGCGGTGTGGGCACGTTACGTCATGGCCCGGAACGGGAATATAGGATTTGCGCTGGGACGTTACGATCATTCGCGACCCCTGATCATCGATCCGGTGTTGAGCTACTCCACTTACCTGGGAGGCACGGGTGTTGACATTGGCTACGGCGTGGCTGTAGACAGTGCTGGAAATGCTTACATCTCTGGAACTACCGGGTCCACCAACTTTCCGACGACTGCGTCGCTGCAAGCGACCAGTGCCGGAGGGGGCGACGTCTTCGTGTCCAAACTCAATCCATCCGGTACGGCTCTGATGTATTCCACCTTTCTGGGAGGAACTGACGCTGATGCAGCCAGTAGCTTGGTCATCAACACGGCGGGCAACGTTTATATCGCGGGGAGCACGAGTTCTTCGAATTTCCCGACGACCCCCACGGCGTTTCAGACTGCTTATGGGGGAGGCGGTGATGCTTTTGTCGCCGAGCTAAGCGCGGACGGATCGAGCCTGGTGTACTCGTCCTATCTGGGAGGTAGCGCGCAGGACACAGCACAGGCCTTGGCCGTAGACTCTTCCGGAAACGCCTATTTGACAGGATCCACTCAATCGAGCGACTTTCCTATTGTCAACGCCTTGCAAGTTGGAAATGATGCCTGCTCGGTCGTCAATACTGTCCTGACCTGTTCCTCGGATGCGTTTGTAGCCAAGATCGATCCAACCGGAGCACAGCTGATTTACTCAACCTACCTGGGAGGGTCTAGCGCGGACTACGGGCAAGCCGTTGCTGTCGATACATCGGGCAATATCTACATGGCCGGCTATACCTATTCCAAGGACTTCCCCGTTCAGAACGCCTTTCAGACCGCGAATGGCGGAGGCGTGGATGCCTTTCTAACCGCCCTGAGCGCCGACGGCAGCGCTCTAATTTACTCGACCTATCTCGGCGGATCCAAGCAGGACAGAGTCTTTGGCTTGGCCCTGGACGCCTCAGGTGATGTTTTTCTGACAGGAGATACCCAATCGAGTGATTTTCCCACGGGAGCGAACGCCTTCCAAAGTCAAAACGCCGGTTCGGGGGACGCCTTTGTGTGTAAGTTTGCTCCGCGGACGTCGCTGCTTTTTTATTCAACCTTTCTCGGTGGGACTAATGTTGACCAGGGCATCGCGATCACCCTGGATCCGCTGGGCAATGCCTTTGTTACAGGTTTGACGGAATCGAGTGATTTCCCGACGGTGAATCCGCTTCAAAAGCTACTGGGCATCGCCGGAGCCGGTTTCTGTGGTATAGGAGTCTGTTCGGATGCTTTCATCGCCGAACTCAGACCGTCGGGACAGGTTGTCTATTCGACGTATCTGGGCGGCAATGGAGCTGAAGCAGGTCAGGCCATCGCCGTGGACTCCTCCGGTACGGCGTATGTGGCGGGAAGTACCAGTTCAACCAACTTTCCGGCGGTCGCCGGAGCAGTTCAGGGATCGCTGGCGGTCGCAGGCTCAAATAGTGACGTCTTCATTGCCAAGGTAAGCGGCGCAGATGCTCCGGCGCTGGCCATAAGCCCGCAACAACTGAACTTTGGAAACCAGACTCTTAACGTCGTCAGCACCCCTCTCCCGGTGACCGTGATTGATGCCGGGACTTTGCCTCTGCACATTTCAGCGATTTCGCCGAGCGGCGATTTTGCGCAAACCAATAATTGCGGCGATACCGTTCCGGCCGGAGGCGGGTCTTGCACCATCCAGGTCACTTTTAAGCCAACGACCACAGGAGCTAGAACGGACGAGATTAACATCACGGATAATGCCGGCGGCAGTCCCCATCAAATCACCGTCACAGGCAACGGAGTCGCCTCTTCGCAGGGATCGCTGACCTTCACTCCCCCGAGTTTGAATTTCCCCACCGAGACGATAGGCACTACGAGCCCGGCTCAGATAGTGCATGTCTCGAACACTGGCAAGGCGTCCCTTATTATTTCGGCCATCAGCGTCTCGGGCGATTATGCGGAGACAAACACCTGTGGCACCCTGCCGAGCGTTCTGAATGTCGGAGATGGCTGTACGGTGAGCATCACCTTTACGCCCACGGCAAGCGGTTCACGAACGTCGAGTTTGACATTCGCCACCAATGCGGCGAGTGCCGCGAGTGGTGTGACGCTTAGCGGAATCGGAACAGCCGTATTTTCGCTCTCTGCGAACACACGTTCCGAGACGCTACTGATCGGGACCACGGCCACCTCGACTAAGCCTACGAGCAACACCAGTTTCACGGTCACGGCGTCGGCGCCAACTACCTTTTCGGGCGTAATCACTCTTTCCTGCTCGAGTAACGTGACCTGCTCCTTTGACCCCAACCAGCTGACCGGAGGCCAAACGAGTACGATAAACGTAAGCGGCCTTACTACGCCCAGTACGGGCCCCGCGCCGCCGGTGAATATTACGGTGACAGGGACGAGCGAAGGCCAGACAGCGACGGTCGTGTTGACGCTCTTCTTCAGTGACTTCACAGTTTCTGCGACACCGGCCTTTAACAGCGTGCTTGCCGGAGACAGCGCGACCTATACCGTGACCATTACTCCGTCGAACGGGTTCAACTCCGTCGTACAGCTGGGCTGTACCCAGCCTCTGCCGGCTTCTGACCTGAGTTGTAATTGGGGTCCTGGGGCCTTGCAACTCAATGGTGCGCCACTCACGTCGACGTTGACGGTTACTACCACCAAACAGACATCGACCGCGCGCATGGTAACAGGGCCACGCTGGGGACCGGGAATGAGCCCGGGGGCAGGACCCGGCTTGAGGCTGTGGGCGCTTTGTGCACTGGCGCTCCTTTTGCTGCTGGCAGCAAGAATCGTGGGCCGTCGCCAGCTGGGCAAAACGGTTCCTATTTATCTCCGGCTTGCCTCCGCCGGCCTGTTGTTGGGCATCATCGCAGTCGGGAGCAGTTGCACTGCCGGAAGTCCAGCACCGCTGGTGGGGACTCCGTCAGGTGCCTATACCCTCCAAATTACGGGTACGCTCGGGACCACCCAAAACAGCACGATCCCTATCGTGCGAAGTACGACAGTGAATCTTGCGGTCGGACAGTAGGTCAAGCTTCCGTCCCCGCCGCGCTGGTTGGGCCGGCCGCTGCTATTTGGAGCAGGGAATTTTCCGAGGAGGAACTTACGTGCGTCTGATCAGCACCAACTCTGGGCGTGACTGCAGCCTGACGACAGTACAGAGGCTGCTGGCCCGGTCGCTACTGGCTATCATGGGATTTTCGACGTCCGTCCTGGCAGTCGCGGCCGCGAGCGGCTTACAAAAAAGTGCCGGAGCCACATCATCCTCCGAGCCGCTAGCGCGATATGCCCGCCTGCCCTTGAGTTTTGAACCGAACGCGGGACAGACGGATCCTCGCGTGAGTTTTCTTGCCCGGGGATTGGGTTATACGCTGTTTCTGGGTTCCGATGAAGCCGTACTCTCTATGGCCCAGAGTCTGACCGCGCCGGCCTCAAAGGCCGCGGTCATCCGGCTGAAGCTGTTGGGGGGCAACCCTCAGGCTGCGGTGTCCGGAACGGGGCTACTGCCGGGACAGAGCAATTACTTCATTGGAATTGATCCCAAACGTTGGCGCACGCACGTTCCTAATTACGGCAACGTGCGTTACACCGGACTCTATCCAGGTGTGGACCTGGTTTACTACGGACAGCAAGGAAATCTTGAGTATGACTTTGTGGTCGGACCTCGCAGCGATGCGAGCCCTATCCGCCTGGGTATCGAGGGGGCGGAGCAGATCGCGGTGGATGCACAGGGTGACTTGGTCCTGCATGCTGGTGGAGGGGAAGTTCGCTTCAAGAAGCCCGTCGCCTACCAGTTGAAAGAAGGCCACAAGAGGAGCATCCTTGCACAGTACCGGCTCGAGAACAAGCAGATCGCGTTTCAGTTGGGGCCTTACGACCGTCATCTTCCGTTGATCATCGATCCCGTGCTGTTGTACGCAACCTATTTGGGCGGAACGGGCGGAGATGTGGCCTATGGCGTCGCTGTCGATTCGCAAGGGACTAATACCTACGTCACTGGCGTTACCAACTCCACTGACTTTCCCACCACCACGGGAGTGAGGCAGGCTTCGAACAAGGCAACGGCGACGCTTTCGTAACCAAGATCAGCTCGAGCGGCGAACAGAGCGGCTCCGGCACTGCGAAGCTGGTCTATTCCACCTACCTCGGCGGAAGCCAAACGGATACGGCCACGGCGATCGCTTTGGGCGCCACCGGCGACGCCTATGTTACCGGAACCACCAGCTCCAGCGACTTCCCGACATTTACCACGAACTCATCTACAACCGTTTTCCAGCCGACCTTGGGCGGGAATACAGATGCCTTTGTTACGCAGATTGATAGCACGGGAGCGGCGCTGGCTTACTCCACTTATTTAGGGGGGCAGAACGCAGATTCCGGCCAGGGAATCGCGGTGGATTCGTCCGGCAATGCCTACGTCACAGGCTCCACCCAATCGATTGACTTACCGCTGGTTACTCCCCTGCAGCCGACTGCCGCCGGCGGTGGCGACGCGTTTGTGGCAAAAGTCTCCACCGACGCCACTCAACTGCTGTACTCGACTTACCTTGGGGGCTCGGGCGCGGACATCGGGCAGGCAATCAGCACCGACCAAGACGGCAACGCCTACGTCACCGGATATACCTTCTCGACCAACTTCCCGACCCAGAGTCCTTATCAGGGCTCGACCGCAGGTTCCGCCGACGCTTTCGTGGCCGAGGTGAACGCCGCCGGCTCGGCTTTGACGTTCTCTACCTACCTGGGCGGAAATGATGATGACAGAGGCTTCGGCATTGCGCTCGACGATTCCGGAAACGTCTACGTGGCGGGTGCAACCCGCTCGACGAACTTCCCCACCACCTCCAACGTTCTCCAGGCTACCAACCAAGGTGGAACCGACGCCTTCGTGACGAAACTGAACCCCGCCGGCTCCAACCTTGTCTATTCCACTTTGCTGGGTGGCAGCGACATCGACCAGGCCAATGCCATCGCCGTAGATTCCTCGGGAAACGCCTTTGTAACCGGATTTACCCGGTCGAGCAACTTTCCGACGCAGGCGGCGGTTCAGGGGCTTCTGGGAATCAGCGGCGGTAGTGCTTGCGGTTCCACGATTTGCTCAGATGCTTTCGTCAGTGAACTGAATTCTACCGGCACCGTGCTTACTTACTCGACGTTCCTGGGTGGAAGTGGACTCGATATTGGCCAGGCCATTTCGCTCGATACCGTAGGCGACACTTTCGTGGCTGGCAGCACGGCTTCGACCAACTTCCCCGCCATCTACGACGCTTCGCAGTCAAACCTGGCGAGCAGCGCTGGAAACGCCTTCGTCGTCGAAATCAACCCGGCTGATAAGCCGGGAATCGCTCTGGTGCCCGGCTCCTTGAGTTTTGGCAACCAGGCCACCGGCGTCCCTAGCGAGGCAAAAACCGTTCAGGTCATCAATGCCGGCACCGCCGCGCTCACTATAAGCTCGATTACCTCCACCCAGACGTACATGAATGAAAGCGACAATTGCGTCGGCACAGTGCCACCTCACGGCGGAACGTGTACCATCAGCATTACGTACACGCCAACTTCCGAAGGTGCGTCCAGCGGCGCCGAACTCGACATTACAGACAACGCGGTGAACAGTCCGCAGGTGATCGCGCTCAGCGGTACGGGTGTAGCTGCGGCCACCGCGGTGACCCTTTCACCCACCAGCCTCACCTTTGGCAGCCTGAGTGTGGGCACGGTGAGCGCACCAAAAACCGTCACCCTCACCAATACGGGAACGGCCGCACTGACTATTTCCAGCATCGCTGCCGGCGGCGCAGACTACTCGGAGACGGATAACTGTCCCCGAGCGGGCGCACTAGATGTTGGCGCCAGTTGCACGATCTCCGTCGTATTCCAGCCGGCCGGAAGCGGCGCACGAAACGGCAGTTTGAGCGTCACCGACAACGCCAGCGGAAGTCCTCAGAGCATCGCCCTTGCCGGAACCGGCGTGGCCCAGTTCACGCTCACTTCCCCTAGTCCCACGGCGACAATTACTGTCGGGTCCACTACGGGGTGTCCATCCGGCCTGACCGCGTCATGCGCGACGTTCACAATAGGGGCCACGGCATCCGGCAACTTCACCGGTGCTATCACCTTGGCTTGTGGTACTTCGGCTCTCACTTGCACCTTTAACCCGGGCAATCCGTCCACAATCACGCCAGGCCAGACCAACACCCTGACCATCAGCAATCTCAACGCGAACACTCAAAATCCCTTGCATTTCACAGTCAACGGGACGAGCGGTTCGCAGACCTCAACGCTGAACTTGACGGTCCTTCAGGCGGACTTTCAACTCTCCGCGTCACCGTCGCTCGATACGGTTATCGCCGGATCTGCGGCCAGCTATACGCTCCTTGTAACCCCGCTTTTCGGCTTCAATCAGCAGGTGAATCTCACTTGCGCGAGCAATGGGCTGCCGCCCGGATCGGCCTGCACCTTCTCTCAGGCATCCCCGACGCCGAATGGATCGCCGGTCAGCGTGAACTTGACCGTTAGCACCACTAAGGGCTCCTCAAGCTGGCCTCCGGTCCGAGGCGCTCCTCCGCCTGATGTCTGGTGGTTTGCCTGCCTGGCCGCCTTGGCCGCGACGGCCTATCTCTGGAAGCGCCGGCGCGCGGCATTTCGCGGTGAACTGCTGTCGGCGCGCCTTCGATGGAGTCTTGCGAGCCTAACTCTGGGTTTGATGCTCCTCTCTGGTTTGAGCGCCTGCCGGCCGTCGGGGGTGAGCGCCACCGCCACAACCACCGGTAATTACGCTATTACCATCATCGGCACCCTCAATTCCAACACGACCGTAACGCGCACCGCGGTCGTAAACTTGGCAGTAACTGCAACCCAGTAAACTTCGATATCGACGAGGTGTAACGGTTGCGAGCACGGGAAGCACGCAGGAACTTGTATTTCGAGCGCCGGAGCGTTCATGGATATGTTGCGAGGCTGTCTCCTCGTTCGACGGCCCTCGTCGCATTTTGTGCGACCCTCGCTTTGTTCGTTCTGCCTTCTTCCCTTCGCGGCCATGACTCAGACGTGGTCTTGGAAGCACTTCAGATTTTCCCGGCCGAGACCAGTCGTCTCGAGCATTGGAATTCCACCCAACTGCGGACCGTGCCCAATTATGCGCGCTTGCGGAGCCGGTATCTCGATCCGCCCATGCAGAAAGTCGAGCGATCGCTAGCCGGACTCGGCATCCAGGAAAGCGACGTCGATGAGCTTGTGCTCGGCTGGCGCGGTGGCGCTGGCCGCTTCGATCTTTACGGTTTAGCCGCCGGCCACTTCAATTCGACCGACATGGCACGCCGGGCCCAGGCAGCGGGCCTGAAACCGACCCAGGTGGGCGGACTGACGGCCTATTGCTTCGCTTCCGAATCGAATCCGGTTTGCGTGACCATTTTTGGGGACACGCGCGGCGCGTTCGGACCGCCCGCAGCCCTCGAAGCGATCTCGAGCGCCCGCACCGGCACTCCCAGTAACTTGGCTTCCACTCCCTTTGCGGCCCTGGTCCAGAATGCCATGACCGACACTTCGATTTGGGGCGTGGCAACCGGCCCGGCCATCGGCGACTGGTTCAAGTCCTCAATGCCCGAACAGGAGAGCCTGCAACTCAACTGGTCGCAGGCGTTTGCCGACGTAACGGCCATAACGTATAGCGTCAAGGCCTCCGACCGCATTCACCTGACGGTCGAATTTGATTGCAACAGCGGCTCGGCAGCGAGCCGCGTGAGAGGAATGCTCGACGGCCTGCGAACCCTACAACAGCTCGCCTGGCAAAGCCGCACTCACGGTCAAACAAACCCATTCCAGAACGTCGAGGTCGGCTCATCGGGAAGCCGGGCCGAGTTGAAGCTGGAGACGCCGTACCCGCCCGCGTGAGAATCCCCTGTTGCTATAGCGGCGGTCTATGTCTGTCTATGACCGCCGGCACGGGCTGGAAGCCCGTGCCACATCGAGGTGGCATGGCCATCTTGGCCATGTCGTGCAGAAATGTACAAACACGGCGTTCCATGACTGCCGTTCCTTCTTCGATAAGAGCCGGCCCTCATCCAGCGCCGCTAGAGAAGCCGTACCTCGCTCGCGGGGACCGCTCATCGGGAACCCGAATAGTATGCCCACTCACTCGACCAGGTGGCGACCCGGAACCAATAGCGGCCCCAACTCGTAGCCTGCTGCACGATGAACAACACGGCGAGCGCAAAGGACTGCCGTACTGGCGAGAGCGCGAAATGCGCGGATGCGCTATGGGTCAGCGGCAAAACCATGACGCCGGCATAGACGGCAAGCACGGCGAGCCCGCCCAGTGAGGGGACAGCGTATACAATCAAAACCTTGCCCAGTCTGCGCAGCGAATAGCCCAGTGATGCCAGCAAAGCTTCGACCGCGCTGCTGCCATCTTCCATTATCAGGTGTACCCGCGCGTAGTCTACGACTAGATTAACGAAGCCAAGGCCAAGCAGGACCACCGTGTACGGTATGAGCCTGACCCAGAACACCGAGCGATCGTTCAGCCAGTGTTCTGTGCGGCGCTCCACGAATCCTCCCAACGCCTGATTGAACACTCGAAACACAATCCAGTAGCAGATCAGCGCCACGATCAGCAGACGGATCAGCTGCCAGGCGTAGCGCCCGCAGTCGTGGAAGAAATCACCGAGGGACCGCTGTCTCCCGGGCGCGAGAAAGCCCGCGAGCACGCCGCCGGCCAACACCGATTGCACGACCATCGCCACCAACGCGGCAGCGAGGATCAGTGCGGAGTAGCTGCCTGACCAACCGCGGTTCTTAGTTACAAAATCCGTCATCCAGTCCACCGAGAATCCACGCCCCAGGGTCTGGCTCATCAGGCTGTGGCCGGTCGAGCTCAGGATGCCGTGGTAAACCGGCACGGCCGCCGCCGCAGCGAGTCCAAGATTGGCAAAGAAGAGCACCCACACGGCGCGGCCCGACCGGCGCGCCAAGCCCAGACCTTGCACGATGGCTTTGCCCGTTGTCATGCTTATCTCCCTCAACTGAAAAATCCAGCCGCAAAGAAAAGGTTCTCCAGCCAGAAGATCCAGTGCACATACCACTTTGAAGCGCCGCTGTTGTCTTCCTTCGTCACATAGCTGTTGTTGGTGAAGTCGACGTCGAGCACCAGCTTGCCCTCGGGATCGACCTCAGCCCACTTCACCTTGGAATTCTTTTCATAGGCGTACTTGACCCATCGATACTGCCCATCCCATTGCTCGCGCGCCGTCTCGCCATTCTCAAACGTTACCAGCACGTCCACGGGCGCGACAGCTTCGCCCAGGCGCTGCACGACCACGGTTGAGCGATAGCGCTTGTCCTTGCTCTTCTCAAACGCTTCTTCAGCGGATTTCTCCGGGTGGAAGACTTTTCTGCCCGCCTCGTCATAAATGCCGATTTTGCCTTCGAGTGGAATCGAATCGATGCCCGTTACCGCATAGTCCGCCTGGTTCGAGCCGTAAAAGAACTGCTGGAAAAACCAATCCATGTTGCGTCCCGCGATTTCGTTCACGACGTCAATAAAGTCCTCGGTCGAGGGATGCCGATAGCGCCAGCGCTGCTGATAAGTCCGCATCACGCGAAGCATGGTCTGCTCGCCGAGATAACTCTCGAGGGCTCGTAAGGTCAGCGCCACGCGCCCGTACGAGTTCAGGCCATAACTCGGCCCGTTCAGGTACTGCCAGCCGTTCCTCGCCAGAGTGTCACTCTTTACCCCCTCGATGTAAAACTCGCGGCCGCCGGTGCGCTCGGGCTCATGGACACAGAAGAAGTAGGGACCCAGTCCGAGGCTTCCCACCCCGGCGAAGGGGAACGGGGGAAGCCGCAGGTCCAACCAGGGATGGCTCATCACCGGAATGTCGAAGACGCGAGTATAACTGCATCCAGGACCATAGGCTGCGTCGATTACCTTACCGTCGGTGTAGGTGTTGAATCCCTCGTCGAGCCACGCCTCCTCAAACTCATTATTGCCCACGAGCCCATACCAGAACTGGTGTCCAAACTCGTGAACCGTCACTCCCTCCGGACTCAATCCGTGCGCTGGGGGCCAGAAGGAGGTCCCAACGGTGATAAACGTTGGATACTCCATGCAGCAAGTGCTGGAGTTCCGCGGCACGTCGACGATAGTCATCGTGTCGTAGGGATATTGTCCGTACCACAGGCCGAAGTACTTTAGGCTGTTGAATACGGAGCGGAAATACCGGTCCGCGACGTTGCGGTGCTCGGGCTGGAGCAGGAAAGTGACCTTGACGTCGCGCAGCTCCATTTGTCCAGGCGGAAGGCCGAGAGTGGCGCCCCAGTGTTCGAGTTCCTGCGGCGTCACTTGTTTTCGCCACTCGAAAGCACGCGTCTCCACCAGGAACTGGGGACAGGCTGTCCAGGCAAAGTCATGCACGTCTTCCTGGTACTGGTGGTAGGTGGTGGTGCCGTCGGCATTGCGCTGCTCACTGCGACGCACGCCGGTCGAGCCCACCGCGTAGTCCGACGGTGCGGTCAACTCGACGTCGTAGGACCCGTAGTCCGCGTAGAATTCCGTGTGGGCGTGATATTGGTGACAGTTCCACCCGCCTTGCTTGCGGCCCCGCTCACCGGCCGCCTCATAAACGCCGATCTTGGGAAACCACTGCGCCAGCAAATAATAATCGCCTTCATATCCTGCCCGAGCTAGCGCACGAGGGATTCTGGCTGTAAAGTCCACTCGGAGCTCGATCGTACCGTGCGGCGGGATGGGCTGGGGCAGCACGACCCGCATCACCGTCTGGTCCTTGTCGTTCGCGTCATCGGGATGCACGAAGATCTTGGAGGCTGTCAGATCCACTCCGTTGACAATCTGGATCTTGTCGACGTCTACCCAGCCCCACTTCGACTCTTCATTCTCGGCGGTCCACTCGCGAAGGCGCTCTCCCCGACGGCTGGTGGCGCTCTCTTGCATAAAGGTGCTGTCCCGATTTTTGAAGGCGTTCCAGTAGAGGTGGAAGTAGAGATCGGGAATGGCATCGCCGGTGTGATTCCACCAAGTCAATGTGTACTGGCCCGTCAGCATCTTCTGCGCCGGATCGAGCCGTGCCGACATCTTGTAGTTCACGATCGGATGCTCGAGGTGCGACTTGTAGGTCTGTCCTCCGGCTGTCTCCGCCAGCATCAGGATACCCAACAGGATACCCAACCTAGCGATCGCGCCTTTCTGCCGAATGTGCATGCTCGCTCCTGGATGGCTTGTAAGCGTTGCCAAGCCCCTGATTCTAGCAGAGAACATGTCGTGCAGCCGATCGCTCTTTGCCCCGCTCCTCCTTTTGAGTGAACGAAAGATGTTTTGGCCTCCCCGCCAGGGTTTATACCGCTATGGGGATCATCTCACCTCCCACCCTCAGTCCCGTTACTCGGGGCGGCTTGGCGAAGTCCCCTCTCCATTTCCGCCGTCTCGCCTATCATGTCGATCAGTTCGACCAGCATCGCGTCCCGTTTGTTATCATCGACATGGTGGGTCCGATTTGCCGGATTTTCCTCCACGCAGGGGTCGATCGCATCCGGGACCGGCAGCTTCGCATGCTGAACGTCCGCAGGCTCGGGGGTGCATTCGCGATCTGCTGATTCAAAGTTGCGGGATGGGTCTTGCGGCGCCTCACCGACGATCGTTTCGGCATCCTCCACCCTGTCCGGCATCCTGTCCGGCTCGGGCGGGACGCCCCGCCTCACTGAGTCCGCTTCGAGTCCCGGGCCCAGACTCTCATCCCTCTCGGCCCGGCGCTCTGCCCGAAGCCTTAGCAGCATTTTGAAGTGGCGCTCGAAGTGGCGGCTGAGCTGGCCTTCGAGTCGTATGGTCCCATTCCAGTTGGCGTTGACGGACATGCTCCGGTCACGTTCCACGCCGTCATTCTTATCGATCGCGTACCGTCCGACGGCGTAGGCCTGCATGGCATATTGGCTGCGGATCAGCCGCTCCTGCCGCCAGGCGGTCTCGGCCATATTTTCGAGCAGGTAGGATTCGAGGAAATTGGCGGGCGCGAGCGACGCCAGAAAGCCTTCGCGCAAACGGTCGTACTGGTCGGGATCCTCGCCCATCCAGTGCATGGTGGCCTTGAGCTCGCGGGCGGTGGCGCCGTGAGTTAGGGCGTTGAAGCGAGTGCGCTGCTTGCCGGCGGCCGTGCGAGGGCCGGTGGACTTCTTGGCGTTGGCGCGATTCGCCGCAATTTTCGTCGTGGTCATTTTGGGTCTCTTGGTGAGCGGCATTGGGTTCTCCTTGGTCTAAACTAGCCTAGCGGGCTGCAGAAAAACTCGTCGCCACTGTCACTCTGACGAGCCGTAGGCGGTCCCATTCGCTCCGTTCAGGGCAGGCTCTGAGCTTGCGAAGGAAGAATCTCGCTTGCATTGAAAGGCACAAAGCGAGATCCTTCGCGCAGCTTACCCTGAGCTCGCTTCGCTGCGCTCAGGACCGTTCGCAGCAGCGTTTCAGCCCTCACTCTTAAGTATGGCTCTCAAAAATGAGACAATGGAGACAGGTGAGACAGATGAGACACAATTATTTAGCGCCCTTGTAATCAGCGGATTATAGGCACAATTTGAGTCTTGGCGGGCTGAAACTTGCCGAAAGTGTTGCATTTTGCAACACTGCGGCTATTGGGTGTGAAAGCATGCAGCGGGCGTAGCGCAGAGTTTCGCCTTACAGAAACTCTGCGGTTCTTTCGCGCAAAAGGATCGGAGGCCGTATACCATAGGTCGGCCGAGCAGGGATACAGCCAGCGTGCCGCGGAATCAAAAGCCGCAGACTTTGAAGGGCACAAAGTCGCTGCGTAGCAATACTTCCGACGACCACACCAATAATCCCGCGAGGACCACAACAAAGCTAAGCCGTCGAGAGCCTACTAAGAAGCCAGGCTGCATTTTCCTGAGCTTAGATTGAATTGATTGGCGCAGTTCCTCAGGCGGGACCTGGCTCATCGCCGCCCTACGTAAAAGCGCCGCGTACCCGGGTGCGGAATTCCAATTCCCGCGAGCAGACTGCGCAGCTCTCCAGGCCTGACGTGGGGTAGGTAAACGTTAATCGTTGCGTCATGTCAACAATAACTCAACAGACGTGCGGCTTCGGGGGCTTTTGTAGTTGCCCGGGTACAGCGAAATAGCAGTTGGCCTGGAAGATACCGGGCTAGTTGGTAGAGTTCCGTATGCCGAAGAAGGCGCCGTAAGACCGACGAAATCACATAGGGTTGCCGAAGCAGTGACCTACAAGCCTGATGGTACTCTACGCTCGGGATACCTCGCGCAGCGGCAAAGCCCGCAAGCCTTCCGGTCAATAGTCCGCCTAGAATCCCGGAGCCCGTAAAGGGATCCGTAAAGCCTAGCGAGTCACCCGCCACATAAGTCCAAGCGCTGTGATTTTGCGGTGCGGGGGATGAAAATGAGAGGGGGCCGACCACCAGCCAGCGCATTCGCCGACGAAGAGGTGCCAACCGTTCAGCCAAGGGGCGCGAGCGACGGATGACTTCGTCGAATTCGAATCCATACCCTTGTAATAGGGACTCCTGAGCCATGCCACATACGTTTGACAAGCCATCCTCAATACCACTTACCCCAACATACCCGTACCGGTCGAAGAACAGCTCAACGACATCATCTGAAGGTCCTTCGAAATGAGCTTTGAAGCCAAACAGCCTCTCGCCACGAGCCGTGGACGGTTTACGACCATAAGCAACAATTAAACGCTCTTCCGCGCTACATCCCCGGCGGCTGTCAAATGCTTCGCCTCGGCATACCACGGCGCCCAGAGTAGCAGCCTTGCTGAGTAGCAACCGGTCCAATTGCAGCCGGCTCAATCCCCATGCGCGCTCGGGAAACGTCCAACATTTCGCATACTTCCCAAGGTGTAAAATGCATCGTCGAATGGGGCAAGGAGTGAGCGAGGCAAATTCATCCCACAAATGCAATGCTTCCATGACCTGCCGGGTCTCCGGTGAGATAAATTCACCGCAAACTTTGTGCCGCGACGTCTTAGCTCTCTCGATGAGCCGGACGGGAGATCCCTCCAGACGCGCGGCAATTGCTGCCGCTGCCCCCGCGAGCCCGCCGCCGGCGATAAGAATCCCCTCTCTTCCCATCACACGGTCTCTCCCGTCCACGTCTCGCCCAGGTCAATCGGGTGCGAGGGGATCACCATGGAGATTCGAAACCAAGGCCTGTGTGTCCTGACCAGCATTCCCTTTGCTCCCGCTTGCTGTCCAATCCAACGCATCTCGTCTGGCTTGAAGCTGGCAGCTACAGAGACACAGCCGTCATGAACGGTAAGTTCGTTCCAGCGGAGAAACCACCTCGTCAATGGCAGAAATAAATAAGCCAAAGAGTGCCGTTCGAGATCCATTACGATTAAAGCTCGCCGGGCAAAGCGGAGAAGGTCTTTCACTAATGCAACTGCGCTTCTGTCAGTGAAGTGATGTAGCAATGAGGAGCAAAACACAAAATCGAAACTGTGGCGACAAAATGGCAGCGCAAAGGCATCGGCAACGACACACGGCGATACCGCTCGTCGCAGGTGCGTGATTCGATGATCGAGCGAGACCACAACCGCGTTGTTGTAGCTTTTGCGAATACATTTTCCCATGTCTCCTGATCCCGCGCCCACGTCAAGGACCGAGAATCGGTCGTGAGGACGTACTAGTTTCTGGAGCACTTGCAGAAGGGCGCGTTCCCCCCCAACCACCGGTTGATCCGAACCAGATCTCGAAGATTCCGCTCCGCTTCTGAAGGCAGCGCGTTTTCCAACCATTCCGATTCCACTACTCGGCCGTTCGCCCTTGATTCGATGTCGGACTCAACCGCGAGCATATCTTCCTCTTTGTGTCGACTCTCCAGCGCCTGTTGGTTCGCTTCGCACACCCCAAAGTACGCATAGGTGACAAGGCCCCGGTGACTTGAACGGTCATTCAAGGTCGAGTGACGATGTGAAAATCAATCCCCAATTCATTTTTGATTTTGATCGTGCCAGCCCCCACGCTGATTGGCTTTATTCCGAAATCAGTCTGCATGATTGTGGCGTGGCCGATGTACGCGTCCCCTGTTCGCTTAACCGTAACGGAAACCGGTTTCGTCACGCCGTGGAGAGTCAACAGGCCTTGCACTTTCCACTGCCCCTCGCCCTGGCGTTCAACATGCGAGGAGCCAAAAGTAATCTCGGGATACTTTGCGCTCTCAAGGGTCATCTCCTGCATATCCTTCTGAATTTCGGCCTGTGTTTTGGCATTGATCTTTGAATCCGGTTTTACCTGCATCTTGGCGGCATCCACCCTGAACTCCACGTGTGGCCGGTCGGAATCGTTAAGCACACCTGCAGAAATTGGCGCATCCACCCAATGCTCATGCCCGGCTGCGGCAAGAAGGCCCGCTTTGCCCACGTGAACGGTGACCGTGCTCCTAGCATTATCGATGCCTCTGTCCTGGCCTGAGCTGGAGGCCACACGCATGACAGTGACAGCAAAAAAGCCAAGTTTTATTGCAGGGCTCATTAACTCATCCTCTCGAGTGCCCCTTTACCTTCACCAGTTTGAGATTGGAGCATCTGCTCATCATCTAGGAATGACGCGAGTTACTGCAAAAGCCCACTACTCGCAAGCGCGGTTACACTTCGCACGCCGCATCAAGGAATGCCATCTCAAGGCGACCACAACGGCCCACAATCCAAGAGTATAGGGAATTCGCGCGACGGTTGTTACCGTTGTGTCATGATGCTGTAATTGTCCCTGCCGAGGGCCAGCGAAATGGATCGGGTAGCGGGCGCAGTGCAGAGTTTCGCCTTACAGAAACTCTGCGGTTCTTTCGCGCAAAAGGATCGGAGGCCGTATACCATAGGTCGGCCGAGCAGGGATAGAGCCAGCGTGCCGCGGAATCAAAAGCCGCAGACTTTGAAGGGCACAAAGTCTGATTCCATAACGGCGTCGGCTCCTTAGAACCGGTAAACTTGGTTTGCTGTCCGACCAAGGCTGCCGGGAAAGGAGCCGACATGTCGATTATCGGATGTGATTTGCATTCGCGCTACCATTATTGCGATGGTTGAGGCCGAGACCGGCGAGGTGACGACGCGCCGGTTGCAACACGAGAACGGAGAAGCGAGGACGTTTTACGCGGGGCTGCCCAAGCCGTCGCTGATCGGGATCGAGGCGACGGGTTACACGCAGTGGTTCGAGCGCTTGCTGGCGGAACTGGGGGCGCGAGTTGTGGGTGGGGGATCCGGCCGAGATTCGGCCCCGCGCCGTGCGCCGGCAGAAGATCGACACCCGGCATGCGGAAAATGCGCTACCTCCTTCTCAATTGAAATGGTTCTGACACCAAAGGCACGCGACCCCCCCAACCCGAAATTCAATGCGTCTATCGAAAAGAAGACGGTGCGAGATCCCTCGCGGTGCTCGGGATGACGTGGGTGGCGTATACGGTACGAATGCGGCGATGTATGGGGCAGACCGAAGTGGTCGTAGCGCAGAGTTTCGCCCTACAGAAACTCTGCGGTTCTTTTGCCCAAGGTCCAGGGCCGTGTGTCATAGGTCGGCCGAGCAGGGATAGAGCCAGCGTGCCGCGGAATCAAAAGCCGCAGACTTTGAAAAGCACAAAGTCTGATTCCATAACGTCGTCGGCTCCTTAGAACCGGTAAACTTGGTTTGCTGTCCGACCAAGGCTGCCGGGAAAGGAGCCGACATGTCAATTATCGGATGTGATTTGCATTCCCGCTACCAGGTTGTTGCGATGGTAGACACGGACGACGGCGAGGTAGCAACGCGCCGCTTGGAACATGAGAACGGAGAAGCGAGGACATTTTATGCAGGGCTGGCCAAGGGGTCGCGGGTGGGGATCGAGGCGACGGGCTACACCCAGTGGTTCGAGCGCTTGCTGGCGGAACTGGGGCACGAGTTATGGGTGGGGGATCCGGCCGCGATCCGGGCCCGAGCGGTGCGCCGGCAGAAGACCGACACCCGTGATGCCGAACACCTGTTGGACCTGTTGGTAAGCCGCCGTTTCCCGCGCGTCTGGGTGCCCAGCGTGGAACAGCGGGATTTGCGGCAACTGCTGAAGCATCGCGACAAGCTGGTGCGGATGCGGACGGCGCTGAAGAACCAGCTGCACTTTCTGGCTATGAGCCAGGGGGTGTGCCGCAAGCAAAAGCTGTGGAGCGCACGCGGTCGAGCCGAGTTGGAAGGGCTGAGCCTAGGAGCGTGGGCGGATTCCAGCGGGGGTCACCAACGGCTGGGTCACATCAGCAAGCAAGGCAACCAAATGTTGCGCTGGCTGCTGGTGGAAGCCGGCCAGAGGGCGTCGCTGCTGGACGAGGAACTGAGGCGTAAGTATAAACGGTTGGCTTTCCGGCGGGGCAGAAACGTGGCCAAGGTGGCCATGGCTCGACAGCTGGCAGTGCGCTTGTATTGGAAGCTGCGCCAGGCGAGATCGGCCCAACCGGCGGTTCGCATGCCTGGTAGCCCGAGGTAGCGCATGGTGGGCGGTTCGCCACCGCAAGTCTGATTGGGCGCCAAGCCTCCCTGCACAGGCGGGGAGATCGAATAGAGAATCATGGTGGGGTGAAAACTTCACCGAATAGATGGCTGGTGGAACAGTCCACCGCAGGATTCGAGAGGCGAGCCTTGGTCGGGACAAGCCTTAAAGATTCTTCCAGGACGAAGCATCGCTGTACAGCGCTCCGCTTCGTCCCTCTTCTAGGGTGGGCGTGCCGGAGTCGGGGTCAAGGGTCTGCGATGAACGGTCCGACCAAAAGCGTCGGACCGCCCTTGACCCCGCCTCCGTCGCGCGGGGGTGGGAGTGTTGCTAAATTCTGCTTGACAAAGCCGACGACGTTATAGATGCGCTACCCACTGCGTTAGCCTGGATTCCGGATGAGCGAAATGGGACGAAGTGCAGGGGGCTTCCCATGGTTCGCACCCCTGTGGAGGAAACAGTGGTGAGGGAGTCTGCCCCGGAAGGGCGTTCCCGGTCAAGCGATCAGCTTCCAAGACCGCATCAGATCACGGAGTTCGGATAGGATCGCATCCTGCTCGCGGAGGAGCCTGGTTTGTTCTTTGGACTCCTTCAGTATCGAGCCGATCCGGAGAGGAACCAGAACACTCACTACGACAAACCATGTTACCAGGCCTAAGAAGAGGGTTCCGGACATGCCCAGTAAGCCTGTTGTTCCTTGCATTCTCCATTCTCCCTTCTGATTACCACTAGAGTACTAGCGAAGTCCTGGGATCTCGGACGATGGTCGACCGCTTGGCTGGCTTCAACTTGCCGGCATTCTTCCGCCGGGTCATCATCTAATCCAATGCTAAGCCAGCGGCTTCGTGGTGCCTGGAGTCGTTTGTGACGCTCCAGATCAGGGTCTTGGTTCTGTTCGCCTGAGATGTGGCCGCTTTCGCCCGCTCCCGAAAAGGTTCGTGAACCTCGGTGCGGACCTTTGCTGCCTGGGACATGCTCCGCATCCGTGGATATTTATCTTCTACCACCTTTTCTTGCCCATGGAAAGGATCAAGGGTGCCGTTACTCAAAGAGTTAGCAGCCTCTCGGTCATTGAGATCACCAACTGCTTCCGGCCACCGACTTCCGCCGCCCCTTCTGGCATGGCCTGAAGCGGCTGCTGCGGCGCGACTGCACCTTCCCCTTGCTTGCTCAACTTCGACGTGGACTCTTCCCACTACCTCACCTTGCTGCCGATCGGCCCGCCCCTGCTACGCCGCACGCTGTCCCTGCAGATGCACGACCTTGCGCCGGCGCATCGCCGGGTGCAGTATCACCTCGAGCCTCTCGTGCTAGGATCCGGTCGGCCACAGCGCACCATCCCTGCTGGTCCGGCTGGCTGGGATACACGGGACGACTGCCGCCTGGGAGTACACTAGAACGATGCTGTCTCGAAGAAGAGTGCTTGCGATCTTCGTACTTCCCGTCCTTTCCGGTCGGGACCAAAGGCCAAATATGTTCAGCAACGCCGAAAGCTACGAGCGGTTCATGGGCCGCTGGAGTCGCCTGGTTGCTCCCCTGCTGGTGGATTTCGCGAATATTCCAGACTCGGGGCGTATCCTTGACGTTGGCTCAGGTACCGGTTCCTTGGCATTTACGATTGCCGAACGGAAACCTCGATGTCATGTCCTAGGGATCGATCCCTCGCAGGAATACGTCGCCTTTGCAACCAGCCGGAACTCCTTTGTAGATCGGGTGAGCTTTCAGGTTGGCGATGCACAAGAATTACAACTCCCGGATGCAAGTTTTGAGAGCAGCCTTTCCTTGCTGGTGTTCAATTTCATTCCCAATGCCGGGAAGGCGTTAAAAGAGGTGCGGCGCGTGACTAAACCTGGCGGCCGGATCGCAGCCGCGGTTTGGGACTACGGAACAGGGATGCAGATGCTTCGGGCGTTTTGGGATGCCGCAGTGAGAATCGATGCGCGGGCGGAAGGGCTTGACGAGAAACACATGCCTCTGTGCCGCGCCGGGGAACTTTCGCGGCTATGGAAACAAGGCGGCCTGGAGGAAGTCCAGGAGGAGCCGCTGGACATCACCATGCACTTCCACTCCTTTGCGGATTACTGGAACGCCTTTCGCCTTGGGCAGGGTCCTGCCGGGACGTACGTTCGGAGTCTGAACAGCGATAAATCGCAATTACTGCGCGGCGAGTTGAAACGTCGATTGTCCTTAAGCGCGGAGGACGCTCCTTTTGCTCTGCCGGCGCGTGTGTGGGCGGTACGCGGCACCGTCCCGATGTGCGCCAGTATCCCGATGCCATCGGCGAGTTCAAGGCAGCGCTGGACCTGGATCCCGCCTACAGGATGGCGGCGGTGAACTATTGGACACGGCTGCCGATCCGCAGTTCGATCCGCTACGTGGCGAGCCACGCTTCCAAGCCCTTCAGCACCGTCTGAACTTCCCGCGCTAGCCATGCTTTGGCTTTCGCTCCCCAAGCAGTTGTAATGCGGAACTGCGCTCTGCGCCCGTCGCCACCAAGCGGCGGATTCAAAAGCTGGTCTGTGCTAACTTGCTAATTGGACTGAGGGGTGGCCAATCAATGAGCGCGAAAGTCTGGATTGCGCTCGTAGTCGAGTTCCTGTTCTTCGCGGGCCTGCTGTTCGGAGCCGCCGGCACACTGCACTGGCCTGCGGCTTGGGCCTACCTCGTGGCGTTCTTTGTCATCGTGCTGCGAATGACATTGATGCTGGCTCGACACGATCCGGCCCTCCTCAACGAGCGGATGAAACCGTTTGTCCAGAAAGATCAACCGCTCTGGGATAAGATCCTCATGTCCGTGATTGCGTTTGTCTTTGTGGGCTGGCTCATCCTGATGGGCCTGGACGCTGGCCGCTTCGGCTGGTCGGTCATGCCGGTGTGGGTGCAAGTGATCGGCGCTGCAGGTGTCGGCTGCGGGATGTGGATCTGCTACCTGGCCCTCCAGACGAATACCTTTCTGGCCACGGTGGTGAGGATCCAATCGGAGCGGCAGCATAGGGTCGTCTCGACCGGCCCTTATGGTGTTGTCCGGCACCCCCTGTACGCAGGGGTCTTGATTTTTCTGCCGTGCACCGCGCTGATGCTCGGGTCCTGGTATGGTGTGGGCGCCTCGGTTCTTCTGATCGACGGGGTTATTCTGCGCACAATTCTGGAAGATCGCGAATTGCGGCGTCGATTGGATGGCTACACGGAGTACGCTCGCCGTGTCCGCTATCGGCTGGTGCCGTTCGTATGGTAGGGAGTCGGTGGTAGCGCGCCTGGAGAATCTCCACGAGCCGCAGACCTTCTCGGCGACGAACTTTCTTCTCGGGTCTGCGCCGGTTTAGCGTTGAGCGCCGCGAGGATTCTGTTGAAACGCAGATCTCTGCTCGGCGCCAGCCACGCGGATCGGCAAATATTCTGGAACTTCCTTCCCGGTGCATGCGTTCTTCTGGATGAGCGTTGTCGAAAGCACGTCTGCTGGAACACCGGCATAAAAAGGGGCAGTTATGGCATCAAAGTGCGCTTTCTTTCGTTTCGTCAAGAATGCCCTCCTCGTACTGGCGGCAGTAGCACTCGGGCTGGGCCTCGTTGCCTACAGCGAGGGAGCGGTGACAGTGTACGTTCATGAGACGGGGCCTGACAGTCATCGCCTTTGGCTGCCGGTACCGGCACTGGCGGTTTCGGAAGGCCTCCGCCTTGTTCCAGCCAAGGACCTCCGCAACGCCCTCCGCCAAGCCGGTCCTTGGCTCCCGGCGATCCAGGTGGCCGCGGCCGAGCTGAGCGGCGCACCCGACAGCCTGCTGGTGGAAGTGCGCGACCGCCGAGAGCACGTGGCAATCCGCAAACGGGGCGGTTACCTGTTGCTGGAAGTCGATTCAGACCATGAGACAGTGCGCGTGGCCGTCCCACTCTCGACGGTACGGGCGGTGGCGCGGAGGCTGGTGGAGTCCGGGCAGGCGACCGAGGTTGCCGGTGTTGTCTGATACGCCCGCCTCATCATCTCTGATTTGGGGACGAGTCTTGGGGGACGGAGAAGGGTTGAGCGCTTTAACGCCCACCCATTGCGGGAGACCTCCGTCCCCTCACTTGCTACGATGCTGATATCGGCGCCGGAGGCTACCGATCGCCAAGTCTGAATCCGTTTACTTATTCGTGCATCCTACCAGGGTCGGACTGATCGCGTCAGCGCAGTCGCGGCTGACTGGACAGAAGGGGAGTCACAAGAGGATGCGCCTAAGAGAGCTTTCGACCAACCGGAGAGCGATAACTGGCGTCGCGATTCTGGGTGTGGCGGCTGGTCTAGTCACGGCCGCGTGGCGAGTCTCGGGTTTTCAGGCTCAGATGTTCCCGGGCCTGATCCCGCTCAGCGCCAAGGCTCCGGAATTTCCGGTCGCGCAGATCGGGGAGTCAGCGAACGAAATTTCGACTCCGCAGCCGGCTTTGGGCCCAGCGGGTAGCCCGGCCTCCGGGACGGTACCGCGCGTCCCCGCAACGCAACTAGGCGGGCAAGAGGCTTCCGGTGGACCCACCTGAATCCATTCGAGGCCCCTGACCATGGCTGGGCTACGGGGCACGGTGGTGATGATCGATTTCTGGGAGTATACCTGCATCAACTGCATCCGTACCTTCCCCGAAAACAAGAAGCTTTATGAGCGTTACCACAAATACGGCTTTGAGATCATCGGGGTCCACGATCCGGAGTTCGACATCGCCCGTCCGATTAACAACATCAGTGCTGCGGTCAAGCGTTTCGGCCTGCCCTACCCGGTTGTGGCGGATGATTTTGCCATCTGGAAGGCCTACCACAACGCGTCCTGGCCCAACCGGTTCCTGATTGACGCTAAGGGAATCATTCGCTACGACAGGCCCGGCGAAGGTGCCGATGGCTCGTTCGAGCGCGCCATCCAGAGCCTGCTTCGCGAAGCTCACCCGGGACTTGAGTTCCCGTCGAGCTACAGCATTCCGCCGGACGATGACGCGTTCGCGGCAAAGTGCGGGCAGCCGACTCCTGAAATGTATGTGGGACACTGGTACGACCGCGGCATCCTGGCCAACGCCGAAGGCTATCGCGACGGTAAGACGCTCGAGTACTCGCTGCCGAAATCGATTGCGGACGGACAGGCGGCAGTCGGGGGACGCTGGCAGACGGACAAGACTGGCATGACCTATCGAGGCCGCAACAAAGGTGAGCCTTCGAGTTCCGACCTGCTGGGCATGATTTACCACGCACGGGAGTTGTATGCGGTGATGAACGTCGCCCATGGCCGGCCGGAGCGGCTCTACATCAAGCAGGACGGCCAGGACCTGACCCCGAAGAATAAGGGCGTAGACGTCAAGATCGACGCGGGCCGCCGCTCCTACATTGAGGTAGATGAATCCCGCATGTATTACCTGGCCCAGAATCCCGAGTTCGGCAGCCACTCGGTGCAGCTCTTTCCCACGCGGTCGGGAATCACAGTGAATTCGTTTACCTTCGGCAACAACTGCCAGATCGATTTCGCCCATCTTTGAGGCGCGGGCCGCCTCTTTGGGCCAACAGTACCCTCCGCTTACTTACTCGCCATAGCGAGCCAGCTTCTCAAGTGACGACCGAGTACCAGCCTCATCCGCAGACTTTCTGTGCTACGATGCGGACTGTTGAATCCTTTTATGCGACCTGCGTTTGGCAGCCCCGGCGGCTCTGTTTTAGGGCCTGTCATCGCGGCGGCGGTGTGCCTCGTGGTCGGCCAAGCCCAGACCGGTCCTGAGCCCGCGCCACGCCGACTGTCCACCGTGGCCTCGGAGTTCATCTTTACCCAGGCACCGTTTGCACAGTGTCACGCCTCGACGTTGGTGGAACTTCCGAACGGGGACATTCTCGCGGCCTGGTTCGGTGGAACCAGGGAAAGTGCGCGCGACGTTGCGATTTGGGGCGCGCGTCTCACCGGGGCGCAGTGGTCAGCGCCTGAGGTGCTTGAGCGCGAGCGCGGGGTGGCCTGCTGGAATCCGGTGCTTTACCGCGATAGCAAGAATCGAATCTTTCTTTTCTACAAATATGGGACTAGCCCAAAAACCTGGCGCGGCGCTTATCGAACGTCGCTGGACGGACAAACCTGGGCGCCCTCGGTTTACTTGCCAGAGGGGATGCTGGGACCGATCAAGAATAAGCCGATCACTCTTTCGGATGGCGACGTGCTTGCCGGCAGCTCCACCGAAACCTCCAGCGCCTGGACGTGCTGGGCCGAGCTCAGTCCCGACGATGGCCGTACCTGGACTCGCCACGGACCCATAACTGTTCCCCATATGCCGTACGGAATCATCCAGCCCACGCTGTGGGAATCCGCGCCGGGGCACATCAAGATGCTGACCCGTTCCACCCCGGAAATCGGCAGGATATGCATGGCGAGTTCGAGCGACGGCGGTCGCACCTGGACGCCTGCCGAACCCACCCGGTTACCGAATCCCAATAGCGGTATTGACGCCGTCAAAATGACTGGCGGGCATGTCGCACTGGTCTACAATCATGCCAAAGAAGGGCGCTCGCCGCTGGATCTTGCCATTTCGCGCGACGATGGAGTTACCTGGAGCGCGCCCTACGTCCTTGAAGACGAGCCGGGCGGCGAGTTTTCTTATCCCGCCGTCATTCAATCACGTGACGGCCTCCTGCATATTACCTATACCTGGAAACGCCAGCGCATCAAGCACCTGGTTGTAGATCCCAAAACTCTCGGGGAATGATCGCCCGGTTTGAGGGATGTTCGTGCCCAAACGCAGCTTGATCTCCTACGAGCCGGGGAAGCATCATAGGGTTGTTGGGAGATGGAATCCCGGTAGCGTAGGCGATGGGCCAGCGCGCCTTATGATCAGGACCTCCGATTCCGGCGGTACGCGGACCACCATCATCCTGGTGCAGGTTGCGATCGTCGTGGGCGTAATCATCTGGTTTAAGGTGGGCCTGCCGAGAATCGAGAAATCGAGAGCCACGACGGCTGCCGCGGAGCGCTCGAAGCGCCTGGAAGACTTTATCCAGACGATATTGGTTGACGACACCAGCCGTAGGGCGCCGGATGGTGCGTCTCGGGAGTATCCGCACAAATTGCGCGACACGCCTTCTCTTGATGAGGTGGAGAGTACCCTTGGCGCCCCCAAGTCGCGCTCCACTGACTTCGCAGGCGGGGAGCACTTGACTTGGACGGGAGGGCTGCGCGAGGTTCAGGCCTCCTTTAACAAGGGTCGACTCTATTCACTGCGCCTTGAAGATCGTACGACGGGACATGGTGAAATGGTGTTCGAATCGGGCGTGCATTGGAGTTCGTTCTGACCGTCTAGAGGCTGCGGGAAAACGCGCCGGTCTATGACCGGCGGCCTTTGTTTTCAAGACATTCGGCGCTCATAGAGCGCGCCGCTACAGGGGCTCAGAGCAGGAGTTTCAGCAGCCTGCTAGGCTAGAGGCTGCGCTTGCGGGGCGCCGCGGTTAGCCGTCCGAAACAGGTAGGCGCGGCAAGTCAAGTAGTGAAGTGAAAATAGCAGGGAGGATGGAATGAGCGAGAAAACAGGGAAGGGAAGCAGTTCGGCAGCGACTTCGGCGCGATCGCGGGAGTCGGTCAGGCTAGGGAGTGGAGAGCACACCTATGAATTGGTCGAGGGTTGGGGCGTTCTCCCCGCCGGCGTGAAGTACGGCTACACGCACGGCGTGCAGGTTACCGATGACCAACGAGTGGTCATCCACAATCAGAGCAAAGACAGTGTGATCGTCTTCGACGAGGATGGCAGGTTCATCAAGTCCTGGGGGCCGGAATTTGAATCGGGCGCACACGGCTGCCAGCTTCACAAAGAAGGCCAGGAAGAATTCCTTTACCTTTCCGACTACAACCGCCATATCGTGGTGAAGACAACGCTCGACGGCGAGACCGTTTGGACTTTGCCTTGGCCCGAGGACTCGGGCCTTTACCAGAGTGAAGAGGAATTCAAGCCGACCAACGTGGCGGTGGCTGCAAACGGCGATATCTACGTTGCTGACGGCTACGGCAAGAGCTACGTGCATCATTACAACTCGAAGCTCGAACGCATCCGCTCCTGGGGAGGCAAGGGTTCTGGACCCGGCCAACTCGATTGCCCGCACGGCATCTGGATCGATACGCGCGGCCTGGAGCCCCTAGTGCTCGTGGCGGATCGAGGCAACGCCCGCCTGCAATACTTCGGCCTGGACGGCCGGCACATTCGGTTCGTCACCGGCGAGGGCTTGCGGCGTCCCTGCCACTTCGATCAGATGGAGGAAGCGCTTTTGATTCCCGACCTCTGGGGAGTTGTCACCATCCTCGATCGAAACGACAAGGCGATTACACACCTCGGTGACAATCCCGGAGTGTGGGAGCAAGAGGGTTGGCCCAATCTGCCGGCGAACGCCCGCGTGCCGGGCAAGTTCATCTCACCTCATGCTGCCTGCTGGAGCGCGCGAGGTGACGTTTACGTGGTGGAGTGGATCGCCGATGGGCGAGTGACGAAGTTGCGGCGTGTGTGAGAGAAGACCACCGACCTGCATCTTGCTTTGGGTGGCGCGGGAGGACCTGAGAGATTGTGATCGTATAAACACTACTGGGCGTCAAAATCGCCCAGGTATTCTTCTGCCTGCTCGAACCCCAACAAATCATCATGACATTCACTTGTGTGCGACGCTGTACGCAGCGCCGAAAATACCGCCTATTGTCATCAGGTGCAAGAGATGCAATTTGGACTGTTGCCCGGTCCAACGGGAATGCTATGATGTCGCGACGAAGGCCTCACGCTGAAGCTGCTTCAGCTCAGGTAAGGGGTTGAAGGGGACTGGTTTAGACATCAAAATGGCCGACTACTCCGGACTCCGCTGGCCTGTGCTTAGGATGCCCCTGGTCGTAGTGGGATCGTTGATACTCGGTGGCTTCGCGGTGCTTTTGTACGTCAAGGTGCGTGGACCCAAGGCCCATGTTTCAGCCGTGCATCCCGTGTCTGTGGCCGCTGTCGTTCCCCTGGCGACGGCCGTAGCCGCCGAGCCCCAGGCTGCACCTGCGGACGATCTCCCGGGGAAGACCGAGGTCACGTCACCCCAGCCGTCGGAAGGCCCGGCTTCTGCCGGAGCCATTCCGAACTACCCCAATTTGCAGGTAGAGGGCGAGCCCCCTGTCTTGACGCGCACCGTCGCCTACGAGGTTAAGCAGAAGAAGGAAGCCTTGCTGCTGATCGCCCGGCGATTCTTGCCGCAGACTGCCTACGTGGTGACGCCCGATTTAGAAGAGGCGATCCGGCAGGCTAACGGCACGAAGAAAGACTTCTTCTCCAAGGGCGAGCAGGTGAAGATCCCGGGAGTACTGGCGGCGCCCATCCGAGAGCGTTCGATTCCGGCCGCCAAAGAGACCCCTTTTCACGGCCTCTATTTTACCGGCAGCATGGCCGACAGCGTACCCGGAGTGGAGCTGATCCGGCAGTGGCGCAAGTTGGGTGGCAACGCCATCGTTTTTGATCTCAAGGACTTCGATGGCATTGTGAACGTCCCCTATGACAGCCCGCTGGCGCCGTTGCATAAACGGTACGCCATCTCGGATCCGCCTAAGTTCGTGCACTTCCTGCATTCGCTGGGACTGCACGTCATCGCCCGCTCGGCCCTGTTCCGCGATGCCTATCAGGCCGAAAACCATCCGCAGCTCGCAGTGAAGTCGCGGCGCACAGGCAAGCCTTGGCGTGAGAATGGTAAACTCGCCTGGCTCGATCCTTCGCTGCCCGAGGTCCAGAACTATAACCTTGGATTGGCCAAAGTGGCCGTCAGAGGTGGCGCAGACGAGATTCAGTTTGACTACGTACGTTTTCCCGCCGAAGGCGATCAGGCTGACGCACGCTTCTCCTTCGAAACCACGCACCCCAAGTGGAAGCGTACCGATGTGATCAGCGATTTCCTCGCCCGGGCCCAGAAGGAACTGCACGCCGAAGGCGTACTGATGTCTCTTGATGTTTTTGGTGTGATGGCCTGGCAGCGCGACGTTGACCTGAAGCACACTGGCCAGTTGATTCCGTCAATGGCGCGCAATTGTGACGTTCTTTCGCCCATGATCTATCCTTCTCATTTCTTCGGCATGGACGGCTACTTGAAACCTGGCCTCTATCCCGAGCACTTTATCGGAGAAGCCATGAAGCGCTTCATCACCAGCACCGAGGGTAGCGGAGTTGTCCTGCGTCCCTGGTTGCAGGCCTTTGCCTGGAGAACTCCCAGCTATTCGCCCGCCTACGTGATGACCCAGGTCAAGGTGGCGGGGCAGGGAGGTGGCGTCGGGTTCCTTTTCTGGAACGCCCGCAACGACTACTCGAAGGTGTTCCCCGCCGCGTCCACCATTCTTAAAGTGCCGGCGAAGGCTCAAGCGGGGCCAGTGGTGGCTGGAATAGGCCAAAGTGCGCCGCCGCCGAGCCGGTAAGGCAGCCCACACTAACTGCTACGGTTTCCACGTTCTCGTGTACGTAAGTCCTACACGCTGTCCGAAAAAGCCTGCTGTCACGAATCCAGCAGCCTGTAATAAATAACTATCTCTCAATAAGATGAGTTTTGGCATTTGTCGTGCACGCGGTCCTTTGGAGGCTGGGCACATGCTGAACCTCTCACTCGATGATGTCACTGCGATACCTCTGACTGAAGAACTCCAGAACGGACCTGCCGCTATGGAGTCAAGGGAGCGATTTCACCAGCACCCGGGAACCGACTGCGAGGGTGCCCAAACCGCTCGTCGGTCCAAACCAAATGATGGCCACACCGTCAGCCGCAGAGCCGCCCGCAACGAGTATGCCCGCCTGGTGGATCGAGCCCAACGAGGAGACGAAGCGGCTTTTGAGGCCCTTTACCACCAGCATAAGCGCCGGGTCTACTCCCTTTGCCTGCGCATGACCAAGGACCCGGTCCAGGCGGAAGACCTCATGCAGGAGGCCTTTCTCCACCTGTTTCGGAAGATCTCTTCCTTCCGCGGCGAAGCACAATTCACCACCTGGCTACACCGTCTGGTGGTCAACGTCGTGCTGATGCGTCTGCGTAAGAAGAGCCTGAGGCAGGTGTCGATCGAGGAGTTGTTCGCCTCACGAGAAGAATTTACGGGACACGATGTCAGCCAGGATTACCTACCGCGCGAATTTGGCCAGAACGATCTGCATCTGGTGGGCTCCGTAGACCGTGTCACGCTGGCGAAAGCCATCGAGCAGCTTCCGGACGGATACCGCACCGTCTTTCTGCTCCATGACGTGGAAGGCTACGAGCATCGTGAGATCGCCCAACTTAAGAAGTGTTCGGTGGGGAACTGCAAATCGCAGCTTCACAAAGCGCGGGTAAGACTACGGGAATTATTGCGTCCGGGCCAAACCGGATCCCTCAACGCCGCGAATCTCTGCCCGATGGGGATCGGGTCTGGCGGCTAATGAGGCCTTGCTGTAGCGCCGGTTCCTCACCGGCGTTTTCGGCGCTGAGGATGCCTTGCTGTAGCGCTGTCCCCACCGGCGTTTCGGGTTGCTGCAGCGCCGTGTCCCCACCGGCGTTTTTTGCTCTCAGGACAGCGCCGCTACAGAATTGAACGTCACTGTGATTTGTAATGCTCAGTAAGAGGCCGGCGTGGTTTCGATTCGAGCGCGCCGGGCGGAATCGAGAGCGCGCTCAGTGACCCAGTCGGTCCAGGCCGCGGCCTCTCCGGTGACGCTCAGCGGGGCGCCGTCGAGCACCGTATCAACGAAAGCCCGAATCAAGGGCAGGTGGACATTGGCGGCGACGGCGAGGTCCTCCGCGCCGCCGGGATGGATGAGGCGAGGGCCGTTGAGCGGACTACACTCGATTTCTCCTTGGTGCCTACGATACGAAATTCGTCACGGCTTACCTCGGAGTGCCAACGTACATCCACCAGGGCGCGGACCCGGTTCCGGTAGTCGATCATCACCGTGGCATTGTCTTCCACGGCGATGGTCTCGACCGCGTTTGACAGACGAGCGCTCACCCCCGCCGGTTCCCCAAACAAGTAATTCAAGGCGTCAATGCGATGTGAGGCGACGTCATAGAGCGGACCGCCTCCCGCCTGGTGCGGGTCCAACAGCCAGGCGCGATGTCCGTCCCTCGCAGGGATGCCGCTGTGGCGAAGTTGCCCAGGCGAGCACTGGCTGGCCGATGATGCCCTGGGTCAGCAGTTCCCGCACTCGCTGGAGTTTGGGATAGAAGCGCCGGTAATAAGCCACTCCCAGGGTCTTTCCCGCTGCAGACGCGCCTTCCACCATCGTCCGCGACTCAGCATAGTTCATCGCCATCGGTTTCTCGCAGAGTACGTGCTTCCCGGCGGCGAGCGCGGCGAGGGTCTGCGGCGCATGTAGGAACACGGGCGAGGCCACATACACGGCGTCGATGGATGCATCCTGAAGGGCGTGGTCAAGACTGGTGAAGACCTTCGCCGGATACGCGGTTGCCTTGGCAGGATCGCGCGTGACGATGGCGTAAAGCCTGCTACGCCGTTCGGCGAGGATCGCCGGAATCACCCGCTTACTGGTGATGTCGCCGATGCCGATAACCAGCCAATTGAGCATGGAGGATCTGATTGTAGCATTTGTGATATGGTGAGAATCCAAGCAACAAATAACTCGCCGAGGACAACCATGAAAGAGACGCGACGTTTTCTTGAAAAACAGGGACTCCCTTCCCAAGACAATCACAGCCTCACGCCCAGCAAGTTGACCTTCGCTGATGGCGGACAATACCGCATCGAGATTCCCAGCGTTGAGGGGCCGCGCGTTTTCCGCGAGGTTCTGGCGGCCGCCAAGGAACTGCAGGTGCCCATCCATCGTGTCAGCCAGGGCAGCGGGGTGATGCTGCTGACCACGGCGGAGATCCAGGAAATGGCCCGGATCGGCGCGGCGGAGCGTATCGAGGTGTGCCTGTTTGTGGGGCCGCGCGCCAGCTTCGAGACGGGCGCCCAAGCCGCGTCCGCGGCCGGCAAGGTGATCGGATTACAGCATCGCGGCGCCGACCAACTGGTCTACGCTATTGAGGATGTGCGGCGTGCCTGCGAACTGGGAATCCGCAGCATCCTGCCCGCCGACCTTGGCCTGATCTGGATCATCGACGAGCTGAAGAAGAAGGGTGATCTTCCCAAAAACCTGGTCATCAAGAGCTCGGTGACGCTGCCCGCGGCCAACCCTGCCACTGCCAAGATCTTCGAGCGGCTCGGGGTTTCCACCCTCAATGTCCCCACCGATCTATCCGCCGCCCAGTTTGGAGCGTTGCGCCAGTCGGTCTCAATTCCCATCGATACCTACATTGAAGTGCCTGATAACTTCGGCGGCTTCGTACGCTACTACGAGATGCCGCAACTGCTGCGGGTGGCGGCTCCCATTTACTTCAAATTTGGACTGCGCAACGCGCCGGATATTTATCCTTGCGGCATTCATATCGAGGACCTCGCCGTCCGCATGGGACGCGAACGCATCCACCGCGCCCGAATCGCGCTTGATCTGCTCGCACGCTACGCACCTGACGCCAAGATGTCGCCTCTTGGTAGCAACGATCTGGGAATTCCGGAGATCGAATGAGGACTGCGAAACAGATTTCTGCAGTTGCCGATTTGCAGTGCCTCCTGCTGCACCACCACCTAACCCCCTCCTCAACTGAGGAGGGGAGTCCCCGAAACTTGCCGAAGGATCGAAATTCCGAAATTCCCCTCCTTGGTTAAGGAGGGGGCAAGGGGGTGGTTGGTGCAGCGGTTCAGGGAGCGGCACGCCTAAAGAGGCGTCCCGACGATAATCATTGTCACTGTAATCAGCAGTCCAGTGGTCGTTCGAATCCCTTGCTCCACGAACTGCCGAAACGCATCGAATCACAGTAACGGATGGCCCGATGACGATGGTTCGATTTGCTGCGACTGCAGACTCTCTCGCCGCAACCTCCAGCAAAAATGAGAAGATCCGCCTGGTCGCCGAATACTTGCGATCCCTTCCGGTGGACGAGGCCGCCGTTGCTGCGGTGTTCTTTACCGGGCGGCCCTTCGGGCGGATCGAGGAGAAGACCTTGGGTGTTGGGGGATCGCTGGTTTGGCAGGCGGTTGCTCGCATGTCGGACATAACCCCGGAGGAGTTGGGCCAGGTCTATCGGCGCCACGGTGACCTCGGCAGCATGACCCAGGAAGTGTGGAAACATCAGCCGCAAGGACCAGCGCTCGGGCTCCGGGAAGTCCAGGCCGCGTTTCATGAGTTGGCGGAGCGGCGGGGCGGGGCGGGGAAGGCGGCGCTCGTGGAAGCCATGCTGCGCCGAGCGGGTGCTCTGGAGGCCAAATACCTGGTGAAGATCATCACTGGCGACCTGCGCATCGGCTTGCGCGAAAACCTCGTGGAAGAGGCGATCGCCTCAGGCTACGGGCGGCCGCTCCAGGACGTGCAGCGAGCCAATATGCTTACCGGCGATATCGGCGAGACGCTGCGGCTGGCGGCGGACGACCAACTCGCGCTTGCCCGCTTGCACCTGCTTCATCCCATCGGTTTCATGCTGGCGAGCCCGGCCGAGACGGCTGCCGAGGCGATGGAAACGTTTCCCCGGGGCGCGCTGGTGGAAGACAAGTTCGACGGAATCCGCGCCCAGGCCCACAAGCGCGGCAGCGAAGTCCGCCTCTTTTCCCGCACCCTGGATGAAGTCACTGAGTTTTCAGAACTCGTAGCTCCGCTCGGATCTCTCCGAGGCGAGTTCCTTCTCGATGGCGAGATCGTTGGCTGGCGCCAGGGGCGCTCGCTGCCTTTCACCGAACTGCAGCAACGTCTTGGCCGCAAGCAGCCCGACCTGTTTATGGAACGTGAGATCCCGGTGGTGTTTCATGGCCTTCGATCTGCTTTATCACGATGGCGATCTGCTGCTTGATGCTCCGCTCAGCGAGCGCGGCGGCGGCTGGAATCGCTCGTAGGGCCTGGACACGACGCCATCCAGGTTTCCCAAGCCGAGGCTTGTGTGTCGGACACCGGACTTGAGGAACGCTTTCGAGCGGCGCTCGAGAGGGGAAACGAAGGGGTCATGATCAAGTCGCCGGCATCGACTTACACTCCGGGGCGGCGCGGCCGTGCCTGGCTGAAGCTGAAGCGTCCTCTGGCTACTCTTGATGTGGTGGTCACCGCGGTTGAGTTCGGGCATGGCAAGCGCCATGGAGTGCTTTCCGACTACACCTTCTCCGTACGCGCCCCAAATGAGCAGGGCGAGCGATTGGTGACCATCGGCAAAGCTTATTCCGGTCTCACCGATCGCGAGATCCTGGAGCTTACCGAGTACTTCAAAAAGCATACCCTGGTGGACGAAGGATTTCGCCGCCAGGTCGAGCCTAGCGTGGTGATTGAGGTGGCATTCAACAACATCCAGCGCTCCAATCGCCACCAAAGCGGCTTTGCCTTGCGTTTCCCGCGCATCGTGCGGCTGCGTCCGGATAAACCCGTAAGCGAAATCGACACCGTGGACCGGGTTGAGCAGCTATACGACCAATCAGTAGCGCCCAAGTGATTCCAAAAACACACAACCATCGTGACCCGGCTAACCCGCTGGAAGTATTAGACATCTCTCTATTGGTACGCCGGTACTGTTGACGATTTCCTCCACAGCGGTCAAGATTCTTCTGCTAGGCGTGCGATGGGTACGCCGTCCGTAAGCTCCATTGCCCCCTGGAGGCGGGAAATTTCCGCTTTGGCCGATATAACCAGGTTGGGCCGTTCGGCGAATCTGGCCCAGGTTTTCCGGGGGAGCGCTTGCCATGGACCTGTCGTTGCGTAAGGCCGTTTCCTCCCACCTTCCGCTTGGCCACACTTTGCGGAGTGACATCCCTGGTGAAGAGGGGTCGCGTGTCCCGCACGACGGAGGAGTGAGGACCTGTAAAGGCATGTTTGCAGACGAAGAGAAAGCCGACAAGGGCGAGGGCGTCGCAGGGAAGACTCCCTGCCCAGGCATGACCTTGCTCGAGACGCTGGTGGTGGTCGCGATGGTCGCGACTCTCTCAGCGATCTCGATACCTTTGGTGTCGAGCAGTCTCAAGACTTACCACCTCAGCGCCGCCTCGACTGCCGTGGCGGGGGCGATCCGGAGCACGCGGTACTTGGCCATTATGAATGGCTGCCCCTACAACATCGCCTTCACGCTGAATTCCACTTCTTACCAGGTTGCGAATGAGCCGGCTTCGGGTACGCCGCCCACCTGCGCCACTACCTTCTCCAACGTTGGCGGCGGAATCCCGTGGTCCAACAGCGGCGATGTTAGCATCAGCGCTTCCACCACCTTGCAGTTCGCTCCCAATGGCATCGTTACGGCGACCGCCGGCTCTCTTAGCTTTGCCAACGGTTCCCTCAGCTTCACACTGTCAAACGGGGCCCGGACGAACACGATCACACTTTCAGGAGCAGGCAATGTCAAGGTCACCAATCCCTGAACCAGTGGGCGGACATGGGTTCACTCTCCTGGAGGTGCTGATTTCCCTCGTTGTCCTGACCGTGGCGCTGTTGTCACTAGCGGCGCTTGCCGCCAAGATGATGGGCGGGACACGCGGGTCCCAATACATAGGCATGGCGGCGACCTTGGCTTCTGCGAAGCTCGAAGACTTGAATCGCTGGAATTCTAACGACCCTCAGATCTGTGTTCCGACAGGAAGCACTACGGCGGGCAGCCTCAGCTCGGATTCGTTGCAATCGGTGACTTGCGGGGGCGCGGCGACCAGCATCAGCTACTACGACGACGTCAGCATGAATGTCACGAACACATCCGGCGATTGCCCAAACGGTACTACGGGCTGCTTTGCGGAAACGACGGCAGCGGTTACCGGCGGGAACACCGTTTACTACACCACCTACCATTCGCCCGACGGAACCATTACCTACTCGCCGCAAAGCACCACAGCTCCCACGGGATCCACTTTCCACCGCCGCTGGCTCATTGAGAGCAACCCGGCGATCAACGGTACGGCGGTATCCGGGGTGCGGAGGATCACGGTGCTGGTGACCTCGCTCGATAACACCGTCCGGCCGCCGGTCAGTTTCCAGATGAGCATGGTGCGTCCATGAATCGACTCGGCATTTATTTCGATAAAGTTTCCCCCTCGATGCGCGCCTCCGGAGCGGTTGTCGGCTTCTCCTTGATCGAATTACTCGTCGCCATGATCATCTTCATGCTGACCGCTGCTGCGGGATTTACTCTCTTTAGCAAGCAACAGAACGCTTCCAGCCAGCAGCAAGGCCAAGCGAGCTTGAATGTCGGAGTGCGCAACGCCATCAGCATGATGCAGATGGACCTGGTCAACGGCGGCTCCGGCCTCATTACTGGGCCCTCCGTCCCCGGCTTTCCGGTAGGAGTGACTTTCAGCCATGGCACGGGCGCCTGCTACAACTCGGGCGCGAATCCGCCCACTTATGGCGCCGGATGCTTTGATACTCTGAATATCATCACCGCCGATCCTAACACCCCCCCCATCCACGTGACGGACAGCACCGGAGGCGGTGGGGGCGGGAACACTTCCATCACGTCGACGGGACTTGCCTACGGAAAGGCAGCAACGGGTCTAACCCTTGCTCAGACGGCTGCGAAATTCGCGAATGGAGATCAGATCCTTCTGGTTAGCAGCGACGGGACCAAATTCACTAGCGTAGTCTTGACCTCGGCGCCAACGGCCGGTGCCAGCGCTGTGAGGTTTTCCTTCACCCCAACCACAACCAGCGGAATCGTAACTGGCGTGAACGCCACTGATCCCTTATCCATGGCGAGGCAGCCAATCAATAACAGGGTGAACGACAGCAACACCGCCGAAATATACTCGGAGCAGCTTAACGGCACTTTCTCGCCAACGGACTGGATCATCCGGCTCGCACCGGTCACCTACCGCGTAGACACGACGACAGATGCGAACAATCCCACGCTGAAACGCCAGCAAAGCGGTACTTCCAATGCGGTTGTGGAGCAGGTGGTTGGCTTTCGCGTGGGAGCGTCGATCTGGAACGACACAACTCAAAACAGCTTCCAATCCGGTGCGAATGGCCAGCAGTATTACTATGATCCTGCGAGTTTTCCCGCTCACGCCAATGATTTTTCCCTGGTCCGCTCTGTCCGGATCTCTCTGATTGCACGCACGGCGCCGAGTACCGATCCCAGTTTCCGCTTTCGCAACCAGTTTGACAATGGGGCTTACCTGATTCAGGGCGCATCCGTCATTGTGAATCCGCGTAACCTGAGCATGAACGATTGAAGGTGACTGAAGGTGATGGTGATGACACTCTCGTCCGTACGGTGGCATAAACGACCCAGGCCATCACCGAGTGGCGATGGCGGCACTTCCGAGGCCCGTAACGATCACGGCATCGCGTTGGTAACCACGCTTTTGCTCGTCTCCTTGTTCAGCGTCATCAGCCTCGCCATGGTGCTGGCCATGAGCTCGGACATGTTGATCAACGGCTATTACAAAAATTACCGGGGAGCTTTTTACGCCGCCGATTCCGGCCTGGCGATTGCGCGCCAACAGCTTCAGAACCAGATCGTGGCGCAGGTTCCAAATGCATTTACGATACCGCCGGTTACCACCGCCTCGGCAACCACGGCCCTTAACTACATCACTAGCACGTATGGCGGTTCTTACCTCCCTTTGAATACGGGCCAGGCGGCCGGATCGTGGGGAGGCAGCTTTGAGATCACGAACGTAGCCTTCACACAGCTTTCATGTACGGTTCAGGCCACGAACAACCCCGCCCCCCCGGCGCCGACTCCTGCCCAGCCGGCCTGTCCCACTAATGACGCTCAGGCCACCCAATTCAAGGTTGTTTACCAGTATTCGTTGACCTCGAATGGCCGCGCGCTCAGTTCCCAGGTCGCCAGCGCCAAAGAGACCGGCACCATCACCGTTAACGTTACCGGCACCAATGCCAGCTACAATATGGCTGGCTATGGCATGTTCATTGATCAGAATCCGGTCTGCAACGGGTCTTACCTGGTGCCGGGAACGATTACAGGCCCTGTATTTACCAATGGATCCTGGACGTTCGGAACCAGTGGTTCCTATGTTTTCACGGACAAGGTGCAGAGCGCCGGCAGAACCTTCGGCTATCAGTTCGGGAACTGCGACCAGGCCTCGCCTACGTCCCCCAACGGCAGTTACACTGACTCGGGGCAGACAATCAATCCCAGATTTAACGGTGGTTTTCAGTTGAACGCGGGGGCCGCGACGTTGCCGGCCAACGACTTTGTTCAAAAATACGCGATTATTGACGGGCAAGGTACGGGAGAACCGATCACAAATCCGACCAGCGCGCAATGGCACACCATGCTGAACGCGGGGCTCACCGACGGCAGCGTTGTCTACCCGGGTGTCAAGAACATCAGTGGAACAGCCTATCCGTCAACTGGCGCCAGCTCCGGCGTCTATCTTCCCTACAACAGCACGAACCACACCTTCACCGGCGGCGGGATCTATGTGGAGGGAGATGCCAGCGTGCAGTTGTCCACTGGTACGGACACGACCGCTAATCACAATCCGACTCAGATCTTCAACATCAGTCAAGGCGGGACCACTACGACCGTTACCGTCAATGTGCGGGCTAATACCACCACCTTTGCGTCTGGCAATTCAAGCATGATCCTCACCGGGGTTCCTTCGAATCAGAACCTGGGCACTCCGCAACCAGCCACCATGCTGTACGTCAACGGGAATATCACCGGCTTGAACGGCCCCACATCGGGCGCAGCGATACAGGATGCCTCTTTGGTCACCGTTACGGCGTTGAACAATATCAACATTACCGGCAACCTGCTTTACAAAACGGAACCAGTCACTTTTACGGACAACCAGGTTGGTAACCTGCCCATGGATAGCGTCATCACGGCGAACGATACCCGCGAGGCCCTTGGCATTTTCACCGCCACCGGCAATATTAATCTGGACCTCCCCTCTCCAGGGTGGAACCAGCCCACTCCCAACCTGGAGATCGATGCGTGTCTGGCGACGATCTCACAGGGCGGAAGCGGAGGTTTGGTAAACACCGGGGCCTCCATCGACACTTTGACCATTGTCGGCGGCCGGATTCAGAATACGATCCAGAATATCAATTCCAATACCCGAAACGTCTACTTTGACCGCCGTTTTGGCAACGGCTTCGGCCCGCCTTGGTTTCCCTCCACCACGATGACCGGCGCTACCGTTTCCCAATCCACGCCATCCGTGCAGCGCCTCAGTTGGGCCGCAGTCCCCCAGTAGATCCTAACCGAGTGCTCATGCCTGCCCGGTACATTAACGACCCCGGATTAGCGTGACAATGGTTACCATCAGGCACGCCTGAGGCCATGCCCTGGCGGAAGCCCAGGGGATCGCGAGAGGCATAGTGAACCTTTGCGCGATCCCCACGGGATGTGGTGCGGGCAGTAGCGCGGACCTCCGCCTTTGAGGTCCGCGGTTCTTGATTTGTCAAGATAGCAATAGGCGGGATGGTCAGATTCGGAGATTTGCAGGTATGTTAGCCTGGTCGACGTTGAGAAAAAAATCGACCCGAAAGAAACGGCCAAAGGCAGCCGCGACACCTCAGTAGAATACGCCGTTGGGGAGGTGATGGAGAGGCAAGCCGCAGACCTCAAAGAGGGAGGTCTGCGCTACGCACTCAGCCCCAGGTAGCGTCCCACGAAGCGGTGCCCGCCGGTCAGGCTCGCCTACGTGCTGGGGCGGGTTTGGCCCGGGCGGGCCTGCGGACTTCCTCAAATTGGGTTGATGCGGACAATACCATTGGGAAGGACGGCTCGGATATCCAATTGCCCCCCCATGGCTTCAATGATTTTCCGAAGTGTGCTGATATACATGTCGGAGCGGCGCTCCACTTTGGAAATGGCCGCCTGATTGACGTGCAGGAGTTCTGCCAAGTGTTCTTGTGTCAAGTCGAGCGCCCCCCGCAACTCGTCCAGAGCCATTTCCCCGACCATTCGGTTGGCTTGGTCCTCCGAGCGCTCCCGAGCCTCGGGAGACATTTTCGCTTGCAGTGCCTTAAAGCTCTTTGCCATCGGTCAAGTCCTCCTTTGCCAATGCGGCCAAATGCTCGTCATTCGACCCCCATTCCACATGGGGAATATAACTCTTAAGGAATATTCGCGTCAAGAGGCAATGGGGCGACGAGTTCAGTTCCCCAGCCGGAAGTTCGAAACGCTCTGCTGGATCAACGAGAGGTCCTCGAACACGGCGGACGTCCCGTTGCCGAGCGGGGACTGGGTGCTGATCCCCACCCAGATCGATGCCGGGTAGTCATTCTTGAAGAGGCGGATCAATTGCCAGGCCTTCTTGTCGAGCGAGTAGTAGAACCCGACAGTCTTCGTGTCCGAAGAGATCTTCATGTAGACACTCTTCGAAGTGACCACGTCGTGATTGTTGTCGTCAGAGGTCCCAATAGTGCGAACGCTAACCATCCTCGTCTTGTGGCGTTCATCCATTTCCATCGCGATCTTCAGCCAGAGGTCATCTTTCACGTAGATATAGAGGGTTCCGGCGTCATACGTCTCGAGAAACGTCGGTGTGATCTTTGCGGTCAGGGTGAACGGCTTCTTGTTGTCAACCGCTGTCAGCAGAACCGGCGCGGTGTTGTTGGACAGCTTCCCGTTCGGGTCACGGAAATTGTCCCGCCTCGCCTCACTCGCAAGCGTCAGCCTGCCATCCTCAACCTTGGCGTGAGCGGCAGCTCCGTTAAGCGAGCGAGTAAAGGTGATTTCGGGCAATGTGATGCGGCATGCTTCACTCTTCACATCCCCGGCAGATGCTTGGCGCGGATCGACACAGAGTAAGAGAAGGGCCAGCGCGGAAAGCAGTATCTTCATGGTTGTGGCTTCCTTTCTGGGTAGAGAGTCGACGACGGGCTATGCCTCGTAGTGACGACTGCTTACAGGCTCCGGATCATCAGTCTGAAAAGGAGGACCAGCGCGCGTACGGGCTGACCAACAAGGCCATCATCAGGGTGAGAATCTCTCCGTTCACGACCAAATGCAAAGCACGGCAGCTTTTGATCACTCCGATTCGTCCTTCCTGGCAATCGCTCACCCAGAACGGATCGCCCCCTTCGACAGACAGTCAATACGGGATAACGATGCCGATACGCCTTATTGTATACTGCCTCTCGAGCAACCTTTAGGGTCTTTGAAACGTAAAATCTTGCAACGCCGGCCGGCCGAAAAGCCATGATCGTCGCGAAGGAAGAGGTGTCGCAAATACTATGAAAGACTTTGTTCCATCGCGACGCCGGTTCCTGAAGACCGCTGCCATATCGACGGGCGCGGTCCTGCTCCCTCGTGGAGACAGCTTCGGCGAGACTCAGGCGTCCCCTGCTCCCGGCACCTCTGAGGCAAGATCCGCCGACTACACCGTACGGATCGGAGTATCCCCGATCGAGATCGCTCCGAAGCGGATCCTTTCGATGACGAACTACAACGGGCAGTTTCCGGGCCCTTTGATTCGCCTCAAGGAGGGTCAGCCGGTGACGGTCGACATCTTCAACGATACGGATGTGCCGGAACAACTGCACTGGCATGGACAGATGGTGCCCGTGGATGTCGACGGTGCGTCGGAAGAGGGTACCCCTTTCGTTCCGGCGCACGGCAAGAGACGCATCACTTTCACGCCGCGGCCGGCGGGCTTTCGCTTCTATCACACCCACAATCGTGCCGGTGCAGATCTGGCGGCAGGTCAATACAGCGGCCAGGTCGGCCCAGTCTACATCGAGCCAAAAAACGAGCCCGGAAACCACGATCGCGAAGTATTTCTGGTTCTGAAAGAATTCGAGCCAACCTTCAGTCGCGGCGGAGATATGGCCCAGGATTTTCTTCCGCCAGTCACTGTCAAGTCGCTTGAGGACCAGGGCGAGTCCTCCATGAAGGCGTCCCTTGCCAAAGGCATGTCTCACGGATACGAGGTTGGTTATGGCTCTTTCACCATCAACGGCCGTATGGTCGGCCACGGTGAGCCGATTCGCGTGAAACAGGGCGAGCGCGTTCTCTTCCATATCCTCAATGGAAGTGCGACGGAGATTCGCAGCCTTGCCTTACCCGGCCATTCTTTTCGCGTAATCGCGCTCGACGGAAACCCTGTACCGAACCCGAGCCAGGTGCCGGTGCTCTGGCTTGGAACCGCGGAGCGGATTTCGGCCATCGTCGAGATGAATCATCCAGGGGTATGGATTATGGGAGATTTGGATGAACACGATCGCGGACATGGAATGGGTATCGTCATCGAATATGCCGGTCAGAAGGGCAAAGGGCAATGGATCGAGGTCGCTCCCCACCATTGGAGCTACCTGCGTTTTGCCAAAACCGCAGTCCTCAGCCACTCTCCCGACGAAACCTTCGAGATGATGTTCGCAAAGGACAACGCCGCCGAGCAAGGATTCAATCGATGGACGATCAACGGCGTTGCTTATCCCATGACCGCAGAAATGTCACCGGCTTCCTTTCACCTGAAACAAGGCAAACGCTATCGCCTTCGCATGCGCAATGCGAGTGATGACATCCACCCCATTCATCTCCACCGTCACAGCTTCGAACTCACCAAAATCTTCGGAAAGCCGGCATCGGGCATTCTCAAAGATGTGGTCATGTTGGGAGGCTATCAAGAGGCGGAAATCGACTTCGTTGCGGACAATCCGGGGTTGACGCTTTTCCATTGCCACCAACAGCTACACATGGACTTCGGGTTTATGAGCTTGTTCGACTACGTCTAATCTTCACACGTTCTGGGCCGCCAACAGAATGGGGAGATTGGGCTCGTTTCCTCAGCCCCGGCGCTGACCACGCACTGACAACGTATTCCCTATGTTGCCTGGAGATCTAACGCTTTCTATGTCCCTGAACACTGACAAAGCCGTGTCGGGAAATGTAGCAAGACTCGCCTTCCGGTTTGTCTTGATCATCGGAGTCGTTATCTTCTTCGCGGACATGACCTACGAAGAGGCTCGTGGCCACCAGGAGTATTCGGATCCGCCAGTGTTTATGCGTCGTCGCACGGCTTGCATATAGTGCACGGCAGTGGCATATGCCGCTTAAAAGGGCGTGCCGTTTCTGCCTGAACCGTCCCAAAGCGCCTGCAGCTTTCTTTTGAGCCTGCACTCATGCCAATTCATATTAAACCAGGTCGTCGGGGAGAGTCGGCTAGCTTTCCCATTGGTGCCAAGTGTCCATTACTCGGGACTCTGATTTAGGAGACGAGCCACGATGATTCCTCCACCGCTGATGGCAGGCACAATCGAGATCTCAGCGCCCGTCGACAAGGGAGCCGCGAGTCCGCCTTTATAGCGGACGTCTTCATTTCCCAGGAATATATTAATGTGCTCCCGGATTTGTCCTTGTTCGGTCACCACACGATCGCGAATACCCGGATACACGTCGAATAGCGCCTGCAATGCATCTGAAAGCGTCGCCGCAGGCGTTTCGATCTCTACCTGACTGCGCCCGGCGGAAAACGAGCGCAGCGGACCTGGTATGTGAAATGTGACTGGCGTCATTTCAGCTTTCCCCGGCGCTTCTTGTTCTTGCCATGGGCTTGTTTCGCCGCCGACCCGCGAGCTGCTGTCACCTGCGGCGATCGCGGCCTTTTGCGGGCGCGAGGCTCGCCAACCAAAGCGGTCTTGACGCAGACCACCGCCGGCAAACCCTCCAGAATCTTCTTCCAACTTTTCCCTTCGTCGGTTGAGCCGTAGAGTTGTCCACTCCGTGTGCCGAAGTAGACGCCAACGGGATCCAGCGGATCGACGGTCATGGCATCGCGCAAGACCGTTTCGTAGGCTCCCTTTTGGGGCAGACCCTTCATCAGCGGTTCCCATGAGGCTCCGGCGTTACGGGTCCGGTAGACCCGCAGTCGCCCGTCCGGGGCGCAGCGGAACTCGTCAGACTCGACCGGAAGGATGTACACGCAGTCCGGGTTGTGGGGATGCATTACCATGGCAAAGCCGAAGTCAGAAGGCACTCCATTGGCGATGTCTCGCCAGCTTTCGGCGCCATCATCCGAACGATACAAGCCCCAATGGTTTTGCAGGAAGAGCCGTTCGGGGCGAGCCGGATGCATGACAAACTTGTGAACGCACTGCCCGAATTCCGGATACTTCTCGGGCTGTTGCACGACGCGGATACCACGATTCAGCGCTCGCCAACTGTGTCCGCTGTCGTCGGTCCGGTAAACGCCCCCTGCCGAAATGGCAACATACATCCGCGCTGTATTCGCCGGGTCGGGCGCGATCGTGTGCAACGTGAGACCCCCATTGCCCGGCATCCATCTGGGGCGGTGCGGATGATCGAACAGGCCGCGAACCAAAGACCATCTTTCTCCGGCATCGCGCGATTCAAAGAGCGCTGCAGGCTCGACCCCACAGTACAGCACATCGGGCTCCTCAGGCCGGCCTAGGCAAATCTGCCAGATGTTGTTCAGGACCGCGCCGGTGTCAGCAGGGAATTTGAGGTTGGCTTCCAAAGGATTGGTCCAAGTCTTGCCGAAGTCGTCGCTCGACCGCAGGTACGTGCCCCAAAAACTATGTGTAGAGGCCCACAAGCAGCGCCGTCCGGCTCGCCCGTCGTAGGCCAAGCCGTAGACGGATTGCCCGTGGAAATAGGGTCCGGCCACGTCCCAGCGCTTGCGCTCAATGGTGGACCGTAGCAGGAAAGCTCCCTTGACGGTCCCCACCAGCAGCAGAACGTCCCCGTTTCTCACGCGAAGGTGTCGAATGCCACGCAGCACCGTGGTGGATGGTCCTCGTTGCTCGCTGGGCGGCATCGGCATGGAGGTCGAGGCGGCCAGCACCGCCTCGAGGTCCGCCTGAATCTCTCCCGCTTGCTGGTAGCGCTGGGCAGGCTCTTTCATCAGGCAGCGTTGGATGATAGCCCACAGGCCAGGAGGTATCCGGTCGGGTAGAGGCGGTGGAAGCTCGTGGATGATGGCGGAACTGATTTCGAGGCTGGTACTGCCCCGAAACGGCAACTGCCCGGAAGCCGCCTCATACAGCACTACGCCGAGCGCCCACAAATCGCTGCGGTGGTCGCCGGGCTGGCCGCGCAGGACTTCCGGCGCAATGTACGACAAGGTGCCGGCAATCGCGCTTGTGCCCTCCACAAGTGCGATGCTCCCGGTCGCTTCGCCGGCGGCATCGGGTAAGCGCTTGGCCAAACCGAAATCGAGGACTTTCACCAAGCCTTGTGGAGTAACCACGATGTTCGCGCTTTTCAGGTCGTGATGAACGATGTTGCGGGAATGCGCGTGCGCTAGAGCACCGGCAATCTGGATGCCGTAGCGTAAGATGGATTCGACGGCCAAGCCCACACTTCCAATCAGCGTCTTCAACGGCTTGCCTTCGACCAACTCCATGACCATGAAGAGCTCGCCATCGAACTCGCCCACTTCGTGGATGGTGCAGATATTGGGATGGCTGAGACCGGAAGATGCTCGCGCTTCGTGCAGTAGGTGCTCCCGAGATGACTTTTCGACCGAGGACTCTGCGCCAACCACCTTCAAAGCTACGTCGCGATCTAACATCTCATCGTGCGCGCGGTAGACAATACCCATGCCGCCTTGCCCGATCTTGGCGAGGATGCGGTAGTGGCCATACAATTCGTTGCTCAATGTTGCTCCCGCAGCCGAGGTAATATGTTCACATTATGGAGCAAGATGACGGAACCTGCGCACAACAATCGACGGACGAATATGGCGTCTCTCACCTACATGCATGGCAATCCCGTGAAGCGGGGCTTGGTGAGTTCGCCCGGTCAGTGGCCGTGGTCCAGCTTCAGGTTCTAGAGTATTACCTCAATGATTCGTCCGTCCTGAGCATGGACAGGCTTGCTTGATTCAGGATTAGTGGCAATCCCCCAATCGCAGAGCTGCGCTCTGCGCCAGCCCGCGGTGTGCGCCCGGTCGAGAGATTGCGGCAGGTTGTTCTAAGGCATCGGTGGAGTGTGCATCGTATCGTCTGGCGCGATGACCGTGTAGCGCTCTGCCTCTGCAGCACGCATGGCCTGTGCGCCTCTCTTAGACCTTCGTTTCTTTACCCACCGGTCCCAGACGTCCTCAGTAATTCCTTTCTGAATGTTGAAAGGCTTGCCCTGTGGCGCGGATGAAGTCACGCGCGGTGACGGAGGACTGGATGGACTTTCGACGGTAAGAGACGTCACGGGTGATAACAGTAGAGCCGCTAGCAGCCAGCGTAGCGCAGACTTTGTGCTTTTCAAAGTCTGCGGCTTTTTCCTTGCCATCGAGATTTCCCCTGGCAGTGAGGCCGCGGGGCTTAACCCCATAGACGCCGGCGACGGAACTAGTAATCGAACCTCATACATTGCGACTGTAAACTAACATCTGGACCCGCAGCACGGTCGGCGCCGAGCGACAAGCCGCAGACTTTCTGAGAAGCGAAAGTCTGCGCTACGCTCGCTCTGCCGCCTATGGATCGCCCAGTCTGATCCGCATACATGCCAAACGACGGCCCATTACCGTAGCAGTGTGGCCGCTCCCACCACTAGGACTTGACGTTGGGAAAGTTGCGAGATGGTTTCCGGGGACGGCTAGGCGCTCACGACTTGCAACCCTTCGGCCTCCGCTAGCTTGAACTGGCGTTCGTCAAAGGTGAGAAAGACTTTGGCTTTTAGTGACAGAGCTGCCGCCACATGCAGGACATCAATCGAGCGTGCGCCCAACCTGCTGGTATGACGCTTCGACAGGGCCACGGCCTTGGAAAACACATCCACCGGTAAGGGCTTCACCCACCGGGACAAGTCCTCCCGGAACTGAGTCCAGACAGCATTCGCGTCAACCCGGCTCAACTGCTGCCGGAATACAGCTTGCTCGACGGCGCTGGCGAACTCCAACTCATGTAACGGTGTGAGCATCAGAGACGTTCCGAATCGGGTCATTAGGCGGTCCGCCGCCGGGGAATGCGCCTCTTCCAAGAACAGAGCCACCAAGAAGCTCGAATCGGGATAAGCTACCATCGCCCGTTCCGATCTTCTTGCAGAATCGCCTGCATGTCGATCTGGCGATCACCGAAGATCGCTTTCCGGCGGGCGGCGAAATCGGGCAAGGGCTTCTTTTTCGCGGGCCGCACTGGCACCAGCTTGGCGACGACTTGCTTCCGCCGCCTGATCTCGATCTCTTCGCCCTGCCGCAACCGCTCCTCCAGCTCTCGGAACCGGTAGCGTAAATCCCTCACGCTGGCTACTGCCATTTAACCCTCCTGCGTCACGCTACGTTGACCATGTGTCACATTTATTGTGACACTTGCGCGTGAAGAAGTCAACCCCGCCAGAACGTTTGAAGCGGACGCCGAACCGCGTACGGCGACCCGTTTTTCACGAGGTTTCGCGGGCCGTAGGCCCTCGATGAGACAGATGCCAAACGGCGGCATGTGTGCGCCACGACGGCTCGCGCGGGGATCATGGACAAGTCGGAAACAGTCGCTGCCAAGGGGTAAAGCGCCGCCCTGCTGGCGGTTCCTGTGAAGACTGCGGTCGGCTCGGTCGTGGTCGGCCGGGCGAAATCGCATGCTTGCAAACTGGTTCCCGTTATGGGAACATGAGGACTGGGAGGGACGTGCACGTCATCAGCTATAAGGCTATTCGTGAGTTCAAGGCGGCGCGTCCCGACGCGGGCCCACCGCTCGATAATTGGTATCGCGTTTCTTCTGCCTGCAAATGGGCAAGCCTGGCCGAGGTTAAGCAAGTCTTGGCGAGTGCCGACTGGGTAAAACCATACGTGGTTTTCAACATTGCCGGCAACAAGTACCGGCTGTTTGCCGAGATCAATTTCCGAAGCCAGACATTGTTCATCCGGCACATCCTGACCCACCACGAGTATTCGGAAGGGAAGTGGAAGAAGCCATGAGCACTCAGACTTTGAATCCCGTCGCCTATGGCGAGCTGTTGGTCAGGGTACAGCCCCATCCGATCAAAGATGATCGTGAATACGACCGCCTGGTGGCGGAGGTCGGACGCCTTATTGGACGTGGCGAGGGCAATCTCTCGCAGGAAGAGACTTCGCTTCTGGAAATGCTGTCAATCCTGATTGAAGATTACGACCGAAAGCACTATCCGCACCCACCTTCTGAGTCCCACAAGATGCTGGTCTTCCTGCTTGAACAGAGAGGTCTTGAACCGCATGATCTCTGGCCGGTATTAGGCTCAAAGAGCCGGGTGTCCGAGATCCTTAGCGGCAAGCGCGCCATTAGCAAAGTCCACGCCAAGAAGCTCGCGAACTTTTTCCATGTACCACTTGATGTTTTGATTTAGTTTGCGGTGTCAGGCTGCCTCGATGGCGTTCGGGGTGGCGCACGACTGGTCAGACTCGCGCCCCAAAATCCGACGACCACGAATTCGATGCTCAAGGCAAAGTGGTACCGGCCGTCCGACTACATGGCTTCAAGCTCGCTAACGTCGGCCCTTGTTTTCGCGATTATTAGCTTGAAGCATGCAACACAAAACCGCTTCGAATTTGAGAACGCAGTGCGAGGGTTCGGCACATCGAAGCATTTTTCGCCCTTGCTGATTGAGCCGTTGCAGCCACGACAAGGGCACTCTTTGCCAGCAACAGTCGCTTTTGGAACGCCGGCGGACCCATTTATTAACGAAGGAATATTATTTCTTGACATCCTGCAGTTTCTTAACCTCCTTCGTCAGATCGTTCAGAATTTGTCGCAGGCCGATCATAGCCACCCCGAACTCCCGCCGTGGCCCACGCGCTCCGCTTTCTACCGCCTCCGAATCGTTTGTCGAGCTGTTCGTTCACCATCTGGAGCGCCGCAACAAAGTTATACTGGGTACCGATCCCCGGCTTCAGCTTTCTCGGAAGATCCACCCCTGCGGGCAGCAGGTCACAGCGATTCAGAAGAAGGGTGGCAGTCCGTTTTGCTTCCTCATTCAGCCGCTTTTTGGCCTCCTGCCATTGCTTCAGCGGCAACACGGCAAAAGGCTTAGCGGCATCCGATTGCTGCATTTGCGGTCGGGCCGCAGCGCTTTTCTTCACCACGTCTTTAGCTAGAGCGGGATCGAGGCCCAGGCTTTCGAACTTGCGCTCCAGATCAGCGACGATGTCGGAATCCTCGGCCGTCGTGAATTCCTCCTCAAACACTCGATCTACGATTTCACTGTTGACGACCATCTCCTCGCTCAGCTTCATCCGTGTGCGGCCGTCGAGGACATCACGAGGCGGTTCGGGATCGGCTCCGCCTGTGACCTCCTCCCAAAACGCCTGGTCATCGTTCTCGAATTGCTTGAATTTTTTTAGCTGCTCGTCCAGATTCATTCCGACGTGCGTCACGATGTGGCCGTAGTTATCAGGGTGCATGGGGTCGTTCTGCACCACGACGCGTAAAATTCTGCCGATGAACTGATGGCCTCGGCGAGGCGCAGCCAGTGCAAATCCTGGTGGAATGACGAATGGCGCGATCGAACGCTTGCCGCCGCGACTTATTTGTGCGATGGGGCCGACAAAATCACTGTGAAACTCAGCAGCACAGCGAGCCTTAGCCTCCCTCCGACTCCACTTACGTTCTGCAGTCCGGTGTCTTATACGGACCCTCAATTGCTGCGATTCTCCGAGGACGACGAAACCGCCGAAGACTACGGCAGAAACGACGATGCGTATGAAGATGACGCATCGGAAGGCGACAAGGCATGACGGACCTCATCCACATTCCCGAGCCGCGTCTTCTCTTGAGATATGGCCAGGCGATGGAGGGCCCGCGCGATGGCCTCACGCTCTTTGGTCCGCTCGACGAAAGCAAGCCGTACGGCATCAAGGCTGGCGTGATCGGCACGGAAAATGGCGTGAAATACTTTGAGCGATGGGTGGAATGGGTGCAGCGCCCGGTGTTCAACGGCACACCGTTACTCGGCCGCCCGCCCTTTCCAGGCTTCGAGACCGTGTTCCGCTCATCTTGGAATATAAGGCCGTTGCTTGCGCTCACCGTAACGGATGCCGAAATCGACGAACATCTTTACCTCGACGAGCCGCATTTGCGTGTCTATGGCACGGTGGGCATCTTTGCAAAGCGCATGCTTGAAGCAATTCGAGAAGAAACTGAAAAACCGGAATTGTGGTTTGTCATCGTGCCCGACCGCGTATGGAAGTATTGCCGTCCCAATTCCATTGTCGAGCCAGACGTGCGGCAACAGGCGTTGAGAACTTTCAAGCAGGCGAAACAGGCGAAGAGCTTTTACGAAACACCCTCGCTTTTCCCGGAAATGGACAAGGAAGCGGAATCGTACGTCTATGAGGAGCATTTTCACAATCAGCTCAAGGCGCGGCTCCTCGATGACATGGTGCTCACACAGATCGTCAGAGAGAGCACACTGGCTAACATACGGAAGCCGGGCGATGCCGACTTTGACAAGCGCGCCGCCGCGCGGCAATCGGAGATCGCCTGGAACCTTTCGACTGCCATCTTCTACAAGGTCGGAGGCCGCCCCTGGAAAGTAGCCGATATCCGCGAAGGTGTGTGCTATGTGGGCCTTGTTTTCAAAAAAGACGAGACCACCGGCACATCGAGAAATGCCTGTTGCGCGGCGCAGATGTTTCTTGATTCAGGCGACGGAGTGGTTTTCAAGGGAGCGCTTGGACCCTGGTACAACGAAGACACGGGCGACTTTCACTTGACTTATGACGCAGCGAAAGCGCTGGGCGAGTTAGCCATCAAGTCCTATAAGAAGAAAGCGGGCTCACCGCCTAAGGAAATGTTCGTCCACGGCAAGGTGTGGTTCGAGCCGGACGAATGGGCCGGATTCAAGGACGCGGCAGGGAACGGCACCAACATGGTGGGCGTCCGCATCCGAGAAGAAAAAAACCTGAAGCTTTACCGCAAAGGGCAGAATCCCGTGCTGCGTGGACTGGCGAATATCCGGGGTGAGCGCAGCGCTCATCTCTGGACCCGCGGCTGGACACCGCGCATTCAAACCTACCCAGGGCGTGAGGTTCCGAATCCTCTGATCATCAATATCAGCAAGGGCGACGCAGACATTAGCGTCGTGCTCAGGGACATCCTTGCCCTCACCAAACTCAACTACAACACCTGCATTTTCGGCGACGGGATGCCGATCACGCTGAAATTCGCAGATGCGGTAGGGGAGATACTGACAGCAGGTCCCATCAAGGACATTCCCCCATTGCCTTTCGGCCACTATATCTGATCGAACCACATCTCGAAGCTTTGCCCGTGGAAGTGCGCAAGAGCCGCAGACCCGCACCCCGGGTCTGCGCTACGCTCGGCTGCGTCTAAAGACCAAAGGATCGTCACGTACAGTGAGTTGCTATCGAGTGCTCAATTTCAGGCGGTCCCGACCGTCCCAAACGATTGTAAGATCCTTTGATCGGAGCGCGGAAAAGGTGCGGAAAAAGTGCGGGATTGCAGCGGGATTTTGCGGGATTTGGGCACCCGGAGGGCTCTCTCGTCCCTGGACGGTTGAATCGAACCCTGTAAGCGTTTCACGGTAGTCGGTCAGTTTGATTTGTAGCGGCGAGTTTACCTCGCCAACTGGCGGCGTAAAGCCGCCTCTACATCATCAGGATGACCCACTACCCGTTCATTCCGCTGCTTGACTAAAACGAAGATCCAGGGACGAGGGGCCAAAGAGCACCGACGGCTTTATCTGCCTGCCAGGGTCACCTTGATTGGTGTAGTCAATGCCAGGTTGCCCCACGCCACATGCAGGGTGACGTCGGTCAGATTCTGCTTGGGATAGGTGAGCGTAATGGTGAGCTTCTGGACCATGCCTTGCGCCTTATCCACGGTCATGGGAGCCTCAAACGCCACCTGGGCCTTGCGGATGTCGAAGGCATCGAGATGGGCCTGCCGCACCCGCCCGGGATCAATGAAGGCCAGGCTCCAAGTGGAACCGTCGGCGGAACGGTGCAGTCCCAGGTAGTAATAGCCGGGCCGCACGGTCTTGCCACCAATGGAGATGGGCAGGCAGGTATCGAGCAGAGTCCAGAAATTGCTGCCCAGGCGCCACACCTTGCCCTTGGTCATCGAGTCGAACTTGGCGGAATCCTCGTAGTCCTTCTTCCAAACCGGGCGGCCGTAGTCGATGGCAAACTGTCCCACTGCGGTGTTCCTGGCTTCATCCCAATAAAGCACGCGGGCCGACGCCCGGTCATCAGGCTCGCCGCCCTCCGCTGAGATCTTGGCGGGCGCCTGCGCCCTGGCCGCGAGAGCAAGCAGCAGAATCGAACCAAGCAAGCTTAGCTTCATGCAATCCTCCCTGTTTTGGAATTGGGCAAAACTCGAAGCCTGCGACTGCCCCACCAGTTCCGCGTCTTTTCAGGTTAGAAACTGGGGCAGCCTATGAACTTACCGGCTTTCGACTTCATCGGCTCTTTGAAATCCGACGCTCAGGCGCCTAATACGACCCGCAAAGACGGCGTCAGCAGCAACAGGGCATCGTGAAGACGTTCGAAGGCCAGACCGAAAATGAACCAGACGGGCGCGTATTCGAGCGCGACCAAACCCTGGATATTAGCGCGGAAGCTCGAATAATCCCAGGGACATCGTCCGATCAGGCGGCGCAGGGCCCAGCCGCTCGCGAACTCGACTGCCCAGATCGCCAGAAGATACGCGGTCCCGCGGATTACCCAGGGCCGCAAACGAAGCGCATCGTGCACCGGTTCGCCCAGGGGCGCCAGCAGTCCGTAGAGGGGAAACATCCATAGGCTAGTGCGTCCCAGCAGGCGCCAGTCCGCCTGCTCGCCCCAGGCTTTCTCCGTGACCGCCGTCCATACGATCTCGAAACACCAGCCCAGGAGGCCGTAGATGAAGAAGCGAATGATCATAGCGCGCTTGATTGTACGACATTTCGAGAGGATGGGAGTTTCCACTTCAAAATTGTTGGGCAGGGAACGGGAAATGGGTTATGATTCCAAGGTCGGTTGGCTAAGGTATTCCGGGTCACGAGAGAACGATCCAGCGCTTCGAAAAAAACTCTTGCAATTTGAATTTCGTTTCGATAGTATTAGGAATTGCGGATGTGGAGCGGCTTGGAGGCTGACGAGGCGATCCGAGCTGGGGTCCGCAATGATCCAATAACAAATCGGCTGGATTTCCGGAAGTTGCCTTCGAGTGTCTGAAGGCAAATCGGGAGGTCGATGAATAGAGCCTTCGGTTAGTGGGCATGGAACTTAAAGGGTTGGTATTTGACATTCCCTCCTGTTTCATTCCCCGAACCAACACTGCGGATTAAAGATCGACGGCGCGTTTAACGCGAACGCCAGAAGCTGGGTACTGAGTTTGATGTTCGCTTGCGAGCGAGGATCAAATCCAGCAACCAGTGGGATTCTGTTCTTTTGCTGGAAGGGCCGGGTCGGCCTGTGGGTTGGACTCGGAGCTCAAGTTCTTTGAAAACTGAATAGTGCGGCGTCTACAAGAAGTGCTCAGCCTGCCCGCTGGATATCGGGCAGGAAGTAAGGCGGATCTGTTCAAGGGGCAGTGACGAGTTGTGGGTGGCGAGTGGCGAGCAATTTCGTCATTGGTCGCTTTAGATTCGTAGCTGCTTAAGGACTGTGGTTCGTTGTGAGGGATGGGCGGTGAAAGCTCGTCACTTGTCACTTGCCACTGTTTCTGTGTGTTGAGCAGATTTTATGGTCAAGCTACTAAGGGCGTACGGTGGATGCCTTGGCGCCAGACGGCGAAGAAGGACGCGGTTACCTGCGATAAGCCTCGGGTAGGGGGAAGCACCCTTTGATCCGGGGATCTCCGAATGGGGAAACCCACCTCGATAAAATCGGGGTACGGCCTGCTGAATACATAGGCAGGTGCGAGCCAACCCAGGGAAGTGAACCATCTCAGTACCTGGAGGAAGAGAAAACAACAGTGATTCCGCTAGTAGCGGCGAGCGAACGCGGAAATAGCCCAAACCCAGCCTTCCTTATTGCTGATTGCCGATTTCCGATTTACGATTTGCGGATTGCAGGGCCGGTGATGTCGGCTGTTCAATCGACAATCGGACAATCATCAATCGTCAATCAGGAGGGTTGGGGGTTGTAGGGCGCGTGTCGGTGTAGAACCATCGAGTTACCAATCCGGCGGCTAATCGAACGACTTGGAAAAGTCGGCCATAGGGTGTGATAGCCACGTAGGTGAAAGCTGACCGGACTCGAACACGCGTTCCTGAGTACCGCGGGGCACGAGAAACCCCGCGGGAATCTACGGGGACCATCCCGTAAGGCTAAATACGTTCTGGCGACCGATAGTGAACTAGTACCGTGAGGGAAAGGTGAAAAGCACCCCAGCGAGGGGAGTTAAAAGTACCTGAAACCGTATGCCTACAAGCAGTCGAAGGGCTACGTTCGTGTCGCAAGATGCGGACAGCCTGACGGCGTGCCTATTGCATAATGAGCCGGCTAGTTAATGTCCGTCGCAAGGCTAAACGATGATCCCGCAAGGGGGAGTGAGCCGAAGCGAAAGCGAGTCTGAATAGGGCGACAAGTGGCGGGCATTAGACGCGAAGCGAGATGATCTACCCTTGGTCAGGGTGAAAGCCATGTAACAGTGGCCGGAGGCCCGAACCGGTGTTGGTTGAAAACAGCTCGGATGAACTGAGGGTAGGGGTGAAAGGCTAATCAAATTTCGTGATAGCTCGTTCTCCTCGAAATAGCTTTAGGGCTAGCCTCGGATGGTCACCCACGGTGGTAGAGAACTAGATGGACTAGGGTCCGTTAACGGATACCGAATCCAACTAAACTACGAATGCCGTGAAGTCGAGTCCGGGAGTCAGACAGTGGGGGCTAAGCTTCATTGTCGAGAGGGAAATAGCCCAGACCGTCAGCTAAGGTCCCGAATAGATGGCTAAGTGGGAAAGGAAGTGAAGTCGCTCAGACAGCCAGGAGGTTGGCTTAGAAGCAGCCATCCTTTAAAGAAAGCGTAACAGCTCACTGGTCGAGTAACTTTGCGCCGATAATGTAACGGGGCTCAAGCCATCAACCGAAGCTGCGGATTCCATGGTCTTCGGATCATGGTCTGGTAGAGGAGCGTTGACTACAGGGTGAAGCGGGACCGTGAGGGCTCGTGGACCGTAGTCAAGTGACCCTGCCGGCATAAGTAGCGATAACGGAGGTGGGAACCCTCCGCGCCGAAAGTCTAAGGTTTCCTGAGAAAGGTTAATCCGCTCAGGGTCAGTCGGTCCCTAAGGCGAGGCCGAAAGGCGTAGCTGATGGACAGCCGGTTAATATTCCGGCACTGCGGCTGAGACGTTATTACGAAGCGGGGACGCAGAAGGATAGCGGAGTCGTCTGATGGATGGCGATACGCGCCTCAAGGAGGATCCGGCAGGCAAATCCGCCGGGTCGGTTTAAAGCCACTCTGAGGGGTGAGTCGAGGGGCTTTGGCCCCGTAAAGTCTGTGATTTCATGCTGCCAAGAAAATCCGCTAAGGAGTCTCTGACGCAACCGTACCCCAAACCGACACAGGTAGACGAGGTGAATATCCAAAGGCGCTTGAGAGAACACTCGCTCAGGAACTAGGCAAATTAACTCCGTAACTTCGGAAGAAGGAGTGCCCCGGTAGGGTTTATAGCCCGAGGGGGCCGCAGTGAATCGCGCTCTGCGACTGTTTAACAAAAACACAGGTCTCTGCTAAGTCGAAAACGACGTATAGGGGCTGACGCCTGCCCGGTGCCGGAAGGTTAAAGGGAGAGGTCATTGGGAGTAATCCTGAGAAGCTTCGAACTGAAGCCCCGGTGAACGGCGGCCGTAACTATAACGGTCCTAAGGTAGCGAAATTCCTTGTCGGGTAAGTTCCGACCTGCACGAATGGCGTAACGATAGAGCGACTGTCGTGGCGAGTGACTCAGCGAACTTGTAGTACCGGTGAAGATGCCGGTTACCCGCACCTAGACGGAAAGACCCCGTGCACCTTTACTATACCCTAACCCTGAACTATGGGGTTGTCTGCGCAGGATAGGTGGGAGGCTTTGATCTTGGGTTTTCGGACTCAAGGGAGCCGACGGTGAGATACCACCCTGATGATTCTGTGGTTCTAACCTTGACCCGTGATCCGGGCCAGGGACACGGTTAGGCGGGTAGTTTGACTGGGGCGGTCGCCTCCTAAAATGTAACGGAGGCGCTCCATGGTTGGCTCAGGCTGTTTGGAAATCAGCCGTCGAGTGTAAGGGCATAAGCCAGCCTGACTGCGAGACACACACGTCAAGCAGGCACGAAAGTGGGACCTAGTGATCCGGTGGTTCTGTATGGAAGGGCCATCGCTCAACGGATAAAAGGTACGCCGGGGATAACAGGCTGATCGCTGCCAAGAGTTCACATCGACGCAGCGGTTTGGCACCTCGATGTCGGCTCATCGCATCCTGGAGGTGTAGAAGCTTCCAAGGGTTAGGCTGTTCGCCTATTAAAGCGGTACGTGAGCTGGGTTCAGAACGTCGCGAGACAGTTCGGTCCCTATCTGGTGTGGGCGCAGGAGATTTGAGGGGAGTTGTCCTTAGTACGAGAGGACCGGGATGAACGGACCACTTGTGTACCAGCTGTCACGCCCGTGGCACGGCTGGGTAGCGAAGTCCGGAAGTGATAAACGCTGAAGGCATCTAAGCGTGAAGCACGCCCCAAGATCATATCTCCCAAGGATGAAAGGCGGTAGCTAGCCGTCGAGAATCCTATGAAGGGCCGTCGAAGACTACGACGTCTATAGGCCAGAGGTGTAAGCACAGTAATGTGTTCAGCTTACTGGTCCTAATCGCCCGTTCGGCTTGACCATAAAATTTATTCAGCACATAGTTCGCCTTACGAGAGCACTTTGGCCGGCGGTACTGGTAGCAGCGATCCTGTCGCACACGGCAGGTAGTCGCTGTAGCCGCCGAGCAAGACGCCGCACTATTCAGAAGCAGCGACAAAAAGTTTTCCGGCGATCATACCGGAGGGGTCACACCCGTTCCCATCCCGAACACGGAAGTTAAGCCCTCCAGGGCCCATGGTACTGCAAGGGATAACCTTGTGGGAGAGTCGGTCGTCGCCGGGATTAATTTTTGGGACGCACTCAGGGCAACCTGAGTGTAAGCCCGCGAGGCGGCTTTTTCGAACGTCTTCGGACGTTACGACCACATGCCGCCTATAAGGGGCTCGCGATCAGCAATGGTCGCGGGCCCCTTTTGCTTTTGGCTGGCATCACTACTGGTTCCCAGCAACGTATCGATTATGAAAATCAAGGTAGTGGTTCACGATGCCGAGAGGGTAATTGCTGGGCTGAAGTTTCTGCGATTCCCGGGTGTGCCACGCAGGGAGACCCGTTTGAGGAGTTGCTCAAACTATCTTTACGAGGCTGTAGAAGGCTGCCTCTCGTTAGATGTAGAAGAAGTCTAAGCAAACCGCAAGGATCGCGTGTGGAAAACTGCTGTATGAAGGCGCTCTCCACAACTGGCGCGCGTCCCGGAAAAGAAAGGCTGGGCCCTGCTCCGCATACATGGCAGTCATCATATCTACGCTAAAGGCGGGGTTAACCGTAGTTCGTCTTTCCGTCCCATTGACGGCAACAGGGCATTCGCGTCCCGCCTAAGGGCGGATGTGTTAGAATCGCCGACGTAAGTGCAGACGCTTGTCGCGGAGAATTATGAATGAACTGATTCTCATAGTGGAAGAGGCGCCGGAAGGCGGGTACACAGCCCGGGCGCTCGGGGAGTCGATTTTCACCGAGGCAGATGACATGCCCATGCTCCGCGAGCGAGTCCGCGACGCGGTACGATGTCACTTTGAAGAAGGGCAGCAGCCGAAGATAATCAGATTGCACTTCGTGCGTGAAGAAGTGATCGCGGTATGAAGGCTGCCCCGGGATCTGTCCGGCCCGGAGCTTGCCAAGTTGCTGCGCACAGTCGGCTATGAGATCACGCGCCAGACCGGCAGCCATCTGGGGTTAACCACCAACCAGCAAGGCGAACACCACGTAACCATTCCTAACCATTCACGCTTGAAAGTCGGACGCTCGCCGGAATTTTGAGTGATGTCTCCCAGCATCTCGGTATCACCAAGAACGAATTACTGGAGCGCCTGCTTCCAGACTGAGGGTACATCCGTGATGAGTTCTCTGAGTAATGCGCGCGGGCCACACCCCCCTTTCCATCGCGAAGTGTGAGCCTCGGCGGTCAAGTCGCGATCTCGCGCTCCGCTCGGGATTTCCGGCTGCGGGCTCACGCCCGCAAGGCGCCTCATTTAAGTCCTCCAGGCCTATGCTAGCGCAAGGATGACCTAGTGGAAGAGTCGGTCGCCGCAGACGATCAGAATTGCAGTGACTCGGACTGGAAAGAAGAAACAGGCTCGACTGAGAAGCGACCAGGTCGACTGGCGAGGTTAGCCAAGAATCTGAGTGGTTCAACTACGGGATGTCCTGTCCCATCCGCACATGACCAAGCTCGCAGAGGCACACTACTTCATCCATGAGATGGTCGAAAAGCACCACTACCCGCACGAATTCAGGTATAGTCTCAGCGGATTCTTACAAGCTGCCCGAAGTGCCACCCTAATGGTTCAGGCAGACTTGACTTCTCGGCCGGGATTTGATCAGTGGTATACGGAGTTTCGGTAGCACGGAGTTGTTCTTGAACTCCGCGGCTTTCATATTCGGGAACAGTCGAGGAGCCGCAGAGTTTGAAAACCAAGCCTGCGCTATCCGCCGTGCAGTTTTGGGTTGTAGGAGCGGGCTTCGTGTTTTTTTTCATTTGTAGCGGCGGCGTCGTCCTCACTACGTGCTTCGCGACGATTGGGGCCTCGTTTTGCCTACCTTTGTTCTTTGCCTCCACGGGAGGTTTCATGATCTGCATGCAGAGCGCGCTGCATGGAAAGACCAATAGCTCGCCAATCCTTGTCCTGTTTTGCTTTTGTGCTATAGTTCGATCAAGGAAAATAAGGGCATGAAGCGGGATGAGTTACTTTCACGCATTACCATCAATCCTAAGGTCTGTTTCGGCAAACCCTGCATCCGCGGCCACCGGATTTGGGTTTCCTTGATTCTGGATTTTCTAGCCAGTGGGATGAGCGCCGAGGAAGTGCTTGAGGACTACCCAGACCTCAATCATGAAGACATACTTGCCTGCATCGCTTACGGGGCAGAGATGTCCCGGGAGCGCTACGTGGACATCCCCGTTGAAACCAGCCAATGAAAGTCAAGCTCGATGAGAACCTTGGGCGTGGTGCCGTGGAACTTCTCGCGCAGGCCGGTCATGGCGTCGCAACGGTAGCGTCTGAAGGTCTCTGCTCGACCCCGGATCAGGATCTAATCGAAATCTGTCGCCGAGAGGGACGGTGTCTGGTCACGCTGGATTTGGATTTCAGCAATCCGCTGCTATTCAAGCCCTCGGATTACGCGGGCATTGCAGTACTACGATTGCCTCGTAAGCCCAGTCGTGATGAACTGCTGGCCGCGGTGCAAACACTGGTTGGCGGGCTCGGTCAAGGTAACATTGACGGAAGACTGTGGATCGTTCAGAAGGGACGCGTCAGGGAATACCAGGAGGAGGTTGCCGAGTAAGAATCTGGTTTGCTTCCGTCCTGAAGTGAATGGTAAACGAGAGCTTAGTCTAACATCTGTTATTCCACGTTCTATGAGCCGCACCCGCATCCCAGAAGGCGGGGGGTATGCGCCACTCGCGGTAACCATCCCTGATTACAAGGGTAAGGATCTGGCGGGGGTATCTTGGCGAAGATACTCCGCGATGCCGGTATGAAGTTCGCGGAGTTTGTGGAATGGCTGTCGTGAAGTTTCGGGATTGCACTGGAGCGGTCAGAACCGTTCACGTCGCTTGCGGCAAGCCCGCCACGGTGGCTCAAAAAGCAAACGTCGTTACGTTGTTCTGGATGAAGACATATCGCTAAGCCTGCGACCACTGTTTGGTCGCAAAGCCAAGGTGGTGTCTATCCGCGAGTTCATGAAGAAGGCTCCAGATGCCGACGTCATCGAAGAGGCGCTCAATCGGGAAGCTGTTCTCGTGACAAATGATTCTGGCCTTGTGGCGCAATACAAGCGTGCGACACGGCCGACTACGGAAGATGCCTGTTATCCGGGCCTGATCCACCTTGGGAGTGAGAAGGAGTTGGTGCAGGAAAGAATGCTAAGACACATTCTGAGTAAGTATGTTTGGAACGAAGTGGTCGAGCAAGACTGCCTGATCACCGTCGCTGTTGCAGGAGCAGATAAGATAGTTGTCAGCCACGAGATCCTTTGCCAACATGAGGGCTACGAACGGAAGCCTGTGGTGAGGCGCCAGTAGGTCCGTGGGCTCTCTTGAAGGGGACAGCAAGATCAGAGCTCTTGACCATAGCGTCTCTCGTGGCAGCCATCGCAGCGGGTGTCAATCGGCTTATGACGGAGAATCTCCAAGGGGCATTCGTAGATTATGTCGGTGCCGCTTCCAGGCTTCTCACGGCGCGCCGCCGAAACTGGAGTGTCGAACAAGCCCCTATGCCGGTGGATGACAAGGTAGAACTGCGGTCGCGTGTTGATTACTTGGAAAAGGGACCTGAGTTCGAGGGGTTGGTGGAACAAACCAATCGCGTGTTCGACGAGAGGCCCGACAAAATCAGCCAACTGGTCTGTGGGTCTGCGGTCGGCAACTTCTTCCGTCGATCCGGATGCTATCTGGACATATTTCGTGGTGAGGCTTCAGATCCAGATGGCCTATTTCAGACGTTCTGCCGTGCATTCCAACCGAAGGAAATGGAGCTCACCTATCTTGCGCCGATTGAGTTCGTCCGCTTCGCCGAGCAGCGCATGGATTTCGGGATATTCGTGATTCGCAGGTTTAGGGAGGATGAGCTTGATCACATCTGTCAGAACCGAATCAATAGGGTCTTCTACCCCTGGGCTGCCATTGACGGCTCGCAATTGCAGGACTATTCACTTCTTGTGCTCAAGGAGTCGGTTCCCGCACTCCGATTCGGGCAAGAGCATCTCGAACTGTGGCAGCCAGGGGTGCGTGCCGTGTACACGTCGTATCCCGAACGCGTTGAAAGAGCCCTTCGCGTGCTCGCTCTGTTTGATTGGCAGGCTAACGTTTGGCCCGCCGACGTTGCAGACGGCACCCTCCCGGACAACAAAGGGAGAAGATGGCTACCCCCTCATATCCCATTCGTGGTCACGCTGGATGATAACCTACTTAGATCGCCACGACTTGCGCCGAGTCTCGATGTCCTCAAAACAGCGCCCGACTACGATCCTCAGACGGGAGAAGACCGAGGCGCATTTCCGGAGCTTATGTTCGATCTTGACAGTGATCAGACCAGCTTGTTCATACGATTCACCGATCGTGTTTCTGGTCTCCTTATTGGCCTGAGAATTGAGGAAAATGGGTGGGAATTTTTCGACGTCGCGTTGGGTTATCTGACCAAGGCACTCTTAGCCGAGGGTCTCGAACAATTGCTGTGGCACATCACGGCATTGGAGTCACTCCTCGGAGAAGAGGGATACGGGGTGACGAAGCGTTTAAAGAAACGGATTGCATCCCTACTTGGATCCGATGAAAGCCAACGAGAAGCGATACGGAAGGAGTTTGGGGACCTATACAAGCTCCGTTGCTCTCTTGTCCATGGCAGGGCCTTGAAAACGCAGGCCTATGTAGGAGATCTCCATCGGGCTCGAGACCTCGCTCGGAGGACGGCCCTCTGGTTTCTGCATTATCTCGCTCATGTCCAATCGCATTTCCCGTCCGGCCCCCAACGATCGCGGGAAAGTCTACTTAGGCCACTCGACTTCGCCGACGAATTCAGGCAGAGTTCAGCCTTGCTGGGGATGCTGCCTGCTAAGTTTCCGACTGTCTACGATTGGCTTGCGTAATTCCCGTCCGAGCACCGAAGTTAAGCCTTCCAAGGTCCACGGCCCTGCGAGGGATTTGTCACCGCGATTAGTCATGAGACGGGCTTGAAATTCGCGGGTCCGTTTGTTTTGGGCGGCGTTGACATGGTATCTATCCTGGCTACAGTAAGTTAGTGGTAAACTATCATAATAAGGAAATGTGAAAGTGACGAACAACCTGCAATTGACGCTTCCCAAAGCCATTGCGGACCCGTACCAGGTTCGGGCCGGTGATGAACTTGAGTGGATTTCGGCAGGCGAGACGATCCGTGTGATTCCTCCCAATTCTCCAGGACAAGAAGGCCACAATCGAATGGGAGAAGAACGTTTGAGGTTGTTCGATAAAGCCACTCAGCGTCAGCGCCAGCGCGAGGCGAACCCCAGCACCGATGAAGTTCCAGCCGAAGAACCCGCCGAGACCCATGAGGTCGGGCCCTCCTGGAAACGAGAGGATCTTTACCGCGGTGGCGGCTCCGATTGACGAGCCTCAATGTCCAGGATCTCTGAAGGCGCTTATAACGATGATGCAATCCGCTTACTGCGTATTTGAGACGTCGCTGGGTTGGTGCGGAATCGCCTGGAGTGACCGCGGCAATTCCGCCGAGGTCACCCTGTTTCGCCTCCCCAAACTCACACCGGCGATGGCCGAATCGGCCTTCGTTCAAAGCGCCGCCACGCCTGAGCCGACCTCCCCTCCTGCCGAGATTGCCGAACTCATCAAGCAGGTGGGCAAACATCTGCACGGCGACCTTCAGGATTTTCGGGGCGTTGCCGTTAGCCTGGACGGAGTGGGCCTGTTTGCGCGGCGGGTATACGACGCCGCCCGGGAGATCCCAGCGGGCGAGACCCGGACCTACGGCGAACTGGCCAAGGCTTTGGGCCGCCCCGCCGCCGCTCAAGAGGTGGGAATGGCCCTGGCGAGGAATCGCATCCCGCTCATCATTCCTTGCCATCGAGTGGTGGCTGCAGGTGGCAGGCTCGGGGGATTTTCCGCTCCCGGCGGACGAGCAACCAAACAAAAGCTGCTGGCCATCGAGCGGGCGAGCTTTGGCATCAGGCCCGGACAACTCTCTTTTGCGCACCTGTTTTAGTCGAAGAACGCGCTAAGCCGCAATCGTTGGAACGCCGTCGCGCGTGAAGTCGCGGCGATGTTGGAGGAACCCTATGCCGGGCTTTGAAGCGAAACGCGTAAGACTTGAATACACACAAACGAACGACGCGCCGCCGGACCGGGTCTTCCCGCTGCTTTGCCCGGTGCGCGAAGCGGAGTGGCTGCCAGGATGGCGCTATCGGATGATCTACTCACGTTGCGGCGTCGCTGAGGAGGGCTGCGTCTTCGCAACGCCGAATGACACCGCCACGGAGACGATATGGCTCGTAACGCAATACGATCCGGCAGGGTTCGCGATCGCCTTTGCCTGGATCGAGCCTGACCTGATCGCGACCCGCCTCACAATCTCCCTTGCCCCTCTTGACGGCGGAAGGACAAGCGCCCGCATCAGTTACGCCTATACCGGCATTTCCCCGGCGGGAAACGAATTGCTCCAACGGTACACGTTGGAATGGTTCGAGAAGAAGATGAGAGGATGGGAAACCGCGATTAATCACTTCCTCCGCCACGGCAGCCTGATTGAAGCCTGAACATGCCTGTCGATGCGTGAATGCAGTGAATGGCACCAAATCGCCCCTTACTTCACGAACTCCATCGCCCAGATCGCCTGCGGCCGCATGTACATTTCAGCCCGGAAGTTCCCGGTGCGATCCCACGCTTCTGGGGTGCGAAACCAGTAGCCCTGCTTCTCGTAGACGACGTTGTAGACGCCTTGCGCCGTCTTGTACGCCTCGTCGGTCATGCCCTCAGCCTTGAAAAACGATGCCAGCGCCAAGGTTGTGCCGCTCCACACCTCTTCGGACTGCTCGTTCTCGGTGATCGGCGAACCGTCTGCATTCATGCCATTCACCGCGCCCATCTGGCCGTTTTCGAATCCCATCACATTGGACTTAAAAATCGTCTCGAGCGCGCTCCTGGTGTCTTCTTTCGGAACCATCAGGCCGAGCCCGCAGAGATCCGCGTACCACTGGCCGGCAAGCTGGTCGGCCATGATATTGGTCTTGTAGGGACTTTCGGTGTCATAATTAAAATAGCGGCCGTTCCAGAGCTCCTGCACCAAGCTGGCCTGGGCTTTCTGGAACCAATCCGAGTACTTCTGCGCGGCGGCGACATCGTCCACTCGCAGGGCCATCTTCTGCGCCGACTTCAGTGCTGCCAGCCAGAGACTGCCGCAATAGGCGCTCGATCCACGCATCTTCCAGTTGTCATAACTCTGGTCGGGGATGCCTTCATTCTGCGGGATACCGTCGCCCTTGGTGTCGAAGCGCTTCAAGTAGTCGAGCGCGGACTTCACCGCCGGCCAACAGGTTTGCAGAAACTCGAGGTCCTTCTGCCCCGTCAGGGTGTAATCGCGATAGACCTGCAGCACGAATTTGCTGTTGAGGTCCTTCCACACCGTGATGTTCTGCCAGTTGTACTGATTCACGCGCCGCAGGGGATCCTCGACGGGCGAACCCAGGTCGTGCGGAACCGCTCCTGGCACCTTGCGCGGCGCTAGGGTGTGATCCCAGCCGATCTGCTGGTACTGCTGGTAGTCGAGCGGCACCGCCTGGGCGAGCTGGCGCATCTCCAGTTTCTCGAGCTCCGGCCAGAACTTCAGCAGGGCGAAAGAGCCGTAGAAGCGCACATCAAGTGTCGAGTAATAGGAGTAGTCGTAGCATTCGAGATAGCTGAAATGGTGCGGAACCTTTTCGGCGGACGCGGGCTTGCCCACTTCGCCGTTATCCCAGAAGGTGCCGCCGTCAACCAGATAATACAGTTCATTGAATAACATGCCGCGATACCAGGCAGGCTTGATATCGTCCGAAATAAAAGGCGCCTGCCACTCGTCGATGGCCTTGCTCCAGGACTTATAGTTCTCCAACGCCGTCCGGGCAATCTTCCAGGCGGCGTCACCGCGGTTGCCAAAATACTCGGTGTAGCGGCGGTACCAACGGTGTCCGGATCCGAACTGCACAATCGGGAAATCCCAAGCGAGGGCCATCGGGATGTCGAGGGTCTCGCCCGCTTTGATGGTAAACTTCACGGCCAGCGCGCCGGCCACGGGGTTCCCGCCCGAACTCAGCCAGTTGTGTTCCGGCTCGTCGAGAGTGCCATCCTGGGCAAAGGCTTTCCAAACACCGGCGCCGTCGCCGGAGGCGTCAAACGTGGTGGTAGTGCTGATCGAGCCGTCTTCGGGCGCGATCGCCGCGATGGCGAACTGGCCGTCGGAATCGGTCTCGGCGGGGCCGTTGCGAACTCGGCCGAAAACGATGCCCTTCATCGGGCCACTGGCGACGCTATCCTCCCTGGCGGTGTTAAAGTTGCCGGAACCGAGAGCCCGGTTGAGGCCGCCGTTGAACTCGGCAAACCATCCCACCATGTTGGCCCACGAGAACAGAATAGAAACCTTCACTGGCTTCTGGGTGGTGTTCCTGGCGTGCCAGACGAATACGCCGACGGGATAACTTGTCTCCTTGTAGTTGCCGGGAAGCACAGGCGAGAACTGCTCGCAGATGAGTTGCACGGGGAACTTGTCGTACTGGTATTCGTACCAGGCCTTAGGAAACAAGGCGTGATACGTGCCTGTCCCGGTAGGGTAGCTCCAGTTCCAGGCGGCAAGACTGCCGGGGCCCTCCGGCTTACCCGCCCGCAGTACAACCGCGGCCGGGGCGCTGTCGCCGGTCTGCTCGTAGGCCGCAAAGACGTCGGGCGCGATCGATTCATATTTGTGGACGCCCGTCTTCAGGTGCCAGCGCGCGAAATCACCCCGATAAGTCCGGCCGATGGAACCGCTGCCGAAGCCACCGAGGGGAACGCCCTGCCAATAGCCATCGTCAATGTTACCCTTCACCTTGCTAACGCCAGGATTCTCCAGCGGTTGCCCGAGCCCACGAGTCCAGGCTACCTTGGGGATCTGTTGGGAGCGGACCTCCCGTACGGTCACAATCAGAGCTAAAGGCAGGAGCAGCGAAGTTATGAGAGCGTGAACGATTCGGGGAGAAGCGTCTTTCATCGAGGACCTCCGGTAGGACTAAACGAGGCAATATATCAGAAACAGGTCGCCTTGCCTGACCAGGACAAAGCCGCGCAATACGGCATTCGAGGAGTTTTCTTTCTCGTCGCCGTCACTTCCGAAGGCCTGACCAGGATTGCGGATCTGATCGAGTCCGGCCAGCTCACAACCAGTGTCGGCGAGGTGCTGCCGCTTGCTGACGCGCCATGAGATGCTCGCTGTGAAGCCCCACAAGAGGGGAAAAATCGTCTTGTCGATAGGTGTGTGACGCTACCAGGCGATGCGGACGTGGTTACCTCCGCCTCAGAGCGACCCAGAGCAACCCTGAGACAGCGGCCCATACCAAAGTGGCCGCGGGTATCACCAGCCAAGCCGGGTAGCACGGAAGCGATTTCCAAACCACCAAGGCGAACGCCAGAAGGCCAATGCTCCCTATCGCAGCACCCGCAGCATCCGCCCCGGCAGCCTGTCGTGCACGTCGCGTACCTGCCAGCCCCTTCCGTTCCTTGCGCTGTTTCTCGTGGCGTTCAATCAAGGTGGCGCTGGCGGGAAAGATCGCTGGAAACGCCAGAAAGAGCCCTCCGATTTCAGGACCATACTGTTTAGCGATGATTCCCACGACGGCAGTGATCATTCCCCCAAATACGAAACGGATCGCAAATTCGTACCATTTCGTCCGCCTCAGCGCCGATGGATGTAATGCTATTTTCATTCGGGCAGGTGAGACATGCTCCACCAGATAATGAACGATGTTCCGAGCCAGAGGGAGATCAACGAGAGTGTGACCGAAAGAGCTGACCATTTCAGCCGGATTAGAACGAAACTCACACATTGGGCGTAGACGAAGAACCCCACGGCTCCCGCCAGCATTGACCTGCATTCGGTAGCGGCATACGGTTTCCCGTGTGCTGCCACAGTCAATCCCAGCGTGGCCAATGCCACGGATGGAGCAGCACCGAACAGGCCGGCAAAACTCTTGGGCTTAAGTAAATCGCCTGAAGCGGCGAAAAGCGACACTACAAATCCGCCCATCAGGAACCTGAAAATGATTTCCTTCATTCCTGCGATCTCCGGATTCCATCTACTAGTTCGATGCACCGATTTCGGTGCCGGGAGGGGTACCGTACAGTTTCGCCGTCCAGAAACTCTGCGGTTTTTCGTAGTCCCAGCGGAGAACCGCACAATTTGAGATGCACAAAAGTCTAATCGCTGCTAAAACGCGGAGCTACCCTCTGTGCCAGCCGACGTGGCGCATAGATTTTCTTGTAATTTATGGAGCTCACCCCGAGGTACAATTCTGCACGGGTGGCGGTGCAGGCAGGGGCTGCAACAGGGAGCTGAGGCGGCGAGCTCTGAGAGGCGTGAAAAGCCGCGGACCTGCAAATCAGGTCCGCACCACATTTGCTGCGCAGGGGCACGGTGCCGAATCACATGCCGGCAGCCACCTAAGTCGCGGATGTGACTCCGATCACAGCAAGTATTGGATGATCCCTGCCACAATCATCCGCTAGCTCACTTGGGATTATTTGTTTGGCGTACCACGAAGCTCACACAGGAGGCAGGAATGGAAAAGACGACTAGCATCCAGTTATTGAACAAGGCGTTAGGGGAAGAGTTGCAGGCGGTTCACCAATACATGTATTTTCACTTTCATCTCAACGATCAGGGCCTGAGCCCGTTGGCTGGGCTCTTCAAGCGGACCGCTATCAAGGAGATGGGGCACGCCGAGTCCCTGGCCGAGCGCATCCTGTTCCTGAACGGCGACGTGGAGATGGCCCCAGCGGGTCCCGTGGAGAAGATTCTCGATCCCAAAGAGATGCTGGCAAAAGGCATGGCGATGGAAGACGGAAGCGCCAAGTTCTACAACAAAGCTGCGCTGGAATGTTCAGCCGCCCTGGATTCCGGCTCCAAGGAAGTCTTCGAGCACTTGGTCAGGGACGAGGAAGGCCACTTCAGCCAGTTCGAGCAGCAACGCGAGCATATCGAGCGTTTTGGCCTGAGCTACCTGGCGCTCCAGTCGTTCGGAGGCGGCACGCCGGCGGCCGAGTCGGAACCCGCCGAGTAACAAGCCAGCGCGTACGCCGATTGCGCATCTGCGGGTCCTGCCACCAGGGAAGAAACTGCAGACCATCCAAGAACGGTTTTAGTCTACTTCTAGCCCAGCCAGCGCGGGTTCTGGGCGGTGCCGTCGAAATGCTGGGTGGTCTTGAACGGCTCGAACTGGCCGGTCATGGCTGCCTCTCGCGTCTTCGAGAGCAGCGCTGAAACCTGGCTTTCGTCCATCGGCTTGAAGGTTCGCGCCACTTCGAAGGCCTGGTCGAGGATCTGCATACTTTCGCAGCCCGTAATCACAACCGTAGTCGGCAGATTTAGCGCATAGTGCAGACATTCCGCCGGAGTCACAACGCCGCTCTTCAGCACGTTGCCGTCTCCCATGGGCTTCATCCCAAGCACGGCGATCCCCTGCTCTACTAGTCGGGGCAAGACTTGATTTCCGAAGCTGCGGAAATGCGCGTCCATGACGTTGAGTGGCATTTGGCACGACTCAAAATGGAAATTGTGGGCGGCGGCGAGATCCAGCATGCGCAGGTGAACGTAGGGATCCTTGTGGCCGGTGAAGCCGATGTAACGCACCTTGCCCGCCTTCTTCGCTTCGAGTACCGCTTCGAGCGCGCCGCCCGGGGCAAAGAAACGGTCGGGATCCTCGAGGCGGATATTCTCGTGATATTGGATCAAATCGATGTGGTCGGTTTGCAGCCGCTGCAGTGATTCGTCGATCTGCTGGGCGGCGGCCGCCTTGGTCCGGCCGTCAAACTTGGTCATCAGGAAGGCCTTCTGCCGGTAGCCGTCGCGCAAGGCCAGCCCCATGCGCCGCTCGCTCTCGCCGTCATGGTAGTCCCAGCAGTTATCCATGAAATTCAGGCCGCGGTCGAGCGCACTGCGGATGATCCGGATGCCCTCGTTGGGGTCCTTGGTCCGCCCGATGTGGTGGCCGCCCAGACCGAGGGCTGAGACTTTCTCACCGGTCTTGCCGAACTCGCGATAGATCATCCCGCTGGCTCGACCCGCGGAATCCGATCCACCCGAGCTCGATTGGCCGCGAGCAGTCGCGGCCGTCGCGGCCATGCCGGCAAATACCCCAAGGGCATCTCTGCGATTCATGACTCTGACCTCCTTTTTAAGTCTTAGATGGTATCGGATTGAAAGCGGGTTCCGAAGGCGGCCCGGAGCGTTAATTCTTTGGCCGCCGAGATTCTTGCAGCCTATTCGAGCCGAACGGCGCTGTAGATCTCGGGTTAAGGCTGCGGCTCGGACGGCGATCCGAATCCTTCGTACGAAGGGTTGGCAGGCGAAACGAGCCGCGGCCCAGGCCGCCAGAAGCGTGAGGTCAGGGAGTACGCCGCAAACCCCGCCAGAATGATTAACAGACCGAACGCGAGCCCATTCATGCCCAGAATTTTCTCGCCATGACTGTGTATCACCGACAGCACGATGAGAAGCATGGGAAAAACACCAACCAGGATCGCGCCCGTGAGGCCGCCCGGAACGCGGAAAACGCGGCGTAGTTCCGGCTCGCGGATACGCAGCATCACCAAGGTGACGAACTCCAGCCCCAAGCTGGCGCCGTAGAGCATAATGTCGAGCGTCACCAGGCGCTCGAAGCCCAAACCGAGGCAGAGCGCCCAACCGGTGGCGCACACCAGAATCGCCACCCAGGGAGCACGCGTCTTGGGATGGGTCCTGGCAAGGATGCGCGGGAGCATGCCATCTTGAGCCATGGCCACCGGCAGGCGCGAGTAGCTCATCACCAGGGCGTTGAACACGCCGAAACCCATCATCATGCCCCCGAGCACGACGGCCACTCGCAACCAGTTGCCAGCGAGCAAGCCACCCAAGTCAGCCCAGGAGCCGGTCTCGAAAGCAGACGCAGGAACCCCGGTTATTTGCAGCGCCACCACGGGCAGAATGTAGGTTAAGGCAACGAGGACCACCCCCGCGATCATGGCTCGCGGGTAGGCGCGCTGCGGGCGTTCAACCTCAAGGGCAATGGTGGAAGCGTTGTCCCAACCCATGTAGTTCCACATGGCGATGAGAGTTCCGCCCAGCAATCCGACGGTGGAGGTTACGGGAGCCGTATGAGCGTGGGCAAGCGACCCGGCGTGAAACGGGGCGAGCAGCACGATCAGGGCGAAGGGCGCTGACAAGAGGAAGAAGAGCCAAAGCGAGGTGACGCCGACGATCCTCACGCCCGCCATATTCAATCCGGCGCAGATCACGACGACGCTCAGCGCGACGATCACGCCGCGATGCCCCACGCCGAACCAGGGCTCCAGCCGCGCCAGGTAGGCGACGAACAGAGTGGGGTAGATCGCCATGTCGAAGATACTGGCGACCAGCGACAGCCACGCCTCCTGAAAGCCCCAGAAGTTGCCCATCCCCCGACGTACCCAGGCGTAATACCCACCCTCGGCCGGAAGCGCGCTCGCCAGCTCTCCGATCATAAATGCGACCGGAAGGCTCCAAAACATCGGGGTAAGCAAGAGGATCAGAATGCCAGCGCCGTAACCGGCGCCATGAACGATATCCTCCGTACCATAGGTGCCACCCGAAACCATGAAGAAAGTGGCGGCGATCAGAGGCCAGAGCGTCAGTTTGATGACGCCCTTGCTCTTCGGTATAGCTTCGGGCTGGAACTGCGCAGGAAGCGTTGCCGTACTCAATTTTTCTTCTCTCGTCCTCCGTGGCGAAGTCTGCTCTACGGACGCAGCCGAGCCTACTTCCTTGTCTTATTTTTGCAGAATACAATCTTCGGTCCGCAGCGCAATAGAAAATGCATACAGTCGCCGTTTTTTTTCACGCGGGCTGGAAGCCCGTGCCCCATCGATGTGGCATGGCCATCACTTCGCGTCACTCACGGCAGGCTCTGGGCATGGTGCGAATCCAATCCGCCTACTTCGCGGTGGAAAACCGAAACACCGTCACCTGATCGTAAGTCTGACTGGGCTTCAGTTCAGAGGTCGGGAAGTCAGGATGGTTCGGCGAGTCCGGGAAGTGCTGCGTCTCCAGGCAGAAGGCGGCCCGCTTGCCGTAGGTGACGCCCCCCTTGCCGATGACCGTGCCATCGAGGAAGTTACCCGTGTAGAACTGGATTCCGGGTTGGGTGGTCAGCACTTCCAGCACACGGCCTGATCCGGGATCCTCGGCGCGAGCCGCCAGCACCAAGCCCGGACCTTGGCGATCGATCACAAAGTTGTGATCGTAGCCCTTGCCCAGTTTCAGCTGTTCGTTATCGTCGTTGATGCGCGCACCGATCGCGGTGGGCTGGCGGAAGTCAAAGGGCGTGCCCTCCACCGAATCGATCGCTCCAGTCGGAATCAGGGTGGCGTCAACCGGTGTGAACTTCTGGGCATTGATCATCATCAAGTGCTTCAGGATGTCGCCGTTCCCTTGCCCCGCCAGGTTGAAGTAAGAATGATTCGTGAGGTTGAGCACGGTGTCCTTGTCGGTGGTGGCACTGTACTCGATTTTGAGTTCGTTCTTATCGTTCAGGGAATAGGTCACCTTGACGTGCAAGTTACCCGGATAACCCTCTTCGCCATCCTTTGACAGATAGGTCAACTCAAGCGCCGGATGGTCGCCGGGCAACTCGCGCGCTGTCCACGCCACCTTGTCGAATCCTTTCAGGCCGCCGTGCAGACTGTTGGGGCCGTCGTTGATAGCAAGACGATACGTCTTACCGTCGAGGGTGAAGGCGCCCTTGGCGATCCGATTGGCGTAGCGGCCGACCAGTGCACCGAAAAAGGGATTTTTGCCCAGATACCCGTCGGGCTTGTCAAAACCCAGCGCGACATCGGCCATCTTTCCATTGCGATCGGGCACCACAATCGAGACCACAATGCCGCCATAATTACTGATCTCCACCTTCATGCCGTTCTTATTTGTCAGCGTATAAAGATCGATCTTTTTTCCGTTGGCCATTTTTCCAAACACGCTCCTCTTCACGCCAGAATCGGCCTTTTGGCCTACTGCTCCTGATGACCGGGCAATGCCAAGCACGAGGGCTAGCGAACAAAAAAAACACAGAAACCGACTCATCGTTATCCCCCCAAAGGTAGTGGCCGTGACGACCAGTGACAACTCTCAAGCGGCGACTGTCGAGCAAAAGTACCGGAGGTGCCCGCCATTGTTCAGTCCCCAACAGCCACGTCGTTTGGATATGCGTCAAGCTCCGGTGTCCACTATATCCCTCTCCGCACAACAAAAGAATGGCAATCTGAGTCTCGGAATCTGGGATTGGGAATTTGACGTGCGGCCTGGAGTTCGGTTGTCCGATTCTGCTGCCCCCTGCCTACGATCTGAGCGGGGCCGTAGGCAGGAACCGTGGCGCCTGGCGGAAGTGGGTGGCTTGTTCAAATGCATAGGCCAGCTTGATGAGCGTCGGCTCACTCCAGGCGCGGCCAAAGAACGAAATGCCTATGGGAAGCCCGAACACGAACCCGGCCGGAACGTTGACAATAGGGTATCCGGCGACCGCGGCCGGGGTCGAACTGCCCCCGCTATCGTGATCACCGTCCACGAGGTCAGTGATCCAGGCCGGTCCGCCGGTAGGCGCAACCAGGGCGTCGAGATGGAACTTGTCCATAACGGCGTCGATGCCTTCGCTCCGCGCCAGCCGGTGACCCTTTTCGTGCGCGTCCAGATATTCCTTGGTAGTGAGGGGCCCTTTGGTGTCGGCCTTCACGAACAGGTCCTGGCCAAAGTAGGGCATTTCCTGCTCATGATGGCGTTCGTTGAATTCGATAATGTCCTTCAGGGTCTGCACCGGCGCCGAGGGTCCCAACGCCGCGAGGTAGGCGTTCAAATCAGCCTTGAATTCGTAGAGCAGCACCAGCATCTCGGGTTCGCCGAGCTTATCAAGGGTCTCGATCTTCGCCGGATCGACGATAACCGCGCCCGCCTGCTTCATGGCGTCAAGGGCCGACGCCATCAGGCGATCGACGGCGTCACTGAAGCCGAAGAGTTTACGAACAACACCGATTCGAGCTCCGCGAAGACCCGAAGGGTCGAGAAACTTCGTGTAATCAACCTGGGCTTTGCCTTGGCTGGCTGCAGTCACCGGATCGTCGGGATCGACACCGGCAAGCGCCCCCAACAGGATCGCCGCATCGGCGACGGTTCGCGCCATCGGACCGGCGGTATCCTGGGTGTGCGATATAGGGATAATCCCGGCACGGCTGATCAGGCCTACGGTCGGCTTGATACCCACAATGCCGTTGACCGATGAGGGGCACACAATAGATCCGTCGGTCTCCGTGCCAATCGCCACGGCGCACAAATTAGCCGAGACCGCCACGCCAGATCCCGAACTCGACCCGCAGGGGTTGCGGTCGAGCGCATAAGGGTTGCGGGTCAGCCCGCCGCGGCCGCTCCAACCGCTGGTCGAATAGCTGGATCGGAAATTGGCCCACTCGCTCAGGTTGGTCTTACCCAGGATGACAGCTCCGGCCTGGCGAAGGCGAGCCGCTACAAACGAATCCTTGGGCGGCACGAATCCCGCCAGGGCGAGCGATCCGGCCGTGGTGGACATTCGATCGTGTGTCCCAATATTGTCTTTGATCAGCACCGGGATGCCATGCAAGGGCCCGCGCGGGCCTTTGGTCTCCCGCTCCCGGTCGAGCGCCGCCGCAAGAGAGAGTGCGTCGGGATTCACCTCTATGACTGAGTTCAGCGCAGGTCCCTGGCTGTCAATCGCGTGGATGCGATCGAGATACTTCTCGGTGAGCGAGCGCGCCGTATACTTGCCGGACTTCATGCCTTCCGCAAGCTGCGCGAGTGTGGCTTCCTCAAAATCTAAGGCAGGTATTGGCAAAGGCTCGGCCATGGCGCTCTCCGAGGCAAGAAGGGCTGCGATTGGGGTGGCGGCGCCGGCAAAGAGGCCGGAGCCAAATCCGGATCGGAGAAATCTTCTGCGGTCGAGCTTGCATTGCTCCTTCAAAGTGGTAGGCTCCCCACGGCAGTCGGCCGGATCGGTGGCGGCTCGGCATTAGCCTGCCATCAAATTACCAGTTTCGGACGGCAGAGTATAGGGGCGTACAGGAAGAAGGCGGAAGCTGGGAGCAGGATGCACTTCGAGTTGAGACCGTCAACTATCACCCTCGTCGTCAGTGCGCTCGCGGCATCTGTACTCGCGTGGCGATTCTTTCATTGGCGCAGGCGCCTCGCGCTGAAACTGGAGCGCCACAGCCAGGTGATCCAAACTGCCTGCGGCCCGATGGAGTTCGCTACCAGCGGGGACGGTGGGCCGATCCTCGTGATTCATGGCGCGATGGGTGGATACGACCAGGGATTGGCTATCGCTGAACCGCTCACCCAGGGGAAATTCAAGTTGATCGCCGTTTCCCGCCCTGGCTATCTGCGCACTCCGCTCGCAACCGGACGCAGTTATGCGGAACAGTCGGATGCCTACGCGGCGGTTCTGGATTCCCTCGGACTGCACCGCGTCGCGATCATCGGTATATCTGCCGGCGGCAGTTCAGCTTTGCAGTTCGCCTGCCGCTACCCGGATCGCTGCTCGGCGTTGGTTCTACTCTCCGCGGCCACGAGACCCCTCACCGTACTCCACGATTACTGGACGACTCCGATTCGGTTACTGTTTGCGGTGGCGGATCTAGCACCCTGGCTATTCCTCGCGATCCTACGATGGAAACCGCTCCTCCGGCTGTCATGGTGGCTGAGTTCCGAAGAAATCAACCAACTGGGCCATCCTGCCAGGATGGCCAATCTCGTGGCGCTCAACGAGACCCTTTTCCCCCTGGGGTTACGATGGCAAGGGCTGAGGAATGACGGCCAGGTGCGGACCCTGCGCGATTGCCCGCTCGAAAAGATCCAGGTGCCGGTCCTGGTCATCCATGGCGATCAGGACACCATCGTACCTCTCAGCCATGCGGAGCATGCCGCTCAGCGAATTCCCGCAGCGAAGCTGATCGTGGTGCCCGGCGGCAGTCACGTGGTGTGGGCGGTGCGCTTCGACAGTCTGGCGCCGCTGGTCACGGAGTTTCTGCGAAGCCCTGCGTCTACGTGAGGTGGCTTCTTATTTGGGGAGCATTATCGCCTGTATTCCGGTTTTGGCCAGGGTGGGTTAGAATCGGGTTGAGGCTAAGACAACTTATGAAGGAATTGCTACGACGGATCTTTCTGATTGATTTGCTCAAAGGCCTTCGGCTGACGTTCTCTTACCAGCGGCCCAGCGCCACCTACACAGAACAATATCCACGCGAGCGGCCGATCGTAGCGGAGCGATACCGCGGGGCGCCTCGCCTCAATAACAATCCCGAGACCGGCGAGACCTTGTGCATCGCGTGCAATCTCTGTTCGATCGCCTGCCCTGAGAACCTGATCGTCGTAGGATGGGAGCGCGCCGCCGACCGCAAAAAACGCCTGACCTTCTTTACCTATGACCTGTCGCGATGCATGTTCTGTGGACTCTGTGAAGATGCGTGTCCTGTGGATGCTCTGGAACTCACCCAGGATTTCGAGATCGCGCACTACAACCGCGATGGCATGATCTGGGACCGCCAGATGCTGGAGGCTGGCCCTCAGCCTACCCGTTATACGCGGTAAACGCTCCCTTTTGGGGCTCTGAGGACACAAGCCTGCGCTCCAGATCTCCGCCCAGTCTGAACCTTTGACAAAGTCAGATCCAAAACCCAGCTCTGTGCGAAATATCTCAAGCTGGGCGGTGCCATCCAGACGACGCCCGGTGGCGCACATCTCAACAGACACCGCCCACTTCAAGTTCTCTTTACCCCGATTGATCGCCGACTTTCATCTTGAAGAACAGGGAATCCCGACCGATCCCGCCATTCCTCAGGTTCAGCTTTCCTAGCAACTTGCTTTTCCTGGCCAGCCTACCTTCCCTTTTTGGCTGCAGCAGCTTTAGGTGGAACCACTGCGTCCTTAAAGGACTTCGACAGACGGAATTTCACCACGGTCTTGGCGGGAATCTGGATGGTAGCCCCGGTTTGCGGATTCCGGCCTTCGCGGGCCTTGCGGTGAGCCTTTACCGCCTTGCCCAGTCCGGGAACCACAAACTGACCGTTGCTTTTTGCCTCTTTCGTCGCCAAAGCCACGAGATCCTCAAGAACGCTCGCAATCGTCTTCTTGGGGAGCTCAGACTTCTCCGCCAGATACGTTACGATCTGGGACTTGGTCAAAATTTTACCCATGTATTCTCCTCTCCATTCCATTTTGGACAATCAAAACACGATGGTTGGCCGACAAAGATAGAAGATATAACACAGTGTTGTCAAGGAAATTCGTTCGGTGACACCCACGAAGGCCAGAAAAAATGCGGCTTCCAGACACTTGCCGGCGAAAACCGGCTCGCCTGAGCAACCTACACTGGTTACCGCTTAGACAGGCACCCTTGAACCTCTGGTAATCCCACATCCCTCGTGGATACATACATCCCGGAACCTTCATCCGCTCTTCGTCCCTGTTGTTGAAACCCTTTCCGGCTTTGGTTATATTCAAGATGGAGGCCTCAATGCCCATCTTTGAGTATCGATGCCGCGAATGCGGCAAAGAGTTTGAAAGAATTGTTTCGTCCTCGTCCGCCAAGACTACCTGCCGGTACTGCGAAAGTCCGCGTGTCGAACAGCTTCTGTCGGTATTCGCGGTTTCCGGATCTTCTTCCCGCGAGGCTGCAGCAGAACCTGGGCCCTGTCCTTGCGGCGCCGCCCGGCGCGGAATGTGCGGGGAATGAGATTCCGCCTGCCTCGAAGACCCGCCGCTCACCAACGGGGAAGTCGCCGAGCCGACAGTTGAGTCTTTACCAGCTGCTGGAAAAGGATGTATAGCGCGACCTTCAGGTCGGCACGTGCCCGGATAAGCCCGGCTCTACGACACCGGCCCGGCCGGAGACAAGGCGGCCAGTTACGGCCGTCCTCAGCAGCCCGCGAGGGTTCACCTCCATGCGTTTGGAAAACATTCGGCCGCTCCACAGCAGGGAGGAGTTCCGCGCGTGCGAGCGTCTGCAACGAGCTGTCTGGGACACACTGGCGGTCAGCAGCGAAGTGCTGGCCGTCACGGCGAAGTACGGCGGAGTGGTGCTGGGAGCCTTGACGAACAGCAAAGTTGTGGGATTCATCTATGCTTTTCTGGCGCGCCGCCACGGCGAACTGGTCCACTGGTCGCACATGATGGCGGTAGACGCAGCCTATCGCGATCGCGGTTTGGGATTCCGGCTGAAGCTCAAGCACCGGCAGATCGCCTTCGAGCAAGGTGTCAAGGCGATCAGTTGGACTTACGATCCCCTGCAAAGCCGAAATGCGACCTTGAATATCGCTCGGCTAGGGGCGCGGGTGGACGAATATCTGCCCGACTGCTACGGCCATTTCCCCAGCAGGATCGAACGAGGTCTGGAAAGTGATCGCTTCGTGGTCGATTGGCGCATCGGATCGGCGGCGGTGGAACGCCGGCTCGGGACGCAGCGACTAAAGGCGGCTTATCCCGACTCCCGAGATTTGAATGGGCCCATCGTAAATCAAACCCGGTTCGCCAGGAATGGCTTCATCGAGAACGCCGCGATCACGCTGGACGAATCGGCCCGCCGCCTGCGGGTCGAGATCCCGTCGGATACCGACCTCATGCGATCGAAGGCCCTGCCACTCGCCCGGCGCTGGCGCACCGAAACGCGGCAGATATTCCAGCATTATTTTGCGAACGGTTACCACGTGGGTGGGTTCTTACCCCCCGCTCCAGCTTCGGACGGCCGCTGCTTTTACGTGTTGCGCAAGAGCTGAGGGCAGATAGGGGATTGCCTTGCTCCGCCTCGGATCGGGCAGGTAAATCGCGCGCCCCTATGATCGCATCTCGGTCCGGACCCGCTGGTTCTTCTTCGCCAGCCTCTCTTGCACCGCGTCACTCCTCAATTCCCGCAAAGCATCGGCGGCGATCCAGCGCGCGCTACGCGAGTCAAGCTTCCGAATCTGCACTCCGGTCCGGATGGCGGCGCCATTCAGCTTTGGGTTGCGTTTGCCGATCTGACGAAGAGCCCAATTAACCGCCTTCCTCACGAAGTTGCGCTCGTCGGTCGATCCGGCTTTAATGAGAGGCAGGTATTTGACGAAGGTGGAATCGCGCGCCTGCTTGTCGTGGACCGCAAGGCACGCCATCAGCACGAAGCCGGCCCGCCGGACGAATTCTTCCGGCCGGATGCTCCACTCGCGCGCTTTGGCATGGGCGATCGGCGTCAGCCGGAACAGATTGTTGCAGCAGCCGTCGCAGATATCCCAGGAGTTGAAATCAAGGACCCAGCACTCCATCTGTTCTTCACTGACGAGCCTGGGATCTTCGATCATGGCCGCCAGGTGCCGCGCTTCATGAATATTGGAATCCCACAACTGCTGCGCCAACTCGTGATCGCGGCGGATCTCGCGAGCCAGTTTTTGGAGAAAAGGGGCGGAAACGCCCAGCGGGTTTGTTCCGCTGATTCCATAACGCATCATGCCTTCGACGTTCGCAGGGCTGGCGGCGGATCGCAGCGTGGCCAGAATCTCGCCCAACTGGCTCGCGGCGATCGGGTTCGTGTTGTGGATCTCTTCGCGGACGCTAAGGACCCAACCCGGCTTGGACGAACTCTTGGGCATGGCACGAGGGGCAGTGCAAGGGTCGATCAGAGCTACTCGCCGAGGATCTGCGCCAAATGATGATGTAAGTGCCGCACATAGTCAACGAACAGGAAGGCCAGCGTCACCGGTGCATTCTGTCCAATCGTGCAAGAGGTCTCAAGGCGATCTGCCGGGATCCTTAAGGTGATATGCAACAGGTGCTCATTGTAGGCAGACCACAGCCGCACCAGGCTCTCCCAGGATTCCTCCTGGTAAGCTTGGATACTCACCCATTGGTCCTGCTCGTAGCCTGGGAAAACGAGTTCGCTGCCTATCTGGGCGCGGACAAATCGCTGATGATTGTTAGCGGCGGAATCGATCAGATGACCGAGAATTTGCTTGCGCGACCACGGGCGCGAAGGAAGAAGGCTTTCAGCATCAGCTTCGGAAATGCTGAGGAGGGGTTGCGGAACTTGGGTAACTATGCGTTGAAGCTGCTCGAGAGCTTCTTTCATGTGAGCCCTCCACTTGTGCGCTTTCTCTTATCCGGCGCCTGCCGTCGTTACTTCTTTGCGGTAAGTCCAGGAAGCCTTGAGGAAATCGCGGTTCATGCGGGCGATATTTTCGAGTTTGATTCCCTTGGGGCAAACGGCTTCGCACTCGCCGATATTCGTGCAAGCACCGAAGATCTCCGCTTTCGCCTGAGCTACCATCTTCAATACCCGTTGATCGCGTTCCGGCTGGCCTTGCGGCAGCAAAGCAAGATGGGAAACCTTGGCGGAGGTGAATAATGAAGCAGAGGCATTCGGACACGCGGCCACGCAAGCGCCACAGCCGATGCACTGCGCCGCGTCCATGGCCAGATCCGCCTTCAGCTTATCAACCGGGATGGCGTTGCCGTCAGGCGCGCCACCGGTGTTGACGGAGACATAGCCGCCTGCCGCGATAATGCGATCGAAGGCGCTGCGGTCTACCATAAGATCTTTCAGCACGGGAAAAGCCTTGGCCCGCCACGGTTCAAGCCACAATTCCTGGCCATCGTGAAAGTGACGCATGTGCAACTGGCACACCGTCGTGCCCCTTTGCGGCCCGTGCGCCACCCCGTTGATCACGAATCCACAGCATCCGCAGATGCCTTCACGGCAGTCATGCTCGAACGCCACCGGGTCTTCGCCCCTCACAGTGAGCCCTTCGTTCAGCACGTCGAGCATCTCCAGGAATGACATATGTTCGCTGACATTTTCGAGCTCGTAGCGCACCATTCTTCCCGGTGCCTTCGTATTCTTCTGACGCCAGATGTTCAGAACGAGTCTCATCATCAATCCGCCTTCATCAAACGGTAGTAGTTGTGGCACGGGCTTCCAGCCCGTGTCTGGAGTTTGTACATTTCTGCATGACATGGCCAGGATGGCCATGCCACCTCGAGGCGGCACGGGCTTTCAGCCCGTGTTGGGCGCCCTCATTGGCCAGAGCCTGCCCTGAGCAAGGCGAAGAGACGGCCATGCCACATCGAGCCCCTACTTGTAACTCCGCTGGGTGAGGTGCACGTACTCGAACTCCAGTGGCTCGGTGTTCCGGATCGGACGGGAGCTATGGCCTGTGTGTTCCCAAGCGGCCACGTGCGCGAACTTTTCGTCATTGCGCAGAGCCTCCCCCTCCGCTGTCTGGTATTCTTCGCGAAAATGGCCGCCGCATGATTCCTCACGTTCCAGTGCGTCGAGGCAGATCAGCTCCGCCAGTTCCAGAAAGTCTGCCACCCGGCCTGCTCTCTCCAGCGCCTGATTGATCTCGAGGTCTTCGCCGGTCACGTTGACGTTCCTCCAGAACTCCTCACGGATTGCCGGAATTCTGGCCAGCGCCGCCTCCAGGCTTTGCCGTGTCCGCGCCATGCCGCAGTTCTCCCACATCAGTTTGCCGAGCTCCCGATGCAACGAATCCACGGTACGCTTGCCTTTGATCGAGAGCAGGCGTTTGGTGAGGCTCTCCACCTCATGGCGCGCGAGTTGGAACTCGGGAGCGTCCGTAGTCAAACCATCGCCCGCCCTAATGCCGGCCAGGAAGTTCCCCAAGGTATAGGGGGCGACGAAATAGCCATCAGCCAAACCCTGCATCAGGGCGCTGGCGCCCAGACGATTCGCCCCGTGGTCCGAGAAGTTCGCCTCGCCCAGCACAAAGAGTCCTGGGATGGTGCTCATCAAGTGGTAATCCACCCAAAGGCCGCCCATGGTGTAGTGCACCGCGGGGAAAATGCGCATCGGCAGCATGTAAGGATCTTCTCCGGTGATGCGCTCGTACATCTCAAACAGGTTGCCGTAGCGCTCGGCGATGGTCCCGGCGCCGAGACGGCTGATGGCCTCGGCGAAGTCGAGGTAAACACCCTGGCCGCCCGGACCCACACCACGGCCTTCGTCGCACACGCGCTTGGCGGCCCGGGAAGCGATGTCGCGCGGAGAAAGGTTCCCGTAGCTCGGGTACATACGCTCCAGATAGTAGTCACGCTCGTCTTCCGGGATCTGGTAGGCGGGCCGGGTATCGCCTTTCTTTTTGGGCACCCAGATGCGGCCGTCGTTGCGCAGCGATTCACTCATCAGCGTCAGTTTGGATTGATAATCACCGCTTACCGGGATGCAGGTCGGATGAATCTGGGTGAAGCAAGGGTTGGCGAAGGCTGCGCCTTTCTTGTATGCCCGCCAGATTGCCGTCGCATTACACCCCTTGGCATTGGTGGATAGGAAGAATACATTTCCATACCCGCCGGTGGCGAGAATGACGGCGTCGGCCACGTGCGAGGAGATCTCACCGGTTTCCATGTTGCGGACGATAACGCCGCGGGCGCGGCCGTCGACCACCACCAGTTCCAGCATCTCGTGATGAGAGGAAACTGTGACTTTGCCGGCTTCGACCTGCCGCTCCAGCGCTTGGTAAGCGCCCAGCAGAAGCTGCTGCCCGGTTTGGCCGCGCGCGTAGAAGGTCCGCGAGACTTGCGCGCCTCCAAAGCTGCGATTCGACAGCAGACCGCCGTACTCTCGCGCGAAAGGTACTCCCTGGGCAACACACTGATCGATGATGTTCACACTGACCTGGGCAAGGCGGTACACGTTCGCCTCGCGGGCGCGGAAATCACCGCCCTTTACGGTGTCGTAAAAGAGCCGGTACACCGAATCGCCGTCATTCTGGTAATTCTTGGCGGCGTTGATGCCTCCTTGCGCGGCAATCGAATGAGCGCGCCGGGGTGAATCCTGGTAGCAGAAGGCCTTGACGTTGTAGCCCAATTCGCCCAGACTCGCCGCCGCCGAGGCTCCCGCCAGGCCCGTTCCGACCACAATCGCGCTGTATTTGCGCTTGTTGGCCGGATTCACCAGCTTCATTTCGAATTTCGCGTTGTCCCATTTCTGCTCGATGGGTCCCGAGGGAATGCGTGCGTCGAGTTTCACGGATGGCTCCCTGTTATTTCAAAATACCGGTCATGACGGCCAGTGGCACAGAACAAAATCCGATTCCGATCACGACACCGAACACCACCGAGACTTTCTTGAGGATTGGCGTGTAGCGCGGATGAGAAACGCCCAGCGACTGGAACATGCTCCAGACGCCGTGATACAGATGCATGGCCAGGAGAATGTTGGCGACGATGTAGAAGATGGCGATCACGGGGTTCTGGAATCCGACGATAATATTGTGATAGACGTGGCCAGGTTCGAAGCCCGGCTGTACCGTCCCGAAGGTGAATTGCAGCAAGTGATAGATGACGTAGAAGAAAATAATGGGACCGCTCCACACCATCGTTCGCGAAGCATAGCTCGAGGCGATGGCCGTCTGCTTGACGTAGCGTGAAGTGCGCGCCCCAAACCTGTTAAGCACGCTGAGTTGCCAGGCCGCTATGATGTGCAGGATCACGGATATTAACAAGACGATCCGAGCCGTCCACAAAAGGGGTGGAAAGACCCTCAGGTGCTCCGCATAGCGGTCGATAGCGTGGATTCCGTCCGCACCGGCCGGAATAAACACCTGCAAGTTCGCCACCATGTGGACCAGGACAAAGCCAAACAGGATTAACCCCGTGATGGCCATCACCATCTTCTTACCGATGGACGAGCCATAAAAGGCGGCGGCGCGATCGAGGCTGCCATTCACAGTAATCGTGCTCATTCGAAATCTCCGTAATCGCCCTTCAGCAAAGCGAGTGATGGGGCATGATCCAAGAACAATGACTCTGCGGACAGATTTTACTTGTCCACGCTAAATGGCTTCCACTACCAATCCGCTACTGAACCATCTTTGTGGGTGTAAGTCATGACGACCTCGGGCTCAAACGGGTGCTTGGAGGCTTCCTGTTCGTTAATTTCGATTCCCAGGCCTGGAGCCGTCGGGGCGAGCGCCCGGCCGCCTTGCATGCTCACCGGCTCCGTGACGACATCATCTCGCCAGGGCACGTCCTTGCGCACTACTTCCTGGATCAGATAATTGGGAGTGGCAAAGCCCACATGCAGGGATGCTGCCGTACTCACCGGTCCCTGAGGATTGTGGCAGGCGACCGAGATGTTATACGTCTCGGCGAGAGCCGCGATCCGCCGCGCTTCGCTGATTCCTCCGCAGTGCGATACGTCAGGCTGAACGATGGCGCAGGCGCGCTTTTCCAAGAGCTCGCGGAATTGCCAGCGGCCCACGAGCCGTTCGCCCGTCGCGATGGGGAACGGCAAGGCTCGCGCCACTTCCACCAAGCCGTCGACGTGCTCGGGCCAGCACGGTTCTTCGTACCAATACAGGTTGTAATCAACCAGCAAGCGGCCGAACTGGATGGCCGCGGTCGGAGTGGTCCGCGCGTGAAGATCGAGCATGATGTCGATCTCATCGCCCGCCGCCTTGCGCATAGCTTCTACACATCGGGCCGAGTGCTTCAGCACGTGGGCGCTCTCAACCAGTTCGGTCACGGGAATGGGCATGGCCTTCACGGCCGTAAAGCCCTTGCTCAGACTCTCCTGAATCTTGTCGGCGAACTCTTCCGGTTCGGCTGTCTTGTACATGCCTTCGAGCGACCCGCCGCCCAGATGATCGTAAAACCGCAGAGTCTCCCTGACCGGTCCGCCCAGCAGTTCCGTGACGGAACGTCCCAGCTCCTTGCCCTTGATATCCCAGAGTGCTTGATCGATGCCGCTGAGAGCGCTCATAGTGACGACGCCGCCACGCCAAAAGTATTGCCGGTGCATCGTCTGCCACAGGTGTTCCACCCGCCGCGGATCCTGACCTGTGAGCAACACCGATAAGTCCTCGACCGCCCCCACTACACCTTTGGTCTTCCACTCGAGCGTAGCTTCGCCCCAACCGTAAAGGCCCGGCTGATCGGTCTCCACCTTCACGAAAACCCAATTGCGCATGCGCGCATTGACTACTCTGGTAGAAATACGGGTGATTTTCATGCAGCAGGTTCCTGCGGGGCTACAAACTGTTACTGATTAGAGTAACGTAAATCGCCCGTCCCTGACAACGAAAAGAGATAGCTATTCCTCGCCCTGCGGCCTGCTCCAGCCTTTGGCGCCGAGATTGTCGGCGGCCAGAACTCGCACCTCGGAATGCACGTCTTGCGCCAACAGTATCTGCCGGATCTCGCCTCCGATTTCCTCGGCGCTCGAACGGACAAACGCCAGAATCGAAGGTCCGGCACCGCTCAGACAAATGCCGAGCAAGTCTGCGTGAGCGAAAGCCAGTACTTCGGTTAGTCCTGGAACCAGAGGCGCACGATACGGCTGATGCCAACAATCGCGAAAAAACTCGCGCTGGAGTTCAATCTTTCCCGAGGCGAGATGAGCCGACATAACCACCGCCCGTTGCAGGTTGTGGATGGCATCGGCACGCGAGTATTGAGTGGGCAGCACCTGACGCGCTTTCTCGGTGGGAAGGGCAAAATCCGGAATCACCAGCACCAACTGCACGGTATCCGGCAACGCATAGGAATAAGCCATTACTCCTGTGGGATCATCGAGTGACACGGTGAAGCCACCGTGCCAGGCCGCCGCCACGTTATCAGGATGACCCTCCCGACGGGCCGCCATGGTCACGAGGTCCCGGTTCGTGAGCGCCATATCGGCGATCCATCGGGCGGCCACCAAGGCGCCCACAATCGCTGCGGCGCTCGAACCGAGCCCAACCCCGACCGGAATCTGGTTCTCGATCTCCAGATCGAATCCTCGATGCTTGTGCCAGATCTCGAGAGTCTCCAGGATCACGCGCACCACCAGATTGGAGGCGTCCGTAGGGATGCGCTCGGGGTTAATTCCCTGGTAACGCACATTGACCACACCATCACTGCGGCAAGTCACGTGAAGATCCAGGTAAAGGGCAAGGGCCAGCGCCGCCGAATCGAAGGCACAGCCCAGGTTGGCGCTGGTAGCAGGCACGCGAACGGTGATGCGCTCAGGCATGAACTGAGATCCTCGGCTGTTTTGAATGATGAGCTACAGGATAGCAGACCGGAACCGTTCCGGCCGGTGTTAAATTAGAAAGACGCACCACCAAATCGCGAAGACACCAAAAAGATCAGAAACCAGAAGGCAGACTGTCATCAACCTTAGCCTGCTGATTCCTGGTTTTCCCCTTGGTGCCTTTGTGTCTTAGCGATGATGACTCTTGCGGGTATGATCCGCCTCGTTCACAGGAGTCAATAGCCACCGGCAATGGCGGGCACAAGCAGAATCTCATCGCCATCCTTGAAAGCGCACTGCGCGCCGCCCAGAAAGCGGATGTCTTCGTCGTTGACGTAGACATTCAAGAATCGCTGAGGTGAGCCATCGGCTTTACACAGCGCCTGCCTAATACCAGGGAACTGCGTTTCGAGCGCCTCGAATAGTTCGGGCAGATTGCTGGCGGCAGACTCAAAGGTGGCCGCACCGGCAGTGAATTTACGCAAAGGAGGAGGAATACGTAATGTTATCGACAAGAGAAACCCCCCGGGAAATAGCTATCACGCTCTATTACAGATGTGTTCTCTCAACTCCGCCTTGCCAGCTCCGCTTCCAACTCGATTCCTGGTTTCAGACACTGACTGTTTCCACATCCGAAGAAAGATTCAGGCACTGATCCTCAAAGTCGGCCAACTTGGGACGGATTACCAAGGTCTCTTCGCGCCGGCCACTCACCGCGTTGATCGTCTTCAGGCCGTTGCCGGTGATCGTAACGACAATCGACTCGTCAGGATCGAGACGACCCTGCTGAATCAGCTTGCGAGTGACCGCCACGGTAACGCCGCCTGCAGTTTCGGTAAAGATTCCCTCGGTCTCGGCAAGCATTTCAATGCCTTCGGCGATCTCTTCATCGCTCACGTCTTCGCCGGTACCGCCGCTGGCCAAGATTCCCTTCACGGCGAAGTAGCCATCGGCCGGATTGCCGATGGCGAGCGACTTGGCGATGGTATTTGGCTTCTGGGGCTGGATTTCGGGCGAGCCCCGCTTGGCGGCGGCCGTGATCGGATTGCATCCTGTGGCCTGAGCGCCGAAAAACCTGGTCGGGTTGGGCTCCACCCAGCCGAGCTTCTGCAGCTCACCGAAGGCTTTCAGCACCTTCGAGATCAGCGAGCCGCCGGCCATGGGAACCACTATGTTCTGCGGCAGGCGCCACCCCAGTTGCTCGGCGATTTCGTAGCCGACCGTCTTCGAGCCCTCTGAATAGTAAGATCGGAGATTCACGTTGACCATACCCCAGGGGTATTTCTGGGCGATCTCCGAGCAGAGGCGGTTCACGTGATCGTAATTGCCGTTGATCTTCACCAGCGTTGCCCCGTATACCTGAGTGGCGATGATCTTCTCCGTCTCCAGATCCGCCGGGACAAATATATAAGCCTTGAATCCTCCGGCGGCAGCCTGCGCGGCCACCGAGTTCGCCAGATTTCCGGTGGAGGAGCAGCCGACCGTGTCGAAACCGAACTCCTTCGCCTTGCTCAGAGCCACGGCCACTACGCGATCTTTAAAGGAAAGCGTGGGATGGTTGACGGCGTCGTTCTTCACATACACTTCGCGAGCGCCCAGAGAGCGCGCCAGACGGTCTGCCCGGACCAGGGGAGTGAAGCCGGTGTTCTGGCCTACCCACGGATTTCCGGCAAGGGGCAGTAACTCGCGATAGCGCCACATGTTAGTCGGCCGCAAGGCGATATCGTCTCGACGCACGTCCGACCAGATGCGGCCGTAATCGTATACGACCTCGAGCGGGGCCCAGCAGTCCTCGCAAGCCGCAATAGGCCCCAGCTCGTAGGTCTTGCTACACTCACGACACTGCAAGTGCTTGGCGTAAACCATTAAATAAACCCTCCCCCAACGAAAATCGGAAGCTCCTGGCCGCGAGACAATCTATGGTGTTCACGCTTAATTTCGGCTCGGTGACCTGTGTCGTTCATTTCTACTACGGCTCCCGTAAACCGAAGTCGTCCAAAGGTCTCAATTTCTCATCGGAGGGTTCGGGAAGAGAATATTAATTTGGGAAGGCGCTTCGGAAGGCTTATAGACTGGAAAAGCCTCCCGAAGGAAATCAGGGAGGCTTTACGAAACTTGCTTCAGCCCCTCTCATCTCCCCCAATTACCGGGTAGGAGTTAGCACCTGTCCCCCGCTGCTGAAGCGGGGCGGTTGCCGTGGCGTCATAGGGCCCGTCCCTCGGCCACTCTCGATGAGATTCAGGGTTCTCTGAATCGGCTATTCAGTTGTAAGCACTTACTCTACGCCGATCGGCCGGTCGGTGTCAAGTGGAATTTTTGTTCGGCTTTCTTTTCCCGGCAAAGGAAGCAGCCTCGTACCGGTGTGCGCGCCGGGCTGAAGCCCTCGCGCTACGACAAGCGACGGGACTCTCGCACGATCTCCTCGATTTTGTCACAGGAGGCCTCGACTCCGTCTTCTCCCAGGATTTGGCCGCGCATCTCCGCCGAACGGATGCTGTAGCTGGGATCCTCGAGCAAAACCGTGAGTTCTCTGGACACTCTCGCCATCGTGTAGTTTTCGCGCGCGATCGTGCGGCTAACGCCGAGTTTTCTCACCCGCTCTGCGTTGTCCGGCTGATCGAACCCGTGGGGAACCACCAGCATGGGACGACCCGCCCGCAACGCCTGGGCCGTTGTGCCGATTCCTCCCTGGTGCACGGTGGCCGCGGCGCGCGGCAGCACAGTCGAGTAGGGCGCGTACTCGGCCACGAACGCCCGATCCGGCTGCAAACCCGCCGTCAGGTTGCTGGAGCCCCGGCCAGCCACCAGCAGGGCGCGGGTGCCCGCGCGGCGAGCGGCGGCGAGGCTTACGGAGAAGAAATCACGTGCGTCCATGGTTGCGGATGATCCCAAGGTGAAAACAACCGGGGGTTCGCTGGAGGCGAGGAACTGCTCCAGGGCCCGGTCGGGCTCAACCCCCGGCTCGTCCCGATCATAGAAAGGGAAGCCTGTAATCGTCGTTCGCGAAGGCCAGTCAGGTTGGGGTTCGCCCAATATCGAAGAGAACCAAGCCAGTGTGCCAAATGGGGAGAATGAGCCTTCTAGCATCGGATTGGCATGTGAAGGCGGGAGACCGAGGTCCTTCCGCAGCCGGTGAACCGGCTCCATCCAGGATTTCGTCTGCCGGGAAACCAGGCTGAAGAGAAGCCGGTAAGGCAGATGGCCCAGGTGGCGCAGCCGGTACAAGTAGGGCGCGGGCGCGAGTACCGGTGGGTCGTAGCTCGACATGAAGGCCATTGGTTGCAGTGCCGCCGATACCCAGGGCAACTTAAGCTTCTCGGCGACGAGTGGGGTTGCGAAGGCCAGGGCGTGTGAAACCAGGAGATCCGCCCCATGGGAGGCGGCGAGCAGGTCCTCGTAAGTCTCGGCCAGGTGCGGCAGAACCAGCTTGCGGACCACGTACTCGGGACCCTCGCGTAGATTCCACAGGCGTCTGCCCAGTTCGGGATCTTCGGCCAACTGCCGGATATCAGGCCGCACCGCACGAAAGAGCACGCCCTCAGCTTCCACTTTCTGGCGATAGATTTCCGACGCTGCTAAAACTACGTCGTGGCCCCGGCGGTGCAATCCTATCGCCACGACGAGATATGGGTGCAGGTCACCAAGAGAGCCAAGCGTGGTTAGAACAAAGCGTGACATCAGAGGGTTTCGATGCGAATCCGTGTTTGAGCCTTTAGGACCTGATCGAGCCACACAACCAAATGGTTCTGGTGCCACGTTGCCCGCCATCGTTCCGGCGGCGCCAACTGGTCGTTCAGGATAATCTGGGCTGGATGGAAGCCCCAGTTTAGCAACTTGAGGGTTGGGTTGACCAGAGGAGCTTCCGGGCTAGCTTCAAGAGAAAAGACGCAGCGGTTATGCCCGGGATTCATCTTGTAGAGGTTCTCGGCCGGGTCGAATCCGGCATCTTCACCCTCTGCCATCTTCAGCTTGGCTGGATTCATCCACTGGCGCGCCACTTGGCGGATGTGCTGGTCATTCTGACGCGAGGTTCCCCAGAGCATGAGCCAAGTCGTGCCCGCCGCCGGGCTCCAGGCGGGATCGAGGGGTTCGTTAGCGTGGTCGCCCGGCTGAAAGTAGAAATCGTGCACCCAGGGGAGCACGCTGACCAAAGGCATCGAGATCGGATGGTCCTTCATGTCGGCCTCAGTGGCCTCGACGCCGATCTCATATTCCCCTTTGTAGCCGGGCCAGTGCTTGTAGAAATGAGGAGTCAGCCAAAGCAAGATGCAAGGGTGGTCGCCTTTGCAGGCGGGACACGTCCGCCGGGGGAAGTAGTCCTTGCGATTGGGAACAACCAGGTAGGGCTCAGGCCGATCCTTAACACCTGCCCGAAAAATGTAGGACGGCCACTCGCCGGTGTGCGGCTCGCGCTTGCACATCCAGGGATCGCCCGTGGAGGGCCACTTCACCGCATAAGAATGACCCGCGGTGCTTGTGACGCGGAGAGGCGTCCCTGTAATAGTATCGCCGAGAGTGCTGGGCGGGGCGAAGATTAGGTCGATTTCCGCAACCTCCCAGAAGCGTGGCTCGCCTTCAGCAACCGTCTCGGTTCCGGGATACGCGATCAACTTGCGGACGGTCAATCCGTCCGGATAGATCGTGTGGTATTCCTCCGCCCAGGTATTACCGTGAAAGATGCCGGCGCGCCGGGTGGAGTCGCATAGCGCATAGCGCCAATGCAAAACGATCCGAGCCGGTCCAAGCTCGGTGATTTCGACGTGCGTGTAGCGGTCCTGCTTGTCAGAAATAGGTTCGTAGTCGTAAGGGGATCGTGTGCCCGTCGTCTCCAGCCATTCGCTGAAAAACCAGAGCTTCTCATCGATCTCCCAGCACGGCACGAACTGCGCCTGATCCCACGCTTGCAACCGCCACGGTTGTCCCACATCGATTGTCATGGAGTTGCCGCTGTAACCACCCCAGGCCAGCGGTCCCCAGGCTGCGCGCATCGATTCCGCATTCAGAGGAGCAGCCGGCGTTCCCCGTGGCGCTCGTGATAACGCCAGGGAGCGATTCAGGGATTTTGCCGCGGGCAGAGTGAGGAAAGCACCCAAAAGGTTTCTTCGTAGCATGAGTTGGCGAGCTCCACGTCGCGCGCAGAATCATAACACAGCGCTTGCACACCATTGGGGTGGCGCAGACATCGGGGTCTGATGGCTGCGAACTTGATCGGGTAGCCACGGCAGGGTTTGTGTGCCCGTGGGTTCTTTCGTGCTTCGGCCTGGAGGTGTTTGAATTTGAATGAATCCGGCGTACAGACGTTCGCCCGTTGGCGTGGGTACGCGCTCAGAGACAGGCCAAGAACATTGTATGGGTCGCCAGAGCATTTCGGCGAGCTGCTAAGGGCCAACCGCGGGCCACGGGGGTGGCGCATACATGCCGTCGTTTGGCATGTGTGCGGCTGCGGGCTGATTTGCCTTGCTGCGAGAGAATGCTGGCGACCTCACCTTGCCGCCCACTGTCCATCTTCATGTTCCCTATCTATCGCGTCGGCAACAGCGCTTCTAATGATCTGAATGTGCGGAGTGAGAGGAAGCGGGCTGGAAAAGCCCGTTTACGTGCACGGCAATCCCATAAAGCCCTTTTTAAGGTACGGTCTGGTTACTTAACCCCAATCAGTGGCCCTGGTCGAGTTTCCGGTTCTATTTCTTGAAGGATAGTTCTCTGCTGCCTATGGATCGCCTGCCGTGATCGCATACATGCCAAACGACGGCATGTATGCGCAACCCCAGTGGCTTGCGTAGTCTGAAGGGGCGCAGACCTTGCTTTTCGGGTCTGCGCCTTAGCACAGGCGTGCCACCGGGGTTGTTCATCGGTCCAAACGGTCCATTTCCAGAGTCGACCGGTCTTCCAGGTAGTAAAACCGCCAACTCGACCACGGCCAGTCGCCGGGCGAAGTTGCGAGTCTCCGTTTCACGGGGTTGTTGTGCATGTAATCGAGTTTTTGCAGCACCTTCTTCTCTGTGTAGACATTGAAGGGAACAAAGCGTCGCTGCCACACCCGGTGGGTCCGCGCCTTGCCTACCGCAGTGTCGAGGCCGTGAACCTCCGGCTCACTCACCCCGACGCTCTCTTGCCTGCACCTTCTCCAACATATTCTGGGTCTGCCCCTGCCAACGGCTGGGAATGCTCGATCCCTTGGTAAGCGCGGCGTCGGCAAGATGATGGTTGGGTACTGGCCATTGTAGTTCATAAGCGACAGCTAGGAAATACAAAGCCTCGCCTTCGAGTTCCGGATGGGAACCGAGCGTTGCCGAGGCGGCTTTCAATTGGTCGATGGCAGGAGCGACTTTGCGGTCGGCCTCGGCTGCTTTCAGCAATACGTAGCCCTGGGTAAGGCGGGCCATCCCTAGCTGCAGGTTCTTAAAGCCGGCAAAGTCGCGGTCCGACACGCCTTCTGTCTTTTTCATGGTGGAGACAAGGCTAGCCGCCTTTCTGGCATACTTGGCAGCCTTGTCGAAATGGGTGCCGCTAGCCAGGGCGTAATGGTAAGCCAGCGCGTTCAAAGCCTCAATGTAATTGGGATCAGCCGCGATCGACTTCTCACCCCATTCTTCCGCCTTGGCGGAGTTGCCGGCAAGCTCGTAGGCCAGAAAGTAATTGTACGCGACCTGGCTCTTGTTCGTCGTATCGGGATAGGACTGGGCGAAGTCGTTGAGGTACTGGACGCGCTTTGCGCCGTCCCGCACGCGCGGAAGCAGCACAAAGAAGGCGTACTCAACGTAGGCGCGATCCTGCTTGATGGCTTCGTCTTCGTCGTGCTGCATCCTGATCCATTGCTCATCGCTGACGTTCTGCGGTTTCGTCAGGTTGGACTCGGTCTTCATTTGCTCCGGAACCTTGGCGATCAAGGAAAAGGCATCGGGGCTTGGATTGCCAGTGGCCACGTAGGCTTTCAGCAGGTTGACGATCAGATTCAGGCTGTGGTAGTTCACAGCCAACGCCCTCTCACCGGACTTGATGGCCTTTTGATAGTCTCCGGTCTTCAGGTAAACCGTGGTGAAATACTCGTTGACGCAGGGAATGAACTTGGGGTCGGCGTGCCCCTGGGAGTATTTCTCCAATGCCGCAATTTGCTCCTCCGGTTTGTCGGCGCCGTTGTAGGCGAGCATCAACTGGTCTTCCGGTGATCCGACCAGCGTTGTGACTCCTTGACAGGGTGCCTGCGCCGCCAGTGGCAGGGTGAGAAGACCCATGATCGCCAGCAAGCCAAGCGAGGTGAAGAAGGAATTGATTCGATGCATAGGAACCTCCGGATAGCTCTAGACCGGCTCCGGAGAGGCTTGCATTCGAGGGTTGAAAGTGGAACGAAAATCGTGATACCGCAGCAGGGAGGGCGTCCACCGCCCTCCTCGGGCTGCAACGGTTTCAGAGGCTTGATCCCCTACGGTCGGGGCGGGCGCGGGGCCGTAAGTGTGGGAAGAAGCGAGGTACTGCCCGAGTGTAAGCCTCATACTCGGAACCGTAGTGCTCACAAAGCTCCCGCTCTTCGAGCGGTGCGACTATTACATACATCAAGATGGTGACAATTGCCAGCACAAAAATACCCCCGGCTTCCGTGAGCAGGGCGAAGCCTACAAAGCTGATCATGTACTCAACGTAGCGCGGATGGCGCAGCCGGGCGTAAATCCCGTGACTCACCACCGTGCGCCCGTAGCGCACGGGATTCATCTCGTGCAGTCCCCCCAGGCGCTTCAGTCCGAAGTTGCGGTGAACCCGCCGGCCGATCCAAAGCCCCAGGCCGAGTAGGATCAGTCCAGCGATCGTGGTCAGGAGATTGCGAGAGAAACGTTCGGCGAAGATCCTGTGCCGCAGAAGCAGCAGCATCGTAGCAGAGGTCATCCAGACGGGCAGAGCGATCCAGAACGAGCGGGTACCAAAGCGCCGCCAGAAGCGGATGAAGGGATGGATCAAAAGCCAGAAGAAAGGGGCAGGGAAGTAGAGGATCGCGTAGGTGAGCGCGAGGTAATCGGCGGTCTTAGCCAATAGCTGCATGGAGACCGTACGGAGCGGATTCGACAATTGTAGCGGGCTCTATGAGCGCCGGCTTTTCCAAAGAAAAAGCGGGCATACCTCGCGGGACCTTCTGCCGCTCCAAGGTGCTTTGGAAGGCAGTGTCCAGGGATATCCAGACGCTTGTTAGTTTAGAAGAAGCGGAAGCTGTTCAATGGGACCATGACATGCGGGTGAGCTCCGAGGAAGAACTGCCGAAATTCACCGACTGCGCCTTGGCCCACTGCGTGGCTTTTCCGGCTGCGTTGGGCATGCCATCGTATTTAGTCTTCTTCCTGAACATCCTGCCTTACGAATCGATAATGAGCTTCCACATGAAGCCGGACTCCCTCGTCAGGAACCAAATGGGAATGTGGTTCGTCCGGTCCGCCGTTTTCGGAAGTCCGAAGACTACTTTAGATTGAAGGTCAGTGAACCCGCCTCGCCCGACTCCGTCGGCCGTGCCAAGAACTGTATAAAGGCAATCCGATCCTCTGCTTTGAATAGCTTTTTCTTGGGAACAGATATAGTTGGCTGCCCAATGACCTATCGCTTCATTTCAAGGAGATCGCTTATGGAATTATAATCACTACAATATTTGTCCTGACAGTTATGGTGTTTGCATCCATCCCAGCGAAAGGACAATCCGGAGCCGACCGGTGCGTTAATCGGGCGGTTGATAGAACTTCGAACCTCAATGAGTTCCTGACAAAACTCTGTGACATGCGAACTATCGAAGGCATCTTTGTAGGGTATCCAACCCCAAGCGATAGGTCTCTCGCCGACCGCTATGACCGTTGGATGGCTTTTAGTCGGTGGACTCAAGCCGCCGAAAATAAAATTTTCTGGCCTTCGGAGGATACCTGAATCCTGTGGTGCCCTTGGGCCGATGACACTCGGAACATATTCGCTTGGGTTATGACCACCTACGAAGGTAGTTTCGTCAGGCTCATCGCTCAAATTTTTCACGTCAAAGGATTGAATCACATTCAAAGCCGGCGTCGAACCGCTGTTTTCCCAGTGGGCACCAATTTCCCAATGTCCTTGTACGCCCCCAGGTGTCTGTATTGCTCCGTGATCGACGGTTATCCCGGTTACTCGAACAAAAGCGCGTTGGACATTTTCAAGGGCTTCTCGGTTGATACTGTTAGATTCGACCATTTGACCAAGTTGACAAGAATAAATCTTAGCGACGTAGACGCCTACAATAAGGAGCAATGTCTGAACGATGAAGTTCCACGTTTCCCTTTTCTTCCAGTATGGAGATTGGCTGGAATGATCATTGGCATCGCTATCTTTGGGTGGCGTAGATGGGTTACAGGGTTTGCCCGAAATCGCATTACCGAGCGTACCGCTGTGCTGGGGATCGCCTGTATGATCGGCGGTCTCAGGCTGGTTCTTTGAGGTGCGAGTTAATTGCGGCATGCCGCCCACATTTTTCTTTCTATTTCTGTTTCGTCCCATGACGGTTAAAGTTATGACGAACGTAACTTACTGCAAATGCTAGGTCGCTTTTTTCGAATGGCGTGTGGATTTAAGAAACTTATGAGTCTTGGTCAGCCAATTATGTTGTTACCCTTACCTTGTAGAGATCTCAAATGTCTAAACCCTTCCCCGCCGTCTCACGCACCGTCACCCCTGCCACCTCTTCCAGAAACGTGATCACCGCCGCGTAGTCAAGATCACCTTTGCCCTGCGCTTTGGCGACCCCGTACACCTCCTTGACCGCTGCCGCCGTGGGCATCGGCACCCCCTGGGCGTAGGCGGCTTCCATGGCTAGCGCCAGATCCTTGTGCATGAGCTTGAGCGGAAAGTAAGGGGTAAAATCGCCCCTGAAGATGAAGGGCGCCTTGAAGTCGGTAAGCGCGGCCCGAGCCATGCTTGACTGGATGATCTCGAACATTACCTCGGGACGCACGCCGGCTTTTCGCGCCAGCACAAAGCCCTCGCAGAAGACTTCAACCATGGTTGCCTGGATGGCGTTCTGGGCGAGCTTGGCTGAGAGTCCCGAACCGTTCGCCCCGCAGTATATGTGCTTTTTGCCGAGCACCTGCAGCACCGGCAGGGCGCGATCGAAGGTTTCGCGCTCCCCCCCGATCATGAAGGTGAGTTCGCCCTTTTCTGCCCCATGCTTGCTTCCCGTAACCGGTGCATCCAGCCAGCTTGCACCCTTGCCCGCGGCATGGCAGGCCATCTTGCGGCTCACCATGGGACTGATGGTGCTCGAATCCGACACGATCGCCCCCTGCCGCAATCCTTCGAGCACTCCACCGGGCCCTGTGACCACCTGCTCGACGGCGGCCGAGTCGCTGACGATCATGATGACGACGTCAGCATTACGAGCTGCGGCCGCGGCCGAGTCGGCCACCTGTGCTCCAGCCTGCTGCAGAGCCCCGGTTTTTCCGGGAGTGCGGTTGAACACGGTTACGGGGAATCCGGCTTTCACCAGGTTCATGGCCATGGGATGTCCCATGATTCCGAGGCCGACAAACCCAATCGATTGCGCCATACAGGTGCTCCTTTTGTAGCGCAGCGCGGCAGAGCTGCAACCAAATAGACCCGAGACCGGTCGGTCATATAGAATGTCGATGTGGCCAGACCCTTTGTTTACGCGGCTGTCGCGCACGCCACCGAAAAAAGCTTGCTAAGAAAACAAGAATCTACGAATTTGCAATGCAGGGTCCGCCGTTTGACCCTGCGGTCTGTTGCGTGAAGACTACGCTACCTACCCGTTATGGGTTACGTCTCGGAGCTTGCGACGGTCGCCGAGCGGGCGTGCCCCTGAAAAGGCCCTCGACGCTAATGTCCTCGTCCACTTCGGGCCAGCGGACGCCCTGGCCGTCCCCGATGATTTCCCATTGCGCTCGCTGCTCGGGAGTGGCATCCGACAGACGCCAGGACCATGTGAGTGGGACACTAACGATTCGACCATCCATAAGATGAGCTACTATGGCCTCGTCCGTTACGCTCACCGATTTGATGCGTGCTTCAGTTTGGATTGCAGTGCTCATCCCATGCTTCCTTGATCTTGGCTAGGTTTTCCTGAATCAGCCGCATGACCCGACTTAGTTCCCTTCGCGAAAAACCAGCGTTTCTTGCCAGCTCTACAGGTTCCAACCAGAACTTACATACTATTTTCTCACGTTGCACGTGAACATGCATGGGCTCGTTACAGTCGAAGCTGTAGAAGAAAAGCCTATACGGGCCGGGAAGATCCTTGATCGAAGGCATCGCGAGAGAGTGTATAGCACACGCGCCGGAAGCACCCAACTAGTCCGTGAAGATGCGCCTCTGAGGATTGACGGTTAACAACTGACCACTGATAACTCAGATTTCTCATTTCTCGCGACCACCTGATCTATCCAAAATCCAGCCATAGGCGGACGTCGCGGACGTTGTTATCCGTGAACCCTGTGTCCAACGCATCGCCCAGGGTACGGAAGAAATGGTATGAGTCGCTTCGTGCCAGGTAGTCCGCCGGATCGAGGCCATGACCGTGCGCCCGCACCAGCGTCTCGCCGTCGGCAATGGCTCCCGTGGCAGGACTGTTTCCGTCGCGGCCGTCGGTGCCGGCGCTGAGTACGATCCGTCGTCTGCCATCGATCTGCTGGGCGGCGGCGAGCACGAAGGCCTGATTCCGGCCGCCGATACCATCGCCGGTGACGGGGCAGGTGACCTCGCCGCCCACCACCAGGCATACTGGCTGGCCGGGATTTCGAGCAGCGAGAGCGTCAAGTGACCCGATATTCTGCCGGACCACATCCTGATAGTCGGTGTCCCAGTTGGTCGCGTCGATCTCGGCGCGAAATCCATGTCGCTCGGCGCTCGAACAGGCGGCTTCCACTGCGTTCCGATTAGAAAGCAGGCAGTAGTATTGCGAGTTGCGCATACGCTCGTCGCCTGGCTTCGGTGTCTCCTCGAGCCGCTTCTCTTCGAACAATTTACGAATGCGAGGCGGAAAGCTTTTCACGAGGCCGTGCTCTTCCGCCAGGCGGTAAGAGTCTTCGGCGGTGGATTCGTCGGGCATGGTGGGTCCGGAAGCTACCATCGAGGCCATCTTTTCGGGGACGTCGGAAACGTAAATGGTGAGCTGCCGGGCCGGGTAAGCTTTGACGGCCAGGCGTCCGCCTTTCACGGCCGAGAGGTGTTTGCGGAGAACGTTGATCTGCTCGATGGGAAGGTGGCTGGTGACAACAGCGCGGTTGAATTTCATCATGTCATCGAGCGTTACATCAGGGTCGGAGGGCTTCTCAAACAGCGCCGACCCGCCGCCCGACAACAGGAAGATTACCGTGTCATCGGAAGTCGGCGTGGAAAGCAGGTCGAGCGCCGCCTGAGCGGCCATGAAGCTTCCGGTGTTCGGGTAGGGATGGCCGCCGGTGAAATAACCGAACTTCTCAAGGGGCGTGCTGGCCGGGGTGGGTGAGGCGATGACGCCCGCCTCGATCCGCCCATCCATGATCTCTACCAGCGTGGATGCCATTCGGTTCGCGGCTTTGCCTAGGGCGACCACTCGCGGCGGTTTGGGAAGCCACTGCACGATCTCGCCGATGGTGAGGGTCTGCGCTTGAAATTTCAGCCTGGCCATCATGGCGCGCCGCAATTCCACGGCTGCCAGAGTCTCGAGGAAAGTTTGAATCGCCAGGTGTTTCCCACGCACGTAGGTGGGCTGCTCAACGCCAGTAGAGGGCACTGCTTTAGCCATAGGATTTCTCTTCCCTTCCATTATAGGCTACAGACGGAGCATTGGGCCAAAGTAAGCACCGCGATCTCGCACGTCATCAAATCGGCAGCCATTCACGTCACTCGGCGCGTCACTTCAGGGCTGAGTACAGCAAATCCTTCCAGCGCGGGACATCCAGCGTCCACGCCACTCGCGCGTTCGGCCCGCGCTCGAGCAGATCCCCCCAAACCGCCCGATTGCGTTTGTCTGCGGCCACGTTCAGGCGATCCACCACGGTCATGCCGCGGGTCAGTTCACTCGCAATCTCGACATCGACGTAGTGAGCGCTCGACGTGCATGCCAGGGTGGGGTCGATCGCTATTCCCATAGCGACCGGGTCGGGCAGGCAGATCCCGACCTCACCAGTCTGGATCCGGAAGGCTTCCCGGGCGTGACTATTGCACTCGATGGCAAAGCGGGCCAGCGGAGTGCCCAAACTAAGAGTATTCTCGATATCCCGCGGGCCGAGCACAGCCTTGCCGCGGCAGAGGTGCCATCCCGCCAGTTCCACTGGCAGGCCGCTGTGCAAGACAATACGCGCCGCTTCAGGATCGGCCCAGATGTTGAACTCGGCCGCCGGCGTGATGTTTCCTTCGCAGCAGGGATTCCCACCCATGATCACGCAGCGGCTCACCTGTTTGGCGAACCCCGGTCTGCGTTTGAGGGCGAGGGCGATGTTGGTGAGCGGTCCCAGAGTGACCAGCACCAGTCCCGGGTTCGCCTCGACCGCGGCGATTATGCCGTCAATGGCGTGCAGCGGCTCGGGGGCGCGCTCGGACGGCGGATATCCATGGTCGCCAAGGCCGTCGCGTCCGTGGAACCAGGTGGCGTCAGAACGCGGACGAATCAACGGCTTCTCTGCACCCGAATAAAGCGGAACCTCGGCCCCACACAGCTCAACCGTGTAGAGCGCGTTACGCGTGGCCTGTTGCAAGTCGACGTTCCCGGCCACCGTAGTGATCCCAACGACGCGGACGTCGGCAGCACGAAGAGCCATGATCAGGGCCACAGCATCGTCGGAGGCAGTATCGGTGTCGATGAGGAAGTTACGCGGCATGGCGTGAGGATAGCAGGTTCGGGTGCCGGGTTCCAGCATCAGGCATGGTTGACATGGTTGAACCCTTGCCCTGACGGAAGTGATGCAGGTCGCTTATACTATAATGTTCGTTTTACTCCGTGGAGGAGGAATGCAAGAGACGCTTGATCTCAAGAGCACGCTGAACCTGCCGCAGACCAGCTTTTCGATGAAGGCCAACCTGCCTCAGAATGAGCCGAAGTGGCTGGCAAAATGGGCGGAGAGCGATCTTTACCGGCGAATCCGCGACTCGCGCCGGGATGCGCCGCTCTTCACCTTGCATGATGGTCCGCCCTTTGCCAACGGGCGGATTCATCTGGGTACGGCCCTTAATAAGATACTCAAAGATTTGATCGTCAAGTCGAAGACCCTGGCCGGCTTTAATGCACCCTATCTACCCGGTTGGGACTGCCATGGACTGCCCATCGAGATCTACGTTGACAAGGAGCTGGGGCCGCGCAAGGCCAAGATGAGCGTGGTTGACATCCGCCGCGAGTGCCGCAAGTACGCGGAGAAATACATCAAGTTGCAGCGAGCCGATTTCGAACGGCTGGGCGTGTTCGGCGAGTGGGATCATCCTTATCTCACCATGAATCCGGATTACGAGGCTGTGATCGCCCAGACGTTTCTGACTTTTCTCGACAAGGGATACGTCTATCGCGGGCGTAAGGCGATCTACTGGTGCATCCACGACAAGACGGCCTTGGCGGAGGCGGAGGTGGAATACGAAGAGCACCGCAGCCGCTCGATCTATGTGCGATACGCGCTCGCGACTGATCCCGCCCAGCTCGATCCAGCGCTCGCCGGTCACAAGCTCGACGTCATCATTTGGACCACCACGCCGTGGACCCTTCCTGCCAGCATGGCAGTGGCGTTTCATCCTGATTTCGAGTACGTGGCGGTGGAGGATGACAATCTCTCCGGCCAGGCTTATCTCGTGGAGACGCGGCGGCTCGGTCCCGTCCTTGCCGAAACGGGGATCAGGGCCTCGAAGGTGCTGGCGATTATCCCTGGCCGCAAACTCGAATATATCGAGATGCGCCATCCTTTCCTCGAGCGCAAGATCGTCGGCGTATTGGCGGACTACGTCACGGCCGAAGACGGTACCGGCTGCGTCCACACGGCCCCGGGCCACGGCCGTGAGGACTATCAGACGGGCATCAAGTACGGTCTTGAGATCTATTGCCCGGTGGGCGAAGCAGGTGAGTTCACTGAAGGCCTTCCCGAGTATCTGGGCAAGAAAGTGTTCGATGTCAATGAGAGCATTGTCGAATTGCTGGAATCGCGCGGAACCCTGACTGGACCGGCAGGATGGCTGAGTCATTCGTACCCGCATTGCTGGCGCTGCCATCATCCCATCATTTTCCGGGCCAGTGACCAGTGGTTCATCGGCATCGATCAGAACCACCTGCGCGAGCGAACCCTGGAGGAAATCGGGAAGGTCGAGTGGTCGCCCGCCTGGGGCGAAGAGCGGATCTACAATATGATCGCGACGCGTCCGGACTGGTGTGTATCGCGTCAGCGGGTGTGGGGAGTGCCGATTCTGGCATTCTACTGCGATGATTGCCACCAGCCGATCATGGAGGCGAGACTCGCCGCCCCGGTTGTTGGGCTTTTTGCCCGGGAAGGGGCTGACGCCTGGTATACCCATCCCGTGGAGGACCTTCTTACACCGGGAGCGCGCTGTCCGCAGTGCGGCGGATCGAAGCTAAGCAAGGAGAGTGACATCCTTGACGTCTGGCTCGAGTCGGGATCGAGCCATCAGGCCGTACTGGGTCACCGCCCCGACCTACCCTGGCCGGCTGACGTTTATCTGGAGGGGGCAGACCAATACCGGGGCTGGTTCCACTCATCGCTGCTGATTGGCATGGGCACTCACGATCGGGCGCCTTACCATCAGGTGGTGACGCACGGTTGGGTGCTTGATGCCGAAGGCCGCGCCATGTCGAAATCGCTCAAGAGCATGGGTCCGGGCGAAGTCGTCAAGTCGCACGGAGCGGAGATCCTGCGGCTGTGGACGGCCTCTGTGGACTTCCGCGAAGACGTGGTAATTTCGCCGGATATCCTGTCGCGGCTTTCGGAGGCCTATCGCAAGCTCCGCAACACGTTCCGCTACGGCCTTTCGAACCTCTATGATTTTGATCCAGAACAGGACATGGTGAGCAGCGAGGACTTGCAGGAGATCGATGCCTGGGCGCTGGCCGAAACTGCGAAGGTCCTCGAAGGCGTGCAGACGGCCTACGAGGAATACAACTTCCACAAGGTCTATCGCGCCTTGTACGACTTCGCGACGGTGGAACTGAGCTCTTTCTATTTCGACATTCTCAAGGACCGGCTCTATACGGCTCCGGCCCGTTCGCTGCGGCGCCGCTCCGCCCAGACCGCCCTCTATAGGATCGCGGACGCGCTGGTTCGCGCGGTGGCGCCTATCATGTGTTTTACTGCGGACGAGGTGTGGACTCATTTGCCTGCTCCGCACCTGCGTGAATCGAGCGTGCATCTGGCGCACTTTGTGATTCCCGAGAACCTCACCAAGGGCATTACCGAGGGCGTCACCGCTCTGCTCGCGAACTGGCCGCAGCTAATGGCGGTGCGCCAAGAGGTGCTGAAAGCGCTCGAACTGGCGCGCCAGGAGAAATTCATTGGCGGCTCGCTCGAAGCCAGAGTGGTCCTGGGGGCCGAGGGCACGCTGCTCGCCTTACTTGAGCACTACCGCGATTTCCTGCCATCGCTTTTCATTGTCTCGCAAGTGGGACTCGGCGATAAGCCTGCTGAGACGGCGTCCGCAGTGTGCGAAAGCGAAGTGGCCGGTCTGAAAATCTGGATCGAGCGCGCCCGGGGCCAGAAATGCGCGCGCTGCTGGAACTACTCGGAACATGTCGGTGAAGATTCGCGTTATCAGGAAGTATGCGAGCGCTGTTCTGCGGCGCTCCAGGAGATTGAGGGTAAGGAGGGCGGGGCTTGAGCCACGCCGTTAGGGCAACCCGAAGCAGGCGGCTTCAGCCGCTGAACTTCCATGACTGATTCCACCCCAACCCGAACCCGCGCGCGCTTGGCTTACGGCGTCATCGCACTTCTGGTGCTCATTGCCGACCAGGTGACGAAATCCATGGTGGAGGCGCGAATCCCGGAGCGCAGTGTGATCGAGGTAATCCCCGGACTATTCAATCTCACGAATGTGAAGAACAGCGGCGCCGTCTTCGGCTTGTTCGCTGACTCACCCGCACCCTGGAAAATGGTGGCTCTGGTGATCATATCCGTGGCGCTGCTGGTTACGGTGGTAAGCGTCGTCTGGCGCACGCGGCATCTCAGTTGGGAAGCGGGCATGGGGCTGCCGCTCGTGCTTGCGGGCGCGATCAGCAACCTGGTGGATCGTGTCCGGGCCGGGTGGGTGGTGGACTTTCTCGATTTCTACGTCCGCGATTACCACTGGTATACCTTCAACCTCGCGGACAGCGCGATTGTGACCGGCGCCTGCCTTCTGATTCTTCAGGTCGTTCTTGCCGACTGAGGACTGAGTGCTGATGACTTCCGCATGACCGAAACCCGCGAATTCACGGTCTCTCCCGAAGATGCCGGGCGACGCCTGGATGTGTTCCTGGCGCGGAGGATGCCGGAGTGGAGCCGGAGCCAGGTGCAACGTTCGATCCGGTCAGGCTCGGTGACGGTCGGCGCCGAGACCGTCTACAAGAGCGGGATGGAACTCGGGGCTGGCAGTCAAGTCAGCATCCGCGCCACTCGCCAGGAAATCAAGGCTCTGCCGGAGGACCTGCCGCTCGATCTCATCTATGAAGACGACGACTTGGTCGTCGTCAACAAGCCCGCCGGAATGGTCGTCCACGTGGGCGCGGGCGTGAAGTCGGGAACCTTGGTGAATGCGCTGCTGCACCACATCGGAACGCTCTCGGGTGAAGGCGGAGATCTGCGGCCGGGCATCGTCCACCGTCTCGACCGCATGACCTCCGGACTTGTGCTCGTCGCCAAGAATGACTTTGCCCATCGGAGCCTTGCGGCCCAGTTCAAAAGCCGAGAGGTTCACAAGACCTACGTGGCCCTGGTGCACGGCAGGGTCGCCGAAGATAGCGGCGAGATCACCCGATCGGTTGGGCGCGATCCGGTCCATCGCATTCGCATGAAGCCCGAAGGAATCGGGGCTCGCGAAGCCCACACGAATTATCGGGTGCTCAGGCGCTTTGCTTATTTCACGCTGGTTGAAGCCCATCCGCTTACCGGGCGGACCCATCAGATTCGTGTGCATTTCGCTTCAGTGGGACATCCGGTGGTCGGCGATACGCTCTATCGCGCTCCGGTGCAGATCCGGATAGAGGGCGCAGAAGAGAAGACCCTCTCGCGGACTTTCTTGCACGCCGCGGCCATCGAATTTGCCCATCCGCACACAGGGCAGGTGATGAAATTTGAGGCGGCGATGCCCCGTGAGTTGGGTGAGTTTTTGGATAGGATCGAGTAGAGGGCGGAAGCTACGGTTGGTGCCCTTCCTATCCTGGGCTGCCTCGTTCCGCCGGAAGAACTCACGGTTAGTCCAGACTGCGAATTCACCGTGAATACCAGTGATAAACGGAAACAACCTTGACCAAAAACGCGCGCTTGATTCTGCTCATTACCGCTCCACTGCTTCTCCTTTTGTACCCTTCCTACCAGACCTATCGGGCCGAGACAGCTAAGAAATCTCTCACCCCTGAAGTCGTCGCTTGGCGGGGAGATGACCTGCTTTCACCCGGGCTAGAATCGCTGCGATGGCGGCCTGGCGGCCGGGAAGTAACCTATGTCAGGCGGAAGCCCACGACGCTGTACGCCTACGGCCTCGCCACCGGGCGGGAGCGCACTATCGCGAACAATACGGGCCAATACGAGAATCTTGACCTCAGCTCTTACCAGTGGTCTCCTGACGGCAAGACGATGCTCATCGAGGGCGAGCACGACCTTTGGTTGTTCGATCCGGCAAGTGGCAAGCTTCGGCGGCTGACCAACGACACGGAAGAGGAGGAGACGGCGACCTTCTCCCCGAAGGGCGATCGCATCGCCTTTGTGAAGAAGAATGATCTTTACGCGCTCGATCTGAAATCCACCACGGTCACCCGGCTAACGTCCGACGGCAGCGAGTCGGTGCTGAACGGTAAACTCGACTGGGTCTATGGAGAAGAGTTGGCTAACCGGGCCACCAGCCGTGCTTACGAGTGGTCGCCCGACGGTGCCAGGATCGCCTATCTGCGACTCGACGATACGCCGGTGCCACGCTATCCGCTCATTCACTTTCTTTCCACGCACGTCACGCTGGAGGAGGAGCGATTCCCCCAGCCTGGCGACCCCAACCCGTCGCCTTCTTTGCACGTCGTCGCCGTCAGCGACGGCGGCGCTAAGCGTTGGGACGCGCCGGCGACGAAAGGAGTGGAGTATTTCGGACCGGCGCTCGCGTGGCTCCCGGATTCTTCCGCAGTTCTCTTTCTCACCCTGAATCGCGAGCAGACGCTGGAGACGGTTCGCGTCTGGGCTCCTTACGCCGATATTTCGGGCGAGTCGCGCCTAGTCCTGAATGAGAAAGATTCTTATTGGATCAACTCGGTCGATCCGCCGTACGTCTTGAAGGACGGCCGTTTTCTCTGGCTTTCGGAACGGGATGGCTGGTTGCACTTGTACCTTTACAATCGCGGCCAATTGGAGAAGCAGCTTACTCATGGCGCCTGGATGATCGATCATCCTGCGTTTTCGGATGTGCCGATGTTCCAGGTGGATGAAGCGAACGGTTGGGTTTATTTTCAATCCACCGATCCCGATCCGCGCGGCCGGCAGATCTGCCGCGTGCCGCTCCGGGGCGGGGAAGTCGAACGCGTGACGAAGGAGCCAGGCGATCATTCCTTCAGCCTCTCGCCAGATGGCCGCTTCATCGCCGAGACTTATTCGAACCTGACCACTCCGCCGGTCACGCGCCTGCTCAAGTCGGACGGCACCCTGGTGGCTGTAATCGACAAGCCCGTTAACCACCTCGATGAATACAGCCTGCCTACGCGTGAATTCAGGGAGGTAAAGGCGGCCGACGGAGTCGCGCTGCCTGCAATGCTGATCAAGCCTCCCGAGTTTGCCCCCCGTAAGAAGTATCCGGTGGTGGTGTCGGTGTACGGTGGTCCGCACTTGCAGGAAGTGCGTGACGCATGGGGCGGCCATGGCGTAGACGTAAACGATCTGCTGGCCGCGCAAGGTTTCCTGGTGTGGAAGCTTGACAATCGGGGATCCTGGGGGCGCGGGCACGCCTGGGAAAGCGCCATATTCGAGCACATGGGCCGGCACGAACTCGATGATCAGTTAGCTGGGATCGAGTATCTGAAGTCGCTGCCTTATGTCGATGGCACGCGCATCGGCATCTGGGGCTGGTCGTACGGCGGATACATGACGCTTTATTCTCTGACCCACGCCCCCGATGCCTTCAAGTGCGGCATCGCCGGCGGGCCGGTGACCGACTGGAAGTTCTACGACAGCATTTACACCGAGCGCTACATGCGAACGGAGGCGGTGAATCCGGAGGGCTACCGGGAAGCATCGCCCCTTCAGGCAGCGGCGAGCCTCAAGGCGAAGCTGCTGCTGATCCATGGTGTCGACGATGACAACGTCCACCTGCAGAATACGTTCAATTTTGTGAATGCACTGGTCGGGGCAGGAATTCGCTTTGAGCTTTACCTGCAGCCTGGCCAGAAGCATGGCTTCACGGGCGGGTGGGTGCAGGAGTATCTGGATAAGCGCATTCTGGAGTTTTTCAAGCAGAACCTGTAGGAGTGGCGGCCTTCCTGTCGCGCCGGTGTCCCCACCGGCGTTTTCACCACTGAGAGCCTGCCCTGAGTGGAGCGGAGGGACAGCGCCGCTGCAGAATCGCGCGTCACTATGACTTGTAATGTTCAGTAGAGGTAGATCTCGAAGTTCAGCGGGTTTAACGGAGTGTCACCGGCGTATGGGACCACCTGTGCTAGCAATGATCGCGCCCGCGCGAATAGAGATTAGAACCACATCGAGAGTTTGTCAGTTTGTCAGTTGATTAGCGTGTCAGCAGCGTGAACAGCGGACTGGACGAAAGACTGACGAACTGAAATACTGAGACACAGAGCAACTCAGACGCATGACAGTTAAGCATGTCGAGCGGATAGCGATCATCGGCGGCGGTCCTGCGGGTTCGATGGCGGCGGAGCGCCTCGCTCGCGGCGGCGCGCGCGTCACTGTGTTTGAAGAGAGGGTGGGCTGGGAAAAGCCCTGTGGCGGGGGACTACCTTATAAGGCACTGCGCCAGTACCCTTTCCTGATGGAGGCGGCGGACCCACACAAGTCAATCGAGAGCGCCGAACTCGTGGCAGCCAATGGAGCGAGCGTCCGTTTGCGTTTGCATCACCCTCTGGTGATCTACTCGCGCGCCGTGCTCAATGCCTTGCTGTTGCGGCGCGCTCAGGCGGCGGGTGCAGAGGTAATCGAGGATCGCGTCCTCGACATTGCCCCCAAGTCGGGTAACGGACCACCGTCTGGGTGGCGGATCGAGGGCCGCCAGGGCGCCCACCGGGCGGATTTCCTGATTTTGGCCGCTGGCGCCCGCAGCCGGCTGCGCAGCCGCTTCGCCCGCGATTTCGGGGCGGGCGACTTTATGCTGACCTTCGGCTACTACTCGCCAGTCCTAAGCGACGGTCGGGACGATTTGCTGCGGGTCGAGTTCTTCGACGATTTCGAAGGTTATGCCTGGGCTTTTCCGCGGCCCGACCATCTCTCGCTTGGCATCTGCGGCAAGGTGGGCGAGAGCAGCATGGCGGGATTGCGCGATCGTCTACACGGCTTCATGCGTAAGTTCGGTTATGATGAGGGTCCCGCGCCAGTGTTCAGCCATATCCTGCCGGCACTCTCGCCCGAGAGTTGGAACAACCTGAAGTTTTCGGGTCCGGCATGGGCGCTGGCGGGCGACTCGGCCGGCCTGGTCGATCCAGTGACGGGAGAGGGAATCTACTTCGCCATGCGCTCGGGTGAGTTGCTGGCCGAATCGTTGCTTGACGGTGTGCCAGAATCCTATCGAGATCGATTGTGGTGTGACTACGGAGAGAAGCTGGCGCTGGGAGCGCGTCTGGCTCGTTACTTCTATCACGAAGACTTTCTGGGTAAGCTCTCGAGCACCCGTTTGATTGAGTTCAGCGCCCGCAGCAAAACGTTTCTCGATCTGCTGCAGGATCTGCTTGATGGGACCCAATCGTACGCGGGCCTGGCGGGGCGCCTCTATCGCACTCTGGGGCTCTCGATCCTGGAGTTCCTCGGAAATACAGTGCGCGATTCCTTTCGGCGATTCTCAGTCGGGCAGGGGAAAATCTAAGCATGAGAAACAAGTCCGCCGAACTTTTTGCCAAAGCACAATTGCTCATGCCCGGCGGTGTTAACTCGCCTGTGCGTGCCTTCCGAGCCGTTGGCGGGGATCCCGTTTTCATCTGTGGAGGCGGGGGTTCGCACGTTACCGACGTCGATGGCAATTCCTATGTTGATTACGTGATGTCGTGGGGACCGCTCATCCTTGGGCATGCGCATCCCGAGGTCACTGAGGCGCTCGCCCGTACCATCGCTACTGGCACCAGCTTTGGTGCTTCGACGCCTGGCGAAGTGGCGCTGGCGGAGCGGATCATCGAGGCCGTGCCTTCAATCGAGCGAGTACGGCTGGTAAACTCCGGCACAGAAGCGACGCTTTCGGCGCTTCGCCTGGCGCGCGCGGCCACAGGTCGCGAGAGGATCCTAAAGTTTGAGGGATGCTATCACGGGCACGCCGACAGTGTGCTGGTGAAAGCAGGGTCGGGCGTGGCCACGCTTGGACTGCCCGACAGCCCCGGCGTGCCACGAGCGCTTGCCGAGTTGACCCTGACCGCTCCCTACAATGACATAGCCGCGTTGGAAGCGGTCTTTGACGTCCACTCGAATCAGCTTGCTGCAGTCATCGTCGAACCGGTGGCTGGCAACATGGGCACGGTACCGCCTGCGCCCGGGTTTCTCGAAAAGTTGCGTGAGCTTACCGCCCGTCACGGCGCGGTTCTGATTTTTGATGAGGTGATGACCGGCTTTCGGGTCGCCTATGGTGGAGCGCAGCAGCTCTATGGAATCCGCCCGGACCTCACCACGCTGGGGAAGGTTATCGGAGGGGGATTGCCGGCCGCAGCTTACGGCGGCAGAAGCGATTTGATGGACATGGTGGCGCCCGCGGGACCGGTGTATCAAGCAGGGACCCTCTCAGGCAATCCCTTGGCGGTGGCTGCAGGTCTCAAGACGCTGGAGGTTCTGCGCCGGCCTGGATTCTATGATCGGCTCGAATCGGTGTCTGAGAATCTTGCCTCGGGCCTGTCCGCGTCCGCCCGGCACACTGGTGTTCCCCTGGTGGTGAATCGGGTGGGGTCGATGATCACGGGGTTCTTTACCTCTCAGCCCGTCACCGATTATGGGTCCGCCCGCAAGTCGGACACGTCGAAGTTCGCTGCATTCTTCCGCGCCATGCTGGAGCGAGGCGTATCTCTGCCGCCCTCGCAGTTTGAAGCAGCGTTCGTTTCAGCCGCCCACAGTAATCTCGATGTTGCGTCGACGATCGAAGCCGCCGTGGGATCGTTTTCAGAACTCGCTCGCGGCTCCGCCTTTTAGGCGCGACTGATTGTGGTTGCTCATGGATCGGCTGCTTCCCCGTCCTGGCCGAGTGACCCCGGACCTGCCCGTTGGATACGTGTTTTCCATGTCACGGCAGGCGACAAAGGAAAAACCAAGATCCGCACCGACCCAGGCCCGAACTTGCTGCATCAGATCTCGCTCAAGTTCTGGACTGCTCCAGCCGATAGTGCCTGCGACGGAAGCATCAAAACAGCTCGATGAATGCTCCCGCCAGCCGGAGTACGACGGTACTATGGCTTTAAGGATGGCCTTCACTTAGCATAAGACCATCAGCTCAGTGGGCTGGTCGCGTTATGTTTTCTTCTTTGCTCATTTTCGTGGTCTCCACGGCGCTCATGCTGTTCTATCTGCAGGCGACATGCGAAAAGATTCTGCGCCGGCGCTTCGCGGAGACACGTTGCGCCGAGATTATGCACGCCTACCGGCTGGAGTTTGCCTCTCTCAAAGAGGCGCTGGAGCGCCCCGGCGGACCGGAGTGGGCAAAAATGGAATCGGCGCTGCAGGGCGACTTCCTCTCTCTGGTTTGTCTGCTGCGCAACGCTTGCAATACCAGTCGGCGGATGACGAAGGACGAGCGCCTGCTGATGACCTACTTCCGCTTGACCTTCTTCTGCCTGCGAGTGCGGCACGCTTTCCGGCTTAGTGAAAGCAGCTCGGTCCAGAAGCTGACCTCGATTCTGCAGTACTTCTCCAACGTCCTGGCGGTTCGCATGAACGCAGTGCGCGCCGGTCAGATCGAAGCGTCCGACTATCTCCTTAGTTCGTAGTCTCGCCTGTTCGCACGAAACCAATTCCGGTTCGCCGCCAGTCTCTCCGTTTGGCATAACCCATGGCTGCCCGCTCTGTGATAGGTTGTTGTCTGCTCGATTCCAGGGTGGAGAATGGACCCCGGAGAACTCATGCCATCATTCAATCTAAGAGAATACCCTCATCGCCGATTCGATCCGCTCGCGCGCAAGTGGATCCTGGTGTCACCGCATCGAACGCAGCGCCCCTGGCAAGGACAAGTGGAGCGCCTGGCCACGGAGGTACCGCTATCCTACGACCCGCAGTGCTATATGTGTCCTGGCAACCAGCGGGCCAAGGGCGATCGGAATCCGGCCTACACGTCCACCTTCGTTTTTGATAACGATTACGCCACCCTGGCGCCGAATACGCCGGAAGGCCGGGTGGACCAGGCGGGGCTGCTGGTGGCGGAGTTGGAGGCAGGCGTCTGTCGCGTCGTGTGCTTCTCGCCCCGGCACGATCTTACACTCGCTCGCATGACACCGACGCAGATCCGGGAGGTGGTCGATTTGTGGGCTGGGCAGTCTTTCGAACTGGGCACCCGGCCCTCCATTAATTACGTTCAGGTTTTCGAGAATCGCGGCCAGATGATGGGTGCCAGCAACCCGCATCCCCACTGCCAGATCTGGTCCAGCCGGAGCATTCCGAATGAGGTGGCACGCGAGCAGGAGTCGCAGGCCAACTACCGCGAGCAGCGAGGATCGTGTTTGCTTTGCGATTTGCTCAGGATCGAGCGTGAGCAAGGCACGCGGCTGGTGATCGAGAACGAACACTTCATGGCCTTCGTTCCCTTCTGGGCCGTCTGGCCATTTGAGACCATGGTGCTCGGTCGCGAGCATCGCGCGTCGCTTGGTGATCTCACCGGGGCGGAGCGCGACGGGCTGGCGGACGTCTTGAGACGGCTCACCATCCGCTACGACAACCTTTTCGAGATTTTCTTCCCTTACTCGATGGGATTCCATCAGCAGCCCACGGATGGCCAGACCTACCCTGAGTGGCACCTGCACCTGCATTTCTATCCGCCCTTGTTGCGATCAGCCACCGTGCGCAAATTCATGGTCGGCTACGAAATGTTGGCTTCGCCTCAGCGGGATATCACGCCCGAGACGGCGGCAGCGCGCCTGCGGGAGATCAGGGAAGTGCATTGGTTGGGGGAGGACATTGGGTAGCGCGGCAAGTGGATAGCGCAGACTTTCGATTCTCAGAAAGTCTGCGGCCTTTTCTTTGCGTTGGGCCTGAGACGAGCCGCATACTTTCTGCGATCGAAAGTCCGCGCTACACGCTACGTGATCTTTCAGGAGTCATCTATGAGAATTCATCTTCTTTTGCTCACTCTGTTTTTTGCCTTTTCTGCGGGATTGTCAGGGGACGTGCTGTGGAGCCGGCCTTCCGTCCGCCTGCCGTACCGCTCGTGACCTCCGACCCCTATTTCAGTGTTTGGTCCTTTGCTGACCGGTTGACCGGCGACACCACCCGCCACTGGACTGGCACCGTGCAGCAGCTTGCCAGCATGGTACGGATTGACGACAAGGCCTATCGCATTATGGGTGACGAACCCAAGAGTGTCCCCGCGCTCGACCAAAAGGATCTCGAGGTTTGGCCCACCCGGACGATTTACCGGTTCGAAGGCGGCGGCGTCCGCGTGACCCTCACCTTAATGACTCCCATGCTGCCGCAGGACCTCGACTTGCTCTCGCGTCCGGCAACCTATCTTACCTGGAGCGTGCAATCGGCGGACGGCCAGCCTCACGCTGTCTCGGTGTACTTCGACGCCTCGGCGTCGTTAGCCGTGAATACGCCAGATCAGTTGGTAACGTGGCGGCACGAGCAAGTGCCGGGACTCAAGGTGATGAGTGTTGGATCGAAGGAGCAGCCGGTGCTGGGGAAGCGCGGCGATAATCTGCGCATTGACTGGGGCCACGTCTATGTGGCCGCTCCCAACCAGGAATCGTATGGAGAAGCGATTGCCGGTGCGAAGGAGGTTCGCGAAAGCTTTGCCACGAAGGGCGCCCTTCCTGGCTCCGATGATGCACGCTTATCGGCTGCGGTGCGTGACGGCTGGCCGGTGATGGCAGCGTCTTTTGAGCTTGGGCAGGTCTCGGGTAAAGCGGTGGACCGCTACCTGATCCTGGCTTATGACGACATCTGGTCGATCGAATACATGAACGAACGGCTGCGCGGCTACTGGCGTCGAAACCACGCTCAAGCGGCCGATCTCCTCAAATGGGCTGCCAGGGATTACGCTTCGCTCATCGAACGCTGCCGTGCTTTTGACGAAAAGCTGATGGCCGATCTCACCCGCGCGGACGGTGAGAAGTACGCGCGCCTGGCCGCCCTGGCCTATCGGCAGAGCCTGGCCGCTAACAAACTGGTGGTTGATCCGGCGGGGCGCCCTTTCTTCTTTCCCAAGGAGAACTTCAGCAACGGCTGCATCGGCACCGTCGACGTGATCTATCCCGGCGCGCCGCTGCTGCTGCTCGTGAATCCCAAGCTGCTTGAGGCTCAGCTGGTGCCGGTACTTGAATATGCCCGCTCCGGGCGATGGCATTTCCCCTTCGCGCCTCACGACCTGGGCACTTATCCTCTGGCCGACGGGCAGGTGTACGGCGGACGGGAACGGACCGAGGACGATCAGATGCCGGTGGAAGAGAGTGGCAACATGCTGATCCTGGTAGGCGCGCTCGCTAAGGTCGAGGGCAATGCCGACTTCGCCAGGCAGTACTGGCCCCTTCTAGGTCAGTGGGCTGGGTACCTCAAGAACGAAGGGCTCGATCCCGCCAATCAACTCTGCACCGATGACTTCGCCGGGCATCTGGCGCACAACGCTAATCTCTCGCTCAAAGCGATCGAAGCTTTGGGCGCCTATTCCGCGCTTGCCCGTATGACCGGTCACGAGGAGGATGCTGCCGCTTACGGTAGAATCGCGGCAGACTTCGCCGGCCAATGGGTGAAAATGGCGTCCGAGGGCGATCACTACCGCCTTGCCTTCGACAAGCCGGGCACCTGGAGCCAGAAGTACAACCTGGTTTGGGACGATCTGCTCGGTTACAAGCTGTTTCCCGCCGAAATCGCACGGACTGAAATGGCCTATTACCAAACCAAGCGCGCCCGCTTTGGACTGGCGCTCGATAATCGCAAGGCCTACACGAAGCTTGACTGGGAACTGTGGACAGCCACACTCGCCGGCTCTGCGGCGGATTTCCAGGCATTGCTGGCCCCAATTTATGACTTGGGTCAACGAGTCCCCGAGCCGCGTTCCGCTGACCGACTGGTACTCGGTGACCGGCGGCAGGCAGGAGGGTTTCCAGGCGCGATCTGTGGTTGGGGGCGTATTCATCAAAATGCTGGCAGATCCCGCAATCTGGAAGTCGTGGGCCGAGCCGTCACGCTGACGCTGCGAGTGCTCGGGCTGAGCCCTGGTCGCCACTAACGTCAGAATACCTTCACCCTGATCGTAAGAAACTTGCGCGGATTTTGACGGAACTCGGTCAGGAACTCGCGCAGCGATTGGGCGCTGACTGCGATATTATTGTAGAGGGTCTTGTCGGTCGAAATTGCGCCCAACGTACCCTCGCCTTTGTCCATGCGGGCCGTGATGCTCTCGACATGGCTCACAGTGTCGTTCAGGTGATTGTAGAGCGAGGGGTCGCGGGCCAGCTTGCCGAGCGTGCCTTCGCCCTTGTTGATGTGGTCGATCATGGCGTCGGCCTTCGAAATCGTCTGATTCACGCTGTTATAGAGCGAAGGGTCGCTCATCAATCTGCCCAGAGTGCCGTTGCCGTGCTCCGCCGTGTTGAGCAGGCTATTAGCGCGGTCGATGGTCCCATTGAGCTTGTCGTAGAGGCTGGGATCGACGAAAAGCCTACCCAGGGTGCCGGTACCGCCGTGCACTTCTTTCACCATCCGGCTGATTTCCGCCATAGTCTGGTTGGCCTTATTGTAGAGTGAAGGGTCATAGAGCAGCTTGCCGAAGGTGCCCTGGCCGGCAGTTATCTCGTTGGTGATGTCGTTGAGTTTCGAGCTCAGCACCCGCAAGTTTGAGATGACGTCGTTGGCGTTTTGCACCACCGCCTTCATATCAGGTGAATTCTCAGAGAGGACGACACCGCCTTCGGGCACCGGAGGCTGGTTGGGACCGCCGCGGGATATATCGATGTAAGCCTCGCCGAGCAGCCCGGCCGTGGTGTTGCTTGCCTTGGAATCAGCGCGAATCTGAGACTGGTATTTCTTGGCGATGGACATCCTCACTGACACGGCGCGATTGGGGTCGGAGAAGCTTGAAATGTGGACGTCCTTCACTGTACCTACAGGAATGCCTGCGAGCTGCACCTGTGAACCCGGACGTAGGCCCGTGGCGCTGGCGAAGTAAGTCTCTAGGGTGTACTTGCGGGTGAGGAACCCCACGCTGCCGCTAATGAAGAAGATGCCTACCCCGAAAAGAATCAAAGCAACTGCGACCATCGCTCCCACACGCAGTTGGGTCCACTTCAGCTCTTGACGTTGCGGCATGACGATCTCCTTTTATCATCGATAAACTCGCGCTCATCTTCCCGACAGGATGTGCGAGCGAGGGGCCGCGCTCCCAGCCTCATTACACCAGGAAACGGCGCAAGTAGGGATCGGGGGTATGCGCGAGTTCCTGCTGCTCGCCATAGAAATAGATCCTGCGATCGCGAAGAACCATGAAATGTGAGGGTGACGCTGGCGACGAACCGGGGCCGGCCGGAATGAGGTTCTGCTTCTCTTCGGAATATATAGATTTGATCAGGGTTACGGCATCCTGGATTCGATGAGTGACCACCACGGAGGTGGTGTGGCGTACGTCCCGGAGCTTCGCGATCAGGATCAAGATTGTATTCGCCGTGACGGGATCGAGACCGGCCGTGGGCGAGTCGTACAGCATGATCGAGGGCTCGCTGGCGATGGCCCGAGCGATCGAGACCCGGCGGCGCATCCCGCCCGAAAGCTCCGAGGGCATTTTCCAGATGGCGTCTTCCATCTCTACGAACGAGAGCACCTCGCGTACCCTCCGCTCGACTTCATCTTCGTCTTCAGCCCCCTCCTCGTGCAGGCGATAGGCGACGTTATCGTATACGGAGAGTGAATCGAACAGCGCTCCTTCCTGAAACACCATTCCCATTTTGCGCCGCACTGGGCTGAGATCCGCTTCGCGGGTCCGGACAATGTTTTCCCCGTCGATCAGGATGTCGCCTCGATCGGGTTTGAACAGCCCCAAGCAAAGCTTCAACAGTATCGATTTGCCCGTGCCGGTAACTCCCAGCAGAAACAGCGTTTCGCCCGGAGCCACGCGAAAGGAGATGTCCTCGAGCACCCGTTTGCGATCGAAGGCAATGGAAACGCCGCGAAACTCGATGGCGGGTACCTCCTGGGCGACCTCGGAGGTGGCCGGCGGACTTTGGGTCAGCGTTGCCAAGGTGTCGTCTGCCTTTCAGGCGAAATTAATGCTGATCAGGAACTGGGTGATGAAAAGGTCCAGGACCAGAATCAGCACGCAGGCGCCCACAACCGCGCGGATGGTGGAGCGCCCCACGCCCTCCGTACCGCCGGTCGTGCGCAATCCGTGATAGCAGCCGATCAGCGCGATAACGAAGGCAAAGAAGAACGGCTTGATCAGGCCCTGGGTGACATCGTGAAAATCGAGGGCGTGATACGCCGTTGTCCAGTACTGGTCAAAGGTGAGATGCGCCACCAGGTTGCTGAGCAGGTAGCCGCCGAACAGGCCGATAAAGTCCGAGAGAATCACCAGCAGCGGCAGGCAGAGCACCGTAGCCACCAGGCGCGGTGTTACCAACTTGCGCATGGGATCGGTGCCGAGGGCGCGCATGGCGTCAATCTGCTCACTCACCAGCATGGAGCCGAGTTCGGAGGCTATAGCGGAGCTGTTGCGGCCTGCCACCAGGATCGCTGTTAGTACCGGTCCGAGCTCACGCACCATGGAAATCGCCACTGCTTGTCCCATCAGGTCCACTTCGCCGAACGATTGCAGGGTCCGATAGGTCTGCAGAGCGAGGACGGCTCCGGTGAAGAATCCCGTCAGCAATACGATGGGCAAGGAGCCGACGCCGATCACGTCCATTTGCACGAGGGTGTCGGCGATGTAGCGCGGCGGGCTGAAGATGTTCTTGACGGAATCGCGGACAAGGTAGGTGAATTCCTGAACGGCCAAAACCTGGCGCTTGGCGAAGTCTTCGATCAAAGCCATGTCCCTCGAGAAAGCAAGGATGCGGACGGCACGCAATCACCCTGAGTTGACAACTACTTGCGATGTAAGATCTTAGGATGCGCTGGCCGCGGAAGTGGGTTCCTCGAACCGCAGCCGGACACGCTCCAGAGCTATCTAATCAGCAGGTTGCGTCGAAGTCAAGCATGCCAGGAGTTGGAGGAGTTGGAGCAAGGCCGTGGCTGCCTCGCTGTAGCGCCGGTGTCCTCACCGGCGATCACGGGCTGGAAGGCCGTGCCACATCGAGGTGGCATGGCCATCTTGGCCATATCGTGCAGAAATGTAGAAACTCCAGGCGCCGGTGTCCTTACCGGCGAGTTCGCGCTGGGAAGAAGACCGGCTACAGAATTGAGCGTCACCATGATTTGCAGCCCTCAATAGTGTACGATCTTCTACATGCAGACACCGTCCAGGTTCACCATCGGGCTCGTGCAGACGGCCTGCGCGCCTGACCCGGCCGATAATCTTGCGCGCGCAGTCGTCAGGGTGGAACAGGCGGCAGACTCAGGCGCGCAAGTCGTCTGCTTGCCGGAACTATTCGGTTCGCAGTACTTTTGCCAGCGTGAAGATCCCGCCCTGTTCGATTTGGCGGAACCGGTGCCGGGACCAACCACTGAAGCGCTGGCCAAGGTCGCCAAGTCAAAGCACGTCACAATCGTCGTGCCGCTATTCGAGCGCCGCGCTGCCGGCGTCTATCATAATAGCGCGGCCGTGATCGGCAAAGACGGAGAACTGCTAGGTCTCTATCGCAAGATGCACATTCCTGACGATCCTGCTTACTATGAGAAGTTCTATTTCACTCCCGGCGACCTGGGCTTTCGCGCCTTTGATACCGCCGTGGGACGCGTCGGCACCTTGATCTGCTGGGACCAGTGGTATCCCGAGGCCGCCCGCTTGATCGCGTTGCGCGGCGCCAGCGTGATCTTTTACCCGACGGCGATCGGCTGGCACCCGCACGAGAAGGAGGCTGTCGGAGCTTCACAGCGCGATGCCTGGCGGACGATCCAACGCGCTCATGCTATCGCCAACGGCACCTACGTGGCTGTGGTGAACCGCGTCGGTCATGAAAAGCCGGCGGCCAGCGCGGGAATCGAGTTCTGGGGATCATCCTTTATTGCCGATCCTTTTGGCGTGGTGCATCGCCGAGGGTTTCAGCGATAAAGAGGAAATCGTGCTCGGCGAGGTGGATCTCGCGCGTCTGGAGGACGTCCGCCGTAACTGGCCGTTCCTGCGTGACCGCCGGATCGACGCTTACGCGGGAATCGAGCGGCGATTCATCGATGAGCATTGATGATCCACATCATTTAATAAGCACCTCATAACTCATAATTCATAATTCAGAACTGGGCTACTCATGCCTAAGACACCCCGTTACCTGGGATTCCGGATGCCCGCCGAGTGGGAACCGCATGAGGCGACCTGGCTCGGCTGGCCAAGCAATCTTACCGACTGGCCCGGCAAGTTTGCGCCGATCCCCTGGGTCTACGGCGAGATCGTGCGTAAGCTTGCTGGCGCCTCGCCTGATGACGGCGAACTGGTGCGCGTTCTCGTGGACTCAGCGGAACGCGAGACGCGCGCCCGCCGCTTACTCAAGCGGGTCGGTGTCGATCTGGCGCAGGTTGGGTTCTTCCGATATCCCACCAATCGGGGCTGGACGCGCGATTCCGGTCCGATCTTCGCCCGTCAAGACGGCCCACGGCCGGAAGTCGCCATTGCGCGCTTTCGCTTCAACGCCTGGGCCAAGTATCCGGATTGGCAGAAGGACGATGCCATTCCCGGGCGCGTTGCTCGCAGGCTGGGTTTGCGCCTGCTGCCCGTGACATCCCGCGGACGTGAGGTGATTTTGGAAGGCGGCGGCGTCGACGTGAATGGCCGCGGTACGATCCTGACCACGGAGGAGTGCCTGCTCGATCCGAAGATTCAAGTCCGCAATCCCCGCCTCGGCAGGGAAGAGATCGAACGAGTCTTCGCGGATTATCTCGGCGCGACGAACACGATCTGGTTAGGGCGGGGAATCGCCGGCGATGATACGCACGGGCACGTAGATGACCTTTGCCGGTTTGTAAACGCACGAACCGTGGTACTGTGCCGGGAAAGCGATCCTCGCGACCCCAACTATCAGGCTCTAGAAGAAAACCGGGAAAGGTTGGAATCGGCACGGCTCGAAGACGGCGCAAAACTCGAAGTGGTTCCACTGCCGATGCCCGCGCCCTTGTATCTTGATGGCCAGCGTCTTCCGGCCAGCTACGCCAACTTCTACATCGCCAACGCGGCGGTACTGGTACCAACCTTTAACGATGCCAACGACCGCGTGGCCTTGGGGACGCTCGCTGAACTGATTACCGGCCGGCCCGTGGTCGGCATCCACGCTGTGGACCTGGTGTGGGGGCTGGGCACGCTGCACTGTTTGACGCAGCAGCAACCAGCGAGGAGCAGAAGGCGGTAGGCGGTAGGCAGTCGGGTAGCGCAGACTTCCGCTCTCCAGGAAGTCTGCGGTTTGTTGGGGTCGGCCCCGAGAAGGCTCTTTGCAGGGTTGTGCTCAGCGCCCCCAAGGGACTGAGGGAAATCCCACGATAAAAACACTATCTTGGCTACGCCCCGAGAACCCAGGGCACAAAAAACCGTGCCGTGGCTACCCACTGCTCACTGGCTGGCTGGCACACAGCGCACTATCTATGCGATTTTGGGGGCACAACCAGGCGATGTTCAAGGCAACGGGCACAGTTCTAGAATGACAGCAGTAGACCGGTATGATTATGCCGTATAAGGATACGGCTGAGAGGGAAAACCCTGGTGAAATCGCAGAGCGTGCGCAGCAGCGCCACCCGGGGGAACAGGCAGGTCCGGTTATGTGCTGCCTACTGCTTACTGCCTGCTGCTCTTCGGAATAACTGATCGAGCAGATCGAGCGCCAGATCCGTCTCCTCGCGGGTAATCGTAAACGCGGGCGCCAACGTGAAGACGTTCTTGTAGTAGCCGCCCACGTCGAGCACCAGGCCGTAGTGGCGACCGCCCGCGCGCAAATCGCCCTTCATGCCCTCAGCGAAAATGCGGTCGGTCAACTCGCGATCGGGCGTTATGCCATCCTCTTTGCAGACTTCGATACGCAAGGCGAGGCCCAGGCCGTCCACGTCGCCGATGATACCCGGATGGCGCGACTGCAGGTTCTCCAAGCCCGCCAGGAAATAGGCGCCCTTCTCGTTCACTTGCGTTCCGTAGTCCTCTTCCTCGATCATCTTCAGCGTCTCGAGAGCTACCGCCGTTCCCAGCGTGTTGGAGGAAAAGGTGGAGTGGGTCGAGCCGGGCGGGAACATCTCGGGCGAGATCAATTCTTCGCGCGCCCACACGCCTGCAATTGGATTTAGGCCATTGGTGAGCGCCTTGCCGAATACGATGATATCCGGTGTGATCCCGAGGTGCTCCACCGCCCAGAACTTGCCGGTACGGAAGAAGCCCATCTGGATTTCGTCGTCCACGATGAGGATTTTGCGCTTGCGGCAGGTGGCTTCGAGGCCGGTGAAGTAATCCTTGGGAGGAATCACGTAGCCGCCCGTCCCTTGGATGGCTTCGATGTAAAAGGCGCCGTATTCGGAAGCCTTCGCCTTGTCGTCCCACACGGAGTAGTATTCCGATTCAAAAAGCTTCTCGAACTGGCCCTGACAGTAGGTGCCGCAAGTGGCGCGCTCCTTGCCATAGAAGCAGCGGAAGCAATAAGGATAAGGCACGAACTGAGCGCGATCGCCGAAGTGTCCGTAGCGGCGGCGGTAGCGGTAACTGGAGGTGATGGCGGAGGCGCCCAGGGTGCGGCCGTGATATCCACCCATGAAGGCGAACATCAGATTCTTGCCGTTGTAGTTACGCACCAGCTTGAGCGAATCCTCGATGGCCTGCGATCCACCGACGTTGAAGTGGACGCGGCCTTTAACGCCGAACTGCTTTTCGATGTATTGAGCAATCCGCGCCGCCACTTCCACTTTCTCGGCGTGCAGGTACTGGCAGGCAAGCTGTGGCAGTCGGTCGATCTGGCGCTTCAAGGCCTCGCACAGGCGCCGGTTCTTGTAACCGAAGCTCGCCGCGGAATACCACATCTGCAGGTCGAGGTAGGGTGTACCCCCTTCGTCGTACAGATAACTTCCTTCGCAGTTGACAAAAACTTTGGGAGGCTCCAGGTAGTGGACTGTGTCTCCAAAGGAGCAGTATTTGCGTTCGAGTTCCAGTAGTTCTGTGGATTTCGAGGTTGCGCCGAGTTCAGCCAAGGGTCAATGCCTCCCGAATATCGTGTAGGGCAGGGTCATCTTCTCCGGCCCTGAATTTGTCAAACCCCTTACCCACCGCTGCGCGGTCCCCCCCTCTCCCGCAAGCGGGCGAGGGCTGTTGTCACTTCGACCACGCCAATTAAGGACCGCTAGGTTGCGACCTCCGCCTGTTCCGGCCTTGCCCGCAGGCGGCGTTCTGCGGTTGCAGTCTTACCATTTTGTGCAGGGCGATAAAGGAGCTTTTCGATGACTACGCTCACATCCCCAAAAGTCTCGAACGGCTCACAGGGGATCGAGTGGGAGCGGCAAAAGTCGAGCAGCTTGTTCTTGGCGAAAACCAGGCTGGCCTCCCCCACCGCAAAGCGGTCGGAAAGCCCATCGCCGATATAGATCACCGGCTGATGGCTCCGGCCCAATCGCCGCATGATCGCAGGCTTGCAAGTGGCGCAACCGTGCTCGCAACCCGCGGCCGGGTGAGGGAACGAGGTCATCAAGCGTCCAGCCTCAGGTTTCAGACTGCTTGAAAACAGGTGCGAGCCGTTACGTAACGGCCCCGTTGCACCTGACCGCCGCAACACCCGGCGAATGACGTAATCAAATCCATCGCTGAGCACATAGAAGGGAATCTGGCGCGCCTGCACAAGCCCGTAGAAGTCCACAAAACCTGGGTCGAGTGGAACCGAATCAATCAGCTCGCGGAGCGTCTCGACTTCGGTCTGGACCAGGGCCATCTGCTCGCCGAGACACTCGCGCGATCCGATTTCGCCGCGAACCCAACGCTCCTCGACGTCATGCCAGGATGGATCCGCCAGGCGCTCCAGAATCTGATCGGTGACGTCGGCAAGGCTGATGGTTCCGTCAAAATCGGAGAAGATAATCGGGCCGGTCTCGACTTCTTCGGGGCCGTCGGTCATGGGTCCTTCGTCATTGGCAGCGAGCGTGTCATTTCCAGTCATCGCGCATCAATCAAAGTGACAAAGGAATGTTGACGAGCTGTGGTTCCGTCCCGGCGGGCTGTGGAAAGCCCGTGCAGCGCGTCATTCCGGGAAGCGCAGTCGACAAGGAATCTCGCCTCGCCCTTGTTTCCCTCGCTTCGTTCGGAAAGGCAACCTACGGGAATTTTCGACAGCATGCTAGGCTTCACGTTCATCCACCAGCCGTTTCTGCTTGCGTCCTTGAGCGATCTCCCCTGGTTGGAGGAACCGGAACGCCAGTTGGTACATGCCGCAGGCCTGATTCGCCCACACCTCGGGATACTGTGTCTCGAGGTTGCGTCGAATCGATTGCTCGATACTGGCAGGATTGATGCCATTCGACAACTCGAGGCGGAACTCCAGGATGTCGTGCCGTCCCTCCTGCCGGACCGCCACCTGCCAGCGGTTGGAGATTCCGGCGACGTCCTGCAGCACGCGTTCAAAAATCTCCGGATGCATGTTGCCCGCGCCCATCACCACCATCTCGTCGCAACGTCCCCTGATGCGGGCGATCTTCTGCAGGGTCACGCCACAAGGGCACAGCTCTTCGAAAAACCGGGTGATGTCGCGCGCGCGATAACGAATCAGGGGCATGGTGCGCCGGGAGAGGGTGGTCATCACCAATTCGCCGTATCCCGCCAAGTCCGGTTCCACGATTTCCAGGAAGAGATCGAACTCGTCCATGTGGTAGCCATCGCGCCGATGGCACTCCATGCCTGCGCCGCCGCCGAATTCGGTCGAGCCGTACCCCAAAATCACTGGCGCCTTGAGTACATCCTGGACGTATTGGCGATAAGCGTCAGTCATGCGATCGCCGGCCGCCATGATCAGCTTCACCGGCACCATGCCCTCCCGCTCGGCGATCTCTGAGAGGCTGACCAACCAGGTCGGATCGGCGGCGATCACGTTATAGCGATAAAGGCTAAAGCGGCGATAGAACTCCTGCGGCGTAGGCTTGCCGACCGCAGAGCAGAAGACCCCCAGCTTCCGGCAAGCCAGAAATGTCACCCAACTCGCGATCCAATATCCGGCGTCGAACGTGCACACCAGGCGGTCTCCCGGCCTCACGCCGTTCTGATAAAGCGCCGCCGCCTCGTGCAGCGCTGCCTGATCGAGTTCCTTGTAGCTGAAGTAAATCCGTTTGGGGTGGCCGGACGTGCCGGTGGTTTCAAAGACCGCTTGGGGCTCGCAGCAAAGGAAGTCCTCGGGTGGGTTTGCCAGCAGATCATCCGGCGTGGTGAAGATGTCACCCAGATCCTGGGGACGGCGGACGCGCCTGGGATCTACATCATGCTCTTTGAGTTTGCGTTGTAGAAACTTCTGCCGTTCGGCTGCAAAACGGAACACCTCGACGAAGGCCTCCGTCTTAAGCCGCTCCACGATTGGGCGGGGCACGCTCCGGCCCCAGCGGACAAGCGAGGTGACGGAATCGCCGATCACGGCCCGTTCAACGATTTTTCGTACGGTTGAGAGCATTGAGTAAACAGCTTCGCCTCAAACTCCCTCCTAGTTTGGGAGGGGGTTAGGGGGGTACAGATGCTGTGACCCTGACATCCTTTGGCCCCTTCTGCTGGAGTGGAGAGGAGTTTTCCAGGCTTAATGCGCGCTGCATTTACATTACATAAACAGATTCACCGGACCGCGGAGGGGCGCTCGCCAGCAGTTCGATATAGGTAGCCTTATCGAGCATAGCCCGTGCCACCTGGGCCACTGAGTAAGCTGCGTCAGGTCGCGAGAAGTCGCGCGCCCGGCGTGACATCTCTTTGCGCTCCTCCTCATTGCTGAGCAGGCGCCCGGCCAGTCGCGGGATCTCCAATAAGTTGTTGGCCACTACCGCGATGCCATGGCCAGCCAGGTATCGCTGGTGCAGCTCTTCGGGACCTGGAATAGGATGGGTCAGCAGAAGCGGCAGACCCATGGCCATCGACTCAGCGATGGTCAATCCGCCCGGCTTGGTAACCAGCAGGTCCGAGGCCGCCATGAGCTCGGGGATCTTGTCGGACCAGCCGAACACATGCAGATCCACGGCGATTCTGCCTCGCAGACGCGAGACGCGCTCCTGCATCGCGCTATCGAGACCCGCCACCGCCACCACCTGCAATGGCCGCCCGCAAAGCTCCAGACTTTGGACGATCTGATCGAGGGGCGCCGGCCCCATGCCTCCACCCATCACCAGGACCACTGGCCGGTCTTCAGCAAGTCCCAACGAGCGGCGCACTTCCGACCTGTCGTAATTCAAAGCGAAAGTCGGGTCGATAGGGATTCCCGACATGAGGATGCGATTGGGCGAAACTCCCCATCCTACCAATTGCACCCGAGCCTCTTCGCTGGCCACACAATAGAAATCGATCTCACGCTGCACCCAGGGTGGTTCGGCCTGAAAATCAGTCAGGACAGCAAGCACCGGTGCGTTAAAACGGCCCTCCCGCCGCCCCAGCGCGGCCGTTTCAGCCGCCGCGATCTCAGTGGCGATCACCAGTTGGGGGCTATACTCCTTCATCTCTTTCAGCACCCGCCCGCAACCGTGGCGGAACACCCAGGGCGGCGCAGTGGAACCGTGTTGCTTTTGGTGGCGACGCTCAAACAGGGCGCGCCACAGCGAGGGTGCGGATTTCAGCATCCACCAGTAAGGCTTCACGTAAACCAGGCGAAACCATGCCTCGCCCATTTCCACGGCATCGAGCGTCCGGATGTCAACGTCCTCTTCTCCGTCCGAAATAGCGCGCTGGATCATTTCGGCGGCGCGCACATGACCTGAGCCGACACTCAAAGTCAAAATGGCGATCCTTCTGTTGTGGCGCATGAACGAATCCGCAAAAGGAACGACTGAAGTTCTCAAGCCCGCCCGTTCCGCCCGTGTCAGGCTGCAGGCTCGAATTTCCGCAGCAGCAGTACGGCATTCAGTCCGCCGAAAGCGAACGAATTTGACAGAGCGACTCGCACCGGCTTTTCGCGAGCTCCGTTCGGCACATAATCGAGATCGCATTCCGGATCCGGTTGCCGGTAATTGGCCGTGGGTGGAATGACGCCGCGTTCAAGGGTCATGGCCGTCGCCGCCAGCTCGATTGCCCCGGTCGCCCCCATGGCGTGCCCGTGCATGGATTTGGTCGAGCTGATCGCAAGCTTGCGGGCGTGATCGCCGAAGGCCTGCTTGATCGCTTGTGTCTCAGTGACGTCGTTCAGCCGGGTTCCGGTGCCGTGGGCGTTGATGTAGTCAACTTCCTCCGGGTTTGTCTCGCCCTCCGCCAAAGCCATTTTCATGGCGCGGGTCGGCCCATCAACGGAAGGTTGGGTGATGTGGCCGGCGTCAGAGGTCAGACCGAACCCTGACAACTCCGCGTAGATCTTGGCGCCGCGCTTCCTGGCGTGATCGAGCTCCTCGAGCAGCAACACGCCGGCCCCCTCGCCCAGCACAAAGCCCTCGCGATCCGCCGAGAACGGACGGCAGGCCTGGCTCGGATTGCCATTCCCTATCGCCAGCACGCGCACCGATTCCCAGCAGCGGATCATGCTATAGGCGAGCGGGGCATCGCTGCCACCGGCCAGCATCATATCGGCCACGCCATACTTGATGAGATGGAACGCCTCACCGAGAGCGTGCCCGGCGGATGAACAAGCCGTGGAGGTGGCGAAGGCCGGCCCCTGAACGCCATACTCCATGCAGATCTGCGAAGTGGCGGCGTTGTGCATCATTTTGGGAATCGTGAAAGGATGCAGGCGGCTGGCGTTCTTGGCGTAAAGGTTGTTGCACTCCCGATCGTAGGTCTGAATTCCCCCCATGCCCGAGCCGATCACGACGCCCAGCCGCACCCGTTCCTCTTCGGTGATCCGGATGCCGCTTGACTCGACCGCTTCCTTCGCTGCCAGCAAGGCGTACTGAGAAAAGCGGTCCAGCAGGTCGAGCCGCTTTACCGGGAAGTAGTCGGCCGGTTCGTAGTCAGGGATCTCAGCTCCGATCTGGACGCTGAGAGACGAGGGATCGAATTGCTGTATGCGCCGCACGGCGGACCGTGCGTTGATCAAGCTCTCGAAAAAAGCGTCGGTATTCTTGCCAGGGCCGGCAAAGACTCCTATACCTGTGATTACCACTCTGCGCATGCCTACTCCGCTCCATCCCTACCGCGAGGCCTGCGAGGCTCGCCTGATCCGCTTTCTTCCGCTAGCCATCAGATTCACCCTCAAGGCGGGAGGGCGCCTAGTTCAATGCCGGCGTCGACGGCTCCCCTTTGACCATGGCCACCAGATCCGAAATGTCCTTGCCCTCGAGCACGCGGTTCAGGCTGTCCACCGCCTGCCGCACGCTGCGCATGTTTTGCGCCACGTTGTCCGGGATGTCGATCTGAAACTCGGACTCAAGGGCGAACAGGATGTTCACGGCATCGAGCGAATCGATGCCGAGTTCGGCGAAGGTCGAGTCGATCGTCACCGCGCCTGGTTCCAGATGCTGTTCGCGGACAATGATCTCGATAACTTTCTCGGCTACGTTATTGTTTTCCACGGAGATTCTCTCCACCTCACTATTGTTTTGTTCGCGCCTCCCTTGGCGCGCCGAGTCATTGGGCTAGGCCGATCGGTTTCTTCTCCACAAGCTGGCTCACCACTTCCAGCAGTTCGGAAAGACGGAAGGGTTTCTCCAGCATGGCGCGTACGCCCAGGCCTTCCGCCATTTGCCGTTCGCGAATGCTGATGAAGGAGGACATCAGGATAATGTCGTGGGTCGATTTCTGCTTTTGGAGGTTCCGGAGCAGGTCGAGACCATTTTCGTTCGGCATGTGAAGGTCGGCGATTACAATGCGATACTCGCCGTCGCGGCTAAGCGTCTCACGAGCCGCCAGCCCGTCCGCTACCGCACCCACACCGTAACCGTTAGCCTCAAGAACCTCAGAAAGCAATTGTCGGCTTTCTTCGTCGTCGTCCACGATTAGGATCTTGGGTAAAAGCAACACAGTCTCCCCTTCCGTCCCAGAAGCACGGAAGGAGCCAAACCTCGGCGGTGGCGAACATTGTCTATAACTGGTTTACTTTTCAGATAATTGGATGAGGACACCGGCTCCAGGCATTGCTTCACCGTAAAGCAACTGTTGCAGAATGCAACACTCGGGACGTCTCGAAGCCGGTTGCAGCCTGAATGGAGTGTTGCATTTTGCAACACCCCGGGGGTAGTACCAGGTCTTTCTTTTCAAGTCAATCGCAGGAAATTCAGGCCTGATTCCAGAATCAGCTTGGGGCTGTTAGTGTAGGCGCTGACCTCATATGGGCAGCCGATCTTGCACCCTTGGCAAAAGTCCCATAGCGTGGCCTCCTGCGCGATGATCTTCTGTGCTAATTCGGACGCGAAGATCTCCTTGAGGGGAGCCTGCGACTGGTGCAGGGTGACAAAAGCGCAAGGCAGGTGGATAGCGCCGTCCGGCTTCATGGACACCAGCTTGGAAGGATGCCGGCACGGGAAGTCAGGTCCAAAGCCACCCTTCCGGTAGAAGGCGTAGTAATGCGAGTAGAAGCGAACGTTCTTGGGATACTGCTGGCGCAGATCACGCAGGCCCTCTTCAACTGCGTCGAGATCCCGGCCGTGAAGCTCCGCGTCCGGCAGCAACTCCCCGGCTCGCATCACGTTGTGGACCGCCTCGGGATGCAGTACGAGGTGGCGCTCACGGCAAAACTCGGCCAAGGCGGGTAGGTCCCCGAGGTTCTCGATGTTAACGGCAGCGTTGATCTGAGTCGTAAAAGGCCGGCGCTTGGTGAGAACGTAGTCCAGGTTTTCAATGATCTTCGTCAATCCATTCACACCGCGCCGCTTGGCAAATTTCTCATGGTTGAGGGAGTCAATCGAAACCTCCAGCATGTCGAGCCGCGCTACACCGTCGGCATATTTCTTGATCAGCAGGCCGTTGGTCGGCATCGAGGTCCACAAGCCCTTGTCTGCGGCGTAGGCGATGTAGTCCACCGTGCTCGGATTCAGCAGGGGCTCGCCTCCCGAGAAGCTGAGCGAAAAAATGCCCATCTCCACGAACTCATCAATGCGCCGGAAAATCCGGTCGCGTACGGCGCGGGTCTGCAGATCGTTAAACTTGCCCGCCTCTCCGAAAATGCAATACTCGCAGAACATATTGCACATCAAGGTAGTCTCAAACATCACCATGTAGGGGAGTTTGAATCCGGCGTTAAGCTGCTTGAGGACGCATTTAGCGATGTAAGAGTACTTCATGGTTTATATTCTAGAGCAGGCTGACACCGGAGATTTAACGGCTCCTCCTGTTGGGGCTAAGGACAATCTCCCCAACTTTGATGTCGATCCGAATGTCCGAGATGGCCCGTGTTCGATTGAACCACTTTAGTCCACTGATCACAAATGCTTTCACAGTGATCCGATCCTCTCGCGGGTCAAGAAGCGTGATTCTGCTGCTGAACAGACGATGTTCAGAGCGGGATCTTCAGTTTCTGCGTCATACGATGGACCGTTGTCCGGTCCACTCCGAGAATCCCGGCTATCTTCGCTTTGTTGCCCCCGGTGACGCGCAACAGGTGAGTCATGTAGCGCCTCTCGAGTTCGCCCAACGATGGCAGGTCCGCGAACATGCCTTCCATGCGCTTATCCTCGCGCCGCCCTTCCAGGCGAAACTTGGGTGCTAGATCGTCGGCAGTGATCACGCCCGATCGGCTAATTGCTACCGCAGCCTCCAGAGCGTTCTCAAGCTCCCGTACGTTTCCCGGCCATCCATAGGTAATGAGGCAAGACAGCGCTTCGGGTGAAATGCCGAAGCTGGCGTTGCGCTCGCGTCCAAACTGCCTTAGGAAGTGGTCAACCAGCAACGGGATATCCTCGCTGCGCTCGCGCAAGGGTGGCAAGTTGACTTCGATTACCCGCAGCCGATAGTAGAGATCCTCGCGAAACTTCCCGGCTGCCACCAAATCTCCCAAGTTGCGGTTACTGGCGGCAATCAGCCGCACGTCAACCTTTACAGGCGCGTTCGAGCCCACTCGCCGGATCGTTTGATCCTCGATGGTGCGCAGCAGTTTGACCTGCAGCGCCGGGCTCATGTCCTCCACCTCGTCGAGGAACACCGTACCCCCGCTGGCCTCTTCGAAGATGCCGCGCTTGTTTTCGATGGCCCCGGTGAACGATCCGCGAACATGACCGAAGAGCTCAGTTTCAAGTAGAGATTCGGTCAAAGCGCCGCAGTTGACGGCGAAAAACATCTCCTTGGCGCGATAGCCGTTGAAGTGAATGGCCTTGGCCACCAGTTCCTTGCCTGTGCCACTCTCGCCATGAATCAGGACGGTGGACTTGGAATCGGTGACCATGGCGATCCTCTTGTAAACATCGAGCATCGCCGGGCTCCGCCCCACCAGGCTCGAAAGACTCACTTGGCTGCCGAGTTGCCTCTTGAGGTTGCGATTCTCCCGGATAAGATTGCGGTTTTCGAGCGCCCGAGCCACCTGCAGCAGCACTTCTTCTATCTTGAAGGGCTTGGAAAGATAGTCGAAGGCTCCCGCTTTCACGGCTTCGATGGCGCTTTCCATGGTGCCGAAGGCGGTGATCAGAATAACTTCGGAGTCCGGCTGGATCGACTTGTACGCACGCAGGACATCGAGCCCGTTCAGGTCGGGACCCAGCTTCATATCACTTATGATGACGTCGAAGAGCTCCTGCTTGCCGATTTCGAGGGCTTCTTCGCCGCTGCCCGAAGCAACGGCACGGTAACCCTCCTCGGTGAGAACTTCCCGTAGGAGGTCGCGGGTGGCCCCGTCGTCATCGACAACGAGAATGTTTACTGCGGTGCGTTCAGTCATAGTGGAGGCAAGTCTCGTTGTGCCCATAAGCGCCTAAGGTAGGCCTGCCGACGGTCGAGCCACGCTCGTGGCGAAATCATGTGGCTGAAGCCGCCTTATCCCGGGTTCTCCCAACCGGCGGCGGCAGGAACCCGCCTCTTTCATCCCTGGCCCAGCTATCTCGTGTCAGGGGCATCCCTATACGGCGCTGGCGGTGGCCGCCATCATCTCCACCCGATGCCTGCAGTCAACCGGCAGGACAATAGTGAAATGCGTCCCTTGCTCCAACTCGCTCTCGACCTCAATGCGTCCTGCGTGCTGCCGGACGATCTGCTCGCAGATAGCGAGACCCAGCCCCGCACCCGTGCCGATCCGCTTGGTCGTGAACATCGGCTCGAAGATCCGGGCTAGCATTTCGGCTGCTATGCCGTGGCCGGTGTCCGAGACCTCTATTGCTATTTCTCCCGCGTCCGGGGTCCGGTGCGGATCCACGTCCGTCGGATAACGCAGCTTGACGCGTAACTCGCCGCCCTCCGGCATCGCATCCATGCTGTTATTGATCAGATTCAAAAACACCTGCTGCAAATAGCCTGCGTCGCCATAAACCTGAGGGCAGTCGCGAGGCAGATCCATTTGCACTTTGATCTTCCGTTGCTGCAGTGTGGGCGAGCTCACCAGGATGGACTCTTTCAACAGGCGTCGCAAGTCCAGTGGCTCAAGGTGCAGGTCGAACTTGCGCGTCCAGGAAAGCAGTTGCTTCACGGTGCGGACGATGCTATCAATCTGGCCCTCGATGATGCCCAGGCGCCGTTGCGAGACCTCGTCCAGCGACTTGCGCCGGGCCAGAAGTTGCACGTGGCCCGAAATAGAATTCAGCGGCGTACCGATCTCGTGGGCCAGCGAGGCGGCGAGTTGACCCGCCACCGCCAGGCGCTCCGAACGGGCCAGCGTCTTCTGCGTCTCATAAAGCTCTTCGTTGATGCTTTTCAGCTCCTCATTGCGCAGGGCCAGCTCGTGGGTGGCTTCTTCCACCTTTCTGCCCAGCTCGCTGTTGAAATTCTCAATACGTTCCAGCATGCGATTGAGGTGGGCGGCAAGCTCTCCCATTTCGTCGCCACTGGACACGCTGGCTCTCAGGTTGAGCTGGCCCCCTTCCGTGGCCTCCATCACCTCGATCATATCCCTCACCGGACGGCGGACGTTGGCTAGGAAGAACAGATGGAATACCAGAGTCACCACCGCCAGGCTGGCAAGCATCAGGAGCAGATTGCGGGCCACCAGGTCCCAGGTGATGGCGTTCAGGCCGGACTTCGACACGCGCAGGTTCACGCAGCCGATCGGCCGCCCCTGTTCCACGATGGTCGTTCCCACTATCCAGAACTTGTCCCCCGGCGTTTCTATGGCGACCTGGTTGAGGTCGGGGCGCTCGAACTCGTTATAGCTCTCGATGCCAGGCAGACTATCGAGCTCCAGATGCTCGCCGTGCGGACTGCTGCTGACCAGCAGTTCGTGCCGTCCCCTTTCAAGATGCAAGTAGACGTCAGACTGCTTAATGGCCGGAAAGTCGTGCTCCACCTGCTGCAGCATGCGGAGGACGCTCGGCGCGTCCTGGAGCTTCCCCTGATCGGCGAGCTGGTTCGCGGTCAGCCTTGCCTGCGCCAGGGTTCGATTGTAGGTGTCTTCCTCCACCGGTAAGCGGGTCAACCACATGGCGATATAGGTGGAAACCGCAACCACAATCGTGACCGTGAGCACAATTATAATGATAATCTTGCTTTGAAGGCCAAAGCGGGTTCGCGACATGACGTCCAGCTGTTATTGTAGCATAAGGACTTGGGAGTGGCTCAGTTCGTCAATATGTCGGTATTTCGGTAGATCGGTCCCGGGAGCGTCGGGGATAATAGGAGGTAGCGTAGACTTTGTGTATTTCAAGGTCTGCGGATTTTGCTTTTGGGGCCGACGCAAAGGCGCGGAGTCTTTGAGAAGCAAAACTCCGCGCTAGTCAGTTACCCGATGATGAATTAAGAAACTAAAATACTGAAATACTCTCTCCATGGAAAATCACGAAATAGCTCTTGCTCTTGAGGAAATCGGCGCCATCCTGCGTGTCCTGCAGGACGATCCCAAATGGGGCTTCAAGGCTTCCGCTTACGAGCGGGCCGCGCGAGCTATTCAGGGCTACGCCGAGCGCCTCGAGGACATCGCCCGCGATCCCGACCGCAAGCTCACTGAAGTGCCCGGCGTCGGCGCCGACCTCGCCTCGAAGATCAAGGAACTGCTCACCGGCGGCAAAATCGAGTATATGGAGGAGCGCCTGCGCAAGGTACCCCGCGGCGTTCTGGCCATGATGCAGCTTCAAGGCGTCGGTCCGCAGAAGGCACGCGTCTTCCATATGGATCTGGGCATCAACACCGTGGCTGAACTTGAAGCCGCCGCCAAAGAAGGGAAGATCCGCAAGCTCAAGGGCATGAGCGAGAAAACGGAACAAAGCATCCTCAAAGCCATCGAGGTGCTTTCGCGCGCGACGGGCCGTTTCCGGCTGGATATCGCCCAGCAGACCGCCGACGAGCTCACCTTATGGATCCGCAAGGTGAAGGGCGTGGACTTGGTAACGCCTGCGGGATCGCTCCGCCGTGGACGCGATACTATCGGCGACCTCGACCTGGTGGTCACGGGCGGCGATCCGGAAGAAATCGCCGAGCATCTGGTGAAATATCCGCCCATCATGCAGGTCCTTGTCCAAGGTCGTGACAAAGTCAGCGTGAAGCTCGCCAACCATATGCAGGTTGACGTGCGCTTGATGCCTCCCGAATCCTACGGAGCCGCGCTGCAATACTTCACTGGTTCCAAGGAACACAACGTGGCTCTGCGCGAACGGGTGCGCAAGCGCGGCTGGAAACTTAATGAATACGGGCTGTTTGACGGGGAGCGAGCCATCGCCGGCAAAAGCGAAGAGGAGATTTATCAAAAGCTCGGTCTCGAGTGGATTCCACCCGAGATGCGCGAGAACATGGGCGAGTTCGAATTGGCCGAGACCGGAAATTTGCCCAAATTAGTTGAACTTCAGGATATTCGCGGCGACTTGCAGATGCACACCACCGCCTCGGATGGACGTACTAGCGCCGACGAGATGGCTGACGCTGCCAAGAAGCTGGGCTACAAGTATATTCTGATCACCGATCACTCGAAGGCCGTGACCATCGCCAATGGCCTCGATGACCAGAGGGCGCTCGAAAATATCGAACGGATCAAAGCGGCCCGGCAGAACGTAAAGGGCATCGAGATCTGGGCCGGCTGCGAAGTGGACATTCTGGCCGACGGTGAGCTCGATTACCCTGATGAGATCCTGCGGCAATTTGACATCGTGCTGGCCAGTATCCATTCGCGCATGACCCAGCCCGGCGAAGAGATGACCCACCGCATTATCCGTGCGCTCGAGAATCCCTACGTCCGCATCCTGGGCCACCCCACCGGCCGATACGTCCTCAGACGTGATCCCTTCCAATTCGACGTGGAGCGCGTATTCGGGGCGGCCAAGAAGAACGGCGTGATACTAGAAATAAATGCCAATCCGGAGCGCCTCGATCTTTGCGATCGCCACGTGCGCCTGGCGCGGGATAAGGGAATCAAGACAGTGATTTCCACGGATGCCCACCGACCCGCCCACTTTGAGCTGATGCGCTATGGAGTGATCACCGCCCGCCGCGGCTGGATGGACAGGGCCAGTGTGATCAATACCTACCCACCTGCGAAACTGCTCGAATCGCTACGCCCGTTGCCTCATTAGCATCGTCATGATCGAACCCGACCTGGTGAACAACGCCATTGGACTCTGCGGCTCCTGCCGATGGGCTCGGGTCATCAAGTCCGATCGCGGATCGGTGTTTTATCAATGCGCGCGCCGCCGCCGACCCGAGCTACCCTCGCTATCCACGCCTGCCTAAGATTGCCTGCCTCGGATATGAATCCGGCGAGAAGCTAGGTGAGACCGACGCAGTCGGCGATCTTGACGAAATGGAGTAGGACGCCTTGCCGTCAGGTAAGGGAGTTAGCCATTAAGCTTGACACCTGGTTTATTACGCCGTACGATATACTACGTGAGGCGTAATAATCATGTCTGACCCCGCGCTTCTCGTTCTTTCGAGTCTCGCGGGTGGCGATAAACACGGCTACGCCATGATGGAGGACATCGAGCGCTTCGCCGGGGTTCGCCTCGGCCCAGGAACGTTATACGGGGCGATCACGCGCCTGGAAGGACGCGGCTGGATTCGCCCGGTGGATTCAAAAGACCGCCGCCGGCCCTACACCATCTCCGGTGCCGGCCGTGATTACCTTCATGATCGACTCGCGAATCTCGACCGTCTCGTCCGCGTCGGCCTGCAGAGGCTGAACACCGCATGAAGCGCACCACGAGATTCCTCGCGCGACTCTATCCTTCAAGCTGGCGGCAGCGTTACGGCGTCGAGCTCGATGCCTTGCTCGAAGACGTGAGGCCGTCCGCGCGCGTCGCGTTCGATGTCTTCTGGGGAGCTTCGAGAATGCAAATGACAACGTGGGGCCTTGGCCGAATCGTGCTCGCATGTTCTTTGGCCGGAGTGCTAGTGGCAACTGCGATCACCTTCGCGGTACCGCTCCGCTACAAATCACAAGCGGTACTCACCGTGACGCCCGCCGACGAATCTGCACTCCGTGTGGTAAACCACTTGGACCGGAGTATCTTCAGCCGAGCATCCCTCGCTGTGGTGATCCAAGAACACGACCTCTACCCGCGGGAGCGCGCCCGGATGCCCCTCGACGAAGTAATCGACATCATGAAAAGAAGCCTCCGCGTGCATACCATCCCGCCCGCTTTGCCTTGGAAGCGAGATAGGCTCACCTTCGTTATTGAGTTCGATTACCCAGACCGCCATGTCGCGCAGCAGGTAAACACCGAACTGGCATCTGCCTTCATCGTGGGCAATCTGGGTCCGCAGCTCTCTTCCCGCGCGACTCTTGAATTGCGTGAGCCCTCGAGTCTCCCGCGAAGGCCTACCGAGCCGAATCGAACGAGATATGCCGCCTTAGGCCTGTTGGCCGGACTACTCGCTGGTCTCACCCTTGCAATCGTGGTCAGGTCGCGCCGCGGCACGACCATTTGCCCTACCTGCGGCCGACGCGCGGCCGAGCACCTTGCAGTTTCTCCACAAATCTCCTGAGAATTCGGGGATCTTCCGCCGGCTGCCTCGGAGCGCAGCTATACGTTTAGCAAGCTTGGCCCTCTATGAGATGCCTTCTATACTGAAGTCCTTGTGCCAGTCTATGGTGCCATTTGAAGGCGGGTAGCTGCAGTTTTCACTACCTGGGTAAAAGGGAGAATAAGCCAGCCCGGCCAGCTCCAAAGGTTCGGCCTCCAATCAAACTCCGGGATACACTGGGCGGAGGTTCCCCTGGAAGCAAGACCCTTATGGGCCAGCAGGACGACAAAGACGTGGGCGAAATGGCGTTGCAGATTCGGCCATCGAACAGACCACTCTCATACCTTGGTCAGGCCCGCCGGAAGATTTTTTGCTGGATTGTTCCGAACGCGGATTTTCACCGGCTTGCCGCAGCGCACCTCAAACCGTACCTGATCACCCACAAACTCCACATGCCGGATCTCGGCCGGTCTGTCCACGGCGAACAGCAATTGCCCGTCTTTGCTGACCTCAAGTCCATCCGAGGATTGCGTGACATCGTAAAGCGATCCGCTAACGAAATAGCGTCGGATACTGGCCGGCGCCACTGGCTCAAGATTGCCAAAGCGCAATCCATGCCACGGGTTGATGTCGATAAGTTCTTCGATGGCAAGCAAGGCCATCAGCGCGCCCCAGGTGTAGTGGGGGTCGCTCTGTCCCGTACCTTCGCCGGTGATGGCGCTGAAGTTCTCATGGCATTCTCCCTTGGCCCGCCAGGGCGTCAAGAACATTTTGGCCGAAGATTCCGCCAGCAATCTTGCCTCGTGATCCCATTCGTAGAGCTTCAAACCCTGATAGAACAGCCAGTTGTGCGGCGGCCAGACTTTACCGCGCCAGTAGTCCTGTTGTGGAAACAAGGGATCGTCGCGACTTATTGTAGGTAATATCCATTCCCCGGCAAATTTCTTCGGATCGTGGAAAATCTTTCGCAGCGACTCGGCCTGCTCGCGTGTAGCGACCTTTCCGAGCAAGGAAAAAAAGATATCTGGACCCATCTGAGGAAAGAAGGGGTCTCCGGCGAAACTCTCCCAGTGTCGATTGTAGTAGCAGCCGCGAGACGGATCCCACAGCAGGCGGTTGATGGTCGACGCCATGCGCCCATGCTCCGCAATCAGAGCGGCGGCGTCGGTTGGTCTCCCTAACTGATTGGCCATCCACGCCAAAATCCAGCAATCCAGAGCGTACAGACAGTTACGTTCGACGGTATCCTGCTCGAGGGTCTGAGTCTGGTTGTTGTAGCGAGCGACATGCCACCACTGAGGACTGTCGTCATTCGACTCGAAATAGGCAGTCTGGGCCCGATCATCGTGAGGAATCTCCTCCGGGTAATTTGAGCCCAGCTCGAGCAGTCCATTCTTGTTACCGTCCCGCCATGGCTGTCCGTCTCCGCGGTCCGCAAACCACCAACGCTGGTTCTTCAGCAGACGTGGGTAAATTTCTTCGAGGAACCCTCGATTCGGACGCCGAAGATAGATCTTGGCAGTCAACAAGCTCCCGATAGGATATTGCGTGTGTCCCCAGGCGGCGGGAAATATCCAGCGGTCTGGGTGGGTTGGCCATTGGCCGTACTGACAGAACATCCCCTGATCGTTCTGCCACGAGGTGATATCGCGAATCAGATCATAGGACTTCTTCTCGTCTTCCTGGCAAACCAGCAGACCGCTGAAAAAGCTGTCCCATAGAAAGTCTGGAGCCGAGTTGTTCGACTGCGCCCATTTCCGGCTGACGGTCACGTATGTTCTGCGGCGCGATGGGGTATAGACCTCGCTCCATTCGAGGTTGTCGTTGATGGCGGAGGGCGCATCGGCCAGCCAACCCGTGCCTTCAGGCCTTGACTTCAAATAGCGTTCACGATTGCCATCCAGCAACTCGTCAATCTTGCCGGATGCCATCCAGTCGCTCGTCGCCGCCTCGAGAGGTGCGTAGCGCTGGCCCTGTCGCCCGCAGAAATAGAGCTTCTCGATTCTGTGGAAGTAACCGTGCCATCGCACTGCGCCCGTTCCGTTAACTTCGTCAGGGGCTGCACTCAGTGCCAGCACCCACCGCATGCCGTCGCGTGTTCCGGGAATCCACGAACGGCCGCGCAGGTAGCGCCTTTCCGGACCCTCCGAGTAGAGCACCGAAAATTCAGGAGGCGCAGAATCCCATGGTATGTAGCCCTGCAACACCAATGGGGCCGGTTGCGAGTGGGTCAGGCGTCCAACGACCTCGTTCTTCTCCGTCTGCGCCCATTCATATGTAACCTCAGGACCCCCATCGGGCATTTGCCAAACGAGTCGCGCGTAGGAGTTGTCCCATGCCTTTGGCCCGACGAACCTCCACCATCCGGGTATTCCGGCAGTGCCGGGTTGTTCCACGCCCGCCCAACTTGACCACCATCCGTCGAAATGCTGGGCGCAGTATTCAGCATCGTTGGCAGCATGACCTTCAGACTGAGCTTGCTTCAGCCAGGCAGCCGGAAGTGAAAGGGTTCGAAAGGCAAAGATGTCGGCATCATCGGCCACAAAGATGCTGCCGGACCAACTGTCGGGTGACAGAGGTCCGACCCTCCAATTCTGCGCGTTCTTAAGCCGCTGCCAAAGCTTTAGCGGGTCCTCGCCACTCATGGTGGCAAAACCGAGCAGGCGGTAGATCTCTTGATTGTCGGCCGTCGCGTCGAGAGGCCCAGCTTCTGCCAACGGGCTGGAGCCAGGGCTAGCAGTCGCCTCACCTTTCAAATCGTCTGCCTTTAGTCGCGCCTTAAGCTGAGTCAGGTTTCCCCATAGTGCGGTCGTCACTGTTCCAGCGCATTTTACAAAGCCCCGCCTATTCAAAACCGGCATTCCGTCCTCCTGTTTCCGGGACCCATTCCTTGTCGGCATTCTAACCTGAACCTGCGCAACGTCAACCGAAACAGAGCATCTCACCAGCTCAACCTTTTTCGAGGGTCCCTAGGACTGTGGGCATCCATGGAAGCCGGCGAGATCGAGTCTTGGCTTCGCGCCAAAAGCGAAAGAATGCCGCAGAAGCCCGAAGAAAAGCCGGGACGATCCCAGTCCTCGTGACAGTTTACATGACTGATTTGCATAGGTAGACTTTGATGGACGCACATCTACACATAACTACCCAATTTTGCGCGGCGACATTCTGGCTGATGTGCAAGGAACTGAAGGATGACAGACATCAAGGGCGGCGTTGAGGTACATGTTCCTGGGGGCGCCGCAGGGGTAGAGTCTTGGCAGACAATACGGAATTCGCTGGAGTGGCTCGGGCTTTGGCGCTAGCCCTGTTCGGTCAATCTTTCACATTGGCGTCCACTCTGCGTATTCTTCAAATCCCCTCACCGGAAGAAATTCCGGGTTATCTGGCCGCGGCCGCCCCGACATCAAATTTGGCTTTCTGCACCGGGGCCGGTCCGGAGCGGCCCCAGGGCGGACCGCTCCGGAGCTCGATGCCTAACTCTGGACTTGCAGATGGTTCGTCACCGAGAAAACACCCGGCACCGAATTCGCCTGAATGTAGGCTAGGTTCTTATCCATTTCGCTGCCGACCACCCCCACCAGCGTCACTTGGCCGTTATTCACGATGATGTGGACTGTCGGGTTGGCACCCATCGCGTAGCGGTACAGGCTTCCGTGCCCAAACACCGCGCGGTACTCCGCCCGGCGGATCCGGTTGTCAAAGCTGGACAACGGCAAAACCTCAATATTATTGGTGACGGCCTGAACGCCCTCGATCCGCTTCACCACATTTCCAGCGTCGGACTTAAGCACTGGGTTTACCACCTGCCCGAAGAGCTCCACCCAGTCGCCGTTCACCCGGTACTCCAGATTGTCAAAGACGCTATAGTACGGCAGCATCAAGAGCTGGTGCCGCACCTGACCTGTGATATACGAGCCGCGGGCTGTGGGATCGGCCCAGTCAGGTTGCGTCTGCTTCGGCTCACCGAGCGCAAACGTGGGTACCGCTGCCAGAATGCCCGCCAGAGCCAATACGCGTGTACTTCTTCTCAAGCTTTGGATCATCATGGTTTATCTCCTTTGCCGGGCTTTCTTGTTTGCCTCGGCCTCCCCTTGCACAAGCGATTGGATGCAGGAGTTGCCCTCCGGTTAGCTGCCCAAAGGGCGTGCACGCAAAAATATATTTCCCTCGCAGCCTGTAACCAGAACCCTTCGAACAGCGTCTCACTGCAGATCCTTCGAGCATGGGCTCCGACCGAGAGCGTGTGCAGGCAGGTGGCAGTCGGTAGGCTAGATGCCGTCCGGCAGATTGTGATCGGGTGTCGATGATGGGCCTGACCTCGACATAGCGCTCGTCTTCGCGAGAGTTGGTCGCCAAAAACTCCAACCAAAGTATCCACGCATTCCGAGAGCGGCCCTAATCGAAAGCAGGCTGAGAAAAGACTCGTCAGTACTGGCATTCTGAAAGGCCGCCGGCGACGAAAGACTCGCGTGGCGCTGAAAATTCACAGAGCGAGGTCTTGCGCTCCGTCCAGGATGGCACCTTTGGGGCATGTCTCCACACCGCTAATGCCGAGCCCCACACCCGCCGATAACTATCACAGAGGAAAGGTGAGTACCGGTTATGGACGCGACTACCTTTGTGGCACGGCAACCGATCTTCGATCAAGGGGAGAAAGTTTTCGCCTATGAGCTTCTCTTCCGCTGCGGTCCCGAAAATATTTTCAAGAGCGACAACCCCGATCGGGCCTCGGTTGCGGTACTCGAAAAACTCCTTAGCTTCGGCTCCAACTCACTGGCGGATGGGCGCCGGGCGTTCCTTAACTGCACTCGGGATTTTCTTTTGAAAGAGTATGCGACGCTTCTACCGCGAAAGGAGACTGTCCTCGAGATCCTCGAAAACGTGGAACCGGACAGTGAAGTACTTGGGGCCTGCCGGAGGTTGAAGGATGCAGGGTACGTGATCGCTCTCGATGATTTCACCTACGCGCAGAAGTTCGAGCCGTTTATCGAAATCACGGACATCATCAAGGTGGATTTTGTAAGTACTCCGCTCGCCGTTCGGAAGATGCTGGTTGAAAAGTTCGTGCCTCGCGGCATCCGAATGCTGGCCGAAAAGGTGGAAACCCGGGAGGAGTTCCGCCAGGCAGCAAAGATGGGCTATGAGCTATTCCAGGGCTATTTCTTCTGCAAGCCTCAGATGCTCCCCGGTCGGACTCTGCCCGCCTACAAGGTGCATTATCTGCAGATTCTACAAGCAGTCTCCCAGCCGGAGATCGATATGGCGGAACTGCAGCGGGTAATCGAGCGCGACGCCTCCCTCTCTTATAAACTACTCCGCTACGTAAACTCTGCCCTGTTTGACTTCAGGCAAGAAGTCAGATCGATGCGGCACGCCCTGGCCTTGATGGGCCAGACCGAGCTCAGAAAGTGGGCGTCCGTAGCAGCCATGATCGAAATCGCCCAGGACAAGCCGCCCGAATTGTTAGTGGCGTCGCTGACCCGCGCCCGGTTCTGTGAGCAAGTGGCCTCCAAAATCGGCGTGGCGAACCGCGGCTCGGAATTTTTTCTTACGGGCCTTTTCTCGTTGATGGATGCCATCGTGGGCCGGCCGCTGAATTCTCTCCTGTCGGAGGTCACCCTACCGGGGCCGGTCAAGGCCGCTTTGCTCGGCGAGGACAACCGTCATCGCTGGGTCTACGAGTTGTTTCTGGCCTACGATCAGGGGCGATGGACCGACGCGAAACAGTGGTCGGCAAAGCTCAAGTTGAGTGAGGCTTTGATTCCTAACGTCTATGTCAGCTCTTTGGAATGGGTGACCCAGGTATTTGAAGTCTGAATCGCGCGCTGCAGTTTCCGCCCCGTCGGGCCACCCAGCCATCCCCACGGCCTCACGGAGCACGGACAGCTTGTCTGCTCGCTGTTCGCGGATCCACCAGGGCTTTCTTGTGTCAGCGCCATCGCTCAGCCGCAAGACTTGCTGACCTGGCTTCGTGTTCCCTACGTCCGATTTCGCTCTTCATTCGCGATATAGCGTGCAGCGCGCACCGATAGCGCCATGATTGTGTGAGTTGGATTCTTCTCCGGCATTGTCGTGAAGCTGCTTCCGGACAACACGAACAGATTTTTGACATCATGGGTTTGGCAATACGAGTTGACCACCGAAGTGCGCGGGTCGTTCCCCATTCGGGTGGTCCCTGCTTCATGGCTGGCCAGGCCCGCCGGCTCTTCGCCGGTCACGAACACATTTTGAGAGCCCGCGGCAGTCAGGATTTCCTGCGCTCTTGCGATGCTGTCCTTATAAAGAGCGCGGTCGTTGTCACAGAATCGAAAATGAACAACGGGTATGGGAATGCCCCAAGCGTCCACCTTCGCGCGATCCACAGCGACGTAATTCTCCGGGCTCGTCAAGCTCTTGCAGATTGAACCGAAATGAACGAAACCCGGTTGCAGTGACCGTACTTGCTCCTTAAAGGAAGCGCCTATCCCTTTGAGATGTTCAGCCTGATAAGGGAACATGAAACCGGCGTAGTTCAACTGATAGTGCCAGCCACCAACGTAGCCTAGTTTCTTGCCGCCGAGGTGGTTAAACCGGGGGATTAGCGCGTGGTCGAGCGCTCCGTCGGTATTGACTGGGCGAGTGCCTACGAAGTCGTTCAGATAACCAAAAATTGTTGCTCCGGAATGGCCCGTAAAATAGCGGCCCACAAGTCCGCTGGAGTTGGCAATTCCATCTGGAAACAGAGCCGAACGCGAGTTCAGTAACAAGCGTGGCGATTCCACGGCCCCGCAGCACACGGCGAAAATGCGTGCGCGGACCTCTCTTTCTTTCTTCGTGGTGGCATCGACAATCGAGACAGCGCGCGCTCTGCCTTGTTGATTAACCAGGATCGCGCGCGCGATAGAGTTGGTCAGCAGGGTGAAGTTTCCCGTCTTCTGCGCTTTGGGTAGCATCGTGACGGCTGTCGAGAAAATAGCCCCGACGTCGCAGCCTCTCATGCAATGGCCGCAATAGTGGCAGGGGGGGCGTCCCTCAAACGGTTGGGTGACGAGCGCCTTGCGAGTGGGGATCAGCGGTATGCCCATCCTGGCGGCGGCTCGCTTGATGACCTCTTCGGTACATCGCAGTTTGAGCGGAGGCAGAAAGTCACCGTCAGGAAGTATGTCGAGGTGTTCGAGCGAGCCCGTTACTCCGATCATCTTCTCAACATGAGAATAGTGCGGCGCGAGGTCGGTGTAACTTAAAGGCCAATCGTCCTCGACACCATTCAAGCTTCGCTCGCGAAAGTCTCTCTCGGCGAAGCGAAGGCACACCGCATTCCAGTGGATGCTGCGACCCCCGACGGCGCGAAGGCGATCGACACGGACATCGTCGCAATCCTCATAGCGGATAGCGTCGACTTGTTCGGGCGGATACCCCGGACCTGGGATCTTACGGTCCGGAAAGTCATACGGCCAGGCGTGATAATGGAATTCTTCGGGCGCCGTGTGCTTTCCAGCTTCAATCATCACAACTTTCGCGCCGCTCTCGGCCAATTCCTTCGCCAGCACTCCGCCGGCAGGACCAGAGCCGATGACGCATACATCATATTGCTGGGTCGAACTGTCCATTCCACAACCTTCCTGACGAGCGCCATTCTTACGGCGTCCGTCGCTCCGTCAACGAGCAGCGATTCGGTATTGGCAAGCAATAAATCAAGCATGTGGCAAAGTCAAGATAATAACAGTGTCATAGATCCCTCGCGTCGTGAAATTTGACAAACGAATGTGGAGCGCTTAGACTCTGCGCTGGGTATCTGTTCCCCTTGAGACGTTCATAGGCGGCGATTGCTGGACCGGCATCTTTGCAAAGCGCCGCGTCTGGCGAATTGCCGAATCGTCGCACCTGGCAGAGGCAGAGTCATAGCATGTCGACCCGAACAATTGTGGTGTTGGCCACGCTGGATACGAAGGGGCGCGAAGCTCAATTTCTCGGGTCCGAGATCAAGGCGCGAGGTTTTGATGCGCTCCTGGTCGACACAGGGGTGGTGAACGAAGCGACGGTCAAGGCCGGCATCACCCGCGAAGAAGTAGCAGCCGCGGCCGGAATGCCGTTTGATAAACTCCTGGTGAATCCGGATCGTGAAGTGGCGGGGCCGATCATGGCTGAAGGGGCGACCCGGATCGTCTCGAACTTAGTCGAAAAGGGGCAGGTCCACGGAATAATTTCTCTGGGTGGCACGCAAGGAACAACGCTCAGTACCAAGGTGATGCGGGCACTCCCTTATGGGTTCCCGAAAGTGATGGTCTCAACCATGGCCTCAGGAAATGTGGCGCCCTGGTTGGACATCAAAGACATCACCATGATGTTTTCGGTGACGGACATTCTGGGATTGAATCCGGTCATGCGCAAGATTCTGGAAAACGCGGCCGGCGCCGTGTGCGGAATGGCGGGGGGAAGCACGGTACTCGAAAAAGGTGTGCGACCTCTGATTGCGGTCACAACCGTGGGAATCACGACGCAGGGCGCGATGAAGGCGGTTCAGGCGATTGAAGCCGCCGGATACGAGACCATTGTCTTCCACGCCGTCGGTTCCGGCGGTCGTGCCATGGAACAGATGATGCGAGAGGGTATCATCGGAGCGGTGCTGGATTACGCGACCATTGAAGTGTCGAACGACATTTTCCACGCCTTGTTGGCAGGCGGACCGGAGCGCTTAACCACGGCGGGAAAGCTCGGGTTGCCGCAAGTCTTGTGTCCTGGCGCGATCGAAGTGCTCGTCTTTAACGAGCCGGAGACGGTGCCTGCCAAATACCAGGGGCGAACCCTGATCCGCCACAGCCCCCAGATCACGGATGTGCGGTTAAACAAAGAAGAGATGATGGAAGTGGGAAGGGAAGTGGCTCGCCGCCTGACTCACACAACCGATGCCGCGATGTTCTTGATTCCCACTGCCGGATACGACAGCTACGCGGTCAAGGGCGGGGGATTCTACGACCCCGCTGCCGACGCAGCGTTCGTGGCAGAACTCAAGGCCTACTGTCCGCGGAATGTGCTCATCATCGAGCGCGATACCCACATCGAGGACGCCGCCTTTGCCGTTGAGGCGGCACGGCATTTACTCTCTCTTGTTCAGCAACACTCCAACTGAGGGGTCATTCATGGCGAAACACTACTCGCGGCGCGAGATTCTTGACCGTCTGCGAGCCGAGATGGCGAGAGGCCGCCCCCTGGTGATGACGAGTGCGGGCAACGGGCTCGCCGCCAAGTTCATCGAGCGCGCCGGAGTGGATATTCTGGGAGTCTACAACACCGGATACTTCCGCATGCAGGGTTATGGGTCACTGGCCGGAATGCTGCCCATGGCCGACGCTAACGAACTGGTGTTCCGCATGGGGGGCCGGGAAATCCTGCCGCAGGCGAAAGAGGTTCCCGTCGTTGCCGGATTGAATGGCGTGGATGTGCTGCGTGATATGACCCTCTTTCTGAAAGAGTGTAAGCGGATCGGCTTTTCGGGTGTCCACAATTTTCCTACAGTGGGCTGGTTCGACGGGGAGTTCCGGCGAACGCTAGAAGCGACGGGGCTGGGTTACGAACGGGAAATTGAGCTGCTCCGGCATTCCCGCGATCTGGATCTGCTCACTATCGGGTACGCGTTCAACGAAGCAGACACCGAGAAACTAATGGAGTCGGCGGCGCCAGACATTTTCATCTTCCATGCCGGAATTACCAAAGGCGGGTCGACCGGCTACGAGGGAGGGCGATCGCTTGAGCAGATGGCGGAACGCACCCGCGACCATTGCGAGATCGCACTGAGGGCTAAACCTGATGTGATTCTACTCGCTCACGGCGCGGCTCTGGTAGACCCGGACGATGCTCAGTACTTACTCGACCATACCCCCTGCCACGGCGTGCAACTTGGATCAAGTATTGAGCGGATGGCTATTGAACATCCTCTTGAGGCACGCGCCAGGGAGTTTAAAGAAGTTGTGAGATCTAAGTCCGGCAACCGCAGTTTCAGCGGTACTCAGGAAACAGAAGGAGACTGATGTGCCTTTGGTCCGATTCGGTGATCTGATGGCGGCCGCGGAGCGCGGAGGCTACGCAGTTGGATATTTCGAGAGCTGGAATCTCGAGTCACTGCAAGCTGTCGCGGACGCTGCGGAGGCGATGCGATCGCCTGTTTTACTGGGGTTCAGCGGAATCTATCTTCACCACCCGCAGCGCCTGGCGGCAGAACACCTGAGTTATTACGGGGCGCTCGGAGATGAGGCGTGCCGGCAACTGTCGGTTCCTGCGGCGCTGGTTTTCAATGAGTCACCTCACCTGGAGCGCGTGCTCGAGGCGGTCGAACTACAGTTCGGCTTGGTGATGTTCAGTGACGACGAACTCCCTTTCGGCAAGTTGGCGGAGACTGTGGGCCAAGTTGCGCTAAAAGCGCACGCCTCCGCATCAGCGGTGGAAGCTGAGGTGGTAGCGTTACCCGGTGTACAAGAAGAGTTGCTCGCTGTGCCGGACGAAAAGAAGTTGACTGATGTCCGCCAGGCTCGTGAGTTCGTGAAGCAAACCGGTGTCGATGCGCTTGCCGTCAACGTGGGTCAGGTTCATGTGCACGGGCGTGAGGAAATCCGGCTGGATCTCGACCGCCTGGCGGAACTGAGGCGGGAGATTCCTGTGCCGCTGGTTTTGCATGGAGGCACTTCGATCCACCGGCGCGATCTGAGTGATGCGATCGGATTGGGTGTTCGCAAAGTCAACGTGGGCAGCGTGCTTAAGCGTTCCTACTTCGAAGCCCTACGGCAGGCTGTAGCTTCGGTTCACGGCAGCTACAATCCCTACGAGGTGATCGGTTCGGGCCTGGAAAAGGACGTGCTCGTGCCCGGGCGACTTGCCCTGCAGAAGGTTGTTGAGGATCTGATGCGACTGTTCGGTAGCGCTGGCAAGGCCTGAAAACGCCCGCGGAATACGAATCTTCTGAGAAGCCGGAATTGCTGATGCAAACTGACCCCGCGCTAATTATCCCGGTTAAGGCCGCGAAGAGCGGTAGTCTGCAGCCGCCAATGCGGACCTCTTACGGCGAGGATCCTTTGCAGTTTGGCGACCTGCGTCTCCCCGAAGGGAACGGACCGCATCCAGTCGCGATTGTGATTCATGGTGGTTTTTGGCGTCCTGCTTACACGCTGGAACAAATGGGCGACCTCTGCGCTGCCCCTCGCGGCAAGGGGTTTCGCGACCTGGAACCTGGAATACCGTGGCATCGGTTGCGTGGGCGGGGGATGGCCCGGTACCTTTGACGACATTGTGAAGGGGGCGGATCATCTCGACAAACTCGCTCTTCAAAATCCATTGGATAGAACGAACGTAGTTGTTGTCGGATTCTCAGCCGGCGGGCAACTAGCGCTTTTGCTTGGGTCTCGAATCCTTGTGCGCGGTGTCGTATCGCTGGCTGGCGTGGCGGATCTGCGACGAGCCTGGGAGTTGGGCGTTGGGCATGGCTTAGTCGAAGCGTTCCTCGGTGGGTCGCCGGCGGAGGTGCCTGACAATTACCGTCAGGCTTCGCCCAAAGAGTTGCTCCCGCTTGGCATCCCTCAGCGCCTTGTGCACGGCACTGAAGACGACGTCGTTCCCTTTGAAATTAGTGATAGCTACATGAAGGCCGCCAAGGCTGCGGGCGACGACGCGAGGCTTATCGCCATATTAAAGGGCAGTCATCGTGACCTGATCGATCCGGGAGCGGTCGGTTGGCCGGTCATCCGCGAGACCATTCTCTCTCTATCGATGAGCGGGAGCGGCTCGGACTAGCCCGCATTTCGCGTAGCCTTGCACGGGTGGCAGTATGTCGGCTTCGACCGACCTCAGACCAGTTGAAGATCCTCAATTACGCTGGTACAAGGAATCAGTCAGCTCCTCCCGGTATGGATGCTGGGTCTCGTAAAGCTTGATTCTGGCATTCAGCGACTCTACAAGAGCCCCCTGATTCTGCTCCCTTGCGAGTTCCAGCGCCTTGCGTGCGGTCTCAATCGCGTCGGCAAACCTTCCGGCCTCGGCGTAAGCGGCGCCTAGGGCGTCGAGGTACGCGGGATTACTGGAGCCGGACAGTTGCACCGCGCGCTGGGCAAGTTTGACCGCCTCCGCGCCATTCCGATCGGAAGCATTGGGACTCGCCGCCAGTGCCTGCGCTGCCTGTACCATCGCGGGGACGAAGTTCGGGTCGAGCCGCAGCACCTCTCGCCATTGCGCCAGCGCCTCCTGAACACGCGCGTTCGAGTAGAGCATCGTTCCAAGATTGCAGCGAGCCGCGACGAAGTCTGGATTGATTTCCACAGCCTTCGCGAAGTGCATTCGGGCTTGGTCGAGATCCCCTCTGGACGCCAGAACGTTACCCAGGTTGTAATGGCCCTCGGCCAAGCCGGGATTGACTTCCACAGCCTTCTCGAAATGCAAAGTTGCCTGGTCGAGCTGCCCCCGGGATGCCAGGGCGTTACCAAGGTTGTTATGGGCTTCGGCCAAGCCGGGATCAGTTTCCACAGCCTTCTGGAAGTGTAGTATTGCCTGGTCGAGCTGCCCTCGGGATGCCAAGGCGTTGCCGAGGTTGTTGTGAGCCTTGGCCAAGCCAGGATCGATTTCCACTGCCTTTTCGAACTGCAATATGGCTTCATCGGGTCGCCCTTGGGACGCCAGGGCCAAACCCAGGTTGTTGTAGGTCATCGCCGAATTAGGGTAGACGTTCAAAGCCCTCTTGAACTGGACGATAGCTTCTTCAGAGCGGCCCATCTCTTGCAGTGCGATGCCCAAGTTGTGGGGGATCCTGAAATCATCGGGATTTGTTTCGGCCAGATCCCTCAACTCAGCGGCTGCGGCCGCGTACTGGGCCTCCTTCATTAACCCCCTCGCGTGCTCGAATTTGTTGTAGATGTCGACCGCAGGGGCGCTGATCTTTAACAATCCGTCCGGTGGGGTGTTGACAAACTCAGGAAGGTTGACTGCCCTATTCGCCGCCGTCGAGTTCTCGATCAGGACTGCAGGGCTGTCATTGCCCTCCTCGTCAATGTGAGTCAGAAACATCTGCGTGTATGGAGACCTGCTCTTCGAAGAAAAGACCATCCACCGCCCATTCGGCGAGAAGCTGTGCCAGGAGTTCATGAGAGATGTGTTGCACCTCATGCGCCGCGCCCTCCCACCTTCTGCGGGGACAATGTAGAGCTGGCTGTCCGGGCGTATGAGCTGGGCATTGCGGCACTGTACGAACACGATCCAGCGGCCGTCTGGGGAAATCTTCGGAAACGTGTTGCTCATGCCATTGCCCGAGGCGCCGGGAATAGGTTCCGGGAGCCCCCCTTGGCCCCCGTTGAAGGGGACTCGGAAGAGGTCGTAACGAATCTGAAGCTCTTTCGGATCGTTGGCATACTCGGCCATCTTTCCATCCGACGGGTAGGGATCCCTCGCTTCCGCTCTGGCAAACACGAGGTATTTGCCATCCGGACTCCAGACTGCATCCGTCTGAACATAGCGCGGATCGTCGGCGCCCGGCAGCGGTCCCCGTTGGCGCGTATCGATGCTGTACCAGACCAGGATCCCTCGGACCGGATAAAACACCTGAAGGAAGCGGTAGTCCTTGAAGTTAACATTATAGTAATTGCTCTGAAGGTCTCGGTCCGTCGTGTGCTTCGTGGTCACCACATACTTTCCGTCCGGCGAAATCTGCGCTAAGAAACCCACGCGGCTGAGCGGGACCTCTTTGCCGTGCACGGGATCCCACTCAACCACGTCCGTGTTGCGAATTGACATTTCCGGATTTACGCGGACGATCGCGTATAACCCTTATTGTTCTGCGGACCGTCAAGATCCATTCCCATAGTCTTGCCGTCTAGAGAGAAGGAATGACAATTGGCGCAGGTGGGCATGTCTTTCAGAACCACCCGGCTCTGCGGCTCGCCGATGTTGCGCACCCGCCACTGAACCAGATAGACCTTGTCCGGGCTCAGGGGCTGGATGATCCCCTTAGCCGTCGCCGACGGCATCAAAGGCACGTCCCGGTAGAATACCGGTGCGCCGACCCGGTCCTTTGATGTCTGAATGGCAACTTGGCCACGGGAGAGCGCCTTGTGGGGCTGGCTCTCGCTGAACCCGGTGATTGTCACGGCTGCTGCGTCCGCCAGCGAATGCTTCTTGAAAATCTCCCAAGTCTCAGTATCCGGAGTCCAAGTGTGTGCCGCTGCCTGCTGGGGCGTGAGCTTCTGCAGTTCATTCGTTTCCGAGACGCAACGTGGGTCGATCTCACCGACGCGCATCGGCTCACCGCGCGATTCCACGCGGATGCTGGGTGAATCGTCCCCAAACGTAAAGTCGATCCGCCATCGGGTACTATGTTCCGCTGCGTCGCGCCAAATAAATGTAGGGGGAGTGATCTCAGGCGGGAAAATCGATCCCTGGAGCGGATAGTCGATTGTAATCGTGTCCAGGCGCGCCCTTGGAGCGGTTGGCCCCGCCCTAGGCTGGCTGGCGAACGTCGACACCGTCGCGACGACTACACCGAGGATACCCATGATGATTCCGGTTCGTCTCATGTGCTCTCTTCCAGATACCGGAAGCACACTAGCGCAGATGCCCGTGTGCGTCAAGACGGCGAGTCGGCTCTCAGTGGGTTCTGGAATCGGCACGGTCTGTAGTAAGAGGGTGTTAAAAGCATTGCGGCTGCCTGGCACCGCGATTGAGTTCTTGTGTATCATGGCAAAGAAAAGGCCGATGAATATAGAATCGGGAATCTCACCGAAGCGGCAGTCAACGAAGATGAAGCATACTGCCCGACAACGCATCGCGGCGACTATTGCACTTGCCTTCGTCAGCCTGGGCGCACAACAAGGGAACGCACCCCTGCGGCTCTCAAATCCCGGCGATCGCCCCGATCTCGAAATCGCGATCCGAGCGGTTCGGCAGGGAGACTTGCCAACAGCCGAACGTCTCCTGAAGGTCGCCATCCAGGAGCATCCCGAATTTCCGTTCGCCCACTATTGGCTGGGTGTCACCTATATGAGACAGCACCGGCTCGCGGATGCTGAACAGGCGCTTATGCGAGGGATCGAGCTATTGCCCAAATTTCCCGAGGCCTATGATGCGCTGGGCATTCTTTACGATGAGCGACAGCTCTATTCCAAGTCGGAGCCAGCGTTCCTGCACGCCATCGCGCTCAATCCCAAAGCAACTAATGCACTCTTCAACCTTGGACTTAGCTACTTGCGGCAAAGGAGATACTCCGACGCCCTTGCCCAATTTGACCGCCTGCTTTCAGTCGATCCCCTCTATCCTCAAGGCCAGCTCCAGCGCGGCGTGGCATTGGAACAATTGAAGCGATACCGCGAGGGCATCGTCGCCCTTAGACAATACCTGGCTCTTCATCCCGATGACTCCTTTGCGCAGATAAAGCTAGGGGAGGCCTTGTGCGGGCAGGGCAAATTTCCGGAGGCGATCGAGCTTCTCAACAAGGCTGCTACAGCCCCGGGTCCGCAAGCCTCCCGTGCATACTCACAGCTTGGCTTTACGTACTACGACATGGCCCGCTACCAGGACGCTCTCGTTGCCCTGGATAAGGCGCTAAAGATCGATCCCGCTAACCTCGACGCGATGGTGTATACCGGCATGGTATATCTTGACCAGGATGGTCTGGAGAGGGCGCGCCCGTATTTCGAAAGAGTTCTAGCTGCAGATCCTAATAACCCCGAGGCCCAGTACTTCCTCGGTTACATGTTGTTCAGCGAGAAACACTTCGATCGGGCGCTTTCCCTGTTTCAATCTGTGCTCAAACAGGAGCCTGAACATCTCCGTGCCCGCTATCAACTGGCTCAGACATACTTCCGCCTGCACGAGCCGGATAAGGGAAGGGAAGCGCTCGAGGTCTATAAAAGGTTGCAGGAACTCGATCGGGATCGTCGCAGGCAAGAACATGATGAACCACGACTCCCGCGAGCGGTGGCTCCTTCGCAGTAGGCCCGCAGTTGCACGCTGCTACTACGCCTTTCCTCCCTTTGTCTGTGGAGTCTGGGTTTCTAGGTGAGATCAAAATCCCGAAAAACCTTTGGGGATTCGAGGAGCCGCCGGTGCAAGTCCGATTGTGCTATGTTGGAGTTTAGTGGCTTGGGCATTTCGCGTTTTGTGGAATCACCAGCTTAGAGGAAGATGCTTACTCAGGAACAGGTCCTCCAATACGGAGAGCAGGGATATACGGTTGTTCCGGGCTTTCTCAACCGTGCCGAAGTTGGCATGCTGGTCGCTGACATCGAAGCGCTAAGCGCCGCAGCTACAAAAGCGAATCACGATCAGAGCCGCATGGAGATGGAGCCAAACCAGGGTCCTGAAGGCAGGCTGGTTCGGCGCATCTATGAGCCGTGCACTCATTACTCGCGCTTTTCTTGCCTTGCTGAATCGAGGCAACTCCTCGACACGGTGGAGCAGTTAATCGGGCGAAATATCATGTACCACTACAGCAAGATCAATATGAAGCCCCCGGCAATCGGCTCAATCGTGGAGTGGCATCAGGACTTGCTATACTATCCCTTGACCAATTCTGATTCTGTCACGGTTCTTTTCTATCTGGAGAAGGCCGATCTCAATAATGGATGCCTGCAGGTGATTCCCGGGGTTCACTACCAGCACCCGCTGGATCACTCGATCAATGGTATTTTCCAAGGCAAGGTCACCCAAGCGGTCGACGACTCGAAAGCGGTCCCACTGGAAGGCGAGGCCGGATCGGGAATCTTCATGCATTGTTTGACGCCACATGCTTCAGCGCCTAACAAGTCGAAGAGTCCACGCCGAGCCCTGATTCTAAGCTATCGCGCTGCTGATGCCTACCCGATCTACATTGGACCTCAGACCGATCAGAGTGAAGGGTATACCCGGCTGGTTCGCGGAGCACGGCCCTCAATGGCGCGCTTCGGGATGAGCTCTTTTCCGATACCGCAGTTTCCGCGCAAGATCAAATCGCTCTACGAATTGCAGGAGCTCTCCCGCATGCAACAGGCAGCCAGTGCCTAAACCTTGCCCAGGCCGCAGTTGGTACAAGTCTTCCCCCCTTGGGGTTACCTTTTGCGGAGGCTTCTGCATCGCTTTATCGGCAACGAAAGACCCGCAGGGAAAGCGTTGGGCTGATTCCGGGTAGTAAGCCGGGCAACAGGCGAAATCGAGACGAAATGGACCCTAATTACGAGCCCCAGAAAGTCGAAAGTAAGTGGCAGGAGCGATGGAGCGGCGGCAGACTGTTCGAATCGGAAGCCGATCCGAAGCGGCCCAAGTACTACGTGCTGGAGATGCTGCCTTACCCTTCGGGTGACATCCACATGGGTCACGTGCGCAACTATTCCATCGGTGATGCTCTCGCCCGCTACATGCGCATGAAGGGCCTGAATGTGCTGCACCCTATTGGCTGGGATGCCTTCGGACTGCCCGCCGAGAACGCCGCCATCAAACGCCAGCGGCATCCAGCGGAGTTCACCTTTTCGCACATCGATCGGATGCGGGTGCAACTGCAGCGCCTCGGGTTGAGCTACGACTGGCGCCGTGAGATCTCGACCTGCGTGCCGGAGTACTATCGCTGGAATCAGTGGTTCTTCATCGAGATGTACAAGCGTGGCCTGGCTTATCGGAGGAAGAGTCGGGTGAACTGGTGTCCTAAGTGTGAAACCGTGCTCGCCAACGAGCAGGTGGTGGAGGGCTGCTGCTGGCGCCACGAAGACACACCGGTAGAGGAACGGGATCTCGAACAATGGTTCTGGAAAACAACAGCTTATGCTGAACAGCTCCTCGCCGACATCAAAGACCTGGTTCGCTGGCCGGAGCGCGTCCTGGCCATGCAGGCGAACTGGATCGGCAAGTCGATAGGCACCTTTGTGGATTTTGAAGTGGCCGAGACCATCGAACCGCTGCGCGTCTTCACCACGCGCGTGGACACGATCTACGGCTGCTCGGCAGTGTTCATCGCGCCGGGGCATCCGCTGGTCGCGAAGCTCATTGCCCGTTCGGCTGCATCCCGAGAAGCTGAGGGCCGAGACCGAACGCATCCAGTCTGCTTCGGTTCGAACTCGCGTTGAAGCGGACTTTGAAAAGCTGGGCGTCCCCGCCGGATTCACGGCGCGGAATCCTTACAATGGTGAAAATGTACCGATCTGGATCGCAAATTTCGTGCTGATGGAATATGGTACGGGTGCGGTTATGGCTGTTCCGGCTCATGACCAGCGCGATTTCGAGTTCTGCACCAAATATGGTTTGCCGATCCGAACTGTGATCGTGCCATCGGCTTCCGTTGAGGTAGAGCCTCCGCCCTCTGAGGTTTCGAGTCCGGCCTTCGTGGAATATGGACGCCTGGTCAACTCCGGCCCTTACAGCGGACTGGCTTCCGAAGAAGCTATCAAGCGGATGACAGCCGACGCCGAGCGCCAAGGGTTCGGGAAGGGTACTGTCCAATATCGCATCAAGGATTGGGGCATCTCCCGCCAACGCTACTGGGGCACGCCCATCCCCATGGTTTACTGCGATGAGCACGGTATCGTTCCAGTAAATGATAGCGATCTGCCGGTGCTGCTGCCGTCAAATATCAAGCTGACGGGCACAGGGCGTTCGCCGCTGGCTAATGTTCCGGATTTTGTGAACACGACCTGCCCCAAGTGCGGCGGTCCGGCGCAGCGCGAGACGGACACCATGGATACATTCGTCGATTCGTCCTGGTATTTCTATCGTTACACCGACCCAAAGATTGCCACGGCGCCAATCAACCGCGACGCCGTGCGCTACTGGTTTCCCGTCGACCAGTATATCGGTGGCATCGAACATGCCATTCTGCACCTGATCTACATGCGGTTCTTTACCAAGGTGATGCGCGATATGGGCCTGGTGGAGTTCAACGAACCGGTGGCGCGCCTGTTCACACAAGGGATGGTGATCAAAGACGGCGCCAAGATGTCGAAGAACAGGGGCAACGTGGTGGATCCCACCCAGATGTGCGCCGAGTATGGCGCCGATACCGTGCGCCTGTATATGCTGTTCGCGGCGCCGCCGGAGAAGGATCTGGAGTGGAGCGACGCCGCTGTCGAGGGAGCGTTCCGGTTTTTGAATCGCGTGTACCGGCTGATTGCGAAGCATGCTGACCGGCTCCGCGACCTGCGAGCCAGTCTGGGCGACACGAGCCTGTTAACCATGGATGAGAGGCGCCTGCTGCGGAAGGTCCATCAGACGCTTCAGCACGTAACCGCCGACATGGAAGAGCGATGGCACTTCAACACCGATATCGCCATGCTGATGGAGCTGGTAAACGAAATCAGCGACCTCGAACCTGCCGCCGCGGCGGGGAATATCCGGCCGGAAGTGCTGAAGCACGCACTGGAGCGGCTACTGCTGATCTTGGGTCTCTTCACGCCTCACATTGCCGATGAGCTTTGGGAAGCGCTGGGGAACCCGGGCTCCACGATGAGCGCCGCGTGGCCTGCCTTTGATCCGGCTCTGACCGTAGAAGATGAGCTGGAGCTGCCGGTACAGGTCAACGGCAAGTTGCGTAGCCGCATTCGTGTGGCGGTCGGCACCGCCGAGGAGGAGATCAAACGCCTGGCGCAGGTTGACGAGAGGGTGGTTCAACATCTCGATGGCAAGCGCATCGTGAAGATCATTGTAGTGCCGCAGAAGCTTGTGAATATTGTTATCAAATAGTTCTCCGTCCGTTGCTTGCGTGAATCGCCGATGCACTGATTGCCCCCCTAACAGTAGAAACGCACGGGACCACCGACAACGCCATGGAACAACCCCGACCCATTGTAATTCTTGATTTCGGTTCTCAGTACACGCAACTCATCGCCCGGCGCATCCGCGAGATGCATGTCTATGCTGTGATCGTCCCTTGCACGATCCCGTTCGACGATCTCGTTCGCTTAGGCCCGCAGGCGTTGATCCTATCGGGCGGACCCTCGTCCGTATACGACCCAGAGTCGCCCGCCTGCGACGATCGCGTCTTCAAGCTGAATCTACCCGTCCTCGGAATCTGTTATGGCTTCCAGTTGATGTCTTACAAGCTGGGTGGCAAGGTGGAACCCGCCTCGCGTCGCGAGTACGGATTTGCCAGGCTGGAGATCGCGGATACTGGGGATCCAGGAAGTCTGCTGGCAGGAGTTCCGTCGCCCTTGCGGGTCTGGAACAGTCATGGCGATCATGTGGTGGAGGTTCCGCCAGGCTTTCGGGTCACTGGGTGCACCGAGAATGCCATTTCGGTGATCGAGAGTCCCAAGACTCGTATGTACGCCGTGGAGTTTCACCCTGAGGTTCGGCACACCGACTTTGGCTCTGCGATCCTAGCGAATTTTGTGTCAAAGATTTGCGGTGCCCAGCCGAACTGGTTTCCGCTCAATTTCATCGAGGAAACAGTCGATCGGATTCGTGTCCAGGTTGAGGATGCCCAGGTGCTGTGCGCGCTTTCGGGTGGGGTGGACTCGGCGGTGGCCGCGACCCTGGTCGGCCGGGCCATCGGCGACAGGCTCACCTGTGTGTTCGTGGACAACGGTTTGCTGCGGCAAAACGAGTTCGACAAAGTCCGCAGTGTGCTGACGGGACAGGGCCACTTGCGGGTAAACGCGGTGGACGCGTCCGCTCGTTTCCTGAAGCGCCTCGAGGGGGTCCTGGAGCCTGAAAGGAAACGCAAGATTATCGGCGAAGAGTTCATCCGGGTTTTCGAGGAAGAAGCCCGTAAGCTCGGCGAAATCAGATTCCTGGTACAAGGAACGCTCTATCCGGACGTAATCGAGTCGGTATCGGTGAAAGGGCCGGCTGCTACCATCAAGAGTCATCATAACGTCGGAGGGTTGCCGCGCGACTTGAAGTTCGAGTTGATTGAACCGCTGCGCGAGCTCTTCAAAGACGAAGTTCGGGTAGTCGGGCGCGAGCTGGGGTTACCCGACGACTTGGTGAATCGGCAGCCTTTTCCAGGCCCCGGCTTGGCTGTTCGGATTCTGGGCGAGGTTACCCCAGAGCGGCTGCGGATGGTCCGCCAAGCCGACACCATTGTTGTGGAGGAAGTACGTTCGGCCGGACTCTATACAAAGCTCTGGCAATCATTCGCTGTGCTGCTGCCGGTCTCAAGTGTCGGGGTTATGGGTGATGCCCGTACCTACGCGTCGACGGTGGCGATCCGGGCGGTGGAGTCTGAGGACGGAATGACGGCCGATTGGGCAAAGCTCCCCCCGGCCCTAATCGAGAGGGTTTCGACCAGAATAGTCAATGAAGTCAAGGGAGTAAATCGGGTGGTACTAGACGTTACCTCAAAACCCCCGGGCACAATCGAGTGGGAGTGAAAGTGTAAAGATCTCCTGCTCGCGCCCGCCGAGAAGACTCTAGCGACACGTACACTCCGAGATACTACGTTTCGTCGGCAATCACCGGCTCGCCAGTTTCTGCGCCATGTACAGCAGAAGTTGGCGATCTTTTTCGTCGATCCGGCTGGTGAGTCGACGGACCTTCTCGAAGAAGCGAAGTTCCTTTTCTGACTCCTCGTCCATGACCAACTCTTCGGCGGTTTGTCGTCTGCTCAGGTTCGGTAGCGGAGGCGGATCATCCCCCTCATAGAAGAGCTGGTAGAGAGGAATTTCAAGAGCCGAAGCCAAGCGCTCAAGAGTCTCGAGCGACGGCACGGTGTGACCGTTCTCGACCCTGGAGATATAGCAGCGCAACAGGCCAGTCCGCTCCTCGATGTCACCCTGTGAAAGCTTTTTTTCTTCTCGCAATTTTCGGAGGCGGGTTCCTATAATCATGGGCGTATTCTGTCACAATTATGAAAAGGTCGTCAACCGAAATCTCACAAAACTGACTCGATAACACCCGGGTTGATGCTACAAGAAGAACTACTGGTGGAGTAGTAATTCCCAGGGGGCTGTAACCTGAAATAGACTCGCATCGTCTCTGCATTAGGAGGCGATTGCCGATGGGTTGGGAATGGCCGGTGAACTCGTGGAATCGCAGCAGTTTCCAACTGAAGAAGAATCTGTCCGGCGCGTCCAAAAGGGAGACCGGGAGGCCTTTGGCTCGCTCGTTGAGAGCCACGAGCGACGCGTGCGATCATTGGTTTTCCACTTGGTCCGGAGGCGCGATGAGGTGGAGGACATCACCCAGGAGATCTTCATCAAGGCGTACCGGGGAATCCGAAGCTATAATTTCGAGTCTTCGTTCGCGACCTGGTTGAGCCGGATCGCCGTAAACCATTGCTATGATTACCTCAGAAAAGAACAAAAGGCGAGAGTCAGTTACTACTGGCAGATGCCCGAGGAGGCCAGCCAGCGCTTTGATGAACGCCCTGACTCCGCGGAAACTCTAAGCGCGGAAGATCGGCTGGCTGTCCGCGATCTGGCTCAGAAGCTACTCGACCGGGCTTCCGCGGATGATCGGATCATATTGGTTCTAAGGGAAATAGAGGACCGTTCGATGGAAGATATCGCGGGGATCTTGAAACTCCGAGTGAACACGGTGAAGGTCCGTCTGCACAGGGCGCGGAAGCGAATGTTGGAGGACCTGAAGCGATGGCGGCAGGGTAGGTGAGGCCATGCATTGTGAAGACGCGCGGAAAATGGTGCTGGAATACCGGCACGAAGTGCCCCTTGAGTTACGCAACCATTTGGCATCGTGTCCGTTATGTGCCGCTGATTTACGGAACTATCGCACTCTGCAGCTAGGCTTCCGGGTCCTCGCAGAAGAACCTATCCCTGAGACATCCGTCGGCTTTGCCCAAAGGCTGCTGAGAAAACTCGATGATGCGATGGAAAACACCTGGACGCGCGAGAACTTCTGGGAATTGGCGGGACGTCGGGCCGTCTACGCCACTCTTCTCTTTACGCTGATGGCGATCCTGGCTCTGGTTGTGCCGTCACGCGGTCCGCTGCGGCAGCCGACGAGGGTTTCGGATGTCTATCCGGTTGAGCCTGTGGTCATGGCGTTCGAGACCGACCCGGTGCTCTCAGGTGATTCGAGTTCGCCGGTTACCGCTCCCGCCAGTGGGCCGGCGCCTCCCGAGGGCGAAGGCGGCCGAAAATGATGCGTCGCGCCTATCTCTACTTCGGGCTTACTTTCCTCTTTGGGATTGTCGCGGGAGCTGTGGGTTTCTACTTTTACGCTTTTCAGACCGGATTGCTGCATCGAAGCTTCAGTCGGCAGCGGTTGGTTCAACATCTGACCCGGGATCTCGACCTCTCGTCAGACCAAGTCCAGCGGGTGAATTCAATCCTGGATGACGAAGGGAAGAAGTACCATCAGATGCAAGACCAAGTAAGGACAGAGGCGGATGCCCTCCACAAAGAGACCCGAGGGCACATCCGTGAGATCCTCCGCCCCGAGCAAGCGACGAAATTCGATGCTTTGGTTCGCCAACACGAGCAGGAGAGAATGCGCCACCGCCGCGCGCCCTAAGCTACCGGCGCGTAGCTAGTAACAACTTCTGCCTGGTACCGCAAAATCCCGCTCCATTCCCGCCGGTTTTCCGCACTTTTTCCGCAGGCGGGACATGCGGAATTTCGGGCTAGAAGTGGTGCGGCTGTATCCAGCAACCGCCGGTTTCAGTAGCCAGCCAACGGGTTGCCTTCCTTCTAAACAAGCTACTCCTCCTCGACAATTCTGACCCGGTTCAACACCACGGGCGTCTTCGGGCGATCGCGGTTGTCGCGGGGGACGCCAGAGATCTTTTCCACCACATCTTGCCCTTCCACAACGTCGCCGAATATCGTGTGTTTGCGATTGAGCCAGTCCGTCGGGGCCACGGTTATGAAGAACTGGCTGCCGTTCGTGTTCGGGCCCGAGTTGGCCATCGCCAGCTTCCCCGGGGTAGTAAAGGTAAGCTGGTCGTGAAACTCATCCTCGAACTTATAGCCTGGACCGCCAGTTCCGCGGCCTTCAGGGCAGCCGCCCTGGATCATGAAATCAGGAATCACACGGTGGAATATCAGCCCGTTATAGAATGGACGTCTCACCCTCTTGCCGGTCTTGGAATCGAGAAACTCCCGGGTGCCTTCCGCCAGGTGGCGAAAGTTCTCTACTGTCTTTGGCGCCCGATCTGGAAACAGCCGGACCGTCACGTCGCCGAGGCTCGTTTCAAAAACGGCATAAAGGCCGGGTTCAAGTTCGCTCATTTTGCTCCTTTGGTTTTCAGAGTCGCCAACCCCAGGGCCAAGATTTGCACCTGTACCCCGTCGACCGCAAGAGTCACGACTGCATCAGCGGGCGTTCCTATTAGCGGCCTTGTTAGCGGCGGATTTTGGATGTGCCGAACTCGAAGGATGGTGCGCCGCCGGCGTGGGTTGGCCCACGATGACGGCTGTCTTGATGATGTCGAGCTGAGGGAAATTCTGGTCAACGTAAGCTTTTCCTTCGTTCGTCAATCTCTCCTGGTCAGGGCCATTATCACCATAGCCACCGTAGAACTTCCCGATAACCTCCATGCCCTCGACGACATGGCCAAAGGGCGCGAAGCCCTGACGGTCAAGACCCTCCGAATTGTCCTGGAGATTGATGAAGATCTGAGTCGACCGCGTGTTCGGCATGGCGGTCTTCGCATAAGTGAGGTAGCCCGGCAGATTCTTCTGAGTCACCGGTTCATCTTTCATGTTTGCACGCGCCCATACCTTGCTGACCGCGGGCTTGGCGGGAATACCGAACTGCACCACGAATCCCGGCACTACTCGGAAGATGCTGGCATCGTCGTAAAAATGGTATTTCACGAGGTTGTAAAAGCGGTCGGCGCCAAGCGGAGCCCACCCGCGAGTTATTTCCACGACAAAGTCGCCTTTGGTAGTCGTGAACTTTGCCTTGTATGTCTCCGGAGCCTTATCGTTCAGCGAAGCGGGATTGAGCAAGGAGTGCCTCGCTGCCGGGCGATGGCTCGTGTTCGAGGCCTTGCTCGATTTATGAGTAGTCTGCGCCCAAGCACAGGCGGCGGCGCAAAGGGTGACAATTGTCAGTCTGAGAATCCTATTCATGCTGCGAATTCCTCCCAATGATCTCGTCGAACTATGATGTGGCACGGGCTTCCAGCCCCTAGGTCACACCTTTAGGCATGCGTTCTGCGAATCGCCGCACAGGTTTCCCTGCCTTTCCGCACCCAATGTCAGGATAGCAGACGACGGCAATGATCGTAACCCGAGCTAAGCCAAGGCCGTGGACCTCGGACTTATTGCCGGCGAGACGCTGCTTCCACCTGCCGCATGACCCGTAGGACATTGCCGCCCAGAATCTTTTGGAGATCCTGCTCGCCATAGCCGCGACGAGCCAACTCGCGCACCAGATCAGGGATCTTCGAGCAGTCTTCCATACCTTGCGGTATCGCATCGACACCATCGAAATCGGAACCCAGACCTACATGATCCACGCCTCCCACCTCCACTGCGTGATCGATGTGATCGGCGATCACGGTGTAGCTGGGATTCGGCAGGCCTGTTTCGTATTTGGCCCGAATCCGGTTCTCCTCCGGGTAGGTCAGGCGCTTACCCTGTCTCTGCAACCGCTCCCGCTCACCCTTTACCTCAGCATCCATCGTCTTTTCGATTGTCGCGTAGGCTTCACGAAACTTCGCATCGAGGAAGGCCGAGTAGAAGTTGATGTCGATGGCACCGCCATTTTTCGCCAGGGCGCGGATCATGTCGTCGCTCATATCTCGGGGTGCGGGGCACAGCGCCCGGCAAGACGAGTGCGAGGCGAGGAGCGGCGCCTTGGTGACCTTGATGGTATCCCAGAAGGTGGCGTCCGAAACGTGCGAGATATCCACCATCATGCCCAGACGATTCATGCGTTCGACAATCTGCCGGCCGAAGGGCGAAAGGCCCTTCCATCCGGGCTTGTCGCCGGAAGAATCGCCAATCGCGTCATTCTTGGTGTGCGTCAGGGTAAGATAACGTGCACCCAGGAGGTAGTAAATGTCGAGCACGCGCGGATCATCCTGAATAATATGCCCACCCTCCACGCCCATCAGGATGGCGATTTTGCCCGCTCTGTGGATTCGCTCCACATCATCGGCCGTGCGCGCTGCCTCGAGCGCATCGGAGTGCCGCCGGACCTGTTCATCCACCACGTCAATCAAATCGAGGGCTCGATGGATCAGATCCTGCTTCGCCCAATCGACGTCCACCCAGATCGACATGAACTCGCCGCCGAGATGCCCAGTCCGCATCTTGGGGATGCTGATCATGTATCGGCTCATGGAATCGCCGATGTCGTAGCTCTCATCGAGCATCATCTGCGGCGTATCGGCGTGAGTGTCGATGATAATAGCATGACGGAGTACGCGGTCAGCAAGCTTGGCGGCCTCCTCAGGCGATCGCGGTTGCCGGTTCCCGAATGCCCACAAAACAGGATTGGGTGCAAGCAGGAGAAGGGCCACAAGCGCCGAGTGGCGAACACGCGACGTCAGTGCCGGTCGAATTGGTTCTCGGTAGGCCAGAGGGGATATTATACAGTTAGGGCTCCAAAACAAGAACGCTGTTTGCCCACGAATCCGCCAAGGAGTCGGCGCCGACCCCGAAGCCATGCAGTCGCGAAGCTGGAATTACCCGTCCACGAGCGGCAACAGCCTCGCGATATGCCGCAGGCCGCTGAACCTAATATTTGGTTTGACGTGTTGATCAGCTACCGTCGGGTGCAGACTGCCGCAATCACGCTGAAAAGCCGTCCGGCTTGAATCGGTTTGGCCACATAGCCGTCCATGCCGGCCTGGAGGCAGCGTTCCTCGTACCCTTTCATAGCGTGAGCAGTCATGGCAATTACCGGAAGATGCTCGCCGGTGCTTTGTTCCTGTTCGCGGAGAGCAGCGGTAGCCTCAAAACCGTCCACTTCCGGCATCTGAACGTCCATTAGTACGAGATCGAAGTTCTGTTGCTCTGTCAACGCCAGGGCTTCACGGCCATTGGCCGCCACGGTGACGGTGTGGCCGTCTTTCTCCAGGAGCCGGCGAGCCAGGTGCTGATTTACGGCATTGTCCTCCGCCAGGAGAACTCGAAGAGTGCCCAGCGGCCCTTCCTCGCGCAGGGAGTGGCGGGTAATCAGGCGCGGCTCTGCAGACGACGATAGCTGTGAGGCTCGCCCGAGCGCTTTCAGAATCGCCTCGCGTAGCTCTGACTGGCAGACCGGCTTGGTTAGGTAAGCAGCCACCCCGCCTTTCTGGCAGCGGGCGGCGTCCCCGCGTTGTCCGCTTGAGGTTAGCATCATAATCACGGGCGATGGCAATCGCACCTCCTGTCTCACTTGTTCCGCCAACTCGAAGCCATCCATGGCAGGCATTTGGGCGTCGGTGATAACCAGTTGAAATGGCTCGCCCGCTTCTTGCGCCCTGGTGAGAGCCCGCAGAGCCGTCGGCCCATCCTCGGCGACCGTCGGGTGCGTGCCCCAGAGGGCTAGGGTATCGGCCAGAATGCGCCGGTTGGTGTTATTGTCGTCCACGATCAGGACGCGCGCTCCCCGAAGATCGGTGGGATCCGCGGACCGAGTGGAGGCCACGCTTCGCGACAGGTTGAGCTCGGCCGTGAAATGGAAGGTGCTACCCCGTCCCGCCTCGCTCTCCACCCAGATGCTACCGCCCATCATTTTTACCAGGCGCGAGGAAATCGTCAGACCCAAGCCTGTCCCGCCGTACTTGCGCGTTGTGGTGACGTCCGCTTGTGAGAAAGCTTCGAAAATGACTTTCTGCTTTTCCGGGGAGACGCCAATACCGGTGTCGCTCACTGTAAAATGCAAGCGCACGCGGCTGCCAGATTCGCCTTCATTCGCGACGCGTAGGACTACCTCTCCTTTCTCGGTGAATTTCAAAGCGTTTCCGACAAGATTGGTGATCACTTGACGCAGGCGGGGGGGATCCCCCTGGACCATGCGCGGCACCTCGGGACGCACGTCACAAACGAGTTCCAGGCCCTTCTGCTCGGCCCGAAGGGCGAACATCCTGATCGTCTCCTCCAGGACGCCCTTGAGGTTGAAATCAATGCAGTCCAGCTCGAATTTCCCTGCCTCGATTTTAGAAAAGTCGAGGATGTCATCGATGATAACCAGCAACGAATTCGCCGAGCTTCTGGCTAAGTCAAGGTACTCATTTTGCTCCTGGGGAGAGTGCGTGTCGAGCGCCAGCTCAATCATCCCGATGACGCCGTTCATAGGCGTGCGAATCTCGTGACTCATATTGGCCAGGAAGTCGCTCTTGGCCCGGTTGGCTGCCTCGGCCACCTCCTTTGCGTTTTGCAGTTCCTGCTCGGCCCGTCTGCGACTGGTGATATCGCGAAATCCCCACACCCGTCCGACGTATTTACACTTCACCAGTTGAGGCTCCGAATGCCGCTCGAATACCCGGCCGTCTTTGAGCTCAAGCAAATCGTCGGTCTTGATCTGATGGTTGGCGTACAGCTGCCGAACCTTGCGGAGGAATCCCTCGGGGTCCGCGAGTTGCGGCATTACGAAATTGAGGGTGTCCTTGGTGTCGTTCGCGGCCAGGACGGAGGCGGGGATGGCCCACATCTCGGCGTATTTCTGATTGTAGGCGGTAATCTTCCCCGCTGAATCCACCACCAGAATCCCATCGGCGGTTGATTCCAGTGAGGCACGGAGCGCCTCCGTACGCTCTTCTACACGCCGCCGTAAGGCAAAGACCCACAGGATAGCTAGAGGAACAGCAAAGGCCAGGAGCGCCAGGAGTACCAGGATGCGACTGGCAGTCCACCAGGGTGGACTCTCTAAGACCGCCACATCCTCCGGGGACCGCAGCAGTACACGAAATGCCTTGGGTAACGCCTCGCCTGTCCCGGAAGCCGTCTTGCGAGCGTCGACTCCAACGGAACATACACCTGTCAGTTGGAGTTTGCTGCCTGCCCGCCAATTGGAACTATCGTTGTCCTTAGAATCTTCTGGGAAAACCGCCGTGAAGACGATGTGACCCGATGACAGTACCAGCGTTCGGTCCTTCTCCGTCCGGTCCTGCTCAACCAGTTTGCCTTGAATCTGAATGAGTTTGGCGTCGTGATCACCGCTAAGGGCCTCCTCCGCCGTGACGAGCGCCGGCGCCACCAGCGAGCCTGGGCCGGTTTGCCTGAAGATGGCGTTCTCCAGTACCGGAACGTATTCGCCCACGGCCGGGTAGCCCACCAGGTCGACCTCGTCGCCCAAGCTGACGGGTTTTGTCTCAGTTGTCTCAGCGCAGAGTCCGCGGGCGCCATCTTGAATGCAGAGCGATCGCCCGCGCCACTGCAACGTGACTCGGCCGCGAACATGCGCGCGATGAATGAAGACAAGATCCGGGGAGAAGCGCAGGAGGCTATCGATGCCGTGAACGGGCTCAGAAAAAGGATCGGCTAAGGCCTGTTCCTCAATTCTAACTTGGGCTAAGCCCGGAAAGAAGAGTCGCACTCCGACCATCTGGCGCTTCTTGGTAAAGAGAGGGGCGGCGTTGGCGTGGACGAGTACTTTGGCGTCAAGCAGGTGGCTATAATCCGTTCCCTCCTGCTTCACGGTGGTGGCGTGGATGTTCCCGTCGCCCAGAGCCAGGTCGATGCGCACGCTCCGTCCGAAATCAACAACTGAACGCACTAATCCCTCGACCTCCACCCACTGGCCGTCCTGAGCCCCAGTCATCAGTTGGCTCAGGCTCATCCGAGGGGCGCGAGCTGGCACCTGGGATTCCCCCAATACTCGAACTGTGGCCTGATCGACAATCGGTGCGAAGTCTCCGGGCCCGCTGACGCCTTCCACTTCGACCAGGGTGCCGGCATGGATGGGAAGGATAGGTCGTGCCGGCATCGCGACAAAGATGCAGCCCGTCGAATCATGGACAAACAGGGCCCCGTGCCTTGCGTCGATATAAGGATCGTAGTAGGTTGCGACGGCTCGCAAGCGAATCGGGTATTTGCGCGCGGCTTCCTCAGCCGTCAGACTGTGGGCGCTGCGGGCCGTAGTCAGGGTCCGCAGGGTTTCGCGTTTGATCCGCGGATGCTGACCTGCGGCGCCAATCACGCCGAGAAGAAGCATGACAGCAGAGACAGCTACACGCGGCCACCGCGTCATACGCGTGTCCACCGACTGCCAGACGCACTTCAATTCGACCCCTTGCTCGGCCTCACCCTTTAACCCACCTCTCTATTACATCGACTGTACTGCTCACGGTGTTTAATCAGGATTGCAGAAGGCCCTGACAACCGCATCGTCGCCCGCGCTCGAGAGCGAAACGAAGCGGTGGCACAGCGTTAGCTTCGCCGCCACTTTCGAGCAGTGGCAAGCGCCCGCTTTGGCTCAAGTGTTCAAAGTGACGCCCAAAGAGGTATAATCAGAAAGGAAAGACCTCACCCGGCGTCTGCGGTATCGAAAACCCATGCGCCCGTGGAACGGGCTACCCGTTGCCGCGGTCACGACAGATCTGATTCAGAAGTTCGAGCATTTTCATCGAGGAAGGGGGGATTGAGTTTGGCAACTCAAACTGCAACTCCAAAGCACAGGGATCAGGCTGAGCTCGACCAAGTCTGTATCAACACCATACGTTGTCTTTCTATTGATGCCGTTCAAAAAGCGAATTCCGGACATCCCGGATTACCCATGGGCGCGGCCGCCATGGCTTACGTCCTGTGGACTCGGTTTCTCAGGCACGATCCGCTTCATCCGGATTGGCCGAATCGCGACCGCTTCATACTCTCCGCCGGTCACGGCTGCATGCTGCTTTATAGCCTGTTGCACTTAACCGGGTATGAGGACATCACCCTCGACGAAATCAAGAACTTCCGCCAGTGGGGCAGCCGCACCCCAGGACACCCAGAATCTCACCTGGTTCGCGGAATTGAGACGACCACCGGTCCGCTCGGCCAGGGTTTCGGTAACGGCGCGGGCATGGGCATCGCCCAGAAATATCTCGCGGCTCATTTCAACCGCCCCGGGCATGAGATTGTCGACTATACGATTTACGCGCTGGCAGGCGACGGCGATCTCATGGAAGGCGTCGCTTCTGAAGCCGCTTCGCTCGCCGGACACCTCGGGCTCGATAACCTTATCTATTTCTACGACAACAATCACATCACCATCGAAGGCAAGACGGAGCTGGCTTTCACCGAGGATCGCGCCAAGCGCTTTGAGGCCTATGGCTGGTTCGTGCAGGATCTGCCTGACGGCAATGACCTTGCGGCCGTGGATGGCGCTATCCGGGCGGCGCAAGCGGAACGGGAGCGGCCCTCTCTGATCGTTTGCCGGACCCACATCGCCTACGGAAGCCCCAATAAGCACGACACGGCAGGCGCGCACGGCGAGCCCCTGGGCGAAGAGGAAGTCAAACTGACCAAAGCAAATCTGGGCTGGCCGCTGGAACCTAAGTTCCTCATTCCTGAGGAGGCGCTGGCGCACTATCGCCAGGCTCTCGACCAGGGCAGAGAGCGCACCTCCGCCTGGCACAAGAAACTGGCCGCTTACCGGGAGGCGTATCCCGATCTGGCGGCAGATTGGGATCGCTACACTAAAGGCGAGTTCCCACCAGGCTGGACCCAGAAGCTTCCGGTGTTCAGCGCCAAGGATAAGCCGCTGGCCACACGGGAATCGTCGAATAAAGTGTTGAATGCCATCGCTCCCGTTCTGCCCACGCTGGTGGGTGGATCGGCGGACCTCGCGCCCTCGACGAAAACGCTGATGAAAGACGCGGGGGATTTCGAGCACGGGAATTGGGGTGGCCGCAACTTGCACTTCGGGGTGCGCGAACACGGCATGGCATCGGCGGTCAATGGAATGGCGCTCAGCGGACTAATCCCTTATGGCTCGACCTTCCTCATTTTCTCGGACTACATGCGGCCCACCTTGCGGCTCGCGGCGCTGATGGGCATCCGCTCGATTTTCGTATTCACTCATGACAGCGTTTTCGTGGGAGAGGACGGTCCGACCCACGAACCCATCGAGCACCTTCCTTCGATTCGAGCCATCCACAACGTGTGCCTGCTGCGACCAGCCGATGCCAACGAAGTCTCGACGGCCTGGAAGGTTGCCATCGAGCACAAAGGCGGTCCGGTGCTTCTGGCTCTGAGCCGGCAGGCGCTGCCCACCATCGATCGCGAGAAATACGGCGCTGCGGCGGGCGTCGAGCGCGGCGCCTATATTCTGGGTGATGCGGGCGGCAAAAAGCCGGAAATAATCCTCATCGCCTCGGGGTCGGAGGTCTCGATTTCGCTCGCCGCCTACGAAAAGCTGACGGAGCAGGGCATTGCGGCTCGCATGGTCAGTATGCCCAGTTGGGACCTGTTCGAGAAGCAGCCGAAGGAGTATCGTGACACTGTACTGCCACCGGCGGTAACCAAGCGCCTTGCCGTAGAGGCGGCCGCACCCTTCGGCTGGGAGCGATACGTCGGTGGGGAAGGAGCCGTGATCGGGATGTCGCGCTACGGGGCCTCGGCGCCCTATAAGATACTGGCAGAGAAATTCGGGTTCACTGCAGAAAACGTCTTGGCCAAAGCTCACGAACTGCTGAACAAATAGGGGGGCTGCAGAAGAGAGTAACAGTAATCGCTGTGGCACGGGCTTCCTGCCCGTGGAGTGCCGGCCGGCTGCCGGTATGTCTTTACGGTTGATCGAAGGGCGGCTGAGAGATCCCTGAAAGCGAGGAGGAATGAATGGCAGAGAATCCGTTGAAAGCGTTGAACAAGGCCGGGCAAAGCGTCTGGCAGGATAACATCAAGCGCAGTGAGCTCCTTACGGGTGAGCTGAAACGGCTGATCGATGAAGACGGCCTCTCCGGTGTCACTTCCAATCCAACGATTTTCGAGAAGGCTCTCGCGGGCAGCAAAGACTACGATTCAAGCATCCAGAAAGGTCTGGAAGAAGGGTTGGCCTCCAACCGTCTGTTTGAGCGCCTGGCAGTCGAAGACATTCAAGCCGCGTGCGATCTGTTCCGCGGCATCCATGACCGCACGCATAGCGGTGACGGATACGTCAGCATTGAGGTAACACCGACCCTGGCCCACAATACGCAAGGGACCATAGAGGAAGCGCGGCGGCTCTGGCAGGAAGTCAATCGTCCAAATTTAATGGTGAAGATTCCCGGCACCCTCGAGGGCTTGCCGGCGATCGAGCAGTGCCTCTACGAGGGCATCAACATCAACATCACGCTGTTGTTTGCCGTGGAGCGTTACGTGGAAGTGGCCCAGGCCTACATCCGGGCCTTGGAGCGCCGCCTGAGCGAGAATAAGCCTGTGGACCGGATTGGGTCCGTGGCCAGCTTCTTTGTGAGCCGGATTGACAGCCTTATCGACAAGCAGCTCGACGCGAAATTGCAGTCCGCCACGAACGCCGGCGAAAGGTCGAAGCTCGAGGGTGTACTGGGCAAAATCGCCATCGCCAATGCCAAAATGGCCTATGTGGAGTTCAAGCGGATCTTCGCAGGTGCTCGCTGGGAGCCGCTGGAGAACGCGGGTGCCAAGGTGCAGCGGCTGCTGTGGGCTTCTACCAGTACCAAGAATCCCAAGTATCGCGACGTGATCTACGTGGAAGAGCTGATCGGTCCGCATACTGTGAACACCATGCCGCCGGCCACCATCGTAGCGTTCCGCGATCACGGCAAAGTGGATCTCACGCTTGAAAAGGATATCGAGGTCGCACGGCAGCAGATGGCCGCTCTCGGGGAAGTGGGGATCGAGATGACCGCCGCGACCCGGCAGTTGGAAGACGAGGGCGTGGCTTCCTTCAGCAAGGACTACAACAACCTGGTCAAGGCTCTGGAAGAGAAACGCAAAAAGTTCCTGGCCGAGCAGCCCCATCTTGCGTCCAGCAGCACGCGCTAGAGCAGTGACGAGTGCGAGAGCGAGCCGGCGCTGGAGCGCCGGTTTGGAGTTTGCACATTTTCCGGCGCGACAAACGGTAGGGCCGCAAAAAAGCCCTCCCTACTCACACGTGGTCATAGGGGGCTAAGTCCGTACGCTTTGCGCAAGCTGGTTAGGTGATAACAGCCCTCGCCCGCTTGCGGGAGGGGGGGGACCGCGCAGTGGTGCGTGAGGGATTCGGCGGGCTTAGGCAAAGAAACACCCCTCACCCGCGGCTTCGCCGCACCCTCTCCCTACAAGGGGGCCAGGGCTGTTTTTAAGTCGGTGTTACTATTTGCCCAAATGTAGAAACTCCAGGACGGGGTTTTTAACAGCTTTCCCGCTCCTCTCCTCCGAGGGGGGAAAACGGTGCAGGTATCAAATGAACCCAAATGACCACCCCCTACCCCGTCCTGAACCAGGAGAGCGGCTCGTGTGTCATCTAGCCGTGCTAGTTCGCATTACAAATCACCGTGACGCTCAACTGTGTAGCGGCGCTGTCCCTTCGCTCCACTACAGGGCAGGCTCTGAGCGCCGAAAACGCCGCTGGGGACACCGGCGCTACAGTAAGGCCGTCACTATGATTTGTAATACTCAATAGAGAAGGCAGCGGAGAAGAAGAATGGCCGAAAATTTACTACGAGCGTTGAACCAGGACGGCGAGAGTGTCCGCCAGGATAACATCCGCCGCGACGAATTGTTTTTGGGAGCGCTCGAGCCGGCCGTGAACGCCACCCTCGAGCGCCTCGATCGGGAAAAGTTTCCGCGCCGCTTCTGGGATCATGATCCCACACTATGGAAAGACAACGCAAAGCACGCCAAGGTCATCGAGAACGCCATGGGGTGGCTTGAAACCCCGCACGAGATGCTTCAGCATGTCGATGCTCTGAGTGATTTTGTGAGCGATTGCTGGAAGGCGGGATTCAAGGACGCGGTATTGCTGGGTATGGGTGTCAGCAGCCTCGCTGCCGACGTGTGCCGTCCCAGCTTCGGAGCAATTCCGGGAGGTCTCAAGCTCCACGTGCTCGATTCCACGCTGCCGGGCGCCATCCAGGCGATCGAGCAGCAGATCGAGCCCAGGCGAACGCTTTTCCTTGTTTGCAGCAAATCCGGCAGGACCACCGAGACTCTGGCGCTGTACAGGTATTTCTACGGCAAGCTGCGATCGCTTGAGGGCGAACGGGCGGGCGAAAACTTTGTTGCCATCACGGACGAGGGCAGCGAGCTCTACCAAGAAGCCCGTCACGAGAACTTCCGCGCCGTGCTGCCCGGACCGCGGAATGCCGTCGGCCGCTATTCCGTCCTCTCCAATTTCGGCATGATCCCGGCGGCGCTTGCCGGCGGCGACGTGCGATCCGTGCTGGAGAGCGGGCAGCGCATGATTGAGGCTTGCCAATGCTGCGTACCTTCCCAGGATAATCCCGGCTTCAAGCTAGGTGTCATCTTGGGGGAAGCCTGGAAGGCAGGGCGCGATAAGGTTACCTTTATTATGTCGCCCTCGATCGATACTTTCGCGGACTGGGTGGAGCAGTTGATCGCCGAGAGCACCGGCAAGGAAGGGAAGAGCATTGTACCGGTTACGCACGAGCCGCTGGGCGATGCTTCCGTTTATGGATCTGGCGGGGGATCGGACCGGCTGTTTGTGCACCTGTATTTGGTCTCGGAGTTCGACCCCGCACTCGATACCAAGCTTAAAGTGCTTGAAGCAGACGGCCACCCGGTGGTCAAGATAGTCCTCGGGGACAAGCCCGATATTGGGCGCGAAATCGTGCGCTGGCAGGTTGCCACCGCCACGGCCGGGGCGGTGATGGGTATTAATCCCTTTGATTCGCCTAATGTTGAGGAGAGCAAGGAAAACACCCGGCGGCTGCTTGTCGAGTACTGCGCTTCGGGAGAACTGCCAAACGATATGTTGTGTGTCGGCGCGGGTAACATTTCGTTGTATGGCCGCCAATCGGGTACTTCACTCGAGAGTTATCTGGAGAGCTTTCTTAGCCAGGCGATCCCCCGCGACTACATCGCCATGATGGCCTTTCTCGAGCGCAACAGCGAAACGGACCGTCGACTTGAAACGATCCGCTTGTTCTTACGCGATCGATTGAAGGTCGCCACTACGCTCGGATACGGGCCGCGCTTCCTCCATTCTGCAGGTCAGCTGCACAAGGGTGGAGCGAACAATGGGCTATTTATTCAGATCACGGGTGACGACGCGACGGATCTTCTGGTTCCCGGAGAAGCCTACAGCTTCGCTACGCTGAAAAACGCACAGGCGCTTGGCGACATCAAATCGCTCGAAGCGCACGGGCGGCGCGTCGTGCGCTTTCACCTCGCTGGCGAGACGGCAGCAGCGCTCGAGCGATTGCAAATGCTCATCCAAAGCGCCCTTGCAGGCTCCCGATATGTAGCGGGCGCCGCGGGTCATTAGCTCGAATCGCCTGTCGATCGCCTGTCGATCGATAGTGATCCGACGAGCAGAAATCCCTATTAACCATGGCTCAGACCGAGGTAATGCCCAATCCGCTCCGCGAAGGCCTCCGGCTGCAGAGGACGCCGGAGCCCTGTGCCATGGTGATCTTCGGCGCATCCGGAGACCTCACTGAAAAGAAGCTGATGCCGGCCCTTTATGACCTTTCGCGCGACCAGCTGCTGCCTCCGGGTTTTTCAGTGATCGGCTGTGCCATTACGCCCTACTCCGATGACCAATTCCGCAATCACATTCGGGATGCCGTTCGCCAGCATGCTCAGGCCGCCCCGGACGACAGTGAGGCTTTCCTTGAGAGCTTCCATAAGGGTGTGTTTTACGTCACCGCGGATTTCTCCGATCCCACCGCTTACGCGGAACTGGGCCGCCGGCTCGATGAGCTCGACCGGACGCGGGGCACGGGTGGGAACCGGATTTTTTATCTTGCGACCCAACCCAGCTTTTTCCCGGTGATCGTGAAGAAGCTGGGGGAATCCGGTCTCTCGAAAGCGAAGAGCGACCACAGTTGGATACGCATCGTCATCGAAAAGCCTTTTGGCCGCGATCTCGAGAGTGCGCGCGAGCTCAACCGGACAGTCACCCGTGTTTTCGAGGAAGAGCAGATCTATCGTATCGACCACTACCTGGGCAAGGAGACGGTCCAGAATCTGCTGGTTTTTCGCTTCGCCAACGGCATTTTCGAGCCCGTCTGGAACCGGCGGTACATCGATAACGTGCAGATCCGGGTAGCCGAAGATATTGGCGTGGAGAACCGCGGCGCCTACTACGAAGAGGCTGGCCTGGTTCGCGACATGATCCAGAATCATGTGATGTCCCTTCTGAGTTTGGTAGCGATGGAGCCGCCGGCACGCTTTGAGGGCACCTCGGTGCGCGATGAGAAAGTCAAAGTGATGCGGGCCATTCGGCCTATCCCGCTTGACGGGCTCGATGAATTCGCGGTACGCGCGCAATATACGGCTGGATGGGCGGAAGGGCGCGAGGTCCCGGCTTATCGGAATGAGCCGCATGTGGATCCCCATTCGACGACGGAGACCCACGCCGCCTTCAAGCTATTGATCGATAACTGGCGCTGGGCCGGCGTGCCCTTCTACATCCGCTCGGGCAAGCGCATGGCCAAGCGGGCTTCGGCGATCACGGTGGTGTTCCGCGAGGTGCCGTTCTCACCCTTTGAAGGTATTTCGCACGATCGCATCGAGCCGAACCTGCTCTCTCTGCGCATTCAGCCCAATGAGGGAATTAATCTGCGCTTCAGTGCCAAGCTTCCCGGCACGAGCCTGCAGATCCGGCCCGTGAACATGGATTTTGGCTACGGCCAGGCCTTTGGCACGCGCCAACCGAGCGCCTATGAAACTTTGCTGCTCGATTGCATGCTGGGTGACTCCACGCTTTTCAATCGCGCTGATTCGGTTGAAACTTCCTGGCAACTGCTGGACCCTGTTCTCCGCCGCTGGAAAGAACTCGGCGAGAAGGGCCTGGCCTTCTATGAAGCCGGAAGCTTAGGACCGCAGGAAGCCGACCGGCTGATTGAACAGGACGGCCGCCGCTGGGAGCGCCTGTAGTACACCAGTAGCACACCGCGTCAGGAATGACAGGTGGATGAGGTTATGGCGACATCTTTCCAGACCCTGACCACGGGCCAACATCGTTCTGCCAGCGTTTCCCAGATCGAAGCGGATCTGGCGGAGATGTGGCGGTCGGCGATACCCACCTCGCCTAAACATTCTGCCCCTGCCCGCGCCTGCGCTCTTACCTTGCTGATCTACGTCGAGAGCGAAACGGAAGGCCTTGGGCTGGGCCCACTTATTCGCCAGGTGACACTTCAGAACCCATGCCGGGTAATAGTGATGGTGGGGGAACGGTCATCGCCGGATCCCAGCCTCACCGCCTGGGTCTCGGCTCACTGCCACTTCTCGCCCGAGGCCGGACGGCCCTTGTGCTCGGAGGAGATCTACGTGGTGGCGCGGGGCAGGGAATTAGCCCATCTGCCGCACGTGGTTGTGCCTCTTCTGGTTCCAGGCCTGCCGGTATATTTCTGGTGGCGCAGGGGGCGTTTTAATCCTCCCGCGCATTTCGAGGAGCTGCTGGAGGTTTCCGATCGCGTTATGGTGAACTCATGGCAGTTCTCCGATCCTTCCGGTCTGCGGGACCTGGCATTAACGGTTCGGAAGTTCGCCGCTCGACCGGCCTTCACGGACTTGAACTGGTTGTCGCTTACGCCCTGGCGCCAGTTGATGGCGCAGTCGTTCGACTCCTCCCAGAGGCGGCAGTGCGTTATGAACATCGCCGAGGTGAAGATCACCTATGGCCGGACCGGTGAATCGAGCGTCTCTCCGCAGTGTCAGGCACTGCTGTTAGCAGGATGGCTCGCAAGCCGGCTGGGATGGAGCCCCGCCGGTGAGGAGTCGGTAACTGAGGAGCGCCGGCGCTTCCGTTTCCAGGTCGGCGCTTCCAGCCGCGCCGCTGATTCTCGCGGGGTGGTGATCGAGCTTGCGCTGGGTTCCGAGCAAGGGCAGGCTGGAATCAATTCGGTAATCATGAAAACTCTGGATCCGACTCCCGGCAGTTATTCGCTTTTTTGCAATCCGGACGACAAGAGCATCGTGACCCAGTCGGAACTCGCGGGCTGCCCCGCCCTGGAACGTGCAGTGTTCTTCGACAGTCCGCGCGAAGTGGACCTGCTTAACGAGGATCTGAAGTTCGCCAGTCGCGATCGCATCTATGAACAGGCGCTCGGCGCGGTGTCGGAGATGCTGGGCTGAGGTTCGGATTCTTTATGACGGCACCTGAAATCCGTGTTTTCGACAATCTGCATGATCTCAGCCGGGAAGGGGCCGAGATTCTTGCTCAAGCGGCCGGCGAGCAAAGCGCTCACGGCCGGATCTTGACGGCTGCCCTCTCTGGTGGCTCGACGCCGCGGAGCATGTTCCAAGTGATGGGGGGCCCGCCTTTTCTGGGGGGGATCGTCTGGCGCGACGTTCACCTCTTTCAGGTCGATGAGCGTGCTGTTCCCATCGACGATCCGCAAAGTAACTATAAGATGATCCAAGAAAGTCTGCTGAGCCATTTTCCCCGCTCCGGGCCGCATTTTCACCGGATGCAGGCTGAGCGCCCGGACCTCGAGGTGGCGGCCGGCGACTACGCCGATGAGTTACGCGCGACGCTGGGCGCCAACGCGGGCGGATTCCCGAGGTTTGAGCTGATCTTTTTGGGTATGGGGCCCGACGGGCACACGGCATCGCTTTTTCCCGGAACCGCCGCACTGGCTGAACAGACGCGCTGGGTGATTCCCAATTACGTTGCGAAATTCAAGATGCACCGGCTTACCCTGACCTTTCCCGTGATCAACGCGGCAGCGCACGTGGTCTTCATGGTAGCGGGCGCCGACAAATCCGATGCGCTCCGCGATGTCCTGCAGGCGAAGTCCGGCAAGGAACCACTACCTGCGCAGCGAATCCAGCCGGTTGACGGGCGCTTGACCTGGTTGATCGACCGCGAGGCAGGGCGACTGCTGTAGAGAAGTGGCGCAGAGTTTCGTTTTTCAAACTCTGCGGTTCGTCATAGGGGGTTCGTTAGATTCGGCATCCGTTCGCAACGAGACGCAGCAAACGTGAGCCGACCGCGGATGTGTCAAGAGAATACCGCAGAGTTTCAAGACGCGAAATTCTGCGCTACCTCTCTCTCCTCATATGCAGATCAAAATCGCTCCCTCCATCCTTTCCGCTGATTTTACGCGCCTGGCGGAACAAGTCGAAGCAGTAGAGACCGCCGGCGTCGACCGCATTCAGATCGACGTTATGGATGGCCGTTTCGTTCCCAACATCACCTTTGGCCCCTTGGCTGTCCGGGCCCTGCGGCCTCTCACCAAGCTGACCCTCGAGGTCCACCTTATGGTCGAGCCTCCCGAGGACTTCATTGACGCCTTCGCGGAGGCCGGTGCTGATACGCTGATCGTGCACCAAGAGGCGACTCCTCATCTTCACCGTGTCATCCAGCGGATTCATGCGCTCGGCAAGAAGGCTGCGGTGGCGATCAATCCCTCGACTCCCGCCTGCGTGCTCACGGAAGTCCTGAGCATGCTCCAGTTGGTGTTGGTGATGACCGTCAATCCGGGCTTTGGGGGCCAGAGCTTCATTCCGCAGACGCTTGGCAAGATCCGTCAGCTGCGTCAGTGGATCGAAGAACGCGAATTCGATTGTGAGATCGAGGTGGATGGCGGCATCCATGAGGAGACGGCCGGGCTGGTGGTGGAGGCCGGCGCCAATGTGCTGGTGGCGGGCTCATCCGTTTACGACGCCAAAGACGGCGTCGCAGCCGCGATCCAGCGGCTGCTTGCACGGTGCGGATCGCCTGCCTGACGATCCTTGTTGATCTTACCTGCCAGAACCTTTTCCTCGATTGTTTCCTTTCCCTCCGAATCGTGATAGTAACTAGACAGCAATGGTGAAGAGGAATGACATGTTACATCTGACCAGGCGCAAATTTCTCAGCAGTACAGCGGTTGCCGGCGCAAGTCTGGCGGCGAGGGAACTCGCGGGCATTAGTTCAGTAATGGCCAAGGCACCGATTGGCCGGACACTCGCGCTCGAAACCTACGCTCTGCGAAGCTTCAATTACTACAACCGTATGGTTGATCGAGACGGACTACCCTACTTCAACGTCTTCTGGACCGAGCCTGCCCAGGCCGCCCACGATTGGCCGGATTTCGGTGATGTCATGTCGAGGCAGTTTCAGGCCACGGTTATGGCCCGTCGCATGACCGGCGAGACTGCACCGATCGAGGCGGTGTGGCGCCGGAAGATTCTGAGTTATATCGATCCGGAGAGCGGACTGCTGACTCGCCCCGAGACAACCTACTCCAAACGAGTCGCCGACGAAGGCGACGCGGGGTTGACCCTCTATGCGCTGGTTACCGCCTATGCCGACCGGCCTGACGAAGACCTGCGGGCAGTTATCGACAAGATGACGGAGAGCCTGCTTGCCCGCGAACGGGCAAAACCGCTAGGCGGGTTCGCCGATGGATTCGTCATCAAGAGCCTGATGAGCTGCGCTCGCGTCCTCGACAACGAAACGGCCGCAAAGTTGGCAGGTCTGAGAATCAGCAAAGTATTTGGGGGTGAGAACCCCACCTTCACCCCGAATAATGAATTCAAGCAGGGCGGCCACATGCACGGGAACCTGCGGACCCTGGTGGGCTCCGCCGACTATGCTCTGTACACTCGCGATCCCGTGCTCTTCAGCCGAGTGGACGCAGTTTATCGTTATGTGCGGTCCGAAGCCACGACTTTCGGATTCCTTCCGGAAGTAATCGGGCGCAAGGGAGACATTGTAGCCACCGAGACCTGCGCTCTTATGGATTACGTAGGCCTTGGGGTTACGCTCGCCAACCACGGGCATCCCGAGTACTGGGGCGATGTGGAGCGCGTGGTTCGCAATCAACTCCTGGAAAACCAGGCTCAGGCTGGAACCTTGTCGTGGCTCAAGTCTAACGATGCCGCGCCGGACACGGATCAATTCACCTGGCGTGACATCGCGGAGCGGATGGAAGGCGGCTGGGCGGGCTGGAGTTCGCCCACTCACCTGCTCGCCGCCCGCGAGACACTCGGGCACCATTGGGGTGGGCCGGAATTGCACAACAAGACACGCGTCTTTCAGAACTGCTGCGGCGGCTCGGGCACCCATGCGCTATTTATCGCCTGGAAGAATGCGGCGCGCTTCGAGAAGGGAACACTCTCGGTGAACCTGCATCTCGACAAACTGCTGCCACAGGCCGAAATTCGTGGTTTTCAGCCGTACCAAGGTCTGCTGACGATTCAACTTAAGGAAGATTGCGCGGTGCGCGTGCGCGTCCCGGATTTTGTCAAGCCAGCGGCCGTGAGGGTAGAAGTAAGCGGAGCTGCTGTCGGGTCCACCTTCTTCGGAAACTACCTCGAACTGGGACAGCGCAAGCGAGGTGAGATGATCAAAATCAGCTATCCACTTTCGCTCAGCACTGAAGAGGCTCGGATCGGCAATCCCGGATTCCGTCACTACCGCTACCGGGTTACCTGGAAGGGTGACACGGTAGTGCGGATGGAGCCACTCGACAACGAATTTGCCACCGGTTATTCCGAGTTCGAAGACAAGCAGGTCGAGGTCTTTTATGGGAGGAACGGTCCTGGCAGGCTCTACCAGCGTGAGGATTTGATTGAAGAGAGTGAGCCGGAATTGTCGCCTCTTCATATGGATGATGGTTCGCTTGATTTTTGGGCCGGGCTTGTTTGAGTTTTGTAGCGCCGGTGTCCCCACCGGCGTTTTAGTCACTGTGATTTGTGATGCCCAAGTAATTTAAGCGGACCCGGCCCAGGGTAGAGCCGCAGTTAATTCTGGCCCTTTTGTCTAACGTTATGGCCCGACTTTTGGTTGTTGACGATGAATTGTCGCTGTGCCAGCTGCTCGAAATCGCTTTCCGCAAAGAAGGCCATACGGTTGAGACTGTTTCGAGCGGCGGGGCGGCATTGCGCAAAATCGAGTCGCAAGCCTATGACATAGTCATCTCCGATATACGCATGCCGGATCTCACTGGCATCGAGCTTTTGAAGCGCACGCGTGACTCGCGGATCCCTTCGGCCTTCATCTTGATTACGGCCGTTCCCACCATGACCACCGCCATCCAGGCACTGAATCTTGGCGCTTACCGTTATGTGATCAAGACCGATACGCTGGTGGAGGAACTCAAGCTTGTGGTCGGGCGGGCGCTCGAAGAATTGGCCTTGCGCGAGGAAAATACCCGTCTCCGCCGCGAGTTGCTGCGCGTATTCGCAGCTAACAACATCATCGGAAGTAGCTCGAAGATGTCGGAGATCCTGGAACTGGTGCGCTCGGTCGCCCCGACCACGAGCACAATCCTCATTACCGGTGAGAGCGGCACGGGCAAAGAGTTGGTGGCGCGGGCCATCCACGAAGCCAGCTTGCGCCGGGAGCGTCCGTTCGTGTCAATCAACTGCAGCGCCTTTCCGGAGTCGCTGCTCGAAAGCGAACTTTTCGGTTATTTGAAAGGCGCTTTTACGGGCGCCGACACCAACCGCAAAGGCATTATTGAATCGGCGAACGCGGGAACGCTCTTTCTCGATGAGATCGGTGACACCAGTTTGCTGATGCAAGTAAAGCTGCTGCGCGTCCTTCAGCAACGCACAGTGCGTCCCTTGGGCGGAACGGTGGACGTTCCCATCGACGTTCGGCTGATCGCCTCGACCAATCGGGACCTTCCCGCTATGGTGAAGTCGGGTCAGTTTCGCGAAGACTTCTATTACCGGGTGAGTGTGATTCCGGTCGAGGTGCCTCCCCTGCGCGAACGGCGGGACGACGTGGAGCCTCTGGCGCGACACTTTCTTCACAAGTTCGCACTGCTAATGGGGAAGCCGGTCCGCGATTTTGACGCGAAAGCAATGTCCGCCTTGATCCGCTACGCCTGGCCCGGTAACGTCCGCGAGCTTGAGAACGCCATCGAGCGGGGCGTCGCGGTTTCTAGCGATCGCGATACCTCGATTCGACTCGAGCATTTGACGGAGGCACTTCGCGGCTACTCATCCGCCCCCGAACAGAAAATCTCCATTCCTGCTGAGGGTATCGACTTCGAGGACCTGGTTAGCCAAACCGAGAAGCACTACCTCCAGGAGGCCTTGCGCGTGACCGGCGGCGTCCGGACCCAAGCGGCTGAGCTCTTGCGGATGTCTTACCGCTCCTTCCGTCACTACGCGCAGAAGCATGGCTTGTAGTTGCCGAGGCCAGGCTGGGCATTAGGAATTATTTAGAATTAGGCCTGTCTAATGTGTTTTCTTTTTCAAATTGCTTCGCATTTCAGCCACGCTTGACCTGACCTTTTAATCACCTGGGCCAGGACAGTCCAGGGAGGGGGCGTTCCGGTAAAGAAACCGCCTCGATTGCCGATAACACAGGCGGTAAAGGGCTCGAGCCGGAAGGTTTCTCTTGGGTTAATGACGGAAATTGTCACTAAGAGGTGACGGAAACAGTCACTCATAAGTTTTCTGGCTCCGCGCAATGGTGACCTGCGACTGTGTGTAGGCCGTATCAATATATGAATTCAACGCAATAGCATGATCGCCAGATTCTCATTGGGCGATCGAGATTGGCACCTCGTGTGCATAACCAAGTATGACGTTCTAGTAAGACGACTCTAGAATGATCTGGCTGAGGAGGGAAGATGAAAAGAGATTCGAAGGGTTTTTCGCTGATTGAGCTTTTGATTGTCGTTGCGATCATTCTAATCATTGCAGCGATTGCGATTCCTAATCTTTTGAAGTCACGCATTGCGGCGAACCAGGCTTCCGCGGTCGGTTCGCTGCGTACGATCAATACCGGTGAAATCACCTATGCTTCAACTTATAACAGTGGCTACAGCGCTCACCTGGGCGACCTCGGCGGCCCGGGCACGGGCGCAGGAACGGCGACAGCGGCTGGTGTCATCGACAGCCAACTGTCTGGCGCTGCTGGTGGAGACACCAGTACCAAGAGCGGTTATGGCTTCACCTACGCCGCCGGAACGGCGGTGAGCGGCCACATCGATACCTACACCTTGACCGCCATTCCGAGTACGGCGGGCACGACCGGCACCAATGCCTACTTCACCGACCAGAGTGGCGTGATCCGGCAGAATAGCGGCGGGTCATCGGCTGGCTCTTCAGATTCACCAATCGGTGGCTGATCCCCGCGACATGGGGCAGGCTGACATGTGGGGAGCCGGTGGGGCTCCCCTTCTTTTTGCCAATCCTCTCTGGATGTGCGGATCTGAAGGCGGATTATTATGTCTTCTGAGGCCTGTCAGGGAAGCCGTAGCCGGGAGTTTGCCGCAAGTTCGGAGGGCTTCTCGCTCATCGAACTTCTCATTGTTGTGGCGATCATCCTGATTATCGCTGCCATCGCCATTCCCAACCTGTTGAGGTCGCGGATTGCCGCGAATCAATCCTCGGCCGTGAGTTCGATGCGCACGATCATCACCGCAGAGAATGCCTACTCTTGCACCTACGTCGGATACAGTTCTGGCCCTGGCCTGACGTCCCTTGGGACCGTCAGGGTCAGGTACGGATTCAGCCTCAGCGGCGGGGCTGATCGACAGTGTGCTGGCCAGTGGCACGAAGAGCGGCTACACCTTCACCTACGAGAGCGGCAGCACGGACGCAGCCGGCCACATCAGCACATACACCCTCATTGCCACTCCGACAAGTGCGGGAGTTACGGGCACCAACACTTACTTTGCGGATGAGTCGGGCGTGATCCGGCAGAACGCGTTGCGCACGGCCACCTCCACAGATTCGCCAATCGGCGGATAGGAATTGACGATTCTGGATTTGGAATCGTCAATCTGAAATCGTCAATCGTCAATTTATGCTTGCTTTGGAAACGCGTGCTCTCACCAAGGACTACTCCGTGGGATTCTGGCGCCGCCGTCCCCGGCGGGCCCTGGACAGTCTTACCCTGGCGGTCGAGGACAATGAGATCTTTGGACTATTGGGCCCCAACGGCGCAGGGAAGAGCACTACCCTCAAAGCGATTCTACGGCTGATCTTCCCCACTTCGGGCAGTGTGCGTCTTCTTGGTAGAAACCATGATGACGTTTCGGTGCACGCCGGCATCGGCTATCTGCCCGAGAATCCCTATTTCTACGATCACCTGACGGCCGAGGAGTTTCTAAATTACGCGGCTGACCTTTGTGGGCTCGACCCCGGGCAACGCCAGCGCCGGGTGGGCGACCTGCTGGAAATGGTCGGTTTGGAGGCCGCGCGCGCCGTACCCGTTGGCAAGTTTTCCAAGGGAATGACACAGAGGGTGGGAATCGCCCAGGCGCTGATCAACGATCCCAGACTGGTCTTCTTTGACGAGCCCATGTCAGGGCTCGACCCCTTGGGCCGTCGCGAAGTCCGGGACTTGATGCTGAGACTTCGCGAGCAGGGGAAGACCGTCTTCTTTTCCACTCACATCCTCTCCGATGCCGAGACGCTCTGCGATCGGGTAGCTATTCTCGATCGGGGCCGGCTCCAAGGGTGCGGCGACCTGGGTCAGATGCTGCGAATGCAGGAGGAAGGCACTGAAATCGTCGTGGATGATCCGACCGCCGATCTCCTTCAAGCGATGGACACTTTCGAAATGTCCATAGTGCGGACGGGCAATCGCGCTCTCATTAGGGTTCCAGGTGCGGGAGATTCGAACGGGTTACTGGGTTTGCTCCTGCGGCACGGAGCCAAAGTCGTGTCGCTCAATCCGGTGAAACTGTCCCTCGAGGAATACTTTATTTCCAAAGTCAACAGCCCGGAATCGCTGCCAGCGACCGACAGCAAGGCGGCCGAACCTGAAAAAGCGGAATTTCGCGTCGCGGTTACCCCGAAGGTCGTGGTGGCCGCTGGACCGGCTGAGCTCGAAAAGGATAGTGCTGAAATATCTCCCGCCTTCGCCAGGCTTCGGCCAGCCGACTCGCTTCATCGCGTGGCCACCATCGCGCTGCACACCTTCAAGGAATCGGTCCGCGAGAAAGTCCTATACAGCCTCATTGTTTTTGCCTTGCTGCTGATTGGCGCCGCGATTCTTGTGGGAAGCATCTCGGTTGGGATTCAACGATTGATCCTGGTAAATCTGGGCCTCACGTCAATCTCGCTGATTGGACTTTTGATGGCCATTTTCATCGGCATCGGCCTGGTTTCGAAAGAGATCGAGCGCCGCAGCATCAACAATATCCTCTCGAAGCCCGTACGCAGGGCGGAGTTTATCGTAGGCAAATACCTGGGATTGCTTTTGACCCTGGCCGTAAATGCCAGCGTGATGACGGCGGGGCTGTACCTGGCGCTGCTTTACCAGAAGGGCAGGTTCGGTAGGGGTGACCTGGGGGCTCTTGAGGCGGTGTATCTCATCATGCTCGAGCTCGCCTTGGTGGTTGGGGTCGCCCTTCTGTTTTCCTGCCTTTCCACTCCGGCGCTGTCCGCCCTCTACACGTTCGCCGTGTTCATCATCGGAAGCTTCTCGAGCGATATCCGTTTGTTTGGCCAGGAATCACGATCTCCGGCAGTCCAGGCGGTGACCACCGGCCTCTATTATCTGCTGCCCAATTTCAAGAACTTCAACGTAATCAGTCAAGCCGCGCATGGCGAACTGGTGCCGGGATACCTGATGGCCGGAGACTCGTTCTATGCTCTGCTCTACGCCACGATCTTGATTTCGGCGGCGATTCTGATTTTTGAGCAGCGGGAGTTTCGATGACTGCTCAGGCCGAGCCCCGGTTCCTAAAGCGACAACCCGCCCGGCCTCTGTGCTGGGCGCTGTTGCTAGCGTGCCTGGCGGGCGTCGCCTTAGTGCAGCGGGAAATTGATAGGCGAGGGAAGACGGATCTGGCTTTTGCCGAAGTCCTCTATATGCCTTCGGGCTCCATGCTTCGCAGCCTCAGTATGGGCTATGAAGGTCTGCTGGCCGATATTTACTGGACTCGCGTGGTGCAATACTTTGGCCGCAAGAAGTTGGCCGGTTCCGCGCGGCTTGATCTGCTGGGTCCGCTGCTTCAGATCACCACCACCCTCGACCCCCATCTGCTGATTGCCTACCGGTTCGGCGCTGTGTTTCTGGCCGAGGCGCCGCCGGGCGGCGCGGGGCGTCCGGAACAGGCGCTCTATCTGCTGCGGCGAGGCATCGTCGCCAACCCGCACTACTGGCGGTTCTGGCAGGACGTGGGCTTCATCTACTACTGGGACCTCAAGGACTATTCGGCTGCTGCTCGCGCCTTCGAAACGGGCAGCGAGCAGCCGGGTGCGCTACCATGGATGAAGGCGATGGCGGCGACAGTGCTCGCCAAAGGCGGGGATATCCCGACTTCTCTCGAGCTATGGCTGCAAATTTACCAGCACTCGGACAACGAGGATCTCCGCCGGAGCGCGCTCGATCATCTGGCCACGCTCAAGGCCAAGGAGGACTTGGACCTTCTTAATAGACTTGGGGCGCAATTTCGCGGCCGCTATGGCCGGCCGCCGCGATCGATTGAGGAGTTGGTCGTCGAGGGTTTGCTCGCTGCCGTGCCTCGTGACCCCTCGGGTGCTTCCTACGCGATCGGTCCCGGGGGAAGCATCACGCTCGGCCCAGACAGCCGCGTTAATCTGGGGCTATTGCCGTGAGACCGTTATCCCAACAGGGTGCGGCAATTCTCGTCTCTACTCCATTTTACAGCAGCCTTCTCCCGAGGGGAGAAGGGGACCGCGCAGCGGTGGATGAGGGGATTTGAGAGTCCTTCCCCAGCCTACTGCAGCCAAACCTAAGGCTCTGGAACAGAAATGGCAACACTCTACGCTCCTCGAAACTCGCCGCGGTCTGCTGAGGGCAGCCACGCCGAACGGAGCCTGGGCCAGTTCAGGCCGCTCGCAACCTGGCCCGACACAGCGCTGGGCGCCGTCCTCGCGATCCTGGCAGTCATCCCCTACGCCAACACGTTGCTCAACGGCTTTGTCTACGACGACATCACCCAGGTGACGAATAACCCTTACCTGCGCAGTTTCCGCCATCTGCCGGAGATCTTCAGCACTACCGTGTGGTCTTATGTCGGTACCCAGGGCGTCACCAACTACTACCGGCCGATGATGACCCTGGGCTACCTGATTTGTTACCAGATCTTCGGACCTGTGGCCTTCTCGTTTCACCTCATGAACATGGTGATCCACGCCGCCGTGGTGCTGATTCTCTTTGCCCTGACGCGCCACCTGGTTGGCGATCGAAGGTTCGCTTTTCTGGCATCGCTTGTGTTTGCTTTGCACCCGATCCACGTTGAGTCCGTAGCCTGGATTGCGGCGGTGACAGATCTGGAGCTGAGCCTGTTTTATTTACTCGCCTTCTGGTGCTATCTCCGTGCGGGTGATCGTCCTCTCCAAGCTCCAGCATCACCGCCTAGCGCGGACCGCTCTTCGGTTTCCAGACCCGCCGCATCTGGCCGGATCTCGTGGCAGATCGGCATGGCGTTGTGTTTCATTCTGGCCCTGCTGTCAAAGGAACAAAGTCTGACGCTGCCATTTCTGGCAACGGTCTGGGAGCATTTCTTCCGCAGCGACCGCCGGCAGACGACCTGGAAGCAGAAGCTCGGGCGTTACGGAGTCCTCTGGTTGCTGGCTGCCGCCTACCTGGCTTTTCGGGTGCACCTCTTCGGCAGCTTCGCCCCTGCGTCGGCTCATCCCAAGTTCTCTTGGACCGTCGCGGTCCTCTCGGATTTTGCTCTGGTCGGCCAATACCTGGGGAAGCTTCTCTGGCCAGCCCATCTGAACGCGTTCTATGTGTTCCACAAGAGCGGCTCCTGGCACGACCCGCGCGTGCTCGCGGGCATGGCGGTGCTGGCAATGGCCGCGACTGTATCTATCGCGCTGTATCGGCGATTCACTGAGGCGCGCGCGGATTCTGCCGGCCTTGAAGGCGGGAAGGATATGCGCAGCAGTGCCCCGATAGCCTGCTTTGGTATCCTGTGGTTGTTTGTGACCCTGAGTCCGGTCCTGAATGCGCGTTGGCTGCCCGCCAATGTTTTTACCGAGCGCTATCTTTACCTGCCCTCCGTCGGCTTTTGCTGGATTGTAGCCTCAGCCAGCCTGGCGCTATGGGACCGGGCTTCAGGACGAATCATAACCCGAAGGTATGCCCTCCGCGCGGCTGTGGCATCCGCACTCGCGCTAGCACTGCTTCTTTCGGTGTTCCGTATTTGGACTCGCGATCGCGACTGGCATGACAACGTTACCCTGTTCAAGCGGACCCTGGCTAGTTCACCGGACGCCTTCCAGATCCGCAACAATCTAGGTGTGGTCTACTGGGGCCAAGGCGCCTGGAAGGAGGCAGAGCAGGAATGGCGGCAGGCGCTTAAAGGCGACTCCAACAACGTGATCGTTCTGACCAATCTCGGCCTTGTTTGCACCAAACAGAAACGGTATGGCGACGCGGTGGAGTTCTTCAAACGTGCGCTTGAACTCAAGCCCGAATACACCAATCCCCACTTAGGCCTGGGCGTGGCGGAAGAAGAGATGGGCCATCGACGCGAGGCCCAGGAGCAGTATGAAATCGCAGTTAGGCTTTCTCCCTTGAACGTGGAAGCGCGAAATCGTCTTGGAAAGTTATACCTGGAGGCGGGACGCGTCGCTGAAGCCGAGACGCAGTTCGCGGAGTCGGTCCGGAGCGAAGCCAACGCCGAGGGATACGACTCTCTGGGTGATATTGCCCTCGAGCGTGGCAACCACAAGCAAGCCATGCTTGATTACCAGGCGGCGCTGGAGGCCCATGCCTTTGACAGCCACGCCCATTTCCAGCTCGGTTTTCTCAGCCTTGAGGCCGGACGAACGAATGATGCTCTTCGTCACTACCAGGCAGGTCTCGAAACCGACCCTTCAAATCCTGAGGCCCTTGCCGCTGTGGCGAAGCTGACTGCGAAATCGAAATCCAGATAGGGCGGGATTTGTGCCCGCCTCGGCCGTGAGCTTTCCGCTATCGTGCGTGAGCCCGTGTAGCGCCCGTCTACCACGTCTACCACCGGTGCGCGGGGGTAGTGACTCAAAAATCAAAATGAGTCACTATCTCCAATCCCGCCTTTTCATAGCGCCGACCGATCTCCCGAACGGCCTTGCCCGTGCGACCAAGATTCTGTGCCACTTGCGGTGGTCTTTGCCCGCTAGCCAATTGCAGCAAGGCAAGAGCCCGCACCATAACGCGAACTTGCTGAATACCTCCTCGCAGCAATTGCCGCAGCGCCTGTTCGTCCTTACGAGAAAGCTGAATCTGGAGCCGCCGGTAGGTTCGCATGCCCCAGTATGGGCCGAAACCCTCCATGTCTTCAAGTCTTATAAGTACCTATTCAGGCGGTCATAGACCTAGCAACGATCCTGGCCTCGACCGCTCTGTTGGCCCCAGACAGTGCCGCCGGAATTTCGCGCGCTTTCGCCTGGGCGCACCAACACGATGTGAAACTACTTGCCGTTCTAGCAATCTACACGGCGGTGATTTTTGGTTGCGGGACAATGCGCTACGCAATGAAGCCCCTGCTGGAGAACCTTCCCGAGTCATCAAGCCAATTACCCAATGCCGGTCTCTGGATCAGGCATTGATCGGTGCCGGTGTTAGCCCGGCAGGCTTTGAAGAAGTTGTACGGCGGCACCAAGCTATGGTCTTCAGCTTGGCCTGGCACTTTCTGCGTGACCGTTCGCGAGCTGAGGAACTGGCTCAGGATGTATTTCTGCAGCTCTATCAAAATATGGCGGATATCCGCTCCGACAATCACCTGCGACATTGGTTGCGCAAAGTCACCTGTCACCGCGCCATTGATGAGTCGCGCCGCCACGCCGCCCGGGAGGCGGTCAGTCTTGATGAGGTGCCTGAACCTGCAACAGCAGCTTCCCGTGACGACCCGATGCTGTCCGAGACGTTGGGACGCCTGGTTCACAGCCCTGATTGTGAAGGTGGCCGCCCGTCCTTACGGCGTCAAAAGCTTCAGGCTTGCGCTCTGGGAAAATCCCGGCATGTTGCGGAAAGACGGTCAGCGTGACTTTGCCCAGGTTGTCCGCGCCGGGCTTAGCGAGGATTGGCACCCATCGTACGCGTCTGGTCAAAACATCATGGCGAGTGGACGATGATTTTTGTCAAACTCGCGGGTCGACAAAATGAAGACGTAACACTGCTGGTGGCCACCATCGAGAGCACCGACGCTGCAGTGATGGAGGTGCGCCTCAACCCGGACCGGCTCTGCGAATTCATCGCGCAGGAATGGCGTGGTTCTAATGGACAGCCTCGTCTCCGGGAGCGGGGCGGCCCCGACAAGCCCGGGAGTGAAATCATTCCGATCGTGGCCGAACCCTGAAACTGGAACGTCCGTGCATGCGAGCTTCGAGCCCAACTCGCGTCTCCAAGGTACCGGATCAATGCAGTAGGCGATCGCACGGCAGATCGAACGGAGTCTGAATAGTAAGGGGCCGTTTTCCAGATGCCAAAACTGACGTAAAATGGTTCATTCGACCCCAGGAGGCGTGCCATGGCAACAGAGTTCAGTCTGTCGAGAAACCGTCTCACTGAAAATCAAAAGACGTTCTACAAGGAGAACGGTTATCTGCTCGGTTTGCCCGCCATCTACGACTCCGCAGCAGTGAGCAGGCTAAATGAGGGCTATCAAGAACTCAATGCCCTCCTGAGGGACGGTGAGGATGAAAAGGAAATCCGGGAATGGCACGAAAGCAGCCGGTTTCTTTACGACATCTGCACTAATCCTCAGATTCTTGACTACGTCGAGGATCTTCTCGGACCCAACTTCTACCTTTGGGCTTCCAATTTCTTCGCCAAAGCGCCCCGCAACAAGAGCAAGGTCGGCTGGCATCAGGACGCCTATTATTGGCCTCTTTCGCCCCACAATTCCGTGACCGTGTGGCTCGCTTTCACCGATTCGGACGAAGAGAACGGAGCCATGCAGGTGATTCCCGGCTCGCACCTGGGCGGCCTCATCACACACAAGCGCTCCTCGGAAACCGATTCAGTCCTGACCCTGGAACTCGAACGCGGCTCATTTCGGGAAGACACGGCCGTTGCGCTGGTGCTCAAAGCGGGACAGGTGTCGATTCACGACGACCGTATCATCCACGGCTCCCCGGCAAACCCGTCCGACCGATGGCGAATCGGTTTTACTATCAGATACTCCGGCACTAACGTTAAGTGTGACCTATCGGTGAACCCGCACTTCAAATCCTATCTCATGCGCGGAGTCGATGAGTACCGGCTTAACCCAGTTGGCACGATTCCGACCGCGCTCTACGGCCGTTTGGAGCGGAAGCATCTCAGTATCGAAGAAGCTGGGAAGGATAACTGGCACGAGGGAGAGTCGCCTAAAGCGCAGTAGGCGGCACTTCTCTACCATGAGCGAATCTCGCGACCGGTCGAGGAAGGGACATTCTCTCTATCGGCGCTCGACTCCGTGCCAGAGGCCGCGACCGTCGTAGGCCGCATAGACTTGAGTAACCTTCCGTAGGTAAGCGGCACGTGACGTGGTTATGAATGAACCGCGGAGGGCACATCTCACCTTCAAAATAAGACTCCCGCACAGGGTGTTGGCGCGATTGAGGAACTCGGAGGTCTCGCCGTGCCACTGTTACCATTGCACTCCAGGGTAAAGACTCGGAAGGTGGATCGTGCGGTATGAATTCTGACCATTGATGTCAAGACGCCAGACGACTTGAGGGTCTGGCTCCTGAGTGACCTCCATAACCCTCGCGCCTCCGGGATTATCAGCCGGTGAAGACATATCAAAGAATACATTGGAGTTCGGGAGTAGTTGTGCGATTCCACCCCATAATGAGTACACGGTGTCATATTTCCATAACAGGCTGGCGGTCTTCGTAGTTTCATTCACCTCAAAGATTGCGGGCCGACTGTAGCACGGGGTTGCCCCGGCTGAACCGCAAACCGTGCCGCTGGAATCGAGGACGCGGTTGTCTCCGTTGTCGAAGAGGGCTAACTGAAAGTCTCCCGTGCTATTGGGGCTAACAATGTTCGCGTAGTGCTGAGCGTAAAACCAGTTAGCAGGTGCACCCGATGCTAGTGCGAAATCGCCCTGATAACCCAGTCTCCACAGGACATCCCCTGAACCGCGTCCATCTTGATAGTCGATCTTGAGGACCCAGTATTGGTGCCTGCATGACAGCAGGAGGTTTCCGTCATCCGGTGAATAGATCAAGGCGTTTGAGTGCGTCCAGTCAGGAAATTGCATCGGATGGCGGTTAACATCAAGATGGTCGAAAGAATTCCACACCCAGACCGGCTTGTTGTCGGGGTCGAGATCGATGATGGCATCACCTAGGACATTCGTTTGGCCGGAATATCCAGGTAGATCCGTGAAACTCTTATGGGTAGACACAACAAGAAGCAAATGCCCATTGGCAAGAGGAAGAATATCGTGATGGATCGCCCAGACCACCAGGCTGAACCCTGCATCGCTGAGCCACTGGTTCACATCGTTGAAGGTGAATTGGCGAATTGTCTTACCGGCAAGATCGATCTCTCGAACCGTCCCCGCGTTGGTGGAACCATCGCCAGGATTCAGAACCATGAGGAAATGCCCGTTAGGAAGGAGTTTTATTGGCTCGACTATACCGAGCGTAGGATCAAAGTCGTAATACCAAACGGGAGTGCCCGAAGGATCTACAGCTTCAACTAACAATTGGGTTGCGCCCCTGGTGAGGCCAATCAGCTCAACCCCAGGCTCAGGGGTTAATCCGCCGGTCGCGGTCACGCCAACTGCGGGCAGGCGACTCACAGGAACGATGCCCGTGGTAAAGGTATGGTCACTGTCAAACTGTCGGGCTCCGCCAGCATAGGTTGCTACGGCCCGCAGGTGGTAGGTGGAGTTCTGTTTCATGCCCGCGACTAGTATGCTGACGTTTCCGCCGCCGGAGGGCGTGCTTTGCGCCGACGTCTGGAAGCCGTAGTTGGTATCGGGCCCGAATTCAACCATTACTGTTGCCAGGCTCGATGGAGACACATCATACTGGGCCACAAGGGGATTGCCGGTGGAGGTAACCGTTCCTGTAATCGGTGGTAGGGGAGTCTCGCGGCTTGCGGTGGGAGCGTTACCGCAGTCCAGCAACAGTAGCGTCGGTGCCAAGATGGCAAATAGAAACCCGACTCTACCACAGGATCTCACCGCCAAGAATCTGATCCTCCCAACGGCGCCACTGTCAGACATGCTGTATTCTCCTTAGGAAACTCACATTATGCCTGTAGTACGAATATTGTCAAGACGATGCTATAAAGTTATGGGTAAGAGTAATGGAGACGATTTCGCGCTTATGGCTTACTTGCCCCAGGAACAAGTGACAGTGAATGATTTTCCAGCGGGCTATTGCCCGGCTGCGGCTCCTTTACTTTCTCGACGGTCTTCTCCATACCCTTTGGCTTTCCGATCCTTTGGATAGACTCCACATTGGACAACAGGAAATCCGAATAGGCGTGATTGTTGCGGTAAAATCGACCATTCCAATTGAGGGTAACGGTTACCGCCTCCGGCAACCAGAAGGTCTGCTTCAGCTGCTTAAAGTGGACCTCGCTGAAGTCAATTTCCGTGGTTTCCTTTTCCAGCCTGACTTGGGGCAAAGGTCTCAAGAGATCGGAGGCAAGCCGAATGATCTGGTAGTTCTCCGGATCAATCCATGCTATTCCCTGGGTGTAAGTTGTCCTTGTGGTGCTCCCATATTGGAAAAGGCCAGAAAGGCTGGTTTTGGCAGGTTCCTGCGCATAGGCAATCACGTAAGTACGCCGGTCTTTCACTTTCTGACGCCCGAGCAACCGGAAGGAGCTTCCGTTCTGGTAGGCAGGATGAAATACCAGCGGAGCCGATACAAATCCTTCGGTCAGCATGGAATTGTCGGACAATCCCATTTGTGGACTTGCTTTTCCCTGCGAATCACCGCGGTATTCATCAATGGAAGGCCCCCACGGGTGATTCGGGGCCATAGCCAGATAGCGATAGTGGTATTCCTGAGCCGACTCCGTTTTCCCGTTGCGGCTCAGCTTTTCGTGATGGACCTTTTCGACAGAGCAGATACTAGGAAGGTCGGCGAAGAGTTCAGCCACATTCTTGCCCACAGCAGCGAGGACAGCTTTGAGAGGCGCCTGATCGGTGGCAGGTTCGAAGTCCGGAAGATTCCGAGGCGGGTGGTGCAGATAGTCCAGGGGCGCTTCGCCCCGCGCCTCTGCCTTAGCTTTCGCAGCCGCAATTATGGTTTCGTCTTTTTTCCCCTCCTGGATACGTGCCCAGAGCTTCTGGATCCGCGGTGGCATGCTCTTGGGGTTCTGCCCGTTCAAATAAAGCTTCAGCTCGCCAGTGGCCTCTTTCAAACTGCCAATCCACACCAAGGCTTCGGCGCGCATCAGTCGCGCTTCAGGCCCGGCGCCGGCCGCCACGGCCTTCTTCAGCGATTCGCTGCCGTCATACCAGTTCAGGGCCATGCACTGGACCCGACCCAGTTCCTGAAGCGCCAAGGCGTCCTGGGGGGCATGCTTGAGCGCTTCCATAAAATAGGCTTCGGCCTTTGCGGGCTCATGCCCCCAGCTTAGCAGCACTCCGTAAGCCAACAATGGCTCCGGGCTGCCCAGTCTCCGGTCCCCCAGCAGGGCGTTAATGGATTCTGCGAGCTCGTTCCGCGCGTCGTCCCAGTCCCCCCAGCTCAACTCGGCCAGAGCCAGCATGGTCCGGCACTTCAGGCACGAGGGGTTGAGATTGGCCACCTTCGCGAAGTAGGGCACCGCCCGGTCCACACGGTTGCGGTCGAGAAACTCCTGCACACCGCGGGCGTAGTCCTTTTCTTCCTTGGCCGGCAATCCGTCGGCAGGCCCGGGTTGCCTTAGCCTCGGGGCCACGGCCTTGATCAAATCGTCCTGGGAAAGCAGCATCGGATCCTCTTGCTGAAGAGGGCGCAAGGTAATGGCCATGCTGACGTTATGAACCGACTCTCCCATCTCCGTAATCTTGTGCGCCGCCTGAAAACCTTTCTTGGTGACCTTCAGGGTCACGGTGAGATGTCGGGCATCTTGTTCATTGAAGAAATTGTATTCGGTATGAAATTCACCATCGTTGTCGCTCTGGAGGAAACGAATCGGGACTCCCCCATTGCTCGTTACCTCCACCGCGGCGTGAATCACGGGATCTCCCCGGGGCGTAGAGACTTTGCCTGCAATGATTTTGCGCGCCTGGGGTAATTGGGTGCGGGCGTCCATTTCAACTGCGGACGGACTAGACGGAATTTGAGCCATCAGAGTCGCCGGCAGGAGAGAACATGCCGCGAATAATAGAAGGAATTCCAGACGGCTTCGCATAATGATCTCCTCGATCTGCCGAGGCTTACGACTTGCGAAACATCTTATCGAATTTGGTGGTGAGGGTCCAGTGTCATGCGGTCCAGTGGCATGGGAATGACGCCTTCCCGTGAGACTTACCCGTAATGGCGGTCTTGCCGGCGCTTATTGAGTATTTACAAATCATAGTGACTGCCTACCGATTTATATGTCGTATGGCGCGTGCCAGCGATACTCTGTCGCGGGTGGTTCTTCCGTCGGTCCGTCCGTCACATCTCCACCTTCCTGTGCCCCTTCGCTCCAGACCCGTTACGGCCCTTCTCGGCTGTCGGGTCGGAGGAGGCGCGCTAACGCGCTGGCCTCCGTCCGCCGCTCAAACTGCACGGACGGTTTTCCCGTACGCAGCTTTCACGAAGACTGCTTCCTAGCCGATGCGATCGAAGGAATTAGTCCAACCAGGTTGACAAGCCCATACTCGCCGTACAGCTTGGCCTCCGGCAGCGGTTTCCAGCCACCATTCCGCCAACGTTTGAACCGATGCGACCAGATACGTCGTCGGACCCAACCGTCGAGCTGGTGGAAGAGTTTTCGAACGGGGGCGCGCTTGTAATACTCGCCCCAACCCCGCAAAACCGGATTCAACTCGGCAATCAGCTCTCGGGTGCGCAAGGGCACGCGACGCTTGGTCCGCTGCGCGGGAAGGCCCTGCGGCTTCCGGCGAGCAAGATCCGTAGCCAGGTGCGCAAAGACCTAGTCCTCGACCCTACCGGAAATCAGATTTAAGAACAGGCCGACACCCGGAGAAGCCACAAGCTGAGTAGCCGCAGGTCTCTTCCCTTCTGGGTGGACAAGATTGTCTGGGCCTCCGAGGCCAGTTTCTGGGCCTGCTCGAAATCACCCGTCTGCAGGACCCGCCTGGCGTCTTGGCGGAGGTGGTGGGCCCTCGCGATCAAAGCCATCAGCGGTCCTAGATCGGCGCCGCAACGCGAGCAGGTGTTCGATTCCCGGAAGCGTGCCTGGCAGACGGGGCACCGGGGCAATTCGCCCAGTTCCATCAATGACCCTCCACGAAGAACAACAGTTCACGCAGGGCCGCGGTGGCGTTCTTCAACGCTTCCGAGTCATTGGAGGCGATGGCGGCGTTAATCCTTTCGTGCAGCGCGATCGCTTCCTCTTTGTCCTCCGGATGCATCGTATCCAGCAGGCGACGTGATTGCTCGACCAGATCGTTTGCTTCACGCTCAGCCTCGATCGGAATCGGAGGAACGGCAGTTACTTTGCCCTCGAACCCACCCAAACCCTCTTGATTTGTGATGTCTCTGCCTTCCAGAGCGACCCCGTACTCGGTCCCTTCCCGGTCTTCCCCGGCGCGAGAGGAGTACAGCGCCTTCAGGCGCTCTCGCGCAGACGCAATCTCCGACGACGTCCTGGCCTGCAACGCGCGGGTGATGGTGATGTGCTTGGATTTACCCGTCTCCTTCTCGATGGCCGTAACGTGCAGGATGCCGTCCACATCCAGGTTCATGCGGCATAGCACTTCGTTCGGCTCCTCCGTCGGCCGCAAGCCCTCGATGAGGAAATCCCCCACTAGAATGTTCTTGAGCGCGTCTTCATCCTCCCCCTGGTAGATCTCAAGCTGGACTGTGGTTTGACGAGGATGCACGGTACAGTAGCTGTCCGTCCGCGTCACTGGTAGCGGCGTGTTGCAATGAATAATGGGGTGGTAGCAGTGTGGATAGGGGAAGCCCCCGCGTTCCCCCAGATAAGACGGGCCGAAGGAGAAAGGGGAGACGTCAACCAGCACCCGCTCCACTTCGTGCCCGGCGAGGCGAGAAGCCAGGATGCCCGCCCCCAAGGCCACACACAAGTCAGGGTGCACATCCTGGCGCGGCTCCAATCCGACCAACTCCTGCAACCGTTGGGAGATAAGCGGGGTGCGGGTTGAGCCGCCGACCAGAAGAATGGCGTCCAGGTCACCGGGGCTCTTGCGCGCATCGCTGAGCGCCTTGGAAACGCTGTCGAGCGTCGACTCGATCAGCGGCCGGATCATCGTTTCGTACTCGGGGCGGGAAAGCTCCAACTCCAGGTGCAAGAGCTTGCCATCTTCGATTACCAGCGCTTCTTCCCGCACCCAGGCGTAAGGCTCGAAACTCAGCTTTTTCTTGGCCTCTTCGGCTGCCCACCATAGCCGGGTGTGGGCGGAGGGATGTCCCTGGCGAAGGTCAATACCATATTGCTCCTGGAATGTGCTCTCCAGGCGCTCCAGCAAAAGGTCGTCAAAATCATCGCCGCCGAGCTGATTATTACCGTGGCTGGCGAGCACTTCGGTGACGTCACCTTCAACGCTAACGATGGAGACGTCGAAGGTGCCGCCGCCCAAGTCATAGACCATGGCGGTGTGGTGGGAGACATCGCCAAAACCGTAGGCGAGGCTGGCGGCTGTTGGTTCATTGAGTATCCGCACCACTTCCAAGCCCGCCAGCACTCCGGCCTCGCGAGTGGCGTTGCGCTGGGCATCGGAGAAATAGGCGGGGACGGTGATGACGGCCTTTTCGACAGCCCGATTCAGGTCGCGCCGCGCCCATTCCGCCAGCTCGCGAAGGATGAGCGCCGAAATTTCCTGGGGCGTAAAAGTCTTCTCTCCCAGCCTCACCACCTCGGCCGAACCCATCTTGCGCTTGATGCTCCGCACGGTTCGTTCCGGGTAGAGCAGTTGTTGATGGCGAGCCGCCTGGCCTACCAGGAGCTCAGCCGTCGGGGAAAAGCCCACACACGAGGGCAACATCTTGTTGGCCTCAGGACCCAGGACCTGCACCCCGCCGTTAACGAAGGCTGCTATTTCGGAATTCGTGGTTCCGAGATCGATGCCTGCTACCAGCTCATTCATCCTTATGATCTCCCAGGGAGGTTGTCGCCGGCCTGCGGGCCACTTTCACTTGTGCCGGGCGATGGACTTTACCCTTCCATTCGTAGCCGACCTTGTACACTTCGACCACTGTCCCCTCGACTACCTCAGTGGTCTCCTCGACATCCACAACGTGCATCGAACCCGGATCAAAAGCCAGACCGTGACAGTCAATCTCGCGCACATCAAATTGTGCCAGGGCGTCATCGAGGCGGTCTAGGCTCATCTGATAGCCTGCTTCGAACGCGGCCAGGCTCTCGGACGCGTGGCGGAGGGTCTTGTGGTGTGCCAATAACCTGGCCATCCAAGTGGACGCCAGGGATTCGCGTAACTTCGCTCGGCTGGCACGGGCTGCATCGAGTCCCCGGCCGAGGCGGTCCCGAAGATCGAGGAGCACTTCGAGCATTTCCCGGCGGGCCTGTTCTTGCGCCTTGCCTTGCACCTCCGGTAGTTGCGGCGCCAAATCTGCAATCGGAGCAAGCGTCTCGCTCAGTTGTTTGAAACTCCGCCCCTGCAGCTTTACCTCCTGGGTCAAGGCAGTTACTGCCGCCCACACTGAATAGAGATCACACTGCCTATCCCTGCCGGGGCCAGACTCGACCGTGAGCGAAGCAAGGAGTTCGGCTGCGATTCCCTGCGGCGGCTCTTCTGCTGCCAGCACGCCGTCCAGCCAGGCTTCGAAGCGATGCAAGATCTCTTCGCGATCCACGCTTACTCCTCCTTCAAGACTGCCAACCACGGGCCAGGCCCCGTGAACCGCCTCTCTGGGGTGCGGGCCGGCAGCAAAGAGACCAGGGGGGCGTCTGGATCCGCCGCGAGCAACAGATAGAGGGCGCGGCGGCGCGGGTCGCGCAGGATTTCGTACGCGTCACGAATGCGTTCAAAGGCGGCCGCCGCGCGGTCGGGCGGATTCTCCTTCACCTTACGCAGATAGGCGGCGCGGATCTCCTCATCGCCGGCGCTCGGCGCCACACCGAGAATCTCGCGGGGATCTTCCTGCGCCCCGATAATTCCCTGCCGGTTGCTATTCAAAACAACTCTCCTTGCGTCGGCAGAACACGGCGACCCCTTTTGCGTCGTTTCTTCTTCGCCTCGGCCTGAGCCATTTCCCGCAGAAACTGGGCAATGTCTTCGGAGGTGGGTTCTTCGTTGTCTTCCTCCGCTCCCTCATCGTCAAAGAACGCATCTTCGTCGAAAGCACCACGAATTGGAGCCGGTTTATAGGCGGGAAAGGTGGGCAACTGCTTTTCTCGTTTGAGCACCGTACTCACTTGCTCTGTGGTCATAGAGAAGGCTTCTTTACCCGAAGGAGTCATCCAATCAAAGAAGTCCATTTTACGTCCCCGTTCGCCTCGTCGAAGCTCCACCGCCTCGGCGACGAGGGACATGTCGCGGCGTCGGCGCCCCAGTTCGGCGACGGCGGCCAGGCAATCGGCCTGACGCTCAAATTCCGATTCCGGCAGTGCTTGAGCCCGCAGGAGCAGGAATCGAGCTTCGCCATCGCCTCCCTTCGCCAGACCTGCAGCCGAAACCGCGTAGGCCAGCTCTCGTCGGCCTCGGCGCAGAGCTGCTTCCCCCAAAGCACGCAGTTGCCGCGCCTCCAGGCGGCTCTGTTGAACTGATAACTCCTTGAAGAGTAGGCCCTCCCACCCCGTCGGAATCGTGAACGCCACGTCCATGTCGTCGCCCAGAGCGCAAGCGCGGGCCACCGCCCCGGCAAGCGAGTCCACCTGATCCAGTGAGGCTCTCTGCGGCAGGTAAGGACCGAGCCCATTGCGCTGGAGTCCGCAAACCTCGCCCGTGCTCCCGCAAGTCAGGATTGCCGCGGCTGGACTCCCCAGCACTCGACTGGCCTGGGTGAAATGACTCGAAGCCGTCCCGGCATCTCCGCGAATGACGGAGCATGTCCAGCGCAGTGCAGCCAGGAAGGCGGGGCGATCAGCTTCCTTAGCTTGCGGCAACGCCTCGAGGGCCGCTAGTTCTTGTTCCGCCAAGTGAGGCTTACGCTGGCGGAGGTGACGGACGGCCTGAGCCACCAGGAGACGAAGCGCAGCCCGGCGAACCTCGGGGTTAAGGGCATCGAGCCTCTCCGCCTGCTGGAGAAAGGCGGTGGCCTTATTCAGCGCTCCCCTTTTCTCCGTCGACTCCATCAGGTACAGCAGGGGCCGGCTGTCGTCCGGAAGCGCCCGCCGCCAACTGTCCGCCACCCGCTCGGCGCCCTTCCAATTCAACTCTTGCCTTGCCCAGTCCAGCCAACGCTCGAACGCTTCCGGATGGGGGTCCAGGGCGCAGGACCGCCCGAATAGTTGGTCGGGATCAAGATAGTAAAGGTCCGGCTTTCTGTACTTCGCGGCGACCGCGCGGATGGCAGGTGGCTGATCCTCGTAATAATAGCCGTAGCCGGGGAATTTCTCCTCGAAGCTCATCCGCAAAACGATGAGTGCTTCGCCGGGGATCCCTTGCAAGATCTCGGCCATGTGCAGGTACAGGGCTGCTGCCTCCGGGCCGTCCTCTCGGAACCAGCCCTGCGCGACCGCGTGCCGGCGAAACTCCTCCCACAAACTACAGGCCACAGGGCCTAACGGCTCGCTGGAACTCTCCACACTACGTGCGTAAAGGCGCCAGAAGTAGGCATCCTTGATAGACGCGCCGCCCAGAGCGGCCTGGACCCGTCGCGCCGGCAGGTCTAATTTCAGGGCCCAGATCGAGATATGTTGTCGCAGCCGCTCAACGAGCTCCGGACAAGTCGTGCGGCAGGCGGAAATCGCCCGCACGATTTCCGGAATGATCTTGCTCTGGGCTTTCGTGGCGAAGGCGGCATCGAGCGATTCGATCGCACCTCGCAGAGCTTCCCTGTTTCCGCCAACCTGGAGAACGAGCGCTGTTGACGCGGGCGATAGGCGCGGGTTGCGTCTTTGAGCCAGCATGGCCCGCATGGCCGGAACAACCCGCGCCGCAACCGAGTCAGAGTCGATGCCCTGGAGGCACCGGTCGCAGACTGCGTCCTCTTGCTGGTAGAAGTAAGCGATGGCCCGGACCAGCAGTTTCCACGGAGCCAGCGGTCCGCGATGCGAGACTTGGGACAGGAGGACAACGTCCTCGGTCACAGGGCCACTCGTCGCCAAGGCGAAGGCCTTTTCCAGAGCGCTGGCGCCCACGCGAAGCGGATGGTCGGGCGCGACCGCCGCGCACTGCGCCAAGGCAGAGAGATCGGTCACCCGGCGCTTGATCGTGCTTTCAATAGCGGTGCGCCTCTCCTGGGTTGTAGCCAGGTCAGTCAGAGGCCGGACCAGATCTTCCAAGCCACCCTTGGAACCGCTGACCGCAATCTCGATTTCTGCGAAGGCGTGCTTTGCAGAGGAAAATCGTTCCCGCACTAAATCAAGCAAGGACTTCGCTTCCACCCTGAGGCCGTGCTCAAGCAAGGAACGAATTCTTGCCCCGTAAGCCTCCACCAGCAGAGTTTCTGATGCCGGTGTTCCCCACTGCCTATGGATCTGCTTCGCCAGTTCGACGGCGGATTTCGTGCTGCCTCTTGCCAGTAAGGCGCGCACCTCCTCGCCCTGCGACAAGGGCCGGCTCGCCTCCACCCTGCCGACAACTGGCGCTGGGGGAATCTTCGCTTTCTTGTGTCTTCCGAACATTCGGGTGCGCCCCACGTGTCCTTGCGGCAAAACCAAAACTACTCCAGTTCACGTGTAGATGGCAATGCCGGTGTCGCTTCCCACGAGTCTTACGACTGCGGCCTGCAACGCCAGTCTCCGACGCTCATGGTTGGTATGACCCAACAAGCAAGTAGAGTAGATGACTGGGAGGACATTACTGTATGTCTACCAGATAAGCCCGCAATCCGGCTACACGTCAAGCGGACACACGGCAAGCGGCACTCCTTTGCAGTCCGCAAGGGAACCTGAACAGCACATAAACAACACACCTTGTTAGCGCTGCGAAACCGACGTCACTCCGGATATCTTGGTGCACCAGAAGTGTTAGTGCACTGCGGGCGTCAGGATCACAGCGAACCCTCCGCCCGACGCCATGTGAACATTGAGCCTGTCGCTCCGCCTCACCTGTTTCTTGTTGATGGTTACGCTGCTGGCGACCTTGCCGGCGTCTGGCCCGTCAGCGAAAATCAGTCCTTCATAGTCTCCCTCGCCTAAGAAGTCGAGTGGCACCTCCACATCGCGTTCGTCCCAATTCGTCATGCCGCCGATATACCACTCATCGCCATGCTGCCGGGCGATAGTGACATACTGGGCTGGTTCTCCATTCAAGACTTTCGTGTCGTCCCAAACGGTCGGTACGCGCTCAATGAATTCGAACTCGGGTTGGCCCTCATAGGCTTCGGGATAGTCCGCCAGCATTCCCAACGGCACTTCGTAAACGACATACATAGCGAGTTGGTGGGCACGTGTCCCCTGGTTCATCGGTTCGATTTCTCTCGGCTTGAATTGCTCCCGAGTAGCGTTGTGGAATGAGCCCGGCGTGTAATCCAAGGGTCCTGCCAGCATACGAGTAAAAGGCAAGGTTGTTTCGTGCTCGGGCGTGGCACGGTCAGTGGACTTGTTATACTCCAAACCCATCACTCCTTCGCGACCCAGCACATTCGGGTAAGTACGCCGCAATCCGGTGGGCTTAAAAGCGCCATGAAAGTCCACGATCAGATGATGCTCGGCGGCCTTGCGCGCCATTTCTTCATAGAAATTCACCATCTCCTGATCGTCCCGATTCATAAAGTCGACCTTCACCCCGGCGACGCCCCACTTTTCATAGAGTGGAAACGCAACATCCATCTGCTCTCTCGCCGTTGTCCAGAGCATCCAAAGGAGGATTTTCACTCCCTTGCTCCGGGCGTGCACAAGGAGCTTCGGAAGATCGACTTCCGGAATCGACCGGGTGATGTCGGTGAATGGGGACCAGTTCCCGTCAATAAGCATGTACTCCAGGTGATGCGCGGCGGCAAAGTCAATGTAGTGCATCATCGTAGCGGTGTTCATTCCCGGCCGGAAATTCACATTGCGTGCGAATCGACCGGACCACCAATCCCAGGCTGCCTTGCCCGGCTTGATCCAGGAAGTATCGGCCAGGGCGCTCGGTTGGCTAAGGTTTAAAACCATGTAGTTGGTCTCGATCAGGCCACCGGGCCGAGGATTTATCAGAAGGAGACGCCATGGACTGGCCTTGGGGGTTCTGCCTATGACCAAGTCTTCTGAGCCAGGCCAAGGTCCCCAAGGGGTGGGTGGAGGACGGAGGAGTTGGCCTTTGCCGCCTGGCGATAGGAAGAGTTTTTGCCGAACCAGGTCCATTGTCTTCAGAAAGTCACTTTCGACATTGATAGCGTCGACATAGGTTCCCATCACAGAAGGATCCAAACTGGGCATCGGTGACAGCTTACTCGTCAACGCATTCGGCACCCCATAGACCCCGCCTACGTACATGCCTGCATAGTCGGTAAGATCGGCCTCGAGCAGCGCCACCCATGGCCCCTCCGGAATCTTTACAAGCAAAGGCAGCCCGACAATTGATGCAGGTTTGATCCGATCTAAGGTCACACGATCGAAATGGGCCTCATAAGGGGTGGTGTAGCTGCCGAGGCGAAGGGCGTAAACCGATTCAGCACCCGAAAAATAGAATCCTGTGTTCTCGGCAGAAATTGCGAAGAGATCAAGCGCCTCCTGTTTGGGCAGGAAATAACGAAAAGCTATACCCTCGTTGTAGGCGCGAAAGATCAAGTCAAGCCGTCGCGAAGGCACCCTACGTTCGCGCAAGGACACCGTGAGCTGATTATAGTGGTCGGGCACCTTGCGCTTTGCACCCAGAGGATTGTCCCACTTGGAATCGCGTGACTGCCGATCCGTGCCGACAATCTCGAAATCCTGGTCGAGAGGTGACATTTCCCTGAAGTCCAATCCTAACGGTGAATCGCCTAATATTTGGACGCCCCGATATGAGACTCTGTAATAGGCGCGCTGCCCCGGCAGATAGGGCTGCGGATTGGATTTCAGCTCAAAGAAAAGCGAAATGTTACCGTCCGGTGAGGTCAGAGTTAGGGGTTCCGATGCGTACCCTGTCCCACCCGCAACCCCAAAAGGGATGAGCGGCAGAATGATCGTCAAGCACGCTTTTCGAAGCATCAGTGACTCCTTCGCAGGGAGATCTCATCTCGGCCCCGGTAGTTGGCTGACCGCCACGTTGACATGATTTCTTGAGTGTGGAAGAGGGCGGCCCCGATTCTCTGGGCGACGGCGGTTATGTTCCGCCATCTCACCCAGCCCTTGTTTTCTCTTCCCACTTCGAGACATTCACGCCCTTTACAATCAGCCATAGGCAAAGCATCAATTCCGGAACCCGGCAGACCAGAATGCCCGGGCGATATAAGCTTGGCGCGTGCAGGACTCAGGAAGAGCACAAAGTATTGGTCAGATAGCTTAAAGCAGAAATTGTCATTAGGACACCTAAAATCCTGGGAAAGCAGCCCGACCTGAAAATCTAATACCCCGCGACAAAGAGACTCGAAACGAAGAATACCAGGCCGACGCCCTAGCCAAGGACGACTAGGCCGAGGGGCGATTTAGCTTCCAAAATTGCCGCCTCCTGCATTACAAGCATTACTCGCCGCGCGACATCTGCGGTGCCCGCAACAAGCACTATCGGGAACTCGCTTTGCGTTCGTGGAAAGCGGCGGGCATACCAGCATTCTCATTTCAGTACAGCGTCATAGATAGGCGAGTGTAACCTCCGATCAGGCGGCCGTCCGGGTGAGTTCGCTGCACGGAGCGAAGGGTCATGAGTTCGGCTCGGTTCTAATCGTGGGCGCTGTCGAAGGGATGATTCCTCAGCGCGGCGCAACGGACGCCGACTCGCTTGCTGCCGAGGCGGCGTTGCTCTATGTGGGAATGACGCGTGCGCGTGAACTTCTCTACCTGTCGTACACTACAATCGACGGCAATGGCAAGGAGGCCGTCCCGTCGTCGTTCTCAGAACCCAGTTGGTCACTGGACGAGTACGAGAGATGTTTGGGAGACGCATGGATTAAGTTGCTGCTGGAGCCATGAGCAACCCGCAGGGTGGTCCGCTGATGCGGGGCGGTTTGTTGGCTCGGAAGTCGGCTACGGTTTACCAACCAATTCGCGGTCGCAATTCCTACCTCTGGCGGAAGCACCCGGCAACATCACGGTTTACCCGCAGAAGTGGTCACGCAACGTCTGTCGCCATCCGGAGATCTCGCCTCGCCAATTCCGTCAGATCGTTCCAGGACGGTATGCTTCGCCATGAGGGGTGTGTGAAGTGATGCAAAGGGTAATGCCGGAGGCGAGCCCCTTCTTAAAGATGAATGGCACTCGAATCTTTTCAACTCGCTTGCAAGTGTTTCACGGGTGAACGAGTTCCGTTATGGAAAATCTGTTGCTTCCTTCTGGTAAACTGTACCTCCATATGAACACTTGGATCAAGAAGATCCACATGTACACGGGCCTTTTGAACTTCACGATCCTCTGTGTGTTGGGGACGGCGGGACTGGTGGCCACCGCTAAAGCGCCGGACATTTTCGACGCTGGAACGGCGCCCGTCGTCACGTCCTTGGCTTTCCGCGTGCCGGCTTCGGCTTCGGACCAACAGGTAGGGGAACTAATCCGCGAGCACTTGCACCCTGCGCATGCCGGGAAACCATATGTACGTCGGGACGCGCAGCATCAACTCGTCGCCGATTTCTATAGTGTGAACGGCCTTGTCCGGGCAACGTTGCTCTTAGGTGAAGGCCAACTGCGGGTGGAAACCCGGCACAACAGTATCTGGCGGTTTTTCGACAATGCGCATGCGACCACTATTCAGGAGGCAGCGTCCGACTGGGCGCCGGGCGCGTGGGCCTGGTACATCGAGTTGTCAATCTGGTCGCTGATGCTCATGGCTCTCACCGGTGTCTGGCTGGGCCTAACGACTCGCTGGCCATTCTGGTGGACGAAGGCGTCGCTAGTGGCGGGATCCTTGGGATTCGCGATGTTTTATTGGCTGCAGAAATGATCTATAAATTCCTGCGACACATGCACCTGATCTTCGGCCTGCTCCTGTTTTGGGTGGTCATGATGTATGGCCTGAGCGCGGTCCAAATGGCACACACAATTCGCATCGTGCCGGTCGTGAGTGAGAGCGAGGTAATGTCAACGCCGGGCCTCGACGCACGGCGGCTGGCTTATGAACTGATGGAGAAGAATGGGATCTCCGGCGAGATGGGGAACGTCACGCCTGTTTCCGGGGGCTATCAATTTCTGTTGAACCGCGCGGGCGGCGACACCCAAATCGCCTACGACCGTTCGACTGGAAGAACGGGCCTGCGCGCATCCGACACTGGGTTCTGGGGAGTTTTGAATCGACTCCATCATTTTCACGGCCTCCACAATCAGACCGGGGTGCGAAACCTGTGGGGTTGGATCGTGCTGTTTGCGTCATTGGGTCTCTTCGCGCTGGGAGGGACCGGGATCTTCATGTGGTTCAGGCTCTACAACGAACGCACGATTGGCCTCGTGCTCCTGAGCACGAATCTCATCGTTTCACTAGGGCTGCTGATCGCGATGCGGATGTGATTTAGCTCGGTAGCTCAGTAGCATACATGCTCGTATTTAAATGCCGCCTGGCAGCAGTGGCCCTGCCCTCGTTCCGGCCTAGAATTCGGCAAACCGGACACAATCAACAGGGTTGGATTGACCGGCCATCACACCGGTGACTGGAGCTCGACGGCGGGGGTCCCCAAGATACGGGTAGGCCGTTTCGGCCAATTTAACTTAACTGCTTCCATCAAACTTCAACTTTCCGCGTAGCGCGTTAATCACTCGAAGACAACTCGCGGCGCCTTTGTGACCCAATTCAGAGCACGAGAAGGCCCAAGCCAAAAATCGCACGTTGAGTCGTTGTACCAGGGCAGGACTCAGAGGGAGCGCCAATGTGTTTCCAGTGGCTTGCCCTGCTGACAGCAGTCTCCATCTCCACTGGAATGCGTTCAGAATGAAGCAGGTTGAGCGGCCAGCGCCCATTTTGGTGGCGGCGCTTAATCGCTATCTCGATCGCCACGCGGACGACTAGGGTGGGGCGAGGAACCGCGGCATAGTAAGTAAACCCGCACGCTGGTTATCGCGCCCGCCTCGATGATCGAACCCCAAATGCCCGCCCAAGAGACCATTCTGATCTGGGTTTCAACCGATACGCGTCAGGCGTATGATATTGGCGGACATCAGCTTGAAATCGGAGATTCCGGTTGAGCTGCCTTGCGTCCAGAAATTCTAATAACCTCACAGCGCCGGGAGTGGAGGAAATGAGAATCAAGGCTATCCTAATCGCAGTGCTCGCGCTGGCAGGGATGACGTTTCTCGACCCGGCGGGCATTCCGGCCGAACAGCAGACCAAGCTTGGCGCACCGTATCAGCTCTATTTCAACAAGGGCAGCGTGTTCATCGTTTCCTCCAGCCATCAGGACACTGCGTGGATGGACACGCCGGCGGCCTGCCGGCAATTCCGGGTCGAACACAACATCATGCCCGCGCTGGAAATGATGCGCAACAATCCGGACTACACCTTCTGCATGGAGGACACGCTGCACCTGATGGAATTCCTGGAGGCACATCCGGAGCTGCGCGATGAGGTCACCCAACGGATGAAGGAAGGCCGCCTGGAATTCGGCGCCACCTACAACCAGCCTTATGAATCGTGGCTTTCGGGCGAGGAGCTGGTGCGGGAGACCTACTTCGGGCGGCGCTGGATCAAGAAAAACCTTCCCGGTTGCGACGCGCAGGTCGCCTTCAACCCCGATCCGCCGGCACGCTCGCTCCAGATGCAGCAGATCCTCTCGAGAGCGGGTATCCCATATATGTTCATCAGCCGCTACCATGAGGGACTCTACCGATGGCAGAGCCCCGACGGCAGCAGCGTGCTACTGTATTCGCCGGGACACTACGGCAACCATCGGGTCTTCCTTAACGGCAAGCCGGAAGACTGCGCCCACGCCATCTTGGGCAAGCTCGAGCAGCAGGGGCCTTACTACCAAAAACGCTCGATCCCGCCGACGTATTGCCTGATCAACTCGGAGGACTTCTCGAAACCCGTAGATTTCGCATCGCTGATCCGCTTCTGGAACCAACAGCCGGCGGCGCTGGACGGCACCAAGCCGCCCGTGATGCGCTATGCGTCGATCCGCGGATTTTTCGAAGCCATAGACAAACCAGCGGTGCATTTTGACACGCTGAGGGGCGAGCGCCCGGATGTATGGGTTTACATCACCGGCCCCACGCACCATTGGACGGCCTCAGTCAGGCGTGAAGCAGCGCGATTGCTTCCCGCCGCGGAAACGTTCACCACCTTTGCCTGTCTGCTCGACGGTAGCTTCCGCACTTGGCCCGCGAAGGAATTCGACGCGGCGTGGATGGACGAGATCTACATCGACCACGGCATCGGCGGGAAGAACGGCCACATCACCGACGAGGTCTTCCAGCGCAAGGTCGAGAGCGCTCGCCATGCTGGGCGCACACTGCTTGACAGGGCGCTCGGCAAAATCGCCGCGCAAGTGAAAACAGATCCGCGGCGCGGAACGCCGGTCCAGGTTTTCAATACACTTTCCTGGCCGCGGTCCGGTCCGGTTGAAATTGATTTGCCGCAAGCGGTCGCCGGCAACGTTCGCGTGGTGGACGGGGATGGGAAAGAGATTCCAAGCCAGCTGACGACGCTCGGCGTACCTGACGAAGTTAACGTCGCGGCTGCCGCGATGGGTGCGAAGGCGGTCGCCAGCTCGGTTTTCAGTCCTGACTACGGCCCCGAAAAAGCGATAAATGGCAAGTGGGCCGTGCGCGACCCGGATCCAGCTCTTGGTGTGCCGGACAAGTGGAATTCCGCGGCCGGCGCTGGCGGCCCGCACTGGCTGGTAATCGATTTTGGCCAGCCGCACACAATTCACCGTATAGTGATCAGGCACGAAGGCGTGGTCGGCGCGTTCGGCGCCGAAACCAAATACAACACGGCCGAATTTCGGGTTCAGTTCGCCGATGCGGTCCGCCGGCCCGTGGAACGACCTGGTTGCGCCGGTCGTCGGCAATACCGCATCACTGACCGTCCACTGCTTCGCGCCTAAGAACGTCCGATTTCTTCGCGTGTTCATTACCAAAGGCTCGGCGTTCGATGCCCAAGCCCGGATCTATGAGGTGCAGGCCTTCGGCAAGATTGTACCCAGGCCGAGCCTGCTGTTCGTCGCCAACGGCATCCCGCCGCTCGGCTACAAGACCTATTATTTAACTGCCAGTGATTCGAAACTGAAGTCGCCGGTGCATGCAGCCGGTCCCGACAATTGTGAGAATCAATTCTATCGGATCGCACTGGCTCCGGGCGGAGTCCAATCCATCTTTGACAAACAGCGGAGCCGCGAACTGCTCAACACCGGCAAATTTCTCGGGGGCGAAGTATTCACAATGCTTTCCGTCGCGCCAGACAATCGGGGCGCTGGTACCGACGCGGGCGAGTTCGGCGCGGTGCCGTTGCCGGTCATGGACCGCACATTCGACCGCGTCGCCAATCACAAACCGCAGTGGAAGCTGATCGAAAACGGCGCGCTGCGCACCGTGTACCAACTCGAGCAACCGCTATCCGGCACAACGGTCTGGCAGCGCCTCGTGCTCTGGCATGCGATCAAGCGGATCGATTGCGAAGTGGATCTGAACGACTTCAATGGCAGACTCTGGCGTGAGTTCCGGATGGCGCTGCCACTCGCGGCAGAGAAAGCACAACTTGCCTACGAAGTGCCGATGGGCATCGTCGAGATTGGTAAGGATGAGATCCCGACCACCGGCGGTCACGCTTACGGGAACCTGGATTACTACCAACAGGCCCGCGACATTCGGCCGCGCGAGGTCCAGGACTTCGTGGATGCCAGCGACGAGCGCGGCGGCGTGACGATGAGCTCCGATGTTTCGGTTTTCGACTGGAAAGACGTAACCCGTGATCCGGTTGCATATCCGGTTCTGCAGCCGGTGCTGCTGGCATCACGCAAGAGTTGCAACGGCCAGGGCAACTGGTATCCGCAGGCCGGCAATCATACCTACCGCTTCGCGCTCACCACCCACGATGGCGGCTGGCGCACCGGACGCAAGGACGGTATTGCGGCGAACCATCCGCTTCAAGCGGTAGTGGGCGCGCTGCCTGCTGCTGATGCCGCTTTACCGCCCGAAATGAGCTTCGCCTCGGTCTCCGCCGAGAATCTTATTATCTCCACTTTCAAGAAATGCGAGGATGATGAGAGCGTGGTCGCCCGGGTCTATGACATTGAAGGCAAAAACAGCAATGCTGCTATCAAGCTTTTCAGAAGAGTTGGTGCAGCGCAAAGAACGAACCTCATCGAGGAAGGCGGCCAGCCGCTGAACGTTGATAACGGCAGTGCCCAGTTTCGTGTCGGTCGCAACGCGATTGAGACCATCAAACTTAATCTCAAATGAGCTTGCCTTTTCGCTTTCAGCGATGGCGGGAATGCCGTTTTACTTCAAGGAGTGAACTTGGCCCTAAGGTGCTAGGTTCCACTCTGCTGGCGAGGAAGCGGTGTCCTCAAGCGAGATCCGCCTCTGTCATACAGTTCTCTTACACTCGTCCTGTAGCCGATGCGGCGCATACGATCCCTAAACCTCAGAGGTCTGTTCGCTCACCCGTAGTACTGCCCAGAATCTGGAAACTCCCCGGGAAGGCCCTACACAGGTCAGTTAATAACAGCAACGGAAAACGTGAGGGAGCGCTACGCCAGCGCCTGTCCACTGGCGACCCACAAGGGCGCCGCGGCCCCTGCGTCCCGAGAGTCCGCTATGTAGGCTCCCGTTCAGACCCTGCGGAGAGTACGTCGGCATCCTTTTTCCCATCTGTCAGTTCTATTTCTGGTGCTGTACCCAATTCGGAGGCACAGGGGCAGGAGTCATCCACTTGCTCATAGGATATAGAGCGCGACAGTCGAGACACATCGTCACCGCAAACGGCGCCGCGCAGTTCGGACAGACGGCTCGCGCCTGGAAAGTGTCGAAGGGCTTCCCACAGCGGCCGCACTTCCAGAACCTTCCCACAGGTGGCGCCGTTTTGCACGACGGGCAGGCAAATCCTTGGTGACGCGGCAACTTATCGAAACGCAACAACACTTGTGCTTGCCGCAGTCCTCTTTAGCAATTCATGAGAATGAATACCGCGAGAACGCCAAACTAAACGGATCGCATCCACGCTGATGAGCCCCGCCACGCCCACGAAACCGATCACCGTGGCCGCCATCAGGCTGCGGGCACGTCCTGCTACAAACCAGAGCAAAGAACGAAGAATCTGGCCTCCATCCAGCGGATAGATGGGCAACAGATTCAAGATCAGCAAACCCAGGTTGATGAACCAGAGCGCGCCCGCAGGAAGGCGTGGACATTAGGCATCGACTCCGTCCAGCCCAGCGATCGGTTCAATCTGCCAAGCAGCGACACGAAGACCAGGAGCCCCACGTTCACCAGCGGCCCCGCCGCAATGCTCCACAGGGTGGGGCCCGGCCGTGGCGGTGGGTTCACATACACCACTCCGCCAAGGGGCCTGCCAGGGGCCAGAGCACGATCTGATTCGCCGTTCCACCCACCTGCCGGCAGGCCAGCGCATGGCCGTACGCATGCAGCATCACGATGAGAAACAGCGCCAGATACTCCAGCACGTTCCAGTGTGAGCGAGGAGTAACTTTTGGCTCGGGCGTTGATTTCAAACGCCGCCACCAGAAACCAGGACCAATGCAAGAACAAATCAATCCCAGCCAAGCGGAACAGATGGATCGAACCTTGGCGTATGCTGGTCATGCTAGAGGCCTCAGAACAACGTGCTACTCGGTACCAAGTCTATTTGCCGCCGCCGCACCGAACGGCAATGCAGCGGTCTCCCGTGATCAATCCTAATCCCACAATCAACTGGATTCGGGACGGGGCGGAAGGGCAGCACGCGAGACTTGCACCCGGAAAGATGGTCGTTACATGCTCTGATATTTTGGCGGTCAGCGGTCGGAATGGCCGAGATCCTTTTCCGCTGCAACTCGGTCCCGGACAAGCTGTTTGAGTTCTTTGATCTTCGGAAAGCGCCCCCTGTCGGCGCGCGGCCAGATGACCTCACGGTCGACCCTCACTTCGAACACGCCTCCCACGCCCGGTACAAGGGCGAGTTCACCGATTTCACTCTGGAACGTGGTGAAAAGCTCCTGTGCCATCCAGTCTGCCCGAAGCAGCCAACGGCATTGCGTGCAGTATTCGATTTCTACTCGAGGGCTCTTGAGCTTCATTGTAGTCGGGTATGGCTCGTGCGGGATGCTAGCCCAGCAGTACACCCAGTATAGTGACCAAAGCGAGCCAGTTTGCGCTATTACGAGAGGTCTCCCTCAACCGCCGTTCTCGCGTAGGACACGATAGATCTCCCTCCCGTATTTCTCCGCGGTGCTGATCCCGATGCCCGGGACGGCAAGCAGCTGGTGACTGGTTAGCGAACGCGTCGTGGCCAGGGCCCTCAGGGTGGGATCGCTGAAGATCCGGAACGCCGGCACACCACGCCGCCGGGCCTCGATCAGACGCCAGAAGCGCAAGGAGTGGCGCAACTGACTCCCGTGCCGCTCACCGCCACAGCATTCTATTATGCCGACGCGGCGGTTCTTGCAAACGTGGCGCGGGTGCTCGGAAATGCAGACGACGCCGCAAAGTATGAAGAATTGGCCCGGAGCATTGCCGAGGCCTTCAACCACCGGTTCTTGGATTCCACCCGGGACCAATACGCGCAGGGCTCTCAATGCGCGAACTCGATATCCTTGGCACTGGGACTTATTCCTCCCGCCCATCGCGCCGCCGTCTTGAATGCCGTGGTCGAGGATGTGAGCCGCCGTGGGAATGCTCTGACCGCAGGCGACGTTGGCTACCGCTACCTGCTGCGGGCGCTGGCCGAGGGCGGCCGATCCGACGTCATTTACGCCATGAACAATCAATCCGAACGGCCAGGCTATGGCTATCAGCTTAAGAGAGGCGCCACCTTGACGCTCCGCAAATGAACCATGCTCGTTGCAGCTCGGCGTGGGGTCGCAAGTAGTCGATGTGCCAGTGGGGTCGTTCCGACAATGTCTGACGGTGGCCAATTTGTGCGCGGAGACCTCCGGTCCCCAGCGCTCTTCCCAAGTGGACATAGTAACCCGGCTCAAGCCGCCTTGCACCCAGGCGTCCGACTTGAAGGAGGCCTGTCGTGGGGCGGGAGAGAATCAGTGCGTAGGTTCCGGGTTTTGATTCCAACGGCATTGGAGCTGCCATTGAAACCCAGTTCGCTCGCTCTCGGAGAAGGCAGGCTGTCAAGTTCGTTCGCCCGTAAGTCCGGTTCCGATATCGTGAATAACGCCGCGATGAGTCAATTCCCTCCAAGGTCAAAGCTGCTGGTTTTTACTTGCATTCAGTACTTGCACGCACGGCGATAGGTGCGGCGACGCGGGCGCGGGACCTTCTTCCTGTCGGGCAAACTACGCAAGTGGTCAGCGTCGAGTTCCCGGCTTTGGGCTATCCTCGATAGTGTCGATCTGGAGTCTCCACCTCTTGTAAAGGCCATATTGCGACCGCGTAGAGTGCACTGCGGGCTCCGGTCGGGCGGCTGGCGGTTGCAGCAGCGTCGTCGGTGCCATTCCAACTGTTCGCGGCGGTCGATGCACAGGAGTCGGGCTCGGGGGAAGCCACAAGGACCTGGAGTCCGTCGCGAGTGGTTTCAACGAATTTGCCGCCCAGAACCTTAATCACCCGCCCGGGACTGTCGGCCTCAAACGTCGTACAGGCGTCAGCTCGTCCCTTCACTTCCGCTCTGTAGTGCTGCAGGATTTCAGCACCATCGACCGCAGTGTCCAAGGTCGAACCAAGCACGTGGAGCCCACGGCTCCTGTCGCCAATTCTCAAGGACTCCGGCGGGAACCAAGGCCGCAGGCCACCCTCGAAGTTCAGGACAAGTTGCAATTTGCCGCTTAGAGTAAGTTTCACCTCGGCGTGCAGATCCTGGCCATATGGATGAAGCGCGACGGGAAGCGGTTGGTCACCGTTAGTGGCGCGGACAATCCGGCTCCCGAGGGGAACCTCCGGTGAGAATTCGATCTCGACGGGCGGCCCTTGCAGGTCCGCCTGCAGGACGATTCGGTTACGGCTGGGGACCAGGCTATCCTGGTGCATCCTCAGGGAAAGTGACGACCTGCCCACCCGCACGTTGCCGATGTCAACCTCGTGCCAATCGGGCGGCAGGTGAGGGGCGAAGCGCAGCCTGGCATTCGGCGCATCGAGATCGAGCCCCAGCATGCCTCGCAGCACCGACGTGATCACCATGCCGGAGGACCAGGTCTGCTCGGGCACACTGACGTCGAGTTCACGGTAGAAGTCGCCGGAGAAGACTTCTGGCACGTGGCCGAGTGAGTCGACAAAGCTCTCCTCGACCAGCGCGTGTACCAGGGGTTCGGCATTGAGCGGGCGGTGATAACGGTAGAAGGCCAGCGCCTGGACTCCTGTGCCGAGCGGCCACACGCTGCCGTGGCCATAAGAGTCGCCGATATAGAGCGGGTCGTCGGCAGGAACACTGCGTAGCCCCCAGTCCGTCTCCCAGCGGGCGTCCGCCATGTTGTCGAGCGCCCGTTCGCACTTCTCGTGGTCAAAGACGCCCATCCAGATGCCCCAGTTAGGCTGGCCGAGTTCCTGGGTGAGCAACTCGCCCCTACCATTGAAGCCGTAGAAGAAAAAGTCGCGCTTCGGGTTCCAGAACTTGACGAGCGAGGCGCGAGCCTTTTGAGCGCGAGCGTGCGCGTCACCTGCCAGATCGTGGCTACCCATCAGATTCGCTAGCTCTGCAAAAGCTTCGGCTCCGGCCACCCACACGGATTCCAGGTACACGTCCTTCGCCACCTGCTGGTTGATGGTTTCGTCACCGCCCCAGCCGCCCGCCGGGATGGTGACCAGTCCATCCGACTGATCGACGCGCGAGACAATATACTGATAAGCGGCCTTGAGGGAATCCCAGCTGGAGCGGACGAAATCACCGTCACCCGAGGCACGGTAAAGATCGGCGATTGCCACCAGATACATAGCGCTCACGTCGGTGTGCCGGTAAGCGTAGGGATAACCCTTGAACCAGTCGATCTGGCCGGCGCTCTGCGTGAGTTCGTGGAAGATCTCGCCGTTCTCCTTGTTCTGATACTTCTGGATGAAGCGGATGGCGTCGCGGGCCAGCGCGTGATCGCCGGAGGCCTCGAGGGCGAAGGTGTTGTTGAGCGCGTCGCCGCCGAAGAACCAGGCGTACTGCGGCCGGCGCGTATCGTGCGAAGGTCCGTACCCGGCCACTAGCCCGCAGCCGAGCCAAGCATTGCAGACATAGGCCTGGTCGAGTGCGATGCGCGACCACTGGTAGGCAAGGTTTAAGCGGCTATCCGTGGTCCTCACCTGCACGCCGCTCTCGAGCAGCTTCGCATAATGATCCTTAGCCTGGGCATAGAGGGCAGGCGTCCGCGTGAGCAGCGCTTCATACGTCTTCCCAGCATCGTAGTAGGGGGGCGCGGTGAGTGAGGCGATCAGCGGGAAGGTGCGCTGGCCGGTGTCCGCCGGGAGATCAAGCTCAAGCGAGAGAGTGCGGTCCGTCAGCCCCGGTTCGGCATAAGAATCGGGCGCCGAGTGATGGCCGGCGACCGGCGAGCCCACCAGCGCCGAGAACTTGCCGGACGATTCGAGCAGAGTGAAGACGTGGCGATCCGCGTTCCAGCCGTAACTCTGGCCCCCGATGCCCGCAGGCCACATCAGGTCGAGGTCGGGCCGGAATCTGACCTCGAGGTGTAGCGGCGATGGGCTGTCCACTTGATACAGGATCTCGAAGCCGCCCTCGTCGAGCGGCACGAAGAGGGTTTCGCGTACCGTGAAATTCTGGCCGGAATAGAGGCGGGTCACGGATTCGGGGTTGACGATGACTTCGCGGACCACCGCCGCGCCGGGAACGACTGCATTTGACCCTTCGGGACGAAAGCCGATGCGATAGTCGTGAAAGATGCGGAAGGGGTACACCCAGGCTTCCAGCGGCTCGGCAGCATGACCGACGATCATGCCGCGGCGTCCGTGCGCGGCTATGAAGCGGCGCGCCGTCGCTTCAGCATGAAGCGTCATCGCGGTTTCAGGGACCGCGAACGCGGGTTCGCTGGACTTGGCCGCAGCAGTCACGACTTGCGCAAGCGCCACCGCCGTGCAGGCTAGTCGGAGAAGCCTTTGCAGGTAGATTTCCAGCGCAGACATCTCTCCTACGCTCAGACGGTCACGACAAAACAGTATCATGACACCAGCCTCAACCGGGTTCAACGGCATCCTGAGAGCATGTTTCTATCATCAGGATGAAAGTCCAGTCTGACACGCTTAAAGCGATTGAACTGATTGTGTTGCGCATGCTCCAATTCTTCGCCCTCTCACTAATCTTTTCGAAGTGCGTCGCCGAACCATCGAATGTGAAAACCTTTGGTGACGCGGCAACTCCTCGAAACGCAGGAGTATTTGTGCTTGCGCAGTCCTCTCCAGCAGTTCATGAGAATGAATACCGCGAGAATGCCAAACGAGACAGATCACACGCACACGGCGAGGATGGCGAGGATAATAATGCTTTGCTGGGTTCCTGCGAGAGCCTCGCAACCGAGAATTCAAAAAAGGTCACCGAACTCCTCGCCGATGCACAGGGGAACTTTCCAGTTGGAGCATAACGCAGTGGAGTTGGAGGATCTGCCTGCTATGTTCTATGTGCAGCCCTTCTGTTTGACGACCCGACCGATCCGGAGTAATGTTCTGTTTCACGAAAACGGCAGTGCTGGCGGGCCGCGCCGATGATCGCCGGCGCAAGGTCCGAACGGGTCCGAGTAAAAGGGCCGGCCCGTGCCCAGCATGCTGCTACACCGAGACGGCAGCCAGCATCACTGGTTCCAGGATCAGCGCTGGCACGACTTGATCGTCGTTCTCGATGACGCCACCAGCAAAATCTATTACGCCAAATTGGTGGAGGAGGAATCCACGTCTGTTCCAAAACCTAAATGAAGTGCAGTTCCCTCGGTCCGGCAATATCCGCGCCATCCCGGCGGTGCTGATTTCGCTCTGATCAGGGATGGCTTCTCGTGCGACGTCCTCCTGGATGCACACGCCCAAGTCTCGGGACGAACCCCTGCAAACCACGAACGGTCCGCGCACAGCAAGGAAAAGAGGGCCGCAGCCTGATGATGAGCACTCCATTCGACTTGCTCGTTCTCCCTCAGGCGGCCGCACGACAATAATAGCTCAGCTCCCAGCTTCAGGATCTCGCCATGGGACTATGGGAGCTCACAAGTCAGATCCTCCCAGCCAGCGACCGGGGAATTTCCGCAATTCGGCGGCGATTTTCGGCCTGCCGGGGCGATGGCGAGAACGAAAGCGCAAGTGCCCACGGAACCCGGCGCGATGCGAACTCACGACGGTCTCCGGCCTTACTATCAGCAGCAGGCTCGCCCATCTTATCCATAGGCGAGGGAGGGTCAGCCAGAACAGGCGATCCCACCAACACAACTTCGGTCGACGGTTCTTGCGCTTGAGAGTGGCGAGGGGATGAGGTAAGGCGACGAGCCCAAACCCGAGATCATTTCGAGAGCGGAAGAATGTGCTTAACCAGGATAGGAACGCCAGGAAAGAAAGAAGAGCCAGGCCATTGCAGTTGACACCATTCATTCAACAATACGATGCTTGCCCACATGTCCCTGATTGTGCAAGCCGACCTGACTCTGAATGGCACCCACCGCCCAATCCTTTGAATCGTACCCTGAAAGTTGTAGCCGAGCAGCGCTATTCTCTTCCAGTGGTAATTGTTCTCTAGCGGAGGAAGGCTCATCTGAGGATGGGGAGATCACACCAATGGCTTCTAGCGCAGGACGCTATCAACACCGGCCGAATCGGCGGTCCATTTGGGGCACAGCGATTGTTGCGGCCGCGATACTGACGTTGACTTTCGCTCGGATCGGGTTCGCGTCGTCGACACTCTCGGTTGCATCGCCGGACGGCAAGCTGAATATCGAATTCGAACTGAAGTCGAACCCGCAGCCGTACTTGCCCGGCGAGAGAATTTATTACCGGGTTTCTTTTCAAGGATCGACGCTTCTGGCGGATTCGTCACTGGGCCTCGATTTTAAGGAGGCCCCTGCCTTGGACCATGATTTTGAAGTTGTGAGTTCGGATCGCGAATCCCACGATTCCACCTGGGAAACCATCGTCGGAGCCCAGCGTACAATTCCCGACCACTACAACGAGCTGACCGTTGCCCTTCGCGAAAGGCACTCACCCGGGAGGCGGTTGAGCATCATTCTCCGCGCCTACAACGAGGGCGTGGCCTTCCGATACTATCTGCCCAAGCAGGACGGGCTCGACCAGTTCATCATTTCGTCCGAAGAAACGGGCTTCTGCTTTGCGCGGCCCGTCTCGGCATATGCCTTAAGTCTCGGGCACTTTGACAGCGAATACGAACGAGAGTTTCGCAAGGTGACCTTGGACCAAATCAAGCCGACTTCTATTGTGGGCCTGCCCCTCCTCGTGCTGTTTCCTGGTGGTCTATCGATGGCTCTGCTCGAGGCAGACCTGACGGATTATGCTGGCATGTATCTCGCAGGGGTTCCCGGGTTCCCGAACGCTCTGACGAGCAAACTCTCGCCGCTGCCGGGCCACTCCGACGAAGCCGTAAAAGGTGCAACGCCCAAGGCGACACCCTGGCGAGTGCTCATGGTCAATGCCCGCCCCGCCGGCCTGATCGAATCCAACTACCTCACAATGAATCTCAATCCCGATTGTGCGTTGACAGATACGTCGTGGATTAAACCCGGAAAGACCTCGCTCTTCTGGTGGGTGGGTCATTACCCGTACCCGGTGAGTTTCCCGGCGGGAGAGAACATGGCCACCCTGCGGCACTACATCGATTTCTCTAGTCAGCGTCACCTTGAATACGTGCTTTTCGATGACGGCTGGTCGACTCACGAGGACATCACTCATGCCGTTGAGGGAATCAGTATTCCTGACCTCGTCGCCTATGGACGAGAAGAAGGCGTCAGGGTTCTGCTCTGGATGCCGTGGAAGGCTGTGGACAAGCAACTTAACGAGGCCTTTCCTCTCTACGAGCAGTGGGGCGTCGCAGGGGTCAAGGTCGATTTCATGAATCGCGACGACCAGGAAATGGTCAATTTCTATGATCGCGTGGTAAAGAAGGCAGCCCAGAATCATCTGCTGGTCGATTTTCATGGGGCGTTCAAACCAACAGGATTGCGCAGGACTTATCCGAATCTGATCACGCGCGAAGCAGTGATGGGCCTCGAATACAGTCTTTGGAGCGACCGCGCCACGCCCGAGCACGATGTCACTATACCCTTTACGCGTATGCTGGCAGGGCCGCTCGATTACGCTCCTGGAGCTTTCCGCAATGCCACTCGCGCCGACTTCAAACCGCGTGGGGATGAAGCTATTTCTCAGGGAACGCGTGCCCACCAGTTGGCACTCTACGTGGTGTTTGAAAACCCCCTGGGCATGGTCTGGGGTTATCCGGAGTCTTACCAGAACCAGCCAGGCATAGATTTTCTCGAAGTTGTTCCTACCACTTGGGACGAGACCCGAGTGCTTGATGGCGCAGTGGCTGAGCACATCGCCATCGCCCGCCGGAAAGGGAACGTTTGGTATCTGGGGGCAATAACAAATTGGGATCAACGCGAAATGGGACTTCCCCTCGACTTTCTGGGTGCGGGGGAGTACCAGGCGAAAATCCTCGCAGACGGCCCGGACGCCAACACAGTCGCAACCAGCCTGAAGTTTTCGACCACGAGCGTAAGAGCGACGGACAAACTTCGCATCCATCTAGCCTCGGGTGGCGGGGCCGCCGCCATATTTACACCTGTCGCGCGTTAGGAAGCGACGCACTTCGGTATGCCTGCATGAGCAATGCTGCGCATGATGAGAAATCCCTGGGCCCAAAGGAGTGATCTTCATTGAGGGCAATTCCGGTCGTACGTTCTTCCACGATAGTCAGGGGGCGGCCATCGCCCTTCCGGCATGCCGGTGAGATGGGACTATTTGGTCTACCCCCGGCCGTTGCTTTGCCACGACCCGCTCAATGGTGCGTCACGACAAACTTGCGGTGGCTGTTGGGCACAGGGGCCGGCTTCAAGCCGCACGGTGGAGTATCAGACGGCGTCCGAGCTGAATCGATCCGCAACTTCCGGCGGGGCGAGGATGGTTTCTTTAGGTTTCTTTAGGTTTCTTCAGGCATGAGGAGATCTCTCGATCCGATGGCCCACCTGGCTTGACGAGGAGCAGCCCGAAGACTGCTCCCCGAACCATCTGTTTCGATGAGTCTCCGGCTGGCTATTCCTCGGCGAGTTGCTCTCAGCATTGCTCGCCTCCGCTTCACCCGCCGAGGCCGATTCTGAAGGAGAAGAGATTCTTTGAAAAGGAAAATCCATGAACGTTCCGTGTGACAATACAGGATTGTCTCAGCCGAAGGGTTCACCCAATCGCTGACAAAGCTCGCCACCATTGGTGGCAAGATTCTCTTCCTAGAATCCCGGACGACGGCCCGCTCACCAAAAGCCACGGCCCGCCTTTTGGTGCTTATGAGTTCCTCCGCCGCCGCACGACTCTGATTCGCGGCGATGCATGGCAAGGAACGATTACTCCTATGACGAGACATTTACAGCGTACCTCATGATCCGGATCAAGAGCCATGGATCAGCTAGAGCGTTCCTAAGAAATCCTGAACGGAATGCAGGGTTGAATGAATGCCCAGTGGATCGAATCGAACGTTCAGGAGACTTCGTCAAGCTGCGCGGGCGAAAAGCGGACTCGAGAGCAAATGATATTCTCGGAGAAGCACGATATGATTCCCGAAATCAAAGGCTCGTCATTAGTTGTCCTGGACTCGCACAAACGCTGGACTTCCGCCGCGCCGATGGCGAATCCAGCAACTTCTACCCGCGCCTGAGTGAGACGGCTGAATACACCTGCCAGCCCCCGCCCGCTCTGGAGGATGGATGGCCGGTAGGTTCCGTAAATGATGTTGGGATTTCGCGTGACGGCCTGGAGCGATTTATCCGGATGCTCATTCGTACCCCGATCGACTCCATTCATTCTCCTGATGTTCACGGGGTCCTGCTTGCCGGCACGGGAAACTTGTGCTGGAGGAGTACTTTCACGGCGAAAATCGCAATAAACCACACGACACACGATCGGCGGCCAAGAGTCTGACTTCCGCATTGGTGGGAGCCGCGATTCATGCGGGCGTACCTCTCGATGTGTCGGCTCCTGTTTATAAGGTCATGAACGGCGGCGAGGTCCCTGGCGGTCTCGATCCTCGCAAGGCAAATCTCAGACTCGAGCACCTGTTGACGATGTCATCGGGCTTGGACTGCGATGATGGTGACCCAAAGTCGCCAGGCTACGAAGATTTCATGTTAGGCCAGCATGCACAGCCCGACTTTTATCAGTTCATGCTGGCGCTCAACATGCTGCGTGTCCTGGTTGGTCGTAGTAGTAGTTTTGAGCCCGTCTTCATTTGGGGCCCCGTTGGAGTTGGCAAGTCCTATGTGGTGCGTCAGCTTGCCGAAGCATTAAAGCTCCAACTGCAAGATGTGTCGGCACTCCTGCTCGATCCCGTCGACTTACGCGGTTTGCCCTTCCTGGGAAGCGATGGTTGCTCCAAACGGGCCACGCCCGAATTCTTGCTGCAGGAGGGAGCGGGCATTCTCTTCCTCGACGAACTCAATGCCGCGCCGGCGATGGTGCAGGCCAGTTGCTATCAACTGGTGCTGAACCTCAAGTTGGGCGAATATACCCTGCCCGAGGGCTGGGCCATTATCGTCGCCAGCAAGCGGGACTCGGACCGCGCGGTCACCACGCGAATGCAACCCCTTGCGGAACCGTTTCGTGCACCTGGAATTCGAGGTCGACGCCCAGGAATGGTCCGAGTGGGTGATTAACGCTGGGATACGCCCCGAGGTGATTGCCTTCCTTCGCTTCCGACCGGAGTTGCTTAGCCTTCCGGATAAACACCCACACGCCTTCCCTCACCGCGTTCCTGGGAGTTTGTCGCGCATTCTCGACTCCCTCGACTCGCAGTCGAACCCATCGATTGAGCATGAGGTCATTGCCGGTGCCGTGGGACCGGCGCCGCGACCGAGTTTACAGCCTTTTTTGCGCCAACATCTGGTCCTCGCCGACGCGCTCGAGTTCGTCGAGGAGCGCCTTCCTGGCTCTTTCCTTCCGGACTTCGGGAGTGGCGCGCATCGCTTCCTACCCTTTGGTCCCAATGGCGCGCTCGAAACGAAAGATCAGGTTGTTGCCGACGGCTTTTGGGCCGGTGATGGAAGCGGTAGCCAGATCTGGATATTGGACCGAGTAAAATAAGCGCACTTCCTCGGCGCTGAGCTTTGGGTTTTGGTCCGGGAGCTTCATGCCTAGGAGCGCAAAAGATCTTTTCAGCGGGCTAGCCTGGAGCATCCGTCTTCACCTGTCTTCACCACCTCCTCCCGTTGTAATCGCCCTGGCAGCCGGTCCGTGCACCGGTGGTGTGTCTCCGAACAAGCTCGCCGTCACGGCGGGCGGTGCGGGGTTAGGGGCAGGAGCCAGGGCAGCAGAATTGGCGACTGGCTTGTCCGCCGCCTTTTTCCTATGCTCCTCGGCCTTCTTCCTCGCTTCTTCCTGGGCCGCTTTTGCCGCGGCCTCCATTTCGGCTTCACGAATGCCAGGGTGTTACCCAGTTGTTGGTGGCACTCGACGTAGTTCGCCAGGAGCTTCCCAGCTCGGCGTCGAGTTCAGCCGGCGCCCCGGTGTAACTCAGCGGGGCGCTGAGCGCGGGATTGTCGCTTTCAGACTCGGTCGCAATTACATTCACACGCAAGGTTTGGTTATCCACGCGGGCCACGGTGATCATCACCGTGCGGTCCGCGAGCAGTGGCATCAGTTCAACAAACACCGTTTCTCCTTTCTCTCGGTATGCTTAGGCTGTAAGAAGACTCTGACTTCCGGGGAATACCCGCATGAACACTGGGCGTTTTTCAACCGCCGCCTCTTGTATTCAGAAAGGGCAATCCTCAGGGTCGTCGGCTTGCGTCGCCGACCCCGCAGGTTCCGAGGGCGCGGCCTCAGTCCCGTTGGGGTTCCTCTTTCCCCCCAGCAACCGCAACTGCGATATAACCACCTCCGTCAAAGCCCTCTCTTCTTCGTTGCGGTCGATATACTTTCGCGTTTGCAACCGGCCTTCGACAAAGAGTTCACGGCCCTTGTTAATGTACTCGCCGCAAATTTCTGCTACTTCTTTGAAATGCAACGCAGCGCACCCAGCGGAGACGTTCCTGTTTCTCCCCGCTGCCGTTCTTGAAGGACTCGTTGATGGCCAGCGAAAAGGTGGCCACAGGCTTGCCGCCGGAGGTGAATTTGACCTCCGGCCGCTCGGCCGAGCAGGATGACTTTATTGACTCCGTTCCATGACATTTGAAATCCACTCCTTTCTGAGGTGAGTTGGTGGTGGTAGTGATCAGGCCAACGTTCCTTGCCCTTGGCTCGAGGGTGATCCGGCACCGCGGCCGACGACCTTGCTGGCTACCGCCCGCTGAATCTGGAAGGGAGTTGGCTTGGTGAGCCTCTTAGGGAGAGTCGGCGAAGGTCGGCAGTAGAATCTGACCGTAAAGATATCTGGCAAGCGCGCTTGAGCCGAACGGCGCTGGGTAAAAGAACTGGTACAAATTACTTCAAAACAGGCGCAAATCTACTATACCCGGTGAGGAAGCGATTGACCCATATCTTCTTCTCTTTCAAACAGTTTCAAAACTTCTCGAAATGGGCTAAAAGAGCGAAAAGGGGACTTAAAATTTCTCGACTCGCAAGGGTAATGCCGGTTCGATTCCGGCCTTCCGCACCATATTCAAAGCAGTTCAGTCTTCGCTAGGGGCGGGCAGGCGTTGATCCGCCTTTGAACGTTCGGTGCGAGTAGCGATCCCATTCTAACCTCCTCCTCTGATAGGAAGCCACAGCTTCCTTCAAGTAAGGGCGACCTTCTCGCGGCGAATCTTGCCCTACCTGTCAGCGTGTCTGATCCAGTACAGCCCGTCCCTCTCAAAGACACCCCTCGCTAACCTCTCTGTTTTTACCCCCGCCTTCAGGAAGTCGCTGCCCCCCTCATTTGCCCTGGGCAGCCATGAAACGCTATGTGGTTAAAGATCACCATTGTTCGAGCACGGAATACAGATTCAACCGGCACTAAGCATAGTCAAGTATGATGCGAGGACTCGTCGAGGCCGCCGGCGTGGTACGGTGGCCCGGACGATTGGGTCCTGGCAGGGACGCCCAGATCGCCGTGCTTTTGTGAGAGAAGGCCGTCAGAAGGCCTTGGCGTCCGCCCCGAACCGGGCACTAGCGTGACCGGTCTGTTCCAAACCCGCCACTAACCAATAAGGAGAAACAGTCATGTCGTATCGAAGCGCACTCGTGTGCAAAGGTGATGAGTATCCGTTGGTCCCGCGTAAAGCTGATCACTCCCACTTTCAGGCGAGGCCAGTCTCGGCACGAAGCTGGACCCTGACACGAACCCTGTTGATGGCGCTATTGAGTCTGGTTTATGCATCCACTGCCCGAGCGCAGATTGATGTACAGAGCCTATCTGGCCGGCAAACTCCGTACCGGGTGCTGGACGGTACCGCCAAGATGCTGGGGCATTACAACCCCGGTCAAACGTTGCGTGTGGTCTTCGGCCTACAGCCGCCACACATGGCAGAGGAGGAACAGTTCCTCAAAGACCTGCAGACGAAGGGCTCACCGCGGTACCATCATTTCCTGACAGCAGAAGAGTGGAACGCGCGCTTTGCCCCGTCAGCGCAGGATGAACAAGCCGTTGTCGACTGGGCTGAGAGCCAGGGCATGAAGGTGTCACACCGCTACCCTAACCGACTGTTGGTTGATGTTGAAGCTCCTGCCGGAGCCTTCGAAAAGGCTCTGAATCTCAACATCAATAATTACCAACTCGGTGCCGCCTCATTCTTCTCGAATGACGCGGATCCGATTATTCCGGCCAGTCTGACCAACATCGTTCACTCCGTGGGAGGTCTCAACAACCTTCAGGTATTACATCCGTCCAATCGGGGCGTGAAAGAGCCTGCCTTCGCCCAGTATGTACCAGGCCCAGTTGTGGCGGCCGGGAAGTCAGGCAGCCATGGTGCCGATCGCACGAAACTTCCGGCCGCTCTGGCGAAGAGTCTCGCCGCCAGTCCTACTCCCGGTCTTACTGGTGGCGCCTACGATCCAACGGATATGTTCAGTTCGCAGGCCTACGATACCAACGGGCTGTACGCCCTGGGTCATTGTTGCAATCCCCTACACAACCCGGGCGTGACGCCTCCCGAGACCTCGATTGCCATCGCCACGGCGGGCACTCAGGATGGGAATGACTTCGCCGGCTTCCACAACCAATATCCTTACCTGGCAGACCACTGGCAGCAGTTCTATATCGACGGAACGCCATCGTGCTGTGACGGAGAGGGAACCATGGACATGGAGTGGGCCACCGCCATGTCCAACAGCTTCGGCAGTTACGTGGATACCGCTATGATCTATCTGTACGACGGCGTCAATGCCAACTTTTCGACCTTCAACGATATCTACAACCAGATCCTGAACGACGGCAAGGCGCGCGTGTTCAGCAGCAGTTGGGGCTGTGCCGAGTTTGATTGCACTTCCCAGGCTACTATGGATACGGACCATGCCATCTTCAATCAAATGATCGGCCAAGGGTGGACTTTGGTCGGAATCTCACACGACGGCGGCGCCACCGCATCGTGTGTCGGTCACGACGCTGTAAGCTATCCAGGTTCTGACCCGGACGTGGTTTCGGCCGGCGGCACAACTCTCTATCTGAATGGAGATTCAACGTTCAATAGCGAAGTCGCCTGGAGCGGTGGTCCCGGTGGCTGCGGGACAAACGATGGCGGGAGCGGAGGCGGTTTTAGCGCTTATTACCCAACTCCGTGGTATCAAAGCGGCCTGAACGTCGGCAGCCGGGCCGTTCCCGACATCTCGCTCAACGCCGACTGGTGGAATACCCCGCAGAATATTTTCTTCAATGGGTCCCTGTCAGGGAACGGCGGCACGAGCATCGTTGCCCCACAACTGGCGGGCTTCTTCGCGAACGAGAACGCCTATCTCCTCTACCTGAGTACCATCACCGGCGGTCTCTGCAACGGCCACGGCTGTGCACCGATGGGCAACGCGAATCCGTACCTCTATTGGTTTGGGTTAAACCCGGGCTACGCTCCGCACTACCCGTACTATGACATCACCTCAGGCTGCAACAACAATGATGTGACCGCAAGCTTGGGCCTGGGATACTACTGTGCCGGCACAGGCTACGATGAGGTTACTGGCTGGGGCAACCCTAATATGCTGCAACTGGCATGGGCCATCAACACTTATCAGGCAGGTGATTTCGGCGCGCCTTACGCCACGTTCTCTGGGCCAACCACGAACCAATGGTATAACACTGACCAAACGGTAAGCTGGACCCTTACTGACACTACGGCGGACGGTCTTCCGGCAACGGGTGTGGCCGGTTTCAGCCAGGCTTGGGACACTGACCCAGGCAATGTCTTCAGTGAAGCCACACCAGGCGCGGGAAATAGTTACTACAGCGGTCCTCAATTTCCTAACGCCACGAGCGGCTCCCTTAATCTGAGTTGGGCCGGTAGCCAGGGTTGCCACACGGTGAATATCAGGGCTTGGGATAACACGGGCTACCCCTCCGGTGACCTGACCTATGGTCCACTCTGCTATGACACAGTCACACCAAGCACGTCGGCCTCACTATTACCTCTGGCAAACGGGTACGGGTGGGACAAGGCGAACGTTCAGGTGAGTCTTAAAGCAAGTGACCCGGGCGCGGGTTCGGGCACGGGCTCTGGCGTTGCCGCGACGTACTACTTGGTGGATGCCAATTTCTGCCTCTTCGTTTGCCCCGTGTACAGCGGTCCCATCAGTATCACTTCGGAGGCCAAGCACACCGTCCGATATTGGACGAAAGACGTCGCTGGAAACTTTGAATCCAGTCACACCATCGCGGTAAACATCGATAAGACCGCGCCCCATACCAGCGCCACGCTAAGCGGTAACATGGTGGTCACCCTCACCCGGACCGACAGTCTCAGCGGTGTGGTGAGCACGGTCTATCAGATTGACGGCGGTGCAGCGCAGACCTATACCGCGCCATTCACGGTGTCAAAGCCCGGCAGCCACACGGTTGCTTTCCATAGCACGGATTACGCCGGCAACGTGGAAACCACTCAATCGGTCGGTTTCATCGTTAAGGCGGGCACCGCCACTGCGGTTGCCTCGTCTCTGAATCCCTCTGCCTTCGGCAAGGTTGTGATCTTCACCGCCACAGTTTCATCGGGGTCGGGCACACCTACGGGCACGGTTACTTTCAAGAACGGCGCCTCCGTGTTGGGTACTATAGCGCTCAGCCTCGGCAAGGCGCTGCTCGCGACCTCCGCGCTGTCAGTAGGGACTCACTCCATAACGGCAAGTTACGGAGGCGGCACAAACTTCTTGGGCAGCACTTCCCCGACGCTGGCGGAAACCGTAAATAAGGCCGGCACAAACACTTCAGTTGTTTCCTCCTTGAATCCCTCCACCTTCGGCAAGGTTGTGACCTTCACCGCCACGGTTTCATCGGGGTCAGGCACACCTATGGGCACGGTTACTTTCAAGAACGGCGCCTCCGTGTTGGGCACTGTAGCGCTTAGCCTCGGCAAGGCGATGTTCGCGACCTCCTCACTGTCAGTGGGAACTCACTCCATAACGGCAGCTTACGGAGGGGGCACAAACTTCAACGCCAGCACCTCGGGAGCGCTGTCCGAGGTAGTGAACAAGGCGGCTAGTTCGACGGCTGTCAGCTCCTCGGTCAATCCGTCGTCGTTCAATCAGTCAGTTACGTTCACTGCCAAGGTAAAGTCCGCCACCACCGGTATACCTGCCGGCAACGTGACCTTCAAGAATGGCACAGTGGTGCTGGGAACGGTCGCGCTCAACAGTAGCGGCGTCGCCACCTTCACAACGTCATCTCTGAGCCTGGGCAGTCACTCGATTACGGCCAACTATGCCGGAGGTACCAACTTCACCAGCAGCGCTTCGGCAGTTTTGACCCAAACGGTAAACAAGGCCGCGACCACAGCGTTGATCGCCTCGTCCTTGAATCCTTCCGTTAGAGGCAAGGCCGTCACTTTCACAGTCACAGTGAAGCCTGCCTTCGGAGGTACGCCCACGGGCACGGTCACCTTTAAGAATGGCACCGCGGTCTTGGGCACGGGCGCACTTAACACCACGACCCACCAGGCTAGCTTCGTCTCGTCTGGCCTCACCGTCGGCACACACTCCATGACGGCAGTTTACGGAGGCGACGCACATTTCAACCCCGTCACGTCACCGGTGTTGAGCCAGGTCGTCAACCCGTAGACCTATAGGTCACGGGCGTGACGGTCGGCTTGTATCTTGTCTGAATCTGAACCCCGGGGGGATCACCTAGTCCGATCCCCCGGGGCTTTTTTGTCTGGCAAGCCGTTCTCACGTAACATCGGGTGGAATCGAGACCGACAACATCGCAGCCTGTCTCAGATCTGTACGGCGACCGTGGATTCCGTGCGGACGATGGGGCGGTATAGGGTATCGCGTTCGACCGGCTCGCGGCCAGCCTCGCGGATCAGGCGAATGAGCTCCTGGCGGGTCATCACTTGAGGCGTGGAAGCGCCGGCATCGTGATAGATTTTCTCTTCCACCACGGTACCGTCGAGATCATCGGCGCCAAAGCGGAGCGCCACCTGGGCCACGCGCGGGGTCATCATCACCCAGTAGGCCTTGATGTGCGGGAAGTTGTCGAGCATCAGGCGGGAAATGGCCACGTTCTTGAGATCCATGAAACCCGAGGTCTCATAGTGTTTCACCAGTTTGCCCAGCTCGGTGTTGGCGGGATGAAAGGCTAGAGGGATGAAGGTCTGGAAACCGTGTGTTTCGTCTTGCAACCCGCGGAGCTGGGTGAGGTGATCGGAGCAGTCCTCGGGCGACTCGATGTGGCCATAGAGCATGGTGGCGTTTGAGGGGAGTCCGAGCTTGTGCGCGGTGCGGTGGATCTTCAGCCACATGTGCGCGCCAATCTTGTGATCGCAGATGACGCGCCGGGTTGCCGGGGCGAAAATTTCCGCGCCACCACCGGGCAGGGATCCCAGTCCGGCTTCTTTGAATCTCTCCAGTACCTCGCGCACGCTGGTGCGGGTCAGGTGAACGTAATAGCCGATCTCGACCGCCGTAAAAGCCTTCAGGTGCACGGTGGGAAAGCGCGCCTTCAAACCGCGTAGCAAGTCCAGGTAATACTCAAAGGGAAGATCGGGGTGTAGCCCACCCACGATATGGAATTCGGTGATGGCCTCGGTCCAACCTTTACTCGCTGTCTCGTAAACCTGCTCGAGTGGCATGGTGTAAGCGCCGTCAGCCTCCGGCTTGCGCCCGAAGGCACACAGCTTGCAACTCGCCACGCAAACATTGGTGGGGTTGAGGTGTCGGTTCACATTGAAATAAACCGCATTGCCATTGAGCTTCTCACGCACGTGGTTTGCGAGATGGCCGATGGCCAGCAGATCCATCGAGCGATAGAGGGCCACTCCATCTTCGAAGCTCAAGCGCTCACCCGACAGTACCTTTTGCGCAATCGGCTTAAGCTGCGGGTCCTCTATGTGAAGCTCGCGGGATGACGACACGATGCTGTCTCTCCTTCTTCAGCGGCTCGAAATCTCAGTCTACGCGAGCAGCAGGTGGTTTGCAATCGAGCCTTACCTGCTATGCCTGCACTCAGTAGGCGCTTTCTGAGCCCTTCAATGGCGATCAGAATCCAGTCTGGCTCCCTTGAGGATGTCGCCCCTAATGGGACTCGAGAATCGTTTGCACTTCCAGATACGGTTTGGGAGGTAGGAAACGAAAGAGCTTAGCGAGCATGGGTCGCGCGCCACACTCGGCACAATCCGGATTCCACGCCTCGCGTGTCATTCCGAGGAGCTGCAGGCGAAGAGGGATCTCGCCCCGTCTTCTTCCAGAGCGAGATTCCTCGCTCCGCTCGCAATGACAGCACTTGATGACGCTTTTGCAGACAGTTTCAGTGGGTAGATGTCCTGTTGTGCAGCAGGCGCTCCTAGACCTGCAGGATATCCCCTTCGCGAGCGACCATCTCATATAGCACGGGATTCACGAAGAAGCCGAGGAAAAGTCTGGAGATCAGACCTGCTACGATCACGATGGCGAAGGGTCGCTGTGTGTCCGACCCGATGCCATGGGAGAGCGCGGCAGGCAGAAGTCCCAGGCAGGCAACGAGTGCCGTCATCATGATAGGACGCAGGCGCAGCAGCGAGGCCTCGTGGGTGGCTTGGCGGATGTCTCGGCCTTCCAAACGCAGTTTGTTGATATAGGAAACCAGCACCACCGCGGTCTCGACCGAGACGCCCATCAGCACCAGCAATCCCAAAACCGAAGAAACGCTGAATGGCGTATGAGTAAGCTTGAGTGCCAGCAGGGCGCCGACCGGCTCGGTCATCACCACGCCCAGGGCGATAGTTACCGGAAATTTGAAATTGCCGTAGAGGGCAAAGAGGATCAGGAAAATCAGTACGACGGTGGTGGGACCGATCACCGCCAGTTGACTCTTGGCCGCCAGGTACTCGCTGTACTCCCCACCCCAGGCTATGCGGTAGCCTTCGGGAAGATTGACCGCCTTGCGCACCGCACGCTGTCCATCCGCGACGGCTCGGGCAAGATCGCGGCCCTCGATGCTGAACTGGATGCCGATGTAGCGCGAGTTGTTTTCTCGATAGATGAAGGAGGCCCCACTGCCCTGCCGGATATCGGCCAGCTGGCTCAGAGGGATTTGCTTGCCGTCGGGCGTGCCCACCAGCAGACTTGCGATTTGCTGCGGGCTCTGGCGGAACTGAGGCTCCATGCGCACGACCAGGTCAAACAGCTTTTCGCCCTGAATCACCTGCGTTGCTGCTTGGCCGCCCACGGCCGCTTCAATGACAGCTTCCACATCAGAAACATTAATGCCGTAGCGGGCAATCTTGTCACGGTTAACGTCAACCAGCAAGCTGGGCTGCCCAAGCTCCCGGACCACGGTCAGCTCCGTGAATCCGGGCACTTTCGAGAGCACATTTTTGATCTCCACGGCTTTGTCCTGCAATATGCCGAGGTCGGACCCGTAGATCTTAACTGCCAAGGCACTTTTCAGACCGGTGAGCGCCTCGTCCACAGCATCTTCGGCGGGCTGGGTGTAGTTGAAGATGATACCAGGATAGGTTGCGAGGCGCCGCCGAATTGAGTTGGTCAGCTCATCCTTTGTGCGGATCTGACCGTGCCAAGCTTTGTCCTTGTACGGTTTCAGCCCCACGTAGAATTCACAGTTGAAGAAGCCGGTAGGGTCGGTGCCGTCGTCGGGACGCCCGAGCTCCGAAGCCACCTCCGTCACGTGCGGATAGGACATCAGAATCTGGCGGATCTGGGGGGCGATCTTGCTCGCTTCCTCAAACGAGATGGTGTAGGGCATGGTGGCCCGCACCCAAAGAGCGCCCTCGTCCAGGTGAGGCATGAACTCGCCGCCGATAAACGGTACCAGCAACAGCACCCCGCCGAAGATCGCTGCCGCCACCAGAATCGTTAGCCAGGAATGGTTCAGGCAGAAGTCGAGCTCGCCTCCGTAGATTCGTTTCACCCACTCGAACGGCCCGTTCACCCTTTCCCTGACCCCATGGCGGAACCAATAGGATGCCAGCACAGGCACTAGGGTGAGGGAAAATACGAGCGCTCCGATCAAGGCGAACGACATAGTATCGGCCATGGGGTGGAAGAGCTTGCCAGACGGCCCCTGCAGGGCGTAAATCGGCAGATAGCCGGCGATAATCACAGCCACCGAATAAAAGACAGGGCGATCCACTTCGCGGACGGCGTCCAGGATCACCTCGTGCAGTTTGTAACCCTGCCCTTCGCGCAATCCCAGTTCCCGATAGATGTTCTCCATCACCACGATGGTGCCGTCAATCAGAATGCCGAAGTCGATAGCTCCGATCGAAAGCAGGTTGGCGGAAACATCGTGTGCGTGAAGGAAGATAAACGCGAATAATAACGCCAGAGGGATCGTCAGCGTGGTGATGACGGCAGCGCGAAAGCTCACCAGGAAGAAAAGGAGCACGATGAGCACCAGCGCCATCCCGCGAAGCAGATTGCCTTCAACCGTATCGGTGGTGAGATCCACAAGTCCACTGCGGTCATAGTACGGCCTCACTTTGACGTTCGGTGGCAAGATGTCGCGATTCAGTTCTGCCGTCTTCTGCTCGACGGCCTTGAGCACCGTCTGCGTCTGCTCACCCCGGCGCATAAGAATCACGCCTTCCACAGCGTCGTCGTTCTTCATGAAGCCAAATTGGCCGAGTCGTGGTGCGTGGCCGATCACCACCTTGCCGATGTCGGAGATTCGCACGGGCGCGCCGTTCTGGCTGGCCACCACAATATTACCGACGTCCTTAGTATCGCGAATCAAGCCAAGGCCACGTACGTAGTAGAATTGTCCGCCCTGAGAATAGAAGCCCCCGCCGGTGTTGGCGTTGTTGTTCGCGAGTTGCTGCATCACCTGCGCTACGGTGAGGTGAAACCCATACAGGCGGGCGGGATCGAGAAGCACCTGATACTGCATGACCGTGCCGCCCAACCCGGAATCGTCAGCGACTCCGGACACCGAGCGGTACTGCCGCTCGACCACCCAGTCTTCGATGGTCTTGAGTTCCTGCGGGCTCCTGTCCGGACTCTCCAGAACATAGCGGTAAACCAACCCACTGGGGCTGAACAGAGGCGCGATCGAAGGTGCCACGCCCTGGGGCACGCTCGCACCTGACAGCCGCTCGAACACGACTTGCCGGGCAAAATAGTTGTCAGTGGAGTCCTCGAAGGTAAGGCGTACGTCCGAGAGCCCGTAAAGCGAGATCGACCGCATAAAAACGAGTTCGGGCACGCCGTTCATCTCAAGTTCGATGGGTAGCGAGACCAGCCGTTCCACTTCCTCTGCGGCATGACCTTCCCACTGAGTGATGATCTCTACCATGGGCGGCGCGAGATCGGGATAGGCATCGACCGGCATCCGCTGGAAGGCTATTACCCCCGCGACGGCCACGACCGCTGCGAGCATCAGCACGAGAAAACGCTGCTTCAGGGCGAATTGAACGACGTGATGGATCATTGAAACGTATTGGTTGTCCTATGCCGAGAGTTGCACCAAAGAGCAACGGCCTTACCGCTGCAGCGAATTAGCGAACTGCAGAAACAGGCTTCCATTAGCGGCGATCTGGTCACCCGCTCGCAACCCGGTGAGAATCTGCGTCTCTCCCTTTTCACTTTCGCCGATGCTCACCGGCCGTTCGGCGAACTGACCGGGTCCTGCGAGCACGTAAACAAACGGTTCGTTCTCAGAATTGCGTAGCACGGAACTGTCGGGAACGGTGAGCGCGTTTTCGATGGTTCCCGCTTGCACGACGGCGGTAACGTACATGTCCTTCTTCAGCTTCTGGCCGCGATTGTCGGTAACAATGCGCACCTGCAGCGTGCGGGTGTTGGGATCGAGGGCCGGTGCAAGATAGGAAATATGCCCCCGAAAGGTCTCCGGATAGGCATCGGTCTGAATGGTCACCTGGTCGCCCTGGTGGACGTAACCGAGATCGTGCTCGTAAACGTTCGCCAGTACCCAGACCGTTCTCATATTAGAAATAGTAAATACTTGTGTGTTACCTGACTGAATGACCTGTCCTGGCGCAACGAGCCGTTCCACAACCTCGCCGCCGATGGGCGCGCGCACTGCGATTTCGGGAGACACCTGCGTCCTGACGGTCTCCTCAGGTTTGAGTCCCAGGATGCGTATGGCCTGTTCCGCTGCCTGAAGGTCGGCCTCAGCCTGGTTGCGGGCGGACTCCGAGGCCAGTAGATCAGCCTGAGAGATCGCGTGATGCGTGTAGAGATCCTTGGCACGGTCGTAATTCTTCGTGGCCAGAATCAGGACGTCGCGCGCCTTGAGGTAGTTGGTGCGCGACTGTGCGTAGTCCGGACTGCTGACGTACAGCATCGGCTCGCCGGGGCGGACTAGCTGGCCTGGGTACACAAGAATGCGCGAAACAGGTCCGCCGATCTGGGTAATCACGGGTGTGGTCTCAAAGCTGTTGTAGGCAACCGAGCCGGTCAGGCGTAGCACACGCCGGAGGTGCGTGAGTTCCACCGTAACCACCTGCACGTGCGACATCTGTTCCTGGGGCACGGAAAAGAGCTGGGCCTTAGGACCTGCACCGGCCCTGATGCCGTACGCGTTTGACTGACGGGCCTCCGACTCCCGGCGCTCGCAGCCCGTCATCATCAGGGCGGTAACGAGTGAAATCGCGAGCACGAGTCTGAAGCACTGGTATCTGAAACTGGTCGCAAGTGCCCATCGCCGCTCACCACCGCGATTCCAGTAAGGCCCTGATTCCAGACTCCGGATTCCGGGCTGACGGACTACGCACTGACAGACTGTTTTCATTGCAGATTCCTCGTTCCCACTACTTCGCGAGCTTGCTCGAGAGCCAGCATTTGGGTGGCCAGTGCCTGCCGGTAGGCGAGCTGCACCGACCGATAACTGCGCTGGGCGTCGAGAAAATCCAGGAGGCTTGCCGCCCCACGCTTATAGGCGTATTGGCTGATATCGCGCGAATCCTGCGCCTGTTTCAGGTAACCCGACTGGTAAAGTTCCACCACCCGATCGGCAGTGCTGAGCGTCTCGTAAGCGTTCGCGACATCGGTCATCACGGTTTCCTCGGCTAGGGTTTTCTGCTCCTGCGCCTGGTCGGTAGCGTAGCGGGTACGTGCGATTTCGCCCTGGTTGCGGTCCCAGATAGGCAACTCGATATTTAGGGAAAAGCTGAGGCTATTCAAGCCGGAAACGTGCGTGTAGTCGGCCGTTGTGTTCAGATCGCGTTTGGCGTTGGCCTGCGCCAATCGGTATTGGCTGCCGGCTGCCGTCACGCTTTGGATCGCCGCCTGATAGTCGGGCCGCAACTTAAGCGCCATGATCTGGATATCCTGCTTGTTCAGGTGTAGGGGCGTGTAGGCCAGGTTGCCTGCCAGTTCGTAGCTGTTGGGGACGGCGTCGTAGCCCAGCAAGGCCCGCAGGCTTGCCTTGGCCTGTACCAGCGACAGTTGGGCGCTCGATACGTCAGTCTGAAACTGCAGCAACTGCAGCTTTATTTTAAGCAGATCGCCTTCGCTGATGTCGCCCGCCTTGTAGCGCGATTCGCTGATGCCAACGGTTTGCTCAAAGTCTGCCAAGTCCTGCTGAGCGAAATCGAGAGTGGATCTGGCCAGCAAGGCGCCGATGAACTGCTGTGCCACGTCGAACGCGAGGGTGCGCTCGTTGTCGTACACTTCGGATCTGACCACGGCCGTCTGATCCCGCGCCGCCTCGATGCGCCGTTGCCGCTTATGGCCTCGCTCCCACGTCATGGTGGTGCCGACGTCAAACTCGGTAATGGTGTTGAATGTCGCCGTGGTCCACTGGTTGGGAGTGATAGGGATGAACAGGTCATCGTAATTGAACACCGGGTTGGGCCGGATCGCAGCGGTAATTTCCTGAGCCTGGCTTTGCTGGATGGCAGTGCGGGCGGCTTTGAGCGAGTGGTTGTGTTCAATAGCGAGGTGAATGGCTTGATCCAAGTCGATGATAACGACCGGCTGCGAAGAACCCGGCGCACTTGGCGCGACCGCAGACTCCGACTGATTTTGCGCGCCAAATCCCATCGCAGCTCCAGTCTCTCGAGACCTGGCCGTGGAGAGCGTAACAGCGGGTATCGGCCGCTCAGAAACCGGCGCTGGCTGTGGCGCTGGCGGAGCAGGATGCTGGGCACGCGCAGCGGCGCTTGCAGCCGTCACCATTGAGACAGCGATGGCGAGGTGAAGGGCAGGCCTCGTTAGCACGAGATAGCACTTACGATAGAGAGAAGGATATCGCTCACGCATCTTAGCACTTCCAATGGCTTCCGGGTGATTGGCCCCATTGGAGCCGGTGGACCACGTCTTGGCCTCCTTTCCGATTCACGTCAAGCTGAATCGGGACGAACGCCGAAGAGCACGGAAATCGGTTCTGCCCGGAATTGACGGTGGGCAGAACTCGCAAGCAGAACGGAGAGGTTCTAGGCGAGTGGTGGTGCGCGGCCGAAGATCACCTTGGGCAGGCTACAAAGGGGGCTACGTACTAGTAGCGTCAGCCGTAGCGCTGACGTGACCACGGGCGCTGGACGGGGCGATCCGCTTGCGACGTGCGCCGCACTTTGACGGATGACCTGACATACAGGGCAGACAAGTCCACCCCCCGCGGCTGACTGCGAGATGGGGGCCGGTTGCCTCAGCGAGGTTCGCTGACGGCCCGGAATGTCGCCGGCGCAGTGAAAATGGACCGCCGAAATCCATAGCAGGCTCACTTGCATCAGCAAGAGAATGCCAGCCGTGTGACGGCGGCGTTGCGCGTTTGAAGAAATCCACAAGACTTGGAGTCCTGACCCCAAAACATCGAAGCCCGAATATCGAAGTACGGCCCTGAACATTCGGGCAAATGCGTCCCGCGGGCAAAGGCTGTAACACCCTGATAATGGCAGACTTCAGGACCGGCGGTCAATCCTGAAATAGCATTGTGTTCTCGCCTCAAGGCGGCGCGCGGGTGTTTGGCAGGATGCTCGAGGCGCTCAGCTTCCCGCGCCTTGGTCGATTTTGCGGGCGAGTTCACGTACTTTCTCGACCAGCCGAGGTAGGCTGGCCAAATAAGCGTGCATCTTCTTTACCTCACCTAGAGGGCGAGCCGGCATGCCCCAGACGGTGACGCCCTTGCGGATGATTTTGCCAGTCCCGACCACGGAGCCCCCGCCGATCACGGCGCCGTCTTCGATGCGAACATGGTCTGAGATACCAGCCCGGCCGCCCATTACGACGTAATTACCTATCTCCACCGTCCCCGAGATGCCCGAGTGGGCAGCGATGACGCAGTGCTTTCCGATCCTGACGTTATGGGCGATCTGGCAGAGATTGTCGATCTTCGTGCCCTCGCCGATCACCGTGGTTCCGAGCGAACCCCGATCGATCGTCGTGTTGCAGCCGACTTCCACGTCATCCTCGATGATGACTCTTCCAACCTGAGGAAACTTGTGGTGCTGTCCCTCAGCAAAAACATAACCGAAGCCGTCGCCGCCGACAACGACTCCAGCGTGTAAGACCACGCGGTTGCCGATCCGCGCGCCCGGATAAACTGCGACGCGTGGATAGAGCCTTGAGTCTGAACCGATCTCAACCCCTTCGCCCAAAATGACGCCTGCATCAAGCACGGTTCCCGCCCCGATCTTCACACCGCCCTCGATGACAACGTACGGGCCGACGGCAACATTTTCGGCCAAAGTGGCCTCCGCGGAGACCACCGCTGTCGGGTGTATCCGGGGCGCGGCCGGAATCACCGGCAGGATCGCTTCTGCAGCCTGGACGAACGCAAATTTCGGATGCGCTACCGTGATGGTGGTGTGTCCTCGAAGTGTGATTGTTTCGGGGATCAGGATGCAACCGGCATTACTGGAGCCGGCCAGCGCCAGGGCTTTTTCGTTTTCGGCAAACGACAGGTCATTGGGGCCGGCGTTTTCCAATCCAGCAACACCACGAAGTGGGAGCGACTCGTCACCCACGAGGGGTCCGCCAAGAAGTCGGGCAAGTTCTGATGTCGTCATCGTTCCTTGTGAGCGGGATCCGCGCCTCGGTCGCGGAGATTCCGCCGCCGGGCGGGGAGAGTATGAGCGACCCGCAATCTTGATTGTTCTCGAACGCCGATTCCGTATCCCCAAGTCCGGCACGAAATCCCGTGTTCCTAAGGGTACAGCGCCGGCTCCCCTTCCGGACGCGTCTTCCACCGCCGGTGGACCCACAACCACTGCTCCGGGTACTGCCGCGCGTAGTGCTCGATCAGACGGGTGAAATTGGCGGTGTTGGCGCGAACTTCCTCATCGGGATCGTCGCGCGCGATCCACTCAACCGGCTCAAAGCGCAGCCGGTATTTGCTGAGTTGGGCGTCCCAGATCACCAGGCCGAGAACAATCGGCACGCCCGTCTTACGCGCCAAACGCGCCGGCCAGGTCGTTGTGGAAGCTAATCTACCGAAGAAGTCCACAAATACGCCTTCGCCAGGGAGCATGTTCTGATCCATCAGAATGCCCACTGACTCACCGCGCTGGAACGCGCGGAGCACTTGCCGGGAGGCATCCGTCTTCGCGATGGCATGACCACCGCTCAGAGTCCGGTAATGGTTGATGAGACAATCGATTGGGGCATTGTCCATTTCTCGCACGATGAAATTAAGCGGATATCCGTATACCCCGTGGGCGAACGAACTCAACTCCCAATTGCCAAAGTGCGCGGTGAGAAACAGGACTCCCTTGCCCAGGGCCCGGGCTCGTTCAAAATGATCGAAGCCATCATAAACGATCACGTTTTCGATGTTAGAACGGTTCCAGGAAGGGAAGTGGGCAAAGTCCGCCAGCATGCGGCCAAATCCTTGAAAGAGCTGACGAAGCACCTGCTTCCGGCGCGCTTCAGCCCATTCCGGAAAAGCGAGCCGCAGATTGAACAGGCCGACGCTGCGTAGACGGGGCCATACCCAATAGCAAATGCCTGCCAATAAGCCACAGACGATGCGCGCGACACGGTGTGGCAGCCATCCGAGGAGTCCGAGCACCGCCATCACCGCCCCATATTCCAGTTTGCGCGCGAGAGAGTCGGGCGTAGCGGCGACATGCTCGGGAACCGGGGTTAGATCTTGCCCTGACGGACTATCAGTGGACAAAGGCTTGATCACCGTCTGCGCATCGGTCACCATTGGCGAGATTTGCGAGTGACGACCGGGTTCGATACCGGTCCCAGGAGAATGGTCCAAACGAAACCCCCATGAAGCATAGAACAAGCCGCTTCGTCATGTAAACCTCAAGTGAGCACGATTCTAAAGTACAGGCGAATTCTGTCTTTTGGAAGTCCGTCCGAGCCGGGGATTCTGCTGCTATACTGCGGGCGAAGGCCCTCATGACCCTGCGGGACCAATCCCGACGTGAAGACATCCAGAGGGGAACTGAAGTCGTAGACATCCGCCACTATGGCGCCAGCGACTTTGCCCTGCTGCTGACGGCCGAATCACGGCTTTGGACAGAAGAATTGCACTGGGACTATGCCGCGTCGGCTCGGTTGATCTCTTCGTGTCTGGATGAGAAGCGACTGTCGGGATACGCCCTGGTGAAAGAGCGCCGTATTTCAGGCTACTGCTTCTTTTTCTATGAGAATGATAAAGCCCTGATCGGGGACCTCTTTGTGACCTCTAACGGCATCCGGGTGGGCGATGCCCGCTTGCTTGTGGAGCACGTTCTTGAGACGGTGCTGGCCACTCCAGGGCTCTCGCGGGTGGAAGCCCAGTTGCCCAATTTCTCTTTCGAGGATATCGCTCCAGTTTTTCAATCGAACGGCTTTGAGGCCTTTGACCGAAGGTTCATGTTGGTTTCGCTACACCGGCGTCCACTACAGGCGCCAGCACCGATCGCTCCTGATTTTGCGCTCGACAATTGGGACCGTCGCTCTGACAAGCATGCTGCCCGGCTCCTCTATCAAACTTACCGCGGCCACGTAGACGGGCTGATCAACGATCAATACGAGTCGCCCGAGGGTACAGCGCGGCTGATCGATAATATCGTGCACCATCACGGCTGCGGCGAGCACCTGGGGCAAATGTCGCGGGTGGCGTTCCACACGCCTTCAGGCAAGCTGGCAGGCGCTCTGGCGATCACCGAAGTCCGCCCAGGCACGGCCCACATCCCACAGGTAGCGGTGGCGCCCGAGTTTCAGGGTGCCGGAATCGGATCCGCTATGATGGAATCTGCTTTTAGCGATCTCATTCGCGAAGGCTACGAGGAGGTGTCGCTGACCGTTACTGATCTCAACGCCGGAGCCGTTCGCCTTTACGAGCGCCTCGGCTTCCAAACCTTCCGTCGCTTTGGCGCGTATGTCTGGTCTGCTCGGTAGCAGAGTCCGACTAAGCGCAGCGGAACAAGGACCGCACTTGGTGCTCTGGTGGCGGTGCTCGGTCAACGCCGGAACGGGGCGACACTACCGGACGAGGCTTAGCTGCGTTTAGGGCTTCATCCAGCCATTCTTCGTCAGCCACTCGAACATAGGCTGCATCCAATCGTCGCGAGTGATGAGGAAAAACCCGTGATCGCCCTTGGGAAAGACGATCAACTTGACGGGCACTTTGTGCCGACGTAGCGCTTCAAAGAAGCTGATACTATTGTCCACGTCTACGATCCAGTCATCAGCGGCATGCAGAAGGAGAGCCGGCGGAGTTCGATCCGTGACTTGCTCTTCATTCGAAAACAGGTGAACCTGTGCGTCGGTCGGATGGGGGCCCAGTAACGCCTCGCGCGATCCTTTATGTCCCAGTTCGCTCGTCATGCTGATGACTGGGTAGACCAAGACCATAAAATCCGGACGCAGGCTCACATTGTCGGCATTTGGTATATACGCCTTGCCGAAGTGAGTGCCCACGGTCGCCGCCAAATGACCCCCAGCGGAGAATCCCATAACTCCTACTTTGGCCGGATCGATTCTCCATTCTGCAGCATGTTTGCGTACGACCTTGACTGCCTGCTGCGCATCCTGTAAGGGACCGATTGACTTATCGTCCATCGTGGCATCGCTCGGCAGGCGGTACTTCACCACGCAGGCGGCCACGCCGCGACTCTGGAGTAGACTGGCGATCTCGCTGCCCTCCATGGAACTGCTCTCCATCGAATAACCGCCGCCTGGAAAGATGATTACGGCCGAGCCCACGGATTTGTCGGGTGCCGGCAGATAGGCGGTGATGGCCGGTCTCGACACCTTCTCCGTGATCAGCCATCCGAGAAAGGATCCCTGCTTTTCTTCGTCAGGAGCAGGCTTGGAATTTGGAATCGCGCCCGGGTAGAGAGGCAAGGTCTGAGGCGGTCCCGGGATGGCGTCTTTCCACGCCGGAGGAATTGTGAACTGTACGGTGGACGATGGCTGCTGAGCCAGAATCGGACCTGCAAAGAGGTTCAGAACGAACAGGGCCGCGAGGAGTGATAAGCGCATGTCTTTTGTCGAGGAACCTGGCAACCCAGTTGGTGAGGAAGAGCGGACTGGATGTCCGCCCTTCCAGAACGTTATGCAGGTTGGGGGCGCTCGCGTCCCGGCACTCCGGGTGCAGGCTGGGGCTTCAGAACCTGGGTCGTCTCGGGCTGTCCACCGCTTGGGGGCGAGGGCACCACACGGACTGGCAGCGGTTTACCTTCGACTAACAGTTTAACCTCGGCAGCATCCAGGCTCTCACGCTCGAGGAACGCTTCCGCGATCCGGACGAGTGCCTCACGACCTTCAGTGAGGATATCCTTGGCACGCTGATAACCGGTCATCACAAATCGCTTTACCTCCTGATCGATCTTGATGGCGGTATCCTCGCTGAAGTCTCGTTGCGTGGCGAGATCGCGTCCCAAGAAGATTTCCTGCTGATTCTTTCCGAACGCCAGCGGTCCCAGATCCGACATGCCAAACTCGCACACCATTCGGCGAGCAGTCTCGGTTGCCTGCTCAATGTCATTGCCTGCACCGGTGGTGACATGGTTCAGGAAGAGTTCTTCAGCGACTCTGCCCCCCATCATTATGGCCAGCCGGGACTCAAGATAGTCCTTGGTATAGGTGTGTTTGTCATCCACCGGCAACTGCATGGTGACGCCGAGCGCCATGCCACGCGGGATAATCGTCACTTTGTGTACAGGATCGCCGACGGGGACTTTGCAGGCCACCAGCGCGTGTCCGGCTTCGTGGAAGGCCGTGTTCTTCTTCTCCTCGTCCGAGAGGATCATCGACTTGCGCTCCGCGCCCATCAGGACCTTGTCTTTGGCCGCTTCGAAATCCTCCATAACGACGTGTTTGCGATTCTGACGAGCGGCCAGAAGCGCCGCCTCATTGACCAGGTTGGCCAGATCGGCCCCGGAAAACCCCGGCGTACCGCGTGCCAGTACAGTGATATCGACATCCTCAGACAGAGGAATCTTCTTGGTATGGACCTTCAGGATGCCTTCGCGTCCTCCCACATCGGGACGCGGCACAACCACGCGCCGATCGAAGCGGCCGGGCCGCAGCAGGGCTGGATCGAGAACGTCCGGCCGGTTTGTGGCCGCGATCAGGATCACGCCCTCGTTCGACTCGAACCCATCCATCTCGACGAGCAACGCATTCAGGGTCTGCTCGCGCTCATCGTGGCCGCCACCCAGGCCGGCGCCCCGATGGCGTCCGACGGCGTCGATTTCGTCGATAAAGATGATACAAGGAGCGTTTTTCTTGCCCTGCTCGAAAAGGTCGCGGACGCGGGAGGCGCCGACTCCGACGAACATCTCCACAAAATCCGAGCCTGAAATTGAAAAGAAGGGTACGTTCGCCTCACCGGCGATGGCTCGTGCCAGCAGCGTCTTGCCGGTACCGGGAGGGCCCACCAGCAGCACGCCCTTCGGGATGCGGCCGCCGAGTTTCTGAAACTTCTGCGGTTCGCGGAGGAAATCGATGATCTCGTGCAACTCCTCCTTCGCTTCGTCCACGCCCGCCACATCCTTGAAGGTTACCTTCTTCTGTTGGGTTGAAAGCAAGCGGGCCCGGCTCTTCCCGAACGACAGGGCCTTGTTGCCCCCCGACTGCATCTGCCGCATGAAGAAGATCCAGAAGCCGAGTAGGATCAGCAGAGGCAAGCCGTTGCCGAGCCAAGTCATCCATGAGCCACCCGAAGTATCCTTGATGGTGGTGCTAACGCCCTTTTCCTGCAGAGTCCTGTACAGGTCGTTGTAGTTCGGAGGGATGATGGTCTTAAACTGGCTGCCATCTTTCTTGAGGTGGCCAATGGCTTCGGTGCCGGCGATCGTTACATCGCGCACATCGCCGCTATTCACTTCACTCATGAATTTGCTGAAATTGGGTGTGTCCACCCGCTCACCGGTGGTGGATCTCACGACAACCCACAAAAGAAGCGCCGTCGCAACCATGACCACCCAGAAAATTATGTTCTTAACCACCGAATTCACTGGCTTTGCCTCCTCCAGCCTTCCCGCCGCTCAAAACTGCGCGGGGCGAATGCCGGCCGTGCTATCCCGTCCCGACTTTGTTAGATGACAAGTTAGAGCGCTAAGTTCCTCACCTGGTTTCCTTCACGTATGCTGAGTAGCGGCTACGCCGGCAATTGGCCGCTCTCGGATGGCAACTCCTGAAGCCGCCAGAAGCCCATCGACGGCCGAGAACCCTCTTACCCAGACGATCTCGCCGCCGCTCGCGAGGACCGGCCACAACCGACGTTGACTGCCGGGGATGCGTGCTCGGCGAAACACTTCCTTCAACTTCAGCGGCCCCCGGCTGCCAGGGATCCGAACCCAATCCCCATCCTGCCAGTTGCGCAGAATTAGCTCGCCGCGTAATCTCCGAGGATCTGGAAGCGGAGTTCCGGCCGACCTTCGCACCCCTTCTTTCGGCCCTTTGGCCGAAAAACCCTCGTTTGTATTATACCCTGACACATGTTGTCCACATGCAAGGATTTTGAACTCCAGAACGATACCGAGTTCTGGCAGCGCAATCTCGCACGGCGGGCGCACTCTATGACGGTAACCCGCAGGGATAGAGGAGCCTTGAGGCCGTTTGAGCAAAGCCAGCAATCCGAATTCATTGCGTACCAGAATGCCTGGAAGCTCGAGTTGACGTCCGCTCTGGGATTCCCGGGCGAACGCGCGGATGCGCTCGATATGCCGGTGAGAGACCGAAGCACCGCCAGTCACATCGGCGACGATCTGCCGCAGTGCCCGCCGTTCTAGGGCGAGTGGCAAGCTTACCAGCGCCGAACACGGGACGCACTCGCGCGGCCCCTCCAGATCGGAGTGATCGTTGCGGCTTCGATGCGGAGCCACGAGCGCTCGCGTCTGCTTTTCCAACCAAGCCTCCTCCGCTTGAGCCCTATCGCCGAATTCTATGAGCAATTCAACGATCCCTGGATTAAACTCGCGCTCGATCCAGGGAAGAAGTTCCAACCGGACCCGGTTGCGGGCGCGGCGGCGGTCAAGATTCGACGAGTCTGAGCAATAGTCGTACCCCCGTGCGGCCAGTTCGGCCCGAACTTCCTGACGAGTGAGGCTGAGGAAAGGCCTCACGATAACGTTGTCCCGCACGCGCTCGATGCCCGCCAATCCGCGGCTGCCCGTGCCTCGCAAAAGGCGCAGCAGCACCGTCTCTGCCCGGTCGCTCGCGGTGTGGGCAGTGGCGACCTTGTCGATCATGTGCTTGTGAACAAGGCTCAACCAGAAGCCGTATCGCAAGCCGCGTCCGGTCGCTTCTACATTGCGACGCTCAGCGCGGGCAAGTGTGGCCACGTCGGCTTCCTGGCGAACGAAGGGCAGTCCACTCGATTCCGCCAGCTTCCGGACAAAAACTTCGTCGGACTCGGACTCGGCTCCACGCAAACGATGGTTGAAGTGGAGCAACGAAATTGCCAGCCCGGTCTCCTGGGCAAATTCGTGGAGGAAATGAAAGAGCAAGACGGAATCTCCGCCCCCGGATACAGCGATTCCGATCCGTTCGCCCGGGTGGAACAGGTTGAGCCGACGCATCTCAAGACGCCACTTCCGGTAGAGGGCTGAGTGGTCTAAAGGTGGGATAGCACTGGGAGCATAACTTGACAACTCATTTAGTGTACCTAACCAAAATCAGCAAGTCAAGCAAGATGAGTAACTTCAGGGTCGTCTCAAATCCGCCAATCTGCCGTCGTCGGTGGCTCACAGGCATCCGGGCTTTCCTTGTGGGCAAACTCCAGTCGGCCTATACTGGCCTTATTTGCCGATCCGTCAAAGGATTAAGGAGGACTCCATGACTGCTCTTTCACGTCGTGAGGCTGGAAAGGCACTACTTTCGGCCGGTGTGGCCGCGTTCGAATTGGCGGGCGGACGGCGTCTGCTTGGGGTTGAATGGATCAACTCGGCGGTCCGCGGAGTGCAAATTGGAGCGCAGAGCTACTCCTTCCGCGACCGGCCCCTGGACGCCGCGATCAAGGCTTATCGCAGCGTCGGCCTGGGCGAAGCCGAGCTCTTCCAGGGTCACGTTGAGCCTGATGCGGGCAAGATGACCCCTGAGGATCTCCGCCACTGGCGGCTCAGCGTGGGGCTTTCCACTTTTCAAGAGGTCCGCCAGAAGTTCGACAATGCCGGGGTCGTACTCTACGCCTACAACTACAGTTTTCGCAAAGGCATGACTGATGCGGAAATCGAGCGAGGGTTCCAGATGGCTCAGGCTATGGGACTCAAGTACATCACCGCTTCAGCGAACGTTAGCATGGCACCGAGGGTCGACACCTATGCGCAAAAGTACAAGATTATGGTTGGCTTCCACGGGCATGACCAGACGCAAGATCCGGACGAGTTCTCCACCCCCGAGACCTTTGCCCGTGCCATGCAGGGCGCTTCCCGCTACATCGGCGTGAACCTTGATATCGGACACTTCACCGCAGCCGGAGGCGATCCAGTCGCTTACCTCAAGGAACATCACAGCCGTATCGTGACCCTACATATCAAGGATCGTAAGAAGAACCACGGTGACAACCTTCCCTTTGGCGAGGGCGATACGCCTATCATTCCGGTGCTGCGCCTGCTGCGCGACAACGAGTGGAAAATCCCAGCCAACATCGAATACGAATATGGTAAACCCGGCATGAATACGATCGCCGAAATGAAGAAGTGCTACGAGTACTGCCGGAAGGCGCTGACGACGTAACTGGCCCAGCGGCCTTGAGTTAACTAACCGAACCGTCCGCAGGATCTCGGAACTCATAAACGCAGCGAAAACTCGATAATGCGAGGATCCCCGCACAGCGGTCACCTGCCCGAAATGGGCAGCCCGGAAGCTCGTCTGAATACCGCGCGAGACATTTACTCAGGAAATAGAGCAACTCTGCGGAAGCGACGAACCGTGGGACGCGTGAAGTTCTGCTATCCTAGTGGCTTTCACACCATGCTTTAGCGGAGTTTATCGTTACATGCGACTCTTTAGTACAGCCAAGGTCAAGAAGGTAAAACCGGCCCGGTTCCTTGAAGGCAGCCTCAGCCTCCCGGGCGATAAGTCCATTTCTCACCGCTACGCTATGCTGGCGGCGATGGCGACGGGCCCCAGCGAGATCCATTTCTTTTCATCGAGCGTCGATTGCCAGAGCACCCTTAGCTGTCTTCAGCAACTGGGCGTCAGGATTGACCGCCCCCGCAGGAGTTCGGGCGGCGGCAAGCTCGAGCCCATACGCGTTGAAGGTGCCGGACTCGGCGGCCTCCATCGCGCCCAAGAACCTCTTAACGCGGGCAACTCGGGTACGACGATGAGGCTGCTCTCTGGAATCCTGGCCGGACACCCATTTCCATCAACGCTCATGGGCGATGCATCGCTATCGCGACGGCCTATGAAGCGCGTGATCGAGCCCTTGGGCCGCATGGGCGCGCAGATCGCTGCCTCGGAAGGCGGGCTGCCGCCGCTTGAGATTGCAGGACTCGCGCCAGGCGATCGGTTGAAGGCGATCCGCTATGAGCTGCCTATCCCCAGCGCTCAAGTGAAATCGTGCGTGCTGCTGGCCGGTCTCTATGCGGAAGGCGAGACGGAAGTGATCGAGCCGGTCCCCACCCGCGATCATACCGAGATTGCGCTCGAGCACATGGGCGCCAGCATCGGACGGCACGGTCACACGGTTGTGGTTCGCGGGCTCGTCGGAGGACCGGGGACCCTTGAAGGCACGAAGCTCTACGTCCCGGGCGATATCTCCTCGGCCACGTTTTTCCTGGCGGCGGCACTGCTGGTTCCCGATTCAACCGTCACGCTCCGCAACGTAGGCCTGAACCCCACGCGTACTGCGATTCTGGATGTGCTTATTCCCATGGGGGGCCGAATTCGTACCGCTAATGTCGACACCACCAACGGTGAGATCTTCGGTGACCTGAGCGCGGAAACCAGCAGGCTGAAGGGTGGGGAGATCCCGATCGGGAAGATTCCCGCCCTGATTGATGAACTGCCGATGCTTTCCGTGCTCGGAACTCAAACCGAAGAAGGCCTCACTTTCCATGGCGCCCAGGAACTGCGGGTGAAGGAGAGCGACCGCCTGAAAGCCTGCGCGGAAAACCTGCGCCGCATGGGAGCCGAAGTGGAGGAGTTTCCCGATGGACTGCGCGTCGCAGGACGGCAGAAGCTCCGCGGCGCGGAAATCGAAAGCTTCGGTGATCACCGCATCGCCATGGCCTTCGCGGTGGCAGGTCTTGTTGCCGAGGGCCCGACGGTGATCCACGACAGTGGGTGTGTTGAGATCTCGTTCCCAGAGTTTTTTGATGTGCTCGAAGGGTTAGCGAAGTAAGGAAGCCGAGGTCAAGACTGATTGTGTCCTCCATCACAGCCATAGGTGACCTGGATCACTGAAATCTCCCCCCCCCGCGTTAACGTCTCAGCCGCATCGATATTAACCAGGAGGCCGCCAATGGCTCGCCGCTTAAGAATAAGGACCTCGGCTCGGCCGGGCGTCAGTGTGCCAAAACGTAGTTGCGCAACCAGGCGACTACTGTCACTGGTATTGTTCACGGCAATCTTTGCTGCAGTGGCCGTCTTGCTTGTGGCTTACTCACGTGGCTGGCACCTGACAACGAGCGCGTTGGCAGCCGGGCAGATGGGGAACCAAGCACCCGCCACCGTCTTACAGGCGGCAGCCCAGGGTGTCGACCCGCCCGGTACGATTGACGGTGCGAAGAACCCGGAATTGATCCCGGACGATGTGGCTTACCGGCTGGTGTTACTCGCCATCGCCGAGCCGCAAAACGCTACAGATGCGCAACAAGCTCGCTTCCGGGCCAAGATTGCTTCGGCAAAACTCGGTGAAGAAGACATCTTGGCCCTGCTTCAGGTTCTTGGAACCTTCCAAGGCCAACTCGACGCTTTGACCGCACAAGCAAACGCGATCACCGCCGTGAACCCAAGGCCTTACCCCGGCTCCGTGGACTATCAGAAATTGCTTACCCTCAGCCAGCAGAGGCAACCGGTGTTCGAGCAGGCGATGAGCGCCTTGCCCGCAAGGCTGAGCTCTTCCGGCTTGGCTGCCTTGCAAACGTACGTTCAGAACGCCAAACGAGGCATGAAGTATGTTCCCGACGACATAGTAATGCCCTCGAATTAAACTCCGCGGTCAGTCCAGGTGGACGATCTGCGAAAAACACCGATTTGAGACGCCGATTTAAGATAATGAGAAGGGAGCACCGACATGAACTCCTTCAGCCAAACCGAGCTGGACCGTGGGCGCCTACTCCAGTTGCCACCGGACGCAGTGCGGCGCACCTGCCTTATGTTAGCCCTTCTGCTGGTCGGCGCATCGCAGTTGCGCGGTTATGCTTGGTACTCGGGCGCTTCTGTCGGCAGTAATGGGACGGTGTACGGCTGGGGTGTAACCGATGGCACAAGCTACACCATGCTCCACCAGGCATACGTTGGTACAACGCTCACCAGTCCGAAAGGGCGAAGGATTTCACCGGGGGAGAGGAGTGCGAATAACTATTACAGGCAAGATGTGCAACTATCTTTCGACCCGACTGACTTGGGGACTTATTTCGTGAGCAGTACTAATAAGATCTTCTGTTTTGCTCTCGTGGGTTTCATTGTTAATACGGTGACCAGTGGATCTGTCCCGACCCCGACATTTAACGTTGCATACAGCAGCTATATACCGGTTGATCACATTCCTGCACCTACTAACTGCTTTTACATCACAACCATCGGGCTTATCTATATGGGTGATGCCAATCGTGGTACATATCGGACCACGGAAACACTGCAAATCACGCCCGATGGGGGAAGCAGTGGCGGTTTCTATCAAAACACCGGCCAGACCAGGAACTACGGGTACCATTCTCCGGCTAATGGTTCAACCTTGTCTCAAAGCTGACGAGGACGGCGTCTCGCTCGACTGCTACCTGTGGAATAACGCCGGCAAAGCGACTCCGGCCTTCTCCTATGACGTAACCTACCCATATGCCTACCAGGGCCAAGTCCACTACGTGGGCTCGTCTGCAAACCCTCTGGAGCCGCCCGCCCCTATCACGTGGGATATACGCACGGTAGTCGATGCAACAAACCCATATGCACCAACAGCCTATGTGAACTACAATCATACGTGTTATCCCGCTCATCAGATCAAGGTGAATGGCACTCTCGTTTATTCCTACAGCCCAGCGAGTAACGATCTTGCCTACATCACGGGTTGCCTCTTTGCTCACACCGGCAAGATCATCGGACAAACAAGCGCGAAGCCGGTTCCGCCCCAATGAGTTCGGTAGTGAAAGGGAAGCCATGAAAGGGAATGGAATAGTAAAAGCTGTATTGCTTCTTCTGCTTATGGCAGAAGTTCCACGACACTCCGTTTGCGCTCAATCGAATCCCAACTCGAAGTCAGTTCCTTCCCTGCAGGCGTTTTTTCAGGGACTTGTGGATCGCTACAACCCTTCGTCACTGCCTAAGTACGAGGACGTTCTGAAGGTGATAGACCAAATCCAAACTGCACGTGCCGATGATATCGTCAGAGGTCTGCCGGCGGTTTTCACAGCCCTTGCGCATCCGGACGTCAGCGTAAAGGTGGACGCCGCTTTCGCTTTGTGGGCTATTAGCCGACGTGGAGATGGCACGGGCCTCCTAGCAAAGCGTATCCCTGATATAGCTGGTGTCTTGAATGAATCCGACGGACGCTTGCAGGGCTTCGCTTTGGCCGTCTTCGAGAATTTCAGACCTCCACCCGTTCGCGAGATCCTGCCGGCTTTGTTAGCATTTCTGAACCGGACTGATCGCGACTCACGCCAACAGGCTGCCGCTGTGTGGTACTTGGCCCGTAATGTTCCGGACAACGCGGAGGAAGTGGTTGCCATCCTGGACTTCCTGTCGCGCCCGCTAGATAGAGAGGCTCGAATAGACGCTTTGAACGCGCTAGGCACTCCGCAGGTAAAGAATCCGAATATTATCGATAGGGTTATTGCCTCCCTCGATGATCCTGATCCGGCGATCCGCTTCACTGCGGCGGACGTGCTCCCGCGGATGGGGCCGCATACGCTGCTGCTGGCAAAGCCCACACTGGAAAGGCTGGCTGCAGATCCCGATCAACCAGCCGACGTGAAAGACGAGGTGAAGAAGGCCCTTGAGCAAATTCACGGCGATGGGAATTGAATCTATTAGGTCACCCATCCTTCGTGGGTGGGGCAGCGGGTAGCCACGGTCAGAGCTTTCTGACCGTGGGGTTTCCGTACGCCCAAACCAGCTGCGCGCAAAAAGCTGAAGAATGAGTCGGCGACCAGCGTCGTCACGTCAACACAATTTGCTCTTACAACCACCTTCCCCACTCCAGATTATCTAACTTAACGAAACCTGAGCATTCAGCAAAGCCCACGGTCAGCAAAGGCACTGACCGTGGCTACCCCTACGAACTCTTCTGGGAGACAGCGCCCGACGGAGGGGGCTGCGCCGCCCAGGTAAATGGGTGGCGCAGACATGCGATTCCCAGCATGTCTGCGATGTCCCGGACGGGCAGTGCACCTGTTTCGGATGACTCCCCGGTTGCCTGAGTATCAGAATCCTGCGATTTCCACACGTCGCTTCGCGATCGCAGACATGAAATGCAATATCTGCGCCATCCCTGCGTAATTCCCTAGAGGTAGGCCGTTATCAGTTGGAGTTCTACTTCTGTCCAGATGGGCTGGAAGCCCCTGCTCACCTTGCTCATCAGGTTTCTGGAAGATGCACTCGACGGAGTAGGACGGGTGGGTGGGGTCACTCTGCAGGGCGCGAACGTCAGGTTCTTATACGGGTCCGTGACTGCGGGTAGTGTGGATCGAAGTCACATCTTTACTGGGTGATTCCGGACTCTTGGGCGCCTGTGGGGCTTTAGGGGCCTTTGGGTTCTGGGGAGCTGCGGGGGCGGATGCGGAGCCCGCCCGAAGCAGCCGGATCGTGCCGTAAGCCGTGGTGAGCCTGATGGTGGGACCACCTTTGCCGTAGCTGCCCTCGATCGAGGGGGCTTCGCCTTCCCGGCTGACCTTCAGGTTTGGACCCGAGAAGTCGGACTCCACGTCGCCGTGGCGAGAAACAGCCACAATTTGGAAATTGCTCTCAGCGGGCAGGGTGAGTTGGATCTCGCCTTTCTTGGACTCAACCTCCAGCGGGTGCGCGGGTGGTCTCGCGGCTTTAAGGTTAATGTCGCCGTTGGTGTCGCTTATCTTTAGAGCGTGGCCGAAGCCGTCGATATCAATATCCTTCTCACGAGTCTTCACGTCGAAAGGACCTTCGAGGCCGCTGGCCTCCAGTGATCCTGTCTCCATGTTGAGGTGGCCGGTAAGCTGTTGCACGGTCATGTCGGTGCGCGTAGAGGTAAAACGCAGCGATTGGGCCACGTTGCGAAAATCAATCGAGCCAGTGAACTCCCCGTTGACCATGGTCGAGCCGCTGATGTCACTCAAGTGGACGTCGCCGCCCCGGCCGTCGAGTTCCACGTTTCCCTTCACGGCGTTGACCTGGGTCGATCCATGCGATTCATGAATCCGCACCAGGCCTTCAATCTTGGAAGCCCGTGCGTCTCCGTGGCTGGAGGTGAGATTCTGTTCACCCTTGAGGTCGCTCAGCATCACGTCGCCATGTTCGGATGTGACTTCAGTGGCTGTCGAGAAGGGCACGCGCAAGGTTATATCGAGCCTCACATTGCGCCCGCCGTTGGGAAGCGAATCGAGATTCGAGTCAAACACCCACTCGCCGCCCTTCTGCACCATCTGGAACTTGAGTTGTTCGGAGATCTTTCTAGCATCGGCCTCGTTTTCAGCTCGCACGGTCTCTTTGATCACTGCGTTGACCGCAGCCGTATCAGAGCCGTTGACTTCCACGTCACCGCGCCGGTTCACGACGACCATGTGGGGCTGACCTCCAACTGTCTGACTGAGCGTCTGCGTATACGTATAGGAGTTCGTGAACAGGGAGTTCCAGTCGTCGCCCATGTCAATGCCAAGATTTGTTCCCCATTCACGCCAGGGGTGGAGCACAGCTTTCGAAACGATGGTGCCGAGCACCAGAATCAGCAGTAGCAGAATGACCTCGCTGCCGGAAAAGAGCGAAGGGGGTGCTGTCTCGGGATGGGCACGGTACCGAATGAAATCCACCAGCTTCGACAGGCCCCAAAAGATGATTAGTACCGGCCAGAATTTAGCGATGATCTGCCAGGGATGCACCGCCGGGTTGAAGTTCTGATAGAGGAACAGTACGCCGATAGCGATGAGAATCAGCGCCCAGAAGATCGATCCGCGACGATAGGGATAGGTGCTCATGGCGTTTGTCCTTGCCCGCTCCGGCTGCGGGTGCTGCGGGATTTGCTTGGCGTGCATTTGCTGCTACACACGCGCCTTGATTGCCTTATGGTCTCGGCTTTCTGTTACTGCCTTCTGCTCACTGCCTACACAACGGAACGCCACCATCGGACGCTTCAGATTCGCGGTCCTTCCGGCGGTCTGGGCGGACGATTGATGTCCAGCAGCTTCAGCACACCGATCACAATCAGCAGCACCGGCCAGGTATGCTCAAGCCCGAGGCGTGGTACGAATTCCTGCATCAGAAACATCACTCCCAGAACGATGAGAATCACCGGCATGGTCAATCCGTAACCAGAACGTGCCGGGCTACCTTGGGGTGCGGTCTCCATGGCTGATTACTTCCCTTTGACTTTCGGTCCTCACTTCATCAAGTTGCCGGTCGAGGTCCTTCATCTTCTCCTGGTGCTGCATCTGAGCCATGTATAACTGCCGCTCTACTTCCACTTCTTTGTCGCGTAGCCTGGCCAGAACGATGATGGCCACGATCAGCACCACGGAAGCCATGGCAACCAGCGGCACCAATAGCGGATTCATGCGATTCTCCCTTTGGCCACCCTCGGCACTCAGACCAATCGGGTGGCGCCACCGGGCTGGCCAGCCCGCACCCGTTCGGTCTCGATCTCTAGTTGCTTCAGGTCGCGCTGGTTAGGACGCTGGAGTAGCGCTGTTCTTGGCTTTTACCTTCTCCAGTTCGAGTTCCAACTCTTTCAATTTCTGCTGGTGCTCCATTTCCTTCAGCCGCATGTCCTCATAAGATTTCATTTCGCGCTTGCGGTAGTTGAACCATTGGGTGATGGCCACCACGGCGATGATCATGACCCACAAGCCGTTCCTGTTGATGAACTCAAACAACTCACCCATTTCATTCCTCCGGCCTGAAACATGGAGCTGACTCAGGTTCGCGAGCGCAGTGACTTCGCGCTGGCGATCGCCACTTCGAGCTCGCGTATCCTTTCACGATGCTCAATCTCCCGCTGGCGTAATCTGTCACGGGATTTGAGTTGCTCGTCTTGATACTTCGACCATCGTGTGATTGCCACCACGGCGATGATCAGCAGCCAAAGCGCATTCCTGTAGAAAAGGCCGGCGAACATCCCCATCCTCCCGATCGACATGCCTCGAGGCAGGCCCGTTAGTTTTTTGACTTCGCCTTCTCGAGCTCCACCTCGAGCTCCTTCATCTTCTGTTGGTGCGCCATCTCGCGCATTCGCAACTCCTGGTGGGCTTGCAGTTCTTTCTCGCGAGCCTTGTACCAAAAGACGATGCCAACAATACCCACTGGCATCAGGATTCCGCAAATAGGGATTAGGAACCGCAAGACGTTCTCCATTTCTCCTCCAGCCTGTCCGAGAGCGGCCCGTGCGGGGCCGCTAATTGTGCTGTCCGGCTCTCGTCTTCTCGAGCTCGATTTTGGCTTTTTCGATCTCGAGCGCCTTCATCTTCTGCTCGTGCTCCATCTCGCGCTGGCGCAGATCCTGGTGCGCTTGCAATTCCCTTTCTCGCATGCGCCGCATATTGACGATGGCCACAATCAAAACCACCATGATGATGCCCGCCACCGGTACGATCAGTCCGCTATCCCACATGAGAGTTGTCCCCCTTTTGGTCGCGCCGCCTCAGAGCTCGCGCGGATTCGAAGGCGTGATGGAGGTGCCGCTGCTGCTAGAGGACGGCGGTCGCGTACCCGCTCCACCGCCCGTGCGTCTTTGCAGCAGCAGCAGACCGATCACGATCAGCAGCACCGGCCAGAACTTTGAAATCTGCTCGAAGACGTGGATACCCAGGTTGTCGAGCAGGAAGAGCAAGCCCAGGCCTATCAGTAGGGCGGCGCCGACCGGCGCGTTCATTTTGAAGTCGCCCAGGCCGAGCCATTCTTCCGTAGGCAAGCCTAACTGCTTGCGGCGCGCGGTGTGATAAGCGTCAATCACCATGTAGAAGTAGAACGCCGCTGCGCCCAGGCCAAAGATGGTGTCGAACGGTCCGCCTACACGATTGCTCAAGGCAATCAGCGATCCAAAGATCAGGACCTGGATCATCGCTTTGATCAACTGGCCGTTATAGATGGCGCCGACACCGGGAATGAAACCAAGCACCAGCGCCAAACCGGGGCTAGGGCCAGCGTTGGGTCCGAATCCAGGCCCCATGATGGGAGGTAGGGTGGATCCCTGCAGCCTGGCGGCCAAGCAACTCTCGCAGTAAACCATGCCTTGGACGTCCCGCTTGCAGTCGGCACATAGCGCCCGTCCACACTGACCGCAGAAAGCAACCGAATCAACCGTGGGATGAGTGGCACATTTCATTGGAATAGGATCCTTCCTGAGGCGCCGGCTTCCTCAGAATTTCGTTTTACGGCTTTCGCTGCCAGAGTCACAAAGGTGCCGAGCGATGCCTGTTGCGGGCGTTCCAAAATCGGCTGTTCGTTACTCGAACCTCCAGGGGGCGCATCCTGAGGCTTGGACGCCGGCTCGTGCGGGGTTTCATTCTCCCCGGGCTGCGGCCGAAGTTGCCTGAGCCTAGATTCGATCTCATAAACCACCTTGAGACCGTAGTAGTACTTCTCGGCCCGTGCCAGCATCAGGTGGCCGTTACGGTCCACGCGGTGAATCCAGGTGCTGGGCTTCAGGTCTTCGGCGGTAAGACGCCGCAAGTTCAGGCCAGTGGCATTGACGATGACCGAAAAAGAGAAGACAGCCATGGCGATTCCGTAGGCCACCTTGGGCTGAAACACGAGCCGGAAGAGGTCGTGCATTTCTTCCCAGAAGCTGGGGACGCGCGTTCCTACCGTCGCCGCCATGATCCGTGGCACCAGCCAGGGGTTGGGTTCGAGATCTTCGGCCGCACTAGCCAGGTCCATGACATGGCGCACGCCCACCAGCAGTTCCCGGCAGTCCTGGCAACCCACCAAATGCCGCTCGAACTCAAGCCGGCGAGACGGCACAAGCTGGCCTTCCAGGTACTCGCTGACGAGATTTTCCAGCTCCAGGTGCGTCATCCTTCACTTCCTGTACTTTCTTGGGCGGTCTCTTCGCCCTTCAATCCTTCTATACGTCGAAGAATGCGCGCCAGTTCCAACCGGCCGCGATTGATTCGTGACTTCACGGTTCCCTCTGGAACCGATAGAACCTGCGCAATTTCCAGATAGTCCATATCCTGTAGGTCGCGGAGAATCACCGCTTCCCGCATCTCGGGTGATAGTTTTTGGAGCGCCATTTGCAGGAGTTCCCGGCGCTCGCGAGCCTCTACCTGGTCAAGGGGCCCCGATCCCGGCGCCGGCCGGACCTCGATTTGCATGGTTTCCTCCTCGAGCGAGGACGTTACTCGATCCTTACGTGTCCGCCGGTAGTGGTCCACCAGGTGATTGCGTGCTACCCGATTCAGCCAAGTCGAAAACGCGCCCTGGGCGGCATCGTAAGTCCGGAGCATCTGGAAGACTTTGATGAAGATTTCCTGGGTCAGATCTTCCGCGTCAGTGCTGCCGCCGCTAAACCGGTAGCAGAGATTGTAGATTTTGCGGTGATGCGACCGGAGGAGATCTTCCCAGGCATCGCTAGCACCCTGGAGACAACGAGTAACCAGTTCCGGGTCCCGGTCCACTGCGATTTTATGAATAACCTGGTCCAAGGCGAGCTTCCAATCGACGTTTCTGGGTTTGTGACTGAACCGGTTTAGGAACGGCGGCATTCTAGCAGGAAAGATCTGGGAGGGTAAGCACCAAAGTCCCCGCCCAATGATAAGCTTAAGGACGGAGGTGGGTCCAAAGGCCGCCTGCGCCGTCTCACGTGACCCAGATGGATCCTATGTCCGAACCCATTCGAGTACGATTCGCCCCCAGCCCTACGGGATTTCTCCATGTGGGCAACGTCCGTACCGCCCTGTTTAACTGGCTATTTGCCCGCCATCAGGGCGGGGCTATGGTCTTGCGCATTGAGGATACCGACATCGCCCGCTCCGAGGATCGCTACGAGCCGCAGTTACTCGATGACCTGCGGTGGCTCGGACTTGACTGGGACGAGGGCCCTGATAAGGGCGGCGCCTTTGGTCCTTATCGGCAGTCCGAGCGGTATGGCATCTACGGAGAACATACGGCGCGCCTCTTGGAGCACTGCCATGCCTATTACTGCTTCTGCACGCCAGAACAGCTGGAAGAAGAACGCCAGACCGCACTGAAGGCGGGCCATCAGCCGCGATATTCGGGTCGCTGCCGGTCGATTCCTCAGGAAGAGTCGGCGCGACGCCTGGGCACAGGCGAGCCGGCCGCGATACGCCTGAGGATCGGGGAAGGGAACTTCGGCTGGGACGACCTCGTGCACGGACCGGTCACTTTCGCGAGTGAAGTGATCGGCGATTTCATCCTGGTGCGCTCGGATGGCCATCCTACCTATAATTACACCGTAGTAATCGACGATCATCTGATGGAGATCAGCCACGTAATCCGCGGTGACGATCACATCTCCAATACGCCGCGGCAGCTCGCCGTTTACGCGGCCTTCGGTTGGGATCTCCCGCGTTTCGGGCATCTTTCCACAATCCTGGGTTCGGATCGCGCGCGTTTGAGCAAACGTCACGGCGCCACTTCCATCGAGAGCTTTGTGGCAATGGGCGTTCTGCCTGAAGCCTTGCGCAATTACCTGGCGCTGCTGGGATGGTCGCCTGCCGACGGCGTCACCGAGATCATGAGCGCGGAACAACTCGTGAGCCAGTTCTCACTCGAACACGTCAATAAGGCGCCCGCTGTTTTCGACCAGCAGAAGCTCCTCTGGATGAACCGCCACTACATGAAAGAGTCGCCGCTCAGGCGTCTGGTGCAGTTGAGCATACCCTTCCTGAAGCAGGCGGGATACCTGGCTTCGGGGCCCGAAGTCTCAGATCCGCTCTTGGCTTGGCTCGATCGCGTGGTCGACGCTTTTCTCAAAAACCTGGACACCCTGAGTCAACTTCCCGAGGCTGCCCACATCATTTTTGAGTACGACGCGCATCGGATTCTCTCGCATGAAGATGGCCGGCAGGTGATGGACGATCCCGGATCGCGCCAAGTCCTGCAGGCATTCATTCCCAAAGTGCTCGCGCTCGAGACTGTCACCTATGAACGCTTTCGCGAAACCGCCAAGGCCGTCCAGAAGGAGACCGGCAAGAAAGGCAAGGACCTTTTTCACCCCATTCGCGTCGCGGTGACCGGCGTCGCATCCGGGCCTGAGCTCGAGAAGCTGATCCCGATATTCGAAGAGGGTGCCACGCACTCGATAGCGAAGCCCGTGAAGGATACCCGAGAGCGGCTCCGCGAATTCGCCGTTTCTGCGGGACTCCCTATACCCTAATTTTCGACATCGAAACCCTCGACTGGGGGGCCTGATCCCGCTATTTTCCCGCACCATTTCCGCTCGAATTCCGCACTCTTTCCGCTAGTCGCGATGCCTTAAGAAGCCTTGACTGGCGGGATAGCTGGACCGCTCCTATCTATATAAGGATTAACGGTTTTGGTCACAGATGGTGGGTATGATTCGCGGGCCTAGTCCTCATTCCTAATCGGTCGAGTTTCCGCTAGAGCCCGCGAGTCGTTGGCGGAGCCGCCGCAGGGTTGGCCGGCACTGCGGGAGGTACAGGCGCGGCCGCCACCTGGAAGACGAACGTGGTTTCGGTGTCAATCTTGATTCCAGCAGGTGGCACCTGAGCCACAATGATGCCAGGCTGAACGCCTTCCTTGGGGATGGGCTGCACCACGCCCAATTTGAACCCGTTATCGTGTAATAGGCGCTGAGCCTCCGGCATCATTTTTCCTACGAAATCGGGGCACGCGTAGCTCGTGAGCGGAGCGCCCATCGAGACCAGCACGTTCATCGCCGGGCTGTGGATTTCGGTGCTGGAGGCAGGCGGTTCCTGCGCCACGACCTCGTCGGGCTCGGTGCCTGGCCAGTAAGCACGGACGATATCGCCCACCGTGAGTCCGTTTTGAATGGCGTTGATCTGGGCGACGCGGGCGCTAGAGCCGATCACGTTGGGCACCGTCACCTTACGGAATCCCAGGCTCACCAGAACGTGCACGCGTTGGCCCATCTTGACGCGTGTTCCTGCTGCCGGAAATTGCGAGATGACTTGGTTGGCGGCGTACTGCGGGTTGTAAACGCGGTCTTCGATGCGCACATCGAGACCCAGCGATCTGGAGGCGCGTTCGACCTCGCCGAGGGGACGTCCAACGAAGTTCGGCAGATTTAGCTGGTGACCACGAACCGTCAATCGTATGGTGGTGATGGCGCTGACCAGGGCAGCTGCGACCAACACCGCAAATAGCAGAAACAACCGGAAGAGGGAGAAGATTCGGTCGCGCAGGCTCATCCCCAAGGATCATGACGGATTGGAAGGGAATTATCAAGAACCCTGCTTGCTGCCGCTTGCCGAGTTACTGGACTGTGACCGGCCAGCGGCTAGGGGATGTGGATCATGGCCTTGATCACGCCATCGGCGTAGCGTGCCACCAGGTCATGCGCGGCGTCGGCCTCGCTCAAAGGGAAGTGGTGGGTGACCAGCGGATCGACATTGGCGACGCCGTTTGCGATGAGGTCGATAGCAGGTCCCGTACATCGGTTCTGGCGGCGGACACTCAAGACGGCGATCTCTTTGCGGCGCAGGGTGTGGGGATTGAATCTTATGGCGTCAACTTCGGGAATGCCCACGATCATCAGTCTGCCGCCAGGCTTGAGGATTTCGAGAGCCTGGTCCAGGGTCTCTTGTTCGCCGGCGCATTCGAAAGCGCAGTCAATACCTTCAGGCTCATGTTGTTTGATGGCGGATACCACGTCCGTTTCACGGGGGTTCCCGGACCAGACCGCACCGGAGCACTCGGCCGCCTCCAAACGTTCCTGGCGAAGGTCGGTTGAGTAGATCGCGGCTTCGGAAGCCGCGCGGCACGCCAGCAACACCGAGAGTCCGATTGGACCCGAGCCCAGGATTGCTATCTTCGACCCCGGCTGGGTCTTTGCCAGGCGCTGAGCGTAAACCCCAATTGAGAAAGGTTCGACCATGGCGGCCTGCGACTGATCCATGGATTCGGGTACCGGATAACAGCAGACGGCCGGCATGAGCAGGTATTCAGCCAGGGCGCCTGGCGCCTGGCCGGGATGTCCCAGAAACCTCTGGCGCCGGCAGAGATTCTCATGACCGGTGCGGCACTGGTCGCACTCGCCGCAAAAGATGAGAGGGTCTACCGCCACCCGGTCGCCGGTGCGCAAAGCAGTCACGCCTTCGCCGGCTTCGACTACGGTTCCGGCGCACTCATGGCCGAGCCGCTCGGGAAATTTTACGACCGCCGAGCCGATGCGGCCGGTGTTGTAGTAGTGCACGTCCGAGCCGCATACGCCCACGGTATCGACGTGCAGCAGCACCTCGCCGGCTCCCGGCTTGCCGGGATCGGGCGCTTCGCGGATTTCCAGTCTTCGAATGGCAGTCAGGAACGCAACTCTCATCAAATCCCCCAGAGGCAATGACGGCTGAAGAACAGAAACGGATGAAAACAGAGTGAGGAGCAGAACCGCGGTAACCATGAGCCAGTCTCAGCCTGTAGCGAATCTCGGTCTAAGTGCAGGCTGCTTGCTGGATCGGGTTCCGTTCCGGCTTGCCATTATAGTGGGTCTCGGGAGATGCGGCCAGCGAGAAGCGGCAAACCGAGGAATACTGAGACGCGAAGGGCCACTCTAAGCGTGCTCGCAATGGAACGGATCGGCGCCGATCGTTCCCACCAGTTCGGAGGTGTACCACGGTGAGCTGACGCGCGCCAGTTGTTCGCGAGCGTAGGAAAGACGGCCCTCGATATCCACCTGCCCGGTGGCGTGGAGCGGTGCCGCAGCCTCCCGGAAGGTTTCGAGTGCATCGAGGTGCCGCCGCCACAAGGCGACGTCTCTTTCCTGTCTTGCCAGGAGCCGCTCCCGGTACCAGTCGCTGGCCAGCAGGGAATCGCGTGTGAACATGGAACGTATTTCCGCATCGTCCACACCCAAGCTCTGATAGTGCCCATGAGCCATGATGTGAAGCAACGCTTTGAGGGGCGGGCACGCGGCCTCCACACTCCCATCTTCGAAGTAAATCATTGCCACTCGCTGTTGAGCCTCGACAATACTGGTTACTCCTGCGGCAAAGGCCGCCGGATCCTGCTTCTCGGGACGAAGAAGCTCCTCCGTAAAAACGGCGTCCGGCGTCTCGAAAATGCGGCCCAGAAAGCGGTCCACGAAGAGGGCCGTAATCCTGTACCCCAGCCTGCTGGCCAAGAGCTGTCGGCCGGCGAATTCATAGTCTTCCAGCTTCTCGAGGTATCCCCCCTCGATCAGAAAACTGGGCGCCCGCTCGTCGATCCGCATGCGGCACCAGACTTCCGGCACCAGCAGGCTGATGTCATGGTCGACCCGGAACTGCGGTCCAATGTAGCCCGTGGCCGTGGTGAATCCGGCATACTCGGTGAGGATAAACGATACCAGCGCGTTGTTCAGGTCCACAACTGGCCACAGGGCATTGAACGGGCCCTTGGTCAGGGCGCCTTCACTGCCGAATCCGGTAGTAGACGGTGATTTCCCGGTGAGACAGCAGATGAAATCCATGAACAGTTCTGGCAGCTCCTGGTAGTGGATAGGATTATAGACAGCTAGCGGCGGCAAGCCTATGGCAGGATCCGCAGGGTTTCCCCGGCGGCCGGCCAGCACGGTATGTACGGGTGAGTGCACAGCCTCGCCGGCCGGGATCTCGCGGTCGAGGCGGGCGCAAATTTCCGCGAGATAGGTCTGTCGCGGATCTGCCAGGTCGGGACGCCGCTGCAGATAACGAGGATTCTTCGATGGCTTGCCCTCCACCAGCCGCGGGTGCGCCGAAGAGACCACGTATTCGGTGGCGGGAGCTTTGACGAAATCCGCCAGCAGGCTCTTCATGGGCGCGGTGTACTTGTCGAACTCGACCACATTATCGACCAGGGCCTGAGCCTGCTCGAGGTTGAGCGGCTCAAAGTTTGAGAGAAAGGTCCCCGGCCGGGCGATATCCGCCTCGGCCTGTCTATCGAAGCCTTTGTGGATCGCGTCATCGGGCCGCTGAAAGAGCATCGCCTCGCAATTCGCTACCAACTTGACGCTCGCATTGGGATATCTCAAATCGGAGTCTTTCAGACTCGTGCGCGGCACCACCACCGAGGCCGTGATATCGTCCTCCACCTGTACCTTTTCAGCAGGATGAAAATCCGGCCGGAGTTTGTAGATTCGCCAGGATCCGTCTGGATCAAACCCCATCCGCAGGTAGTTGCCCACCAGTTTGTGATCGTGGAATTTCAGTTCGTGGCCGAGAAAACCGTTGATGCGGTCGACGGTGAAGTGCTCGCGCCACTTATCGCCCCACTCCGGCCGGTAGTATCTTTTCACCGTGTAGACGAGCTGCCGGATGGTCTGCGGGAGATCCCGCAGCCAGGCGTTGTATTCCTCGGTGTATTCGGCGGAAGGGGTCAGCAGTCTGATGACGGACCCGAGCGATCGCTCCGGGCTCAAAATGGGACGCTTGGCCCGGCGCTCCGGCTGCGGCTCGCGAAAAATGCCGGAGAAGTCCTTCTGCAGGATGGCGGCGACCTGCTCCGTGTCGCGGCGGTAGTCTTTGATAAACACCGGGCCGTTCAAGAGCGCGTTGGCGATGGATTTGGAGATCTCCGACTTACCGCCGCCCGAGACGGTGCAGGGCTTGTGGCAGAGCGTGCCGCGGGGCACGGATCCTACGAGGCGCCAGGCCGTGCCCCCGGCCTGCTTCTCCAGGCGAACCTTGTATCCCGACGGCAATACATAAATCTCGTTTGGACGGAGTGTCAATTGCTGCGGCCGGCCCTCGTGCTGCCAGTATACAAAGCCTTCGCGCACATTGAAATCCGCGTGCTCGGGAATGTAGGCGATATCCGGATACTTTCGGTCGACCGCGTAGCCCTCGGGCTTGAGGTCGACGCGATCGCCCAACAGGCGCATGGCCGTCTCGAAGGGCGTCTTTTTGAGCAGGGAAGTGTGGTCGGTGGAAAAATCCTGGCCGAGGACATAGGTGGGATAGGCGATCGTGCCGCCGGCATGTTCTTCCTCACAGAGGCCGTACAGATTCGCGGCATAACTGATTTGGGTTTTGACCTCTTTCTTGCAGTAGCCGTAGTAGTTGTCGGCGATGATGGTGACCATCACCCCGCGCTGGTCGCGGCACGTCACCTTAAAGGCCCGCCCTCCGTTGTACAACTCGCCCTCATCGCGCCAGCACATCCCATCGCGCTGTTGTCGTTCCGTGGCGTGCTCGAAGGGGGGCAGTCCGAGATCCTTTTTCTTGAGTGTGGTGAGGTGAGGCGCCAGAATCACGCAGCCGCTGTGGCCGGTCCAATGCATGACGTCCAGGGCGGCGTCGTTTTCAGGCAAATAGGGGTCCCCACCATTGCCGAAGATCGTTTCGACGAAATCAAGATTGCTGACCAGACTGGCGGGTGCAAAGAAGCGGATCTCCATCGTCTTCACGGAATCTTTGCCCGTCGCAGGGGAGACCACCGGCCGCAGGAGCAGCGATACAAACATATAGACCTGCTGCTCCTGGTCGGCGGTGAAGGGCAAAGTGAGGGCTTCCCGTGGCGCTCGAAACACTTGTGCGAGTAGCGCTGCAAACGTCCGCTTAGGCACTGCTATCTTGTCGGCCGGGATGGGCAGCCCGCCTTCGGCAATGTGAAAGATCCCCTGGGTAGTTCGCCGGTCGCTCGCAGGATTGTGGAGCACGCCCTGCGCAACGCGATAGGACCGAAGATAAGGTGAGAAGAAGCTATCTGCAGTGGCTGGGAGCGACATAGCGCGCGCCATTCCCGGCCGGTCAAGAACGAAGGAATCCCCCGGTAGCCGCGCTGCGCCCGAAGGGCAGACGTCACTCAAATAGCCGTCGAGGAATTCCTGAATGCGGGTGTCGGACGGGCACAGCCGTCCGGCCAGCAAGAGGTCCTTCTGGTGATAATTGCGCAGGAGCGGACCGGCGATCTCAAGGAAGTATGGATCGGCAGTGCTGTGGCTGGTCGGCTTCCCGAGCGCGGCCAGCTTGAGGTTAAGGTAACGGACCAGTTCGCCATTGCGCTCTGCTCCGGGCATGTCTGTTTTCATGTGGTATAGCCTATAAGAATTTATACCACGCGCGTCCGGTAAGGGGCCACTCTTTGCCCCACTTTCGGATTGTGCACAGGTGCGGGGCTCAGTTTGTTGGAGGGAACTGGAACCTGCTCCAATGTGGGCAGAAGGGGCAGGCGAGTGCCTGCCCGTTGCATTGTCTAATTGGAATTGTCGATGGTACAGATAGCCAACAGGAGTAGTGTTCGCCGGTCCCGGTTGTTTGAGCAAATCACGCAACAGGGTCCGCTGATTGGCGCCTAGCAGGGGCAGTACATTCAGGTGATAGTCGAACGTCTTGTGGCTGGGCATTATGCCGGAATTGCGAGACATCGGCAGGGCGTTGGCACGTCGTCAAGCCGCCGATAGCGATGCTCAGAGCGCCGCCGCAGCTCCGGGTGTAGGTCTTGGAGACGGCCAGTAGTCCGGTCTGGCTCACCGAGTCGCCCGGACTGACGGTGCCTCCGTCCACCACCCTATAGGCGAGCGTGCCGGTGCCGAACAACGAGCCCGCGTTGAGATTCAGAGTCTGACTCGCGCTCGCCGCCGCGGTCAACGTCCGGTCGATCTGCTTTACTCCTCCCGTTTGCGTATACTTCACCGCATTACCGCTGCTACGCCTTACTGCTACGCCTTAGCACTCGCCGGCCACCGAGTACTGCGGTACCAGTCCAAGGGTATATTTTGTGGTACCCGTTCGCACTCTTTATCAATGAGCGAAGGTTATCGCCGGGAAACGAAAGAGTCGGATACCAGGAATGACGATCGGGCAGGGCCGACATCATAGCAGCCATGACCCGGAAGGGCCGGCGAATTTTTTCGAGCCCGACCTGTTGCAGAACATCTGGCGATTCAATCCGGCGGCCAAAGACTCGAATGCAAGGAGAAAGGTAATGAAAAAAATAAGGGCACTGTTGCTCGTACTGGTGAGTTTCCTGGCGGTCGTCAACGGTAAGGCCCAGATCCAGAATTATATTCTACGCACGAATGCCATCACCGATGTAAGCAATACCTACGGTCTCATGGTGATTCGGCAGTTGGGGGCCAGTGATAACTACCTGGTTGCAGGACCCGCTTCAGTATTACCCAGCGATTTGTTGAATCAGGTACTAGCGGACACGCGCGTACTGACGTTTGAGGCGGATAGGCCTGCCCGCCACCCGGAAAAGCGGTCCACGCATACGCTGAACGCCGCTAGTCCGTCAACGAGCAATACTGCTGCCGTGAAGTTTTATGGCTATCCGGTGTGGACCGGATACGCGAGCCAGCCGGCTGCGCAAACGATCGGCGCCACCACGGCTCAGTTCATGAACGTCACCGGCTCGGGGGTGATCGTGGCGGTGATCGACACCGGCGTCGATCCGAGCACTCCTGCCTTGCAAGGTGTTCTCCTGCCAGGATATGACTTCACCCACAACCAGAGCGGCGCCTCGGAATTAGCGGATGTGGACCAGTCAACCGCTGCCATCCTGAATCAGTCCACGGCGGCCATTTTGAACCAGTCTACTGCGGCTATTCTCAATCAATCGACGGTGACCATTCTGAACCAGTCGACTTCCGCCATATTGGATCAGTCGACGGCGGCGATTCTCAATTCCAACCCGCTCCCGAGCGACTTCGGACACGGCACCATGGTCGCCGGCCTCATTCACCTGGTGGCTCCTCAAGCGCGAATCATGCCGCTCAAGGCGTTCAGCTCGGATGGCACCGCAAATGTTTCCGACATCATCCGCGCCATCTATTACGCCGTGGACAACGGGGCCAAGGTCGTCAACCTGAGCTTCAGCCAGGACCAGATTTCCTCCGAAATGCTGCGGGCCATCAATTACGCCGAGCGCGCCAATGTAATATGTGTCGCTTCCACCGGCAATCTCGGCGAGTCGTCGCTGGTCTATCCGGCCGCTTATGGGTATCCGATCGGCGTGGCTTCGGTGTCCTCGGCGGGAGCACTCTCCTCTTTCTCTAATTACGGACCTGACATCACTACCGTGGCCGCACCCGGTGAGAACCTAATCACGACTTACCCAGGAGCACATTGGGCTTCTGTAACCGGTACTTCGTTCAGCGCTGCCCTGGTCTCGGGCGCCGCCGCCGAGATTGCCGGCATGTTTCCACACTGCGACGGGAATGATGTTCTGGACGCTCTTGCCTCCGGCCGGAGTTACACCTCCCAACTTGGTTGGGGAGTGCCGAACCTTTTTTACGCTGTAAACTATGCCTGGAGGGTTGGCAGTACTTGGTAGTGGCCGAGCCCAAGTTCGTCATGTGACGAACTTGGGCTAGCCCTCACTCCGGTCCGGACTATAAATCATATTGGATCTCGACACACCCGGTCGAAAATTGACCACTCAAATTGCTGACGGAGACAAAGAACAGCCGCCCATCCATTGATTAATAAGACTTTCCTTTTTCCCCCAAAATTCCCCCTTACATTTGCTGGAAGAACCGATTACTTCTGCTAGAATACCGCCGTGCTGCAATTTGAGCGTAGCGAGCTAGTGCTGAAGCATCTTTCCGAAAATGAACGCCTGAGCGTTCGTGACGCAATACGATTGTTTGATGCGAGCCCCGCTACGGTGCGCCGGGACTTCAACAAGCTAGCCCGCGAAGGGTTGGTTCGACGATTTCGGGGTGGCGTTGCGTTGGTCAAGACGAATGGCGAGATCCCCCCATTTTCGCTGCGGGCGGTGCAACACGCCACCGAGAAACTGGCTCTGGCGGCCCGGGCTGCGCAGTTGCTCGAGCCCGACGACGTGGTCATGATCGAAGGCGGGACCAGTACGTGCATGTTGGGCTCCTGTATTCCCGACTTTCACCTGCGCATCGTTACTAACTCGATTCGCCTCGCATCCATGCTGGAGAGCACCCATGAAGATCACCCGCATCTTGAAACCTATCTGACCGGTGGCGCACTGTACCCGAAAGCGGGCCTTTTATTGGGCCCTTCGGCGGAGGCAACGCTAGCCCACTATCATGCGCGCTGGGCGTTTATCTCAGCCGGCGGAATCGATGCTACCGGCGTTTCCACCACCGATGAACGCGTGGTGGAACTCGTGCGGATCATGATTCGCAGTGCCGACAGGGTCGTGGTTCTGGCCGATCATACCAAGATTGGCCGGCGAGCGATGTGCAAACTATGCGATTTCTGTGACTTCCACGTGCTAATCACCGGCCAACATCCGGATTCCGAACCCATCTTGCGGCTTGCCGCCGCCCGCAAGGTTGAAATCCTGCGAGTACGAGTAGAAGTTGCTTGACCCTGAAAATATTGATTGAAATTGATTTGTAAACCAGTCATCGATCATTTGCGATTACTTCGGTTTTTTTTTCAGGATTCGAGCTGATGACAACTTAATGAGAGAAGAAGAGGTCCTATGGTTGGAGGAAGGATTATTGACCTGAGTCATAAACTCCATCCCGGCAAAGAGGAGTACCATCTGGAGTTGGACACCCATTTTACCGATGAGCTATACCCACAGTATGAAAGAGCGCCTGAAGTGTGGTACATCCTTCAGGATATCAGGATGTCGTCTCATTGCGGCACTCACATTGAGTTTCCCTATCATCATAACCGCCAGGGAATGGATGCCGGCGCCTTTCCCTTGGAGCGGCTGATTGGCGACTGCCTGCTTCTTGATTTCACGCACAAGAGGCCTGGCGATGAGATGACAAGCGAGGCCGTGACGTTGGAAGAACTCAAGGTGTATGAGGGTGAAATCAGTCCTGGCCTGATGCTGCTATTCAACTTTAATTGCGACCGGTTCTACGGAACACCGCGTTCCCATGATCGGCCGCACCTGACCTACGAGGCTATTGAGTGGCTAGCCTTAGAGAAAAAGATTGGGCTGATCGGTTCCGACGCGTCCGGAATTGAGAAGAAAGGCGTCCCCAATCAGCCGGGCCACCAAATCCTGATGGACAATCAAATTCCGATTATTGAGTCAGCCGCAAACCTGGACCAGCTCCGGCAACGGAGGTTTACCTTGTTCGTGCTGGCCTTATCGGTGGTGGGACTTGATGCTTGTCCGGTCCGCTTGATCGCGCTTGAGGGGAACTGAGGAGAACCGCGACAGATGCCACCCATGAAAACAGCGCTGGCGTTAAATCTGTACAAACAGATGGTGCAAATCCGGCAATTCGAGGAAGAACTCTACCAGTTGTTTCTGAAGCGGCCCATGCCCGGGAGCATGCATCAATACGTCGGTGAGGAAGCGGTGGCCGTGGGCGTTTGCGCCCATCTGACCAGGGAGGACTATGTCACCAGCACTCACCGGGGGCACGGCCACTGTATCGCCAAAGGAGTGAGCATCAAGGGAATCATGGCGGAGATGTTTGCTAAGACGACCGGTTGCTGCAAGGGCATGGGCGGCTCTATGCACATTGCGGATTTCGGTGTCGGGATGCTCGGGGCCAACGGCATCGTCGGGGCGGGCATCCCCATCGCCGCGGGTGCAGGCTTGTCGTGCAAGGCCAAGTACCCGGGACGAGTTTCCGTGGCTTTTTTCGGCGAAGGCGCGGCCAACGAGGGTGCGTTTCACGAAGGGATCAATCTCGCCGCGGTTTGGAGATTGCCGGTAATCTTCGTGTGCGAGAACAATCTCTACAACTTCTCTGTCCATTATCGGAAAACCATGCTGATCGATAATGTTGCGGATCGCGCCCCCTCCTACGGTATTCCGGGGCGGGTCGTCGATGGCATGGATCTTCGCGCCGTGTACAGTGCGGCGGCTGAAGCCATCAAGAGGGCTCGGCAAGGGGAGGGACCGACCTTGCTTGAGTGCAAAACCTATCGGTTTGTGGGTCATTCCCGCTTTGAGCCGGCCGGCTATCGCTCCAAGGAAGAAGTGGAAGACTGGAAGAAGAAGGATCCGATTTCAACTTTCCGGGCGTGGCTGCACGAGTCTCTCAAAGTACCGGAAACAGAGTTCGACAGGGTCGACAAGACTGTGGCGAAGGAGATCGAGGAGGCTGTTGCCTTCGCGGAACAGAGTCCTGACCCCAAACCCGGCGACTATGCCGGTTACATCTTTGCCTGACCACCCGCGGAAAAAGCCGCGCGGCTTCTGTTAAATCAAAGGACGGGTCAGAAGTGGAAACGACAACCCTGGCACAAGCGCTGAGGCAGGCTCTCATTGAGGAGATGAACCGCGATGAGAACGTTGTCCTACTGGGAGAAGACATCGGAGTCCTGGGGGGCGCCTACACGGTAACCTCAGGTTTGCTGGAGATGTTCGGCGAGGAGCGGGTGCGCGACACCCCCATTTCTGAAACTGCAATCGTTGGCGCCGCCGTAGGGGCCGCCATGACGGGTCTGCGGCCGGTTGCCGAGATTCAGTTCAATGACTTTCTCACCTGCGCTATGGATCCCATTTGCAACCAGGCCGCGAAGTTGAGATTCATGATGGGCGGCCAAGTGAGAATTCCACTAGTGATCCGGGCGCCGATCGGGGCGGCAGGGCGCGCGGCCCAGCATTCCCAATCCCTGGAAGCATGGTTCATGCACACTCCGGGACTCAAGGTGGTGATACCGTCAACTCCATACGACGCCAAAGGGCTCTTGAAGACTGCCATCCGGGATGACAATCCGGTGATCTTTCTTGAGCACAAATTGCTCTATGGTTCGCGATCGCCCGGGGGAAAGGCACAGACGGCTGTGGGTAGCCTGACTGATACTTACCGTCCCGCCCCTGAAGGCGACTACACCATTCCCTTCGGTGTCGCGGACGTCAAGCGCCAGGGGCGCGATGTGACTATAGTCGCCACCGGCTTCATGCTGCACCAGGCTCTGCAGGCCGCCCAAGTGCTGGCCACGCAAGGTATTGAGGCGGAAGTGATCGATCCGCGCACCCTGGTTCCGATGGACAGGGACACGATCCTGCGCTCGGTCGAGAAGACCTCGCGACTCGTGGTGGTGAGCGAAGATGTCCTGACGTGCGGGGTGGCCTCTGAGATATCGGCCACGGTTGCGGAGCACGGACTGTACCTGCTGGACGCTCCGATCAAACGCATCTCTGTGCCTGACACCCCGATCCCTTTCGCGCCTATGATGGAGCGGGCGGTGATCCCCCAGGTGGAACGGATTACGGAGGCGGTGAAGGAGGTCGTGAATTGTTGAAATCCGCACTAACCGACGATGTCGGGGAGCACACCCGGGCATGAATTACGCGTATATCTTCGATGTCGACGGGGTGCTGCTGAGCACGATGGAGGCGCATTTTGAGTGTTACAGGCAGGCGCTCGAAGAAGCCCACGTGCCTATCGACAAGGCTCAGTTCTTTCGGCAGGCCGGCATGAAGGGCGCCGAGCAGATCGAGTATTTCGCGCGCAAGGCAGGAGTAACGGTTGAGGTAGACAAAATATACGCTCGAAAGCGAGAGTTGTTCAAGAGCCACGCTCAGGGCGTGAAGGGGATCGAATGTAATCTGGAGTTAATCCGGACCCTCAAGGCCGCCGGATTCCCAGTGGGGATCGCCAGCGGAAGTGCCAAAACCTCATGGTCCTCGATCCTTGCCGGATTCGGTGTGCGGGCCGATGTCCTGGTCGGACCCGAAGACGTCAAGCGCGGCAAACCGCATCCGGACCTGTATCTGCTTGCGTCCGAAAAAATGGGGATCCCTCCGTCGCGATGTATCGTCGTTGAGGACTCAGACGCTGGGATCGAAGCTGCCAGGACTGCCGGCATGAAGGCGATGCGCTTTTATGATAACAACCCGGAGGAGAAACGCCCCGACAGCGCGTAGGAACTAGGGAGTGTTCTTCGGTGCTGCGGGTTGTTGTTACCTTGACACGGGCAGTTGTTCCACAGCGGGAGCGGCGAGATAGGACTCCAATATGACACTCCTTCACGGATTCGCTCTGACCTTTCTGGCCGGCCTAACCGTCGGGTTCAGCATGTGGTCGATCAAGTGGGCGAGGATTTGGAAGTGGGAGAACTTCTGGCTTGTCTACACACTGGTCTCTCTGATTATCGTTCCATTGGCTTTGGCCTTCTGGCTCTTGCCGCACTTAGCGGAGGTCTACGCTTCGCTTACCTTTCATGAAGTGCTGAAACCGCTGGTGTTCGGCGCTCTATGGGGATTCGCGCAGCTCGGTGTCGGCATCTGCATTCACAAGCTGGGACTGGCAGTTTCGGGGGCGATTGTTAACGGCATCGGCGCCGGTGTCGGAACCGTGGTTCCCCTGGTGCTCTTGCATCGCGAGATGCTCCTACAGGCCAGCGGTCTGCTGGTGATGGCTGGGACCATGGTGATGCTGCTGGGAGTCGCCCTTTGTGGTTGGAGTGGTTTCTGGCGGGAGGATGAAGCAAGGCGGCAGGGCCGTGGCGCGGGATTTTCAGAGAAGGAGTCAGCCATGACTCAGGAGGCCTCCACCCGGGCGGGGTACCTCCTCAATGTGGCGATCGCCGTGGGGGCGGGGGTCCTGGCCTCGCTTCTCAATATCGCTCTGGCTTATGGCGGCGACATCATGGAGAAAGTGCGCGCCCACGGTGGCGCGGCCTCGTGGGCTCCATTCGCAGTTTGGCCCATTGCCCTGCTCGGTGGATCGGTGGTCAATTTCGGGTACTCCATTTACCTGCTCTCCAAGAATCATACCTGGGGCAACTTCAGCGGCGGAATCCGGGAAGTGTTCAATCCTGTCCTGGCAGCCTGCATGTGGATGGGCGGGATCGCACTCTACAGCAGCGGTACCACTTTCCTGGGGGTGCTTGGGGTTTCGATCGGTTTCGCACTCTATATGACCACTGTCGTCCTCTCGGGCCAACTGGCCGCTGTCTCTACGGGTGAATGGCGTCAAATGCAGCCTCGAATTTACAGACTGTTTGCCGCGGGTATCGCCTGCCTCTTCATAGCCGTGGTCGCGATCGCAGCTGCGAATTATTTCAGCCAGTGAAGGGTTCCACTGCGCGGGAGTTGCTATCTCTTTATGCCCCGCAGGTTATCATCGAACCAGTCCGCAAATAGTGTGACATCCTCCTCGGATTTCCAAAAGTCTCCCCACCCATGACCCTTGCCCTTCCGCACCACGAGTTCCGCCCGAGGCGCCCCCACCTCGTGGGCGCGCTCGACGAAGCTCTCCGACTGCTGAAGGGGAACCACGTTGTCGGCGTCGCCATGAATGATCAGGGTTGGAGGCAAATTCGAGGTGACAAAGTAGATTGGGGAAATCTCCTTGCCCAGAACCTGACGGCCATGCTCTGTGTAGGCGCGTGGGCCGAAGACGATATCGAGCGGAGCCATGGAGGCGAGACCGACGGCATCGACGCCCGGAGAGCCCCAGTTCAGAAAGTCGGTGGGAGGGAAGAAACAGGCAACAGCTCCCACCGCGCTGCTTTCGCGATCGACGGGATCCTTGGCATCGGCAGGGCCTTCGCGGCCTTGGGTCCCCATCATCAAGGCCAGATGTCCTCCCGAACTGGAGCCTAAAACTCCGAGTCGCGCGGGATTGACGCCATACTTGGCGGCGTTATAGCGAATGAAGCGCACAGCCCGGGGAAGGTCCTCGATAATCTCCGGAATACTGAACTTGGGGGCTGAACTGGTGACCACAGCGAAGACCGTGTAGCCGCGGTCGAGATAAGGAGTGTAATTGGCGGGAGTAACATAAGGAAAGGGAAAAGGGACGGTGACAGGGTCGTGGCTCGAATACCACGCACCATTCACCAGAAAAATGACGCCGAAATTGTTTTTCCGGGCCGGCTCAAAGACGTCCATGGTCAGCGCCATGCCGAACTTTCGGCCGTAGATCACATCTTCAGTTCGAGTGTAGTCAGGGTTGCTCGTCGATCCGGCCGGCGCACATCCAGAGGCAACTGCACTCCAGCCAGGATTGGGCGACGGAATAAAGAAGCTGATCATCAGGGTCACGCAGAGCGGCCACAGCCGTCTCGCAGATTGAGCAATTTCGCTTCGTAACATAGAACTCACTCCTCAGTTTTCTTTCTCGCCCGCAGTGGGACGTGGGTAACGCTCCATCTCACCTACGTCAAGCAGGCTCCAGGAAATAACTTCCGCAATGCGGCAAACGCCTTGCAACCCACTCGCGGGACTCAGTTGTGGCGCGGAGATCCTTGTGGTAGGTTTGCCTTTTCCATACTCCAGAAAGGACTTCTTAATCATCGCAGACCAAGATGAATAACTGTGAGAAAAAGCCGACTGGCGGGTTGAATCTGCCTGGTCTGCCGGTTGCGGTTCAGGAAGCGACAACTAGCTGGATGTAGTCGGTGCGCTCGCGGCCGCGAAACCCGGTCGAGACGCGGCACCCAGATTCTCGATATCACCGGGCAGAAAGCGGAGCACGCCGAACCACATGATGCCGATGGCTATAAACAGGAGGACGGACATCGACGACAAGCTATAACCGATGCCCCACGAGGCTTTCATGGCGCCCACGAACAGGATGCCCAGGGCGCCCGCCATGGTGCCGGCCAGATTGTAGATGCCGTAGGTGGTCGACCATCTCGCGCGGGGAACCACGGCGCTAAAGATCGGCATCGAGTTAACTTCCAGCAATCCTCGCGCTATCGAGTACGCCATCAGATTCGCCGCCAGTGTCGTGCCCGTGGGCATGAATCCCATGGCCAGCATGGTCGGGCCCATGAAGCACAACCCGACAATCTGTACCCTCATTCGGCCTCCGGAATCGCGTTTTGCCCAACGGTCTGCCCACACGCCGCCGAGCAACGAACCGGCCAGAGCTGGGGTGTAGGTGAAAAGCGCCATGGTGAGGCCTGATTTTGTAAGGCTCATGCCGAATTTCTCGTAAAGGTAGGTCGGCACCCAGGATCCCGTCGGCCAACTCGTCAGCGAGAGGGCGAAGGCAAGAAAGATCACGCAGGCAGCCGTCGGGGTGCTGAGTATCTTGGCTATCTTGCGGCCCAGTGGCTCGATGGTATCCACTTCGGTTCCCAGTTTGGCGGTGGAGACCGGGCTGTCACGCAGAAATGCGAGGAGAATGACCGCCACCAGAATTCCCACGACACCCAGGATGAAAAATCCCGTCCTCCACGAATAGTGCTCCCCCATGTAGCCGCCGTACAAGCCGCCAATTCCTGCCCCGACGGTGAGACCGGTCAAGCAGATGGCGTTTGCGGACGAACGAGTTGACTCCGTGTGAAAGCTGGCGACGTGGGCGAGAGCGGCGGGGAGAAAGATGGCTTCGGAGACTCCGAGGAACATCCGCAGCAGCATAAGCTGGCGTCCGCTGTGGGCAAGCCCGGTGGCAAAAGTGACGATGCTGAATATAACGAGACTCCAGATGATCACTTTCTTGCGGCGGAATCTGTCTCCCAGGTAGCCTCCCAGAGGTGAACAGGCGCCGTAAGTCCAGAGGAAGGTCGAGCCTAAGAGGGCCAAGACGATGTCTGAGAGGACCAGTTCTTTTTTGATCAGGGGAAAGACGCTGAAGATCGTCATGCGGTCGGCATAGTTAAGACACGCAACCAGCCAGAGGAGTCCGACTACAACCCACTTGTAATAGCCGTCAGCCGCAGGCTTCGTCACCGATCCCCCTTTGATGTGAGAGTTCGCGTAAGATACTCGCCTATTCGGCCTTATCAGGATCTCATGGGCTTGTTCAAAGCCAATGCTTTAGCGCGGCGTCACGGCGATGGCTGCGTTGAACCCCAGTTTCGTTGACAGATCGGCGCCGGCCCTGACCAAGCCCACCTTGAGAGGTCTTACGCGCTCGGAAGTCAGGCGCGCTTTTGGCCCCGAGATACTGAGACCAGCCACAACCCTACCCGACGGGCCACGAACGGGAACCGCTATGCAAAAGACGCCAAGGGAGTTCTCTTCGTTGTCCTCGGCGATCCCCTCCTGCCTAACCACAGCCAACTGGGCGAGTAACTGTTGCATGTTGACTATCGTGTTGGGTGTCAACCGGCGGAGTTTCTTCGCGCCGCCATACAGCTTGAGGATCTCGTTATCGGAGAGATCGGCCAGGCATGCTTTCCCGAGAGCAGTAGCGTGGGCAGGCCAACGGCCTCCTATGTTGCCCGCAATCCGCAAGCTATGGCGGCTCTCGTGCCTCGCCGTATATACCACGTCTGTACCCTCAAGGATGGCCAGATTCACGGTCTCATTGCATTCTCGCGAGAGTTCCTCCACCGTGGTCGTACCGTGTTTCAGCAAGGGTAGTTGACGTGGGATGGAATCTCCCAATCTCGCGACCATGCCGCCCAGCAAGTACTTGGACGTAGCCGGATCAGAAAGTACGTACCCTTTTCCTTTGAGAGTACCGAGTAAGCGATGAACAGTGCTTAAACGTATTCCCAAACGCTTACCAATTTCCGTAACGCCCAGTGGCCCACTGTCTCCAAGTTCCTCCAGTATGCGCAAGGCTTTGATCAGTGATTTGACTGGATATCTGATGTGGACCTTCGGCTCGCTCTTTACCATAAATTATCTCTCTGCATTGGGTGGCGCGATCAGCAAGGGACTCTACCACATTGCGGAAAGCGGCTCAAGATGGCATCCACCGTGGACGCTTCAGACAGAGGTTGGCGCCTGCGCAAAAGCTGTCAATGCCATGACCCAGCCGAACCGGTCGTCCCCCGATGTAGATTTTGACCCTTCCATATTGCAGAATTGCATTCTAGAGCTTGACTTGGCCGCGCTGAAGTGCTAATTGATGTTTCCGTTGGAGACATGACTGCAAAATCTCAAGAACTGCGGTTCTTCGAGGAATTTCTTCTGAGTCACAGGTGAGGTGCCCAATGTCGTTCATTGGGATTGATCTGGGAACCTCGTTCATCAAGGGCGCCGTTTTGGATCTGGAGGCCCTTGAACTCAAGCACATCGAGCGCCTCCCTTTTCCTAACCAGTTGGCGAGTCCTAATCCTCTCTTTTGTGAATTTGACCCGGACGAGCTCGTTTCCGCCGTGCGAAATTTCGTCGGTGAACTTTTCGTCCATGCGCCCGACTGCACTGGGATCGTTATGTGCACGCAGATGCATGGAATGGTTTTGATGAATGATCGAGGCAAGATCCTTTCCAATTGCATGACCTGGCGTGATCAGCGGGCAACGATGCCGCATCCGTCGGGAACCGGATCGTATTTTGACGTCATGACCCGTCGAATAAGCCCCGAACACCGCAAGCAGCTCGGCAACGAGCTGCGTCCGGGCGCGCCCAACAGTTTTCTTTTCTGGCTCGCCGAACAGGGTCAGCTCGATCCCGGCCTTATTCCGGTCTCGATGCCTGACTTTGTGCTGACCGTTATGTGCGGCTCACCGCCGAGCGTGGACCTGACGAATGGCTTTACCTATGGGTTGCTCAATCTTGAAACCCTGAACTGGCACGAGGGCGTAATTCAGGAGTTGGGGCTAGACAGACTGTGCTGGCCCAGGCTGCGCCAAGCAGGTGAGATGGTGGGTGGCCTGAGGCGCGGTTCCACGTCGGTGCCATGTTACACGCCCATAGGCGACTATCAGTGCGCCTTGCTTGGAGCCTTACTGGAGAAGGAGGAACTATCTCTCAATATTTCAACGGGTTCACAGGTCAGCCGCCTCACCGCCGGATTAAGCTTGGGTGATTACCAGACGCGGCCGTTCTTCGACGGGATGTTCCTTAATACTTTCACCCATATCCCCGCCGGTCGTGCTCTGGACGTACTGGTTGACCTCCTTTGTGAGTTCGCGGCCGACGGGCAACCCGACGTTCAGGATCCCTGGCCATACATTGCGCGGGAGACCATGCAGGTGGACGATACCGATCTAAAGGTCGATCTGAATTTCTTTGCCAGCCCCTTTGGAGACCGGGGCACAATTTCCAACATCCGCAAGGAGAACTTCAGGGTAGGCCACTTGTTCCGCGCCGCCTTTGAGCACATGACCGAAAACTACTACAACTGCGCCCTCCGCATCTGGCCGGATCGATCGTGGCGGAACATCGTGTTTTCGGGCGGACTCCCCTGCAAAATCGAGGTTCTGCGCCAGGTGATTCAGAAGAGATTCCAAGCAGACTACCGGATGGCCCCTTGCGCAGAGGATACCCTGACGGGACTGTTGGTCCTCGGGTTGGTTTTTAGCGGGAGGGTCTCATCCATTAGCCAGGCGATGGCTGACCTTCGATCGAGTTCGTGATCTGCGGACGTGCAGTAACGTCCGCTCGTGGCAGCCCAATAAGGGAGGGAAAGACAGTTTTATGGACTAGGGAAAAAGCGCTCGCGCTCTTTCGCGAGGTTGGGATCGTGCCGGTTATCCGGGTGGAGTCTTCCGAAGAAGCCCTCCGGGCAGTGGAGGGCATAGTCGGCGGCGGGATCGCCACGGTGGAACTTACCATGACCATCCCACACGCCCTGCGCGTCGTGGAAGGTGTGACGCAGCGTTATGGTGACCGGGTTCTGGTAGGAGCGGGCACGGTGCTTGATCCTGAAACCTGCCGGGCAGCTGGCCCAAAGTACATCCGGGCATTCAAGGGCCCTTTCCCTAATATCGAGTTTCTGGCCACGGGAGGGATCGGTATCGAGACAGCTCTGGAATACATCCGAGCTGGAGCAACTGCGCTGGGAATCGGAGAGAGCATTATCCAGCCAGGTCCCACAGAGCGATATCAATGGTCAGTTCCAGGTCAAAGGCTTCTCCATCCTTGAGCGCGCTGATCTCGCTGCTCAATTCTTCCATGGCCTTCAAGTCATCCCAGTACTTTGCCGCGAACGATGGATGAGCTCGTCCGTGAGGCGATACGTCGTGCCGCCGACGCGACACGGAGCGCGATGATGACTGATAATGGCGCGCCGCTCGCGCGCATCAATGACGCCGCGCTCCAGGAAATCGGCCCGCGCCCTTCAACGTGTTTTTCCGAAGCGCGGAATAGGCTTCTGGATTTGACGGCTTGAGCGGCAACAGAAAGCGTATTCATCAGGGTGCGGCCGCCTCTTGGCAAGAGCCTGGTGGAGGCGCATTAACCATAGCCCAGAATTTGCCAAGGTCGGATACTGCCGCGGCGAAATCTTGAAAGTTAACAGGCTTAACTACGTAGGCGTTTGCGCCCAAGCGGTAGCTTTCCGCGAGATCCGGTTCCTCTGCTGAGGAGGTCAACATAACCACGGGAATAGACTTCAGGGCCGGATCGCTTTTCACCTCGCCAAGGACCTCTAAGCCATCGACTTTTGGCATCTTGATGTCCAGAAGCAGCATGATCGGGTTGCAAGCGGGACGCGCCGCGTACTTGCCGCGCCGCTGTAGAAAATCGAGGGCCTCAGCCCCATCGCGCACGACCGCGACTGGATTCGCGAGGTTGCATTCGGCAAACGCTTCCAAAGTCAGGTCGACGTCGTTCTTATTATCATCGGCGAGTAAGATTGTGCCTAGTTCTTCGGTCATTGCTTATGTTTCTCCACGAGTCGGAATTGAAAAATAGAAGGTTGCCCCTTGTTCCGGTACGCCCTTGGCCCAAACTCTCCCGCCGTGGCGCTCGATAATGCGACGCACATTGGCGAGCCCGATGCCCGTACCCTCGAACTCATCCGTGTGCAGACGCTGGAAGACCTTGAAAAGCTTGTCGACGTACTCCATTTCGAAGCCAACGCCGTTATCACGGATAAAGATCACCCGTTCGCCCGGGGTCCCATTTGTGCATCCGACCTCGATACACGTCTCTTGCCGGCCGCGCGTGTACTTCACGGCATTAGACATCAGGTTGACGAATACCTGACGGAGCAGCGCCGGGTCTGCGTAGACCTCAGGCAGGCCGGAAACCTGCCACACGATGTTGCGCCCGACTGCATCCGGTTCGAGCTCGCGCCGGACCTCCTGGACCAGAGGCTCCAGATCGACGCGAGCCTTCGATATGGCAGCTCGTCCCAAACGCGAGAATTTCAACAGATCGTCAATCAGCGTGCCCATATGGCGCGAGGAAGCGCCTATGTTGTCGAGATAATGCCGCGCTCGCTCATCCAGCTCCTCGTAAGATCTTTTGCGCAGCGACTCGGAGAACGCGCTCAAATGACGAACCGGAGCTCGAAGATCGTGCGAGACGGAATAGGCAAACGCTTCCAACTCCTTATTGGCAGCCGTTAAGCCTGTGTTGCGATCTTCGAGTTCGCGATTGAGCTCTCTGATTTGCTCCTCTGCGCGCTTCCGCTCGGCAACCTGCAACTGCAGCTCAAAATTGGAAGCCTGGAGTTGAGTTGTGCGTTCAATTACCCTCCGCTCTAGATCTTCGTTCAGTTGCCGGATCTGATCTTCGGCCTTGCGCTGCTCGCTAACGTCCGTGTTCGTGCCGAACCATCGAACAACCTTACCCTCCCGATCGTGCACTGGCACACCCCGGGTCAGGAACGGACGAAAGACTCCATCGGAGCCCCGGAGCGGGAAAATCATATCGAAAGGCTTTCCCGTTGCGATCGAAGCCTTCCAGCGCTCCAGGACCTTGGGCAACTCCTCGGGTTCATGCACGGACTGCCAGCCCCACCCCTCCATTTGCTCCGGTGTGGTGCCTGTGTACTCGTACCAGCGTTCGTTGTACCAGAAAAGCCAGCCGTCCGCGTTCGCCATCCAGGACAACTGCGGAATCGCATTGGCCAGAGTTCGAAATTGCGCTTCACTCTCTCGCAGTGCCTGCACCAAGGTGTCGCGTTCCGCCAGCAAACGAGCGAGCTTTAAATTACCGTAGCTTAGTTTGGAAAGGACGTCGGCCAGCCTCATGAAGAAGGCCATGCCCGTATTTACCTTTTCCTGGGTCAGTCGAGGAACGGCTTCGAGCGCCGTTATGTACTCTCCTTCCTCAAAACCGTACCGGGCCGCCTGTGATCGGAACAAATCACGATCCAGCGGCTCGCCTTCAGGGAAGAACTGCCCCATAAAGAGGTTCCCGAGGTGCCGCCCTCCCACCAGGATCGGTGTGGCGACGTCACACATATTGTTCTTGCACTTGTACATCCTGAATTCACCCGGAGCAATACCGGAGGAAAGCTGCGTGTCACTTTCGAAGCAGTGAAAGCCGGTCTCCGGATGAACACGGTGGAAACGCGTACAGATCTCTTGCCACCCGACGCCCACCAGTACCTTACCCTTGAGATCGACGATAGCCATGGGAATCTGGGTCAGTTTGTGAAGATCGTCCATGAGCAGCTGAAACGCTTCCACGTCGATGACATCCGCCAGTTCCAGCTTCCCAATGTCACCTTCAGGAGCGAGGACACTCTCGAGCTTGCGGCTGACGCGCGCTTCGCTCTCGCGAAGCGCGTCTTCCATGCGCTTGCGCTCGCTGATGTCCCGAACCACGCTCAGGAGTGTGCGCGTTCCCTCAATGGTCTCGCCTCGTGAACTCACCTCGACCGGGAAGGCGCTGCCGTCTTTGCACCGGTGAGTCGCTTCGAAAAGAAGACCGTGAAGATCGGATTCGTCTAGCTGCGCGCGGATCGCCTCCGGGCTTTCAGAAGGGCGCAGATCGTACAGGGAAAGGGCCAGCAACTCTTCCTGGCTGTAGCCGTATGCCCTTTCTGCCGCGGCGTTAGCGCCCACTATTCGGCCGTCATTTTGCCGGACGAACAGAATGATATCCCGGCTGCGGTGGACGAGGAGGTCGTAAAGGCGTCTCTGTTGCTCGGCTCGCTTCCGCTCCGTGATGTCGTGTGCAATGGCGGAGGCTCCGATTATCTTCCCCGCAGCATCCCGGATGGGCGAAACGGTCATCGAGACCTCAACTTGGGTTCCGTCCTTGCGCAGCCGTACCGAATCGAGCCGTTCCAGGCTTCCGCCGGCGGCGATTGTAGACAAAATCTGCTTGGTCTCCTCCTCACGGTCCGGCGGGGTTATGAACGAGATCGGCTGGCCAACGGCCTCTTCGGATGTGAAACCGTATAACCGTTGCGCCCCGGCGTTCCAGCTCGTAATTACTCCGTCCAGCGTTTTCCCAATAATAGCGTCGTCGGATGATTCGACAATGGCCGCAAACCTCGAGCGGGTCTCCTCCGCCAGTTTGCGCTCGGTGATATCCAAAACAATTCCCAGGAACCTCCCTACGCGCCCATCGGCGTTAAGGATCGGGTGTCCGCGGGAAATGAGCCAGCGTTCTGTGCCGTCACTGCGGCACACGCGCCACTCCCCGCTTAATTCGATTCCCTGCCGCGCCGCCTCTTGTACCGCCTGTTCGGCACCTGGCAGGTCGTCGGGGTGGATCAACTGGCGCCAAGTCTCGTAAGAGGGTTCGCAGCTATACGGCTCAAGCCCATAGACCTTCCACAGCTCCTCGGACCACACATTCGCATTGGTCTGCAAGTCCCATTCCCAGGCACCGGCACTCGCAGCCTCTAGCGCGACGTGGAGACGGTCCCTGCTCTCCCGCAATTGTTCGTTGGCCTGTGCGAGTTCAACGGTGCGCTCCCTGACGAGCTGCTCAAGTTCCGCCTGGGTGAGGCGGCTGGCGTTGAATCCCACGGCAATCAGGAATTGGGCAATGCCGCCGAGTATGACAGCGAGCAGACCGGTGCCAATCACCATTATCTTGGTCAGTCTGACCGCGTGCCCTTCCCGCACGTCTCGATCCTGCAGCAGGCGCTGTTCGGCCCCTTCCATTTCTCCAATGAGCTGGTCGATGCGGTCCTGGGTGCGCTCTCCGTTTCCAGTCGCAATAGCCTGCTGCGCCGCTTCGAAAACCTCGCCTCGCCGCAACCCGATGGACCGGCTCAATTCGGTCAGCCGTTCCAGGAGGAGCGGCTGGAGCCTGTCCAATTGATGCTGCTGAACGGCATTTTCTGCTGTCAGGCTGCGTATATCGCCGAGCGCGCCGCTCACACGATCGACTGCACCGGGGTAAGGCTTCAGGAATTCGTTTTGGCCGGTGATAATGTAGCCGCGTGCGCTGGCCTCCGTATCCGTAGCGGCAGACTGCAACCGCCGCAGAGAAGCGATAACCCGGTGGCTGTGGTCCACCCAACGGACGTCTTCGCGCAGCCGGACCACGCTGAAGTAAGATATGGCCCCGGTTCCAACCAGGCAGGTGAGCAGGAACACAAAACTGACTCGCACCTTGCGCTCAGTGGAAGGAAGGAAGCTCTGCCCCTGAAGCGGCGGTAGTTTCGATTCGGGACAGCGCCTGCTTTCCATTACGAAGGTGCTGAACCCGCCCAAAGCAGCCAAAGTTACCAACTTCACAACGTCGGTGCGGCTCGTCACGTACCAGGAGTGGTTGGGAGGCAGTAAAAAGTAGGCCGTGGTCAAGACGGCAAGGGCGGTGGAGAGCAGCCCGGAAGCGAGTCCTCCGACGTAGGCACTGAGCACAATCGGAATCAGGAATACGATAACCGGCGTTTTGGCGGGCACGTCGGGCCCCAAGCCTTCGACCGCCAGCAGCATCGCCAACGTTCCCACGATGCCTACGGCAAAACCCAGCCATTGGGGACGTTTACCCCGGAGGGTCTCCCATGCACGCCGTTTCGATACGGACTCGTTTGGTCTAGTCATGATGGTTACCAAAGCCCGCCAATACCGAGGGTTTTTCAGATCGCCGAATAAGGCATGCCGGCCGGATGAGAGCCTGCTTGGCTCGCCACCAGCTGACGCAGTTCAATGCGATCGGTAGGGGAAAGGTCCTCAAACTTCACCGCGATCCTGTCCGACGCCGGGGCGCGCACGACGCTGCCCCGCAGCCCGTAGCAGTGCTCGGGGACGGTGACCTTGAGGCGGAGACAGATCTTCTCGTGCACTGGAATCGGCTCTCCGAGGCGCGCGAGAAGGATTCCTCCTTCGCTGACGTTTACACCCTGCCCTTTCGTGCGGTGTTCACCCCACTCACACTCGACGTCTACGTTTGGGCAATCAGCTCGATGGTGTTCTCTCGTTTGCTGAGCGATTTGACTGTCCAGCGCTTCCCTGACTTTTTTGAGGAGTCCGGCCGGCGTGAAGGGTTTGGGGATGAAAGCTGAGGAGGAGCGGATGCCTTGCTGCTGCAGCAACTCATCCGAGTAGCCGGACATGTAGATCACCTTCATCTTCTGGTGGATGCAAACTAGGCGCTCCGCCAACACGATGCCACTCATCTGGGGCATCACGACGTCGGTGAGCAGGAGGTCAATCAGGTCGATGGGGGAGGGCGGAGATTGCCCAAACCGGCGCAGTGCTTCCGCCGGATCGCCCGATTCGAGGACGGTATACCCAGACGACTCTAGAATGGATCGTGTCAGCAAACGCACCGCCGGCTCGTCCTCGACCAAAAGCACAACCCCTCTCCCCTGGCGGTGAGGTTGTTCGACAGCGTGGGGCTTCGAAGCTTCGGGCTTCTCCTCAACCTGGGGAAAATAGATTCTGAAAGTCGAGCCCTTTCCGGGCTCACTCTCTACGGTAACGTTTCCGCCGCTCTGCTTAACGATTCCGTAAACCGTGGACAGGCCCAGGCCGGCACTCTTAGCTCTTTCCTTGGTGGTGAAAAAAGGCTCGAAGATCTTGGCCCGGACGTCTTCGCTCATGCCATGCCCGCTGTCGCTGATGCTAACCATCACGTAAGAGCCGGGGACGAAGCCGTCGTGGCCTTTGCAGGAGACTTCATCGAACACGGCGTTCGCGGTCTCAATGATCAGTCTGCCGCCCTGGGGCATGGCGTCGCGCGCGTTCCACACCAGATCCATGATCACTTGCTCGATTTGGGTTGGATCGACCTTCACCCGGCCCAGATCCCTTCCTTGTTTCACGACCAGATCGAGATTCTCACCGAGCCTCCGCCGGAACACGACTTCCAGATACGAGAGGACCTCGTTCAAGTTAAGAGCTTTGGGGCGCAGCACCTGTCTGCGGCTGAAGGCGAGCAGTTGAGCGGTCAGCTTGGAGGCGCGATCTCCAGCGTCCCTGATGGTCTGCAGCGGTCCCACAACGTCCATCCAGTCATGAGGACTCTCGAGAAGGATCTCGCTGTGACCCTTAATGATCGTCAGTACATTGTTGAGGTCATGGGCGATGCCGCCGGCCAAGCGTCCGATGGCTTCCATTTTCTGGGCTTGCCGAAGCCGTTCTTCGAGTTCCTTTCGCGCGGTCACATCCTGCTTAACGGCGACGAAGGAGGTGATGGCGCCTTGCGTATCTCGAACCGGGGTGATGGTCATCTCCTCGGTGTAGAGGGTTCCATCTTTGCGCCGGTTGATGACCTCTCCATGCCATACCCGTCCTTCGAGAATGGTGGTCCAGAGATTCCGGTAGAATGCCTCATCATGCCGGCCGGATTTAAGGGCTCGTGGATTTTGTCCCAGGAATTCTTCGGGAGTGTAGCCGGTGAGGGCGGCACAGGCCGCGTTCGCCCAGATGACAGTTCCTTTGCGATCGGTGATCACAATGCCGTTGGCGGCACTGTCGAGCGCCTTGGTCCGCAGGTTTAACAGGGCTTCAGAACGCTTTCTTTCCTGGGAGGCCGCGCGCTCTTCGAGGGCGCGCCGGACGGCCAGGGGCAGGCGCGCCAGCCTATCCTTCAGAATGTAGTCGGTGGCGCCTGATTTCAGCGCCTCGACCGCCACTTCCTCTCCCAGTGCGCCGCTGATGATGATAAATGGTACGTCGGGGCAAGTTTGGCGAGCAATCTTCAGGGCCGAGAGGCCATCGAACGAGGGCAGTGAGTAATCAGCGAGGATAATGTCCCACTCGCCCCACTCATTCTGTTCGATCGCGCTGATGAACGCTTGCCGGCTCTCCACCCGCTTGACCCGAGAGAAAAGCCCCTCTTCGTTTAGTCTTTCCGCGATGATCTCGGCATCCCTAGGACTGTCCTCAAGGTGAAGGATCTGTATGAATTTCTCAGTCTCTGAGTTCACTTGGCTCGGCATCTCCTCTCGACGTATTAGGTCGCCTCGAGCTCGGATCCTTATAGATCGCGTGCGGATACTCGCACATTACTTAGGCGATAATAGCATATCATTTACACCACGAGGTCATTACAGACCGTTAGAACCGGGCAGCAACGTGTTGGCAAGGCCCTCCATGATTCCCTTCCCACCGGGTTCGGCTGATCGGTTCAATCTACAGATAGTAGGGCCCTTAACTCCGGTGGATCCACTTGAAGATCGCACCCGCGAGTCCGGACTAAAAATAGTGCGGTCTGTCACGTTTGAGTGTGATGTTGGTCACAGACGAGTTTCTGAGCAGGGCTGCGTCAATCCTCAGAGGGCTGTGAGAAGACGCCACCCATAACGGGCTTTCTATTGAGCTCCCGCCTTGCGACTGGTCTCTCTTTATTACGGCTACGCTTTCGTTTGGTTCTGGTGAAGGGGAAATCAGAAACTATGACCGCTCTCCCGCACCTCGGACATATCAAATGCCATCCGCTGGGAGAATCGTCCAATTTGGCTTCAGCACAGAAAGGGCAAAAATCGCCTTTTGTAGGGGTAGAATTGGACACGGACAGGCCACTCCATCCATAAGGTATAGGTGGAGCCGCCATCCGCGCGCACGATCGATCGGGACTTGCAGTTATTCGGAAGGCCCCAGGACAATATAGTACTATCTGTGTAATATTGCAATATCGCAACGTTCCAACTTTGCAACGTTGCAGCCGCCGCTCCGCCGCGGCGCTACGTACGAAACTGAGGGAAGCCTCGGACAGGACTAAATTAGCCGCAACCCACTTTGCTCGAAATCGCCCTGGGGGCGCGTTCGCTTCTCAACGGGTGCCAGGCCGTTGTTGGGCTTGACAATGGCACTCTGGCTGCCCATAGCGGTTGCTCGTCTGGGATTGACCGGAGAGGAGCGTAAGCGCGATCCCCGTTGGATTTCCTCTCCGGCCCGTTTGCCCCGATAGTCCAGAGAATGCGCTCCCGACTTCCGGAATGTCCGCAGGTGAGTGTGCACAACCTCAGCATCAACCACCTCTTCCCACACGCCCGCAAGCTCGGGCTTACTCAGCATCTCGGAGGCGCAATCATCGCAAACAAGCCATCGGTCCTCCGGCCGTGCCACTCGTTTGATGAGCCTACGAATCTTGCTGCTACCGCACATACCGCAGAATTGGCCGTTCGGCATGTCTACCCCCTTCCAAGTTCGAGACCCAAACGTGGGCCTGATTTTCGGGTGCCCTCGATGCGGAATAGGCAAAAATCGCGAGCGAATCTGAGGCAGAGCTCTCGATGGGTACCACCATACCGAAAACGTAATAATGTGTCAGTGACGTATATCACAGATAACTTCGGATACCCATTGTGGATATGCCTGACGCTTTCGGATGCCTAACTGACAGGAGGTTGAATCGAGATCGGGCGGGGGTGTATTCTCGGAACCATCTCAATGTCAGACCAGAGTCTCTCCACTTCCGAAACAGTCAGCCGATCTCGCCGGCGCCAAGCCTGGAGTGACACCGAGGAGAGGTTTCGGATCATGGCTAACGCGGCGCCGGTCATGATCTGGATGGCAGGGCCCGATGCCGGCTGCAACTTCTTCAATCAACGCTGGCTTGATTTTACGGGTCGTTCGCTCGAAGAAGAGACTGGCCAGGGTTGGACGCTAGGCGTCAATCCGGAGGATCTGCCTCACTGCATGAGCGTTTACCTGGGTGCGTTCAAGAAGCAAAGGGACTTCCAGGTTGAGTACCGCCTGCGCCGCCGGGACGGCCAGTATCGCTGGGTTTATGATATCGGAGTCCCGCTATTCACGATAGATGGTACGTTCTCCGGGTACATTGGGTCCTGCCTGGACATCACCGAGCGTAAGCAAACGGAGGACGCTTTACGGAACAGCGAGGATCGCTATCGGGACTTGGTGGAGAACAGTGGAATCCTGTTTGGAACACACGATCTTGAAGGGACCGTCCTGAGCGTCAACCAGTCGGTGGTGGAGCTTTCAGGATGTGAAGGTCCAGCGGCGTTGGTCGGAAGAAAAGTGAGCGCCTTCCTGGCTCCGGGCACGCGCCACCTGTTTGACGCCTACCTTAAGAAGACGCGCGAGGAGCGACACGCCAGGGGCCTCATGAAGGTGGTTACCACGAAAGGGGAAACTCGCATCCTTGAATACAACAACTCTCTCCGAAGTGAGGGTCTTGACAAGCCCATCGTGCGATGCATCGGTCGCGATGTCACCGAGGAGCGCCGGGCCAAACAGATCGCTCGCAGCCAGACGGCAGCTCTGGTTCGAACGCTCAGCCTTCTGGCAGCGGAACCCAAGCTCGAAATATTCCTGGGTCACGTCTTAAAGGCAATCACGGAGCAACTTGGCGTCTCATCGTCGGCCCTTTATCTCCTCGACGATGATAAGGCTGCTGCGCGACTCCACATGAGTTATGAAAAGGGGCAGACTTTTCCCGGTGGAGAAACGGGCCACCCGTTCGCTTCCCGACCGGTCCCTCCCCCTTTGGCAGAATCCCAGTGGCGAGACCTGTTGAAAGGACGTCCCATGGTCTTGGGCCTTTCTGCAGACGAGCAGGACAAAGGTTGCCACCCGAAGCCCTGGACTGGATGCGGAAGCAGGGTATTCACACGGTGATCCTGATTCCTCTGATGATTCGTGAGCAACTTGCCGGGGTGCTCAGCGTCCGGGTTCTGGAGCGGCGTTTGCCGACGCCAGACGAAATCGAACTTGCCCAGGCCCTGGCGCAACAGGCCAGCCTCGCGATTGAGTTGACCCGCCTGGCGGAGGAGCGGCAGCGGACGGTCCTTTTGCAGGAACGGAACCGCATGGCGCAGGAGATTCACGACACGTTGGCCCAGGGCTTTGCCGGCGTCGTCTTACAGTTGGAGGCAGCCGAGGACGCCTTAGGGGAGAATCCGGAGGAAGCCCGAAGTCACATTGTCCGGGCACGGGACCTGGCGCGTGAGAATCTGGCTGAAGCCCGCCGGTCCGTCTGGGCTCTGCGTCCACAGGGGTTGGAGCGCGGCCTGCCGGCCGCCATCAAGACTCTCGCCGAGCAGCTAATGCAAGGTACGATGATTCAGGCCGAGTTCGCAATAAAAGGAAAGCCCCGTCCTTTACAGGTGGAGGCTGAAAACAACTTCATGCGCATCACCCAGGAAGCGCTGGCCAACGTGTTGAAGCACGCCGGGGCTACCAGAATTCGGATTGAGATGACCTTCGGCAAGCGCCAGACGAAGCTGTGCGTTCAAGACGATGGCAGCGGGTTTGACTCCCGGCAGCCCGACCCCTGCCATGGCTTCGGTTTGATCAGCATGCGCGAGAGGGCAGAACGCATGGGCGGGTCCCTCCGGATTCGCAGCAAGGCGGGATTCGGAACCCGAATCGAGGTTGTGGTTCCAGCGTCCGGAAGCAGTGCTCAGGACTAATCAGGTGTTGACCGGCACAAAGATCCGCGTTCTTCTCGCCGACGATCACCCGGTGGTGCGCGAAGGATTGCGGGCTCTCATCAGCCGCCGATCCGACATGACCGTGATTGCGGAGGCGAGCGACGGTCGAGAGGCCGTCAAACTCTTTATCGGTCGTCGTCCCGACGTCGCTCTCATCGATCTTCGGATGCCGGTAATGGACGGAGTGGATGCCATCAAAGCAATCCGGCAACGGTTCCCGGACGCGCGAATCATTGTGTTGACGACCTTCGACGGCGACGAGGACATTTACCGCGCCCTCCGGGCCGGGGCAAAAGCCTATCTCCTGAAAGACGTGGCACGCGAGGAGTTGCTGGAGTCTGTCCGGCGGGTTTGCAGGGGCGAAACCTACCTGCCTTCGGGCGTCGCCGCTAAGCTTGCCGAGAGGGTTGCCGCTCCGCAGCTCACGGCGCGAGAGCTTGACGTCCTGAGATTGATCGGTGCCGGCAAGAGTAACAAGGAAATCGGCAGCACCTTATTGGTTACGGAGGGCACGGTCAAGGCACACGTCAACAGCATCCTGCAAAAACTGAGCGTGCACGGACGAACGGAAGCCGTAGCCTTCGCCATCAAGCATGGGATCATTCGGCTCGAATGAGCTTCCTCTTAGTGGCTGGAAAATTAGCTGGGGGTCAAACATAGGCTTCGGTCGCAACTGCTTGGTGCACGCTTTTCTTTTGGCAACGCGACCATACCGCTCCTCGTATATCCAAAGTTAGATTTGCTGGGTCCCCGTAGGTTGTAGTGAACGCTATATTGATTGGGGGAGATTGACCCCTATCTTACTCTCAATGGACTGACTGGTTATGAATGAATTAGGTTAGGGTACCACTAGAGCAGCGGGGAGCCGGAAAAGCCTCGGACCAATAGACTCTCCTCCAGGTTGGCGATGATCCGCTGCATCTAGTCGGAGATCGCGGAAGGGGTGCACGACTGTTATATCAAGGAGTCTGGCGGCTCGCGCCAGATCGCTTTGTGTCCTAACGATCTCCTTTCGTGACTCCGGCCGCCAATTCATTTTGGCTGAGCCCTCTGGGCATCGTCGCGCCAGCTTTTCCGAACTCCGTTCCTTTGCTTCGACCTACCTGTCGGCCGCTCTTACCGCCTGTTTGTGAGTCTCTTCCCGAGGGTCTCGCGTTGGGCAGACCGGATCCCACCCGAGCCCCTGGATCCGGCCAAAGAAAAAAGTGCCCGGGAATCCCTTGGTAGGTGTATTGTGTGAGGCTGCCGGGAGCCAAAACAGGAATTCGTGTGTGTGGCTCTGTGTGACCCCACGCATTCGGTGTTGAAGCTTAGCATCGGGGGGCTCCGCCGTGGCGCCAGCCAAAAGATCTGACGGCTTGAGGTCGTTCTGGAAGAGCGCGCCGGCCTTGAGTTATTCGCTTGCCCCCTTATCCGTTGCGGCGGCACTGATCATCTGCCTACTCGTGCGACGAAACTTCCACCTGCAGTATCCTCTTGCTTGGTTATTTCTGGCCGCTGTCGTGGTCAGTGTTTGGTACGGCGGTACAGGGCCGGGCTTGGCCACCATGATTCTCTCCGCCTTGGCCATAGACTACTTTTTCCTCCCTCCGCTTTACTCGTGGGCGATGAATCAGGCTGAGGCGCGATATCTGATTCTTTTTGTCGCAGGGTCCTTGCTGACCATTTGGTTCAGTTCTATGCGGCGAGGCGCGGAGGAAGCGCTGAAGCAGGTGGGCGATGAATGGAGACGAAGGTGGCAGCATGCCGCCACACTTCTCGAGGGGAAGGCCCAGCTGCAACGGGAGGTTGCCGAACTCATCGACAGAAATGCCGAACTGCAGCGGGAGGTTACTGAGTTGCGGGAACGCATCAAGGAACTGGAGAAAACGGGCCGGGCGGCGCGAACATAGCCCCTCATTCCGCGAAACGAGCCTCGGGAAACCGGAAGAAGAAATCGTAAAGGGGAGGCATGAAACATGGCTACTTCAAATGTCGCGCCCGATGGAGACGCTATCGTCAGCGAGATTCCATCGCCGCACCGCCGGAGCGGGTGTTTCAGGCGCTGGCCGATCCCCAACAAGGAGCTTTACGACACGATGCGCGATAGCCAGACTCGCAGCTATATGGATCTGTCCGCGAAGATCGACGACAAGCTGCGCACCCAGCAGGAGGCAGACCGCGCCTCGGCGCCGGCGACCTGAAGAGCCTTGAGCAGGCTTCCGCGACCGCGCGGCAGAATCGGGAACAGGCCGAAGCCGACCGCTCCAATTACTGACTCCAGACGCTGCGCCCGACCGAGGAAGGCGTATTGGGCAAGAGTCAGCGAATCGGCCCCGTTGAAGCAGCAGTTGTCAGGACTAACCGCTGAACCCGTCGCAATTGAATATGGAGCCGGCGAAGGGAATCGAACCCCCGACCTACGGTTTACGAATCCGTTTTTGTTGACTATAGCATCAACTTGCACCGAGTCGCACTGAGTTGCACAGAGTGTAATATCCCATTGTAACCACAGACCTTGTTGGCGACCATGTACTGTGACCCCACGTGACTGGTTGAGACCTGCTAAACTTCCCGAAGTAGCACCAGAAGTAGCACCAGAATTCTGCACTGTTTTGGTGCAGTTCAGAATCAGGGGGAACAAAGGGCAATGAGGCGTTTGAATCTCACGGTGCACGTTCCAGCGGACGTCAAAAACCGGCTGGTGGAATTGGCCGGGCAGGAAGACCGCCCGGTCTCCAAAATGGCGGCGCTGGTCCTTGAAATGGGATTGCACGAATACGAGAACCGGGGCGGCGGGCGCGTGGGCGCGGCGGCGATGTTGCGGAAGGTTGGCCGTCTGCCCAGAAAGGCAATCCGAATCCGCAGTGGGGGGGGATAGGGGGTCTTTTTCTGCAAACCTTTTTCGTCTGCGGACCCCGACGGATCACCGCACGCACACCCGCGAAATTCGCATAGGGGGGGGTCTGGGTTTTTTGTGGTTTCACCGACTTTTAGCCTGTGTTCATGCGGGTTCGAGCGCCATTCTATCGACCTTCTTGCGCATGCAGTGGCGTTGATTTCGCAAAAGTCGCCATGATATGTGACCCGCCGGACCCGGCGCATAGACCCGCGACTTTCCCTCGGGTTCGAGGGCATTTCCGCTATCGATTTCTTGAGTATGCAGTTGCAAGCTGATTTTGCAAAAGCGCCATAATTTGGCCCGACGACCGCCGGAATCCATCGAAATCGCGCACGCCGTTGACATGGAAATTGACGACGGTATGACCCCCGCCGCCCGGCGGCGCGGTCGTGATTTGTCCGGGCACGCGCGGCGAAAAGAATTCCGGTTGGCGTTCGCCCACTTCGTAAAACTTGCCCGGCACGACTTCGCCGCCGCCCGCGCGACCGCCGCCAAAAATCCCGGACAAGTCGCCTAGAATTTCCTGAATGTTGCCGCCGGGGATTTCCTGCACATCGCCGCCGCCCCCTTCGCCGCCGCCCATGCCTGGCAACCCGCCGGGCAAGCCGGGCAACCCGCCCCCGCCGCCGTTGACGACGGACACATACAACGGTTTGCCGGGCGAGCTTCCTTGCGCGCCCATGGCGGGCAAGGTGATTCCGAATTTCGAGGCGATAGCTTCCGACGCGCGCCCGAATAAGTCCTGTAAGCCCGACTTAGTCATCTCCATGGCGACGCTTTGGAATAGTTGCTTGAAGTTCGATTGCCCGGTTACGATGAATCGGGCAAGCTCATTCTCGACTGAGTCGAGGGCGTGTAGCAGCGTCCCGAAGACCTTTTCCCCCATGTCCTTGCCGGCAAGTGCGAGTTCGTCCAGGAACCCGACGAACTTAGTTCGTAAGTCGCCGACGCGGATTCGCATCGCGTCCTCTTGTTCGATAAGTTGCCGTTGCGCGTTGTAAATTGCCGCATCAATCGCGAGGGTTGACCGCCCGAGGGCGACGAATTCATTCCGGTAAATCAAGAGTTGGCCGACTTGCTTTTTCCACACGGAATAGTGGTCGAATTCCTGCGCATCTTCGGACAATGTCTTCATGGGCACGTCGGCTTCGCGCAACGTCCAGGCCATTTGGTGCAGTAAGTCAATTGCGGTTTGGAGTTCCTTGGTCGCGCCGTCCGGCATTTGTAAGTCAAGATGGAAGGTTCCTTCCTGTAACTGCTTCCAGGTCCGGGCCATGTCTTCGGTGCTTCTTTCCAGGTCCTTCTTGTCCAGGTTCGCGAGCGCGTTGTCCAGGTTGAAAACGTGCGGCACCATGGAATGAAAAGTCGCCGCCCAGTCGCGCATCGCCTTGGTATGTTTTTGGACCCCTTGTAGGTGGCGGTCGGTTTCGTCGGATAGCTTCTTTTCGCCCGCCGCGAGGTTCGACACATGGTCGCGGAAATCAGTTTGCACTTGGTCCGCTTCGCGTTGCTTCGCCTCGTATCGCGCCCAGGCGTCCGCCGCGCCGCCGAGGTTGCCCTGTATCGCGAGGATTGCCCCTTTGACGGCGTATCCCCAGGACACAATCCGGGGAGTCATCCCCTGCCAATTAGCGATCCACTCCTTGACGTAAGGCATCAATTCCTTGCCGATAGCGACCCCCAACCCGGCGATTTCGGCTTTGAGTTCGCGCGTCGCAACCATGTACTCTTTGGCCTGCTTCGCGGAGAAAGCATCGAAGTACATTCCCAGCCGGTGCGCTTCGGCCATGGCGGGCGCGAACCCTTGTTCCGCGAGTAGCTTTAGGGTTTCGATGTTGGTTTGCCAACCCTTACCCAGAAGGGCATTCAAGGCGACGTTGCGTTCGCCCACGTTGTTGAATTCGAAGATGTGAGCAAGGACGGTTTGCAAGGCGTCGTCCATGGGTACAAGCCCGAGGTTGGCTAGTTCCTTCGCGCCGCCCATGACTTGCGCGAGGACCGCACCGGCACCCGCGCCGGGGTTCAGAATGGCGGATTCGAGGCGCTGACCCGCGCGGGCAAGCGAGGTCGTCAGGGAATCGAAACTTTCCCCGGTAACCTTGGAGATGGCGGACAAGCCGGACAGATGTTCGGCGGACATGCCGGTTTTCTCGGATGCTTCGGCGATGCGCGCGCCCATTTCGGCGGCTTTGTCGGCTAGTTCGATAGCGCCCATGACGGCAAGACCCAACCCGGCGGGGCACCGGCACCGACGGCGGTAAACGTGCCGCCGAGCTTTGCGGTTGACGTCATGGTCCGGCCCATCATGTCGCCGATTTCACCAAGCGTGCCGCCGATCTGCTTTCCAAGCTCGCCGAATGGCGCAAGCAAGGACGACGCAACCGAACCCATCCGGGAAAAGGTTTCTTCGATTTCGCGTCCGGTCCGGGCGGCGTGGCGTCCGGCCTCTGACATCCCGGACAGAAACTCCGCAACGTTCGCTTTGAGATCGACAATCAGCGATCCGAGTATGTTCGCCATGGCTTATTCCTTAACCCCGGCTTCGGTCGGACTTGCCCGTCGCTGTAAAATGACCGTGTGGAAGACTTCGCCGCCGAATTGCTTACCGCCGTTACCGGCCTGCCGACCGGCTCCCGCTGCTCGCCGCCGCTCCGGGAAACACGTGCAACGGTTCGCCAGCAGGAAGCTCGCGCGCTTGCGCGCATTGGAGGACTTATGGACCCGCAAGATGGGCCGCGTCTGGACCCGGCCAAAATCATCGCCGCCTTCCAGTCCGGCAAAACGAGGACAGAAATCGCCAACGAATTCGGCTGTAGTCGGAGCACCGTGCACTATCACCTGAGAGACCTTAAGCCTCGCCCGGCGGTCGCTAGCCCTCCGACGAATGGCGCGACGACGAACGGGCACGGCAGTGACGTTGCCGTTTTGCTCGCCCTTATCGACCAATCGTGGGCGCGGATGCCGCTTGCCGCGAAACTCGAAATGCTTTTGAGCCGCGCCGCGCGGGAGTCTTAACCTCCGGCAGCCAAAACGGGCCGAATGTTCCGCCCGCCTTGACCGCGCCCCGTTCCGTGAGGGCGTGAACCGCCCGCTTTAAGCGTTCCTCAGCCTCAAAGCTGTAGACACCCGTCAACACCAGATCCTTCAAACTCTCGAAATCCAAGCTGGAGTACCGCGCGAGAATTGCGAGGACCTTCCCTTCCAAGTCGTCGTTCACTTCCATTCGGAATCCTCACTGTGTGATTGATGGCCGCACCACGCCCTTTGCAGCTAGCACGCCGCTGAAGTGTGCCGCAACGCCATGCAAGTATGCAGCGACCTCCGGATCAGCCATGGCCGCGACAGGCGGGAGGGGGTCAACAAGTACGTCTAGCTTTCCACCCTCGCGACGGACGTAAACATGCGCCATCGGGTAGCCGCCCAAGGCGAGTAGGTGGGTTAGCGTCCCGACGTTGTCCTTTTCGCCCGCAACGACGAACACGGTGCCACTCTCGAAATAGATTGCAAGGCAGCAGCCGCCGAGCATCGCCGCCCGTGCTTCCAGGTCCGCGACGATGGCCGCCGGGTTCCACTGTGCCTTGCTCGCCGCCTGTTCCGAAGCGTTGTCCATGGACTGTCACTCCAAATCGAGGGGAATTGCTAGCCCTGTCGGTCCCCCATCCTGAGCGCGAAAAGGGCGAGGGACCGGTGAGGGTTGCTCACTTGGCGGCGTTTTCAGACTAATTGGGGAGGAGGTCGGCCCCGTTAAGCCTGCACCAAGTATTTGACCGGATGCGTTCCCGCATCGACCAAATTTCCGTCATAGCGCGCGAACCCGAGGAACCCAACCTGCCCGTAGTCGGCGAAGCGTTCCACCAACCGGAGCACCGCGAGTTCTTTCACGCGCCTGATGATGTATTTCGAGAACGCGCCAAAGAGCACCGTTTTCTTCCCGGTTGCGATCTGGTCCATGTCGGAGTTGAGTGAGTAGGGATAGCCTAGGATGGTGTCCGGCGCGTTGTTTGCGATGCCCGGAACCCAGATCGGACGCCCATATTTATCCTTCAGGCTCTTGAGCGCCTTCAGTGTCGTGTCGTGCATCTGCCAACTCCCGCCGCGCCTGTAAAGCGGGTCCACGGAGTGTTCGAGCGCGACCAAGTCATCGCTCCCGATGCTGGTTGCGCCCGTCTCGCTCCCGCCGGTGTTGAGCGCCGAACCGGTCGCAGTCGGCCCAGCGGTCGCCGCCGTTATAATTCCCATCGGTTCGGTCGTGCCGACGCCGACGGTGAACTTGGTGTTGAGAATTCGCCCCAGGCGGATGCCGAATTGTTCGGCCAGCCAGCTATCGAGGTTGAAAGCGGAATCCTGTAACAGTTCGATGCTTACTTTCACGAGCTTGGTTGAGAACTTGAACGCACCAAGGACAAGGTGCCCGACGTTCACGTCGGCGGTTGCGACTTGCACGCCCTCGCCGACCAGTTCGCCAACAATCCCCGTGTCGTTTGAGGTCGGATAGGGCAACGGGTTGCCGGTTGCAGTGTCCAGGATGCGCGCCACGGCAAGCATGCTGCCATAGAATTTCTGTGCAGTATCGACCTCTCGGAGGATCCCTGCGGAACGAAATACCCACCCGCCGCGCCGGTGGCGACGCCCATATCGCGGAATTCCGCGAGCACCGCGCGGTTCTCCGGGGTCATGTCGTTAGCGCCGCGCCGCAGATATTCGCGGAACGCGCGCGTTTGTCGCGGAGATTCCGAGATCTCAAAGCCGCCGCCGGGTTGACCATCAGACGGCCGGTCATTTGGGCGGCGTAATTCGGCGGACAGCCCGTCCACTTCGAGCCTGCGGATTTCCCGCTCTAACTCATCAGCCTCCGCCATCAGGACATCGAATTTCCGTCGTGCTTCCGGGGTGACTCGCCCAGTGGTTGGGATGAGCTTCTGTGCTTCCTCAACTAGGCTGGCGCGTTTTTCTCTCATCTCACGTGATCTTGTCACTTCGATTTCTCCCTTGTCGCGCCCCTGAAAAACAAAAACGGGCGCCAGAATTCGCCGGGTGCGAAAACGCACTTCGGCCTTCTGCCGCCCGAAACTCCGCGCCTTGCGGAGATCCTGCGAACTTGCCGCCCAGTTTCTTGGACTATGACGCCCAGGCGCACCCGCCGAAACTCAACGGCACTATCCGTCCTGATGATCCTACCACGGGAAACACTCAGAAGGCCCCAGGGAGATTGCGCAGCACGGCCCAGCATCAATGATCTCGGGTCCGGTGCACCGCTATATCCTCCTGGGCTCGCCATTCGTGCTTCTGGGGGAGGCAGCCGAAACCCCCGCAACCTGCCGCCCGCGCTTCGCCGAGTTCGGGTTTTTCGACTTCATTTGAGGGTCACCCCGCCAACGGCAAGGGCAATTGCTCGGGCTTGGGTCTCAAAACCCGATAGAAGAACAGCCCGCCACTGCCACGGCACCGTTCGACGATAAAGCTCCCGAATTTCTCTTTCCGCAGATTGCGCAGCTGGGCACTGACGCTGGCTTCGCCGGAGCCAACCGCTTCGCTGATTTGTCTCAGGGTCGCAAATCCCCCGTTCAGCCCCAGACAATAATCGCGCACCGCCGCGAGTTGCCGCCCCAAGCGGGGGCCATCCAGGATCGGGTCAACTGCTTCGCCGTCGAAGCGCATGATGGGACTCACATCTTCTTCGCCATCGCCAGCGCACCGAACCCAGGCAGCATCTTGGTCGCGGCGGCGCTAAGCTCGTGGTCTATCCTCTCCACCTCGGGCGCAAGTTTCCACACTCGAAGGAATTCCTTCCGGACGAAAGGGTAATTGTCGGCGATGCCCTCGCCGTAATCGGCGCAAGACCAGATCGCATTCGGTCCGCCGATCGCTCGCAGCGCACGACCAGAGCGCGAGTCTAGCGGCGGCACCGGATCAAAGGTCCGCGTGGCGCGGTTCCAAGAACCTTGCAGGCCACGGTCCGGATGATAGTAGCGTCTAACCCAGGTTTCCGTTTCCTGCCATGCGTGCTCGGCGGCGGCGTCTCCAGTTGATTGCGGGTTGACCATCGCGCGCAATTCTGGAATTTGCGGGAAGTATGGCGAACCGTTGCGCAGGCAATTTCTGATGGCCTCGATTACCCGCTCCAGCGGTAGGTCGGAGAGTTCCCCCAGGTAGATCTCAAGTCTGGCTTGCGTGAGGACTATGCCCCGGCTCTCCGCGAGAACCACCAAAGCCCTGCTAAGCTCGACGCTCGTCGAAGGCTGCTGCTGCTGCGAGCGCCACATTGGGATCATTTTTTGACTTGGCATTTTTCCCTCCGTTGCCGTCGGGCTTCCTCATCAGTAAAACAAAACGATCGAAATCCTTGCGGACTTTGGCCATCTGCAGCGTGTGGGCACACCAAAACCAGTCACTTTGTGACCAGTCGATGACGGCCGCGATGTCCTCAGGCTGTCGCCCGTCCTGCTCAATCATGAGACGGGCGTCGTTCGCCCAGTTTCTTTTCTGGTGCTCGGTTACCTTGCAATTGGGATTGTTCTCCCGCATTCGCCTGAAGAGTTGCTCGGCGAGGTCCGTTGCCTCCGGTGGAATCGGAGTTACTATTACTTTCTTTTTTCCCGCAGGTGCAGGTGCAACCGCAGGGGCAAATGCAGTGCTGTCCACTTGCTCAGCATTTGTTTGGTGGCCTAGCTTCCCCGCTTCGGACCGCTTCTCGCTGATTTCCCTCATCTTAGCTGCTTGCTCAAGTAGCTTGCGATTGACCAATTTCCCATTGATCTCTTCGAAACATCGGGGACACTTCGACATGAAGTCGCGGAGACTTCGGACGTCAAGTCCCACCGATCTCGCGGCGACTTCGACCGGAAGTGGCAGAGTGCCCGGCTGGTCGTTGTCCCAGGCGGCAGCCAGCAGCGTGATGTACACGCCACGATGGTGCATGCTCATCCGCAGCACCGTTGGGCTGCTACGCCAGTCCTTCACATAGAACTGAAAGGCGGGCGGCTTGTTCATTTCGTGCCTCGGCGAGAGGACTGTTTCGCGGGTTTCGCGCCAGTCACCAATTCGTGGAGTGATCGATAGTCGATCAGCCGTCGGCGGCCAATCGTTCTTGATTTGAGCCTGCCTTGGCCGATCAGCCGATACAAGAGCCGGACACTCAGACCGGACTCTAGGGCCGCGTCTTTCATCGTCATCGTTATTGGCATATTTTTAGCGGACCTCTCTTAGGTGGACTGGTTTGCGGGTTGATCCTCTGTCTTGCACAGTCGTGCCTTGTGGTGTATAGTTGCGCGGTGGATGCGGAAAAGCAAGCGGAAATAGAAAACCAAAAGTCTTCTAGCAGGGAAATGACCGTATCCCTTCTAGCATCGGAGATTGACTCGAAACGCGGGATTGGGTTTCTCGTGGAATTGGCGAACTCTCCATTGGCTGAGTGGCCGTACCCCGAGGAGAAAGATGAAATCGCCGCGCTGGCTCGTCTGCGGCGGCGGTTCGAGGAGTTTTGCCCGAGCGACTATCCGCTCCTCATAGCGCATGATGTGCGCAAGGCGTGGGAGCAACCGACGCTTCGCATGCGTGAAGCCTTTTTGTTCGCGACTTTAACCGCAGCTCTCTACCGGTGTGACCCACCCAATCCAAAGCACAAAGAGGTCGAAAAATGGAACCGCATCGCCGCCGCTTTATGGACGATGGGGAAGGCGAGCCATCGCATGCGGCTGTGCGCAAACCCTGAATGCCCGGCTCCCTGCTTTGTAGCTGAGAAGAAGAACCAACGGTATTGCGGTGAAAAGTGCGCCGGTTCGGGTCAACGCGAACTGAAACGACTTTGGTGGGCGGAGCACGGCCCGGCTTGGCGCAAGGCGCGGAAAAGAGCCGAGGCGAAGAAAAAAGGAAAGGGACGAAAATCATGAAGAAGAAGCCAGACGAACTGCCACGCGGAGTGTTCATCCGGGATGAGCAATACTGGATTCGCTACCGTGACCAGAACGGGCGGCTCCATCGGGAGAAAGCCGGGCCTCTCCTCGAAACAGCCAAAGCCTACATCGAGAAGCGCCGGACGGAGAGACGCGAAGGAAAGTTTTTCCCCAAGAAGATGGTCAAGGTCCGCCCACTGCTCTTTGGTGACATCGCGGCGGAATACCTGAAGTTGGCGAAAGGGCATAAACGCTCCTGGCGCGATGACGAGGACCACCTTCAGGCGCTTAAGAGCCTCAACGACGTTCCGGTCGCCGACATCACACCGGGACGTCTCGATGGCGTCCTTAGCGATCTCGCGGCGGAGCGTGAGTGGGCTCCAGCGACGGTCAACCGTCATCGCTCCACGGTATCGGGGGTTTTCCAACAAGCCATCCATAACCGCAAGACGGAGTGGAATCCGGCGCGACAGATCAAGAAGCGCAAGGAAGAAAACGAGCGCGTCCGGTTCCTTACGGCCGAGGAGGAAGCGGCGTTGATGAAAGTCATCCGAGAAGAGTGCCCAAAGCGCGAACCGGAGGTTCTGGTCGCTCTCCACAGCGGGATGCGACGGTCGGAGCAATATCGCACCGCCCAAGTGCCGGACGGCGGCCTCAAGTGGGAGCACGTCAATCTGCGGGTGGGCATTATCCGGCTACCTCGAAGCAAGAACCATAAACCTCGGAACATTCCCATGAACTCCGTCCTCCGGCGGACGCTCGCTTCTATCCCGCGTGTGATCTCAAGGGCGCTAGTGTTCTCGGGTGAGCCGGACAAGTGGTTTGGGGAGGTTTGCCTAAAGGCGGAGATCAACGATTTCGGTTGGCACGATCTGCGGCACACGTTCGCCTCGCGCTTGGTCATGGAGGGCGTTCCTCTCGGTGCGGTTATGGAGCTTATGGGACACTCCCAGATCAGCACCACGAAGCGTTACGCGCATCTTGCGCCGCAATATCTGGCCGGTGCCGTCGAGTGTCTCGCCCAAAGCCCGGCCCCAAGTAGCACCGCTAGTAGCACCAGAAGTTTTGCGGTTTTCGGAAATCAAGGTAAGTGATTGAAAAAATGGAGCCGGCGAAGGGAATCGAACCCCCGACCTACGGTTTACGAAACCGTTGCCGGCGCGCTCATCTACGTCGGATCAAGGAGTTACAGTTCACCTTGGTCGGGCTGGCGTGCGCAGTTATAGGGGTTTTGCTCACCTTTTTGCTCACCTCGGAAACCAGGGCTTAAGCGCCTGCGCTTATGTCTCCTCTCGCACACGCGAATCGATGGAAGTATACAACCCGGAAGACCGTGAACCCACTCCCCAGGGCGATTCCCAGATCCGCTATTCGGGGAGAGTGGTTGAATGCCCTCAATGAGGCCGGTCTTTCAGAATACTCTGCACGTCGCGTTTGCCATGTAATACGGCGACGATCTCCAGTGGAGTCTTCGCCCGATAGACAATCATGAACTGATAAACGGGAAAGAAGAGGACCGGCAAATTGGTCAAATCAGACCGCAGGTGTCCTTGCCCGGGTGACCGGCTCAGATCCCCGAATTTCTCGTAAAGTTCAGATTCGATCCGGTTGGCTGTGGAAGTGCCGGCTTCTCGCGCAAAGTAGGACCAAATCTCAAAGAGGTCATCTTCCGCCTCCGGTGAGACGATATACCCGTTCATGAGTTTGGTTCATTATCGGCCAACCACGCCTTCTTTCTTTGCTGGACGTGGGCCCGCGATGCCTCCCCGGAAACACCTTCGTCTCGGTCCAACTGCGCTAGGCCTCGGGCGATCTTCTCGTGGATGGCGTCACGATGGTCATGGAGCCACTGATCCTGCAGCTTAAGCATTTCCAGGGCTCTTCCGATCACCTCGTCAGGGGTCCGATAAACGCCAGAACGTAGAGCCTCGCTAACCAGTTGTTCGTGTTCGGGTCGAAGGGTAATCGCCATAAGCTCCTCGTGTGCCATTCTATCAGAAGAAGGGGTCTGATACGCTTGCGTGTCTTCAAAGTAGAGCTGACGCTCAAAATCAGCGATTTGCAGACCGTTGGCTTCTGTTGAGTCAGTCGTGCAGAACAATTTAGACGACACGGCTTCTTCCGGACTCTCTTCTCATGGTTCGACGCGTTCTCCCGCTCTCGGAATGGACTCAGACTTGAGCTTGTCACCTTGCATCATCCCCGCGCCGTTCTCAAACGCCAGAACCCTCGACCGAAGTTGAGCCTGTGGGATTGTCCGTTCTGGCTAACACGCCGGAGCCTGTGGCAGAGATTCCCGGGTCGCGGACGTGGCGTCCACCAGCGTAAGGACTGGACTCCTCGCGCTGACTGAAAGCTTGACTCACCGGCACTGGCTTCGTCAATCGAGATCCAAGCTGCACTCGGCGAAGCGTAGGTGCAGGTGCCCCACACCAGCCAGTCCTGTCACCTCAGGCGGCTCAGCTTTTTTTCAAGCAGGAGTCGGTGTTTCAATGCGGTGCGGTTCGCAAGTCACCGTGCTGCTGTAGTTTGTTGTCAGTTTCAGAATGCAAACGGCAGCCTGGCCGCTGTCAGAGATCGGAATCCTCTTGCCACCTGGGCAACAGGGAGGCGTCCCAGGCTCGAAGCGTAGAAAGGAGTAGTTTCAAATGTCATGGAACGGAGTCAATAAAGTCATCCTGCTCGGCCGAGCGGGCCAGAAGCCGGAGGTCAAATTCACCTCCGGCGGCAAGCCTGTGGCCACCTTCTCGCTGGCCATCAACGAGTCCTTCAGGAATGGCAGCGGGCAGAAACAGGAACGTGTCCAATGGGTGCGCTGCGTGGCATTTCAACGCGTGGCGGAAATCTGCGGCGACTATATTGATAAGGGCCGCGAACTGTTCGTGGAAGGCCGGTTGCAGACGCGAAAGTATACCGACCGCAACGAAGAAGAGAGGACCGTGACCGAGGTGGTTATCTCGCAGGTGCGGTTGCTCGGAGGAAAGAAAAGTCCCAACGGGACCGAAGCCTCGCCCGCGGAACCTGGCTCGGTGACGACGCAAGCCGAGGACGATCCGGGGGATTGCCCTTTCTGAAGACAAGGGGCGTCAAGTGATTGGCGCCCATTGTTCAGGCAGGTGCTTTCGCCGGCAGTCAGAGTCTTCTTACCGGCTACCCAACCAGGAGAAGGGAGCAACAGTGTTTGTTGAACTGATGCCACTGCTCGCGGACCGCACGGTGATGATCACGGTGGCCCGCGTGGATGACCAAACCTTGCGTGTGAATGTGATGGCTACCAAGTCCGAAAGCGAGAATCCCGCGCTCAGCGCCCCGCTGAGCTGCACCGGGGCGCCCGCTGAACTCGACGCCGAGCTGGGAAAGCTCCTAGCGAACTACGTCGAGTGCCACCAACAACTGGGTAACACCCTGGCCGCCGTGAAGGCCGAAATGGAGGCCGCGGCCAAAGCGGCCCAGGAAGAAGCGAGGAAGAAGGCCGAGGAGCGCAGGAAGAAGGCGGCGGACAAGCCAGCCGTGAATTCTGCTGCCCCGGCTCCCGCCCCTAACCCCACGCCGCCTGCTGCGACGGCGAGCCTCTTTGGAGACACGCTACCGGCGCAGGAACCGGCGGCCAGGGCGATTATAACAGGAGGAGGAGGAGGTGAAGACGGATGCTCCAGGCTAGCCCTCTGATACGATTTTTTACGTATTTAGGCATGAACCTTCCCGACCCCAATCCGCGACTAACGGTTGAGGACGTCCGCGCTTTTTACGCGACGCAATTCCCCGAAATCGTGACCGCCGCGATCACCGGGCCGGAGGTGGTGGGCGACCGGCTGCTCTATCGATTGGTGAAGAGCATAGGCACGAAAGGATAGCGACGATGGACGCCGGTTCTGGTACCCGAAGAACAAAACAGAAGCAGGCGGTCCTGGCCGAACTCGCTCGCCTGGCCGAGGGCCGCCACCCTCGTAATCGAACCCTTATGGCGAGGTTTGCGCAATGTCGAGAACTACAAAGCCTGGCCGTTACCCTCGCGCGAGCGGTCGGGGCGGAACGGCGCGCCGGCAATGCCACACCGCTTGCCCCACCCCCCGGATGGCTTCCACCCCTGTGTTGATGGCCGGCGGACGTGCGCTTCTCATTCCCCATCTCGATGGCGTTCCGGTGGCGCATCATTTTCATGCGGGCGAGCGGGCGTCGATCCGGCTGGCGCAGGTATTGGTGGAGCTGGAGATCGCGGCCCCGGCCGATTGGCGGCGGGTGCGCTGTGATCCCCGCGACTACGTGCAGGCCACGCTCAATCGGTGCATCGACTTGCATGGAGGCAGGGCCATTCGCCGGCGGTTCAACCTTGGCTTGACCTTGCGTGAGTCACTGGACCCCGACGGAGAACCTGGCGAGGACGACCCGGACGGACGGCGACTCTACTTGGTCCTTCAGCCCGACAGCGCCGCCTATGTGGTCGCCGGCCCGACCCTCGACTTGCTCGAACGGGAACACCCGCGCCTGCCGGTCACCTTCTACCGCCTCTTCACCAGGGCCTTGAACGCTTGTTTGAGGACCTACGATTACCTCGATGCCGAAGAGCGAGTCGAGAGGCTGCGGGAGTGGATGGAGGGGGAAGAAGAACAATACGAGTGGGCGGATGTGGCGGCCGCAACGCCGGCCTGCATGAAGCGGAAGGCCCTGAGTGCGAAAACCTTTTGCCGGATGAGCACAAAGGTCAAAGGAGAACAGGCGAAGGCCCTCCTCGACGCTTTGCTGCAACTCGAGCGGGTCTCTGGCAAAGCAAAACGTCCCGAGTTCACCGAGGAAATGAGGGAGCAGTTCATGGATAACAATCCGCCCCTTCCCGGTGTTCTCATTGTTTTCACGGAGCACGATTCCGTGGAGATGCACTTTGATGACGAGTCTCAAGATATGCTCGAGCTTGTGCCCGAGCCGAACCTGATCGTTCCCCTGAACGCCTTTGAGCCGAAAACGGTGAGGCAGGCGTTTGAGACTCTCGCCGCCGGGTGCGACACCCTGGCGGCCGCCAGCCGCCTCATCGACCTTATGCCGGGAAACGAGAAAGGGATTCACCGGGACTGAAAGGCCAACCATGGAAGCCCACGTTGCGATCGGAGCCAGCAGGAAATTTGTGCTCAAAAATGCCCTACTTTTGTACGGCGACGGCTCAGCGACCTTCGCCACGCTGCATCCGGTGGTCAGCCGGGGAGAGACGAGCGCACCTTATCTCGGCCCCGGGCAGTTGCTGACCACAGCCTTCTTGAAGACGCTGGCGGAAGGGTTGGGAAGCCGCATCCGAGCCGAGGTCCTGCCGGATAACGTGCTGGCCCGCACACAGGACATGATCGCCTGGTGGACACGGTCTGGCCGGGAGTTAATGTTCTTCGCCGGGGCGGAACAGGAGGCTTGCCGGTTGAACGGCGGTACCTATCCGCATCCCGCTCTGGTCTTTAAGGTGACGGGGCGCGAACTGTTTGTGCGCGCCCTGGAAAAAGACGAGCGGCCGGGGGGCGAGACTGCCCTGAAGAAAGCGCCATATTACAACGTCGATGCGGCGGGGAGAGTCTGCCTGGGGTCGATGCGCGTTCCGGACGAGGTTGCGGTGGAATCCCTTTCAAGTTGGCGGGTGAGCTTCTTCCAAAGCGAGTTCACCCATGCGAGCGGGGCCGTGCGGCTCACCCGTCACCCGGGCGGTTTCATCGGCCTGTGGCAGAGCCTGAAGGACAGGACGGATCCTTTCCCGATCGGCCACCTGAGCGACGCCCAGGAAACGCTGCGGCAGTTTGTGGAGCGCTGAGTCTATGGAACATAGTATTCACCCCGGGTTACTGAGGCGCCGCGTCCGCGTTTTGGTGGTAGGCTGCGGCGGGACGGGGAGTGCCATCGTAGGCGGTTTGCCGTACCTGCACCTCGCTCTGGTGGCGAAAGGTCACCCTGCCGGACTGCAGGTGACGGTGATGGATGGGGACACGATTTCTCCCACCAACTCGGTGCGCCAGCCGTTCGGTTTGAGTGAGGTCGGACTCTTCAAAGCCGTCGTCCTGGTGAACCGGCTGAATCTCTTCTGGAACCTGGGGTGGGAAGCCTTGCCGGAGCATTTGCAACGCAAGCAACCCCTGGATCGATTCGACGTGGTCATCGGATGCGTGGATACGCGGGCCTCCCGGGCGGTGGTCCAGCAGTGCACCAGCGGGTGGAGTAACGCGATCTACAACCTGGACATTGGCAATTCAACGGATAGCGGGCAGTTCATCCTGGGTGAGCCGCTGAACCAGGTCAACCGGCGAAGCCGAACCCGCCTGCGCACGGTCTCGGAACTCTACCCAGAAACAGTGGATGGCAGCCTGGACGATGACGGACTCCCCAGTTGCAGCGCCGCGGAGAGCCTCCAGAAGCAAGAGCCGTTTCTTAACCAAGTCCTCGCCCAGCACGCTCTGGCCTTGCTGGCCCGGCTGTTTCGGTACGGGAAGATTAGCTACCACGGCGGCTTCTTCAACCTGCAATCCGGTTGCGCCGGGAGACTGCCCGTAGACCCGGATCTCTGGCGACGAATCCGAAGGCGAGGTGCGGCGGCGGCCTGAGCGGCGGCTACTGGATTCTGCTCTTGCCTTGGTCGAGGTCACAGAGGGTTGCATTGATCTCTCGGAGATTCTCAAGGATCGTACGCGCTTCAGCCGCTAATTCCTCAATCTCCTCGGCGGATTCCGGTGACACGGGGTACAAAAACTCGATGTAATCCCTTTCATCCTCGTCCAGAATGAACTGGCGGATCTTCTCGAGGCTCTCCTCCGACCGCCTCTCAAGAAGCGCAATGATTTCAGCTTTCGTGTTCCCTGATTCTTCCATCTTAGTTAACTATCCTCAGATGCCAGCGCCTCTACATAGTCATTGGTCTCCCCCAGCTTGGTCTTGATCTCGCGCAACCAGAGCCGACGGCTGGAGCCGTGAACGATGCGCCCCAGGAACCCCAGCTTCTCCGCCGCGTTGGCGCGGTTGTGGCGAATCTCCTCTTTGGTCGTCCGGGTGTAGAGGGCTAGGAACGCATCCATGTTGGCCGGCTTCGAAAACAGGTAAGTGGCGTGTCCGACCTGGGGTCTCTCAACCGCGAGACCTCTTTCCAGTTCAAAGATGTACTCCGCCTGGAAGAGGTAGAGCCGCCGCGCCCTCTGGCACAACTGGCGGTAGAAGAAGTCGTCATAGCCGGGTACCCAGTTGATTTGAGCGACGTCGAAGTCGCCCGGAAGCCCGAGGTCCCAACACAGCCTTCGCAGTTCTTCTCTCTCGGTCGGCTGGCGTTCAATACGAACCCGTATCTGATCGAGCGCGGCGGAAAACTCGCCGAAGCGATGGAAAGTCCTTCGCGCCGTTTCAATCTGCCCGGTGATATCCGCGGGAAGCGTCACTGCGATCCGGCTGGGTAAGGCCGTTTCCCATTGGACGAGCGCCCACTCTCCTTGCCGGTGACGATACTTGCCGCTCTGGACGAAGTCTGCCTCGATCTCGACCTTGGCGCCCAGCAGATGTTTCCACTGGTTCCAGGTCGCGTCCCAAAACAGGGGCATCGCCGATTGATCGAGCAGAACCTCAAGTTTGCGCCGGACATCGCGATAGCTCGCCCGGTCGCTCGAGAAGTCGAACTTGCGGAGCGGCGCCCACAAGCGGCGGTGCCGGCGCTCGGGCAGGAAAGACAGTATCCGCGTGGCGAAGAGCGTCTGGCCATCCCTGGACCGGTCCCCAGCCACCAGGAGTGATCCAAACCCGCCATAGGGGAATAGCACCGGTGCGGACGCATCGGACAATAAGGCGTCATAGCAGGCCCGCAGTTCCGGCCGCGCCAGGAGGTTGAAGGCCCGTTCCAAAGTGGCGTGTTCGCCTCTGGGAGCACCTGCGGCCTGGAGTTCCAGCTGCCGCAGTCTGAAGGCCAGCCGCAACTCGGCCAGGGAAGCAAGCGGAGCGATGCGGACCGTGTTGTAAAGGGTAGTTTGCCGCTCCCAGGGCTGGTGACGGTTCGTGACGTAGAAGTAGTCGCGGAGAACCTCGCACGGCAGGTGGACGGAGGAAATGCCAAGCTGTCCCCGGAGAACTTCCGCCCGCACGTAGAGCCGGTCGCGCTTATCGGCCTTGGGCTGGGCGGCATAGCCGATCGGAGCCTGGTAGACGTCTTGTCGCCGGCTGGCGGGCGAGGTCTTGTGGATGTAAAGTTCGGTTCCGGCGCCGGCAGCGTCGAGGGATACGGGGAAGTCGATTTCGTCCCCGGGCCGGATGTGGGAGGCGAGGAAATTGGAGATAAGGACAGAGCCGCCGTCTTTGAACCGGCAGGCCGTCTTGTCGCCCTCGGGTTTGAGCTCCGAGACCACGCCGTGGCGAATGGCCTTCGCGGGTACCGGCGCGGGTTGGACACCAGTTTCCATGACTGGGTGCAGCATAGCCAGCTTGGGCAAAGTCGTCAAATGACCCTTTCAAGCCGCTAAGTGACTGACCAGCAGTAACATAGTTCAATGGCCTGAAATACTCTTAAGGGTCGCAAAAAAATCTTGAGCTGGGGAAAGAGCGAGAGTGCCGGATTCTCCCCTGGGTCTTACTCGCCCCAGCGCTGCTTCCACAGAGCCAGAGCCGGACCGCCCCGTGGGGGAATCATCTCTCCCAGGTTGTGCAGGGCCCTTCGGCTGGCCCAGGTTCCGGCAACTTCCACCACGAGGATCCTGTCGCCATCGTCGAGGATCCGGCGCAAGACTTCCTTAAGCTCCGGAGCCGTCATGGCGGTGCGCACAGCCCAGATGGAATGCATCAGTGGGACGGCTTGCAGCTCGCGCAGCTTTTGGTCGAAGTCGGGATAGCTGCGATGGCCGAACAGTTGGCAGACCAGAACGTGCAGTTTTTTCTCCATCGGCGACATTGTAAGGCGTAGGCGAATAAAAGGCGAATGTAAAATCACGGCTCCGCCGTGGCCCTAACCAGGGATGAAACCGGAGCGGCTGCTTCTTGGGCCGGAGTCTCTTGACTATTCGAATTGGATCAGAACGATCTCCGGCCGCGTCCCTACGCGCAGGGGAGGACCCCAAGTTCCGGCACCGCTTGATGTGTAGGTCAGCAGCGTACCCCGTCGTCTGAGGCCGTAGCTGTACTTGCCATAGATGCGAGAGGCGACCCAAGTGAAAGGAAAGAACTGACCCCCGTGGGTATGGCCGCAAACCTGTAGCGAAATGCCTTCTTCCTCCGCGATCGACATGCGGGCTGACGCATGGGTCAGCAGGATGCTGGCACGGTCACGGTCCAAGGCAGCCTCCCGCAGGATCGACCGGAAATGCTGCGGCTCGGTCAAGTCAGCGTGGTTCACGCCGACGATCTGCAGGCCATCCAGGATCAGCTTCTCGTTGTCCAGGACGCGCACGCCGGAGCGCCGCAGGGCGTCGAGATATTTTGTAGGGTCGGAGAATTCCTCATGATTTCCGGTTACAAAGTACGTGCCCAAGGGAACCGGAAGCGCTTCCCAGGGTTTGGTGAGCCGGTCGAGGTCCGCGGGAGTGCCATCGAACAGGTCGCCAGCGATGAAGACGGCATGCGGGCGCAGTCGATTGAGCATCGTGACAACGCGGAGAACGAAACGGTAGTTTCGGACGTGCCCGAGATGGAGGTCGCTCACCAATGCCGCCACGCGGCCGCGCCACGGCTCGGGCAGATTCGATAACTGGATCGTGACGCGTTTGATCCCGATCTGGCTGGCATTGACAAGGCCGTATAGGCTGGCCAGGATTGCAAGGCTAAAGAGAACAGCGGCAAGGACGCGCCGATCCCAGGGGAGTCCAGCGAGCCTGAGCAGGGCATAGACAATCCAGCACGAACAGGCTGCCAAGAAGCAGAAACTCAAGATTCCCAGCCAGACGGCGGCGATGGTGTAGAACAACCGCACCAACAGGTGGAAAGAGCGAAAGGCGAGCAGGGACGCGGCGACAAAGCTAACCGACAGCAAGGCCAGGGTTACCTGGAGCTTCGAGATCCCAGGCGGATCAGGCATTCCCCAGAAATTCTTCCACGTGGCATAGAGAAACCAGTGCGTCAGGAACAGAATCGATTGCACGATGGTGACAAAGACAAAAAGGCGGACGCGCACTGTAAGTCCTCCTCAACTAAATTTGATTTATGCGGGCTTTAGGCCGATGGGCAACATGAGCTTGGTTTTCCAATCTTTGGGCATAGACAAAGTCTAACAGCTTCGCGATGCGCTGCGCCGGCCATCGTACGGTGCAAAAGGGCAATCATCACCACACACACATCGTGAGGGTAAGCGAAGGAGTAATTTATGCGCTTGGCGGGCAGGCTCCGTATGGCGTTCTACCCCTTGCCTCTAGCCGAGACGGAGCGAATCCGTCGCTGTCTTCAGTTCCCACCAGGCGGATGCTGCGCGGCCATTGATCCGTGCGTGGGCGATGGGGTGGCCTTCGCCGCCTTGACCAGCAGTGCCTCCGTGCTTCGCTACGGGATCGAGCTCGACAGTTATCGGGCGGAGCAAGCGCGGGTACGAATCGAGAAGGTTGTCCAGGGTAATGCGCTCGAAACCCATTGTCCGGCAGAGACCATCAGCTTGCTATATGAAAACTGCCCCTACGACGCCGAATTGGGCCAGGACCGGAACCAGCGCATGGAGCAGATCTTTTTGAACCATACCTACCGCTGGCTGAAGCCCGGCGGAGTGCTGTTGCTGGTGATTCCGGGCGAGCGGCTGCGCGAGTGCAGTGCGGTGTTGGCAGCGCAATTTCGCGATGCGTGCATCTACCGATTGAGTGAACCGCTGTGCGTGCGCTACAAGCAGGTTGTGGTGCTGGCGGTGCGTCGCAGCCGGCGGGAACGCGAGCGGCTGCGGGATGAGGACATCACCCGCGCTCGGTTGCAATACGCGAGCCAGGCGCGCAATCCCATGCAACTGCCGGTGCTTTCTGCGCAACCGGATGCCGTCTATATGGTGCCCGAAGGCGGCCCGGTGCAACTGGTCCATCGCGGCTTACCGCTAGATGAGATCGAAGATCTACTGCCGGATTCGGCGGCTTACCGGCAAGCGGGGCGGCTGCTCTTCCCCAAGTCTTCGGAGATTTCGGGGAGGCCGCTGATCTCGCTGAAGGGCGGAGCGATTGGGCTCCTGGCCGTGGGCGGTGGTTTGGATGGAATCTTTGGTTCCGGAAATGATCGGCATATTTCGGCGTGGCAACTACGCAAGGAAATCGACAGGTTCGAAGAAACCGACGAAGAGGGCACGGTGACTATCCACGAGCGGGAGCGGTTTGCGCACGAACTGGCCTTAGTGCTGGTCACCGGCGAGACCGCCATTTTGAAGTGACGTACCGAGGCGCAGCCGGCACGAACGGCTGTCCGGTCGGGTGGCGTGGGGAGCCACGGAACGGCGGCAGCGGCTATCGGAGACGCCATTTTTCCATGCGGGACCTTCCCCTTGCATCCTGCGCCCCTTCCATCTCCCCTGCCCGAGACCTCCGCTCCTGGCGGCTCCACAACTTTGATGAGGTGAATTGGTAATGAAAAATGCCCACGCGCGTTTTGGACGGCTGGAATTCACCCGGCAGATGCGAGACACGACGACCGAGGTGCACTTAGCGATGGACCGGTTCATTGGCGAAGCGGACGAGAATGGCCGCACCGGGAAGGCGCATCTCGCGTCGATTCTGGGCGGAGATCAGGACGTCGGCGCGGTCTGGGCAGGCGTGGTTGAAAACGCCTTCTTCACGGTGTCTGGACCTGATCTTCAGCCGATGAAGGTGACCTTCGGGGAAGGGGCGCAGTGCTTTCGCGGGACGGTGAGCACGGCCGGGCGAAAGCGCCCGGTGCGGCACCTGGTCATAGTCTCAGCCGAGATCGCAGGGAAGGTTCCGGTGGACGCCAAGATCATTCGGACCATCTTGTGTGACAGCGATCCGGCATTTGTGGTCCGGCGACTGGCGGAGCAGATGGGCCTGCCGGTCGTGCCGGAGTGGGCCGGGTGGTTGCTGGGGGAGTTGGAGCGGTGCCAAGCCGTCGTGTCCCTGATTGGCATAGGTTGCAGGCCATTGGCGGTGAGGGCCAGCAAGAAGGCGTTGCTCAAGTGGATTGGCCGGGCGGTGAAGCAAGGCACGTTTCGTTTCCCCGAGCAGAACGGGCCCATTACTTGGAATGTAGCCAACAACTTTCTGCGCCCCGGCAAGGAAGAGAGCGGCGAGGCGCTCGCCGAGAACGTCGACATTCGTTGATGACGGCAGAGGGCAGGTCAGTGGGCTCGAAGATGATCGTACTGTTCAGATGGAGACGAATTCATGCAAGCTGCTGCTACTGGTTTGCTTGCTAGAATGTACTTGATGACTAGGCCGTTTTGCATGTCTCGGTTAACTTGGACTCGTTATATGAATTCGTGAATGGCTAATGGAGTTAGCAAGGAAATGGGAACAGTGGTCACCGCGAACGCCAGGCAGAGACTTTGAATAGAGGGTCAGGTGTCAAGGGTCGGCCAATTCTCGCATGTCTGCGCTCTGCTGGTTGTGCTCCTTTCGAATGATACAGCGTTCAGCAGACTGGTTCCGGGACGTAATCCCCGCGAAGGCATTCTCGATGCCACACTCCTCGCCATCGTCAGACCACAAGCGGCGGACGTGTATGAGATCGAAGAGGTGTTTCTGGGAGATCATAAGGCCGGTGATTCTATCACTATGTCGGGCTTCAAGCTCTTCACCAAGCAGGAGGGCGGACCGGACTTAATTGACCCGGTTTCGTCCAGCACCAGAATTTTGCTCTTCCTGCAGCATAAGAAGGACGACCCTGACAGTTGGGAACCGACCCAAGATGGATATTGTTTCTTCTGGGTGCAGGAGCCAAGCAGGGTCTTTAAGCTCAGAAACATGGCCCAGCAAGCCAGAGCCTTGCGGCAGCAGTGGGAAGACGCGGTAAGTATCCCCGACCCTCGAAAGCGCGTGGAAGCCCTGTGGCCATTCCTCCACCTCATGCAGTATGGAGTGAGCTTTGCTGAACACACCAAGCCGGAGCTGCGGAAGACAGGCCCTATCGCTGGGGATTACTTTGCCGAACAGCTTGAAGCGATGCTTCCCGACGATCGATCATTACTCTATTATGAAGCCGGCAATTATGGGAGCGAGAAACTGCATCAGACCATGATCAGCCATCTCAAGAGCCAGCAGGAGCTTTACGAGGGATTCCTGATCGCGAATGGTCTGGATGGAAGCGCGGCGCTGGAAAATTGGAATTCCGTACTCAAAAACATCCAGGACGCCTACCGTGATGTCCCATCGCTCTTGTATGGCCTCAGGAGCATCAAGGACCCCTCCGATCTGCCGCTGATCAGGGACTTGGCCCTCTGGGCAGTGAAATTCAATGTCGACCAGGCCCGCGAGATGTCTCTCGGAGCCTTTCGCGAAATGCCGGAGAAGGACAATCTTCCGACGATTGAGCCCATTTGGAAGGACTCCGAACACCGTCCAGGGGAAAATAGAGAAATAATACTTCATGACGTCATCGGGGCGCTCTGCGCCCACCGGTTTCCCGAGGCGGTTCCCCTACTTGCCCACTTCGTTACCCACCCCCACGCAGGCAGGAAGTGGAAGATGCGCTGTCACGGATCGTCGGCAAGGATCTTGGCCAAACCCCCAAAGCCTGGCTGGATTGGTACGATACACCTAGACGGCCGAACTAAAGGGCGGGTTGCACAATGCTCCAATCTCTTCTGGGGTTCTGTAGGCGCTTAAGGGGCGAGGTGAAGCCATTGCCTCTCAGCATTCATCGCGAGATCTCGTCGACCTCGGGAATTCATTTTCCTCAGAAGTGTGCCAAAAAGTCAGCTGAACAATACCGCCATCGGCCCGTCCTCGTTCGGTCTCCCGCCGACATTGCATCGGCCTGATCTTCTCGCCCGCCTTGGTTTTGAGGGGAGGCGCCGGCGAGCGCCGAAGGCCGGTCTCGCTGCGTGGACGATCCGCCCTCCAATATGCGCATTTGCTTTTTTCCCTTGCGCATGCGAAGGAACGATCGTAAACAGTGAGTCTGTGTCATATACATTCCGTCGTTAATATAACCGCAAAGATCCCTGCCCAAGTGCTGCGCCGAATCGTGACGCTTGTGTAATCAAGTTTCGACTCGAATCGCCGCTCTTCCCTCCCTTGCCACTTCCCACTGATTATCTATAACCACTCGTTTCTTCGAAGGGAGTGTGCGCCATGCCGGTGCCGGCCGATATCCCTGAGTACATGAGGCGGTACGCTGTCGAGTTGGGTCAGCGAATTGTGGACCTCTATCCCCCGCTCCAGAGGGTCGAGAATCCGGTTTCATCCTTGCTGGATGAATTGCTGCGCAAGCCTTTTGACGCCCAGAAAGTCGCCGTGATGGGTGTCTCAAAGAAATGGCAGCAGAGTCGTGCGGCCGCGGTCGTGGCGGAGTGCGGGGCAGGCAAGACGTTAATCGCTTTGGCGGCCCTTTGGGTGCACAGCAGCGGAGCCTTCAATGCCCTTTACATGTGTCCTCCCCATTTGGTCAACAAGGTCGCCCGCGAGGCCTTCCTGACACTACCCCGGGTGCGCGTGTTCTTCATCGAGGGTATCCGTGATGTGAATGGTTCTGGTACACCGGCCGGCATCAGCGAGGTAAAGCTGCGCCATGGGCAGATCGTGCGCGAGGGGCTGCGAACGACCTTGACCGAACTCCGCCTGGCCAAGGACGGCAAATCTGCCCGTTAACGTTGGAGGGAGATCTGCCCCGGGCCGGCACTGTTTATCGTTTCGCGCGAACGGGCCAAACTGTCCTACCGCTGGCGGCACGCCTACCGGATCGCCCAGAGCGGCCGCTACCTGGGCAGCGTCGTCAACCCGGACAGCGGTAAACCGGTTTACCTGGGGGATGAGGGTGAGCGGCTGCTGGCCGCCGACTTCAAGAAGGCGAAGCGCGGCGAAGTTCTGGGTGGAGGGAATGGTGAAGGTGGACCAAAAGAGCGCCACACTCTCTATAGCGCGTTGTGGCAGGCCGATGGAAGCTGCTTGCGCCGCTACGCACCCGCGTTGTTTATCGGTCATTACCTGAGAGACTTCTTCGACTACTTCGTCGCCGACGAGGTCCACGAACTGAAGGGCGAGGACACCGCGCAGGGGAACGCCCTGGGGACGCTGGCGGCCTGTGCCCGGCATACGCTGGTGCTCACTGGCACACTCTTGGGCGGCTATGCCGACGAACTTTTTCCGGTCCTTTTTCGCCTAGATGCGGCCAAGATGATTGCCCGCGGTTTCGAACATGACGATAGCGGCATGCGGGCCTTTGGCGAGACCTACGGACTGCTGGAAAAGATCACCGTGATCGAGTCGGCGGACAACGCCTGCTCGGAAGGAAGGACCACCCACCGCGTGCGGCGCCGGCCCGGGGCCTCGCCGCTGCTCTTCGGTCACTATCTGATGGATCTGGCGGCGTTCCTGTCGCTCGAAGACATTTCGAGCGCATTGCCGCCTTATCAGGAAGAAGTTGTCGCGGTCGAGATGGACCCGCCCCTCAAAGAGGCCTACGCCGAGTTGGAAGGGGAAATCAAGGAAGCGCTGCAGTCCCATCGGGGCAATCAGTCGGTGGTGAGCACGGCGCTCAATGCCCTCCTGCTATATCCTGACCGCCCTTTCCGATTGGGAGAGCTGACCGGGTACGAATATAACCCGGAGACCGGACGCCGCGAGCGGTTCCGCATCGCTCAGCCACGCGACCTTGACGAAACCCTGGTCTACGCCAAGGAACGCCGCCTGGTCGAAGAAGTTAAAAAAAGCGTTTCCCGCCACCGCGGAGTTCAGATTTACGCGGTCTATACGCAGAAGAGAGACGTGACCGCGCGTTTGGCGGAGATCCTGGCGAAGGAAGGTCTGCGGGTGGCGGTGCTGAAAGCGGAGGTCAAGCCGGAAGCGCGTGAGGCGTGGTACGAGAAGAAACTGCGCGAAGGCATCGAGGTTTTCATTGCCCATCCTAGGCTCGTGGCGCTTGGGCTCGATCTGATTTTCGCACCCGATATCTTCTTTTACCAGACCGGCTACTCGATCTTCACCCTGCGGCAGGCCAGCCGGCGCTCGTGGCGGATCGGGCAGCGGCGGAACGTGGTGGTGAAATTCTTCCACTATGCGGGGACGATGCAGGAGACCTGTCTCCGCTTGATGGGAAAAAAGATGCTGGTGTCGCTGGCGATGGAGGGGAAGTTTGCCGCCAGCGAGGGTCTGCAAGCCATGGAGGAGGGCGACGATCTCCTCATGGCCATGGCGCGAGAGTTGGTCGTCGAGCAACGCATTGGGGAAACCGCGGACCAGGTCTGGGCGGCACTCCGGAAGGAGCAAGGGGAGGCGCTCGGCGTGGGCGCAGGGATGATCTCGGAGTGTGACGGCGAAGTCGCACATCAGACTGAGACTGTGCCGGAAATGCTTGTTCCACCGCCAACACCCATGCCGGAAGTAGTCACTCAACTGCTGATGTTTGGTAACTCGCTGGGCGAAGCCGTGCGTAGGAGCAAGGCCCCGCGCCGGACCGGGGCTGCCGCCCAAAGTCCGACCAGTTGGGTCTCTTCGGGGTATGAGAAAGGAGGTAAGTTATGGCCGACAAGGGCTTCTTCATCGAGGCTTTGCCCCGCGATGGGGTGGTGACCTTCCTGGCACTCGTCAAGGAAAAGGAGGTCCGTGGTAAACGCAACGGCGGGTTCTACCTGCATCTGGTGCTGGCGGACCGCACCGGCGAGGTGGACGCCAAGGCCTGGGACAATGTCCGGGAGACGGCGGCCCTGTTTGAGCGGGACGATATCGTGAAGGTGCGCGGCACGATCGAACTCTACAATGACCGGTCCCAACTCATCGTGCAGCGGCTCCGGCGATGCGAGGATGGGGAGTTCCTGGAAGCCGATTTCTGCCCCGTCTCTGCCCGCGATCCCGAAGAGATGTTTCAAGAGCTGCGGGCCTTTGTGCAATCGGTGGGCAACGACCAGCTTCGCGTCTTGTTGCATTCGGTCCTGGACGACCCGGCGGTGGCCACTGCGATCAAAATTGCGCCGGGGGCCATGCGCATCCACCACCCCTGCCGGGGCGGCCTTCTCTCCCATGTGACTTCTGTCTGCAGCCTGGCCGAGAAGCTCGTCGAGCATTACCCACGGCTCAACCGGGACTGGCTGATTGCGGGAGCCGTCCTGCACGACATCGGCAAGATCGAAGAGCTGGGCACTTCACGACGCCTCGGCTATACGACGCGCGGGCAACTGGTGGGGCATGTGGGGTTGGGCTTCGAGATTCTGGAACGGCACGTGTCGCGAGTTGATGGCTTTCCGCTCGATCTCAAGAGCGTGCTCCAGCACTTGATCGTCAGCCACCACGGCGAGATCGATAAGGGCGCGCTGCGGCAGCCCGCCTTTCCGGAAGCTTTCGTGCTTCACTACCTGGATGAGATCGACGCGCGGCTGGAGCAAGCCTGGCGGTTGATAGATCAGGGGCCGGTGGGCGAGGAGTGGACAGCATATGTGCCTTCGCTTGGGCGGCAATTGTATCGCAGGTGTCCGCTGGAACGGGAAAACGACCTGAGAGACTCGGGCGGGGACGAGGCAGCGTTCGGGATTGTCGCTTCGAGGCCGGAACCCGTGGTCGGCTCCAACGGGCAGCACTGATGGCACGTCAGAATCGGTCGTAGCCGCGGCGCAAAAATCCGAGAATCCAGCCAAGGTCAGCGAGGTCTTCTTACTGATCGCGACCTGCGACAGGGCACGTACCACCGCAATGCCTACGATACCGTCAAACGGTAAACCCCATGGGTTCGACGCTCATTCAAATGCGCTCGCTATCGCCATCTTGGGCGGTGCGGCCGTCATCACCCAACTGTTCGCCCGCGCCCTATACATCACGTGCGCGCGGTGCGCCACGCTGAACGCGCGGCGCCGCACCCTTTGCAGAAATTGCGGCGAGACTCTGCGCCCGCCAAGCACGGGAAATCGGTAGCGGGCGCAGTGCATGGCTCCTGCCGCCGGAAGTGGTGGTGAAGCCCAGACCTGCTAAAAGGGAAGATCGGCTACTGGGGGCAGGCCGGACTGCCGCCAGCCCGTTCGGGAGAGCCATTATGCGTTCGAGTCATCCAGGTGCGATGCCTGCCCGACTTCCCCGAACCCCGTTTCGGGGTACCTTCCGAAATGCCGATTTTATCGGGACCTAAGCTCGTTCCTCTCTTATTGTCGAATAGCCCGCTTTGTCAACCCGATTTGGCCCCTTTTGATCATATGATTTGGCCCCACCTGATCAATTTTCAGGAGTGCCTTCCTCTTTTCTCTTCTCTCTGTTCTCCTGTGAAATTATGGCTTTCCGGCCGGTTGGGGGCGTGGAGGCCGATCCGGGGGCGGTGCGTTTACGGTAGGACTCGCCCTCAATGACAAACTGGTGGGCACGGTGGCAGAAGCGATCCAACGCACTCTGGCCCAGCAGCGGTTCATCAAAGACTGCCATCCATTCCTCCACCCCTCGGTTCGAGGTGAGGATGGTCGACCTGCGAGTGTGTCGTTCGATCAACAGATCATAGAAGTCGGAATCTTGGTGACCGCTGCTTAAGCCACTTCAAAACGCTGGGTATTCCGCTTCGGCCTGAAGCCCTGGATACGGTCCTCTCGAAAGCCGAGAAGGAGGGTCTGTCTCACCTCAGCTTTCTCGATCAGATCATCGGCCCGCGAGCCGCAGCACGGCATGAACGTGCGGTCCAACGTCGCGTCCGGGAAGCTCGCTTTGCTGAATCCAAAACCCTGGAGGGTTTCGACTGGAGGTTCAATCCCAAGGCCTTCGACCGGCTGCAGATGGAAGAGCTGGCCACCGGCGATTTCATCCGCCGTCGGGCCAATCTGATTTTTGTCGGTTGGTCCGGAGTGGGCAAGAGTCACATCGTCCAGGCTCTGGGACTGAAAGCCTGCGTCGCGGGCTACCGCGTCTGCTATCGCACCTCCGCCGCCCTACTCGCCGAACTGACGGCTTCCCTGGCCGACAAAACTCTTCCCCGGCGCGTACGTTACTCACGCCCCGATCTGCTCATCATCGATTAATGTGAAGTTGTCAGTAATGTGGAGTTAGCGTACGGGAATGCAGAGGATTTTTAGCTCAGCGGGCGCACAAATGAGATGTTGAGGGATTGATTTGATCGGGTCGCGCCCGGTGAGCTAAAAATCGATAGGACTAAACCGCGGGCCAACGAGGACCCTATGGGTATTGAAAGATCGGGTCAGGGTGGAGACAACCGTCGAGCGCCAGGCGAGGTAAATGTGAGAGGAGCCTACGCCTTCACCGGTGCCGCTTTCTCTCGATTGTGGAGGAGCGGCTGTCAGGAAAGCTCGGCCGAATGACCGGAGGGAGGCCGAGGAACATCGTCGTTCTTCTGCAAGAAACAAGGGTTCCCTGTTGGCTTGGGAAAACCCAGCGAGGGGACAATCGGACGAGTTGATGCTGTGCTGTCTCATGGGAGGTCTCCGCAAGGTGGTGCCCGATCGGAGACGGAGAGCACGGCGATCACGACCATTTGCCCGCGATGGCAAACCGGGCACTCGCGGAGGGACTTGCCGGTCAGTTCTTGGTAGAGTTCGCGGTAGTCGGCTTTGGTCTGTTCCTGGGCGGGGCCGATTAAAGTCAAAGCCACACCCAGCAACCGGCGACACAAGGTGAGCCTGACTTGGCGATACCGGTGGCCAAGAAAGCCGTAGTGACGAATACGCTGAAAACCGTCGGGCAGAACGTGGAGCAGGAAGCGGCGAATGAACTCTTCGGCGTCCAGGGTCATCGTTTTTTGCTGGTCGTGGTGACGGTAATCTTTCCAACGAAAGGTGATCTTACCGTCCTCCATGCTGAGCAGGCGGTTATTGGAAATGGCGACGCGATGAGTATAGCGGCCCAGGTAGTTTAGGACTTGTTCCGGACCGCCGAAGGGGGGTTTGGCGAAGACGACCCACTCGGTTTTTCGAAGCGAGGCCAGGTATTGAGCGAAAACCTGGGGTTCACGAAGTTGCTCCCGAGAAGAGAAGAACTGGAGCTTGCCGCTGTCAAAGGCGATCTGCAAGCCTTGGAGGAAGAGTCGTCGGAAAAGGCGCGACAGCACGCGGACGGGTAGGAAGAAGCCCGGAAGGCAGGCGATCCAACGCTGACCATCCGGACTAATGCCCCCACCCGGCACCACGCAATGCAGGTGGGGATGATGCCATCCGCGCTCACAATACCCTGAGCGCGGAGGACAGACAAGTCCAAGTCTTCTACCCGTTCCACCCGCTCCATGGAGTCACCCTTCAGATCATCCGCCGGCCAAAGCGGGGAGACGGAGCGGTTTCCGTCATCGACGCAAGAGGGCGGCGACTGAAGATTCCGGTGTGGATGCTCTCGCCGCATTGCGCCGAGATAAAGATTTCGGACCGACCGCGCCTGAATAAGGAAGCTCTTCTATCGCTCACGTCATTAGTCCCCACACAACTGGACGCTGGGAACCCCCTCTACGATAACCTTCAGCAAGCGGCTGTTGATGAATGTAAGGAGGGTTATCGTGGCGCAACTACAACTTCTGGACCTGAGGATCCGGACAGAAAAGGTTGCCGTGCCGGTGGACGCAACGGTACGCGCCCATCTGATCGATCTCATGGCCAGCATTCTGATGGCGGTCTTTCACGCCGAGGGAGGAGTTGATGACAGAGGTCCTGTACAGTCCCAAGATCAAGCCGGAACACTTGGCGCGCAAAGCCATCGTCTACTTACGGCAATCCACCGACAAACAGGTGCGGCAGAATCAGGAGAGCCAGCGTCTTCAGTATGAGGTGGCCGAGCGAATGCATGCTCTGGGTTGGAAGCAGGTGGAGACTATCGATAGCGATCTAGGATCGAGCGCGGCCATGGCCTCCGCTCGTCGCGAAGGATTCGAGCGCGTTCTCAGTTCGGTAGCTTTAGGGGAGGTCGGAATCGTGGGCAGTCGGGAGGTCTCGCGGCTGTCCCGCACGGACCAAGACTGGTGCCGGTTGCTGGAGGTGTGCCAGATTTTTGGAACCCTGATCGCCGACGAGCAACAGGTTTACGACTTGAATTATCTTGATGATCAGTTGGTCCTTGGAATCAAAGGGACGCTCAGCGTCGTAGAACTGAAGGTTCTTCGGCAGCGGCTCCAGGCAGGCCAGGAATCCAAAGCGCGCCGCGGGGAACTGTTCAAGCGTCTTCCCGTGGGCTATGTCCGGAACTCCTTGGGCAAGGTTGTCTTCCATCCCGATCGACGGGTCTGCGAAGCCATTCAACTGGTATTTGCAAAACTTCGGGAACGGTGGAGCATCCGTCAAACTTTCCAATGGTTTCGCGATCACGATGTAGAGCTACCCGCCAACCCGATCCAAGGGACCCAGCTCATCTGGAAGATTCCCAGCCAGAGTTTGGTGCGCGATATTCTGTGCAATCCCTTCTATGCCGGCGCCTATGTTTGGGGGCGTCGCCCCGAGGTGACCTTGCTGGTCGAGGGTAGGCTGGAGAAGCGTCAGGGCGCGACGCGTCGGGCCGAGGATTGCCGGGTATTTATTCCCCATCATCACGTGGGTTATATTGACTGGGCCACCTACGAAGAGAACCGACGAATGATCCAGCGTAATTCCGTGAACTGGGAAGGTGACGAAGCGATGACCGCGATTCGTGCCGGGCAGGGGCTGCTGGTGGGGCTTCTCCGCTGTGGGCACTGTGGTCGCAAGCTACATGTACGTTACTGGGGAGGCCGGGGCACCCACGCGCGGTATCTCTGTAAAGGGGACTATGACGATGGCGGCGAGTATTGCCTGGGCTTTGGCGGTGCTTCGGTAGATCGCCGGTTGGGTCAAGAGCTGCTCCAAGTGATCTCACCGTTCGGGGTGGAAGCCAGTCGGAGGGCCCTGGAGGAACTGAGCGCCGGGGATGTGGCCCAGCGCGCCACCCTCTCCCGTAAACTCGAGCAACTCGAATACGAGGCCCGGAAAGCGTTTGAACAATACGACGCGGTGGACGCTCGGAATCGTTTGGTCGCCGGCGAATTGGAGCGCCGCTGGAACGAAAAGCTGGAGGAGGTTGAGTCCACCAAGCAACAACTGGCCGACCTCAATACGGAGCGCCACTTGCTGTCTCCCGACGAGGAAGCCAGAATTCGTGGGATGGGTGAGAACTTTGCCGAAATCTGGCAAAGCGATCATTGTCCTTCCACCCTCAAGAAAATGATCTTTCGGACCGCCTTCGAGGAAATTATCGTGCGCGGAGATGCGGAGAATAAGACTCTGCAGTTCACCCTTCATTGGAAGGGAGGTACGCACACTCAACTCGATATGGAACGGCCCCGCTCTGCGACCGAGACCACGACGTCCATAGAAGCACTGGAGATCATTCGTCGGATGGCCGTTCGGCATGGTGATGATCAGATTGCTTCGGTATTGAACCGATTCGGACATACCACGGGAAAAGGTAAACGGTGGAATCAGAACCGCGTGGCCACCGCCCGGCGTAACTACTCGATTGCGGGTCAAAAACGAGCATTACCCGATCCTGAAACAGTCAGCTTAAGTGAAGCAGCCCGAGTATGTGGGGTGAGTCACCGCACGATTGAACGGTTGGTCGAGGCAGGCCTACTGAGACGCAAACAAGTCACTCCCCGGGCGCCTTGGGAAATTCGCCGGGCGGATTTGAATGCCGAACCGGTTCGGAGCATCGTCGGGCGGCTTCTTCGGACAGGCAAGCTGAGGCTACGCGGGGACTGTGCGGAAAATCAAACAGCTTTGTTCGTTGCAAAGGAAGGAGATGGTAATGCCAGGTACCATGAGTGAGGATTCTGCTGCAAGTTTTGTCCCCAACTGTGAAGCACGGCGAGAAAGCCGATTTCCGCGCCAAGGTGTTTGGGATCAGCGGCAATGGTACGTAGGGTTTCGGCGGCAGCGTGGAAGAGAATCCCATAGACCACTTCTTTGTTCTGATAGGCGAGGGCGGCAATCTCTTCCGGCACAGTGAAGACGACGTGGAAATACTCCACGGGGAGTAGTTCGGCTTGACGGTCTTGGAGCCACTTGGCGCGGGCGAGCGACTGGCACTTGGGGCAATGGCGATTCCGGCAGCTATGATAGGCGGGGCGCTGGTGGCCGCAGGAGTCACACTGCTCCAGGTGGCCGCCCAGGGCGGCGGTACGGCAGAGTTCGATGGCGCTCATCACGCGCCGCTGCCCGCGTGAGAGGGGGCCAGCGTGTTGCTGCCGGTAAGCCGCTCCGTAGCGGCGGAAGATATCCGCTACTTCGAGCTTGGGGCGCTCCATGGGGCCCGCACGAGCCTCAGAAATATTGAGGTGGAGCGGGCTTCGATTCAGGGGCTAGCGGCTGCGGAAGCAAATCGAGAGGACTGGTGGTCGAACAGACCTTGTTGGTGGCAATGCGGAGGTAGCGGGCCGTCGTGGCCAAGCTCCGATGCCCCAGGAGCAGTTGAATCGTCCGCACATCGGTTCCGCGCTCGAGCAGATGGACGGAAAAGGCATGGCGCATGGAGTGCGGCGTTATGGGTTTGGATATGCGGGAAGCTTGATGCGCTTCCCGGCACGCCAACTCGACAGCATTTCTGGTGATGTGGTGGTCCGGGATATCGCCTGGGAAGAGCCAAGGCTTGGGCTTTTCGAGACGCCACCAGTTCCGGAGGATTTCCAGCAGTCTGGGGGAGAGCATGACGTAGCGATCTTTCTGCCCCTTGCCTAGTTCGACGCGGATGACCATGCGCTGGCTATCGATATGGGTGGGTTTCAGCTGGACGGCCTCGGAGATCCGCAGCCCAGCGGCGTAGCAAGTGGTCAGGATGGTGCGATGCTTGAGGCTGGGCACGCAAGCGAGAAACTGCACAATCTCTTCTGGGCTAAGCACGATAGGCAATTTCTGGGGTTTCTTGGGTGCCGGGATGATGTCTGGCAAGGTCCAATCCTTGTGCAAGGTGACTTTGTAGAGGAAGCGAAGAGCGGCGACGGCAATGAGGATGGAACCGGGAGCCAGCTTCTTTTCGTTGGTCAAGTAGACCTGGTAAGAGCGTATCTCCTCCGGACCCAGGGCTTCCGGTGACTGGTTGAAGTGGCGTGCAAAGAGCGAGACCTGTTGCACGTAAGAGGTTTGGGTATGCGGGGAGAGATTCCGCACCTGCATATCCTCGATCATGCGTTGGCGAAGGGCACTCATGGAAAGCTCCTTTGCGAAATGGATCTGCTGCGAGAGCAGCCTTTCCATGGTTCCGCACGGGAGCTTATATGTGAAGGGATAGAGGTCGGACCGAAGCTGATGCAAACTCGGCTAAGGCGAGGGCGTCGGTGCAGTGCTACCGCGCCAGCGGTTTAGTCCAAGTCGATAAATGTTGAGCTCAACATTTTGCGACGAGTTCGGGCTAGACCGCGTTAAACGCTCGAAGCACCCCCCAGTCGGCTCATCTCCTTTACAAGATCATCGCCGGGCCGAAACCAGAAGCGCTCAACCGCCTTGGGTGACTAACGTCGACTTTGACAAGTGGGGAGACTATCTGTTCGACGGCCCCTTAGCGATGGCCCTCCTCGATCGACTGGTACAAGGCCGCCATCATCCTCAAGATCAAAGGCAAGTCCTATCGTGCGCACGGCCCCAAGGCTGGCGAGAAGCTAACCTAACAGACCCCTCCGCCTTTCCCTCGGCTCTGCGCCTCGGAAGAGTCCGCGGCGTAACCACACGGCTGGCCCCCTTTCAACCGCCGAACTGGCCCCGTTTTTCACCGCCGCCGACACCCTTGCAGACCCGCGCCATGCGCGAATACGCTGTCAGGCGGGGTTGGAGCATCGGTGAGCTTTCGGTAGGTCTGCGTAGATCGGTGGGGTTGGGTGGTGAATCAGAAGCAGTAGCCTTGGGCCACCCAATAATGCCAGTCGGCGATGGCGTCGGCAGTTGATTCGTTTACATCTATTCCGATCAGTTGGGACAGGGGCACGGCCATTTTGCGGCCGTGCCAGTGGATCTGTACGAGCATGTCAGCGGTGCAGGCGTCTTCCGGTGCCAAGTGCCGGACTTCGACCCGTTCACCCTTGAGGAGGGGCGAAACCGCCTTGGTCCGGCGACATTCGGCCTGGAACGGGAAGTGGATTTTGTTCTCCAGGTAGTAATACCAGCCCAGGGCCTGCTCTTCCGGCCCATAAGCGTCCACGATCGCTTCGTTGTGGATTCGGTCCTCTCGCACTGGGTCCCTTTTGAGTTTGGGCATCGATGAAGTCCTCCGCGCTGCCTCAATCCTGGAGAAGTTGCCGCACACGGGAATACCGCAGCAGTTCCTGTGCACCGATCACCGGATGGGCTGGCGAAGGTTCTTCCTCGTCTTCCTCATCCAGATCATCCCTATCTAAATCGGGCTCGGGGGGTGCGAGGAACTTGGTACGCTCCAGGTGGCGAAGATAGGCGCGAATCTCTGCGGTGGTAAACAACCGCCGGATTTCAGCAACGAAGTCGGCCAACTCTTGCGCGAACAGAGGATCTTGTTCGGAGGCCGCCACAAAGCTGAAGAGTTTCTCTCCGACCAGATAATCGAGAGCGCTTTCCAATCCAAAGCGTTCGCGGATGTCTTCCGTTGCCGCGCACTGTTCAACCCAGATCTTGTGGTATTCCGTAGAGGGACTGCTCATTACCCAATCCTTTCTTTCAGAATGCGGCGTACGGAGGTACGACCGATTTGCAACCGGCGCGCAATTTCGGATTTACTCGTGCCCGCGCGGTAGAGCTTCCGGATCTTATCAGCGTGGAGAGCTGCCGTAGCGGGTCTCCCCAGACGTTGGCCGTTCTGGCGGGCGTGGGCCAGGCCGGCCCGAACTCGTTCCCGCAGAATCTCCCTTTCGAACTCCGCGAACACGGCTAAAAGGCCAGCCATGGCGCGACCGGCCGGGGTCGTCAGGTCCAGCGCTTCCGTTAGCGACACGAAGCCGACGCCCAGATGCTCCAGTTCCTGCAAGGTTGCCAGCAAGTCCGTGACCGAGCGGCCCCAACGGTCCAGCCGCCAGACTAACACGACGTCGATCTCGCGGCGGCGTGCGGCCTCCAGCAATTGCTCTCGCCGCTCCCGCTGAGAAGCGCCCGAGCCGATTTCTTTGACTTGCAGAGCGATCGTCCAGCCCCGACGTTTGGCGTATTCGCGCAGGGCCCGGCTCTGCATCGGGATGGTCTGCTGATCCTGGGTAGAAACGCGGGCGTAGAGGCCTGCCCGGAACGGTGTTTGGGCCCGGTGAGGGGGGTGGCCAAAAACCTTCCGCAATTTCGCCGTGCGGGACACCCGTTTTTCGCCCCTTTTCGACTGCCGCTCCGGCCTGGCCGAAGAGGATGGTTTCCGGCCAGGCCGGATTCATCATACTCCGGCTCGCTCAATCGTCTTGCGGTAGTTCCAGGGCATCCATTCCACGGGGTTGGCCGCCAGTTCCTGGGCGTGGCGCTGGAGCTCGGTCAGATAATCGAAGGAGTTGGCGCCGCACAACTGGCAAGTGTGGATCAGGCTCATGAATAGATCGCCCACCTGCGCCCCGTTTAGCGTCCGGTAGAACAATGCATTCTTCCTGTGAAGAACGGCCCTTTTCAATGCCCTCTCCACGATGTTGTTGTCCAGTGGTGCCCCAGCTACGCGAAGAAACGTCGTCAAAGGACGCCAATGTCGGAGCAGGTAGGTGATCGCCTTGCCGAGCCCCGAGTTCGGCTCCGTCTTGCGCTCTGCAAACTGCGCTTCCAGCCAGCCGTGCAGTTGGTCCATCACCAGACCGCTCCGTTCTTGATGAAACCGCAGCCGCTCTTCCGCCGTCAACCCACCTTCACGCGCTTCAGCATCGTGGCCATACACCTGGCCCAGCATCTCCAGCACGTAGCGGCATTCGTCGGGGAAGTTCGCCGCCACTTCTACAAACTGTCTCCGACCGTGTGCCAGGCAATTGGCCAGCAGAATCTCCACTCCGCCGGGTAACTTCGGAATGTTGCGCGAGAGCGCGTCACACATTTGGATGGGTGGGCTCGACGGCCTGGCCCGCTGCTGCAATACGTCGGCCATATTCTCGCCGGCATGCCGGCGCCCGGTGAAGTACAGCGCGATCTTCCAGCCTGGGCCGGTTGACACGATGCCACTGGTGAACACCCCCGTGCGTTCGTCCGACGCCTCGCGCGCCAGCCGTAACACTCGCATGCGGGTGTCGTCGTTGTGGACTACCTCGCCCTGCGCCGCCTGCCGGATCAACTCATCCCGCGCCGGCTTGATCAACTCCGCCGCTTCCTGCACGATCTCCCACTGGGTCGCCGCCGGTAACGGAATCCCCAGTTGCCCTTCGAGTTGTTCCAAGCGGTAGAACGGGGTCCCACTCCCGTACTTGAGTTGCGCGATCATCGCCGCCGCCGTCTCATCGTACTTTTCCGGACCCACTCCTTCCGGCTCCGGGGCCGTAAACACCTGCCCGCAGGCCCCGCAGCGCAAGCGCTCGAGCGAGTAAACGGTGGCCGCCAGCGGAGCCTGCCCCACAACCCGCACCAGCACCTTCGGCTCCTTCTGCCCGTATACGTTGCCCTTCCCGCACTCCGGGCAGCGATCCCCGTGCGCCAACTTCGGGTGCGCAATGTCGACCTTTCGGGCGCCGCCAAAAGCCCCTGCACCGTTGCGTCCGTGTCCGGGCGGTGGGGGAGTGTTGGTATCCGCCGGACTTCCAGCGTCCGTTTCCGAGCCTCCCGATTCTTCCACTACGGCACGGGTCTTCTCCGTAGGGCGCGATGACACCAGCATCGCCGCCAAGGCATGCAATGCGCCCTTGAGTTTGTCGTAATCGGCCTCGCTCAACGGCGTTTGCCGGGCCCCGTCCAACACCCGGTCCAGTTCCTCCAAATTCACCTCGATACGGCGCCGGGCGGGCTTCATCCTGATCCCCCGAGCAGTTCACGAAACCGCTTCGTCAACGGAAATCCCAGAACCTGTTTGATCGACCGGTTCGGTACGTCGCTGTTGGATTGCTTGCCTCGTCCCGTGGTCTTGCCGAGCAACACCCAGTTGGCCGCGCGGTAGCAGGTGCCGCGGAATTGCTCCGGATCCACGAACGTTTCCAGAAAGTAGATCGGATGCCCGTACATTCGCTGCCAGTCGTCTGAGATCCGCGCTGCCATTCGGCCCAGGATATGGGACGCCAGGTGGTCGACCCTTACCCACGGCAGGATCAGGAATCGCGTGTTGTAAGCGATGAAGCGGATGTTGCGCCGCCGCGCTTGTGGGTTCCAGCCGATGTAGTGGTCCCGCGCGCCCAGGTGTCGCGGCGCGCTCGACCAGGCCACGCAGGCCAGCGGCCGGCCCTGCCCCCAGACCAGAAATTTCAGGTGCTCCCCCACCGGCTGTTCGTAAGCCAAGTAGTGATACTGCTCCATCAGGCTGTTAAACAGCGGCTCATCCCCGCTGCGCCGCACCTGAGCAAATTCCAAGGGCTGGATCTGGTGCAGACGGCTTTCCACCGGCGTCGTGTCGATCGGCACCGGAGCCGGCCGCATTCGCCGCGCCAGCGGGTTGTGCGGCACAAACTTCACGGGCGGTAACTCGATCTGTCCAGCACGGTCCAGCATGAGCAACAGGCCGCGGCATACCATGTCGCGCAAGGCGCCGTTGGCTTGTTTCCATTGCCAGGCTTCGCACAGCTTCTTAGACAGCGTCCGTCGGCTCTCAGGCGGATTCTGGGCGATCAGTTCCCTTATATAGAGGATGTCTTCCCTGGTGATGACCCGGCCCCGGTACTTGAGTTCAGCCATCTCGGCAACAGTATGTAGCCTTTTTTTCTGGAACGCAAGGGGGGGAGGAATTGGCAGAACCGCTTTTGCAGTCTTTACTTCAACGCCTTCACCCGCCGCCACATCGGCGCCGCGCGCACGCGCGACACATCGCCGGCGGCCATGAGCAACTGTACCTCGTAGGCTTCCAGGGGTTTGGTCGGCTCACTTGCTTCCGGCCACCACACGAACCTTCCCTTGGAAAGCCGCTTCTGCGCCAGCCAATATCCCTGGCCGTCGTAACTGAGTAGACGAATCGCCGTCCCACTGCGGCTTCGAAACACGAACACGCATCCGGAGAAGGGATCTTCCTGCAGCTTCTCCTGACACAGCCGGACCAAGGAGTCGATACCTTTTCTTCCATCCACGGCTTCAATCGCCACCAGAATCTTCATCTGGGGCACGATCTGAATCACTTTGATTCCCAAAACGCCCGGCTCAGCCCACCCAGGTCCGGCGCCGTCGTCCCTTTCCACTGAATGCGCACCTTGCCGCGCCGCCCTTCCAACTCGATCAGGCACTCTGACAGGCCCGCCGTCGCTGTCGTCATCAGTTCCACAAACGCCGGCGGTGGCGCCGAGGACCGGGCGCCTCGCCGCCTTGCCCTCCGGACCTTCGCCCTCCGAGACTTGGCTACTGGACTTGCCGATTCCAGCAAGCGCTTCAACTTGCCGTACTCCAAATGCAAAGCCTTGGCGGTGCGAAAAACCCCATGCTCCCGGGCCAGCTCCACCGCTGCGGCCCACAAGCGCCTCGGAATCGGCAAGCGTCCGGTGTGCCTGCTCCGCCACCGCTCGAAACGCCGGCTAACCTTCTGTATGTTGTTTGGAATATCGGGCGATCTGGCCACCGTCGGTTCTCCTTCATTCCGCATGAGGGAAAGACCGACCTTAGCAGCTACAGCGAGCTCAGGTCACGCAGGCTTGCCGCAAGCTCACAGCTTTTTCAACTTGGCCGATCTTATTCTGAACCTTACCGGCTGTCCTTTCGTTCTTGCCTTCGACCTCCAAATCGCTGTTGTTGGTAGCTTTTCCCAGCTGCTGCTTGATCTTGCCCTTCACTTCGTGAAACTTGCCTTTCAGCTCGTCCTTAGCGCCTGATTTCATGTCACCCTCCTGCTTTGAGATCTTAGTTCTTACCCAAGTCTTCGGCTTGGTGGTTACGTCAGAGGCGAACCGACACTACGAGCGGCGAACTTGGCCGCCATCCTCTTTCGTCTGAATTGCATCGTCCGCGATGCGACTCTTTACAACGGCGCGGCGCCAAAACGCACAATTCCCGCTGAAAGCGCTAAGAACATCGCGACCATCGTGAACAACAGCATTGCACCGATCAAAACTGTAAGCACACTAAAGGCGTACTCATAGACGATGAACATTGCCCTCTCAGTCAGATGACTGATCGCTTTTCGATTGCATCCTGCCCTCGGAGAGACTGGGTTCGGCGGGCATCAGAAGACCGTTTTCCCGCTCAGTTATCCCGCATCCTTGGATAAGGTCTCGCGCCGGTGATCGTGGCGGCATTCTTGATGGCATCGCCGAACGAATCCTGCACCTCGTGGTGCGAGCGAATGCCCCGGGAACTGTTGTAATCGGCCAGGATGTCCGCGCGAAATGAATCAATGTGGAGGTAGATCCACAGCTTGGCTTCATCCATCGACATGTTTGACAAGTCGTGATCGAAGGTCATTCTCCCTCCTCGAATTTTCGTTCCCCCATTTCGCTACCTCACCGGGACAGATGCAGCCGCCGAACAGGTACAAGAGCGCCAGAACGATCAGAACCACTCCGACGATCCCAACGCCTCCGCCCGAACCCCATCTCCGGTATCCGTAATAACCTCCGCCACCGCCAAACACGAGCACCAAAACGACAATCAGCAAGGATCAATAACATGGGAATCTCCTTTCGGCCTCCGGATGGCCTTCGCTCCCGGTCTTACTGGTTAGGAAGGAAACCGCCCGGCTCGCCGTATCGCTGAACCAATCACTCACCTGTAGGCCCTGAAGCGAGCTCACTTGCCAGTCTTCTCAAGGCCTATTGCGGCTCTTTGCTTCGCCGGAAAGAAGAGAGTGCCCGGACTCAACTACTGTGGGTTCTCCGTTTTTTCAGGTTGCTCTTTCTTTTCGCGGTCTCCGCGGTCGCTGTCGGGAGTGACGGCTTTCTTGACTCCCTCACCGAATTTCTTGGCTCCACGGCCTATACCCTTACCCATTTCCTTGCCTGACGCGACGGGCTTGCCCTGCTTCATTTCGTGGCCGGCCTCTTCGCCACCCTCTCCAACCTCGTGGCCGGCGCCTTTGAATTCGCCGCCTATTGATTCCGGTCCCACCCCGAGCTTGCCGGCTGTCTGGGCATCAAGGTGACCTGTGACCGGTAGACTTTCCGACTTTTGATACTGACGAATCGCCTCTCTGGTTTGGGGCCCCAAGACGCCATCGACTGGCGCCGTGTAGTAGCCTTTGTCGCGCAGAGTCTCCTGCACCTTCTTCGTATCGCTACGATCGAGTGCGGAAGCAAGCGGCATCAGACCTAGTCCCAACATCCCGGTCACCAGCAGGGTGAAGATTACCCTGGTCCACGTTGCTTTTTTGTTTAGAGCCATATTGTTCCTCCATTTCGAGTTACTTGCAGGGCGGCACATAACGCTCGCCCGGTGTCGCAGCATGGCAGTTTCTGCCATGTCTGTGAGAGTTTCCATTCCTTCTCCGTGGCTTCTCGCCTCCGTTGCTTGCCCGGGGAGGAGGAGACGCAAGAGATTCAGGCCCTTCCCTACATTTTCCGTCTCGATCCAACAACGACCAGGGCTACACCTCCGACCAGAGCAAGTCCACCCAGAATAGGAGGCAACGACATCCGCTCTTTCACTGTCTCGCTTGCTTGAATCGGACCGAGGTCAAGGATCTTCTCTTGGTGGGTGTACGTGCTGCCCTGGTAGGCCAGGGAAATAACGCCCAGCACGATCAGCAAGATCCCAAACCCAATTGCAGCTTTCATATAAAGGTGAACTCCCTTTCGCTTGGGCACTACTTTGTAGCGGACAGACTGTTAAACGCTTGGCCGCCCTTCCACCTGTTACATCCAATGACTAGCTTCTCCCGCGTTTTCGTTCAGGACCACTGGACTACGAGCCGACCACGCCTTCGAAGCCTCTACCCACCCGCCGGGACAGCTCCGTTTGCACGCGTGTGTCATGCTGACGCGGCCGTTGCGCGGGCCAACTCGGCCTCGCCCGCTAGATCCTCGAAAAGCGTCCGGTAATGGATCATGGCCTGGCGCAAATCCTCGGTAGTGGCTTGTCCCCGCGTTTGGCGAAGTGCGATTTCGTGGGCTTTTCGGTAATTCTCTATTACCAGGGGATGGTCCACCGATATATCTGCCGCCCGCTGTTCAAAGTCAGTTACCGGATAACCGTGGGTGACATCACATCGCGCAGAAGCTGGTCGGCTTCTGTTACCGCACCCCCGGGACCGTCAACAAACTGCCCCTCGACTCTGCGCCACGACTCCGCGAACCGAGCCCTGTCGCCTGAGGCAAGCGGGCGGATGTGGAGAGCCTCGATTCGCTCTGCGCGCCCTTCGAGCCCAGCTTCAGCATGCCGCCGGCTCCCGCCTTCCTTTACGGCGCGGAGGTATTCAGCGCCACCAAACTGAGTGCGCAGCCTTTCGGTCCGGCGCTTGCGGAGAACAAGCAAGACGGCGATGCCTGCAACCCCAATCGCAGCGAGTGCAATGATTACAGCTATTTCTGTTGTACTTAACGCTGGTATATTCATGACCTACCCTCCGGTTTCTGTATAACTCCCCGATCTATCTCTCGGAACCGCTACGACCCGGTCGACCGAAGCGGAACTGCCTACGATGTTTCGAGGGCTTTCTTCACCCGGCCGATTTTCCTTTGCACTTTCCCGGCTCTCTGTTCGTCTATGCCTTCAGCTTCCAGGTTGGAATTGTTGGCCAGTTTGCCGGCCCTCTCCTTGACCGTGCCCTTCATTTCGTGGAATCTGCCCTCGGTCTCATCTTTGGTGCTGGGCTTCATCATCGCTTTCTCCTTGTTGTGACACGAAACTTGCGTTTGCCTTGGTACGGACGCCAGCCGTGACCTTCCGCGTGGGCTGGCGGCACAGCGGCAGGCGAGCCCAAGGACGTGCGACTCAGACCCTGGCCGTGCGACCCCGCACGAAGTGAAGTATCAACGCAATGATCGCCACGATCAGCAGCAGGTGGATCGGCCCACCCGCCACATGCAATGCTCCCCAGCCTAAAAGCCAAGCTACGAGCAGCACGATGAACAGGATGAGAAACATAACAGTCCCCTTTTGCTTACAGCCTTTGCGGCGTGACGCAGCCGGCGCGGGCAGCAACTGCCCCCAACTGAGCTTGATTGTCCGTTTACAATACGACCCTGATCGAAACCTGAACGCCGGGATGCATCGGGCTGTACAAGTAATAGCCGCCATTTATGTAGTCCACGTAAATGTCGTCGGTGTAGTACCAGTCTGCCGGCCAAGGATCGTACATCCCAAACCAAAAGCCGCCGTACTGGAAGCGCGAATACCGGCCCGCCAACATGTAGGCACGGTCAATGCGGAACATATGATCACGGCCAAAATGGGCACGGAAACGGTCGTCGGGAATGCGGCGACCGCGGTCACCTTCATAGCGCCCCGACTGCCGTGACGACCTGGCATATTGTCCGCCCTGTGAGTACCTGCCCTGCCGTCCACGCTGGGGCTGCTGAACATTCTGCCTCTGCTGGGCTTGCTGCGCGTGCTGTTGCTGCTGCTTTCCACGCTGGGCCTGCTGTGCGTGCTGAGGTTCTTGCTGGTGTTGCCCCTGCTGTGCTCTTCTTCCGCCTCCGCCCTTTTCGTCTTGTCCTTTTTGTGCGAATGCAGGAACGGTGATTCCGAGAAGTAAGAACAGAACTGCTGTGCTGATAACTCTATTTGGGTTCATAGGTGTTGCCCCCCGGGTGCAACTCATCTGCCATCCGGCCGCCACTCGATCTCTGGCAGGCAACTGGAGGCACTTCAGTTATACCCTGGCGAAAATCCGATGTCAGTTCACCACTGCTCACAGCTGTGGTCAAAACTGCTCATGCAAGTTAATGAGGAAGATCAGGACGTGCCGGGGGTCTGAGGGGAAACAACGGTGCGGAAAAAGTGCGGGATTTCAGCGGGATTCGGGCGGGTTTGCGGAATTTAGCAGATGTGCCGTACGAGGGCCGACAGCATGGCTGCACCCTCTACACCCAGGACGGGTACCCGAAGCGTGCCCCTTCGCACCGCCGCCGTGAAACGGGGGAGAGATTGGCAAGGCCCCCCGATATCGAAACTATTCGTGCAGGAGTACGCTGAGGAGGCCGCTATTGACCGCCAACGCGCCGCCGCCGTCGTAGTCGACAAAGCCCAGCTCCCTGAACTTATTCATGAAATGACTCACGCGCGAGCGGGTGGTGCCGACCATTTGGGCTAAACTCTCCTGATTGACGTTGGGAAGGATAGTCTCGACTCTACTCTCCTTGCCAAAATGCGCCAGAAGTAAGAGAATCCGGGCCAGGCGCTTCTCGCTCGAATTGAAGAGTTGATCGACGAGGTCCTCTTCGTACCGGATGTTCCGCGAGAGCAAATGGGTGACAAACAACTCCGCGATGTCGTGCTGCTCGTGAAGCATGCGTGCCATCAACGACTTCTCAATCCTGGCGAGACTACAATCGGTCATCGCGGTAGCCGATGAAACACGCAACCGCTGACCGGCGAGACATCCCTCACCGAAGAACTCACCCGAACCCAAAATGGCGACGATCGCTTCTTTGCCTTGCTGGGAGGTGACCGCGAGCTTTACTTTGCCCTCCCGCAGATAGAACACGGCGTCTGCAGGATCACCTTGCCAGTAGACATTGCGGTCAGCGCCATACTCGATAACGGTTTGTGCCCCGGGAATGGCGGTGAGAAGGGTCACCCAATCGACCGGCTGGCTCTTCTGATTTGTGGTGACAACTTCAGCCTGGCCTTTCCGGTTTCCCCTGACGACCTCTGACGGGCTCTTCTTTTGTGCCATAACAGCCTCTCTCGAATGAGATTCGCGATCTTTTTCAGGCTCCTGCTTGATTAACGGGCTGCAAGCTTCAATCTCTCTCGACGTTTGGTCACTTTTTAAGCCCCCTTCACGCCGGTACGCGAGATAGCGGATGAAAGGGAATCACGATGGCGGACGCAAGGGCCGGGAATTACGGCTCAGCTTTTGCAGGGGTCTCGACGATCGCATCGTTTCCGCCCCCTTCGTCTTCTGGAATGTCTTCCGTGGCGATCTTTTTGACGATTTCCAGCGGAACCTGCTCGAAGTGTGTTTTCGATTTTTTCGGTTTGGACATGAGATTTTTCCGTCCTTCCACACTGAAGCTTAGCAAGCCCCCACTTATACGGGTTATATCTTCTAGAAGCCGGTCTTTGCCCTTTAGTGTTGCTTACTCTGCTGAATTAACGGTACTTATTGCCCCTCCCCGAGGTGTTTAGCCTGGGTTCCGGCCCCGGCACTTTAACGGTTCGAGTATTTTACTTGCAGTTGTCGCTAGGTTGAGATACGCTTGCGTGACGCAAGTTTAGCGTTTAGGTGTCGCAAAGGTACGATATGAGTCCTCGGACCGACAAAGCTTCAGCCCGTTTCAAGACGATGCCACAGGTGGACGTCCCGCAAGGGCGAGAAGGGAAGCACAAGCAGATTGTTTCCGCAATCCTCCAGGATCTCGACCAATTGAAGGAGGGTTCTGCCCTCAAAGTACCGTTGGCAGAATTGGCGGAAAGCAAAGAGAAAGTGCGTTCAGCCCTAAATCGTGCAACTCGGAAAGCCGGGCGTAGTGTTGCGACCGCCAGCGACGGGAGCTTCTTGTACGTATGGAACGCCAGTAACTCCAGCAAGTAGTGTGACTACTTTCCTCGCTTCGCCCTCAAGATGGCGTCCGACCTGCGATTCTGGATCTTCAGTCCTGAGCCTTGGTTACCCCCTGGCCGAAATGATAGCCTTCGGAAAAAGTCTCCGTCTGTAGGATATCGAACACTGACTTGGGAATGTTACCTGAGGCCTGCTGCAGCGGCTTTCCATCTCCGGTGGCGACCACAAGAGACACCAAACCTGCACTCGGATTATAGGCAATCGTGGTCTCGTACTCGGCTTCGTAAAGGATGCATTGGTGTGGCAAGTTGGGAGATTCTAGGTGGTGGATTGCGCGGTATTCGCTGTCGGGAATCGGATTTCCGGCTCGATTCACCTGTCCGACCGGCGGGTGCGCGGCTTGAAAGTCTTTCCTTGACGCAAGGGTCCTTCGCCGTATCTGTCCAGTTGGATGGCTCCGTAACACTCGCACGCGCAGGTTTCGAGCTTCGCGCGGCTCAGAATCTGCACTGCACCACGGGTGTGCACGATGGCCTGCTTTTTCTGCAAAATACCGGCTGCCAAGCTTACGGTGGGTCGGTCCGTTCCTAACATCGTCGCAAGGAAATCCTGGGTGATGGCAAACGTCGCGGAATCCACCCTGTCCTGAGTGATGAGTAGCCAGCGCGCGAACCGCTGTTCAATATTATGAAGCCGATTACATGCGGCCGTTTGTGCGATTTGCAACCCCTGAACTACTGCGTAGCGAGTGAGAATCAGTTGAAACTGTGGAGTTGAGCGCCAGACGCCTTGCAATGCACCAACCCTCAGCCTGAACCCATTTCCGGCGATTTGTACGACCTCACGCACTTGGCTCCTTTTCATGCCAACCGCTGCTGGTATCCCTGCAAACCCTTCCTTCCCCACCTCACCGACTTCAACAGTCCTTCCATCCTCCGTCGCAATTACAAGCGACACCATGCCTCCATTCGGGAAATACACGAACTTGAGTGGATCGTTCGGTTCGTAAAGGCTAAGTTGGTTAGGCATGCTGAGAAATTCTAGGTGAGGACGGATTGCGAGGTATTCGCTGTCGGGAATCGACAGAAGGACCTTATTGTTTACCGGCTTCCCGGCAGCATTGGTCCGTTCGCCCGACCGCGCGATTTGAAAGTCTTGCCTTGCCACAAAAGTCCTTCGTTATACCCGGTGCCTATTTCGTTACAGCGGCCTGTGGAACCTCCGGCGGAGCGTCCTTGAGTTCGTAGAGTGCCGCGACGGTGCTGTTCCAACGATCCTGTTGCTCGCGCGTCGCATAGGGCGGCTTGTAGTGGAAGTAAAAGGTGAGGATGTTGTAGCGCAACTCCGGACCGGCGCTCTTAAAACCGCCCTGTCTCAGCTTCTCGACGAGCTCGCCATACGTTTTGTCGGCCAACTGATACTCCCCTGGCAGGGTCGGAAGGCCCGTGTCGAAATCCCGGTTTGGCAGGTCGAGCCGGCCCGTGCCGGCCTGAGCCAGGTACGTACGATAGTGGTCACGGGTAACTCCCAAGCTGTCGAGGAACATCCGTTCCGTCTGCGGCGTGGGCGCCTTGAAGGAAAGATTCCGCATCCCACCTACCCTGGGAATCGCGCTCATGAGGGCCACCAGGAACCGCGCCAGCAGACCAGGTCGTTCGTATTGCGTGCCATACTCTTTCTCGTAGTCGCGGCGTGAAATCCGGTAGATGAACTGCTTCCGGGTAACGTGCGGCGATGCTTTCCGAATCTCGTCCTGCCTCTTCTTCCACGCCAGCTTAGTCATCTGCGGGATGATTTTGCCGGCGGCGCGGCGATAGGTGCCGATGGCGAGGTCTTCGTTAAGAAAGAGGTCGTTGAGCTTGAGCCCGTAAGTCTTCACGAACGCCCTATTCAGCAGATTCTTGGAGACCTCGAAGCCGATGAAGTCATGATAGGACTGCGGCAGGTATCCACCCCCGGCCACCTGGATCACATCGAAGGCAAACTCAACCATCACGTGAGCCTTGGGATCATCCGCATAGGTGACGCCGTTGCCGTACCTGGCGCGCAGCTTGGGATAGAGAACGGCGACAGCACGATTGGTGGCCAGCGGATGTCCGTTGTTGTCGGATGCATAATGCGCCAAGGCGCCCAGGGCGAAGGCGAACTCGTCGGCGCTCTGAGAATCTTCCAGCAGAGCCATGACGAAATCGCCTGTGCGAACATAATGCACAAGGTTGCTGAAGAGCCGGCTGCCAAACGGGTAGTAACCCATGTCCTGAATGATGCAGCCGCCATAGGCGTAGGCGTGGGCTTCCTTCAGTTGCTCGGAGGTGAGGCCGGGGTAACGCGCCAGCAGAAGGGGCTGGATGCTGCCCGGCCAGGCGCTATCGACGATCGCTTCATGCGCGAGCACGGAGTAACTGCGCGCGAATCGTGGCGAACAACACACCGCGAGCGCTACGGCCGCGAGACCAACCCACGCCCGCCGAAGTTTCTTTTTCATGGCGTCCATTCGGCTGCCACCCACCTTGGCTCGGAGCGCGGGAAGAGTCTACCAATTCTTTCCACGCCTCACAGAGCCAGCACGTTCAAAGTATGGGGTCTCCCCGCTGGGGGTGCTGTCTCAAATTGCTCACAATCGCTTCTCTTCGGAGCTAATACCTTGGCCGCCAAAGCTCAACCCTGAGTGGACACACCTCAATGCGATACCGTGGCGGACTGGGACCTGAGCAATTGTGAGCAGACACGCAATTCGTCGTCTGCCATCATCGGACTGCGTTGTTGCCTGGAGAGAGAGGCGAGGCTCTGGTGTTCCGGCTTCGGTATATCGGAGCTTCGCTCCTGGTTACGGACAGTGTGGCGACTCTCTCCGGCTCAGCACGAGCCGAAGAGTTCGTGTAAGACAAGACGGCATTTTGGAGAAGACCCCATGAGGAAAGCGTGGCTCGCCGAAGACGCAATGGAAGCGTGGGAGGGCGAAGGCGGAGCAGTGCTGCTTGCGGAGAAAACCTTGGTTGGTACCGTGAACCAGGTGGCTTGGGCAGAACCGATCAGAGCGAGTGTGAACGCAGAGTTCAACCGCGTCTCGAAGGCGCTTGAGTCGCGGATACCGGGCCAGACAGAGCAGGGTCGATTGGAGACTCGCGCCATGATCGCCATCCTCGAAGACAAACGAGCCGAAGTAATGGCGAAAGAGCAGGCCGGTTATTTCATTCATGACTGGCAAGAGCTACGGGATCAGGTGCGGCGCATGATCATCGAAGATCCCCGTTACCTGGCGATCAAAGCCAATGGAGTGGCAGCTACTGACTCGACGAGTCAATTTCACAACCATTGAGGAGAGCCTGTCTGCGGAGAGAAGGCCCAGTGCAGGCAGTTTCGAAGGCAGATCACGGCCGCCGAGTGGAAGGGCCGGCGGAATGTGATCCGAACGCAAAGTTTGCCTACGTGTTCCGCTTGGAACAGACACTTGGAGTCCTGCCTGCTAGCTTTTTTCAATAACCCAGGATTTAGGAATGGGAATTCCTCTTAAGTCAGCAGGAAGGAGTCTCTGGTGAAAGCGTTGCTGGTTTACCCAGAATTCCCCGATACCTTCTGGAGCTTCAAGCACGCCCTGCCTTTCCAGGGGAAGAAATCTGCTTATCCTCCGTTAGGACTACTTACGGTTTCCGCCTTGCTTCCGAGGGCCTGGCAGAAGCGGATGGTGGATTTGAATGTCCGGCGCTTGAAGGATTCGGACCTCGATTGGGCTGACGTGGTCATGTTTAGCGGCATGATGGTGCAGGGCCCGTCGATGAAGCAGGAGATCGAGCGCTGCCGAGCCTGGGGTCTCCGCACCGTTGTGGGTGGCCCGATTGCGAGCGCAGGCGACCCCAATATTGCCGGCGCGGATCACGTGGTAGAAGGCGAGGCGGAGGAACTGGTTGCCGGACTGGCCGCCGATCTGGAACGTGGCCAGGCAAAGCCCCATTATAAGGCGGCTCTCCTGCCTGATCTTACCCAAGTGCCGCTGCCCGACCTTCACCTTGCCGACCTAGGCAAGTACAGCGCCATGGCCGTGCAGTACTCGCGCGGCTGTCCCTTTACCTGCGAATTCTGCGACATCATCGAGATCTATGGACGCCGTCCGCGCACCAAGACGCCGGAACAGGTACTCGGCGAATTCGACCAGATCTATCGCGTGGGCTGGCGGGGGCCCGTCTTCCTGGTCGACGACAACTTCATAGGCAATAAGAAGAGTGTGAAAATTCTTCTTCCCAGGCTGGTTAAATGGATGCGCGATCACCGCAACCCATTTTCGCTTTTCACCGAGGCCTCGCTCAACCTGGCGGAGGATAAAGAACTGCTCAGCCTCATGCAGCAGGCAAATTTCGGGCGTGTTTTCCTGGGCATTGAAACGCCCGTGGCGGAAAGCCTGAAGGAAACCACAAAATTCCAGAACCTGCGTGGCAACCTGCTCGACAGCGTGAAGCGGATCCAATCATACGGCCTTGAGGTCATGGCGGGTTTCATCGTGGGTTTTGATAATGATCCGCCTGATGTCTTCGACCGCCAGATCCAGTTTATCCGGGAAGCGGCTATCCCGCTCTCCATGGTGGGCTTGCTGAGTGCGCTGCCCAACACCCAGTTGTGGCGCCGCCTGAAGGCGGAGGGCCGGCTCATCAAGGAGAGCCTGGGTAACAATACCCTGTCTGACCTCAATTTCATTCCTAAAATGGACATGCAGGAGTTGCTCGACGGCTATCGACGCATCCTGGAGACGATCTACAATCCGCGCGAGTATTTCGAGCGCGCTTCGGCTTTCCTTTCCCAACTGGGCGCTTCGGCTCGCAAGCCCATCGTCTTCTCCGATCTCATGGCGGTGACCCGGTCCCTTTGGAGGCAGGGAGTCCTCAGCAGTTACCGCGCGGAGTACTGGAAATTCATGGTGCAGACGATCCACCGCCATCGCCAGCATCTGGATAAAGCTGTCACCCTCGCCATTATGGGTCATCACTTCTTTGAACTGACTTGGGCTGAGGGTGCGCGCACGGAATAGCGGTTGAAAATAGTCGATCGCCGTTTCCAGTAATGTGAGCCCTAACGAAATCGGCTAATACTACAAAGCCTTGCCCGCGCCGATGTAATCAAAAGGGAAAACGGAGAAACCTGCTGAAAAGCTACCTCGCTGTTGAACAGCATCACGCCGATTTCGTCGGGCGACGATGGGGACGGTACGAAACTGAAGGGCATCGCGGCACGTAAATGGCCGAATAACCACGCCGAGTCTCCAACAACTTAGCCGAAAGAGCCGCACGCGGCATCAGATCTCCCTTTGCAGACCGTGACCTGGTGCAGCACGGCACGCTCGGTGCTGGAGAGGTCCTCAAATTCAACCGCTACCTGATGAGCCGGTCCAACACGCACGACCCGGCCTCCCAGCTTGTAAGGCTGCTCGCCAGTCGACAACGTAAAGCTGAGGCGCAGTGTTTCGTTCATCGGGA
>CAWDMC010000021.1:0-68625 GCA_963803295.1 uncultured Acidobacteriota bacterium | reverse complement strand
TGCTTCGAGAGCGCGAACTTGAACTCGGAGGCCGTGACAGTAACGCGGTAGGTCGGGGCCTTCTTCGCGCTCGATGCGCTGGGGCTCGCGCCGCCGCCCGGCGCGAACACGCCGGCTGCAACCCCTCCCACCGCCAGCGCTCCCAGCACGAACAGACTCACTCCACGACGCATCAGCATCCTCCTCTGGAATCTGGCATTTGGGCTCGACCCAGCGTAGCAATCTCCCCACGCGGTTCGTCAACCGCCGCAGTGAACGAGGCAGCGGCGCGCTCAGCGCTTAGCGTCCGCCCCCGCAAAGACGCCCTTCATCCCCAGCTTCGCATGGCCCGGCACCGTGCAGAGGTATTTGTACTTGCCCTTCTTGATCAAGGTGGCGCGCAGCGTCGCCCGCTGGCCCGGTTTGAGCAGTCCCGTCCTCGCCGAGATCGAAGTGCCGAGGATCCTGAAGTCGTGGGCGATCTTGCCCTTGTTGATCACGGTGAAGACGACGGTGCTGCCGACGGGCACGCTCCGTTTCGAGAGCACGAACTTGAACTCGGTCGCCGAGACCGTGATGTTGACGGTCTTGCTCGCCGCCTTCGGGCTGGCTCCGCCGCCCGGCGCGAGCACTCCGGCGGCGCTGACCACACCGACCGCCAGCGCTCCCAGCACGAACAGACTCACTTTGCGACGCATTGCATTCCCTCCCCCGCGAGGTTGCGGCCTTCGGCTCAGGGTAGCAACCCCAGGGCCGAAGGCCGGGCAGGCACGGTAAGGGCGACGGCCGCGTCTCCGCGTCGAGCTGGTCATCAATTTAGTCATCGACAGCGTCCACTCCGAACATTCCAAGCGTGCCTACCGCCGGGCCCTCGAGGATTTCATCGCCTGGTATCAGACCCGGCCGGGGCGGCCTCCGCTCTCAAAGGCCCTGGTGCAGGAATACCGGACAGCCTTGGCAGAGGAGAAGCTCTCCCCTTCCACGATCAACGTGCGGCTCTCCGCCATCCGCAAGCTCGCCGCGGAGGCCGCTGACAACCGCCTGCTTGACCCCGGCCTGGCGGCGGGTATTGGCAAGGTAAAGGGTGTCAAAAGCTCCGGCGTGAGGGCAGGGAACTGGCTGACCAAAGAACAGGCCCGCGAGCTGCTTCTGGCGCCGGACACTTCCACCCTCAAGGGCAAGCGCGACCGGGCGATCCTCGCCCTGCTCCTGGGTTGCGGACTGCGCCGGTCGGAACTGGTGGCGCTCGAGGCGGGCCAGGTCGAGCAGCGCGAGAATCGTTGGGTGATTACGGACTTCAAAGGCAAGGGCGGGAGGATCCGGACGGTTCCGGTGCCGGCCTGGGTGAAAAGCGCAATCGATGAATGGACGGCCGCTGCTCAGATCAAAGACGCGAGGATGTTCCGCTCGATCGGCAAGGGCGGCCGGCTGCAGAGCAAGACGCTGGCCCCGATGGGAGTATGGTGGCTGGTGAAAGAATACGCCGAAGGGATCGGCTTCGGGAACCTCGCTCCCCACGACCTTCGCCGGACGTGCGCGAAATTATGCCGCAAATCAGGCGGCGACCTCGAACAGATCCAGATGCTGCTGGGTCACGCCTCGATCCAGACGACCGAGAGATACCTCGGCATGCAGCAGAACCTGGTGGAGGCAGTGAATGATAAGTTGGGAATCGTGGACGGCGATCCTCAGTAATGCCCACGCCGACCCGAGCGACACAACTCCCGCAGGGGAGTACGCTTATGCGTTACCTCAAGAAGTCAATGTCAACGAAACCGGAATTTCCGACTTCAATCCACCGGCGGGCCGCCGAAGCAATCGTTGACTTCTCGATGGGCTTACCGGTAGAGGCCGTGTTGCTGGTCAATTCCTGCGCACGCGGTACAGCCACCCCGGAGAGCGATCTCGACATCGCGCTTCTGATTGATCCCGAATTGACTGCCAGACAGAGACAGTTGCTCGACCACGCTTGGTGCCAACAGTACGAGAACGATTCGGTATTCCGCGAACTTGAGCGGCTCAGCCGTTTCGCGCGCGTGCACCTTGACCTCTTTGATGGACGATGGGTAGCGGAGCCGTGGGACGACGGAGGTGGCCCGGACGCCTTTGAAATCGAAATAGGCAATCAAGTCGCGTATGCAGTGCCTTTGTGGGAACGGAGCAGCGCGTTCGCCGATCTTCGTACCCGTTGGCTACCTTACTACAAAGAGAGCTTGCGGGAGGAACGCCTGCGGATGGTAAGCGACGCCTGCCGTCTGAATATCGCGCGCGTCCATTTCGCTGTCACCCGGGGCCTGAACTTCTACGGCTTCGACCGGCTCTATCATGCATTTCAGGAATTCCTTCAAGCGCTGTTCATTGCGCACCGCGTGTATCCGATCGCTTACAACAAGTGGATTCGCGAACAAGTCGAGGGATGGCTGGGGCTGGTTGCCTTGTACCACGAGCTACCGCCCGTGCTGGCCCTTGGCCAGCTGCGGCGCGAGGAGTTGATCGACCAGGCAGAACATTTGAGTCGATTGTTGGGAACGTGGGCAGGTCCTGCGATCGCGAATGGAGGGTTTTCCTCGCCTCGTTAGCGGGTGTTCGGGATCAACGGAACCGAGAACCGCGTTAAGCTGTCCAGTTTTCTGGACAGCAACTAAGGCGAACACGGGTCATTTCCCGGATAGGTTAAATTGAAACAAAGGTACGTAAGGGATCGTGGACGACGATCCTCAGTAATGCCCACGCCGACCCGAGCGACACCCCCCCGCGGCTGCACCGAAAGTGCGCCAGAACCGTTTATAGTGCAGCGCGACGGCTCATAAAACATTGGCAATTTATAGCGTCGTTGTTGGGTATTGGGGATCAACGGAACAGAAAACCGGCGTAAGGAAGCGCCGGTCTCGCTAAACCGCTGAAAACTAGTTCAGAAGAGCGTCTGGAAGGACATCGGAGGAGTCTTTCTGGTTCTCGCATAATCTCGCTCTAACCCATTGATCCTACACGGACCAGTAGCTCTTTAAGTGTGTTTTCCGTTCCGTTGATCCCCAACACCCGAGTTATTCCGAAGGGGCCAGCGCCGTTTCCACCCGATGTGGCGTTTGATGTCATCGCGCCCAATGACAAGCAAAAAGAGATTCTCAGGAAGAAGTTGTCCTACCTGACCGACGGCGTGGCCCAGGTCTGGGTGCATCCTGACAAGCGGATGGTGGAAGTGATGATTCAAGACCGAGTCCGCTATTGTTTGGAGGGAGAAGTTGTAACCCTGGACGAACTTCCTGGTTTCGAAATGAATCTGTTCAAAAAACGATGATGCCTGGCGTTATTGGGGGACCCCTCAGGAAAGGGAAATTTACGTACCCAATCTACCTTCGTCTGCCGAAGCACTTGGTTAAATTCCAACAAAGCAACGGGCCGCCCCTTTGGGGCGGTTACGCGAACCAGAAACTCCTGTCGCGCTGGGGTTTAAACCACAGATTTTGCGATTGTAGTTCGTTCGAATAGCCTCCAGACTTGTGCATCTCCGGTGCTTGCCTAAGCCATTCGTTCCCACCCGACTGCGGTGGGTAACCGCCGTCCCTACCGCGACATGTGCTTATCGCGTTTCCTTATTCGGCGTTGCAGTCAGCTCCGTGTTGTGCATGACTGCAATCGTCCACCTGCCCTTCTCCTTAGTGACTATCCAATTCATAAGACCAGTTCGGGTTCCCCAGGGCTGCCCATCAGGCGAGATCGCGCCGGTCTGCTGCCATTTGATATCTACGGCCGCGACGTCCTCGCGCAGGAATCGGATTTTGTTCTCGATCACCGTTAGTTTCGCGTTGACGAACGAGGGACGGCCCGGCTGACGAGGGCCGGAATAGTACGGGGCATGAAACTCCTCAATCTTTGCCCTTCGACGGACATGCTGTCCGACTACGTTTGTGAAGTCAGCGTCCACAGCGAAGACGTCAGCGAAAGCCTTCACGTCGTTTGCGTTGGAAGCCGCGACTAGCCTCGTGACCAGCGCCTCAACGGCGCTGCGGTCGGCACTAAAGCCCGCGATTTCTTTCGACTCCTGCGCCAACGCGAAATGCATTGTGCCGGGCACGTGCAGAGAGAGCATCAGAGTGAGGATCCTGACGAAGCGCATATTTTCTCCTTGTCCCCCGCATTCGCTTGAATGGTCGTGATTTCCGGCGCGCCCGGTGAAGCAAAGAGGACTTCTCGACAATAACGCGTAAGCTCGGCGTTGACATCCTTGAATTCATGCACCGTGTGCATGAGGGGAACCTTGTAGCTGTGTCGAGTGATCTGACTACGAGAGGTGCCCGAGGAGTCCATGGCGGACTGCGTACCCGGTAGCATCGACGCGGCCTCGAGCACCGATCTTGGTGTAGAGGTTCACGAGGTGGCGCTCGACCGTCGGGACGGCGATCCCTAGTTCCGCGGCAATTTCCTTGTTCGTCAGCCCCGAAGCCATCAGCGTTAATACCTGGACTTCGCGACTCGTGAGTGGGAAGCCGGTTACCGTCGGTGGCGCATGCGGCGCCACCGATGCGGCGTCTCGTAGCTCTCCTGCGGCACCTAACTGCAAGAATCTGTTCATTGCGGAAACGTGCCTGTCATGGATAGTGCCGGCGATTGACTTATCACGAACTTCGACGAAGAGCGCGTCCCTTATGTTCTTCGCAACTTCCTGGCACAGATCGAGTGATCCAAACGCAAACCCCGGCTCGTGAATGACGAGAGTAGGGACAGTCACCGCCGGCAGAAGGCTCTTCAAGTCGATGCACGCGGATTTTTCATAAAACTTCGCGAGACCAGCGGGAGTCGTGCTCTGGCGCATTGCGTCCGCCATCTGTTTGCCCGACTCCACATCCTCGAAGCTGTTCGCAACGTTTCCCAGCACATTCGTGAAGACGTTCCATTCCCGTACTCCTCCAGCCACCATGCCTGAAGTGATTCGAACATCCGGAAGGGCAAACATTTCAGCGGCCGATACCCACGGGCTGACCAGCACAAGACGTGATACTCTCGATGCGTGCCGGGCCGTGTAGGCGACTGCTGTTGCAGCGCCGATATCGACACCAGCAAGCACGAATCGCTCAAGGCCCAGCTGCATCACGACTGCATCGAGATCCTTGACTCTCGCGTCCAGGGTCAAATCGGGGACGTTTCTGTCCGAGAATCCCATGCCTCGTACGTCGTATCGGATCACTTTCCAACCAAGCGCAGACAACTGATCTGTGACGCCACGGACATGGTGCCTCGGGAGCTGGCGGTACAGGTGGACGTCGCCGAAAATGTTCGACGCAAAAACGATCGGGGGGCCGACCCCAACGGTCAAGAAAGCGATACTGACGCCGTCGGTTGTTTTCGCATATTGGATTCCTGGCAAACTCACGGTTACCGCCATTCAAGCACGCCAATGGCACGAATTGGTTGACGGGTGTCTAGGACTGTTCCTCGATGGCTTCCACCATCGGTTCTAGTTGCTGTTTGCCATTGGCCCGCTTCCGTCACGGACTGTCCGACGATCAACAGCATCTCCGGTTCCACCGACGCCTGCGCATTGTAATCCTGCACAAACCCGTCAGCACCCTTCATGATGCACGACTCCGGATCGGTGAGTTGTATTGATCTTTGTCGTCCGGCTTAGCCCGCTTGGCCTCAGTGGCGCTTTTGCCCTCGGCTGCTGCTTTTCCCAGCGCTCGCTGCTCGACTAGGGTCGGTAGCCCTTTGGCATAAAGCATTATGACGCGATTTCGTTTTGTTTGTTCTCTCAACCTTGCGGATTTCTCGGTAGTGTCTCAAACTGAGACGCTACGATTTCTCGGGCAGGCTCCTAGCCTAGACTGGAAAACGGTGCATGGCTGGACTTGGGGTAGGGCAACCATCGCGGTCTTGCAGTGTCGCCATTGTTGCATCTAAATCGGTTCTGGCGCACTTTTGTTGCAAGCTGTCATTTGATCTCCAGGACTGGCAGTGGTAACACACGGGCGCGAAGAAGTTCCACGCCGGCGCGATCGTACATCTGCCTCTTCAGCGCCTGCAACCGATTGATCTGCCCTTCTGTCGCGCTGCACTTAAAAGTGAAATTTTTCGACGTCGTTTGGTTTTACGGTACTTGAATCGTACACAGGATAGCCAATCATGCACTTAAATTGGTTCTTCCTCACTTTCGGTGCAGGTAAGGCCGCCCAAAGCGTCGCAATCTTTCTGATAACACAGGAACCTTGGCTATCTTCTGGTAATCAAATGGAAGAGCGGACGATTGGGGGACACCTCAGGAAAGGGAAATTTACGTACGCTAAGGGCTGGTGAAGGCGGCCCTGGGGTTGCGGAGAGGTCTGAAGCCTCCTCTGGCGACCCGTTTATTGGTGCGCCATGTGTAATCGCCGGTAAGGTTGATGTGCTCCCAGCCGAGCGGAGAGACGTGCTGGAGTAAGGCGGAATCGACCGCCCGTGACTTTGCCAGCAGTTCCGTAGCCGGTTCGAGGTAGATCGTGTTCCACAGCGTAATCGCGGCGACCAGCAGGTTCAGCCCGCTGGCCCGGTGGCTCTGATTTTCGAAAGAGCGATCGCGGATCTCTCCCAGCCGGTTGAAGCACACAGCTCGCGCCAGGGAGTTCCGGGCCTCTCCCTTGTTGAGTCCGGCGGTCACGCGCCTTCGCAATGCGGGGTCTCTAAACCACTCCAGCATAAACAGCGTGCGCTCGATTCTGGGGTCTGAGGAGCAATGGAACCAAAACGTACGCTAAGCTCTAACCTCCTCCATCGTCAATAAGATACAGGCCGGTTTTCTGCCGATTTCGCCATCGTTGGCCTTTTTTCAGACCGTCCCGTGGTATGCTCGAAACTCGTAACAGAATATTAGTCACAGAAGTTAGTTTCTGAGGTGAGAAATCCCCTGGAACATGCCGCCGTGCGCCCCAAAACGCCGGAATGAGGCGAAGAAACTCGTACCAGAAAGGAAGAAAGGGCCAGATGCGGCGAAAAGGCGGCCTGCTGGAAGAATACCTCCAGTCGCTGACGGGCCGATCGAGGCCCACAGTCGAAACCTACCGACGCGAGCTGGGCCAGGTTCGTGCGTTGGCTTGGCGAGCGCCCCGGCAACAAGCGGCGGTTTCGCGCCGACCAGCTCACCGTGACGGCTCTTGAGACCTACCTGAGCCATTTGGGGACAGAGGGCCACAGCCTGAGTCAGAGGTCACGAATCAAATCGGCAGTAAGCGGGTTTGCCCGATGGCTCATTGAAGAGAAACGCCTGCTGCACCGCAATCCCGCGCGCCGGATCTCGCTTCCGCCGCAGCCGCTGCTGGCGCCGCGAGAATTGACTCCCGACCAGCGCTATGTGCTGCGCAGCCTAGTGGAGCGAGCTGACGACCGCCGCGGCGACGCGCTCTTCGCCCTGGGCTACTGGGTCGGATGCCGGGTCAGCGACGTCGCCTGGCTCCGTTTCGAAGATGTTCATCTCGGTCCGAAGGTGGGATGGATCCACGTCGGTCATAAAGGAGGCAAAGAGCGCGACCTCGATCTGCTCAACGCCGCACGCAAACCGTTGTATGAATATTTGCGCGCCGGCGGCCGGGATCCGGAAAGCCCTTACGTCTTTACCTCGCAGCGGGCCGAACGGCTGAGCGAAGCGGGCATCCATCATTGGTTCCGCGCGCTGAAGGCCGGGGCCAATAAGAAGGAATGGGACCTGATCCACGACATCACGTATCACGACCTGCGCCACGACTGGGCGCATCGCGCCCGCCAGGCCGGATGGAACATTGAAGAGATCGCCTATTATTTGGGTCACGTCACGCGGAAGGGCACGCCGGCCATTCAGACGACGGCGCGCTACACCCAGGTCAGCCGCCAGGCCGTAAAAGAGAAGCTGCGCCTGCTCGCTTAAATCAATCCCCCGATGCCCGTTGATTTCCTGACCGACGAAGAGGCGCGGCGCTACGGCCGCTACGCCTTGATTGCGAAGGTCGCGAATCCACGAACCTCTGACCGTCTAACAGGCTGCTGAAAAAAGCGCATTTTCTCCTTTGAATATATAAATAGATCGTGTATAACCCTTCTGAGCGATCCTCAGGAGGATAATGGCATGCGTGGTGACGATCTTCGAGACGATGGACTCTTCAGCTACATCTCGCTTGAGCAGCGGATTCCCCAAGATCATCCCTTGCGCCGCCTGCGGGCGCTGGTCGACCCGCTGCTGAAGGCGATGTCGCCACGCTTTAGCCAAATGTATGCCCAAGTGGGGCGCCCTTCCGTCGCGCCCGAGAAGTTGCTGCGGGCCTTGCTGCTGCAGGGCCTCTACAGCATCCGCAGTGAGCGGCTGTTGATGGAGCAATTGGATTACAACCTGCTGTTCCGCTGGTTTGTGGGTCTGAGCATGGACGGGGAAGTATGGGACGCTACCGTTTATTCCAAGAACCGGGAGCGGTTGCTGATGGCGGACATCGCGGAGGCATTCTTCCAGCAGGTGTTGGAAATGGCACGGCAGCACGCCTTGCTTTCCGATGAGCACTTTACCGTCGACGGCACCCTGATCGAAGCCTGGGCCGGGCAGAAGAGTTTCAAAAGCCAAGCCCGAGTGGAGCCGCCTGCGGAAGGGGATCGGGGCAATCCCAGCGTGGATTTTCGCGGTGAGGAACGGAGCAACGATACTCATCAATCGACCACGGACCCGGAAGCGCGCCTCTTCAAGAAGAGCAAAGGGCAGGAGGCGAAGTTGAGTTATCTGGGCCATCTGCTGACGGAGAACCGTAACGGGCTGGCCGTAGACGCTTGCGTGACCCTGGCCACCGGCACCGCTGAACGGGAGGCAGCGCTGGGGATGGCGGGAGCGATTCCCGGCGGGCAGCGGGTCACGCTGGGTGCGGACAAGAACTACGACACCCGGGACTTCGTGCGCGAGATCCGCTGGCGACAGGTAACTCCCCACCTGGCCCCGAACAACACCCATCGTCGCAGTGCGATTGACGAGCGCACCACGCGGCACCCCGGTTACGCCGTGAGCCAGCAGAAGCGCAAACGGGTGGAAGAGATCTTCGGCTGGATGAAGACGGTAGGCTTGATGCGCAAAGTCCGCCACCGGGGCCGAAAACGAGTGGAATGGATGTTCACCTGGACGGCGGCGCTTTACAACTTGGTGAGGATGCGAAACCTGCTGGGAGCTACCGCATGAAGCACGCCGAAGAAGGTCAGAGCGGGGCGCAACACCTCTCCAGGAGGTGGACGGATAACTCTGAGTCGTTCTTGAAAAAGACTCAAATCTCATTACTGTCGGTCGCAATTTCCTTTTATGACAATTTTTCAGCGGCCTGCTAAATTCTCTGGTGGTCTACTTTGTTCCCGGACCTGCGGCTTCTGGGACCCGGTCTAACGGGATTTTGGTCCTCGACCTTCACAATTCTCAAGCATCTTCGGCATACCCGATGCCAGCCGCTGGATGACACATTCAGAGGCCCTTTACCGCAGTAAGGGCACTTCGTCTTGCGAGAGTTCAATGGACCTGGTCCCGTTCGGCTCATCGTCTTAGGTTGCTTTTCGGTATCGGGCGCCCAAATCCGGTCCCTGTTTAAGTGGAGTGCGATAGTTGATTTGACGAATAATCTCGCCGCGCGGTTCTCCATAATTGGATCGGCCAGCAAGACGGCGCGTGGCGCTACTTTGAGAAACAACCAGATGCACTGGACACTACGAGGAGCGCAACTGCTTTTGCAGACCGGACCAAGGTCCTGAATAACGAACTGGAAGAAGTCTTTCGGCAATCGTATCCCCTATTTCGAGTGCAAGCGAAGGCTGCGTGACCCCCGGGTTCCTGCTGCTCTCCAGTTTCGTTAGATCGATCTGCATGGTCATGTGTTGACTAGGTGTATTCCTTAGGTGTAATATTCCTTCCGTGGAATGGGAAGTTGAATTCACCAATGAATTCGGAGAATGGTGGGACTCCCTGGACGAAAGCGAGCAAGAGGACACCAGGGCATATGTCAATCTGCTGCGGCAGTACGGACCGCAGCTTCCCTTCCCATACACCACGGGTGTTCAGCAGTCCAGGTACCGCCACATGCGCGAGCTGAGGGTCCAACATGCCGGCCGGCCTTATCGTGTGCTCTATGCATTTGATCCGCGGCGCTCGGCAGTACTCTTGGTCGGCGGCGAAAAAACCGGGCTCGGCAACCGATGGTACGACGAATACGTGCCTATTGCCGACCGTTTGTACGAGGAGTACATCGAGGAGATAAAAAAGGAAGGTCTGATATGAGTGGACATCGGAACTTCAAAGAGCTTGAGGCAAAAATGTCACCGGATTCACGGGCGCGTTCGGATGCGAAAACGGCTCAGGTTATCCGTGAAATGCCTCTCCAGCAACTTCGCGCTGCCCTCAGCCTGACTCAGACGACACTGGCTGAGACGCTCGGTGTAACTCAGTCGGAAGTCTCAAAGTTGGAGCGGCGCACTGATATTTACATGAGCACCCTGCGGAAGTTCATAGAAGCAATGGGCGGCACTCTCGAGATCCGCGCGGTGTTTGCCGATGGCCGCCAGGTCCGCATCACTCAATTCGGGCAGGAAGCGGAGACGAAGGAGCAGACGGCTGACCGGGCCCTGGTCAGGGCGTAGTAAAGCCGGCATCCCTGGACACTGAGCGGTTGGGCCGCGCCCAGTTCTCGGTCGGAGGCACCATGAAGAACTACATGGGTATGTTGGCGTGGGCGCGGGTGTCAATTCTATAATTATTTGGTTCTTCCTCACTTTTGTTGCAGGGGATGTTTCTTGGTTTAAGCTGAAGCAATGACACAGCAGCTTCATGAGAAAACCCTCAGCCCTGCAGACCTAAAAGCTGTTTCAGCGAGTCCCTGGCCCACACGACATCCTTGAATTCGACGGCAACCTGGAAAATCCAGGCGAAAACAAGGATTTCCGCCAAAACTCGAACCGAGGTTCCTGCCTCAAACGATCGGTCAATATAGCGAACCAGGGTGACTCAAACAGATAGTGCGCTACGGCATAGCCGACCATCCCCAAGACCAGGCCGGCGATAATATCGCTAACCCAGTGTCCGCCGACATACATTCGAGGCAGGGACACGAGGAGAACGAGCCCGACCCAAAGCAACCAACCCATAATTCTGTCGAGCGAATAGACACCGGCCGCAACGGCGGCATAAAGCGCAGTCGACTGGCTCGGAAAAGAATTGATGTTCGGGTTGTCGCCCACGTACTGCAGGAACAGAAGAGCCAGGCTGGGGTAGTGCGCAGGCGGCTGCCACGCGATGAGCCCGCCTGCGACGAGTGTCAAGACAATAGCACTCAGAGAACCTAACAGAATGGTCAGCATCCGGCGTCGCAGCCACTCTTGTCCTGGCCGATTGCTGTGAACCCAGAGAATGAAAAGCGCGGTAGCGTACGCGATGCCCCCCAACACATTATGGCGAATGCCGCTCGCGACGACGAGATCGAAGAGGGGGTGTCGCGCTAAACATTGGGCGAGCTGTACGGCCACCCATACATCAAATCGACTTGGGATTAAGTGCACCTTGGATATTGTGGGTAACGATTAACCGGCGACAGATACAGATCTGTCACGCCGACTGGGGTCTGCCTTCGGCCATCATTCGGGATCAAAAGGTCCAACCTCCCGGTAGGCCTTAACCTAGCGAAAGGCGATTCTTCGGCAAAGTAAGGCCGGTCCTGGCGGACGAAATCAGCCCGAAAGGGTCCGAGCCAGCGACCGGAACTCAAAACAACGCTCCGGGCGGGTCAGAAAGTGCGCAAAAAGAGTGTACTGCGCATTTTTCAGCCAGCCGAAGGACTTCGGCGCTCATCAGAAATGACCCGCGTTTGCTCACCAGAAATGACCCACCTTCTCTTCGGCTAAATACCAACTGACTTCTTCAGGGCGCGGTGATGATTGATCACCATGCCTGATACTCGGAAAAGACCCTGCTGCATCTGCCGCCACTGGTTCCGCCCTGATCCGCGAGTCGGATTACGGCAACGCGCTTGTCGCCAAGCAGAGTGCCAAGCCGCCCGCCGCCGGCAGACCCAGGGGTTCCGGCAGCATCCGTGCAGAAATTTACTCTAAGGACCCCCTTTTTGACCCTGTTAGAGTAAAAAATCGCTCCAAAACTGCCAAAACCTCAATTGTTGCGTGAAATACTGGCATACAATACCGCTTTCATGCTATGTTGCCGCCGTGAGCCCCGTATTGTACGCCGTAAACCACCCCTCTAACGCGGGGGTTGATCTTGCGTGAAATACGCCCGCCCCGCCCTAAGTCCGCCGTCCACCCCTGGATGGCCGCCTTCCTCAAGGCCCTGGCCCGCGAAGACCTGGCCGCGGTCACGGTGCGTGGCTACCGCAGCGACCTCGGCCTGTTTGCCGTCTGGTACGAGGGCCACTCCTTCGAAAAAATTAACCCCCAGCGATCTCGGCCACTTCCGCCAATACCTGAGCCGCGACCGCGGTCTGAAACCGGCCAGCGTCAACCGCAAGCTGCAAGCCCTGCGCCGCTTCTGTCGCTGGGCCCTCGCCACCGGCAAGCTGCAGGCCAATGTAGCCGCCCAGCTGAAACTCGCGCGCGCGGCGCGCGGCACTCGCCCCAAAGGATTGATCGCCGCCGAAGTCCAGTCGCTGTTGCGCGCCGCCGGCCAGTCTCGCCGGGCGCTGGCGCGGCGCAACTATGCCCTCCTGCAACTGCTGCTGCAGGCAGGCCTGCGGGTCAGCGAGGCGGCGGCGCTGCGAATCGAGGACCTGGAGATCCGCGAGCGGCACGGGAAGGTGCGCACCCACGGCAAGGGCAACAAGGAAAGGTATGTACCGCTGAATGCTACCGCCCGCCGGGCGTTGCAAGCGTATTTGGACGAGCGCGAAGAAACCTCTTTACACGACCCGCTATTCCTGTCCGATACCGGCACGAGGTGGTCCGTACGCGCCATGCAATGGTTGATTACCCAGCTGGCACGGCGGGCCCACCTCACCCGGATTCCGGTTTCTGCCCACACCCTTCGCCACACCTTCGCGCTGGGATATCTCCAGCAGAACCCGGGCAAGCTGGTCGAACTGGCCACCCTGCTCGGACACGAGTCGCTGGACACCACGGCCCTCTATGCGCTGCCCTCCGGAATCGAAGTCGCAGGCGAGGTACTTGATCTGGCCAGCGGCAACGGCCCCGAGATACTGCTCTTTTGAAAACGCAGCACCAAGCGGGGTTATGAGCTGGAAGTCGTCCGCGTGAAGCTGACGCGCTACTTCCATATCCGCATTAACCAAGGCGCGTATGCGGTCGCGCTCGACGGTTCGGACTACGTCAGCCTCTAACACGGCTCTCGATGAGGATGGTTCCATTGCTACAGGCTCTATCGACAGAATAGCCGGAAAATTGCATTTGGCAGCAGGCCGCCCATCAATATAAGCCTGTTAGGACAACGGAGACAACCGCGAGCGTTATGCTGCTGTCGAGCCTGTCCCTGGATTTTGCTTCCACGCTGTGCGGTGCTATTCCGTGATCTACGAGTATTCCCCGGTCGGGGCTATTGGCATGATAGACTCAACTGACGTTATGTCCGCTCCAAGTTCTACCCTGAAAGAGCTGCCGCCCCAGGCCGGTCTGATGAAGCTCACAACCGGCCACTGGATCACGCAAGGAATCTTTGTCGCCGCAAAACTAGGGATCGCCGACCTGCTCCAGGGCGGACCCCGGAGCAGCGGCGACCTAGCCCAAACCACGGGCGCCAATCCGCGAGTGCTTTACCGGCTCCTGCGCGCTCTCGCCAGCGTCGGAGTATTCGCCGAAGGCAGTGATGGCCGCTTCGCGCTCACACCCATGGCCGAATGTCTCCAGGCTAATATTCCCGGCTCGATGCGCGCCTGGGTTCTGTTCTCGGGCGAACCTCACATTTTCCAGCCATGGACCGACCTCCTCGAAAGTGTGAGGACAGGCCAGACGGCGTTCGACCATTTCCACGGCATGTCCATCTTCGACCACTATGCCCAGCATCCAGAACACGGAAAACTTTTTGACGCTGCGATGACTGAATCTGCCGTTCTTGAGATAGCCGCTGTGATGGCGGATTACGATTTTTCTGGAATCGGCACACTGGTCGACTTGGGCGGCGGACATGGTAGCTTCCTGGGCGCGATCCTTAATGCGTATCCGGCGATTAAGGGCGTTCTCACCGAGATACCGGCGGTCATCGATGGCGCGCGCCGTTACTTCGAGGCGGCCTACCTCGCGGATCGCTGTGAAGTGGTCCCAATCAACTTTTTCGAATCCGTGCCGGCGGGCGGCGACGCGTATGTGATGAAGCGCATCATCCACGACTGGGACGACGAGCGCTCGATCACGATCCTGAAGAACTGTCACCAGGCCATGGCCGGCGAGGGAAAGCTGCTGTTGGTCGAAATGATTATTCCGCCCGGGAACGATCCGGAATTCGGGAAGTGGCTGGATATCGCCATGCTCGTCTACTCAGGCGGCTGCGAGCGCACCGAGAGAGAATATCGCGATCTGCTCACCACCGCCGGCTTTCGGCTCACCCGAATCGTCCCGACACGATCCTCGGCGAGCGTGATCGAGGCCGTGCCGGTCTGAAGTCTCCAGGAGCTTAGCTCAGTCGTGTGAGGCGAGATTTGGGTGGACCATCATGGAGAGACTTCCTGGAGAACGAATCATGAGACTCAAAACTGTATTCGCTATGCCTGTAATACTAATTGCTTTCACCGCCGAGATGTTCGGGCAGACGCTGGATGAAAGGGTCAGGGCTGCCCTCGAAGGACTCACGCCGACGGCGATAGAATTGCGCCACCAGATTCACCAGAACCCGGAGCTTTCTAATCGCGAGTTTAAGACCGCTGGACTCGTAGCCGACCGACTGCGCACGCTGGGCCTTGAGGTGCGGATGCAGATAGCACATACCGGCGTCGTCGGTGTCCTCAAAGGCGGTCGGCCCGGCCCTGTCGTAGCGGTGCGCGCCGACATGGACGCGCTCCCCGTCACCGAAGATACCCCGTACTCCTTCAAGTCCACGGTGCGGACAACCTACGATGGCAAGGAGGTGGGTGTGGCGCACGCCTGCGGCCACGACGTACATACCGCCATTATGCTTGGGGTGGCGTCCGTGTTCGCCGGGATGCGTGACGACCTACCAGGCACCATTCTGTTCGTCTTCCAGCCGGCGGAAGAGGGCCCGCCAGCCGGAGAGGAAGGGGGTGCGCAACTCATGCTCAAAGAGGGCTTGTTCCGGGACCTGCGCCCGAGCGCCATCTTCGGCCTGCACGCCGACGCCGAAATGCCGGTGGGGAAGATCGGCTACACTTCTGGAGCTACGAACGCATCAAATGATACCTTTTCCATCAGGCTCAAGGGCAAGTCGGCGCATGACGGATGGCCGCAGGAGAGTGTTGACCCGGTGGTGATGGCGGCGCAGGCCGTACTGGCGCTGCAGATAATCCGGTCCCGGAACCTCTCACCCTTCGAGCCGAGTGTTATCACGGTGGCGCAGATAAACGGCGGGGTGCGAAACAACATTATTCCCGACGAGGTCCGGTTGGAGGGTACGGTTCGGATGTTCGACCCGAAGGCGCAGGACGAGGTCGAGCGTCGGATGCGGGAGATACTGGATGGCGTGGCACGGATGGCGGGCGGATCATACGCTCTTGAGTACAAGCGGGGAGTGCCGGTCAATATGAGCGATCCGGAGTTGGTGAGCAAGATACTTCCCGCGATCGAGCGTGCTGTCGGGAAAGAGAACGTGACCATCGTGCGGCCCTGGATGCCGGAGGACGACTTCGCCTATTTCGCGGCTGAAGTGCCGGCCTTCTTCTTTCACCTCGGAACGCTCAAGCCAGGGACTAAGTCAGGGATCAATCACACCCCGACCTTCATGGCCGACGACGGTGCGATCCTGGTCGGGGTGCGCACTATTTCGAACGTCCTACTCTGCTCCCTGACGCCGCAGAACTAAATTCCCCGGTGCCGCGGTAGTGGCTTCCAGCTCGACGATCGGCTCCATCAACCGCCCGTCGCCGGCTAGGGCGTCAGGAAGAATTGGTCCCAGAAAGTCCCGATCTGGGAAATCTTCCCTAAAACCATTTTTTCCCAATTATGAGGAAATTATCAGACGGCTTATTCAACGGTACGTTCTCGCGCCGCAAATTTATCGAACGCGCGACTGCTTCCGGCCTGAGTCTGGGCGTTTTGGGTAACGCGACCGAAAACCCCATTGACGCCCAGATCAGAAAACAAAAGCCCGCGGCGATACAGGGTCGGGTTGTCAGCTTCGATGCCAAGCCGGACCCGATCGCGATCGATACCGCAAAGACTGCGGTAATCGTCGTTGACATGCAGAACGATTTTAGTGCCAAGGGTGGCATGTTGGACCTGGCTGGAATTGATATTTCCGGCATTCGAAAGGCCATTGGCCCCATCGCTAGAGTACTGGTGTCGGCTCGCCAGGCGGACCTAAAGATCATTTATCTTAAGATGGGGTTTCGTCCCGACCTCTCGGACCTGGGTGCTCCCGATTCTCCCAACCGCTTGCGCCACCTCCAGTTCGGCGTCGGGAAGAGCATTCATGCCCCTGACGGTAGAAAGAGTCGGATTCTGATCCGCGACACCTGGGACACGGATATCGTGGGCGAGCTCACGCCGCAAGCCGACGACGTTGTAATCTACAAACACCGATTCAGCGGTTTCTATCAAACCGACTTGGATGCCACACTACGAAGGCTGGGGATCAAACACCTCATCATCACTGGCTGCACTACGAGTGTGTGCGTGGAGTCAACAGTGAGAGACGCCATGTTCAGAGACTATTCGTGTGTGTTGCTACAGGATTGCATGAGTCAACCAACGATCGGCAACAGTGTGCCAGGCAGTAATCACGACGCCTCTCTCGTGGTCGTCGAAGCGACCTTCGGCTGGGTCTCAAACTCGGACCAGTTCATGAGAGCCCTCGGCGTGCAACCGAATGCCGCAGACGTTAGACCAAAGACATAGTCTAGTCTGGGCGCGCTGTCGGGCCTAACCCAAGGTATGCAGCCCACGCACGACCGAGGCCTGCACGGCTGATGCCTGAGCCGTAATTGACCGGCAGGCCGTATAAGCGGCGAACTCGGAAACTGTGCAGTGTTAGCAGTACGCTGGATTGGGACCGCCCATTGTGGACCCTAAAGGGGTGGCCCTGCATAAATGTTGGGAAATCCCCAACCCACAAACAATATCGCTTCAGGGTCACGCCACGCCCACCGGGGTTTCAGGTGGAATTGATGCGGCTGCTTACAGCGGGGCAAGATCACACCTGACCACGATAAGCTTCGCAGGGCTTGATCGAGAGTTCGTGGCGGGCGAGGCGCACGGTTTCGGCAATGATATCCCGAGAGCGGAACTGAGGCTGCGGAAGACTGGCGAGTACCAACCGGACAATCGATAAACTCCTTGGCGATGCAGTTCCAGAACGGCCCGGTAAACCTCGCGAGCAAAGGCTTCTCGTTTTACACGATAAGCCTCTCGCACGTGCTCCACATATCGCCGATGTACAGCACTCCAGAGTTCCGGAAACGCTTCGCGGATCTTGGTCCTGTGATGAGCGCCGTTTGAATCCGCTCCCTGGGTACGAGGGCTTTGGCGAGAAAAGGGGCAGAGGTTTTAATCGTGTGCTTCGGCAAACCTGCGTAAGCACCGTCGCTATGCCACAGCGTGCCCAGCGCCGGCGCTCAAGACCGGATGCCGGTGGGCAAAACCTGCAATGATCCGGCCCACCGCGTCAGGGTCCTGCAGCGGCATTAAGTGATTGACACCTTCGATCATGGCAAACTCAGCGTGGGGCAGGAGCTTCATGGCAAGCTCGGTCACCTGCTTGCTCAATAGCCCGTGCTTGCGGCCCTCCCCGCCTTCCACGATCAGAACGGGCTGCCGAATGCGAGCGGCCTCGGCTACTCCGAACCCCCACTGCATGGCGGCAGGCACCTCGTCACGGAAAAAGAAGCGGGACTCGCGGACTGCCTGCTCGTACGCCGGCTTCCCCATGCTTTGCTCGATCACCTCGCGATACCTATCACCGCACACGCCCCGCATGAAGGTGTCGAACGCTCCCTCCAAGTTGCCGGCCGCGAGCGCCCCCATAGCGGGCCCTACGAAACGCTCTCCGATTTCGGCGAAGGCTGGCGCCTGCAGGGGACCGCAGGGCGCGGGCTCCAGTAGGATCAGGCTGCGCACCAAATCTGGATGATCGCTTGCCAACTGCAGACCGATCAAGCCACCAGAGGAATGGCCGACCAGGTGGAGCACCTTAGTGTCCAAGAGTTCAGATAGGGCCCAAAGATGGCTCGCATGGTCCTGAAGCGTGAGGGGACGTTTGGGAGCATTTAGTCCATAGCCCGCTCGCCGTACACGGATGACCCGGAAGCCGTTCAGCGTCTGGCTCGCGGCCAAAGGCACAAACCAGTCCGCAAAAACCCCGGCGTGAACCAGCACCAGTGGCTCACCCTGCCCATGCTCGCAGTACTCTATCTCGGCGTCGCCAAGCGATAAGCGTTCCATGATCTCGGGAGCGTCCTGCATATTCGCATCTCCGTCTCGCAAGCCTCAAGAGTAACCGAGTCTAGCAGACATCGATGATCCGTCGCCCATGAAATGAACATTCCGCTCTGTTGATGGCGCATCCAGAAGTAGTTTGATTGGCGGAGATCATCTGACCGTCCCTGAGGCACGATCTGAATCACTGGGATTCCCAAAACGCCCGGCTCAGCCCACCCAGGTCGGCGCCGTCGTCCCTTTCCACTGAATGCGCACCTTGCCGCGCGGCCCTTCCAACTCGATCAGGCACTCTGACAGGCCCGCCGTCGCTGTCGTCATCAGTTCCACAAACGCCGGCGGTCGTGCGAGGGACCGGGCACCTCGCCGCCTTGCCCTCCGGACCTTTGCCCCCCGAGACTTGGCTACTGGACTTGCCGATTCCAGCAAGCGCTTCAACTTGCCGTACTCCAAATGCAAAGCCTTGGCGGTGTGAAAAAACCCATGCTCCCGGGTCAGCTCCACCGCTGCGGCCCACAACCGCCTCGGAATCGGCAAGCGTCCGGTGTGCCTGCTCCGCCACCGCTCGAAACGCCGGCTAACCTTCTGTATGTTGTTTGGAATATCGGGCGACCTGGCCACCGTCGGTTCTCCTTCACTCCGCATGAGAGAAAGACCGACCTTAGCAGCTACAGCGAGCTCAGGTCACGCAGGCTTGCCGCAAGCTCACCTTAGGGTGAGGGACAACTTCGAATGTGACCATTGGTTAAATTGGAACAAAAGAACGTAAAGTCCCACAGGATTTTCGTCAAGTCGCACTGACTAAAGCACTTAAGGCAATTTCGCAACTCCCAAAATTGACCCCTAAAACAGACCGGAAATTTGGGGGCCGGCGAACTGCACTATTTCCTTCATTCGTAATAACTTATAGGAAAGTCTGTGGGACTTTACGTACCTATGTGCAAATTTAACCGCCATGGTTGGCGGAGTCAAACTGAGCCACAGCCCCTATTCACGCTCCTCCTGGAAAGGCTCCAAGCCCCTTTCCCGCCCTTAGCGTATACTTTTGCCCATTTCGTGTCCCGTGGCCAGATAGGCCCCTCCCGTAACATCGTAGCATCCAGTCTGTCAGACCAACCCCTATCAAGTGCAGGGGAGCTGCGACGTAGATCAGGCGCCGGTTGTGGCTGACCTCGACAACAATAGCCGTTGTCATCTCGCTTGGAAGGCTCACGAGAGGTCAAGGCGCATCCTAATCGAGCCGCCACGGAGAGCGCTCAGGCCAACGACGCAATGCCTCTGTTGCCCAAGCAATGGACTTGTCGGTGTGACACGAGGTGCATGGATTGGGAATCTTGTATTTGTCCGTCATCGCGGGTGTGCTGAATCGGAAAGTATGGCCGTGAACCATCGTATTTGCCGGGCCTTCCGTTTCAATTGCCGGCATATGGCAGGTGACACATTGACTACCCGCACTGCCCTCCTTGTGGTGGGTGTGTTCCTCGATAGTCGCTGTCCGTGGACCGTTCGGCGATGAAGGCCCGTGGCAATCTAGGCAGAGTTGGTTAGCGGGCTTGCGCAGTTGCGCGTAATTCGACGTGCCGTGAACGTCGTGGCAGTCGAAACAGTTGACGCCGCGACGATACATGACGCTTTGCACGAAATCGTTGCCCTGCATGCGATTCTTGTGCGCGGTGCCGTCTGTGTAGTAGAAGAAATTCGCTGGTTCGCCAAGCGTGTGGTCTTCCAGTTTCCAATAATCCGCAAGCTTCAGGCCCACGTGATAGCCAACGGGCCAATCGTAATACTTACCCTCGATTGGATTCGAAAGCGGCTGCCCTTGGGAGTGACACTGAATGCAAGTGTTGCTGGCTGCGACGTAATCCATGTGCGCGGGGTTGATGGTGTTCCCGCGGGTGGGATGAGCCACGTGCTCACTGCCCGGACCGTGGCAGCGTTCGCAGCCAACATTCCACTCCGCCACTTGTTTGGTGTGAATGTCGTATCCAACCGAGTGGCAGCCATCGCAAAGCGGCCCGGTCGGACGGTGCATATTGTCGCCTGGGTAAAAAGGAGCCCACCAGTCACCTCCGGTTGGTGGCACCTGATACTTGCTCCACTTCTTGTTTACGACTTCCCACTGGACGGGCAACGGAAAGTAGTCATCGCCCACCTTCGTGAAGTAACGCTGTTTCCAAATACTGCCGTAAACGAACGCAACCTGGTCCTTGGAAAAGTTGAAGACGTTGTTGGTGGCTAGATCGGGAATGATCGCGTCGGGATGCTGACGTGGATCGCGGACGATATTCGCCATCGGCGTCGTCTGCCAGTGCTCATAGATTTGTGCGTGGCACTTCTCGCAGGCTTGGGAGCCGACATAGTGCGCCGAAGCGGAAGCCTGCGCCTGCTGCGCTGTTTCCCGCGGCGTCAGAGGGCCAAGGCTTCGGATAAGGAGAACGAGCTTCCAACTGTCATCCCCAAGCGCTTGATGCGGATTACCCCACGCGGGCATTCCCGTCAGCTCGACACCATTGTCGATGATGTAGTGAATCGCGCCGTCCGTGAGATTTTGCGTTTGCGCCGAGCGGAGATCGGGCACACGCGGATAGAGCGATTGGCCCACTGGCGTAAGACCGCTGCCGTCGTGTCCGTGGCAAGTCTGGCAACGAGCCATAAAAGCGTCGCGGCCGCCCTGTAAACTCTGTTGCGTCGCTTCCAGAGGATTCTTCTCGCCACGTGCGGCACTGGGAATGGAAAGATTTCGCGCCGCGTGGGCCACGACGGTCTCGATGCGAGAAGGTTGGTTGGTGGCACGAAAGCCGCGATGAATCAGCAGCCCTGCGCAAACCACGCCAACGAGCGCGACCAAAGCAAGTGTGAGAAGAAAAACCTTCCACGCTTTCATGTGTATTCCCTTTCCGCCGCTTATTGCTGACCTCGATTATGGGTCGACCGGCTTTGGCGGAATCAAGAACCGCACTCCGAAATAACCGACGAAAAACGGCTGGTGTCGCGCTGTAGTTTAATCCCGGACAACCGCTTCTGATTCTGAACGATTTTTCTGGATTATAGTACAGTGCCCTGGTACTTAAATCGGTTCTTCCTCACTTTCGTTGCAGGCGACGCTTCTTGGTGTAAGCTGACGCGATGACGCCTAAAGCCTTGTCCGTCGGCGATCAACTGGGGCAAATCGGGCTGGGTACTGGAGGCACGCGGCCCAGACCATGCCCCATGCCCAGCTTGCCTGAAGGTTTCGCACTCCCGCCACAGCCGCTACTGGCGCACTCTGAAAGATCTGCCCTCTCACGGAGGCAAGGTGGCTCTGAAGCTCCACGTGAACCGTTGGCGTTGCCGCAACCGCTGCTGTTCCGTGCGCTTCTTCACCCGGTCTCTGGTGGGAGTTGTCGAGGCGTATGCCCGAGAGACGAATCGAGCGCGCGACCTCACTCTGTTGATCGGTCATGCCCTGGGTGGGCTGCCGGGGCAGCGCTTGATGAGCCGGTTCAACATGGCCACCAGTGATGACACGATCCTGCGCCGGCTCAGACACTTGCCGCGGGAACCGGTCAGCTCGGAGGTGCGAGTGATTGGCGTGGATGAGTGGGCCTGGAGCAGAGGGCAAACCTTCGGAACGATTCTGGTGGATTTAGAACGTGGCCATGTGGTCGATGTGTTGGCGGAGAGCTCGGCGGACGCACTGGCGGCCTGGTTGACAGCGCACCCGGGGGTCACGACCATCAGCCGGGACCGACACGGCCGTTATGCCGAAGGGGCCCGCCGGGCAGTTCCCGACGCCATGCAGGTCGCCGATCGTTTTCACTTGGTTCGGAATCTGCGGCAAGCGGTGGAAAGAGAACTTGCCCTTCATCGGCGGGACCTGAGAGTTTCCTTGCCTAGCCAGACAGTGCCGGCGGCGAAGCCGCAGGGAGAGAAGAACACGAAGCAAATCCGGGTTTGCTCCCAAGTCGTCGAGCACCGCCAAGAAGGGGTCGAGCAGTGGCGCCAGGAGAAGCTCAAACTATTTGAAACGATCCGGCAAATGAAGGCGGCGGGGATGAAAGTGAGCGAGATCGCCGGGCACTTGGGGATCAATCGAAGGCGGATTGATAAATGGGTCCGGCTGGCGGAGTTCCCGGAGCGAAGCCGCATGGATCCTCGTCCCGGGATGGTGGAGTCGTTCCGGGAATATTTGCGGGAACGATGGGAGCAGGGCTGCCACCATGGCCGGGAGCTCTTGGCGGAAATCCAGCAACGGGGCTACATCGGCTGCTACACGCGGCTTGCCCAGTTGCTCTCGCCGTGGCGCCAGCCGAAGCCCGAATTGGAAGCAGCGAGTCCCATCCCACCGCCGATATCACAGGTCCAGGCAGTGAGCGAGCCATCGGCGCGACAGATTTCACCACAGGTAGCCGCCGCGCTGCTGAACAAACCGCGGCCGGATTTGACCGCCCGGCAAGCAGAGATCGTCGATGCTCTGAAAGAACAGTGCCCGGGCTATGCGGTAATGCGGAAGCTGACTTTTGGCTTTCGCGCCATCCTGCTCCGAGGCAAGGTAACAACGTTGCATGGATGGTTGGAGGAAGCGCGGCGGACCGGAATCCACGCGATCGAGCGCTTTGTCCGGACGGTCAAGCAGGACCTCGCGGCGGTAGAGTCAGCCGTGACGGAGAAATGGAGCAACGGGCCGGTGGGAAGGGCAGATCAATCGCCTGAAGGCATTGAAACGGCAGATGTACGGCCGGGCTGGCGTGGAACTACTTCGCGCCCGTGTGTTACCGCTGCCAGTCCTGGAGATCAAATGACAGCTTGCAACAAGAGTGAGGAAGAACCGTTTCCAGTGCAGCGCGACAGCAGCGGTCGCGGTAGGGATGCCAGTTGCCCAGCACCCCCCGCACAGATCCGTACGAGCGCTCGTTAGCGCATACGGCTCCTATCTCGGATGAGTGGCGGCAAAGCGCTGCCGCGGCCAAGCATGGACGACGCGCGGTGGAGGAAGCCACCGTTCGGGCACGTGTTAGGCTGAAGAGTGTTCTCCTTGATCAGCGGCCTTCCCTTCTCATTCTCATTCTCCGCCAACAGTTTCCCGTTCTTGTTCGAATGATTCATCGGTACTATGCCGCTGTCCGACTCCTCGAAGAGGTGTAGGTGAGCGGTACGGCCATAGCCTTTTCCCACCGGCCTGGGAGGTGCTTTCCCCAGGCGTCTCCGAGGTCTCCCGGTTCTAATGCAGAAAGTATCGAGGCGTGTCTGGGGTCTGCGACTACGCAGGACTACTCAGAAGCTCGCGCTAGCGCTCCTGCTCATGTTGCCTTCCGCCTAAATCCACGGCGTCGGCGTCGTGATTGCTGTTTTTCGGAGCTCAATACCCAGCCCACCTCTTCCCTTGTTTACGCTTCGCCGAGGCACTTCGCAGTGCCCTGCGCAAAACTCAGGGCCGAGCGGATCGCTACTCCTTTCTCGTGGGGCTTTTACAACCCCTGCTTCCTGCCGGTTTATCCCGGCGCACGGATTCCCACATTCCCACAGCTACGACGGCGGCGATTATACCGGGTGCGGCAGTCCACACACAGCCTCACTCAAACAACAACATCTCAAGGTGGGCCAGAATAAACCACCGGAAATGGGCCAAAAGAAGTTGCCAAACTGGCCTTCATGGTGCGTGGCGAACGCCGCCGAGTCGTCCCGATAAATTAGCACGCCTGTCTGGGGCTGAATCAGCACCGGGAGCCGATCTGATCTGTGCTCAATCGGGCGTAATGCGCGACGCCTTTAGGGTACCGTCCCTCCTGCCGATGAGGTTCCCGCCAAGGTCGTAAAACAACATCGTCAAGGAACCCCTGTAGCTGTTCCCGCTTTTATCCAAGGCAATCCATTCCAGGAGAACGGCGGACCCGGTCAAATCCCCATTACCGTCGAAGGTCCAAAATGGGTGCCTAAGCTTGTAGGTCGCTGGACCTGTCTTCTTATAGACTCCCACGCAAATAGAACCACTTCCGTTTGGAGGCTCCGGAGGCCCGTTGTCGTTGAGAAGCTCCAAGCCGTCACTGTGCCACTGGTCGAATCCCTCGTCGAACGCCTGCCCGTCGGAGTAGAACGTGACGTCCCACAGTCCCACAATCGAGAGGCGCTGACCGTGTCGACTAGCCGGTTCGGACGATTGGTTCAGGTCCGCTGTTTGTTGCGCTCCTAACAGCTCCGACCCGAGCGTAGCTGCGCCAAACCTTGGCGTATCAGAAATGCTACAACTGGCCTTGGCGATAGATGCTGACACCGTCCAGAGCGCGGCAATCACGAGGACCGGGATGATTGCTGCACGGCTGGCGCTCCAGAGCACGCCCAACCTGCCGAAGGCTTCGCTGACGAAAGTGGACGTAAACTTGGCATTTATCTCCATCAACCTTCCTTGTTGTCGGACCAAGCTATTTCCTTGCATGTACATTAAGTCTCCTCCCATTACCTGTTTAGTGTTTGTTACGGCTGGTACTCTAGCCGGGAGCCAGATTCTGTCAATGCACGGGGATTCATTTCTGCTTCATCTCTCGTTCATCCCGAAACTCGAAGCAACGAAGGGAGATAGCGCAAGCATTCACCGCTCAAGACGGCGGCCCAAAGGCCGGGTTGACCTTGCTCGGACCGGGCGCTACACTTTACCCCTTTCAGGAGGGCCCCGATTAGCCTGATCGCAGAGCGTCGAACGATCCGTTCTGGCCTCTTTGAGGTCGACCTTCGCGCCGGCGAGTTGCGCAAGGACGGCTTGAGGGTGAAGATTCAGGAGAAGCCATTCCAGATTTTGGCTCTTCTCTTGGAACATCCAGGCGAGCTAGTGACGCGCGAGGAGATTCAGAAGCGACTCTGGCCTGTCGATACGGTTGTTGACTTCGACCACAGCCTGGGGACGGCCATTGGGAAACTCCGTCAGGCATTGGGCGACTCGGCTCGAAATCCGCGCTTTGTCGAGACCCTCGGCGGCCGCGGGTATCGTTTTATGGCGCCCGTGGAAGTTGGGGCGGGTCCGGTCCCCGCGGGCGAAGCAGAGATGGGTACTATGCCCACCCTTTTACCGATCGATGTCGAGCCTGTCCCGCATGGGCGCCCCAAGATGGTACTACTCCTGCTGCGGTGGCCGCTGATGGTTGCGGCTGTCTTCGCGTTACTGTTGATTGCTGGGTTTGTCCTATGGCTTGTCAAGCGCCAGCCAGTCTCCCTGGAAGGACTCGAGCAGCACCGCCTCACCTGGAATTCCACTGAGATTCCAGTTTCGAGCGGAGCCATCTCGCCCGACGGGAAGTACGTGGCCTATTCCGACCCTGAGGGCATTCATCTCAAGCTGCTCCAAACGGCCGAACTGCGGACGCTGCGGTGGCCTCCAGGCACTTCTCCCAATGCAATCTGGAAGATGGCTTCCTGGTTTCCCGATAGCACGCAGTTACTCACCAATGTGATTCAGCCCAACGGCCGTTCGAGCATCTGGATCGTCTCAGTGATAGGAGAGAACCCGCGCCAATTGCGCGACGACGCGCTGGCACAATCGGTCTCACCCAACGGTTTGAGCATTGCCTTTACCGCCGGTGCGCCGTTTTACGACCGCGAGATCTGGATGATGGGGATAGGGGAAACGACCGCTCGCAAGGTCGTTGCAGGCGCAGCGAATGAGTATCTGCCTGGAAATATTCAGTGGTCGCCCGATGGAGGGAGAATTGCCTTCCGTCAGGATCGCCTTATGCCTGATCGATGGGAGCCCAGCTTCAGAAGCATTGGCACGGGTGGCGGCGAATCGACGGTAATCCTATCGGACCCGCAGCTACAGGCTTTCCTGTGGCTGCACACTGGCCGCTTCATCTACCTGCGACTCGATCCGACTGCTGTGAGCACTACTCTGGGCAGCAATACCGGCAGCAACCTTTGGGAAGTTGTAGTGGATCCCCGAACGGGTGAAGCTTTGGGAAAACCGAAGCAGATCACCCGTTGGGCAGGTTTTCTCGTCGACGCACTCAGTTCGCCCGCTGATGGAAAGCGGCTCGCCTTCCTGCGGGGATCGTTTCAGACCCAAACCTTTGTGGGGCAGTTGGAGGCGGGTGGAACGCGTATGCAGCCGCCGCGAAGACTGATGTTTTCGGAAGCCGTGAACTACCCTTGGGCGTGGACGCCGGATAGCAAGTCCGTCATCGTCACTTCAGACCGCAATGGCCAGTTTGAGGTTTACCGGCAGCCTCTGGATCAAAACAACGGTCAGGCCCTGACCACGAGTCCGCAAGACGTGGACTTCGTGCGCCTCAGTCCCGATAATTCCTGGATTCTTTATACGCTTGTGCCGAAGTTGATTGGCTCTTCCACCCTGATCCCTCTCATGCGTGCTCCGCTCGGGGGAGGCCCGTCGCAGCCGGTAGCGCAAGTCCACAACACTGCCGGCTTGTGGTGCGCTACGGCGCCGGCGACCCTCTGCACGCTCGATGAACGCAGTCCCGACCGTAAATCATTTGTCGTGACGGCATTTGATCCCATAAAAGGAAGGGGACGGGTCCTGCTGAGCATTCCCGCCGACCCTTTAGCGTATTACAACGTCAAACCATCCCCGGATGGCTCGCATCTCGCCTTCCAGAAAATCCCCGAACCCGAGGGACACTTCCAACTGCTCACCCCGGATGGGCGGCTTGAACGTGATATCACCGTTAAGGACTGGCCTGGCTTCGGCGCGTATACCTGGGCGCCAGACGGGAAGGGCTTCTATTGTGGAACCAAGACGCAACAAGGAGCGGCGCTCCTCCGGGTAAATCTTGATGGAAGCACTCACCTGTTATGGCAGCAGAAAGGCGATCCCTTTCAGATTTGGACTTGGGGTGGCCTGGAGACCTCGGGTGGATGTCAGTTCCATAATTAATCGCGACTCGCACATCGCTATTTGCGACTGGTAGCGAAGCGGTTTATGATGCGAATAGTCGAGTCCGTTGCGAGCTGTGGCTTTCCAACTTCGCGTCGACTTGGCCTTAACGCCTGCTAAATGGCGCCGGAGCCATTGAACGGGCCAAATACCCATGGCCGCCTCCATCAAATTCCTGCCAGGAGCTACAATCCGCTGGCAAGCCCGCCGGTACGTGATCGTCGACTATGCCGGTTTGGATGCTATCGTGGGGCGCGAAATCGGAAAGCGTAAGCTCGAACGTATCCCCGTTGGTGAAGCGCAACTCGACCAAACCTCTCGCGATCGTGCAGTGCGGACACCAGATTTCGTATCTATGCCAGAGAACTCGTGGCAATCCGCGGTCGAGAAATTCAAGGCGCTCAGGGGCCTTCTGGAGATGGACGAAGCGAAACGCACTCGGGCGGTCGTCACGAGAGTTGCTCATGCGATTGGTAAACATCCGGCGACCATCTATCGGTGGATACAGCAATACAAGAGCTCTGAGCGCCTTTCAATTCTCTTGCGAAAAGAGCGCTCGGACCGTGGGAAGAGCCGCCTGCCCGCCAAAGTCAACCGCCTAATCGACCTTGCTATCAAGAAAATCTATCTCACAGCGGAAAGTCCGCACATCACGGCAGTCATCGAGGAAGTCGAACTGCAGTGCTTCAAGCACAAGATCAAGCAGAGGCCTCATCCCAACACTGTCCGAGCTAGAATCGCGATGCTTTCGGACCGCCTCAAATTGGAAAAGCGCAAGGGTAGCAGGGCCGCCGCAGAAAAATACGAACCACTCAAAGGGCACTTCCCTGGCGCCGATCATCCGCTAGCCGTTGCCCAGATTGACCATACGCCCATGGACGTCATCGTGGTCGATGAGGAGCACCGGCAACCCATCCAGCGGCCATCTTTGACCGTCGTCATCGATGTGTACAGCCGCATCGTGCTCGGGTTCGCTATCTATCTGGAAAAGCCCAGCGCCTTCACAGCCGGGCTCGCCATTGCACATGCGGTCTTGCCCAAGGAAAACTGGCTCACCGGTGTTGGTGTGCAGGCCGAGTGGCCCTGCTGGGGGAAAATGCGCACAATCCACTGCGACAACGCCAAGGAGTTTCGAGGCACAGTGATCGGCCGCGCCTGCCAGGATCACGATATCGCCGTCGAGCACCGCCCACCGCGAGAACCGCGGTACGGCGGTCATATCGAAAGGGGTTTCGGGACCTGGTTAACTCGGGCACGCCGCCTCAAAGGGACGACCTTTTCCAATGTCGAACAGAAGGGCGACTATGATTCGGAAGGTCGCGCCATCATGACCCGCGCGGAACTCGAAAAATGGTTCACGATCTACGTCGCCAAGGTCTACGCCAACACCTTCCATAGAGGTATCAAAACAACGCCGTTGGCCAGGTACAAAGAAGGGATACTTGGAACCGATAGTCGTCCCGGCATCGGTCTTCCGGATCGCATCGCCGAACCGACTGCCTTCATGCTCGACTTCATGCCGTTCGAGGAGCGTACCATTCAGGAGTACGGCGTCGTGATCGACCACATTTTCTTCTGGGACGATGCTCTTCGCCCTTGGATTCACGCGCGGGACCCGGAAGGCTCCCGGCGCCCTCGCAAGTTCACCTTTCGGGTCATTCCTCGCGATATGCGTGAAATCTATTTCCGGGATCCCGCCAGCAACACCTACCTTGCGATTCCATACCGCGACCGCACCCGGCCGCCCGTGAGCCGCTGGGAGATTCAGGCCGCTGAGAAGCGGCTGCGCGACACCGGCTATGCCCGAGTCGATGAGGTCCTGATCTTCCAGGCCGTCGAGGAAATGCGCAGCTTGGAACAGGAAGCCGAACACAAAACCAAGCAAGCGCGGCGCGCGCGGGAAATGCGCCAGCGGCCGCCACGGAAGCCGTCAGCAACTCCTGCAAAACCCGGTCCCAAGACGATTCCTGTCTCCGAAAACGATGAGTATGACGATGTGGTCGAAGCTTTTGAGGGCATTGTGGAGCCGGACTGGCCATGAATGGTGAACACCTCTCCCCGAAAACACGGGAGCTGCTGGGGAGGCCGATAGAAGAGCGTATTGCGTATATCCAGCTGGACAGCTGGATACCGTACTCACAAGCCAACAAGATCCTGCAACAACTTGAAGGTTTGTTGAATCACCCAAAGTGCGACAGAATGCCGAACTTGGCGATTACGGCTCAAACCAACAATGGGAAAACGCGGCTCATGAAGCATTTCCTATCGCTCCATCAGGCCAGCGAGTCCAGCACCGGGACGATCACGGCGCCGGTGTTCTATGTGCAATGCCCCGGCTTTCCCGACGAATCGCGGTTATACACTGCCATCTTGCTGAAGTTGTGCAAGAAATTTCGCCCCAGCGCTCCAGCGCAAGAAAAGCTCGTGCTCGTCTTGGATGCGTTATCGAAAATCGAGATCCGCATCCTCGCGCTCGACGAAGTGAATTTCACCGAAGTCGGCACCGCCGCCAAACAGAAGCGCTTTCTCAACGCGCTTCGGTATCTCGCCAACGAGCTTCGAATCTCCATCGTCTGCCTCGGCACTGAGGAAATGATGCGCGTCATCCGCTCGGTCCCCTCAGTTGAAAACCGATTTCCGCCGATGGTCCTTCCGCAATGGCAACCTGATCACGCATTTCGACAGCTGCTGGCCTCGTTCGAAAAGATCATTCCGCTTAACTATCCATCGGGTCTGCCAAAGAGCAGTACTCTCACCGCAAAGCTTCTGACTCGCTCGGAGGGCACGATTGGCGAACTTAAGATGCTCCTCGCCGCGGCGGCAGCAGACGCGATGCGCAAAGGAACGGAGCGCATCACCGAAGAGATTATCGACGGGTGTAACTACACGCCTCCGTCCGCACGAAAGCAGCGGTCCGTTTCCGGCTAAGGCGCTCCGCTATTGAGTATCTCCGTGATCTTCCGCCAGATTCGTGATTCCAACACGGCAATGCTCACCAGGTCCCGGTGGGTAGTGGTCATTCGTCGATATTCCGGCAGTTGGTCTTCTAGCACCCAGCCGCGCCTCAAGGCGCACATCAGCAGAATCGCTTGTAACTCATCAGCGCCGATTCTTTGGGAATCTTTGCGCGCAAGCACGAGAATAGCGTGCTCCTGATTGGTCCGTTCGATTTCGAGCGCGTAGGCGAACTTCGTTTCCAAACGGACCTCGGCAATTGCCACCCGCCGCAGACGCTCTTCCTTTTTGATCCACGCCCACGCAATCCTTTTACCTTTACGCGGATCATGAGTCGGGAAACTTGCCAACATATACGCACCAAAACTCGTGTCGCCACGGCCTACGCCAATGGGCCCGACGTCACATGATCGCCCTTGCGCTAACATCTCGATCGCCTGCACAAACGTCTCCACGTTGGCCGGCAAGACCGGACCATCCCGGCGTCTCTTCGCTGGCGTTGGAATGGTGGTCAGCTTTGTGAGCAGCAAGTTGCTGGTGCCCCACGTCCCCTGGCCGGTCCCCAAGCCGGTAAGCATTTGGTTGGCGTCCGCCTTCATGGGGATATGGCGGTAATGTTGGAGAACCTTCTCTTCCTTTACCAGTGCTTTGCCTCTCAAGTACTCGAAGCGGTCCTCGATCAGATCGATTCGCAACGGCTCCAGGCCGCGCCGCGGTTCCTCGTTCGAGCAGAACACCTCCGGTGCCTGCTCCTCCACCTCGGATTCTGGTTTTTCGGGTTTCGCCCACGCAGGGATCAGGTTTTCATCTTCCACGTTTGATCCGCGCGCGCTGCTGTTGTCCCGGTCCACGATTACTTGGTCGAAGGGAAACGGCGCCGAACACCGCTCAATCCGGAGGACCAACCAACGCGGCAGACCTTCCGGCATCGGTCCTGGCAAGCGAAGAAATATGCCTTGAATGTTGTCGGACCAGCGAACGGAAAACCGCAACGGAGGACCTGATCAGGTTGCGGGATCAAGCTGGCCGAGTTGATCTGATAAACCTGAAGGTTCCTGTAAAGCTCGCTGACTTCTCGCTGCATCAGCGGGCGAATAGATGTACCGCGCCAACGTCCAGGCATCTTCATCTTCCAGCCACCGCCGCAGATGCACCCGCACCGCGCCTTGCGCGAAGACGCCGCTTCGGTCTGCGTTGAACATATTATGGTATTCGCCCCAAAAGAGCGCTTGAGCGAGTCGCGTGGATGGGCCGTAGTAAAACCGGATGATCTCCGCCGTTGGAACCATCACTGCATACGGGTCTCCATTCTGTTCGACGGCGGCCAGGAGGGGTCCGGCAGACGTGTGGCCAGGAGGCCCCGAAGAGGTAGCTGCTTCTGGGAATGGCATTGTCACGACCGGCCGCCACGGCCAGGGCGACCATTCGAAACGACGCGGTATCAATGCTCACATGCCCACGGTACACCGACAGGTTTGTAATCACGGGACGCCGCTTCTGCCAAACAGAACCGATCCAGATGTAGGGCAGCAGACCCACACCGATCTTCACCGTTCTCTTCTCTACTTGAGAGCAGCGTGCTCGCGCACTGAGCGGGTTCCTCTCGCCCTTGAGGAGCTGCGCTAGGCTGACATCGATTTGGGGCTCGCTGGGAACGCTCGTATTGTAGCCAACGCCGCCAATCCATTCGATCCGCCAGAGCCGATCGTCATCCGGGAATCCATCAATTGCGTAAGCAGACTCGCCCACTGGCAGATCATAACCGACCGTGGCACATGGCCGAATGGGCTATTTTCAGGACTCGACTGCTTGTCTCAATCTCTTCAACTTGCCAGTCGCAATTAGCCCTGTATCGCAGTCGCAGCTAATTATGTTGAAGACTCCCTCGGTCGCATTTAATTATAGATCTGACAGGTGCTGATCTTGGTACGTACGTAGTGCCTCATCGTTTCAATCCGCGCCCCGCGATGATCTGCGGGGCGACGCGAGCCTTCCAGTTTATTAACCATATTGCGCGGGTTTCAATCCGCGCCCCGCGATGATCTGCGGGGCGACGGTCCACGGGTGCGATGGTGCTTTCCGCCGTGTCGTTTCAATCCGCGCCCCGCGATGATCTGCGGGGCGACCCGCCGCCCGCCCTTGTTCGAGGTTCCCATGATCGTTTCAATCCGCGCCCCGCGATGATCTGCGGGGCGACAGTCGAACCTAGCGCCTTGCCGGCAATCTCGACGGTTTCAATCCGCGCCCCGCGATGATCTGCGGGGCGACGCGAATGGTCACTAGCAAGCGCATCGACGTGGTGTTTCAATCCGCGCCCCGCGATGATCTGCGGGGCGACGCGCTGTGAGCGGCCGCCATAGTCGAAAAGTCGTTGTTTCAATCCGCGCCCCGCGATGATCTGCGGGGCGACGGCTCGCGGCAGTGGTAGTGCTTTGCCTTTTCCTCGTTTCAATCCGCGCCCCGCGATGATCTGCGGGGCGACTCAATGGCCACGATCCAGTGATGCCTGTGCGTATGTTTCAATCCGCGCCCCGCGATGATCTGCGGGGCGACCTCGCCAAGGACGTGCCAGAGCTGGTTTCCGGTGTTTCAATCCGCGCCCCGCGATGATCTGCGGGGCGACAGCGCTCCAGGATCGACCAGGATCGACGATTGCACGTTTCAATCCGCGCCCCGCGATGATCTGCGGGGCGACTCTGAGTCGCTCGAGCTCCCGGACCGCGAGCACGATGTTTCAATCCGCGCCCCGCGATGATCTGCGGGGCGACTTAGTGCGTTCAACTGGTCAACTGTGATTTGCATGTTTCAATCCGCGCCCCGCGATGATCTGCGGGGCGACCTGGATCAGGCCGGCATGGCGGTCGCATTTCGCCGTTTCAATCCGCGCCCCGCGATGATCTGCGGGGCGACGTACTCGAACGTCGTGTGAGCGTAAAGCATGGCGCGTTTCAATCCGCGCCCCGCGATGATCTGCGGGGCGACGAACCAGAGCACCAACGTACCACGCCGGGTGGACGTTTCAATCCGCGCCCCGCGATGATCTGCGGGGCGACAACTGCGCCATCGCGCTTAGGGGAAGCAGCAGGATGTTTCAATCCGCGCCCCGCGATGATCTGCGGGGCGACCCGCCTTTTCTCCCGCGCATCACGGCACCACTTGCAAGGTTTCAATCCGCGCCCCGCGATGATCTGCGGGGCGACCGGCCAAGGCCACCTGTAAAGTGTCTCATCGCGAAGTTTCAATCCGCGCCCCGCGATGATCTGCGGGGCGACGGCAACTACGTGACGCTGGGCAACTACGTGAAGCTGGTTTCAATCCGCGCCCCGCGATGATCTGCGGGGCGACGTCATTGAAAGGAAATTTTGCCCCCGGTGCGGAGTTTCAATCCGCGCCCCGCGATGATCTGCGGGGCGACCGCGGTATCGACTAACTCGATAGAGGCCGTGTGGTTTCAATCCGCGCCCCGCGATGATCTGCGGGGCGACCTCGCTGGGGCTGCCGCACGCGCACCTGGCCAAGTTTCAATCCGCGCCCCGCGATGATCTGCGGGGCGACGTGCACTGCCGGCAAGAACAGTGGATTAAGGATGTTTCAATCCGCGCCCCGCGATGATCTGCGGGGCGACGCGCCAGGATGGATGAAGGAGCCAGTACGCCAGGTTTCAATCCGCGCCCCGCGATGATCTGCGGGGCGACACGTGAAGCTGGGCGACGGCGTGAAGCTGGGCGACGTTTCAATCCGCGCCCCGCGATGATCTGCGGGGCGACTCCCCGTGTACGAGGTCCAGGTTCGGATAGTCCTGTTTCAATCCGCGCCCCGCGATGATCTGCGGGGCGACGAGCCAAATCTTGAACCCGAGCGACTTCGCGGCGTGTTTCAATCCGCGCCCCGCGATGATCTGCGGGGCGACGGGCTATGAGCTCGCGATGCTCGACTCTCAGCTTGTTTCAATCCGCGCCCCGCGATGATCTGCGGGGCGACGACGTTGTTCGCGGCGGATTTTTCAACCTGGCAGTTTCAATCCGCGCCCCGCGATGATCTGCGGGGCGACGGGGCTGGTGTCCAGTCCACCACAATGTCTCTGATGTTTCAATCCGCGCCCCGCGATGATCTGCGGGGCGACGTGTACGTCCCCTTCTTGAGAAACTCATCTGCCAGTTTCAATCCGCGCCCCGCGATGATCTGCGGGGCGACCGGACGAGCCTGGTGGATCACCACTATGCAGACATGTTTCAATCCGCGCCCCGCGATGATCTGCGGGGCGACAGAACGCGGCTCACGCGATGAGCGTCTCCGCGCTGTTTCAATCCGCGCCCCGCGATGATCTGCGGGGCGACTCCGCGCAAGTCGCCTCCGCACGCGACCGGCGTGGTTTCAATCCGCGCCCCGCGATGATCTGCGGGGCGACCTGCGCTCAGCGCCGTCACGAATTGATTTGTGCAGTTTCAATCCGCGCCCCGCGATGATCTGCGGGGCGACTCCGCGCAAGTCGCCTCCGCACGCGACCGGCGTGGTTTCAATCCGCGCCCCGCGATGATCTGCGGGGCGACCGCGACCGCTCTAACCAACACGGCCACAATAACTTACTACACCATTTCCGCCAACCTCGCAATGGCGCGCCACCCACGGCTTGAACAGGGTTCCACAAAACAACGCAAACACCTGTCGCTGTGCGTGTTTTAATAACGCGCGAAACTCCGGCCATCAGCTCGGCACTCGTGGTTCGCGGAATCATAAAATCAGCGGCTCCCTCAAATCGACCGGCTTTCCTACTCCGTGGTGCTCGGTGCGTTGCACTGCGGCTTCGTCCAGAAAATAGAAGCGTAAGGAATCTTCATCTGCCCGGTATTCGCTCAGTAGCCGCCCCCGCAGCCGCGACCACTCCATCTCACCAACCTGGCATTCAAAGACCGATTTCTGCACCCTCTGGCCGTAATCCTTGCATGCCCGCGCCACGCGAAAGAGTCTTCGCCTTCCCGCCGCTTCCACCGTAGACACATCGTACGCTACCACGACCAGCATGACCTCTACCTCGCTTCACTTCGGCACCAAGGGCAGATACTCTGGCAGGTCCCCGCGCAAGTGCCGCGCCAGAATCCTGGCCTGGATAAAGGGCATCTGTCCCAACCGGAGATTCTGTTCCAACAGCGGGTGTAAGAGGCTGTCCTGTTTTCGCTCCCGGTACGCTTGGATGACGTGCTTGCGCCCCGTCTCCGTGAATTCCACCACCAAGCCTTCCCGCACCACGAAATGCTCGGAGCCAATCTGCTGCCGGTTAATCAGCGTGATCGCCAGCCGGTCCGCCAACCACGGGCGAAACTCTTCCATTAAGTCCAAGGCCAAGGACGGCCGATTTGGCCGGTCTACGTGCAGAAAGCCCACAAACGGGTCCAGCCCTACACTCGTCAGCGCTGCTACGCAGTCGTGCCGCAGTAAGGCGTAGATGAAGGACAAAAGGCAGTTGATACGATCTCGCGGCGGATGGCGGCTGCGCGTAGTGAACCGAAAGGGTTCCCGCTGCTGCTTGAAAGTAAGACTCAAGACGGAGAAATAAAGCTGAGCGGCCAGACCTTCAGCGCCGCGAAGACGGGCGAGCCTGGATTCGGAATCTGAGGCTTGGGGATTGGCCAAATCCTGGATTTGTCCGGCGAGCGCGTCGACTACTCTCTGAAGCCGCTCTTGTTCGCCAGCATCGCCATTTTCACGCGCTGCGCGCAACAAGCTGTTGCGCGAGTTCTGGATTTTCCCGGCAATGATCTGGCGTGCAATGCCCGCGCATTTTTCGCGATCATCAGCAGCGCGGAACTGTGTCCGCCGCAGAGTCACGCTGGTATCCGCCACGCCCGTCATGCGCGCCTGGAATTGCCCGTGCTCGCTCAGGAAATTCACTGCGACTCCATGCTCCCAGCACAGGGCCAGGGCGGACGGGCTGATCGTGCTCGGCCCAAAGAGGCAGATGGACTCCAGGTGATGAATAGGAATCGAAAGCTTACGGGTGTCGACCACCGTGTCCCGGTTCCGCTGCTCGGAGGGCAGGTCCGCAAGATAGGTGGGAACTTCCACCTGTAACGTGAGGTGATCTCGTGATACGTAGCTGCCGGGGGTCAGCAGGTAGAGGGTGTTTTGTTGGATCTCGCTCATGTTACGCTGGCTTGCGAAACCTTGCCGTTGCCCACGCAGCGCTATACGGCTGAGATGGGCGAACCGGCGTGTTGAAACACCCGGCATGCAGTGATTGAAAGACGGGCGGACGGGTGGTGAACGCGCCTTTTCACGGGCGTATCTCCCCAGGCAGCCGGCTCAACAGAGCGTCATAGACCTCGCGGGCCGTAGCGAGCGCCTCTCCCGCCTCCTCGCGCGTGGGCTCGGCGGGCTCGCCAGGATAGCGAAATTTCCAGGCGTACTCGGTGAGCGGCACGGCCCGATCGACGATGGCGCCCAGCGTGGCATCCAAGGCGACACACGCACGGCCGAGTTCCTCGATATTATGCGTCTTCCGGAAGGGCGCGTCGTGCCAAGCCAGGAAGGCTTTCAGGGACTTCTCAGCCGCCTGCTGGGCATGGAAGGCAACATCGGCCCACAAGCCCGGCTCCAGCGCAGACGTCTCGTGTTCGGCCGCGCGCAGATCGAGGGCAGCCTTCTGTAGCCAGGCGCGAACATCCTCGGCGCGGGCTTCGTCAGGCGCCATGCAGCAACCTCCCTTCGCGTAACACGGTTCCTGGGAGAGAGGCTTTCAGGAAGCGGCGAGGCTCAAAGTAGGAGTGGGTGCACACGAGCACGTCAGCAGCAGTGCCCGTGCCTCGCAGAACCTCGTAAGCCAGCCGGCTTCGCCGCCGTTCAAGCGGAGCATCGTCCGGAACGATCACCAACAAGTCATAATCGCTGTCCGGTCCGTCGTCTCCCCGCGCTTTGGAACCAAATAAGTAAATGCGCTCGGGCTTATAAGCTTCAACCAGCCGGCGCACAACTTCGGCGAGCAGAGCATGCCGATGAAAAAGCTCCTCTCTATTCCGCTTCTCGTCAACATACGAGTTGTTCATGCGGGCACCTGTTGCACAGTGCTTGCCACCTTTCCGGGAGCCGGGCTTACGTCCCAGGATAATCCTCTGGCGGGCTGCCTCAGTCGGATAGAAACACAATTGCCGGGAACCTAAATAATAATAAGGAAGAAGCAGCCGGACGATGCATTCATGCGTGTTAAGTTCGGAACAGGTCGGCTGCCGCTTGGACGATAGCGCTTGGCCGCGAGGTGACCTCCGGCAAACAGATCTTGTAAAGCGAGCACTCCTCGCAGGCAGGCTTCAAAACGGCCGGCGGTACCGTTCCCGCTTCCAGTAACCGGTGCAACTCCGCCACCGCATCCTCAGTGACCTCCCTCAAATGGGATGTGAATTCCACTTCCCGCCGGCGTTTGCTCGCCGCGTGAAAAATGGCCCCACAGGGAACCACCATGCCAAACATCTCTTCCAGGCAGAGCGCCTGGGCGCACAACTGCGCGTCGTCGTTCTCAAACCGGCGGCGTTTGCCCTTCTTGTACTCGACCGGGCAGAGCGAGCCATCGCTATGCTGCTCGACAATGTCGCACTTGCCGGAGAGTCCCAGCCTCTCGGAAAACACGGGCAGCGCCCGGAGCAGTTTCACGCCTTTGGCGACTTCGTACCCAGGCAAATCCGCGTGGTCATGCGCAAGCTCGCCCTTGACTGTGTGCTCATTCTCTCCCCACCAGCCTTCAATGACTTTTAACCCAGCCCGGCGAGGGCAATAGAGGAAGTCGTTGAGAAGGGAAAGCGGAAGTGGCTCCGGCGTGTCTTCGTTTCGCGGGTGTGGATATCCGACGGACGCGATGCGAAGGGAAACATCCATACTGCCCGCGCTATCTGAGTCTAGGGTCGTGGTCAGCGTCACAGGACGTCTATTCCGTACTTAGACGCCTTTAGCAATGGCAAGACGCCCTTCATCACTCCAACGAAGCAGTCATACTCAAGATTCCAGCGATACACACCCCGTAAGTGGGGAAACTCTGGTAACTCGAATTCGCGTTCTTTCCCAAGCCAGAGTTGGACACTGCCATCCTGCAGCTCGCGGAATGGGATCGGCTGGAAGCTTGTGAGGCGGCCAATCAGTTCCGGTTCCACGACTGCGGTGAATGTTTGCGCCGAAATCACGCGAAAAAGCTTTTCGACTGTACCGAAGCTGAGGGCATTTTCCTCCATTTTGAGCCGGTCGAGAAACGGTTTGATGTCCATCCGATCCAGCTCACGTTGTAAGGCTTCCCGACAATTGTTGGCCCCCACCTTCCCCTCTCGAAACAACTCACCAAGCACCAACGCGGATTGCTCGAACGCCGGATGGCGGTTTAGTAGCGGATGTGATGCCAGCGTGAAATCCAGGAGCGGCCCCCGCTCGCGCAATTCGTGTCGGTTCACGCGCCCGCTTAATTGCAAGAGGCTCATCAAGCTCGCCCGCTCACGGAATCCACTTGCGAAATCAAAGTCAACGCCCGACTCGATGCAAGAGGTCGCCACCAGCGTCCAGTTGCTGTCGCCTCGATCACGCAGTCGCCAGCGTATCCGGTCGTACGATTCGGCCCTGTCTTTCGGCGTTAGTGCCGTGGATACGTGCTCGACAGCCTCAGGGCCCTGCGCGTTCCTCAGGTATTCAGCGATCACCGCTGCGTTCTGCACCGTGTTAACCACCACTACCTGAGGCGCCGGCGAATCTCTTAGGGCGTCAGCGAGACCCTCCAGGGTCAGCGGGGCGGGTTCGGTGCGGACCTGGACCCGAGACGATTCGGCGTCCGAGGCCCGCCGGCGGCAGGAATCCGGAAGCAACGGAGGCACCACCGCGGGCGCCCCTGCGTCGATGAATTCCTTGATTTGCCAAAACTTGGGTAACGACCCCGACGCCAAGACGCAATGGCAACCCCAATCGCCGACGAGCTGTCTCAACCAGCGAAACGCTTGCGGCCAAAGCTTCGCGGGCAACGCCGCGTGAGCCTCGTCTATGAAAATGGCTGAACGCGGCAGTTGGTGGAGCTTGCGCAGATCCGCAGTGTTTGCCGCCGCTAAGGTCTCAAAAAACTGGACGGCGGTTACCACCACGATCGGCGCGTGCCAGAGGCAAGCGTATTGCCGCGCGGGGGAATCACGCTCGTTTTCCCCTTCGGGAAACTCACTTCGGTGGTGGTGCTCGGCTACAACGTCGCGCGCCTTCTCGCCGCGTAGCGTGAGGGCACAACGGTACACGCGGGCGGACTGCGTGATGATGTTCGTGTATGGCAGGACAACAAAGACGCGGCGCAACCCTTTGTCCTCGGCGGCGCGCAACAAATGGGCCATGACTGCTGTGGTTTTGCCTGTGCCGACAGGGCTGTCGCAAAAAAGCAGGTTCGGGGTAGTGGATGCTCGCACGCTTTCGTCAAAGACGAGTTTCCGCAAGGCAGTCCGCGAGTCTCTGGTCTCGCCGGCACTGAGGCAATCCACGTAGCCCTGCAAAGCGGCCAATCGCTCAGTGGCGCGCAAGGGGACGCCTTCCGCCGCCTCTCTGCCGGTTCGGTGCACTGCGGTGTCCGAGTGGTCTGCGTCCACCAGGCAGGAAAGCACAAGCCTATGGAACAGCGGGGGTAGGTGACCAACCGTGTTCCGCTCGGGAACCGGCGGAAGTTGCGCGGTCGCAAGCGCTTCCTTGTGTCCATCGAGGAACCTCTGAAGACCCTCGTCGTTGAACGCGCAGGTCTTCTCCGTACGTCCTCGTGGGACTTGCTCCTCCCGATAGGCCAGTTGACCTCGTTTTCGTTCGTCCTCCCAATTGGGCAGCCCTCTGTGGTGTGCATAAACAGCGATGGCTGCCCCCGGGTCCTGGGTGGGCGCGGCCCGAAACAACGCGGCCACGCCCGCGTCCCAGTGCTTCACCGGCAGGGGCTCGCGCGAGTTGGCCTTGCGCAGCACCTCTTGGTTATAAGCGTCTAGCTTGCCGAGGTCGTGGTACTCTGCACCCAACCGAACTGCGCGCAGTAGCCTGGTCCCGAACTTACTGGGGCACCTCCCTGCCTCCTGCGCGTTTCGCCAAGCACGCCAGGTAACGCCGCGCTCGCCTGCTACATGTGCCGCGTAGGTCTGCGGAGGGCGGCCGGCCTGTGCGCTATGTGCCAGCAACTCGTCACTCGGCTGTATGGAATCTGCCATGGTCGTTCCGGCCCGTTATGCCGATCTGTCGGTCCCTAGCTGATCTGGCATGATTTGCGTTCCGGACACCAGTTCACGATATCGGGAGAAGCCTACGGAGCCGTTCTTCTTCAAGTGCTCTCGTAAGAAGGATTTTGCGCTGGTCTCGTCCCACGATGCATAACCGGGCGGGTAGGGCAGTTCGGCGGCATCGGGATGCGTCGGTTGCATGGCGACAGGGGCGAGCTTACGCAACACCTCCAAGTCTGGAAATGAGCCCAGCAGATTACTGTGTTCAAGGTAATGTGCGAGGACAATGCGGACCATGGGCCGGATTGAGGACGGGTTCAATGGGTAGGCTTGGGGGATTAAGCGGAGTAGTAATTCCACATCCCGCTTCCAACAGACCGTCCTGGCCGATCCATCAGCGTCACGCACGACAGTTCCTGCTGGGTTGACAAAGAATGGCATGATGTAAGTTGCCCGCGGCACGAACCGGTACCCCAGCGGGGCAAATCCTTGCTCCGTTCCTTCTTCAACCCCCGACTTGTTGGTCTGACTGTTCCGACGAATGTTAATGGGCTTGATTGACAGCCCCATCCCGAACTGCACGACGCCGGCCTTGATGTTCCGGCGCATTTGTTTTTCCAATGTGGCGGCTTTTTCCTTGAGCTTCTCTGGATCCTTTGCCAAGGCTTGGTCTCGTTCCCCTAATCTCTTTTTGATGTCGTCTCCCTTCTCAAGAAACGTGTTCCCAAAAACGCGGGCGTCCCAGTATTTTTGGACGAACTCGCCGCTGTAGACCTCGAGTTCAATCGTCTTGCGGTCTCGCCCGCGGCGCTCAAGAATCTGGAAGTGCACATCGTCCAAGGGCTCAATATCAAGGTACTCCTGGACTTGCCTTTTCAGTTCAAGCCATTCCGGCGGCTTGGTATCCACGATGTCTCGAGGTTTTCGCTTGAACGACACGGGTGAAATCTCGCCCAAACCGTCCGGGCGCTGGCGGGGATCGCTATCACGGTCGGGATCGCCGTTCGGGTTCGAGTTTTCGACCTCGATAACGAGCAGGCCGCAGGCACGTGGGATCACGTCGTTGGTTTTGGACTCATCGGTTTGGCTCATGTTGCGCTCCTCATATCTATTGATTGATTTCGGATATCTGGGCAGCCGGAAAATCCGGAGGCACCGGCACAGCTTCCTTCTTTGAGGCGCCGCTTGCTTCTACTCGCTCGGGGCGCGCCAAGTAACCCAAGAGCATCTGTGCCTTGGCGGCCGCATCGGAGTGCATCCACGCTCGATCATTTGCTTTGAGCGTGTCCGTTAGATCGAGGACTGGCTTAGTTGGCGATTGGGCCTCATGCCCCTGTCGCATTGGCAGGGTTGCGCGGTTCACTTCAGGAATGCCGCAGTTGGAGAGCTCTTCGGCGATGCATCCGAGATCTTCCAACGTTCGGTGCACTTCCCACTTATCGTTGTTTGTGGCTCTTGCGGTCTCGTCCGGAGCGGCACCCAAGGCGTCCTTCAATTTACGACCTCGAGCAAAGGAGTAACTCCACGCTTGGTACGGCAGCATTCGTTGGCCGGCCAACTCAAGGGCTCGCAACGGGCTTTCCAGCGCTGTAGACATAAGTGAGTTGCCGAGAAGTTGTCGAAGTCCGTCGTCCTTGCCACTGACGTATTTGGCGTAGTACGCATGCAGACGGTCGAGTTGCGCGAGGAAACGTCCCATGAGATATGCTGGTTCCTTCATAAATGCCTCCAGTTTATATCCGAGCCGAGCGAGTAGCAGGGAGAGCAGGCAAGGCCACTGACGGGCTTGTAGACGGGACTTGATCGGGCTTCCCTTGGCGACGAATACGCGCTGATGAACTTGATGCATCGCCTGCCCTACCGCTCCCATGAGTGGCAGGGCGCGGCGGACGGCTAGGTCGAGCATTCGTCCGAGATACGCGGCGTCGGTCGGATGGGTGCCGGTTCGACGCAGCAGATCAAAGGCGTCTCCAAGGCTGTAGTCCGAAGCACTCTCCGACTTGGCATCGTCCGACGTTCCACATTTCTCCCAAATCGTGTTCACGCAGGTGACGGCTTGGTAGGGGAATGGTACGAGCGACTCAAAATTGACTGGTCCCGCACCGCCGCGGTCCTGTGCGAACTGGGGCAACTCGATTGGCGGATGGGAACGGCAGTCGTCTTGCCAGGACTCCGCCAGGCGCTTGAGTGCACCCTGCGTGAAGGATTCGGAGGCAAAGATTTGTGCCCGGTAGCCATCGGGTTTGTGTAACGCGAAGACTTGAATGCGGGCCGCGCTGCTAAGGCCTGGAATGCCTTCCAAGGCATTTATGACGTCCGCACAGACCGTTTCGAATTGAACAGTGGCCCGATCCGATTCCTCCTCCGGCGGACCGGCAAAAACCTCAGCGAGATGCACCGGCGTGCTATCTACATTCTCGGCGAGATAAGCCAAAAGCAGGAAAACGCCCTCCTTCTTGGGCTTGTCCCTCGCCGCCCACGTTCGGTCTTTGCGCTCTTCCGCAGTGAGCCACTCCACGGCAGCCATCATCTTCATCCTGATATCTGGTCCTACTCTGAAGATCGCCCTCTCCTTGTTATAGCGAATGGAAGTTGGCTTTTCCGAGACATTGCGATCGAATAAACGGACGTTGCCGAGCACGGGCAGCTTGACTTGGCCATATTTCTGACTCGATCCCGGAGATACACCCCAAACGGCTCGGCTCTGAGCAGCGCCTTCGGCAGCTGAATCGATTTCTGACCTTTCTGACTCTTCTGCGGAGGCCGGGACAACGGACCGAGCAAGAACACCGATCAGCCAATTCTGGGCTCTTTCGCTGTAAACCGGAGTGCTCACCCCATCCGCCTCGAACTGCACGGGCACAGTTCTCGCTTTGACCTTCGCCGAATTGTGAAACACCAAGTTCAGCAAAGCTGGAAAGCAGTGGTCTCTCGCAATTTGGCGAATCGCGAGTGACAACCGATCCAGCCAGCCTTTCGCATTCAGCTTTTGCACGGTCTGCAGTAGCTTGCGCCACCCGTCGCCCTCCACGGCCTCATCCTGAGCGATTTTCTCTAACAAATCCGCCGAAACCTTTTTGAATGCTGAATCAAGCATGGCGGTTTTGCTTCCGGACCAGCGAACTGCTAGAGGCGCCGCAACGCTACCCGACACGTGGAGAAATGGTGTGAGGTCGGCGGCTCGCCCCTTGGCCAGTTTATTTACTGCCTCTTTGGCGGCCCTGTATTCCTCTTCCTCAAGTTGATGAAGTGGCTCAAAGTTGAAAACGGGTAGGGTAATGCCGCTACCACAGCTCCATTTGCGGATACGCTTCATTTGTTGTGCTGAAACTGATTCAACCCGCATTACTGCCCCGCTCTCACCTAAGAACAGCCGAATGCCATCTGCGCTCTGCCCTTCGTCGAGACCGGGTATTCGAATTGGCAGGTCGATCCCTGCCCGCTCGCAGGCCTGCCACAAATCGTAAACCTCATTCAACATGACGGAAGTCTCCGTTGTGCATCGCCTGAACGGTTTCCCTGGCAAAATAATCCAATGTTCCCCTCTCGATCATGACTTCGGTGCGGACCCGAGGATCGTAGCAAGTGAACTGACCGCGCGGAAAAGTCCTGTGGAGAAAGGACGGTAAGGAAATTCCGTCTACCGATTCATCAAGCCGGGTATCGTCACGGAGGGGGCCAAGCTCGTTGGGTGTGAACTCCTTCCAGCCGAGGAAAGGAGTGTGATGCCATTGACCATGCTTTAATCGAAACTCGAAACGCTCTTGGTAAGCATGACCGCCACAAATGCGTAGATCATTCACCCATTTTTTCGCTTTCTGCGACAATTGCGACGCTGGACCCTGTTCTGAAATAGCGAAGGCGTAAAGCTTGTAGCGGACGTTAACCAACACTGTCGCGATAAGTTGGTGCGCGCCAGCGGCCTCCGCCCCGCCCGGGTTGTCCGCATATTTTCGTAGCGGCCCGTTGTAGTTGGTGTAATAGCGGTGCTTCACGATAGGATTACAGATCTCGCAACGCCACGGAATGACCTCGGCCGATCTGAGCCACAGAATGGACTCAAATATCTGCTTTGCTGCTTGGAAGGTGGGCGCCTCATAGCTTGTCGGCGCATCTCCGGTGTCAACGCGCGTCCACATGGCCGTCGGCCCAGCAATTTCCAGTGAGATTGAGTATGGCTTCATTGGCTCAGCCATCCGTGGGTAATCGTTTTGCGGTTCGGTCGAGCATCATCTGCAACGATCCTTCATCGGGCATTCTCGAAAGCGGTGCCCAGGATAGCCGCGAACAAAACCAACAGCCCAGCAGAATTTACAGGCCGGGCGATAATACGCATCGTACGCCAAGTACGCCGCAGTGTCAACAGATATCCCAGAAAAAACGGTACACTCACCGCGCCCCTTGAATCAGCCATGGCTGTCCGGCTAGTGGCAGTATCCCGAGCGTTTCAAGGCGAATTCCTGCCGCCTGTTTGGAGACGTCGAAGAGGGCGGCCATTTCAGCCGTGAGCATTGCGGCAGTGGCAGATCCAATCCTGAGGGCCTCGGCGGCCAAGCCGCGCTGGGTGGCGACATTGTCCGTCAACCGCCGAAAAAGGCTTCGGGGCATGAGCAGGGCCGCCATGCACATATTAGCCTGTACCTCTCGCCAATCGCTCGTGCCACCACGAAACAGTACATTTTTCTTGAGGCAGCGCATAAGCCGCCGCGGCTCCGCCTGCTCCTCCATCTGAAATAGGGTCTCTTGGTCTTGGTTCACCTCGAATAGCCTTCGGTGGATCACGACGTGGCCAGCCTCATGCGCCATTGTTGCCCGCCAGCGGCCGCGAATCCCTGGAGGCGTGTCGTCGTCGTCAATCGCTCCGGTGAGGTCGCGATTAATGAAAATCTTTGGCGGCGCATCCGCGTAGAACTCAGTTAGTCCGAGCACCGTCGGATCCAGGTTGGCATACTGGTCCATCCGGACGCCGAGGTCCTGGATGAAGCGCTCTATGTCCACAACTGGCTGCTCGTCGGTTGGAAATACATCCGACTTGCGCAACTCCTCCTCCATCATCATCTCGATGTCCGCCGCCGAGAGCCAGAGGCGCTCCTTGCCGTCTCGTCGACGGTAAAGGCCAGATCTGCCCGAGCTCATTTGTCTGGCTCCTTCTTTCCCCCGATCTCCTTATTGGCGACTTTCAGGAGCTTCTCGAGAGTTTCGCCCGAGGCATTCCCCTCTGCCAGCCGTCGAAAAAGCACGCCAGCCGCCGGCGTCCTCATCATGTAACGAACGGCGTCCTCGCCGAAACGTCCGGCCCGAGCCATCAGGTCGTCGTAGTCGAGCTGCAGGAGCTTAGCGAGCTTTCCTAGCACCTCTTCCGAGGGCACCCTACGATTGTTCTCGATATCGCTCAGGTATGAGGGCGTGATGTCGAGTCTCTTCGTGATGTCACGAAGGCTGAGCTTAAGTTTCGCCCGCGCGTCGTGGATAACGTCTCCGATAGTTCTATTGTCGTGTGTCATAGTCATCTGCAATGTACGCCGAGTAGCGTACAACAACCACCGTATCACGTCAAGTGTCATCTTGACAGTGTCATCTTGACGGTGACGGTGACAGTGAACGGGACTGACGGGTCTATTCGGTGTCTACGATCCCCAGCTTGTCGTTTACGGCCTCGATCAGGTTCTGCTGCATGCCGAGATATAGTTCTCGGTCGTCTGGATCGAAGCGTGACCCAGCAGCATCTGGATCTGTTCGAGGTCGCCGCTTGATTTACGGCATTATTTCGCGCACGTCCGCCCCTCATGCCGATCACGACATGAGCGCACTATGCCGGGTGCGGAAATATGCCGAGTCACCCCTTGAACGCGTTGTGGTTGGCGGATTTCCTCTTCCCCGACTCGGCATAGTTTTTGGTCACTTTTCTGGTATCCCATTAAGCCAGGAGGTGACCCATGCATCGATTCTTTTCCAAACCTGAAACTCTATTGAGACTGCGTCGGGGGCCTTGGGGTGATGTGATCCCTGAGTGCCGTGACCGGATTCCTACTCTTTCATCGGCAAGCCTCGCTGCTTTAGGTAGAGCCGAGTGAGGTGCGCTATTTTATCCACCCGCCGAACCCCTGACAAGCGGTGTCGTCGCGCTGTACTTAATTCGGTTCTTCCTCACTTTCGTTTCAAGGTCGCGGTTCCCCCGTCTGTCGGACCATTATTGCCGAAATCTCCACAACTTTTCGTCGCGGCCATCCGGTAACGATCCCTTTCGCGGGAAAACCCTAAAAACCCCAATCCCTAAGGGGCGCCCCCCCTCGCGCCGCGCAAGGGTAAAGCTTCGCCGCCCGGCGGGTCTCCCCAAGCTTCCGCGCCGAAATGCGCGGCTTGTGCAGCCTGGGTGATCCCCCTCCCGGCCGTCCGCCCCTGCTCTCTGCTACCCCCGATCTCGCCGATGGGCAAGGTTGCATTTTTCATTGCAACCCACTTTCAAAGGAGAGAAAGCACCATGGGCAACCTACGACCGAAAAGACATTTACACCCGAGTCACCGAGCGCATTGTTTCCGACCTTGAGCAGGGCGTCCGTACCTGGATGAAACCTTGGAGCGCGAGCACGCAGCCGGACGCATCACCAAGCCCCTACGCCACAACGGCACGCCCTACCGAGGAATGAATATTCTCTTGCTCTGGGGCGAGGCCCTGGCCAAGGGATACGCCGCGCCTATCTGGATGACCTTTAAGCAGGCGCTGGAACTTGACGCCCACGTCCGCAAGGGCGAGCACGGCTCACTTGTCGTCTACGCCAACAGCATCACCAAGACCGAGACCAACGACAAAGGCGAGGACACCGAGCGCGAAATCCCGTTCATGAAGGGCTACACCGTTTTCAACGTCGAGCAGATCGAAGGCTTGCCCGCGCACTACTACGCGCAGCCGGAAAACCCCTTGCCGCTGTGCGAGCGCATCGAGAACGCCGACCGCTTCATCGACGAACACCGCCGCCACCATCCAGCACGGCGGAAATCAGGCCTTCTACGCGCCCGCCCGAGACCTGATCCAGCTTCCGCCCTTCGAGGCTTTCAGGAACAAGGAGAGCTATTACGCCACCGCCCTGCATGAGCTCACCCACTGGACCAAGCACGAGCGCCGCCTGGAACGCGATTTCAGCGCCAAACGCTTTGGCGATCGCGGTTACGCCCGCGAGGAACTTGTGGCGGAACTCGGAGCCGCTTTCCTGTGCGCCGACCTCGGCATCACGCCGGAGATCCGCGACGACCACGCCGCCTATCTGGGGCACTGGCTCAACCTGCTGAAGGAAGACAAGCGCGCCATCTTCAGCGCAGCCGCCCACGCCCAACGCGCCGCTGATTATCTCAATAGCTTGCAGCCGCAACCACAGCAGCCGGAAGAGGAGTGCGCCGCCGACTGACGGGCTGCAACAAAACGGCGGCCCGGCTCGATACCGGACCGCCCTATCTTTTTAGGATTCAAATTTTCCGGGGCTCTGCCCCGGCCCCGGCCAGGGGTTCTAACCCCTAACCACCCGTTGCCAATTCCCTCCCCCGCACGGCGCTATCCTGTTTCATGATCTTGTGCCGCAGAACACCAGAGCGATGATGGCGCGCCAGCACCAACCGTGCGGAACTTTACGAGACGCTGGCTGATGACCCCCGCGGCGCAACCCAGCTCTCTCGTAGCTTGGCCCGTATAACCTCCGGCTGGAGCACACCCGCAGCGCCATACCCAAAGCAGGGGAAGGCCCTCCCCCTCAGGAGCTCGCCAACACCGCTCGTCGCTTTCCGCCCTCCGCGCCGCTATCGCGGTCGGCTTCGCCGAGTGTTTGACAGCCTCTCCGCTGCGGGCCGCCACTCCTCCCGCGTCAGCATGGCAATAGCGCCAGGGCTGGCGATCTTCCACGAGGAAACCTGATCCTGAGGCGGGTGACGCTGCGGCTAAGGTGCATCCGCCAATTCAAGCGCACTTTCCGTCACCCACACACGGGTTGCAAAATCATTGCCAAGTTGAATCCAGTACATCGGTTCAGAGCCGGGCATTTCGCGGATTTCCTCTACGGTGCGAACCTTCTGGTCGATTTCCCTAACACGGTCTTTGAGTTTGAATTTGGCCATGGGTTGGAGTCTATCAAATCCCTACCTGCTCGGTTTCGCTCAGTTTGACCTGTGCTTTTCCGGCTGGCTCGAATACCCGCCCGCCTCACGCTTGAGGCCCGCCCTGCGTTCAAAGGCTGGGCAAGCTATCACCCCCGAGCATGGGGCTGGTCCGAAACGAATCCGAGGCCCGATCGTAGCCCTCGACGGTGATCGCCTCCGCCAGGTAGCGGGAGCGGTCAGGGCGTTGCGCCATGTGCAGCACGATGCCGATGTTCTCGGCGATCCCTCGCCGCAAGGCTTCCCAAGGCCAATGATCGGGCGCCATCAGACACAAGGTGCAGAAACGCTCCAGGGCATCCCTCGCACCGGAGCTGTGTTGCGTGGTCATCGTCCCGCGATGGCCGGTGTTCATGATCATGAGCACCTCGGCCGCTTCCTCCGCCCTGATTTCTCCAAGGATGATGCGGGAGGGGTGAGCTCGCAGGGCCCGCTTCAGGAGGTCCCGCTGCGTGACCGGCTTACCTCCGGGACCGTGCTCGAGCGCTTCCCACGACACCACGTTCGGCTGGTCGAGCCGGAGTTCGGCCGGCTGCTCGATGAGCAGGATCCGTTCCTCAGCCGGGATGAGATTGGCGAGCGCTCCCGTCAGCACCGTCTTCCCGCTGCCCGTGCCTCCGCTCACCAGGATGTTCTCCCGGTCGAGTACCGCCTTGCGGAGGGCACTCGCCATGCCGGCAGTCAGCGTCCTACGCGCCACCAGGTCCTCAAGACTCAAGCGTACCCGGGCAAACTTGCGGATGGTGACGGAGATTCCCTCACGGCTCACCGGAGGAAGAACCGCAGCCAGCCGGCCGCCCACGAAACGGCAGTCCAGGCCCACCAGGTCGTCCGCCAGCTCGACCCCAGCCTCGACCGCGATCCGCTTCAGACCGGCCAGCAGTCCGACGGGATCCAGTTGCACCTCCTCGAGCCTCCAGGTCCCGCTGCGCTCGACGAAGACGCGCTCGCCGCCGCAGTTGATCTGCACTTCGTCGACGTCCTCCTGCAGGAGCAGGGAGCGAATCGGCGCGAGGTATTGCAGGATCGCCTCAAGACCCATGCCGTTGTCGATTGCGGCTGTGTTCATGCGCTTATTCCTTGCGCCTGCTCCTGCTGTTCGGCGAGAGCCGACGTTTTCGATACCTCGCGGCTGAGACTCTTCACCAGTCCGCCTGCGTTGTCGGTGTACAGTTGCACGTCCTCAGCGGCTCTCGACACACCTACGTAAGCCAGGCGTGAATTGACCAACTCCGGCGAAAGGTAGCTCTCGACCTGGAGCAACACGCGGTCCACGGTGGCGCCTTGGGCCGAGTAACTGGTGCTCGCAAACCCGTAATCGAGGTGCGGAAAATCCGCGGCGCTGAACTGCACCGACCGTCCGGAGTCCAGCCGAAGCTCGATGTTGCCCTCCCGGTCGAGAGCCTGGATCGTCCCGAGTTGGCGGTTGCTCAGGCGTTCCTCAGTGAACGGGGCCGTCACTTGCAGGCGATCGCCAACCGCCATGACGCGCCGTTCTTCGCGGTACACACTTACGCCCTGCAGCCGACGCGGGTCATACATGAGTTTTTGCCCGTTCCCGGTCTCGACCGTCAGAGCGTTGTGCTCCGCATCGACCTTCAACACTCGCGCATATTCTGCGGCCTTGATGCCATGCTCCCGGCTCGCCCTGGAGTAACGCAGCACGTCGCCAGGCTCGTACCTGGCGGCCCACTGCCGATCGGCTCCCGTCAAGTCCTGCCGAGGAACCAGCACGGCGACGGCATGCTCCCGCCGCTCGATCCGGCCGCGCGCCTGCAGTTCTTTCCTGATGGCGGCGTTCAATTCCCGGCGAGAATCGTTATCGGGAGCGATGGCCAGCGTTCCCTCCGGCTGGCGCGCGTATTCCTCCGCGATCGCCTTCACCCGCTCGGGCTTGCTGGCAACCTCGTGGACACGCCCTTGATGAACGAGCTCCGCGACGCCAGCAACCGTCAAACCTTGAGCGAGCAGTTCCACCGCGCGTTTGAGGTGAGGATCTTTCTGGCGAAGGATCTCCTCGAGCTTGGTTGTAGGCATGCCTGCCTTCTGTAATTGCGCGAAAGGCTTTCCGGCTTCAACCGCCTGGTGCTGACGGGTATCCCCGACGAGGAGGACGCGATCCTCGGCCGGCAGGCCTTTTAGAAACCGCGAAACCTGCACCGTGCTCGCCAGGCTCGACTCGTCCAAAATGAAGAACGTCTTTTCGTCCGGCGCCTCCCGGGTGCGCGCCAGATACTTCTGCAGGGTTGACGAAGGAATGCCAGCCTCGGCCAGCTGATGGGCCGCTCCCCCGGTGGGGGCGAGGCCCTGCACGGAGAAGCCGGCCCGCGCGGCCGCATCCCGCACATGACGGAGGACGCCCACCGTCTTGCCGGTTCCGGCCCGGCCATCCAGGGCCTGAATCCGATCAGGGGATTCCAGAATTGACCGGAGAGCCGCCTGGAGCGCTGGATAGGCCCCAGAATCGATGCCGATAGCCTCTCTGGAGCCGATCTCGAGCGGCTTGACCGTGCCTCTGCCTCCGAGCACCGTGGCGATATTCTCGCGTTCCAGGGCTTGCATCTCCGGCGTCGTGAAGGCACGCCCGACAACAGGCCTGGCGTGCTCCACCTCAAGCAGTTCTCCCGAGTGCACATTAGAGGCCAAAGCCCCCGAAACATCCGCGAAGGTGGCCTTACCCAGGGAACGTTGCAGGGCATCCCGCATCAACTCCCATTCCGATGTGACGGCTTTGCGTTCGAAGTTGCGGGCGCGGGACCAGCCGAGCGAACTGTGCGCCTGTTTCCAGCCCTCTCCGGGTGGATCCTGTTTTTGATTACGACCGAGAGCCGCCGCCGTGACCGCCTCTTGCTGGTTTCCGAACTCGGCCGCCACTTCCCGGTGCTGGGCGAGTGTCTCGGCCGGCGACATCTGGATCTTCGCTTCCCGTGTCTGATGCGCGGCAATCTCCGCGGCTTCGGCGCCCACCAGCCCCTTTTCTTTCATATGCCCGACGATCTGTTGCCGGCGCTCGCTCATGGCCTCCAGGAATTCCTTGCTGTAGCCCTTGATCTCGGGCGCATGGTTCTTGCCGATCTCGACCTCGTACCCCAGACCACGCAACCGCCAAGCTAACTCGGATCGGTAGATAGCCGTCGCGTACGGCTGAGCGTCGAAAAGCGCTTTCTCCTGTAGTGGCCGCCAGCGGCCCCCGGCGGTCGGAGTCAAATTCAAGATGACTAAGTGGGTGTGAAGCTGAGGTGCGCTGTAGCCCTCAACCGGGCGAGCGATGTCGTGCTCGAACTTCGCCGCCACCATCTTCCCGGTGGCCTCGGCCGGATGATTCCCTCCGAGCCTTGCCTGGACAAAGCGCTCCAGTTCCCTCGCGGCGATGGCCACGGCATCCTCATGCGCCCGCCTGATGCGAAGGTCGCCTCCCACCAAGGCCGTAATCGAAACACTCTTGGCCGGCGCGAAGTTGGCATCCCAGGCCGCCCGGTTTCCGGTTGCCTTCCTCCTGATCAGTTGTTCCCCCGTCAAAGAGCGGCCATGAGCCAGGTGCTCGAGTTGCTCCGCCGTTACTTCGCCAGACACACCCATGGCCTCGGCGCCCTGCCCAACCCAGCGGCCGACGTTGCCACCACGGCTGTAATAGCTCTCAGTCGGGGAAGCGAATTGCTCCCGGTGATATCTCCCTACCTGGTCCGCTGTCAGCTTCTTTGAGATGCTCACCATGCTTGCGCGTTTTCTTGCTCGTGCCAGAGACTGAGAAAGTCGGGCTCATCCACGGGTTCCGTCTGCGGATCTTCCCGGCTCTCGACTGCCCGTACTGGACTCGCAACCTCACCCGGCACGAATGCAGGCTGCACCAGGCGGGGCTCGCAGTAAGTGAACCTCAACCGCATCGTGAGCCCCGGCATCTGCAGATATCCTTCATGCCGATCGAGCGCGATGATCTCGCCGGCAAACACGGCAGGCTCAATCCGCCTCTCGTGGCTGAGGTTTCGCCGATGCAGCAGCCCGAGCTCGCCCACCGACTTTGACTCGTGCACCTTCTCCGCCTCAACTTGGCCCAAGCAGTCGCTTGCCCACTGCGCCCCTCTCGCCTCCGAGGTCCGGAGAAAGAACTTGGTTCGAGCTTGCGACAGCATGGAAGCCCACAGCAAACCGTACTCGTATTCGAGTTGCGCCGCGTTCTGTACTCCCAGGACCAGCCGGGTGTTCGACTTCCTCGCCTCCGCCAATGCCTTCGGCAGAGTCGGCAGCCGCTGAAGAGAAGAGATTTCATCCATCACGACCCACACCGGTTTCCGGACCTCCAGGGGACGGTCGAGAAGCTGAAGCATGAGTTGGTCAATCCACATGCTCACCAAGGGCCGCAGGGTTTGCCGGCTCTTATGCGTGGAGGTGATGAAGATCCAGGAGCCGTTCGACTCCTTAGCCCAGTCGGTTGCAGACCACCGCCGGGCCGCCTGCTGGGGTAGAAGTCTGAGGGCCGCACCCGCCCGCTCGAGCACAGCCAGTACACCCGCCCGCTGCTGTTGCGCCTTCTGGGTGATGATCGGTTCGAGTTCCGTACCTCGCACCAGGTTGTCGATCTCCGGATTCGCCTGCTGGATCCAGCGGTACAGTTCCGACGGCGGGACGCTCTCCTTGAGAAGATGCGCGAAAATCTTCCTGGCTGACTCGATGAAGAACGGATTCGGATCGCCGGCTCGCTCCGGGAATAAGCTTGTCGACAGAGCATCGGCCTCGGCTTCGTTCGTGACCTCGTCCTCGGCGGGGGACCAGTACGGCATGCGGCCGTCATACGGATTAAGCAGCCAGTCTCCACGCTTAGGCCTGAAGAATTCCGGGACATATTCCATCGCCGGGTCATAGACGATGGCCGGCTCGCCTCGCTCCTCCAGTTGCCGGAGCACCTGACGAATCAAGCTCGACTTGCCACTCCCTGAATCGCCCACCATCAGGATGTGTTCCTGCTCGTCGGCTCGTGCGATCCTGACGAGTTTCCTCTCTGCCGCCGGCAAGGCCATGTTTTCCCACAGAGAGGGTCCGCCCTCGGTGGCCCAGCCGATGCCCGTGTTCCCGACCGTCCTCCGGTGGAACTCCGTCCGGGACACCAGGCCGGTACCACGCAGGGCAATCGAACCGGAGCGCCGCTGCTTGTACCGCTGCAGGTCCTTGCGGATCCCGAGCGGCAACAGGACGAGCAGACCAGCCAGCGATCCCCACAGGGCAGGGGCAAGCAGACCCGGAGCTGAATTCCCTTCAAAGACGTGATCCCTCAGCCAGGCGCACCAGAGATCCTCGGAGAGCGCGACCGTTGACCACCGCACCGACTTGCCGGCATCAACGTCCGCCTGTTCGGCCAGGTGTCCGCTCCCGAGCACCAGCACGTTGAACCGTTCCGCCTGGTGCAGCGGGGATAACGCCACGATGCTGGCCTCGACGTACGACCGCCCATAGACCCGCTCAAGAGGCGTCCACACTCTGGCATACTCGTAGCACCAGACTACCGCGCCGATGAACAGGGCCCCAGCCAGACCAAGGAGCGAGAAGGTGATCCGGCCCGGCCACGATCGCCGCCGAGGTTCTCGCGTCATAACTCCACCGGCTTCCCGTTCCCACCCCTGGCTTTGGCGACGATCTCCCGGACCTTCGCCTCCGGCAGCTTCCCGTCACGCGCAAAGGCATGGAATAAACCAGCAGTGATCGCCTGGAGCGCCTGCACCTCCCCAAGCAGGTCCCTCCTGCAGTCGGTTCCCTTGGTAGCCTCCAGGCCGCGCTCCCGGAGCCAGGCCCCGGCCCGCACCCCGGCCTTGCCCGCTGCTTCCTCGATTGCGGCCGCTTCCTCGTTCGTGAATCGAACCGCAACGCAAACTGTCTTATTGACCGACCGCATTCGTCACCTCCTCCCCGGCTCTGACCTTGCCAGGGATCGCTGCCACTACCACCGCTGAAGGCCCGACCTTGGGACCGATCGCTGCCCCAACCTTGGCCCCGGACTTGGTCCCAGCCTTGGCCTTGATGAAGTCCTTGTCGTGGTCGAACAGATAGCGTAATGCTCCGTTCACGACGTAGGACGCATTCGGCCCACCCACCAACGCCTGGTAGTGCTGCAACTCGTCGAGCAGTGCCACCTCGATCTCCACCTTGACGGTCTTGGTCTCAGGCGGCTTGGGTACCTCAGGGATCAACATCGGTTCACCTCCGTAACTGAAATTAGGAACCGGTTCGAGCACCGGACATGGAACCCGCAGCGACCCGATCGGGGACTCGTAACCCGCAACCGGATCGCGGTGCCGAAACGCTGCTTTGCAGCGGAAATTGATGACACGCCATCCCAAAGTTTGGGCTCACTGAAAACACGAGACTTAGAGCGCGCAATCCCAAAGTGCCGTACTGAAACGTACTCCTTACCGATCAACAACTTGACTTTAAGTCGTACGATTTCGTACCCGATTGTACGCTTTGCTACTATTTGGTACGTTTTCGTACATGGTTGAGTACTAAGCATTTATCGACCTGAAACGGAGAGAGCCTTCGGAGACCCACACTGCTGGGTGAATTCCCCCACGGCAATGCCAAGCGGATTGACGATGATCTTCTGGAGGTTCCCCTGGGCGTCCTCGAAGCGGAACGTCAGATTCACGATGCAGGGCGAGGCGTCTCTTCCCTTCGTCTCGATGTACTCGACCTCCGCCCGGCACGGTTGCTGTCCGGCGCCTCCGCAACCAGTCAGAGACGCGAGGCCGACGTTCTGGACCTCGACTGTGACCTCCGGCTGGCTCGGGGAATCGATGAGCCGGTTGATCGCTCCGCTGCGGTAATAGGAAACAAACGGAGCCGCCTTGGCCGAGGTCATGAAGAGCAGAGCGCGCGGCAGATCCTCGGCCACGGTGAGCTTGCGGACCTGGAACTGAAGCTGCACGAACTGGCCCAGGCTGGACCTCACCACACGCTCGAAGCGGGAGTCTTGCTGGTCGAACTCGAGCCCGGTGTAGTCCTTGGGATGAGCCCGGCCGAGCTCGTCCACGAACACGAAGAGAGGCTTCTGCTGGGCGAGGAGAGCGCTCTGGCGGTGGTTCGAGACAGCCATCGCGACCAGGGCGACGCCGAGGATCGCCGCTAGCCCGAACGCGTGATTCCCCCGGGCCCAGTAGCGGCTGAGCGTGTCCGTGTGAGCGTCAAGGATCGGATCCCTAAGCACGGTTTCTCCTCCGGCGGCGGAGGCCGAGTAACAGCATCAGGTACTCCGGCCAACCCCACTTTTGACGACGCCACAGCAGGTGAATTTGCCAAGGTTGAGGCTTTCGAAGTCCGAACATTTGGAATCCTCCTGTTAGCCGAGCAAGGCGGCGATTCCCATCGCCCGCCCTGCGGTTGAACTCATCCAGGAGCCGAGTCCGCCCACCGCATCGGAGCCGCCGATCAGTTCAGAAGTCATCGCTGGAATCTTAAACACGATGTAGAGGGAAGAGCCCAAAACCACGACCGCAAAGACCAAGACCTGCTCGAGCTGCAGCACGTAGATCCACACAGGGATGCTGGAAAAAGCTGTATAGATGAGCTTCGAAACGACCAGAAGCACGGCGGCCGCGACGACGCGCATTATGGCCATCTTGAGCATGAAGCGGAGCCACGTGGTGAAGTAACTTGAGAAATGTTTGGTCGGACCGAGCGGAATGAAGATAGGTCCCAGCAACTGCCCGACGGCGAAAAAGACGTAGCTGAGCATGATCACAGCGAAGGCCACAAGCTCGAAGGCGATCATGATTCCGCGGTAGACGTAATAGGCAAAGGTGTTGGAAACGTCCAGCGAATTGGGTGGCTGGACGCCATGCTGCCGCTCCTCCAGGTCGGTCACGAGCTGCTCCATCTTTTCGTTGGCAATGGCCGAAGAAAACTTATCGGCCTGCACCTGTAGCACGCTGGGGAGCGTCATACCGACCCCCGGGCAGGGTTGTGTCCAGAACAGTAGGATCGTCGCCGTGAGAGCGAGAACCCCCAGTAGTTGGGCTGCGGCACCCGTCACGACTGAGGCCGGCGCGTGTGCCAGCGCCACCTTCACGCCGAATGTCGAAACCATGATGACGACGATTGCGGCGAGCTCGATCCTCCCCCACTGAGCGAAGACCTCGTTTACTGCGAGCAGCGACTGCGTGGCCGTCGAGAGCCAGGCGAACATGTCGGTGTAGCTCGGAACCGGGAGGGTAACCATCGCGAGGTTCATCACTTCTCGAGTCCTTTCCACATCTGGTGGAGTGCCTGGTCCATGCCCTTGGTCCGGTCGTGGACGCGCTCCGCCGACCCATCTTCCTCCCAGACCCAGCGAAGTGCTCCCTCCTGCTGTGCAATCTCCTCGCGGGTTGTGGCCTCATCCATCAGCAGGTTGTGCTGCTCGAGGTAGGTCTTGACCTGCGGATCGAGAGGGCACCCTGGGGCTGCGTACTGGAGCCTTCCCTCGCCGCTAAAGTGGGCATGTACGGTCCAGTGGCCGCATTGGTGCGCCAACTGGATCCTGTTCAATTCGGCCTGGCGGTTTTTAGCGTCGCTGACCGAATACACCGCAGGCCGCGTCACCTCGTGAACTATAAAGATGCCGCCGCCGGCCGCCGCCATCGCTACGATCAACCAAATTAGTTTCATCGCTCCTCCCCAAAGGTGTAGCCGATAACGCCGATTTTCGTAGTCATCGTACGAGATCCTGCTCCATCTGCCTCATGGCGGCGTCCATCCCGGCCGTCCTTCGGGGAACGTCCTGGACGGCTTCCGCGTGGGTCACCTCCGTGTTAATCCGCTGCGTTTCCTGGTCGACTTCCTTGGCCTTGCGGATCGCCTGATCCTCCACTAGGCGCCCCAGCAGGGCGTTCGTACTAGTGCCCTGTTGAGCGAGCACGGAGGAGCAAGCCCCGGCAGCTTGGGTGACTTGTACCTGCGAGTTCAAAGTTCCATCCGCGGCAAGCGCCCGGCATTGGGCGACGTACCGCTGGAGTTGAGGATCGTTTCCCCGCGCCTGGGCCAAGGCTCCGAGGTCAGATCGAGCCGCGGCGTCAGGCAGGAAAACAGAATGCGCCAGCCGTGCCTGCAACATCGTCTGGGCCTCCGGACTCATGTTCCTGAGAAGCTGGCTCGTATCCTGAAGGGTCGTCGTAACTCCTCCGAAGGTGGATCCCGGATCCCCTCCCGTGTTGGCTGCAGCCGCCCACGAACCGCATGAGATGCACGCCCGGGAGGGGTTGAGCAGGTACACCTGGGACATCACCGTCCGCGGAAATCGGGAAGGCATGTCCTTCACGTTCTGCGCCATCATCCGGGCCAGTTCATACTGCTGCTTCGTCTGCTCGTAGATCTGCAGGAGCTGGTAGACCGTCTTGACGAATTGGACTTGGTGGATTAACTGGTCCACATGATTCACGGGATCGACCACTGTCCACTGCGCCCTCGCCGGAGCAGCACCCGAAACAGCCACGACAAAAGCCGCTAGTGCGATGATCTTTCTCACTGGGTTCCCTCCCTTACCTAAGCGATAGAACCGAGAAATGTCTGAGCGCTACAGGTGCGCATCCATCCTATGGGCTTCGTACGCCGGCAAACCCAGGTCCTCGGTCATGAATACATCCACGCGGAAACCTGGACGAATCTTGATCGTCGGCAGCACCGCGGTGTAGCGGCTCAGGACCTCGTAACCGGAGTTCGCCAGGCCAACGCCGAGGCCCTCCCGCATTCGATCGAGTCCACCCGCTGTGAGCGCGCCTCCGGTCCCGAGCTCCGCCACTCCCCCGAGGATGCCTAGCGCCATGGCCGCCCCGAACGTCCGCCGGAGATGATTATCAACTTTGTCGTGCAGACCGGCGGCGCCCTTATCATCCAGCGCGACGACCTTGCGCAGGGACACCTCAAAGCCGTCCGGCATCCGCAGACCGTCGAAAAACACCGCAAGCCTCTGCTGGCCGAGCGAGTCCGCCCGCTGCGCTTCACCGAATACGAGCGTTCCCGAAGGGATCAGCACATGCTCCCGGTCCTTCGATTTCAGGCTCTCGACCGTCGAGCACATTACCGGGCCGGTGAAGTCCGACTGCAATTCGTTCTGAAGCACGCACGGGATTACCGTGCCCTTGAACACGGCGAAGGGCTTTCCGCCCCATTCGTTCAGCGATCCAGGCTCCAGGGTGAAATCGTCTTTCCTGGTATTCGACGAGACGACAGGTGCGCCACCTTGACCACCGGCCGGGCGGGCGTCCGCAGTTATACCGGCTTGGCCAAGCTGCGCCATGGCTTGCTGCAGGAACGCGTCGGCTTTGCTTTCCGCGCTCTGTGCGGGCGGGCTCTGCGCTTGCATGCCCGCCATTATCTGCGGAGGAGGAATCCCCAGGTTAGGGGCCAACCGTGTCTCCTCGAGCCGCTGGCGGCGCCGCTCTGCTGCGTCGGTAGCGCCCTGTTGAGCCTCGCTAACTGCTGCACCGGGGGGCGGAGTGGCCGGTTGTGCTGCTGCCACAGCCAGGCCTGCCGGTGAAGTTGCCGCGTGCTGCGATTCGTTCTGCTTGACGTCCGAGGTGATCGAAGCCGCCTCGTCCGGGCTGGGAGTCCGGACGCTCTGCTCGGCCAGAACATTGCGGTGTGGCGCAGTCGATGCCTTGAAGAACAGGGGGCCGATCACCAAGACCAGAACCACCGCGCCACCGACCCCGAGGGCCAGCCAGGTCTTGGTGGGAACCGGGCCAGTTGGAACTTTCGCCGTTTCATCATTCATGGCCCGTCATCCTTTCGTTGGGTGTTTAGTTGTCTTCTTGACAAAACGTGTTGTCGTGGCCCCGATAGTGACCTCGCCTGTGGTCAAAAGGTGATCGACCGTCAAAACTTTATCGTCAGTCAGGACCGCCTCGACCGGAGCTTTCACTGCTCGCGACACGATCTCTTTTACGCTGGGGTTCTTGTCAGCGGCAAGCGCGGGCGAAAGGATAAACGTCTTCCGCTTGGACTTATCGCCAACCACGACTACGTCATTAGCCGGATGGAAGACTGACCCCACTCGGTAAAACACCAGGGCATCGGGCGCGATCTCTCCATCGAGGGCCAATTTCAGAGCCGCTATTGACGATTTGAACTCGTCGGCCTGACGCGCCGCCGCATCCACCTCAGCCTGTAACTGAGAACGAGGAACCGTGTCAACGCGGGGCGCAAGGACCTGATTGGACGCAATAAGCCTCTGAGGCTCGGAGCGGCGTTCGACGAAAACCTTCAGGTCCACTGGATGCTCGCTGCTCGCCGGCTCCAAATCGAATGAAAACGTGCCGCTTGCCGTGATGACGTTCAGGTTGGTCGACTGATTGGCAAAACCCGGCTTCACATGACACAGGTTTTTCGCCCCCGCGTCGGCCACCGCAGAAACACCACACTCCACCACCCAGCGCTTGCCGTCACCAATACCGAATTGTTTGATCTCCTCGCCGGGCGGAAGATGGATCAGCGTCTCGTAACCTGGCGCCGTGAAGACCTGGGCAATCTCATCCTCCTCGAGCGTCACCGGCCGCGGTCTGTGCTGAATGCCCGCCCTTTCGTGAGAGGACTTTCCCCAGGCGACGGTAGCGCCGCACAACACCAGAATCGCCCATAGCTTCTTGCTGCTCATCGCTCTTCCTCCTTCGCCGTCAAAATGTCGAGCGCCTTCCCCGCCCCGTGCTTCTGGAACAACTCGGCGCGACGAGCGCGGTCTTCCGCTTTCGTTGTCGCCAGCCACAGGTTGACGGGGTCGAGCGACGTGCTCAGCCGTGTCACCCGATCCCCCTGCTTGACCAGGATCTCGTCTTTGGCTCTCAGACCTCGCACAGCCGCCACCTGCTCAGCGCTCAAGCCGAAGAGCCGGCTGTAGTCTCCGTTGACGGCCGGATTGCTCAGGAAAATCTGCGTCGCGCAGCTCTGCACCAGCGGCCGCAGCACGTTCCTCTCGATCTCCGCGTCGGCCAGCAGGGCATCGATGGACTGCCCCATCCAGACCACCGCGCCGTTGTGCTTTCGCCAGGTCTTCACCGCCTCCACGATGTGGGCGCACAGTTGCGGATTGCGGGCGAAGATTTCTCCTTCATCGATCACCAGCATCTTGAGGCGACCGGACAGTTGCGGATCGAGGACTACTTCATTGACCCGCTGAAACACGTGCAGCAGAACCGCCGCCATCACCCGCGGATCCGCCTGCTTGGGGAAGTCGAAATATTGCAGGTCGCTGAACGTGAGCGAGTCCCGGACGTTATCGAAAAGTTCACCATGCTGGCCGCCGCGCAGCCAAGGGTGAAGCCTCTCTCGCGTCGACTTCGCCAGGCCCTTGGCAAGACACGTGAGCGTGCGCAATTCCGGCCCGAGCCCGTACAAGTTCCGGACCTCCTCGTAGATCTCGCGCGCCTGCGGCCCGGCGATTTTCGCCCCGCCATCGGACTCCGCCAGCGTGCGCACGAACAGCGCCAGAAACTCGTGGTGCTCGGGCGTCAGCGCATGCGCGAACGGATTCACCTGGAAGCTTGGGTCGCCGGCTACGACCCGAACCGTCCGGCCCCCGAAGGCCTCGACCATGCCCTCGAAACTCCCGCCCTGGTCGAAGATCACCGTGAACGGTTCGTGCTTCTGGAAGCTCCCCACCAACCACGAGGCCAGCGTCGACTTGCCGGCACCCGTGGCTCCCGTCACCATCGTGTGCGCGACGTCCCCCACGTGCAGGTTCAGGTGAAAAGGCGTCTGATGCCGGGTGCGCAGCACCGCCAGGCTTTCCGTCCCCAGGTGAGGGTTGCGCTTTTCACCTTGCCCCGCGATCGCCCACAGCGCCAGGTCAGCCCGCTCCCCGCACAGGATGACGTGCTTGCGGTGGAGCCGGCGATAACCCCCCGGCAAGGTTCCGAAAAGAGCGTTGGGCTGGTTGTAACGATCGGCGATCACCGTCGCTCCACGCCGGGCGAACACGCTCCGCAGCTCCGCCGCGGTGTTGCGCGCCCGCGCCGGATCCGCGTCGTGGACGACGGCGGTGAGCGAATAAAGCCCGGAGTGTTCATTCTGGGCGAGCCTGCGCTCGAGGCCATCGAGATCGTCCACCGCCTGTAACTTCGTCCCATCCAGCAGCCGCGCAGAATCCGGGCGATGATCTTCGGAACTCTGCAGGCCTCGCCGCCGGCCGCTCCAGTGATGCTCCTTTTTCCGTTGAATATCCTGGAGGTCGCGGCCAGGAGCCTGACGCTTCCACGTGGTGGAGAGGTGAAACTCTCCCGGATACTCTGCAGCTCGCGCAGCAGGAGCGGCCGCGTGCCCGCCGGCAACGCCTTCAGCCCGAGCACGATCGTGTGTTGGTCGCCCACCGTCAAGTGGCTATAGTCATCGCCCCCGGCGATGAAAGAATCGGCGAGACGCTCGTCCAGCTGTTCGGTCCGCTCGAACGCCGGCGGTTCCGCCCGCTCGAAATTGACCAGTCCCCACAAGACCGGGAACGCCTCACGGAAACCGAGTACGCGCAGCGGCAGGACATCGCGGAGCTGCAGCGCGAACTCGCTGGCTTTTTGCTGGAGGCGCTCCCGCGTCTCTCGGACTTCAGCCTCGATCAGCTCCTGGAACCGGCGCCGGCGAAGGTAGGAACCGATCTGCCGATTCCGCAGAGCCTGCCAGATGTTCCGCTCGGCACGTGGGTCCAGGTACAAGAGAACGTAGAAAAGCCGCTCCTCAAACAGGCCCACGCGCCGAAGATGCTCAGCCCGGGAGCGCGCGGCGCGGTCGAGCACCGGATGCCCCTGGAGGGCGGGATCGAGCGGCGGGTGCTCATGACGGAAGTAAAGCTCTTGAAACAGCGTGCGCTCGTCGAAGATCTGAAAGGCGGCTTCGAGCCGATCGGCGACACGGTCCACGGCCGCCTGGCCGAGACACTCCGGATCCACGCCTTCGCACTCGAGCACGATCCCGCAGTCCCCGCTCTTGGTGAGGAAGGTTTTGCCATCTTCGAGAAAGCCGTAGAGCGCGATCTCTCGATTGGGCGGGGCGCCCTTCATTTCCACCTCAGATCGAAGCGCCGCTTCTCAAACGGATCGAAAAGCGCGCTCATCCGCAACACGCTCGCCAGGATCGCCGGCAGTGCCGGATCATCGGCGGTCAACCACCAGCACATGATCAGGAGAAACAGGAAGAGGAAGAGCGAGAGGATGAAACTCCACGTGAAGAGAAACACAAAGACCCCGATCACGACCGAGACTACGAAAAGCACACGCGGCACCCCAAAAAAGAGGAGCTCTCGGTTCAACGCTGGTGTAATCGTGTGGTCACGGCCTTGTTCTTCCATGGCAACATCCCTCAAAACGCCAAGCCAAGTAGGGGCGGCACGAACCTGGCGGTCGCTGCTACACCCAAGCCCACGGCTCCGCCGATCAGCCAGTTCCGGCCGTGTTCACCGTGGGAAACTGCGTGCATCACCCCGCCGGTGCCAAGGGCAATCAAGCTGCCGCCAGCAACGAGCGGACCGCTCGCGTAGGTCGCGCATGTGCGCAAAAGGTTATCGAGGGGCGTGCCGGTCAAAGTCCCTTGGAATCCGAACACCGGAGTCGCCAACCCGATCAGAACCAGCCCAAAGATCCCCTGGAAAAACAAGTTCATCTTTCTCATCCAATCCTCCTTGGAAAAGTGTTTTTGGACATCGTCGTCTCGACCCTGTTCTGCTTCATTCCGCCGAGACTTTTGAAAATCCCCTACTGATAAAGAGGCTTGAAACGCGAAAAACCTTAAAAAGTATTTTTTGAAACCTCCCGGGGCGGCGCGGCAAACACTTCCCTGCCCCTGCGCGAGTGCGGACCTTGTGGGAAACATCCGCCGTGGACGTTCCGTCTTGCCGCCCCTCAAACTGGACGGGACCTCGGCAAGGCAATTTTGGTGTGGTGGAATTAAAGGGGAATCGTGTAGATTGACTTGCAGTCATCGTTTCCTCACAGCCAGGGAACGGTGATCAGGGGTTATCCGGTGCTTTTAACACCTGGTAGCCCCGCTTCTATCTACGTGTCACACAGGTACTAGGCCGAATTTTACGCTGGTTACTCACTTTGTCAAGTTTATTTTGATATATTTATTTTTTGGTTGGTCGTGGTGGCTGCTGTGAACACTGCGCGAGATGAGCGCGAAGTTCTCTAACCCCGAACTCACTATGGCACCACGGACAAGGCGTAAGAAACTTCTTTAATCCGCTCCCCGGAACCTTCTGCCGGCGTGGTTTCTTCTGTGGCACGTCTCACCCAAGGCGCATATTCTCACTCCCAAAAAACTCTCGTCAAGCAGATTCTGAAAGCAGTGCCGTGGAAAATGACGGGGCATGGCAAGACTGGAAAACTCAAAGAGGGAGCTTCCCACCGCCGTGGCGGCTGGGATCCTACTTCCCCGCCGGCGTTGCCACTGCTGGGGATCCCGGCTTGGGTGGAAGCAAGCGATCACAATCACAGCATCAGGCTCGAGGCGGAAAAGCAGATAGTGGGGAAGCGGTGCATGGAGAGCCCGCCGAAGATCACGGAAGACCACTGGAAATTGAAGGGCATTGTCCGCGATTCGCCGCACCGTGATCTCGAGTTCGACGCGAACCTGCGATTCCGTTAAAGCGCCGGGACGGTAGCCTTCTAAGGCCAGAGCTTTAAGCGCCTGGCGCGGAAGCGCTAAAGAATTTGCTACTCAGCTGTCCTAATTTAGCGTCCCTATCCGTTACATACATACTGGGAAACGACAAATACGGCATCTTATCGTGATACCTCGCAATCGGCGTTTAACCTACATCAGTCCTTGGCTGTTGGCGTGATGTCGGAATGGGCGTACATTTTCCTAACTTTGTTCTTGACAGAGAGAATGTCCTATTAATAGTATGCCTGGAAGCCCAAATCCTCCAAGGAGTGGGGCCAAAATTCAAAATGCGCAAACGAATACCCCTTTACGATTCCAACACACTAAAATCCCATGAGGTTGCTGCAATCCTTGGAGTGACTAGCCGTACTCTGCGGAACTGGTTACAGGCCAAAAAGATACCTGAGCCAAGACGTGATCCAGAGACCGGTTTTCGGCTCTGGAGCCAGCAAGACATTGAGACAATCCGCGGGATTATGGGGGTGAAAAGATGATTCGCCTGACTATCGCCAATCAACGGGGCGGCGTCGGCAAAACAACCACCGTCCATACTCTCGGTCGGACTTGGGCTGATCAGGGTATGAAGGTGCTGCTGATTGATACTGACCCGCAGGGATCGCTCGCCGAAGTTTTGGGTCTAAAGTCCCAGAACAAACTTCACAACTTCCTGATAGAGAACATCCGGTTGGAGGAGTGCATTGCCAATGCCCACAACAATCTTGACGTGCTCTTAAGTGATCGGACAACCGCCCAAACGGAGAATGTCCTCACTGCGCGAATGGGTAAAGAATTTGCACTCGAGATGGCCATGGGAGAGGTGGAGCAAGCGTATGACGTCGTTCTGGTGGATGTAGCCCCCTCCATATCGAACCTGCTTACTTGCGCCATGATTTATACCCGTCAAGTGCTCATTCCGGTGGCTATGGACCTACTTTCTATTCAGGGTGCTGCCGCTGCCATTACAACGGCTGATGCGATCAATCGCTCTTTTCCGCGTATGCTTACTGATAATCCTGTTCGAGTTCTCGCACTACTTCCTGTCATGGTGGACCATCGCCTCCAGCTGACTCAGGCCACCTTCCGCCAACTTCACTCCATGTTTGACTCGACTCCAATCCAGATTCTTCCTGAGATCCGCTCAGATATGAGTGTGAAGAAGGCCGAGCGAGCCCGAAAATCTCTGGTCGACTACGATTCTAAATGTCGAGCCATCAATGACTATCTCGCGGCAGCCGACCAGTTGCTTAAGACCCTGCAGGGAACGGTAAATGGCAAACTCGAAGCTGTCATCCAAACCCAGCAAGCCTAAACGGTACGACTTTGAGACACCGCTTGATCCCTTCGAGGGCGAGAGCCTCAAAGGAATAGTCGCGTTTATACAGTCGAGTGTAACCCTTCAACCTCAAGATGACTCTCACAACCTAGACACCACACATCCCCCGCCTCACCTAGAGACTGTCACTCAGCCAGCAGTTTCCAAAACAGTTGAGCCCGCATCCACGCACCTCTCTGAAGTTGTACTAGGTACACTCAATTCGAGCACCACAAAACCGTCATTAAGCATATCGAGTACACCTCTAACAAGCATATCGAGTTTACCTATTAACTCTAATGTAGAAGGCTTAATGAGTGCACCTAGCACAGGCATATCGAGCGTACTCGATACGAATAAGACAAAATATGACGACTTGACTTCTTATTCCTCGTTTCCCATAAGCGAATCAGCCTTTCAAGGGAATCGTCCATCAGGAGATAAACTAATAGATAAAGTCATAACGAGTATACCTGATACGCCCATATTAGGTGTACCCGTTATAACTGGCAATATACCCATATCGGGTGTACTCATTTCCAATCCGACTCAAGCACCTATTGGTCTGGGCACGCCTAGCGCCGCGGAGAGCTCTCCCAAACGGCTCATATACCTAAGAATTCGGATGGCAACGCGTGGCCAGGACGGCCTGAACAAAGGCGAGCACAAGATCTACACTTTCCTTTGGAGCGCCGTGTATAGGCCCAAGGACCTAGGAGGCAGGTCCGGGTTTAACGTAACAAAGAGTACTATCGAGATCAGCCTTCGCGATTTGGCAAGAAAGGTAGGTTTAGGACTTGCAAACTGTGCCTGGCACATCCGCTGCCTAGAAGAAAAAGGGTGTGTTTTCAGAGTTAGGGAGTCGGACCATTATCATCCCGCTGTTTACCAAGTCAGAGAGTTCTCCGACATTCTCCAGTGGCGGAAAGAACATGGGCTAACGCACTTCATACAGCGCGGCCACTTGGCGACGTTTATTGACCCGAGGACTGGTGACCCAATAACAAGATTTCGCGGCCAGACAGGCACTTGCTACCGTGGAATTATCGTATCGAGTACACCTAATATAATCGAAGAAGGTGTTTATAATACACTTGAATCGAGTACACCTAATATAGGCCCAACCAACATCGATTTGAATACACCTCGTGTGCTCAATTTGAATACGGGAGGCGTTATTAATTCGAGCACACCAGTACTAAGTATAGCTAATTTGAAGGAAGGGAAGTCTGCAGGAACGTCGTCGTCGCAGTGGTTGTTCCCCCTTAAGCTCATCGAAGGCCTACACGAGTTTGTGCCTCTGTTCGATACTGAGGCAGCTACCTCCCTATGGAGCGATTGCCGAAACAAGGCCCCTGATTGCACCGTCGATGAAGTGCTGTACTTTGCCAAAGCAAAAGCTACAGTGTTCAGAACTGGCAAGATCCAAAACCCAACAGGTTTTCTTTTGGTGACGGTGCCGAAGTGTTTTGAAGGGCCAGCATTCAGATCATTCAGAGAGCAAGAGACAGCACGGAGGGCGGAAGAGCAGAGAAGGGAAGAGCAGGAACGCAAAAGATCCCAGATGCTCGAAGCTGAAATCGAGCTCGAGCAGGAAACCTTTCGTCTGGCCGAGGAGAAACTTGCCTCCATGCCGGCCGAACAGTACCACGCGCTCTATCAGCAGAGGCGCCAAGAATATCTTCCCCAAGCTAAGCTCTGGACCCAGCAGGCGCTGGACCAAACCATCCGTGCTCGGATAATCCGGGAATTGCAGACCAAGCTCCTCAAAGACCGTCAATCACTCTCCTGATCCTTCGGCGATTACCCTGAAACGTGTGTAATCATTGGCGATCACCTGACCGAGTTCATAAAGCTGCCTGAACAGGTCCTCGGCCCCAAAGAACTCGATCCTCAGTTCCCCAGGCTTTAGATGAATCGTTGCGGGCAGACCCTCGAGCCGCTTCTCGCGCGCATCGGGACCGATCCGGAACCGCTGTTTTCTGGCCTCGCGCAGCCGGCGGGCATTCTCGATGGACTCGGCAACGCGGGCGTGACGTTTCCGCTCCAGGCGGAACTCGGGGCCGAGGGCAGCCGCGTGCAGCCAGGCCTCGAGGCGGCCGCGTTCCACGATGAGGGCTTTGCCGGCCTGGTAACCGCCGATGCGGTGCAGGAGGTCGATGGCCTGCCGACGGCGGAGTTTGAAAAGAGTCTCGAGTGACTCACGGTCGAAGAAGGCGCTCGGGGAGCCACGGACGAGCGCGAGAATCTCGGGAACTCGAAGCAGCCAGGAGGGTTGGGCAGGCATAGCGAGGTTTCTCCTCTACTCCATGTTACTGCACAGTTGTGCGCACTCCCTATTTTATTTACTAACGATAATGTGTCTTATGATCTATAATGTCCGGCATGGAACTCAAAACCGTCAAAAACGCCCGAATTGACACGGAAGACAGAATTTTGTCGGGAAAGACTAAGGCCGGCGAGCGCTTTCGCCGCTGGCGGGAAGGGAATTGGGTTCCCGACCGGCGACAGGGCTCGCTGTTTTGTATCTGCGGTGCCCTACCTCCCCTTACCGCCGGGCTCTGCCCCTCCTGCTATCGGAAATGGCGGCACTCGCTCCGTTTCTTCGGCGGGATCCGGGAGGCTGTCCTGGACCGGGACGGCCGCCGCTGCCGGGCTTGCGGCTCCGATCATTGGATCGGCGTCCATCACCGGAAGTCCGGGGAGAACCGCACCTCCCTTCTGATTACGGTATGCGCAGCCTGCCACGCCCGGATCCACCGGCTGCTCTCCCTCTGGAAGTGGATCCCGGCCCTTCTGGCCGAACTCTGGACGGAGCAGCACCCGGGGGTGCCCGTGCAGCTGCAGTTCGAGGTTCCGGTCCAGCGGGAGTTGGGGTTCGAGGAGCGGCAGGCGGTCCAAGGTCAGGGAAGGGAAGCCGGCGATCAGCGGGGTTCCGTGGGGGGAGTTGAGCGTGGATGAGAAAGGAGATCAATCCGCCAACATCTCTCATCGCTGAGGCCGGAACCTCTGGATCCCTGGTTGAGGCCAACAGGGATCGTTCCGCCCTGACGCCTGCGGACCCAAACCCTTTCGAG
>CAWDMC010000020.1:0-98169 GCA_963803295.1 uncultured Acidobacteriota bacterium | reverse complement strand
TTCGACTCAAGCGGATGCCGGCGATGACGGACGCCGTCAGCCTGCTCCGCACCTGGCAGAAGAGATCTACAACTTGGAAGATGCCCTGGTGGTGGGCGGCATGGTCAACACCCTGTTGCGCCGCTCCGATCGGGTAAGGATCGCCTGCCAGGCCCAACTCGTCAATGCGGTCGCGCCCATACTTACCAACGACAATGGCTTGCTGCGCCAGTCGATCTACTATCCTTATGCCTGGGGGCTGGCCGAAGCTCGCGGCAACGTGCTCGATCTGGCCTTGGAGGCTCCAGTCTACGAGGTTCCCGATTTCGGGGAAGCCGGAAGCGAAGGCCGTCGCAACACGCGGCACAAGGTTCCGGTTCCTTACCTTGACGTGGCGGGGACGCTGGATGCCGCTGCCGGCAAAGCCACGTTGCTTATTCTCAATCGTGATCTCGAGAAGGCGCGCGAGCTTGAAGTAGTGTGGCGCGACCTCACGCCAAAGAAAGTGAACTCCTGCCAGGTCTTGACTGGCCCGGATCTAAAGGCTTTCAACAGCTTTGAGAGTCCCAATCGGGTCGTGCCGCAGGCTCTCAATGCGCCTGGACCGGGATCGCGCATGACCTTCGAGCTGCCGGCCCGGTCGTATACTATGGTTTCACTCGCGCTGTAGCGCGGGTGTCCTCACCCGCGATCGGGTCCCCTTAAGCGACGCTTCCTTCCAAGGTGCGCTCCGAGCGCGACTATAGCAATGCCGCTGCGCTCCACGCCTATAGTAATCCGTCCTGCGCCCATGTCGCGGGCTGGCGCAGAGCGCGAGCTCTGCGATTTAACGACTATCCAAAGCGGCGTCCAGACGCCGCCCTTCAAGGCCCTGCGGCGCCTACACCCTGACGGTCATTCCGTCTTCAGCCAATACCGCTCGAGCCTTCTTCTTCCCCGCAATATTCGCCAGGTGAAGCGTTCGCACCGCCTGATGTCCCAGTTCGACAGTAGCGTTAGGTTGCTGCCGATTTTTCACGCAATCCAGGAAATTCTGGATGTGCGGAACCGTTGAGGTCAGACCCCCAGGAAGCCTTTCGATTGCCGGCGGGGGAGCGTTCCAGCGGTTGTAGGTGGTTCCCCCGCCCGTCCAGGGCTCGTTGTAAACGCGATAACCTTGTTCGGTGATTTCTAGTGTCGCCTTCTGACCCTGAAACACGAGTCCCCAGCCGCTCTGGAACGAGCTTGAATAACACAGAGTCCACGTGCAGGTGAAGTGCGGATACTCAAAAACAGCGCAGAAAGTGTCCGGAGTCTCTGCAGGCTGAAGCTTGTAGACATTACCGTAGGAATAGGCTGCCAGCGGCTGGGTATTGCCGGTAAGCCACTGCACGACATCCATCAGGTGAGTGCCCTGATCGGTCATGTTGCCGCCGGAGAAATCCCAAAAATACCGCCAGTTGCGGTAGCGTATTGGGTCGAAGGCCTGTTTCGGAGCCGGGCCTACAAAGCGGTCCCAATCGAGCTTATCGCGTAGAATAGACTTTGTTCGAATCTGCATATTCCAATACCACTCGGCGCGGACCAGATTGATTTCACCAAGCGCTCCCTCATCCACCAGCTTCTTGCACTCGTGGATGCCGGGCGAACTGCGCCGCTGCATGCCGATCTGGACGATCCGATCGGTTTTGCGCACTTGCGCCACCATATCCGCGCCTTCCTCGATGGAGTGAGACATGGGTTTTTCGCAATAGGCATCTTTGCCGGCCTGGAGGGCGTCGATCAGGTGGTTGTGATGCCAATGCTCGGGCGTCGCGATCAGGACAGCATCGATGTCTTTGCGATCGAGCAGGGCACGATGGTCGCGATGGCCCTTGGCCTGCGTACCGGCAATCTCGAGACCCGCGTCCAGGTTTACCTCATAGGCATCACAGACTCCGGCCCACTCGGCTCCTAGGTTCTTGAAGTTCTCCATGTGTCCGCGACCCATGCCGCCCGCACCGATAATCCCCATCACCACGCGGTCATTGGCCCCGAACACTTTGGCGCTGAAGGCGGGGTGGGCCAGCACGCCGAGTCCTACCGCCGCCGTGCGCCCCATGAAAGTCCGCCTGGTGACTCCATCGCTCTCCATAGTTACCTCCGTAAGGGAAGGCTATTCTAGCAGAATGCACAAGGTCAATTTCACCGATTTGCGAGGTCACCGAATTGCGAAAGCAGTTCCGACTAACGGAACTTGCGCCAGAGGCCCGGTTCGGTTTTTAATGTTATTTGAGGTTCCATCAGCATCAGCCTTTCCACATAGGCTTAGCAGCGGAATCCCACCGTCCTTCTGCCGCTGGAATGCGGCCTTACATCACCTCGCTCTGGTGGCGCGAGCTTCATCGAGATACAGAGGAGCAGCGGAGATCCCAGATGACCAATCGAGTGATTCTTTGTACCAACGATGACGGCATTCAGGCCGAAGGTCTCAAAGCCCTGGAACGAGGCATGAAATCGCTGGGCGGGGTGTTTGTGGTGGCGCCCACGCACGAAATGAGCGGCACCAGCCAGGGCATCAGCATTCACGTACCGCTACGCGTCCACAAATATGATGACAAGCATTTCGCCATCTCGGGAACGCCGGCCGACGCCGTGATCATGGCTTTACACCAGCTCAACATTAAGCCCGATGTGGTCGTATCGGGCATCAATCCCGGCGCCAACCTGGGTGAAAACGTAATCTATTCGGGTACTGTGGCAGCCGCGCTCGAAGCGACACTGCACGGAGTTCCCGCGATCGCTGTGTCGCTGGCTGCCCGCAATAGCTTTGACTTTGGCCCGGCCTCCGCTTTCGCCGCCCAACTCGCCGCGAGGGTTATCGCTGAAGGTCTTCCTCGGGGCGTGATGCTCAACGTTAACGTTCCTTCCAAACACGTCAAGGGGGTGCGCTTTGCCCGGATGAGCGGCAAGGTGACCCAGAACATCATCTATGAACGGCATGATCCGCGTGGGCGTCCCTACTATTGGCAAGACGAGCAGGGAGCCTACGACAACGTTGAGCCTGACTCCGACTACGCAGCGGTTTTTGCCGACTACATCTCGATTACCCCGCTGCAGGCGGACCGCACCGACCACCCCAGCTTCAGTCAGCTTTCGGGGTGGTTGGACTCACTCGACGGGACGCGCTCCTGAAAATGGGCTGAAACCGATTGTAGCTGCTTTGCTGTAGCGGCACTCTACGAACGCCGTTCTTCTTCAAGGAAAAGCCGGCGCGCATAGAGCGCCGCGACAGCTTGAAGAAGAGAAACCAGTTCTTCTCGGGCGAAAATCCACCGGGTGTCGCTAAAAGGGGCCATGCGAAGTTCCTGCCGTTACGTTGCCTTGACTTCAAGCGGGCCATTCGTTAACGTCAAATTGACCATGACTTCGAGACACCGGCATGAATAAGCAAGTACGGCGATGGCTGGGCCCGATCGTAACGGTGGCGGCACTGGCGCTCGTCGCCTATCACGTCAGCCGTAGTCCGGAATGGCGTGATTTTGACTGGGATCGGCTTTGGGGCTCTTTTCTGCATGCGAAGCTGGCCTACCTGATTGCTGCCTCCGCCGTTACCCTCATTACCTATCTGATCCGCTCCGCCCGATGGCGTTACTTCATGGATCCGATCAAGCGCGCTTCGCTCTGGGTACTTTTCTCCGGCCACGTGCTGGGCTTTGGCTCTATCTATCTGATCGGCCGGGTGGGCGAACTGATTCGCCCAGCCTACATCGCCCGCATGGAGGGTGTGCCGTTCAGTTCCATGCTGGCGGTGTTGGTGCTCGAACGCATTTACGACGTGTTTGCGATGGTCTTCATCTTTGCCGTTGCCCTACATTTTACGCCTCTTCCTCTGGTCGGAAGGCACGCGTCCCGGCAATTAGCGCAGTTGCACCAGACCGCCAGCTATTCGCTTGTTGTGATTCTGGTCGCGATCGCTGTTCTCGTGTTCCTGCGCCTTCGGACCGAGTGGATTGAGCGGGAGGCAGTCCGGCACTTCGGTTTTCTCCCGCAGGGGCTTAAGCATAAACTGCGGGGCCTCTTTGACCAGTTCGTCGAGGGCCTGGCGGTAATCCGTAACTGGAAGGACCTGGGCGCAAGTATTGTTTCTACGGTCGTACTTTGGTTTTTCAATATTCTCGTGGTTTGGCTGGTATTTCGCAGCTTGGGAGGTTCGCTCAACCTTTCGTTCATGTCGGCAGCGCTGATCCTGTTCTGCGAGGCGCTGGGCTTGCTGGTCCAGGTGCCAGGTGTAGGCGGCGGATTCCAGGTAGTGGTCTTCTTTTCGCTCACCCGTTTCTTCGCTGTCCCTAAGGAGGACGCGACCAGCGCGGCCATTCTGCTATGGATTATTATCCTGCTGCCTTGCATGCTTTCCGCCATCGCCATTCTCCTCTATCAGGGCCTCTCCTTCAAGAAACTCCGCCACATCGCCAAGGAACAGCAAATCGCGGCCGAGCATCAAGCATAGCTCGCCTTCCGCTGAGAGAGTGGGCGACAGCCGGGATCTCCGCTGCCGCCTTGGGCGACTTGCGGACTTGGCTTGCGCGCACGCTGCCTTTGCACTACACTCGCAATCCGTAATTGGTTACGAGTATCTTTCCAAAGAACAACGGGTAACCGGCCGCCGATAACGGACCATCTGCTATGAAATGCCCCTTTTGTGGACATCTGGAAGACCGGGTCGTGGATTCGCGCGAGACCAAGACCGGAGATACCATCCGCCGCCGGCGTGAATGCGTGAAGTGTGAGAGGCGTTTCACCACCTACGAGCGGATTGACGAGATCCCTTACATGATGGTGAAGAAGGACGGCCGCCGGGAAAAGTTCGACCGCCAGAAACTTATGACGGGTTTGATGAAGGCCTGCGAGAAGCGACCCGTCTCACCTGCCAGGCTGGAGGAGATCGTAAACGAAGTCGAATCCTACGTTGGTGAGTCACCCGAGCACGAGCGTCCAACAACCGAGGTGGGAGCCGTGGTAATGGATCGGCTGAAGAAGCTCGACAAGGTCGCTTATGTACGCTTCGCTTCAGTCTACCTCGACTTCAAGGATGTGCGGGAGTTCATGGACGAGCTCAAGGACCTCCTCAAAGCGCGCGAAAACCCGTAGCCCGCCGGTCCGCAAGCCGAGGCTGAGATCAGACGAGGGCTGGCGTGGGGGCCTTTCCTGGTCCGACCCCGCAAAAATCCCGCTGGTTTTCCGCACTTTGTCCGCGCTCATGTATTGGTATGCGCAGGACCGGTTGCAGCCCACTTCTCTGCTGGATACTGCGGCAGGCCAGGTGAGAGTTGACCTGGAATCGGCCCACTTCAAAGCCGGATCAGTGTTGCCACTCAAGGTGTACGCGCTTGGTGTTGGGCACGATGCGCGCCGTAGCCTTCCCTTCAAGCACTGCCAGGATCGCTTCGCCAGCGGCTCCCCGGCGCCATCCCTCGAGCAGCGGTACCTTGGCGTCGCTGCCCGACACCACCACGGCGGAAAGATCCGCGCGATTGGCGAGGAGACTGCTCGCAATGCCCTGCTCGTGAGCAATCGCTCGCAGACAGAGAACGAGGAAGTCCGTCGTGGGCTCAAACTCCGCCGGAAAGCTTACACGTTGCTTTGGTGGCGGCGGGGGATTCTCGATACCCCGCCGGATGGCGTCAATGAAGCCGAGGCCGAAGCGCTCGATCTGCCGTGGTTGCAGCCCACGAATCTCCCTGAGCTCACGAACCGACTTGCGAGGACGCCTCGCGAGATCCATCAGGGCGGCATCGATGGCAATCCACTCCGGGGGCATGTTTTGGGAGCGGGCTGTGCTTTCACGCCACGACGCCAGTTCTTGCAGAACAGCAAGCGCCTTGCCGCTCAGTCGTTCGGCGCCGCGCACACGCAGGTAAATCGATCGCTCATCAAGGGGAGCAAAGTAGAAAGGGTCCTCATATCCGACGAAATCCTCGCTTGCCCAATCAAGTCGGCCTTTCGCACTGAGTTCCTGGATTAGGGCCTCATACGCTTTCATGAGGTAGCGGACATCATCGAGCGCGTACTCGACCTGGCTAGGCGTTAAGGGGCGTCGCAACCAGTCTGTGAAGGTGTGGCCTTTCTCGAGGCGGACACCGGTCACGCGCTCGACGAGGTCGCCGAAAGAGATACGGTCGCTGTAACCGAGCAAAGCCGCCGCTACCTGGGTGTCAAACACTGGACGCACAGGCTCGCCCAGCAGACGAAAGAGAATCGCGAGATCTTGCTCCAAGGCGTGGAATACCTTGACGACAGCGGGGTCAGTCAAAGCCCGCCGCAGCGGAGCGAGATCGTGCACGGCAAGAGTGTCGACGAGCGCAATTTGGTCACCCTCTGCCGTGGGAGCGGCGATCTGCAGAGTGCCGACCTCGGGGTAGTAACGGCGCTCGCCCGCGAACTCGGTATCGAGGCAGATATAGCGGGCCGTTCGCAGCCTTTCCGAGAAAGTAAGGAGGTCCCGCTGAGACTCGATAACCATCCTTAGGTCCTGGGTCGTCCCCAACTCAATCCCGGGGGAATCAGAATTGCGCCGGTATCCGAGCGCAGCGGGAGTCCTGATCGCAACAAAGTTGTCCCGAGGGTGACGATGTCGTTCCTTGCCCTTCTTTCAAACCGGGCGCGCAGCGAAGGATTACTCGCTCTGCTTGCGGTTTTCTGCGAGCTAGTGTTCGTCTCGGGATGACAATTACTTCAGCTCCGAGAGTTGGTGCGCCGGATCGGTAAAGAAGGCGTCGTCGGCTGAATCGAGAACGCGTACGTCGCCCATGCTGATGTGGGCCTTCTTGTCAGCACTGATGTGGTCCTTTGACAGCTTCAGGCCGTTCGTATCGGTGTATTCCCAGTCCCAAGAGCCCTTATTGTGGCTCTGGAGAACGTATTCCCAATGGGTCATCAGGTGGGAGTCGCGGGAGACAAAAGCGTGGTAGCGGTCGCCGGGAGTGAGGCCGACCTGTCCAAAGGTCAGTTCCACCTCGTCAAAAGTCCCATTGCCGAGCTTCTTCTCGCCCAGATACTTAAGATTCACCCCTGCTTCGAGCCACTTCCACGGCTCGGCCAGCCAGTACATGTCGTTAATCCAGGCACCGTAAGCGTCGTCGAGCTCCTTTTTCGCCGCCGCGCCTTCCACCGGCTTACCGTCGATGTAAACAGTTCCTTGCTTGCTGGCAGTATTGAACAATACCACTTCCGGCTTGCCGTCCTTCGTCTTCGATTCAAGCCGGTAACGCCCGGTGTATTTGTCCCACAAGTGGGAACGACCCATCTGGGTCTTGGGGCCCGCCTTCACCACGAAATCGAAACGGACAAAGTGCGCTTTGTTCCAACTATCTTCGCCACCCATTGCCTGCATCATGGTGTGGGCGAGATCCACCGCTTTGGGGTCCTTCTGGTCAGCCGCCGCAGACTTTAACGTCAGGAAACCGGCTACCAAAGCGATCAGGAAAGCCATCCCGATTCTCTGCTTCAACATAACTTCCCTCCCCGTTGAGGCTCTTTCTCTCGCTGTAGCGTTCACGATAATGCCGAAACTCTGAACGGGCACCATAAGGAATAAGATCACGGGACAGCAGATCCCGGAATTGGCGGTCTCCCAGGCGTTAGGCGTCAGTTATTATAATGCAAAATACCTAAACTGAGGTCCGATTTGAATCGGTAAAGTCGGCGGAGTCACGAGCCAGCCAAAGTCACGGAAAAGTCACGCCCACCTTTGGCGAATGGCTTCGGCCAGGGCCTCAGGCTGCTGCGATCCAATCAATAGCGATTGATGAGGGAGTTCGAGTTGAACGCCGCGATTGCCGCGAACGTTGTAGCACCAACCTTTGAGGCCGCGCCGAATGCCCCAACCGCCGTAATCCCTGAGGGGATTGTAGGTGACGACCTGAAAGCGGCGGATCTGGTCGAGCGGGATCCTCCGCTTCTTCCACAGCGGGATGAACTGCGCTGTCAATTCTCGCTCGCTGACTTCCGTGACCATCTTCAAGTTGAGGAACCACAAGTCAAAAAGGGCCATGGCCATCCAGATCACGGCGATCACCTGGTTGCTGGCGGGATGACGGCCCCACGAATGGCCCAGGATAAGCTGCTCGTAAGCGCCATAGCTGATAATGAGCAGCGGGACCAACAGCACAGCGATCAGCCACGGCTGCCGGAATCGTTGGACTTCAGCAAAGTACACCATGGACCATTCTCTGCTCTCAATGGAGTTTGGTGACAAGTTCCGCGAAAGGCTGTGAACTCCGATGGGACGAGCCGGCCTCATAGTCAGTAACTAGCGACGTGCGGCTCAGACCGCCACCCGATCAACGATCACCCGCCCCTCGGCGTCCCACGCTGCGAAGTAAAGCTCGATCGCAAGGTCGTGGAAATCTTTGCTCAAAAGGCGACCGGCTTCGCCGAGGTCATGCTTGTGCCACTGTTGCGCGTCCCGGTTAATTCCTTCCTGCTCCGCCAGAAATTTGCACCACCCGCAGTCTTGATGCGCGATAAGCACCACCCGGTTGAGCGAATGGGCCCGCACCAGAAACCGCAGCCACTTGCGCGTGACCCAGGAGAACTTGGGCAGAAACCACATCGGCAGTAGCGCCTGCGGACCACCAGGGACGATCATCACGTCGTAGTTACCGGCAAGCCCCAATCCTTCGTCGAGGAACTGCCGCAATCCCAGCTGGAAGCGATGATCGCTGCAATGGATTACCAACACGGGGCTCGGCGTCTCTTGCAGCCTGCAGGTCGAGGTATAGCTCATTGGGGCCTCAGACAATCAGTTCTTGCTCCGTCGTGCCTTGATCTCTGCCAGTAGACGGTCGATCTTGTCGCTTTTCTCCAGCACGGCAAACTTGTCGTCGAGGTTATCGGCCACCATCTCGGATTTTGCCTGGCTCACTGCCTCGCCGTGCATCACCTTGCGTTTCATGCGATCGAAGGCAGCGGCTTTCGAGTCGTCGCCCACGGCCATCTGGGCGTCGCTGGCTTTGCCGAGAGCGCGTGAACGTCGATGCTGAGCGATCAGCAGATCGCTCTTGGCTTCGGCTTCGGCCAGCTTCTGCTCCAGCTTTCCGAGGGCCGACTTGAGGTTCTCCACTTGCGCCTTCTGATCGTCCACCTGCTCCTTGAAGCTTTCGGCGAGGCGCTTGAAGCTTTCGTGACGCTCAAGCGCGCCACGCGCCAGATCATCTTGGCCCTTATCCACGGCCAACTCCGCCTTGTGCATCCACTCGTTCAGCTTTTCTTCGTTTTCCTTCTGCTTCTTCTCCAGCATGTGCTGGTCGGCGATCGCCACCGCCACCTGCGTCTTCACCTGCAGGAGTTGATTCTGCATGTCCAGGATCAACTGCTTGATCATTTTCTCCGGGTCTTCAGCCTTGTCGACCAGGTCGTTCAAGTTCGCCCTTACCAGTGTCGCCACCCGCTCGAGTAGTGCCATGATAATTCTCCTTTCCGGATTCTTGCCGTGCCAGAACAGGGTACCGTTCCGACTTCCGATGGCACGGCTTACTGAAAACACTCATGCCGCACTGTGCCGGCCGAGCCTCTTGTAGTACATCAGCGAATAAAACACCGGAGCCAGTGCGGCAGCGCCAAGAACCACCACGAATGCCCATAAGGGAGCGGCAGTGAAGGCCATCGCGAGACCCAGCACGCCAGCCGTAACAAAGCACCATGCCGCAAACCGGTGTGTTGCCTCCCACACCCGGGGATCGGCGAGCGTCCACGGAGTCCGCACGCCGACGTAGAAATTGCGCGGCAGACGCGGCAGCACAAATCCCAGGGCCGCCAAGAGCGTCGAGACACCCCCCAGCGCGATCTTCGCTACGGGCAGGTGGTGCCCCGCCGCGCTGGCCAGCGTGGTGACCTGGAGACAGGCGAGAAACACCAGCAGGATGAGCATCACCTGCAGATAGCCACTACCCGCGCCGTTCACCCGGTATCTCTCAGGTGAAAGCCAGGGCAACGCCGCCACCAGCAGGATGACACCCGCCATGACCGCGGGCATCAGCACCAGGCCTTCCCATCTCGGACCAAATCGATCTGCCTGGCCGTGAAGATTCCAGTGCACCGGAACCGTCTCGGGCAGATGTGAGTAAAAGGCGAGGGTCACCGCCACGGTGATAAGCACCACCAGCCCGCCTGCCAGCAAGTAATTGCGTTTCATGGACTCCTCCTTCCGTCACTCTGGCCGGCAGGTAGCGATCAACTCCACCCACCTTCCAGGGGAGTTCGTCCTTTCCTGTTTACTTCTTATCCGGCTTCAGTGCCTTCTCGCCGATCTGCTTTACCTTGCCCATCAAGTCAGAAAGCTGTAGCCCCGTCAGACCTTCCACTAGCGCCGGGACCTGCGCCGCGATCTTGGTGAAGTCGCCGGTGAGTTTGTGCAAGCCGGTGGCGTCGCCGTTGCCGGTCGAGACCACCGTGATCTTATCCACGTTGGCGAGCGGCGTAGTCATGGCGCGGATCACCTCAGGCAAGCTTGAAATCAGCTTGTCCGCCACGGCCGCCTGGTTGTACTCCTGGTAGGCCTCGGCCTTCACGTTCATGGCCTTCGCTTCCGCCTCACCCTTCTTGAAGATGATCTCCGCCTCCGCCTCACCCTGCTGCCGGATCGACGCGGCCTTTCCTTCCGCCTCGAACATCAGTCGCTGCCGCTCGGCATTGGCCAGAGTCTCGATGCGCTGCCGCTCGATCTCCGCCTGCTTCAGCACGGTGGCGATCAGCTCTTTTTCGCGCCGCAGGATTTCCGCCTCCTGCACCTTGACCTGTGCCTCACGTTCCACCTGCTGGATCTTCACGGCTTCAGCCGCCACCTGCTGCTGCATCACGTTGGTTTCGATTTCGTAGGCCTTGTCGGCCATGGCCTGCTGCTTCTTCATGGACTCCAGGTACTGCGCTTTCTTGACTTCCAGGTCCCGTTGCGCCTCAGCCTGCTTGGCAAGCGATAGCGTTTCAGCCAAAACTCTGGCTTGGTCAGCGAGCGCCTTGGCGGTCGCGGCGTCGCGTTGCGCCTCAGCCCGTTTGATCTGCGTGTCGCGGTCAGCCTCGGCCCCGGCCACATCGGCATCGCGTTTGATGCGGGCGACATCGGGCTTGCCCATGTTGCTGATGTAGTCGTTTTTGTCGCGTACCTCTTTGATGGTGAACGAAATCACTTCCAGGCCCATCTTGCTGACGTCGTCGGCGCAGGTGGACCGCATGCGATCCCCCACCATTTCCGGCTGCTTAACGATTTCTTCCACGGTGAGCTGGCCGATGATGCCGCGCAGGTGTCCTTCCATTACCAGCCGGATCAGGGCCTCGCGATCCTGAGGAAGCTTAGTAAGGAACTGTTCGGCCGCCGTGCAGATCGACTCTTTGTCGGACCTCACCTTGATCTGCGCCACGGCTTCCACCGTCACGGCCACGCCCTGACGGGTGTAGAGGTCCTGTTGCGGAGCCACGTCGAACGACATCAACTCGAGCGAAAGCTCCCGGCAGGTCTCGAGCATGGGGAAAACCAACGTTCCTCCTTCCTTCACTACTCGCATGCCACGAAACCCGTAAACGATCAGCGCCTCATGTGGACCCGCCTTGCGAATCAGCCTTGCCACTCCCCATAAGATAATGAACAGCGCCAGAATCATCAGGCCGACCATGACCCATAAATCTCCAAGATTACCCAGATTACTCATAGACTCCTCCTTTGGAACTCCCCTCTTACCTGCTTACCGGGCCAGCGCCGACACGAGCCCGTAAAGCAGCAGACCTACCGCCAGATGTGCGAGCTTCACAGCCTCAATCCCAAACCAACCATAGCCCAGCCCGGCCACACCGTTGCTGACTACTACTCGTGCGGCTACGGCCAGCACTATGAGCGCGAGCATTGTTAGTCCGCCGATCAGTGAGATTACACTTGTGGTCTCCATGGTATTTTCCATCCGTGTAGGTCATTCGAAATTCGAAATACTCAGTGTTAGCCGGCCTGACCCCGGCCCAAACCCGCCTAACCAACAAGTAATCAGTTGTCACTCTTCGCTTCGCCATCCGCGGCCACATCTTCCCAGCGGCGCACGTAAGCGATTCCCCGTTCGTAACGTTCCACCACCACTTCCGAGCCCTTGGGAATGGCGATGCCCTCCTCGCTGCGCGCTCCGCAAGTGCGACGAGTGCCCGCCTGCGAGTAGATGATCTCGCCCGTTCCGCCCGGCCGAATGCCAACGCTGACTTTTCCAAGAACACCCGTCATCACGTAGTCGGCAGCGTCCATCACCGTCTCGTGCGCCAGCAGCACTTTCACTGTGAACCAGAACACAATGGCTCCGCCGCCGATCCCGCTCAAAGTGGCGATGCCGAGCGCCAGCACCGCCCAGACGTTCGAATAGCGCACCAGCAGGTATCCGGTGCCACCGAACCAGGCCAGGAACGCCATCAAGGTGGAAAAGCTGAAGGGCGAGTGCTGCGCGGCGTGGATCCCGCCGACGCGGACGCCCCCAGGGTGGGGCGCGCCGCCCGGTCCCGCCGGCAAGTTCGCTCCGCCGTGATCGAGCCCTCCGGCATCGCCCAAATGCACATCGCCCGGCAGGTGGAAATGAATATGAAAAAAGTGCGCTCCGGCCAGCAGAGTAAACAGACTGAGCGAGAGGCCAATTACGAAACAGAGCAGGTAGAAAGTCTCCCAGTTCATAGCCACCGCCTCCGGCGCAAAACGTGTTTCGCTGCCCGACAGGGCCACGCCTTGCTGGCGAGGCACGTTATGTCTCTTTGCCTAGCGCCAGCACCTGAAGCAGCCGCTCCGCCAGTTCCGGCGTCTCCAGGATTTCATTCAACAGGATCAGGCACTTTCTGGTATCGTCGTGCTGCGCCAGCCTCAGCAGCGCCTGGCTAACTTCCGGGTCTCGGCGGAAGCGCTCGGCGCCATCGATCAACCACAGATCGAGCTTCTCTTCCCGGGCCGGAAGGTGCGTGGTCAGCTCGGTCGAATACCCCTCCGGATCGTCCACCAAGTATCCAGGGTGCACCTTGAAGAACTTGGCCAGTAGCATCCGGGTGGTGTTGGTCAAGTGCGGCCGGGCCCCGCTTTCGATCTGCGAAAGATAACTCTGGCTAATCGTCTTACGTAATTCCCGCTTGATGGCCCGAACCACTTCAAGCTGCGTCATGTCGCGACCCAGGCCCCGAATGGCGCCTTCCACGTGCCGCAGGTACCGGATTTTCTCCCCCAGGTTCATGCTATTGCGATCTGCGATATGAATATTGCAATATGCGATAGATCGTTGTCAAGAACTATATTTGCCGTATTTTCAGAGTCGTGAAAACCGGAGCAACAAGTGACGAAATGTGTCTCGCGGGCCCGTATATACTAATGGCGCCCGGCTAAGCTGTACGACTCTTCGTGCAGACAAGCGGAGCTACCACTACTTACCGAGGTGCCGATTGGATGACCTGACCCAGATTCCTGCGCTCGAACTCGCCGCTCGTATCGGGCGCAAAGAAATATCCCCGCGCGAAACCGTCGAAGCGCATCTCGAGCGCATCGAACGGCTCAATCCGCGGCTGAATGCTTTTGTGTCGATCGATCGAGATCGCGCCCTCGAGGCGGCACGTGCGGCCGAAAGGGCCGTGAGCGAAGGACAGGATCTCGGGCCGCTGCACGGCGTACCGGTAACGGTCAAGAGTTCGATCGACGTTGCGGGATTACGCTGTGAGACCGGATCGCGCTTGCGGGCGGGTTATATTCCAACCCAGGACGCCCCGCTGGTGGCGCGCCTCAAAGCCGCCGGAGCCATCGTTCTTGGCAACACCAACGCGCCCGAGATGCTGATGGCCTATGAGACTGACAGCCTTACCACTGGCCGCACCAACAATCCCTGGGACCTCGATCGCACGCCTGGCGGATCGAGTGGCGGCGAGTCGGCAGCGATCGCGGCCGGTCTTTCAGCGGGCGGCGTAGGGTCAGACGGAGGCGGTTCGGTCCGCATTCCCGCCCACTACGCCGGCATCTGTGCGCTGAAGCCGACCCCAGGACGCGTGCCGGGCACGGGGCACTATCCTGTGGGCGCTGGGCCCTTCGCCCTGATCGGCGTAGTGGGCCCGATGGCTCGCACCATTGGCGATGTGTCTGCGCTTTTCGCGTCGATGGCCGGCTATGACCGTGGAGATCCGCAGGCCGCGCCCGTGCCGCTCCGCCGGTGGAGCGAAGCTGAGGTGCGAGGAACATCCGTGGGCTTTTTTGAAGACGACGGCCAGACCCCGGTGACACCCGAAACGCGAGCGGCGGTCCGCCGGGCGGCGCAGTGGCTCCGCGACGATGGATTCCAGGTTGAGCCCTTTCTACCACGCAATCTGGGACGAATCCGCGAGTTGTGGTGGAACCTCTTTGGGCGGGCCGGCGGCCTGATCCTGGGTCCACATCTTGCCGGTCGAGAGAACGAGTTGAGCCCGCTCATGAAGGAATTCCGCTGCCTGGTGGCGGCGGATCCCGCCCTGACACTGGATGACTTGATGACGACGCTGCTTGATCGCGACGCTTTGCGCGGCCGTTTTCTCGAGGAGATGGAGCGCTTCCCGGTGCTGCTCTGCCCCGTGTGTTCGATTCCGGCTTTCCGTCACGGCGAGCGCCAGTGGCAGATCGGGGGTGATACGGTGCGCTACCTGCGCCACCCGGACGTGATGACGTACACTCAGTGGTTCAATCTGCTGGGGAACCCGGCGGCCGTGGTTCCAGTGGGGCAATCCCCCGAAGGATTGCCGATCGGCGTGCAGGTGGTGGGCAGGCCATGGGAAGAGGAGCGGGTCCTGGCCGTAGCGGCAAGGATCGAGGCAGGCGCGGGTGGTTTTGTGGCGCCACCCGAAATGCGGTAGGCCATAGCAAGAGATGGATAGCCACGGCACGCGTTTTGTGCCGTGGGTTGTTCTTCAGGCACGCGCAGCAATTCCAGGGGCTCTTTTGATCTTGCTTGAGCGCAGGATCGTTTTTCTTGACTGCATTCGTAAAAAGGACCCACGACACGTAAACCGTGTCGTGGCTACCTTACTGCACCCGGCTTGCCTTCTCGGGTGCCGCCGGCACGGCGGGACTTACCATCAGCCCGAGCGATTGCAGCAGATATACGGTACGCTGGGCCGGGCCGCGCCAGATCAATTGGCATCCCTCGCCCTGGCAGTTTTGGATGTAGACATCGCCGCCCGAGTACTCCAGGCTGCAGTCGCGAAAAACGCAATTGATGAAGACTCCTTCATCAAGCACCAGATGCTGCTTCTCGAACGTCTCGGTCTCGTGTCGATGCATGCTCACCCCGCACTGGAAGTTGTAACCGGAAACTATTGCGGAAAATGGAAGGCTGCCAGTCGAAACTTGCGGAGAGCCTCTGCGTAGGCCCTCACCACTGATAACTCATCACTGGCAACCTTCCCACTCTACCCTATTCCCGCCCCCGCTGCAGGCCGTGGATGCCTGGCTGAATCAATATCGACTTTTCTGGAAGGCGACACTGACCACGCTTAAGGCCGCGGCGGCGAGCGAGGTCGCGATTATGTTCCGCAGCGAAAGCAATGGTCTCCTAACAGCAGCGCGCGTGGTGTAAAATTAAGCGTGGACCTTCCAGTGAACCCACCTGTGTTACCGATGCTCGCCAAACGAGTCGGCGAAATACCGACGGTTGGGGACTGGGTTTTCGAGCCGAAGTGGGACGGCTTTCGCGCGTTGGTGTTCCGTGACGGGGACGAGATCCTGATTCAGAGCCGGGATGAGAAGCCGCTAAACCGTTATTTTCCTGAGTTGCTGGAGCCATTACGGGCCCAGTTGCCTGCCCGCTGCGTGCTCGATGGCGAAATCGTCATCGTGAAGAATTCCGGACTGGACTTCGATTCACTACAACTCCGCCTGCATCCGGCCGCTTCGCGCGTGCAGTTGCTATCCCACGAGATCCCGGCCTCGATTGTGTTCTTCGACTTGCTAAGCGAGGGGAATCGGGATCTGCGGGGCAAGCCGTTCCAAAACCGGCGGGGTGAGCTCGAGTCCATACTTTCGTCCGCGCGACCACCCCTTCATCTGACGCCTGCAACCTACGATTCAAGAGTGGCGTCGGATTGGTTTCGGCGCTTCGAAGGCGCCGGGTTCGACGGTGTAATCGGCAAGCCAGTTTCAGGGACCTATGAGCCGAACAAGCGGGTGATGCTTAAGGTCAAACATGATCGTGATTGTGACTGCGTTGTCGCCGGCTTTCGATGGTATAAGAAGGGCGAGCGCACGGAGGTGGGTTCGCTGCTGCTTGGTCTTTTCGACGATTCGGGCATGCTCCAGCACGTCGGCGTGTGCGCGAGTTTTGGGAAAGAGCAGCGCCGTGAGCTTTTAGAACAGCTCACGCCTTACCGGAAGGACGCGGTCGCCTCTCACCCGTGGAGGCGGTGGGCCGAGCGGGAACCCGCATCCGATGAAGCCGGGCATCGTATGCCTGGCGGCCAGAGCCGCTGGAGCCAGGGCAAGGACCTCTCGTGGGAGCCTTTGCGGCCCGAAGTCGTCGTCGAGGTCGCCTACGAGCACATGCAGGGCAGCCGCTTTCGTCATATGGCGCATTTTCGAAGGTGGCGCAAAGATAAGAAGCCCAGCGACTGCACCTATGCGCAACTTGAAGTCGTCCCCCCGCAAGAACTGATGGCGATCTTCGCCACCGGCCGCTAGCCCCGTTTAAACTTGCTCAGGCGGTCTCTTTCGAGGTGCGTTGCTTACGCCACTCCCGCGTAGGATCATCGTCCGGATCGGGAGTTTCTTGTGGCGGACGTACTTCTTCCGGCACATGCCGGAGGTTCACTCGAACCCTGGTCCAGGTTGATGATCTGCCTCGCATGGAATCGATGAGTACGTCATCGACAGCGAGAAATTCGGCGGCTTGGCGGTGTTTGTTTTTCCACCTCTCCAAACCCGCGAGCGCGGCGTTCCTGTCGGGTGAGTGGGCGACAATCACCAGTGGCATCTTCATCCGGGGTTTCTTGGCTTTCGACTCTACGGGCGACTTGACAGCCGATCTGGACGCGAGGGGGCTACGCGCGGGGCTTCGCCCTCCATCTTGCGAAAGTGCGGAGGCCAAGGCGCGTCACCAAGGCCTGCGGCCTCGTCTGCTGCGGCAAGCTCGAGGAATCTTTCGAGCGAACCAGGCGTCGCGTCCATGCCCGCGTGCGGATCGCCAATCTCGGCGAAACGCTTCGGTATCGTCAGCACGGTGAAGTCGGCGGGATCGCACTCGGCTACTTCATGCCAGTGAAGCGGCGCCGACACGCGGGCATCCGGGAGCGGGCGCACGGAATAAGCCGAGCAAGTCGTTCGGTCCTTCGCATTCTGGTTGTAGTCGAGAAACACGCCATGACGCTCCTCTTTCCACCATTTCGAGCTGGCTATGGCAGGTGCGCGCCTTTCCACCGCCCGCGATAGCGCCAGCGCCGCACGTCGAACTTCGCTAAACGTCCAGCGCGGTTGGATCCGCACGTTCACGTGCATCCCGCGCGAACCGCTAGTCTTGGGCCAGCCGCGAAGGCCCACCTCACCGAGGAATGACTGAACCTCCCACGCGACCATGCGGACTTCCGCCCAAGTCACACCAGGGCCGGGATCGAGATCAATCCGCAGCTCATCCGGGTGCTCAAGATCGTTGGCGCGTACGGGGTGCGGGTGTAGCTCGATGCAGCCAAGGTTGATAGTCCAGGCGAGCCCGGCGGCATCATCCACCACGATCTCTTCCGCTGTACGGCCCGAAGGAAATGACAACGTGACCGTTCGCAGCCATGCAGGCCGCTCGCCGGGCGCTCGCTTCTGGTAAAACGCGTCTCCCTCGGCGCCGTTAACGTAACGCTTGAGAACGAGCGGGCGATCCTGAATTCCGGCGAGGGCGCCCGCCGCGACAGACAGGTAATATCGAACGAGATCGAGCTTGGAGAGCTTCGTCTCTTTCGAAAAATACGGCTTGTGGGGGTGAGTTACTCGGACCTCTCGTTCCCCAATAAGGATCACTTCGGCGGTTTCCTTATTCACAAGAACAGGCTACACCTATTTGCCCAAACCTTGACAAACCAGTTGCCCTCAAGGCTTGAAAGCGGCGGTGGCGACCGAACCCCGGCCTAAATCGGAAGCTGTGGAAACAGCCCCTCGATCACGCCTTCTCCTCTGCCTCACGCTTTCGGGCGGCTTCTTGAGGGTCGGTTATTATGTCAACCCACTTCGGATCAGGCGATGCCTCGGCGTCGTAGTTGTCGTGCCAGTTCCACCACTTGTAGGGCGGGGTCTGGGGGTAACCCTCTGGCGAGTCCTCCCACGTTTCCTGACGGCCGAGCGGGGTGAGGTCGAGGTAGCTCCAGGTGCTCCCCATCGCCTCGTCGCCGCGGTTGTTGATGAAGTATGTGCGGAACACCCGCTCGCCGTCGCGGAAGAACACGTTGTGGCCGTGCCACTCGTCCACGCCGAAGTCTTTGTCGAAGCTGTCTGTCATGGTGTACCACGGCATCTTCCAACCCATCCGTGCCTTCAGGCGAGCGATGTCCGCCTGCGGCGCGCGTGAGGCATAGACGAGGGTGGTGTCGCGGGCGTTCAGATGGGCCAGGTGGGCGACCTGATCGGCGCCCAGGGAGCAGCCGCGGCAGGCGTGCTCGGGCCAGCCGAACACGCCGGACTCGAAGAAGGCGCGATAGACGATCAACTGACGGCGGCCCTCGAACAAATCGAGCAGGCTTACCTTGCCCTTGGGTCCGTCGAACTCGTACTTCTTCTCCACAGCCTGCCAAGGCATCCGCCGGCGTTCGGCGGCCAGCGCGTCACGGGAGCGGGTGAAGGCTTTTTCCTTCACCAGGAGCTGCTGGCGCGCAGCCTCCCACTCCTGCTGCGACACGATCGGGGGTGTCTTCATCGCAAAATGCCCTTTCCCGTGTTCCTTGTCTCTCTCTTTGCTTGTGGCCATCTTATTCCTCCTTGTTATTCAGATTCGGGACGATTTCTTTTGCTCCGTTCTTTTTGCGAGAAACTTTCACAGCCAAGGCTGCGAGACCGCCGGTAGAAACCGCCCCGGCGACGACCAATCCCACGGTTGCCCAACAGAATGGACACACTGTTCACCTCCTCGGAGGCCAACTTCACCGTTAAGCCGCCTCTATGGGGATGACGGATAGGGTGGGGTCATTTCGACAGAGCTAGGTAGGAAAAAGTGACGTATCCGCCGGCAGAGCCGGAGGGTTGGAGTTTCTATATTTCCAGTGGCGCAAATTGAGTCCGCCCGATAAAGGCGCCCCGGGCCTGGCAGCCCGCACGATTCGGAATCCTTCACACCACATCCCCTGAAACCTGACCCCTCTTTTTGGTGCTCGATTGCGAGCAGCAATGGGGAAGGGCACTGGATATAAGAACCGAGTCGAAATAAAGATTGGTTCAGCGCTAAGCCGAGGCAAGAACTGGAAGAAGAACTGTGGGAACTTGTGATCCGCGAATGGGGCGTGGCGTTAAAGCGTCTAGCGTCATTGTTCGAAACGGATGCTTCCGCGTGATAGCTGATGCGCACTCCATCTTCATCTAATTCTTCTCCCAACTCGCGGTCAGCTCGCCGGTTTGGCCTAGCCTGATATGTGACCTTCACGGTCCCGAGAGGCCGCAAGCTGGTAGCGATCACGGTCAGCGCATTTCTGATCGCTCTGACTCACTCAAGAATTGTCCCTACCTTGGCCAGAACCTCGTCAATGATCGCATTCGGTACGTTTTCCAGCTTTCTGCCGTGGCGCGCGCCGAGATCGAGCGCGCCGGGCTGGTCGCAGCGGACAACGCCGGTTGTTTGAGTACCGGCGCCAGCGAGCGAGACCGCAAATCCGGCTGTCCGCGCGAAGTTCCCGCCGCTGGTGATGGGGAGAACCACGGGCACCTTGGTGACTTGGTTAAAAGCATCGGGTGAGATGACCAAGACAGGGCGTCGGCCCTTTTGCTCGTGGCCTTCAGCGGGATCAAGGCCCACCAACCAGATTTCGCCACGCCGCATCAGATCAGCTCCCGACCCACCGGCTTACTATCGAGCCATTCCCGCTCCTCTTTCGTGCGTCGGGCCTTGGGGTTGCACTGGGCGAGCAATTCGTCCAGGGTGTACCGGGGCCGTTTTGGCGGCTCCACCACCAGCCGGCCGCGTTCGATTGCAATGCCGACCGTTGCTCCCGGGCGTAAGCCCAGGACGTCGAGCACCGCGCGCGGCACCGCCAGCATGACCGAGCCGCCGACCTTGCGCAGATTGGTTGTGTGCATAACCATTCCTTTCGATTATATTTCAATATAACATCTTGCATGAGGATTCACAACCCTGGCAGCTTACGCTCAAGCAGAAACTGTCTCACTGCCGGATCCTCGGTTAGACCAATCGCGCGGTCGAAGGCGTCCAAGGCCGCAGGTGTTTTCCCTAGCCGTTGCAACAGGTGAGCGCGAACCGCCCAGTACGGCTGATAGGCGGAGATATCGTCCGGATCGATCCCATCCAACGCTGCCAGCCCTGCTTCGGCTCCCTTCGCTTCGGCTATGGCCGCGGCGTATCCAGTTCGCGTGCCGACGGTCGGCGATATCCGGATCAGCTGTTCATAAAACACCATGATCGCGTTCCACTGAATCGTGCCGCTCCGCGCCCGCCCGGGCATGTACCGACTGAATCGCGGCTTCGAGTTGGAACCGGCCGATGCGACCGCGACTTGACGCTTCGTCGAGATGCCGTTCCGCCTCTTCAATTAGGGGCAGAGACCACTTCCGGCAATCCTGCTCCGAGAGAGGCACGTACCGGCCGTCCGGCCCCCGCCGTGCCGCCCGGCGGGCTTCGCAGTGGAGCATCAAGGCCAGCAGACCGTGAACCTCAGCTTCGCCCGGCATCAACTGCAGAAGGACTCGCGCAAGCCAGATCCCCTCCTCGGCGAGATCGCGCCCGCGTTGGTCGACACCGGCCATGTCGTCCCAGCCAATCCCGAAGGCGGCGTAAATCGCTTCCAGCACAGCGTCAAGCCGCTGGGGCAATTCGCGTTCCTGCGGAATTTCAAACCGAATACCCCCGTCGCGGATCTTCGTCTTGGCACGCACCAGGCGCTGCCCCATCGTGGCGGGCGAAACCAGGAACGCGTGGGCAATGCGCTCGGCATCCAGGCCGAGAACGGTCTGGAGCATGAGCGGCGTGTGCATCGCCGGATCAATTGCCGGATGGGAGCATACAAACAGCAGCTTAAGTCGTTCATCTGAAAATTCCGGCGACAAAATCATCTCTGTGGATCCCTCTCTGAGGAGCGCGAGGGTGGGCTCGCTGGCCTCGGCCACTTGCCGATGACGCACAAGATCGATAAAAGAGCGGCGCGCCGTCGTCACCAGCCACGCCTCCGGATTTTCTGGCACGCCGTCTCGCGGCCAAGTTTCGAGTGCTGCTACCAGCGCATTACTGAGGGCATCCTCCGCGCTCCCCACGTCGCGCGTGTGCGAGGAAAGGTATGCCACCAGGCGACCGTAGGACTCGCGGGCGACACGTTCGATAGTCCGGTGAGTGCTTTCTTGTTCGCTTCCACTCATCCGGTGACTCGACGCCTGAATTCAGGCGAAACGGGTCGGACCTCCACAGCACCGATCGAGGCGGCCGGGCATCTCGCTGCCCAGTCGAGCGCCGCTTCAAGCGAGGGAAGCTCCAGGATCGTGAATCCTCCCAGTTGCTCCTTGGTATCCGCGAAGGGGCCATCTTGTACACGCCGCTTTCCATCCTTCAGTCGCACCGTGGTCCCGGTCTCCGGGGGTTCCAGTGGATTGCCACCGACGTAGATGTCGGCCTCGACGAGCGCTTTGTAGTACGCCCGCCACGCACCGAGGTAGGGATCGTTTTCGTCCGCATTCCGTGCCGCAAAAGCTTCTGGCGATTCGAAGATCAGCAGGGCGAATTGCATCACCTTTTCTCCTTGGGAACATCACCTGCGCAGGGGGGGACTACTCCGGCTGGTTCAAGTCGATGATTAAAGATGATGAGCTGCCCGGCATACCGCAGAAGGCGAGCGGGACGAGGCGTCCACTCCGCAGGACAGCCGCCAAAAATCAAAGAAGCCGTTGAGAGCCGGTACACCGCGCCCGCCTGAGCTGGCCGCACTTCGGTTCGTGTCGACATTGGGCCCCTTAACTGATCAAAGTCCGGCGTCCACGGCAAGCCTTTTCGTGGGCAAACGTAGACGGAGATTCGCGCCAAGTCTTCGAAAACGGCGGGCGAGGCGCTCCGCGGCACCAGAGTTACAACATCATTCTCGTTGATAAGTTCGCTTTGATGCCTCAAGTCGAGAAGCCCCGTTTCTGGACGGGCTTTTCTCCATCCGGTTTTGGGATGAAGATGTCCTGCCACTGGAGTCCGCACTCCTCGATCATCTGCAAGGCATACTCGATACGTCCGAGTTTCTTGTCGGCGTTATTGGTGCCCAGTGAGAACTTAACGCCGGCTTGCTTAGCCGTCCTAATGAACGGCGCTTTGGGAAGGTGGTAGGTGTTGTTGATCTCAATCGCCACCCCATTCCTCGCGGCCGCTTCGATGACTTTTTCCATGCGCTCGGGCGTCCATAGCCGGTCGTACTCAGCCGCAAGCACCGCGGGGAGAAATGTTGGATTGGCGTAGATGTCAATCGGCTCGTGGTTGAGCACCGAGAGGATGCGCTCCACGCACATATCCATGAACCGCTCCTTGTCTGAAATCTCTCCCACCTCCTCCTTGATCCATAGGCGCATCCGCTTGCCGCTGTCGTCCGTAAAGGTCATCGCGTCGCTGAACACGTAATCGAATTTCGCCACCGTTTCTTTCGAGAAGAGCTTCACCCATTCCCGGCCTTCACCTTGCAGGGCCACAAAGACCGGCTGTCCCCTCATGCGAGAGAGAAACTCCTCGGCGGCCGCATCCTTAGTGACGGGGAACCCCAATCCGCCGTTGACCGCGATCCCATACTGGATGCCGAGCCGCCGCGACTCCTGCAGTGCTTCCTCGATGGTCAATCCGCCTTTCAAGTGAACGTGATAATCGACCACGGGAAAATTCTCCGAGTTCAGGCGCAGGATCTCGCGGTAGACGTTGTCAACGAGAGGCTTCTCGTCGATGGTGTCAGTGAGATCACCCGGCAGCGGCTTGACCAGGACATTGCGGAAGAAGCACTTCGAATTTGAATCATGGCACTGGAGGGCGAACGTGCCCCGACTGAGAATGCGGCCTGCGGTATCGCTTTCGACGACCGGCGGGCTGGGCTCGACGTAGTCTACAAGGAGGGTGCCGTTCAATCGGACCTGCACCCGCTTTGAGCGGACGATGATGTGCAACTGGAACCACTCGTCGTCCTTGACGAAAGCCTTGTACACGTCACGGACACCGTAGAGGGATCCTGTCTTTCTGCGCTCGCGATACTCGCCTTCTCCCATGTAGCTGTTGTTGATCTGCACCTCAAAGCCGCGCTCCGGAAGACCGTGTGGTTGGAAGTGGGTGTGAAAGTAGATTCCAGAGTTGGCTCCGGGCCTGGTCATTACGTCAGCCTTCAGCTCGAAATTCTTGAAGTCCGCCCGGTGGACTCTTCCCTTGTAGAACAAGTGCGAGCGCGGACCACCGACAGCGATCTGCCCACCCGAGACTTGGAACGAGCCTTTGTTTTCGCTCGCCTTCCAGCCATTCAGGGTTCGTCCCTCAAAGAGTGCAATCCAATCAGACTCTGCCGACAAAGCAGGCAGTGCCAGCAACGAGACCAATAAGTTACGCCTTGAAATAGGGATCATGTTGCAAATCCTTTCCGCATTTATCGCAAGCGGCCGGCCCTAAAAACCCCTGCGCCCAGACATTCTACTCCCTCCTGGCAGCACGCAGGACAATCTGTCCGGTGGGGTCTCACTGCGCGTCCCAGGGAAAGGGGTTGGCATCTTTTTGGCCGCATCAGGCCTGACCCTTGTGTTAGAGTGTGCATTCCGGTGCCGTATTACTCATCCTCACAAAGGATCTTTGAAGATGACTCGCAGAAAATTCCTTCGGACGAGTTCAGCAACATCGATCGGTGCTTTGAGTGCTTTGGGAGTGTCCACAACCGGCGAAGCCGCTTCAGCTTCCTTGCCAGCGCCGCTTCCTTTCCAGAGTGAAAAGAGCAAGCTGAAGATCACCAGCGTCAGAATGGTCCGGCCGAAGCCCAAGAGACCGCTACCGGCTTACGAGCCCGCGCCAGGATCGTGGTCCACCGGGGGAGTCGAGGTCGCGAGTCCGATGTCGATCTATCCCAAGTACAAACCTCACCGCGATCTGTTCATGGCCGACGACTTGGGACCGGAAGCGGTGGAAATCGCGACTGACCGCGGCGTCAAGGGCATCGGCTACGGTGGGCCAGGGGCGAGTTTTGTGATCGAGAAGCATCTCACCAAGTTGCTCGTCGGTGAGGATCCCTTCGACGTCGAAAAGCTCTGGGATGTGATGTGGCGGTCCACGCTGTACTATGGTCGCAAAGGCCTGGTGGTTCACGCCATTAGTGCAGTCGACTTGGCCCTGTGGGACATCATCGGGAACACTCTGAGCATGCCCGTCTACAAATTGCTGGGCGGCGAAACGAAATCGAGAATCCCGGCCTATTGCACGGGCAACGATATCGAACAGCACGCCAAGTTCGGGTACAAGCGATTGAAGCTGGCCGTTCCCTACGGACCCGCTGACGGTCGTGAGGGTATCAAGAAAAACGTGGAACTCGTCAGGAAAACTCGGGATCTACTGGGACCCGACGGCGATATCATGCTGGATTGCTGGATGGCGCTCAGTGAACCTTACACCATCGAACTCGCAGCGGCGGTGGAGCCTTATCGTGTTTACTGGATGGAAGAGTGTCTTCAGCCCGACGACTACGAAGGGTTCGGGAGGGTCAAGGCGAGGATCAATTCAACATTGATGGCGACAGGCGAGCATGAATATACCCGCTACGGATTCCGATTGCTTCTGGAACATAAAGCCGCCGACATCTGGCAGCCCGACTTGAATTGGTGCGGGGGGCTGAGCGAGATGCGCCACATCGGCGCGCTGGCGGCCGCCTACAACATTCCGGTCATTCCCCATGGTGGATGGCGAGGCGGTTGCCCACACTATATCCTTGCGACCACCAACAGTCCCTGGTGCGAGATGTTCATGCCACCACCGGGCGGCCCACCGGAGGTTTACGAACGCTTCGAGGAAGAGAACAACATCACGCGCGGACCCGAGGGTATCTACATGCGACCTTCGGATCGCCCGGGTTTCGGTTGGGAATTGACTGTGGACTAATGCCTGGACGCTCTAGATAGGTGACCCCGTCAGGCTTTTCGCACGAGCCCAAACTCCTACCCCGGCCGTTCAGGACGGACACCAGGCTGACGAGATGCCTGGGCCAGGCCGCGAACGATTGATGGATCATCCGTGTTTTGGGCCGCCCGCACCCGAAGTGGGGATCCCGACGGTTTTCTCCTGGGTGTTTCGTTTCCAATCCTCGAGGTAAGGTCCTTTGATACCGTCGGCCCGCTGCCGCAGAGCGCTCATCTCCCCAGCAGAGAGTGCCGTGAACTGCTGGGCGATCCGAACGTCGTCTTCCAATTGACCGATCGTCGTACACCCGACCGTGACGCAGCTCACGGGCAGACTTAGTGCATAACTTAAGCATTCCTTGGTGCTAAATGTCTGCAGAAGTTTAGAATTACCAAGAGTCTTCATACCTTGAATTGCCATCCCGCGCTCCACCGCTACAGGCAGGGTTAATTTCTCAAAGCTCAGATATCCCGGATCAGCGACGTTCAGGGGCATCAAGACAGAGTCGAATTTGTCGTAGGACTTCAACATTTCCAGATGCACGTAGGGATCATGATGACCCGTAAAGCCAATGAAGCGGCATTTGCCTGCCTTCTTGGCGGCTTCGAAAGCTTCGATGGCTCCGCCTGGGCCGAAGATCTGCTCGACCTCACGCTTCTCACTGACAGCGTGCAGTTGCCAAAGGTCAAGATAGTCCGTCTTCAGGTGCTGCAAGGAACGATCGAGTTCCGCTTCCGCACCCTGGCGCGTCCGGCTATTTGCCTTGGTGGTGATGAAAAGCTGCTTGCGGAAGGGCGCGAGCACGGCTCCATAAACCTCTTCGGAGCGGCCGTCCCAATAATCGATGGAGTTATCAAAATAGTTGAGCCCGAGATCATAGGCGCGCAGGGTGATGGCCTTCGCGTCCTCAAATGAGATCAAGGGAAAACGGCCGCCCGCCTGGCCGATCACGGTGAGCTGCTCACCGGTCTTGCCGAATGGCCTCCGCGGAATGTCCCCCGCCTTGGCCTTTGCGGGTCTTACTGCCTGGGCCCCGGCAGCCAGCCCCGCGAAAATTCCGCCAAAAAAGGTCCTTCGCCTCATGCAACCTCCTTTGCTTCCATTCTGTGTACGGTTCTAAGCAAGGGTACTATAAGAGGGAAGGGAAAACCATCCTGTTGCCAATGGAACCAATGGGACTCAAGCCGGATGGGGCCGATACAACGGCTGCCTTGATCCTGGACACGCGTGATACAATCGCGGCGTGAACCGGAGATCATTCCTAAGAGGGGTGGCTGCAGGTGCTGCGGGTATTGGTGATTTCTCCGCCAGTACCACAGCGGCGCCAGCCGAACCCATCCCGATTATCGACTCGCATATCCACCTGTTTGACCCGCGGCGACCGCAAGGTGTGCCTTGGCCACCCAAAGATAACGCGATCCTCTACCGGCCTGCCTTGCCCGAGCGTTATCGAGGCGTCACCAAGGGTTTGGGCATCGTGGGCGCGATTGAGGTGGAGTGCAGCCCCTGGCTGGAGGATAACCAGTGGGTTCTCGACATTGCGGCCAAGGCCCCGATCATTGTCGGCACGGTAGGGGATCTGGAGCCTGGTAAGCCGGACTTCCGCGCTCACCTGGAACGTTTTCACCGGAATCCCCTGTTTCGGGGGATTCGCTACGGAAATTTGTGGGGAAGGAACTTCAGCCAGCAGATCTCTCGGCCGGAGTTGTTGTCCGATCTTAAACTCCTTGCTGATGCCGGCCTCGAGATGGACACCGCGCAGCCCGATGCAGCCTTGATTGCAGACGTTGTGCGGCTCACCGATCGGATTCCTGCCTTACGACTGGTGGTCGACCATCTGCCTTCGGTTGAGCCCCCTGCTGACCCGCAAGCTCGCCGCGCCTACGAGTCTAATTTGCGGGAGCTGGGGAAACGTCCTCAGGTCTATGTCAAAGTTTCCGAAGTGCTGCGGCGGGTGGGGCAGCAAGTTCCTGATGACTTGAACTTCTACCGCCCGAGACTGGATCAGATCTGGGACATCTTCGGCGAGGACCGGCTGATCTACGGCAGTGACTGGCCGAACAGCGATCCCTGGGGTACGTACCCACAAGTGCTGCGCATGGTCCGCGAATACTTTAATCAGAAGGGTAGAGCCGTGGCGGAGAAATTCTTTTGGAAGAATTCAGTTGCCGCCTATCGTTGGATCCGCCGCAGTCAAAGCCAGCCACAAGCGTAGCCTGATTGTCTTTAGCCTATAGTAAGCAGACTCCAACGCGCTCCGCACCTTTCGCGTGCAGCCTCGGTCTTCCGGCTTATTCCGAACTTGCTTGATCTGCCGTCGGGCTCGCCAGAAAGTCTTGGGTGATGTAGTACCTCCCATCCGCTCCCTGCACGATCCCGACTCCAACCTCGGTGAATTTCGGGTTTAAGGTAGTGCCTCGATGATTCTCCCGAAAGCGCGTCTCGTTCATGAATGCGGCTTCGGCTGCTGTGACGTTCGGGAAGATGGCAATATTCTCCGCCACGGACTGCCAGGCCAGTCCAGCCACCTCAACGCGCATAGCCGGAGACCTGCCCTCGGGATCTTGGTGGGCGAAATACGCGCTTGCCAGCATGTCTTGCGAGTGCCCCCGCGCCACCGCTGCCAATTGTTCGTTCCATTTAAGGGGTAACGCCACGCCGCGAGTTTCCGCCGCGTTCGCGGGATCTGCGCGCTCGCGGTTGATGAGTGCATACATTTGCTGTTCCAGCTCTCGGACGCTGTAGCTGCCGAGCCTCTGCGAGGTAGGGGATTTCTGGAGGAGAGGCTTCGTTTCGCGGCTCTCGCCGAAACGATGCCACGAGCCGGATTCGCCCCGCTTCACTGCAGGTGCATCACGACTCTCGCCGAAGCTGCGCCAGACACCCAATCTACTGGCCTTTTGCTTCGACGAATTCGCCGCTTGGGTTGCTGATTGGGGGGACGGCTCAGACCCGGGGCGGTCGGAGGGCTGCGCTCGGCCCAGTGCCATCCTTGCTATGGTCGCTACGCCCAAGAATGCGGTGAAACCAATAACAGAACGCCGCAGGGAAGCTCGTGTCATTCTTCACCTTCAGTCAATCCATCATATACCGCCATATACCGCACGTGGCAAGCCCGGATCGGTCGATTTACCAGTCGTCCAGTAAGAAGAATCGGCTCAATTCCTCAAATTCTTTAACGGCAGCGACCGGCCGGATGAGGGCCGTAACCTGTTCCCTAATCGGACCTAGCCAGAACAGTCCGCGAGTTGCGTTCGCTTCACCCATCCGTTTCCGATGGTGCCTTACTCGTCCGGCAAGAGGTCTTCATCCCCTTGACCGAGTTGGACTTGCACCCAGTTGTGGCCAGTAGGTAAGCGCTCTGGTCCTGTCGTGAGGGCTTACCTCGGTACCGTGCCTATTGATCGCGATTGCATTGTGATCGTTCGCCCAACTTGCTATGCTGTGACTTGGCGTGAGATATTTGGCGAAACAGACATCACGCTTGTTCGAGTGCTAAATGGAGCAGAATCAGGTTTTCGCTGTCAATGCTTCATCTTTCACCTCAGATCGTATATTTGGCTTTGGGCATTAGCCGTCAGAGAGGCAAGGGGCGAAATATTCACGGCTTGATGTGCTCGAAGTGCTCGCCGTCCTGTCTGTAAACGAGCTGACACAGAACTTCTCCAAGGGGGAAAATCATGGCGAATCCAGCGGAAGCGATCCTGAACGATCAACCAACCGGTAGCACTCTTGCGGTGTTTGACCAGCGGACGGCGCGGGTGGGCATCATCGGACTTGGCTACGTAGGATTGCCCTTGGCTTTGCTTTTCTCGAGCAAAGGGATCTCTACCACCGGATTCGACATTGACGTGCGTAAAGTGGACAAGCTTACCCGGGGAGAGAGCTACTTCAAGCACATTCCTGCCGAGGACGTCGCCAAGCAAGTGTCAAGCGATCGCTTGCGCGCCACCACGGATTTCAGTCGGATCGCAGACGTCGACGCCTGTGTCATCTGCGTTCCCACACCGCTTGACCAACATCGCGAACCCGACCTCTCCTTCATCCGTTCTACGGTGAAAGCGATTGTCCCGTACTTGCACGCAGGACAACTGGTGATCCTCGAGAGCACAACCTATCCTGGGACTACACAGGAGGTGGTGTTGCCCATTCTCGAGGAATCCGGTTTGCACTGTGCGATCACTCCCTACAAAGTGAGCGGGAGCAAGGTAGATCCGGCTGACCTGGGTGCCGCGGACTCGAGCTTTCTATTGGCTTTTTCGCCCGAACGTGAGGACCCGGGGAATCCCGATTTTAAGACCCACCAGATTCCCAAAGTTGTGGGTGGGGTAAATGGTGCGAGCGCCCAAGCGGCGCAGTCGGTTTACAGCCAGGCGTTCGACCGGGTGTTGCTGGTGAGTTCCTCGCGGGTGGCGGAGATGACAAAGTTGCTCGAGAACATCTATCGCTGCGTGAATATCGCCATGATTAATGAGCTGAAACTGCTCTGTCTGCGCATGGGCATCGATGTCTGGGAAGTCATCGAAGCGGCCAAGACGAAGCCTTTCGGCTTTACGCCATTCTATCCTGGACCAGGTCTGGGCGGTCATTGTATTCCGATTGACCCCTTTTACCTCACCTGGAAGGCACGCGAGTACGAGTTTCCCACCCGCTTTATCGAGTTGGCCGGAGAGGTAAATACGGCCATGCCCGAGCATGCGGTCGTGGCCGTGGGCGAGGCGCTGAACACGCATCAGCGCTGTCTGAATGGCGCTCGCCTGCTCGTGTTGGGAGTGGCTTACAAGAAGAATATCGACGACCTGCGCGAATCGCCTGCCTTGCGCATCATTGAACTGCTGGGACAACGCGGCGCCACCGTGGAATACAATGATCCCTATGTTCCTGTTATCCCGCAGTCTTTGCGGCATTATCACTTCGATCTCGCTTCGGTGGAGCTCACTGCCGAAACCCTGGGCCGCTATGATGCCGTGGTGATTGTGACCGATCACTCCAGCTATGACTACGATTTCATCGTGCGTCACGCCAGATTGGTGATCGATACCCGCAACGCCACCGCCAAGGTAGCGGATAACCGCGAGAAAATCGTGCGGTGCTGAGGCTTACCTGAGGGACCAGATGGAGCACAACTCGATTCAAGTGACCGTGGCCATTTGATTCCCGGGGCCAATCTGTCCTTTGTGGACAGGCTCGACGCCCCACCCCGCCAACACAGCCGCAATAAACATCGAAGTTGGAAAACGACGATTTCAAGGATGGAGAACCCAGTTTTAGATCAAAAAGGCGCACTTGCAATTCCCGGGGTGGATAAAGCCAAGAAGGGGACGTATGGGCGGATCGAAAAGAAGACATTATCAAAATGAAGCCGAAGGCGCCGGGGAGTTGCCTAGGCGCGCTTTCTTCAAAAACATGGGCCGTTCGGCCCTGGGTGTTGCCGCCGCGGCCGAGTTCGCGAAAGCCAATACCTCGGCAAATGCTGCCTCACCCGCTGCTGCTCCGGTCCCCGTAAAGGTTCCTAAACACCTTCCGCCGCGCCTGACGATTGCACAGTTTCTGTGGACTTGGCTCATCGATATCACACCGGGAGGGGCATATGATGACCTGGAGCGGGTGTTCAATGATTGTACCGAGCGCCATCACAACTGCGTACGCGCTGACATGGGACTGAACTGGGCGTTCGATCAACAGGGTCGGCCGCGTGGTGCCATTGAGCTTCTGCCGTGGGCTCCGGGCGTATGCAACAATCTCCGTGACGTTTACCCGGAAAAACCAGTCAAGTACGATGTGCTGGAGCGGGTCTTGAACATGTTCGAGTTGGCGAAGAAACACGACATCTATGTCACGATGACAAGCTGGGAATACCAGGACAGCACCGCCCATGTCGCTGATCCGAAGCTGAGAGAAGACGTGTTCTCGACGCCGCCCGCAGAACGATTTGAGCGTCTGGCAAATCTGCACCACAGGATGATCCAGGAGTTGAAGAAGCATGGCCTGGAAAGGCAGATTGCTTTTGTCGAGATTCACAATGAAGTTGATTTTAGCGACTTTCCTACCAACTGGCTCACAGCTAAGCCGCTGATCGAACGGGCTCTGGCGCGGTTGCAAGAAGCGCATCCGGACATCCTTTTCACGGCCGACTACGGAAGCCCCAGCCCGTTCCGCGATGATTTTCCTGGTTACCAGGCGCTCCCGGAGAACCTGCAGGTGGCAGACCAGCATATCTATACGCTGGGCGTGCAGAAAGCTCTGCACGATCTAACTGGTACCTGGTTAGGAGACCAAACTCCACCAGATCCTCACGAGAATGCCCTGCTCGCCTGGATGATTGGAGGGAAGCCACGTCTTAGTTGGGAAGAATTTTGCAAGCATGCAGTGAGAGTCAGGCGGGCCTGGTGGCCAATCGATTGGTTCTTTGCCAATATTGATCCTGACCGTTACGACTTCTGGATGTTCGAGCACTTTGGAGAATATGCGCAGGAGATGACCGCTTTGGCTGCCGGCCACATGCGGGCCTGGGGGAATTTTGCGCGGAGCCGCGGGATCCCTGCGGTCGTGGACGAGGGTTACATCTTCTGGCCCCCGCGCAATTCGCGCTTCGAAGAGTCAGCAGCGGGGCGGGGCATCTATGAAGTTGTAGTGGAAACAGGAATTGAGCAGGGGTATTGGGGGATAATGCTCTCGAACTATGCGGGCCCACACCAGCCGCTTTGGAAAGAGAATCCTGGCTGGATCGGCAAGATGAACCAGAAGATTCTTGCTTCGGCCAACAGCGAGCGTGAAACCAAGCCGGCTGGCGAGTTTAACCGTTTCTAGCCTTGCCCACTAGACTAGTGCATCAAGTAGAAACGGGCGGGGGCGTAACGGACCCTGCCAATAGGCGTGGTGCTTTTCATGCGTTGGACTTGGGAACGAAGGCGTGAACTAAGGTCTTTGCCGGCGCAGGTCTCAGCCTCGTTGTTGTTCGCCGGAGAAGCCACATTCATTCTTTTCGCTTCCTGCACATGTGCTGCACGGGCGCAAGACACTGAGCAGACTCTCTGCCAGCAAATCGAGCGAAGTATGGAGAGTGGCCAGATTGACCTGGGGATCGATGAGGCGCACCAAGCGCTCAAGCAATACCCAGATTCGTCGCAACTCTATCAGGTCCTAGCCGCCGCCTTCTATAAGAAGGGCCTCACGGGCGAAGCAGCCGCGGCGTTCCGAAAGGCCGCCATCCTCGACCCAGGTGTCGCGTCCAACTACTTCAACCTCGGGCTTCTGGAACTGAATATGCGCGACCCTCGGGCGACAAAGGACCTCGAGACATTTGTCCGGCTCGCTCCCGAAAACGCAGATGGCCACTTGCTGCTGGGACATGCGTATCATTATACGAATCGCACTCTGCTTGCGATCGAGCAATACAAAAGGGCGCTTGAGCTTTCGCCTGCGCTTCATTTGGGTCACTACCACCTAGGTCTTGCCTATCAAAGCCAGGGAGATCTGGACGGGGCATTGGGGGAATTCAGGAAAGAAATTGAGTCCAACTCCGAGTTCAACGAATCGTACTGGCTAGCCGGCAGCATTGAGCTCGAACGAGGAAACCTCGATTCCGCCGAGAAGTTATTCCGCAAAAGTATCAGTCTCAAGCCCGGGACTTTCCAGGCTCACTACGGCTTGGCGCAAGCCTTGTTGGCGACTAATCAGTTGCCGGCGGCAGAGGCTGAGCTGAAAAAGTGCCTGGAGCTCAATACGGCAAGTATCGAAGCCCATTACACACTGGCGCGAGCCTACCAACGGCTCGGCAAGCAAGTCGATGCCGAGCGCGAATATCGGATAATCAGCAGTCTCCATGCGCAGCGTCACGCTCACATGACATCCGGCATTGCGGCGCGTCAGCCATAGTCCCGAACTCCCCCGTTGGCACAAAACGTATCCATTGGCAGTGTATTCCGACGGTTTTGGGACAAGTCGGCATAGGAACACCCTGCTACCAGGAGACGTAGATTGTTCTTCCATCAGTGCTTGCGTTTCGCTTTCCTAATCGCAACCCTAGCTTCGTCTTTCTTACTCCATCTCGAAGGGTGGCCACAGCGTTACTTGGGCCTTGCCGAGGAGCCTCAATTTCGTGGCCAGGTTCATACTGGCGAGATTCACCGGCCTGTAGGGCCTGCAGGTATAGATGCCAAACGCGTTCAGAGCGCGAATCCCTATCAGCCGGATCAATTCGTGGAGGTCTCAGGTCAGGCGGGCATCAAGTTCAAGCTGGTGAGCGGAGGGCTCGAAAAGCGGTATATCCTTGAGGCCAAAGGAGGGGGCGGCGTCGCTTGGATCGACTACAACAATGACGGATTTCCCGATCTGTTCCTGGTCAACGGTTCCACCCTCGAAAATTGGAAGCATGGAGACAGCCCGCCATCTCATCTCTATCGCAACAAGGGTGACGGTACGTTTACAGATGTGACGACCGGCTCCGGCCTTAGCAAAACAGGTTGGGGGATGGGCGTATGTGTCGGAGACTATGACAACGATGGGTACGATGACCTCTATGCAACCTATTTCGGCGGCAACGTTCTGTACCGCAACAACGGCAACGGCACGTTCACGGATGTGACGGAGAAGGCCGGAGTGCGCGGGCACGGCTGGGGCACGGGTTGCGCGTTCGGTGACTACGACAACGACGGCCACCTGGATCTCTACGTTGCAAACTATCTCGACATCGAAATCGGCCACTTGGGTGAACCGGGCAGTGCACCCAACTGTACCTACCGGGGGATTGGCATGTTTTGTGGGCCTCTGGGTCTGGCGGGCGGCCGCGATGTTCTTTATCACAATAATGGTAACGGGACGTTCAGTGGCGTCACCGAGCGGGCGGGTATCGATTCAAATAGCTACTACGGTCTGGGAGTGGTATGGGGTGATTATAACAGGGATGGCCGCCTCGATATCTACGTCTCCAACGATTCGACTCCCAGTTCGCTCTATCGCAACAATGGTGACGGGACTTTCACCGACGTTGGACCTCAAACCGGTGTTGCGTATAGCGGTGAGGGCATGGAGCAAGCTGGAATGGGTACCGACTACGCGGATTTTGACAACGACGGCTGGGGGGACTTTGTCAAAGGTAATTTCTCGGATGACGTCAAGAACCTGTATCACAACAACCACGACGGGACGTTCACTGACGTGACCTACTCGGCGGGCGTCGGAGATGTTGGCTGGCTCTTTACTACTTTCGGGGCGAAGTTCCTCGATTACGATAACGACGGCTGGAAGGACATTTTTCTATCTAATGGTCAAGTTTTCCCCCAGATTGACCGCTATAAAACGGGTATCACTTACGCCGAGCGCAATTTGCTTTTCCATAACCTCCACCAGGGCAGATTCGAAGAGGTTGGCTTGCACTCGGGGTCCGGGTTGTCGATCCAAAAGGTCAGCCGCGGGCTTGCTACTGCGGATTACGACAACGATGGAGACCTTGAAGTTTTGGTGACCAACATGAACGATTCTCCGGACCTTCTCCGGCGAGAGCGCAAGAACCCTAACCACTCGATTTTGATTAAGACCGTCGGAGTCCGCAGCAATCGCGATGGCATCGGCGCAGAGATCAAAGTACTTGCCGGAAGCCTGACTCAGTACGACACCGTCAGGAGCGGAGGCAGTTATCTCTCCTCGAGTGATCTTCGCGTGCACTTCGGGTTAGGGGCAGCGACAAGAGTGAATCGATTGGAAGTCCGCTGGCCCAGCGGCCAAGTGGATTCTCTGGCCGACCTACCCGTGGACCAAATCATGGTGATTGAAGAAGGTCACGGCATAACTGCAGTGAGGCCCCTTCTTGACTTAACTCAGTCAACAATCGTCAGACGACCGGCAACCCTTTCGGCAAGTGACGGGGTTGTCCGAACGTCCAGTCGGTAAAAATCTTGTTCAGAATGGAGTTTTGCTGGTTAGCATCCGCTTAAAAGGGATTGGTTTCATCGGTTTGGGGGGAGCCACTCAGCGGAAAAGTCCGCTTTCGGGCACACCGAAGCACCTGCGGAAAGTGCAAGTGAAATTCTTCCGCGCTCCAATTTCGGCAGGTCTCAAACGCACTTCAAGGCAAGGAGATACCCTCCAGCGCCGCCAGGGAGAATGGCCGCTGTGAAGAGGGAAGAGACCCTGCGCACAGAGGAGCCGGCTTGACCGATAGCAGGGCTCCCTCGTAGGGGCTCATATCGCGGCTTGGGTGCGAGGGCTTATCCGCTGCATGAGGTATACGGGCCTCGCGATTGGTGACACCGTGGCTCTAGAGCGGACGAAGATCCAGCATGACCCGAGAAGAGGAATCAGGCGAGGTGTCAGGTCCAGGGCGAAGACGGGCGTTGATGTTTCGGTTCCGATTCCGCCCGACGTCGCCGAAGAATTGCTCAAGGTTGCGAACGGCAACCCGCGCTATGTTTTCTGGCAGACCGGCAACGGGCAACTCGAAACGGCCGTCAAGGCGTGGCACCGCGACTTGCGCGCCCTGTTCAACGCTGCCGGTATGCCGGAGGGCCATCCTCACCAACTACGGGATACCGCAGCGGTCGAATGGCTGAAAGCTGGCATTCCGATTGAGGAAGTAAGCCGATTGCTCGGACATTCGAGTATTAAGACCACACAGAAGCACTATAATCCGTGGGTTCGCGGTCGACAGGACCGCTTGGACACGCTGGTGGTGGAGACCTAGCGATAGGGGGCTGTATGTCTGATTGCCCGAAACGGGATCGGCTTTCCGACACCGTTGTTCTGTTTGCACTTCCGATTCTTGCCTACCTGCTTACGTACCTTTACGAGTTAGGTTATTGCTCTGTCTTCGACATTCCGTGGGCGTTCGTATCTATAAATCCTACGAGTGTGATCGAGGGCTTAGGCATGATTTTGATGAGTGCTTTAGGGTCTTCTTTGATCGGGGGAATGTATTTGCTGGCTCTTGTCACGCTGGGTTTTGTCTTGGTGGGGCTTATTGACAGGAGGTTTCTCAAGCTTAAGCAGCTCTTTTGGGACAAAATCGGGCAGCTGCGGATTACCAGCGGGCGCAATCTGCGCTCGGTGTTCCTTGGGTTGCTAATTATCTGTGCGTGGTATCTGTTTCGCGTTCCGTTCGGTACACTTCTAGTTGTCGTGGTCATAGTGATATGGGCAATCGGTGGAGCGATTTACATTCCTAAAATGATTCGTGAGCTAACTAGCGAGATTCTCGGTAGGCAAGCTGCAAGGCGGGATGATGAGGGCATTCTTGAGAAGGTCGCTCGGGAACTAGGCTTCAACGTAGTTGATCTTATACTTTCTTTTGTGTTCTTGGTCGTTCTGTCCTGGGGCTCTGGTTACTACTTTGCTAACGCTCAAAAGGAGTTTTTAGTTCCAGTTGACTCTCCGAACGCCGTCGTGTTGAAGATATACGGCGACAAGGTGATTACCGCGCCGTTCAACCGGTCTACCAAGGTGATAGAACCCCAGTTTAAGATACGAAAACCCGATAGCAGTGAACTTCGATTGGAAGACAACGTCGGCCCGCTTCACCTCAAGGGAAAATAGGGGCCAGCACTTCTTGGTAGCTCGCCCGCAAGAAACGCTCTGACTTGCTCCCGGCACAGTTTGGCGCGCCCTCATCTCCCCGAACCACTCCGCCGATGGTTCCCATAGACAGATAGCTCGGTCCAGCCGAGAGGTCGCGAGCGTGGTCTCTTGAGTTGGCTTTTATGGGCGCTCCCGCTGGTTCCCCTCAGACTGATGATTTCGGCGCCCTTTTATCCCGGTGCTGACACGCACGCGTTCTCGTTTGATACTTTACATATACCCGATTGCTGTTAATTGCGACTCGAAGTCGCCGGGCAGCGAGGCCACTGGACCACCAATATCCCCGCCTGCATAGCGAACGAGATTCAGCAACATGCGGTCAGCCGCGGGATGACTGTCGAGATTCTCAAGGATCGGGAAGGTGTTAACGATAAACCTTCCGGCACCAAACCGGTAAGAGCCGGTGAGAATGCCGGAGGCGTAGCCACCAGGCGTGTTGTAACCGGTGGCAAAGGCAGCCGCTATGGCGCCGTCCCCGGGTGTCGTTTGGCCATCGAAAAGGTAGTGAGGGATCATCGGGCCATAATAGTACCAATTCAACATCGCTTTTGACTGCAGTCCCTCAAAGATCGGATGCGCCTTTGCCACGCACTCTTTATGATAAAGCCAGTCGTGAAAGCGATAGACCCGCCCCTTTTTGGCTAAGGGCAGCCAGGCTGTGCTGTCGTCGCCTAGCCTGAAGGCCAGGGGGGACAGGAAAATCACGGAACACCCAAGAGCCATACGTTTTGCCAGCTCTCTCCAATCCTCCATTCCTGCTTTCTCGGAGACATCGCCCACCAGGATCAGTTCGCGCCGGTCCGGCGGAGCGCCACCGAATCCTTCCGTGGATGCCCCGTGAGACTTAAGCCAGGCCTCGACATGGGGAGGAATCCGCCACAGTCGAAGACGCTGGTCCAAACGTGGGAGCGAGGCCGGGTCCGTCAGGTAGAACTCCCAGGAAGTCTCAGGTGGTGCGGCGCCCCGTTCGATGTAAGGGACGATCTTGTAAGTGCCGGCTGGCCCCTTAACGATCACGTCCTCCGATAACACCGGGACCGCCAGCGGCCCGTCTTCACCGGCTTTCACCTCAGGAATCGTGATGGTCGACTGCCGGTCCCAGGCGATGCCCTCGGGACCCCACACGCGAAATCGCGCTGCATAAGTACCAGGATGCAGCACATCCTCGTTCGCAAGTACAGCTTCGAGCTTAACTGGACGTCCCACGTAGGTGTGAGTCGGATTGGCGAACAGACACCACCGCACCGGCGCCCAGCCATCCTGGACGGCATCCATAACTCCCGGCTTGTAATCGCGCCAGAATCGCCAAATGCCTTCACCGGTGAAAGCGTGGTCGAGCATTCCGGTGATGTTGTAGCCACAGATTTTGGGGTTCGAGCGGATGTTGTTGAATACCAGCAAACGATGGCGAGCCATCGCCACTTGGCTTTCGCGCAATAAGCACTCCGGGAAAGGGTATACGGTGTTCATGCCCCACCGGTCCCAGTCGGCCGTCAGCCTGTCGGACATCGACTTCAACAAGCTGTAGTCTTCCGCGTCAGCAGGGATTCGGGCTTGTTCGTAGTAGCGCATTTCGTGGATGCAGTTAAACAAGCTTCCGATGCCGGTCTCTGAGACAAAGACGGGTTTTGCATCCCGGTCCACGTTGCGAAGCAGGTTGTTGACATCGTCGGATTGTGGATCCTCGGGGTAGAAGTGAACGTCGCCCAGGCTGTCGTCAAAGGCGCCTACGTCGTCCGACCATTGCACCTTCTTCTCACCGTGTACCGGCGACGTCCCGGCTCCCGGAGCCTCCTTGGCCCAGACCTCTTCCCATCCCGAGCTGCCGGGATTGCTGACCGATCCAATGCCCATCTGGCCGTCCCACCGGCCACTGGAGAGCAGCACCAGGCGCGTAGAATCGAGCGACCGTACGAAGGGCAAGGCGGAGACCGCCTCGCGGAAGGTAGGACTGTCAAAGGTCTCGTTCAGCATTCCCCACATCCCGACCGAGGGATGGTTGCGGTCGCGCAGGATCATCTCGCGAACAGAGAACTCGAAACGCTCTTTCATTTTAGGCGAGTCGTGCAGCAGCCAGGCCGCGTAGGATTCTTCGTACACCAACAGCCCCAGTTCGTCGCATCGATCGATCTGATAAGGGTGCAGCAGACCCGATATGGCGCGAATACAGTTGTACCCCACCGACTTCGCGTGAACCAGATCCTGGCGGAGCAGGTCCGGATACCCCGGGGGAGGGCACACCTGGCTCCAGGGACAGTGGTTGCCGGTGTGCGTGCTACGCAGGAAGAGACGCTTGCCATTCAACCGAAAATAGCCGTCTGTAACCCGGAAATCACGGAATCCGCAGCGCGCCGAGACCTCGTGAAAACCATCCTCGCCCGGGACTTCGACCCGAGCGCTAACGCGATAAAGGAAAGGTTCACCCAAATCCCACAGGTGGTGATCCTCCACTTGCAGTTCTGCCTCGGCGACGCTGTGGTCTCGATCCAAGTGGTGTTCGAGTGTCCTGCCAGATACCGTCTGCCCGCTCGGAGCGATGGCGATTTCAAGATGAAGACGGCCGCCAGCGGCCTTTCCCGAGGCGTAGTTGACGCTTGTTCGTACGCCGATCTTACCCGTCTTCCAGTCGGGCCGAAGATAAAGATCGTCAATCCGCACCGACGGCGTGAGGATGAGATCTACTGGCTCGGTGATGCCGCCGATGTCATACTCACTCCCCGGCATAAAATCGACCCGCTTGTTGCGGTGAGGCGTCTCATCGAGAACGAAACCGTCGATTGGCTTATCGCCCGGAACCAGCACGCGAACCGCGATCAGATTGCTTGCGCCCGGTCGGATGCTGTTACTGGCATCGAGCACGAACGGCGTGTCCCCGCCTTCGTGCCCGCCCAGATGGGCGCCATTCAGCCAGACGTCCGCGAGGTAGTCCACCGCGCCAAACTTCAGGAGATAACGACCCTGCTGGTATGGGTTGGCGACGGGTGTAAACTCGCGCCAGTACCAAGCGACGCCCCAATACCCTGGGAATGCTTGCTGGACGATCCCCGGAACCCGTGCTGGTTTGGTTGCCACCGCCGGCCGACGGAACCACTCCTGGCCGCGGCCGACGTTTTGCGGATCCGTCGCCAGCATCCATTCGCCGGCCAGGGAGAACACCGGCGAGTACAGCGCCCCGCCGCCTGTCTTCTTGCGGTCCGATCCAAGGGCGGCGGGGCCATCGAGCAGACGGCCTGCGATCCCTGTACCTACGCTATACTGGCTTAGATCCTTGAAGAATCGGCGACGATCCACGGCTCCTCCGGAAGCGCACAGGTGGTCTTGCAGACATGCAAGTGAGGGTGATTAAACGAAGTCCAGGCCAGCACACGAGGCGTTTGGAGAACTTAGGGATCTCGGTGACGGACTGTCCGTAAATGGCGGCAACGCTTATGGGACCGCCGCTCCGATAGCGTTCGATTCGAGGGACCGGCGCAACTCCCCTTCAAGGGAGCCCCGCGCCGGCAACCGATCTACCATTCATACTTCAGACCCAGCTGGATCAGACGCGGACTTCCTGCGCTGCTAATCCTGCCGAAACTGCCAGAAGTGAAGGTTGCATTGGGATTGTTGAAGTTGACGAAGTTGAAAGCGTTAAAGAACTCGGCACGAAACTGAAGTCGGCCGTAGCGTTCGCCGAACAGGAAGTTCCTCAACACCGCGAGATCGGCGTTCTTATAGCCGGGCCCGTAAATCATGTTCCGCCCTGATGTCCCCTGGGTGCCAATCGGATTCTCGACCACCGCCGCTGTGTTGAACCACTGCGCCACTTGTTGACCGTGGGAACGGCCTCCCGGCAGCCGCCAACTGCCACTGAAGTCACAGCGATCCTGGCCCTCGCCACTAAGGGATCGGCTGGCTCCCGCTTTGCAGGTGAAGGGACCGCCGCTGACGCTCCGGATGATGCCGGAAAGTTCCCACTTGCCCAGAAGGTTCCGGGCCATCATGTGTCCTCCGCCTTGCTTCCCCACAAACGGGGTTGGTATGTCATACACAAAAGACCCGACGAACACGTGCCGGCGATCATTATCCGAGTTGCCTTTTTCGCAGGCCATACAGTAGGGGTCCTGAGCCCCGAACGAGGCGCCCACGTTGTAATTGCTGTTCGTGTCCAGGCCGTGCGACCACGTGTAGCCTGCCTGGAAGGACAGCCCGTGACGAGGACGGTATTGGGTGCTCAACTCCAGACCGTGGTAACTCGCGTTGCCCCATGAGCCGACGTTGCTGATGGTCGACCACCCGTCGTTGAAGAAGGGCCGACGTTGGTCGACATTCGCCAAGCTGGAGAGGGGGTTGCCAGCAGCGTCGGTTCCGGGAATGTACTTCGCCCCATTGGCATCCATGTCGACGATCAGGTGGTTGGCAACCTTGCCGGCGTAGGATGCTTCCACCATCCAGTTATCGGTAAGCTGGCGTTGGATGTCGAGCGTCCAACCTTGGATAAACGGGTTTACCGTATTCCCATCTAGTGCAGCAGCCGTGGCCGGAAGGTAGAACTGTGGGTTCGAAGACTGGTACGCGCGATAGGGCCAGGGATTCGGGTGGCCGAGATACGGATCCGACAAGCCGCCGGCCGGGAATGGGAACTTTTCGCGGTATACGAAGGGTTGAACGGAACCGGCCTGAGCGATCGCGTCGACCACCACGATATCGTGAAAGATCCCGTAGGAGGCGCGAATCGATGTTTTGCCGTTACCCGTGGGGTCCCAAGCAAACCCAATTCGCGGCTCCCACATGTTCCAGGGTGTGGGGTACATACCACGAGGTATTTTCCCTTTGGGTCCAATATCGTCAGGGTACAGGACGTCCGGAGGAGCGTTGGCAAACCTGGCAGTCTTGAATCCTGGATCCCACTGTCCATCCGCCTTGCGGGCGGTAAACGCGATCCCGCCCGCAGTTGCATACCAGGGCTGTTGCACGAAGTAGCGCAGACCGATGTTGAGGGTCAGCTTTCGGTTCACCTTCCAGTTGTCCTCGGCGAACCCGGCCCACTCATTCGAAATCAGAGCGCCGTCGCCTTCTGTCTGGCGCTGATACAGAGACACCTTGCCCAACATGAAGTCCGCCAGCGCATTGCCAGTGAAGCTGCCGTCGAAGGCGAAATTGCCTTCAGCCAGGTATGCTGCGAAAATCACGTTGGTATTCTTGAACCAGCTTCCGCCAAACTTGAGCTGGTGGTTGCCCTTGATCCAGCTTACCGTGTCGTTGATTTCACGGGTCGGCGTGCCTTCGCTGAGGTTGCAGAGGCCGATGGACGACAAGCTGAAATATCCCGAAACACCAAAATCGGGATTTTCGGGGGCTCCATCCGGGATGTACGAATTGATCCCGAGCGCATTGGCGTAGAACTGCTTGCCGCACCCCAGGACATCCAGCAAACGAGAGTAGGATGCCCGGAATTCGTTAAGCAGGTTAGGACGGAACGTCTCGGTGTCGTTTAGGGTGTAGAGAGCAATGTGAGTGTAAGGAGTTTCCGTGTTGTAGGTCGGGACAGTTCCGCCAAAGTACGGACTGGTGGACTGGGTGCGATCTCGCATCCAGGTGAAGTTTAGCTTGTTGGTATCCGAAAAGTTGTAGTCGCCCTTGATCAAAAACTGATTGTTCTTGGTCGGGGCGGAGGCCAGACTGGTGTATCGTCCGGTAGTCGGGTCGGTGGGCGCAGGTATCCACATCGAGAGGATTTTCAGCGCCACCGGATTGAAGGTCGTGGGGTCAATCACGTATTGGCCGGCTGCATTTGTCGGGAACGGCTGGCTGGTGGCGGGGTTTGTCAAGACCGTGCCGGCCGGCATCGTGAACAGCCCGTTCAGTTGGTCCGAGGTGGGCACAAAACCGCTGTTCTGAGACTGCTGGGCAATTCGTAAGCCTTGGTACGCACCGAAAATGAACAGCTTGTTCTTGATGATGGGCCCGCCCGCGGTGAAGCCGAACTGGTTCTGATTCAGTATGGCCACCTTGGCGTTGGGAGCGTTCAGGAAGAAGTTCCTCGAGTTGAGACGGTTGTTACGCCAGAAATCCCAGGCATCGCCGTGGAACTGGTTGGTGCCCGACTTCACCACTGCATTCAACACCGAGCCGGCGTTTCTGCCGTACTCCGCGCTGTAGGTGTTGGTGATGAGTTTGAACTCCTGCAAAGCATCGGGGGAAGGAAGATTCAGAGCATTGTTGAAGTAGGCGCCCTCATAAGTGGCACCGTTCAACATTACTTGGTTTTCATCGCCCCGGGTTCCGTTCGAGGACCAATAGGAGCCGCCGCGCCAACCGAGAACGGCGGGAGTAGTGGCGGTGGTGACTCCCGCTGCCAGCGTGACCAGTTGGATGGGATTGCGCCCGTTCAGAGGCAATTCCTCAACCTCGCGGTGGCTGATTACCGTACCCAGGCTCGAACTCGCCGTGTCCACTTGCGGTGGTTGGGCCGTGACTTCGATGCGCTGGGTGGTTGAACCCAACTTCAGGGTAACGTCAATGCGAGCGTTTTGATTGACTTGGAGGACAATCCCTTTTTGCAAAAAGGTGTTGAAGCCGCTCGCACCCACCTCCACTGCGTAAGTACCGGCAATAGAAAGGTTCGGAACAAGGTAAGTCCCATCCGGTCCCGACGTAGTCTTGATCACGGCTCCGGTCGCCTCATTGGTAACCGTGACCCCTGCGCCGGGTATCGCTGCGCCGGCGGGGTCAATCACGTTCCCCATGATGGTCGCGGATGTTACCTGAGCGTATCCCCTCTGTACGGGCGAATCAACCACGACGAGTACCGCTGCTAGAAGAGCCGCCAGGAGCCAGCGACGCCTCACGGCGTGTCTGAAAACGTCAGCCTTATCATTCAGCATGACTGTCTCCTTTTCTTGTTTGTGTGGACACGCAAGACCCAAGGTCGTTCACCCGACCCCCGGGGTTGGCTTCCAGCCTTCAAGGAGAAAAGTAACCGGTCACCTGAGCTTTGGGTACGCTTTCCCGCCGCCCCTGCAAAATGTAAGTATCTACGAGCAACGCTGGGTGTGTCTCCCGGGATGGACTAGTAGTCTGACTGAAGGGAAAAGTCAAGCTCATTCAATATGCCGAACGAAAGTCAAGAGGGGCCGCAGGATCAGCATCTTGTGGGTTGATGGGATAGCATCACAGAGTCTTAAGAGTCCCTGCACTCGCGACACCGATAGCGTCGAAAGATCACTTGAGCCTTAACAACACGGGGTAATCCTTTATCGACATGCCTCTAAGAACGCTTGCTCCGGCTTCCGCCGAGATTCTCAATTCCTGCTCCGTGCCGTCAAGCACCTCGATGCCCGTAGCCCTGGAAGGAGTGAACCCGTGGATGACGACGTCGGCCCGGACGTCGGGCGGATCATCACTGCCTGCCCCTGGTATCCAGCAGGCGGCCAAACGGCTCCCGTCCTGGAGGCGGAAGAGGTACGACTCCAGGTTGGTGGATTGGCCTCGAAACTCCAGGGTAGAGCTGATTGGCTGCGCCCCTTCGAGCACGGTTGCCAGGGTGCGCATCACGTAGTAGGCAGCCTGGGGTTGCAGCGGGCAGACCGGATCGGCGGAGAACGTGCTGCGCATCAAGGTACCGTCCCAGTAGGTGAACTGGTCCTGCCACGTCTCATTCCAAAAAGCTGGCATCTCAAAGGCATTAGTGGTGACCATAAATTTGGCCAGGTATTTAGCCTTGACGATCTCCGTGACATTTCCACCGCCGAACGGGTGGACGGCAATCGGGTAAGGAGCATACCACCCGGATTCGGTCGCCATATATTCGCCGTGAAAGCCATACGATTCGACAAGCCTTTTCCATGCCCGTATGTGTTCTGGGTACTCGAGGTAGTCCTGACTGCCCTGAGGAGTGCCGTAGTACGGATGCGTCGTCATCACATCGACGAGCTTGGCAACGCCTTCTTTGAGGCAGACTTCTAGGAACTCGCCGGCGCGCCCAGGCCGGAAGCCGACCTCTGCAAGGAGAATCTTCGCTTGAGGCGCCTCCTGGCGGACAATTGGAGCGATTTCCTTCACGAGCGTGGCGTATTCGGTGGCATTCGGCTTGTTTCCCCATGCGTACTTGCCGTGTGGTTCATTCCATATTTCAAAATATCGCACCCGGTCCCGGAAGTGCCGAACCATGAAGCGGACGAAGTTCTTGTAGCCCTCGAGCATGTGCGGCGTGGTCGGCGGCGGGGCCATTTCCCAGGGCGTCTCGAAGATCTGCTTGGGGTGCGGGCGCCTACCCTGCGGCGTATAGAGCCAGTTTCCGTAGGCCAGACACAGCACCACGTTAAGGCCGTTGCGATCGCATTCTGTAATTGTTTGATCGGCCAAAGGATCAACCCTGAGCAGACCTTTTTCGCGCTCGACGTAGAGCCAATTCAGCACGCTGTCCCAGTACGCAACTCGGACCCATTTAAGGCCCAGGTCGTAGTGCACCGGCCACAACTGGTCGTGCAGGATCTTCTCGTCACCGTATCCGCGTGTTGTGGATGACACCGTGACTCCGGCGCCGCGTGAGACCAAGGCCAGGTTGTCCCCGCTTCCGTCCAGGATCTCGACCCCGGCCAGCGAGAAGCAGAAACTGAAGGTCCAGGTCTTCTCGCCGTACTGATCCGGTACAGCCACCTCCCGGCACTTCATTGCTGTGAGCCTGACCTGTTTTACGGGGCGGCCGTCGAAGGAGACCGTGCGGCCGCGTGTACCCTGCGGTATCGTTTCAGGGCTGCCTTCGAATACGCTCTCCCAGTGCCACGCATCCCGACTGACTTCCACCACCAAGTGCTCCGGCAGGCCTTGACCATCCGCACGGGGCATAAGAACGATACTTCTGATCTTTGCTTCTTTCGGCAAATCAAGCCGTATCCAGACCGGTTCGACGTCAGGTTGGTTTTGGCCTCGGCTCATCCAGCAGGTTTCCCGGTCGCCGTCAATAAGGTTTACTCCGAGAAAGGGTTGATCATCATACAATTCGGTGCGAGGCACACGCGGCGAAGTGGCTCCAAAAGTATTAGCGGTGATCTCCCAGGACTTCTTTGGCCGAATCTTGCGCATCTCGGCGTCGTTGCCTTCCTGAAGCGATTTGGTAGAAATCAGACTCGGGCTTGTCCCGTAGATGAACGTGTCGCCGAAACTGTAGACAGGTACCCCGTCCACTATGCTGCGAACCGGTTGGACGCGTCGCAGTTTCATCTGCTCTTCCCAGGAAGGCGAGGTGGACTGCGGCGACGAAGAAAACCCAGGACTCTTCACCGGTCTCGCGAACAGCGGCGGACAAGTGGCTCCCGCCAAGCCGATCCCACCGGTCCTGAGAAACTGCCTCCGATCAAAACGTTCCCTGTGCTTGCCCATAAACCCTGCTCCTCGCGAAGGGATGCCCGGTCTCGGCGCGAAGGCCCGAGAGATCCGGCTTAGTGATACCGTTTGCTTACTCGTATCCCATGGAACGAAGCTGCGGACCCAACTCCTTATGTCCCGGAATGGGAGGCCTTGTCAAGAAGTCAGCGGATCCAACCGCGAGTTCCTAGATCTGAAGGCGTTACGGTTTAGGGGTTTGGCACCGAGGATATCCCGGGCAGAGTCCGGAGTTGATTCCACGTCAATGGGAAGGCCTGGCTAGGGCTTCGGAGAAGATCTCACCCGCCTTTACTTCCTGTGACTTCTGCTCTTTTGATAACTCACCGAACCGGCGAAGGCACGCTTCCGCTTTCGCTTTATCTCCCGCTTTGCGATAGGCAGTGCCCAGCTGGAAGTAAGCTAGTGCATACGCCGGATCCAGTTGTAGAGCGGTCGTAAGCTCGCTGACAGACGCTGATATCTTGCTCTGCTTCAGATAAATTTGCCCGAGATAGTAATGCGCGTTTGCCACCTTCGGATCGAGAGCCACGCATTGTGTAAGGGCTGCTATCGCTTCACTGGTTCGGTTCAGTTTCTCAAGTGCAATCCCGTAGAAGAGATGTGCCTGGGGAACGCCAGGAGCAAGCTGGAGGGCCTTCTTGTATTGGGCCAATGCATCTAAGGGCGCTGTCCCGGCCAAAACGTTGCCGAGCAACACTCGTGCTGTAGCATCATCCGGCCACCGCCTCAGGGCTCTGTCGAGAACACTCTTCGCTTCGTTAAATGAACCGTAGGTTCTGTAGACTTCCGCGAGCATCAAGTAGGTCCAGACTTGGTCGGGGAATTCGTGATTAGCACTTACAAGAAGCACTCGGGCATTTCCATAGGCGCGGTGTTGAATCAAAATCTCAGCAAGGGCGCGATAGTATTCTGACTGGTGAGGACTAAGGTCAATCGCAGCGTAGTACTCCTGTGCAGCTTGAACGCTCGCACCTTTCTTCAGCAGAACTGCTGCAAGGAGCGCGTGATACCTGCCAGTACCGGAGCAGGAAGGTGCGGCGCGGCGCAAAGTGTCTAAAGCAAAATCAAGCTGGCGCGACGCGATGAACTGGCTGGCAAGATCCAGGGTTGCGTTCTCACAGGGCGGGGACCGTCTCTCTTCGGCGAGTAAGTCGCTGCTAATGGGCTCGTTCCCAGAGCCCGGTGTGGTAGTCGACTGCATTGCGCCGCGAGATGTGGACATTATCGGAAGAAGCAGAGTTATCCAGAACGGGAAGCGAGGCAAGCGCAACGGCATCATAGCTGCTATCCTTACGAAGGTCACTATCCTGCCGACCCGATGATTCTGGAGTTCCCAGGAGTCATCGCCCAACCGAGCCCCCGGACCAATGTACCTCCATCGTGAACTAGCCCGACCGTATCTCGATCAGAGGGCGTGAAACGCTTCACTCCTTCTTCTTCACTACATATTGTTAGCAAACCAGGTGCAGAACGGCGGCGCTTTGCCCTCACCGGCTCATCAGGGGACTGTTTCGAGTCTCAACCCCGCCGCTCGAGAGGTAAAGCCATGCGCTACGAAGTTATCATAGAAGAGCGTTACTGCATCGGCCTCAAACGGCAGTCTCGATTCCGGCTCACCTACTCAGTCAGCGAGGGGCCGACAGCCGGAACCGAGCGGTGGTTCTTGGTAGGAATGGAAGACTTAGGTTTGCCGGCGTCCGGATAAATGCCGTTGCGACTGGCAGATTTCCAATTATCCGTCCTTCATGAGAGGCTCGAAACCCTCGCCTCCGAAAGGTAGCCCACAGAATCTGAATCATCGCTTCAGAAACTTCCCGCGCGGCGTTCTTTTAACGGTTTCTCTGCGGCTGAGCCTGAGAGGTACATGTGGTTCTCACGGAGACTCTCAAAAACTCAGACGCACTTGAAACTCAACGACCCGACCGGCGAGAGCCGAGTCTGCCTGCCCGAACTGGACGCGATCGAGGTGGGTGGCATTGCTATCGAACAAGAACGGCTGCAGATTAAGCTGGTTGAAGAGGTTGAAGGCGTTGACCCGAACATCGATCTTCGCCGCCTCGCCCAGGTAGCTGGAATTCGGGAGGCGGAACTGCTTGGCCAGGCTAAGGTCAGTGCCCCAGTAATGCGGACCGCGAAAGGAATTGCGTCCGATCCCCGGCGGGCCTGCGGGCTCCGTGACAAAGTAGAGCGATCCTCCCCCGGGAAAATCGCCGCCCGACCGCGTAAAAGCCGCATTCGAGGTATCGTGCATTGGTTGCATGCCCGTCTGGCCGACAGGGCGGGTTGGAGAAAGCGACGGACCACCCGGTGTGGACACAGATGTGCCACTCACGGGCGTCCAGGGGAAGCCGGAGTGCGCGGTCATGATACCGCTCAGTTGCCATCCGCCTATCAATTCACCCAAGAGCGGGTTATTCGCGCGGAAGTCGGGCAAGGTATACAACCCTGATACAGTGACGAAATGAGTAGCGTCAAAGTCTGAGGGACCGTATTCACTGCTTAGGATCTGTGGATAGGTTTGGTTATCGCAGGAGCACGCCGCGTCGCCCGAAGAAAGCTCGTCCAGACTCTTGCTCCAGCGGTAACGGGCTTCCATTTGAAAGTTTTGCGAAAACTGATGAGTCAGACGCAAGGTCAGCGCGTTGTAGTTAGCATTCACATCATCCATGGGGAAATAGACCGCCGAGAACCCGTAATTGTCGGTGGGTGTAGGATACAAGAACTTCTGGTTGATCAGGCGGATCAGCTTGTGCGAGGAACTTCCCTCGTAACTGACGCCCGCGACCCAGTTTCGTGGCAGGCTATACTCGGCCCCAAACGAATATTCGTAGACGTAAGGCACCTCCATATTCTGCTGCGCCCCGTAGATCTCGACGCCGCCCGGCACATCCTGGGTGCAGGCTGCGTTCCCGCAAACACTTCCATTGGCCGGATCGATGCCAAAGCCGAGATTGGGATTCACAGGATAGCTTGTGGGCGAGTTGCCGGAACCCAGCACGTACTGAATAACGCCTCCCGCGAAAGGAGTCCCAAACAGGTTGCTGGCAGTGCCGCAGCAAATGTTGTCACGAGTGAAGAACGGCGGATTGCCTCGCGCATTGGTGAAAGCCGAATCTGGAATCCTGTCGTAGAACAGGCCGACGCCGCCCCGTACTACCAACTTGCTCCTGAAAGCGCCAGGACTGTAGGCAAAGCCTAGACGGGGCGCGAAATTCGCGTAGTCGCTTAGGTAGAGCTGGCTGACCGGTTTGACCGTGGCACCTGCCAGGTCGCCTGGCGCTGGCAGAAAGATATTACTGAGCTGGCCCCGGCGTTCAGTGATCGGTGAGTAGTATTCCCACCGCAGACCAAAATTGAGGGTCAAGTTCGGCCGGATCTTCCAGTCATCCTGGGCGAAGACACCCCAGTCGCTGGTGCGGAAGTATTTCTGGGCGTTGCCCGGCAACCCGGTTCGCGGATCGACATTAATCGCCTCGAAAATCGGAGTGTCGTTGGCCAGGTTCCAGAGCCCTGAAAACGAATAGAGAGGGCGTGCACCGCCTAGCAGGTTGTTGTTGTCCTGCTCCTTGCGGATCTCGATGCCGAACTTCATGCCGTGGTTCCTGAGCACTTTGTTGAGGGTGTCACGGGCCTCAAGCGTGTTCTGGGTGAAGATTGCCGGTGAAGTCTCGTTGCGCGTCGCTCCGAGGTGAAAGTTAGGAACCGGGTTCAGACCTTCAAGCTGGACTTCGGGGATGCCAAAGTTTGCGCCGGGATTGTCCGCCACCCCGTTCTCGTAGAAACGAGTTACATTGAAGCGCGCCTGATTCAACATCGTGGGGCTGAGGGTCCGGCCCCACTGCAGAGTGTAGGCAGAATTCAAAGGCTTGAAGCGGATGTCCGCAATAGGGCGGCTGGCGGCGCTGGCGTCCGCACCCACCGAGTTGAGCTTCGTGATGTAGGTGCTAAAAGTGACCGTGTCCTTGGCGCGCTGGTAGTCGAAACGGCCGTTGTATTGGTTCCCGACCTGTTCGCTAGGAGCCGCCAGGAGCACATTCTGCAGGTCCGGCACGCCATCGAACCCCCCACCTGTAGGATTGTTCTGGAAATCCACGTACTGACCAGCCGTGCCTGTGATTGACCCAAGATCGAGTCCGCTGCCCACAAGCTGGCAGGTGTTGGCCGCGAATCCGGCACAACTCGGCGTGAGTGTCTGGATGATTCGAGGTTGCATACCGGGTGTTTGCATAACTTTCGCCGTGGTGCTGTCGGGCCGCGCCGCAATCACCGATTGAACGTATTGCGGCGTTTCGACGTAGGCCGTCGTGGAGGCAGCCACGCTGCGGTTCTTCAAGCCCTCGTACGAGATGAAGAAGAATAACCTGTCTTTCAGGATAGGGCCTCCGACACTTCCGCCATAGTTCCGGAAGGCGTTCTGCACACGCTGCGGCGGGCCGCCGCTTGACGTGCCATACTTGCTGAAGGCGTTCAGGCCCGGCTGATCGTACTTGAAGAAACCACTGCCGTGGAGGTGATTGGTCCCATTCTGGGATACCACCTCAATCTGCGCACCGGAGTTGCGGCCATACTGCGCGTCATAGGCGTTGGAAGTGATCTTGATTTCCTTTACGGATTCCTGGTTTGGGGTTACCACTGCCGCGCCGCCGTATTGCAGGCTGTTTACGCTCACCCCGTCAATCTGAAAGTTGTTGTCGGTCACGCGCTGCCCATTCGACGCGATCTGGACCTGGTTCTCCGACTGGAACACCGACGTATTTGATCCGCCTGGCGAGCCGGGAGCATTGCCCAGCACATTGGCGTTCCCGTTTCCGCTCCGTGCGCCATCACCGAAGACACCGGGTGCCAGGCGCGCCAGTTCGTACGGATCGCGGCCTACTTGCGGTAAGGCACGGACCTGCTGGCTCGTGATCTGGCCGGAGAGATTACCGTTCTCGGTTTGAAGTTGTGGGGCCGATTCGGCGGAAACGGTCACGGTCTGGCTGATGGCGCCGGGCTGAAGCGTGACGCCCTGACCTCGGATTTCCTCGGCGCTCACCAGAATGTCCTTGGTAGTAGCTGTGGCGAAACCCGCAAAGGAAACAGAAAGGTCGTAACGGCCGGGCGCTAGTCCCGCGACTCGATAAAATCCCGAGGAATCGGTAGTAGCCTGCAAGGACTTACTAGTTTCCTGGCTGGTTACGGTGACCGTGGCACCTGCGATCGAGGCGCCAGAACTGTCGAGGACGGTGCCCTGAATCCCCGCGCGGAACTGGGCGAGCGCTCGTGGGCTGGCGAGCGTGAGGAGGGCAAGAACGAGGACAAGCGGCGCTCGGTCGCGCATATGCCGTAGCAGCGGTCGGTCTTCGAAAGTCGTGGTCGCTAGCAACATGGCAGCACCCTCCTAGAATGCTTTCAGAGACGGGTTGTCAGTGTGGTTTTTGCCCTCCGGTCCCCTTCCCACCTCAGTGCGGCTTAGCTGGAACATTGGCGAGATGCAACTGCGTCCGGCTCTCCGCATAGCAGCTCATCTCGCACAAAGACCAAAAGTCCGAGAATAGGTAAACGTCGCGGCCAACCTGGCGTCACCTTAATTTGATGCGCGTGATTAGACCTTGGGGGTAGACCCGTTAGACTTGCAAGGGCATAGACAGAGGTTCGGTCAATCGACTCGGCGTACTGAGATTCCCAGCAGTCCTTACCGCTTGAGGAATTGAAAAGCTCCCGATCGAACTGGGAGCCTAACTGGATGAGTTGCGGGTCGTCGTTGGCTGCACTCAGAAACGCAAGTGTTGCCCAAAGTATTCCGCGTAACTATTCACAGAGGCGGAATACGACTCAATGTAGCGACGCACGTCCCGGGAATATCGCTTCCCAAAAACGCCCGGCCCGCCCACGTACTTCATGGCAGCGCGTGCAATGCTGCCTTCCTCCTGGTAATAGCGGGCTAGCAGCCTTGTTCCCAACCAGAGGTTCGTCTCGGGGTTGTCAAGGCGGGACGGACTTACACCTTCCACGCCGGCGCGTTCCGGCAGAATTTGCATGATGCCAACCTCTCCTGAGGAGCCGCGCGCCGGGTACAACGACATGCCCGATTCCTGCCATGCAGTCGCCAAAGCCAGTTCTAAAGGGCATCCATTCACGGTTGCCCAATAAACCACTCGCGAGATTACTGCCGGATCGAGCGGCCGGCCCTTCGGGTTAAGGACCGGCCCCAAGGTGCGATCAGCCGATTTGGCTAAAGGAACGGACCGGGGAGTTAGGGGCGGTAGTTCGCTCGGGAGAGTTGCAGTAGAAGCTGCCGGATACCCTTGGATTGCCGGGAGACTCGCCGCCACCACGGTCTTGTGCACCGCGCGACCGAGCAAACGCTGCATCCCCATCGACCATCAGGTTACGGGGAATAAGTTCATGGTTTCGGACCTTTAGGATCACCGCGTCGACATCGGCATAGAGTCGCGCACGTACCAGCGGATCTTGCTTGATTCCTCGCAGGGCCGCTTGGATGCTGCGCACCTCAGGATCAAGTCCAGCCTCTGAGGCATCGACCGTTTGAGCCAGGGGCGCCCGAGCGACGAGCCGATTACGGGAGCGGACGACGCCCCCTGCGATTCTGGGGTTGTAGACGGGGTCAGTCTTCGAAGGACTGGTCGCGGCGGGCCTTTGATCAGCGTCTGAAAGGGGGTCCGAAAACGCGGAACAGGGCATCTTGAAAACAACCCGCCCGCCCCTATGGGTCAGCCCTCCTCCGCCCTTTTCGCGCATGAGCGCGAATGTAATCGCAACCGCGGCAAGCATTGCTCATCTCCGCTTATCTCCGGAATGACCACTCGCTTTGGAATCTGGGTTCCAGTTCCAATCTTCCTTTTGAACGGAAGGTGACTGCCGATCGATTGTCGAATTGGTGGGCTGCCTCACATAATAGTCGAAGACCTGCTCCGGTTCACCCGCTTTGAGCGGTTCGGGTGGCAGGCCGCAGGCTCGTGAACCATGGGCAATCCGGCAGTGTTCAGAATCGGTCGCAAATTGGAAAAGGTTGACCTCGATCTCCTTCAAGGGCTGCTGTCCGGCCATGACGAGAATCTCCACGCGGCGCTTGCGAAGCAAGTCCGGTGACGAACTGGATGATTGCGCATGAGCAAGTCCCGCCTGCATCATCCCGAGCGATATGACACCGCCGAGCAACAGATCGGTAACCAGCATCGACTTGGCGCTCATTGCTCCTCCGCTACCCGGCAAGCGGCGACATCGTTCGTATGGCGAATGCACTCGCGCAACGTGTCACCCTGCTGCACCGGCTTCTCCGTTGGTTCTGGCAGACCACCGCCCAGCGCAGCTTCCGGAATGCCAGCGTTGCCGCTGATGCCGAGGGGAGTCTGTAGCAATTGACGAGTGTTCACGAGCTCATCGGCCGCGCGTTCGTGCTCAGTGGAGAATTCCAGCCGGTTGGCGAGGAGGTCCTGATTCAACTTCGCGTCTTGTGAGGCTTGGGCAAACGCCACTGCCTTGAGCCGCGCCCGCTGGGACGCCCGATCGAGTTCCTGTTCGTCCGCCTCTAATGCCTTGATTTGCAGATGAGCTTGCCGGCTACGTTCCTGATCGGTCTTCAAGATCCCTTCCCTATGCCGCAGCCAATCGTCCAGCTGTTTCAGGAATTCGTCATTCTCAGTGCTGGCCGGCAGCATCGCGACGTTGTGTAGCGCGAGGTTCAGATCGGGGATTTCCGCGCCAACGCGGGCGATTTCCGCGTCGGCTTGGTCAGCCGTCCGCCTTCGGGCCTTCAGCAACACCCTGACTTGGTATGCCTGCGACTGTACCTTGGCGGCAAGAGCCGTAAAGGCTTGGGAAAGCCGCTCGGAACTGTTCATGCGGTCCTGTTCGCCCTCCAGTAGGAGGCGGGTGGTTTGGATATCCGTCAGAGATTGCAAACTGGGATCGTTATGTGCGGCAGCTTCGAGCTCCTGTCGACGCCGGTTCCGGTCCTGCTCTCGCTTTTCGAAATCAGCCAAAAGGGCGGCCGCTGTGGGAGTTGTGGAGGTCTCCGGTTGGCTGCTTACGCCTGAAGCAGCCTGTTGCCCTGTGCTCTCTCGAGAAGCAGGGGGAGCCTCTGGAGAGCTGCTGATCTGGCTATCAATGGCGGTGTTGTCGCCGGATGGGTCGGCATCGCTTGAAACGGCTGTAGGCTGAGGGGCGGGAACGGGCATTTTGTTATCTGCTTGCAGTTTCTCAGCAGGCTCCGGCCCAAAACGTCGCCAGGAAATGGTTCTTGGTTTGGGTGGCTGATCTGTCCCGGATGACCGAGAGGCTTGCTGCTGCCCAGCCAGCGGCAGGACAAACGCGCCGCACGCGAGAAGAAGAAGCGAGAAAAGACGAGGGCTGTGACGGCTCATGGCTGGCCTCCTGCCGGTTCCACCAATGCCGCCTGGATAAGTGGATCTCGCACTATAGGACTCTGCTCCCAGTTCTTCGAGCTTTCCTTCAGCGCGAGAACCAAGTTTCGGGCAATTTCAGCTTGAGCCGAGGCGGGCAGATTGAGGGACTTCGCGCCCGCGTAAGCCTCCTTCAGATCGCCCAATGCCTTCCCCGGTCGCGACAGCCTTAGCTCGTTTACCCCTCGTAGGTAGGCAACGAACACGCGATCGGTATCGGGACGATTGCGGAAGCTTATTCGATCCAATTGTTGCAAGGCTGCTTCGGGATTGCCGGGTGAGTCTAAAGCAGTGAGGAGATCGCGGGAAGGGGGAATTACCGAATCACAGCCCCATGCCGCGCAGGGCGAGGCCGCCGAGGTAGCTATGGCGGCATCCTGAATTCCCTGATCCCGAACCCAGACGGAAGCCGGTCGGCCGAGCGTAAATGAAATCACGGTTCCAACCGGGAACTCCAGGTCTGGACCGCGCCGCGCCACTGTCCAGAGTCCCGCCACCAAAAGACCACCCGCTGCTCCCGCTGGCAGTCCCCACGGTCCCCCTACCGCCAGCCCCGCGCCAGCGCCAGATGTCACCGCCGCAAGATCGAATCCCGTGTCCTTGATGAGCCCGCGCCTGGCGTGGAACGTTCCTTCCTTGTCGGGTTTCGGCTTGTTGTCCAAGGAGGGATAACCGTCCAGCGGCACTTCCGACCCATCGGGCAGGGCGACTGAATAAAGGCGCAGTCGAAACCGCGCCCGGCCAGAAACATGTCCGGCCCTGTGGTAATCGGAGATCGCAAGCTTCACGGCCGAGCCCGAGGGAATTGCGATCCGGCCGTCCGCCGCGTTGATGTCCTGATCGAGAGTTGCCGTTAGAACGGGGCCGAAGTAGCGAAAGCTGCTCTTCGTGCTGATTGCCGAGTCAAGGCGGACCGGAATCTGCACGCCAGGCGAGAGTACCACCCTCGCAGCTGCGGCAAAGGCCGGAAAGAGCAGCGGGGCGGCGCACACTAAAGCGGAAAAGGCCCGCAAAAAGCACCGGACGCCCTTAAGGGCCAACTGAGCCAACTGGCTTGGCATTTTGCACCCCTGTTCCTGATTGTACTGATCTACTGTGTGCACGGAATTGTGCACAGTGGTCGTCTTTGCAGCACGTAATTCGCCAATAGAGGAGGTGTGCCCTACACTGGACCGTCGCTATTGTTTTCAGAGGGGTAGCAGACTAGATGCACAATCAGACCTGCTGCTGAAAAGAGTCAGTTGGCTATTTTCGGCCACCAAGTGGTGAATTTCAGCCACCCCGAGCGAGTCCCAGTTCATATCCCTACCAATGGCCTTAAGGCCTCAATCTCTTCCATAGTGTTGACCATGATATTTAGAAAGAGTCCGCGCGGTTCCAGCGAATCCATCAAGAGCCGCATTTCCTCCGTGTTGAAGGAACCCCGGATTAACAATGGCCGCTCCGCCTCCTGAACAGCCTGGAAATGGGGGACCATTTCCTTTACCGGCGGGCCGCAGGCATCGTTGTTTATCTCAAAACATTGAATCTCTTCGATCTCGAGGAAAGCCTCCAATAGAAACATTGAGGTAGAGTGGAGATGAACGAAGCTGTTCGAGAAGTGCCCGGCGAGCCGGCGGTCAACCGGCTGGACAAGCTTACGATAGAGTCCCGGAGAATAAGCCGCCGTCGCATCCTCCTGCATTCGGATGATCGGACCAGGTGACCACAGCGAATACTGCGCGTCAAAGTAGCCGCCACAAAACAATGGAACTCGCTTCCACACTTCTTCTGTGATCTCGCCGCACATCTCACCCAGCCGCCAGAGCAGCTCGGCCGACTTCTCGGGCTCATCGACAAGATCCAGGATACTTTCGTTGTGTCCGCGCAAGACCGCATGTAGATCGGTCGGTCCAAGATCCGGTGCGTGGCTCACCGGAAATCGCCCCCCGGACTCGGTCGCCAGCGCCAGGGCAAATTCCATGTACTTTTTAAACCAGGGGTTTTGACGATCCAGGCGAATCTGCAAGGCCTCGTCCCAGGATAGGTGCTGTTCTCCGCCCATGACGTTTTCGGGCAAGACGCGTACCTTGCAGCCGACCATGCCAGGCAGAAACGGGACTGCCACCTGCATAGGGCATGCACCCCGAATCATGTCATCGTCCACAGTCTCACCTTCCCGCAACAGGCGGATGTAGTCGTCCATGAAGGCTTCGGGCACGATCATATCGGGCGTCAGGTACCCGGAAGAGTTCCAGGCTTTGCAGGCCATAAACTCTCCCAAAGGAAACCAGCCAATGAATGAAAAACCCACCAAAGGCCGCTTCACATCCGCCCGTTTCCAGAATGCCTCATAGTTCGCAATTTTTGCTGGATCGTTTCCAAACGATGCTTTTGACATCGTCATCCCCCTTATCAGTACCGTTCAATGAACAAAATCACAAATGTAGGGAAAACGCAAACACGAAGGCGTGATATATTTCGGGTCCTCACATGGGAGCCCGGGAGTTACACCCCGACGCTGACGGCCAATGCCGGAAATGCCTTGGTGGGCCCTGCCGCTTTCAACCGCGAAGTGGATCCCGTAGCTTTTCAATCTCGGAGGGAAGCATGAGCGTTCAACAAATTGCGCGACCACTCGGGCTGGTATTGGCTGGCGCACTTTTCCTGGCGGCGGCCTCGGCTCAGGAAACTGATCCGCTGCCATTACTCGTAAGAGCGCTGGCCGCGCATGGGATTGTCATCGTGGATCTCACTTACAACTTGGACGAAACCGACCCCTATTGGCCCGAGGGCCATACCGAAACACCATTCAAGGCCAAAGTCGTTGGCAGGTACGAGCGCAACGGTCTGTTCGCGCGCGAACTGGAGATCCCGGAACATTTCGGCACACATATCGACGCGCCGGTACATTTCAATCCTCACGGATGGAAGCTCGCCGAGATTCCACGCGAGAGGCTTCTAGCCCCTGCCATCGTTATCGACGTGACTCAGGAGGCGAAGAACGATGCCGAGTATCGCGTCACGAGAGAGGATATTCGGAGATGGGAAAAAGCTCATGGCGCCGTGCCGCCTGCCGGCATTGTGTTCTTCCGGACCGGCTGGGGTAAGCGCTGGCCCTCACAGAAAGAGTTTATGAAGCAGGATTCCCAAGGCCACCTTCACTTTCCCTGCCTGACGGTTGAAGCCGGCCGCTATCTGATGCAGGAGATGAAACCGGTGGGCATCGGCATCGATTCCCCCGGCATCGATCGAGGAGACGACCATACTTACCCTCTGCATCACTTAACCCTTGACGCCAACGCCTACTTACTCGAAAACGTCGGCAACCTCGAGGCGCTGCCCGACACCGGCACCGTCATAATCGTAAGCCCCATGAAACTTACCGGAGGTTCCGGAAGTCCCGTGCGAATTCTGGGCCTGTGCCCCAGACATATCTTAACCAAGTAGTTAATAATACCCGACTATCAAATATGAGCGAGAGCGGCCGGGGTAGGGCCGGTTGAGTTAATGAAGTCGCCAATTAACTCGGTTTGAAATATCCTGTCCCTGCTGCGCCTCATCCAACTTTTGGAGAATTTTCGGTCGGCCCCAGGGAAGGTGTTTTCAGACGGCTTCACCCTCGAGATCGACGATTCCAGTTGTCTCCCCTTATCTGAGCTGCTGGAGTGCCCCGATGTGATTCCTGGCGGAGGCGACGATGAAGTACACGGTTCAAAAGCGAATCGAGCGGAACACGCAATATGGCGGCCTCACTATCTACCTCCCTATTGGTGCGCCCGAGCTGACGGAATTGCCAGCAAGTGTCAATCTGGTGAGTATCGACAGACGCGGTCTGATCGAGCTCGATCCGCGAGAGGCTGAGGAACTGCTTGCGACCGGGGCCATCGCAGGACCCACTTGTGAAGACACATGTTCAAGACCTGTGAAGAAGACCTCCACTTTTATCAGGTTGCTGAAAAAAGCACATCTTCTGCTTTGATATCGTACCCACGAATCTCCGTCTGTGCATGAATGCAATCCTTTCTGGGGGCGAACAGCGTCAGGCCGGATGCGCAAAGGTGCCTGGGCTGTTCTCGGTGGCCTGCCACTTAGGCGTGCGCTCCCTGCTGGCCTGGGCCAGCGCGCGCCGCACTCCCTCGGCATCGAAGTCGGTGGCGTAAACCGGCGAGCCCGGCTGCTGGCGCCACGATTCATCAAGTCCATCGGCATCGACGGCATCGAATCCGAGCTGGTCCACAAGCCGCATTACGATCTCCTTGGCGTGTTGGTCATCGCCGGCTACGGGCAGGGCGATTCGTCCTCGGCTGCCCGCCGGGAGGCCGCGCTCGAGCAGGTGTTGGGCATAGATGTTGTTAAACGCCTTGACGACCGGCCGGCCGAGCTGATGCTCCACCCATCGACTTTCCGCCATTCCCGCTTCGATATCGCCAATGCGGCCATCGCGCTCCCGAGGGTAGTAATTTCCCGTGTCGATGACGACTACATCATCGGGGACGCCGGCGAACAAGTCCCTGGGCAGGTCCTGAATCTTCGCTTCCGGGATCGTCACCACAACCAGCTCACCTGCCCGGGCCGCCTCGGTGACGGAGACGGGCTTCGCTCCGGTTTCCCTGGCGAGGTCTGCGAGCGACGCAGGCCCTCGCGAGTTGGCAACAAACACTTCATGTCCGAGTTTGGTCAGCCGGCGGGTCAGAGTGCCGCCGATTTGCCCGGCGCCAATGATGCCAATCTTCATGTCCGCTCCTCTCGGTGGACGCCCAAAATCGGGCCGCTACCACTACCGGTTAAGATGTGAGAACCCGCCCTTCCGGTTCGGCTCGACGGTTCCCTTTAATTCCGGAGTGATTCAGGAGTGATCCTGGGGCGAAGGCGGACCGTTGTCCGGAAACGGGTTCGGTCCCCGAAGTGCACCTGTAGCGCCGGTGTCCCCACCGGCGTACCAGGGGCTGGAAGCCCGTGCCACATCCAGGTGGCATGGCCGTCCTTGGCGTGTCGTGCAGAAATGTACAAACTCCAGGCGCCGGTGTCCCCACCGGCGTACCACGGGCTGGAAGCCCGTGCCACATCCAGGTGGCATGGCCATCCTTGGCATGTCGTGCAAAAATGTACAAACTCCAGGCGCCGGTGTCCCCCCGGCGTTTTCGGCGCTGAGAACCTGCCCTTAGTGGAGCGAAGGGACAGCGCCGCGACAGAGTGAGCGTCACTATGATTTGTAGTGCTCGGTAGAAGCACGAGATCCGCATCGCCGGAACGGTTCAAGTCAGGATATGCACGTCGGTGTAACAAAGCCCGCTGGCGTAAATTTTGATGAGGACCTGGTTGGCTTCTGGCTTGGGGGTGGGTACCTCTCTCACTTCCCACTTGGCCCCAACTGCTGGAACGACTGCTGCTTTGATCCGTGCGACTCCTTTCTCCTGGCTGCATCCTGCAATTCTAGGGAGAAGATTGGATGTTAAGGCTCCTGCCAGGGTTCCCTCCGAGCGTTATAGACGTGCTGGAAACGCGGCGAGCCGTCCCACGACGCACCTCTGCGACGAACCGGCGGTTAATTCGTTGCCGAGCGCCTTACAATGGCCTCACCGTTTGTTGGACCGTGCGTTCGATGATATCTTCCTAGCGGCCGGGGAGTCTCTTGGCGATTGCTCGAAACTGAAGTTGTTGGAAGTCATGTTCATGGACGTTCTCAAAGGGCTTTTTGAGCAGTACTTCCACTCCCCCGCGGGACGGGTACAGCCACTCCAGGGCCAGCTTGGCGGTTCGGGACGCAAAATCATCCGGCTTGCCAACGAAAGATTCAGCGCGATTGGCATTCTGTATGAGGTACGCGAAGAGAATGTCGCTTTCCTCGAATTCTCCAGGCACTTTCGGCGGCACGGTCTGCCCGTGCCGGAAATCTATGCTGAAGACTTGAGCCATGGCGCATATCTCGAAGAAGACCTGGGTGACACGACGCTTTTCGAGTTTCTCTCGAAGCATCGAGCCGGAGAGAACATTGCTCCCGAGGTAGTTGCAGCCTATCGCCACGTAGTTTCAGTATTGCCCCGCTTTCAGGTCGAAGCGGGCCACGATTTGAATTACAAAGTGTGCTATCCGCGCTCGAGCTTCGACCGTCAATCCATCGCTTGGGATTTGAACTATTTCAAGTACTACTTTCTTAGACTCGCTGGAATTCCTTTTAACGAACAAGGGCTGGAAGGTGATTTCAGCCGCTTGACGAAGTTCTTGTTGAGTGCCAATCGCGATTATTTTCTCTATCGGGATTTCCAATCGCGCAACATCATGTGGCGCGACCGCCAGCCGTTCTTTTTGGACTACCAAGGCGGCCGCCGGGGCGCGCTGCAATATGACATCGCCTCGCTTTTGTACGATGGCAAGGCTGATCTGCCGCCCGAGCTGCGCCAGCAATTGCTCGATCATTATCTCGACACGCTTGCCGCCTTCATCAAGCTCGAGCGCGAAGTGTTCATGCGGCACTATTATGCCTATGCTTACGTACGCATCATGCAGGCGTTGGGCGCTTACGGTTTTCGCGGCTTCTACGAGCGCAAAGTTCACTTTCTCGAAAGCGTGCCGTACGCGCTGAAAAACTTGCGTTGGCTGCTTCACCACGTGGAGATGCCTATTTCCCTGCCTACCCTGCTCGATACGTTCCAGAGCATGTTGGGCTCGGAGAAGCTACAAGCCGCGGCTTCTGAAGCAGAAAAGCTCACGGTGCAGATCTTCAGTTTTTCATTTCACCGGCGCCGGCCGGAGGATCGGTCCGGAAACGGTGGCGGATTCGTGTTCGACGCCCGCAGTCTCCCGAATCCCGGACGGGAAGAGCGCTACCAGCCGCTCACCGGCAAAGACGGGCTGGTGATCGATTATCTTAATCAGCAAGAGAGCGTCCATCGGTTCCTTTCGAGCGTCCTGTTGTTGGTGGATGCCAGCGTGAGCAATTATCTCTCCCGCGGCTTCAAGAGCCTGATGGTGTCGTTTGGCTGCACCGGCGGCCGGCATCGCTCGGTATATCTGGCGGAGCAACTGGCAGGACGTTTGCGTGGGAGGCCAGGGGTGGAGGTGGTAGTGCGGCATCTTGAGTTGGAGAACTTGGGAGAATGAAAGCGATGATTTTGGCCGCCGGCCTGGGCACGCGGTTGCGGCCACTCACCGACGATCGTCCTAAGGCGCTGGTGGAGGTCGCCGGCCGCACGCTCTTAGAGATTACACTCTCTCGCTTGCGCTCTTTTGGGATTCACGAAGTGATTATCAATGTGCATCATTTTGCCGACATGATTCTCGCGTATCTGACAGCGAACGATAACTTCGGCATGCGTATTGACCTTTCTCGCGAGGAGGTCTTGCTCGAGACCGGAGGCGGGTTGAAGAGGGCCGCCTATTTTTTCCTCGAGGATTCCAACCGCCTTGAAGAGCCGTTCATTCTGCACAATGTCGATGTCATCAGCACGATTGATCTCCGGCGGATGGTGCAATATCATGCCGAAAATCGGGCCCTCGCCACCCTGGCGGTACAGAACCGGGAGACTTCGCGGTACCTTGTCTTCGACGAACAACTCGAGCTATGCGGCCGCCGCTCCGGGCGCGATCGAAACACTGAAGCCGTGCGTTCTTCACCCAAGGTGCAAGCGCTGGCTTTTTGCGGCATTCACGTTATTTCTCCTCGTCTGTTTGCGTTAATGATCGAAGAAGGAGTCTTCTCCATCATCACGGCCTACCTGCGTCTGGCCGCCGACAAAGAGAAAATCCTTGCCTTTCGGGCCGAGGAGTATTATTGGCGCGATCTCGGCAGGCCGGACAGTGTGATTCAAGCCGCCCAGGATTTGAACAAAAAGGGGATACTACGTTCGGAGTAGAAACTGCACACGTTGGACGATTCGATGAGGCAAAGACCTCGCAAAGGAGATGAGATGACTACGGATTCGAGCCCTGAGCACATTCTGCAAGTCGGCCTGGGATTCTGGGCGTCCAAGACGCTGTTGAGCGCCGTGGAGATGGAAGTCTTCACCGAACTGGCCAGGAAGCCGGAGGATCTGGAGACGCTGCGCGGCCGCCTGGGCCTTCATCCGCGGTCGGCGCACGATTTTCTCGACGCTCTGACTGCGCTGGGATTCCTGCGCAGGGTGGACGGTAAATACTCCAATACGGCCGCCACCGATCTTTATCTCGACAAGCACAAGCCCACCTACATTGGCGGGCTCCTGGAAATGGCGAATCACCGCCTCTACGGGCATTGGAACCATCTCACTGAGGCCCTGCGTACAGGAAAACAGCAGAACGAGGCTAAAGATCAGGATGAAGCCGCGTCGCCATTTGAGGCGCTCTACGCTGACCCGGCCAGGCTGAAGGGATTTCTGGCGGCCATGACCGGCATCAGCCGCGGCGCCAACCTCGCCATCGCGCAAAAAGTCCCGTGGAGCCGTTATCGGACCTTCGCCGATGTCGGCACCGCCCAGGGTGATCTGGCCGTTCAGATCGCCCTGGCCAATCCGCATCTGGACGGCATTGGTTTCGACCTTGCTGAGGTTGGACCGATCTTCGAGGACTACGTCGAGCAAAATGGTCTCAGCGGACGCGTGCGCTTTCTGGCCGGCAATTTCTTCGAGGACCCGCTGCCGGAGGCTGACGTCGTCACCATGGGCCACATCCTGCACGACTGGAACCTTGAGGAAAAGAAAATGCTGCTCGGCAAGGCCTACGCAGCCATCTCGCCGGGGGGCGCCGTCGTGGCCTACGATTCGATCATCGACGACGATCGCTCGCAGAACGCCTTCGGCCTCACGATGAGCCTGAACATGCTGATTGAGACTCCGGGCGGCTTCGACTACACCGGGGCAGACTGCATGGGCTGGATGAAGGAGGTCGGCTTTCGCGAGACGCATGTGGAGCACTTGGTGGGCCCTGACTCCATGGTTGTCGGCATCAAGTAGAGTTCGAGAAAGGCGAGGGTATAAGCTCCGGTTCGGGGCGGTGTGCTTCGAGGAACCGCCCTTCCTGTTTTCGGCTTACTCCATTGTGGGGATCAAGGCAGCTTCAGCCTACCGCTGCGTGAATCACAATTCGAAGGTCAAGGGAAGCGGTTTTTTCGCTCGGCGGGATTCTTGTGTAGCGGATTTGTGGACAAGTTTCGTTATCGGTCTTGATGCACAGTTTCTACAGCGGTTCCCACTTCCCTTTCCCGTAATGCATGAATCATCCTCCACCAGTTTCACCAAATCTGTTCCGAAGGGAACATCATCATATATACTTTTGATGTGTCCATCGAGATTCTGAGCCAATCTGCGTTGCGCTTAGCCAGCATTGCTTAACACCCACGCACGGCGGGGAGTCTCCTTTAGCCATTCTCACGAACGCTTGCTCGGACCCTTAAGCCTCAGCAAGCCTCAGCGCTGCAGTGTTGCAAAATGCAACACTTCTTGCATTTTCGGGTCTCGCCATGTGTAATCGCGGCTTATGATTGTCTCAATCTAAACAAGATAAAAAATAGTGTCTCATCTGTCTCAGCTGTCTCAACTGTCTCATTCCGTCCTGTTAAGCTAGATGAGATGAGAGGATCTGAATCAGTCAGCGCGATTTACCGCTTTGCAGAGATTAGGTGAGTGTCAATGGAGACGGTCGCCTCCGGGCGGTTTGGGCCGGCGGTCCACGCGGCGGGAGATCAGATAAGCTGCCACCCCGATCAGCGCTCCGGCGACCGCATCGGCCAAGTAGTGATAGCGGCAAATGAAGGTAGCGAAGCTGATGCTGATGGCCAGGATCACAAAGCAGTCCCCGGCTCGGCGCCAGTGCCGCCGGACCGAGAGAGCCGTCGCTGTGACTGCCGCCACGTGACCGCTCGGGAAAACACTGGATTGAATCCCGTAATGGCCGAGGATCCAGAAGTTCAGGTGCCGGAAGAGAGGCTGGACTGAAGGTCCGGGAATATCGTGCCCGGGCAAGTAATAGAAAAACAGGCGCGGTGGATCGGAGGGGAAGAAGGGGAACAGCAGATAGCAAGTGAATTCAGCGAGTAGCAGAGCCGTCCAGAACTGGTCGATCGAGCGGCTCGCGGTTTCGGGATCGGTGAAACCGCTGCTTCGATCGAGGTTTGGCCAGCGCCGAAGCACCAACAGGGCGCCGAGCCCGAGCGGCACCAGGGGATAGCAGAAGGAGTAGCAAAGCTCCAGATAACGCTGGAGCCAGGGGGCTCCGGCATTCAGCAGCGCGAGTGCCCATGGACTCCACAAAACGGCATGATCCCAGCGGTCGAAAAGGTAGTTCAGGTGACGGCCTGCGTCGGGCAGGCAACAGAGGCCGGACTCGCGATAGGCAAGCAGCACTAAGACGGCCGGGAAAGCGTCGCGCAGAACGCTCACGAACAGGTTCGAACTCGGTTCCGGGAGCGCATGCAGGCCATCGCGACGGGCGGCTGAACTCCGGCCGAAAAGCGCGATGACAACGCCACTAAGCAGGTTCAGGACGGCGATCGTGAATCCCTGAGTAATCCAAACCGGGAAGAACGCCGCCGCGGCGGTGGAATAGGCTAGATAGGCCACCGCCAGCTTCTCCGACACGCGGAGGTGTTGGGTGATGTGAAGGTCACGAAACGGCAGGTGTCGATCAACCCACGGGACCGCGGCAGTGAGTCGAGTTGGCTGCGACGGCGTCTCGACCTCCGCCTGCAGGGCCGACATGTCTTGTTCGATGCTGATCTCTGAAGCTGCCAGTTCCGTCAAGGCGATCTCCCTGGTTTGATATTCTCCCATTTCCCTGCCGGGGCGGTATCCGCTTGCGCGCGCCGGACCGTAAACGGGGGATCGCGGTCCCAGTGCAACCCACGGATACCGCCCCGTGAAAAGCAAGAGCGAACGCCTTGCCAAACCAACAGGAACGCTCGCAGAAGAGAGCAAGCCGAGTGTTCTGCACATCATGAGAAGGGAGGATTGGTTGCCGCAGGATAATCCTGATCGGCTCTGGTATGGCTCTTGTGCGGCGTCGGCGCCATCCGCTCCCAGCATCTGTCAGGAGAAGGCGGCGGTTCACCGGACTTGGTGTGACCCTGATATCGAATCGCGTGGAGCTCCTACAGGCGGATCGCGCGCCCGCGAGCCAAGGGTTTGGTCTATAATCCGTGTATGCGACAACGCATCACGGTCATCGAGGACGAGAAGGATATCATCGAACTTGTGAGCTACAACCTCCGGAAGGAAGGCTACGATGTATCGCCTTTTACCCGCGGTACCGAGGGCCTGGAACAACTACAACGCAAGCCGTCCGACTTGGTACTACTTGACGTCCTTCTTCCCGATCTTGATGGCTTTGAGATCTGCCGGCGGATGCGGGCAGACGAGCGCCTGCGTAGTGTGCCGGTAATCTTTCTCACGGCCAAGAGCGAGGAGATTGATCGGGTGCTCGGGCTGGAGCTCGGCGCTGACGACTACGTGGTGAAGCCGTTCAGCCCGCGCGAGCTGGTGGCGAGAGTAAAAGCGGTCTTGCGGCGCCAGGAGCGATCCACGGAGAAGCCCGAGGTGGTGGACGCCGGCGAGTTGAGGCTGGACTCGCGAACCCAGGAGGTCCTGGTGAGCGGCCGGTCGGTAGAGCTCAGCACCCTGGAGTTCAAGCTGCTGCACTACCTGGTATCGAATCCGCGCCGGATTTTCAGCCGTGACCGCCTGCTCGACGAGGTTTGGGGACGCGATCGCTTTGTCACCCCGCGCACCGTGGACGTTCACATCCGACGTCTGCGTGAGAAGGTCGAGGCCCACCCCAACAAGCCCCGTTACCTGCAGACCGTGCGGGGCTCCGGCTACCGCTTCACACCGGAACCTTTCGAATCGGCAGAAATAGTCGAGCAGTGACGTGTTGCCCCATCGCCCGAAGGGCCCCGGTTCTTGCCTCTCCCTGACCGACTGTTGGCGGACGGAATTGCCGGGTTAGCTCACCAGGCATGCCCATGATTGTCTTGCGCAGCCCGATCTTCCGCAAGCTCCTGCTGAGCATTTTTCTGCCTGGCGCGATCGCGCTGATGCTCATGGGGGTTTACGTCAACCACTATATGGGGGGACGTGAAGCGGAAATCGTGGAACAGCGGCTGGAGACATCGGCAAGGATACTTACAGGCGAGATTGCTGACCCGGCGCGCAGCCCCTCGCTCGAGCAACTTGGCCATTGGGCCTATGAAGCTGAGTCGCGCGCGCAAGCGCGAGTCGCGCTGATCAATCCTGACGGCAGCGTCCTGGCCGATTCCAAGAGCGACAGCGAGAGCGCGGCCAATCTTGCCGGCGCGCCTGAAGTAGCAGCCGCGAGGGCGGGCCGGGTGGAAACTGCCGTTCGCTACGTCGCCGAAATCGATCGCGACCTTTGTTATCTGGCCGTCCCCACGCGATACCGCGGTCAGCCCGGCTTCGTCCTGAGGCTGGCGGCGCCGCTCGACAGTGCTGATAGGGCGATCGCCGCCATCCGGCTGAGAGTTTTTGAGGCGTCGCTCGCTGCCGCCCTCGTAGCGCTGGCCATCGCTTACTTCTTCTCACGGTCCTTTACCCGGCGCATTAATAATCTGCGCTCGTATGCCGACAGCCTGGTAAAGAATCAGCCCTCGGAGGGATCGCTTTGGGCCGGGCAGGATGAACTGGGCGCCCTGGGACGCTCTCTCAAGAGGACGTCGGGTGAGATCCGCCAACTGGTGGACCGGCTCAGTCTTGAATCCTCGCGCCGTGACGCCATCCTGTCGAGCATGGTGGAAGGGGTCCTGGCGGTGGATAGCGAGTTGCGCGTTACTTTCTGCAATGAATCTTTTGCGCGGCTGGTGGACGCACCCCGGCCCGTGCCCGAAGGTATGCGCCTGATGGATCTGATTCGCGACCCGGGGGTTACCGGCATTCTGACGCGCGTGCTTCGCACCGGTGAATCTGCCAAGGAGCGCCTGCAACTTCCTGCGGTCGAGGGACGCTGGTTCGAAGTGCAGGCGGCGCAGCTTGCCACGCCCACGCCCCGGGCGCCCGGCGCTATCGCCATTTTGCACGATATCAGCGACCTTGAGCGCCTGGAGCGGGTGCGCAAGGACTTTGTGGCCAACGTCTCCCATGAGCTGCGCACCCCGCTTACCGCCATTCAGGGCTACGCCGAAACCCTGCTTGACGGCGCCATCGAGGACGAGGAAAACAACCGCCGGTTTGTGGAAATCATCAAGGCGCACGCTATTCGTCTGCGCAATATATCGGCGGACTTGCTGATCCTGTCAGAGCTCGAATCGGGACGGCCGCCGGCGGAGCCTGAACGAGTTGCCATTCGGCCCACTCTGGAATCAGCCTTGCGCGCGATTGAGTCGGAGGCGAGGCTGCGTGAGGTGACGATCCGGCGCGGCGAGTTTGAAGATGTTTTCGTGATGGGACAAAAGGTCCGGCTCGAGGCAGGTGTTGGTGAACCTGCTTGATAACGCCGTCAAGTTTAACCGGCCCGGGGGTGATGTTGCGGTCGAGGTGCGCCGTATTCCCGAAGGCAAACTGGCGATTTCAGTCGCGGATAGCGGCATCGGGATCCCCTCCAATGACCTCTCCCGCATTTTCGAGCGCTTCTACCGCGTTGATAAAGCGCGCTCGCGCGACGTCGGGGGGACCGGTCTCGGCTTGTCGATTGTCAAGCATGTGGTTGAGCGCATGAACGGCACCGTGGAAGTGGAAAGCCGCTTGGGGAAGGGCTCGCAATTCACGCTGAAGTTCCCGGCGGTGGATTCTGACGGATGAGGGTGGCGCCCCGCCCCCTTGAATGCTTTTCCCTCGCCTGAATTCTGAGCGGTAGCTGAAAGGGAGGAATGAAGAAGAGAACAACAAAGTCTGCGGCAGCACCCGCGTCATCGGGCTCGGCGGAGGCGGCTTCGCCCCGGCGAACGGTGCGGATCGGCATCATCGGAGCGGGCACCGTCGGCACCGGCACGGTGAAAGTGCTGCTGGGCCACCAGCGCGAGGTGGAACGCCGCCTGGGCTGCTGTCTGGAACTGAAGTTTCTTTGCTCGCGGAGCATCCGCGAGCACGATCTTTCCTGGATTCCCCCAACCGCCAAAGCCGTGCGCCTGGCCAGTGACTGGCGGGAAGTGGTACGCGATCCGGAAGTCGACATCGTCGTGTCGCTGGTGGGCGTGATCGAGACGGAGCTTGCCATCGCCAAGGCGGCGCTCGACGCGCGCAAACACCTGGTCACCGCCAACAAGCAGCTGGTGGCGGAATACGGACGTGACCTGGTCTTGCGCAGCCGGCGCGCGGGCGTGAACCTCGGCATCGAGGCCTGCGTGGCGGGCGGCACGCCCATCCTGCACGCCATCCGTGAAGGCCTCTCCGGTGAGCATTTTTCAGCGGTGTACGGAATCCTGAACGGTACCACCAACTACATTCTCACCGAGATGGAGCGGCGCGGCTGCACCTTTGCCCAAACGCTCGCGGAGGCGCAGCAGAAGGGATACGCCGAGCCTGACCCCACCTTTGATGTAGAGGGCTACGACGCGCGCTATAAGATCGCTATCCTGGCCATGGTCTGCTTCGGGCATCTGGTCGAAGTGGAAGACATCCCTGTCGAGGGCATTACCCAGATCGATCAGGTGGACTTCGCCTACGCCCATCGCCTCAATCACACCATTCGCCTGATCGCCGGAGCCCGGCGCCGATCGGGCGGCCGTCTCGAGATTTTCGTCCGTCCCATGATTATTCCGCGTTCGGCGCAGCTTGCCGGCGTCCTGGGACCGGTGAACGGCGTCCTGCTGGTGGGCGACAAGGGCGGCAACACGCTGGTTACCGGACGCGGCGCAGGAGGTGAGCCTACGGGCGTAGCAGTGGTGTCCGATGTAGCCCAGATCGCGCGCTCGATCGTGGGGGGCGGCGCCAACTCGTCGCCCCTCGGCTACGCCGACTGGCATCCCGCCACCATTGCTCCGCCCGGCGACAACGTGCTGGCCGCCTACCTGCGGCTGGTGGTGCGCGACAAGCCCGGCATTCTGGCCCGCGTCTTCCCGGTGCTCGCCAAGTATCGCATCAACATCGATTCTGTGCTGCAGGAACCGGCTCATCCCAAGGAGAGACTGCCGTTTGTGATGACGCTGGAACCGGTACGGGAAAGGATGATCCGGCAGGCTGTGAAAGAGATCGCGCGATTCCCGTTCAACGCTGTCCCACCCTTGATGCTGCCCTTTGCGGAGTTGCCGTAAACGAATACAACACATTGCGCAGCGCGTAGATCAACACGTGAAGATCGAGCTTGACGCGACACAAGCATTTGCGATCTTATACGGGAAGTGGAGCGAACCTTAAGTCGTGCCAATTCTTCATGAACTTAACACTCAATTTGAAGTCCGCGGGAATTGTGGTTGGGCAACAGCTTAGCGGGACAGCACACTTGGCCCAGTTCGTTCCCCCCGAGGTGTTTCCTCTCGAAAATCCTCAAACCGATATACCACGGATTGCCAGAGATAGAGAGCTCGTTCAACTAATCCAGAGAGCAGTTCGCAAGATTCCGACAAAGCATGTGCTGCAGGTTGGCGATGCTCGCCATATGAGTGATCTCGCCCCAGCCAGTCTTCATCTCGTAGTTACTTCTCCACCATACTGGACGCTAAAAGAGTACCACCGTTCAGAAGGGCAAATGGGCCACATCGAAGACTATGAGGAGTTCCTTGGAGAGCTCGATAAGGTGTGGGCCCACTGTTTGCGAGCGCTTGTACCCGGCGGTCGCTTGATCTGCGTGGTTGGCGACGTGTGTCTTTCACGCAGGAAGAACAATGGACGCCACACGGTTGTTCCTCTTCATGCCTCAATTCAGGAGCACTGTCGGAAGCTGGGGTTCGACAACTTGGCCCCGATCATCTGGCACAAAATTGCTAACGCGGTCTACGAAGTCGATAACGGCTCCGGCTTCCTCGGCAAACCCTACGAGCCAAACGCGGTCATCAAGAACGATATCGAATTCATCCTTATGGAGCGCAAACCGGGTGGATACCGCGCTCCTGACCTTGCAACTAGAGTCCTGAGTGTAATATCGGGCGAGGACCACAAGCAATGGTTCCAGCAGATCTGGTCTGGGGTGACAGGGGCTTCCACCCGAAATCACCCGGCACCCTATCCGGTCGAACTTGCCAACCGCCTAATACGAATGTTCAGTTTCGTCGGAGACACCGTGCTTGACCCGTTCCTTGGCACGGGAACGACCACCGTTGCCGCTGCCACCGCCGGACGAAACAGTGTCGGTTTCGAGATTGATGAGGGCTACTTCGATTTCGCGCATAAGCGCATCGTAAATGAGACCTCATCGCTGTTTAGCAAGGTGACAATCGACGTTCGAAAATGAGAAGCGCGGAATGAGTCTCAGTCCCAACCTACAGGCCCTGCTTCGAGCTGCCGTTAAACACTTTTGGAACACTCGAGAAACTCAATCGCAAAAACAAGGCACCGCATCTGGAAATAAGGACGCGGAGCCCGCTCGGCTGTCACGGGTGGTGCACAGATGAACGGTTTTGTAAATCTTGTGCGCGACCTTCTTTGCAGGAGTGGCCTTCCTAGTGCCCATGTATACTGCGAGAAATATATTGAACTTCCGGGTTGGTATCGACCGGAGAAGAAATGGGACCTTCTTATAGTTTCAGACGGCAAGCTTCTCGCTGGCATCGAATTCAAATCTCAAGTGGGGTCATTCGGCAATAACTATAACAATCGGACCGAGGAAGCAATCGGGAGTGCCGCGGATATTTGGGCAGCTTACCGAGAGGGGGCTTTCAAGCCGTCGGCGCGACCTTGGCTCGGGTATTTGATGCTTCTCGAGGAGTCACCCGGGTCGCTTAGCCCGGTACGCGCTCGAGAGCCCCACTTCAAGGTCTTCCCTGAGTTCAAAGAAGCATCTTATGCGAGGCGATATGAACTTCTTTTGACGAAACTGGTCCGCGAGAGGTTGTATGATGCCGCTTGCTTCCTCATGTCGAATGCTACCGATGGACCGAAGGGGCTTTACCGTGAACCGGCCGCCGAACTCAGCTTTCAGAACTTCATTGCATCATTGACGGCCAAGGCAATCGCTGTGGCCAAAAGCAAAGAGTAAAAGAAATGTGCTTGAGGCACGCTCTAAGTCAAAAAGCTTCTAGAGGATGCTGCAACGAATTGGCAGGGCGCGAGGCTTGTGGTCGTCTGCAGTTAGCCTAGCTTCCAACACGCTTCAATCCACGGGATTCGAAGCCAACAACACCTCAATTTACGAATTCGGGACATAACCGGCCAATGATAACCCGACGAGAGTTTGCCCGATCAGCAGGTGCTTTCCTGTCCGGGCTCAGACCAGCACTCGGCCGGCCTGGGTCATGTCGTAGCTTCCAAGCACCTCTAATTCACGCTGGAAGGTGGAACGGTTGATGACATCCAAGAGAACCTGGATCGGTCGTAGTTCGAGAACGCGCTCCTCAAGAACAAAGTCGTATCGTTCTGTCGTGAGGGGAATAAAATCCAAGCCAAACGTCCGCGCTGCGGCGCGAGTTGCCAAACAGCAATCAGCTTGACCTGAATAGATATGCCATGCCGCAGCAAGGTGGCCTGGCGCAGTCCGGTCATAGCCAAGAATCCTGGTGGTTTCGATCCCATCTCTGTCCAGCATTTCATCGAGGAGAAATCTGCTGCCGGAGCCCTTCTCCCGATTCACCAGCTTGACGTTCCTCCGCGAAAGGTCGGCAACTTCCGTGATTCCCTTGGGGTTGCCCTTTGCGACCACCAGCCCCTGTTCCCACTGAGCGAAGGTGATGATCTTGTACCCACCCTTTGGAAGTAGTTTCTTCACGATGGGTATATTTGATTCGCCGGTTTTCCGGTCCCGAAGATGTGAGCCGGCAATGTGCACTTTGCGATCCTTGAGCCATTTGATTGCCTGAAGGCTGCTGCAGTTGGCGGCAATTAGCTCGATGTCCGCCTCCTTCGCCACGAACCGGCCCAGGATCGACACGGCCGGGTCGCATCCGGCGATCAACAGGCGCTTCGCTGAACCATCATCTGCTTCGAAGGAGTGAACTGTCGCTCTCCCGGCTCCGCTGGCTTTTACATAGACGCCGTCGGCTAGCGGGAGAGTTCCAGGGAGAGGATCGGCTGGGACTCCAACCATCTTCTCGCCGATGCGGCACAAACGCACAGGCTGACCGGGCTGCAACGACTGACCCGACAGCAGCAGCCCGACATCCCGAGCCGTTGGCGGTGTAGATGCTTTTTCGCAAAAACAAAAGAGATCTTCCACTTTAACGTCCAGCACACGGGCAAGACAGAGGGAAACCAGGGTGTTCGGAATATAGGTTCCTGCTTCAATGGCATAGATCGTCTGTCGCCGCACTTCCACTTGCTTTGCCAGCGAGCCCGCTGAGATCCCGCGCTTTTGCCGCATTTCCGCCAATCTGTTTTGGATTTGCATTTTCTCTGCCGCCGGTTTAAATTGTATAGTCATTTATAAATTACTATGTCCTTTAAAAATAGCAAGGAGCATCGAGCCGATGTGTTGTCTCCGTCTGCCCCAGCGTATGCCTTCTCCTCTCTGCCGACGTGTGATCCTCGGTCTGTCCCTGTTGACTGCTCTGCTTCTCCCGGGAACCTACTGCTTTGCCCAGGCGGGCAGGACAGAACTGTTCGGCACTATCACCGATCCTTCGAACCTTCCTGTGCCGAACGCGAAGGTGGAAGCCGAGGAGCGGGCTACCTCGGTGGGATTCGTGGCGACCTCGGATGGGCGCGGCAAGTATCACCTGCTTGGATTGCCAGCGGGCGAATATGTGCTGACCGTGGAGAAGCCCGGATTCCACACTTACAGGCAGGCCGGTATCACCCTGCGCATGGCGGACCACACCGAGTTGGACGTCCAAGTCACGGTAGGCGAACAGACCCGGTCCATCGATGTGACGGCGGAAGCGTCACTCTTGCAAACCGCCACGGGTGAGGTCAGCTACAACGTCGATCAGACCAAGGTCGTTAATTTGCCGCTCGACGGGCGAAACTTCATTTCCCTCGTCACCCTCTCGCCTGGAATGGCGCTACCTGGTGGTGGTTCTGTGCTCCCACGGATCAATGGCAGCCGTCCGCGTACGAGTGAATATCTCTACGACGGCATCAGCGTACTACAACCGGAGCCTGGTCAGGTTGTGTTCTTTCCCATCATCGATGGCATCGAAGAGTTCCGTCTGAACATCAACGCCTATTCCCCGGAATACGGGCGTTCCAACGGCGGAACCATCATGGTCAGCAGTAAAGCCGGCGGCAACGCCCTACACGGCTCACTCTTTGAGTTCCTCCGGAATGAGGACTTGAACGCCCGAAACCTTTTCGCGCCCGCTGGTCCTAGACCGGAATTCCGGCGCAATCAGTATGGCTTCACCTTGGGGGGGCCGGTCCAGAAGAACAAGACCTTCTTTTTTGTTGACTGGCAAGGGAGTCGTCTGCGCACCGCAGTCACTCGGATCAGCACGGTGCCCACCCTCGCCGAGCGCCAGGGGATCTTCGCGACGGCAGTCACCGATCCGGTGACCGGCCAAACCTATACGACCATACCTTCGAACAAGATCGATACGGTCGCACAGCAGGTACTTCAGCACTATCCGGAGCCAACAACCACGGGCGCCGCCAACAACTTTTCGCGGACCGCGGTAGAACCCGATGCCCAGGATCAGTTCGATGTTAGGTTCGATCGCTATTTCGGTTCCAAGTATCGAATTTTCGGACGTTATTCGTATTTTCGTGACGAAGACACGCCCGTGACGCCGCTGCCGGATGGAAGCGGAAGCATCGCTTCGGGAGTCACAGGTCATGCCGTAACGCGGGGAGATGGCATCGCCGCTGCCTATGAGTGGACCGCGTCGCCGGCGATGTTGAACCAAGCGCGGTTCGGGTACACCAAACGCGATTTGCATCAGAATTCCTTGCAAAATGGCGGCGTCACCGTAGCCGGGCTGCCCCAAAACTCCTTCTCCTCCGTTTTGCCGATCTTCGCGGTTGCTGGTTTTCAACAGATCGGACCCACCTCGGGAGCAAACATTAATTTCACAACTTCGATTACCGAGTATCTGGATACCTTCACCATGGTGCGCGGCAGGCACACGATCAAGTTTGGAACAGACATCAGGCGCGAAGCCCTTGATGTGTTGAATCCTCCGAATCCCACCGGCAGTTTTACCTTTAACACTTCCGGTACGGGGAACGCCGCGGCGTCGCTGCTACTGGGCTATGTGAATGCCTTTACGATCGACATTCAAAGACAGCTCTTGCAGGAGCGAGCCCATATCGCGGAGTTCTTCGCCGTCGACGACTGGAAGGTTACAGATCGGCTTTCGCTGAGCCTGGGGGCGCGGTACACCCTCAACTTTCCCTCGACGGAGGTCCGCCATCAAGGGGCCGTCTTCAATCTGCAAACCCAATTGTTGGATTTCCCTCGTACCGCGCGAAATCTTGACTGCTGCGATTTCGGTCCTCGGGCGGGATTGGCCTATCGCATCGGCAATTCCTGGGCAGTTCGTGCAGGATATGGAATGATGTGGTTTGAGCAAAGCGGAATCACAACGCCGTTCACGTTGCCACAGTTTCCCTTTGTTCAGACCGTGGGTCAGCAGTCACAGGACAATGTCCATCCGGCTTTCGTGCTGGCCAGCGGCCCCACCGTGCAAGTCACAGCCCCAAATCCGAACTCGGGACTCGGACAGGGCGTCTTCGGGACGGACCGGAATCATCCTTCAGGCTATTCCCAGCAATGGAACTTTACGGTCCAAAGGACGATCGCGAAGAATCTCAACATGGAAGTGGGATATCTCGGATCGAAAAATACGAACCTCGGCATTCCCGACCCCAACCTCAATCAACTTCCGGACCAATTCCTCCCGCTCGGATCGCAACTGCTGCAGCGCGTTCCTAACCCATTCTTTGGACAGATTCCATCGTCATCTTCCCTGGGTGGAGCGACGATTACCCAGCAACAACTGCTGCGGCCATTTCCCCGATTTACGACGGTCGCCTTGTTTCGGAACAACATTGGAACTTCCAATTACAACGCCGTGGCAGCCAAGTTAGAGAGACGGTTTTCGAGCGGCCTGACTTTCAGTTTCGCCTATACCTGGTCCAAGCTCTTGGACACGGCGTCGAGCGTCTTTTCGCAGACCATCTTCACAGGGCCAGTATTGAATACCGGCGTCGCGGACGCGAATAATCTGAAACTGGAAAGAGATGTTTCACAGGGAGATATTCCTCACGTCTTTTCCAGCGGGTGGGTGTACCAGATCCCCAAGCTCTGGAAAATCTCCGGGTGGGAGATCGCTGGACTGGTTCGCGTCCAGTCAGGAGACCGGGTCGCAGTCTCTCAAGCGACGAATTCCAACTCCAACCTCGGGTACGGCACCCAACGTCCGAACCGGATAAGCGATCCCAACGACTTCGCCAATCGCTCCGTTGCACAGTGGTTCAACAAAGCGGCTTTCACGGCAGCGCCGCAGTTCATCCTCGGAACCAGTTCCCGCGACCCGGTGCGCGGACCCGGCTTGGCGGATGCGGACTTAATGCTCGGAAAGATCTTTCACGTCACCGAAAGGATAAACCTCGAGTTTCGAGCCGAGGTGTTCAACGTTACGAATACGCCGCCGCTTGGCGACCCCAATGGTAGCTTCGGTTCCGCGGCCTTCGGTACGATTACCAGCGCGGGCAACCCGCGCGACTTCGAGTTCGCGGTGAAGCTTCATTTTTGAGCGGCGAATCGAGCCCGGTTCATAGTCCGAGAACCAAGCGCAGTCCGGCTTCGACTTCAGCCAAGAGACGCGGTGATATTCGTCCACAACGTTCGGTCAGAAGACCTTTGTCCAAAGTCAGAAGCTGGGAGACGTTAGCAACTGAATCTTTGGGTAGGCCAGTTTGCCGCTTGCGGCACAGTACGTTTCCTGGAGATGCCGCTAAGCGCAGGTTGGAAGTCATAGCCACTACGATGCAGGTGCGGATCAGGCTGTCGTTGAAACTATTCATTTGTACGACTAGTACCGGGCGCCGATGACCAGGTCCTGATCCGACCGGAGGTGGCAAGGGTGCCCACCAGAGTTCTCCACGTCGCATTACCATTCCTCAGGAGTTACGGCTGCGTTCTGCAGTGCAGAGAGTATTGGATCGATGGTCGAGTCTTCAGAACTGTAAACCGAGTCGAGCGCCTCGCGCACTCCGAGCCCTCGGTGTGCATTCAGGAAAGCCTGAATGGCAATGGCGTAGAGTCGACTGCGCGATACACCAAGCCGCTTTGCTGTGCGCTCTGCATCGTTAAAGAGCGTATCGGGAATGGAAATTGCGGTTTTCATGGGCATAGTATAACCTAAGTTATACCTTCTTGCGCTTAACGTTTTTAAGGCGCCTTGAGTCCGGGAACGCGATGGCACACTATAAACTTGGGTATCGCGCTTGAGAGACGTGGAAACCAGCGGGGAGCCCTCGAGCAATACCGGATAGCAACCCGGCTCGAGCCCAGCGATTCCGACTTCAGTGCGAGTGCCGCGAGGCTCTTAGAGCAAACAATCCACTAGACTCCTCCCGCAAGCGCGGAGCGCTAACCCTCTCGATAGCGAATTAAGTTTTCGTGCCCGACATGGCCAGGATGGCCATGCCCCCTCGATGTGGCACGGGGCTTCCAGCCCGTGGCCTCCGCCAAAGGCGGAGCGCGCCATCCCCTCGATGCCGCGAATGAGTGTCGAAAGTCAGCGTACCTTCGAGGACGCTCTGTGTTTAAGCTGCTCGAAAAACCAAGGGAGAGAGCCGACCTCGCGGCGCGCTTTGACCCAGGGTTCGCCGAGAAGTGATTGCGGCCGCGAAATAGTTCAGGCTATGAACTTTCAGGCGCCTCTTCGCGGCTTGCCTTCACCCAACGAAACCTCCCGCAGCCACCCCACAGCATCCGCGATGTCTTTCTATCTCATTTAGTTAATGGCAACTAGTAGTAGCGGCGCGCAACTATTACTTAGGACTAGTAACTTTTTCTGTAGTGCGACGTGAGGAGTGAACCCGTGGTCGGTGTGTGTGATAAAATTGTATAAAGGTCTGCATTTGAATGCTTGCCCGGTTGGGGTAGCGTACAACAATGACATGACCCGGCGTCAGCGGATATAAGGAGGTGTCTCTTCGCAAGCCCATCGGTTAATGTCACGACTTCGGAACTCGCTCACATCCTCAAACAGCGGATCGCCATAATTGACGGCGCCATGGGTACGATGATCCAGGCTTATCGTCTGGGGGAATCGGACTACCGTGGCAAAGAATTCGCCCAGCACCGGCGCGACTTGCGCCTGAACAACGACGTGCTCTCGATTACGCAGCCGCACATCATCGAGGCAGTCCATCGCCAGTACCTCGATGCTGGAGCTGACATCATCGAGTCCAACACCTTCAACTCAAACGCCATCTCCATGGCCGAGTACCAGCTTCAGGACTACGCTTACGACCTGAATGTTGCCGGCGCGCGGGTGGCCCAGCAGGCGGCGGCGAAGTTCACTGCCGAGAATCCGGGCCGGCGCGTTTTCGTGGCGGGATCGATCGGACCCACCAGCCGTACCGCTTCGGTCTCGCAGGATGTGAACAGTCCCGCCTCGCGCGGGGTCACCTTCGATCAGTTGCGCGAGGCCTATTACACCCAAGCGCGCGGATTGGTGGAGGGCGGCGTCGATCTGCTGCTGGTCGAGACTGTCTTCGACACCTTGAATGCCAAAGCGGCGCTCTTCGCTATCCAGCAATACTTTGAGGAGTCCGGCAAGCGCGTACCCCTCATGCTTTCGGTCACCATCGTGGACCAGAGCGGGCGTACGCTTTCCGGCCAGACCATCGAAGCCTTTTGGATCTCGGTTGCACACGCGCCCCTGTTCAGCATCGGCATCAACTGCGCCCTGGGTGCGAAGCAGATGCGGCCATACGTCGAGGAGCTTTCCGGAATCGCGCCTATCTACATCAGTTGTTATCCCAACGCGGGACTTCCCAACGCCTTCGGCGGTTTCGACGAAACACCTGAGCGCATGGCGGCCGACTTGCGCGACTTCGCCTCGAACGGTTGGCTGAATATTGTGGGTGGCTGCTGCGGATCGACGCCCGAGCACATCAAAGCGATCGCCGAAGCAGTTAACGGGCTCGCGCCGCGCGTGCCCCCTACGGTAGAGCGCTACACGCGATTCAGCGGTCTCGAGCCGCTCACTCTTCGTCCTGACTCGAACTTCGTCAACATCGGCGAGCGCACCAACGTTACCGGATCGCCCAAGTTCGCCAAGCTGATTTTGGGCGGACAGTTTGAAGAGGGGCTGGCCGTGGCCCGGCAGCAGGTTGAAGGCGGCGCTCAGATCATCGACGTCAACATGGATGAAGGCATGCTCGATTCCGAGCAGGCCATGACCACGTTTCTTAATTACGTGGCCTCCGAGCCCGACATCGCCCGCGTGCCCGTGATGATTGACAGCTCCAAGTGGAGCGTCATCGAGGCTGGGCTGAAGTGTGTTCAGGGCAAGGGGGTTGTGAACTCGATCAGCTTGAAGGAAGGTGAAGAGGTTTTCAAGGAGCGAGCGCGCTTGGTTCGCCGCTACGGCGCCGGCGTGGTGGTGATGGCCTTCGATGAAAAGGGCCAGGCCGACACCTTGGAGCGCAAAATTGAAATCGCCTCGCGGGCCTATCGCCTTCTCACCAGCGAGGTCGGATTTCCGCCCGAGGACATCATCTTCGACCCCAACATTCTCACCGTTGCCACCGGCATGGAGGAGCACAACAACTATGCGGTAGCGTTCATCGAGGCGGCGCGGCAGATCAAAACTCGTTTGCCTTACGCCAAGGTGAGCGGCGGCGTCAGCAATATTTCGTTTTCCTTCCGCGGCAATAATGCTGTGCGCGAAGCGATCCATTCCGCTTTTCTCTATCACGCCATCAAGGCCGGCATGGATATGGGTATCGTCAACGCCGGCCAACTCGGGATCTACCAGGAGATCCCTAAGGACCTGCGCGAGCTAGTGGAAGACGTGTTGCTGAACCGCCGTCCTGACTCGACAGAGCGCCTGCTCGCCTTCGCCGAATCCGTGAAGCAGAAGGACAAGGTGGTGGGGGAAGAAGACGAGTGGCGCAAGGGCACAGTGGAGGAGCGCCTCTCCCATGCTCTGGTGAAGGGCATCGTCGATTTCATCGATCAGGATACGGAGGAAGCCCGGCAGAAGTATGCCCGGCCGCTCGAAGTCATCGAAGGTCCGCTGATGGCCGGGATGAGCATCGTGGGCGACCTCTTCGGCTCCGGCAAGATGTTTTTGCCGCAAGTGGTGAAGAGCGCGCGCGTGATGAAGAAGTCCGTGGCTTGGCTGATGCCCTACATGGAAGCGGAAAAGGCCAAGAACGGCGGACGTCAGGCCGAGGGCCGGATTGTCATGGCCACGGTGAAAGGCGACGTCCACGACATCGGCAAGAACATCGTGGGCGTGGTGCTCGGCTGCAACAACTACGAGATTATCGATCTGGGCGTCATGGTGCCGGCCGACAAGATACTGAAAACGGCGCGCGAGGTCAACGCCGACATGATCGGCCTGAGCGGCCTCATCACTCCGTCGCTTGACGAGATGGTTCACGTGGCCAAGGAAATGGAGCGCGAAGGGTTCAAGCTTCCGCTGCTCATTGGCGGAGCCACTACCAGCCGCGTGCACACGGCGGTGAAGATCGCGCCGCATTATACTCAGCCCGTGGTTCACGTGCTCGATGCCTCGCGTGCTGTGGGCGTGGTGGGCGCGCTCAAAAGTCCGGAACTGCGACCGAAGTTTGCCGCCGAGAATCGCGAGGAGCAGGAGCGCACGCGCGCGTCGCACCGTGGTCCCTCCGTGCAGAACCTGCTTAGCCTGGAAGAGGCTCGGCGCCGCAAACCTGCTTTCGACTGGCACACCTATCAGCCGCCCAAGCCATCGTTCACGGGCGTCCACGTGTGCGCCCCCGTGCCGCTCGAAGACATCGTGCCTTACATCGACTGGACTCCGTTCTTCCACGCCTGGGAACTGCGCGGGATCTATCCCAAAATCTTCGAGCATCCAGAGGCGGGGGCGCGGGCGAAGGAACTGTTCGACGATGCCCAAAAGCTACTGGCGCGCATCGTTAAAGAGAAACTGCTGGTGGCGCGTTCCGTGATCGGATTCTTCCCGGCGGCGAGTGAGGGCGATGATATCGAAGTCTACCCGGACGAGTCGCACTCCGGCGTCCTCGCCACTTTCTATACGCTCCGGCAACAACTGGCCAAGCCGGAAGGCGAACACAATTACGCGCTGGCGGACTTCATTGCTCCGGCGGAATCGGGCGTCCGCGATTACGTGGGCGCCTTCGCGGTAACGGCGGGAATCAATATCGAGCCCCTGGTGGAGAATTTCGAAAAGCAGAACGACGACTACAACGCCATCATGACCAAGGCTTTGGCCGATCGTCTTGCCGAGGCGCTGGCCGAGTGGGCTCATAAGCGCGCCCGCGACGCCTGGGGTTACGGGAAATGCGAGGAGCTTAGTGCCGACGATCTCATCCACGAGCGCTACCGCGGCATCAGACCGGCGCCCGGCTACCCGGCGAGTCCCGATCACACGGAAAAGCAGACGCTTTGGGATCTGCTGGAGGTCGAAAAGAAGGCCGGTATCCGGCTGACGGAAAATTTCGCCATGTATCCGGCGGCGTCCGTTAGCGGGCTCTATTTCTCCCATCCCGAATCCCGCTACTTTGCTGTGGGCAAGATTGGACGCGACCAGGTGGTGGACTATCATCGCCGCAAAGGCATGGAGCTCCACAGCGTAGAGCGCTGGCTGGGTCCGTATCTGAACTACGACCCCGAAGCCTAGGGGCCGGCCGCACCCGCAGGTGGGCCGAACGCCGTTCGGCCCTACCTCCCCTGTCATTTCTTGACGATCTTACTGTAGCGCCGGTGTCCCCACCGGCGTCTTCAGCGCTGAGGACAGCGCCGCTTCAGAATTGAGCTCCGAAGGGATGCGGAAAAAGTGCGGAAAACGCGCGGGAATCCTGCGGGATTCTGAACCGAAGTTGGCCTTGAGACCGGTACGGTGCCGGCAGCGCGGTCCTGCGGTGCACTCCCGGCACGACCTACTATACGACTGGGAGGTAGACCAGGCTGCTCTTATTGGCAATGCGGAAGCGGCAGCAGCAAGAATTCGATCCGCACATCAGGGGCAGGGCTCCGAAATACTGCGAGGGAGTTACCGGAATAAGGGCGCCACAGCTGGGACAGGCGAGAACTGCGTAGAAGATCGCGTCTTCCAGCTCGAAGTAATTATTCGAATCAGAGAGCACGAGAATTTCGCCAGGGCTCAAGGAGGAGAGCGGACCGCCCTCAACCCGATGCAGACTGGAGGGGATGCTGCCGTCCGCTCCAGTTAGCGGCTTTGCCCGCTCGATCGGTTGATGGGCGCCTAACATTTTTGGCGAATGTCCGGCCTCCGAAGTTCGCCTCACATTACTTTTGTTTCTTGGCATTCGAGCGATCTCCCGTCTTCTGTCTCTCCAACCTCACCTCGATATCGGCTGTCCCAGGCAACTGCATGAGAGCCGAATCCACCGAAAGTGGCCGTTCGCAATTCCCGAAATGGGAAGAATCTTCCCATTCTGGAATAGCCCCAAACCGAAGTAGCATTTGTCCTCCCCGTAACCGGCCAGAAACCCCGTGCCAGTTGAGTACGAAAGTACCTGCCGTATTCGTCGGCTAGAGAGGCGACCCCCGCCGACGGTACTGGGTACTGTGGTACTGATGTGATGCGATCCTCAAAGCCGATGTCCCGAACACTCGCCCCAACCCTCAGCTAATACCACGGGTGACCCGCGATACACGGTTGCAGAGCCGTCTGAAGTACCAGACGCTGCTCGTCGCTGCTGGTGGACTTCTACTCCGCCACCCTCGCACGAAGGTACCAGGCGTACCAAAGTTGGCAAACTGGCTGCTTTTCATACGCCCGAACCGAGAGAGAACGGTTCAGCAAACTTCGAGGGGGAAAAGCAGAATGGCCACGCAAGCAACAGCAATCGGGAAAGCAAATCGCTCCGTAGGGCGCCGCTCCAAGCGTAAGACTGCCACCAGAACTCAGCATCGTACAGCCCAACATGCGGCCTCGGCCCGGAGCCTGCGCGCCGAACGCGATCAGCTTATGGTGAGCCTGCTTCCCTTGGTAAGGCGTGTAGCCTACCAGATGCGGGACCACCTCCCGGCCCACGTGGACGTGGATGAGTTGGCGGGCGCCGGCATCCTGGGGCTCATCGACGCCGTGCGCAAGTTCGACAAAAGCAAGCACGTCAAGATCGAGAGCTACGCCCGTCATCGCATTCGCGGCGCCATTCTTGACGGACTGCGGACCCTCGATACCGCCTCCCGTGACATGCGCAAAAAAGCCAAGCGGGCGGAGCGCACCTACCGGCAGCTCGAAGTGAAGCTGGGACGTCCCGTCAGCGACGAGGAGATGGCCGCCGGCCTGGGCGTAAGCCTCAAGAAGTGGTATCGCACCGTCCACGAGCTGCAACCCGTTGGTGTCGATTGGCTGCGTCCCATGGAAGCGGTGGAGATCAAGCAACCCGACCAGGAGAATATCGCGGATAAGATTCAGGTAAACGCCTTTGACCTCGCCTGGCGCAGCCAGCAGCGCGACCTGCTGAACCGCGCCATGGCTTGCCTGTGCGATCGCGATCGCGCCATGATGTCGATGTACTATGAGCAGGACCTCACTATGAAGGAGATTGGCGAGCGGCTGGGCATCGACGAGTCGCGCATCTCACAGATCCACACCGCGGCGCTGGCGCGCCTTCGGACGCGCGTCAGGACCTTGCTGCATCCTTCGCAGCCCGCGGTCCCGCCGGCCTACGTTGTCGCCGGATTGGGTGCTGCTTCAAGCGAGGTCACGCTTTAGTTCCCTTCGAGTCGTCTTACCCTCCCGGCGCCGGAATGGCGAATGCACGATCCGTCCTTCCGGCGCGCTTTTTTGGAATCGCGGCGGACCCGCGTCGCAATCGCGTAAACGCCATCAAAATGCCTGCGGATTGTGGCGACCGGATCGATCGAATCTGGCCGGATCTTTGTCGGATCAGTCGGATCAGGGCACGCTTGCGCCGCGCGGACGCCGGCGTTAGCATCTAAGCGAGTGGGAGGCTTGGTTTGTGATATTTTCCCGCCGCGAGGGTTTTGTCGAGTTTCTGGCCTTGGTTGCGCTTCTTCTCTTCGCCCGCGCCGCCTACGCCTCCACCAGACTGTATCTGAAAGACGGCAGCTATCAGCTCGTGAAGAGCTACGAGGTTCGCGGCGATCGCGTGCATTACTACAGCATCGAGCGCTCGGACTGGGAGGAAATCCCGGCCTCTCTCGTGGACTTCGAGGCCACCAAACGTAACGCCCAAGAGCTCGAAGGCGAGCGGGCCAAGCGAGTGGATCAGGCCAAGCAGATCGAGCATCAGCGTTTTGAAGCTACCGTGCCGACGGGCTACCAGGTAGCTCCAGGATTCCATCTTCCCAACCAGGACGGCGTGTACGCCTTCGACGGTCAGCGAGTCTACACGCTGATCCAATCGGCGGGCCGGGTAGTGACCGACAAGAAGCGCCTCGCGCTGAGCATTGCCCTTCCCGGACCGCTGCTCAAGGGCCGCTCGCTGGTCGAGATTGACGGGGCCCACGCGGCGGTGCGCCTTACCAGCCTGCAGCCGGCTTTCTACATTCAGGCCGCTGACAACTGGGGTGCTCAGGCCCAACTGATTCCCGTCAAAACGGCCAAAGAAAGCCGGGTGGTGGAGAAGATCCAGTCCGGCGCCGGGGTGGGGAAGTCAGGCGAGTTGCGCAACTTCATCCTCGCTGTACGTCGGCAGGTCGCCCCCGGTCTCTACATGATCAGACCTATTCAGCCGCTTGATCCTGGCGAGTACGCGCTGGGCGAGCTTGTCCCTGGCGCCAACCAGGAAGCGAAGCTGAATCTTGAGGTGTGGGACTTCGGTGTCGATGGCCGTCCCGGACCTCTTCCCCCGACCGGTGATGTCGGACCCGAGCCCATGACTGAGGAATCGCCCGCCGGCCGCAACGTCCCGCGTCCTGGACGCTCGCAAGATCCCAATGTCCCGCATCCCCGCCCGGTTTCGGCGCCGCCGCCAACCGATCCCTCCACGCCGCCAGGTAGTTCTCCCTATCCTCAGCAGTAAACTTGAATAGGCTTGCTAGCGATCGCACCTCGAATTAATGCGGTCCGGCATGATCTCTCGAACCCCTGGAGGATCGACTTTACAACAACACCCCCGGGAGGTAACATCGGGCTCAATTGAAGAGACGTAAGCTCCCGATCGCGACAAAGGGCGAGTGCCGGGAGGCCGCAATGCTTAGCAAAGAGACGACTCGCGTAGACAGCGAGTCTGAACCTTGTCCTGCCCCGACCGAAGCAAGAAGTGGCGACCGGCTACTTCCCGGTGAGGTTCTGGTCAAGCGTTACCGCATCGAGAGCCTTATTGATGGCGGAGGAATGGGAGATGTATACCGTGCCCACGACGACCGCTTGGGATGCGCTGTCGCGCTTAAGAGGATTAAACCCGAGCTCCTGCGAGACCCACAGTTTCGTCAGCGTGTGGCCCTCGAGATACATGCCTCTGCCCTCATAAACCATCCGGGCATCGCACGGGCCACGGACAGTCATGACGACGGCGAGGAAATGGTGTTTATCGTTTACGAGCTCGTCGAGGGGAGCACTTTGCACACCCTCTTGGGTGAAAAGCGTTTCGGACTCGGCGAGATCCTGGGCATCGGCATCGAGGCCGGCGAGGCTCTGTTAGCGGCTCACGCAAAGGGATTTATCCACCGTGACCTCAAACCGAAGAACATCATGTTGGTTCCTCAGCAGGACGGCCCAAGCCACATCAAGATTCTGGATTTCGGCTTGGCCAAACGGATCAGGGTGTTCTCTCAGGGGGCGTCAGCCGGTGACGGAGGATCGACGTTCGTTGACCCGACCGGCAAATCTGCCGCGCTCATACTCGGTACTGCAGACTATATGTCTCCTGAACAAGCCGTCCCGGAGCCCGTGGATTTTCGAACGGATATCTATTCCCTGGGACTGACCTTATATGAAATGACTGCAGGCTTCAATCCTTTCGCGGGTGGAAATGCGGATTCGGCGCGCCGTCGAGTGCTAAGTATGCAAGCTCCGCCCTTGCCGCAAATCGACTCCGGAGACCCGGACTACTTGGAACTCGATCGGATCCTGCATAAGTGCCTGAGTAAGAGGCCCGAGGCACGTTACGCTTCGGTGAGCGAACTCCTCGCCGACCTCAAGACGTTGCGAGGCAGTGGGCTATCCCCAGCTCCGGCAGCCCACGACAACCAGGACGACCTCATCTCACGCCGGCTTGCGTGTGCGTTGTTTACCGCGATCCAGGTGGGCTACTTGGCGATGTATGCAGCGGCGTTCAACTATCTTCCGGATAATGTGCACCGTATTCCAGTGGGTTTTCAAGGAATGCTGCGGCTGGTTGGGCCGGCCAATCTAGTCGAGGGGACGCTCATCGTTCTGTGCGGCGCGGCGGCAGTGCGACTCTATCTGCTTGCAGCCGTTGCCTACGACTACAGGGACTTGGGGCGTTTGTTTTATCGAATCTTTCCTTTCATTGTTCTTATCGACCTGGTCTGGGCCTTATCACCATTCTTGTTGTTCCACAAACTCGGGTTTATTACTCTACTCGCTGTGCCCTGCTTGGCCTTCTTACCCTTCTCGCAACGCACCCTGGTTTTCGGCGCATACGGCCGCCGCGGCGGGCGTAGTTCGGCCACAAAGGCGTCTTAGCGAGTCTCTCCTCGGCGCGACATCCCGGGAAGAACTTCCTCGATGGGTTCAAATCTCCGCCAGGCTTGTTCTGGGCTCGCTGACACTTTTATGTGGCTATGCGTCGTGAGTTCTGTTGTTCGGGCCTGAACAAGCAAAATCCTATTCTCGCTGGCGTGGTAGGCTTGGTCCTCTTGCTAGGTTGTCTCTGGGTGCTCGAAAAGTGCCTCCGCTTGTTGACTGGTCGCAAAAATCGCGGCGGCCTGCTGAGTCCCGCTGCCCTTCGAGTGGCGTCGTTCTCCTTTCTTGTTTTCCCGTCGCGGGCCTGTTTACTCGCTACTATTGGAGAATGGGTGCGGTCGCGGTCCTTCAGGCACTAATGTACCTCTTTTCCTTTGTGGGCCTTCAGAGCTTGGCTCGACCGCGAAACAGAATGGAGGAATAAGTGACTCACACGAGATCCCGCCTGACCGGTAAGTTGGTAACCGGAGAAGTTGCTCATAGTACCCGCATGGGCTATTCATGGACCAAGTACTCTTTTCGGAATCGTCTCGGAACGAGTTACTCTCCCTCTAGCGTCACATGAACTCCCTTCATTTCCGTGATTTCCGTGATGACAATCGCATGCGTCCCATTGCGCCCAAACACGATTCCGTTTACTCGCACATATTTGCCCACGAAAGACATCAGCTTTTGCCTCTGACTGTAATCCGGCATTTTGTCGGAGATAGGCAGATACAGGTCGCCATCCTTGGTCAGAATAGCGATCGGCGAACCGGCTCTCACGCATGCCAGCGCGCACTTCATGCTCAAATGAGTCGCGTTTCCATCAAGGTTCTGAACGGGGCATGCAATATCTCGAACCAAGCCCTCAATCGTGGCTTTTGACCTATTTGCGCGGGCACTTTCCATCGACGTTTTTTGCGTAGGGTGAGACGCCGCCAAGATCGAGACGATCCCGCAGCCTGCGAGCAAGCAGACACTCAAAAATCGGCTCATCGGTTCTCCTTCCAAATACTGATTTTGACTGAAAGCGCGATCGCGCTTCTCACCAAAAGATGACATTCAGAACGATGACCAGGGCCGTTGCACCCAGCGCCAGGGCCAGTGGCGATCGGTAAAAAGGCGTCGATGTCCGCGGTGGGCGCTGTGTATCCCAGTAAACCAATCCTGGACGGTGCGGCAAGGGGCCCTTCGATTCGAAGACGCTTATCAGTAGGGCGACAACGAGGTTAATCGAGAAGCCATAAAATCCTCCGTAGAAATCCATGTCGAGATCGCTTCCGTAGTGTATGTACCCGAGGCGATACAGCAAATAGTGAATCTGGGCGCCGGCGATGCCGGCAATCATCCCGACAAAGGCCGCGCGTCCTCCCACTCGCCGCGTGAACACACCGAGAAGGAACGTGGCGAACGGCGCCGCGACAAAGATGGTGGAGACCAGAGCCCAATAGTCGAATATGTTAGGAAATCCTCGCGCTGTGTAGGCCGCCGCAATCGATATCAGGATGCCCGCCACCGTGGCGATCCTGCCCACCTTGAGATAGTGGGCGTCGCTGCGGTTGGGGGCGATATAGGTTTGATACAGGTCGTACGTCCACACCGTATTGAAGGCCGTCACGTTGCCCGCCATTCCGGACATGAAACTCGCCAGCAGCGCTGTCATGGCAATTCCAACCAGTCCGACCGGGTAGTAGTGAAGAAGCATCAGGGGCATGGCCATGTTGTAGTTTCCCTTGATTTGTTCAGGGATAACGATAAGGGCGGCCAAGCCGGGGACTACGGTCAGAGCCGGCAATAGCATCCTGGGAAAGGCGGCAATGAGCGGCGTTTTCTGTGCAGCTTCGAGATTCTTGGCCGCCAGCACCCTCTGCACGACGAGAAAGTCGGTCGACCAGTAGGCAAAGCTGGCTACACCCATACAGACCACCACCGAGAAGACCCCTCCGCCGTAAGCGGTTCCTTGCGGGTGAAGAACCGGAACCCAGGTGTGGGCCATCTGCGGCGGCAAGCGGCTGAGCAAGCCCGAGAAACCACCCAACGAAGAAAGCAGGATTACCGAAAGCGGCAGAGTGCCGACCACGATGAGGAAGAACTGAAGCACCTCGGTGTAAATGGAGGCTCGCAAGCCTCCGAAGTAAACATAGGTCAAGACCGTTCCTGCCGAAACCCAAATGCTCACGCCCACCGGCCAGTGAAACAAAGCCTGAAAAACGACGGCGAGACCGTACAGGCTGAGTCCGGAAGTGAAAATGGTAAGCAAGGCAAAGTTGATCGCGTTCAACGCCCGGGTCTTCTCATCGAAGCGCAGGCGCAGGTATTCCGGTACGCTGCGTGCCTTACTGCCGTAGAAGAAACGGGCCATGATCAAGCCCGAAAAAATCATGGCGGGCACGCACCCGATCCAACTGAGTTGGGTCGCAAACATGCCGTACTTGGCGCCGGTGGCAGAGGCGCCCATTAGCTCGAACGAACCCATGTTCGCGGCCACGAAGGCGAGGCCTGTCGTAAAGGCGGAGAGAGAACGGCCCGAAAGAAAGAAGTCATCGCCACTGTGGATCGACCCGCGAACGCGAAGGCCAATGTGAATCACAACGCCGAAATAGGCAATAATGATGAGGTAGTCCAGCGCGTGCATGGGATCCGTCGCCTCCGAGGTGAAGATTCCCGATCACGTTCGGCTTACTGTAGCGCCGGTGTCCCCACCGGCGTTTTCTCCACCGTAGCGCCGGTGTCCCCACCGGCGTTTTCCTGCGCCGAGGACAGCACCGCTACAAGCTGAGCGTCACAATGATGCTCATTAGCTTAGCTGTAATCGTGGTTGTGAAATCGCCTCCCTAAATTCTCAGAAACCCGGGTCTAAGTCCAGGTCAAAAATGTGAACCGGAGCAAAGGGCAGACGCAGGAGCGAGCAGCAGCGGAGAGCGTCACGGGCCCGCGACGCCAGCATTCCGATAGGGGGAAGGGGGTAACGCCAAGCTAAGTCATACTATGGCTATAGAGACAGAGGTCCCAGAATCGAACCTGTATGGCGCCGCCGACCAGAGTGACGGTGCTTTCCGTTACAGCGCTAGGGATTCGACGGCGTTTGCGGATCCCCTGCTGCCGGGACGCCGGGGGCAAAGATAAAGTTTCTGCCCAAAACCGTGCCATTCCCGATTACCAGGTCGTAACCCGGGTGGGTCGGGTGGGTATGGTATAAGCCATTAAAGCCCGGAATACGGTTATGGTAAAACTTCAGTCCAAAGCCTCCCGCTTGAATTGTGCCCTGACCATAGATCTGGTAATTCACGTTTCCAAGCCTTGTTCCACCCAGGTTCTCTTCTTCGAGAGCCAGCAGTCCGGCGAAATCGGGGGCGGAAATACTAGTTCCTACCAGACCAAAGGCTTGCCCGCCGATGACTGCGATGGCGAAGCTGCGGTCATCCGGACAAGTACCCAAGGTCCCTACGGGGCAGCCGCCCATCATCAGGGAAACATCCGGAATGGTGCGCATCTTGGACATGGTACAAAGCTGGAACTGGTAGGCAGGCTTCTTGAAAATCACACTGGGGCCGCCTCCCGACCCGAAATACCCGCCCCGAACCAGATTGCCGACACCGAACGGATCATCGGGCATTAAAGGGTCGGCGTAGGCGTTCTCTCTGACGTATCTGGAGGCCAGGCTGGGCGGCTTGTAGGAAGTAATCAGATTGGTGCCACCCACTGCCGTGACGTGCGGGCTGTCCGCGGGGTTCTCAATTCCCGGCAGATACTTGCCAACCACGATTGGAGGAAATTGGGGTGCGTTGAAGTAAGCAACGGGAGGCAATCCAAGAGCGCCATTGTCGCCTGAACTCGCGACAAAGGTGATGCCCTGACTGTTTCCCTGTTTGAAGAGCTCGTCGAACACCCGCAAGATCCCGGTGAAATCGACGCCGTCGTTATACGCTGCCGTAAAGAATCCTTCGGGGCCCCCGAATGAAGAGCTCACGATGTCGACGTTATTGTTCAACACGATAGTGAGATAGGCGTCCAAAATCGACTGGTCCGACAGGTCCGGAATGTTGAAATCGACGATCACGGCGCCCGGAGCCATTCCGCCTGACTGCTGAAGGTCCAGCGAAACTTCGGCTGAGGCATTGGGATCAAACGGTGCTCCTCCATCCACTGGCACGCGGATGATGGTGGGCGGGTTCAGCTTCTCGTGTCCGAAATAGGTCTTCATATCGGAGTCAAGGAAGTCACCAGCCATCACGATGCCAATCGTCCGTCCTTTCCCCGTCAAGTACTTATAGGAAGGGAAATCATAAGCCTGCTTGAGGTCGTCGAACCAATAGGGGCCAATCGCAGAATAACGGTTGAAGGGGTTCGCGGGTAGGCCGGCCACCCGGCGGGAGTGTGAGCGATGGCGAATCACCGGTGAGAAGGCGGAGACCTGGGCCCCCGCTGCTCCGAGTGCCGCAGGGAGTTGAAGCCGCTGGGCGGCAATCGCCACGTGATTCCCATGCGCCGTTCTGGCGCGCAACAGAGAGGCGCCGAAGGCACACTGGACCGATTCGGCTGTGCCCTGCGCATGCAATCCATGGCTGTGAGTGCTTGTAACTGTCAGCCCGTAGGAGGCGAGCACTTTCGACACTTTCTCGATGTCTTCCGGCTTAGCGCCAAAACGGGCCTGAAATTCATCCGGTGTGAGCCATTTATGGTAGCTCGGAGAGGTCGGCGTATGAAGCGCGACCAGAAGTCGATCAAGCTCGTCAGGGTGCTGGAGCGGCAGAAAGACCTCGAATCCAACTTCTTCGCCCTTACCCAGGACCCCGGTTGTCTGCAGCTTTCGTTGTGCCATGGCGTTCCCAACCACGAGCATCACCAGGCACGCGCAGGCAATCAAGCGTGTCACGGAGCCGGAAAGCGGGGTATTTTCTGAGTTCGAACCCTTCACGTCCTTGCTCATAGTTAACCTCCAGGTTTTTCCTTGCCGGCAGTGTCTTTCGATTGTCCGGCACGTTGGTATCTTGGAGGACGCCAGCCAATCTTGGACGCACCTTCAACTCCCGTCGTTGTTACGAGAATGTGAGCCTGAACAAAGAAACAGTGCACCCTTCAGCCTTGGCCCTTCTTTAACGTCAAGAGGGTAAACCCAAAGAGCCTCAAACCTCACCCTGTCCGCTGACCTCTTACACACACCCGAGGCCAGATGGCAATTCAATTCGTCAGCTTGACAATGTTCCGCAAACTTACTGTGCTGTCTGACGATTGTCAAGTAGTAAAGGTAAAATTCGTAGCAGCCGTACCCGATCGCGTTACGGTGTGCCCATGCCGCGTAAGGGTATTTGGACGCTGGCCTCCCCTTGGCGAACCACAAAGTACCCCGTCTTCGTCCCGCTCGCCAAGGGTTTGAAGAACACGCTTACTTGACAGCTGGCCTTGGGCGCCAGACCGGTTCCGCAGCTCGATTGCTGGTGGAAGTTGAGGTTATTTGTTCCCTGGATGGCGAAGAAGCCAGAAGGACAAAGGAATTTCGCCGCCACCGTACCGGTGTTGGTCAGCGTCACCGTCTGCGGGCTGCTGCTCGCACCCACCACCAAGCTGCCGAAACTGAGCGAGGCCGGGGAGAGCGTCAACCTGATGCTGCCAGTACCGTGCCGCGCCGCTCAGCGCCAGCTTGTGGGGACTGCCCGGCGCGTTGTCACAAATGGTCACGGCGCCCGACCTTGTCCCTGGCGAGGTGGGAGTGAACCATACGGTTAGCCTGCAGGAGGCACCTGCTGGTAAGCTGGAAGGGCAATCGTTGCCCTGGTAGAAGTCGCCGGAGCGACTGATACCAGCGATCTTCAACGTTGTACCGCCCGTGTTCTTCAGCGTCGCGACGTGGGCGGCGCTGGTGGTCCCGACCGCCTGAGCCGGAAAAGTAAAGCTCGCCGGTGTCAGACTGACCGCTGGCCGCAGCTGCCGGTGCCCGTAAGCAAGACCTTGTGCGGACTGCCTGCCGCGTCGTCGTTAATAGTAAGGGCGCCGGACCTGGTCCCTGTGGCCGTGGGTTTGAAAGTTACGTTGAGGGTGCACGACGCGCCTGGGTTTACCTTGCTGCCGCAGTTGTTGGTCTGGGCAAAGTCGCCCGAGACGGCAATACTGGTGATGCTCAACGGTCCGCTGCCCGTGTTCTTCAGCGTCGCTGGCTGGGCGGGGCTGGTGGTCCCCACCGCCTGAGAGGCAAAGGTCAAGCTTGCCGGTGTCAGGGTGACCACCGGGACGCCGCCGGTGCCGGTCAGCGGGAGCTTATGCGGGCTGCCCGCAGCATTGTCGGTGATCGTGATGGCGCCGGTGCGTGTCCCTGTGGCCGTGGGTGTGAAAGTCACGTTGAGCGTGCAGGAGCGCCGGCTGGCACGACGCTGCCGCAGTCTTGGTCTGAGCGAAGTCACCACTGGCGACGATGCTGGCGATGTCCAAAGCCTGGCTGCCCGCTGTCGCGCAACGCACCGTCTGAGGAGCGCTGGTAGTGCCAATAGCCTGCGGAGCGGAAGGTCAGTCTTGACGGGGCCAAGCGCGAGGCCGGGAGCATCGGCCGGGCTTATCTTCGCCACAAAGGCGTCCCAGGACCCGCCGAAAGTGGTCTGGAAGGCGCCCGGGGTGGTGGGGAAATCGGAGGAACCGTGTCGCCCATGACATAGGCGTTGCCCGACGCATCGACCGCTATACCAGTAGGCCAGACTCGCTCAGCTACTTCCGCCCAGATAAGTGGAGTAGAGCAGGAGCGAGCCGGTCGGGACTCAGCTTGCCGATGAAGGCTCCCCCCGCCTGAGAGACATAGGCGTTGCCCGAGGTATCTACAGCTATGCCAGAGCCACCGGCTCCGCAGCTGGAGTAGACGAGGCTCGAGCCGTTGGCGTTCAGCTTGCTCACGAAATAGCCCCGCCGCAAGTGGTCTGGAAGGCGCCCGGAGTGGTGGGGAAATTCGAGGAAAAGGTCCCCCCTGTGACATAGGCGTTGCCCGAGGCATCGACCGCTATGCCATTGCCCTCGTCGGTGTCACTGCCGCCCAGGTAGGTGGAGTAGACCAAGGCCGAGCCGCTAACATTGAGCCTGCTGACAAAGCCATCGTAGCCGCCACCGTAAGTGGTCTGGAAGGCGCCCGGAGTGGTGGGGAAATTGGAGGAATCGGTAAGGCCTGTGACATAGGCGTGGCCCGAGGCATCGACCGCTATGCCTAGGCCCGACTCCCACTCGTTGCTGCTTCCGCGCAGGTAAGTAGAGTAGACCAAGGCAGAGCCGCTGGCGTTCAGCTTGCTGACAAAGGCATTCGTGCACGGCGAATAACCGCAGTAGCCGCCGCATAAGTGGTCTGGAAGGCGCCCGGGGTGGTGGGGAAATTGGAGGAATCGGTAACGCCTGTAATATAGGCATTGCCCGAGGCATCGACCGCTATGCGGCCGCCACCGACCACGACGTCCACTCCACTTTCGCCCAGGTAGGTGGAGTAGAGCAGGGCCGAGCCGGTGGCGTTCAACTTGGTGACAAAGGGGCCCCCGCCACCGGTGGTCTGGAAAGCGCCCGCGGTAGCGGGGAAATCGGAGGAACTCGTAAAGCCAGTGAGATAGGCGTTGCCCGAGGCATCGACCGCTATGCCATTGCCACCGTCACTGCGGCTTCCGCCCAGGTAGGTGGAGTAGAGCAAGGCCGAGCCAGTGGCGTTCAGCTTGCTGACAAAGACGTTGGCGAAATTGTCGGAAGTGGTCTGGAAGGCCCCCGGCGTAGTGGGGAAATTGGAGGAAATGGTATCGCCTGTGACATAGGCGTTGCCTGAGCCATCGACCGCTATGCCTTCGCCGAAGTCTCGTCACTACTTCCGCCCAAGTATGTGGAATAGACCAGCACGGGGTCAATCACCAAGGGCTTCGCCGGTCGTACGGTGCCAGGCTTGAATGATATTGTCGATTGCCGCATTGTCGTTGCCGATCGACGGAGTGCTTGCACGTAGCCCGGCCTCGATAGTTTGCCAGTTGCCATCGTCCGTTCTGCTGATAGACAACGGGCTTGTGGAAGATGACTTCGCCGCCCTCAGTGCCCACCACCAGATCGCCATTTCCGTCAACATGTAGGGGCGCCGCTTGCGGCGCCCTTTCGGGCAGGGCAAGCCCCGCCCCTACGTCCAGCGCGATCTGGCTGGGGTCGGCGCCCGGCTGGACCACGAAATCGTATTCCAGTTGCCGCTGGTTGCCGTAATACACCAGGTCCACGCCCGGATAGACGTTGGCATATTTCACCTTGGCGTAATTCGCTACGTTGGTGCGCCACTTCTTGGGATCGTTGCCGATGAAGTAGTTGCTCTTGCCCGGCAATTCGTCCAGTCCGCTGACTTTGGCCTGCGGGTTGGCGCCGACCAGTTTCATGCGCACCATGGCTGAGGTTCGCGATTCGGGGTTTGGGACCGGCTCCTGTAGCCGACCCCGGCTTTGGGTCTGCGGTTCTTGAATTGATTTCTACGGGTGATCGCAACAACCCCGGAAAAGCCGCAGACCTAAAAGCGAGGTCTGCGCTACCCGGACGTGCCGCCCTGAAGGGCGGCGCTACTGACTCCTGACTTCTGACTCCTGGCTTCTTCAAGGCCAGCACCGCCTCGTTCCCGGTGAGGAACAGGCTGTACCCGCTGCCCCGCGACAGGAACTTTACCTGCGGATCGGTTTGTCCCCGATTGATCTCAAAGCTCAGCGGCAGCTTGCCGTAGGCCGTTGCCAGCCGGGGCTGCGCGGCTTGCGGTGCACGCCCTGTTACCGAATCATCCACAACCGCCGCGGACCTCAACAACGGGTCCGCGCTACCCGCTTTGCCTGCAGGCACGCGCAGCGGCGTTTCAATGATCAGAATGGAAATGAAGACGAAACATGATGGCGATCGCGGTCCCCCCTAGGACCATCCGATGCCGAATGGGCCGGATAGGCCGGACAGGAATGAAGCCTTGCTTCTTCATGATTAACCTCCAGAAATGTCGGAGCGGATGGGAGCGCGGAGCTTGAAGGTGGTCTGTGGGTCGCCAGTGGACAGGCGCTGGCGTAGCGCTCCCTCGTGTTTTTCCGTTGCTGCTATTAACTGCCTGGTTTGAGGCGTGCGCAGTGACGCCAGTCACTCTTCGATGCGATGAATGGCACACCCACCGGAACCAGGTCCGCGCCGCATTCTGCAAATGGTTGGCGTGAGTTTCGAGTCACCCCCTCACCCGCCCTCGTACCTCGGGCACCTCTCCCCACAAGGGGCGAGGGTTGTTAATTTAAATCCGACGCAGCTAAGTAGCGCGGGCTTCGTTTCTAGTCCGCGGCTTTTCACGCCCAGAGCAAGACAAGCCGCGGAGCCTGGAAAGCAAAGCCCCGCGCTACCCCGCTCGTGTTTCAGTCGGCAATCGACAATCGCAAATGCCATTGGCCACGGACTACCGCAACTGGTCCTCACGGTGTGCCCGTGCCGCGCAGGGGTATCTGGACGCTGGCCGCCCCTTGGCGAACCACAAAATACCCCGTCTTCGTCCCGCTCGCCAGGGGTTGGAAGAACACGCTCACTTGACAGCTGGCTTTGGGCGCCAGACTGGTTCCGCAGTTCGATTGCTGGTGGAAGTTGCGCCAATTCGTTCCCTGGATGGCGAAGAAGCCAAAAGGACAAAGGAATTTCGCCGCCACCGTACCGGTGTTGGTCAGCGTCACCGTCTGCGGGCTGCTGCTCGCACCCACCACCACGCTACCGAAACTGAGCGAGGCCGGGGAGAGTGTCAAGCTGATGCTTCCCGTACCGCTGCCGGTGCCGCTCAGCGTCAGCTTGTGGGGACTGCCCGGCGCGTTGTCAGAAATGGTCACGGTGCCCGACCTTGTCCCTGCCGAGGTGGGAGTGAACCATACGGTTACCTTGCAGGAGGCACCTGCTGGTAAGCTGGAAGGGCAATCGTTGCCCTGGTAGAAGTCGCCGGAGCGACTGATACTAGCGATCTTCAACGTGTACCGCCCGTGTTCTTCAGCGTCGCGACGTGGGCGGCGCTGGTGGTCCCGACCGCCTGAGCTGCAAAAGTAAAGCTCGTCGGGGTCAGGGTGACTGCTGGTGTGGTGCCGCCCGTGCCAGCAAGTAAAAGCTTGTGCGGACTGCCTGCGGCGTCGTCGGTAATAGTAAGGGCGCCGGACCTGGTCCCTGTGGCCGTGGGTTTGAAAGTTACGTTGAGGGTGCACGACGCGCCTGGGTTTACCTTGCTGCCGCAGTTGTTGGTCTGGGCAAAATCGCCCGCGGTAGTGATGCTGGTGATGCTCAACGGTCCGCTGCCCGTGTTCTTCAGCGTTGCTGGCTTGGCGGGGCTGGTGGTGCCCACGCCTGAGCCGCAAAGGTCAGGCTCGCCGGGTTCAGGCTTGCCATGGGTATGCCTCCGGTGCCAGTGAGCAGGAGCTTATGCGGGCTGCCCGCCGCATTATCGGTGATCGTGACGACGCCGGTACGTGTTCCGGAGGCCGTGGGAGTGAAAGTCACGCTGAGTGTACAGAAGCCCGCCGGTGCGACGGTAGCCGGGCCGACCGGGCAGTCGTTGGTTTGGGCGAAGTCACCGCTGGCAACGATGCTGGTGATGTTCAAAGCCTTGATGCCGGCATTGCTCAGCCGCGTCTTCTGCGCGGGGCTGGTGGTGCCCACGGCCTGCGGAGCGAAGGTTATACTCGACGGGGTCAGTGCGAGAACGGGCGCATCGGCGGGGCTTATCTTCGCCACAAAGGCATTCCGTTATCCGCCGCCGTAAGTGGTCTGGAAGGCGCCAGTTGTGGTGGGGAAACCGATGGACCCGGTGAAACCTGTCACATAGGCATTGCCCGAGGCGTCGAGCGCTATCCCGGCCCACCGTCATTGCCACTGCCACCCAGATAGGTTGAGTAGATTAGGGCCGAGCCGGCGGCGTTCAGCTTGCTGATAAAGGCGTCAGTGGCGCCGCCAAAAGTGGTCTGGAAGGCGCCAGGCGTGGTGGGAAAGCCGAAACCGGCCGGGCCTGTGACATAGGCGTTGCCCGAGGCATCGACCGCTATACCAGAGCCCTGGCCCTCGGCATATCCGCCTAGGTAGGTGGAGTAAACCAGGGCCGACCCGCCGCCGTTGAGCTTGCTCACAAACGCATCGCCGAAGAATCCGCCCCCGCTGAACGTGGTCCGGAAGGCGCCTGGGGTGGTGGGGAAATCGGAGGAACGGGTTTCGCCTGTTATATAGGCATTCCCCGAGGCATCAACAGCTATGTCATCTCCCACGTGTAGCCACTTCCGCCTAGGTAGGTGGAGTAGACCAGAGCCGAACCGGCCGGATTCAGCTTGCTGACAAACGCGTTGCAACAATTGTCGGCGCGGTAAGTGGTCTGGAAGGCGCCCGGGGTGGTGGGGAAATTGGAGGAACTGGTCTGGCCTGTGACATAGGCATCGCCCGAGGCATCGACCGCTATGCCAAAGCCGTCGGTCCCGTCATTTCCGCCCAGGTAGGTGGAGTAGACCAGGGCCGAGCCGGCGGGGTTCAGCTTGCTGACAAAGGCAGCGTTATACAATTCCCCGAAAGTGGCCTGGAAGGCGCCCGGGGTAGTGGGGAAGTCGGAGGAATGCGTAATGCCTGTGACGTAGGCGTTGCCCGAGGCATCGACCGCTATGCCATGGCCAGTTATCGTACTTCCGCCCAGGTAGGTCGAGTAGAGCAGGGCCGAGCCGGCAGCGTTCAGCTTGCTGATAAAGGCGGCTGCCGAACGTGGTCTGGAAGGCACCTGGAGTGGTGGGGAAATCGGAGGTGTCTGTGAAGCCTGTTATATAGGCATTCCCCGAGGCATCGACCGCTATGCCCCTGCCGCCGGAACCTTCGCCTAGATAAGTGGAGTACA
>CAWDMC010000019.1:0-23032 GCA_963803295.1 uncultured Acidobacteriota bacterium | reverse complement strand
AGCGCGGCGAGGCCCGTATTCTTGCCCGCGAGACCGAACCTCGGCGGCCAGAGCCGAGACCGTAAATCCACCAGGCGCGGAGGCCAACGCCACGACAGCTTCGGCCACCGCTCGCATCCGGACTTGGTTCAAATCAATTCCACCTACGCGTGTTTGACCGACCTGAGCTGGGCGTGGCAACTGTTCCAGAGTCTCGTCGCTTACAAAGCAGGAATCGACCCACGCAAGCACCTGAACGAAACGTTCCAGGATCTGCCGCAAACGCGTGGCGATGTGCGGGAAACGGATCAGATCCCGACCACAGCCCAGCGCTTGGGTGTTATGAACCAGCGCTTCCAGGCGGAGAACGCGTTCGCCTTTGGTATAGACCTTCAGGGCCAAGCGTGCGCAGCTAACCTTGAACACCGTCAGATCATACGTAGGTTTCTCGACCACGACTCTCCAGCCTCTGTCCTTACGGTGAAAGGTGGGCCGTCGTTTGCTTCCCAGGATGGTCTTGATGCGCTGCAGGCCCAAAGGGGCACGACTGCGGTCCACCAGGGTTTGGAACACCTGCTCCATCCGAGCCCCACGCTGGAAGAGCAAGTTGCGGCTATACTCGCCCTGATAAATCGAGTACTGATAATGAAATTCGCTGCGCTCCTGCTCCTCCCGGCTCAGCGCGAAACACAGGCAGGTGCTGTAAATCCAACGCTCCGCCAGCTCGCTCAAACGCCCTATCATCCGCTCCTCGGACAAGGTGTCTGCGATTTGAGCCAAGCCCGCGGCATTACTGATGCGGGTGAAACAATTTCCCTCCTTCTCAAAGTCGATCTTCTGGCGGCGGGCTTGACAGGCCACATACTCATGGCCGTTCAAGATGATCTGCGCCGGGAAGGGAGGGTGCCCGGAGATTTTGATGGTGAGATGCCCCCAGTCGGGGTCCCAGATGTGGAACGAATAGTGGTTGACGTACGGCAGGGGTTTCTTCCGTTCCAGGTGATGTTTGCCGCTTACCTCCCAAACCGGCGCTTGCGCTTTGCCCACTAGAATCAAAAACAACCCTGGCTTGCCGGTGTGATGGGCCAAATGTGTTTCGCCGATTTCATGTTTCTTCTCTCCGGGCTTGCAGTCGATCACTGGAATCGCGTTGGCCTTGGCGAAAGCCCGCAGGCGACGACTGAAACGACCGGCCATCCGCATCAGATGAGAGTTGTCCAGATGCTCTTCCGAGCCCTCCAGCTTCTGCCACCAAGCCCGGAAACCACCGCCCGAGTGAGCCATGCGAAAATAACCGTTGAGCACAATCCGGTCGACACAGTCATAAGAGCCTTGAAGAAGGTCCCTGTACCGCTCGCCCAATGGGTCCGCCATAGCGTCGCTCCTTCTCACCTACAGAAATTGAGAACATTAACAGCGACATCGACGTACTTTCAACCCTCTCTATGCTGCCCCCGCAGGGGGCCACTTTTTCCGAGCGAAGTCTCGGAAAAAGCCTAGTCCGTTATTTGGCGGAATTTGTGAATTTTGTTTTCATTTCCTGCTGTTCCTCCTGGTGAAGGGGAGTTATGCGGCCTTGAGGCCCACCCCTTCCATGAGGTTGTCGAGAGCTTTACTAACCGCGAGATAGAGTCGGTCGAGCTGGGTAAGTTTCTGCGGGTCTATCTTGGCCTCGGTTGGGAGCGGTTGGAGTAAGCCGGCGGTCAAAGGGGCGCAGATCTTTTCGAACAGTTTCAGATAGACCACACAGAGGCGATAGCCTTTGGGGAGCAAGCGATAGCGGTGGGAATGAGCGATTTTCTCCACCAGTCCTTTGGCGCGCAGTTTGGCCAGTTCATAGCGCAGCGAGTTGAGTTTGTATTCGCTCTCGGAGCAACCCAGAGCCTCAGCGACCTGGGGTTGAAGTTCCTTCAAGGAGAAGGTATCGCGGGCCGCTACGTGGGAGAAGCGAACCAGAGCGTGCATCAGCGCGAGTTGGCGGGGGTGATCGAGTTTGAGTCCGGGGATCCGCCGGCCTTTTTCGGTCAGAGTCGGTTGGCGGAGTTGCTCGGGCTGGCCGCGATCGACAAAGGTCTCCAGAATATCTTGCTCGACGTCCAGACAGCGGTCGAGGATGGCAGCGGCCCGTTCGCGCAACTGGGGTAAGTTGTCGATAGCCTTCTTGACCCCGTAATCCAGGACGCTGTTGGTGGCCGGTTCCGTGCGCAGGATGCGGTGATCGCGGACATACTGCTTGAGAAAGCCGTTTTTGTAATGGGCCCGCAGCACCGGGTTGCCCAGGTGCATGTCTTCAATCACCGTCTGCAGCTTGCCCTGATAGCGCTTCTGGATGCGGCGACCGAAGATCACAGTGAGCGAGTCAGGGTGACCCAGGCTACGATTGGCATCGAGCAGACGCTCCCCCAAACGGTCCAGAGCAGCGCGACGCTGGAAGACGAGATTGTCACAGTATTCGACTTGGGCGAAGAAGAAACGATGTTGAACTCCAGCCTCCCGCCGTTCTCTGGCGGTAAAGAAAGGGACCAGAGCGGTGAGCCATTTCTCCGCGCAGCGGCGGAGGTCGTCGGGTTTTAAGGAATCGGCGAGTTGCTGCAGTTGCTCGGGATCACTGCAACTGAGGAAGGCATTGGCGCACTGTTGAAAACGAATGTTTTTCGCGGAGAGGCTTTGCGCCAGCCAATAGTGTTGATTGAGATAGACGCGAGCGGGAAAAGGGAAGTAAGGGCAAACCCGCACGAACATGCGGCCCCAGGCTTTATCCTGCAGGTAGAAATTGTACTGGTCCACCCAGCGTTTCTTGTATTCCAGATGACCTTGCTCGTGGGCGGACTTGGCGATGCTGACCAGTATGCGAGCAGGCTCGCGGGCTTTGAGAATGACCACCGGCTGCTCCGGTTGGGCTTTGCGGAAGTAAGGGGCGACAAACTGCTCGCGCGTTTGCTCTTCCGGGGCGTCCAGCACAGAGACTCCTGTTTTCTGCGAGTAATGCTTTACCCAGTTGTGGTAATTGGTGGCAATCTCTCGCAAGACGTTGCGGCTGACGGGATAGAGATCACAGTAAGCTTGAGAAGAAGCCCATCACTCGCTCCGGTTGTTGAAACGGTTGAATGCTGGCATTGAGCAGAAGCCGGTCGAAGCAATGATAGTGGAAAGCAATGTTATGCTGGTGATGCTCGTAGAAGGCGTTCATGGTTTTCCTCCAAGTGGGATACCTGAAGGATATATCCTGGACGCCTCTGCGAGCACCCGCGGAAGCTGTCCTGCCCCAGTTCTCCGCCGCGCGGCACCGGGGCGCACTGTGCTGTTCCTTCATCGGCGGCCAACCAAGCATTTGAAGGGATATCAAGGGGTGTGTCCGACGTGATGTTGATGTACTTGCTGAATGAAAGGAATCAGCTCGGGTAATGACTCGCTCACCCGATAGCCTGGTCCCCTCCGATTCGGGGCAACCTGATCCGGAGAAGCGGGACGACAAAGCCCTCACCTGTTGGCAGGAGGGCGAGGCGAATTTGCGGGCCGCAACAGAAGTGAACGCCATTTCAGCATCGTCATATCCACCAGCGATCACGCCAATTCAGCTGGAGCTTTTCCCGGGGCGAGCCTGTCCCTTGGAGGCGAAGCCTGCCACGGTCCGGAATGCAGCGAGAGTAAAACCGGAACGCCGGGACGGTGTAGAGGGCGTCAGCACGCAAAGACAGTGCATCAGCACAACCGGAGAGACCCTGTTCGGTCCGGCGGAGGCGACTCCGTCCGGTAGGGAAGCGTATAAGGGCGAAACCCGAAAGCGCAGCAACAACGCCGGGCAGGGAGTCGGAGGTGGCCGTACTACCGATGAACCTCGGGAAAACCGAGGGGAGGGAAGGGCCGCTACTTCCATCATTCGTCCAATGTTGGGAAAGGCAGCCGGACTGCTCCCGCAAGGGAAAGCTTCACCCCGGCCCCGTCGAGCCAAGGCAAAGTTGCCCGCGAGACTTGAACCTGCCCGCAAACTTCAAAGGACGCTATACCGAGTGGCCAAGCAACAACCGGGAAGGAGGTTCACACTTCTCTACGATAAGGTCTGTCGGCAGGACATCCTGCAAGAGGCCTGGCGACGGGTGAAGTCCAACAAGGGTGCAGCGGGTGTGGACGACGTGGAGATCGACGCGATACGGGCATATGGCGAAGCGCGGTTTCTGAACGAGATTGAACAGGCACTTCGCGACGTCAGCTACCGGGTTTCGTTGGTCCGCCGGCTTCACATACCAAAGACCGGACAGCCGGGGAAAACTCGGCCGTTGGGTATCCCGACGGTCAGAGCAGACTGCACTTGTGCCCCACTCGCCTTTGGGATGGGCAGAAATCTCCCATCCCTTTCACCCGCTGCGAGGTCGGCGATTTGAAGTTCTCAAGAAAAGGCGCATCGCTGGCGTCGACACGCTCATTCTCCGCGAGCTGGAGCGTGGTACGCTCAGCATTCCGCGCGAGTGGACCGACTGGGCTGATCCCACCCCGTATGACGCGTTAACCCGGCCGCCGCACCGTCTCGCCGCCGACAGCCTTTTCGAACTCGTCGCCTTATTGGATGCCCTGGCCGCGTCCCGTCCCTCCTCCCCGGGAAAAGACACGAAAAAAAGAATTGACAAAGGAGAGGCCCGATGTTAGGTTCAGACCAGTTATTAGCGTGGTCCGATGAAAACATCGAAACAGACCACCGCCGCCTTGCGAAAGCGCCGCCAAGCGCTCCTGCGCCGATTGCCCCCGCTCAAAGCTGTTCTTCGCGGTTCCCTCATCGAGCGCTACAAGCGCTGTGGCAAGCCCGGCTGCAAATGCGCCGACGGCCCCGGTCATGGCCCCAAGTACTATCTGTCGGTGAGCTACCCCGGCCGGCGTCCGCAAATGGACTACGTCCCGCAAAAGTCTTACGCGCAGGCGAGCGAGTTTCTGGCCAATTACCACCATGCCCGCCAGGTCTTGGAGGAGATCTGCGAGATCAACCGCGAGCTCCTACGCCGTCGCGAGAAGCTGTAAGAGACCGCCATGAGCGAAGTGCTGCCAGCCCTCCGCGTGCCAATCGATCCCGGACGGGGCGGCGTGCTCCTCGCCAACATGCTCGCCAGCTGGCTCGACCAGGACCGGAGCTTGACGGCCAACGCGGAGGCCAGGGATGAATCCCAAGATTCAAGAACAGCACTGCCGCAAGCCGGCCTACATTTACCTGCGCCAGTCGACGCCGGGCCAGGTTCTCCACCATCGGGAGAGCACGGAGCGCCAGTACGCCTTGCGCGAGAAGGCGCGGGAACTGGGCTGGAGCGAGTCCCTGATCCGCACTCTCGACCAGGATTTGGGGAAGACGGGAACGGAGATGACGCGGCGGGAGGACTTCAAGACCTTAGTGGCCGATGTCTCGATGGGCCAGGTGGGGGCGGTGTTTGCCCTGGAAGTCTCGCGCCTGGCGCGCTCGAATCTCGATTGGCACGCTGCTGGTCTAGCGCCACACTACAAGCCCAGAAAGGCGAGTTACGTTTTCCCCCTCTGCCGGTGGGCTTTGGCTACGACGCGGAAAGCCGTATTATCTTGGATCCGGACGAAGAAGTGCGGGGCGCGGTGAGCTTGGTGTTTCGGCTGTTTCGCGAAACCGGCAGCGCCTTCGCGGTGATGCAACGCTTCGCCGCAAGCACGCTGCGTTTCCCCAAGCGTGCGTATGGGGGAGCCTGGGATGGAAAGCTGATCTGGGGCCGCCTGACGCACGGCCGGGTGCTGGGCCTGCTCAAGAACCCGTCCTATGCCGGCCGGTACGTTTTCGGCCGTTATCAGTATCGGCGGGAGATCAGCCCGGAAGGTAAGGTTCATCCCCGGAAGTACGCGGTGGCGATTCCCGACTGGCGCGTCAGCCTGCAAGATCACCACGAGGGATATATCAGTTGGGAAGAGTTCCTGCACAATCAGGAGCGCTTGGAGAAGAATCGCACCAACGGTGAGGAGACGGTCCTGGCGGGCCCGGCGCGCGAAGGCTTGGCGCTGCTCCAGGGATTGCTGCTGTGTGGATGCTGTGGCCGCCGGCTGACGGTACGCTACACGGGGAACGGCGGCATTTATCCCCGCTATCAATGCACCTGGTTACGCCGGGAAAATCTGGGGACGAGCAAGGAATGCCTGAACCTCCGCTGCGATCTGCTCGACGCCGCCGTCGCGGAGGAGGTGCTGAAGGCCATGCAACCCGCCGAGCTCGAGCTCGCCCTGGCGGCTCTGGCGGAGTTGGAGTCGCGCGATCAGGCCCTCGGGCGGCAGTGGCAGATGCGGATCGAACGCGCCGAGTACGAAGCGGCCCTCGCCGAGCGGCGCTATCTGGAGGTCGATCCTTCGCAGCGCCTGGTGGCGAGCACGCTGGAGCGGCGCTGGAACGATGCCCTGCTGCAGTTAGAAGACCTCAAAAAGCAAGCCGCCGAGTTTCGGCGGCAAGAAGCCCGCGTGGCCACACCTGAGCAGAAAGCGAAGGTCCTCGCGCTGGCCCAGGATTTACCGCGGGTGTGGCATGCCCCGACCACACTGGCCAAGGACCGCAAGCGGATGTTGCGGCTGCTCCTCAAGGATATTACTGTCGAGAAACCCTCCCCTTCCAAGCAGCTCTTGCTTCACCTCCGCTGGCAGGGTGGGACTTCGACCCATCTCACGGTGCAACTCCCGCTCCCCATAGCCGATCGCGTGCGGTATCCGGTCGCAGTGGTCGACAAAGTCCGGGAGCTGGCACACGGCTTACCCGATGCGGAGATCGCGAACCGGCTCCATCGCGAAGGGCATGCCAGTCCCAAAGGTAAACCGTATACCACACGAATCGTGCGGTGGATCCGTTGGCGCTATCAGATTCCTCCCGTGACACTCCAGAGGCCGGAGGAGCTGACCGTGCAACAGGTGGCCCAGCACCTTGGAGTCAACAAGTACGTAGTCTACTATTGGATCAAGCGCAGCCTGATCCATGCTCGGCGGCTGAACCCACGGATGCCATACTGGATCACGCTGAATGGGTCGGACGAACAGAGGCTCCAGGACCGGGTGCGCAACTCAACTAAACTACAAAAAGGTAAAGTATCCCCAAACGCTACTGCGGAGGGTGCAGTATGAAACGCCCGTCCCCACGGTGAAGGACCGAGTGGTACAGATGGCCGTGAAGTTGGTGATCGAACCTTTGTTCGAAGCCGATTTCGTGCCCTGTTCGTTCGGGTTTCGTCCGGAGAAGACGCCGCGCATGGCGCTCAGCATCATCGCTGAGCAAACGCAGGCCGGCTACACTCACGTGGTGGACGTTGACTTAAAGTCCTACTTCGACACGATTTCGCACGAACTGCTTTTAGAGTTGGTGCAACGTCGGGTTGGAGATGTGCAAGTCATGCGCCTGATCCGAGCTTGGCTGAAAGCGGGAGTCATGGAGGAAGGCAGGGTGACGCATCCCGACCGGGGCTCTCCTCAAGGCGGGGTGGTTTCGCCGTTGCTTTCCAACATCATGCTTCACGAAGTGGATCGTCAGTGGTGTCGCGGCGACGGCACGATGAGTCATTCGGTCGTGCTCGTCCGTTACGCAGACGATATGGTGCTGCTGGCGCGTACGGAATCAGAGGCCAGGGAAGCGTGGGAGCGCCTCCAAAACCAGTTTGCGGCTCTACGATTGGTAGTGAACCAGGAGAAGAGTCGGCTAACGACGGTGGCAGAGGGCTTTGCGTTTCTCGGTTTCGAGTTTCGGAAACCACCGGTGCGGTTGCTGTACATGTGGCCACGCAAGAAAGCGTGCCAACATATCCGCGACCGGGCGCGTGAAGTGGTCCGGTCGTTTCCCAGTAGCGCGTCGATCGGTGAGGTGATTCGGAAGTTGAATCCGATTCTGAATGGGTGGTGTACCTATTTCCGGGTCGGCAACAGCAACCGCGTCTTTCACCAGATCGACTGGGCCGTGCTGAGCGAGCTGCAGTTATGGCTTCGACGCAAGCACCAGCGCAGTTGGCGGTCCGCTCGGCAGCACTGGAACTATCAGTTCCTGTATAAACGCTGTCGGTTGTACCAAATGGTAGGGAGAGTGAGCCATCTGCCTGGCTTGCGGCGCACGCCGCCGGAAGAAGATGGTCGGAGAGCTGGATGCGGGAAATCCGCACGTCCAGTTCGATGAGGGGGCACAGGAAACGTGCGACAGCGCAACGCGCCTGTGCTCTACTCTACCGCAAGCCCTTGGCTAGTTAGTAGCTGGTTTGGTTGGTCTGCCGGCGGACTGATAAACGCCAAGAGGCGCGGATGGCCCTGCATGTGACGACGAGAGGTCACCGGAATAGGACAGGCGGATACTATGCAGAGTTTGAGGTGAGCTGAGCCTGCGGTCACAACTTATTTATCTCAGATTATCCGCGCCCACAGCGCTTATCTCCTCAACAGCAGCGTCAGTGCAATTCCTGTTATTCCGGCGCTGGCGACAAGCCATTTTTTATGTGTCGAGCTCCATAACGCTTCGCTTCTGTAAGTCGCGCACGTCTCGAAAATGCCGTGAGCCCCGTGATCTCCCGGCAGGGGCTCAAAGAGGTTGCTGGGACGGTTGGGATCCACAGGATCCCGGGTCTGCTGCGAGTCATACCCAGTACGCCCGAGATAGCGATCGAGTACGCCGGGCGCGATGGTATTTCCGGCGATAGCCAGAACAGTCGGCGTACCGACCCAGAGTTCGCGACGCCGGTGGTGAGCGGCCCAAACGATTGCGTCCGCCCCCACCTCGGGCTCAAATATGGGAGGAACCGGCTGCGGATGACGGGGCAACTTGGTCTTGCACCAACTGAACTGGGGAGTATTGAGCGCCGGCATGTGCACCATGGTGATGTGAATATTGCGGCGCTCGTGAATCAGTTCACAGCGCAACGAATCTGTGAAACCCATGATCGCATGCTTGGCGCCGCAATAAGGGGATTGCAGCGGGATCGACCGGTATGCGAGCGCAGAGCCGACTTGCACGATCACTCCCCGGTCGCGCCGCAGCATGCTCTTGAGCGCCGCCATCGTGCCGTAAACTACGCCAAGGTAGGTGACTTCGGTGGCCCGCTTGAACTCTTCCGGTGTAATCTCGCGGAAGGGCGAAAATATTGTGGTCATTGCATTGTTGACCCAAATATCGATGGGTCCGAACTCATCTTCAACCGCTTTCCCAGCCCACTCGACCGCGGCCGCGTCGGCGACGTCGACCGGCAGCGGGAGCGCTTTGCCTCCAGCCTCCTCCACCTCGCGCTTTGCCGCCTTCAGGCCGTCCTCGCCGCGCGCCAGCAGTCCGATATGAGCTCGTTGTTTGGCGAAGGCACGTACCGTGGCGCGTCCCAGCCCCGCTGAAGCTCCTGTTATCACCACCACCTCGGGATTCGCTTGGACATTCCTCATTGGATCATCATCTCCTTTACCTAATACTGCCGGGATACAACACAGGATCTCGGTCATGCTGCGATTCGGCTTTTCTTCGATTGGCCCTGAACGGATTTCGGAGCCGCTACAGGCGTATCAGAGCAAGCCCGCTCTCCTGGTCGAACTGGCGATGAAGATGCGCCGGCGTCTCTGTCAGCATGACTTCGAGGGTGGGCCGGACGCGTCCTTCGATCAAGTGGCCGGCGGAAGCGCTGCCGTCAGAGCGCCCGAGAACAACGTGCGCGTGAACCTTCGGCTCGCCCTTTTCGAGCGTGATATCACCCACCAGCGACACCACTTCCACCTGCTCGTGAACCGGAATTTTCTTGTAGTTCTTTCGATCAATCTCGAAATACCCGAGGGTCACCTCGCGGAAGCCTCCGATAGCGGTGAGTTGGCTCGCGGTCAATTGGTGCTCCTGGGCGAAGCGCGTCAGACCTGTAATCACCTCGTCATCGGTATCGAAAATAACCGCAAAGATTTTCTCTCCTGATTGCGTTAGCAGTTTGGATTTCATGTGCCCTCCAGTTTCCGAACACCCCAGGCAACGGCACCACCCGCCAAAACACCCAGCGTAAGCGCCAGTCCTAGCTTCAGCTTCGATACTGGCCGTTTGCGGGCATTGGGGTAGGAGCTCTCAGGCGGCGCCCCTGGATTCGGACCGTCAGGTCCCTCGCGCATTCCCATTTCGAGCACCTGGGCAAGATGAAGGGCCCGGCGCTCGGTGGCTTGCTCGATCTGCTCGCGACAACTGAAGCCATTGGCAATAATGATCGTGTCGCGCTGGGCTTTGCGCACCGCGGGCAGAAGCACTTCTTCACCCACAGCTACGGAAACGCCGTAGTGCTCCTTCTCAAAACCAAAGCCGCCGGCCATTCCGCAACAGCCGGAATCGAGCAGTTCGTAATCGAGATGCATTTTCTTCAGCACCCCTTCTTCGTCCTTCATCTTCATGACAGCTTTGTGATGGCAATGACCGTGAACGATGGCCTTGCGGTTGAGTGCGGGCGGCTGATAATCCGGGACCTTTTTCTCCAGGAATTCACTCAGCAGATAGGTTTGCCCGCTGAGCCGCTTTGCGTCCTCGTCATGGGCTTTGATACTGGTGAGTTCATCTCGAAAGACAGCAGCGCAGCTCGGCTCCAATACCACGATAGGAACGCCCTCACGTATCTGAGGACGCAGCGTCTCAAGGGTCTCGTCGAGCAGCCGCTCAGCCAGATCAAGCATGCCGTAATCATAGAGCGGCCTGCCGCAGCAGAGCGCCCGCCGGGGAATCTGAACGTCAAAGCCCAGTGCTTCAAGCACGTTTAACGCCGCCTCACCCGTAGAGGGGTAAAAGTAGTTGTTAAAGGTATCCGGCCACAGGATCACCGGCCCTCGCTGCCGTTCAACGTGGGCCTGCCCCTTTCTGCGGCGAGCGAGCTGTCGCTCGCGATACGCCTGCCGCAGAGTGTAAGGGGCAAATGGGGGTATTCTGCGCTTTTGGGCGAATCCGCCCAGGAATTTGGATAAGCTTCGCAAACCCGGACTCTGGGTCATGCCGTTCACCAGCCGGGGCATTTTGCTGGCGATGCGTGCCCACCAGTGAATCAGGCCGATGGAATAGGCGTGCACAGGTCTTAGCCGCCGCGCGTAGTAGTGCGAGAAGAATTCCGCTTTGTAAGTTGCCATGTCCACCGAAACCGGACAATCACCTTTGCAGCCTTTACAGGCGAGACAGAGATCCAGCGCGTCCCGCACCGCCTCGCTGCGCCATCCGCTGATCACCTCGCCTTGCAGCATTTCGAAGAGCAGCCGTGCCCGGCCCCGCGTGGAATGCTTTTCCTCATGCGTCACCCGGTAGCTTGGACACATCGTAGCGCCGTGCTCACGCCGGCATTCTCCAACACCGACGCATCGCAGCACCGCTCTGGAGAATCGGCCGTTGTCATCGGGCCAAGTGAAGTGCGTCTCGGGCTCCCAGGGGTTGTAGCTTGTACCCAGGCGCAGATTTTCGTCTGCTCCATAGGCATCCACGACCTTTCCGGGATTCATCTTCCATTCCGGATCCCATATACTTTTGAATTCGCGGAAGGCCTGGATAATCTCGTTTCCAAACATGCGGGGGAGACATTGCGCGCGGGCTTGTCCGTCCCCATGTTCGCCGGAAAGCGAACCGCCGTAGCCTACTACCAGATCGGCCGCTTCATCCGTAAACGACATATATTTCTTGATTCCGTCGGCCGTGTAGAGGTCGAAATCGATGCGGACATGAATGCAGCCCTGGCCGAAGTGTCCGTACAGGGAACAGTCGTATCCGTACTTATCAAAGAGTTTGCGCAAATCGCGGAGATAAGCTCCGACTTTTTCCGGCGGGACGGCGGAGTCCTCCCACCCCGGCCAGGCATCACCATGGCCTGGAATACGAGCTGTGGCCCCTAGCCCGCCCTCTCGCACCTTCCAAATATGCTCCTCTTCGGTCTTATCATCAAAAAGCTTCATCGACGGGGCATGCGACCTGCCGTTGAGCGCGTGCATCAGTTTCCGCGCTTTCGCGTCACTTTCCTCCTTGTTTTCACCTCCGAACTCCACCAGTAGCCATCCTCCACCCGGCGGAAGCAGCCTGAGATAATCCACATGCATGTTTTTCTGCTGCATGTACTTGACCAGCAGGTCGTCCAGCCCCTCGCATCCGGTCGGCTGTTGGGCCATCACTTCCGTGATGTGATCGGCTGCCGTATAAACGTCAGGATAGCCTAGCAGGACTACCGAGCGAGCGGGCGGGCTGTAGATCAGCTGCAGCGTGGCTTCGAGATAGGTTACCAGTGTGCCTTCGCTGCCTGCCAGTGCGCGGGCAACATTGAATCCTTTTTCCGGAAGCAGTTCATCGATGTTGTATCCCGACACGCGCCGCGGGATTCGGGGAAACTTGCGACGGATCTCATCACCATATTTGTCGCGCAAGCGCCTCATACCGTCGTAAATCTCACCGAGTCGTCCACCCTCACGGATGATGCGATCGAGTTCTATCTCACTCACCGGCCCCACACGCAGGCGCAGGCCGTCATAGGTGAGTACCTCCAGGGACTCGATATTATCTGCCGTCCTGGCGCGTTCCGCCCCCGCCATGACGGAATGGACGCCGCAGGAATCATTGCCGATCATGCCGCCCAGCGTGTTGTGGTTGTGCGTGGCAGGATCGGGCCCGAAAGTGAGCTTGAACTGTTCGGCGCGCTCACGCAGATTGTCCAGGACGCAGCCCGGTTCCACCCGGGCAAGTTTGCCTCTCGTATCGAGTTCGAGTACCTGGTGAAGATACTTCGAGAAATCCATTACCACGGCAACATTACAGCACTGCCCGGCGAGGCTGGTTCCGCCGCCGCGCGAAAGCACCGGCGCGCCAAAGCGCCGGCATAGCGCTACCGTCTGGATGACATCCTGTTTCGAGCGCGGTATTACCACCCCTATGGGAACCTGGCGATAATTCGAGCCATCCGTCGAATAAAGCGCACGGCTACCATTATCGAAACGCACCTCCGCGTCCGTCGCTTTGCGTAATTCCGCCGCAAGATCCTTGGCATCGACGTTGATAGACTGGTGCTTCCCGATGTTCGCCTGGTCAAGGTTCTGCGGGTGCGCGAAAGAGGCGGATTTGGTTTCGGTTAGAACTTCCATGATGGCAATTGCTCCTAATGCTCCAGAAACTTCGCAGCGTCCTGAGTCTTAAGTTCCAGGCCAAAGCCGGGCCGCGACAGGTCGGGAAATAGCGCTCCCTTGACGGGCTGGAGAGCTCCGTCAAAGAACATGCGCTCGATCCTCACATGATCGTGGAAGTATTCGAGATGTCGTAGCGGAATCATGGCAGAACAGGGATGAACGTGTATCGAAGGCGCTGTATGCGCCGAAAGCGGCATTGAGCGTGCCTGACAAAGGACGCCCACTCTGAGAAACTCCGTAATACCCGCGCAACGTGTCGCGTCTGCCTGCAAGCAATCCACCGCGCCCGCGTCAAGCATTCTCCGGAAGTAGGACAGGTCGTAACCATACTCGCCCGCCGCAATCTCCATGCCGGGAGGCGCTGCTTCTCGGATCCGGTGTAGTCCTTCGAGATCTTCGGAAGAGACCGGTTCTTCAAACCACTTCACGTCGAATCTAGCGAACTCGTGAGCAAAGGCGATCGCCTGCTTCGAGGCGTAGGCGCCGTTTGCGTCCACAAACAGCTGGGTTGCCCCTCCGATCGCTTTGCGCGCCACCTCGACACGGTGTAGATCTTGATCCGGATGAGTTCCGACCTTCATCTTGACTCGGGGAATGCCCTGCGCAACCCACCCACCGAGTTGGTTGGTTAACTGCTCATCAGAGTAGGAGGTAAATCCGCCACTGCCATAAACGGGTACTCCCTCGCGCACCGCGCCAAGCACCTTCGCCAAGGGAAGATTGAGAAGCTTGGCTTTCAAATCCCACAAGGCGTTGTCCACTGCGGCGATTGCCATAGAGGCAATGCCGGGACGGCCAAGATTACGAATGGCATGAACCATGGCTGACCATATCCCGGGAACATCCATCGCGTCACGCCCTACAACCCGATCAGCCAGCAATGAACGCACCAGTTCCCCCGTGGTTCGGTCAGCGTAGGTGAAACCAAGCCCCTGTTTATCTCCCGCGCTTACCTGAACCAGAACGAGTGTGGTTTTATCCCAGCTGAGAGTTCCATCCGCTTCGGGAGCATCGGTCGGAACTGTAAAGCAGGTAACCTGCAGTCGCGTTATTTTGACTGACTCCCGAATACTATTAGCTCCTATTCTAGCCGAAGAATGGCTAAACGCAGGCTCTATGGAACGCTGCAACGCCAGGAAATGAACAAAGACCTGCAGTGGACATTCATCCTTCCATCCCTCTTGTAAGAGGCTGCCAGTGAGCTTTGGCCTCGTGATGAATCAGTGCTTTGCGGCCGTCTGATCTGATGCGGTTTAACTCTCCTTGCGCGACGGTCTCCATGGTTCCGCCAACGACATGATGTCCGCTTCTTCACCCATCCATGAGGTGAAGCAATCACGACCATTTATTAGCCGCTCCATCCTCGTTGGGCAAATTCATCTTTGTGGGCGTGGCAGAGTTCTGCCCACTCAATCTCCCTACTCATTTAGATGATTCTGTTTTCTTCGTTGGACGAGAAATACGTTGCGCGGTCAGCTTCCGCCAACTCTAACCCATTTCGGAACAAAAACTACATTTCTTCTTTAATACCTTTTTTCAGCAGCCACCAGTTCACGGGATAACTGGTCAGGAAACCGGCGCACATTGCGAGCTGCATGAGAAACCAAAAGGCAGCGTCGGTCTTCGGAATCTCTTTCCTGAACACAGCAAAGCGCATGACTCCCATCCAGCCGTACATTCCGAGTTGCCACGCGGTCAGGGACAATGTGTCGGCCTTGAGTGCCTGCAGCAATTCTTTGCCAAAGGGAAGATTCCGCATAGGAGCGATCGCGAGGTACTGAAAGGCAATGCCAATCAAGAACGCGAACGCATAATCCAGCGCCCAGGCGCCGAAGAGGGCCACACCCGCAATCACAAAGGGCGCAGCGAAGTGAACCCATTCGGCGATGATATCGCCTAACGTGCAGCCAGCGCCGCAATGCGTCGCACTAATTGCGACGGCTACGGCGTAGGGTCTTTCCTGACTCGAACCTTCGTTGCCTTTCCGTTTGGTGTCTTCGACGCCGTGATGTGTCGACGTGCGGCCGAATTGGAAATAGGCCCACAGGTCGAGGGGGCCCGACCACAGCGTCGTGACCGGCCAAACAACACTCATGATGCCCATTTGCTGTTTGTTTCCCCGCAGAATGTCGACTGAGATTACTCCTGCGCAAAAAACGGCGCTCACCAGTGAAATAATCGCCAGGGTGTGAAGCCAGTTCGCTACCATCGATTCGCCTCCCGCGCAAAATGCCGGGCATCTGCCCGCGCCCGCACAGCATGGCGAGTACGCTACCTGGGCGCTATCTGTGCCATTAATCCCTGAATGACCGAATCTGCACGGCCCCGACTGCGGCCAAGAGAATCAACGCCGAAAGCGCTTTGTGCTTGTAGACCAGGGCTCCCGCAGCAGCGGCCAAGACGTAACAAACCAACATCGCGGCAAGAAGCGGCGGTGAGTTCCTGCGGGGATCGACTCCCGGTTCGCTCTTAGAGAGCAAAGACACGACAGCGGTCGTAATTGTCCCCGTGATGAACGTAGTTACCACCCCGGAAAAGTCTGAGCCGGCGAACCGCGACACTCTGAATACCTAAAGCACATGCAGCGGTTGCAATTAGGGCGGCCGTGGTCCAGTGCGGCGTCGGCGCCGACGAGAACGAGAGTAGCAGCGCAAACGCGACCACGAAGGGAAGTTGCAACCTAACGCCTAACTTCAGTTCGCCTCTCCATTCCTCACCCCGATGGGGCCGAACGAGCACGAAACCGGCCATTAAGTCGCCTGCTGCAAACGCGCACAAGGCGGTAGTGCAGAGAAGCAAACGAGACCGATCGGGCCCCACCACCGCCAGCCCGAGCACGACTGTGTTTTCTGTCATGTTCGCAGTGAAGACGCCCGAGCGTAGATAACTCAGCGCGTCCATTATCCCGGCTACACAAGTCAATACGAACAGATTGACCGTCGTCCGAAGGGTCAGCTCTGTCGATCCACTGTCTTGTGTCATCCGCTATTTTCCTGAGATACCGATTGACTCCCCGGACCAAAACAACACCAATGTAGTTGGGGATATCGAAATGAGTTTCGCCGCGCTCGATGCGGCAGGCTTTGAGGCGGGCCGCATCGCATCAGAACAATGGCCGCATCGTCATACGGATGGACAAGGCGGGCTGGTGAGAAGCGATTTGTGCGAGGTAGGCTTCCTTCTCGGGATTAAATGTATTTGCATGCGGTTGGTGTAGGGTCTGGGTCTTGGCCCGTCAACCGGCCGCGTGCCCGGCGCGAGACTGAGAGCAAAGGAATCCTCCAGCTGCCGAAGGACCCTGCCCGAAAGCTGCGAACCAAAAGCTACTGGACCGCTTGTCCGGCCCGATACTGTGTTGCCGTTTCGAGCGTTGCTCCGCGTATCCATTCGAGGATGGTCTTGTACTGCCAGCTCGACTCATTGCCTCGCCAGCGTTGACCGCCGTTGTGGGTTGCCAGGTAGTCTCCCACGTCGCCTCCGGCATCCGTCGGCCGCGTCGGCTTGATCAGCATCAAGCTGTGCGTAGGATCGTTAATGCTCACGACCCGCATCGCGTACTTGTAGTTCTCTTCGCTATCCTGCGGAGAGAAGGTGCCCTCCTCATTAGGCGGATGCAACTTGAAGATGACGTGGCTGGCGTGGCAAAAGACACAAGCCTTGCCATCGGGCCCGACTGTGGCGAGGATCGGCTCCACACGGGCGACGAAGAAGTTGTAATCAAGTACGGAGCCGGGTTGCACGTCCGCCAATGCATCGGACAACTTCTTTCCGGCTAATACCCGCTGCGCGATCACCTGAAGGCGGGGGTTCGACTCCTGCTGTAGTCTCTCGAGAGCGGCTCGGAAGTCCTGACGCTGCTCAATCCCTTTTACTTTGCGAAGCAGGTCCAAGGCGGCCGCGCGAACGTTGGCGTCCCGGTCATCGATGCTCGCCATGACCGTACTCAGGACGACAGGTTGGGCGAGAAAGTCAGGGTCCTTGTAAAACTTATTGTGGCCGAGGAAATAAGCTTGATCCTGGGATACAGCCCCGCCCGATACGCCGAGATGACGACGCATGAACTTGGGATCATTGACTTCTTCTATCAGGATGCCATGCTCGGAGCTTCCAAAATGCTCAAATGCCTGCGACACCTGCGTCGCAGTCTTTGGATCGGTAAGAAAGTGTTCCAGACAGATCCGGATCGCAGCCCGCTGGATACTCGGGTCTGGGTCGGTCAAACCCGCGAATATCTGGTCCCGCAGTTTCATATCTTGCATCAGCTGGCTGAATCCCGACGCAGCGTCGAGCACTTCGGGGTAATTGGATGGTCGCGGCTGACGTTCGAGCAAGGAGCGGAGAGCGGCTTGCACCCCCGGCTCGCGGCTCAACGCTGAACCGGCTGGCAGGCTGGCCAGGAGGGGCAATACCACGGCTTGACTATCCGGATTCCCCCGCTCAAGGATTTGAACCACTGTCTTTACTAGCGTGGCATCGGGCAATTCGGGTCCAGCGAGGTTGAGGACTCCTCGCTGCCCGTTTTCGTAAACATAGCGGACCGTCTTCTGCACCTCGGCGCTCGGATCAAGGGAGAGCTTCAATACCGCGAGGGCGAATCGCGGGTCTCCCGCTCCACTGAGCGTGCTGCCCGCCTTGAGCACCTCTATTTTCGTCCTGTCAGCCACGCCGCGTCCGCTTAGGCACGCGAGCAGAGCGTTCTCCAGCTCGGGACCGGAGTTGGGGAAGAAGTGAATCAGGTCGCTGTCATTTCCGACGCGGGTTTGATAGAAGCCGTTGTGAACATCGTACTTGAAGTCGACCGTTTCACGATATGGCGGATATTCGTAGCCAGGTGTGTGAAGATCAGGCACACCTCCAACATACTTAGTGAGCACCGCCGGCAAACCGATCGAAACGGTCCCTTCCTTCACCCGTGGCAGGGCGTAGTGTCGAACGTGGAAGTCCCACAGCGCATTCAGGATAGCCTCACGGCCTTCCGCACTCGACGCCACCAGCACGCGAGCTAGCACCTTTGCCTGGTCGCGGGCCACCGCTTCATAGCCGGATTCGATGGCCTCCTTGTCGCTCTGGGTGGAGGCCGTCTTGATCCAGGCCGCCAGGTAACCAGTGTTCTCATCCAGCACGTCGTAAACGCTCTCCTGGAGGCCCCGGCGAACCATTGGATCCGACTCGGCGCCGAGGCGTGTGGTGAGCGACTCCATAATGCTGTTGCGCTCGTCGCGGCGGTCAATTTGCCAGTAATACCAACGCCACAAGCCAGACGCCGCTTGGAAACGCACAAACGGCACGGGGTCCTTGAGATCGGCCGTGAGCGCGGCCAGCAGTTGGGGGTCATCGGTGAGAGATTTGAAATGCTGGTTGAAGACGCGGGCGGCGCCCCAACGGGTGCGCGCGTCAGACGATCGAAGCGCCGCGGCCAGAAGGCTGCGCCCGTTGGCGGCCACCTTCGGTCGCCTTGACACGATCATGCGGATCGCATAAGCCGCGCTACACTGCACCATTTTGGTCGGGTCGCCGAGCGCCTGGGTGAGTATAGGAAGCGCACCAGGATCCGCCATATGCCCCAGCGCTCGAGCCGCTGCCTCACGCGCCAGAGGCTGATCGCTGGCAGCCAGGATATTGCGGATTTGGCGCAACACCGGCTCCGGCGCCAGGTCCCAGAACTGATCAAGCTGAGTCAGCAGCAGCGGCAGATTTTCTGTTGCCAACTCCGTAGGCGGGGGAGGATAGGCAGCGTCCCAGTTCTTTGCTTGAGTAGTCCCGGGATAAAGCGTGGAGAGCGCCATCACCGCAAACTGCGTGGCGCGGAAGGGAGTGTTGAAGCCTTGGTAGACGGGATCGCCTTCCCAACTTCCTCCGGGCGCTGAGCACGGAGGCAGGCCTGGACGGTGCAGGCGAAGTGTGGGTCTGTTTCGGGTCGCCTGCCGGCAAGCGCCAGGGCCAAAGATGGGACGATAGCTGATGAAGTCCGCAGGCTTGGCCATCTTGTCTAGAGGATATGGCCACGTCCCCTCCGGCGTCTCGAAGGTGTAAAGCTGGTCAATGAGCTGATTGAGCTGCGCCGCGTATTTCTGACGATTGACCGTGGCCAGAAAGTGGATCTTCCAATTAAGGTCGATCATGTTCTTCGGTTCGTAGGGCAGGGCTAGACGTTCCACCTTGTCGCGCTCGGCCAGCCACTGCACGTCGTGGGTCTGCTGATAAAGCAGATCAAAGGTCTGCCAGCTCTGTGTGGCGATTTCGAAGGGGCTGACCTCCGGTTCGCAACCGTCGGCTTCGTCACCCGGCATCTGCTTGACATCCCTGTAGTGAATCTTCAGGAAATTGGCGTAGGGAATGTCGAAACCGCTCCTTGGCGAATCGTGGGTCACGTTGGCTTCATATTGGTGCTCAATCACCGGCAGCCGGCTGGCGACGGTACGAGCAGAGTAAATCACTCGCACCCAGTTGGTGCCGGGCTCGCCGTAAAGCGGCCGAGCGTTGTTGTAGATGCGGTCCGTGATGAATTCGAGCGCTTCCCGTTGGGTTGGCGGGTAGCCATTCCGGATAGCGGTCAGATAGCCGCGGGCGGTGAATTGGGTGGGGTGGCAAGCGATGCAGAGCTGCGTTTCTGAATGGGCCATCGTCGTTCGTAGCGCCACGGCGCCACGCCGCGGTTCATTGGAAAGCCACGTATCCCCCATATCGATCAGGAAATCCATTCCGGTGCGTACGGCTTGGCGGGGATCGGTGTAAGGGGGGATCGGGTAGTCGTACGTCCGTACCTGGTAGGGCGGATGATTGGCGGCCACTCTCACAAAATAGATCTGGCCCGGGTTTAGGATGCGAGTGCGAAATTTGTATAGGCCGGGATAATTCTGTGTTGCCTCGATGCTGTAGACAGACTCTCCTTGCCGGTACGGAACCACATCCGGCTGCCCGTACCGTTCTTCCCCAACGTGAAAATATCGATATCGAGCGGCACGTCGCGGTCCGTTGTGGTCAGCTCAAAGTAGACCAAGCGGGGCTCGTTCCCGGGGAACCTAAACCGAAACCACTGGAAACCCTTGAGCATCGCGGCGTAGGCGTCTTCGGTAGGCGAGGGTGCGTAGGGCCGCTCATCGGAAAGCCTGCCGTAGATTGTCTGGCCGAACTCAAACGGCTGGGCGGTTTGCCACGTGCCATTCGGAGCGGCAGCAATGACCCCAACCAGGCGTCCATCGCTCATTGACGCAGATTTTGATTCGGGCACCCGCCGGAAAGTAGTGGAGATTGGTGGTGGCGCGGCCCTTCCGGGGACTGCCGCGCAAGGTCGCCACTACGGGGCCGCTCGTTCGAGATCGGAACGTGAAATAGAAGTCGAGGTCGGCAGAATGTAGCCACTTGTCAGTGATCGAACCCGAGCATCCGAGATGCCGACGTGAACAGCATCCTTGCCTTGAATACGAGCCGGATCTTTGATCGAAACCGTGACCGCGTAAAGCGACCCTGCCTGAGCCTGTCCGAGGGCGATCCGGTTCGCTGGAGTAGCGATTTCGTCAGCGTGTCCGGCGTGTACTGAGTGAAGAATCGAGATTGGGAGAAGCAGTCCCGCTCCCCCCATGAGCACTTGGAAAAGGACCCCCAACGGTCTTGTACCGGTCCGCACCACCCACCTCCCGAGAAGGCAGGAAAGGCTGCCCTCGTTAAGACTTCTAGGAATAGTATACCTGCCGAGTAAAAGACCAGCTAGTCGAATAAGCCTCAGACCAGACAACAGACAGATGAGCATATCAGCGAAGTGGTCAGCCTAACGACCTCCCCTTGCCCGTGGAAGTTGGTCAAGCGATCGCTGCTTATCTGCGGCAGGGACGGCCACGAGGTAGCAGTCGGCGTGTGGTTTGTGCCAGCCAGAGCTCCGATCCGTGGCTTTCGAGGAGCCAGCGATCCGTCGTTCGGCATCGCGTCTTGCGTGCTGGCGTCGATGCTGCCACTTACGGGGGCCCATCAGTTTCGACATGGATTAGCCACCGGGATCTTGCACGAAGGCGCCTAGCGCGGTGAGATCCGCGAGTTGTTAGGGCATAACGTCCGCGAGACAACCAAGATCTACTCTACACGAAGGTTGACGTCGATGCCCTGCGAACGCTCGCCTTGCCTTGGCCGGGAGGTATGCGATGAACACCCTCGGCAAGCGGTTCGGGATTACTTACCGTTATGTGCTCCGCGACGAGGATTTTGTCCTCGTTTCAGAGGATCAGGCTACCGTCTTGAGGCCGAGGGCGCCCAGGAGTGCATCCAGATCGTTGCTGATGCGTTGATACAATCGGTCAAGCTTGCAGCGTTTCGCTTCTGCCAGTTGGCGATCCCCAGAAAACGGCTTGAGGATGCCAGCGGTGAGGGGTGCGTAGATTCGTTCGAAAAGTTTGAGAAAGACCACGCAGATAGAGTAGCCCTTGCCGATCAGTCGATAGCGGCGGGAGTGAGGAAGCTTCTCCAGAAGCCCTTTGGCGCGTAGCTTAGAAAGATCATAGCGGAGCGAGGCCAAAGAGTAGTGGGCTGGGCTCCGACCGAGAGCGTCCAGAGCCGGTCCGTAGAGATCGGCGGTGGTAAAGGTTCCCCCGGCGACGAGGTTGGCGAAGCGAACGAGGGAGTGCATGACCGCCAGTTGGCGGGGATGATCGAGCTTCAGACCGGGGAGACGCTTGCCGCTGGCAAGCCGGGTGGTGGTCGGCCAGTTGGCGCAGTTGCCCACGTCGACAAAGGTTTCCAGGATGTCTTGCTGGACATTTTGATAGTTGTCGATGATGGTGGACCTCCGCTCCTGGAGGCGAGGGAGATTTTCGACGTTCTTGTTGACGCCGTAATCGTAGACGTTGTTGGTGGCCGGTTCGGTACGCCATAAGCGATGGTCGCGAACGTACTGCTTGGCGAAGCCATGTCCGTAATGAGTCCGGATTACGGGATTGGGCAGGTCAAGATCTTCGATTACCGTCTGTAACTTGCCCCAATAATGTTGGGTCACTTTGCGGCCGAAAATCAGGGTGATCTTCTTGGGCTGCCCCAGGGTCCGATTCAGGTCCAGCAGGCGCTGGGTGAGTTGGTCGACAGCGGCGCGGCGATGAAAGATGAGATTGTCACCGGTACTCCACCTGGGAGAAGAAGAGCCGGTGTTGACAGCCTGCCGACTGTCGCTCCCGCGGCGTAAAGAAGGGAGTGAGGGCGGCCAGCCATTTCTGGCCACAGTGCAGCAGATCCTGAGCGGTAAGCGAGTCGGCCAGTTCCTGCAAGCGTCCGGGATGGCCACAGCGCAGGAAAAGCATTGGTGCACTGTTGAAAGTCGATTCCTGCTTCCCGCAGGCGAAGAGCCAGCCAGTGGTGCTGGTTCAGACATACCCTTGCCGAGAAGGGAAAATAAGGGCACAAGCGCACAAACATTCGGCCCCAGCGTTGGTCATTCAGGTAGAAATTGTACTGGTTAACCCAGCGTTGCTTGAATTCCAGGTGCGCTGACGATCAGACTCGCCGACCAGTTACCAGGATACTGGCTGAAGAACCCGATCCTTGAAAAATCGGGGTGCTCCGGTCCTGGAAGCGCCCCAGGAAGATACGACGGGACGACTTCGTACAGAAGTATCTTCCGAGGCTGCCTCGCCGATCGCGTGCGCCTTGATTCTCAAGGCTCGGGAACTCCGCCCGCATCCTGGTGGCTGAGTCGGCGGAGAGCTAAACGACAGCCGCACCTGCCGGGTCACTCTTTTTCCTTCGCGGTAGGTATTAAAGAACCCAGCACGCGCTCGGGTTGTTGGAACGGCTGGATCAAACCGTTCAGCAGGATGCGATCGAAGCAGCGATAGCGGAACTGGATGCTATGCTGATGATGCTCGTAGAAGGCGTTCATGGTGCGCTCCTGTGGGGTGAGATACCAGGAGCATAGCGCTGTGAGCGCCTTCGCGAGCAACACTTTCTATCGCTATCGAACGGGATATCAAGG
>CAWDMC010000018.1:0-47353 GCA_963803295.1 uncultured Acidobacteriota bacterium | reverse complement strand
ATCAATTCCGCCTCAAAGGGTACCAGCATTTCCTTCAACCTCCGCCGCTCCTCGGGCGAGCGGTCAACCAGCTTTCGTACTGGTTGCGGTGAAGAATAACGGGCATATGGTCGTGGACCTCTTGCAGCAATTCATTGGGAGTCGTGGTGAGAATCGTGCACGATTCCAGGATCGCGCCTTCCGGCGACTTCCAGCGATCCCAGAGACCGGCAAAGGCAAATAGTGTCCTGTGTTTCATACCGAAATGAAAGGCCTGCTTGCGCTTCCCACCTTTTCCCATTCATAAAACGCATTCGCCGGAACCAGGCAACGTCTCTCCGCAAAGCAGTCACGGAAAGCGGGTTTCCAGACAACCGTCTCGCTGCGGCCGTTGATCAACCTGGTGCCGATAGAAGGATCTTTAGCCCAGGGCGGAACCAGGCCCAACGCATCATGCTGGTGGTGCGCCCCAACCCGACTTGCCGGATCACGAACACCAGTTGCGAGGGCGCGATGTTGTAACGTGGGTGAAGTTCCTCCGTCAGCTCCGCTTCAAAGAACTCTGCGACCTCTTCTTGTGCCCGACAGACGGTAGTGAACGCACATAGCCATAATCCCACTGGACCGGTAACGAACGCGGAAGCGAAATCTCCTTGCGATGGGGGTGACGCTCCTTTCCGCAACTGCCTTGACAGCCATCCGTGCATTGCATACAGTGGGGCTCAACCACGATTTCAACATGGCAATCCTTACAATCCAACGGAGAGAGGAATAGCAGAATCATGATGACAAAATCTCAGATCGTTGCGCATTTGGCCGAGAAAGTGGGGATCCCAAAGAAGACTGCCGCCGCGGTGCTCGAAGAACTCGTCACTCTGGCCACGAAGGAAGCCAAGAGCAGCGGGCAGTTTGTGGTTCCTGGGCTGGGCAAGGCGGTGAAGGCAAATCGCAAGGCTCGCATGGGTCGCAATCCTCAGACCGGCGAGGCCATCAAGATTCCGGCCAAGACGGTGGTGAAATTCCGCCTGGCGAAGGCGTTCAAAGAGGCGGTGGTGCCTCCCAAGAAGAAGTAGCTTCCATCGAGGCCGACTTTCCTCGATGGACGGAGGTTATCGAAATCGGTTTTCCCTCCGCGCGGCGTCGTCACATAGCGACCAGCAGGCATGAATATGGAGGTTCTCAAAGGCTATTGCGCCAAGGTTCGAGGCCAGCAGAAATGGCAAGATGCCGAATTGCAGGATGAACTGTTTGCCTTGTTCAAATTAGCCTGGCTGGAGAACGCCCGGCTTCTGGCCCGAAGATCGGGGCAGAACTACTACTTTCTGGCATCCTTCCTCGGTGAGGAGGAAGCGGCTCGCTTCAGCGAGAACTTCGCCTCCCGTAAGCCGACCACCCCTTGGCTAAGACCTTTTGACCCAGCGGACGAAAGAGGATTTCTTCCTTGGGGTCAGGTCGTTCCGCAGGACATTGCCGACTGCCTGACCGCTCGGCTCGCTGCCGATGAAGATTTAGAGGATGCGAGCATCGCTTCGATAATTCAGCGCGACAGCCAAGATCCTGACGAAGATTATCTCTTCACCCTCCCCGAGGAAATCAAGGAACGGTGGCTAGAGCGTAAGCAACAGCAGGAAAAGAAGAAGGTGTAGCGGCGCGCAAGCCTGTAAGGCGAGCAGATGACGCAAAGAGGAAAACCGGCCGGGGGCTCGGACCCTGATGCAAATTGTACACACCGCTGGCTGGAGTTTGAAACTCGCGACGTCAACCGGCTCGCCGGGTTAGACATCCACAATAATAGAGGAAGTACGCAGACAAAAGATGCGGTCCCGGGCCGAGAGTAGCAATGCCTGTCACCGAGCATTGCCACAGAGGGCGAGCGTTCGAACGGCCAGTTTCCACCACCTAACCCCTCCATAGCCCACAGACCGTGCTTCGTCTAATTGGCCCGGTGTCCTCACTCTTCCGATTTCGGTCAACGATCCATTTTTCAGCTTCGGATTCGCTACAAGATTGGATTGCCACAGGGACTAACCATAAACTGTTCCCGCTAATACCTTCATCGAAAAGGACAAAAGTCATGAACCTGGTTCGGCCGATCCATCGAGTGGCCACTTTCACCACTCTTGTTCTTTTCCTTGCGGTTTCTACCTCCAAGGCACTGGCGTCCGGCCTGGCGGAGCAGCTACGCTGCGAATATCGGGTCAACCCACTGGGGGTCGACGTGCCAGTGCCTCGCCTAAGCTGGATCATGGTTTCCCCCGGAGTGGGCCGGCGAGGAGCGCGGCAAACGGCCTATCGCGTCCTGGTGGCCTCCACGGTGACCCTCCTGGCGGAGAATCGCGGCGACCTCTGGGACTCGGGCCGCGTTCAATCAGATCAATCCAATCAACTGGAGTACGCAGGCAAAGCGCTGCGATCGTCGCAACAGGCCTTTTGGAAAGTCCGAATTTGGGACGAGCACGAACAACCTTCCCCCTGGAGCAAGCCGGCCTCCTGGACCATGGGAGTGCTGAACGAGGCCGATTGGCGCGGGCAGTGGATCAGTGCCAAGGAAGCGGTGGCGGAAAGCCAACCCTTTGCGGGAATCCACATTATGGGTGGCGCGCTTCCGCCACCCTTTGCCACGGCTCCTTTCCCGGTCTATCCGACGATGCTGTTGCGCCGTGAGTTTGTGGTGAACCCACGCCTTCGTCGCGCCATCGTGCATCTCTGCGGCTTGGGCCAATACGAGTTGACGATCAACGGACGTCGGGTCAGCGACGACCTGCTGGCCCCAGGTTGGACGAAATATGACAAGACCGTGCTGTACGACACCTATGACGTTACCTCCCTGCTACAGGCGGGCCGCAACGCCCTCGGAGTGCTGCTCGGCAATGGGATGTACAACGTCCGGGGAGGCCGTTACACGAAGTTCATCGGCTCGTTTGGAGCCCTCAAGGTCATCAGTCAATTGCGCCTCGAATATGGCGACGGAGCGGTCGACGTCGTGGGTACAGATGGGAAGTGGCGGGTTCATCCCGGCCCCATCACATTCTCCTGCGTCTATGGCGGCGAGGACTACGATGCGCGTCTTGAGCCGAAGGGCTGGAATCAGCCGGGCTTTGGCGAGGCGGTCTGGGAAGAAGCACTCGTCGTGAGTGGTCCTGGAGGGAAATTGCGCGGGCTCTCTGGGGCGGCTCCGCCCCTTCACGCCTTTGAGACTTTGAAGCCCTTGCACACCAACGCTCTGGGTGTGGGCACGACGGTTTATGATCTGGGCCAGAACGTCTCCCTCATCCCGCGAATTCGGGTGAGAGGAGCCGCCGGCGCCGTGGTAAGAATCATCCCCGCGGAACTGCTGAAGACCGACGGAACCGTGGACCGCGGTTCGAGCGGTGGCGGCGAGGCTTACTGGCAGTACACCCTGGCTGGCAAGGGCGAGGAGGAGTGGTTCCCCAAGTTCTTCTATCACGGCAGCCGCTATGTGCAGGTCGAATGCACTGCGCCGCCGGGGAAGAACCTGCCTGTCATCGATTCGCTGGAAGGCGTGGTGGTGCATTCCGCTTCGGAAGCTGTGGGTGGATTCTCCTGTTCCAATGAGCTCTTCAATCGCATCCGCACGCTGGTGCGCTGGGCGCAGGAGAGCAACATGATGCATGTGCTCACCGATTGCCCGCATCGCGAACGTCTGGGCTGGCTGGAACAGTATCATCTGAATGGGCCGTCGCTGCGCTACGAGTTTGACTTGGCGGCGCTCTACACCAAGGGCATGAATGACATGGCCGACAGCCAAGGGGAGGACGGCTTGGTGCCCGACATCGCCCCTGAGTATGTGCAATTCCAGGAGGGGTTCCGCGATTCGCCCGAGTGGGGCAGCGCCTTGTTGCTTTGCGCCTGGCAGCAGTATGAGTGGACGGGCGACAGGGAATTGCTCCGCCGGCATTACGCCGCCATGCAGCGGTACGTCGCGTATCTGGGAAGCCGCTCCCGGAATTACATCGTTTCTCACGGTCTGGGAGATTGGTACGACCTCGGGCCCAAGCCGCCGGGAGTGGCGCAACTCACTCCCGTGCCGCTCACCGCGACGGCATTCTATTATGCGGACGCGGCGGTTCTGGCAAAGGTGGCCTGGGTGCTGGGAAACTCCGGCGACGCTGGAAAGTATGAAGCATTAGCCCGGAGCATTAGCGGGGCTTTCAATCAGCGGTTCTTTGATTCCGCACGGGACCAATACGCACAGGGCTCTCAATGCGCGAACTCGATGCCCCTGGTGATGGGACTTGTCCCCGCCGCACGTCGCGCCGCGGTCTTGAATGCCCTGGTCGAGGATGTGAGCCGCCGCGGGAATGCCCTGACCGCAGGCGACGTTGGCTACCGCTACCTGCTGCAGGCGCTGGCAGTGGGCGGCCGGTCGGACGTTATTTACGCAATGAATAATCAATCCGAGAGGCCTGGCTATGGATACCAGCTCAAAAGAGGCGCCACCAGTCTTACTGAGGCTTGGGATGCAGGACGGGACTCCTCGCAAAATCATTTCATGCTGGGTCACATCATCGAGTGGTTCTATCACGATCTGGCCGGGATCGGCATCGACCCTTTCCTACCCGCATTCAAGAAGATCGTGATTAAGCCCGCCACCCCGGACGATCTGAGTTGGGTGAAAGCCAGCTACAATTCCATTTACGGCGAGATCGAAAGCCATTGGACCGTCGGGAACGGCAAGTTCACACTCAAAGTCGCCGTCCCGGCCAATACGACCGCAGTCGTGTATGTCCCCGCCAAAGCCGGGACGCAGGTCACGGAGAGCGGCAAACCCGCCGCCCATGCCCTCGGCGTAAAATACCTGCGGTGGGAGGATGGTGCAGCTGTGTACGAAGTCGCCTCGGGCCGGTATAGCTTTTCCGTGAATTGAGATTGGCGGCGCCTGCCCCAGGTCGGCGCGGATTCGAGGTGACTTTACGTCAACGGGCGGGGAACGACGACCGCCCGCCGCCGATATCGACCTTAAGACTATGGCGAGGGCGGCGAAGGAATGAGGTATGAGGAGGAGGGAGTTCATCGAGTCCGCGGCAACTGCCGCGCTGTTCCTGCACCCGAATCCGCTTCTGGGGCTGTCCAGAGCACCCCGGCTGACTACAGACGTAAATCAGTCCGGCACCAGGGCGGGGCAGGCGCGGGACTTCTTCTATAGGCCAGAGGGGGCCTGGGCTGCAGATTTCATACCGTTCTACAAAGACGGCAGGTTTCGGCTTTTCTATCTGCATGACTGGCGCGACAAGGCGAAACACGGCGAGGGGACTCCCTGGTACCAGGTCAGCACCGATGATTTCGTGCGGTTTAGGGAGCACGGCGAGATGCTGCCGCGCGGATCGGAAAAGGACCAGGATCTCTACGTCTTCACGGGCTCGGTTATCGAGGGTCAGGGACACTATCATATTTTCTACACAGGCCACAATCCTTACTTCCGCAAGCAAGGCAAACCCGAGCAGGGTGTAATGCACGCGGTCAGTGACGATCTGCTGCAATGGCGAAAGATCCCAGGGGACACATTCTTCGCCCCGGTCGGGCGGTTCGAGCCGCACGACTGGCGTGACCCTTTTGTTTTCTGGAATAAGGCCGCCGGTGAGTACTGGATGTTGCTGGCTGCCCGGCTCCAGACTGGTCCCAGCCGCAGGCGCGGATGTACGGCGCTTTGCGCCTCAAAAGACCTCAAGAAGTGGGAAGTGCGCGAGCCTTTCTGGACGCCAGGGCTCTACTACACCCACGAATGTCCCGATCTGTTCCAGATTGGCGACTGGTGGTACCTCGTCTTCTCGGAGTTTACGAGCCAGGTCCGCACGCATTACCGAATGAGCCGGTCCTTGAGCGGTCCTTGGCTAACTCCAGGAGATGACAACTTTGACGGCAGAGCGTTTTACGCCGCCAAGACAGCGTCGGACGGACGCAGGCGATTCATCTTTGGATGGGACCCCACTCGTTTGGACAGGAAGGACTACTGTCGTTGGGATTGGGGCGGAAATCTGGTTGTACACGAATTAAGTCAAGAACGGGACGGGGCTCTTTCTGTCAAAGTGCCAGACACCGTCGATCACGCTTTCGGCAGGCAACTGCTTTTCAAATTCACCCCTGGCGTGGGCATGGTTCAGACTGATAGCAATGAGGTACGAATCTCTGCCCCAGGCTCGTTTGGATGCGCGGCCGCGGGAACAATGCCGAGTCGTTGCAGGATCGACGCCACCATTGAGTTCGAGGAGGGCACGCGGGCTTGCGGACTGATGCTCCGCGCCAGTGATGATCTGGACTTGGCATACTACGTACGGCTCGAACCGCAGAACCAGCGGCTGGTATTCGATTCTTGGCCGCGAGGGTGCACGTCGGATCATGCGATAGCGAATGCTGAGGGAGACTTCATGCCAGGCCTGGATCGGCCTGTCGGCTTAGCGGCGCGAAATCCGTTCGAGCTGAAGATGTTCATCGACGATACCGTGGGGGTTATCTACGCTCAGGGAAAAATTGCGCTGAGCATGAGGATGTACAATCTGCCTAAAGGGAGCTGGGGCGTGTTTGTACAAGAAGGAGCGGCTCACTTTCAAAATCTTAGGCTCTCCGTGATTTAAGGCTCACCGTGGGGAACGCCCTCAACATTGCGAAGAGTCAGAAACCTCTTGGGCACTGGCTAACGGACGATCCTGGGCATGCATTCCACCGAGATCCCGGTGTATGGAAAGCAAGAGCCGAGCGCTTACAACGGGTACTTCGGGTCCATGCATTCACCCCGTGCTGCTGTTCGATGGCTCGAAGGTAACATACTGCCGCAGAAGGAGCACAGGGAAGTCCCTTTCGATCTGAAGCTACTCGACGGATACATGGAGCAATATCAACTGGCTCCGGATTTCATTCTCAGTATTACGCGCGAGGGAGATAAGCTTTTCGCCCAAGCCGGCGGTCAGCCGAAGGCCCCAGACTTCTTCCGGATGGCGAACGGGAGTTCTTCCTATTAAAATCGTCGTTGCCCAAATCACCTTTGAGACGGACAGCACTCGCCAGACAACTATCATACGATAGCCTTGCTTTGCACCAGAACGGAGCCGGAATGCCAGCACAGCGGTTTCAGTGAGGCTTAACAGCGCGGGAGGGACTTTGGCAGAGCGGGGCCACGGCCCCACCACGCACACTCGTCGCCCCATCTGAAGGTCGGCTTTGCCCCTGTTGCCGGCATCGGCTGACCAGGCTGAATCCCAAAACCGGATCGGAGCTGCACGGTCGGCACTGGGTGTCGCACCCTAAGCCGCTACCGCCTGGCGAATGTGAGCGCCCTCTCTACGAAACCACGTAGTGCCCCGTCATTTATCGCTTCGGTTTCCCAAGCCGGATTGGTGTCGTGATGAAACCGATTTGAGTATTCAACCAGATCGCGTAGCTCGTGGGCATCTGGCGCACTGAGGATCTCCTGGGCAGTTCCACATCTTTGTTCACACAAGTTCCTAAATTGACCAAGCAAGGCGCCGGGCGGGAAGTGTTCCGGGTAGGCAATTCGCAGAAATGCTTCGAGCAGTGGTCGGACGGAGCGCGCGATTTCACGGCTGTTATTTCTAGGCCCCAGCGAGATGTATTCACGTAGCATCGCATGCCGGCGATCATGCTCCGTAGCGGAATCTTGATCAACGTCCCACGTCGCGATGGTTGAACCGTCTGCTTGCCTTACGATGCTGAGGGCGGCCCGTTGCGTCGGGTCAATTCCTTTCCAGATAGAACAGAGGAACGCTTTGCTGTGAGACAAAACGATGAGCTGCGATGTCCGCAGTCCGAGCTGTCGCAGCTGCTGGACGGTCGTGAGAGAGCGGTGTTCGTCTAGGCTGGTAATGGGATCATCGATTACCACAACCTTGTTTGCGAGGCCCGGGTCTTGATCGAGAGATGCGAAAAAGAACGCTAGCGCGAGCGTGTTGCGGTCGCCGGAACTGAGCGTGTTACGAAATGAAGGGTCGCCAGGGGTTGGCGCGCCACCCGCAACGGCTACTGGTACGTTGTTAATCAAGACGTTGTAGTTACAGGTTGGTCCGCCTCGAGTGTCAGCCGAACTGACGCCATCGACCCGATACCCTGCATTGAACCGCTGCAGGTACATGTTGATTGCTGTCTGGTACCCGGGAAACGCGGTCCTTCTGTATTGCTCCAGCGCGGCCCTTGCGTTATCCCGCAGGCCTTCGGTCTGTTCCTTAGCGGTTCTTGCTCTTAGGTACTCGTCACAGAGCGCTGCAGTACGCGTCGCATGCCGTGCCTTGACCGCTCTGAGTCTGATGAGATTCGCCTCAATCACACGGGGGTCTGCGGTTGCTGCTTGCTCCTTGACGATGCTTATGGCTCTGTTAGCCTGATGAAGTCGCTCGTTGAGCGCCGATACTGCCTCCCGACGCGTCTCGAAGCGCTCGATTCCGCTGAGCGCTTCTGGCGTTAGTTGGATGCGTTCCAAGGGGGCTGCCCGCTTGGCCTCCAAGGCTGCTAGAATTGCGTTGCGCGCAGCCTGCCAATCCCTAGCGATCGCCGCAGTATCCAGCTCCACGGGTGGAACATCGCAGAACCTCGACCAAAGGTGGTGGCGCTCGCTGAGAATCCTAACACTACGCTCGAAGCCTGCCGGGGCGTCGCGTCCGTGAAGGCGATTCACTTCGGCAAGGGTAGCGGATACCCTTAGCTTGAGTTGCGAGTATTCCTCGCTGAAGTAAGCCCGGTAGTGGCGGATGACAGGTGAGGATCCCAGGTCTTGCGCACAGAACGGACAGGCTCTCACTGTTCCTTGTACGCGGTCAATCCTGCGCATGCCTTCCGCTATCCAGACCTCACTGCCCGGTCCAATCTCAGCAAGATGGGCCTGCACCTGTTCTACCGCAGCAGCATCGAGCGCTGGCAGGTCGCGTGTCAGGACCTCAGAAATCTCTACGATGTCAAATCCCGGAAGGCCAAGAGGATCAAAACCGGCCGCGTCTCGAACTGCATCTTTTTCTCGAGCCGCCGCCAGATTGTGCTCCGCGAGCTGTATCGCCTCGTCAGTGTCTTCGCGAGCCGGAAGCGCACAAAAGTCGTCTACCGACAGTCCGCCGCTCTCGCGTGCGGGAATCGCAGCCGCTTTTTCCCTCAGGTCTGCGTTGTGGACCTCAATCTGTCGCACGAGGCCCTGAAGTTGCTGGTTAAGTGCTACCCCCGGGGCGCCCAGAATGAGCTGATGCAAGTTCTGGCGGTGCGCGGGCTCAACGGCCAAGCCGGAATAGACGTTCTCGTCGACGAACTGATCGTCGAAAATTGCGATGTTCGGTAGCGCGCGGTTCCACGCACCATTTTGAAACGCGGCTGGGGGCGGTGCACCCGGACAGTCAAGAACAACATGGGGAGGAGTCTGGGCGGCGAGCCGGCGGCGCTCGACAATCGGCAGCGGGTCACCCGAAGCAAGCGAGCGCAGAATAGCGGTCAGCGTCGTCTTTCCCCTGCCATTTTCAGCATTAGATAAGCACGTACCTGTTGAGGGGGATAACTGCTGCAGAATTCACGGAATCAAACTGGCCGATGTTTCGTATCAGTCGGAGCCGGTGGATCACTCTAGCTTCCCTGCCAAACAGCGTTGACGGAGTCTAGCATACTGATTGCCGGTCGGATACCGCCTTTATGTCAGGACGCCCGGGAGGGTCCACCAAGCGGGCTGCGGTAGCCTGTAGGATATTGCAGGGCTCATGTGTGTGGAACAATCTAAGAGGCTTTCTTGGTTCCTCCTCTCTTGATGCCACCCGAGGAAAGCTCCGCCAGTCCACACGCAAGACAAGCATTGCGGAATGTGGGCCGAATACAGGCTGGGGTTTCGCGCGTTACTCGCCCGGAACACCGCAGTGATTAGGATACCCCTCCATCACAGCTCTGTTTGCGGCATTCTTGTCCCGAGGTGAGGTTCTCTTAAGTCACTGCAGTCTGTTGGATCGTCGGCCCGATCCTGTTCGAGCGACGGCCAACAGGGACATAACCGCTATGTTTGCGACTCGTCTCTTCTCCTTTCATTGGGCGCCGATCCGAATCGTCTCCCCGAAAGGTGCGGCCCTCCGGGAATCGGTCACCCACAGGACCGGATATTCCGGGACTTCCGGATACGAATCGCAGCACAAATCCGTGAGATAGATAAGGCAGACCGCCGCGATCTCATTCTCGGCCACCCACTCGAATACCGGGCAGAAGTCTGTGCCCCCGCCGCCTTTGGGTTCAAGCACCACCGGTTCTGACGGTCCGAATTGTTGCGCTAACTGAACCGCCGCGTCGCAATAAACCACGTGAATGGCTTCCGGCTTCGCCTCCTCGGAAATGGCCGAGATTTCACCCGCAAATTGTTCCAGCTCGCGTTCTCCGATCGAACCGGAGGTGTCGACCGCGATCACGATCTCACCCAGCCCCCGGCGCTCGACGGCGGGCAAGTACAGGCCCGAGGCGACATAGCGGCGATTGGGAGGCGTCCAGCGATAGTCAGAAGGTGCGGTGGCGGCAATGAAGTCGCGCAGGATCGCGCGCCAATTCTGCTGAGGTTGGCGGCCTTCGCTAAGCGGCCTTTCGACCCCGGCTGGTTCGTGTCCGCACGCCTTGGCCGACCGGAGCGCTTGCTCGGCCGCAATGCTCCACTCGTGCTCCTGCCGGCGTTTCTCGGCCGGCGAAGCCGTATGACCCTGCTCGTCGGTGGCGTCCCAGACCTCGCCGAACCCGCCGGACCGCATCGATGTCGGTCCCACGGCTTCACCGGTCGTCCGCCCGCCCTGGTTTGAAACGGACTGGTGAGAGGGGTCAGGCTTCGGATCCGACGGCCCAGCGCCGGGCGTGTTTTGCGGACCGCTGCCCGTTGCCCCGCCAGCGTTCGTCTGGTTCGGCGTCTGTTGCGGTGCGGCGCCCCCCTCGCCTCTTCTCCGCAGCAGCCGGGCGTAGATCTCTTCGGCGCTCAAGTTGTTGAATGCAGGATCGATCAGCGCCCCGGCCGGAAGTGCGAACCCATTTCCGAGCAGAATGGGGTTGATAGCCAAGTCAGCGGCTTCATTCCAGAGTTCCGGATCGCGTTCGCCACGCCGGCACTGATGTCCCAGCGCGCAGTGCAAAACCTCGTGGGCGAGGGTTCCTTCGAGTTCCGCCGGTTTGAGTTCATCCACGAAGGCGGGGTTATAGACGATTTTGGAGCCATCGGTCGCCATCGTCGGCAGCGAACCCGGTATCAGCTTCAACCTCAAGGCCAGAGTGCCGAAGAACGGTTGCCCAAGGAGGAGGCGTACCCTGCTGGCTGTCAGCTTCTGTGCCGTGGTCTGGTGCTGATGATGATGATGAGGCTTCATCACGCCGCCCTCCCTTCGTCGTTCGCAGCCGTAGCAGGGATTGGTGGTGGTGGCGAAGGAACCGTATAACCAGCCATATACCCCTTCATTTTTGCGGCTATGGCGGAGGCAATTTTGGCCGTCTCGCTACGAACCGGGTCCGATTTCCGCAGTTCTTGGGGATCGACCAGCAGTGAGGCACGCACTTCGGCGGCCAGCCGTTCCAGTTCCGGGTCCGCCGTCACGTTCAGCTTGGGCAGAACATCGACGAGTTTCACCAGGTTGGTGACGACGCTGTCGCGAAAGGGGTGTTCCACTCCCTCCCCCGTCACTTTGTAAGCCTGGAGGCGTTCGGCCAGGTGGCTGACCGCCTCGTAGAGCCGCTGCCAGAGTTCCCGGCTGGCGACCTGCAGCGACGCCTCGACGGCGGCCGTGATCTGGCGCTTGATGCGTTCTTTCTCCTCGTCGCCCAGGGCCACCCGGAAGTCGCCCGCGTCCGGCAGAGGCATCACTTTGGTCTCGAAGGAGAACTTGGAGCGGAGCTCGTCCGAGGCCGGATAGTCCTCCGCGCGGAACAGGCCGCCGAGTCGCGCTTTGGCCTCTTCCATGAGTTGGCCGAACTGCTGCGCCAGGGCTTCGACGGCGGGCGTGAACCGGTTCGAGAGCTCCCGCATCTTCCCGGTGTGATCCATGTAGGCTGCTGCCGGGAGCACGCGATAACCGTTATCGTCCCAGGGCAGGGTCATGAAGTAGTGCTCCTGGCGGGCCTCGCTCACGATTTTGTGGATTTCGGCGAGCGCCTCTTTGGGGAGAAGCACCTTGTGATAGCGCCCGGCGTCGGCTTGGGCACCGTGCCGCTGAGCGATTTCCTCGGAGGCTTCGGGGTCGTGTTTCCGTGCCGACCACATACTGATCGAAAGCGAGCACAGCATGGCTCGCGAGGATAGAGATGGTTCTGGAATAGAGATAGGGTTCATGGTTATGTCTCCTGTTTCCTTTAGGGAAGTAATGTCTGGGATGTAAGAATAGTGAGAACCAAGCCCCTCATCTCGTTAGGCTGGGGCTTCATAAGTGGGTTAAAGTTCGATGAGAGTTGCCGTCTTGTCATTCACCAAACCGAAACTCATGGCGAAGAATACCTTTCTGAGACGGTCTGACGAAATTGGCGAGATGAGATCTCCGGATGGCCTACTGACGCTGCGTGGCCGCTTCGACGGTTATGGCCGTTCACCGTCAACTTGGCTGTCGCGGCCGGAGCGGTTATAGCCGGGCAGCCGGGCAGAGACACAAGAAATGCTGAAACTCCGGACACGAGCAGGACACCGGTGGCACCAGGAGAAACTACCTGGCTTTCGCCGCCGAGGCGACGCAACTGTGGTATAAGTTACAGCCCAAATGAAAACCTCATGCCTCTTACAGTCAAGGAGCATCACTGTACTGCGAAAACATATTGCGAACCGTTCGGGAACCTTGGCGTCAACGCTCACGCCTTCACGAATTCCGGCGCCGACATGCGGTGGTGAAGGGTACCCGCGTTTACCCGACGAGCAGCAGGCTGCGATCGAGCTCTACCGGGTTGCCGGCAAGGCAGTCATCTGGGCCGCGCAGGACGCGGGTCTGGCTGCTTCTTCGATACCCACGCTCCTGGTCGAAGGCGACAACCGGCTCGCTTTGGCCACGCCGTGGCCTAGGCCGTCGCGGAGGCGGGAATCAACCTCGCGTTTCTCATGGCGCAGGTGGTCGGAAGACGCTACTCCGCCGTGATCGGCTTTGAGATTGCCGACGACGCGAAGAAAACGGCGACGATTGTCAAGCGCAGCGCTGCAAACCTAAACGGCGCCTGGAAACGGTGAATCGCCTGCAGTAGTTGGTAAGCCATGGCATGGATTTCGCTTCGCGGGTCGTGATGGCAGGAGAACGGTGGCACTCGCGTCCAAATCCTGGCAAGGCCCAGGATTATCCCTAGGCGGGCCGCAAGGGCTATCCCACTTGGCAAATAGGAGCACCGGATGAAGCGACGTGAATTCTTAAGTGCTGGTTTACTGGGCACCGCTGCTGTGGGCGTCCTCGGCGAAGGGGCGCTTGCTGGCAGTCTTGAGGCAGGCGCGGCCGCGGAGTGTTACGTAACCCGGACGGGAACAGAGGTTGCATTCCATGCACCGGTTTTCTCTTTCAGGCTCGATACTGCAGCCGGACTAGGCGCGCGCACCTGGGAAAACCGCCTGAGCGGGCGGACGGTTCAACTTGGCGGCGGTTCCGAGCTCGATATAGACCTGGATGCGTCGCGGGAGCGCATCTGGATCCTGGGATGGAAACGAACCGTCTCGCGCGCCAATTCGGCCGATCCGAATCTCGACCCTGGGTATCAAGAAGGCTACGCCGGCGCTTTGTACGACGATTCAAAGTGGCGGGACATACTGAATTTGACGCTTGGGGAAGAGGCTCCGACATCCTTCACTTGGGCCCGTACACACGTCTCGATTCCCGCCACAGCCCAGGGCGCGCCACTCTGGCTGACTCTCGGCGGCTTTGGCCTTTATGACCACCACTTCATGCGCGTTTTCTTGAATGGCAATGAGCTGGCGACGCGCCGGACGATGGGACGCTGGCATGAGCCTCTTACGATAGAGCTAGGGCCCGGCTCGAGCGCGCATTCGTCGGTTCGCTTTGGACAGGATAATGTCATCGCCGTCCAACTGTCCGAGTTCGTGACCCGGACGGATCGTCTGAATGAGCTAGATCCCCTCCACATGCAGACCATTCCCGCCAGCCTGACCGGCACGTGTACCCCCGTGCCCTTCGAGCAGTATCTCACCGTCGGCGATCTGCCGCGAAAAGTGACGTGGGGGGCAGCGCGGTTGGTAGCGAAGAAGGAGGGGTCATCGGGCGAAGCGGTGTTCGAGCTGCAATCAACCACCAATGATCTCTCCGCGCTGGTAAGGTATCGGTGGGAAACGTCTGAGCCAGTGCTGCACAAATTTACTGGCATATCCAATCAGGGCGCCACCCCGGCAAGAATCTTGAACGTCAGCTTGGGGAACTATGGCACCGACGTTGCACCCTCGGAAGGGGAAGTAGGATTCCCCGTCTACCTGGGCGACGAATTCTTTATGGGCCTGGCCCACCCCTATGGTCATGTGCGAGGGCAGCAGGGAACGGTGCTGCTGCGACAGTATCCGGGAACGAAACTCCCGCCCGGCGAGACGTTCCATTGCATGGAAACCGTTTACGGAGTTGCGCGAGGCGGGGAGGCCCGCAACGCTTTTCTTTCCCACGTGCAGGGGCGGATGCGGCGGGTCATTCGCGGCCATGACCAGCCGTACGCCATATTCGATTGTTTCGGCGGAAAGCCCGGCGGCAATAACAACTTTGACGCAACAGAGGACTACGTGCTCGATAATCTGGGCAAGGTTGCCAAAGGAGCGCGTGATTCCGACTGCCGCTTCGACTACCATTCCATCGAGTTCTGGGTAGACTATCACGGCGATTTAACGCAGCCCGACCGCCAGCGCTTTCCGCACGGGTTCAGCAGAATAATGGCAGAATTGAAGAAGCTCAAAATGCGACCCGGACTGTGGATTGACAGTTCCTGGGAAAATTGGTCGGTAGGCGGCAACCCGGCGGTGAAGCCGGACCTGGCCAATGATCCCCGGTACGTCAGTACCGGATACGATGGCATCGGATGGGATGCGCTGTGCCGGGCCAGCGAACCGATCAAGAGCATGTACGCGAAGGCCTTTCGCTATCACATCCGGGCAAATGGCGTCCGCTTGTTCAAGTTCGATAACTTCCGGCCGCTCTGCTACAACCCCAAGCACGATCATTTGCCCGGCGTTTACTCCACAGAGGCAATCGGCAACTCCGTAATTCAGTTTCTCCATGATCTCGATGCGGAAAACCATGATGTTTTCCTGATGCTCTACTGGGGTTACCGGTCGCCCTGGTGGCTGCTCCACGCGGACACCCTGTTCGAACCAGGGCTGTTTATGGAAGCCTCATACCCCAGTTCAGTTTCATCGCTCTATGCCCGGGACAGTGTGACCGCCGGGCTGGACCAGGCCCAGTGGTATTGCAAGGATGTGCCGCGCCGAGGAAAAGACTCGCTGGGCATTTGGCTTTCCTCCTGGGGATGGAACAGTTCGGTGGGAAGCGAACGCTGGCAGGAAGGCTTTGTCATGGACATCTGTCGCGGCAGCCTGCTGGCTCAACCATGGACTGACACTTCGTGGCTCTCTCCGCCTCAGCGCGAGCAGATGGCGGTATTCATCAACCTGCTTAAGGAACGGCCTGACTGCTTCGGCAATCCGCGTTTCATTGTCGGAAACCCCTGGAACAATGAGCCCTATGGTTACGCCTGTTCCAACGGCAAGCGAGCTTTTATCGCCCTGAATAATTGTACGTGGAAAGACGTTTCGCTAACCCTGGAACTGAATCCCAAGTGGGGACTGCGCAACGAGCAGGAGTATCATCTGTTCCGCTGGTATCCACATCCGGCGCAACTGACGTCTGAAGATGGCGACTTCACAAGACGAGCATCAATCGCTCTGCGCCCGTTCGAGATACTTCTGCTTGAAGCCATACCCGCCGGGGAATCGGCCTCGCTGAAGCGCAGTTTCATATCTCGGCCGATCCCTGGCGCGTTTCACGAACCCAGCCGGGAAATCACCCTCGAGTCTTCGGGCACGTCGTCAGGTCTGGCGATCAAGGGGGAACTACCGGCCTGCGGAACTAGCGGAATACTCGCCATCGAGGTGCAGATGAGAAAAGGTCCGCTGGCCTTCATGTCCAACGAACTCGGCAAGCGCCTCGCGCTGCGCGGGCGTGTTGCCAGGCCCGAAGTCGAATGTCAGCCGGTGTGGCGCAAGGAACTCGCTGGGGCGGGCTGTTGGCAGGCTTGGCGCATTCCCGTGGATGCTTCATCGAAATCGCGACCCTTCGAGTTCTTCCTGGAGAGTAGATTTGAAAAAGATATAAGTTTAAATACTGCCGGGCACTTTATACCTACCTGAGCAACAGGTCGACAGCCGAAGGGCCCTGTGTGGCGGCGCACCGTTTCCCCAGCACAGTTCACTTTGACGGTTCGTCGAACCGTACATCTTGACCTAATGTTTCGATGACGGGACTCGGAAACCGCAGCGTTACTGCCGACGACAACCGGTGCCCAACATTGCTCGCAATACGCGCTCCGACTCCCTGGAATTTATGCACTACGCGATCGAGTGGTGGTTCTCCACGGCGAATCTGACGTAGCCCGCCGTACACCGAATGGCCGGCTCTCGAAGCGTAGCATCGCGCACGCATAGCACCCGGAACTCGGTCGGGAGGCGGTTCAGGTACAGGCAGATGCGATCGAAGTTCATATCGGAGGCGCATCGCGCTAGCGCGGAAGCCACCGCATACTGCGCTGCGGCATTCTCCGGCACCGGTTCCTGGAGGGGGTTCAGCAGAATGGCATCAATGTTGGGGAGATCCCTGAACAGGCGCAAAAAGGCACTAAACTCAGTCGCGGCGCCAGTCCCCACAGCACCTGCAATCACCTCGTGCTCAATTGAGGGGTTCGAGTGCGAGTCGAGAGAGTCGAGAATGCGCGACACAAACTCCCAGGAACGCGGTGAGGGGAAGGCGTGTGCGTCTTTGTCCGGCAGGCTGAGAAGCTCAGGCCGGAAGCGAAGGAAAGCAATCACCTCCGGACGAATCCCCGCCTGGATCGCCCACTCGGACCATTCCTGGGCGTCGACCTCGAATTCCAGGTGCACGAAACGGTTCCGCAAGGGCGTCGGCATGCGAGTGGTGACGGCGCGGTCGGAGTCGCGATTGCCGGCGGCGATAATGGCCCAACCCTCGGGCAGGGTGTATTCGCCCAGCTTGCGGTCCAGCACCAGTTGATAGCAACTGGCCTGCACCATCGCCGGCGCGGCGTTGAGTTCGTCGAGAAAGAGAATGCCCGCTCCCTCCTGCGGCAAGAAATCGGGCGTGGCCCATTTCGAACGGCCGTCGCTTCCCAGGAAAGGCAAACCGCGCAAGTCGACGGGATCGAGCAAGAGGGCGCGGACGTCCTGGAGAGGGACCTGGAGTGCTTCGGCCACCTGACGGACCACCGACGATTTGCCTACCCCGACGGGACCCCAAAGGAAGACCGGTTGCCGAGAATTAACGAGGACGCGCAAGGCGTCGCCTATACCTGAGGGTTTCATGAACATCTCCTCTCGTCAAGAATGCAAAGACTCTCTCTCTCGTGTTGTGTGGCTGGTTTGTTGTTGGTTGTTGACGCCTGCCGGTAGTCGCAGACCAGAGGTCGGTCGTTCGAAACTACGCTGCGACACATCCCTTACGTCACAGCCGGTGACTTGACCAGGACCTGGCCGTTCCGAACTTCGAGCACCTGGTCCGCCAGTTCCCAGACTTGAGGCTGATGGCAAATGAAGATGATCTGGTGGAACCCACCCAGCTCCATGGCGTGCCGCAGCATGCGCACGTATTCCCTCGCATTGTGAGTGTCCAGCGCTCCCACCGTCTCATCCCGGAAGAGGGTTTCATAGCGAATGCCCTCTCCCTGCCGCATGTTGTAGATCGCGATCGCCAGGTTGACGGCCTCGTTCACCAGCACGAACTGGCCTCCCGACAACTCGTCCACCAGGCAGGTACGATCGAGGGTTTTGTTCCGAACCTCGACATCGAAGTCATCGACGTAGCCCCGCCCGTCCGCCTTGGGCCGCTGGGTGCGGAAGCGGACTTCGAACTTATTGTCAAAGCAGCCTTCGAGCATGGCGTTCACGAGACTTGACAAACCGCGGCCCGGCCGAGCGGATCTCGCACAGTTGAATTTCATCCGGCCCGAACACCTTCCCGAGATAGTCAAAGTCGTCGCGCTCGACTCGGGATTGGGCGAGTTCCGCGGCCAGGGTAGCCGACCGCGCCCGCGCCGCTTCCATCTGCGCCCGCTGCTGTTCCACCTGGGCCTTACGAGCGATAAGCCGCTCACGCTCCTGCCGGCGAGATGAGAGATCGCGATCCAGGGCTGCGCTCTGCTTGACTACGGCTGTCCAACTGTTTCGGAAGGTCACGAAATCCGTCCAATGCCTGGTCAGCACGAGTTACCTGATCCCTGGCAACACCCTCCTCTTGGATCAGCCTTCGCAGGGTTTCCTCACGCTCCGCCCGGCGAGCCGCCGCGACGCGCAACTCTTCCGCCCGTTCTTCTCAGCGCATCGAGCCGGAGGCGCTCACCCTCACACTCCCGCAGTCTGTTTTGTAACCTCCGTGGAGCTGACGGCAACGGGAGCCAAGCAGGTCCGTTGAATCTCAATCTCGAGCTGCAACGTGGAGATCGCTCCTTCAAGCACGGGCAGCCGCTGCTCGGCCTGGACGCTGCGCCGGATCTTGATGCAGCCGGCATAGGGTCCTTTGCCGCCGCAGGGAACGGAAGATAACTCCCCCGATTCAATGCGCGAGCGCTCCGCCTCATTCTGCTTCGCGCCCAGCTCGGTCTCCAGGTTCCTCAGAGTCATTTCGACTTCGCGATTGGTGATTTCCAATTCCTGAGCCGCCGCGATCTGGGCGTGAAGTTCTTCGATCCTGGCGCTGAGAGCCGTCTGTCGCCCGGCCAGATCACTCACCTCGCTGCCTTCGGACGGCCGCCCATCCTCGCTGGCGATCAGCCTTCGGATTCGGGCCATTTCCTTCTGCGTCTCTCCCAGGCGGCGCTGAAGCTCCTGGCGTTGGGCGCCGAGCGCCTTCCTCTCGGACTCCCGCACCTGCAGCTGGCGCAATTCCTCCCCGCAGCTGTGCTTTCCTCGCCTCCAACGCTCGTAGCTCGGCGGAAATAGCATCCAATTTCTGCAGCAACTCCCCAAGATCTTCAATCTTCGAGTCGGCATCGAGCACCGCCGCCAAGCCCCTCCGTTCACCTTCGAGTCCCACCACCTTCGAGGCCGCTTGCTCGGCAAACCCTTTGGCCGTCGCCGCGATCAGCCGCAGGCGGTCGAGCCCCAGCAACTCGGTGATGAAGAGCTCCTTCCGTTGGGTCCGTTCCAATCCCAGGAAATTCCCCGTGCGCGTCTGGCTGGAATAGAGACTCGCCAAGAACAGCCGCGAGGAACCCACATGCCTGCTGATCCACTCCGAAAAAGCTTCCTTCTTGCCGTTTACCAGGGCAATGCCGCGGTTGTCGAAGACGTAACTTTCCATCTGGCGGGACTGGGGATCGAGTTTCAGCAGCGACCGGTACTGCTCTCCGTTCACACTGAAGGCCAGGTCGATCTCTGGCTCGGGATGGGTGCAGAAGTCGTATAGCGACCTCTTCTGACCGGGTAGCTGGCGGAAGAGAGCGGCGAAAGCGGAACCGATCAGCGTGGACTTTCCCACTCCGTTTTCGCCGACAATGGCGATCAAGCCGGGACCCAGCCCCTCAAAATCCACCCATACCTGGTCACGAAAGGCTTCGGTTATCCCTCGCAGTCCTAAATGGCGCAACCTCATACAGGTCCTCGCAATAACTCACGCAAGGAAGTTGGGATTTGGTTGTGCTTTGTTGTTGTTGTTGATTAGTTGTTGGCGGTGTGGACGTGGCAGAGCGGTACGCTGACGGAAACACGACGGCCACCGTTGCCGCCACAGCTCGCCACCATTGATTGCAAGGCGCTACTTGTAGAGTCTTGGATAGGGGTCCGCGCGCCCAAAGCCCCGGCCGCACCTTGCGGGTTTTATAAGTTCCCTCGTCACCGCCGACCTACTCTGAAGCGTGTCTTCGGCGTCTTTCGACATCGTTGTGTGGCGGTCCGAAGAGCGTTCGTCATCGACTTCGGTTCTGAGTGGGGCGAATGAGACGCTGATCGGCACTCCGAAAGAGCCGAACAGGTCCAGCCGCTGACGAGCCGGCAGACTTGCGGTGGGGCAGTCTGTGAATTAATGATTCCAGGGGTTGGTCGCTTGGCTTGGATCTACAGTAGCCGACTTCTCGGGAGTCAGGATTTTCACATCTACGGGTAGGCCGTTTAAAGTGCCTAGCGTGGCGCGACTCACGATGGTTACTAGGCCCTAGGCGACTTCTGGAGGCCGATCGCCATCAACCTGGAAGGTCCCGATCTCCAGTAACGTCAGTCCATGAGTCTAAAATTCTATTAGGAAAAGTCCAAGCGATTGGCTGCATGCCGGCCACTGGAAGTACCCCGGCACCGATAATTTGAAAGGAGCGTCGTATGCGGATGCTGTTAGATTTAGATTAAAGATTTGCTGGGAAATCACAACGGAAATTCTGATTGGACCGCCGCGCTCAAAGTGATGCATACTCGGACGCTCCGAATTTGATGTGACGCGCAGAATGTCGGGCAGCAACAAGGAAAGCGGAGACGTTCCCGGCGCTACCGCTGTTCAGATCTCGGTGGCGGGCACAAGATACGATATCAGGCAAAGGGAGTCGATTATCTCATGCGAGGTCTTAGGGTTTATATGATTCCTTCTGGGCCGGCCACGTGGGCGGCCAAGGTGAGCATGCGGTTGCAAGCTGCGCAGCCCTGGATCCCCACTATGTGTGCGCTGTGCGCAACCACGATTTGCGTATGCTATCTCTCCGGCAACTTCCGGGCTGTGGAGCCAGGCGGCATGGGCGTTCTGCTGCCGGACGGCAATGAGTTTGTTTCCTGGGAGCGCCCGCTTGAGTTCACCAGGACCTATTATGTCGACAACCGCAATCCCCACGCGGCTGATTCCAATCCTGGCACGAAGCAACTTCCGTTTCTCACCCTCAGCAGGGCAGCCGAGGTTCTGGCGCCCGGCGAGCGCGTTGTGATCATGGCGGGCGTCTATCGTGAGCGCGTGTCCCCCGCCCGCGGCGGCACCGGCGCTGACAGGATGATTAGCTACGAAGCGGCGCCGGGAGCGGAGGTCATCGTCAAAGGCTCGGTGGAAGTGAATAAGGGATGGGGGCCATCGACAGAATACGGCCTCGACCTTTCGGATGCAGCCCGCGCGAAGGTGAAGATCTACCAACGGCGCCTGGATGACATTGAGTTTCACGGCTACAATCCGTTCGGCATGGTCAATATGATGCAGGACCGCCACTACCTGAATCCCACGCCGGCGGAATTGCGGCGCCATCTCCTTCGCCGCGGCATGATCTATGTGGATGGCAAAAGGCTGGACCAGGTGGAGCAGTACAATGAACTTGCCCATGCCGACGGCGCCTTCTGGTGTGAACACGATGGCATGGCCATCCACATGCGTCTCTCCGGTGATGGCGACCCCGCCCTGCACCAGGTGGAATTGACCGTGCAGGAGCAAGTGTTTGCCCCGCGGCAGGATGGCCTGAATTACATCCGCGTCAAAGGCATCACCTTTGAGCACGCCGCCAGCCAGTTCCCTCCCCCGCAACTGGGCATGGTTTCCATGAGTCGCGGCAACCACTGGATCATTGAAGACTGCGTGATGCGGCAAACCAATTCCGTCGCCCTCGACATCGGCATGCAGGGTGGAGGCAAGGTTTCTCCCGCCGTCATCGGCTATGCCATCGTGCGACGCAATCATATCGATGACGTGGGTGTGTGCGGCCTGGCGGGATTGGCCGTCCAGAACACTCTGATCGAATCGACCCTGATTGAGCATGTGGGATGGCAGGACGCGGAGATGACCTGGGAGGCGGGCGCCATCAAGCTCCACGTCTCCAGAAACTGCCTGCTGCGTAACAACGTGATTCGCCACCTTGACCATGCGATGGCGATATGGCTCGACTATTTGAACGTCAACACGCGCATAACCGGCAACGTTATCGGCGACACGCTTGAGTGCGCGGCGGCATCTACATTGAGGCGTCGCATAATCCCAATATGTTCGACCATAACATCATCTGGAAGGCGACTCCGGGCCACGGCGGCTCCACTGCCAATTACCCCTCCCACGGCGGGTGGGGCATCACCCTGGACGGCACTGACGAGACGGTCATCGCCCATAACCTGATTGGCTTGATGCAGGATAACGCCATCACCATTCGCACCACGGAAGGCCGCATCGTGGGCCCGCGCGGCGGCACGGCGCATTGGAACAAGGTCATCAATAACATTTTCTATCACTGCGGCAATGCCATTCAAGTTCCCAATCGAGACAACACGGCGGAGGGCAACCTCTACACGCGTCAAGGCGGCCCCAGAATCGATGAAGAACAGGGAGCAGGAAGGGGGCTGAATTTTCTCAACGACGGCGGCACCACTTATCGCCTAGACCTGGACGCGTGGCAGAAGTTCTTCGGGTTCGATAAGAATGGCGCCTACGCGGATCTGAACATCGACGTTGATTTGGATGCCCTCACCATGACTTGGTCGGTGGCAGCGCCCGTACCCCAGGTGGCAACAGAAAGCTACTTCAAGACCGATCTTCTAGGCAAAGCCGCTGGCCCGTCCGGTGTGGCGGGGCCGCTACTGACCGTACCGGAGAAATCAACCACCGTGTCGATTGATCCACGCAGGTCAACGCAGTAAGCACGGACGCCTTTGATTTGCGTCGCCAGCGCGTCCCACCCGTGAAAGGTCATCACCAAGATGGGCATGCCCAATGCGTTGAGAAGCCTAGTGGCTGGTCGGATCGATCTTAAGCTGGATTGGGAACGAAAAACGGCCTTCCCACCAGCAATCATGCATGCTCCCCTGATACGGGTTTCAGGGGCCTGTGGAAAAAGAGCCATGAGACCGGACACTGTTGTCAGGCGCGTTTCTATGCATACTGGGCCGGCGGCGAAGGAGGCCGCCGGTATGCCAGGACGAAGAACAAGAAAGAGGAAGTCCCGTTGCACCAGAACCGTCCTTCGGATTCCTGATCTAGAACAGTCGAAGACGTCTGTTCTCAACTCTCTTCCCGCCAAGACTTCTCAAGAATCCTACGCTCACGCCATCGATGAGTTTATTGCATGGTACTGCTCAGAACCGCGCCTTGCCTTCAATCGCCCCGTTGTACTTCGATATCGTATTTATCTGGAGCAGAAGAATCTTGCTCCCTCGACCATCAACGTTCGCCTCGCTGCGGTGCGCCGTCTCGCCTATGGGGCAGCGGATACTGGACTCTTGAGTCCGGAACTCGCAGCTGGTATCCGGAGGGTGAAGGGGGCTAAACGGTTGGGGGTGCGGATTGGAAACTGGCTCACCGTCGAGCAGGGTAGAACACTGCTCCAGAGTTCGGCCTCGGACACCCTACGTGGCAAACGTGATCGCGCGATTCTTTCCGTGCTGCTGGGGTGTGGACTCCGGCGTGCAGAGCTCGTCGCATTGACCGTGCAAGACGTACAGATTCGGGAAGACCACTGGGTGTTTGCTGACCTGATTGGAAAGGGTAAGCACATTCGGGCTGTGCCGGTGCCCGGATGGGTAAAGAAGCCCTGGATGATTGGACCGCAAACGCGGACATCACAGGCGGAAACATCTTTCGCCCCGTGAACAAGAATGGAGTTGTATGGGGTGAGAAAATCTCGCCCAAAGCAATTTGGCACGTCGTCAAACGCGCTGCTCAGCGCGCAGAAATCCAAGGTCTCGCTCCACATGACTTGAGGCGGACCTGCGCTCGTCTATGCCATCTCGCGGGAGGAGAGTTGGAGCAGATTCAGTTTCTCCTGGGTCACGCCTCCGTTGAGACGACCGAACGATACCTGGGCTGCAAGCAGAAACTCCGCGACGCTGTCAACGACCAACTTGGGTTGGAAGGGGTGTGAGCGGGCGTTAACCCGAAGGGGACTTCGGGGGTGCAAAGGAGATTTCTCAACAGGTATGAAGCGATACTAATCGCTGGCGGCAACTTTTGCAGGAAATCGTGGACTGGCTCCGCCTCCGGAGATCTTCGTCTCGACGAGGGGCCATTGGATCGGCCGTATTACGTCCAGATGGCCGCACAGCGACCCGAATCTCGCGGATTGCGCCTATTCATATTAGGCACGATGGGTGCGCTGCCAGATACTACCCTCCGCAAAGCTACGTCTTCCTCAGCCACGCCGGTGCCAACACGCCTGCGACTCGCGGGCTCGTGGAAAATCTCCGGCGCAACGGCCTTGATGTCTGGTTCGACAAAGACCATCTGCAACCCGGCAATGCCTGGATGGCGGATCTCGAAGAGGCGATTTCGGAAGCCTCGGCAAAGAACCCGCGTTTGCGGGCGATCAGTTGTTCCATGAGCAGGGCGGTCTCGGCCTTGTCGGCCGTGAGGCGTCGAATCTCGTCGAGATACCGATGGTCGTTGAGCACATCCGCGAAGACCACTGCGTTCCAGGCTGTGAACGACACCCGTAATGCTTCCCGGGCCCGGTGTTCAGGCACCTCGCTCGGGAGATCATGAAGTATGGGCGCTGCGAAACGCAGAAACGTCTCGGAAATCTTTCGATCCGGATTCGACCTCGGCGTGCGTCCGTCCATCTCGCCCTCAGTGCCCCGAACTCCTGTTTAGGCTGACCTGGATAAACCCGGTCAGCCAAAGACGAATGGGACGGTTGCAGGACTGGGGCGACAGCGGTTTTTTGCTTGCAACGACTTGTGCCTCGTCCTACAACTTGCCCTCCCAGTTTTGGGCCGACCGATCGGTCCGGCGGCTCTTGATGCCGAAGTTCTTATGTTCTATCTTCAACTTTCTACCGGAGACCTGTATGACTGTTGAAACTGTATCGCGTGAAACGCTCTCGCGTCGTGCTTTCTTGAGGACGAGTATGGTGTCCGGCAGTACCATCATGCTTGGCAGTGTCATCGGCACGGCCACTGCGCTGGCTGGTGGACCGCAGGAGATGATAGTCCGGATCGTGGTGCCAACCGAGGCAACGGTACTTCCGGCCTTCTTGGCCGCCAAACTCCAGTGGGAATACGCAGCGGGAGAGGCGCCGCATGGCATCACCCTCACGGTGACGCAACAGCGTTGGCCGCAGCAACCGATCGTACATGTCGCGCTCCCGGGGGACGTGACGACGTACGCGCTGCCGCTAGTGCCGAACACGACCTACGAATGGACGCTCCAGCCCACCGACGCCCAGGGGCGACCGACCGTCGCGGCGGGCCGAGGTCGGTTGACCACGGGGGCGATCCGCCTCGTCCAGGACGCCTCCAATGAGGAGATGTACAAGAATCCCCGCCTCAAGGCGCGGTATTCACCGTTTCCCCCCATGGCTTTCGTGGCGGCGGAGCCGCTGTCGCCCTGGTACGACGTGAAGCGCTACGCCATGGCACCCCCACCTAAACTGGATGATATCAAAGACCGGCTGCCACAACCGGTGTTCGACGGACACCCGGAGATCTTAGAGATGTACTGGTCCTGTTGGAAGACATTTCTCGGCGTGTGGAACTACGCCCCGCATCACCCCGATCATCAGGCGGTCGCCAATATCAACGGATGTCCCACGTGGGCGGGGTGGGGGAGCAGCCAGGTGTGGGACAGCTTCTCCATGATGCACTACGCCCGGTATGGCCACCAAGCATATCCCTTCATCAGGCAGTTCGATAATGCATATGCGCGGCAGCACGAGAACGGTTTCATTTGTCAGGAATCGGACAACGACAATTTCGAAGTCTACGCTTGCCACCCTGTGCTCACGCCGTTCTTAATCGGGTGGGCGGAGTGGGACTACTATCAGGTCTCGGGCGACCTGGAGCGCCTGCGCCGCGTCTTTATGCCCCTCGTCAAGAACTACGAATGGTTCATGACGTACATGCGGCATTCTCCCGACGGCACGTATGGGTTTGTCACCCCTGGGATTCACCACCCGTGTGGGAAGGATACGACCGCATTTCTGCCTGAGCTGACCTGGAATACTGGGGCTTTCCCCGCCACTGCCTTTCGGGCGGCGGAGACGCTTGCGATGGCGCGCATCGCTACCCTGGTCGGTCGTCCTGATATGGCGCGGTTCTTCGCCGCCGAACATCGTCGGCTGGGCGACTATATCAATCAGCACTACTGGGATGCCAAGCACCAGTTATACAATGACCTGTGCCATCCCAATCACGTCGTGGCGGCGTATCGCGATCCGCCACTGGCCGGCCAGTTCATCACGGAGATCAAACCGGGGGTGTTCAATGTCAGCGCTTGGACCTTCCTCCCGCTGTTCGCGGAGATCGCGCCACCCGAGCGAGTACAGCCCTTAGTGCAGTTGGTGCAGGATGCCGATAAGGGCTTCAATTTCCCAAATGGAATCGGCGATAGCTCCAGGTTAAGTCCACCTGACAATGCCAATATCTTGCCGCCGGTACCGCGGGTCGTTCAGGACAGCTTCACGCGGGCTGGATACCGGGCGGCGGTGGAAGATCTTGCCGAGCGATACTGCTTCGCCATGGCGGCCGCCTACAGAAAGGAAGGGACGATTCGCGAAAGTCTCAGCTCGACGAAGCCCATATTCAACGGCTACCCAGAATTCGTGGGGTGGGGTGGCGTGGGACCTATGGCCAACTTGATCGAGTACGTCCTGGGCATTGATCTCAACGTTCCGCGCAACACCATCGTCTGGCACGTGCACCGGACTGAACGGCACGGCCTGCAGCATCTCAAGCTCGGAGAGTTCTACGTGGACCTGCTCTGCGCCGAGCGCGCGACGGCGGACGCCCCGTGCCAGCTGACGATCACGAGTGGTGGAGCCTTCACGTTGCAGACGGTCGTGCGGGGGACGGTCGCCCACCACCGGATCAAGAAGGGAGAATCCACCTTACAGGTTGGATAGGTTCCCACGGCAGCCGCTCCGCGGCGTGAGACGGAAGGGACGGAAGCTGAAAGGCTGCTATCCCCTCCGCAAGGGCATCGTGGATCTGCGGCGGCGCGTGGAGTTGAGCCGGGGCGGCAATGCCCGTTATCTGGAAGCTTTGGCCGTGGTGGGCGAGTCACGACCCGCCCATCGGATTCTCGATCCGGTCAGTCAACCGGTAAAAACCCCGCGACCTTATCGTGCCCTGCGGCCCATCAGCCCGCAAGAGAGTTGTCTGTTTGCCGCCGTACTCCGGCAGATGAAATTCGCCGCGCAAGACACAATCGCGACCTGCGGGAGGCACTGTCCCCCTCTCCTCCCAACGATCCTGAAGCTTGCTAAAAAAAACAAGAATTCACGAGCTTGCATTGCAGAGGCCTATCTCGGCGCCCGCGTTAACTGATTGCATTTGTTGCCTCACCGAGTTATGGCGACAGACAAGGCATCAAAAGGTAGTTCGCGGTGCGGTGCGCCTAGTCCACCGCATCAAAAATTCCTCCCGTCATCACCAACTCATTCACTCTGTATCCCATGCGTCACTCAGTCTGACTGTTCTTTGAGCCCGACTAACGAGTCTTCGTACTTCTTTTGTTTACTGGCTTCTCCCGATCTGAATGCGGCAAGATGGTTTTGAGCGCGCGCGGTCTGCCCTGCCTTCGTATAGAGCTTAAACAGTCGGTAATGCAGGTTATTCTGCGTCGGATCGCATTGGAGAGCGCGCTCAAAGGATTCAATAGCCTTCTGCGTATCTCCTTTGCTCGCCCATACCTTGCCAAGGTCCGCGTGGGCTTGGCCATCCTGAGGAAAGGCTTCCACGAGTTTGCTCAGGATTTCTATAGCGCGATCAGGCTCGTGCACTTCAGCATACGCATGGCCGAGATGGGCCAGAGCCAAGGCATTGTCGGGGGTGAGGGCCAGTTCCGCTTGGAATTCTTGAATCGCCGCGGCCCATTTGAGCTGACCCTCGTACAGATTCCCGATAGCTAGGTGGATCCCCGTCGTTTGGGGCTCGATTTTCAACACCTCTTGATACGCCGCAATGGCTTCGATATCGCGCCGCGATGCCGCGTACGATTTGGCCAATAGGATCTTCGCGACGCTGGAATTCGGCTCCTTCTCCACCACCGCGTTGATACAGCGCAAGGCCAGTTGATTTTCGATCTCGATTCTCAGCAGAGCTACCGAAGGCAGCTGTAAGTGCGGGAGTAGGTGATCTTCCAGCACCTGCTCGGCAGCGTCATAATTGGCAGCGAGGAAGTAAGCCCGTGCTAGGAGATAAGGAATAGCCCAATCCTTTGGATCGAGTTTGATTATTCGTCGCACCTGCTGCGCGGAAGCTTCGTAGTTTCCGCGCGAATACTCTATCAACGCCTCTTGCAGATAATCCTGCCCCGGGGAATGCAGTTGCTTCTTGAGCGCGCTGTTCACAAGGTGGTCCGCCACTATGGGCAGCGAAGGGACGAAATCAACGGGAGGCAACGTTTTCCATAACGCCAGGATGGTTTCTCGGTACTCTGCCGTCACCGCTTTGTCTTCGCTAGGTTCGCCACTGACGGTGAACAGACTCGATCTGGCCGAGGTGCGATTTGGATTGAGCGCCCGATATCTTGCCAGTACACCCTCCGCCAGGTCGTCCATGCCTACCTGGTAGAGTACCGGCGCAAGCCGCCAATAAAGCTCGGCGATTTGCGGGTCGCACTTCAGCGCCTTAAGGTACTCGATGATGACGCTGGTGTGATCATGCTTTTTATCCGCCGCGATTGCCGCAGCCCAGTGGAAAAGCGCGGAATCGTCGCCCGTCTGCACCAGCAAGATCCCGCTCCGCCGCGTCCCTTCCAGGTAAGCGACCCCTAGGCGGTAAAGTAGCTCGATGTCATCGGGGTAATATTTCACCGTGCGCCGAAGTTGCCTGGCCGCCTTTTCCGGCTCGTCGAGGGCCAAGTAAACTGAGCCGAGATAGATGCCAGCCTGTCGGTCAGCTGGGTGTAGTTTCAAGGCCTTTTCTAGCACCCCCATAGCCCCCCTAAAATCCTGAACCATGTATTTATCTACACCGAGGAAAACCTGCGCCCCCAGCAGGTCGGGCTTCAGCGATGAGGCGGTTTGGAGGACCTTCACTGCCTCTCGGTATCTTCCCTGCTGGTGGTAAACGATCCCCAGATTCATATAGGCTTCGGCAAATTGAGGGTTCTTGGAGAGCACCAGTTCGTACTCCTTGGCAGCTGTCTCCAAGTCGTTTTGGCGGAGGGCCTGGGAGGCTAGTCCGAAGTGCTCGGCCGTCCAGGCGTCAATCTCCCGTTCGGCAGCTTGTCGAGCGTCGGCCAGGAGCACTCCTGATACCAGGGAAAGGGCCGCCAGCAGGCCCATGACTCGGAGGACCCGGAAACATATCCCTCCGCGTTCGTCAGACTGAATCCCCTGTGCGAATTGGGGGGTGGGGGCTGCCGAAGCCGTCACCTCGCGTTGGGGTAATGCGGAACGCATTTCCGTCTTATCACCTGCTATTGGCGAAGCGCTACCACTCATATTCTGCAATCACCTCCCCGCTTACCGGGCTCAGTCACCCCTGTGATTCCTGCGGGCCAGCCGAAGCTACCCCGCCCTTCTGCTCTGCCCGCCCCAAATCCTCTGTCCTTTGTCGACCGACAGGCCGCAAATTCAGTAGCGTCAACATGACCAACGTGACCACGTGACTTTCCCGGCAATTCCCTGCTGGAGGAGTGTTACCTGGGCACCAATCCGAGCCCATGCGGCGAATTGACTGCTCTTCCTATTTTAAAGGTCTTACCATCGTTCATGGCGGTAACCGGCCCCAGTGATCGAGGCAATCCCTTCGACCCCCACAACCCGTTGGTAGCCCTTAATGCCCTCGTAGACTGCCTTCATCCGTTCCTCTTCGGTTTCGATCTTACCATCCAGCCTGGCGTTTACCTGCAAAAACTCAGGCCGAGACTTGCGGACTCTTTTTTGCGTCCTTATTCTTTCAGGATAATTTGTGCCGGAGGCGGCCCGACATGGAGGGCAACTTCATCGACGTGATTCGCCAAGGCAAGCTCCATTGCAACGCCGAGCTAGGCGGCCAAGACGGCGTAAAAGAGTCCGGTCTTGACCTAGTGTTAGCGGTTTAGCGGAGCAAATAAATATTTTGAACAAAATTTAAAAAACACTTGACAAATGCAAATCATGCAGTAGTGTAGCCTGCATAGGCAAATTAATTGTGCTTTTGGATGAGGGATCTGCTTTTATCGCTTTTCTAATCTAGGCGCCGACAAAAACGATGGCACCCAAGATTTTGGCGTGAGATTCGCTGGGGCGGGTGACTTCCTTACGCGGGACAGATCAACCGCGGCGGTGCCATGAACCAGCGCATAACCCACCACCTGGATTACGGCATCAGTCGGCAGAAGCGTCCAGCTCGTGAAAAGAAAGTCTCGGTGGATGAAGACCATCGGTGTGATGCGTAAGGTGCCATCGTGGTCGAAACCGAGTCGGGTGGATGTTTACCTGGACGGCAGTCTCGGCATGGGTGGAGCACCAGTACAGACAATCTGCATCTCAAGCCGAGACATAGCGTGAGATGCCACCTCTCTGAGGCCGGGGGGCTTGATCGTGAATTCCAAAGGAGGTCTAGTCAAATGAGATCCCGACAATTAGGCGTGATGATCTTCTTTGTCCTTGCGTGGACCACCATATGCTCAGCGCAGATAGACCGAGCAAGTATAAGCGGGTTGATAACTGATCCAACGGGGGCAGTCGTTCCGGGGGCGCAAGTGACTGTCCTCCAGACCGCAACCCGAACCGAATCTTCGACAACCAGTAATGACGCTGGCACGTACCAGTTTATTGGATTGCCGATCGGCGACTATTCGCTGACGGTAGAACACACCGGCTTCAAGAAGATGACCCAGGAGAAGCTAAAATTAACTGCCGGTATGGAGGCTCGAGTAGATTTCACGCTTCAGGTTGGATCGGCCCGCACCGAGGTAGCGGTCACGGCTGCCGCCCCTTTAGTGGAAGAGCGGACGACTGCACTTGGTGTTGCCCTTGAACCTGAGCACATGGTGGACTTGCCGCTTCAGGTGAACCAAAACCGGCGAACCCCATACAGTTATCTTGCGGCTGTCCCCGGCGTTGAAAATGCCGGTTTCGCGAACAATGTAAACGGTGGGGTTGGCTTGAATAATGAAGTCCTGGTTGACGGGCTGGGAGCCGAGTATAACCCGGCTGTCGGATCAGTCATAAACGGGCCACCTTCGGTTGAGGTCCTTGACTCATTCAAGGTGGAGACCAGCGCAAACGCGGAGTATGGCGCAACCGGCGGGGGCTATATATCGTTTGCTACCAAATCGGGCACAAACCAGCTCCATGGGAGCGCCTATGACTACGTGCGAAACAATGCTCTGGACTCCCGGAACTTCTTTTCCCCTGACGTTGCCATCTACAAGCAAAATGAACTAGGCTTTTCGCTGGGAGGGCCTGTGTTCATCCCACACGTCTATGATGGTCGAAACAAAATGTTCTTCTATTTCAACTTCACGACATTGATTTTGCACAACAACGTGTCGGGCTCGATCTTGTCGGTGCCAACAGACGGAATGAAAAATGGGGACTTCTCGGCATTTCTTGGCTCTCAAATTGGAACCGACAATTTAGGGCGTCCTGTGTTAAACGGAGAAATCTATGATCCGAGCACGTCTCGGCAAGTGACCGCTGGGAATGTCGATCCGAAGACACTCTTGGTGGCGAGTGGTACAGGCCTGGTACGGGATCCTTTCCCAAATAACCTCATTCCAGGGGGCTTTAGTGACGTTTCATCGAAGTACCAATCGCACTTTCCGGAGCCCAATAGTTCCGGACTGGTGAATAATTTGGTTGCTTCCGGTGGAGTGAGTGTTCAGCACGAATACTCTGACCTAGCGAAAATCGACTATGTCACGGATAAAGGCCGGCTTTCTGTCAGCCACAGTTGGTTAAGAACCCCACCATTCCTACAGCCTACCGTGATACCAGATTTTTTCAGCGGAAGCACCCACTGGGTCCGTAATAACCATGTTCGTGTGTCCTATACGCGAAACCTCAGCCCATCGACCGTGAACGAATTCCTAGCAGGGATGAACCGCACCAACCAGTGGAGTGGTTCTCAAACCGCGGCGAATAGTGGCGCTGAAGTCGGAATGAAGGGTGTTTTCTCCACTTGCGTGCCCGTCTCGAATATTACCGATTATGGGACGTGGGGCATAGGGGGTTGTTCGGGAGGGGAAGCAGACACCAACTGGAAGTTCCAGGACAATTTCCATCTGCTTCGTGGCAAGCACTCGCTCGCGTTCGGTGCAAGCTACTATACTTGGAATGCAAACTTCCCTACCGATGGTATCTCAGGTGGGAATTTCACTTTCCTTCCGGCGGAAACAGGTCTTCCGGGTACGGCCTTTGCAAACCAGACAGGCGTGGGCTACGCAAGTTTTCTCCTGGGAACTGTCGATAACGCCAATACCCTGCGTCCCTTCGAGAAAGGTTTGCGATCCAAGTATTTTGGAGTTTTCGTGCAGGATGAATACCGTGTATCGCCAAAGCTGACATTGAATGCCGGCTTGCGCTGGGAATACCAGCCACCGTATCACGAACTGCATGATACCGCGACGTCATTTTCGCCAACCATTCCAAATGCTGCGGCTGGTGGATTGCTAGGTGCGCTGGAGTTCTTAGGCACTGGTCCAGGCCGTAGCGGCAAGACCCGTTTCAGCGATCCTTACCTGAAAGGGTTTGGGCCGAGGGTTGGTTTCGCTTACAAGCTCACCACAAACACAGTGCTTCGTGGGAGTTATGGCCTCTTTTGGGCGCCAGTCAGCCAGTGGAGTGGCGAGTTTGAATTCCGAGCGGGCTTCAGGCCCACTTTAAATGTTGCATCGAGCAACGCGGGCGCTACACCCGCTTTCAACTGGGACAGCGGATTCCCGATCGGGCAATTCAATATTAATCCGGTGCTTGACCCGACACTCGGCAATGGTAGTGGCGCAAGTTGGCACGACCCAAGCCAAGCCCACCCTCCTGCGCAAGTTCAAATAGTAAACTTCAGCGTGCAGCGCGAACTGCGGGGGCAGATGCTTCTGGAAGTAGCCTATGCCGGCAACCTTTCGCACCACATCGGTACCGCCAATTTGATGGAGATTAATCAGCTCGATTATGCCAAGTACGGGAGCCTCGGATCGCTTTTACTTGCGGATATCAATTCCCCCGAAGCAATCACCGCGGGGTACAGAGCGCCCTTCCCGGGATTTGAGGGAAGTGTGGGTCAGTCTCTTCGGCCATACCCCCAGTTTCTGGGCATTAACGGAGGTAACCCTTCAATCGGCAACTCCCTATACCACTCGGTTCAGTTCAAATTGCAGAAACGGTTTTCGAACGGGCTTAGTTTCTTGGTGGGGGAAACGATTGCTAAGGGTCTGACCGATACTGCAACTTCCGGTAACATTGGGGCGGGCACCGCCGTCTTTGCCAATGGGGTGCAAGATGCTTACAACCGCCGAAATGAAAAGGCAATGGATGCTACAATGCCATTTCCGAGTCATCTGGTCATAAGCTACGCGTACGAGTTACCGCTCGGGCACGGCAAAAGATTTCTAAACCACCGAGATGTATTCAGCAAGTATGTGGTTGGAGGATGGACTATCGGTGGCATCCATTCTTATGCGTCGGGCGCCCCCATCGGATTCAGTACCAATATTAGATTGCTAACCACAGGAGACAGCGCTGCTGCGGGAGTGCCCAGCACGCCGGTTCGGCCAGACTTTGCCTCGGGCAAGACGACTGCTGACATCCGCTCAGCCGTAAGCTGTGGCAGCTTCGACCCTGCTACGGACGTATATTTTAATCCGGGTGTGCTTGTGGACCCACCAACCAATACCTTCGGGCACATGGGCCCCAATTACAGCAACGTTCGAAGCTGCGCTAGATATAACGAAGATATCTCGATACATAAGTCTATTCCGTTCAAGGAGGAGCAGGGAAAGGTAAAGATTGGCGCCGATCTCTTTAACTTGTTTAACAGGCATATCTTTGGAGCCCCGAATAGGAACATCGATTCCGTGTCCTACGGGAAGATCACAAGTGCCAGTGCGGGAAGGTCTATCCAAATCTTCGCGAGAATAGAATTCTGAGGGTCGTTGGGAGCATCTTTCCGCAAGGTGGACCGAAGTTGCAAACTATGTGACATGGGCCCCCGTCATGAGGGGCACTGTGCCGGGGTAATTCGCCTGGGAATGATTACTCTGCGCTTCCCTTGAAATACTGAGACTGCCTCACTGCGGTCCCGATTTCAAGAACCTATCGCGGAACAAGGTCTGAGAGTCGATAGCGCGATGGTTGGCGCTGCGCCCAGTACGTCGCTCTTGAACTCAGGCGTCATCGGGAAAAGACACGTGAGCTGGGAAAGACCGGTCTCGACCCTACAAACCGATCACCAGCATCCCTCTTTCATTTGCACAGCACCGCAGGGTTGAGGCGTGATGGGGAGAGGGCGAAGACGTTTGATATTCCTGCGCATGGCGGAACGAGCTTGTGCGGCTCTGATGATGTTTGCAGGCTTAATTGCCACCAAGCCCAACCTGTCACTGCGATTTCCGGCCAACCAAAGACACCCCGCTGTAATACAGACGTCGTTCCAATTGTGAGTGCCCGGTGTGTCACGTTGCCACGGCCCTCAAAACCATGGTGAAGTCATCGAACCTTATTTTGTCAGTTCAAAGAGCGAGAGAGAGCAAGGAGAGAAAATGCCAGCATGGGAATGACCCGACGGAGCTTTCTTGGTGCCGCCTATGGTGCAGCCGCGGCCGGCAGTTATCGGCTTCATGTAGAGGTGGGAGGTGATGAAAAAAGCCTTGGTGAGGGATCGAGTCCAGGGTTTCTGACTGCGACGCTCACCTGGGACTATCCGACGAAACCGGCAAAAGGCTATTACGGCGACATGCTTCTGCCATACTCCGGAGTGATTCTACGTGTTTCTTTACACGAGAACTTGCAGGATCCTTTCATTGACCTGCGCCTGCCAGAGGACAAGACTTGCCATCGCATTCCTGTGACTCCTTACACTACCTATTATTGGGCGGTAATTCCAATCGACGAACACGGCGAGCACCCGGAAGCCTCTGCGCAGCATCATTTCAGAACCGAAGAGCCGGAAATCAAGGACATAGATGACGATCGAATCAGATACAAGAACCCTCGTGAGGGAGCCCATTGGCAAGCACGGAAGACGAGGGGGGTTGTCCAGTTTTCCAAGCATGAGCCGTTGTCTCCGTGGTACAGCCGAAAGAGCTTTATGGGCGGGCCGCCGCCAGCCTTCGACGAAATCAAAAGCTGCCTGCCCATTCCCATTCTTGGCGCGGCGAAGTCCTTGGTGGATTTGTATTGGTACTGCTGGAAGACTTTATTGGGAGTTTGGTCCTTTGCTCCCGCGGCACAGGACCATCAAGCCGTGGCGAATCTGAATGGCCTGCGAACTTGGGGGGCCTGGGGGAGTACCATGGTCTTTGACAGTTCCTTCATGCTGCACTTCGCCAGATACGGGCACAGGACGTATCCATTTATAGAGTGGTTGGATAACTGCTACGCTCGCCAGCACGACAACGGGTTCATTTGCAGGGAAGCGGACAGCAACAACCGGGAAGTGTATGCGACGTTCCCGCTTAATCCACCGCTCTTCGCGTGGGTAGAATGGGAGTACTACAGACTGTCAAACGATGCAGAACGACTGCAGCGGGTTCTGCTGCCAATTGTGAAGCACTACGAATGGTGGATGAAATATCAGCGACGCAGGAATGGATTGTACTGGATTGACGGGCTGAACGAAGCAGATGACTCGCCCAGAAATGACCTGATGTACTACGCGGTGTCCGCAAACTCCTATCAGGCGCTCGCCGCGCTCTATGGGGCGCGAATCGCGCGCCTCGCGGGCCGGAACGACATTGCTCTGTTTTTTGAAAGCGAGCATGCTGCTCTTCGACTTCTGGTCAATGAACGCTTCTGGGATGCAGACCACGCACTGTATAACGACTTGACCCAGGACGGAAGATTCATCACCGAACTCGAGCCAGGGGTGTATTGCAAGCATTGCCACATGTTTTGGCCCTTAATCGCGGGGATTGCGACTGAAAAGGGGGTTGAAGGGCTGGTTCGGGAACTCACTAATCCGAAATCCTTTTACAGGTACAGCGGCGTCCCGAGCCTTTCCGCCGACAGCAGGGGCTACCGGGAGAGTGGCCAATACTGGAGAGGATCCGTATGGCCGCCGGTGCAATGTGTGGTCCAGGAAGGACTGCGCGTGAACGGTCGTTGGAAGTTGGCAAGTGATCTCGCGCATAAATACCTTTCAGCGATCCTCGAGGCCTATGAACGCGAGCACACCATCACCGAAAACCTGGCTCCGGATTCTGCCACGGGCCATGGAGTGAAAGAGTTTGTGGGTTGGGGCGGGATTGGGCCCGTGTCGGATTTGATCGAGTATGTGCTCGGGTTCAACGTGAACGCGCCAGATAACACGATTGAGTGGCGGATAAACAGGCAAGACCAACACGGCATAGAAAACTTAGCCATGGGCGGAGCTTCGATGAAGCTACTCTGTGACGAGCGACAAAGCGCCAACGATCCTTGTCACCTAACTTGCGAGAGCACAGGGGACTTCGTCCTCAGGGTCTTCGTGCAGGACCGGTCTTCGGTCCACTCCGTCACCAGGGGACGTACCAAACTTGTTGTCAGCTAGCGTTACAGAAGTGTGGCGAGGTCAACGAAACCTGTGATGCACAAGCAAGGCCCCGGTTCTGACGGGGAAGTCGTGTCTCTTCTTCGAGTATCGCGCCGAAGGCTTATAAGGGCTGGGGCGCTCCGCGGGAGTGGCCCTGCACTCGGGAGATTACTGGTGCCGGATGCTGCCGGTCTATCTGCGCCGGCTCGGATAGAAAGCAACCCATCTTCGGATAGTAAGGTGAAGGGGAGTTTTCCAGCCGACGAGGAAGTCTTAAAAAGTTTCCTGACCGCGAGGCTGGAATGGGAATACGCGATCAAAGAGAAGGCTGTGATCGGCGGGACCCTGGTGCCGTATTGGAACTATCTGAGTGTGAACCTGAGAGTGTCTCCGCACGAGGACATGAGCAGGCCGCTGGTTGATGTTGACCTTCCGGACCATATAACCAGTTGGCGCCTGGCGGTGCTGCCGGAGCACAAGTATTACTGGCAAATCATACCGCGTGATGAAAACGGTGATCATCCGGACTTGGGCTTTAAGGCAAGCTTCACGACGGGAAAGCCTCAAATCAACGAGACTACGGACTCGAATATCCGATACAAAAATGCCCGTATCGGTGCTCACTTCCGCCATATGAAGCCGGTCAGATTCGGTGAATACGAACCTCTGTCACCGTGGTACGAGGTGAAGAGTTACAATTCGCCGCCTCCCCCAAGGTTTGAAGAAATCAAGGACAAGTTTCCCGTTCCCGTTTTCGACGGTCATCCTGAAGCCTTAGAGGCTTACTGGTACTGCTGGAAGACGTTGCTGGATTTATGGTATTGGGCCCCGGATGCTCCTGATCATCAGGCGGTGGCCAATGTGAATGGTACTCGCTCTTGGGGGCCGTGGGGGAGCAGTCAAGTTTTCGACAGCGAGACGATGATGTTCTTCGCAAAATACGGGCATCAAGCGTACCCGTTTATCAGCCAATATGACAATGCCTATGCCCGGCAGCACGAGAATGGGTTTATCTGCAGGGAGTCAGACAAGAACAATCGGGAGCTCTACAGCTCTTATCCTGTCGTAGCCCCTTTTCTAATGGGATGGGCGGAGTGGAAGTATTATGAGCTCTCCGGTGATGTTGAGCGCTTGAAGCACGTTTTGACGCCGATCGTTAAGAATTACGAGTGGTGGATGATGTACATGAGACGTAATCGAGATGGTCTCTATTGGAACCAAGGGCTCACCCCGGTGGAGCTGCGGAACTACAGAGGTGACGCCCTAAACTACGCCGTTGGTGTGACTGCGCCCAGAGCGGCGGAGGCACTTCATGTCGCCAAAATTGCTACAGCTGTGGGACGTGAGGATCTGGCAGAATTCTTCCGCACGGAGCATCGAAAGATTGGGCAGATCGTAAATGATCGACTGTGGGATGCGAAGCACGGGATCTATAACGACCGCTGCGATCCAGACCATCCAGTTCCGAGGTGCAGAGAATCAAAGAAGGCCGGTGAGTTCGTAACTGAAACCGAGCCCGGAATCATTGATAAGCAATACTATACTTTATTACCACTTTTTGGCGAGATCGTACCCAAAGAACGAATCTCGAAGGTGATTCAAGAGGTTCGGAATTGTAACTCGTTTAACCGTCCTAACGGAATTCCCAACCTTTCGGCAGACAGCGCAGGCTACAACGAGGCAAGCGGGACTGTCTGGCCGCCGCCTCAGTGCATGGTGCAGGAGGGTGTGAGAGCCAACGGGGAGACCGAATTGGCTCGAGAATTGGGCGAGAAATATTTCAATGCCGTTGTTGCTACGTATAAGGCGGAAAAGACCATTAGGGAGGCCATCGTAGCGGATAAGTTGCAATTCGTCGGTGCTTCGGAGTTCGTGGGTTGGGGAGGGTTAGGGCCGATCGCGAACTTCATTGAGTACATTCTCGGGTTTGAGATCAATGTGCCGGAAAAGACGATAACCTGGCGCATCTCGAGAGTCGAAAGACACGGCATCAAGAATCTGAAATTTGGAGATTTCTATGTGGAGTTGATTTGCAAGGCTCGCCAAACCGCAGATGAGCCCTGTCGGCTCACCATTCATAGCGGAGGAACGTTCGATCTGAAGATTATCCTACCCGGCAAGACCACTGAAAAGAGGATTGAGAAGGGGACCCTCGCATTTCAGGCCAGTGAATAAGGAGGCTTCAATGAGGTTCTCCAGAATGTCCCGCCGCAGATTCTTGAAAAACAGTACCGTCGCAGGAGGGGCCGCGACGCTAGGGGGGCTGCTGCCAAGTGCGATCACAGATCTGCCCGTGGCGTTTTCTCAGATGCCGGCCGTCCAAGCTTCGGATGACAAAGTAAAGGGGAGTTTTCCAGCCGACGGGGAAGTCTTGAAGAGCTTTTTGACCGCCAGGCTGGAATGGGAATATGCGATCAAAGAGAAGGCTGTGATCGGCGGAACCCTGTTGCCGTATTGGAACTATCTAAGCGTGAACCTGAAGGTGTCTTCAAACGAGGACATGAGCAAGCCGCTGGTTGATGTTGACCTTCCGGACCATATAACCAGTTGGCGCCTGGCGGTGCCGTCGGAGCACAAGTATTACTGGCAAATCATACCGCGTGATGAAAACGGTGATCATCCGGACTTGGGCTTTAAGGCAAGCTTCACGACGGGAAAGCCTCAAATCAACGAGACTACGGACTCGAATATCCGATACAAAAATGCCCGTATCGGTGCTCACTTCCGCCATATGAAGCCGGTCAGATTCGGTGAATACGAACCTCTGTCACCGTGGTACGAGGTGAAGAGTTACAATTCGCCGCCTCCCCCAAGGTTTGAAGAAATCAAGGAAAAGTTCCCCGTTCCCGTTTTCGACGGTCATCCTGAAGCCTTAGAGGCTTACTGGTACTGCTGGAAGACGTTGCTGGATTTATGGTATTGGGCCCCGGATGCTCCTGATCATCAGGCCGTGGCCAACTTAAATTGTACTCGCTCTTGGGGGCCGTGGGGGAGTAGTCAGGTTTGGGACAGCGCGTTCATGATGTTCTTTGCCAAATACGGGCATCAAGCGTACCCGTTTATCAGCCAATATGACAATGCCTATGCCCGGCAGCACGAAAATGGGTTCATATGTCAAGAGACGGATAAGAACAACCGGGAAGTCTACAGCTCGTACCCCGTCGTGACACCCTTTCTAATGGGATGGGCAGAGTGGAAATACTATCAGGTCTCTGGCGACACGGACCGGTTGAAGCGGGCCTTACTGCCAATCGTTAAGAATTACGAGTGGTGGATGGCCTATATGATGCGGAAAGATGGACTCTACTGGAAGCAAGGTTTCTCCAAGAAGGAAAGGCTGGCCTATCGCGGCGATGACGGCACGATGGACTACGCAATCGGTAACAATGGGATCAGAGCAGCGGAGGCGCTTCACGTCGCCAAAATTGCTACAGCTGTGGGACGTGAGGATCTGGCAGAATTCTTCCGCGCGGAACATCGAAAGATTGGGCAGATCGTCAATGATCGACTGTGGGATGCGAAGCACGGAATCTATAACGAGCGCTGCGATCCAGACCATCCGGTTCCGAAATACAGGGATCCAAAAAAGGTGGGCCAGTTTGTAACGGAAACCGGGCCTGGGGTTATCGACAAGTCGTGGTGGGTTTTCGTGCCACTTTTTGCTGAGATTGTTCCTAAAGGACGAATCCCGAAGGTGATTCAGGAGGTTCGAAATCCTAAGTCGTTTAACCGTCTCAACGGAATCCCAAACCTCTCAGCCGACAGCACAGGGTATAACCATGTGGCAGGGACCGTCTGGCCGCCGCCTCAGTGCATGGTGCAGGAGGGTGTGAGAGCCAATGGAGAGACGGAATTGGCTCAAGAATTAGGCGAGAAATATTTCAATGCTGTCGTTGCAACGTATAAGGTGGAAAAGACGATTAAGGAATCCATCCTGGCGGACAAGTTGCAGTTCTCTGGGGCCCCGGAGTTTGTGGGTTGGGGCGGCTTGGGACCGGTAGCCGACTTCATTGAGTACATTCTCGGGTTTGAGATCAGTGTGCCGGAAAAGTCGATAACCTGGCGCATCTCGAGAATCGAAAGACACGGCATCAAGAACCTGAAATTCGGCGATTTCTATGTGGAGTTGATTTGTGAGGCGCGCCGAACCGCAGATGAGCCCTGTCGGCTGACCATTCATAGCGGAGGAAGGTTCGATTTGAAGGTCGTCCGTACCGGCAAAACTGCAGAAAAGAGGATTGAAAAGGGAACCGAAAACATTCAGTTTGGCTAGTGCAGACAAAAGCCTCAGACGCGAGCCGGCCCCCCGCCAAGTGATCGCCTCCTTACGCAGGCGAGGAGAGGAAGGTTTTTGTTTATGCTCCTGACACGAAGGGGTTTTGTTGGCCGCACGGCTGGTGTCCTCGCCGGAACGATTTTGGGAAGCCGCACCATCTCCAACGGGCTCGAAGGAAAAGCGCCTCACGTACGCTTTGCCGCAATGTTGCCAAAGCGACCCATACGCGAACGCGCCCGACTTGCTGAACGGCTTGGCTACCAAGGCATCGAGCTCAGTATGGGGTGCCGGTCGTGGGAGCTCTCGCCAGAATTTGTCCTGGCGGAACTAAAGGGCACTGCAATCGAAGTGAGCGCCATCGGAGGGGCCTGTCAGTTCCAGAACCAAGACGCCAAAGTGCGGGCTCAGGGGATTGAGCAGGACCGTAAATGCCTGGAGTTGGCCAAAGCGGTGGGTGCCACGCAGGTCGGGGAGCATTACTTGCCGGCAGGCGACACCTTGCAGAAAGAAGATTGGCTGGTGATTGATGGGCTGAGGCAGCTTGCTACTGACGTCAAACGCACAGGTGTTGAGATAGTTCTTGAACCGCTTTCCAATAGCAAGGACAAACGCTCCATCAATCTGCAGAGCCATGGTGTGCGTGTGCTTAAGGCCATAGGAGCACCAGGCATCAAACTCGTCAGCGACTTCAACCATATGCAGCTTGAGAATAACGACATCGGGCAAAGCCTCACGCGCTGGGGCGTTCACACCGGCGCAGTTCACTTGCCAGGCGAAAAGCGGTTTGTGCCGGGCGGAGAGCTTTTCGACTATCGACCGGGCTTTCGGGCTCTCAAAGGACATGGCTACTCGGGTTGGCTAACTATCGAATGCTACTTCGACGAGAATGACCCTGAGCCCGAGCTGGCGCGTGCTCTCAAATATGTAAAGCAGCAGTGGAGCGAGTCTTGAGCGAGAGGGAAGTCAACGTGTGAAGCAAGCGACGACTTCTCGTACCCGGGTTTAAGAGTATGGGTGAGCTGTAGGAAGTGCCCAACTGTTAACGAGGCGCTCCAGGTCTCTTAAGCCGGAGTGGCTTTCTGCCCGGAGCTTTCGCTATTTGACAGCACGTGATTCTCTCTTGTGGAGACGGAAGAGAACGAAGAGATCGCCGACAGTCCACAACTCCCCCCGCGGAGACAGAAAGCAATGACACCGAGGTTTTTAATTCTCCTGCTTATAGTCTGTGTTACTTTCGGTCCGGCCGCATTCGCCCAGAACACCGAAGTCAACGTTGCCTCGCCTAAGTGGGGGACGGAAGTTACTGCGAGTTCATTAGCTTTGGACGTTTGGTCGCCGAGCAACGCTGTGGATGGCAAGTGGTCGAATTTTAATGACATGTGGTGTTCTGCAACAGAAATGGGGGCATCTCACTGGCTCGTCTTGAAATTTACGGAGCCACTCAGGATCCACAAAGTCATCATCAGGCATGCCGGTGTGTTTGCGGATGGCCGCAAATACAATACTGCGGATTTCCGGCTACAGCGTGCCGACTCCATGGATGGCCTATGGGTAGATCTCGTTCCTCCGGTGACCGGTAATGAGCAGAACGTGACTACACATACGTTCGCTGCAGTTCCGATCCACTTTCTGCGACTCTTTATTACCAAAGGGGAATCATCCAGTAATTTCACGGCTCGGATCTACGAGATTGAGGCCTACGCTGACCTCGGTTCATTGCCACAGCGGTTCCGTACAGCTAGCGGATCTGAGAAATCAAATGCTCCGGGAAAGCCCGCACTCGTTGTTTCGCCCACCGCGAAATACCGGAGGAGTGGCGGGCGAGTGGAGGAGCTGGTCTACGTTCAGTTTCCGGGCAGACTGCCACAGGCGACAACGAAGCTGGAATTACGTGTAGGGAACCTGGCCGTGGTCCACTTGGGGGCGTGGGATGGAAAAGGGAAGATGGCTTGCTGGCTTCCTGTGCCCGACAAGACCAGTCGCGTTGATATTACTCTGAGTTCCGGTTCGCTTCCTTCACACCACGAAATAGCCGGCACCAGCATCGAACTTTCTCGACTCCCCTATTTCGCGACCGGAATTGTGGACGTCATCCCTGCCGCCCACAATGACATTGCGGAACTCTATACCGACGATGGGACTTTTGCACAGCGGGCTCAGGTACAAATCGGTCCTGCTTTGGACCTCATGAAAGTGAATAAGGACTACCGGTTCAGCATGGAATGCACTCTCTACCTGATGGATTACTTGCGGAGGCATCCAGAGAAAAAAGAGGAGATGCGGGAGCGCATCAAGGAAGGGAGGTTCGAATGGGGGGGGACCTTCAATGAGCCCATTGAACAGCTCTTCGCTGGCGAGAGCCTGGTTCGTCAGGTCTACTTTGGAAGGAAATGGTTAAAGAAGACGTTCCCGGGATGTGATACTCACATCGCCATGAATGCGGATCCTCCGCAATACGCACTTCAGATGTCTCAGATCCTTCACAAGGCTGGAATCAAGGACCTAATGCTCTGGCGGGGCTTCAATGAAGGGTTCTTTAACATGGCGAGCCCTGACGGCTCAAAAGTATCCGTCTTTGATTTCGGAGAATTCTGGAACAGACCCGGGTGGATCAAAGCGGAAGGCCAGTATATGTACAACACCGCTGTGAAGGAAACGGATAACTACTTTACGGGCATTGGTAATGATATGTCACTGAACCTGAAATCTTGGGGGCGGGAGTACGAAGAGAAGGGACTTCCGCCAGAGTTTCCCCTTGTTGATTGGTTCGATTACCAAGCGCCCGTCGTGTATGACCACGTGATGAAGGCTAGAAACGAAGTGGCAAAGGAATTGGCCGTTGCCGCGCAAGGGAAGGAGACCATCTATCCTAGTCTCCGCTACTCGACCTTTACGGAGCTCATGGATCGGGTGGCCCAAGCAAAGCCCAAGATAAATACCTACACGGGCTCACGACCAATACCCTGGTACTACGACCAGGGCCCGGGACATCACCTTGCCATCACCGCTGGACGAGAAGCTGTGGTCCTGCTCACGGCCGCGGAGAAGTTCGCTACCATCGATGCGCTGCTATCAGGTGATTTTCAATCGTACCCCGCGCAGGCACTCAGCGATGCCTGGGAGGCACAGATATACACCGATCATGGCTGGGGCGGAGATCCTACAACCCAAGACCGTCATGACGCCTATTTTCAAGCCAAGCTCGAGTATGCGCGAGATCAGGGCCGAGAACTCCTAGATCATTCGCTCGCCTCCATAGCGCACAAGGTGACTTCCGGGAAAGCCGGCGCGGTGCCTATCGTGGTCTTTAATGCACTCTCGTGGACACGGACGGACCCCGTAACTTGCACGTTTGATGCGGTGAAGATGGGTTGGTCGGGCTTCCGTATCTTGGATAACGACGGGCGGGAGATCCCCTACCAGGCTCTCCCCATTGAGGAAGTCCCTGGCAACAGGGCAACGGCAATTAGCTTTGTCTTCGTTGCCACGGACGTGCCTCCAATTGGTTACAAAACCTATTACATCCTTCCAGGATCGGATAGCACCTTAGCAACCTCAGTTCGGGGTTCCGACCAAACTTTCGAAAACCGGTTCTATCGAATAGAATTGGCCCCCGGCGGAGCGAAGAGCATCTACGATAAGCAACTCGGTCGGGAAATACTGAACACAAAGAAGTTTCTTGGCTCCGAGATTTTCTCGATGCATTCGGAGGGCACTGGGCCATTCGGGGTCATCACGGAATATCATTTGCCGACCATGCAAGGATTTGAAAAAGTCAGTAGTTACTCGCCCAAATGGGTTCGAGCAGAAACTGGACCGGTGTGGACTGCGTTTGAATTCTTACAGCCTACGCCGCAGTGCCTGATCGAGCAGAGGATCGTCCTCTACCAAGATATCAAACGTATCGATTTTAGGACTTCCCTTCAGGGTTGGAAGGGAGCAGAGTTTCGCGAATATCGTTTAGCCTTCCCTCTGAACATGGAAAAAGGGAATATCTCCTACGAAGTCGCGTACGGTGTCGATGAAGTGGGCAAGACCGAAGCGGTAGGAAGCGAGGATCCCGCCTATGGGCGTCACGAGAAAGATATGCCCAGGCTGGTGCAGGATTGGATGAATGCTTCTGATGCCTCCTTGGGTGTGACTCTGAGCTCAAGCGTGGCCGTCTTTGGCTTCGCCGACCCCACAACGGATCCGCTCTCATACCCAATGCTTCAACCGCTTTTGCTGGCCACGCGAAGAATGGGGAAAGTCTATGCCCAAGAAGGAAATCACCACTATCAGTTCTCGCTTACATCGAATCAGCCTGACTGGAGAAACGGATACCGATTCGGAAACCAGGTCAATAACCCGCTCACGGCGGTGGTGGTGATGGATAAGCCGAAGAATGGAACCCTCCCTGAGGAGAAGAGCTTCTTCTCCGTTGATGCGGCCAACATAATTATTAGCACGATTAAAAAGTGGGAGGATGGCGACGGTGTGATAGTGCGCTGTTATGACATCGAGGGGAGGGACACAGTGGCCGAGATCAAATCTACGTTCCCGATCCAGGAGGCTGAGTCAACAAACATAATTGAAGAAGAAGGAAAAGCTATCCCTTCTAAACGGAGCGGCGTCAGTTTGAGCATTGGCCACCATGCCATCGCGACCGTGAAACTGGTGCGCGGTCGCTAAAGCCGAGTCCTTGGTACGCCACCTAACCCTGCAGCTTGGCGCCACTTGGCTTCGAAGGCAAATAGGAGCAGATCTGTGCCCGTTTTTTTGTACCAATCATAAGGCAGTCATCTTTACCTCAAGAGCTTTCAGCGATTCTGAAAAGCAGCAGTCGAAAGACCACAGAGTTAACGAGGAGATACATGTACTCTCAGATCATTCAACGGCTTCTTGCCGGTCATTGACAGGAAGGTACCCACGAGGGCTCCATTCTGTCGGATGAACAGAAGCCTTTCGGTAAAAGGCATCGGAGTTCGGATACCCGGATATCTGCTGTCCCGGATAATAATAAGCATTGGGAGCAGGAGACATCCAGGTTCCAACCAAATCAGCCGCACCGGCGGGAAGGCCCACCGAGAGACGTGAGCTTTCGGTGGGCTTGCGTAAATCAGTGTTCGAGGCGGGTGGTAGCTCAGAAGCAGTAGCCCTGAGCCACCCAATAGTGCCAGTCGGCGATGGCCTGGTTAGTCGCTTTGTTCCCTTTGACAGGTAGCAGTTGAGACAGGGGAACCGCCATGCTGCGGCCCTGCCATCGGATCAGCACGAGCATGTCGGCGGAGCATGCATCTTCGGGAGCCATGCCTTGGACTTCAACCGTTTCTCCTTTGAGAAGCGGTGAAACCATCTTGGCCACGATACACTTGGCTTGAAAGGGGAAGCGGACTTTATCCTCCAGATAGTAATACCAGCCCATGGCCTGCTCCTCAGGTCCATAAGCGTCAACCACAATTTCGTTTTGGATTCGCTCTTCCCGGATCGGATCTTTTTTGGATTTGGGCATGTATGCAGTTCCTCGGGCTACTCCTGGAGGAGCTGTCGGACACGGGAAAAGCGGAGCAGTTCCTCTGTTCCCAGCACGGCATTGTCCGGCCAAGGCTCTTCCCGGGCTTCGTCGTCCAGATCATCGATCTTCCCATCCGGCTCTTCTGCAGCGAGGAACTTGGTACGCTCCAAGCGGGCAAAATAGGTGCGAATCTCTTCGGTAAAGAGCCGGTGGATTTCGCCGATGAACCCCGGGAGCTCGGCGGCGAAATCGGGATTGCTCTCCGTGGCCATCACGAAGCTGAAGATCTTATCCCCGATCAGGTAGTCCAAGGCACTTTCCAATCCGAAGCATTCACGGATGCCTTCCGTGGCCGCCCACTGTTCGATCCAGATCTTATGAAATTCGAGGGATGGACCACTCATGGTCGAATCCTCTCTCGCAGAATGCGGCCCACCGAAGTGCGTCCAATCTCCAGGCGGCGGGCGATTTCGGCCTTGCTGACGCCGGCACGATACAGCTTCCAGACCTGGTCGGCCTGGAGTGCCCCGCGGTGAGAGGCCGGCCCAGGCGTTGGCCGTTCTGCCGTGCGTGCGCGTGCCCGTTCCCGAATAATCTCCCTTTCGAACTCGGAGAAGATAGCGAGCAGTCCCGCCATCGCTCGCCCGGCCGGCGTGGTCAGATCCAGCGCCTCAGTCAGCGAGACAAAGCCAACTCCGAGATGTTCCAGTTCCTGGAGGGTCGCCAGCAGGTCCGTGACGGATCCGCCCCAGCGATCCAGCCGCCACACCAGCGTCGATCTCGCGGCGACGCGCAGCTTCCAGTAACGTCTCCCGCTTCTCCCGCTGAGCAGCCACGGAACCGATTTCCTTTCACCTGCAAAGCGATGCTCCAACCGTGA
>CAWDMC010000017.1:0-78110 GCA_963803295.1 uncultured Acidobacteriota bacterium | reverse complement strand
CCTATCCCGACGCGGGACTGAAACGGCGGACTGTCAGGTCGTTCGCCAGCTTTCCGAACTACACGGCATATTATGCATCTGCTCCGCCGGGAACCTCCGGAGCTCGGCCTTCCATCTTTGACAAACCGTCGGTTGTTACTGTCGGTCCCGACTCCACTCCGGAAATATCGTCGCGAAGACCGAGTACACGAGTTATGACAATGTCGGCAATCTTCTGGCGATGCAGCGCGACTGCTTGAACTCCTATTGCTCAAATCCCCTCATTTACGGTGCCAGTTACTACCCGGATGGGCAGGTTGAGACTACTACCGACGCTGGCAGCCAAACCACGACTTACCATTACGCTTGTAATGATGCGTATGTGAGCGAAATTGACTACCCACAGACGGGCAGCGTCTCGCACAAGGTCAAGTTTGACTACGATTCCTCGAGCGGATCGGTTACGGGCTCTTATGAGCCAGAACCAGGCGCTGACTTCCAGTCTGCCTCACACCCAGTACACCTATAGTGACACTTTGGGTCGGCTTACCAATGTATCCTACCCGGACGGCGGGCAGACGAGCATCACGTATAATGACACGGTGCCTACGCCCTCGATTGTTACGACCAAGACGAACACTCAAAGTCTCCAGACCACCTCGGTTATGAATGGCCTGGGGTAGGTAACTGAGACGCAGGTGAATTCCGACCCGCAGGGTACGCTGGAGACCAAGGCAATCTACGACGGTTTGGCGCATGTCTGCCCGGTTTCGAACCCCTACTATTCAGGTCCAGTGTATACGACGACAAATTATGAAGAAGCGACGAATCGGGTGAACCAGATCATCTACCCCGATACGACTCAGTCCACAGCCACATGGATGGTGCTGAACTCGCTTGACTGCTCGCAGGTTACCGACGCGGGCAACAAGGTTCAGAACCTGTTTCAACAACGACCTCGGCCAACTCAAGAAAGTGATTGAAGACCCCAACGCGCTCAATTACTCAACAACTTACACATACAACATTCTGAACGATCTGACGAACATCTTGCCGGGTGCCAACCAAACCCGCACGTTTGCATACGACTCTTTCTCGCGCCTGCGCCAGCCACCAATCCCGGGAGCAGCCTGACCCAGTATTGGTACGGCGAGGGCACCGATTATTGCGGCGGCGATCGTTCCACCCCTGCAAACGGCAGGACGCCAACGGAAAGTACACGCACTACACCTATTATGACAGTGACAACCGCCTGACCAACAAGTACTATGACGCTACCCAGCACCACCATGCGCGCCTGCTACTATTACGACGGCGTGAGTGGGAATGGCTGGGGGAATACTATGGTCAACCCGATCGGGCACCTGACTACGAGTTATGGAGTGACCCATGCGGGCACGGTAGTGTCGGGCACGGAGTCGTTCGCTTGGGATGGCTGGGGCGCCCACTGGGGCAGGTGCAGTGCACGCCCACCACTTGCGGGTCATCCAACGGTTACCCCGTCTATAGCAGCTACAACCTTTTGGGGAATAGCACCAGCACCTCGGATTCTTCGGTGGCAATCCACTCGGCGTATGATGGGGCCAACCGGCTGAACACGGTCACGGCTAGCCTCGGCCCCGGACTGGGAGCGCAACCGCTCCTCAACGTCTCCGCCTTCAGTCCGTTTGGGGGACTGACGGCGGCAACGGTGGGGTCAAATCCGACCCTCTCCGAGACTCGGGCCTATAACACGCGTGGCTGGCTGGGGAGCATTTCCGTCAAGAACGGTTCCACGCCAATCCACTCCTTGTCGGGACCTAGCAGCGGCTTGATCAATTATGCTGGCAACGGAAACGTGAAGAACATCACGGACAGCGTCAATGGCACGTGGACATACAACTACGATGGCGTAAACCGCTTACAAACTGCGACGGTTGGCGGCCAGAATTTCAATTACTCCTACACCGCCGACGGGTCGAACGGCCAATACGGTAACATGACCTGCACGGAGCCACGGGGACCAATTACTCCTGCACGCCGGAGGGCTTGAGCTACAGTTCTGCTAACAACCGCATCAACTCCAGCGGTTTCACGTACGATAATAATGGCAACCTGCTGGCCACCAACGCGCCTACGCGAGGGTTGGCCTATGATACGGAAGACCGCCTGACCTGCGTGGTGGACCTGCAGGGTGGTCTTTGCACTACGGGCGGCGCCACGAACTACATCTATGATCCCGACGGCCGGCGAGTTGCCGAAGCGACCGGAACGGGCGCGCTGATTGAAGAATACGTCTACGATCTGAACGGCAACCAGGTCTCCGCCCATAATTCTACCGGCACGTTGCGCAATGAACTCTACGATCCCAACGGCCGCCACCAAGCCACCTATTCCGGCGGCGTTTTGACCTATAATTTTGCCGACTGGCTGGGAACCGAGCGGGTGCGAGTCAATCCCAACCAGACCGAAACGTGCACGGACACTCCCTACGGAATGAACTTGGCCTGCGCCACAGCCCCCGGCCAAGCCGATACCAGCCCCATGCACTTCACCGGCAAAGAACGTGACGCAGAATCAGGAAATGACTACTTCGGAGCCAGGTACTACAGCAGCGCTATGGGCCGCTGGCTCAGCCCTGATCCGGGTCCAATTAGCCGGAATCATTTGGCGAATCCGCAGAAGTGGAACAAGTACAACTACACGCTGAATAATCTGCTCCGCTACTTCGATCCCGATGGACAGGTCGAGAGAGAAGTACAACTGAGGGCGTTCATTCAACAGAAGACGGTGAGCGATCCTTTGGGACGCCACTTCTCGGGAGACAATCGAGGGTTCACGTCCTCACAGAGTGTGAGTTCCCGAACGTCGATTACGGTGCGTATTGAAACCGATCCTTCAATACGTCCAGGAAATCCAATCATCAGCGTGACGCAGCCAGGAACGGCGGGCACGACACACCGAGTGGATAGCAACGGTAACGTCGTTGGCTCAGGCACAGCACAGACCGGCTTGCCCACTGTCAGCGGGAGTAACCCGGTGTTGAACTTCAGTCAAGACACGAAGAACCCGTTGGAGCCGCAAGCAGTAACGCCGGGAATCTCCGCGAATCTCAACGTAACTATGGGCCAGAGTGGAAACTGGGTAGACGTAAGCGGATCGCTCTCGGCATCGCCTTCGTTCGAGCTGAACGTGGATAGCACCAATGTCCCGCTGAATTCGGAGCTTCCGGGAGCCGCGTTCGGATTAGGGCTCATGATTCCTGATGAACCCATCCAGCAGTTCACGCCGTTGCCGCCCCCTCCTCCTCCGCCGCCAGCGCCGGACAAACAGCAATAAGGGCAGGGTGAAGTTCGTGAAGCAATCAGCCTCTAGGGAGGGGCGACCTCGATGAGACTCTTGACGGGAATGCTCTATGTGATGGCTGCAATCTTCATGGGGTTCTCAGCGTTCCTATCCATGATGCAGACCGTCAACGGCGCAACGTCGTCTTGGCTTGACCCGGTTGCCTTGGCTTCCGCCATCGTGCTTCTGATGGCGGGAATCAAGTTGTTTGCCCCCCGGCTCCCCGATCTGTGGCTTGTACCCTCTCGCTGCTTGCCTCTGGCGCTCTGCGCCTTCCTGATGGCCTTGCCAGCCAGGTGCTGGGTATTTGCAGGTGTAGTCGCAACAGCTCAGTGGTGCCTTGGTTGGTTAGCCAGGAGTCTCAATCGGGTTGGCCTGTCCGCGTTCGTGGCGGGCAGCGTGCTCTTGGTGCTGTGGACGGTTGCCGAGTACAAGCTGTTCAACTTCTATCTGAACTCCAGCACGATGAGGCTGTCCCCGTACCTTGTCGGTCAGGCCGTTCTCTTCTGGCTCCTCTTAGCTGGAGTGGTGATCCGGTCAGCCTATGGCGGGTGGCCTCGGTCTGAGAATGCGGATTGACCCACAACCCGGGGGTGTTCCGAGGTCTCGCTTCTGAGACCTGGGATACATTCGTACGATGCACATCCACGCATGTTGAAACGGACGCGCGTTTTCGCCGGTCCCGGTCTACCGGCAAAGAACGCGACAGCGAATCCGGGCTAGACGACTTCCCCGCAAGGTACTGCACGTCTTCGATGGGCAGATGGATGACGCCCGACATAGTAGGCGGGCATGCCGAAGACCCGCAGACCCTAAATCGGTACTCGTACGCGAGAACAACCCAACCAGTCTGACCGATCCCACGGGACTGGATTCCTATCTGTCATGCACGCACACGGATCAAAACGGCTCGAGCTGCCAGCAGCAGACAGTGGGGTACGACAAGAACGGCAACGCTCAGCAGGCTTCGGTTCAGGGGTCCCAATGCCGATAACGGAGTTTACGGCTACGCTGATCGGGAACGATGCGAACGGCAACTTGGTGGATAAGACCACTGGAACCGGGAAGTTACTCGGCCAGCGTGAACGGCAGCGGAGTGCAGTTCCAACAATGGAGGCCAGACCTCTTCGAGTGGTGTGTTTGTTAACGGCACTCCGCAGACAACGTTCCAAGACGCTGGCTGGGCGAATGGCGGCGCACTCTCTGGCTTCACATTCACTCTCACCAACAGCAAGCTGGAAGCTGGGCAGACCGAGGCGGGAAACGTTCTTCGGTATAGGCAACAAGAACCAAATAGAAAGCGCCATTGAAGCGGCTGGATTCAAATACCATCTCCTCGGGCTAGATCGCGGCTTCGACGAATATAGAAGTCCTGGAGATCCACACACAGGAGCTAACTCTGGTCACTTCAATGTTGACCGAGCCCACCAGAATCCGCTTGTTGGGGTGCCCGTGACGCCCGGGAACATGCACTTCGGCGAGCACAACCCGTTCACGTCGCCGTTGCAGCATCTTGAGGAGCAGAAATGATCATGGCGCGACGAAGTAGCACGATAACTGGTGTGTTTGGCATCGTGTGCCTTGGCGTTTTCTGGCTGGCATTGCTTGTACCGGCCCGCGCTGATGCGCTCTTGCGACCTTACGGCCTGTATGTTTGGCTTGCCGTCCTCGCCTCTGCTGTCGTACTCACGGCAGTCGCGGCTATCTTCGGCCCTAAGCGATGGTTCGTTGTTACGGCTCTTGGGGCCATCACTTTCGCGTGGTTCTTCGTGCGCGTGTTGAAATAGCTTCGGAACAAAGCCATGCGACACGGAACTCTCGAATCCGTTCTCGTGGTGCTGGTCGCAGTTAGCTTTTATCTCGGTCTGCCTGCCCTGACGATCTGGGGCTGGGCGCGTTGGTTCAGTCGCACACAACCGCGAACTCTCCCCGCGATCCTGTCCCTGATCGGCTTCGCACTTGCCACGGCATCGGGTCTGCTGGCAGTTTCGTCAGTGCTGTACGCGCATGTGATTGGTGGGTTTCCGTATTACGATCCGCGACTGCTGAGAATCTACGCGTGGGGAGGAATGCTTTCGCTTGCTGGCATCGTGTTCGGCATCGCTGGAATCTGGCGACCGGGACCGTTGCGCTGGCACGCACCCGCCTGTTCTCTCGGGACTCTCTTGTTCTGGTTCGTCTCCGCAATGGGTGAATAGCTCCGATTCCAACTCGACACGCCGACCGTGGTACTGGCTAACCCTAGTGCCTCTGATCCTGGGAGCTTCGCTGGCCCTGCTGAGATACGCCGGTTGGGAGCCATCTACAGCGCCTACTATGATCGACCTTCGGAGGCGTGGCGACTCAAGGAAGCTGGCCCCAAAGCAGGCCTCTACTGGTGGGTGCTAGCAGCCCTGTCAGCAACGGCGACAATCGTTGCCACCATCCTGATCCGGCCATTCAAATCAGAGACTCTCCAGCTGGCTTGAAGGCGGTGATCCGGTTTGTGATGGCCGTGGTCCTCGTTGCCGGTTCGATCGTCATCGTGACCTACGGGGTGCTCAGGATAGGACACTACCTGAAGTAGGGTGCCGGTCAGGAGTTTTTCCTTTAGCTGCGGGTTTGGGTTCTAGCCGCCGATCCGCTGCTTGCCCTTCCCCGAGGTGTGGTGATCCGGCCACGGTCAGGGGTGCCGTTGTGGTTTCGAGGCATCCGGTTCGCGGGTTATTGTGCGGTATCGGGGGAAGTCAAAAGCGCGCTGCCTGCGGCATCGGGAGGAGGGGTGACACGTCACCCCCAAACGGGAACTGCAGAGCAACTTCCGGTTACCGCAGGCGAACTTGCAGAAACGAAAGCCGTTCGGTGATTCGCAGCGCCATAGAGCGCGGGCGCGGCGCTGTCCAGCGCTGGGAAAGTTACTGCGCGTTAACGTGTTGAAAAATCAGAGTGGGTGTCAGGGCGAGTGCGGGCGGCGCTTGCGCGCCGGGAGTATCTGCGACACTCCATCCCTGAAAGGGCTGACGTTCGCTAGCGGTCGCTAGCGAATGTGAACGTGTGGTGGATCAGCGACTTCGAGCGATGCCGTTTACAAACGTAAACGTTCGCTGAGCGAATGCTAGCGGCAGCGTCTCAAAAAAAGCCGACAGCAGCGGCAGGTGATCTCCCATTTTTTTTGCTGGAGAGTGTACCGAGCGCGGGAACCGCGTCAAGCCTCTCCGCTTCGCTCCGACCGCCGCGCGGCGCACCAAGAACGTGCGGGCTTGACCCGGCTCCCTCTCCGCTCTGTTTGCTTCCAGCCATCGAAAAAATGTGAGAAAGAAATGGGGAGCCAGGGCGCAGCGCGAAAGGCAGGATGAGCGAAGACACCATCCCTTGCGCCTTCGGCGCAACGAAAGCTCACAGCCGAAAAGGTCGCCGCCTCCGGTGAGCATCCGGGCTTTGTTCGGTGTCTGTCCGGTGTAGTGTTCGGGGTTTGTTCGGGAGGCGTCCGAGTGACAACCTAGCCCGTGGCGCTGCTCAGGAAAGCATCAATGGTGGTCAGCAGCGCCGTCTGTTTCCGCCGTGGCAAGCGCTCGATCTGCTCCAGGCGACGCAGCACGCGGCGGCTGGGTTTCTTACGGAGAGTTTCTTGGCCTTCGGATGTAGCAACTCATCCAAACTGATCCCCAGGGTCAAAGCAAAGCGCACGGCCATCTCGCCCGAGAAATAGGCCCGGTCCGTCTCATAGGCGGAAATCAGGACCTGAGTGATTCCGGTCTTCCCCGCGAGTTCCACTTGGGTAAACCCGCGTTGCTTGCGAAGGCGAGCCAGGCGCTGGCCGAGGGTTTCCCCACCAAAATCCAATGGTGGTTTCTTGCCTCCTCTCTTTCCCATGAGGCGCAGTGTATGCGTGTCGTCGAAACTCATTGACACAATACTAACCTGTTTAGTATTTTTGTCACGCACAAAAAATCTCACTTTCCTCTTGACAGGGTTTTTTCAAAAACCCTGAAAACGAGCAAAAAGGAGCACAACCGAGTGGCCCGAGTCCCGGATGAGACGGTGGAGAGGATCAAGCGGGAAATCTCGGTCGAGCGGTTGGTCGAGGCGCGCGGCATCAAGCTGAAGCGCGTGGTGTCGCGCTGCACTCTAAAGTGAGACATCACGCCTGTTTGTTTTCAATAATTTATCATGTTCAAGTGCAGGAAGACTCTGCACTTAAAACTGAAAATGATGCACTTTAATCGAAAACAAATTGCGGCTCGAATATCGTACTCGATTTTAGTGCCATATTCCTCGAACTGCGGGCCTCAGGCCTGAGAGGTGGATTGTTGCTTCGGCCGCAAAATATCGGCGGCCTGTGGTATGTTGACGCTTGTAACATTCCCTGCTTGGGTACACGGTAATTTGTTTTCGATTCGAGTACAGTATACAGAATTCCGTTTCGCATTTAAGTGCAGGAAATTGGCTTCGGATCCCATTCTTGCAGATTTAACTGCAGCGTGACATGTCGTCGGCCAATACGTAAGCTCCACAACTAGCCAGGGACAGTGGTTTCATGTCGATCTTAACATCCGGGCTGGGCAACAGACATATCAGGCTGCAGTAGATGTAAACGAGCCAAACGGGCTGTTTCAGTATCAGATTCTAAATCATCTAGATATGGGCTCTTTTGCCCCGGTCTCGAGCCTCCCGGGTGGATGGAGTCATCTCGATTCCAATCCCGGCTCCGGGGCAATGGACTATGCTCGGGGTCCGGTTTTTAAGAAATCCCTCGGGTGCCTCGCTTCGTTCTGGACAGTATGGAATGCATTGTTTAAAACCAAGATTCAGCTATGGACTAATGTGAGCGGAAACGAAGCCGGCGAGGGTTTACTCGAAATGGTGACCGGCTCTACGAAAATCTGGGTCTTCGGAGCACCGTACACTACCGGCCTGGGGGTGCACGATGTGCATTGTAACCAAGGTGACCCGCCGGGCCAGTTCAGGCCGCTGGATGGCATCTGGCAGGATGGTTGCGTTTTTGCGAACAGACAAGATGGGACGCTGTCTGCCTACTTAGGGAAGTTTTCGACGCAATCACTGAACACTGACAATAACGGCATTCCGGTTTGATAGGGGCGGGTCCAATTCGTGATCTCGAGGTGTCACAATCCAGCATCCTGTCATCGTCAGCACGACACTGCCAGTCGGATAAAGGTCGTCTGGCATGCCACTAGTGCGCGAACTTCACAGGTTGAAGTCCGCCGACACCAAATGATGGTCCGAGGCTTCAGCACTCTTATCGGCCGTATCGAAATGGTCCCAAAGATTCGGATGATACGTACCCCGCCGCTCGATCCCCACATCCTGCGGCGTACTTGTGCGAGGCTCTGCCGTTTAGCCGGCGGCGAATTGGATCAAATCCAGTTTTTGCTCGGTCACGTCTCGATTCAGACCACGGAGCGTTACCTGGGGTGCAAGCAGAAGTTGCGCTGCGCCGTCAACGACCGGATCGGTATCGAGCCGGAGGAGGCCCAAGCGTCGTAGAGGATGCCGGTCAAATCGTGGCTATTTCCCAATGGCGCCGTTTCGCGACAACGGTCCAGCCGGTGGATCGTGCAAGGCTTATTTCCGAGTGCCCGACAAATCCATCCAGAAACGCGTCTATAGCGCGGGCCGAAGGACGATCTCTTCGCACGCGGCGCCGCTCTCTGCACTGACCAGCAAGGTCGTACCCGTACCTGCGATGTCCATCTTGCGCTAGAGCTCTGGTCCCTACTTGAGATATCGGAAACCGAGGAAGAAGGACGACAGCCTGAGGAAACAATTGACCCGCTAAGCCAACCGGCTATTTGGTGTGGGCTTCGAGCTCAGCCAAAATGCGTCGGCAAGGTGTCCCCTTGTGGCCCCAAAACATCGCCGAGTATTGATTAGGGTGCGCACGCGAAGACACCAGGACTGGTGCGACTCCGCGTGCACAACCCGATTCTTCCGCGAAAGAGAACCGAAGCGCTTAGTGGTCCTCGCGGAAGAAGTAGTAGTCGGCAGTGTACGGCACGAGCTGAGTCTGGCCCACGGTGCAGACGGAGGTAGGAACAGCTCCGCCGGCGGTGTTCAGACGTTGGATGAAGGTGGTCTTGACCAGGAGGTTACCGCCCGTGGGCCCCTTCGCGTTCCCGACTGACTGCAACAAGAGGCATTGAATCGAGCCGCTATTCGGGCAACTCGCGAGGTCGGTGCCGGCGTCGATTCCCTTCACCTTTACCGCCCACACCCTGCTGGTATCGAGGGAACTCTGCCACGTCGCGTTCCCACTCAGAGGGGGGTCGATGCCCGGCTTCGGTTTTTCATTGATGCTCTGGAAGTGCGTGATGATCTGGAACTTCGCTCCGAAGAGATCCGTAAACAGGGTGGCTTCGGGGCGGGCGTTGGGATTCCAGGCAGTGCCACCAACCGTTGGCAGGCAAGTATAGCCCTGGCTACCGAAGGCGTGGCCGACCAGGTAAGGAGAGTTTCCTACCGGTACTGCAATATCGGCAGGAGTGGTTGGGGGCGTGACTTGCGCCGCCGCGTAGGGGACCGTGCCGAACGTACATCCGAGCACGAGCGCGGCCCCGAACAGGCTCCTAACTCGCGCTGTCTTGCTTATCTGCTTATAGCTCATTTGTTGTTCTCCAGTTCTCTGTATTATCCCAAGCGTTGGAAACGCTTGAGGTTGTTAAGGCACACAACTTGCTCAAATGACGAGTTGTTGTGCTCCTCTTGAGGTATCGGAAAGGCTGTTTTGGATCCGTATGCTTCACGATCCATTTCTAGGATGCGCTGCCAGGTCTTGCATCCTTGACCAGGCGCCCCGTATGCTTGGTGGAACGCCAAATTCAGCGAGTCTAGGAGAGTTGAACCTCCTCTCACATAGACAATCGGAATCCCGTGAGAAGATTGGACAGCATTGTGTAATGGTTTCGTCAGAATGTTGTTGAGAATGCCGTATTATCAAAAAGGCACGCCTGACCGAGAGCTGTATCGGAGACAGATTAACCCCGTCGACCCTTGGCCCGACATCCCTCACAAGGAGGGACAGCCGGATCGCCCATTCAACTGTGCAAGCCGCGTCTGGCATTCAGCGGATTGGCCATCTCGCAGCTCCACTTCCTCGCGAATGGCTTTCGCCTGGCAATACGAAAAAACCAGCTTGCCGTGTGAAATTTGATCATAGGCGGGCCCGTTCCATCGCCCGAGCATGATTCCTTGTGACGCGTGAGCCGACGGTCCGAGCAGAAGGTGGCCAAGTTCGTGTGTCATGGTAGCGGCCAAAAGTGACTCTTCATACAGGCCGTTGACCATGCAGACTTGCCGTATAGACCCGTAGTAGATTGTGGAGTAATGGCTACGACCACTAGAGGCGACGATACTGGCCCCGAAGATGGGGCGTACGCCGCCGCCTTCGTTTCTGGCGGCTGTAATGATACGCAAGACCACCGATGCCGAGTCGACCGGATTGGCATTGCAAAGGCTGGCCGGTTCCGTTTCAGAACTGCCCAGGGGGCACGCAATCCAGCGAACGTCAATGCCGGCTTGTTTAAAGACCCGTTCGGCATTGGCCTCGGCGGCATTGAGGTGACGTTCCGAAAGCTCCGAGGAGTTGTAGACAAGAATAGTTAGAAAGGGCTGCTCCTGAGCCCGTTGCGTCTGCCTCACCGAGTGCCGGCCGAACACCGAACTCGGGGAAAGTAGTTGAATCGTAACCACAGCGACGAAGGCGGATGTGCGGTGAGGTTGCGGGTCGGCCCATCTGGAATTGCGATTCACAATATGTCCTTTCTACTCCGGCGTGTTAGGCTGAAGGTCCGGTGAACACGAGAAGTGGGAAGGCTCCGTTCTTAGGTGTAGTGTGGGACCCGCAGGACGTCTTATTTGCGGTCGACGACTCACTGCGTTGTAGGTCGAGAAATGGAAGAACAAGCCTGAAGCGCGTTCCGTTCTCACCTGTAGTATCTAAACGGATGTCTCCACCATGAGCGCGGACGATCTTCTGAACAATCGCCAGGCCAAGTCCCGTGCCCCCCTCTTTGCCATAACTCACGAAAGGTTGGAAAACAGCTTGACGGACGGGCTCGGGGATGCCCGGCCCATTATCGGAAACGCTGATCTCCATGTAATCTTGCCGCCCCCAAGACCGTACCTCTACCCTCCCAGAGGCTGCCAAGACCGCTTCGCAAGCATTGAGAACGATGTTTGTGATCACCTGTTGCAACCCTCCCGGATCGAATCGACCCTCGGTTAAGCCTTCGTGTTCATAGCGGATCGCAACCCGCCGGAATTCCGGCCTTACTGCTACGATCCGAATCGCGCGCTTGACGGTGACCACGATGTCTGCAACTTCCGATCGGAAAGTCCCAGGATCTTTGCAGAGCTCCATAAGCAGCGAAATGAGGTCATTCATCTGGCTTACAGCCCCGCGGATTTCCTGGTAAAACTCCTGACGTTGCGGTCTGTCCAGATCATATTCTGCGAGGAGCTCCGAGCAAGCCAAAATGGCAGTCAAAGGATGACGCAGATCGTGGTAAATGAAACTGGCCAAGCGGTCCGCCTCCGAATTCGCGCTCCGCGACTGGCCTCGTTCGCTTATCTGAACGCCTATCTCGGGGTTGCTTCCATGGATCGTCTCCACGTTGATAGCCATCGATCACCTCAGGCGCACTTCCTTGGATCGGGGACGGCCGCCACAAAAGTAAAGTGCTCTCAGCTCGACTTTATCGGGTGACCGGAGCGGAAAGGTCCTATGACCAAACGCCTTATCCTGTCGCAGCCGGTTAGACAGATCCTTACGGTGCAGGCCATCTGCTTCATGCGGACTAGTGCCGTGTCAGTATCCAAGTGCCGGACATAGTAGTTCCTGCCAATTCCCTTTACCCGTCACCTTTCTTTCGTGGTGGTACTTTCCACTTCAAAAACCGCGAAGCTGCAAAGCTAAGAAAGGCGCAACGTTCAGCAAGCTAACTCTGTCTCTTTCGAGGTTCTTAAGGAGTTCGATCCCATGGGCATCAGCGAACGAGACGTCCGCCAAGTCGATGATCAGCCGCATGCCCTCACGGAGGGCATGCAGGTCACATGCTTGCCGCAACTCCTCGATGCTCCCTCCTATCAATCGGCCCTCTACGCGGAGCCTAACAAAAGAGTTAGAAGAGTCAACCAAGGTTATCCTCAGCATTCCAGAAATCCTCAGCTTCGCTTGTCGTGAGGAGCAGGTGCGATGCCATTCTCTTCAGGCGTCCTACCGTGACTTCAGCTATGGTCGGTGAGGAGATTCCGGCGGGCGGTTTTCTCCGGCAGAGATCTTAGGCGAATAAGATCTTCTAATGGGTCAATGAATTACGTTGCGCTCTGCGGGCTTGGTTTCGCGAACTTGAAATTCGCCGGACGCTAGCGAGGAAATCTCTCGGCACAAGCGTCACCTCACAAGGCACCCGTTCGGTAGAGTGGCCATTATATGTGGTGGCGGAACTACCGCTGGTGGTAGCCGGGGCGCCTGATCCCCAGCTTCTGGATCCTATGGCGGAGAGTGTTGGGATGAACGTTCAGGATTTTCGCTGCGCCCTTTTGCCCCTCAATCACACCACCGGTCTGCTGAAGGGCGGCGAGGATGTGACTGCACTCTACCTCCGCCAAAGTGGGGAGCCGGGTGTCAGAACTTTCCGGCGGAGGCGTCTGACCAAGTACGTCAAGCTTATGCGTGTCACTTCCAAGGGAGGGTCCTGACGGGAGTTCCTGCTCCAGCAAAAGACTAGGGCCGGGTGATAGAATCACCGCGCGCTCGATAACATTCTGCAGCTCTCGGACGTTGCCTGGCCATGGATAGTTCATTAACCTTTCCATCGTCTCCTGGGAAATGGTCTCCACCTTCTTGCCGAACTTCTTCGAAAAACGCGACAGACAGAATGTCACCAGTTGAGGGATGTCGGAACGACGGTCCCGCAAAGGGGGCACTTCCAAGGGGAAAACGTTCAGACGATAGAACAAATCAGAGCGGAAGCGGCCGGCCTGAATGCACTCCTCAAGATCTCGGTTCGTAGCCGCGATGACCCGCACGTCCACGCGCACGGGCCGGTTACTGCCCACCGGGTCGAACTCGCGCTCCTGGAGAACACGCAGCAGCTTGACTTGTGTCTCGAGGGGCAACTCGCCGATTTCATCGAGGAAGATCGTGCCGCTGTCGGCCACTTCAAACCGGCCAATGTGACGCTCATGCGCGCCGGTAAAAGCTCCCTTGACGTGACCGAATAACTCGCTCTCAACCAAGCCCGCCGAGATGGCACTGCAATTCACCTTCACTAGCGGACGGCTCTTGCGCCCGCTGAGGTCGTGGATCGCCCGCGCGATCAGTTCCTTTCCGGTCCCGGTCTCGCCGCAGATGAGCACGGTAGAGTCGGTTGGGGCAACCTGCTCGACCTTGCGGAGCACTTGGAGCAGCGCGGGGCTGTTGCCCACAATCTCTTCGAAGTTGTGCTCGGCGCGGATCTCATCCTGGAGGTAAACGTTCTCTTTCTCCAGCCTGGCCTTCAGCGTCGCAATCTCTTCATGCGATTTCATGTTCTCGAAGGCCAGCGCAATCTGATTGGCGACTTCCTGCAAAAACTCCGCGTCCGCCTTGGAGTACTGGTTCTTGGTTGTGCTTCCGACGTTGAGGGTACCGATGCTAGTTCCCCGCGCAATCAGAGGGACAATGCAGTCCGACCTCACGCCGTCCGCGACCAGTTGTCGATCGTTCGCATATTGCTGCTCTTTCTCAAGATCTTGGCGAACTACGGGCCGCTGATGATCGAAAACCCACCCTGAAATGCTTGCCTTGCGATCGAACTCGATTCCCGCCCGGAAATAATCTGAAGTGAAGCGGCTAGCGGCAGCCAAGTATCGAAATGCATCTTTTTCCGGAAGATACAGCGTCAGGGCAGTTCCGTCGAAGGGTACCACCCGGCGAATTGCCTCGGCAACAGCACGCAGGAGCGTTTCCTCGGACAGATTCATGATCAGGGCGTTATTGATCTGTAGGAGGATCCTAAGGCGGTCGGCCGTCAGAGCGACCCTTGTATTCAAGGATGCGATTTCCTCGTACGATCTCATGTTCTCGACAGCCAGCGCAACCTGATTAGCGACTTCTTGCAAAAATATTGCCACTTCCTCGGAGTACTGGTCGGGTGCACTGCTGGCCACGTTGAGGGTGCCGATACTCCTTCCGCGTACAATCAGCGGGACTACGCAATGAGATCGCATGCCCTCCTGCGCGAGGCGCCGCTCGTTCGTGTACTGCTGCTCCTGGTTGAGGTCGCGCCGGAGAATGTGCCGGTGATGATGAAACACCCATCCGACACTGCTTTCCTGCGGATTGATCTCAAGACCAGGCCGGAAGTAATCGGAGGAGGAACTACCCTCAATGGCCACAAATCGAAAGACATCCTTGTCAGGCTGGTAAAGCGTCATAGCCGCGCGCTCAAACCGCACCACTCGATGCAGCGCCTCGGCGACCGAGCGCAGCAGGGCTTCTTCCGAGAGATTCGTAATTATGGCGTTGTTGATCTCGAGCAGAGTACGACTCCATCCCTCACTCTTGCGCAGTGCCTCTTCGGCTCGCTTGCGCTCCGTGATATCTTCGCAGAGCGCCAGGCCAAGTAGTGGCATACTACCCGTGCCCGATACAAGAGAGGCGTGGAGTCTCACCCAAATCAGACTTCCATCCTTGCGTCGATACGGCTTTTCGAGCTCATACTGTTGGCGGTTTCCCGTCCACATCTCGCCCGCGAGCGTCCGGTTGGCTGGTCGGAATTCCTCCGGAGTAACATCCCAAAACGAGAGCTTCCGCAGCTCTTCCTCGGTATAGCCCAGCATTTTCTCGTAAGCAGAATTCACGGCGAGGAAGCGGCCTTTGTCGTCCGTCAAGGCGACGCCGATCGCCGATTTGTCAAAAACGGCCCGCCATCGTTCCTCGGTTTTCTGTAACTCAGATTCCTGATCGGCCCGCGCCCTTCGCAGCTCCAGTTGGGCTACCACCTGGCGACCCAGTGCCTGGAGCGCGTTGGCCTGCCCCGCTGTCAGGTCGTGCGGCACTACATCAATCACACACAGCGTCCCCAGGGCATATCCATCCGGTGTGATCAAGGGGGCTCCGGCGTAAAAGCGGATGTGAGGTGGACCCGTTACCAAAGGGTTGGTCGAAAAGCGCGCGTCGGCAGAGGCATCCGGTACTATCAGCAGATCTGATTGCAAGATAGCATGCGCGCAAAAGGCGAGATCGCGGGGAGTCTCCGTTGCTTCCATGCCGACTTTCGCTTTGAACCACTGGCGCTCGGCATCGACCAAGGTAACCGACGCCGTGGGCGTTTCGCAGATGCGCGCAGCCAATGAGGTCAGATCATTGAAGTCCTGTTCAGGAAGCGTGTCGAGGATGCGGTATCGACGCAACGCCGCCAGCCGCTCCGCTTCGTTGGCAGGAATGGGACCCTTCATGCTTGGCAACTCCCTGCTGTAGGATTGCGGGATGGCGCAGATTACCTGACGGCGTCGCAGGCGGGGTGCGCTCCGAAAGTCTCCTTGCGGCTCGGGAACCTAGCACTATCTCCACTCTGCCGCGGTTTCGAAAGTCTATCGGGTAAATTAAGGATACAGCGGCTTCACCGAAGATGCAATTCTAAGGACTTAAACCTCCGCTCCCTGGCCTTTCCGTTCTCGGCAGTTTCGAGTATAGTAGGCGACTCGGCGCCAAGCACCCGAAGGCCCGATATCCTGTTGCCCAAGGCCGACCTGGAGGACAGCTACCCAAAATGAATACGCTGGCGATCGACATCGGCGGCACGAAATTCTCCATGGCCATCTTCGACGGGCAGGATCGCATGATTCGCCGGGAGTCTCGCGCCACCGACAAGGAAGGTGGCAAAGACTGGATGCTGCAGCAGATCAGCGAACTGGCTCACCAGTGGCAGGGCGAGATACAACTCGGACGCTGCGGTGTCGGCTTCGGCGGTCCGGTGATTTTCGCCGAGCAGCGTATCGCCCTCTCCACGCACGTGGGCGGCTGGCGCGACTTCCGCCTGACGTCGTATCTGAAAGAACTGCTCGGCATTCCCACCATTATGGACAACGACGCCAACGTCGGCGCGCTCGGCGAAGCTCTTCATGGCGCAGGTAGAGGCTGTTCCCCCCTCTTCTACATGACACTCTCCACCGGCATCGGCGGCGGCATTTACGAAGACGGCAGGATCTGGCGAGGCGCCGATTCCTATGGCGGCGAACTGGGCCACATGACCATCCGTCCTGACGGACCCGAGTGTCTGTGCGGCGCTAACGGCTGTTTCGAGCGCATGTGCTCCGGCTTATGGCTCGAACACGATTACGGCAAGACCGCCAAGGAGCTAATTGAGGACCCCGACTTCGTCCGCCGCTACGTGATTGATCTTGCTCTCGGTCTTAAGGCGTGTATCATGATATTGAACCCGGCACGCATCGTGATCGGGGGCGGCATCCCCAAGGCCGGCGAGAAGTTGTTCGGACCCCTGCGGACGGAATTGCGCCAGCGGATCACCTCCTGGTCCGGCGCGCGTATCGACGTGGTGCCCGCGGCCCTCGGCGACGATAGCGTACTTTATGGAGCGCTCGAACTAGCGAAAAAACTATGAATTTTACGACAGATTATAGAACCCATCTTCTCGAAACCATCGATAGCATTGATCTGGAAAAGGTCGACAGGGCCATCGAGCTTTTTAAGGACGCGCGCGCCAACCAGCGTCGGATTTTTGTATGCGGCAACGGCGGGAGCGCTTCCACGGCTTCGCACTTTGCCTGCGATATGGTGAAGGGTGCGAGCTTCAACCGGGACTCAAGGTTCCGCATCATGGCCTTTACGGATCAACTCCCCACCCTCACCGCCTACGCCAACGACGTGAGCTACGAATGCGTGTTCGTCGAGCAACTGAAGAACTTCGCCGAACCTGGCGACCTGTTCATGGGAATCAGCGGCTCGGGAAATTCGCCCAACGTGCTGCGCGCCATCGAGTACGCTAACACCGTCGGATGCCGGACTATCGCCCTGACGGGACGCAACGGCGGCAAACTCGGTCCGCTGGCGGAGCTCAATATTCAGGTGCCGGTGCCCCACATGGGCCGCATCGAAGATGCCCACATGATCGTCTGCCACATGATCTGCTACTACTTCATGGATACCGAAGTCGTTAACGCCTAAGACTAGATCCCCTCAGGTAGCGAACTGACGCCGGCACTCCGTTTGCTCCAGTAAGTGCGGGCTTTGAGGGTGGGCATTCCCGTTTCATCGTTGAACGTAGTGCATCGCTAAGGCGCACGCAATGGCTGCAAGAGTTACGCAACTGGATTCGCAAGCTTCAGTGAACCTCAGCTTGGGTCTCCAGGATCTTTGGATTCTCCAACGTCTGTATTCGGCTTATACTGAATGGATGGATCGTGCATGATAGTGCTGGTGATCGACGATGTTGCCTTAGGCAGGTAGTCTTGAGTGATAGAACCCAATCCCGGAGCCGCAAGCTGCATCTTGCCACCACATGGCTCGCCGCGCTCCTGCAGGTTCATCTCTTCTTCATCCTGCAGCTTCACCATCACCTTGACGCGGGCGATGACTTCGCCGGCGCAGATCAAAGTTCCCACCAGCTTTCCTGGCAGGTTACGCCACCCGATTCGAACCCGGTCTGCCTTGCCTGCCGCATCGCACGTCACACGGCGGTGCACCCAACCACCGTCAGTGTGGTGTACTTCCGGGCGCCTCGCGCTCCGCGCCTCGTCGTTGCAGGCACGCTTGACCATTCCCTTATCTCTCACCTCAGTCTCGCCGGTCGCGATCCTCCTTTTCCTTTCTGGCAATCTGCTGAACTGGCCTAGGTGTCTGGCTGGCCACGGTTTCGAATGAGCCCACCGTTGTAGTTCCTGAAGGCTCAAGTCGGGCCGCTAGTCCGCGAGGCCCTCAAGCCGCCTCTACCAACGCCGCCGAGACAGGCGGACCAGCAAACTTTGCCACCAAGGAGAATTCATGGACCCTACTGCATTCGCAAGCTCGTCGCGCTCACCTCGCCCAAACCGTCCTGGCCGCGCCCGGCCGCGCCAGCTCTTATGGTTCGCTCAGGCTCTTTGCTTTTACCTACTGGCCCATCCTGGGGTTGCAGCGGCTCAGACCCTCGGCCGCGCGGGCGGACTCACCGGTACGGTAACTGACCCCTCCCACGCATCCGTCGCAGGCGCGACCGTCACCATCTACAATCCTGTGAGCGGTTTTACACGCACTGCCACGACCGACAGCGCGGGTGCCTTCAGCTTCGGCAACGTACCCTTTAACCCCTATCACCTGACGGTCACCGCGACCGGATTTGCCGAGTTCACGCAGGATGTTCAGGTCAACTCGGCGGTTCCCGTTAGCTTAAATATCGCCATGCAATTGGCCGGCGGGAAGACCACGGTGACCGTCACCAGCGAAGCCGGAGATCTGATCGAGCTTGATCCCACGACGCATACGGACGTGGACCGGGCGTTGTTTGACAAGCTTCCCCTGGAAAGCCAATCTTCATCGCTGAGTTCCCTGGTGACGCTGGCCGCGCCGGGTATCGCAGCAGATTCCAATGGCCTCTTCCACGGAATGGGTGATCACGCGGAAAACTCGTTCTCGGTCGACGGCCAGCCGATCACCGATCAGCAAAGCAAAGTCTTCTCCAATCAACTTCCGATAGATGCCGTGCAGTCGATGGAGGTGATCCAGGGCGCTCCTCCTGCGGAGTATGGCGACAAAACCAGTCTGGTCATCGTCGCAACTACGCGTTCAGGCCTTGGGGAGAGTCAGCCGCATGGCGACGTGACTGCATCTTACGGGACGTTTGGGACGACGAACGCGGGATTCGACTTCGGTTACGGAGGAAAGTCGTGGGGCAACTTCGTTTCCGCCAACGGTTTGAACACCAGCCGGTTTCTCGACCCGCCGGAGTTCACCGTCATGCACGCCAAGGGCAATCAGCAGAACCTCTTCGACCGCGTCGACTTCAAGCCCTCCCAGGCCGACACGGTGAATGTGAACTTGCAGTTTACCCGGTCCTGGTTCCAGACTCCCAACCCGTTCGACGCTCAAAACGCCGGCGCATGGTCCGGGCTCGTGGTCGACAGCGGAGGCCTTGGACCGAACGGCCTTCCTGTAGGCCCTACCGACCAGCGTTCGCAGATCAAAACGTTTAACATTGCACCCACTTGGACCCGCTTAATCGACACCCATGTTGTGTTCACGCTGGGCGGCTTTGTCCGGCAAGATCGCTACAACTACTACCCCAGCGGTAATCCCTTCGCCGACCTAACGCCCGATCTTCAGCTTCAGACGATCGGCCAGAGGCGCCGGCTCACGAGTACCGGCGGGCACGCAGACGTGGCCTACGTGAAGGGCATTCACGACTTGAAAGCTGGGGTGATGCTCGAGCACACCTTTCTGACGGAGAACGATAGCTTTGGGATCGTCGATCCGACCCTTAACGCCGTTTGTTCGAATGCCGACGGCAGCCCGAATACAATTCCGGGGCTGACTGATCCGGCAAACTGCGCGGCGCCGCTGCAGGCGAATCCGGACTTTGTGCCGCTGCTCGGCTGTTACGACCTGACCCGAACGGTGCCCCTGCCGGGCTCGGACGGCTGCCCCACTTCGACCAGCGGGCTATACCCCTTCCACGGGCATTCCGATATTAAAGAGATCGCCCTGTTTATCCAGGACAACATTAGGAAGAACAATTGGACGTTTAACCTGGGAATTCGGGGCGATCTGTACAATGGCATCACCACCTTCAGAGAGGCGGAGCCCCGCCTCGGCGTCTCCTACAACATCAAGCGAACGAACACCGTGCTGCGGTTTTCGTATGCTCGCGCCCTCGAGACGCCGTTCAACGAGAACCTGGTCCTGGCCAGCAATGGATGCAATTACCCTGTGATCAATGCGCTCATGTCGATCACCCAGGGCTATCCTTGCCTGACGGTCCCGCTGAGTCCCGGCACACGCAACGAGTACCACGCGGGTCTCGAGCAGGCTTTCGGACGGTACCTGGTGGTGGACGGCGAATACATTTGGAAATACACGCACGGGGCCTACGACTTCAGCGTGTTGGGCGCCACCCCCATCACCTTTCCCATCGTGTGGGATCACTCGAAAATCCCTGGCTTTGCCATCCGCGCCAGTGTTCCGAACTTCCACGGCTTGACGGCGTTTGTAGTGATGTCCAGCGTGGCGGCGCGATTCTTCCAACCGCAGGTCAGCGGAATCGGCGTTACTCCAGCCGGGCAGGGAGGAAGCGGCGTGTTCCGCATCGACCACGACGAGCGGTTTAATCAGACGACTCACGTGCAATACCAACCCTGGAAGCGTGGACCCTGGGTGGGCTTCAACTGGCGCTACGACAGCGGTCTGGTTGCTGGGCCGGTGCCTTGCGCTGGAGGTAATTGCGGCAACGGACCGAATGGAACTGACACGGCGGTGGACGTGTCGGAGATAACCCCGGATCAACAGTTCCAGGCGGGACTTCACTGCGGCAGCGTGTTTGCCACCCCGTATATGCCGATTAGCCCGGACGGCCTATGCCCTGCAGGACAGTATGGGTCTAACCTCGTAAAAGTCCCTGCGCCCGGCACCCAAGATGACGATCACAACCCGCCTCGCATCGCGCCCCGCCATCTCTTCGACCTCTCGGTGGGTCAAGACAACCTCTTCAACGGGGACAAGTACAAGTGGAGCATCCGCTTGTCAGCGATAAACTTGACGAATAAGGCGGCGCTCTATAATTTCCTGTCGACATTCAGTGGAACCCATTACGTGACTCCCCGAACCCTTTCGGTTGAAGTGGGGTTTCACTTCTAACTGTTCTATGTTCCCTGCCGAGGATCGGGATTTTCGAGGATCGCTCGAGCCCGCGCTTCCCGGTATCGGGCGAGCGCATCGCGATAAGCAGGGTGCCTGGCGGCTAAAATCTGGGCGGCAAAAAGGGCTGCATTCGCCGCGCCCGCCTTGCCGATGGCGAAGGTGGCCACGGGAATCCCGGCCGGCATCTGCACGGTCGAGAGCAGCGAATCGAGCCCATTGAGTGCTTTCGACTGCATGGGCACGCCCAGTACGGGCAGTAGAGTCTTGGCCGCGGTGACTCCGGCCAAATGTGCGGCACCGCCTGCGGCGGCGATAATCGCCTCGATTCCACGGCCCTCCGCGGCAGCGACGTACTCAAAGAGGGCGTCGGGCGTCCGGTGCGCCGAGAGTACGCGCACCTCCGAAGGAATGCCAAGCTCGTCCAGCGTCTCGACGGCGTGGATCATGGTGTCCCAGTCGGACTTCGAGCCCATAATCACGGCAACGAGTGGATGCTCCGTAGATTCCTGTTTCGGCTTAGCCATATTTCCCTTCCCTTAGATTCTTCTACAAGGAGCCCGGTAAGCCCGCGCGCCGTGCAAGACGCGAACGATTCGAACAGCTTTCGAGCTGGTTGTAGATGATGCGAATCGGAACCGCCGCTATTGAGTACTTCAACTGCGCGCTTGGAGCATATCTTTGAGAGGTACTACGATTAAGCCACTCAAACGCACACTCACCTGCATCCCTCAATCCTCCCCTTGCGCCTTAGTGAATCCCAACTGACCGTCAAACTCGTGTAGTTTCTCGATATGCGTCCAGTGGTGCTGGGCGGCGACGCGCTGGACTAGCGCCAGCACATCTTCGTCGTTAACCACATGATTGCCGTTGCGGGGAATGAAGCGGCAGAACCAGGCATCCACGCAATCGGTGATGGCACCGCCGAACGGATACACCTTGGTGCCGCGGTTCGAGATCATCTTGAGTTTGAGCGGCGACGCCTCGACGATCTTCTCCAGGCTCGCGCCAAGCTCGCCCGGACCCAGTGGCGATTCCACAAACAGGTCTATGCCGACCACGCGGCGCGACTTTGGGGTGACAAAATCAGGCCGAGAGGAAACCTCGGGCACCTTGAGCGGCTTGTGATCCCGCACCTTCCAGTGCTCGGACTTGCGGCCCAGGTTGGCGATGATGGCATCGGCGTAAGCGCTGGTCGGAGTGCCTCGGTCATAGCCCACGATGTCACCGGTGCGGAACTTCCCTTCCTCGAGCGTGACAAGTACGGCATTCTCAATCGCAGCCGCCGCCTCGAATTCGTTCAGGTGCCGCAGCAGCATCACACCCGTGAAGATAAGCGCCGTCGGATTGGCCAGGTTCTTGCCGGCATACTTAGGGGCAGAGCCATGGACGGCCTCGAAGATGGCAACATCGCTGCCAATGTTGGCCGAAGGCGCAAAGCCGAGGCCCCCGATCAGCGCCGAGGAGAGGTCGCTCAGTATGTCGCCGTTCATGTTGGTGGTGACGATCACGTCAAACTGCTCGGGCTTTTTCACCAACTGGTGGGCGCAGTTATCGACGATGATGTGGTACGCCTCGATATCAGGATACTCCTGGGCAATCTGCTCGAAGGTGCGCTTCAGCAGGCCTTCGGTGAGCTTCATGATGTTCGACTTGGTGGCGCAGTGGACCTTCCTGCGTCCTTCCGACCGGGCGAATTCAAACGCCAGGCGCACGATTTTCTCGCACCCCTTGCGCGAGATCAGCTTCAGGCCCTCGGCCACGCCGGGGGTCTGCATGTATTCGATGCCAGCGTAGAGATCCTCGACATTCTCGCGTACCACCACCAGGTCGATGCCGCGTCCACTGTAAGGCGTCTTGATGCCGGGCAATTCCCGCGCCGGCCGGATATTGGCGTAGGTCTCAAACAGCTTGCGCAAGGTGACGTTGGCGCTCTTCTCGCCAAAGCCGACGGGGGTTTCGAGGGGTCCCTTCAGAACCACGCGCGTCTTCGCAACGCTGTCGATGGTTTCGGCCGGAACGCCGGAGGGCAACCCCTGCTTGAAAATGCTAGCGCCGGCCTGGCGAACCTCCCAGTCGATCGGCACGCAGGTCGCTTCGATGATCCGGCGGGTGGCCTCGATCAGCTCCGGACCAGTGCCGTCGCCTGGAATCAGGGTCACCAGCTTTTTCCCCGACGGGATAGCATGAACACTCATTCGTGGCTCTCCAAGGGAGTAAAAGACGAACTCGAAACTCCGAAAATGGCGGTTGCGGGTTCAGGATGATGGTACCCTGGCTTCCCAGCAGAGGCCTGGGTCAGCGCGCCAGGAGGAACATCAGCCAGCCAAGCGCCAGGGCGATGCCGATGAACATGCCGAATGATTTGACGCCGTAAAGCAGGCGGGCGCGCGTGGTGTCCTTGGTGATCACGGCAAACACCACAGATACCAGGGCGGCAAACAGCAGCATCGCGGCAAAGTGAGGAATAGCCATAAGATCAACGAGGCCAAACCGGGTAGTGCATCAGAGTTTCGCGTCTTAGAAACTCTAATGACTCAATTCTTCCGCCCCACAGCAATGTCGTACGCGTCCAGAATGGAAAGCACGTTAAGCATTCCGGCTGAAACCAGGAAGGCTGTCCCGTAATCCGCACTGACAAAGAAGGGATTCCCCGCGTAGCCGAAGAAACTCGCGATTGGCATGGCTAATCCCACGCACATCTCGCCGAAATAACCAAGCGTCTCCAGATAAGAACCGCTCGCGGTGGAAAAGAACTCGCCCTTCATGGCCAATCCCAGAAGAAACATGGTGACGATAGCAGTAAAGAGAATCAGGGCACGGATCTTCTTGCCCAGCATCCAGTGGCCGAGTCCGGGAACGAACCAGCCCGAGACGCAGAGCCATACCAGTCGTCCGGTAGCGGGTTTGGCCGAAGCGGCGGGCGCGGCTTTCTTAGGCAGCTCCTCCGGGTTGGAACCTAGCGGCTTGGGCGCTGCGGGTTGTTCAGCAAGCTTCTTTGCCATACGACAGGCCAGTTATCCTGTAGCCTCGGGTCTGTGACTGATAGGACCCGATCCCTTCGTCCTTCTCAGCAAGACAATTCGTGGAATTTCCCGCAGCCGTCACATCCTGGACGGTACTCCCTCAGACTGGCTCAACTCCGCATTGCGAAATCACAAAGTTAACATATCTTCTCGGGATGGAGCAAGGATCGCTCAGGATATTCAGGATATAGGATATTCAAGATATTTGCGGCGAGTTGGTTCGCAAGCAGACCCAACGCCTATTTTTGGCAGGCGATCTTATGCTTAAATTGATCGGTAGAATCCTGGTCCGCGCGGCATCATGTTTATTGAACCTCGCCAGCCCTTCGATTTCGCTCACACGCTTCGGTTCATCCTGAGCCCTCCTGCAGCCCTGGGCGGACGCACATTCGATCCGCTACTGGACTACTTCGAGAACGGCGAGTACCGCCGGGTGGCAGAGATCGCGGGAGAGCTTATCCTGTTCGCGGTTCGCGAGAGCACGACAGGAAGGCCGAAGCAGGGCCCTCTCGAAGTGCGGATTCTGGCGGGCCCAACGGATGCGTCGACCCGCCGGGAAATCCTCGCACAGGTGACCCGGCAATTCTCCACCGAACTCGATCTTACCCCTTTGAAGCGGATTGCCAGTTCGGATCCGGTGCTGGGCAGGTTGATCGCGCACTTTCACGGCATGCGCATTCCGCAGTCAGCCAGCATCTACGAGACTCTGATGTCGGCGATCCTCGAGCAACAAGTCAACCTGACTTTCGCGCACAAAGTGAAGAACGCCTTGATCGCGACTTATGGCCGTCAGATCGAGTACAGGGGCAAGCGCTACAATGCCTTTCCCGAGCCAGCGGTGCTGGCCCGCACCACGCCGGCCGAGCTGCGCCAGATCCAGATTTCGGGTCCTAAGGCGCGGTATATGATCGAGATCTCACGGGCCGTGCTTGACCGCACCCTGGATCTGGATGCTCTGCACGCGGCCGATCCCGCCGTTGCCTATGAGCACCTTCTGGCCCTTAAAGGCGTGGGCGCGTGGACCGCACAGTATGTGGGCCTGCGCGCGCTGGGCCATCTCGATTGTCTGCCCGCGGCCGACGTGGGCCTGCAAAACATGGTCAAGATGTTCTACGGCATGCGTAAACGTCCGGGGCCGGCGGCCATCGAGAAGCTGGCTCGAAAGTGGCGAGGCTGGCGCAGTTACGCCACATTTTACCTGTGGCTTACCTATTGGGAAGACGCCGCTTGGCGCACCCAACTGAGTGAGGATCTGCGGCAGGATCGCAGGCTACGCCGTTCACAACGGCGCTCACTTCAGAGTCCCAGGTGATAACCAAATGATGGCGGCAGACAGTGCCGCCACAACAAAAGAGGAACATTTATGCCGGTCCGCAAAACTCTTTCACAGGATTTCCTGGCGCAGGATTTCCTGGCCCAGGCTCAACACAGTCTTCGCGACGTTTACCTGCCACGCATCGTGAGTTGCCTAAAGCTGCTCTCGGAGCAAGAGATCTGGTGGAGGCCGCATCCCACCTCCAACAGCGTCGGGAATCTGGCGCTGCATCTCTGCGGTAACGTGCGACAGTGGATCATTTCCGGAATGGGGGGTGCGCCTGACCGCCGGCAACGCGACCAGGAATTCTCCGAGCAGGGTCCGGTTCCGCGCCGAGTGTTGACGGCGAAGCTACGGTTGACAGTAAAGGAGGCCGCGGCAGTGCTGGATCGCCTGACGCCGCGCGACCTGGCGCGCCCCTACGCCATCCAGGGATACGACGTCACGGGCGTCTATGCCGTATTCCACGTGGCCGAACACTTTGCCCTGCACGCCGGTCAGGTCATCTATGTGACCAAGCTAAAGCGCGGCGAAGATCTGCGATTCACCCACTTGCCGGGCGACAAGCCCAAGCTGCGACGTAAGAGACTTCCCGCCATTTGAGGAGTGGCAATTGACAAGGGCCGGACCGGGGCAGGCAGGGCTAGACGAACTCAAGCAACGTCTCCACGATGGAGGCAATGGTGGAAACCGCCTTGACGGTCTCCGAAATTTGATCGATATGGTGGATGGTCTGCCCAAGCTGTTCGTTGGCGGCCGACAACTTGGCGGTGATCTCGGCGAATCTCTCAGTGTCCTGCTTGATCTCGAGGGTCACCAGCTCACGTTGCCGGTCGTCAAGCCGTTTTCTGAGGTTCCAGAGCTGCTGCCACTCCGTTGAACTTGCGTCGAGCCCGGGATCGTTCAGCACCCCGTCGATTGCCTTAAGGACCTCACCAATTATCTTGATGACCTCGGTCACGGTCACGGCACCACCTCGAGTGGACGTTTCAGTTAGAATTCACCAGAGCAGCAACCGCCTCAGCCAGCGGCTGGGCGCGATTCCAGAAGTCCTCAGCACTCTCGGCCAGCTCCGCCAAATCCACTGGGTTTCTCTGGGTGACATACTTAACCAGATCGCAATGAGCCTTACGCATGGCCGCGATGGCAGGTTTGGGATCGGCGGCCTTGAGGGTGGCTTGCCGGGCCCGGTTTTGGTTGAGGCGCTCTGAGAGCAACAGGATCAATACGGGATCCGCTCCGCCGGGATCCGCTCCGCCGGGATCCGCTCCGGCGGTCTTGGCCTGCTTCTCTTTCGCTAATTCCCTCTTATAGTCAGCCACAAGCTCCACTTCCATCTCGCTGAGGGTGGCCTGCTGCCGCGCATAGGCGGCTTCCATATCATCCTCGATAACCTTCGTCAAATCGCTGATCGGCGCGTCGTTCTCGCGAATGGCCTGCTCCACGGCGTGCCTTTGCTTACGCTCAACTAACGCTTGGGCCACAAGAGATACAGCGGTCGCGGCGGCTAGAGTGGCAGCGCCGAGCCGGGCGTTCTCGACTCCGGCGGCGGAAGGCGGGAGGGACTGTGAGTCCGTGGCCATCGCACTGAGTGTTTGTCCGAGTTCCTGCGTCTTACCCGAAATATTTTCGCCATGCTTCGATTGAATAAGTTCGGCAAGATTGGCGGTGTACGAGCTGAGGGCCTCAAGGGCCTTGGTGCGAACCTCGATCTCGTGAGGGGTGATGACCTGAATGCGATTGATGCCCGGCAAATCGACTGGTTGCTTGTCGAACATCAGCCGGGCAATGGCGGCTTCCTGCTCAATCCTGTTCATGTTGTCCAGAAAATTCTGAGTGCACCGGATGACCTTGGCGGAAGCCTCCTGGAATTGATCGAGCGGCTTCTGGTAATCCTGGTTGCCGCAAGCAGAAAGGAAGGCGAATAAGCAGGGGACGAAGGTAAGTGCCAGCAAAGACCGCCATCGAGCTGGAGAAGTGCACTTTCGCCGGCCCTTGTCTTGAAGATTGTCCGTGCCCACACCTGCACTCATGCCGCCGTCTTCTGCCATATCCTGGTCGGCGACTTTTGCCAGACCTTGGACTGCCGAACATCCAAACCAACGAGACGAGAGATGACGATAGTGGGAAGGAGGATCTGGTGTCAAGAGAAAGGGCCTGCTCCACGTCGCCTCCAGATTGCGCCGGCGTGTCTTCGGACTCCCGCTTTCCCTCTGCATCCTCAGGAGCGCCTAGTGAGGCAACTGCTGCCGTTACAGTAGGTTCCAGGCGGAACGGCATGGCGCCGTCCGACTCAAGGTCCGAAATGGATTGCGCGCGCTGCCGGATGGCCTCCGTCTCGTCCTGCGAGGGCGCCTTCTTGGCCGAAACTGCCAGCATCACGGACATTAGCATCAGGGTGCAGAGGTGGTGGGTCGCCGACGCTTCATGGGCCGGATTCCTTCGTGTTGATCTGCGCCTGTTCTAGCTCTCTTCCCGAAGGCTTCGTTTGATATCGGCGATGATCTGCTTGCCATGAAAACGGCCGTTCTCGATAAAGATTTCATTAGTATTGCGGCCGGCGATGACGACACCGGCAAGGTAGAATCCAGGTATATTACTTTCGAGGGTAGCAGGATCGCAGGCCGGACAGTAACTTTTCGGATTCACCTCCACTCCCGCCGTTCGCAGGAGTTCAACGTCAGGGTGATAGCCGGTAAGAGCGAAAACAAAGTCGTTCTCGACTCGCACCTGTCCGCCTGCTGCCGTCCGCACCATGATGGAATCCCAGGCGATTTCAGTCACCTGGGCCTCGAAGTAGACCTTGATCGAACCCTCCTTAATGCGGTTCTCGATGTCGGGCCGAATCCAGTATTTAATGTGACGGCTCAGTTCGCGTCCGCGATACACCAGGGTCACGAAAGCGCCGTGGCGGTACAGGTCAAGCGCGGTGATCGCCGCTGAGTTTGCGCCCCCGATCACCGCAACTTTGCGGCCGTAATAGGCGTGGCCCTCCAAAGCGTAATGCGAAACCTTGGTGAGATCCTCGCCCGGAATCCCCAGATAATTTGGTAGGTCATAGTAGCCCGTGGCCACGATCACCTTGCGGCCCGCGTGGAGGACGATCTGCCCGGCCTGGTCCTGAGCTTCAACCTGGAATCCACACTCCGACGGCTTTATCGAGGCTACCCGCTGTTGATAGCGTATGGGCAACTGGTAGTAGTCCGCGGCGCGGCGATAATATTCCAAAGCCTCGGCGCGCGCCGGTTTTACGTTGACACTGGAAAAGGGGATTTCACCAATCTCCAGCCGCTCCCGCGTGGTGAAAAAGGTCATGTTGGCGGGATAGCTGTAGATGGAATTCACCAGGCAGCCTTTTTCGAGGATCAGCAGAGTGAGGCCATTCTTCACCGCTTCGATTCCACAGGCTAGCCCTGTAGGCCCGGCGCCGACCACGATTACATCCAGCATCTCTGGCATCAGCAGCATTCTCCCCGGTTGCGTACACCGTCGCGTACTCAATGGCGCAAGCTACATATGATAGCAGGAATCCTGCCGTCAACAGGCGGCGCAAACGGCTACGGCTCAGCCCTCTTTACGCCCGAGATGCTGCAAATAATCGCCGGAAGCAATGCGCCGCCACGGTCCCGAAATCGAACCAGCCAGTAGATCCAAGCCTGGACCTCGCTCCCGTCTTCAAGGGTGACGGCTGTCACCTGCCGCAGGAATTTGCTGCCTTCGTACGAGTCGAGCCTCTCGAACGCACGGTCTGGAGAGGGGAACTCGTAGAGTTCGCCGGCGATGCGAGAGGATGGGGAAGCTTGGGGCAGCGCGCCGGGGTAGGCCCCGAAATCAAACAACTCGCCCGCCACAGTGCCGCGTCCACGCCATCGCGCGCCCAGTTGCCTCAGCAGGCGGTGCGACCTTCCTTCGCGGCGAAGGGTGCCGTAGACAAACAGCAAATCTGTTTGGGAAGAAGGATCCATGGCACGCTTGCCTACGGAATCGGGGCAGCGCATGGTCAATTCGCAGTTTGAATTAACGGTTGGGTTTCGACCAGGCGGAATGAAAAAAGCCCACGCTTAAAGAGCAACAACCGTGGCCTGCCGCTGAGCGGCTTTAGCTGGGCTCGGATTCCAGCGTCTCGATGATCCGGCGCAGCGCCTGAATCACCTCCTGGCGCTCGACGGCGTGCTTGCGGAACTGTAGCACTAGCTTGAACTCCCTGGCCGGCGGCACAAAGCGGAAAACGGCCGGCTGAGGCTTGCGGTCGGGCTGGCGTTCCTGGCGAGCCTGTTCGCGATTCACCGTCCCCAGCGCGAAGCGGTTCACCAAGTGGCGCATCTTCTCTTCCGATTCCTGGCGGGCCACTTGCAACAACTGCGACTTCGAGAGCACGCCCTTCTCCAGGCACAGCGCCTTGATAGCCTCTGGAATCGATCGCAGGCTCAGTAGCTCGGTAACGGACGACCGGCCTTTACCGATTTTGCGGGCGATGTCCTCATGGGTCAGGCCGAAACGTTCTCCCAAAGCCTGCACTCCTTCGGCCGCTTCGAAAGGCGTCAGGTCCTTGCGCTGGAGGTTCTCGATGAGTGCGATCTCGAGCGTCTCGGCGTCATCGATGTCCTTCTCGATGCAGGGCAACTCCCGCAGGCCGGCGGCGCGGGCCGCATGATAGCGACGCTCGCCGGAAATGATCATGTAGCGGCCGCTGACGGGCTGGTGCCGCACCAAAAGGGGCTCAAGCACACCCTTTTCGCGCACCGATTCCACCAGTTCGGTAAGGTCGCCCAAGTCCTTGCGCGGCTGCCCGGCGTTCGGCTCGATGTCCTCGATCCCGATCATCCTCCCGATCGCCGCGCCGGTGCGCGAGATCATATCCTCGACGTAATGGGCGTCGTGTCTCATTTTCACCACCACGGGCAAACCCGACCGTCTAGCTGACACGTTGCAGCACCTCCCGCGCGAGTCCTTCGTAATCTTGGGCGCCTGGCGATCCCGGAGCGAAGCTAAAGATGGTCTCTTTGTAAGCGGGACTTTCCTCCAGGCGCACATTCTTGCCGATCACCGTCTTGAACAACCGCTCGCCAAACACTTCCGTTACCTGCCGGTGGATATCGCGCGCCAGATTGGTCCGCTTGTCGAACAGGGTCATCACCACGCCGAGCAGTTTCAAGTCAGGATTGGGTCTCGCCCGAACCCGTTCCAGCGTTTCGAGGAGGTCATCCGTACCCTCCATGGCGTAGTAGGCAGCCTGAATCGGCACCAGCAGATACTTTGCGGCCACCAGCGCGTTCACCGTCATGATGCCGAGGGTAGGCGGCGTGTCGATCAGAATCATGTCGTACTCACGCTGAACTGTGGCAATCGCATCCTTCAGGCGGAAGGGCGCGTCAAACTGGCCGACCAGGCTGGCTTCCAACTTAGCCAAGGTGATGCGCGCCGGCGCCACGCTGAAGTTGTCGTAGCGGGTCGGTTTGATGATTGCAGCGAGAGGTGTGTGGCTATCCGACAGGACCTCGTAAATCGAATGGGCAACCTCCTCCAGAGGAAAAAACGTCATCGTGGTATTGGACTGCGGGTCAAGGTCAATAAGGAGGGTACGCCGGCCCTTGAGCGCGAAGGCCGCTGCCAGGTTTACTGCTGTCGTGGTCTTGCCCACTCCGCCTTTTTGATTGGCAACCGCAATGACAGTAGGCATAGAGAAGTTGTCAGCGCTCAGTCTTCATTCCGGTGTACAACTTAGTGGTTTCCGGAGCCAACCACGCCCGCCACATGGTTGTTCGATTGATGAGAGAAAAGTAGTGTCGGACGACTTGCTTCACATCTTGTACCGGCCCATGTCCTCGTCGCCTAGATTCTCCAGCCACTTCCGAAGCTCCTCGTTATTCACCTTCTCGGAGGCAGCGCTCGAGATCTTGGAATTCTTGAGAACGTCGTCCTCCACATAAATCGGACAATCGGTGCGCAAAGCAAGGGCCAGGGCGTCGCTGGGACGCGAATCGATCGAGATCACCTGGCCTTCTTTTTCAAGCCAGATCAAAGCGTAGAACGTGTCATCCTTAAGTTCGGTTACGACGACTTTGTTAACGTGGGTCTCAAGTCCAAGGAGCACATTCTTGATGAGGTCGTGGGTCATAGGCCTGGGCGTCGCAACCTTCTCGATCTCGAGAGCGATGGCGTTCGCTTCGTAAATACCCACCCAGATGGGTAGCACCGATGCACCATTGACGTCCTTCAGGATCACAATGGGCATGTTGGTTACCGGATCCATCATCAGGCCGCGGATTTTCATTTCGATTTCCATAAAAACCTTCCCCAGCCTCTTGCTTTCAACCCCAGGCTCTCGAGAACTGCCATGGTGGATTTAGCCACGGTCAGCCCGGAGCCCGACAAGGCTATTCGGTCCGGCCGCCGTGACCCGGACCCTCATGTACCGGCCGGCCCAGTCTGGCTCTCCGGCAAAATTGATGATGTGGTTGCTGCTCGTGCGCGCAACGGCCTGCAGGAGTCTGGGTTGAAAGGTCTCGACCAGAACTTCGAACTCGCGGCCGACCAAGGCCTGGTTGCGACGCAGTTGGATGGCGCGTTGGCAATCCTGCAACTCGGACAAGCGTCTTCCCTTCTCGTCATCCGGAACCGCGTCCGCCCAAGCACCCGCCTCGGTACGAGGACGTGGCGAGTACTTAAAAGAGAACACCTGGTCGTATCCGACTTCGTCCAGCAACTTGAGAGTCTGGTCGAAATCCTCGAGGGTCTCTCCACAAAAGCCTACGATGACATCGGTTGAGATGCTAATAGCACGCTTAGAGCGGCGGATGCAATGGATTTTTTCCAGATACTCTTCCCGGGTGTAAGTGCGGCGCATTCTTTCGAGCACCCGGTTCGATCCACTCTGCACCGGCAAGTGAACGTGATTGCAAATTGCAGGATGCGCGTCGATGGCCTGGACGATATCAGGTGTGAAGTCATGCGGATGTGAAGTCGTAAAACGAACACGCCGGATTCCACCCACCTCAGCCACCCGCGCCAGCAGAGCCGCAAAGTTCAGCCGCGCAGGCGAGGGGTCGGCGTAGGAGTTCACCGTCTGGCCGAGAAGCTGAATCTCCGTAAACCCTTCGCTCCCGAGACGCCGGACGTCGGCCAGAATGCGATCGCTCGGGCGGCTGCGCTCAGGTCCGCGAGTCATCGGTACGACACAATAGGAGCACGCCTTGTCACAGCCCTCGATGATGGTCAGGTAGGCACGGAACGGGTTATCGCGGCGGGTCAGATCCGTCTCGAAACACTCGTCGGTTTCGAGCGAGAGTCCGGTGACGCGATGCCACCCCGCCTCAAGCTGCCCCAACAGATCAGGCAGTCTTGTGTAGCTGGCTGATCCGCACACCAGGCTCACCTGGGGAGCGCGCTCGAAGATCCCCGCGCCTTCTTGCTGAGCCACGCAGCCCAAGACGCCGATGATGCTCCGGCTGCCGGGATGCGCCTTCTTGAGTGCGCCCAGGCGGGAGAAGACCTTCTGTGCCGCCTTCTCTCGAATGCTACAAGTATTGTAGAGAATGACGTCGGCTCGATCGTGACTGTCGACCGGGTGGTAGCCGCGGGCCATCAGCACGCCCGCGACTTTCTCCGAATCGTGCACGTTCATCTGGCAGCCGAAGGTCTCGATGTAGAATGTCTTGCCGCCATTTGTAACCCCAGAATCGTGGCCCGCGCCTGATCCCACCCGCGCCTGCTCCGCGTTCGGCATGCCCGAGGGCAGTATCTGAACCAAGTCTCCGGTCATGATCCCAGTGAACCCCTGGGGTTCAGTATAGTCTGAAACTCGGGAGTTTGCCTAGCTGACCGGCTCTTCCTTATTCGTTGTTTATCAAAAGTCCCGCTTCTGACTGCCTTCTAGAGACTCGCCCCCTGCTTTAACATCGCGGCAGCGTGCTTCAGCACAGCATCCGTGATCTGGCTGCCGGAGAGCATCCGGCCCAGTTCCGCGGCTCTTTCTTTTGGAGTCACTAGTTCCGTGACGGTGGTGACGGTTCTGTCTGCGCGATTGACCTTTTCCACATAGTAGTGATGATCGGCAAAGCAGGCAATCTGGGGAAGGTGAGTAACGCACAGCACCTGTGCTTCTCGCGACAGGCGTTTCAAACGCAATCCCACGCTTTCCGCCACTCGACCGCCAATGCCAGCGTCAACCTCGTCGAAAATAAACGTCGGAGTCAGATGAGTGTTGCGGTTCCCTGCCGCCTCACGGCGGGCGCCAGCGTGTTCTCTGCCCACGACCGTTTTGAGTGCCAGCATCAGGCGCGATAACTCTCCTCCGGAGGCCACTCTCTCGATCGGTCTCGGTTCCTCGCCTGGGTTCGGCGAGATATGCATTTCAATGTGGTCGATTCCCCGGACCCCACCCGGCAAAGCTTCGGACTCGGAATTCTCAGCCTTGGCAAAGGCGATCTTGAATCGCGCCTTTTCCATCCCGAGCTGGGCGAGCTCTTCGTGAACCAGTGCTTCGAGCTTTTGGGCCGCCGCCCGGCGAAGGTCCGAAACACGCCGGGCCGCTTCGTCATAAGCCGAGGTGACACGCCCCAGGGCCGCTCGCAGCTCCTCGCGACGCTCGTCGGCGTGTTCGAGTTCCCTAAGCTGCTCTTCCACCCGCTGGCGAAAGGCTAGAATCTCCGGAATGCTATCTCCGTACTTACGCTTGAGCCGATCGATCAAAGCCAACCGCTCCTCGACTTCTTCGAGGCGGCCCGGGCTGGCTTCCAATCGGACCAGATAATCGCGTACCGCGTAGGCCACATCTTCCAGAATAGCCTTGGCGGCAGCTAAGGGCTCCATGTAAGAATCGAGAGTCGTATCATATCGGCGCAGATCGTCGAGAGCACGGCTGGCGGCGGCCAACCTGGCGCTGGCCGAGCCCTCATCCTCGTAGAGTTCGCTGAAAGCGGTTGACGCTGCCGTCCTGAGCCTCTCGAGGTTAGTAAGAACCTGCCTCTCGGCTTCAAGTTCGGAGTCTTCACCCACGCTTAGGCGGGACTGGTCTAACTCCTGAGCCTGGAACCTGAGCAAGTCGAGTGTCCTCAGACGCTCCTGTTCGTTGTGGGCCAGACGCTGCATCTCCTCGTACAGGCTTGAGCGCTCCCTATGGAGGATCCCGATTTTCGCGACCTCGGCCTCTATCCCGGCAAACCGGTCGACCAGATCGAGTTGGGCGTCGCGTGCGAACAGCGCCACTTGCTCGTTTTGACCGTGAATCTCAACCAGAAGGCGAGCCAGCGTCCTTACGGCTGCGGCTGTGACCGGCTGATCGTTTACGGCGAGACGGCTTCGACCGCCGGACTGGATGTCGCGCCTCAAAATGATGCCTTCGGCCGGGGACGTGCCAATCTCGTCAAACCAGGACTTCCAGCTGGCAGGCGACTCCATGCCGGACGCATTTCCCCGGCCGAACTCGCCGTCCAGCGTAAACACGGCCGTGACGACGGCGCGCTCAGCTCCGGTGCGAACGACATCCGGCGACGCCCTCCCTCCCAGGGCCAGTCCGAGCGCGTCCACCAGGATCGATTTACCTGACCCCGTCTCGCCGGACAGCAGGTTCAGTCCCGCATGAAACTCGATCGACAATTTGTCGATGACTGCGTAATTTTGGATGTGTATCTCGCGCAGCATTTGGACCAGGGGTAGACCCGGGCGCGACAACCCTTCGCTCGCGAACCTGCGTGCGACTCCCCGGGTGCACTGACTGCATCACCCCTAACTCTCGGGTGTGGCCGTGTCCGGTGTCAACTGTTTTCGGAGAACAAAAAGAAGGGAAACTAAGCCCGATACTGTGGGTTCGAGGGCTTGGCTCAGCCGGTAGTGCGAAGGATTCTCGGGACCTGCGGAGGCCCTCAATAAGAACTGCGAGCAGCGCACACGACGGCCCACGCCTTGCCCGTGGGCCACCCTGATCCTGAATCGAACCTCGATCCGTCAGATCTCGATCAAAGACGCCCTGAAGTCCGCTGGAATCCCGCTAAAATCCCGCAGGTTTTCCGCACCGTTTCCGCACGCCCACCACTAATAATCGGGCCCGCATTCTCCCGTCCTCCCATCCGTGCTCTGGACTATTATAGTGACGCTCATTCTGTAGCCCCGCTCTCCCCGGCGCCAAACTCACCGGTGGAGAGACCAGCTCACAGCCGAGGTTGTAACTCTGGTTTCAAAGTCTCAACGATCAAGCAAGCGCTCGAACATACACCAAGAAGGAGCCTTATGAAATCGATGCCACTGGTATTATTCATGCTCATTTCAGGAGCCGCCCTGGCCCAAGGGCCGGGGAATGATTCCCCTGGTTCACTGGGCCTTGCCCGCCTGGAGAATTACTCCGCTCTTCGGTCGACAAGCGGGAACCGCTACGTACTCAGCAACGAGGATAGCAAGCGTATCCTGCCGGGTGAGACGCTGGTGATTGCCGATCTACCAGGTCCCGGAATGGTGAGCCACATCTGGTTCACAGGGGGCGGTAACGAATTCTCCTCGCCGCGGCTGCTGCGTCTGCGCGCCTATTACGACGGCAAGAAGACGCCAAGCGTGGACTCTCCGCTGGGAGACTTCTTCGGCGTGGGAAACGGGTACCAGGTTGATCTCGATTCCAGCATGATCCGGAACACGTCCCTGGGTCGGGCAAGAAACAGCTACTGGCCCATGCCCTTTCGAAAGTCCTGCAAAATTACCGTGACCAACGAAGGGAGCAGGATCAAGTCCCTCTACTACCACGTGGATTGGAGGAAGTACGCGTCGTTGCCGGACGACATCGGCTACTTCCACGCCTACTACCGCCAGGAGCATCCTGCCGTGCCCGGCAGGCACTATGCCTTCCTCAACATTCGCGGCAAGGGAAAGTATGTCGGAACCGTCCTCAGCATTCTTCAAACCCAGGTTTCGTGGTTTGGCGAAGGCGACGATTTGTTCTATGTAGATGGAGCAACCCACCCGCAGATTGTGGGCACTGGCTCCGAAGACTACTTCAATGAGGCCTGGGGCCTACGCGAGTCCTGCGGCCCCTGGACAGGCTCTCCGGTAGCCGAAGGGGAGCGAGTGGGTTCGCGACTCAGCGGATATCGCTGGCACGTCCCTGACCCGATCCCGTTCACGAAGTCGATCTGGGCGGGGATCGAACACTATGGGTGGACTTACAACTCGGATGGGACGCCTCGAACCGCTTTCGAGGAGCGTGATGACTACTTTTCGAGCGTAGCTTTCTGGTATCAGGAAGGTGTGAATGAGGGCTTGCCTGAGCCACCCTATGGGGAAGCTCGCCTGCCGCTTGGCAACGCCCTCGAGATCCGGGTCGCTAACTCGATCAAAGACGTGACTGCCGAAAAGGGCCGGCCATTCGTCGAGCGTGGAGTGGAGTGGGGAAAAGACCTTCTTTCGCTCGAGGCACAGGGGGTGGGAGCCCGGATTAACATTCCAGTCGATGTTCCGGATACAGGCCGCTACGAACTCATCGCGGAAATAGCCCAAGCGCCCAATTACGGGAATTACAAAGCGTTAGTGGATAACCAACCCACCAATCTCGATACGCGCAAGCCGGCCAGCACGGAAATCCCGTTTCCCGGTCCGCTGATCTACCACAACTATCAGCCGGAGGTCTATCTCGCGGTCCAACGGCCGCTCGGCTGGTTTCGCTTTGAGAAGGGACGCCACACCGTCAGCCTGATTTGCACCGGCAAGGATGAGGCCTCTGCCGGATACGATATCGGTGTGCTGGACGTGGTGCTGGAGAAGGTTCCAGCTTCGGCGGGTGAACCCGAGCCGGCCGTGGAGCACGAGCTGACTCCGGCGCCAGCCGAGGACCTGCCTGCGGTCGCGGAGGGAACGACAGTCTACCGCGGGCTTCCGCTCTCCGCTTACCTGAAGAAACTCAAGACCGCGGCAAAAGCTGACCGTGCGGACATCGTTCGGGCCCTCGGCGCGTTTGGCGAAGACGCTGGGCCTGCCGTTCCCTCAGTGACCGCAGCGCTCGATGACTCCGACCCCGAAGTGCGTTCGGCTGCGGCCTGGGCGTTTTCGCAGATCGGACCGAATGGCGCAGCCGCAGCCCCGGCTCTCGGTAAGAGCCTCTCTGACACCAGCCCCCAGGTGCGAATTCTAGCGGCGCTGGCCGTGAGGGCGATGGGACCGACGGGGGCTCCGGCGATTCCTGATCTGATACGCGCCCTCAAAGATCCGGTAGGCAACGTTCGTGCTTCGGCCGCCAGCGCCCTGGGATCGATGGGTCGAGCGGCTCACACTGCCATCCGGCCGCTGGCGGACAGGCTGACCGCCGACGAAGACGGACTTGTCCTCAACGGAGTAGCGGCTGCGCTGGGGGAGTTCGGCCCCGACGCGAAGGATGCTCTTCCCGCCCTGCAACAAGCCTACAAGTCAGGTCGCCTGGGCGCCACGGGCCAGGAAGCGATCCTCAGGATTGAGGGCAAGCCTGTCCCCACCTGGTGGTGAGGCGTGGACGCGGGCGCAAGGTCGCTCCGACGAGGTACCGTGAGCTGGAACATTGCCTTGCAGGGGCACGGCGCGCCGTGCCCTTACGTCCCGTTTTTGAGCGGCGGGGGGTAGTCCTCAACCCTGGTTCGAAAGTAGTGCAAGAGATCCCTTCTCGGCATCGCCCCTGGCGCTAAGAGTGGACCATCTCCCGTGCCTGCAGCCGGCCTAAGATCGAGTCGAGAACCATTTCCTTCTTTCGCAGCAGAACCTTGAATTCCCGGCTGTCAGTGTGAGAGATCTCCTTCTTCAAGAGCCGTTCCCGCTCGTTGAGAATCTCCGCGAGAACGTCCCTTTCTTCGGTGGAAAGCATCAAGTCCATAACTCTCCCTTCCTTGAACTATCTCCAAACGTCCCGTTCGGCGGCGATGAGAGGATCGGAGCTGCACGGCTGAGGGGCGTTTGATATACCACAATTATACGCCTTGAGTTCAAGGGTTACACCCACTCGCGCCGCCGATCCCAAATGGCATCGCCGGCCCGCAAGGCCAGCGCTCCGATGGTAGAGGTGGGGTTCACGGCAGCGCTGGTGGTGAATGAGCTGCCGTCCACCAGGAACAGGTTTTTCACGTCGTGGGTCTGATGCGAGGCGTTGACCACGAATCGCTTGGGATCGTTGCCCATACGAGCCGTCCCCAGCAGATGGAAGGCAGGTTGGATCACGCCGCTGTCGAGGATTTCCAGTGCCCCGGCAGCGTCGAACGCCTGGCGCACCATAGCCGCGGAGTGCTCCAACATCTTGAGGCTGTTCTCACCGTAGGAGTAGACCACTCTTGGAGCGGGAATGCCGCTTGAATCCTTCACTTCGGGATCGAGTTCCACCCGGTTTTCTTCCTGCGGCAGGTCCTCGCCGATCACGGTCAGGCGAACGATGTGCGGGAAGCGCTTGGACATGACACGATGATGCTCGGCTCCCCAGGGTACGGGCTTGCCCGAGAATCCACCCCAGGCCTGGTGCAGCGGTCCGAAAGAGCGCTCGACCCCAAGAATATAGCCGCGCACAAAGCCGCGACGCGTATCGGTCTCGTAAAACTGCTCGCAGAAAGCAGGGATTCCGAAGGGGCCCTCATAACTGTCAATGCGTTGGTCGAAGACGCCCTCGAAAAAGCGGAAGGGGTGCAACATGAAATTCCTGCCGACCATGCCGGAGGAATTGGCAAGCCCGTGGGGAAATAACTTTGACTTCGAATTGAGCAGCAGGCGCGGCGTGCCTACGCCGTTGCCGCAGACCAGCACCACGCGCGCGGTCTGCTCGTGCAGGCGACCCTGGCGGTCGTAGTAAAGGACGCCCTTGGCCCGTCCTCGATCGTCGACAGTAATCTCGCGGGCCCGCGCCCAGGTCTTCAGCACCGCGCCTTTCTTGATTGCTTGGGGCCAGTGAGTCACATCGGTAGTACCCTTGGCGGCGATCGGGCACCCGAACATGCATTTGCCATGCAGAACGCAGGGCGGGCGCCCCTCCCAGGGAGCCGAAATGATTGCATTGTCCGACACCCACCAGTACCAGCCCAGTTTGTCGAAGCCTCGCCCCATGGTCTCGCCCAATACGCCGATCGGCAGAGGCGGCGTGGGACGCTTCTCGCGTGGCGGACCCGTCGGGTTACCGGCAAGGCCGGCGACGCCCATGTCGCGATCATTCTGCTCATAATAAGGCGCCAGGTCCTCATAGCGGATCGGCCAGTCATCGGCCACGCCGTCAAGCGAACGCACGCGGAAGTCCGAGGGATGCATGCGCGGGAAGTGCCCGGTGTAGTGGATGGTGCTACCGCCCACGGCGTTGAACATCAGCACGTTGGGTGGATGACCGCCGGTCGATATCACCGGATAATCCTCGGGCCGCTTGCGTACGTTAGGATTGAAGTGAAACGGTCCGCGATGGATGGCGATTTCCCAGTCTGGGCGCTGGGAGGGATAATCATCGGGCTTTATCCAGTCACCCTGCTCCAGGCACATCACCTTAGCGCCGTGTTGGGTGAGGCGTTTGGTCACGGCAGCGCCTGCCGGGCCGGATCCAATCACCAGAGCGTCAACGCGTTCCTCCGCCATCACGGCACCTCCCGGTAATACTTGGGTTTCTTCCGGACCTCGGCCAGCACCGATTCATCGAAGGGCTTCATCATCGGGCCGCCCTCATTGGTCGGGTGGAAGTCGTAACCGATCTTCTTCCACACCGCCGGCTGGGTGTAGTAGGACTCATAAACGTGATCGCGCAAGGCGGCGAATTCCGCCGCGTCCAACTGTTCGAGGCTCGAAAGCGCCTGAACCTTTTCCTGGTGGGACAGCGCCGTAAAGCCCTTGCCGAAACGCTTCTGGCTGGTGCCGTTCAAGGCGTCCAGGCTCTTGTGTAACTCGTCGGCGATCTCCCGATTCTCGCGAGCAGCGCGGTCGAGATACTGGACGCCACCCACCTGGCCCGCTGAGGGCATGCCATCGCTCGCCGGGATGATTTCGTCGATCGCGGCCGCCAGCGTCTTGCGATCACGCTCGCTGAGAGGCTGCGGCTTTCTGCCGCGCTTTTCCGGCTTCGGGGCGGAGAACTGCGCCGAGGCAACGCCGGCCACCAGCGATCCGGCAATGCCGGTCTCGAGAAACTCGCGGCGCGTGATCCCTTTCCGTCGGCGGTGATTTGAGTTCCTGGCCATGGAGGATTCTCCTTTCAGGAAAGAAGGATTCTATGAGAACAGGCAGCGCAATTCAATAGCATCTCGGGTAGGGCGAGAAGGGAGGTCGGCGTGGCGCAGACATGCTGCATGTCTGCGATTCCGGACTCGCTCTTCTGACGCGGTCTGTTCACCGGGATCGGCCGGATGCCGGCGTTTGGCGAACCGAGGAAGACAACTCACACATCGCAATGTATGCGCCATCTGAACGATATGTTGCAGCGCTGGCTGCTCAGGGAGAAGGATTTACTCGGCCCGCAGCGCCTCCACCGGAGAGATCGAACTTGCCCGAAATGCCGGGATTATGGCCGCAGTCAACGCGGACAAACCCTGAGTAAGGATCGCCGCCGCCATGACTGTGAGATCTCCCTGGTGACTTCCGTAAAGCTGACTCCCCAGGAACCGTCCCGCCGCCAAAGCCAAGGGCAGGCCTAGCAATAGGCCAAGCGCGGTCAGAACCAGTGCCGCGCGCATAATCAAGGTGATTACGCGGCCGCGGCCCGCGCCGAGCGCCATCCGCACTCCGATCTCATTGGTGCGGCTGCCGACCGTATAGGCGGTCACGCCGTAAAGTCCGATGGAGGCCAGCACGAGCGCAAGAATCCCGAATAGCGAGGTGAGTCGCGCGATGAGACGCTGCTGACTGAAATTCGCGGCCACCTGGTCGCTGAGACTCTGCATTCTCATTACTGGTAGCTTCGGATCGACGTCAGCAAGGGCGTGCCGCACTTGTTCTTCGGACAATTTCGCGCCGGGTCGCATTAGAACGACGATATCGTGCAGGAAATGCGTCCGCGCTTCGCCTACGTTGTTGCTCGGGCTCGCAAATACAACGGATTGCGACTCGGGCACGAAGAAGAACGCGACCGCAGGCTTTTCGAAGTCGGTCAGATAACGTGCGTCCCTAGCCACGCCCACAACTTCGTATTCCGCTGCAGATTTTATTTCGGCATTGCCGAAATGCTTCCCCATGGGGTCTTCATTCTTAAAGAACTTTCGTGCGAACGTTTCATTGATTACAGCCACATGCCGCGAGGTCGCCGTGTCTTGTTCCGAGATCGAGCGTCCCCTGATAATGGGGTTGCCGATAGTCTCGAAGTATCCCGGAGAAACACGATCGATCCAAGAAATATTGTTATCGGAAGGCCCAGGAGCCGGGCGGCCTTCAACGTAGATCAGTTCGTTCCAGTTGTCCCCACTTTGGGGCGAATAGAGACTAAAGGCGACCGACGATACTCCCGGAATGCTCGCCAGGGAATCGTGGACACGGCGATAAAGCAACTCGAGTTGTTCCGGCTTGTAGCCGGCGAGCACCGGGTCGATATTCACCACCGTGCGCCGGTCCTGCTCGAAGCCAAAGTCCTGGCGCTCCAGTTTGTGCAGCGCCTCCGTCAGCAGTCCCGAGGCGGACAGGAGCGCCAAGGAGAGCGCTGTTTGCAGAATCACCAGGGTTTTGCGCGGAAGTGAGCCGGTCCGGCGCGTCGAATAATGGATGCCCCGAAGCGCCTCGATGGGATCGGCGCGGGTGGTCATCCACGCCGGAGCGATGCCAAATGCGACGCCGGTGATTAGCGAAATTCCGAACGTAAACAGAAGTACCGGGAGTGACGGCGACGCACTAATGGGCAAAGCCGCGGTGCTCTGAAACGCGAAATGCAGAATCAGGCTCGTCCCCGCGAATGCAACCACGACACCCGCCGCGCCCCCGAGCAACGAAAGGGTCACACTCTCAGTCAGCGCTTGGCGGACCAGCCGCGCCGGCCGGGCACCCAAGGCCACGCTCAGCGAGGTCTGTTGCCGCCGCTCCATACCGCGAACCAGCATCAGGTTCGCCACGTTCGCGCAGACGATCAGCAATACGAAGCCCGCCACCATCATGAGTATCCGCAGCCAGTGCTCGTACTCCTGGCGCATGCTGGTGATTCCGGCGCCTCCGGGACTCAAATGCAGCGTCTGCTGCGAGAGTCTGGAGCGGTCATTTGGACCCATCTCCGCCAGATGCGATCGGAGCCACCCTTGCAGTTCCACGCGCATTTGGGCTTCGATGGACGCTGGCGCCGCGCCCGCCTGGATGCGCCCGATCAGGCCGAGCCAGTGCCGGTCGTACTGGTGAAGCATTGAGCTATCGCCTTGAACGAGAGGTTCGGTCGCAAGCGGCAGGAAGAAGTCAGGTGGTGTGTCTCGTAGGGTATCGCCGTAAAAGGGCGGAGGAGTGACACCGACAACGGTGAACGGTTTATCGTTGATGTTGAAGACACCGCCGATCACCGACGGATCCAGCCCGTACTTCTGACGCCACACGCGATAGCTGATGACGGCTACAGGCGGTGCTCCGGGCTGATCGTCGGCCGCTTTGAGCGCGCGTCCGGCGTAAGCGCCTAAGCCGAACATCGTGAAGTAATTGCCGGAAACGAATTCGCCCAGATAACTTTCTGCACCATTGGCTGCACCATTGGCGCTGTGGGCGCGCCGTACCCCAAGAAGGTTTCGCCGGCCTTGAATGCGGCCAATTCTTCGAAGCCCTTGGTGTGATCGCGGAAATGCCGATAGAGATCATAAGAAACAATCGAGAATTCGCTACCCTGGCTATACCCGGCCCATACGCAACAATGGAGAACGTCGCCCAAGCGATAAAGCTGGTTAGGGTTCGACACCGGCAACGACCTGAGCAGAACGGCATGCACCAGGGTAAAGATCGAGGTGGTCGCTCCGATTCCAAGTGACAGCGTTAGGACAGCCGTGATGGCGAAGACTGGAGCCCGGCGCAGACGCCGCAGGGCGTAACGCGTGTCCTGCAGTAGGGTTTCGAGAAACGGGAAGCCTTGTTGATCCCGATAGTCTTCCTTGGTCGCCTCCACCCCGCCGAACTTCAGCAACGCCTGGCGTCGCGCCTCCACCGGCGCTAGGCCGGCGCGAAGGTTCTCCGCGGTCAATAGCGCAACATGCTCCTCGATCTCTTCCCTTAACCGCTCTTCGTCTCGCCGTCCCAGCACCGACGTGACCAGGCGCGTGAAAAATCGCCTCAGCACTCTCATCGCAAATCCTCCGCTTTCGCTGCAAAGAATCGGGCGATGATGGCGGCGGTCTGCTCCCATTCCCGAGTCTCGGCCTGAAGCTGTTTGCGTCCGTTGCGGGTCAGCCGGTAGAACCTTGCCCTGCGGTTATTCTCCGAAGAGCCCCACTCGGAGGCAATCGCGCCCTCCTGCTCCAGCTTCAACAGCACCGGGTATAGAGTGCCTTGATTCACCGCCAGCAGATCTCCACTGATTTGCTCGATGCGACGTGCAATCCCATAGCCGTGCACCGTCCCCAACACATCGAGAGTCTTGAGCACCATCAGCGCCAAAGTACCCTGTCGAACCTCATTTTTCTCTTTCACTGCACACTCCTCTTGGCTTCCTACAGGTGGCCTCGCATACTTTCTGTGGGAACACAACAGGTAAGGTAGTCGCCCAATCGGCGGATGGCAGCGGATGCCAACAAGACATTAAAGCCATGTCGCTAAAGAGCCGATAAGACCATGGGGGTCGTTTTTATGAGTCTAGCCGTAAAAGTCGTGGTCTGGTTCATGGTGCTGGGGACAGCCGAGCTCGGAATTGCAATTGTCCTCGGGACACTCGTCGCATCAGTGGGACGCCGCTATCCGAGCAAATGACAACACGCCCATTATTACAGCCTGTTGGGCGCTTTAGGGCTGAATCCGGGAAGACTCTTGAGTGCGGGCGTAATAGCCCTGGCGAGAGTAGACGGTGTATTCCCCGCCGGAATCCGCTGAGCCTGCAGCGACGTGGACGTTGATTGTGCGGAAGCCGCCATCAAGGCGATGGTCGGTGCTGTAGTAGCCCAGCGTGTATCGCTGCTTGATTCTAGCGATTGACGTAGCTATCGCAGCCGGTATATCTCGAACACCCGCGGCGTCGATCACGTCTCCGCCCGTCTGGTAGACGATCTTCGGCACTGAGACATCGGTGAAAATGGGCAAGATCACGTACATCTTGTGCGGGTGAGGGTTTTGTTCGACCTTAATGCTGTAGATAACGGATTCCGATTCCAAAGCTTCGCGAATAACTCTTTTCTCATCCGCGTATCCTTGCAGAGTGTTGGCATTGTCGGAGAAAAGGATGACCGCGTGCCGCCGGTGCGGCGCTGCGCGAGCGAGATACTCTGACGCGTCGCAGAGAGCGTCGGGAATGAGCGTTCCACCTTCCGCATGGATGCCGCCGATACCATCGCCGATTCGCCGCCGGTCAGACGTCAGGCCTGCCAACAGCTCGGCTCGCGCGGCAAAGTCAAACAGAGCCACTTCGTCGTCCGGTTTGAGGGGGGAAAGAATGTCGTAGATGGCATGGTGCAGCTGCTTCAAAGCCGGACCCATACTGCCGCTGCAATCGACAACAAGCGCCACGGCCAAAGGAAGCTCATCGCGCGAGAAGTAGCTGATCTGCTGCTCGACGCCGTTCTCAAAGAGGTGGAAATTCCCAGCCGTAAGGTTGTCAACGAGAGCACCGCGCCGGTCGCGAACGGTCGCTTCAACCAGGACCAGATTCACATCTGCCTTGATCGTGAAGCCGTCCCTGCGGCGTGACCCTGCGGATGCACCGGGGAGTATCGCTTTGTTCCCATTCTCTACGGCCGTCGACTCTGACCGCTGTGCCGCTGGTGGAGGAACCTGAGCAGACAGAACGCTGGTGCTTATGATCGCCAGGATCACAGCAGCGACAATGCAATGGGGCGCCGCGATTCTCATCCAAGTGGACTTTCCCCACCTTCGATGCGGAGGATTTGGCAGGAGTTGTCGACCGGCTTAATCACTTGAGGAACAAGAGAGGGATCCTAGGCGCGCGTCATCGGCTCTATCTGGCCTGGACCGCCCGCCGGCTCTCATAAAGCGGGAACCGCTCCGTAAGATTTTCGACTTCAGAACGCACTCGCCTCTGGACCAGCTCATCATCGAGATGGTGCAGCACTTCGGAGATCCACAAGGCGATTTGTTTCGCCTCGGGTTCTTTAATGCCGCGCGTGGTGACGGCGGGGGTACCGATGCGAATGCCGCTGGCGGTCATGGGCGGATTCACGTCGAAGGGAATGGCATTCTTGTTCACGGTGATACCGGCTTTGTCGAGGTTCTGCTCGGCCTGCTTGCCCGTGACCTTCTGGGAGAATACGTCCACCAGCATCAGGTGATTGTCAGTGCCGCCCGAAACGATGCGAAAGCCTTCGGCCGACAGCGTGTCTGACATCGTCTTGGCATTGGCTACGATCTGCTTCTGGTAGTTGCGGAACTCGGGCTCGAGCGCTTCCTTGAAGCTGACCGCTTTGGCAGCGATGACGTGCATGAGCGGACCGCCCTGCAGGCAGGGAAAGACGGCCTTGTCGAGTTCCTTGGCAAATTGGGCGGTGCAGAAAACCATGCCGCCGCGCGGTCCGCGCAGCGTCTTATGCGTGGTGGTGGTCACGAAGTCGGCGTGAGGGAAAGGGCTCGGGTGCAGGCCGGTGGCGACCAGGCCCGCGATATGGGCCATGTCCACCATCAGCAGCGCCCCGGCTTTCTTGGCGATGGCACCGAAACGCTCGAAATCGATCAGGCGCGGATAGGCGCTGGCGCCGGCGATGATCAGACGCGGCCGGTGCTCGAGGGCCAGGGCTTCGACCTCGTCATAGTCGATGGTCTCGGTATCCTTGCGCACGCCATAGGGCACGATCTTGTACATCTTGCCGGAGAAGTTCAGGGGATGGCCGTGGGTAAGATGGCCTCCGTGGGCCAGATTCATGCCCAACACGGTATCTCCGGGTTTCAGGACGGTCAGGTAGACGGACTGGTTTGCCTGGGCGCCGGAGTGCGGCTGAACGTTGACGTGTTCGGCGCCGAAAAGCTTCTTGGCGCGCTCGATGGCAAGGTTCTCCGCCACGTCCACAAATTCGCAGCCGCCGTAGTAGCGCTTTCCGGGCAGTCCTTCGGCATATTTATTGGTGAGCACCGAACCCAGTGCTTCGAGCACCGCTTCGCTGACAAAGTTCTCAGAAGCGATCAATTCTATGGTATGCGCCTGACGGTCGACTTCGTTGTGGATGGCCCGCCAGATCTCGGGATCAGTGTCTTCCAGAACATGGGCTGGAGCGTGAACGATAGCGGTCATAAATTCCTCTTTCGTGTTTGGGCTCCGGTTGCCTTCTTAATGCTGACAAACCGCAGGCTTCCGGAAAGCGAAGTCTGCGCTACCGGCTACCGGCCCTGACTGTCTGCTGCTTACTGCCTGTTGGGGGCGCCGGCCTCCCGGCCCGACGTTCGATACTTTCTCTCGATTGCCGCGACTTTATCCAGCCGCTGCTGATGCCGGCTGGCGAACGCAGTCGCGAGCCAGGTGTCGAGAATGTTCCTGGCTGTCGACTCATCGACAGTGCGTCCGCCCATGGCCAGGACGTTGGCGTCATTGTGCTCACGCGCCATCCGTGCCGTCAGGGTATCGCTGCACGGGGCAGCGCGGATTCCCGGTACCTTGTTGGCAGCCATGGCCATCGCCACGCCCGCACCATCGAAAAGTACGCCGCAGTTGACTTGCCGGGCAGCCACGCGAGCCGCCACTCGTTCCGCAAAATCGGGGTAGTCCACCGACGCGGCGGTATCGGTGCCGTGGTCCTCCACTTCGTAACCCCGGCTCGCCAGGTATGTGTGGATCTTTTTTTTGAGCGGAAGGCCAGCGTGGTCCGAACCCAAGGCGATTCGAATACGACGTTCGGGCAAAGTGTCTCCCCTGCAGCCTCCATTCAGGCTGATGGTTATTCTAACACGCGCAGAAGGCGCATCCCGGCAGAGGTGATTCGGGAGGGAATGAAGCCAGCCCGGTCGTCGAGCTAAAAGCCGGAAAGTGCCTCACGTCGAAACCGCTTCAGTCCATCAACTGCCCGCCATTCACTTCTACGGTCTCGCCCGTCATGTAGCGGGCCGCGGGCGAGGCGAGGAACACGATGACATCCGCGATCTCCTCCGAGGTCCCCGCACGGGCCATGGGTATGGTCGTGATGAATTTTTCGAACAGGCCGCCGGAGCTGTGGCGTTCATGGAAGGGCGTGGCAATGACCCCTGGAGCGACCCCGTTGACGCGGACTCCATGGGGCGCGAGTTCTCTCGCCAGCCCCTTGGTATACGCGATCAAACCGCCCTTGGCCGCACCGTAAGCAGCCGCTCCCAGGCCGCCGCCGTTACGTCCTGCAATAGAAGAGACGTTGATGATGCAACCGCCCTTGCGAGCCGCCATTTCCTCCCAAAGCGCCTTGCTGCAGAGGAAGACGCTCTTCAGGTTCAGGTCCATGACGGCGTCCCAGTGGCCCTCGGTCATATCGGCCAGCGTGTGGCGGGCAATCAAGTCGCCGGCGTTGTTCACGAGAATATCGATCCGGCCCCAGTGTTCGCGGATCGCGGCCACCATAGCTTGAATTTCCTCGGCACGGGTGACATCGGCATGAACCGGCATGGCCTCGCGGCCAGTTTTGCTGATCGCGTCCGCCGCCTCTTCAGCGCCGGTGCGATTCTTGTGATAATTCACCGCCACGCGCGCTCCCTGGCGCGCCAGGGCTTCGGCTGTAGCGCGTCCAATGCCACTGCCGGCTCCTGTAATCAGTGCGACTTGGCCCTCTAAAAGCATGAAATGAATTCCTCCCTGGTGAAGTAGCGCGCGCGTTCCGTTGGGAGAGGGTTCTCCCTATTCCTCTAAAGTCACTTCATCGGCAATGCGAAGTTTTCCCGGCTCCAGACCGGCGCGCAACGCGAGTTCATGTGCCAGCAATTGAATGTGTAAGGTGTCGAGCAGCGTTCCCAGACCCAGCCGTATCGGATCGACCTCGACCACCCGGAGATTGGCCGCCAGCTTTGCCGCGCTGTCACTGTAAAGCAGGACCCGTCCCCCGTGGGTGCGGATATCCTCGGCCAGCTTTACCAGCAGTTTCCCGGTGTGGCGCTGGCCGCGCAGGGGCGCGCGCGCGAAGATGATGTAGCGATGGGTAGGATGGATGATCTCGATGGGACCGTGACGGAACTGCGCGGCGCTGGTGGCCTCGGCGGCCACCCGGACCACTTCTTTGAGTGTCAGCGCCCCCTGAAAGGCGGTTGAAAGATCGGCTCCGCGCGACATCAAACACACATAGGGTGGGTTGTTTAGGAATTCCACTAAAGGCTCGACCAGCGAGTCGGCTTCATCGAGAACCCGCTCCTGCGCCTCGATCGCGCTCACCAGCGCGGTGGTCAGCGAGCGAGTGCTTTCGCCGGCCAGGGTCACGGCCAGGTACATCAGCACCGCTACGCTGCACATGTAGGTCTTGGTGCTAACCACCGACTGGCGTCCGGCCATCATGGGCAGCAACAGCGCGCCCCGCCTGGCCAGAGTGCTAGCCTCGATGTTGACCACCGAAACCACTCCGACATTATCCGGCATACGATCGAGCAGCCGGGTAATCTCGATGGTTTCACCCGATTGCGATACGGCTACCAGCAACACGTCTGGCTTGAGGATTTTAAGATGGTGATTCAGCAGCTCCGCCGTTTCCCAAACAAAAGCGCGAATGCCCAACGACGTCAAATAAGCCTGGGCCGGGTATGCCGCAAATAAAGAAGAGCCCATGCCGGTGAAGATGACTACCGGCGGCCAGCGCTTTGCCAGTTTGCGCAGCTGCTTCTCAGCAATAGCACCAGGGCTTGAGTAATATTTCCTCACGCCTGACAGCACGGCCGGCTGCTGGTAGATTTCGTCCTTCATCATGACAATCGCCTCGCGCTCATCTTTACTGGGTCTGCAGTCACGGATCGATAGACGCGGCCGGTTTTAGAGTGCGCGCCGCCAATGGCTGATTCTAGCACCTCCGCCGGCATTTTTGCCGCGGTCGCTTGAGCAAGACCGGATTTCCGCCAACCCGGACCCTCCCTGCTCCTAGCAATTTTCTGGAGGCGAACGCTTTAGAGTTCGAGCGTGCCGCAAAGGTACAAGCGTGCCCTACCGGCGATCTTTACGCGATCTCGACCGAGTGTGCACTGCATGGATCCACCGCGGACACTGAGTTGTTGCGCACGCAAGGTGTCCTTACCCAGCCGCCCCGCCCAATAGGGCGCCAGTGCGCAGTGTATCGAGCCGGTTGCGGGGTCCTCATCGATGCCGACCGACGGTGCAAATAATCGGCACACGTAATCCACGTCACCCTCGCTGGGAGCGGTAACAATCGTTCCGCCGATCCCGATGTCCAGTTTGGCGAGAGCGGCCATATCGGGCGAGAGCGCTCGCACTTGCTCAGCCTGATCCACCACCACGAGGTAATCGCGCGATTTCATTACTAAGGCCGCTTGCAAACCCAGGGCTGGTAAGAGGTCGACTGGCACCTCACAGGGTTGGGGTGGCCTGGCGGGAAAGTCCATTTCAAAGCTGTCTTGGTTCTGAGCGACGGTCAACACGCCGCTGCGGGTGTGGAAGCGAACCGGCCACACGTTGTGCTTCCGCAGCGCGAGCACATAGGCGGATGCCAAGGTCGCGTGCCCGCAGAGGTCATCCTCGACTTCGGGTGTAAACCAGCGCAAGTCGAAATCACCATCAGCGCGAGGAACAACAAAAGCGGTCTCGCTGTGTCTGTTTTCAGCCGCAATTTTCTGCATGATGCTATCCGCGAGAAAAGTGGACAGGATGCAGACCCCCGCCGGGTTACCTGCAAAGAGCTCACCCGTGAATGCATCAACGTGGTAATACGGAATTGCCATATCGTGCTCCTCCAACCTGCTGGATCCCTCTGGACCCCGAGCGAGCGTAGCGCCGAGTTTCGCCTTACAGAAACTCTGCGGCTCTTCCGTGCAACAAATCCGAGGCGCCGTTTACCCCAGGCCGGCCGAACAGGACCCAGCGAGCGTGCCGCGGAATCAAGAAGCCGCGGACTTTGAAACGCACAAAGTCCGCGCTACCCGACAACACCGCTTCACACACGAAATCGACAAGCCAAGGCGAGCTAGGCGGCACAAACGTGTACCCGCTATATTATTCAACATTATTCAACTCAAATGAGAGGGCCGGCATGAAATCCACCCTGGAACGTGCTATGGTCATCAGAGAGATTCAAGTCAGAACTCGATGCCCGGGACGTTCCTCGGTAATGGAGGTCCCAGGCGGCGGAGGTCTGTCAAATGCGCTGGTCCTGGAAAATCGGCAGTCTGGCAGGCATCAATCTGTACGTCCACGCCACTTTCCTATTGTTGGTCTTTTTCATCCTTGTCGGCTATTGGGCGACGGGACACAGTCTGAGCGTGGCGCTTTCAGGATTGTTGTTTATCCTGGCCATCTTCGCTTGTATCGTGGCTCACGAGTATGGGCACGCCCTCACCGCCCGCCGCTTCGGCATCCAGACGCGCGACATCGTCCTGCTGCCCATCGGCGGCGTCTCGCGTCTGGAGCGGATGCCCGAGAAGCCCGCGCAGGAACTGGCCGTAGCTCTGGCCGGTCCGGCCGTCAACGTGCTGATCGCAGGCATTATCTTCGGAGTGCTTGCCATCAACGGTCATACCGTTACCACCCGGCAATTGACAAATGTGAATTGGACGGGCGGGGACTTTTTCACCCGGATCATGGCGATGAACCTGTGGCTGGTAGGATTCAACCTACTGCCGGCATTCCCCATGGACGGAGGCCGCGTGCTGCGGGCTCTGCTGGCAACGCGACTGGACTACACCCGGGCCACGCAGACCGCGGCTCATGTAGGCCAGGCGATGGCTTTGCTGTTCGGGCTCCTGGGGCTTTTTTTCGATCCCTTCCTGCTCTTTATTGCGCTCTTTGTTTGGATGGGCGCTTCCGAAGAAGCTGCGATGGTAACCATGCGCTATTCGCTCGGTGGAGTACCGGTGCAGCGCGTCATGCACACTGAATTCCATACGCTGCAACCCGACGATCCGCTCTCGCTCGCCATCAGCGACATCATGGCCGGCTGGCAGCAGGATTTCCCGGTGGTGTTCGGCGATCGCGTGATGGGAGTGCTTACCCGGGAGAACTTGGTGCGGGTGCTGGCGGAGCGCGGTCCCGATACGCACGTGCGCGAAGCCATGCAACGGGATGTTCCGGTGGTGGACTCGCATGACATGCTGGAGGGCGCAATCGCCAAGCTTCGCAGTTCGGGTGTGCGCTCTCTCCCTGTGCTTCACAACGGGCAACTCGTCGGCATGCTGGCGCTCGAAAACGTGGGTGAGTTCATTATGATCCAATCAGCCTTGCAACAGGCGGCACGCACGGCCCAGACGGTTTCGCCGGTGGCTCGGTAGTTCCTCGCAATTGCCTGGAGCAGCAGCACGATCAGAACTGGCCATCGGCTTTAAGAGATGCGGCTGCAAGCAGGCAAGTGCGACAGTCATTCCGCAGGGTATGGTCCTTCTGCGAACTCACAGCAATGGTAACCCTTTGACCCCACCCTGCGCGCGAGCGGACTGCGCGGGTCAGCGCCCGCTCTCAGCCTGTCGAGAACGTACCCAAAGTCGTACCGGGGCACCCAACCGAGGTCGCTCCTGGCTCGCTCGTTAACATAGACCCTATCGATGCCGGGAAACATCTTCCAACCACGGCGTTCGTACTCAGCCTCGTAGTCTGGGAAGCTTCGCTTCAGCACCAGGGGCGCATCGGTACGCAGGTCAAATAGATCATCCTGGGTAAACGGTGTGGTCGCACTGATAATGTAACGGCCGAAGCCGATTAGGGGAGCGTTCTCGATCGCGAGCAGATGAGCGCTGACCACATCCTCGAGATCTACACGCCGGTAGAGAAACTCGTTCGCCTTGACGTTGCCGTCGTCGTAAGCCTCCCGCGTCTTTTTGCGGTCATCCTCTTCAGGAAAAAAGCGCGAAGTTCTCAGGATGAGGCAGGCGAGTCGGAATTTGCGGTGGAATAGCTCGCAAAGGTCCTCAGCCGCGGTCTTGGTTACACCATAGATGTTGCGGGGAACGGGCGTGACATCCTCGGTCACCCAAGCTGCGGGGGCTCCAGGGGGCGGAGTAAGCGCGCTGCCAAAGGCACTAGTCGTGCTGGTGAAGACAAACGAGCCAACTCCAGCGAGCGCGGCCTCTTCCAGGAGATTAAGCGTGCCTGTGATGTTGGTGTCAACGAAGCTTTGCCGGCTATGAGTGACGACATGGGGCTTGTGCAGGGTCGCCGTATGGATCACGGCGTTCACGTCTTCCATGCATCGTTTGACAAAATGCCGGTCAACGATTGACCCGACCTCTTTCGTGAATTCTGACGGTGTAATGTCGACACCGATGACTTCGCTGTCGTTGTTCCTCAAAGTGCGAACCAGCGCTTCGCCCAAATGACCGCTGCTACCTGTAACCAGGATCCTCATGCTCCGATGTCTCTCTCTGGGCAGCTAACCGGCGTCGCGCTGCAGCAAGCAGCATGGATCAAGCGTATCATAAGGATAAAATCGTCAGAAGGATGGAGAGGATGCAATCGCGCTTGCTTCACTCAGTACAAGGTATGGGCCGCCACCAGGGTCACCCGGACTTGCCGCGCTTCACCTTATATCAGGTTATAATTGATGTAGGTGAGGGACTCCAGTCGACGCTCCATGTTCAGGCCCCGGTAGCAGACCTCACCGGGTGCGTTGTATGTCCACGCTAAAAGAAATCCTGGAAGCAAACGTTCGCGAAGGCGATCTCTACGAAAAGATAGACCGCGATTTTGTGCGCTGCTTCGCCTGCGGCCACTGCTGCCCGATTCCCGACGGCCAAGTGGGCGCCTGCAAAGTGCGCTTCAATCGTGGGGGCAAGCTCTACGTACCATGGGGATACGTGGGCGGCGAGCAGTGCGATCCTATCGAGAAGAAGCCCTTCTTCCACGCCCATCCCGGCGCCCTGGCCTATAGCTTCGGCATGCTCGGTTGCGATCTGCACTGTTCCTATTGCCAGAACTGGGTGACCTCGCAGGCCTTGCGTGATCCCCAGGCAGTATTCGCGGCCGCTCGAGGCCACGCCGGAAGCGTTAGTGGCCGACGCCCTGCGGCAGGGTGCGAGGGTCCTGGTGAGCACCTACAATGAGCCGCTCATCACCAGTGAATGGGCCGTGGAAATCTTCAAGCAGGCGCGGTCCGCGGGTCTGAAGACCGCCTTCGTGTCGAACGGCAACGGCACCCCCCAAGTGCTCGACTATCTGCGTCCCTGGGTTGACTTCTACAAGGTGGATCTCAAGAGTTTTGACGACCGCCACTATCGTTCCCTGGGCGGGCGCATCGAACCCATTCTGCGGACCATCCGCAGCCTGCACGAAATGGGCATCTGGGTGGAGATCGTTACCCTGCTCATCCCCGGCTTCAACGATACCAGTGATGAACTCGAGCGACTCGCTGCTTTCCTGGCAGGCATTTCGCCCGATATACCCTGGCACGTGACCGCATTCCACCAGGATTACAAGATGCACGATCCAGCGGACACCACCGCTGAGGACCTGCAACGTGCCGCTGAGATCGGCAGGCGGGCGGGGCTGCGCTACATTTACGCAGGCAACCTGCCGGGCCGGGTAGGTGATCTCGAGAACACCTATTGCCCCAACTGCCGCGCCTTGCTGGTGGAGCGCTACGGTTACCTGATCCTCGACTATCACATCACGGCGGAGGGACACTGCCCATCCTGCGCAACTCAGATCCCGGGACGCTGGGCGCGATCGTTCGAAGGGCAGATCACGGCCAATCCCTATCTGCCACGTGCCCGCGCAAGGCACGACCTCCACTCGATTCGGATGTAATACGAGCGGTCCTCGATTCTGGGCCTTCTGTCCTCTGACCTGTGTTTTCCGTAGGCTTACTTCAGGTAATAGAAATAATACCCAGGCCCGACGCGCATGTTGTGGATCAGGGCCGGCGGGCACACGGCAGCGACGAGAAATCCACCCACCATGTGCGCGAAAGCGATGGGCCAGATGTTGCGATGCCGCGCGAAGCTCCAGGAGAAGAGTAATCCTGCAATGAAAGTCGCCAGCATGAGTACGGGATTGGGAATGTGGGCGGAGCCGAACATCAAGGCGCTGGCAACCGTGCTGACGCGACGATTTCGGATCACGCTCATCAGCCGGTTGTTAAAGTAGGACTGGGCAAGATACTCCTGAAACAACGACCACGCGCCGTATCCCGCCAAGCTGACCAGCGACTGCTTGCCAGGCCACAGCAGAGCAAGCCGATGAGAGGCGAATCCATAAATGAGCAGCGTCAAGAGCAGCCCGAGGAGCGCCACGGGCAGGATGTTTTCCGCACTCGACCGCAATTTGTCGAGGCCGAGGGTCGAAAACGAGTCATGATGCAGCCGGTGAGTCAGGAGTATGGTTGCGAACAGCGCCATCCAGTACAGGGGGTGGGTGTACTGCCAGCGCCAGATATACAGTAGAATGCCAGCATAGACGATCAGCACTTCGAGAGCCGTGACCACTTGCGCCAGATGCGTGCGCCGGTTCTCGGAAGACACCAGTATTGCCGAGGTGGACGTGCTCATAGGACGTTGGATGCGAACGAGCCGGAAAACAACCAGTACCGGCCCCGGTTGTGGAGCACTCGTCTCCTCTTCTCACCCGCGTCAGCTCTCGCTGACATTGCTCCTGGCGATATTCCTGGTAGTGTGGCCAGCCAGGATTCCGTCGTTGTGGGGCCAGGAAGCAGGCGGCCGTCATGCGGTGGTGATCTCGGTGGACGGCATGCGTGCAAGCGACTACGCTGCGCCCGAAGCCGGTGAGCTGATTCCCAACCTGCGCCGCCTCATGAAGGAAGGAAGCTACGCCGAAGGGGTCGAGGGCGTCTATCCTACCGTAACCTATCCTTCGCACACAACCCTGGTGACGGGAAAGCTGCCGGCGGAACACGGCATCTACACCAACCTGTCGTCGCGCACGCCCGGCCAGCACGCAGGCGACTGGTTCTGGTTCGCGAAAGACATCAAGTCTCCAACGCTGTGGGATGAAGCTCGCAAGGCTCACCTCACCAGCGCCTCGGTGGCCTGGCCGGTGACCGTGGGCGCTGCCATCGACTGGGATATCCCCGAAATCTGGGATCCCGCCAAGGGCGAGTCGCAGGATCCCGCCTATCTCGCCCAGTTCATGAACCCCATGCTGGCCGTGGAAGTGCTCGGCGCACTTGGGCCGCCAACGCCGGGCGGCGATTGGGACTTGGACCGTACTCGACTGGCAGTCTACCTCGAGAAGAAACACCACCCAAATCTGCTTCTGGTGCACCTCGAGATGCTCGACGACACCCAGCACCACTACGGTCCAGGAAGCCCGGAAGCGCTGGCCATGCTGGAGAAGATTGATGCGCATATCGGCGAGATTTTGACGGCAGTGAAGGAAGCCGGTCTTGAAAAGTCCACCGACATTTTCGTGGTGTCTGATCACGGATTCCTCCCGGTGGAGCGAAACCTGTCACCGGACGTGCTACTCGCGAAAGCAGGCCTGCTCACGGCCAATGCCCAGGGCACTGTCACCGGTGGCAAAATCCAGACCATCGCTAATGGCGGCTCATTTTTCATTTACTGGCCGGAATCAGAGGATGCCCAAATGCTGCCGCAGGTGGAAGCGGCCCTGAAGCCGTTGCGGGATCAGGGAGTGCTGTGGGCTTGGATCAATCGGCCGGCCCTCAAAGAACTTGGCGCCGATCCTGGCGTAGGACTAGCGCTTGAGGCTGCGGATGGGTCCGCCTTTACAGCTCAAGCTGCGGGAGATGTGGTAGGTCCGAAAGGGCCCCGGAGCGGAACGCACGGATACTTCCCTTACCGCAGTGGGCTGCTGTCGTCATTTATTGCGGCGGGCCCGGGAATTCGCGCCGGGATGAATTTGCATCGCATCCGCATGGTTTCGATCGGACCCACGATCTTGAGGGCGATGGGCATTGACGATGCGAGTTTTGGGGATTCGCCGGCGCTCAAGGATATCCTGGCGGAACCCTGACCAAGGTGGTTCCGTCGGCGGTTCTTTTGAAAATCATCACGGATGGTGACGTGGTTGAGGAGAGGCGAGACTTAGAGTGGCCGAGAGTAGCAGGCGGCTTCAGCGATCGAGTGAGTCCGTGATCACCTGAAAGGGCGCCCAATAATAAGGCTTACGATAGGATCCCCGGCTGCGGAGCAGTCTCAGTTTGGCCAGGCGTAACGCCTGCTGCGGATTTTTCCCCTGGCGTACCTGGGAGTAAAGGTTCTCCATCAACTCCGCTGTGGATCGATCGTCGACTTCCCACAGTCCCGCCACCACGTCACGGGCTCCAGCCTGCAGAAACGCCCAGGCGAATCCCACGAGTCCCTCGCCGGCGTAGGTGCGGCTTCCGGCGCTGTTACAGGCAGAAAGGGTGACCAGATTGGCCGCAATCGGCACACGAGCCACATCTCTCGCGTACAACTTGAAGGTGTCTCCGCGTTTCGACAAGATGATAGCCGAGTCGAGCGGGTCATCGCGGTTGGCCTCAGCATGCGCGGCAAAGTGGATAATGGAGAACTGTTTAGGATTTGACGCCGCGTAAGCAGAGGGCTCAGCCATCTCTCTCGTCCGCACCACAGCGTGACTAAACTGCCGCCTGATTGCCGTAATCTCCGGTTCGGCATTGGACAATCGGGGAAAACTCTGGTCGTCTGCCGGTACGGGATCGCCGATCAGCAAAGCCTCGCCGCCGGCTCTCGGAGATCGCGAGGCAGCTCGAAACGCGAGGTCTAGAGAAGGGACCACCGCAATCGTTACGTCTTCGATCCAATATCGAGGGGGAGTGCCTGGTGCAGGCAGCGTTTCAAAATTGAGATTATGTAAGGCGCCGTCCGGTACGATGGCGATTTTCGAACCCGGCCGAATCAATGCTTGGGCGGACGCCGGCAGAATCACATCGAGCTTTGTTCCAATTGCACTCCCGTCCGGCACGGGGTCTCTCAGCGCCTGAATGCGCTCCGCGTAGGCGTTCACCATGGTTTCGATCTCCACTTGAGGAGGCAGGCTGAAGGTGGCGATTCTTTCCGGGGTAATCACCCAGAGAAACGACCGGCGCGGAGCCAGCCAGTAGGAAAGCAGGATCGTCCCGGTGGCTCGCGCCAGTCTGCGGTAATCGTACCGCTTCTCCCCAAGGCCGGATCGATCGATACGGCCTAACTTCTCGGCGAGGACGCGGGCCCGGCTGGATTCCGCCACTTGCAGCGCATCAATTTCGCGGTGCTTGGCAACGAGAAAATCCACATAGTCCTGGTAGTAGCGCACCAGGCTTGAGAAGTAGCTGATCCGGTACTGGGCTTGGTCGAACTCGGACTGGCCCGTATTGATAAGCGTCAAGGCATTGCGGAACTCGGTTTCGCCCTCGCGGTCACGGTGCAAAGAAACCAGGAGATTGGCCAGTCGGCCCCGCGCCTCGAGCGTGAGCCCGGGATCCTTTACGCTGGCCAGCTTCTCGGCGGACGCGATCACCGTGCGATAGGTGCTCTCGGCCTCCCCCGGCCGATGGCGCAGTTCGGCGATGCGCGCTTCGTTGATCCGGGGCCACAGACGTTCCACGGGATTGTCGACCTCGGCCTCGATTACAAGGGACTGGCGATTGTAAGTTTCGGCACGCGAGAGATCTCCCATCGCCAGGGCCGTGGCGGCGATTTGATACAACCACTTACCTGTCCAGTAGGGCGAATGCGCCTGGCGCGCCACATCAATGGCCTGCTGATAATACACAGTTGCCTTGTCGTACTCGCCGCGGTCTTGATACCAATCGCCAATACGCCCGAGGCTGATGTGACGGTCAGTTAACTCACCAATCTCTGCAGCCAGGCGTTCTGCTGTCTGGAAGCGCGGAATCGCGTGCTCAGGCTGACCAAGCTGGACATAGCAGTATCCGAGGCTGTTGAGGATTCGCGTGGTGGAAGTCTTCGACTGAAAACGAGCGAAGAGAGCCATTGACTGGTTGTACCAGGATATGGCCTCGTCATATCGTGCCGTACTCATGCGCAGGAACCCGAGATTGCCCAGTATTGAAGCCTCAAGATAAATGTCGTTTTGCTGCCTCGCCAGCCTGAGCGCGTCGCGGAAGTCTGCCTCGCTAGACTGCGCATCGCCCAACCGCGTCAACGCCGCTCCCCGCCGCATCTCGATCTCGGTGATCAGGGGCCACAATTGATGCGCCTTCGCAATTTCGAGAGATCCGTCAAACAGACTTTTCGAACTCGCGAATTTCGAGAGCGAAAATTCGGCCAGACCTCGATCGAGCAGGAGACGAGAGCGGAATTCGGGAGTCTCGGGAAATGCAGGTAGAGGACCGTCGAGCAGCTTGGATGCAGCCGCCGCCTTGCCCTGGGTCAGAAGGACCTCAGCCTTGAGCAGCCGAAACTTCCAAAACCATTCCGATTCGCGGCTGTTGCCGAATTGCGCTACTCCCCTATCGGCAAGCGCCAGGGCCTGTCGCAGGTCCCCGCGACGGCGAAGCAGAACAGCCTGACCGTAAGCCTCGTCAGCATCGAATGGAGCCCGTCGCATGCACGCCGGCAACAACAGGAATGCGAGCAGCAGATAGAACCGGAGGATAAGTATTCTGAATCGTGGCACAGCGACCTCGCGGCCTATTGTACTCCGAGACCATTACGAGATCGCTGTTGGGGCGACTGTCGACGCGGGATATGCGCTTCGTTTAGCCGGCCAGTTCTTTTTTTAGGATTTCCTGGGCAAGCTCGGGCTTGGCCTGACCGCGTGTGGCCTTCATCAGTTGACCCACGAACCAGCCGAGCGTCGCCGTCTTACCCTTGCGATACTGCTCCGTTTGTTTGGGGTTGGCCGCGATGATTTCGCGAGCCATCAGCGCAATCTTCTCCGGATCGTTTATCTGCTGCATCCCCTGTGCCTTCACGATCTCTGATGGGGGCCTTCCCGTGCGGATCATCTCTCGCAAGACTTCCTTCGCCATGGTGCCAGAGACAGTTTGATTGCTGATTAGCGAGAGCAATTCGGCGAATCCTGTGGGAGCGACTGGATAAGACGTGAACCCTACCTGCAACTCCTGAAGCAGAAAGATATAATCGTTCAGGAGCCAATTGGCCGCCAACTTAGGATCAGCGCCGGCCCGCACGATTCCTTCAAAATACTCTGCCATTGTCCTTGATAATGTCAGATGCTCAGCATCTTGGGTTGACAAGGCGTACTCGCGAACAAACCGGTCCTCGCGCGCCGCCGGGAGCTCGGGCAGCGACCGCCGCACTTCCTCCAGCCACTCCCGCGTAACTACCACCGGCAGCAGGTCGGGCTCCGGGAAGTAACGGTAGTCATGAGCCATTTCTTTCGATCGCATGCCGTAGGTGCGCTGCTCACGGCTGTCCCACAGACGCGTTTCCTGTATGATCTTGCCGCCGTCCTCAATCGTTCCGATCTGCCTTTCTATCTCGTAGGCGAGTGCCTTCTGCAGAAACCGGAACGAGTTCAGGTTCTTCACTTCGGTCTTGACACCGAATTCGCTGGCACCCGCTGCGCGCACGCTGACGTTAGCGTCGCAACGCAAGCTGCCCTCTTCCATGTTGCAGTCGGACACGTCGAGATACAGCAGCAGCGTCTTGAGCCGCATCATGTACTCGTAAGCCTCTTCGGGCGACCGCAGGTCCGGTTCGCTGACAATCTCGATGAGGGGCACGCCGGAGCGGTTCAGGTCGATATACGACTTGCGGTCAGAATCGGCAAAGCCCTCGTGCAGCGATTTGCCCGCGTCCTCTTCGAGATGAACGCGTGTGATCCCGATGCGCTTGGTCGCGCCGTCAAACTCGACATCGAGATGGCCATACTCGGCCAGCGGCTCATCGTATTGCGAGATCTGATATCCCTTGGGCAGATCGGGGTAAAAATAGTTTTTGCGCGCGAACCGCGACCTTGGATTGATCGTGCAGTTCAAGGCCAGCGCTGCTTTCATGGCCATGGTCACAGCTTCACGATTCAACACCGGCAATGCACCCGGCAGTCCCAGGCACACTGGACAGGTGTTGTTATTCGGCGGGTCGCCAAAACGCGTCGAACAGCAGCAGAAAATCTTCGATTTGGTGGATAACTGGACGTGCACTTCCAGTCCGATTACCGGTTCATATTTGGTTTTGGTCTCTGCGAATACGCTCATAGGAGTCCAAGCTCATAGGCCAAAGATATAGAGTCGAAATTCCCTTGAAGCAACATCTAACCGCCGGCACGCACCCAAGCGATCCCGATATTCTCCACATTTCTTAGCCGATCGATCAACTGGCCAGTGTGATGCTGCAGGTGCCTGATATTGTACAGTAGCATCCATCTCTGCACCGTACGCCGAAACGTGACAAATCATCGGAACGCTCAATCCTGAGCTACGTTGTCCTCAGCGCCGGTGAGGACACCGGCGCTAAAGCGAAGGTCGCAACTTCAACCTTTTCTTTAACTCATCCTGCCCACGTTACTCTTGGTCGTCCGGTTCGCGGATTCCGGTCAACTTCAACGCTGGTCCGGAAGACGCGGCTCAACAACTCCGGCTTCAGCACATCTTCCGGCTGACCCTGGCACAGGCACCGGCCGCATTCGAGCAGGATCAGCCAATCCGAAAGCTCTGAAGCCAGGTTCAACTCATGCGTTACAATTACAGCCGCAAAGTGCTCTGCAGCCGCTAGTTGACGCAACAGCCGTAGCATCTCAATCTGATAGCCGATATCGAGATTCGCGGTGGGTTCGTCAAGCAACACCAGCCGGGGCCGTTGTGCGAGCGTCCGCGCCAGGACCGCGCGCTGGAACTCGCCACCGCTTATCTCGGTAATGCGCCGCGCCGCCAAGTGATCCAGCCGCGTGTCGGCAATCGCCCGTTCCACCCAGCGTTCGTCGTCGGCCGATTCAAACAGGCGATGGCCTAGATGTGCGTGGCGGCCTTGCCGTACGAATTCCCTCACTGTGAACGAGAATAGCAGTGGCGCATCCTGGCGCGCCAGTCCCACGCGCTGAGCCCGGCGGCGAACCGGCATCGAAGCAAGGTCTTCGCCGTCCAAAACGGCCCGTCCTGCCTTAGGCTTGCGGTAGCCGCTCACGATTTCAAGCAGGGTCGATTTCCCTGCCCCGTTTGGTCCAATCACCACCACCAGTTCGCCCGGCGCCGCCTCGAAGCTCAAGGGAGCGAGGTCAAAATGCCCGTAGCGGAATGTGATTCCGGCCACTTGTAGGGAGGCGTTTTGTTTGCGGGTATTAGTGGAAGAGCTTTCCATCGTTGGTTCACGACGATCGGTCTTGGGCTTCCAGTGCGTTGCCAAAAGGCGATATGCCGGAGGTCCGGGCTCATCCCGCCGAGCGCCGCAACAAGTAAATGAACACGGGTGCACCCGCAACTGCAGTCACGGCTCCGACCGGAAGCTCCGCGGGAGCCACCACCGTCCGCGCCAGCGTATCCGAAAGCACGAGGACAATGGCGCCACCCAGAGCAGCGGTTGGGAGGAGCGTGCGATGATCGTTGCCCACGAGCATGCGGCCCAGATGCGGAACCATTAGGCCGAGAAAGCCAATCGCACCGCTTACTGAAACGGCCAAACCAGTGAGCAGCGAGGCCAGAACATACACTCCTGTCTCAATACGCGCGACATCAACGCCTAAGTGGGACGCCTCGACCTCACCGAGCAGCAGGACATTGAGGTCCGGCGACAGCCAGTAAAGCGCCAGAGCCGCCGCCACGATCACCGGGGCCAGAACGCCCAGACGCGCTCCGGTGGCCGTGCTCAGATCGCCCATCAGCCAGAAAGCGACGCCGCGCACATCGCGGGACGAAAGCCGCGTCAGCACAAAGAGAATCACGGCTGAGAGAAACGATGCGGTAACCACTCCGGCCAGCACCAGCGTGTAGCTGGCCAATCGGCCGCCGCGCCGTCCCAGCAAGTAGACCCACACCATGGTCGCTAGCGCGCCAGCGAAGGCCGCTGCTGGAGCCGCTTCGGCAATTCGACCGCCAATGTACAAGGCCATGATATCGCCCAGGGCAGCGCCGCTCGAAACACCAAGTACGTAAGGGTCCGCCAACGGATTTCTCAACAGCGCCTGCAAAGCCGTTCCCGAGAGCGCCAGTGACGCACCCACGAGCGCCGCCAAGAGGATACGAGGCAGACGAATCTGGCGTACGATTAGCGTGCCCTCAGAATCGGTGGAGATTCCGCGCAGCGCCTTCCAGACCTCGGCCAGCGAGAGGTGGACGGCTCCTACTGTTAGCGCTGCCAGACACACCAGCGCGAGCGCGGCCGTCATCAGCAGAAGCAGCACGAGCACGTTGCGCCGTGTCGGAGCCAGAGTCACCGCCAGCCCCCTGGCCGATTCAAATCCTGGCTCGCAGCCGCCCCGGGGTGCAAGATGGCTGCAGTCTGCTCGAGGGCATCCACCAGGCGCGGACTCGGATGGACAATTGCCTCCTCAACAACGTAGACCCGGCTGTTTCTCACTGCCCGGAGATCGCGCCATCCGGCCATTTTACCTAACACGGCGAGAGGCGGAGTAAAAGCGGCGCTGCCGGGGATCAGGATCACATCAGGGTCGTGCGCTACCACCGTTTCGAGACTCAGGTTCGGCCAATCTCCCATCGACCCACCGGAGACCAGGGTGCCGCCCGCCCGCCGGATGAGATCGGCTACAAAGGTACGCGGTCCCACTGTAATCAAGGGCTGGTACTGCACCACAAACAGCACTTTGGGCCGGGCAAGCCCCCGGACTCGGGCTTCCACCGCACTGGTTCGGCGCTCGAGCTGCGCTTCTAGCAACTTCGCAGCAGCCGGCTGATCAAGCACCTTGCCGAGGTCCTCGATCATTCGGAATATCGTCTCAAAGCTGTCGGCCTTTGTCCCATAGAGTGGAATTCCCAGCAGATCAAGTTGCTTGACCGTCTCGATGCGGTTGGCCTCGGGCGTCCCCAAAACGAGATCGGGCTTGAGGGCCACGATCTTTTCGAGATTCGGGTTCAGTAGCGAGCCCACATGTGGTTTAAGCTTGGCCGCAGGCGGATAATCGCAGTAATCCGTATCACCCACGATCTCCTGGTCGAGACCCAGAGCGTACAGCGTCTCAGTGACACTCGGCGCAAGCGAAACCAAGCGCACGGGATGGTCGGGCAAGCGAACCTGCCGTCCGGTTTCGTCGGTGACAAGGCGCGAGGCAGAGGCCAACCCGGGCAATGCCAGAAGCCCCGCTAGAAGTATCGTGACGCCGGGCTTCAGCCTTGCACGTGCCGACTTGAAGGTCGGCAATGCGTCGTTTTTCAGCAGGCTGCTGAGAAAACAGACGCGGGTTGCAAATCGCAGTGCCATAAATTCCCACCCAAGCACGTACTTCCCGGGTCGTCCAAGATGGAGGGATGCTTCAACGAGCGGCAGGGCGAGTGAGGAATCGGTTTGACCCTGAGTTTCGTTGATGGGACCAAGCAGTAGTTTATACGATCCGAGGTTATAATCGCGAATTCGAGCACCGATCGATCAGGGAGGGAAGTCGTGAGCGAAGAGATTCACGAAATGCACGAGCATGCCGAAGAAGCCCATCATCATCCGGACCTGACGCCGGTGACGGTGACCATGGCGATCCTAGCCGTGCTGGTCGCGGCCGTATCGCTGCTCGGTCACCGGGCCCACACGGAGGAATTGCTGATGCAGAGCAAAGCTTCCGACGCCTGGGCGGAGTATCAGGCTAAAAGTATCCGCCGGCACAATTTTGAGTTGTTCGCAGACCTGGTTTCGACGGTCGATGCCAAGGACCAAGCTCAGGCCGGCAAGCTAAAGCAGAAATATACCGCGCAGGCAGAGCGTTATCTAAAGGATCAGGACAAGATCAAGGAGCAGGCGCAGGATCTTGAGGCCGAGGTGGGCCGCTCACAGCGCAAGGCCAACCGCTTCGACCTGGGCGAGGTGGTGCTCGAAGCCGCCCTAGTCATCACCTCTATGGCCCTGATCACCAAGAGAAAGGCCTTTTGGATATTGGGAATGGCGATCGCCCTCGCCGGCTTAGCGGTCGGCACCACGGGATATCTCGCGCACTGAAGATCGCCTCACGCTGCCTCGCATCTCTCACCGGCAGTCAGGACGGGGTTTGACCTGGTTTAGCCGGGTTTTAACTCCGCCCTCCTACTCAGGTGAGAGCGTCAGCAGGTGGATTGTTCCCTTTTCAACCGCGGAATCGCTAAAAAGCATCGGGAAGCTTCTGCCGCTGTGCCACGCCTCGAACTGGTCCTGGTAATACGGACTTCTCACCTGGCCGGATTCGCCTAAGGTGATGTTGTTGACGGAACCATCGAGGTCCGCCAGATCGACCACCATCCGCATGGAAGGGCCGTGGTTCTTCGTCGTCGCCTTCACGGTCGTGGCCGTACCGGATTGGGGGAACGGGCCAACATCAAACAAGCGACCGAGCAAGGGTAAGCCACCGAGAGGGTGATGGAAGGTCAACGACGTCTTTTCGCCCCACCCCCCGTCTTTTGATCCGGAGGTTTCCCGACGTTGGCTGACGCTCTCTTCGAGGCTCTTCACCAAGGTGACGTCGAAATCGCTATCGCCTGCCGGCAGCCAGCGGGTAAGCTTCTTGTTGAAGACGTTCTCGACAAAAGCTATGTCCAGCGGCCACTTGTACTCTGCGGCGAGGCTGCCGAGTTTCGGCTCGACCAGACGCCGGACCAGTGTACGTCGTGTCACCTCGGCGATAAGCGTCGCAGGCGAATCGGCACGTGCCTCACCATCCCATTCACGAAGCAGATCGAGCGCGATTCGGGCATCGGCGCTCGCGGGAGGATGGCGGTTGGCGGCTACAATTAGTTGCCCGGACAGCCATTCGTCTTCGAGCGAATGAATGTCCATCTGAATGCGGAGCATATCCGAGACGCCAAAGTCTCGCCCGCGTCGGAGCAACTGGAAAATTCGTGCCGTGCGCCATGCCGGCGCCCATTCATGAGTAAAGAAGTAAGGGTAGCCGTCCGGCACTACCCGGCTATTGGCAGTAGCGATGATCCCGCCCGGCGGATTGTAAGCATGGGGCAACCCCTCGAAGGGAACATATCCTGTCCACGCGACAGTCATCGGTGTCACCCGGAACCGACACTGAACCGTCGCCCTGCCTTCGGATTGGCACCAATCCCGGCGCGTAGTAGCCGATGTTGCCGTCCACGTCGGCGTACACCATGTTCTGCTCGGGACCCGTGAAACCCCGAATCGCAGCCGTAAATTCCTGCCAGTTCTGCGCTTCGTCGATGGCTAGGATAGGGAAAGTAAGGGCGTGCGGCTGCAGTGCCGTCCATTGGAGCGCCAGGGAATACCCACGCTCGGAAGCGACCACGGGCCCATGGCGGGTGGCTCGCACCGTCAGCCGGCGGTCTGCGCCGCCACGCACTTTGATTGTCTCCTGACGCACTTCGGCCGCCACCCACTGGCCATTCACTTTGTACTCGTTCGGGTGCGTGGGATCGAATGTTTCGAGATACAGGTCCTGCACGTCGGGTCCGGTGTTGGTGAATCCCCAGGCGATCCTTTGGTTGTGTCCAATAATCACGGCGGGCGCGCCAGGAAGGCTTACACCCGAAACGTCCAGGCCTGGCGCTTCCAGGTGGATCATGTACCAGACGCTCGGAATGCCGTACCCGAGGTGGGGATCGTTCGCTAGCAGAGGCTTGCCCGATCGGGTGTGCGCTCCGCTGACCACCCAGTTGTTGCTGCCCAACGCCATTTTCGGTTCAAAGGAATCCAAAGCGCCAAGTAAGGTGCCCGTTGTGCGCGGTGCGTTTCCGGTCGTTGATGAAGCCTTAGACGCCGGATCCGCAGCCCCCGTTTGCTCACCCTTGATTCCGAACGGTTCTGCCACTGGATAATCGAGCGGGTCACGATCGGGAAACAGATCAGCGTAGAGCCCGGGACCCACGGCAGCCAGAATGTGCTCGCGCATCAAGTCCATTTGCCAGGTCTCATTCAGCGTTTTCATCATGTTCAGCTCAACGGCCACGCAATCCGCCTCGGTCCATGGGCGCGGCTCGTAGGCCAGCACTGCAAACTCGACCGGCAACCGCCGCCGGTGCGAGCTGATGTAGGCATTGACGCCGAGGGCATAGGCAGCGAGTAACTGGCGCTGATCAGGCGTCAGCTCTTCAACCGCACGCCGGGCAGCTTGGCGAAAACCGAGTGTGCGGTGCTCCTTGTCTCGCTCGAACTGGCTGGACCCGAAGATTTCAGAAAGCTCACCGAAGGCCAGCCGCCGGCTCAAATCCATCTGCCAAAGGCGGTCCTCGGCGGTAACATAAGCCTGCGCGAAGATCACGTCTTCGAGCGACTGGGCGCGAAGGTGAGGCACTCCGCGTGCGTCGCGGCGCACTTCCACCTGGGCACGGAGCCCCGGCACGCGGATGCTGCCATGGAGCTGCGGCAATCCGGCTCGAAGACGCCAACTAAACCAGATCGCGATACCCAGCGCGATGACAGCGGCGACAACAACCAAGATCAGCCAAACACGAGTGAGGCTCTGGGCATACGAACTATTTTTGGACGGGGCAGATTCAGTATGGACGGGCATGGTCGACACCAACGGCCTCTCACGGCCGGAATTTGCCATCCGGCGCATTCTCCCCCGATTCGCGCGTTCTGCGAAGGGTATCGGCGAATATCTTATGAAATTCGCGGGCAAAAGCGTAGCTCTTCTGTGTCGATGGTCCGCCACTCCTGACACTCGCTCTGGATCGCGGTCCCCGATCGCGATAGCATCTATTTGTGCAGCACCCGGTCGAGAATCAAGACGGAATCGAGACCGAGCGGCTTACTCTGCGGCCCTGGCGGGAGTCTGACCGGGAGCCGTTCGCGCGAATGAACGCTGATCCCTTGGTAATGGAATTCATGCCGACCTGCCTCGCCCGCGACGAAAGCGACCGGTTGGTGGATCGCATTCAAGATCACTGTCGCCGACATGGGTTCGGCTTGTTTGCGGCTGAGTCTCGTGGGCAAGGCGTCTTCATCGGCTTTATAGGATTGGCGGTCCCTGCGTTCGAATCGCACTTCACACCTTGTGTCGAGATCGGATGGAGACTCGCGGCCGACAATTGGGGTAAAGGGCTCGCGACAGAAGGAGCCCGGGCAGTCGTGCGATATGCCTTCGAAACCTTGCTCCTGGACGAACTGGTTTCGTTCACGGTGCCCGCCAACCTGAGGTCGCGGCGGGTGATGGAGAAGATCGGCATGAGCCACAATCCGGTGGATGATTTCGACCATCCGAAGCTGCCAGAGGGTAATCCCCTGCGCCGCCATGTGCTGTATCGGCTGGCGCGATCGGCGTAGACAAACAGATCTGCAGCGAATTGAAGGAGACATCATGAAATTTCCCATCTACGTCGACCATCACGCCACTACCCCTGTCGATCCGCAAGTGCTCGACGCCATGCTTCCTTATCTGCGGGAGAAATTCGGCAACGCTTCCTCGAGCAATCATAGTTACGGCTGGGAAGCCAAAGCCGCGGTGGAACGGGCCCGGCGGCAGGTGGCGCAATTGATCAACGCCCGTCCCGAGGAGATTGTCTTTACCTCGGGAGCGACCGAATCGGACAACCTGGCCATCAAAGGCGCAGCCTGGAAACATCGCGCTCACGGTGATCACATCGTCACCCTGCCCACGGAGCACAAGGCGGTGGTCGACTCCTGCCACCGCCTGGAACGTGAGGGGTTTCGCGTCACCTGGCTTCCGGTTGAGCCGGATGGCTGCGTCGATCTGAATCGCCTCCAATCGGCGCTGACGGATCGCACAATTCTCGTCAGCATCATGGCCGCGAACAATGAAATCGGAGTGCTGCAGCCAATGGCCGAGATCGGGAGCCTGTGCCACGAGCGCGGCATCCTCTTTCATTCGGACGCCGTGCAGGCGGTGGGCAAAGTACCCGTTGATGTCGAGACCATGCACATCGACCTTATGTCGATTACAGCGCACAAGATGTACGGACCCAAGGGTGCGGGTGCACTCTTCGTGCGCAGCCGTCATCCCAAAGTCGAGATCGAACCTTTGATTGACGGCGGCGGCCACGAGCACGGTATGCGATCGGGCACCTTGAATGTTCCCGGTATCGTGGGCCTCGGCGAGGCCTGCGAGATCTGTCGCCGGGTGATGCCGGAGGAATCGCGTCGCCTTTCAGCCTGGCGAGATCGTCTGAAAGATGCCTTGGTGACTCAACTTCCGGGACTACACATCAACGGCAGCATGGAACACCGTCTGCCGCATAGCCTGAACGTCAGCATTCGGGGCGTCGAAATCGATTCCTTGCTGATGGCGCTCGAAGGCATCGCCGTGTCTTCAGGATCGGCCTGCCAGTCAGCCCAACGCGAGCAATCCTATGTGCTGAAGGCGCTGGGACTCGAAGAGGAGCTGGCTTCGAATCCGCTGCGCTTCGGCCTGGGCAGATTCAACACTGAAGAAGAAGTGGACTATGTCATTAATCAGGTGGTGCAGTCGGTAAAGTCCATTCGTGAAGTGTCAGTTTCTGCCGAGGGTGAGGCGAAATGACAACCCAAAGGAACAAAAGTCATGCAAGCGCCGTAGATTTGTTCGGGCTGTGCGTATTAGGCACCGCCCCCTGACCCCCTCCTCATCTCTGAGGACCGGAGTCGCTTGAACCTGCTTGAAGATCACGGAGCCCAGCAGATGTTCCTCCTTGGTTAAGGCAGCAGATTTCACTCCTTAGTCAGGAGGGGCCCTGGGGTGGTCGGTTCTTCCATGATTACAATTACCCGAGATCGCGTTGAAACTGTCGTCGCCGACCTGGTTCGAATCGAGTCCATTAATCCCACCCTGGTCCCGGGAGGAAGCGGTGAAACCGCAATTGCACGCTACGCTGCCGACTTTCTCGTCCGTGCCGGGCTCAAAGCAAATGTGATCGAGATTGGTCCGGGACGGGCCAACACCGTCGGACTGCTGCAGGGCCGGGCTCCGGGAAAGACTCTCATGTTCAACGGCCATCTCGACACGGTCGGCGTCGCCGGCATGGAGGATCCTTTCTCGGCGCGAATCCAGAATGGCTTGCTTTATGGGCGCGGCGCCGAAGACATGAAGGGCGGCGTGGCCGCGATGCTGGTGGCGGCCGAGACGCTCGCTCGCGAGGGACTGCCGAATGGCGCGTTGATGGTCGCTGCGGTGGCAGACGAGGAACTAGAAAGCGCCGGAACGCGTGCGATTCTTGAGGATCTTGAGAAGAGGCGGACGCTTCCACGCTGCGACGCAGCTATTGTCACCGAACCCACCGCTCTCAGGGTGGTGACGGCGCATAAGGGATTCGGCTGGGCAGAGATCCACACCGAGGGGCGTGCCGCCCACGGGAGCCGTCCGGAAGAGGGCTGCGACGCGATCGTTTTTATGGGTCGCGTGCTGGGCGAGATCGAGCGACTGAACTCGCGGCTCGCGAAAACGCCTGGCCATCCGCTCCTGGGGCACGGTTCCATTCACGCCTCGCTGATCGCGGGCGGTCAGGAGCTATCAAGCTATCCGGCTGAATGCCGCCTGAGCCTAGAACGGCGCTTCATTCCGGACGAAGACGTGCTCACGCTGGATAACGAGTTGCGCGAAATCATCACGAGGCTGGCCGCGCGGGACTCGAGGTTCCGCGCCCGGCACTCCTTGGGCTACACGGCCAGTGCGCTCGAGACCCCGCGCGACAGCGCGATCGCCCAGACTCTGCTGCGATCGGCAAGGCGAGCGATCGGCCCGGATGTGCCGTTCGGAGTTCAGAGCTTTTGGACCGATGCCGCCTTGCTGAGCGAGGCCGGAATCCCCAGCGTACTCTTCGGACCAGGCGGCGCCGGGCTGCACTCGAAAGTGGAATACGTTCGCTTGGACGACGTAGTCAAATGCGCTGAAACGCTGGTGGAATGCGCCCGGGACTTCTGCAGCTCATAAGAGCTGGGCCGCGGTCGGTATCGATGAAAGGGGACAAGCGCACTGCGGTCGCAACCGTCGCAATCGTCTTTGATTCGAGGATAATTGACCATGAACAACGGTCCTGAAACTCGGTCCGTAAGGCAGTCCTGGAGCGCATTCAGCCGGCGAAGGCTGATCGCAACCGTGGCGATGCTCGTCCTGGCCGCGGGCCTTGGGGGGTTGGCGGCTTCCTCGCCCGCTGGTCCAGCCACTATCGTTTTCATGACCGATTTTGGCGCCGACAATGACGCCGTGCCCATTTGTAAGGGCGTAATCTACAGTATCGACGCGAGCATACGCATTGTGGATCTAACCCACCAGGTGCGCCCCTATTCCATTTTGAACGGCGCCCGGTTTCTTTTTGGCGCGTCTCCCTACTATCCGGCCGGAACCATCTTCCTCACCGTGATCGATCCGGGAGTAGGCAGCGCGCGCAAAGCTGTGGTGGTTAAAACCAAGCGTGGCCAATATTTTGTGCTTCCTGATAATGGCCTGATAACCCTGGTGGAGGGCCGCGATGGCATCGAGGGGTGCGCGCGAAATCACCAATCAGGCCTGGATGATCGGCAAGGGCAATCTCCTCCACTTTCCATGGACGCGACATCTTCTCGCCCGCGGCAGCCCATCTGGCGCGCGGCGAAGACTGGAATCAGGTGGGCCCGGATGTGAAGTCTCTCGTCCAGCTCAACACTCCCGCTGCCACGCCCGACCGCTCTCTACATCGACTCGCGCGGCCATCTCGGGCTGGCTCTCAACCAGGACAATTTCGCGCGAGTCTACAGGATCAACCCGCCGGTTCCAATATGGATTCCCCGCAAGAAGTAAGAGGTCAGTTCGCGCTGCGGAGGTTGTTCCAAAGGGCTGTGCTGGTGGGGGCCGGGTGGCGCAGACACCACGCTCGTGGCGATGTGTGCGTTTCAAACCTCGGCGGGCAAGGGGGCCTGCACCGTACCGGTCCCAGTGAAGATCTTACGATTTTAGCCACTTCACCAGCGAGGCAACCTGCTGTTAGACTCCTGCCATGCCCTTTCGCATCCAGTGGCGAAATGGAGTAAGGCTCGGCAACTCAGCCGGACCCTTTCGCCGTGCCCTCCAGTACGCCTTCTACGATTGGACTCGCGATATGCCGAAGTCCAAACGCCTCGTTACAGTGGCGGGCCTTTGGATCCAGGGATACGCCGTCTGGGCTCTTTGGTCGCGGTCTCTGATCTGGCCCTTAATGTGGCCAAAAGGGCCGCTTCTCTATGCAAGTGCGTGGCTGCTGTACCTCCTGGGCTACTGCATCATCAACGGGATGCTAACTTCGGAATTTGTCCGCAAGACCCAGCTCGAAGCTGACCAGATTGCCGCACAAGAGATTCAGCGGACCCTCCAGCCCGAAAAACTGGGGGAGCTGCCGGGCTACGAAATGGAGACGGTCTATAAGCCGTTCCGCGCTGTGGGCGGCGACTACTTTGACTTGATCGAACTTCCCAACCACAGAACGCTCTTCGCGGTTGCGGACATCTCCGGAAAGGGGATGCCAGCGGCTTTGTTGGCGGCCAACATACAGGCTTTGGTCAGAAGCCTTGCGCATCTGGAAGCGAATCCCCTCTCGATGGTTGGGCAGATTAACAAGCACCTGAGTCGCTACACGCCAAGTGACAGATTTGCGACGGCAGTATTTATCGTGCTCAGCCGGGACTCGGGAGAAATAACCTACGTAAATGCCGGACACAACGCCCCGATGATGTTCTGCTCCGGGTCAACGACCTATCTGGAAGCGACTGGCCTGCCGCTAGGGTTGTTCACCGCTGCGCAGTATGAAGCTCGCAGCGTTGTTTTTCATGCTGGTGACACCTTGCTCGTATTCACAGATGGATTGACCGATTCGATTCCGGGGGAGAATCCCCAGGACGCCTTGCGTGCTGCCCTGGCTGACAATCCGAAAAACTCAATGTCTAATCTCGAGGCTTTAGTCGACCCGGCACTCACCGGCGACGATATCACCATTCTGATCGTGAAACGTGCCGCGGGTTAGTGCGCTTAGTTGTCACGAATAAGCGGGGCTGATCACCCAAAGTTCGGGCGTCGCGCACGGCAACCAGGATTGAGAGGTTGTGGTGCGCAGATGGTCCAGTTCGCGTTGCGGATGAATCTTTTTCGCTGCTGGGGTGTAGGGCAGGGTTGGTACCCGCTCAGGGGCGAACTATATAGCCGTTAGCTCAACGGCGAAATACTTCCGAGTGGGCCGTCGGCGGGCCGGGACCGATCTCGACTCGGTTGTCTTACCTCTGGCTAAGCTCCCCGGACACCACTTTCTGATTGAATTCCGCCGACCGGTTCCGCGGCACGCTGAGCGATTGCCACCGGTCGTGCGCGAAATGCTTCGCCAGCATTACGATCTGCCCCACGTGATGCGCGTAATGCGCCAACTGGCGGTTGACGGCTTGCATTACCGAATGCGCTTCGCCGCGGATTGTCACCGTGCGCCCAAGGTCCGCTTCCGAAAGCGGCTCCAGCGCTTGGAACACGCGCGCCCAGCCGTCCTCCCACACCTCCAATAGCGCCCCGCGCGTGGCAGGTGGATCGACAAATTCCCTGTCGCGATTGCGGTTCGGCTTCTCCCCGTCCGTCGTCAGGAAGTCCGTCCAGCGTGACCGCATATTGCCCGCCATGTGCTTCACTACGATGGCGATCGAATTCGCTTCTTCATCCAGCATGGCGAAGAGCTGTTCATCAGTAACCTGTTCCATCGCGCGTTCGGCAAGCTTCTTGTAATACCGGAATAGTGTCAGAGAATCCTCGAGGTAAGACGTGGTGAACTTCAGTGCCATGTATCTAGTCCACTTTGAGAATGGGTCGTCGTCTACTCGCATGCATGTCAGGCATGTCAGGCGTGAAAATGGGCATTGTGGCTGCTTCGGAGGGAGATACGTAAGTGCTAGTCCGGAAGCGAGTAGCGGCAGACGCCACGTTCGCGCCTGTGACTTTGGGTGCTGACCCTCTCTCTGCGGATCGTGAGTTCCGGCTGCGGGTTCGCTATAGCCAATCCTCCTTCGCGACACGACGAAGCGCATTTGAGGTGCTGGTCCTGGTGCAAGCTTGAGGCCGAAGACGTAGGACCGGGGTCTCCACTGCAATACCATAAATTCTCCTTTTCTTAGCAAACATTTCTAGATATTTATGTTTTGAGTATGGGTTGACTATTTGGGTGCGGCTTTGCCGCGCTGCGCTACTTTCCACACCCGCCAGACGCCGGCATAACGCCGGCATTATGCGCCATGGGCGGCTGGTTCGGGTCCACCGTCCCTCACCCCCGTGCTCTCGCTTCCCACCTCACGACATTGACCCCCTTCACGAGGAGCCGCAGGCAGAGTCCCAATTCCGCGAAGAAGGCGGGCGACAGGATCCAGGGGAATAGGCGCGCAGAGAGTGCGGGATTCAGGATCTGCGCAAAGCTGCCATCAGCCAAGTTAATCAGTACCTGCAAAGCCTTCGGGGTTCAGCAGAGCAGTTGAAGACTGATCTACTGCAGCTCTTGAATGCAATGGTTGAACAGCGCAAGCGGGAACGTCTAGCACACTCCCAGGTCGTTGCTGGTCTAAAGATTCCCGTGAAACAGGTTCCAGCGACACCAGCAATGTCAACGTCCTCTGTTCATTCCTCGACTCAGAACAGAGCAGCCGAGAAGCCGCAAGACGAGTGGGATGTTTTCATATCACACGCGAGCGAGGACAAAGAAGCGATCGCTACGCCGCTGGCAGAGCCCTGCAGGAAAGAGGGTTGCGTGTTTGGTACGATGATTTCTCTCTCCGCCTAGGTGATAGTCTGCGCGAATCCATTGACCGCGGACTTGCTCACTCACGATTCGGCGTCGTGGTTCTCAGCGGCTAGTTCTTCGGAAAGCACTGGACGCAGCAAGAACTGCATGGGTTAGCAACGCGCGAAGTCGAGGGAGAGAATGTCATTCTGCCCGTATGGCACGGCGTGGGTTTTAATGAAGTGCGCAGCTATTCGGTAACTTTGGCAGATCGGAAGGCAGTTCAAACGAAGGATGGGCTCCCGCACGTCGTGGAAAAAATCATGGAGGTCCTGGGTTCTCGGAGCGATCGTCGATGACATTCCCACTTCGGGGTAAAGCACTACCGAAGAATTTCAGCGGGTAGCCACGGTTGGCGCTTTTCCAACCGTGGGCTCTTCTCGATGCCCGAAGAACCTACTGTTAATTTCAAACTGCGAATTAACCGCGGCTACCACCTCATGAGTTAACGCTTAAGGGACGACGGCGTCGCCCTAGGGACCCACTTTTTCCAGGAGCACCGAAGTGCTATCAAAATCTCCCTTGAGCTCAAGCTCAATTCCATGGTTCATCAGGTAGGAACCACTCAACTCCGTCTGTTTCTCGACCAGCTTCTTATCAAGCGGCTTCACCCGATAAACCGCGTCGGCGTCGAGGCCGCGCAGATAGATCACAGGCATCGGACGCTCAAACTGCTGCGAATGCAGAAAGGCAAAGAGCACGGCCTGCTTGCCATCTTGCGACACGTACTCGTTGGCGGTGAGCGAACCTTCACGCGGTGAGAACAAGCGATGAAGGTTCCCCTCCTGCACGGTCTGCCGAATGCTCTTGTAGTAGGCGACCATCCTGGCGGCGAAGGCCATATCGTCGCTCGACCACTTGTTTAGATTTCCGCCGATGCCCAGCACCCCCTGCATGGCTACCAGAAAACGGAACTTGAGCGGCGTCGAGCGTCCATTCATGCTGGGTACGTCCGTAACCCAGTCCGTCATAACTTTGGGTGCGTAGGCAAAGGTGAAGCCCTCCTGGATGCGCAGCCGGTCGAAGGCCTCGGTATTGTCTGAAGTCCACACCTGATTCACCCGCTCGAGGATGCCCAGGTCCACCCGGCCTCCTCCTCCCGAGCAGGACTCAATCTGTAATTGGGGATGGCGGGCGCGCAGCCGATCGATGATCTCGTAGACGTTGCTTGTATACTTAACCCAGATTTCCTTCTGTTCGGCCAGGGGCTTCTCCGGCCACCCAGGCTCGGAAAAGTGGCGGTTCATGTCCCACTTGATGAACCTGATGTTGTTCTCATCCAGGATGTGGTCGAGCGCGTTGAAGATGTATTCCTTCACATCATCGCGCGCCATGTTAAGCACCAACTGGTGGCGCGCCTCGCTGCGGGGGCGGCCGGGAAAGTTCATGGCCCAGTCGGGATGCTTGCGGTAGAGGTCGCTATCGGGATTCACCATTTCCGGCTCGAACCACAGTCCGAAACCCATTCCCAGGCGATTGACGTCGTCGATGAGCGGCTTGAGCCCATGCGGAAACTTTTGCGGATTGACATACCAGTCGCCGAGCCCGGCGTGGTCGTCGCTGCGTTTGCCAAACCAGCCGTCGTCCATGACAAAGAGCTCCACTCCGAGCTTCGCCGCTTTCTCCGCCAGCGCCTTCTGCCCTTCCTCATTCACATCGAATTCAGTCGCTTCCCAGGAGTTATAGAGGACCGGCCGCAGGATTGGGATGAGCGCGATCGGGCAGGATCATTTCGCGCTCGAGGCGGTGCAGCAGGCGCGAGGCCTCGCCGAATCCGCCGTCTGTGAACCCGCCATAGTAAGGCGGCGTAGTAAGGCTCTCACCTGGCTTCAAATAGTAGCCGAAATCGAAATCGTTATAACCGCCCACCACCCGCACCTGTTGCGCGGGCGTCTCCTCCACCACCAGTTTCCAATTGCCGCTCCAGCCCAAGGCGCCGAACCAGACGTGTCCGTGCTGCTCGGTGGCCCGATCGTCCGGACGGCTGCCACCATCGATGGCGAACCACGGATTGATCTGATGGCCCGTGTTGCCACGGCGGCTATCCAGCAGGATCTTGCCCTGGTGGATCTCTTCCCGCGTTAGCTGCGTTTCGTCCGCCCAGCGCCCCACTAAGTACGTGAGCCGGTAGCCCTCGCCCCTCGGCACATACCACACACCCGATTGCGCGCTCTCAATCGTGATCGGCTGCGCGGTGCGGTTGGTGATGGTCGCCTCCTTGCGAATGATATCCTCGTGCGGGAACACGCGATAAACCAGATCGACTTCGAGATCATACTGAATATCTTTCAGGCGCAGGGTCAGCGTGTCGCCCTTGATTTTATTGGAGAGGTAATGCAGTACGAGGTCGCGGTCGCCATCGGCCAGCGCCACTTTCAGGCACGGCTCGGAATAGACGCGATCGCCCCAACCCTGGTATTCACCATTAGTGTCAGTCTCCGAAGAATCGAACGAGGCCCACTCCTTCGCTGAATGAGCCGGTGAGAGATCAACATCGCGGGTGAGATGTTTCCCCCAGTACATATGCTGGAGCTCATTGCGCTCGTTCACACCTAGCGCGTAGCTGGTGTGGTCGGTATGGAGAATCCAGAGTTTGCGGTCCTCCAGGTACCGAATCGATTTAGATCCGCTCTGGGCGCGCGCAGAAACGACGGCAACGGCGATCACCGCAAACGCGAGAAACAGGGCGAGAGGGCTCATCGCCGAAGTTCGGGGCGTGGTTACGACCATGGCAAAGCCTCCTCCGGGAAATCATTTCTGAGATCAGGCCAGGTGCGATTACAATAGCCGGCGAGCGAAGTCGAAACGAGGAGTGTTCACCCGGTATGACAAGGTCCATCCGAATCGTTGCCGGCTTGATCCTCGCAGCCGGATTGCTCTACCTGGCGAGCCTGGCCGTCCACGACTGTACCACCGCTCAGCACACCAGTGATAACTGTGTGTGGATATGGGTCCGTCAGCACACGGGACTGCCCCCGAGCAAGTTGCTGCGCGCACTCACGCTTGAAATCATCGGATTGGCGCTCTTGGCGGGGTTGTATATCACGGTGCGACATGTTTTGCCGAGAAGGAGGAGATAGAGGAACGGCGTACGTTCACGGCAGGGAGCGCACAGTTATGGACTATTCGGCCATCGGTACGATGGAGCTTCGTGTCTTGCAGGCGTTATGCCAAGGGACGCCGCAAGGCTCGATTCGCGAGGAAACGCGTCGTCTGCTGCACAGCTACAGCTGGCAGGACCAGCTTTATCAGGTGATTTATGAGGCGCTGCTGAGCATCCCGAGTGAATCGCCCGAGATGATCCGCAGTCAGCTCCCGGCTCGGATGACACGCCGCGGGTTCCCCGACTTCGAGATCGAGGCTCTTTTCACACCGCACGCGCGGTCAAAAGCTGAGATTGAGAAGATCATGCAGCAGCTTGGAGAGACCTCAAGAGAGGAGCGGGTGTAGGCTCCGACTTGCGCACCGCGCCACAATGAGGAAAGAGTGACCGCGCGTTTCAAGCATGGAACAGGCGATTTCTACCTAACCAGGCAGTGAATCTCGCCCGCAACTAGTCTAGGTCTCCGCGAGAATTGGTGTTGTCAGTCTGGAGATGAAACTGGAACCAAAAATGTCTGCGCTTTAAATGACGGGTTTTGAGGGTATAGGCGTAAAGAGGTCCAGTAAAGCGGCGGCGCGGCGAAGGGGCAATAACCTTGATCGGAAACAGCGATTCAAAGTAAACTAACCTATCGCACGGGTGCTGTGCGATACCCAACTTGAGCGCAACCTGCTGGAAGAAAGGCGCTATCGTCTAGGGGTTAGGACGT
>CAWDMC010000016.1:0-129636 GCA_963803295.1 uncultured Acidobacteriota bacterium | reverse complement strand
CAGCATTGAGAAGTAATTCCCGTGACGTACTCGGAGCGCAGAGGCCTGGCCGCCGATCTGTTTTCACGCCGCACGCTCTGGAGTCCACGGCCAGCCCCCAAGGCCGCCGCCTCTTCAAATTCCGGTGCTGCCGCCTTCAGCGCCTCGTACAGAGGGAACGAAAACATTCCCCAGCGGTCCGCAGGCCCCCTCTTTTACACAGCAGTCGTCGCCTTTGCCCACACGGTAGCTCGCCCCTTATCGGATACCGGCAGGGAGCGCAGCATCACGGCATGAATCAAAGTGAATACTGCCGTGGTTCCGCCGATCCCTAAAGCCAGCGTCAGCACGGCCGCCGTGGTGAAGACGCGCGATCGCCGGAACTGCCGCACCGGCATAGCGCAAATTGCTGAGCAGCTTTTGCACTGTAGACCTCCCACTCTTTTCCCTTACGGAAGACGAAAAAAGGCTGCCAGTTCCCGATGAATTCGAAACTTCCCTGAACGCGGCCTGGCACCGGCGCGATCCCGCTCAGGTCTGTTTCGATAGACGGTATCCTGAAAGTAGTTCGTAAGCGAAAGGGCGCGGCTCGGCGCCGACCAACGTGATCGCTACTGGTGATATGGTTCGTGCCGGCCTCCAGGGGCCTTCGTGATCGAATGCGAGTATTCTCGTCGACGACGGTTACCGATTGAAGATGCTGCATAAGATATGGAAGATTATCGAACCGGCGCCAGAATTGATAAACCTCCTCAACCGGTTTGCCGATAGTCACTGCCTCGTCAACCCGGATCCCCTGCCGATACGGAACCGTGGCTCCGTTTTGCGCTTGGGAGAGCGAGTTGACACCCAGTGCCCGGTACAACCAGGACCGCCCCGTGGCGCCACGATAAATCAGGTCCACTCCCAGGATGGCGAGCATCATGACCACCCTTCGAACCCCGTTCGAAGTCCCCGAGTAAGCAGGATCCCGCCTGCGGCAACCGAGATCCCGCGTTCGAATTCGCCGAACTTCACCTTGCTGCGTGGAAATCTCTCCATTTGAGTTTCACCTCAAGGTATGTTCTCACGTAGTTCTTCACTGTCTTAAATGTGTAACGACTCAGCTTGGGCAACAGGGTAGGTTGATTCGTCTGGGAGCTCAGCCCTTTGCGAATGCACAAAGATGGCACACACAGTAGACCAACATTGGCGTAACGCTCCCTGACAATCGGCAGACGAGCCACCCAATGTTCAAGCCACTCGCCATTCAGAAGGGTGGCCGCGGCTCGACCTCTCGCGAACTCTGGATCGATCGTCAATTTCAAGGCGGATACGGCGCTCAGCTCTACTTGATAATCTTCTAATTCCATTGTCGAACCGCCTGGGCTGAAGTTCCACTGCTGGCGCACGATTTCACAAAAGGAACGTCCCCGGTCGGCAGACCACTTCAAGGTGAATTCCTGGGGGTTCTTTCTGCTTCCGTTTCCACAAAGCCTAGCTTGATCCGGCGGCCGCTGCGGCTCCTTGAATTTCAGGAGAATCGTCTGTTCTCCCGACTCGCCGGCGCGCCAACCGGGTCCGGTTCCCGGGATCAAAGCGAATTCGATCGGAAACTTCGGGTCCTCAGACATTTAACCTGGCCAGGCTTTCCGAATGAAGCCAACTCTCGTTTACTGAAGGTGCCTCCTTCAAACTTGAGCCGGTAATTTCCTTGTGCATGCCAATTCCCCATCGGGCGATTTTGGACAAACGGCTGTGCCTGGCCTGTCGCCGGGCGCTTCTGTAAGGTTGGATGCCGTCTCAACTACTAAGGCGACGAGGGAAACGGGCTTGCCTGACGCGGGCTCGGAAAAGTGCTCCGGGGGAGAACGATAACCGATGCTCCGGAGTGAAGCGGCTCAAGCCGGAATCAAAAAGTGAACTCTTTCTATGCTGAGGGCTTACGCCGTCTTTGCCAACATCGTTTTAAGGTCCCGGCGGCGAGTTACATCGTCCGTTGCACGCTGGATTACACGAGCAACGCCTTGTCAGTGAACGGCGGCACAATAAAATCGAGAGCGCCGACTTCCATGGCGGCCCTATACAAGGAGACATCGACAAAATGTGAAACCACGATAAAGCCACGGGCGAGGGCGAGCGGCGTGCGAGTCGTAGCGCGTCGGCCCAGGACCCGTCGCAAATGGTCAGATCAGTGATGATCACAGCTGGGCCGTTGTCCTGGCTTAAGATGCTTAGGGCTTCGGTGCAACCACGCGCGCGTATAGTTCCCTTTCCTTGCTTTTCGAGTGTCGCTCTCACGCTCCCCATGGGTTGTTCCTGGTCGTATACAAGAAGAATCGCTGTTATTCATCGGCTTATTCCTTTCAGGGGCCACTGCGGATGCGGAAGGAACGCCACGGGGTCGCACCGAGTAACCGCGGCAGCCCTAGTTTCATTTGAAAGAAAGAAATCAATTAAAACATGATACTTCGCAGGATGTCAAGATATATATTATTCTACAGTTATACAGTTGAGCGGACAGGTCTACTCGCCTCCCCACCGCAGGGGTCAGGTTCGCTTTATTGCTGCCTACTGTGAACGCCTGCAAACGTAGCGTTCAGCAGTACTTATTCCTGCTTCCCCTGGGCGTCTCCACGACGGCGTTGAGCTCGCCGGCATCGTTGAACGTCTCGATTTGAAGAGGGCGCCAATGCAAAAGGCCTTTCCCATAATCGTCCAGTCCGCAAAGTCATGATTCCGAGGAGCGTCGGCCGCATATGGCCGGCGGCACGGTGGGCGGCAGCGGGGATAGCGTGACGATCCCGGGCCTTGACCCCAGCCATCCTTACCATATTATCTGGAGAAACATAACGGCCAACTTTCCGGTGTCGGCTTATGAACACTTTCCGGAGACGGATTACGTTTCGTATTACTATGGAACACCGGCCTCCCATCCAGGGTGTAATGGCCTTCAACCCCAAGCCCAGTCGATCGACGTCATCTCCGAGATCGATCTTCCCAACAGCCAGAAATACACTTTTACGTATGATGTGGATCACTATGGGAATCAGACCTTAAATCCGAACAATACACAATACGGCCTCGTCGATTCCATAACCTATCCCGACGCGGGACTGAAACGACAGACGGTCAGGTCGTTCGCCAGCTTCCCGAACTACACGGCATATTATGCGTCTGCTCCGCCGGGAACCTCCGGAGCTCGGCCTTCCATCTTTGACAAACCGTCGGTTGTTACTGTCGGTCCCGACTCCACTCCGGCAAATATCGTCGCGAAAACCGAGTACACGAGTTATGACAATGTCGGCAATCTTCTGGCGATGCAGCGCGAATGCGTGAACTCCTATTGCTCAAAGCCCCTCATTTACGGTGCCAGTTACTACTCGGATGGGCAGGTTGAGACTACCACCGACGCTGGCAGCCAAACCACGACTTACCATTACGCTTGTAATGATGCGTATGTGAGCGAAATTGACTACCCACAGACGGGCAGCGTGTCGCATGAGGTCAAGTTTGACTACGATTGTTCCAGCGGGTCGGTTACGAGCTCTTATGACCAGAACCAGGCGCTGAATTTCAGCCTGCCTCACACCCAGTACACCTATAGTGACACTTTGGGACGGCTTACCAATGTCTCCTACCCGGATGGCGGGCAGACGAGCATCACGTACAATGACGCCGCGCTGCGCCCTCGATTGTTACGACCAAGACGAACACCCAGAATCTTCAGACCACTGCGCTCATGAATGGGCTGGGGCAGGTTACGGAAACGCAGGTGAATTCCGACCCGCAGGGAACGCTGAAGACCGACACAATCTACGACGGCTTGGCGCGCGTCTACCAGGTGTCGAACCCCTATTATTCCGGTCCAGTGTATACGACTACCAATTACGAAGAAGCGACGAATCGGGTGAACCAAACCGTTTACTCCGATACGACTCAGTCCACAACCACATGGATGGTGCTGAACTCGCTCGACTGCTCGCAAGTTACCGACGCGGGCGGCAAGGTTCGGAACCTCTGCGACAACGACCTGGGCCAGCTCAAGAAAGTGATCGAAGACCCCGGCACGCTCAATTACTCAACCACTTACACTTACGACATTCTGAACAACCTGACGAACGTCGCGCAGGGTACCAACCAAAGCCGCACGTTTGCGTACGACTCTTTCTCCCGCCTGCGCCAGGCCAGCAATCCCGAGAGCGGCCTGACCCAGTATTGGTACGGTGAAGGTTCGCAATATTGCGGCGGCAACCGCACCAGCCCCTGCAAACGTCAGGACGCTAACGGGAAGTACACCTATTACACCTACGATCCTGACAATCGCCTGACCAACAAGTACTATGACGCCTCCGATCCTACCATGCGTGCCTGCTACTATTACGACGGCGTGAGTGGGAATGGCTGGGGAAATACCATGGTGAATCCGATCGGGCACCTGACTACGAGTTATGGAGTGACCCATGCGGGCACGGTAGTGTCGGGCACGGAGTCGTTCGCTTGGGATGGCATGGGGCGCCTGCTGGGGCAGGTGCAGTGCACGCCCGCCACTTGCGGGGCAGCCAACGGTTACCCCGTCTATAGCAGCTACGACCTTTTGGGGAACAGCACCAGCACCTTTGATTCTTCGGTGGCAATCTACTCGGCTTATGACGGGGCCAACCGGCTGAACGCGGTCACGGCTAGCCTCGGTCCCGGACTGGGAGCGCAACCGCTTCTTAACGTCTCCGCCTTCAGTCCTTTTGGAGGACTGACGGCGGCAACGGTGGGGTCAAATCCGACCCTCTCCGAGACTCGAGCCTATAACGCACGCGGCTGGCTGGGGAGCATTTCCGTCATGAACGGTTCGACGCCAATCTACTCCCTGTCGGGGCCCAGCAGCGGCTTGATCAATTATGCTGGCAACGGAAACGTGATAAACATCACAGACAGCGTCAATGGCACATGGACGTACAACTACGATGGCGTCAACCGCTTGCAAACGGCGACGATTGGCGGCCGGAGTTTTAATTACTCCTACACCGCCGACGGGTCGAACGGCCAATACGGTAACATGACCTGCACGGAGCCCACGGGGACCAATTACTCCTGCACGCCGGAGGGCTTGACCTACAGTTCTGCCAATAACCGCATCAACTCCAGCGGTTTCACTTACGATAACAATGGCAACCTGCTGGCCACCAACGCGCTTACTCGAGGGTTGGTCTATGACACGGAAAATCGCCTCACCTGTGTGGTGGACCTGCAGGGCGGTCTTTGCACCACAGATGGTGCCACGAACTACATTTATGATCCAGATGGCCGGCGAGTTGCCAAAACGACTGGAATAGGTGCGCTGATTGAAGAATACGTCTACGACCTGAAAGGCAACCAGGTCTCCGCCCATAATTCCACCGGCACGTTGCGCAATGAACTCTACGACCCGAATGGCCGCCACGAAGCCACCTATTCCGGCGGCGTTTTGACCTATAATTTTACCGACTGGCTGGGGACCGAGCGGGTGCGAGTCAACCCCCAATCAGACCGAATCGTGTATGGACACTCCCTACGGCATGAATTTGGCCTGCGCCACTGCCCCCGGCCAAGCCGATACTAGCCCCATGCACTTCACCGGCAAACAAAAGGATACTGAAACCGGACTGGATTACTTCGGAGCGCGGTTCAACGAATCAACATTGGGGCGGTTTATGTCCCCAGATTGGAGCGAGGAACTGACTCCCGTTCCGTATGCGAAGCTCGATGACCCTCAGACGTTGAATCTTTACGGCTACGTTCGTAATAATCCATTGAGTGCGACGGACCCGAGTGGCCATGACGGATGGGACGTGCTGCAAGGTGCAATCAATGCATTCGGCAGCGATATGCTTGGCGGCGCTTATCGAACAGACCCTGGGAATGGGGATCATCAGCTCGGCCAAGCCATTGGAGACGGGATAGCCGCCGTGGTTGGGACTGGCGAGGCTCTCTTAGGGGCTGGTGGGGAGGTTGCAGGAATAGCGCTGGACGCCACAGGGGTGGGTGCCCTCGTGGGCGTACCGGCGGGTGCTGTTTCAACTGTTGCCGTTGTTCAGGGAACTTCTGCGGCTATAATCGGCGCGGCGCATCTGGCCAAAGCTACTGCAAACGGTAGCGGCAAGAGCACCCCCGAAAACCCGAAGGGACCAGTGAAGGCGGAGGATGCGCCAGGTGTAACTGCTGGCGGACAAGCGACGAATGAGCATGGGCAGAAGCTATCTCAAAGTGGAAGGCCCCAAGTAAATAACGTAACTAAGACTACGCGGGAAGAGGCTAGGAACGCGGCAAACAAGGGGTCCGGTACGGTCGAAGACCGCAATCCCACTCGGGGCCAGCCGCATTTTCACACTAAACGTGGTACTGGGGTTAAGAAACAAGACGGAACGCACTACAACTATTAAGATCTCTAACCTAAGATGGACGAGGAAGGTGGCGCTTCCTGGGACCGCGTGAGCCACAACTACCTTCAGAATCTCGGTATGCCCATTCTGCGCGGGAGAGCGTTTTCCACGGGGGACAATGAAACTACCCAACTGGTGGCGATCGTCAATCAAGCCTTCGTGAAGCGTTTTTTCAAAAGCGGCGAAGACCCGCTGGATCAGCACTTCGGCCTGGACATGCCCGAGAATGCCGGCACTTTCCGCGTGGTGGGTGTGGTGGGGGACGCCAAGTTTGCGGGCTGGGGCTTGAACAGGCCGGCGCGTCCCATGTTCTACGTGCCGCTCGCCCAGAATGTGGATTACAAGCAGGAGCTGATGAAGAGGGTCGAGCTACAATCGCATTTTATCCACGGAATCATGTTAGTGACCAGCGCTCCTCCCGGCAGGCTGGAGCCGCTCCTGACGAAGGCGCTAGCGGACGTGGATCCCAACCTGACCATGACCGAGGTCAGGACCATGCAGCAGCAAATTGATCTCTGCTTCGATCAGGAGCGCGCCGTCGCCAGTCTCGCGGGACTGTTTGGGATTGTCGCTCTCCTGCTGGCTGCGGTTGGACTGTACGGCGTCACGGCCTACACGGTGGCGCAGCGAACGAACGAGATCGGCATTCGCATGGCACTTGGCGCCCATGCCGCGCAGGTCGTCCAGCTCGTACTACGCGGGGCCTTTAAGCACGTAGTGGTGGGGCTGCTCGCCGGATTGCCGCTTGCCATCGGCGCTGGCCGTCTGCTTTCAGCACAGCTCTATGGTGTTTCCAGTTGGGATCCGCTCGCGCTGACCGTGGCTGCAGCTGCGCTTGCTATCTGCGCCTTCTTCGCCGCTATAATCCCGGCCAGCCGCGCGGCATCGATTGCGCCCATGAACGCACTGAGAACTGAGTAGCCACATCGGCGCACTGTTTTACGATCCTCAATAAGGCCTGATCCCGGTTATCAGCAGCGCACCTTCTTCTTTGAATCTGCGCATCTCGTCTGCATCGCGGAACCAGCGGCCGTTGTAGACCTCGGGTGACGGACTGCGGTCAGGAATGCGCCGATGATTGACTTCGGTGAAACCTGCGCCCTCGAACAACGTCGACCATTCTGGTGCGGACAGGAGCGTCACCGGAACCTTGAGCTCCCGCGCCCATTGATGGCAGTAAGGATTGTCGCGATAGAAGTTAATGAGAATCCAGGCAGAGCCATGGGGCTTGAGTACCCTGAAGATCTCGCTTAGGCCCCCTGCAGGACGGAGCCAATAGTATGCGGATTCTACGCTGATGACTTTGGTGAAGTAGTTGCGGGGACACGGAATCTGCTCGGCGCCGCCGATATAAAACTGCAGGTTTGGAAAAGCGGCAGCCGATCTTCGCGCCTGGGCGATCATCTCATCGGAGAGATCAATTCCTGCGACTTCGCCTTCACTCGCGATGCCCGCCATTTGGCGGCAGAGCCAGCCAGTGCCGCAGCCCACATCGAGCACCCGGTCGGCGGGCTGAATCTGCATCAGCTTGATTGTCGGATCGGTGATCGGGCGGTGGCTGTCCTCCATTTCGGCGCCGCGACCGGCCGTGGCCCAGCGGTTGAATTCCTCTCGCACTTGTTCGGATGGTTGCATCGTCTCCTCAATCAGTCCTCATGGGGTCCTCACCGGCTCCCATCCGGGCGACCGTGAGGTGCTCAGGCGGGCGTAAGACTGGTGCTATCTGTAAGCGATGATCACCTGTTCCCGGGCGGGTGGCAGCGGACGTTGTTCCACCCCGTTGAAGCCGGCCCCGCGGAAAATCTGCTCGTACTCGGCGAAGGTGTAGGCATCCCCTTCCGGAGTGGTCACCAGCATGGTGAGGGCAAAGGCAGCCGAAGGAGCAGGCGAGACGCGGCTGTCGTCAGGGACGAAATCGAAAACCACGGCGCGTCCTTCGTCGGCGAGCGCTGAATACACGCGTCCGAGCAGGGTCTCACATTGTGACTTACTGAAGTGGTGCAGAAAGTTGGTAATCAGAACGAGATCGTAGCCGCTGCCGAGCTCAGACTGAAAGGCGTCGCCGGAAATCGTATGGTAGCGCGATTCGACACCGGCCTCGCGCGCGTTCTCACGAGCGACTTGGAGCACGTTATCCCAGTCAAGGGCGACAATCTCCGCCTTGGGGTTACGTTTCGCCAGCGTGATCCCGAAAAGGCCATGGCCGGCGCCAATATCCAGCACCTTCCAAGGCGCCTTCGCTTCCGCTTCAAGCATGGTGGCCAGCAGCTCAGCGGGCATCGCCAGCATGGGAGCCATGGCGCGGGCATGCTCCACCCAAATGGGATTCTGGGGCAGGAGCGAACCGTGCTCACCCAGGACGGTGCCGCCCTTCCGCACAGCCGCAGGGACGGTTTTGTAGACGTCCGCCATCAAAGCGGAACTTAGAAATCCCGCCGCCGATCCCAGGTACCCGGCGGAACGGCGGTCGAGGAAAACCGCGGAGTCAGGGGTAAGCGCATAGCTGTGATCCCTCTTGGTAACAAGTCCGGTGAGCACGAGATAGTCGGCCAAAATGCGCACACCACGCTCGGCCGCCCCGCACCGCCTGGCCAGATCTGGCACTTTGCGGTAACCCTCGGCGATAGCAGTGAAAAGGTCCAGCTCGATTGCGGCCCCCAGGGGAGCCGATCGCTGATGGGCTTGAGCGGTCTCAAGCAGATTAGTGGGCGAGAGCTTTCGCCGGTTCGATGCGACTCTTGGCATGGAATCTCCTTCTACCTGTGTGTGCTGGAACAGAGGATGAAACCTGTGTCGAATCCGGATGAAGCGTCGGGGGCACGGCAGTCAGTCCACGGACTTCCTGAAGAACGGGCGTCTTGTAGCGCCGGGCTTTAGGCCGGCAGGTGCCGCCCCAAAGGGCAGCACAAACGAATAAGCTCAGTCAGGCCACCGAAGTCACCGGACTTGCATTCCGAATGGTTACTTCCAGTTCCGAGGCCGATGGTGGCGGCACAGGGAAGCCCTGCTCGTGGAGTAAGTTCAAATGTTCCTCCATACCCCATCGTGCCTTATAGAGGCAGTCCTCGATCGAGTTGCCGACACCTGTGAATCCTTCGAGGTCCGGTGAGTAGAAGCCGAAGAAGTTAGGGTCTTCGGTCGCTTCGATAACCAGCGAGTATTTGAGGTCTATCATTTTCTCTTATGAGACTGAAGCCCTCTTTTTCCAGCATTCGCACCAGCTCATTGAACCTCATCTACGCTTGTACCTTCACCAGCAGGTCCGCAAACTTCTGCTCACGCTGGGATTGATCGAGTCCAAGATGCTTTTCCAGGTTCTGGGTCATGTTCATGGAGCAGAACTTGGGACCGCACATCGAGCAGTACTTAGCTTCCTTGTAATATTCGTCAGACAGCGTCTCGTCATGCATGCTGCGCGCGGTCTCGGGATCGAGTGAAAGCTCGAACTGTTTGTTCCAGTCAAACAGGAACCTGGCATAGGAGAGCGCATCGTCGCGATCGCGGGCGCCTGGGCGGTGCCGCGCCACATCGGCGGCGTGGGCGGCGATCTTATAGGCGATGATCCCCTGGTGTACGTCCTCCTTGTTGGGCAGTCCCAGGTGTTCCTTGGGCGTGACATAGCAGAGCATGGAAGCGCCATACCAGCCGATCATGGCCGCGCCGATAGCCGAGGTAATGTGATCGTAGCCCGGAGCGATATCAGTAACCAGCGGCCCCAGGGTATAAAAGGGCGCCTCGTCGCACAGTTCCCTTTCCTTATCCACCTGCAGCTTAATCTGATCCATGGGGATGTGGCCCGGACCTTCAATCATCACTTGCACGTCGTATTCCCAGGCCTTTCGCGTTAGCTCGCCCAGCGTCTTGAGTTCGGCGAATTGGGCATCGTCACTGGCATCGGCGAGCGAACCAGGGCGCAGGCCGTCGCCTAGCGAGAAAGAGACGTCGTACTTCTGGAAAATCTTGCAGATCTCCTCGAAGTGCTCGTAAAGGAAATTCTCGCGGTGGTTTTCCACCATCCAGTGCGCCAGAATGGAGCCGCCGCGGCTGACAATTCCTGTGATCCGGTTTCGCACCAGGGGAATGTGGGCGCGCAGCACCCCCGCGTGAATAGTCATGTAATCCACGCCCTGCGCCGCCTGCTCTTCGATGACCTCCAGCATGACGGAGATGGAGAGATCCTTCACCGATTTCACCCGGCTGAGGCCTTCATAAATCGGCACCGTGCCGATCGGCACCGGGCTCGAGCGCAGGATCGCCTCGCGCGTTTCGTGGATACTGCCTCCGGTCGAGAGATCCATCACCGTGTCTGCACCATGCTTCACCGACGTTTCGAGTTTCTCCACTTCTTCGGGAATGCTCGAAGTGGTGGGCGAATTGCCGATGTTCGCGTTGATCTTGCATTTCGCGGCCACTCCGATAGCCATGGGTTCGAGTTCCACGTGGCGGATATTGGCCGGGATGATCATGCGGCCGCGAGCCACCTCGCTGCGCACGAATTCGGGTTCCAGATGTTCGCGCCGCGCCACAAACTCCATCTCCTCGGTGAGCACACCTTGGCGGGCGTAATGCATCTGCGTAACCACAGGTCCTGTGCGCTTTCGGACCCATTCGCTGCGAATCGGAGGCAACATTGGTTTACTCCCTATTTTCGAAATTCAGCAAAACTAAGTGTGACATTCAGTCTACAACCTGCTCCAACCTTCCGCAAGTTGCGGCCTCCTTTGGAGCATGGGGCCATGTTCCCAAAGATAAATTGCCGTCGACTACTCTCCAGCGATGGAGAGCACTTTCGCTTCAAGGGACGGCGCAATGAAAAAGTGTGAATGGCCGCAAGAGCGGGAGGATCGGGGTGGTCGTTCAATTCGTCGAGGACAGCGGAGCGTATCCACACTTCCGAGAATTGCGACCCGAGAAGAACGAGCTGTCCGATGACTGCAAGATTGGATAAAGGCGAGCTGTTACTGACCGCGCGCATAGTCGAGGTCTCGTGCTAATTCTTGTTCTATTTCAAGGCTTCCGCAAGTGCCTCAGGTGTACTCACCGGCGGACGACATGCGGTCCCCACGCAGACCAAGGCAATGGGATCGCCCTCCATCCCCAGGTGCGCCAAGTGGGGAAGGGTCGCCGAGAGTCCGGCGGGAAGGGAACTCGCCTCTAAGCCGTCAGGCGCGAAGTACAACACGTGCTTGCCGGCCTTCGGTGCTTGATGGGCGGAACGCAGCAGGGCACGCGTGCGTTCGTCCCCAGCGGGCCCGACCACTACGACGTCGACCGACGGCCGGAAGTGGCGCACGAGCGCGAGGCCGAAGCTCGCGGCGTAGAGTCCGTAATCGGCCGCTTTCGAGCTGAAGAGATTGAGGATCGCTTCGGCGCGATCGCGAAGATCCGGCCGGTCAGCCAGGTAGGCGAGCCGGTCGAGCACCGCCGCCCCCACGGAGTTGCCGGAAGGAGTGGGCGAATCCTGGAAAGGCTTGCGAGCAAGGGTGAGCGCCCCCTGACGTTCCGAGGACTCTTTCGCCGTGTCGAAGAAGCCGCCCGCCGAGTCATCCCAGAAACGGCGAACGGCGGCGTCGGCGACGGCCAAAGCGCGATCGAAGTAAGCGCGAGAACCAGTGACTTCAAAGGCATCGATCAGAGCCGCCGCCATGAATGCCTGGTCCTCGAGCATATCGAAATTCGAGACGCGAAAATCGAAACGCGGACCAGGAGTACTGGCAGATTCAGTTTTGGGGACGCGCGAAATGCAATGGGCAAAGCCCCGCGCCGGATCGTACGCCTGAGCCAGCAGCAGGTCGAGAGTCGAGAGCGCTCGATCGCGTGCTCCCTCATTGCCCAGAATGCGGTAGGCGTCCAGCAGGGCCGAGATCATCATCCCGTTCCAACTTGAGTAGATAGTGGTGTCGACGAAAGGTGTAGGCCGGCGTGACCGCGCTTCGAGGAGCTTGGCCCGGGCAGCGGCCAGCGTCTGGCGCACTTCCTCGGCAGACATCTTCAGCTCAAGAGCCAGACCGTCGATTCGCTGATCGATGAAGAGCACGTTTTTGGCGGGATTATGATGCATCTCGCCTTGCCGCTCGATGTGGTAATAGCGCGCGACGAGGGCTGCCTCGCGTTCACCAAGCACCGCCTTCACCTCTTCGAGCGTCCAGGTGAAGTAGTCTCCATCGTCGTCAAGATTGATGTCGGCATCCTGGCTGGCGTAGAAACCACCTTCGGGATGCGAGAGCACCTGCTCTACGAACGAGAGAATGCCTTCAGCGATTTCGCGGTAAAACTCGCGTCCTGTGGCCTGATACGCACGCAGATAATTGCCCAGCAGGCCGGCGTTGTCGTAGGACATCTTTTCGAAGTGTGGCACGATCCAGCGCTCGTCAACCGAGTAACGGTGAAATCCGCCGCCGATCTGGTCGTAGACGCCGCCTCGTCCCATAGTATCGAGGGTGGTAGTGATCACGTTCAGCACCCAAGCTTCACGTGTCTCCAGATAAGCATCGATCATCAGGTCGAGCGCGGTCGGATGCGGGAATTTGGGCTGAGAGCCGAAGCCGCCGAAATAGGGATCGAACTGACGATGAATGTTCTCGATAATGGCCCCAGCAAGCGAGACGCCGGCGCGCGCGCCGTTGGCCTCGAACTTTTCCGCCGAGCCCAGAGCCGCGCTGATCTTCTCGGCACTCTCCAGGATGTCCTGGCGATGAGCGCGATAATTGTGGGCGATGGCCTCAAGCACTCGCTTCATGCCTGGGCGGCCCTGGTGGTCCTCGGGCGGGAAATAGGTGCCTCCGTAAAAGGGCTTTCCTTCCGAGGTAAGAAAAGCGGTCAAGGGCCAGCCGCCCTGTCCGGTGAGGGCGCTCACCGCCATCTGGTAGCGCGCGTCGATGTCAGGACGCTCGTCGCGGTCCACCTTCACGGCCACGTAATTTTCGTTGATGACGCGGGCCACCTCGGCGTTCTCATAACTCTCGCGATCCATCACGTGGCACCAGTGGCACCAGACGGCGCCGATATCGAGCAGGATGGGCTTGTCCTCGCGCCGGGCCGACTCGAAGACCTCGTTGCTCCACATCCGCCACTGGACGGGCTGGTGCGCCGCGCTGAGCAGGTAGGAACTCGTGGCGCCTCCCAGCTCATTCTTGGCCAGATCGTCCTTGGGTCGATCGCTCATGAACACCTCGTGTGGTGTGGCGCCTCAAAACTCGTGGTCATGCTCATTCTGATGGGGGCGACTGGAGTTTCGACTCTAAGGGGCCGATGGCCTGGGCTAGGCGAGGTGGTCCCTGCGGGGCTCTCACAACCGGAGCAGGTTACTGAGGCCGTGATCCTCCGAACGACGGCTCATCAGGGACTTCATCCAGCGGCTTGCGCCCGGCGTAGCCCTCGTCCATTCCGTGATAGAACTCGATGTGTTTCTCGCCGAGCTTCCAGCAGAGATACACTTCTTTGCCGTCCAGCACGCTGGGGAAATCCACCAGGCCCATGTCGAGATCTTTCACCACGCAACCCGTCTGTTGGATTTCTTCGAGCGTCTGCTGCAATGAGGACAGATACTGCTCGCGGCTCGCTTTCTTGCGGCCCAACTCAGCCGAGGGCGGAATAGAACCGCCGAGTGCCATAATCTTTGCGACCGCCTGCGACATCTCGGCGTCGACCTCCTCGATTAGCCGCTTCCATTCAACTGCTTCACCCAGGTGTCGTCCAATCACGGGCAGGAGCGCCTCAGCTTCATCGCGATCGAAATGTTTGTCAGCCATAGAAAGGTCCGTTGCACGTGTCCGTGGTCGGTGATGAAAAACTATCCTCCGCGAGTATGCATCTCGCGATGGGGATACTGGCGCAATTCGTCGATGCCGTAGAGAATATCGCGCGAGCGGACGTGGAGACGCTGCTCGGCTCCCCGATCGGACCGGCCGCACCAAGCCTCCCGAACGATCCCCGCGATCCGTTCGAGCGGAACACCGCTACGCAACGGCGTCTTCAGGTCGATGCCATCGCGCGCATAGAGGCAGGTGAGCCAGAGGCCGTCGGGCGTCAGGCGGGCGCGATCGCAACTGCCGCAGAAGGGCCGCGTGGTTGAAGAGATTATGCCGAAGGCCGTGCCATCCGGCAGCAGGAAGCGATCTGCCGGGGCCGCCCCCCTCAGGCTGCGGCCTGTGCACATTTCCGCAGATTCCTTTGGCGGCGCATCCATCGCGCGAATCGGGCCGTAGTGGCGCGTTAGCTTCTCGATGATCTCGGCACAGGTGACGACGTTGTCCATCGACCACTTTGTGGCGCCGCCAACGTCCATATACTCAATAAACCGTACCTCGGCGCCGGCCTCACGACCGAACTCCAGCAGATCGACAATCTCGTCGTCGTTTAGCCCGCGCATAATGACAGTATTGATCTTGATCCCGTCGAATCCGGCGGCACGAGCTGCTGCGATGCCGGCTAAAGCACGCCCTAAGCCGTCCTGCCGCGCCAGTTCCTGGAATCGGTCGCGGCGAAGAGTGTCGAGGCTCACGGTGACGCGTCGCAGGCCGGCTTCTTTCAGCGGCTTGGCGTAGTCGGCCAAAAGCAGCCCGTTCGTCGTCAGCGCCAGATCGTTGACTCTCGGGTTGGCGGCGACCATCCGGACCAGCATGTCGAGGTCCCGCCGCAAGAGGGGCTCTCCTCCGGTAAGCCGCACCTTCTCAACTCCGAGTTTCGTGAACACTTCGGTGAGCTTGGCGATCTCTTCGAAGCTGAGCATCTCCTTGCGCTCGAGCCAGACATATTCCCGCTCGGGCATGCAATAACGGCAGCGCAGATTGCAGCGGTCCGTGAGCGACAGCCGCAAGCTCCGCAGCGGACGTCCGAAAACATCTGTCACCGAAACCGGCGCCTCAGACTGCCTTGATTGCTCGCGCTGAATCATGATCTCCGAGTAGACAAACATGCCTCAAATCAGCATCTTGTGGGCCGCTGCGGACCAGTTTGAGAGCAAGTGCCCCTGCCACAAAGCAGCCGTCCATCCCTCTCGGTACGCTTCAGTTTGGGGCTCCAACATGCTAACCGATTGGATGCGTATCGGCAAGTCAGGGTCCTCCGGCTCTCGGGTCTCGTAAGCGGGACTCGCTACCTTGCTCGACGTCACCGCGCCCGAACGTGACGGCCGTCACACATCCAGGTGATAGCACTCACAGTAAATGACTTCGAGATGCGCAAAGCTATTACTGCGGGGGTTGATGGCAGATTCTCCAGAGCCCACCCCTGGCGAGAAAGTGTGAGCCGCGGCCGGGCTCGACGGCTTGGGCAATGCGGCGGACAGGGGGCAATTATGCGAAGCAAGTATGCGATGGCTGTGGGTTTGGCTGTGGCCCTGCTCATGACCGGGTTTCTCTGGGGGGGGCAAGCCCAAGAATCAGATAAGGCGCCGGCAGCCAGCGTTCCGGCGACAGCGCAGGCTCCTTCGAATCCCCACAACTACAATATCAGTGCCGAGGAGAGGGACCGCAAGAACCCGACTCGATACACCGAGTTGTCAGTAGCACGGGGCAAGAAGGTTTTTGAGACGCAGTGTGCCATGTGCCACGGGGAAAAGGGCGATGGCTCGCCTGACCTGGCGAAGGAGATCGCTCAATCCCAGAACTTGACCGTTAACATGCCTGACTTCGGCAAGCCCGACCAGCTGAAGAAACGCACCGACGGAGAGTTGTTCAAGATCATCGGCTTGGGCAATGCGATTATGCCGTCCCAGGAAAAACGCATGCCGGACAACATCCGCTGGAACATCGTGAATTTCCTCAGATCGCTTTCGGGCCCTGTTCCGGAGAAGGCCACGGGCAAGGAACTGGACGAGTATACGATTGAAATCCCGGCTAAATCGACGACGACTCACTAGTTAACGCCGATAGGTTGACGGGTCCTTGTCCAAGCACTTGGCGGCGCTTGGTGCCGAAAACGGCACCGAATGTTGTTGGCAAAAACCCCGAAGACCCGGTCCGACTAGCCTGACTAGCTTCGGGCGACGCCCGCCGCCAGCGGACGTCCCAAGGCGAGCGCGACCTCGCGGCAGAACGCCGGCAGATCGGTCGGCTTGCGTGAGGTGATCAGGTTGCCGTCCACCACCACCTCTTCATCGACATAGCGTCCGCCCGCGTTGACCACGTCATCTTTGATTGCCTTAAAACAGGTCAGCTTCCTGCCGCGGAGCACGTTGGCCGAGCACAGCACCCAGCCGGCATGGCAGATGGCCGCAATCAGCTTCCCGGCAGCGTCCATCTCCTGCACCAGCCGAAGGACGCGGTCGTCCTGACGTAAGGTGTCAGGGGCCCAGCCGCCAGGAATTACCAGGGCATCGAAGTCGCGTCCGCTGATTTGGCTAAGGGAAAGATCGGAGACCACGGGATAGCCTTTCTTGCTGAGATAGGTTACCCCGGCTTCGGCACCGATGGCGAGCGTCTGGGCGCCGTCCTCACGGAATCGCAGCAGAGGATACCAGACTTCCAGCTCCTGATACTGGTCCGCTACCAGAACCGCAATCTTTTTTCCCCTAAGATTAAGATCCATGCACGCCTCCTCCGATCAGTGATTCTGGTTCCTATGTTACCACGCGCACGCGCCGCCCGGATGCGTGGCCCGGCGCAATGGGCGTAATGGATGGGACAACGCCGATTGACCTCTGCCACAAATTCCCTTATTGTTCGCGCATGCCTCCCCAAAGTGCCCTAGCTGGTTCTCGGGCTTCCGAGGCGGACCAACCCCGTCTCATTCGCGCTCTCGGACCCTGGCAGGCTGCGGCTATTGTTGTTGGCATCATGATCGGCTCGGCCATCTTCATTGTGCCGGCAGAGATCACTCGTGAGGTGGGCACAGCGCACGCCGGGCTCGGGGTGTGGCTGGTAACCGGAGTTTTGAGTCTCTTCGGAGCTGTATCCTTCGCGGAACTGGCCGCCATGATGCCGGAGGCCGGCGGGCAGTACGTCTACTTGCGCGCCGCCTATGGACCACTGACAAGTTTCCTGTGCGGCTGGATGCTGTTCCTGGTGCAGCAGACCGGCGGTATCTCCACCTTGGCTGTCGGCATGGCCCAGTATCTGGGCACCTTCTTTGCCTTCACTGCCTGGCAGCAGAAAGCAATAGCCGCGGCGACCATCGTGGTGCTGACGGCGATCAATTACCGCGGCGTACGGCACGGCGGGCGCGTTCAATCCGCTCTCACCGGATTGAACCTGGGGCTGGTACTCGCTTTGATTGCGCTCGGGTATCTGCTCACGCGCCACGGAGCGGCCGGTGGAGTCCATTCGCTGCCCCGCCCGGCCGGATCGAGCTTCCCCGCTGCTTTTGGAGTGGCGATGGTGGCGGCCCTTTGGGCTTACGAGGGTTGGAACAATGTCACTTTCGCAGCTGGCGAAGTTCGTCAGCCGGAGCGCAACCTGCCCTTAGCCCTGGTGCTCGGGACGTTCGCCGTAATGGCAATTTATGTGGGTATGAACCTGGTCTACTACCACGTGCTTAGCCTGCCTGAGATCGCCTCTTCGCCGCGTGTGGCAGCCGACGTCGCCAGTCACATTCTAGGGCCTTGGGGCGCGAAGCTAGTGGCACTGGCCATCGTGATCGCCGTACTCGGATCGACCAACGGCTCGATTCTGGCAGGAGCGCGGGTATATTACGCGATGGCGCGGGACGGCCTGTTTTTCCGCTGGTGCTCGGCGGTACATCCGCGCTTCCACACCCCCCACCTGGCGCTGCTGGTGCAGGCCGCCTGGGCAGTGCTTCTGGTCGGCCTCGCTAATTACGAACAGCTCTTTACCTTCTGCATCTTCGCCGCCTGGATTTTTTATGCTCTCACCGCACTGGGCGTAATCGTCCTGCGCCTAAAGGCGCCCCACGCCCCCAGGCCTTACCGTGTATGGGCATATCCCTGGGTTCCGATCCTGTTTGTGCTCGCTTCCCTTTGGTTCGTGGGGAATACGTTGGTCGAGCGACCGAAGGAGTCTGGCTGGGGCCTACTGCTCATTCTAATGGGAGTGCCAGCGTACTATGTGTGGCGGAGTGCGAGTAAGGGTAAAGGTTAAAGGTAAAGGTTAAAGGTAAAGGTTAAAGGTAAAGGTTAAAGGTAAAGGTTAAAGGTAAAGGTTAAAGGTAAAGGGTGTCCTCTGGCAGGATTCACGGTACCCGCAACAAGACTCTGATTCTAGACAGGAAGCCATACAAGAAGGCAACCGCGCCGAAGAGCAGCAGCGAGCCGAAGCCTCTGACTACCCACACGGGAAGACGGTTCCAGGGTCCGCTCGCTCGTTTGAGGAATGATTCGGGGTTGCGCAGAAGTCCAACCCCCCACCACACGTATGCCCCACCACAAACGAGGAACAACAAGGGCCCAAGAACCGGTCCAGAACGTTCCATTTTGCTGTGAAAGGCGATTGCTATGATGACGGCTATGCAGCCGCAAAAGATCACCCAACCTATTGACGAAACCGCCTTGAGATTGCCAGATGGTGCCCTTCGTTGGGATTCTGCCAAGAAATAGCGCGTATATTCCTCAGGCCGCAATGCCGCAAATAATCCTATACACCCAAACAAAGCGAAAATAAGCAGTGGCACAAACATTGCTAATCCCTCTCTACTGCTTTCTGCTTTCTTCCCAGCACTTTCCCTAACCTTCCTGTTCTACAAGCCTCGTGACCGCCTGGAACAGATCGTACTTGGTCAGGATCTCATAATGGCCGCCGCCCATCTCGACAAAGACTGCCGGGCAATCTCGGTTGAGGCATGCCGTTACCTGATCCACAGACGCCGCCGGCGGCAGCACCGGAAAGCTCGGACCCATCGCTTCACGAACCACAAGTTTTTTCAGGTCTTTGCCTTCGAGCGCCAAGCTGAGGATGTCATCTTCATAGAGCGCGCCCACGGGAGCACCCTTTTCGAACACGGGAAGTTGGGAGAAATCGTGCGCCTGCATCCGTTCGAGCGCCCCCGCGATGGTATCGGATGGCGCTACGGTCACCAGCGGTCCGGTCTGGCGGACCATCGTCTTAGTCTCTACCACATCGGCGACACTGAGCCGGATCTGCGATTCGAGGTACCGGTTGTCGCGCATCCACTCGTTGTTATAGATCTTCGAGAGGTAGCGCGCCCCGGTATCGGGAATAAAAATCACCATGAAGTCGCCCGGCTTGAGCGAGGGCATTACCTGCAAAGCGCCGGCGATCGCAGTACCCGCTGAGCCGCCTGCAAAAATGCCTTCGAGACGCGCCAGGCGGCGGGTCCAGAGGAAGCTATCCTTATCGCTCACTTGCACGATGTCGTCGATCACGCTGAAGTCGAGGGCGGCCGGGAAGAAGTCCTCGCCGATGCCTTCCACCTTGTAGGTCTCAGCCTTGCTGACCACCCCCTTGTAAAAGAAGTCGTGCAAAATCGAACCGAACGGATCCGAGCCGATCACCTTGATGGCGGGATTCTGCTCCTTGAGAAAGCGTCCTACGCCGGTAATGGTCCCGCCGGTTCCCATGCCGCAGACAAAGTGCGTAATGCGGCCCTCCGAGTCCTCCCAGATCTCGGGACCCGTCGTACGATAGTGACACTCCGGATTGGCCGGGTTCATGTACTGGTTCGGGTGATAGGAATTAGGAATATCATGTGCCAGTTTCTCCACCACCTGATGGTAGCTGCGTGGATCGTCCGGGGGAACAGCAGTCGGGCAGACGATCACCTCGGCGCCCATGGCCTTCAGCAGATCCACCTTCTCCTTCGATTGCTTGTCGGTCATGGTGAAAATGGCTTTGTAGCCTCGGATGATCGCGACCAGCGCCAGTCCCATGCCAGTATTGCCGCTGGTCCCTTCAACGATGGTCCCGCCGGGCCTGAGCTGTTCTTTGCGCTCGGCCTCGTCCAACATGGCAATCCCGATACGATCCTTCACGCTACCGCCGGGATTCAAGTAGTCGCATTTGGCGTAAACCTCAGCGGGAGATCCTCGGGTAATGCGGTTCAGCTTCACCAACGGTGTGTGCCCGATGGCCTCGAGAATGTTGTTGTAGCGCATGTGGGGATTATAGCTGATTTTGAAAAACGACCGGGTAGGGTGGACCTGGCCTTCAGGTCCGCGGCTTTTTGCGTAACTCAGGAGCCGGTCAGTCAGCAGGATCTGCGTCAGGCTCGCTCAGCAATCTGCCAACTTCCTGATGGAGCCTAGGCAGGCTTAGCTCTACTACACCCCAGACCACCTCGTCGGAGGTCGAAGCGTAACCGTGAATGAGCCGATTGCGAAAGGAGATAAATCCGGCGGGTATCGCTGATCTGATAAGCCAGGTTCGAATCGAGGCGCAACGCCCGGTTCAGGGCTTCACCGATAATCTCAAACTGACGCTCGACAGCGGAGCGCAACAGAGCGTCGGATGAGTAATCCTTGAGTGTCTTGCCAAATATGAACTGAATCAGCAGATCACAAGCTTGGGCGATATCGTAGAGGTACGTACGCAGTTCAAGCGGCTTCAAAGAGCACCACCTGACTCTGCTCAACCGCCTGTCGAAAATAGGGATTCCGAATCGATCCGGGTTCGACGAGGTCAATAGGAACACCCAAGAGAAGGCGTAAGTCTTCTTCCAGGTTGAAGTAGCTGTCAGCGTGCTCTGCCGGTTGCATGAGCTGAAACTCCACCAACGAGTCAAGGACGCTGGAAGCCGGGTCGAAACCATCTGACACGCCGGAACCAAACAGGGCCAAGCGTCGCACCCGGTGCTTTCGGCAAAGGTCGCCAACCGATCCGAGCTTGTCCTGAACGGTCGAGGTCATGGGTCACCTGCCGATATTATAGGTGAGCTAACGTTCGCCACTCAAGCACCCGCTCCCGCGGTGGATACGAGTACCGCGGCAAAAAATCCGTCCATCCTGTCACGATCCGGCCGAGTGCGGAAGTAACCATGGGAATCAAACAGAGGCTCGAGTCGTGGGAATTCTCGCATCAATTCCTCGCGATTCATCAGACGCCATCGCGGCGACTGAGCGAGCACCTCTTCGACCACGCCCTCATTCTCTTCCGGTTCAAGCGAACAGGTCGCATAGACCAGCCGTCCTCCGGGCGCGAGCGCATCCAGCGCATTAGCGAGGATTGCTACTTGCGTTTCGGCCAGCCGTGGAATGTCGTCAAGCTGGAGCCGCCATTTGATTTCCGGATTGCGCGCCAACGTCCCGGTTCCGGAACACGGCGCGTCCACCAGAACGCGATCAAAGACAGCGGCGAAGGGCAAGGGGCGGCGGGCGTCCAGCCGAACCAGATTCGGCGGACAGCAAGCCACCCTTGATTTGCCGCTAAGGAGCCCCGAGATCGTGGCCAGCCGTCGCGCGCTCAAGTCGCCCGCTACCAGCAGGCCCCCGGAGCCAAGACGCTCGGCAAACTGCGAAGCCTTGCCGCCGGGCGCCGCACACAAGTCGAGGACGCGATCACCCGCCGCCGACCGCACCAGATCACCCACAAGCTGTGAAGCTTGATCCTGAATCCGGATCAAGCCCTGGCGATAAGCCGCGCTTGCGGTCACGTCCCCCGATTCGACCGCGAGCGCCCTCTCGGCGTAGGCCATCGGCGCGCTGGTGATCCCTTCGGCTCCAAGCGCAGTCTGGACTTCATCGCGAGTGGACCCTCCGACGATCCGCAATGTTGTCGCCGGCGTCTCGACACTTGCCTGTGCCAGCCGCCCCGCCGCCTCCGCCCCAAAGTGCGCGCTCCAACGATCCAGCAGCCACGAGGGGACGGAGCGACGGACGGCTGCCAGCCTCGCACCGTCTAGCCCGGGATCGACGAGCGGCCCGGATTTGCGCAGAACTGCATTCACCAGCCCGGCGGCCGAGCGCTTCCGCGCTAGCCTGGTCAACTCTACCGACTCATTCACCGCCGCCCATTTGGGAATCTTGGTGAGATGGCGGATTTGATAGATCCCCAGCCGCAGGATCGCCACGAGTTCCGCATCAAAGCGGGAAAGTGCTTTGCCCGAAAGCCGCTCGATCTCCCGATCGAGATCGCCCCGCCAGCGGAGCACGCCCATCACCAGCTCCATAGTCAAATGGCGATCCAATTCGCTGAGCCTGGCGACGGCGTCAGCCTGCAACAGGTCTATGGCGAAGGATTTTCCCGAATCGACACTAAGCAGAATGTGATAGGCGGCTGCTCTGGCGGGCGAAACCTGCGGAGCCGGCTTCATTGTTCTCCCAATTTTTCAGCTGGCGCGATCCGCACCCCGTTCAGAAAATCGCGGACCCGCAGCCGCTTTCGCCCTTCCAGTTGCACTTCGCGCAGCTCGATGCGGGTACCGCATCCGCAATCCACCAGCAGCCGATCTCCTTCAACCGAGAGCGCTCCGGGCGCCGCATCCGCCACCGGAGGGGAAGTGCAGGGGGCAACAGCCCACAGGCGAAGGTTCTTGCCCCGAAAGCTCGTGTAAGCGCCAGGCCACGGCTGCAGTCCGCGCACGCGCCGCTCGATTTCCAGGGCGCCCATGCGCCAGTGTATGCGGCCGTCTTCCTTTTTGAGGATCGGCGCGAGGGTGGCCTGGCTATGATCCTGAGGATGTGGCCTGATTTCTCCACGTTCCAGTTTCTCCAACGTTTCCAGCATCACTTCTGCGCCCATCAAACTCAGCCGAGCCGAGAGTGTCTCGGTGGTATCGTCGGCGGCGATTGCCGTTTCGCGCTGCAGCAGGATATCGCCCGTGTCGAGCCCCGCATCGATCTGCATGGCGGTGATGCCGGTGACCGTCTCGCCGCGAACGATCGCCCAGGCGATAGGCGCAGCTCCTCGGTACCTGGGCAGCAAAGATGCGTGCACGTTCAGGCACCCTAGCCGCGGCAGGTCGAGCATCCATCGCGGCAGAATGTGGCCGTAGGCAACGACGATCATCGCGTCCGGGCGAGACTGGCTCTGGCTCAGGAATTCGCGCACCGCGGAATCCTTCAGCTTGGCAGGCTGGTAGACCTGCAAACCTGCCTGTTCGGCGGCGACCCTAACGGGCGGCGGTTTCAACGAGTACGATCGCCCGCTGGGCTCGTCGGGATTGGTTATGACCAACTCAATCTCGTGTTTGGTGGCCAGCTTTTCCAGGGTGGGAACGGCAAATCCGGGCGTGCCTGCGAAGAAAAGGCGCATATTCATCCGCAATCGGTCGTTGCGCTTATGGCGTGACAGTTATAAGTTATAAGTTATGAGTTAAATAGCGTCCATCGCGTTTTCCTGGCGGCCCTCAAATCGCCCCTGTTGCAACTTATCGTTCATAACTTATAATTCATAATTCAGAACTCATAACTCATAACTTAGAAGCGGGCCGATGTCACCACTCCCCCGCTCTCGCCATTCTCCGTACTTTCCGCTTGATGGAGTCTCGCTTCAGCCGGGTCAGGTGCTGTATAAACAGGATCCCGTTCAGGTGATCGGTCTCGTGGAGGAAGGCACGCGCCAGGAGCCCTTCGCCGGTCATGGTAAACTCCTCGCCACGCACATTTTGGGCGCGCACTGTCACGCGGTTGGCGCGTGCCGTGTCAGCCCGAAAGTCCGGCAAGCTGAGGCATCCCTCTTCCAAATTCTGCCGGCCTTCGGCGGCGACGATCACCGGATTAGCGAGCACCAGCTTCTGCTTGGGATCCTCGCCCAGCGAAGCGTCGATGACGCAGAGCTTTTGGGAAATTCCGATCTGCGGCGCGGCCAATCCCACGCCATTAGCGGCGTACATGGTCTCAAACATGTCGGCGGCCAGTTTTTCGAGCTTCGCATCAAAGACCGTCACCGGCTCGGCGGGCTTTTCAAGGACTTCTCTGCCATATTTAACAATTGGATAGATCATACCAACTGACGGCCCCCTGGCCGCAGGCGATTACCGCCATCCTGACCGCCCTTCACTCGACGGCGTGGGAATTCCCCAAATCGCGGCACAAAAAGGACCTGCGACACGCAAACACCTCAAGTTTAGTAGTATAGTGGACACCCATACTTCCGTGCACGCTCTCCTTTCGAAAGGCGAGCTGTTCAGTTTGGACCTCGAAGCATCAGCGCCAGACCGGCAAGTCAATACTAGCAGGCGTACGCATCTGTCTACTTGTATACATAAAGAACTTCAGGGGAATAGGATAAGAGTGCAGCAATTGGGTAGAGAGTTTTCTGCGCTTGTTTGTACCGACTGCCCCAGCTTCGTACGGGCATGTGTATTACAGATAGGGTATTATACGTTTCTGTAAGAACGCGGCTAACCCGCGCGCTCGGCCACTCTTAGCGCTTTTGCTGGAAGGAGCACGAATATGGTGAATCCCGACATGCTGCAGACCGCCATTGCTGCCCACGCATCATGGAAGGCTCGGCTGAGAGCCGCAATCGGCAGCGGAAAGTTCGATATTCCTGCTAGGAGTCTGTCTGAGAAATATATCTCGACAGCCGAAGCAGGTCGGGTCATCGTGCGTCATGGGCAAAGCGTACCGGCCTTACCAACCTGATCAAGACCTCTTGTTACCCCCGAGTTTGCGCGATTGGCTGCCAGAAAACCACTTGGTGTACTTCGTCAGTGACGTGGTGGACCAGTTGGACCTGTCGGCCATCGAAGCTCTCTACCAGGAGGAACTGCGAGGACAGCCGCCGTACGATCCTCGCCTGATGACGAAATTGCTGATCTACGCCTACAGTGTCGGGGTGTTCAGCTCACGCAAGATTCAGAAGCGCTTGCAGGAGGATATCTCGTTCAAGGTGTTGGCGGCCGGCAACGAGCCGGATTTTCGTACGATCTCCGACTTTCGCAAGATCCACTTGGAGGCTTTGGAAGGGCTGTTTGAGCAGGTGTTAAAGATCAGCCTGGAAGCGGGGGCGATGAAACTGGGGCGGGTGGCGTTGGATGGGACTAAGGTGAAGGCCAATGCCAGCAAGCACAAAGCCATGAGCTACGGGCGGATGAAGGAGAAGGAGAAACAGCTCCGCGCGGAAGTGAAAGCCCTGCTGGAGCAGGCGGAAGCGGCCGACCAGGAAGAAGACGGCCGGAGGGGAACAGGGAAGAGCGGTGAGGACTTGCCAGCGGAGTTACAGCGTCGGGAGACGCGGCTGCAGAAGATCCGGATGGCGAAGCGGGCTTTGGAAGAGCGGGCGCGGGAGGAGGCGAAGGCGGAGGGGAAGCCGGCGGAAGAAGTGAAGGCCACCAAGCCGGCGGAGAAGGATCAATACAATTTTACCGATGCAGAATCGCGGATCATGATGGGCGCCGATGGCTTCGTGCAGGGTTACAATGCGCAGGCCGCAGTGGAACCGATGCTGCAGCTGATCGTGGGACAGAGGGTGACGCCAGCGACGAACGACAAGAAGCACGTGCAGCCGATGGTGGAAGTGATGGAGCAACAGTCCGGGCAGAGGCCGGAAGCGATCCTGGCGGACAGTGGTTACTGCTCGGAGACGAATCTGGAGTACTTAGAATCGGCGGCGAAGCCGGAGCAGAAGATCGAGGCTTACATCGCCACGGGGAAACAAAAGCATGGTGAGCATCGTCGGCCTTGCCCGCGCGGGCCGCTACCCAAAGACGCGACGCGGGTGGAGCGGATGAAGCGCAAGATCAAGACGAAGGCGGGAGCGGCGGTGTACGCGGCGCGTAAGGCGATGGTGGAGCCGGTCTTCGGGCAGATCAAGCAAGGGCGTGGGTTCCGGCAGTTTCTGCTGCGGGGGATGGAGAAGGTGCGGGGGGAATGGGCTCTGGTGTGCCTGACCCACAACGTGCTGAAGCTATAACGGTAAGGAAGGATAACCAGTGCGAGTTCGGAAAATGGCTGTACGGCTCAGACCTTTCGCAGACTGAGAGGAAAACGGAGAACTACCTGACCGTGAAGCAGCTTCATGCGCAGTTCCACGAGCAGGCGGCCAAGGTTGTGGAGCTTGTGATTTCGGGTCAAAAGGAGGCAGCGGAGAAGGCTATCGGTCTGTCAGGGGACTACACCAAGGTTTCATCCGAACTGACCAAGGCCATGACGCGGTGGCGTCTGAGCCTTTGAACGGACATCAAGAATCCCTACGCTACCTTTTAGGGGGAGCAGCCTGCTCCCCGGTTCAGATCCGTCAGCCACCACCCGAGGGCGCGCACGCGCGGCCAGTTGACTTGCTTGCGGCGGTGGCAAATGCCGAGAACACTTGCTCCACCTGTTTCCGTCCGCACTTGGGACACTCAGGCAGTTCCTGGTTGCGGGTCAGCACGAGCTTCTCGAAGACATGGCCGCAGTTGGCACAGGCGTATTCAAAGATGGGCATGGCGATTGAGCCTACTCCTTGGGTTTGAGGTCACAGCCTTCCGGCTTGGAACTCCCCTCCGGGGAGCGCCGCGCCGCTCAGGTAAAGCGGCTTACTCCGGGAATGCGGGGTAGAACTACGAACCAAACAACTAAGAAGACAAGGAGAATCAATAGGCTGTCCATAGTCAAATCATACCTCTAGCACCGAGTTTGAGAAAAGTCGCAGCGCCGCCCAGAGCAGGCTCTCTACAGATCGAACCCGTCAGTTGGACTTCTCTACCGGATATCCTTTGTCGCGCCAGTCCCGTCCGAAGTCATTCTCGATCTCGACGAGTTGCAGTTGGGAGAAACCCATCTCCTTGAGAAGCGCAAAGGCCGGGCGGACGTTCGGACAATGCGACCAAGGGCAGCAACCGCAATAGATGACGATGGACTTGTTCCTGGGTTGGCTCGCGGCCCACTGCTTCAGAGCTTCCAGTCCCTGCGGGTCGCGTCCCGGACCGAGAAACAGCGCCCCCGGCACGTGGCCTATATCGTAGAGTACCTTGAAGGCCACGCAGATAACAGTCGGCTTCTTAGGGCCTGACAACTGCTTGACCAGAGTCTCGGGAGTAATCAGTTCGGACGGCGTCCAAGGGTCGGATCCGGTGGCCAGGTTCCGTTGGGTGACGGTTGCTATCACGCCCGCCGCCAGTACCGCCAGGGCAACAAAGAAAATGCGTTTGAGAGAGGGCATGCTCACGATTGATTCTCCTTAGGCTGATTCTGCTTCAGCATAGGTCACATTTTCCCAGTCCAGCACCTGGACCGTGACCGTATCGCCTGAGTCAAAGCTGGCGGGTCCCTCTGGCAGAAGGATGAGCGCATTGGCCATGGCAGCCGTTCGCACCAGAGCCGAGCATTGGTTCGCCAAGGGGCGAACCGAGAATCCAGAGGCGCCCAGTAACAACTGAGCAAGGATTACGTAGCGCGAGCCCGCTTTGGACTTGGCGCGTCCCGCGAGGGTGGCCTGCAAGGTCGTTAGCTCTGTCTTTTCTCGTCCTGCCATCCGAAAGAGAGCTGGTCGGACGAATTCATGGAACGCCACAAATGCCGCCGCAGGATTCCCCGGAAGTACGCAAACCGGGGTAGCTTCCCATCGAGCGAAGCCAAACGGCTTGCCCGGTCTTGCGGCCACCCGACGGAAAGCAAAGTGCGCTCCCAGAGACTCCAGCACAGACTTTACCAGGTCTCGCCTTCCGACCGACGCCCCACCGGTGGTGATGACAAGATCAGTTTCCCGGCAAGCATCTTGCAATAGCGAACGCAATCGCCCAGGATCATCCTCAGCCATACCGCAGTAGCGGGCGTCGGCCCCGCAACCGGAAAGCAGGGCCATCAGGGAGTAGGCGTTGGTATTGCGGACCTGCCCGTGCCGGGGTGTAACCGAGACGTCCACAAGCTCATTTCCAGTGCAGAGAACGCTGACGCGGGGACGCCTGAATACTGACATTTGAGACTTACCCACAAACGCCAGGAGCGCGACTGAAGCCGGACGGAGCACCTCCCCACGTCTCACCAGCAGCTCTCCCCGCCGAACATCTTCGGCAGGTGGGAACACGCAGTTTCCTGGTGCAACCACTTCCCGAATGAAAACCATATCCTCCCGCCGCTCGATCCGCTCGTAGGGGATGACGGCGTCCGCATGACGGGGAAGGGGCGTCCCGGTGGTGATGGCTATCACGGTGCGAGGGGATAGCGCTGTATCACCCTCGCCCGGAAACGCCTCTCCCGCGATAGGAAGAGAAACAGGGGACTGAGCGGAAGCACCGGTAATATCCGCAGTTCTCAGTGCGTAGCCATCCATCGCCGAGCGGGCGTACGGAACCAGATCCTCTTCCGCCGTGACCTCTTCAGCGGCTACGCGTCCGGAGGCGTTAGACAAGGGGACGCACTCAGCCCCCAACGGCTCGACCGCAAGGGTTACGATCCGCCGGGCTGCGTCGAAGGCGACCGGGTTATCGTTATCAACTGCGCCGTTCATTTCCATTACCGTGCCCTGCTGCGTCGGGGAGGCCAAACATTAACAGTTCTCGTCATTCGAACTGTCGGTCTTACGTGAAGCATGCGAAAGACCGGTTCTGCTGGAGTTGCTGTGTCCACGACAAGGCTGCCATCTCTCTGCGATCCTACTCGCTATTGTCTCACACCGAGCTTACGCAGAAAGGTCATCATCGGACACCAGTTAGTGAAGGCCGATTGGACCAGATTCAGGGCTACGAAGCCGGTAAACCAGAACCATTTCGGGCTGACGTAATAGCCGAGCAAAACAGTCGCCAGGACGAAGCTTCCAGCGATTAGACGTAACCAACGATTGACATCCATAGTGTTCCTCCTCAAAAAGCAGAGCGGAAAATGAGCGGGATTTGTGGCGGGAATCAAGCGGAAATGGAGCGGTGAAAAGGTCGGTTTCATGCGTGTCCGACCTCCGGCGCCAAGTGTCGCTCTTCACCCCGGGCATGGAGATAGTAGAGGACCGGAACAGCCATCCGGGAGAGGAACGTCGAAGCCACCTCGCCGGCCATGAGGGAAATCGCGAGCCCCTGAAAGATCGGATCGAACAGGATCACGAAGGCGCCGACCACCACTGCGGCCGCCGTTAGGAGCATAGGCCGGAAGCGGATCGCTCCGGCGTCCACCACTGCCTCTGCCAGCCGCAGGCCCTGCTTGCGCCGCAACTCAATGAAGTCGACCAGAATGATCGAGTTCCGCACGATGATTCCGGCTCCGGCGATGAAGCCGATAATCGAGGTTGCAGTGAAGAATGCTCCCATTAGGGCGTGCGCCGGCAATATTCCCACCAGCGTCAGCGGGATTGGCGCCATGATCACCAGCGGGATACGGAATGACTGGAACCAGGCCACCACGATCACGTAGATCAGCACCAGAACGATGGCAAAGGCGAATCCCAGATCCCTAAACACTTCGTAAGTAATCTGCCACTCGCCATCCCACTTCATCGAGACCTTATCGGTCATGAAGGGCAAGTGGGTGGCATAGCGTTCAATAGAGTAGCCGCCTGGGGCCCGTACGGAATCAAGCTCCTCCGAGAGCTTCTGGATCGCATAAACTGGACTTTCCTCCCGGCCCGCCACGTCACCGGTGACGTAAACGACGCGTTTGAGGTTCTTGTGGTAGATGCTCTTCTCGATGGTGCCCTGTTCCACCTTGGCGATCTCACTGAGTGGCACCAGGGCGCCCGTCGATGACAACATGCGGATCTCTCCGAGGTCCGTCAGGCTGGTGCGCTCGGCCCGAGGCAGTTGTAGACGGATGTCGACGTCCTCCTTTTCACGCGGCTGATGGGCGAGGCCCACCGTCGCCCCGCTGAGTGCCAGCCTCAGCGTTTGGGCGACCTGATCGGCGCCCACGCCGTTCAGCGCTGCTTTTTCTTTATCGACTATGAAGCGATATTCCGTCTGGGGGTCCTCAACCATCCAGTCCACGTCCACTACGCCGGGGGTCTGCTTGAACTTATCGCGGACCTGACCGGCGACCTGGATCTGCTGGGTCTCGTCGGGACCATAGATTTCGGCCACCAGGGTTTCAATCACCGGTGGGCCAGGGGGTATCTCAGCCACCTTCAGACGAGCGCCATAACGGTCGCCGATGGGCACGATGGCATCGCGGACGCGCTTGGCAATATCGTGGCTTTGAGCGGAGCGCTGCTGCTTGGGTAGCAGGTTCACCTGGATATCAGCCTGATTCGCACCCCTTCGCAAGAAATAGTGGCGTACCAGGCCGTTGAAATTGTAGGGACCCGCGGTGCCCGCGTAGGTCTGGTAATTGACGACCTCCGGCTCCTGGGCAAGACGCCGGGCGATTTCCTGCGTCACCCGGGCCGTCTGTTCGAGCGTGGTGCCGTCCGGCATGTCGACGATCACCTGCATCTCGCTCTTGTTGTCAAAGGGCAACATCTTGACGCGCACGATCTTCAACAGGGGCAGCGCCATCACCGCCAGCAGTAACAGCACGACTCCCACCAGAAACGCCCGCCGCTTCCCAGCGTTAAGAAGGAGGGGCGTCATCACCTGGCGATAGATCCGGGTGGTCCAGCCCTCCGGTCCCCCCTCCACCTCTGCATGTTTCGACTTAGCACCCGCCAACATGCGCAGCGCCGCCCAGGGTGAGATGACGAAAGCGATCAACAGCGAGAAGACCATGGCCAGCGATGCCCCAACTGGGATAGGGCGCATATAAGGTCCCATCAGCCCGCCCACGAAGGCCATGGGCAGGATGGCCGCGATCACCGCCCAGGTGGCGAGCATCGTCGGGTTACCCACTTCGTCGACGGCCTCGACGGCGACGTCACCCAGCGAGCGCCCCTTGTTCTCGGGCAGATGAAAATGCCGGGTGATGTTTTCCACCACCACGATGGCGTCGTCGACCAGAATGCCGATGGAGAAGATCAGGGCGAACAAGGTTACGCGATTCAAGCGTGAAGCCGTAGATGAAATAAATGAAGAGAGTCAGCGCCAGAGTGACGGGCACCGCCGCCAGCACGACGACAGAAGAGCGCCATCCGAGCGCCAGAGCGATGAGTAAGCTCACCGAAAGGGTCGCCAGGAGCAGGTGCTTGAGCAACTCGTTTGACTTCTCCTGGGCGGTATCGCCGTAGTTGCGCGTCTCGGTGACTTCGACGCCAGTGGGGATCACCCTGCCTTTCAGTTGCTCGATCTTGTGGAGCACCTGATCGGCGATGATGACCGCGTTCTTCCCCTTGCGCTTGGACACCGTGAGGGTTACGGCAGGGAACTCGCCCGTCGCGCTGACGCGCCGGTCCTGTGCGGTGCGGCCTAATCCGAAGAAGACATAGTCGGAAGGCTCCGCCGCGCCGTCACGGACGGAGGCAACGTTTCGCAAGTATACAGGGTGACCCGAGGAGACACCGACGACCACTTGGCCGACTTCCTCCGCGCTCTGCAGGAAGTCGCCGGATTCGACTTTGTACTCCTGATTGCCCGCGGCAAATTGCCCCGACTGCAGCCGTTGATTGGATCGCTCCACTGCAGGCAAGATCGATGCCGGCGCCACCCCGTAGGCCGCCATCTTGGCGGGATCGAGCAGCACCCGGATCTGGCGCTTCTGTCCTCCGATGATGCTGGTCTGAGAGACGTCGTCGATGTTCTGGACTTCGTGCTCAACCTCGGCGGCCACGCGCCGCAGGGTGAAGCCGTCGTAGCGGTTGCTCCAAAAGGTCAGCGCCAGCACCGGAACGTCATCGATGGAGCGAGGCTTGATCAAGGGCCTGGAGGCGCCCGGGGGGATCAGATCGAAGTGAGAATAGAGCTTATTGTAGAGCCGCACTACCGAGCGTTCTTCGTCTTCGCCGACCTTGTAGCGCACAACTACCATGCTGAGTCCGGGCTTGGTCGTAGAGTAGACGTATTCAACTCCGGGGATTTCCCAGATCAGCTTCTCCATGGGGGTGGTGACGCGCTCTTCCACCTCTTTGGCGGTCGCGCCCGGCATCTCCACGAAGACGTCCATCATGGGGACGATGATCTGCGGCTCTTCTTCGCGGGGCGTCTCAAGAACGGCGAAGGCCCCGAGCAGGATGGCGAAGACCATCAGCAGCGGGGTCAGCTTCGAGTTGATGAAGTAGTGGGCGACGCGGCCGGCGAAGCCCAGGGGCTTTTCGCTCACGGAGCCTCCACGCGCATACCATCACGCAGTTGGTCGATCCCCGAAGTGGCTACGCGGTCTCCCTCTGACACACCGGAGAGAATCTCGACGCGCCCTCCCTGGCTTTTGCCGGATTTCACCAGCCGGTATTGCACGTTGTTTTGGGGATCAACCACGAAGAGGCCTTCCAGCTCGCCCTGCTCAAGCAAGGCTGAACGAGAAACGGTGAGCCGCTTCTCGCGATCCAGCGGGAAAGCCGCCTTGCCGTACTCCCCGGACCGGCAACCGCAGTTGGCGGGCAGAGAGACCTTGACGGTCACGGTGCGGGTAGAGGCATCAGTCGAAGGGACGATCTCCTCCACCCGGCCGTCCACTTCGCCGCTACCGATTGAAACTCGCACCCTGTCGCCCAGATGCACCTTGGCTAGGAGTTCCTCGGGAAAACTGGCCTCCAAACGATAGTGGCCAGGATCCTCCACGGTAAGGATCGGCATCCCAGGCATGACGACGGTTCCGGAGTCGACGGACTTTGCGGTCACAATGCCGTCGAGGGGTGAGACGATGGTGGCATAGTCCAGCGACGTGGTAGCCGAGTCTCTCGCAGCTCCCGCCTGCCGCTGGCGGGCCTCCACCTGCTTTATCTTGGCCGCGAGCGCGGCTTCGTTGGCGACTGTCGCTTGATAGTGCGCATTGGCTTCGTCGAATTCCTGCTGGCTGAGGGAGTTCTTGGCTAACAGATCCTGGTATCGATGTAGAGTAGTCTCGGCAAGTTTCCGCTGGGCGGTTGCGGCTTCGAGTCCACGATTCGCCTCGACCAGCGCCTGCGCGCTCTCTTCCACCCCGGCCTCGGTGATGCCGAGTTGTGCGCGTGGACTGCGGTCGTCGAGAATGGCCAGAATCTGGCCGCGCTTTACCCTGTCTCCTAACTTGACCCGAATCTCACGAACCGTACCGCCGAGCTGTGCGTTTAGGATGCTTGCCGTCGCCGAGCGCACGGTTCCCACAGCCTCGTAGAGGATAGGCGCCTCCTCGAATCGCGCCATTTCTAGAGCGACGCCCGACACAGTGATCACGGGCTGTTTCGCGGTCTTGGGGGCGGAGCCGCAAGCAGCCATGAAGACTGCTCCAGCCAAAACCAGACCATGTCTTTGCAACATTCGCCTCATAGCTTGTTTCCTCGCCTGACCCCCGCTCCGCACTATTGCCCCACGGCCTGCGAATCGGGCGACAATTCGCCGGTCGCCAGCTCGAGAGCCGCAAAGGCGAGGCGATAGTCGTAAAGTGCGCTCAGGTGGTTCTTCTGCGCACTGGTGCGCATTGTCTCCGTCCGCAGCAAATCGGTGATGGTGGCTAGACCATTCTCGTAGCGGTTCCGCAGGATTCGCAGACTTTCCTCCGCCTGAGAAGCGGAATCGCGCGACACTTTGACGCGCTCCCCGGCGCTGGTCAAATTCAGGAAGGCCTGACGCACCTGCAGCCGCACCCCGGCCGCCATTTCTTCTTGCTGGGCTTCCGCCTGACGCTCTCGCGCTCGTGCTGCCGCGAGGCGAAAGCGGTCCGCACCGCCGTCGAAGAGGTTGAAGCTCAGGGTTGCTCCCGCCATCCAGTTGTTGCCACCGCGGGCCGCGAAGGTCTGGTTGTCTTCCTCCCAGGACGCAAAGAGGCTCACCTTGGGCAGGAACTCGGCCCGCGCCGCCCCCACCTGATTCTTTGCTTTGCCGGCGCCCAGCGTCGCTTCAAGATAGTCGGGACGCTTGGCCAGTGCGCGCTGCTGCCGCTCCCCGAGCGCTCCGGCTTCGAACGTGACCACGGTCAGGTTGCCCTGAATTTCACCTGGCGCGTCTTCAGGGAGTCCCATGGCCACGTTGAGCGCCGCCTGGGCAATCTCCACGCCATTCCTGGCGCGGATGAGATCCTCCTGGGCCTGGGCGAGCTGAACCTTGGCGCTCAGCACGTCAGAAGGGATCCCTTGGCCTTGATCCTGCCGGTTCTGAGCCCGATTCAGGTCTGCCTTGCTCATCTCCACCGCCGATTCTGCTACCCGCACACTTTCGCGTGCCAGCAGTTCGTCGTTGTAGGCATTGATGACGTTGAAGATCACTTCCTGCGATGTGCGCTCGAGCGCCTGCGCGGCAGCCTGAGAGTCAAGCCGCGCGTCGTGAACCCGGCGCGAGGTCTGCCCGGCATCGTAGACAGGCAGGGCGGCTGTGAACTGAGTGCGGAAATTATCGAGAGGAAGGGGGGTGTTCAGGAAACCGAGCGCGAAGTTGTTCGCTGTAAACTGGCGCTGAGTGAGCAAGGTGCCAAAAACGTAAACTGGATTGTTGCCGCGGCTAAAGCCTTCGGAGAAATCCAGCCGCGGATAACGGCCTGCCTGAGCCACGGCGATGCCGTGCTTCACCGCTTCCGAGTACGCTCCTGCCGCCTGAATCGTGTGGTTCTTCTCGAGTGCAGTTGCTACTGCCTGTCGCAGCGTTAAGGTCGCAGGCGGTGCTGCCGGCGGACTGCTTGGCGCGGCATCCTGCCCTGCCAGTCCCCGGGAAGTCAGCACGGCTCCGCTCAACAGCAACAACACCGGCAGGACAGCGACTTGCAGCGACAATACTATTTGGGCCGCCAAGTTTCTGAGTAACGTCGACCAGTTTTCGAATCCATGCATCGCCAATCCCTAGTTTCAATCTCTCGATTCATGTCCCGGTATGTCCCCAGCCTGACTCACCGGTTCGGCCTCGACGCCCGCCATCCGCGCCAGCTGAAACCGGGCTTGGCGGGTGACGCTGTGGCATACCAAGTCGCATAGCTTGTAGACCACCTGATCGCCGATCGAGTAGAGGATGTTGTTGCCGGACCGCTTGCGGGCGAGCAGGCCGGAATCGGCCAGCGCCTGGAGATGGCGTGACACATTGGACTGGCTCACGCCCAGCGCCTCCACCACTTCATTTACCGTCTTTGGGCCTGACTGCAGTAGCTGGAGAATCCGCAGCCGCTGCGGCTCGCCCAGCATGCGGAATCGCCGGGCCACCATTTCAATCGTCACTTCGGGCAATTGCAACTTCTTCATAGCTCCCTATATTCGCATATGCGCATATCGATGTCAATAGGTATTTCTAACGCCTGGCGCCGCATCCGGCGCGGGGCCGCCGCAGGGATTAAGGGCGGTCATTTCAAGGGATTGCTCTGTTGCCGCTCTTCGAGGAGCCGTCCGCGCGACATCCGGACGGTAGAACTCAGGAAGGGGGCGAGGGCGAGCGCCAGAAGCGAAGCCAGACCTAGGATGCCCAAAGCTATGCGAATGCCGGAAGCTTCACGTGGCTTGCCTCGTACCATGCATACGATCCACTGCCAGTGGAGCACCAGGTGTAGAGACAAAGCCACCATCAAGGCGATGGCAGTCCAAAAATGGATGGCGCCCCACTCGTGCCGGGTGAGACCCCACAGCAAAACAATGGGCCTCCCCATGCCGCCGGGAGCAAAGCCAAACCCTTCCGTTCCCAGACGCCCGCTGCCGGGAAGCAGAACATACTCCAGCACAAATCCTGTCGCCACCATGAACACGGCGCAGGCAAACGCCAGGACGTCGATAATGAGGTTTAGCTTTGGACGAGCTATTTTCAATGCGCCTACCTTTGCCCGCGGCGACGGCTCATTCCGGCCTTCGGGGATCAACTACGCCGACGATTCGGGAGGGACGGCGCCCCTCCCGTGCTGCATCAAGCTTATTGGCTTACGCGTCTTTCCCACTCTTTATCCGGTACGGCTTTACTAGTTCGATCCGCCCGGATTTGTCGCGGGCATGGGGCCTCCCCATCCGCGTCCCGACCAGAGCGGGAAACCGTTCGCGTCCCGCAGGGTCAGGACCTGATCGCCCTTCCTGACTTCTTTGGCAATCAGGAAATCGCTGCCTTGGTATTGCACTTTCGAACCGACGATCGTCAGTTCATCGCCTTTGGCCACCGTGAACTTCTTACTGTCCAGGTAAGGTGCCGGGCCGACGTGGACGATCAAGGTGCCCTGCTCCGTCTTTAGGGATAGGTGCGTCCCGTTCCATCCCCGCGGACACATTCCGCACATTGGGGTTGCGACGTTCCCTTGCGCCCTCATCTGTGGGGTGATCAGCTGGACTTCCTCGACCGTTCCATTCACGGTCGTTTCGGTCGCCGTATTGTAAAGGGGTCCTCGCATCCTTCGGCCGCGTCCACCGCCGGGTCCTGGACCCATCTGTGCTTGACTGAGGGCCACCGTGAACAGCACAACGACTGCGATTGCAAACAAGATCTTCAGGTATCTCATGGTTCTCTCCTTCTCTTGGTGCTGCCTTTTGAAAACTATCCTTCAGACCATCAATGCGGGCTCGGGTCGGCGGCTGTCCGTCGCGCCACCACTAACCGAACCCTCAAGAATGGCACCCACAGGATGATCCTTGGCTTAGGGCGGGCAGTTTGCCCTCCAGGAACAGGGCGACGGCGCGCTCCGGTGTGCAGTTCTCGCTCAGGACGAACGGTTGAATACCTCCGCGATTCAAAGCTTCCATGGCTCCCGATCCCATGCCACGACAGAGGACCGCCTGGCAGTCTCCGAGACCCCCCACAATGGAAGCGTGGCTATGCGTGCCGTGGTCGTGACCGTGGTCACCGGAGCATTCACCTTTGGCGTGAGCTGTGAAAGTGTTGGGCCGCCGTTCTTTGCCAGCGACTTTGCCATTGATGATGTCGAAAATCAGGAAATATGGGCTGCGCCCAAAATGAGGGGATACATTGGTGCCATCCGATGAAGCAATAGCAATTTTCAATTTGTTTTCTCCTTGACAAGGCGTGTACGCTTGCGCTTTGTACACCAAAACCTTGGGAGTGCGGCCCTTACTTTGGCAAACACTCTCCTCTTTGAGCCTAGGAGGCTGCGACAGGCGTGGCTGTGTCGAGAATCACAGGCAGGAGTGACCCCCATCACAGTTGCTGCAAACAAAGCTGTTTCATAGGGACGCTAATGCATCAAAGTTTGCTTCGTAGTGGCTTCGCAGTATCGCGCGAGAATCACTCGCGTGCCAATCGTCGTGTCTTGGCGCGCTATAATGAGGGCGGTGAGAACCGGAGCAGCGACTCGACGCTGCGTGTCTAGCGGTTTTGCGGTGCCGCCCGAATCGACGGTTGAACAATTATTTCGCGATAACCCTGTCGCGAGTGAGATTCAAGGAGACCCGATGATCAAGAAATTGGCGCCCATGGGGATCGCGGCTGTTTTGTTTATCCTTTCACTACAAGCCTATGCTCAACAGGACCAGGCGGCAGGGGTGAGCAAACGTGCGGAGATGACGGGTGTCTCGGAGCACGCGATCCATCACTTTCAGTTGTTGAAGGACGGCGGCACCGTTACGGCAGAAGTGAAAGATCCCAAGGACACCGCGGGCAGGAACCAACTTCGCCTGCATATGGCCCATATGGCAAGGACGTACGCGGAAGGTTATTTCCGTGGGCCGGAGTTCATCCATGCGCAGACGATTCCAGGCGTTGTGGAGATGAAGGAATTGAAAGACGAGATCCGCTATCAGTATCAGGACACAGACTCGGGGGGTCGGATCACAATCGTGAGCCACAACGAAAAAGCCATCGCGGCCGTGCACGATTTCTTGCGTTTCGAAATCAAGAACCACCGGACCGGAGATTCCACCGAGGTGAAGTGACGTGGGTTTCCTTCCCCACCTTGTCCCGCAGGCCGTGACGCACTGCTCCGCCATCAGGCAAGCAACGTTCAGGGAGTTCTTCGAGGGCAAGGGATGTGCCGTTGGCCACGACGGATATGACCGAATGTTCCAACAGGTCCGGTGCTGAGAAGAAGTTCCTGGCAGGATTTCCTGCATACGAGAGCACTCGCCCGTTGGACGCCCTCCGCGGGAGGGAGTATTCACGTCTCGATTCGCCTGGGGCCCATCTGCCTCGACTACACCGGCGCCGGTTTATACGCGGCCTGCCCGACACACGAGCATATAAACCTGCTGGAGTCCCAGGTTTTCTGTAACCCACACTCACGGAATCCGACCTCGGCGACAATCACTGAGCTGGTCGAGCGTTGCAGGAGCAGAGTCCTGGCGTACTTCAATGCCTCCGAAGAAGAGTATGTAGCCATCTTCACGCCGAACGCTTCGCAACCACTAAAGCTGGTGCCGGAGGCGTATTCGTCGTCTCCTGGAATTGCTCGGGTTGGCTATATGCGCCAATACGCATATCGTTGTCTAAGAGGTCATTCGAGGCAATAACCGCACGAACTATCTTCTGGGCCTCGGCTCATCAAGTAACGTAATATCAATAACTTACAATAATCGCGTGGCGTTCCTCCAGCGTTGCCTGTGACTAAGGTCACAGGCACCAGTGACTCAAATCACTGTGTCGCAGTCGGCACTTTCGCTACTCTTCGAACGGAGTAAAGGCGCGACTTGGCGGTTTTCTGAAGTTTTGACGAGAGCGCGCCGATAGATAAACCACAGTCTGCCACCGGGACTGGGAGCTAGCAATGGGATCGAAATTGACACGGCGGGATTTCCTCGGTCGCTCCACCCTTGGAGCCTTGGGATCCGCCGGCGTTGCTGCTGCGACAACTAACGCCGCTGAGCGTCCTCCGGGCTGGCGGGGCCCGACCCGAGTCGAGCATGTCGCCACCAACTGCGAAATGTGTTTCTGGCGATGTGGCGTATTGGCAGAGGTTGCCGATGGGAAAGTGCTGAAGCTCGAAGGCAATCCCGACCACCCGTTGACCAAAGGACGGTTGTGCGCGCGAGGCAATGCCGGAACCCAACTTCTCTACGATCCGGACCGGCTCAAGCAACCCCTGCTTCGGGCCGGGGCTCGTGGCGAGGGTCAATTCAAGCCGATAAGCTGGGACCAGGCGCTGGATTTCTTCGCGGCGCGGCTCACTGAACTCAAGCAGAAATACGGACCGGAGAGCGTGGCCTTCTTCCCTCATGGTGTAGCCTCCTCGTTCTTCTCTACTTTGATGAAGGCTTTTGGCACGCCAAACAGCGCCGAACCCGCGTTCGCCCAGTGCCGCGGACCACGGGAAGTCGGCTACGCCCTGACTTTCGGGGCGGGGCTGGGGTCTCCCGAACCGGTGGATCTGGAAGAATCCAAGCTGATCGTTCTCATCGGCACTCACATTGGCGAGAACGTATTCACGTCACAAGTTACCGCCTTCGCCGAGGGCCTCTCCCGCGGAGCCAAGCTGATTGTGGTCGATCCTCGTTTCTCGACTGCAGCCTCGAAGGCCGACTGGTGGCTGCCGATCCGTCCGGGCACCGACATCGCCCTTCTGCTGGCTTGGATTAACGTCCTCCTTGCGGAGGGGATCTACGACAAGGAATATATCGCCCGCTACTCCCAGGGACTGCCGGAACTGGAGGCTCACGTTCGCGAGTTCACGCCGGAGTGGGCGGAGCCGATCACCGAGTTACCCGCCGCCCAGATCCGGGCGACGGCGCGTGCCATGGGGCAGGCCAAGCCAGCCGTGGCCGTCCACCCCGGGCGACACGCCACTTGGTACGGCGATGACACCCAACGCGCCCGCGCCATGGCGATCCTGACGGCGCTGCTGGGGAGTTGGGGACAGAAGGGCGGAATCTTTCTGCCGACCCCGATCAAGACGGGCAAATTCTCGCTGCCGGCCTTCCCGGAGTCGAAGCGGGGCCGCGCGGATGGGGCCGGAACGGTTTATCCGCTGGCGTCGGAAGAACAAGGCGTGACGAATGGGATGGTGGAGGCCACGCTGGCCGGCAAGCCCTATCCGATTAAAGGCTGGGTTGTATACGGCCAGAACGTGCTCGAAAGCATACCGCAGCGGCACAGGACGCTCGAGGCCATCAAGCAACTCGAGCTGATGGTGGTAGTGGATCTCCTGCCTGTAGAGCAAACCCGGTACGCCGACCTCGTGCTGCCGGAAGCAACTTACCTGGAACGCTATGACGTTCCGGCGGTGGTGGAGAGTGCCCATAAGCCCCACATTGCAATTCGGCAGCCAGTGGTTCCGCCGCTTTACGACAGCCGGCCTGGATGGTGGATCGCAAAACAGATGGCGAGCCGGCTGGGATTGGACGCCTACTTTCCTTGGGACAGTCCCGATCAGCACCTCGCGAAACTCGTTGCGCCGTTGGGCGTCGAATTGGCCGAACTCAAGGTCCGCGGAGCCGTCGCCTTTGAGGGACGCCCCTATATGCAGAACCGGCTGCCCGAGGACGGCCCTCTGTTTCCTACCCAGAGCGGGAAAATCGAGCTTTTCTCCTCCGTCTTGAAGCAGTCAGGCTTCGATCCGCTGCCTCGCTACACCCCCGTGACTGACCCGCCGATCGGATACTTTCGTTTGATTTATGGCCGGGCTCCGGTGCATTCGTTCGCGCGCAGCGAGAACAATGCCTTGTTGGATTCGCTCATGCCGGAGAACGAAGCCTGGATCAATCGAGACGCCGCGCGTGATCTGAGGCTCCGCGAGGGACAGCGAGTCATCCTCGAAAACCAGGATGGAGTGAAGAGTCCTCCGATCCAGGTGCGGATTACGGCGGGAATCCGGAAGGATTGCCTTTACATGGTGCATGGATTCGGCCAGAACTCCCCGGCTCTCCGTCGCGCCTATGGGCGCGGCGCCTCGGACGCGCAATTGATGACCCGGGTTAAGGTGGATCCCGTGATGGGCGGCACCGGCATGCATGTCAACTTCGTTCGCGTGGTCCAGAACGAGGAAGGAATCTGAGATGCCACGATACGCTATGGTGACGGACCTCACGAAATGCGTCGGCTGTAAGGCGTGCACCGTGGCCTGTGATACCGAATGGGACGTCCCGCTGGGATTTGCCCGTACCCGCGTGCACTCCACCAGTGTGTCCGGAACCTTTCCCCATCTTGTTTCCAGCTTCTACGTAGCGCAGTGCAACCACTGTGATCGTCCGGCCTGTACGGCGCCATGCCCAACAGGGGCCACATACCAAGCCGAAAACGGTATCGTCAAAGTGGACAAGGAACTCTGCATCGGCTGCGGGTACTGCGTCGACGCCTGTCCTTACGAAGCGCGCTACATCAATCCGGCGACCAACAAAGTGGACAAGTGTGATTTTTGCGCCGGCCGCCTGGAGAAGGGTGTTGAGCCTGCCTGTGTCGTGACATGTACGGCCCACGCAAAATTCTTTGGGGACCTTGAAGACCGTCACAGCGAGGTCTTCAAGCTGGTCTACGAGAAAGGCGCTCGACGACTTGAGACCGATAAGGTCGCCATCGGCCCGAATGTGTACTACCTGGGTAAGAAGGAACACCTGGACCTGGTTTTGGCGGAATTCCCGCCGCATTTGCCACGTATGCCGAAGGCCGGAGAGTGGTGGAGCAAGGTGGTAAGGCCTCTGGTGCTCACGGCCATCGGCGCGACCTTCCTTGGACAGGCCGTGGCGTTCTTTAGTCAGTTGAGAGCCGGCGAGAAGGAATTCGACGAATAGGAGACTCGATATGGGCGTTGAGACCATACCGCGAATGCCGGTGCCGCTCACCGCGGAGCGGGCGGAAGCGATGTCGCAGCGGATGATCAAGAAGCACCACGTGGCCATCATGCTGCTACATTGGTTCAACGCCACGGTGTGGCTGGCGGAGCTGACCACCGGCGCTGCGCTCATCTCCTCCCCGCACTTTCGTGTCGTTCCCCACTGGTACATCTCCTTAGTTCAGGGTTTCTTCGGCACCCGGTCTCACCTGCTGCAGTTTCACATCACGATAGGCCTCGTGTGGATTGCGGTGTTTTTGGTGTACGGGATTTTCGGCTTCCGAACCTATCTGGCGCGGGAAGTGATGGAGAAAGAAGTTGGACTCGACCGCGACGACTGGCGCTGGCTCTGGGTGCGCCTCTTGCAGATCCTCAAACGCACCCGCGAGCACTTGCCTCCGCAAGGCGTGTACAACGCCGGTCAGAAGCTTTTCGCGGTGATGGTCTACGTGATGCTTCCCATCATTATGCTCAGCGGACTGGTAATGAGCTTTCACCTCGTCAGCACCACCCTTGTCCAGTGGGCCATCGTCTTTCATTTTGTAGCGGTCGGCATGGTGGTGTCCGGGCTGATGATCCACGTTTATATGGGAGCGGTGTTCCCCGAGGAGAAGCCTGCCTTCTTCTCGATGCTCACCGGTATGGTGAATGAGCTGTACGCCTATCGCCATCACTTCAAGTGGTGGCAAGAGGTAAAGATGCAGGAACAGACCTGGAAACGCGAGGTCGTGGATACTCCCGCTGGTGAACCGCCCTCACGACCGGCGACCGGAATAGCAGAAGCTTCGCCGCCACCGGCACAGCACGAGTCTCGCATCCGGGGGATGCTTCGGAGCGCTTTCCGCCGGCCTGAGTACTGGCCACCGTATGTCGCAGGGGTCTGTCTGGGCGTGACGCTGCTGGCCACTTTTGTGGTGATGGGGCAGGGGCTGGGGGCCTCGGGTGGGTTCACCCGCTACCTCGTAACCTTGCTGGCCTGGATCGCGCCCGGCTACACGAGCAACCACCCTTACTGGAGCGACTACGCGCAGTCTCCGCTCGTGGACTTTCTGGTCTTTGAGCTGATCGGAGTAGCTCTGGGAGGATTTGTATCAGGCTGGCTGGCGGGACGCGTACGCCTGGCGGTGGATAAAGGTCCACGGATCTCGGCCAAAACTCGTTACCGCATGGCGCTGGCCGGCGGCATCCTGATGGGATTCGGCGCCCGGCTCGCCCGTGGGTGCACGAGCGGCCTCGCGCTTTCAGGGGGCGCGGTGCTCTCGGTAGGAGCTTTCATCTTCATGCTTTCGGTGTTCGCCGCGGCCTTCGTCGGCGCCTACTTTCTGCGGAGGTTCTGGCTATGAGTGCTCCTTTGGGTCTCTCCTATTCCACTCCGGTGCAGATGCTCGTGGCGGTGATTCTGGGGTTTTTCTTCGGCTTCGCCCTCGACCGGGCAGGCTTCTCCAGCGCGATCAAGCTTACGGCGCAATTCTTCTTCAAGGATTTCGCGGTGCTCAAGGTCATGTTCACGGCGATCGTGGTGGCCATGCTCGGATTGGTCTACCTGGCGCTCGTCGGATGGATCGATATGAGCCAGGTTTTCATTCCCAACACCTTCGTGTGGCCGCAACTGGTGGGCGGATTGCTCCTGGGCGCGGGGTTTGCCGTCGGCGGATACTGTCCTGGAACTTCAGTCGCTGCGGCCGCCGTCGGCAAGATTGACGCTCTGTTCTTCATCGTCGGAATCCTGATCGGCATTTTTCTGTTCGGTGCCGGGGTACCCCACTTCAGCCGGTTCAATCTCTCCGGTGGGCTCGGTCCGCTTACCCTCCCGGTCTGGCTGGACGTCAACGCCGGGATCGTTGCCTTGGGAGTCCTTGTCATGGCTTTGGGCGCTTTCTGGGCTGCGGAGCAAAGCGAAGGACGCTGGAACTTGTTTGGACGGACTTACGGGAAGTCGCTTCCGAAGGAGGGTGAACGATGAAGATCGAGGTGACGGGAAAACACCTGGCGGCGGGAGGCGCGGTGATACTCGGTGTGGTGCTGGCGCTAGCTGCCACCATCGCCCGCGGCAGTGGCGCCAGTCCTGTAGATACGTCCTCCTTGGTTCAGAACATTGTCACGGAGAAGGATCATGTGACACCGGGCGAATTGGCACGTTGGATCGTGGAAAAGCGGCAGGATTACCTGCTAGTCGACATCCGCGATCCCTGGCAGTTCGACGACTACCACATTCCGACGGCCGTCAACATCCCCCTTGGGCAGTTGTTCGAGGCAGCGGGCCTCACGAAGCTCTCCCGCGAGAAGAAGATCGTGGTCTATGGGTTTGGAGCTGGCCATGCCGCTGAAGCTCAGTTGCTGCTGGGACTGAAGGGCTATAACGCCTACTCGCTGCGAGAAGGTCTGGAAGCGTGGTGGGGTGAAGTGATGACGCCTACAAGCTTGCGTTCGGAAGACGCGTCGCCCGCCGGATATGCCCAGGCGAAGCAGTTGCGCGAGCACTTCATGGGAGGCTCGAGAGGCGGTGCTGCTTCGTCCTCGTCCATGCCGGTTGCTGTCCCCGAAGTTCCACCGGCCGGACAGCCGGCACCGGGTAACAGTAATTCGGCGAAGAAACTCAAGCTGGGACGGGGCTGCTCGTAGCAGCGATCTTTCGAGTGTATTTTGCGTAGCGTGAACGAAAAGTGATGGAGACGGGCTAAAGAAGTCAGGATGTGCAGGCACAGTTTGCAGCCCTGGGGAGGGCTTGCATAAGGCAGGTAAAGGGCAGCATAGAAGGACCGAGGAGGATCGATTGGTGCACCTAAGAATGAAACACCTATTATCAGCATTTGTACTAATGACCGGATTTGCCGCCGGCCTTTGGGCGACCGACGGATACTTGTCTCACGGGTACGGCATCAAGCAGGCCGCCCAGGGAGGCGCCGGCGTGGCCCTGCCTACGGATAGCATGGCGGCGGCGACCAATCCGGCCGGCATGGTTGTGATTGGCAATCGCTTTGATTTTGGTCTCGACCTGTTCCGCCCCAGCCGCAGCGGGTCTATAACCGGGAATCAGTTGCCTCCTGGTTATCCAAATGTGAACGGCACGTATGACGCGAATGGCGAAAGGAATTTCCTTATTCCCGAGCTAGGATACAACCACATGGCGCGGCGGTGGCTTGCCTTTGGGATTTCCGCCTACGGCAACGGCGGGATGAATACCTCTTATCTCAGTCCCATCCCGCTGCTTGGCAGCACCAAGGCAGGGGTGGACCTCCAACAGTTGTTCGTGGCCCCGACGGTGTCCATGAGGCTGAACAAGCATAATTCGATTGGCGTATCGTTCAACCTGGCCTACCAGCGTTTTCAAGCTGAGGGATTGCAGAACTTTGCCAACGCCAACTATTCCTCCGACCCGACTCATGTCACCAATCGTGGTTACGACTCGACCGAAGGTTGGGGACTGCGAGTGGGATGGTTGGGAGATGTCAATTCTTGGCTCAGCCTGGGCGCGACCTACCAAACGCGGACGTGGATGGGCAAGTTCAGCCAGTACCGCGGCCTGTTCGCGGAACAGGGAGATTTCGACATTCCCGCCAATTTCGCCTTCGGTGTAGCCGTGAAACCGGTTTCGAAGACGACGGTGGCGTTCGACGTGGAGCGCGTGCTTTACAGCGGCGTCAAGTCGATCGCCGACTCGGGGGCAAACCAGACACTTCTCGGTTCCAACGATGGGCCGGGATTCGGATGGCATGATATTACGGCGCCCAAGGTTGGCGCCGACTATGTTGTTAGACCCGGCCTCACGCTCCGTGCCGGCTATAACCACTCCAGTGTGCCCTTCTCCCAGAACGAGACTTTCTTCAATCTCCTTGCTCCGGGAATTGTTCAGAGCCACATCACCGCCGGCGCCACGTTCGCGCTCGGGAAGGGCAGGGAAGTGAGCCTCGCGTACGTGCATGCTTTTGAAAAAACCGTAAACGGCGTAAATTCGATTCCTCCGACGGCGGGCGGCGGCAACGCCAACGTCCGCATGTTCGAGGATTCCGTCGGCATCAGCTTCGGCTGGACTCGCGAATAATGCTAAACCCAGCCGCGGCGCCTGCCTGGGACTTGCATTCGGGCGGGAATTCGCTGCATCATCGCCCAAGGCCAGTTGCAGTGACACAGATACCACCGAAGTGCCGCTGCAACTGGCTTTGCTTCTTCGTTGATGCTGGTCATGAGGAACCGAGAACATCCACCGTCCCCTATACAGCACAGATTCATTAGGGATGACGGTCCGCTGGGCTTCAGTTGGGTGATCGGCGGCTTGGGCTTCGTCGCCTTCACTGGCGTTGCCGTGTGGCTGCTGCCTTTTGGCACCGGGGCTCAGGTGACGGTGGTGTTTCACACGGTAGCCGGCCTGGCCGTGATGGTTCCGTTCACTCTCTGGCAACTCAGCCACTGGCTCGCCACTCGAAAAGCGCCACGATGCCTCCGCAAGGTCTCGGCGTACACCGGCTTTTGGTTGCTGGCCATAAGTTCGGTGTCCGGAGTGATCATCACCTATCAGGCTCTCTTCGCGCTTCACGTCAGGCACTACTGGCATTCGATCCACCTGTGGAGCGGCCTACTCGCCTTACCGTTTCTTGCCTATCACCTCTACCCCCCATCCCTCCTGCAACCTAACCACAGCTCCGGATCCCTTCCAGCCAACGGGGGAGTTGATTACGCTCCAGGACGGCGCCGCATCTGGAGGCGGGCGGCCGCAGTCTCAACCATCCTCCTGCTTCTGTTGTTTGCCGCCACTTTGGCTTATCGCGGTCCCTCATATCAGACCTACGAACCGCCGGCAACATTCCAGTCTATTCCTGGAGAAGATCCGTTTTACCCGAGCTTGGCCACCACCGAGACCGGACGGCCTCTGGCTCCTCAGGTACTTTCGAACTCCAATTCCTGCGGCGTCTCCGGTTGCCACGCTGCGATCTATCGGGAGTGGTTGGCGAGCGCGCATCGTTGGTCTGCGGAAGACGAGTTCTTTCAGGCCGTACGCAGCGCTACCACCGATGTTCAAGGCCTGGAGGCGACGGAAAAGTGCAGCGGCTGTCATGATCCTGTCTCGCTGCTTGCTGGCTACAAAGACCCAACTTTGGGGAAGTCGGCGCCAGGCTACAAACATGGGGATTCGTGCCTTGTTTGCCACGCGGTGCGGCACGTGGACGAACGCGGCATCGGCAGCTATGAAGTCGGGGCCCCTCAACCTTACCTGTACGAGTACAGCAGTAATCGCTACGCGGGCATTGTGGCGCGTTTTCTGATCCGCGCCTATCCGAAGCAGCATGATCGCGACTACGATCTGAAACTCGTCCGCCAAGCTGAGTCATGCGCACCTTGCCACAAGGAATTCGATGTGATCGACAAGCAGCTCGGCCCCGTCCAAGTCGAAACGCAATACGACGACTGGAAGCTAGGTAAGTGGAATACCGATCCCGATGTCTCTCGCCGCCTACGCTGCCAGCAATGTCACATGTATTTCGTGAATGCCCCTAATCAAGCTGAGGCGGATCCGTACGACGTGAAAATAGGGCTTGGTCTCAAGTATCGCAACCACTATTTTGCCGCTGGAAATCAGTTCATGCCCGAGACGCTCGATTCGCCGGACGCCGCCGCGCAGATTGGTCGCGTCAATCAATGGCTGCACGGCGATCGGGATATTGCGGAGATCGCCAAGGTATGGCCTCAGGGTCCGATCGTAGGCCTCAAGATCGAAGCGGCGGCTTCGGCAGGGCAGGGCGCCCTCACCGAAGTGCGCGTGACACTTACCAATAACAAGGTGGGGCACAGTTTTCCGACCGGTCCTCTCAACATTGGCCGCGCTTGGATTGAGCTGAATATCCAGGACGCCGTCGGCACGGAAATCTTCCATTCCGGCGGACTCGACCCCTTGAATCACATAGAGCCCGACTCTTTCGTTCTCAAGCCGCTTGCCATTACCACGGAAGGCAAGGAGATTATGCTGGCGGACCTGTGGCATCCGACCGGGCCACAGTACCGGCCTGCGATCCTGCCGGGCCACTCGGAAAGATACGACTACCGGGTCAAGTTGCCTGAAAAGGTGGAGGGGCCATTAAGAATAAGCGCGCGCTTGCGCTATCGCAAGGCCAACCAATTCTTCATGGATTCGGTGTACACAGACCGCCACCGGGAAGCCCCTATCACCGACGTTTCCTCAGCCTCGCTGAACGTTCAAGTCGGAGATGCAGGAAGCGGCCGTCACACTTTTACCCTCGAGATTCCCGCCACCCTGGCAACGCATTAGGTAGACGCCAAGTCGAGGGCGTAGAGTGGCCGTGAAAGTGGCAAGGATCCGTTTGCACTGCGCATCAACGGTGGACCCGCTCCTCGTTGGAGATCGAGCGCAGATAGCGGTCCAACGCATTCCGGACGAAAACGCGGGCGCGGTGCAGGCGCATCTTGACGGTCGGCTCGGAAATGCCCATGATTCTGGCAACTTCAGCCGCGTGGAGTTCCTCCATATCGCGCAGGACCAAAACCAAGCGGTAAGGTTCGGGAAGGCCCATGATGGCTCGCTCCAGTTGGTCGCGAAGTTCCTGCCGCAGGAGCAGTTCTTCCGGATTGCGCGGCCCGGCTGGATCGGAGTCCCCGGCAAGTCTTGTATCAGGGGTCATGGATTCGTCGAGTGAAAGCAACTGTTTTGGAGTGAATTTGCTGTGCCGCCGGCTCATCAGGCAGCGTGTCTTCGCCACTTTGTAAAGCCAGACGCCTAGACCTCTGGCGTCCGCGAAGCGATCCACCGATCGGGTCAACTGCATCATGGTCTCCTGGGCGATGTCCTCGGCCTCCTGCTCGTTGCCGCAGACCCTTTTGGCGAAGGCAAAAGCGCTGGCGGTGAGAGACTCCAAGGCGCTTTCGATGGCCTTCGGATCTCGATCCTTGAGCTGCGTGATTGCCTGTTCAATCCGTGAATTCATGTTCGTCGCTAGCATTCTAGCATCACGCTAACATCGCGCGACCGGTATGCCTGATAGGAACAGTATTTTCACAGATTCGGTGAAACGCCCTTGCTGAAGCAGAGTCCATTCCGGAAGCAACAAGTGTCTCTTGCCGGGCTTGCGTTAGCGTTCCTGAAAATCGGTACGATCGGATTCGGCGGCGGAATGGCCGTCATCGCCCTCATGGAAAATGAGTTCGTGAGAAAACGGCAGATTATCGATTCCGAGGAGTTTGCCCACGGGGTCGGACTGAGCCAAGTTTTGGGACCATTTGCGGTAAACACCGCACTCTTTCTGGGCTACAGGGCCTATGGGGTCGTGGGAGGACTGATTACGGCAGTCGCTTTCATCCTTCCCTCATTTGCCCTTGTTCTCGTACTGTCGTGGGTCTATTTTACTCACCGAACTTTTCCGGGCTTGCAAGGCGCCGTAGCGGGTTTGGGGCCGGCCGTTATCGCGCTCATCGTGAGTGCGGCCTGGTCAATGGGAAGGAAGAGTCTGCAGTCTTGGCCTGCTGCCGCCATCATCTCAATTGCGTCGATAGCTGGGCTGTACAAATTCAATCCTGCATACATTCTGTTTGCGGCAGGCACGCTCGGTCTCATGCTGGGACAAACTCGGCTGGCGGGGGAGAATAGCCCGCTCGTCGCGGGGCAGGCGGCGGATGCACGCCCTCCAAAAGAAAAACTGCGAGCCGGGGTTATGCTGGGCTATGGTGCTACTCAAGCTCTAAAGACGGTGGGGGGCGTTTCCCTTTTTCAGGTCGCCAGCGCTTTCCTCAAGGTCGGTGTGCTGTTTTTTGGCGGAGGGTTTGTTCTGATACCGGTGTTGCACCAGACGCTCGTGGTGAACTTGGGTTGGCTGAGCCCACAAGAATTCATCGATGGTGTCGGTATCAGCAGCCTCACCCCCGGTCCCCTGACGGTGCTCGCCGCGTTTGCCGGGTACCGGGTTAGGGGGCCTGCAGGGGCCTTAGTGGCTACGTTTGCACTCTATCTTCCCGCGGTAATTCTGATGCTCGCCTTGTGCCGCGGGTATGAACGGCTGAAGGGCGGAATAGCAACTCGGGCGTTCCTGGCAGGCATCGTCCCGGCGGTGGTTGGCTTGGTTCTGAGTGCGGGGATAGTCTTGGCTCCGGGGACGCTGCATTCATGGCGAGGCTACATTTTCGCGGCTCTTGCCCTGCTGGTGTTGATCCGATGGAGGTTGCACCCAGCGCTCGTGCTTGCTACTGGCGCTCTGGCGGGAGTTGCGGGGCTTTTGCCTTGAGGTCAAAGAAGCTGTTACCTTTCCTTGGATTCTGCATTTATCAGGTAGGAGTGGAGGGTAGTGCTCCGGGGAGTTGTCGCAGACACGCCCAGCCACTCAAAGGAGTTCCCAATGCTTGAAGGCAAACTAAAACTAATGACGGTGGAGGGAAGTGGCAGGCAGTTCGTGGCCGAAACGAAGTCCGGCCATACCCTCCTGGTGGATGACGCTCAGGGACATACCGGTCCCAAACCCATCGAGTTGGCCCTGCTGGCCCTCGGTGGCTGTACAGCGTTCGACGTAATTTCAATCCTGCGCAAGAAGCGGCAAGTGGTTACCGGCTACGAGGTCGAAGTTCAGGCCGAGCAACGCTCTGAGCCCCCCAACTATTTTACCCAGGTCCAAATCAAACACCGTTTGCACGGCTCGATTGACCCCGAGGCTGTCAAACACGCGATTGAACTCTCGGAAACGAAGTACTGCTCAGTGGGCGCAATGATCTCGAAAACAGCCAGGATCGAGTCGACATTTGAGATCATTCCGGAGCCCACTTTTGCGAGTGTTGCTTAACCGGGTGTTTGAGCGGGAGCACACCGGAAAGAAGCGGACCAACATCGAGACCGGTCCTCTTGGTGGCGGGATGATATTGAAGGGGGCAATCACATGGCCGTCTTTGAGCCAAAGCGGATTCTGTGTCCGGTCGACTTCAGTGAGCACTCCGCCTTAGCATTAAGGGTAGCAGGTGGTCTCGGGCGAGCCTTTGCCGCCGAATTGGTTGTCCTTCACGCACAACGACTGGAAGCACCCGTGTACTTCACCATCTCGCAAGTGCAGGCGATCGAGAAGGAGTTGCGGAATAGTGCGGAGGCCGCTCGTGTGTACCTTGCCGACTTCGCTCGAAAACATCTTTCCGAAGATATCCGCCGCTCGTTCTCGCTTGTCGAGGAAGACCCAGTGGCGGCCATAGCACGGGTTGCCAGGGTATCTGACGCCGATCTCATCGTTATGGGAACTCACGGCCGGACGGGAGTCGCTAAAGTCCGACTAGGTTCGGTAATGGAATCCGTTCTACGCCAGATCACGAAGCCGGTCTTGACGGTCGGCCCTGCCATTACTTTGACTCCCTCCCTTGGCGTCATTCGGCGCATATTGTGTCCGGTCAACTACGACAGCCTCTCCGCGCTTAGTCTGGAGCACGCGACGATTGTGGCCGCAAGAACGGGTGCGGCCCTGGTCGTCATGAACATCGTCGAGGACAGCACGATGAAGGAGCCCCTGGATAAAGCTCGAAGGGTGCTTTGCGATTGGGTAGATCCCAAAGCCCGCGAGACGTGCTCGGTCAACGAGGTAGTTCAGCGAGGGAACAGCGCCGAGCAAATTATCGAAGAAGCCAAGAGCTCCGGTGCTGACCTAATTGTAATAGGCGCGAGGCCACGGGAGTCTCTCGGCGAACTGATTTTCGGCTCGACTACGGAAGCTGTCATCCGGCGGGCGCCCTGCCCCGTCCTCTCGGTTGTCTGGGGAGATCGTTCACCGAATCGCGACTAGGCCAAGCCTCGAGTTCTTCCTGCGCCTTCTTGTCTTCATATAGTGCAGGTCCGCCTTGCCCGGCAGAATCTGCAACGGCCGCGCCTTGGCTCGGCCCCCACGTCCGATGGCATCATGACATTCCGTATTCCTTCAGCCGGTACTGAAGGGTTCTCAGGCTTATGCCGAGCTGCCTGGCGGCCCGCGTACGATTGCCGCCATTCTCGGCGAGCGCGTTCTCGATCGCACCACGTTCGATGTCCTTGAACACAACAGGACGGACGGGCGCGGACGAGGGAATCGGCAGATCGCCGACACTTAAGACGTCTCCGCTCAAGATCACCACCCGTTCCATCATATTTTCGAGCTCCCTGACATTGCCCGGCCAGGTGTAGGAACGCATACGGTCGATCGCTTCGGATGAAAGCATGGGAGCCTTTCTACCCAGGATGGCTGCGGCCCGCTCCAAAAAGAATTTGGCGAGTGCCGGCAGGTCCCCCACGCGATCCCGCAGAGGCGGGATCTCAATCGGAAAAGTATTAAGCCGGTAATACAGATCCTCCCGGAATTTGCCCTCGCTTACCAGCTTCGTGAGGTTGCGATTCGTCGCCGCGAGCAGCCGGACGTCAACGGCGATCTGCCGCGTTCCGCCGACACGTTCGAACGTCTTCTCCTGGAGCACCCGGAGCAGCTTGGCCTGGAGGGCGCCGTCAAGCTCACCGATCTCGTCAAGGAAGAGCGTTCCGCGGTGGGCGCGCTCGAATCTCCCTGCGTGTTGTCCGACTGCACCAGTGAACGCACCTCGTTCATGTCCAAACAATTCGCTCTCGATGAGAGTGGGTGAGAGAGCGGCGCAGTTCACCGGCACAAAAATGCGCCCAGCCCGCGGGCTGTGATCGTGGATGCAACGCGCGATCAGCTCTTTACCGACGCCGGTCTCACCTGTAATTAATACGGTAGTATTGGTTGGCGCCACTTTATGGACGAGTTCGGTAACGTGCAGCATGCGCGAGTCGTTGGCCACTAGATTGCCGCAGGAGAATCTGGCGGTCTCCCGTTCCCGCAGCAGATCGCGTTCACGTACCACCTCGGTTTGCGCGAGAGTCTTTCGAATCAGAATCCGCAACTGCTCGGGACTGGCGAGCGGCTTGGTCAAATAGTCTGTCGCACCGGCCTTCATGGCCTCGACTGCTGATCCTACCGTGCCAAACGCAGTGATCACGATGAAAGGCGTGTCTTCGTGCTCGCGCCAGCGGCGCAGGATGTCGATACCCTCGCCATCGGGCAGGCGCAGGTCTGTCAGTACCAAATGGAAGTGGGAGCGATCGCCTGCCCGCAGAGCCTCTGCCACCGACGTGGCGATCTCGACGGTGTAACCCTCCCCCGAGAGGATCGTCACCAGCAGCTTGCAGAAGCCCGGGTCATCATCTACTACCAGTATCCGTTCCATAGGCAGCAGCGGCCGTTTGTTCGCGAAGTGAATCCGCCTCGGGCAGGGTAAGCACGACGTCAACGCCGTGCGGGCTTCGATTCCCTACTTCGAGCTTGGCGCCCAGCGTTTTAGCAAGTTGTGCGCTGATGGCCAGTCCCAATCCTGTGCCGGAGGCCTTGGTAGAAAAGAACGGTTCAAACAGGCGGGCGGCAACATCTGCAGAGATTCCCGGCCCATTATCGGACAAGGTGATCGCCATCTGCCCTCTGTTCGCAAGGACACTGACCGTCACCTCGGGTGATGGCTCTTCGGCAACCGCGTCGATAGCGTTTCTGAGTGCATTCAGCAGGATCTGGCGAAGAAGGTCGGGATCGGTCGTGAACCAGACAGGGTCCTGGGAGATGGTGAACTGAAGGCGGCGCTCACCAACCAGCGTTCGAGCATGTTCCTCGAGCTCACCCGCGACTTCGGGCCAGAACACCGAGCGCTTCGAGGGAGTGGGAGGCCGGCCATACGTGAGCAGATCGCTGACCAGGCGCTCCAGACGCTGGGTTTCGGCGAGGACGGGATCAAGCAACTCAGCCGTAGACGCATCAGCTCGCTCCATCGCGAGTTGGGTGAAGCCCTTGATGGTTCCCAGCGGATTTCGAATCTCGTGCGCCAGCACCGCCGCCAAGCGGCCGATTCGAGCGAGATGCTCCAGTTCAACCTGCTGGCGTTCAAGAGCAGCCGAGCGACGCGCCAGCCAAATGGCATAGAGCGAGAGCACGATGAGCACCAGCCCGCTCACAATTGAAATGAACACGTTGTGGCGAGCATGCACCAACAGGAAGTCCGCCGCGTTTCCGTCCAGATCGATCTGCGCGATGCGGAGACCTGCGGGACTGTGAAAGGGCACATAGGCGCGATAGATGCGCTCCACTCCCAGGTGGATCATCTCCGTGTGGAACAGCTGTTGTCCACGCCAGATGGGCTGAAGGATGGCTTGATCGCCGCCGAGAGCGCCATCCCGGTCAATAACCCTCAGATCGCGGAGGCTCGGCTCCGCTTCGAGGATTGGCAGGGTAGGATCTGTGTCACTCGTTTGTGTCTCCAGGCGCGCCGCGATCTCGGCAACGCGTTCACGCAGGTAGACCGTCTTCTGTTCGTCCAGCTCGCGCAGGGTACGGAGCGAACTGAGTAACAGAACGCAAGGCAGGGCCCCTACCGCAGCGAACAAGACGAATTGCGACGCGACCCTGCCCTGGGCGAACATCGGCTGTACCTTCCCCCCATATCGTACCGCGATGAGGTCTACTTCACCACGTTAGTATTGGGCGCTGGAACAGAAGTTCCAGGAGAAAGTAGCGGGCAGGTTCCGTTGAGTGCACGTGGACCCGTCCCGTTTCTCGGACCCCAGCCGCCCGAAGCTGGTTTATTCGCTGTAGGACCTTGCACCCTGGCATTAAACCACCGGCAATTTCCGTTGAGTGCACGAGGACCTGTGCCGTTTCTCAGACCCGAGCCAGGCGGAGCTACATTCGCAGCGGGAGCCTGCACCCGGTTATTGAACCAAGGGCAGGTTCCGTTGAGTGCGCGAGGACCCGTCCCATTTCTCAAGCCCTGCCCACGCATAACGCGCGGTCCGGGCTGATTCCAGCCTGGTCCTCGGCGTCCGTACCCGCCCTGGGCCATGCCCGTTGCGGCCGAACCCAAGAACACTAAAACCGCAATAGCGCCGATTAATATTCTTTTCATGACAGACCTCCTTTTCAAACCTCACCCCCTCTATTGCATACCACCGGCCAACGCTCTTGCACTTATGGAATCAGTAAGTTCGAGGTTGGCTGCAATACGGAATGCGCAAGGTCTGCGCGGATAGGGTTGCCAGGCGCGCAAGGCTTGCGCACCTTCCGCGATAGAACTGTTCACAACCCCCTGCACTACTGGATAATCGTTGTTGGCCTGAGGATTGCATTAGAGGAGATGGAGGTTCTGGAATGAGAACAATTACGGTCCTCCTAACCGCGCTATTTCTGTGCGCCCCGGCGCCCGCGCAGCGTGCTCCGATCACAGCCAATCCTCTGGTCGACGTGCACGGCACCATCCAGCGCGTGCAAATTTCGCCGGGACAAGGAATGCCGTACCTGATGGTCGATGACGGCAAGAAACTAGTGAAGGTCTACCTCGGTTCCATGCGCTACCTGATCGAGCGCAACTTCAACCCGAAGGTGGGCTGCGAAGTATCGATCAGGGGCTATCGGCTGGAAGACGCGGTGATTGCTTCAACAGTTAAGGTAATTGGCGACACTCAAGCGTTGAGGCTACGCGATGAAAACGGTTGGCCGTTATGGCGCGGAGGCATGCGACGCGGCGGGCCACCGCGGTAGACATCCGACCGGATCGAAGAAAGACAAGTGTTTCTGTCATGATTAGATTCCTACGACGTGGTGGTCTCAGTCTGCCCTATGGTTTTCTGCGCCATGTGCAAGAAGCGCATCACTAAGGCACGAGAAGGTTTGGTCAAGCCAGCCGAAAAGCGGCCAAGTGTGGACAACGGGCCCTCGCGTTTCAAATGGTCCCGCCCACCAGCGGAGCAGTATCCGGAAGAATCCCGGTTGATTGTTGGAGCTATGGATTTCGGTGATTGTGACGGGCTTTGAAGTACGTCGCGATGTTGTTCTATTCATGTTCGGCCTCGTCCCTTCTTATGAGGCGCGGGGGCGCTCGCGGATCCGCTTTCGGCACCGATCTGGAAGCTGCCTTATTGGCGTCGATATACCTCAGGTAGACCATGTCCCGGCGAGCGACCGCCGCCGGAACGACTTCCCACACCGGTAGGGCAGGTCCACCCAGTTCGCCGTTGCGCCATTCGAGGCGAACGAATGATTCCTGGCCTGAGCGTGCATCAACAGACACCGGTATACCCTTTTCGTCACTCAGCATATGCCGGCCAGGTGCAACATCGATCGCGAAGAACCTTCCTCGCGTTATCTTCGCAGCGACTGCACCGTCGCACGAGACGGAGAACCAGGAACGCGCAGGCGTTTCCGATTGCACATACACGTAGATCCGCGCGAGATCTCCTGCCCGGGCGGAAAGGAGTGGCATGAAGGCGAGAACGGCGGAAATCGCGGCCTCCACTAGATGCCTCACGATGCCTGCCTTGCCTGTCGCTTGGTCCTTTCCGCTATCCATAATTGTGCTCTGGGGTTTTCAGTATGGCACAGAGGCGTACAAGGTCGAAGAGGCAGGCAATTCAAAACAATTCAAACCCAGCTGACCATGGGGGGTGCACGTCGCTTTAGGTATTACCTGCCAAGCTCCGGTGCGGCTGATGGTACCAGTGGATGCCTTTGCGGGAGGCACGCGACAGCATGATGACATTACTTGACTGGTGCTGCGCCGGACAGGCGAATCCGAACCGGGAAGCTGAGCATCTGGCGCAGACTACCAGCGGACGGAGTGAACGAGCGGCGAGCGGAGCGGGTAGGGCGCCTTGTGCCGCTGCAGTTCGGGTGTTATGGTGAAGTGTCTGCGCCGCGAACTCTTTCACCGCCGGGATATAAGGGTTGGCGGCCTAGCTGGGGGCGCAAACCATTCTTAATCGGAGGATTCATGCGAAAGAAAGTGACGGTCGTGGGTTCGGGTAATGTCGGAGCGACGGTTGCCCATCGCTTGGCTGACAAGCAACTGGCCGACGTGGTGTTGGTCGATATTCTGGAAGGTGTTCCTCAGGGGAAGGCGCTCGACCTGCTCGAATCCGGTCCTGTTGAAGGCTACGACGTGCGGATCAAGGGTACGAATGATTATGCGGATACCGCCAATTCCGACCTGGTGGTAATGACGGCGGGCTTTCCGCGCAAGCCTGGGATGAGCCGGGACGATCTGCTCAAGGCGAACTACGACGTCGTGAAGGGTACGATTGAGAAAGTGGTGAAGTATTCACCGAGTTGTATTCTTATTGTGGTTACGAACCCGCTCGATGCCATGGCCCAGACCGCGCTGCGGGTCAGCGGTTTCTCGAAGAACCGGGTGATCGGAATGGCAGGGGTGTTGGACACCGCGCGTTATCGCACGTTTATCGCCGAGGCCTTGAACGTCTCAGTGCAGAATGTGCAGGGATTCGTGCTGGGCGGGCACGGTGACACCATGGTTCCGGTGCCGCGCTATACCACCGTGGCCGGCATCCCGGTAACGGAACTGATGCCTGCCGAACAGTTGGAGAAGGTCATTGACCGCACGCGCAAAGGCGGGGCCGAAATTGTGGCTCTGCTCAAGACGGGCAGCGCCTACTACGCGCCGTCAGCCGCTGTAGTCGAGATGGTCGATGCCATCTTTGGCGACCGCAAGAAGATCCTGCCCTGCGCCGCTTATCTGGAAGGCGAGTACGGAATCTCGGGACTATTCGTAGGCGTGCCGGTGAAACTCGGCTCGATGGGCATCGAGCAGATCATCGAAATCAAACTGACCGCCCAGGAGAGGTCTGAATTGGACAAGTCCGCCGAAGCGGTAAAGGAGTTGGTGGGAGTAATCGGCGTTTAGCGAGGACTGCAGGGCATAGAAAGCAGGGTACAGATGAAGCGAGTCACGGGCTTGGGCGGTATCTTTTTCAAGGCAGAGCATCCCGATCATCTCCAGGAATGGTACGAGACCCACCTGGGTTTGGAGCGCGACCCTGTTTCGGGAGTCAGTTTCCGTTGGCGGCAGGACGACGAAAGCGGACAGCCTGGCAGGACGGTCTGGGCGGTGTTTCCCAAGACAACAGACTACTTTGGCGCTGGCACATCGAGCTTCATGATGAATTTTCGCGTGGAGAACCTCGATGCCCTCCTTGAGGCTCTGTGCGCGGAAGGCATCGCAATCGATGAGAAGCGGGAAGAATACGAATACGGCAAGTTCGCCTGGATCACGGACCCGGAGGGAAACCGCATCGAGTTGTGGGAGCCGGCGAAGGGTTGCTGAACCGAGCAGTTGGCTTCTAAGTAACTAGCAGGTAGCGCATCTATAACGCCGTCGGCTTTGTCAAGCAGAAGTTAGCAACACTCCCACCCCCGCGTGACGGAGGCGGGGTCAAGGGCGGTCCGACGCTTTTGGTCGGACCGTTCATCGCAGACCCTTGACCCCGACTCCGGCACGCCCACCCTAGAAGAGGGACGAAGCGGAGCGCTGTACAGCGATGCTTCGTCCTGGAAGAATCTTTAAGGCTTGTCCCGACCAAGGCTCGCCTCTCGAATCCTGCGGTGGACTGTTCCACCAGCCATCTATTCGGTGAAGTTTTCACCCCACCATGATTCTCTATTCGATCTCCCCGCCTGTGCAGGGAGGCTTGGCGCCCAATCAGACTTGCGGTGGCGAACCGCCCACCATGCGCTACCTCGGGCTACCAGGCATGCGAACCGCCGGTTGGGCAGATCTCGCCTGGCGCAGCTTCCAATACAAGCGCACTGCCAGCTGACGAGCCATGGCCACCTTGGCCACGTTTCTGCCCCGCCGGAAAGCCAACCGTTTATACTTACGCCTCAGTTCCTCGTCCAGCAGCGACGCCCTCTGGCCGGCTTCCACCAGCAGCCAGCGCAACATCTGGTTGCCTTGCTTGCTGATGTGGCCCAGCCTTTGGTGACCCCCGCTGGAATCCTCACGTGGGTTGAGTCCCAGGTAACTGACCAGAGCGCGGCTGTGGGGGAAACGTTCCACCGGACCGACGGTCAGCACAAAGGCCAGAGCCGTTATCGGCCCCACCCCCGGCTGCTCCATCAACTGCACCGCCTCCGGGCAGCGCTCGGCCTCCGCCTGCACCGCCTCGTTGAGCTCGTCGATGCAGGGATTGAGCTGGTCCAGCATCTTCAGCAGTTCTTCCCGCCGCCGACTAGCCCACGCTCCTAGGCTCAGCCCTTCCAACTCGGCTCGACCGCGTGCGCTCCACAGCTTTTGCTTGCGGCACACCCCCTGGCTCATAGCCAGAAAGTGCAGCTGGTTCTTCAGCGCCGTCCGCATCCGCACCAGCTTGTCGCGATGCTTCAGCAGTTGCCGCAAATCCCGCTGTTCCACGCTGGGCACCCAGACGCGCGGGAAACGGCGGCTTACCAACAGGTCCAACAGGTGTTCGGCATCACGGGTGTCGGTCTTCTGCCGGCGCACCGCTCGGGCCCGGATCGCGGCCGGATCCCCCACCCATAACTCGTGCCCCAGTTCCGCCAGCAAGCGCTCGAACCACTGGGTGTAGCCCGTCGCCTCGATCCCCACCCGCGACCCCTTGGCCAGCCCTGCATAAAATGTCCTCGCTTCTCCGTTCTCATGTTCCAAGCGGCGCGTTGCTACCTCGCCGTCGTCCGTGTCTACCATCGCAACAACCTGGTAGCGGGAATGCAAATCACATCCGATAATTGACATGTCGGCTCCTTTCCCGGCAGCCTTGGTCGGACAGCAAACCAAGTTTACCGGTTCTAAGGAGCCGACGACGTTATGGAATCAGCCTTCGTGCTGTTCGAAGTCTGCGGTTCTTCTCGGAAGGCGGGAGCCGCAGGGTTTCTGAAATGCGAGACTCTCCTCAACCCTGACCTCGCGCTAGAGTGCTCGTCAGAAGGGGATGTCTTCGTCAGTAATATCAGGACCGCGCGGCGGCTCGGGAGCTTCTGAGTGCTCGGCGCCGCCGGCTGCAGCTTGGGGCCGTTCGCCGGAAGGGCGTGGGGTGAAACTTGAGTCGGTGTCGCCCTTTGCGCCCAGCATTTTCATATCGCGGGCGACAATTTCGTAAGAGGTCCGCTTATTGCCGCTCTGATCTTCCCACTGGCGGCTGCGAATGCTTCCTTCCACGTAGACCTGCTTGCCCTTGGTGAGGTACTCACCGCAAATCTCGGCCAGACGGTTCCAGGCCACGATGTTGTGCCACTCGGTTCGGCGCTGCTGTTCGCCGGAGCGGTCCTTGAAAACCTCATCGGTAGCCAAAGAGAATTTAGCCACAGGCGCGCCGCCGGGGGTGTATTTGACTTCGGGATCTCGTCCCAACCGGCCGATCAGAATCACTTTGTTAATGGAGCTCATAAGGAACCTCGTCGACCGGCGGCAGTACAGTGGCCGGGCGCAGGGAAGATTCAGGCACCCAAACGCTTGAGCCGCTGCTGGGCAAGATCGGCCTCACGCGTACGCGGCATGCGGCGGACAAGCGAACGCAGTTCCCGTATGCCCGCCTGCTTCTCGCCCAGACTAAGGAGCGCGTAACCCTTCTTAAGTTGAGCGGCAGCCTGCTTGTTACCGCCGGGATAGCGCTCGAGCACTCTGTTGTAGGCATCAACGGCTTTCCGATATTGCTGCTGGCTGTAGTAGCACTCGCCCACATAGAACTGCGCATTCGAAGCGAGATCGGTGTCGCCATAGTCCTGGAGGTACTGCTCAAATGACTGCCGGGCCAAATCATATTGCCCGCCGTTGTAGTAGCTGAGCCCGCTCTGATACAGCGAATCTGGATCCGCCACGTTCGCCGCCCGATTCAGCGCAGTTCCCTGCGGGGGCTGGGTAGCGGGTGGCCCTTGGGGATTGCCGGAATCCGGCGCCGTGGTCCCGGGAGGCGCGCCTGCTGGCCCCGTAGGATTAGAGCCGTTGGGATTGTTGGCGGGATTGCTCGGACTGTTCAGCGTCTCGAGATAGCTCTGAGTATGTGCCAGTTGATCGCTCAGCTTGGCCAGCCTCGCCTTGGCCTCATCGAGGCTTTCACTGAGCGCCTGAATCTGGTTGTTCATATTGTCAAAGTGACTGCCGCTGGTTGCCAGATCGTGAGCGTTCGTCTTTTCGAGGTTGTCAATGGCCGCCTTCATCGAATTGAGGCTATCGCTTTGTTGCTCGATCAAGGTTCGGATGATAGCAGTCTGTGAGTCGACGGTCTTCTGAATGCTCTGGACCATCTGCTGGAGAGTATCGAGTTGTTCCTCGATGCGAAGCAGGTCCTTGTTGACGGCGAAGGCAGGAACTGAGGCGGCGGTCAAGAGCGTAAGGAGCAGGAGAAGGGAAGGCGCGTACTTTCTCAACGTCGGTAAGTCCTCGCTTCAAAAAAATAAGATCCCTTGCGAGTTTACCCCGCGCTTGACCGCCGGGTCAACTAACAAGGGATCGGGATACTGGAAGGCCAATATTGCGAGCAAAATCTAACGCCGGAACGAGAGCGACCATCCGACCGCCCCGAACCTTCAGTCAAGGGTCCTTTTTGTGGGATTCGCGCCCGTAAAGGAAACCGGGAGCCCGAGGCTCCCGGCGCAAACTCAACTACTGTTTCGATTGGGTCCCATACACGAAGTGGGCGCGGCGATTCTGCTGCCAGCAGGTCTCGTCGTGATCGGTGCAGACCGGCTTGTCCTTACCGTACGAGATCGTGGTGACACGGCCGGCATCGATGCCAAGATTGGTGAGGAAACTCTTGGCGGCGTTGGCACGGCGGTCGCCCAAGCCTAGGTTGTATTCTTCGCTGCCACGCTCATCGCAGTGACCCTCGATGGTAAAGTTAAAGCCCGTGTGGGCTTTCAGCCAGTCCCCATCAGAGGTAAGGGTTTGCTGAGCGTCGGGACGAATATCCGATTTGTCAAAGTCGAAGTAAGCGTCTTTGACCGTTTTGGTGAATTGATCTTCCATCGACTCCTCAACCGGCGGCGGCGGTGGCGGTGGCGGTGGGGTTGTAACCGTCACGCGGGCATTGCAGCTACCGGAACCTCCGGCACCATTCACGTTCAAAGTATAGGTGGTGGAGTCCTGAGGCGTAACCGAGTTCGAGCCCTGCGCCTGCACGCTGCCAACACCGGGCTGCAGATCGAGGCCGGTCGCATTCTGCGATGTCCAGCTCAGCGTTACCGATTGTCCTTTGTCCACCGTGGTCGGCTCTGCCGTCAATGTGCAGACCGGTGCAGGGGTTGCCGGCGGCGGCGGTGGCGGCGGCGGTGGTGGAGCCACAACCTTCTTCTTATGGCAGGCTCCGGCTAGTACAACGATCGCCAGAACACCTATGAGACCTGCCACACGGCGTTTTCTCTCTAGCATCTTTTGTCTCCTCCTTAGTTGGCGAAGAAATCGAATGATCCTGACTATTCCGAGGTTATTTCGAAGTACTTCGCTTGCGAAAAGCGTCAAGAGCTTTCTTGCATACTGGATTCAGCGCCAATGCTAAACCAAAAGAAATCAAAACGCAACCATTTCTTGTGTTTCGAAGCCGAAGCTTCGCCCTAGTTCGACCAGTTGGGATTCCAGTTCTCGCCTTGCGTTGTCAGTTGCTTCGCGTTGCGCCCGTCGGCCAGCGACACCCACACTTGGCGAGTCCCACCACGTGTCGACTCGAACACCAGGTGGCGCCCGTCGGGTGCCCAGGTGGGGTGTTCGTTGCGTCCCTCGTCGTGCGTGATCTGCACGATCCGGCCGGTGGCAATTTCGATGACGAAAGTGTCGTAAGTCCCAGTTTCACTCAGCCGCCAATTGAAGGCCATGAAGAGGCCATTCGGCGACCACGACGGTGCGCTCGCGTCTCCGCCACCCGAAATCAGACGCCGCACGTTGGTTCCGTCCACTGACATAATGTAGATCTGAGGGCTTCCGCTGCGATCCGACACGAAAGCAATTTCCGCCCCGGTTTTGGGATTCCAGACGGGTGAGATGTTGACGCTTCGAGAAAAGGTGAGACGCTGCAGCCCGGAGCCATCGGTGTTCACTAGGTAAATCTCAGGATTGCCGCCCATACTGGAGCAGAAGGCCATCCTCTTACCGTCGGGCGACCATGCCGGGGTGGTATTCAAGCCCTTGTAGGAGGGAAAGGGGACCCGGCGGTTGGTTTCCAGGGAGAACAGAAAAATCTCCGGATTTTTCAGCGCGTAACTGGTGAACGCCAAGCGGGCGTTATCGGGCGACCAGCGAGGCGTTGTGTTATACGCTTTGTAGCTGGTGATGGGGTGCTGGTTGAATCCGTCGTAATCCATCACCCAGATTTCCGGGAAGCCGGTGCGGTTACTGACGAAAGCAATTCGGGTCAAGTTGATTCCCGGTATTCCACCTCCCAAGGTTTGGATGATTTCATTTGCAAAACGGTGTGCAGCGTCGCGGGCGGAGATTTCGTTCATGGTGGCGACATAGCGCTTCGCCAGAACGCTGGGGTTGGCGGGATTCTGTACGTCGAACAAGCGGCCGGTGACCACCAGGCTCGAATTCGTCAATTCGGTCTTGCCGAAAACCAGCATCTGGGTTGACGCAGGCGGGTCTGACCACGCTTTGAAGTCAACATCACCGGGCTCCACCGGCGTCTTAACCGGGAAATTGCTTCGACTCACCATCTGGAAAATGCCGGCGTTGTCGAGGTCATTATGCAATACCTGGTTGAACTCCTGGGTAAGGCTAACCAGCGTGGCGTCGGTAGACTGCGCGGGTAAGTCAGCGACTGCCAGTCGGATCATCGGCGCGCCGCGATTGATGCCGGTTACGAACCAGCCCTGATTGCTCTGAGAGAGCGGTGGAGGTGTCGCATTTTCCTGCGCCGATGTTATCCTCCAGCCCGCCGCGAGCAAGGCCAGTCCTCCGAGAAGTGGCAATGAAAATTTCATGCGAGTCAAGATCATCCTTCGCGTTCCCCTTTCCCTGGGCGCCATGTTTCCTGCGCGCATCGCGTTGTAGTGGATCTTACTTATTAGTCCCGATCAGACCGAGTGAAGTCAGGCTCGATCTCCGTGAGCGTGTCGCCGGCCGGGGCTGTCACAAAAAACCGCGAGCATCATTGCGAACGGCGGAAGTCGAAATAGAACTTCACGGAAATCATGTTTCCGGAATAGTCGCGCGGCAAAGGATTGACCGGGTTCGATGCCAGGACGGCCCTTTGCGCGGAGCGATCCACCTCCGGAATGCCGCTCGACTGGATCAGTTGCACGTGGGCGATGGTGCCGTCACGCATGATATCGAAGGCTATAAAGAGACGGGGCGCACTGGTGAGGCTCGGACTCACCGTAGACATCAACCAGTTCATGCTGATGCGATTTCGCAAGGCTTGCACGTACCAGCCATAGCGGCTGCCGAAATCGGCATCACCGAAGCCGAGACCGCCGCCGCTACCCCCGCCTGCCATTTGAAATTGCGAGAAATTTTGATCGGGCGCCCCGCCCATCCCGTAAGGAATCGCGTTCTCTGGCGGCGGAGACTGATCCTTGTTCAGGTGCTTGGCAATATTCAGGGGTCTCTTGGGCGGGATGGCGTCCTTGAACTTAGGTATCTCGTCGGCCTTTTCTTCTTCCTGAGGCTTGGGCTGGGGCTCGTCCTGGTGCAGGCCCGGACTCTCGTTAGCAATGGCATTGCGAGTGGTCATCGTTGGCGTCGGCAGCGGGATTCCCGGCAAGCTGGTGACGGCATTCACCTTGGTTGCGTCCTCCCCACTGCCACCTGTTCCGTTTTCACCCCAATCGAGGCGCGTCCCCCGCGGTCCCAGGAATCCGCAGACGAAAGCGACCGCCGCGATCGCGATGTGGAAGCCGATCGACAGCCAGAGGGGCCGGCGCAGGCTCTCGCCGCGATCCAAAAGTAGGCTGTAACTGGCCCCCATCCGAAATGCTCTCTAGCTCCCGCCCTTGGTTTCGAGCGGTTTGGTTACGATGTTGATATTGTTGACGTTAGACTGCCTGAGGGCATCGATCACCAGGGCAAAGTCGCCAAACGGCACCGCCTTGTCACAGCGGATGTACACCGGTTCGTGGGCATTGCCCTGCAGTTTCTTCAGTACTTCCTGGCCGAGCAAGTGGATATTCACGGCGTCGTTGCCGATGTAGAGGTTCTGCTGCTTGTCGACCGTGATTACGACCTTTTGCTGCGAGATCACTTTAACGGTGCGCGTCTCCGGCAGGTCAACTTCGATGCCGGATTGCAGCAGCGGCGCCGTCACCATGAAGATGATGAGCAAAACCAGCATAACGTCGACAAAAGGTGTCACATTGATTTCTGATAAGGAAGTTTGCGTACGGCCTTTAGGTGTTGTGAATGCCATTGATGTCTAGAGAGCTACAATTAAAAGGGGTGCCAGGCGGAAACAGCGATCAAAGCATCGCGCGGCCTATCTTTGCTGCCCACGGCTGTGTTTACGCAAAATGCCGGTCCACAATGTTCAGGAATTCAAGAGAAAAGTCATCCATCAGAGCCCCAAACTCTTTGATACTCTGAACGAATTGATTGTAGGCCACCACCGCCGGGATGGCGGCAAATAATCCCGCCGCGGTGGTGATGAGGGCCTCCGAGATGCCTGGCGCTACACTGTGCAGGGTAGCGGTGCCAGCCAAGCCAAGACCATGAAAAGCGTCGATGATGCCCCAGACAGTCCCAAACAGCCCGATGAACGGTGTAACCGCCGCCGTCGTGGCGAGCCAGGTGAGCCATCTCTCCTGACGGGACAGTTCCGAGGATGAGGCGATCTGGAGCGAGCGTTGCACGGCTTCGAGACTGCGTATGTGCGGCTTGCCGGGGTTTTCACTGACGACGACTTGGCTCTCAATCTCTTTGTAGCCCCCCAGAAACACTTCCACCAGCGGGCTTGCCTTGAGCGACTGGCAGGAAGCGCGGATCTCCGAGAGTTTCTTGCTGCGGCGGAAGATCGTAAGGAATTCCCGCGATTCTATCCGCGCTGCCTTGAAGGAACGGTACTTCTGGAAGATAATGGCCCAGGAAAGGACCGAGAAGACCAGCAGGATCAAGAGAACGATTCGGGCTACGAGCCCCGTGTCAGCGATCAACTGAAGCACTTCACTTTGGAAAACGAGGAACAAGACGCAGACCAACTAACCTCCTCATCCGGTATGGTTTATTCAAATTTTCCATCCGTACCAAGCTAACATAGTGACTCCGGCGCGTCAACGAAATGGACCTTATTATTGGGAGTGCTGCTGTGGAGATATGAATGGGTAAGTAGTTCGGAGATCCGGGCTGCAGGACAGGAGCGAACCTTTGGAGCCACTGAGTACTACATTACGTCAGTTCTCGATCGAAGGGCTGAAGGCGCGCCTTTCAGAGGCCAACCGGGAGTACGAGACGGACTATCCCGGCGAACCTTGCCGGCGCCAACCGATCCACACGGTTTATGGCGGCGCACACTTGTTCAGGCCCGATATCGGCGCCGTGCTGGGATCGCTTGCCCTCCGCACGCTTCAAGCCTATGCGCCAGACGCCGTTAGTTTTGCGCGCTCGGTCGCGCTCCCAGGTGCGGATGATCTTCCCTCCGATCCCGGGGCGGCGGTCGAGTTGCAGCAACAGTTGGATGAGGATCCTGAAAAGGTGCGCCGCGAGCAGCCTGCTGTTTGGCTGGCACATGTAGTGTACAACCGGACGGTATCCAAACTCGAGCGGGAACCCGTGGAAGACTACCGCATCGACTTCGAGGACGGGTACGGCAACAGGCCAGACGCCGAGGAGGACGCCCACGCGGTACAGGCGGCTCAAGCGGCGGCGCTCGGGATGGGAACGCCGCGATTTCCACCTTTCTTGGGGATCCGCATCAAGCCCTTAACTGAAGCCCTGCGGGATCGCAGCATCCGGACTCTCGACCTCTTCCTCACGACTCTGCTTAGCCAGACTGCCGGCCGCCTGCCGGACGGGTTCGTCGTAGCTCTGCCAAAGGTCACGACTCCCGCCCAGGTTTCCGCCTTGGCCGAGTTGCTCGGTATTTTCGAAACCGAGTACCGGCTTGCCGCCAACTCGCTCAGGTTCGAGTTGATGATTGAGACTCCCGAATCCATCGTCGACTCGGAGGGGCATCTGGCGATTCCCAGATTGCTTAAAGCGGCACCGCTCCGCTGCCGGGGACTGCATTTCGGCGCCTACGATTACACAGCGGCCTGTAACATCACGGCGGAATACCAGAGTCTGTTCCACCCTACGGCAGACTTTGCCCGTCACCTGCTGCAAGTGTGTACGGCGGGAAGGGGCGTCGAGCTTTCCGACGGCGCCACCACAATCCTGCCGATCGCACCCCATAAACCTGGCGACGCCCCCCTGACAGAGCGGCAGAAGGAAGAGAACCAACTGGTGGTCTATCGCGCCATGAGGTTGCATTTCCAGGATGTGCAGCGCTCGCTGCGACACGGCTTCTACCAGGGCTGGGACCTCCATCCAGCGCAGTTGCCCACACGCTACGCGGCGGTGTACGCCTTTTTCCTGCAGGGGTTCGATTCGCTGGCCGCGCGCTTGCGAAACTTTATCGGCAAAGCGGCCCAGGCGACGCTCGTGGGCGACACCTTCGACGATGCGGCGACGGGCCAGGGTCTGCTCAACTATTTCTTGCGTGCTTCGAACTGCGGGGCCATCACTGAAGCAGAAATGCTCAGTACGGGACTCACCCGGGAGGAGCTGAGAGAGCGTTCCTTCCTGAAAATGCTGGAGAACAGGCGCGGTCTGTAAACACGAGCGTAGGTGGTGAACGCGACGCCAGCATGGTCCGATTGAGTATTAGAAATCATAGTGACGGCCTCACTGTAGCGCCGGTGTCCCCACCGGCGTTTTCGGCGCTGAGGACAGGGCCTCTACAGAACTGACCATCACTGTTTTGTAACGCCCAGTAGCACGCGGGTCCCGCCGTTCGCAGCCTGCCCCGGAGTCGGCCACGTGTGCGCGGATGATCGCGGAGGGACTTGTGCACGAAGAACTGATGCGCAAAGCGATACAGCTGGCGGTGGAAAATGTGGGCAACGGTGGCGGCCCCTTCGCGGCGCTGGTGGTCCGTAGCGATATTGTCGTTGCCTCCGGGGTGAACGAGGTGACTCGCACTAATGACCCCACGGCTCACGCCGAAATGGTTGCCATTCGTGGCGCATGCCGGAAGCTGAATAGTTTTCACCTGGTCGGCTGCGAGCTTTACACCACGTGCGAGCCCTGCCCGATGTGTCTGGGCGCGGCCTATTGGGCTCGCCTAGCGCGCGTTTACTATGGCGGCACCAGTGACGACGCTGCCCGATCAGGCTTTGACGATTCTTATATCTATCATCAGATACTTCTGCCGGATTCGGAACGCTCGATTCCATTCATCAACTTGCTGCGCGAAGAGGCTACGAGTGCCTTTGAGTTTTGGAAGCAATCGGGCAGCAAGGTACCGTACTGAACATCGACTTATGGGGCAAGCGGGCGGTTCGGGGACTGCCTGAGTGCGCAGTTAATTTGGGCTTCGTGTTTAATCGCCATCCATGCTGGAACGTATCTTTCATCTCACGGAAAACCACACCACAGCCCGGCGGGAACTACTGGGCGGCCTGACCACTTTTATGACCATGGCCTACATCATCGTGGTCAATCCGAGGATCCTCGCCGAGGCCGGGATGCCCATTGACGGCGTTTTGTTCGCCACCTGCATCTCCGCTGCGGTGGCCACCCTGGTCATGGGACTGGGGGCGAACTACCCCATCGCACTCGCACCCGGCATGTCGCTGAACGCCTATTTCACCTACTCGATCGTGATCGGCCGCGGCGTGCCTTGGACTACGGCACTCGGAGTAGTGTTCCTATCGGGTGTGCTTTTCCTACTGCTCACGCTCACCAAAGTACGCGAGCAGATTGTGAACGGCATCCCGGACTGCTTGAAGTTCGGCACGGCCGCCGGGATCGGTCTGTTCATCGCCTTCGTGGGACTTCGTGGGGCAAAGCTGGTGGTCCCGAACCCGGCCACACTGGTCGGGCTGGGCAGTTTTACCGACCCGCAGGTGCAGGTCGCCGTATTCGGCTTGGTGCTTACCGCGATTCTCCTGGCAAGACGTCTCACCGGCGCGATCTTGATCGGCATTCTGGTCACCACCGTTGCTGGCATCCTGCGGGGACTCAGCCACTGGCCTCAACATTTCGTTTCACTCCCGCATCCCTCGGGTACCTTGCTGAAGCTCAATCTCGCCGGCGCCGCCCACTTGGGCCTGGTGGAGATCATCTTCGCTTTCTTTTTCGTGGATCTCTTCGACAACGTTGGGACGCTGATGGGCGTGTGCGAACAGGGCGGCTTCATGCGAGACGGGCAATTGCCGCGAGCCGGCCGGGCTCTGCTCGCCGATGCAGTCGGCACAATTTTCGGATCGCTGACGGGAACCTCTACCGTAACCAGTTATATCGAGAGCGCGTCAGGGGTGGCAGCGGGCGCGCGCACCGGACTGGGCAACTTGCTAATCGCGGCTCTCTTCGTGGGCGCGCTGTTCTGTTCACCCCTGGTTAGTGCGATCCCGAATTATGCTACTGCGCCGGTGCTGGTGCTGGTCGGTGCGCTGATGTGCGAATCCGTAGCGCGGTTGAACTGGAAGGAGTTCAGCGAAGCCTTTCCGTCATTCCTCACGCTGGTCTCGACGCCGCTGACCTTCAGCGTGGCCACTGGTCTCAGCCTTGGCCTCATTGCTTACACGCTGGTGAAGGTCGGTTCAGGCAAATACCGCGATATCAGTCCGCTGATTTGGATTCTGACGGCATTGTTCCTGCTACGCTATGCCTACCTCGCCATCGAATGAAGTTACGAAGCCTGCTTCTGATTTCTGTCTCCTGACTACTGGCTCCTGCCCTATCGCGCATCCACAACGCAACGAAATCCGATCGTGCCTGACCGGTCCAGGCTCGGCGCCATCAGCAGATACTTACCGTGCTCATTCAGCTTGTAAGCCTGGGGAAAATACCACATGGCCCCTTGCGGTTGATAGTAGCTGCCGCCACGCAAGATTGCCGACCGGGTGTGATCGTCCTGATACTCGTCGGTCCACTGCCAGACGTTGCCGACCAGATCCATAACTCCGAAGGGGCTGGCGCCTTTCGGGTGAGCGATGACCTCAGCGGGTGTCCCAAGCGTCGAGCCTTTGTCGATCTCCGGCACAGCGGTTGGATCCCAATAGTTGCCCCACGGATACCATCGGCCGTCTGTGCCTTGCGCCGCGTATTGCCACTCCCACTCATGAGGCAGCCGTTTTCCGGCCCAGGCGGCGTAAGCACGGGCGTCCTCAAACGATACCCACGTCACCGGCTTTGCCGCCCAGCTTTCCGGATAGCTTCTGTCGTGCCAGTCTCGCAGGAAGTTGTGATCGTCGGCAGGATGAAAGTGGGTGGCGTCCACGAACTTCTTGAACTCGGCATTGGTGACGGGATAGCGGTCGATGTAGAACGCCTTCAGATGCATCGGAGCCCGATGGCTGCGGCGCGGCGAGTCCTCCCAGGGCATCTGGACATCGGTCCCAATCTCATTACCACCCTCAATCTCGATGCCCGACACGTCGAAGTTGAAATCGCCTTCGGGAATGCTCACCATGCCAGCGGGCGCAGCAGGATATGGCTTTGTCGGAGCGATTTCGATGATCCGCTGCGGCAGAAACTTCCACTCGTGTGAGCAGTTCCCGAGTGGTTTGGCAGAAGCCATCGCCGCCAGCAGTCGCGCCTCGGCAGCAGAAATGGCGGACGTGGCGAGAATCGTTCCGTAGTCGCGGGGCTCCAGTTTGAAACTCAAGATGGCATTCCCGCCTTTATCGATCTCGGGTTTGATCTCAACTCCGTGCCACACGTCGTAATAGTGGAGCCCTGTCTCGTAAGCGATACGAATCTGCGGGCCCTCCAAGGCGTAGTCATTACGATTCACCATCGTCCAGAGCATTTTGTGAGTGCCGGGAAATTTGCTGGCAAAGGCACCGTACTGCAGCGCCGGCGTGTGGGGCTCCCAGCCCGGACTGACCAGCAGATCGGAGAATGTGCGCTCGATCGCGGCCATCCGGCGGATGGTTTCTGCATCATGCTCGGTCAGCCCATTCCACACTCCAAACATGTTCTCCCAGCTTTCGTATCCCACACCGTTGAAAAATGCCGCCTGCAAACCGTCAGTCTTGTCATGCGACCAGCGATCTACCACGTGCACCATGTGACGAGGCTCCAGCCACTTGTTCTTGCTGGTCATGGGCTCAAAGGGATATTTCCAATAGCCCCAGGTGAGATTGTTCCAGGCGATGGCAAAGTCGGTGTCGGAATTGGCGCCGTTCTCGGGTTCGAACGCGAGGGGATGCCCGGTCCGGTCAGAAGCCGCGCGAAACGCTGGAGGAACGGCTTCCATGGTGTCGGCATTCACGCCATCGGCGCCAATGTCGGCCATGAGCTTGGCCAGCGCTTCCCAGTCGGGTAGGCTTTCGGGTCGCGTTCCGCGATCCCACGGGTTGTACGCAAAAAATACACGAACTCCGTGGCGATGGAAGTCCGCGATCATAGCGCGTACGCCGGCGATCCCGCCCGGCATATCGCGAATCAGGTCGAACTGGTTCCGATCATCGATGCCGAGGTTGGGATACGAGGGCCAGATCAGCACTGAGTCAATAACAGGGCGAGCGGGATCACCCGGTCCACCGTAGCGGGACTTGAGATCTTCCAGATATCGATCCACCGTGTAGCGTCCGCTCTGGGGGTCGTAAAACGTGCGTTCGTGGGACATCATCAGTGTCTGGATGAAACTCGATTGCGTCCACTTGAGCTCCGGCCTGTCATATTCCGCGCCGCTATAACCCATGCGAATCAGGTGCTCGCGCCGCCAGGTTTGAAGGTCGGCGAGCCATTGGTTCCAGGCGGCCTCTGTGACCGGCTGTTGTGCTCCCTTGGCGCAACACAGGGCGACGTTCGCTGAGCTGTTGGGCGGACCGGGGATCTGCTCATCTTGGGGAGGGTAGACGTTGTGGGGGAAGCTGAACTCCTGCGCGCTGAGCTGGGCGGAGGACAGAATCGCCAATACCAGTATCAGAACGTGACTGCCTCCACGTGTCGAGTGTGCCGTTGAAGTGCCTTCCGCCTCAGCTATCTTAAACATCGCGCCACAGGTTCGGTTTGAATCGTTGGTATTCAGCACAACCCCTAGCCCCCTCCTCATCTGAGCTCATCTGAGGAGGGGAGTCGCAAATCCCTTCTGTGGATGATGGCCGAACCGAGCGAAACCAGCCGAGCGAAACGCTCTCTGGTTCGAGCAGGGTTCCTCCGGGTTGAGCAAATTCCCCTCCTTGGTTAAGGAGGGGCAGGGGTGGTTGGTTTCAGTGAAGGCTGTGAGACAATGGAACGTTCAGCTTAGTGAACAGCCTGTGGCGCGATTCTTGTGGAGCCTTCAGCGTAGCCTCACCATTACGACCCCGTGCCGGGGAACGTCGGCTGAGAAGGTGTTCGTGAATTTCCCGAGATCCTTATGCTTCCACAGGTCGCGGACCGTCTTGGTGCCGCTTACGCCCAGATCCTTGAAGTTGGCGGTGATGCGCTCGGTGTCCTCACCGCGGTTGATCAGCAGGGCAGCTGTGGAACCGTCGGCCAACGGCTTCGTCCAGACTTCGTAGGGTCCGGCCTGCCAGGCCCAGCGTCCCTGGACGCCCTTGGGATCCTGATCGACAGCGATCACTTCGGGATTGGTCAGTATGGCGAGCGTTTCGGCGCTCATGTGGGCGAGATCGTTCCCAGCCAGCAGGGGCGCGGCCAGCATGCACCACATGCTCATGTGGGTGACGTACTCATCATGATTCATCTTGCCGTTGCCGATCTCCAGCATGTCAGGGTCGTTCCAGTGCCCGGGACCGGCGTACTGCTCGATTCCGTCCTCGGCATGGGCGATCGAGTACATGCGGTCATAGTTGTCGTAAATGTCGCCGGTGGTCCGCCAGAGATTGCCGCCGACTGAGGCGCCCCATTCCCATACAGAGCGGAATCCATATTGGCAAAGGCTGAAGATGATGGGCCGTCCTGTGCTTACGAGCGCATCATGCATCTTCTTGTAGACGGCCTGGATCTCCTGGTGTTTGTAGACGCGCTCGGCACTGCACCAGTCGTACTTCAGATAATCAACGCCCCAGGTGGCATACTGCTTGGCGTCCTGCTCTTCGTGTTTATAACTGCCTTCGTAACGGGCGCAGGTTTTGGGGCCAGGAGAGGAATAAATGCCGAACTTCAGGCCCTTGGCGTGGATGTAATCGCCCAGCCCTTTCATGTCGGGAAACCTATCGTTGGGCTGGATAACGCCGTTCGCATCGCGTCTTCCCTGCCAGCAGTCGTCAATGTTGATGTAGACGTAGCCCGCGGACTTCATACCGTTCGAGGCGATCGCGTCGGCGGCAGCGCGCACCACCTGATCGCTGACCTTACAGGCAAAATGGTTCCAACTGTTCCAACCCATCGGCGGGGTGGCTGCGAGAGTTGGATCCTGCGCGAGAGTGGGTGCGGCGATCGCGCAAGCCAGCACCAGTACGGCAGGCATCCGCCCCACTCCCGTCAATAACGTTGCTCGTATTTGGTTCATATTCCGGCACCCCCGTTTGTATGATTGCGCCGCTAACGCGGCTGTCGCCATACCAAAGCCAATCAGGTGAACGCTTCCGGGGACGATGCCCCGGCTTTAACATTCCGCTCCTGCAGAGCGCGGTCGCCCTACGCCCCCGTACCTTACATCGTCCGGTCCGATGGCGCAAAGACATCAACCTCGGCTCGGGTGGGAGCCGACGCCTGCGCGCCGAGCCGCGTCACTGAAAGCGCCGCCGCGCGATTGGCGAACTTGCAGGCGGAGGGAAGGTCCAGGCCTTCGCCGAGCGCTACGGCGAGTGCGGCGTTGAATTCGTCACCGGCAGCGGTTGTATCCACTGCTTTGACCTTGGGCGCCGGGAAGAGCCGGTGCTCGCTGTTCACCAGCAGGCAACCCTGATCGCCCAGCTTTACGATCACCGTTCTGGCATGGCGTGCCTGCAACTTCCGTGCGATCTCGACTGCCTGATCGGGATTGAGGCTGGCAGGGGGGAGTCCCGCGAGAAGCGCGGCTTCGGTCTCATTAGGCGTAATGATATCGGAGAGCTCGAACAACTCGTCGGGGAGCTCGCGGGCCGGAGCCGGATCGAGCACCACGCGCGCTCCGGCGCGGTGCGCGGCTCGCGCCGCGGCAAGCACTGTCGGTAAGGGATTCTCAAGCTGCAGTAATACGAGCGCCGCTCCCTCGAGGTGCGTCTGGGCTGCGTCAATGTCGTCGGGAGAGAATCGATCATTCGCTCCCGGCACAATGACGATCGAGTTATGGCCGCTGTCGGCGACGAAGATCAGGGCGATACCGCTGCTCCCCGGCACCGTCAAGAGTCCGCTGACGTCGCAGCCCACCTTCTCCAGGTTCGAGCGCATGTCACGGCCGAACTCGTCTGAGCCCACCCTGCCGAGCATGGAGACCCGGCCGCCGAGCTTCGCCGCCGCATAGGCCTGATTCGCGCCTTTGCCGCCAGGTTCACTCAAGAAAGTGTGGCCCACAAGAGTCTCTCCCACCACGGGGATGCGTGACGCACAACCCACCAGATCCATGTTCAAGCTTCCGACCACTACGATCTTGGCTGCCATCAGATCACTCCGCGAGTTCAGCAACTAAATTGACGGGACAAGTCATCGCCACAACAGGAAACGCCGCCAACCAATGTGGTTCGATTATCTCACCACGTACACACCTGGTGTTGGCGAGGTCATCAGGCGGACGAATAGCCGATAGAGCCGCTCCGGATCGAGGTCCAGTTGCACGTGAACGAGCTGCTCGCCCATGCCGGGATGTGACCCGGGAACCCAGGTCAGGGTGTTGCCATACGCTGCACCCTGCTCGATATCGGCGTCCATGTAGAGCGTCTGCTCCCGCGTAATGATGCTGGGATCGAGCCAGGCCGCCGCCGCGAGCTCATCCCACATGTAGTTTTTCTCTCCCACGTAAGTATACTTGGCAACATACTGGGCCACCGGCGTTCGAGCTCGTCCAATTTCTTCCAGGAGCGCCTTGGTCACATGGGTTTTCACCGACACATCCACGGTGGTAGCCGTGATCCTCTGCCAATGCCCGTGCAGGACTTTGTGAGTGGCCTCAGCATCAAACCAAAAATTGAATTCGTGCCGCGGGTTGTTCACGAACTCCGGGTCGTTCGTGTTGGGATTCAGGCTTCCTCCCATCAATACCAGTTCCCTGGCGAGTTCCGGAAATTCGGGATCGATCTCCATGGCTAGCGCCAGATCGGTCAGGGGGCCGGCTTCGTAGATCGCGATCTCGTGTGGATACTGGCGCAGCATCCGCACCATGAAATGAGCCGCGTCCTCGCGGGCGGCCTTGGTCGTTGGACTCCCTTCAGACAGCGGTGGTATGACAAAGGGCTCGTGATATTTTAAGCCAGGGAGATCGGTGGTCCAGGCCCCCTTCCAGTCGATCCTGCCATATTGCTTCTCCCAGTTCTCCACCCTCGTCTTGGTATTGATCAGCGGAAATACCGCTCCCGGAACTACCGGGATATCGGTGCGGCCGATGATTTCGAGCATGCGCAGCGTGTGGGCGACCTCTTCGTCGCGCCAGCCGTCGCCGGTTACCACGGTTATACCCAGGGTTTCGACCTCGGGCGATTGCAGAAATACGAGAAGCGCGTTCTGATCGGTTCCCGCCGGGCCCATAGCGTCCTGGTCAAGAATCACCTTGCGCCTGGTTTCGGCTTGTCCCATAGCGCCGATCAGGAGCATCGCCGCGATGAGTAAAAAAAATCGTTGCATGTCGTATTGTACGATCGACCAGAGCCACGTTAGTGGCGCAATCATGCTGCCCCACTATATTCGGCAATGGCTTTGTCTGACCGTCCCCAGAAGACGGCAACTACCCCTTGCCGGAGAGACGACGAATAAACATCTCGAAGAAACGCCGCACATCGACGTCAACGGCAACGCTCGAGTTCGGCGTGAAATCAGGGCGGATCACTTCCGTGGTCGCCGACGAATTCATGAACGGCGCCGACTGGCGGACAGGCGCGCGCTTGTACCCCAGGGTTTCGCCGGCGGTCAGTAGGCCCTGCGTCTCGACGGCCACGAAGTAATTCTTGAGGCTGACGATTGTCTTGTCAATGAACGCGGCCACTGCCAGCGGATCGTGCATGACCGGACCACTCCCGCCGGCCCAGGTCGCTTTGCGAGCACGTTCCAACGCGTTTCGGGTGATCCGCGCCGCCGCCCGGCAGATGGCATCCTGTCCGGGTTCGAGCCTCTTCACGTGATCCTCAGTCAGGATACACTTCTGAGTTACGTCGAGTCCGACCATAGTCAGAGGAACGCCGGAGTTGAAAACGATGCTCGCGGCTTCGGGATCCACATAGATGTTGAACTCTGCCGCCGGCGTAATGTTGCCGCCGGAGAGCGATCCGCCCATCAAAACGATTTCTCGGATCTGCTTTCTTAGCGCGGGATAAGCGCGCAGCGCCGTGGCCACATTGGTCAATGGTCCCAAGGCGATGATGGGGACCTCGCCCGGAGTGCCACTCGCAATCCGGTGAACGATTTCAACTGCAGTTTCCCGAGCCGGCTTGGTTACGGGGGTAGAGAATTCCACGCCGTCCAGTCCGTTGTTCCGGTGAACGTACGCCGCCGTGACCAGCTTGCGGGCGAGCGGCTCGTCCGCTCCGGGCGCTATTGGAATATCAGTGCGTCCGGCGATTTCCACCATGCGTAATGCGTTCGGGAGCGTGAGCCACAGCGGAACATTACCAGCGACAGCGGTGATCGCGTCAATGGTCAGCTCCGGCGAGCGCATCGCGAAGAGGAGGGCCAGGGCATCGTCTACGCCCGGATCGGTGTCGATGATCACGCGGCGGGGAATCGCCGCAGGAGACGCCAGGCTCGCCGCGCTTTCGATGACGTGACCGGCAGGAAGATTCCCGACGGCCAGGACGGCCGTCGAAGCACCGATAAATTCACGCCGGCTAAGCGTCGCCAGATTCTCTTTCGAATTCAAAAGTAGTCTCCGAAGCGGGCCATTATACTCTCTTAGACCTTTCCGCAAGGCCAATTTCTGGCCGTAGTGGCCGTGTCTCCGGATTGCCATGTTGCCGATGGCAGGCTTTCCGTAACAATACTGTGACAAACAACTCATAGCGCGTTAAATTCCGTGGAAAACTGCGAAGTACAGATCGCGTTCTTCACGCTGACGCGCCGCCGGGACGCAAGGTCAATTGCTCTGCAGGCGACAAGGCGTGCGTGCGGACCAGCAGAGTGCTGACCAGAGAGGTCAGGCCATTGGCGGCGAACATCATCGCCAGCAGGACGAATTGGTAGATGGCCGCATAGACGGGTTTCGACCCCGAGAGCAGCATGCCGGTCATCAGGCCGGGAATCCAGACGATACCGAGCGAGCGGATGGAATCGATAGCGGGAATGAGACTGGCCTGGCACGAGGCCTGCACATAGGGTGATACCGCCTTGTTCCCACCCGCACCCAAAGCCAGGGCTGTCTCGATCAGCCCCGTATGGGATTCCACTTCGCTCTTGAAGCGGTTGAGGGCAAGGGAGTTGGTATTCATGCTATTGGCGATCAGCATGCTGCCGATGGGAATCAGCGAGGTGATGGCCGTATCGATAACGCCCGCCCAGGTCATGAGAGCGATCACCAATCCTGACCCCACAGCGATCGCGTAGAGCGACATCTGGAAGGCCGCTGGAATACCCTTGGCGCGCCGGGAGGAAGTGGCGGCGGCGGCGAACATCATGGCGGCGAGCACGAAGACGCTGGTCCATCGCGGTCCACCGAGAAGCAGCACGAGGATCGATCCCACCGCCACGATCTGTACCAGTCCGCGTGCGAGTGCTACCACCACGTCTCGCTCGAGGTGGATCTCTCTGGCCCGGGCGATTATCGTTACGAGCAATGCCGCCAAAGTGGCCACCAGGGCTTGGGCCAGACCAAGCTGAAGTTGGTTAGTGAAGATCTGTTTCAGCACCAAGCACCTCCTCGGTTGGACCGATCCGCAAAAGCCTGCCGGCTTTGAAAATGGCCACGCGAGCGGCGACCCGCGCCGCCTGGGCGAGGTCATGCGTCACCACGAGACAGGTGAGCCCATTTCGTTTCACGACCTCAAGGATCAATGATTCCACGTCGAGTTTGATCGAATCGTCTAAAGCGGAAGTCGGTTCGTCCAGCAGCAAGACCGAAGGCGCGTTGGCGAGCGCCCTTGCCAAGCTCACCCGTTGGGACTCTCCGCCGGAGAGGTGACTGACGTCGTCTTCGCCGCGACCCGCAAGTCCTACCTGGTTCAAAAGAGTATCGATCTGGTCAGGCGAGAGCGATTCCCCTCGCTGCGTCGGGCCAAAGCGGAGATTGTCGGCAATAGTGCCGGGGAAGAGAAAGGCATTCTGAGTCATCATGCCCACGCGACGGCGCAACTCGCGCGGCGGGATCGTGTGATAGTCGCGACCTTCCAGGTACACCGTGCCCGACGTAGGCTCGTCCAACCGGTTGAGGAGACGCAGGAACGATGTCTTGCCGGATCCGCTGGGACCGACCAGCGCCAGGATGTCGCCGCGGCCCACTTGGAGACTGACGCCATCCACCAGGCGCTTACCCTGCACCTGACGGCTAAGGCATCGAGCCTCCAATATGGCATTGCGAGAGGGGGCTTGTCCCATGGTCTGATCCCGTGATGGCGTGCGGCAATGCCAGTGTAATCGAAAACAGCTGACTGGAAAGGCGGAAGGTCAGACTCAGAGGCGAAAGTCCCCGGAAATTCTCCAGCAGGCAGGCGTAGCTTTAGATTGCAAGAACCATGGCTTTTACTTTTTGTACCGGCGTAAAACCCCAAGCTTGAATGTTTGCTCCGTAAGGGATTTCTGCCGCCAACAGGTGGGTGACAGGGTGTCGAGCCGCTCAGGGTGCCGTCCAGCCGGATCCCGTGGATCGGGCCGGGCAGCGGAGCAGGCTTATACGTGCAGCACTTCAGATACGTATTGCCAGAGCCGGCCGATTTTGGATTGAGGTGAGGGGGCCTCATCAAGAAGCTCTTGCCAGGAGACGCGGGGCAGCAAATGGGGTAAAGTGGGTGTCTCACCCCCATCGTAGAACAAACGGTACAACGGCACCCCGAGAGACATGGCGACTGTCTCCAGGACCTCCAGGGTGGGAGCTTCATCACCGTTCTCAAGTCGGGTCAGAACTGCTGGATTTAGTCCGCTAACAAACGCCAAGTCTTCGAGCGACTGGAAGTTCTCGACCCGCAACTTTTGGATTTGATGTGCTATACGCGTCACGAATTCACCTTTTAGTTTTGACTTTTGTCCACGCCGGTTGGCATCCGGCCCTCCAGGTTCTCTATTCCTTCGGCACTCATCGGGTACTGCACCCTCCTTGAGCACACCTCGACCAGATCGGGCGAAGCCGCCAGCACGGGTTTTTCGTGCCGCACACACCAACAAGAACGAGCCCTCGCTGCGGCGCGCGGACTCTTCTTTACACGCGTCATTATTATCTTAATAGTAAGATGTTCAATCCGGAACGAAGAGTTGTCAAGAAGAATTTCGGAGCCGCGAATTCTTCATCTCAGAATGGACCCGGCCGCGTAGCGGGTGCTGAGTGCGGACTCAGCTCGATCCAGCCTCTCGCATCAGGCGAGTTCCAGGGCGACCACTTCGGCGATGTGGAGGGTGGGGATCGTCGTGACAGCGTATTCCCCCTCGATCCGGAACGGCGCAGCCCGATCAGCTCGCATGAGTCGCAGCGTTTTTACGTGGCGTCCTTCCGGAACTCGAATCCCTACCTCGATGTCCGAAAGCGGCAAATACTCCTGACGCGTCCGTCCCACGGCGGCGTCTTTGAAGCCTACGTTGGCCAAAACCCAAAGCGCCAGGTCGCCATTCCGCGCCCTTCGCAAGACCGCGTATACGCCTTTCGGTGCCTTCACGGTGTATGGTAGAGGCGCGCCCCCTCCGAGGAAACGTACCAGACCCGCCAATAACTGCCCTGTTGATTGCACGCGGTCATAGAGGTAATTCGCCTCCAGGCTTCCGCTGATGTAGATCGCCTGTCCCTTTCCCAGAGTGTTGAACACAACGGCCGGACCTCGTACTTCACCGGTGCCAAGATTCCAGCATTCTGCCAGTACTCTCGCCCCTGGCTCGGCCTCGACCGGCACCAACCGCCCATCCGCTTGCACCGTAGCTTCTGCCGCAAACGCGCCCAGCGCCGGATGGCTCTCTTTCACGCGGCAAAAGCACTCCGGCTGGCTTTCCAGCGGCTCTCCTTTCATCTTGACGCCCAATACCTGCCGCAGGGCCCCGCCATCCCGCCGCAACTTTCCCTGCTCGTTGTACAGCCCTGTGTCATAGGTTGCCAAGAGGCCGCCGCCTCGCTCCACCCACCTGGTGAGCTTCTCCGCCAGCAAGGCTGAGATTCCTGAAGCCCCGCACAGTGCAATCACACGTTGCTGCTCGAACCACGCGTCGCTCATCTCCGTGCTTACGTTCACGTCCAAGCTGATCCGCTCGTCGAGCATCGCCAGGCCCATCCCACTTGTCATCAGCGGCCAGTTCCAGCTTCTCCGCTTCGTCCGCCACAATTGAAGCGATTCCCATGTGGGCACGATCGTGACGTAGGGCACCGGAATGCTGTCTTTATGAATTTTCTCCACCCGCCGCATAAGTCCAAAGACTTCTCTCGCCGGTTGCGAACTGCCACTCCCGACTCGGAAGTAGAGCCGGTTGGCCGTCGCATAAAGCGGGGCATTTCCGCAAGCCAGGTTAGTGAATCCCTCCATCCGAATCTCGTCTTTGTCTTCAAGGTTAGTGTTGTGCACCACCCATGGACGCTCATGCGGGGGCTCGTCGTACCACGACACCCCGTAACCTCCCAGGTACATCTGCGCGACCTTCCGGTACGGCCGCGCCATCGAGGCTCCCTTCATTCCCGTCATCAGCCGCTCATATACTTCCCGGCTTGCCTCAACCATGAAGCCCTCTGGAATCCGGTATTGCTGAGGAAGGGAAGTGCCCGTCCAGGATTGCCCATTGTGGCAAGCCATGAATTTTCCGCTGGCATGGATCATTCTGCGAAAGTCCAGCAGATCTTCTTTGGCCAGACGGTTTGCCCAGGCGTACCAGGCGGCCAGCGCCGGCATGTCCGCGTCGGCCGGCAACTCGTTCCATTCGAAGGGAAGGCCCTGATACTTCGCCATTCCCTTAAGGCGGTCGATGTCCATGCCGGTGGATTTCCTGAAATTCCGCCGGCAAGAGTCGCAAAAGCAGATTCCTGTGTAACCAAAGGCGCTTGGGGCATCAAAGTACACGCCGTCGATGTCATGCGTGCAGAGCTCCTTGACCACCTGGCGAATCCCCGCGCGGTAAGCATCTCCTGTGGTGCAGATCCGTTGCCGGTTGCCCCAGCCGATGTGCGCGTACACACCATAGGGTTTTCCGTTCGGATCGCGCAGTACCCAGTCAGCATATTCAGGATGTTGATCGACCCATCCGACCTCCATGTGAGCGTGGCCATATCCCGTGTAGCAATAGCAGTGGATGCCTTGCCGCCGGCATTCTTGTGTAACCTCAGTAATAAGGTCTCTTCCCTCCAGCTCGGGATGCACGCGGAACGATTGGCTCGGGTAGTAGGCCCAATAACCTATGGGTTGAAATCTGAGAAGGTTTCCCCCGAGTTCGATGACCACCTCCACCAGGCGTTTGGCATCGAAGTCCCTCAGGTGCGGATAGACCGGCGGCGAATACCCATCGAAATAGACCGCCTGCGCGTAATGGAACCAGTCCGGCACCTGGTAGCCATCCGGCGGAAAGTCGCCGGGTTGCAGTTCGTTAGCGGGGGCTACGGCCATGTTGCCTTCGGTCGGGGTTGCCGATCCTCCGGCTAGCGCCGCCAGCCCTCCGACCGTGTTCTGCAAGAATCTCCTGCGCTCCATGGCTCAACTCCCTCGAGAACGCTCCCGGACGGAGCAACGCGCCCGGCTAGGCGATCCGCATGGTCATTCCGCCATCGATGGCGACGGTCTCACCCGTGATGAAGTCATTGGCCGCCAGCATAGCAATCACCGCTGCCACATCTTCGGGCTTACCCTCGCGATGCAGTGGGATTCGGCGTTCGATATTATTCTTCACCTGCTCAGAAGTGAGGTGGTCCTGAAAGCGTGTACGAATAACCCCGGGTGCCACAGCGTTGACGCGAATGTTGTCGTCCGCAAGTTCGCGGGCAAGAGCGCGCGCGAATTGAGGCAGAGCTCCCTTGACCACACCATAGGCGATGGCTCCCAAGCAACCTCGTGTGCCAGCCGCCGAAGAGATCAGGATGATGGCTCCTTCGCCTCTCTTCTTCATGAAGGGGACCGCTGCCCGACAAAGATGAAATATCGCGTGCACGTGGACATCAAAGGCCTTGTACCATGCGTGGGGCGAAATTTCTAATAGGCTGCCGGGAACCGCTTCGCCGGCCGAATGCACCAGCAGATCGATGCTTCCCAACTGGGAGACGGTTTCCTGAACAATCAGAGTGGCCTGCTCGGGAATACTGATATCGGCCGCCAGAACCAAGCAGTGGCGTCCAAGCGCCTGGATCTTCTCCTGGAGTGCCTTGGCCTGGGCGTCGACTTGGCGGCCATTCACCACAATGTCGGAACCAAGACGCGCGAGTTCCAGGGCGGTTGCCGCACCGATCCCCTTGGTTCCGCCGGTAATCAAACATACCTTTCCCTCTAATTTCATAGCCCAGATCTCCTCGTTGTCAGGATCGAAAGCACGACGCCGTGCGAGCGGTCAGGACTCGCGCGGTCGTCCGCTACTGGCGCGGGCCCAGTGAAATTATTCACCTTTACTCGTACTCGCTAGGGTTCGAAATGACAGGCCAAAATTGGCTGGGTAATCCTCGCCGCCCAGAGGCTTTGGCCCGAAGATTGTATAGCAATCCTTCGGAGCCTCGCCTGCCGCGGCTTTGATCTCAAAAAAGTAAGACCTCGCGGGATCCAGCCGCAACGCCTTCCGAAGCCTGGCTTCGTACCAAAAATCGTATTGCGGGTACACGTCTTTCGAAAGAATGCGCCCCTCTCCGAGATCACCCGATCCCTCCGAAGACCCGAATCTCACCACAAGATCGCCAGGATTTCCGTTGCGAGCAATCTTGAAGCTCATACCCGTGAATACTGTCGCCGTGTCCGCCACGTAAAACCTGCCACGAATCATCGACCTTGGATTGGAATCGAGAAGCTGGGTTGCGTAGGGTACGGATTCCCCGGCTGGCTGGACGTATCCGTGCCCATCGGGAGCCACAATCTCGTTACAATAATCATCATCGCGGCAGCCATAGTCGCGCCCTGCCGGGCGATCGGGCCGGAGCCAGCGATCCAGAAAGAAGAACGTGCCGATGCCGTGTATGGAATGAGGCCCGCTGAAATCGTCATCCACGATCTTCTCTTCCATGCCCCACGCCTCGCTGAACTGCCTTAACTCCCTCCACGCTCGCTGGTGCCACTCGGGAGTCGTTACCTGATCGTCGGATCCGTATTCGATGCTCACTGGACGCGGCCACATGGCGGCGATGATTTCGGTGTGGACAAAGCGGTTGAGGACGTTCCAGTTATAAAAATCCTCATCGGGGAGAGTCCAATAGGAGGCGTTAAACCTGGTCGGGTCCGTAAGCATGGTGCGCCAGTCATTAAAGTGCGCGGAAATGATGGTTAGTTTCAGGCGCGGTTCTAAGGGTGGCATCCAAAGGGCAGAATAGCCTCCATACGACAATCCGTAATATCCGATATTATTGGGTTCGACGAAAGGTAATGACTGAAGAAAATCCACGATACGATGCAGCTTGGCCAATTCGATACTCGTGCGCATCAACCCCAGGCTGGCCGCCAGGCGAACCAGGGGATTCACAAGGTCGGCCCGATATGTGAACATGGGTTGACGATGATCCTCGGGGACGGTCAAGTACGGCGCAAAAACCACATAGCCGCGTTCAGCAAGGCGTTCTCCGAAGCGGTGATAGAAATGGTCTGCGGAATCAATCCCGCTGCCAACTCCGCTGACATACTTGGGTGATCCGTCGAAGCCGTGTTGGCACACCACCGCCGGAAGGCGCTGGCCCACGTGGCCCGCGACGGCGCGCGGGACCAGCAGTTGCCCATAAGCCTCCACACCCTCTGCCACGTCTAGCAAAACGTCATAAGCCACGAACTTATCCGTTTCCCCGATTAACGCCGTGCGCGGATGCAAGGGTACTGGGTCAGTCGCAGTAACGCCTACGAGGCTCGCTAATTCTGTCCGCAGCTTTTGCACTTTCTGCGGGCGGTCCCCAGGCGGCGTGGAATTCAGTTGCCAGTAAGTATTCCTGACCTGGTCGCTGGCAGCATCGAGGTTCTGCAGGTATTGAAATAGGGTCTCGAACTGCTGATCTCTAACTTGTGCAATCTGGGCGAGAGGAATTCGAAAAGCGAACTCCGAAGTGGTTTCTTTTGCAGTCGCGCCCAACGCGGCGGCGATACCATCTGCGGCCACGACCAGTGCGTTTTCCGAAGCTTCGACGCTCGTGAGTTTGTCGGCATCACCCAATCCGCCAAAAAAGCGGCGCGCCCTGGCCAATTCAGCCGATACGCTGGCGAATGAAACAGAGTGACCGGGCTCCGTGACAATCCAGAGAGGCCGAGGGGCGACTAACGCTGCCACCTCGGCATCGCCAAATTCATTGAGCTGGCCATAGAGCACGCGATCTACGGGCTCCTGCCAGCAGTTTTCCCGCTGCTCGAAATAGTTGAGAGAAGCGACGGCCGCGAATCGTTCGTCAACGGCGCCGGCGTAGAGAGCGGTCATTCCCCCCTGAGCCTCACCCATGATGGCGATTTCGGGGGCAAGGATCCCGGGTTGTGAGGCAAGAAATTCCCGGAGGGCGAGGGCCTGCTGCACTTCCAGGCCGACCAGCGTACGGCCGACGATGAATCCCGCCCGCCACAAGACCCTGCGGCGATCCCGGTTGCCCGCCTGACGGCAGATTTGGTGGTCATCGCGGCGCTCGGTCATCATTGGAACTGCCACGGCGACCTTGCGCCCAAGCAGGGTGGTCAACCACGGGGCGGGCGTCATTCCTTGAACGATCCCGGTAAACTCTTCGCGAGTCGTGCTCTCCGTAGAAATGGCAATGACGGCAGGCGTCGGTGTGCTTGAGCGCGGCAGGAACAATAGGGCGCGCACTTGTAATTCCGCGTCAATGGGGAGGATCACGTCCTCGATCCGCAGGTTCGCGCTCTCATACAAGACTTGGGTAGTTGGATTCCCCGGCGTCGCCTGGACGAGTCCCAACATCCTGCGCAAGTGATCCCGGTGTTTTTGAACCGAAGCCTGATAGGCCGCAGCCGAGGAGAAGTCGGGCTGCCACAGACTCTCCCGCTTGGCGGGTGTGGAGGCAATTTGTTGAAGGAAGTATCGAATAATCTGCTGCCGTTGTTCCTCCCGGATGTCTCCCGAGATGGAACGGGCCAGAGGCGCGGTGCCTTCGAGGGCAACCACCTTGCCTTCGGATGAGTCCGCTGGTAAGCTCTGCGTCCTGTTCTCGGAGCGGACCTCTTGAGGACTTTGATGAGGCGATTGTGCCTTCTCATAAGGCCCATTTACCAGGAGGGTTAGGCCGGCAATGATCAGGCACCTGAACCACAGAACTTTGGATTTAGGCACGATGAGGTTCCTTCTTGAAGGGCTTCTGCGCGATCGCGAGTTACAGACCGGATATTCAGGTCGCTATGCCTGCGGCCTCGCGTCTGCGCAGCGGACCGACAAGGAGCCAGATTATGAGCACGCAAACCAGGGGCATGAGTCCGAATCCGATGAACACAGGCGAGTAAGAATAGCGGTCAACTAACCAGCCGGTCAGCAGGGCGAATATCATGCCCCCAAAACCCGACCCCATGCTGGCCAGTCCCCAGATTGAACCCAGGACGTTTCTTGGAAACACGTCCGCCGGAAAGGATAGCATGTTGGCGGCGCAGCCAGTATATCCAAGCATCGCCAGGGAAACGAGTCCAATGGAAATTGCCGCACGCTCGACCAAGACGGCTGGAATGGCGGAAGCCATCAGAACCGCGAATACGGTCACCGAGGCCTTGCGCGCCACCGTCAAGGAAATATCGTGCCCCAAGAGAAGTCTCGCCAGCGCTCCTCCCATGAGATTGCCGAGACAGGCGAAGGCAAAAGGGATCCACGCATACTTGCCGATGCTGGCGAGATCGAAGTGACGAGCGCGTTTCAGATACTCAGGAAACCAGAAAATGTAGAAGTACCAGACAGGATCCAGAAAAACCTTCGCGAGCGTGAAGCTCCAAACGAATTTCTCGCGGCACAGCTGCCAGGTGGAAAGGCGCCGGTTGTTTTCTTCCTGCGCGTCGTTGGCCGGAGAGTAGTACATGGCCGACCATATCGTGACCCAGAGTAGGCCTGTCGCCCCCAGAAACACGAAAGCCGCGCGCCATCCAAACCTGAGTACAATCCAGACTACCACTGGAGGTGCGAGAATTGCTCCTATCGATGAACCGCTGTTGAAAATGCCCGACGCCAGTGCCCGTTCAGAAACGGGGAACCATTCTGCAACCACCTTGACCCCGCAGGGCCAGTTGCCGGCCTCGCCGACTCCGAGCAGAAAGCGGTAAACGCCGAGTGACCAGGAGCCGTTGGTTAAGCCGTGTAACATGGCCGCTAGCGACCACCACGCCGTAGTGAGTGCATAGCCGACTCTCGTTCCCAGCCGGTCGATCAGTCGACCGGAAACGCCATTCATAATGGTATAGGCGAGCATGAAGGCGGCTATGACTCTTGAGTAAGTCACATTGCTCATCTTGAATTGGTCAATCAGGATAGGCGCGACCACGGAGAGCGTCTGGCGGTCCAGGTAGTTGATGGCGGTGGCCCAGAATACCAGGGTAATCATTAGCCAGCGCAATTGCGGATTGTGCCTTTGCAAGGGAGACGGTCTCCTCGATGGGGCATCAGACATCCAGCTCATTCAGATGTCCAGGACAGGTCCCCACCATTGAGGTATCACCCATCCCTCACTCTGAATCTCAACCTCAGGCGGCAGATAGGCATTGATCGCGAAAGCTGCATGTTCTCCGGACCAAGCGGGGCTCATGCGAATTCTGAACACAAGCCAGGGACACCATTCGTTGTTCTCAGTCTGACGGAAGTTGGGAGCGGTCTCAAATCGAATAACGGGCTGGTTGCCGATCATTGCCTTCGCCTGAACAAGATCTGCGGGTTGTCGATGCCTCCACCACTTGCCGTCTTTCTTGAACCGTAATACCAGGGCGAGCATGTGGGGTCCCGTAAAGGCCGGCAACGCCGATCGATAGGCCAGCAGGCGCTTCTGGTATCCCTGACGCTTGAACTCTTCCAAGGTTGGGCGGGGCGCGGTCGATCGATACTGCGAACTAGGTTCCGCGAAGCTGATCTGCATCCAGGACTCGGCGAGTCCGGACTGGAGTGGCAAAGGGTGACTCTCGATTCCGCCATGAGACGCGGAGATGTTTCGCTTCACTAATGCTCCTCCGCTGGCAGCGTGTTCTCCGGCAGTCACCTCCCACATGGCCACTTCAAAAGGACGGAGCCACGCCTCAAGGGTCTGTCCCAGCCGGAAGCTGGTTTCTCCACCTATATTCAATTCCGCCCGGTCCGGGAAGTGGGAAATGAGGCGCAGGCTCGCGGCTCGATCTGTCTTCAGGCCTATCGTCTCATCCAGACGGAGACGCACTGGCCGGGACTGGAAGTCGACATTGTTCATGAAAATGAAGCCGTGAGATCCGTCGAAGTAAGAGTATCCGTAAACCTCATTGTCCCAAGGGTCTCCCAGGATCGTATGCCGTTTGTGGAACAGAGCTTCGTTCGCCTTCGCGAGCTTCTGGATTCGGGCAAGAAAATCGATATCCTCATCGTTGAACCATCTCAATTCCCCCCAGAACTGGGGGAACAAGAGGTTCCCGCGCGCCAGGTCCATCACCAGTGCTTCGCGCCAGCGCTCTTTGCGCATCGCGTTTCCCCACCAGGTATCCGTCAGCCAGATTCCCAGGCTGTCTTTGTTCATGGGCGGAATGAGGTCATTGAAATGGACTCCCTGGTCCATGGCGAGCGTCACTGCATCCCGGAAATAAAGGGTCGGATAGTCGCCGGTGCTGGCTCCTTCCATCCGAATCCGGCTTTCGAAAATAGAGTCGCCATGCAGGGCAAAGAAGGGCGAGCGAATTCCCCAATACCACATGATGTAAAGGTCAGATGAGGCTGCGTGCGCCTGCCGGGCTATTTCGAGAACGGCGTCGTAGTTCGCTTCCGTGGAGTATTTGCCCGGCAAGTGGCCATGGCTGGTGCTGTTGCAAAAATAGCTGCCGGTGTCCAGCTTGAAGAAACGGAGATTGTCATGCTGGATGTGGTGCAGGAGCGCGTCGCGCAGGACGCTGAAATAAGGCTCGGAAGCCAGGCAGAGTTGGCGCCTGCCGTCCAGCGTGTCGAAACTATCACGGAACTGGTATTCGGGCCATTTCCCGCCAGGCACAACGGACCGGCTCGGTTCGATCTTGGGGTTAAGGCCGCACGACCAGTCTGCCCAGGTTGAGGCAAACCAGAGACCCCACTTCATCCCCAGTTCGTTCACCCGTTTGATCACCTTTCCGGGTCCTTCCGGAAAACCGTGAGGCCAGAATCGGGTCAGGTCGCCCGACCAATCCTGCCAGCCGACGTCCGGAACGTAATAGTCGAACTTGATGCCGCGCTTTTGCAACTTTTCCAGCACCTCGGCGCTTTCCAGCATTCCGTCATCGTTTAAGACCCAATTCGCTTCGTCAGGAAAGCCGGTGATTCCCAGCGGATCGTAGATCGCCAGCAGGCCTTTTCGCGGGCTATGGGCCTGAATGTAGTCTACGAACTGCTGCCGGCCGTTTCCCTGGTCGCCAACGCCGATGATCGACACTTTGCTCTTTAACGACTCCCCAGGTCCCAACCTTTTGCCCGGGAAATGCCGCAAGCGGACTCGCCCATTCATACCCTGGCTGACCCCGGCGGGGTGTTCGACCGCACAGAAAATCTCCTTCTCAACGATGATGGGAAGGCCCTGATCACCTTCCGTCATCGCGGCGTTCATGACGAAGTCATCTACGTCCACATCCAGAAGCAGCCGATCCTGCGCCGACGTGTTCTTGATTTCGAGCCACTTCCTGCGAATGAATTCATCGAGTTCGTAATGGACGGTGAGACCCAGTTGGTGTTCCGAGCTGGTGAGCTCAAACACCAGTCCGGGCCGCTCCGCACTTTCTATTTGCTGCCAATGGTTCAGCTTGAAATCAGAAACGTGCAAGTAAGGCTGTCCCACACTGATGAACTGATCTGAGAGCCGTCCCTCGAAGATATAGCGGTCGAGTATCTCTTCGCGGATCCCTTCGAAGCGCCTGTCCACTTGGTAAGTGCGGACGGCCAGGAGGTTGCTTGCGCCGGGTCCGAAGCGAAAGGCCGAATACTCGGGCGATCCCGGCGCCAGGGCCAATTCTTCCGGAGTTCGCCAACGGCCTGAGTGCTTCCAGTTGCCAACCGGCTTTCCATTCAGGAAAACCCAATACTGGTTCCAGTCCTCCTGGGTGTAGCCTCCCAAGCACAGGACTAGCGGCGATCCTTCGCCATCCTTGGGCAGTTCGAACCACTGCCGGAACCAAGCGTATCCGTTGAACACCGGCGGCGCATCCACCCTCTCGCCTGCCCGCAGTAGGAGATTGAGGGTTGTACCCCACTGCTCTTCATCTGGGAAATCCGGAAGGTGATATCCCGCTGCCAGTCCGCGCTCGCTCTCAGGAGAAGCCGCGTCGTTATTCGGGCCCATCTGGACGTACCACCAGGGTATTTCGATCCTCGTCTTGGCTTGGGCGAGGGTGATTTGGAACTCCCGCGAATCTCCGAGATCATGGTCGCGGCCGCTCAGCTTATTGCGCAACCTCACGCTGCGAAAGCTGCCTCCGCTCAAGAGAAGGTCCCAATTCAGGTACTTGTTTCCCAAGCTAAGTTTGCGACCCTCTTCGTATTCACCCTCCGCCAGCGGGAGCCCTAGTGCCGTCGAGCCTAGTGCGCTTGCGGAAGCCAGTGAGGCCAATCCCGATTTCATAAAATCGCGCCGCTTCATTTTTGATCCTTTGGCCGCAAATACCGCGGCCGTTTGAATTTTAATCACGCCTTGGAGTATCTGCCTGGTATTGGCGAAACGCGCGGCGGATAGCATCAAGGTAGCTGTAACCGAAGACGGTATCAGGCAGGAGAAAGTGATCTTCGGTCCACTCGTTCCAGGCTGACAGGAAAATCACCTTCGGCTTGACCGAACTGGCCGCTGAGAAATGCTGCGCGGCGCGCAAGAATCGCTCGTACTGGTCCGCCGTGCGTTCGGTCACCATGCGAGCGCCGCTGCCGTAACGCGGACTGTCGTCCCAGCCGACGGGGCAATCGGGGAAAAAGGGGACGTCAGTGCTCGCAGCACCGTCCTTCCAGTTCGCGATGCCAATTCGTGCCGCTTCTCCGAATGGCACCCGGCTGCCTTCCGGCCATTTCGCGTGGCGGCCGAAACTGTGGTATTGGGTGGCACTTTCGAATCCAAGTTTCCGGATTTCGAACTTGTGGCCGCCATATCCTACCGTGGTTTGGAAGTGAATGTCACCCAAGCCCGCCTTTTGTACGCGCTCGCGCATCTTGTCGAAGACTCTCGGAAGTTCATCTAGCGAGAAAGTCTCGAGCAGCAGCCCGTAGCCAAGAATGCAGAAAACCAGCTTGCCATCGATTCGCCAGTAGTTGGGTTCGTGGAAATAATGCTCGATACAGTAGTCGGTTACCCTTAGCATATCCTCCAGGCTGTGGTGCTGTGGCAGGAGGACCGAGGCGTCGTCGGGAGTGCTGCAGTTCGCCGGATATTGATTCCACCAGTGGTGGTTGGCCCAGGCGATAGCGAACTTTAATTTGGAGCGGTTGGGTGCTTTGAGGAATCCTTGTTCCAATTGCTCGTGGTAAAACTGCGTGCCGCTGTGCCAATACCAGTCAATCATCCACACGTCGATGCCGTTGCCGGCGGCTGCGTCGATTTCTCGCCCGGCCCACTCCGGTTCGACCTCGTTGAAATAGCCCCAGAGGGGATATCGGGGGAAGAGGTGACCGGGATAGAGCGGCTTGGAGTTCTTCAGGATCTGCCACTCCGTCCAGCCTTTGCCGAATATCTTCTCCATGTAGGGGCTGGGGTGCCAACTTGGAAAGCTGAAGCATACAACCTCGAATTTGTTACCCGCGAGAGGCGCCGTAGTATCGATATACTGCTTCAGTTTCTCCTCGGTGAAATAGGCTTCAGCATCGCCGGGATTGACGGCCGGCACCTCGGCGTAGTTTTGGACGGTGGCGGGACCGGAGGCGGCGGAAGCCAAGAGATGGTTGCGGCCGGCTCCTAGTGCCGCAGCGGAAGTTCCCAGGGTCTTGAAGAAGTTGCGACGCTTCACTCCGGACCTCCACGTGTCGATGCCGCGAACGTTAGCGCAAGCCGATCAATCCCCAGGAAGCGAAACGCTTCAACCAGGAATTCAGTTCAAGGGAGCCTTCAACTGAGGGTCAAGTTGTTGCGCAGCTCGAAAAGCCTCTTCCGCCTGGTCCGTCTTGCCTTCGATCCTGAGCGCCAGTCCCAGAGAATAGTGAGGCTCCGCATAGTCAGGCTTAAGGCGGATCGCCGTCTCAAACTCCGTGATGGCTGAATCCAGTTGCCCGCGCTGGGCCAGGAGCATCCCGAGGTTGTAGTGGCTTGTGGGATCGCTAGGATCGATCTTCATGGCATCCTGAAATTCCTTTTGTGCTTCTTCCCACTCTCCCCGCCCGAGCAGTAGCGTCCCGAGCCGGTTGTGCACCTGCATATACTTGGGATTCGACTTCAGTGCCAGCCTGAACTGCTCGATGGCTTTCGCGGTGTTTCCTCTTTGCTGCTCCGCGATACCTAGGGCATAGTGGGCCTCAGGGTAATCGGGATTGTAAACCAAGGCCTTTTCGAAATCCCGAATCGCAGGCTCGATATTTCCCTTCGCCGCCTCCGCCAGTCCTGAGTTCAGACGAGCCTTAGCGGTCTGGAACTGCTCGGCTTGCTTCAGGTCCTGAAATTTCTTGAATTCTGCCGATGCTCCAGCCGAATCTCCTTTCTTTGCCAATAGCCGTCCCAAATTGTAATGGAAACGCGAATCATCGGGCTTGAGCCGGGCACTCTCGCGGTATTCCGAAATGGCATCATCGATTTCCCCCCTCTCTTGCAGGACCAAGCCGAGACTATAGTGGGTTACTGCATTGCTCGGTTCACAACCCACACCTGCGTGGAGTTCCTTGATTGCCTCGGCCAGTTTTCCTTCTTCCTGCAGCGCCACACCCAGGTTGCTGTAAGCGTTACAGAGACCTGGGTCGAGGGCGATGGAGCTACGGAATTCCCCGATCGCTTCCGATCGGTCGCTTGCCGTGGCCAACGCCACACCCAGATTGTTGTGGAATTCAGCCGTGCGCGGCGCCAGTTGGGTGGCTCGTCGCAGGTCCCGGATGGCGCCGGGCAGGTTGCCTTCTTGCTGGAACACAACGATCCCCTTGCCGCTGAGCGCTTCTGCGTTGTCGGGTTGAAGGCCGAGCACCGACTGGTACTCCCGTGACGCCCCCACCCAGTCTTCCTTTCGTCGAAGCGCCTTGGCCAGACTCAGGTGTGCTGTTGCATTCCCCGGTTGGAGTTTTATTGCGGTCTGGAACTCTTCGATTGCCCCGTCGAGGGAGTTGCTGTCCATGAGAACCGAGCCAAGATTCGCATGAGCGCCGGCAAGTGCGGGTTCGAGTTTCAGGGCGCGGCGAAATTCCTCTTCGGCCCCCTTGAGGTCGCCCTTGTCGAGCAAGGCCAATCCTTGGCGATTGTGCAAGGATGCCGCCGAGGTTCCAGTTTCCTGGGCTGACGCGGGCAGTGGAGCCAAACCCGGAAGGAGCAGCATCCACAGCGCAACCCCTACCGAAATGCCCGCCAAATTTCCCCCAGCCAAATGGCAGCCCTCCACCATGGAGCGAATTCTCTCGAACGAAGTATCAGTCACTGCGTGCGAAAGTGCAATATCTGGCAGGCTGCTGAAAAACGGTGAAGCGGAGCTTTAGCTCCGCCTGCCAAGGCTCCGTCCTTGATATCCTGGCGGACCATGGGTCAGCGGTGCCCTTCGTGGAAGAGGGGGTAGCCACGGTCAGTGCTGTCCTGACCGTGGGCTTTTCTCACGCCGATAGCTTTTTGGCAGCCTGAGGCAGTAATCCGACCGCCGCCAATCCTCGAGTTCGACAAGGAGATTCGATCCGTGAGGCGCAAGCGGCGACCGATGCATCACGTCTGAATCTCAACAGAACCCACGGTCAGAACAGCACTGACCGTGGCTACCCGCTCTCGAACGGCTCACGTCAGGTCAAAACAAAATCTTCAGAGCCAGCTGGATTACCCGCGGCGGCTGCGAATATTGAGCCTGGCCGAAGGAAGGGTCATTTACATTTACCTGTTCGTAGAACGTGAAGTTATGTTGGTTAAAGATGTTAAAGAATTCGGCGCGAAACTGGAGCGTGCGCTTCTCGCTTCCCAGAGGAGTATCCTTGAAAAGGGAGAAATCCCAGTTTCTGAGGCCGTCCATCCGCAAATAGTTCCGTCCCCCGGTTCCTAGGCGGCCGGGAGGTGGCACCGCAAAGCAGGAGGTGTTGAACCAGTGGTACCAGGTTCGCTGACCGGAAGGGAGATTCCCGTCACAGACCCGGTCGGCCGTCGCCACTCGGGTGAATCCGATATTGGCGAAGTCGGGCGCGGTAATATAGAACGGTAGGCCCGTGTAGTAGCTCGTTACGCCATTTGCTTGCCAGCCTCCTAGGAGGTACCTGCTCACCGGGTCCTGCCGGTTCAGGAATCGTTTCCCCGGGCCAAAGGGTAGCTGATACACGTAGCTGAACACGAGCATGTGCCGACGATCGGTTTGTGCCGAAGAGTAGTTCAATTCGGGGTCCAGGCCGTTGATCAGCTCATCCCCGTCGCCTGTCAGCAGATCGAAAGAGTGAGACCAGGTATAGCTGACTTGCAAAAACAGTCCCGCCGAATAGTGTTTCTCGAGAGATAGCTGGAGCCCATTGTAATTGGAGTTGCCGATGTTGTACTGCGCCAGCACGTCACCGATCTGGGGATTCGGCCGGCGTGAGGGGAGGGGCGTAGGCTGGAGCGGATTCGCATCGAAACTGGCTTGGTTGGGATTGAGCCGGAGGGATAGGTGATGCCCGGCATTTCCCACATAAGCCGCCGTAAAGAGTATGTCCTTAGGCAGCGAGCGCTGCACATTGAAGTTCCATTGCTCGAGGTAAGGAGTAGGCTCGCTCTTGCTCAGGGCAAAGGGTGAAAGGATGCTCGACCCCGGAGTGATGGGTGGGAACAACGTCGAAACCGGAGTGGGGTGAAGCAGATCAAAACCAAGGCTTTGAGAATTGAAATTGGGCGGATTGGCCAGAGCAAACTGGAAAACATTGTACGGTGTCGACGTATAGTAGATTCCGAAGCCCGAACGGATCACCGTCTTACTGTTCAGACTGTAGGCCAAGCCAATCCGCGGAGCGAAGTTCTTGTAGTTCGAATCCCAAGGACCGGGAGTACTGGTCGCTGTTGCCAGGTCGTAGGTTCCCGCGTGTCCGTACTTGTCGCGCGGCGGAGCGCTATACTGGTAGCGGAATCCGAGATTGAGGGTCAGATTGGAACGTAACTTCCAGTCGTCCTGAACGTAACCTGCCCAATTGGTGGCGCGGAACCCGGCAATAGTGGTTCCCTCTGCGCCGATGGCCGAACTTGGCAGACCCAACTCGTAGTCCGCTAAGGCGAGACCGGGCGCAAAGGCGGCCCCGGGCAGATAGTTTCCTGTGTATTGGCCGTTGAAATTGATGGATCCATTATTCGCCAGAGCCCAGTCGCCGTTAAACTGGTCCCGGGAGACGTCAATGCCGGTGAAGATCCGGTGCCTGCCACGGAGGTATTCGAGTTCATCGGAGAACTGGTAGCGGTTCTGGCGAGCTCCCTGGGGCGAGAAGATATCGCCGAGGCCAAAGAAGTTTGAAACGCTGACGCCGGGCGGCCCGTTCTGCTCAATGGCCGGGTTGAGCGTGTGGAGGCCGAACTCCTTCACCCAATCCTTCGTCCCATTGCCAATCTGGTTCAGGAAGAAGATCGTCCGGTTGTATCCCACTTTGGCTGTGTTGATCAACGTCGGCGAGAAGATGTGTGTCTCTTCCAGTGCGGAGTTGATCCCGAACCTGTTAGTTACGTGGCCAAAGATGTTGGGGGTGAAGGTGGGGCTGAGCGAAGGTGTGTTAGCCTGGAGAAACGTTCCGAAAAGTCGGTCTTTGTCTGAAATGTTGTAGTCTCCACGACCGTTGTAAAGGTTCATGGTATTGGTGTTTCGCAGGTTGACGTGGAGGTTCGTTCCATCGGGCAGTACACTGCTCGTGGGTTGTGGGAAGAACGCGTTGAACTGCTTGGCGAAGCCAGCGACCCGGTCCGGGGGAATGATATTGCCCTCAAAAGCCTGCACCGTTCCGGTGACAGGATTGTAGGTTGCCGGGTCGTTGATGACCTGCGTGGTGACCGTCCCGATGGCAGTCGGAACTCCTGTCAACCAAGCCGAGAAATCGCCCTGCCTCTCGGCGGCCGTGGGGATGCGGCCTGAAAACTGGGACGTCCGGATGTTCCTTTGTCCCTCATAGTTGAAGAAGAAGAAGAGCTTGTCCTTCTTGATGGGACCTCCGATGCCCCCACCGAATTGGTTGAATCGCTGGCTGCCTTTGGGGAGCCCGTGGACATTGGACAACCAGTTGTTGGCATCGAGCGCCTCATTTTGCAGGTAGTCATAGGCAAATCCATGAAAGGAATTGCTGCCGCTCTTGCCCACCACGTTGACGACGCTGGGCTGGCTGAACTTGGCGGACATGCCATTGGTTTCCAGGCTGAATTCCTGAATCGCATCCAGGTCAGGAACGACGTTGACTCCCTGATAGAACAGTGCAAGGTTGTCAACTCCATCCTGAAGAAACTCTGAAGATGTAGAGCCCTGCCCGGAAGCAATGATCTGTTTGTTCGATGTCCCGAAGTAGGTTCCGGTACCGCCGGCCCAGTCCGACGCCGGCTGCGTGCCCGGAGCCAGCGTGGCCAACCCCAGAAAGTTGCGTCCGTTAACCGGCAAGGAGGCTACTTCAACACGGGAAACGAGGTTGCCCAACTCGTGGCTTTCCTTGCCCAACGCCACTTGCGCAGCATTTGCCGTAACGGTAACTTCCTGACTCACATTCCCCACCGCAAGCTCGATATCTTGAGTCAGGACTTGATTGATCCGCAAAGTCACCTCGACCGAGACTTCCTTGAATCCTGGTTTAGACGCGGTGACCCTGTAACTGCCCGCAGGGAGCGCCGGCACGGTGTAACCTCCCTCGGCGTTGCTTTCCGTTCGAGTTGGCGCCTTCGTATCAATGTTTTGAATGTTAATCTGACACCCGGGGACAACCGCGCCCGTCGAATCGGTGACTCGTCCGGTGATAGTCCCAAGGCTGAATTGGGCATAGAGGTCAGGTGACCACACCAACAAGGTAGTGATCACCAAAAACAAGAGACTTCTCGCGTGCTTCATTTACCGCCCCCTTTTCCTTTCGCCCAACACCCGACGCATGATGACCTTTCAAGAGTACAGTCTTATCTGGGGAGGAACATTGCCGGGCGGAAGCCCGGCAATGCAACGAATTCTGGTTTCGTCGCGCATAACCTACTATCTAATGTGCATAGGTCAAATAGCACACGGAACATGTCTTGTCAAGGACAAAATGATAACCCTTTTCACGTGTAGCGCCCTATGCTGAAAATAAGTTTAGTCACGGCGGAAGGTTCAACTCAACGTGTAGGGAGTTGACGGCGAACCCGCCTTTTTCCAAAATGAAGGTCTGCAATTGCGCGGCTTCAACGCGCAGGAATCGCCTGAAAGGAGGCAAGTGGAGGAATATGGCTGGAAACGGAACTGATTACTCAGCGTCGGAGCCAATGAAGCAGCCTGCGATTGTGACCGGATCGCGTGAAGACGATGCAATCTATCAGGACTCGCGAATGGTGGCGCGGGTCGCGGACGCCCGTGTAGACAACGAAGCTCACGAGATCCATTTTGCCGAGCTGTACAATAGCGACTATCTCGTTCTGCCTGACGAGTGCGAGTTCCAGAAGTACAAGATCATGGTGCAGCGTATCGGCTATGCCGCCAGGGAAGAGAAAAGCGCACTGCACAAGGGTAGGATCTTGCGCGACGTGACGGCGGATATCCTGGGCTATCGAGAGCAGTAGCCTGAGTCGTAGAATGCGAAGGCGGGGCGCCCGGTCGTCGCCAGGAAATGAATTGCCGAATTGGCTTAGTTGCTGACGAGGGCAGGGAAGCTGAAGCCCGGATCGTCGAGCTGGGCAAGCGCGTCGGCAAGATCCGAGAGGGTATCCACGGTTCCGTCGCTGTCCAGGACGTCCGCAGCGGAGATCGCTGAGGCTACCAAGTCATGGGCGCAATCAACGCACAGGAATGCTCCCCGAGTCTCCATATGGTTCAGGGGGCGGCAGACGGCGCAGGGCCAATCCTTGCGGTCGTGAACCAGCATGCCGATGGACGAAATCGCGTAATCCGGGCCCGGTTCCAGATTTGCCTCCCAATTGTCCACGTCCGCCTCGTCCACAACATCATATCGGCAGGCTTTGAAAGAACCTTAGCCTTGCCTTTCGTCATACCGGCAGGCTATCACTTGCAGCATATTCGGCATCTTCGTCTTTTGAGACGACGGGCGTCTCAGCGTCGAGCGCCGCTCGAACTGCCCGTGCCAGGTCTTCCGGGGCAAAAGGCTTCATCAAGAAGGCCGCGCCTTGCCGGCGAACGGAGGGGGGAACAAGGACGGTGTCACTATAGCCGGTCATATGGATCAGCGGGATTCCAACGTGGCGCCGCTGAAGCTGTTCGGAAAGCTCCCTTCCGCTCATCTTCGGCATGATCACATCGGTCAGGACCAGATCGATGTTGGCCCCCTCCCGATCGGAAATCGCGAGGGCTTCCTCTCCATTGCCGGCCTCGATCACCCGATAGCCGCGCCCCTCCAGAATACTGCGAACCAGGCGTCTCACTTGGATTTCATCTTCCGCCAAGAGGATCGTCTCCGCGTGTCCCGCGGAGGCGGCTACCCGCTCGCACGCTGCCTCAGTGCAGCTGCTTAGGCCGTCCAGCCGCGGCAGATAGATCCGAAAAATGGTGCCCTGTCCGGGCTGGCTCTCCAGGCGGATGGTGCCTTCCGAACGTTTGACGATGCCGTAAACGGTGGCCAGACCGAGGCCTGTACCTCGTCCCGGTTCCTTGGTGGTGAAAAACGGCTCGAAGGCGTGAGTTTGGGTGTCGGCGTCCATACCACGGCCGTCGTCGCTCACGGTCAGGATGACATACTCGCCAGGCCTTGGCAGGCCATAGCTGCGAGCCTCTGCGGCTTCGAGATCGACGAGCTCAGTCTCGATGGTGAGGCGGCCGCCCGACGGCATGGCGTCACGGGCATTCACCGCCAGATTCAGGATCACCTGCTCGATCTGACTCGGGTCTGCCTTGATCAGGCCGGCCCTGGGGTTGGGGGTAATGCTGAGTTCAATGTGCTCGCCGATCAATCGGCGCAACATACTATGAAGGCTCTCCAGGACGACGCTCAAATCGACAGGCTCAGGCTCGACAGCCTGATGACGGCTGAAAGCCAGAAGTTGGCGAGTGAGCGAGGCGGCGCGCTCTCCCGCTTTAAGCACTTCGGCGACGCGCGTACGCGTGGAATTTCCGGGTCGAAGCTCTGCCATCACGAGCTGGCTGTATCCATTGATGATGGTTAGCAGGTTGTTGAAATCGTGGGCTACGCCGCCCGCTAACTGGCCTACGGCTTCCATCTTCTGCGCCTGCCGGAGTTGATCTTCGAGATCTTTGCGCTCGGTTATATCGAAAAGCGTGCCTTCAATTACGGGTGCTTGGCCATCGGCTTCGATCAGAGTGGCATTGAGCAGGACAAAGAGGCTGCGGCCGTCACGGCCTTGCATGACGGCGTCATAATTCGTGATCGTCTTGTGCTTACGCAGCGCCTCCAGCATCCGCTCGCGCTCGACCAGGTCTGGATAGAGGTCCTCGACGTGACAGCGAAGGGCTTCCTCGCGGGACGCAAAACCGAAAATACGAACGCAGGCATCGTTGCAGTCGAGCACCCGGCCATCGGGAGTCGTGCGATAGACCCCGGCCAAGTTACGCTCGAAAAGCAGCCGGTAACGCTGCTCCGAGGCGCTCAGGGCTTCTTCGGCATTCTTCCGGGCACCGATATCGGTGAAAGCACGAAGTGTGCCGGCGATGCTGCCATGGTGATCGCGGAAGGGTGTGGAGCGGATCTCGGTCCAGAAGAAAGTGCCGTCTTTGCGCCTCAGGCGCGCTTCATGGCGCTCAGCGACACCTGCTGCGCGCTCCTTCAGCCGGTGGAAACAGACGGGATGACCTTGGACGGGAAATAGCACCTGGTGGCTTGCCTGGCCGATCATCTCCTCAATCGGATAGCCCGTCAGTTCCGCCATGCGGTTGTTGGCGTAGAGAACGGTGTCCCCAAGATCGCTGATCAGGAAGCCCTCGCCCAGACTATCCACCACCGCACGCAGCTTGGCTTCCAGTAGAGCCGCTGCTTCGCCTCCCTCACCCTCCCGGGCTCGGAGCCGGCGATCCCTGAGCCACACGAAGAACAGGCCCACTGCCAGCAAGAACGACAAACCATTCAGAATCTCCGAAGCAGGAATCGTCATCTCGAACTTCCCGGGTCCCCAACGAGGTGATCGGCAACAATTCGGCAAAAGTTGAACCGAAAAGCAGCTGCTCCGAGAGGCCGAGCTCTTTCTCAGCTCAGGTGGCGAATTTGCATTGATCGAGGCGTCGTCGTCTTATTGAGTATTGCAAATTACCGTGACGTTCAATTCTGTAGCGCGCTGTTCTCAACGTCGAAAACGCCGGTGGGGACACCGGCGCTACAGTAAGGCCGTGATTTGTAATACCCAGTAGTTTTCCTTGTCCGAGTCGCCCCGGAGTCGCCAAGTTGCCTGAGTCGGCGTGGACTCGGCGCTGCTTTCCGCTTAGACTTGGAGGGTGCTGGCTCGCAGCGGGGCCCAATTCTCGGCAACGACGCCCAACATCGGATATGTTTGAAGAACTAGGCATCCGCGACATTTCGATCCGGCCGGCGCATATTCTTGCGCCCATGGCGGGAATCACCGATACCGTGTTCCGCCGCTTTATCAAGCGGCTGGGCGGCTGCGGCCTGATCATGACGGAGTTTGTCTCGAGCGAAGGGATGCTACGTTCGAACATCAAATCGAAGCGCTTTCTTTATTACACTGAAGAAGAGCGGCCGATTACGGCGCAGATCTTTGGGGCCGAGCCCGATCGCCTGGCAGAAGCCGCCATCATGATTGAAGATCTCGGCTTCGACCTCGTGGACTTGAACCTTGGCTGTCCCGCCAAGAAAGTGGTCAAGTGCGGTGGATCGGGGTTGCTGCGCGATTTGCCGCTGCTTAAAACAATCCTGAAGCGGATCAGGGCCGCCGTCACCATTCCCTTCACGATTAAGATCCGCATTGGCTGGAGCGATGACGATATCGTGGCCGTGCCGGTGGCGCGTCTGGCCGAGCAGTGCGGTGTCGAGGCCATTGCCGTCCACGGCCGTACCCGCGTTCAGGGCTTCAGCGGAGCCGCCCGCTGGGACGTGATCGCTGAGGTGAAACGGGCGGTGCGCATTCCGGTGATCGGCAATGGTGATGTGATGAAAGCCCAAGATGCCGAAGCTCTCGGACGCGCCACCCAATGCGATGCGGTGATGATCGGGCGGGCGGCCCCCACTAATCCCTGGATCTTCCGCCAGATGGCCGAATATTCGGCGACCGGCCATTACCAGGAACCTACGGAGTCTGACCGCTACAAGCTGATCCACGACTACTACAACATGCTGGTTGAAGAGGATATTGCCGGAGCGATCGGCAAGATGAAGCAGTTCGCCAGTTGGTTCACCCATGGCGTGCGTAACGGCGCCGAGTTGCGCCGCCAGGTGCAAAGTGCGCGGACCACCGGCGAAGTCCTCGGACGCGTGGACGAGTTCTTTGCCCGGCCCGGCGATGAGGAGCTTGCGCCCTCCACTCGAGGCCTCAATCGCAAGCTACTCTCCAGCCCTTGCGCTTCATCTCAATAGCGCTTCCAGGCCGTGGCGGTGATCGCCAAATAGGATTTTATTCACATCAAGGGCCTCCGCCGTCTGGCAGGCTCGACGGCGCACGAACCTCAGCAAGGAGCGGCAGAGGAGGAATTGCTTGCCCGGAAGCTGCATCGTAACCCTGACTACGGACTTCGGCTTGTCCGACCACTTCGTCGGCGTGATGAAGGGGGTGATCCTGGGAATCAACCCGGCCGTGACGCTGGTGGACCTCACGCACGAGGTTCCGTGTTTCGACATTCTTGAAGCATCCTACACTCTCGCTCAAGCCTACCCCTATTTCCCAGCAGGAACCATCCACCTGGTCGTGGTTGACCCCGGCGTCGGCGGCGCGCGGCGCCCGATTCTGGCTGTGACTCCGGGGGCCAGCTTCGTAGCGCCCGATAACGGCGTTTTGTCGATGGTATACGCCCGCGAACCTCAGGTTGAAGTGCGCGAGATCGAGGTTCACCGCTATGCCCTGAGGCCCACCAGCAGCACTTTTCACGGGCGGGACCTTTTCGCGCCGGTCGCGGCTTGGCGCAGCAGGGGGGTGCTGCCCTGCGACTTTGGACCCTTGATCGCGGATTACGTGCAGATCTCTGTACCGCGGCCCAGGCGTTTGGGCGCCCACGCAGTCGAGGGCGTTGTCCTTAAGGTGGACCGTTTCGGCAACCTGATCACGAACCTCGCGCCGGAGGACTTGCCCGAGATGTTCGGCTCTCCTTCGCGCCCTTTTCGCATTGCCGTGCCCGGAGACTCGGAGCAGGATCCCTTCCGCCCACCGATCGAGCGGCTGGTCCACAGCTTCTCAGAAGGCCGGGCGGGCGAACCCTTCGCCATTCTGGGCAGCTCTGGGTTCCTTGAAATCGGGATCAACCAGGGATCGGCCGCCGCGGCGCTCCACGCCCAACGTAATTTCCGGATCGTCGTCGAGTTCGCTTTGTAAAGGGGGCGGGGCTTTGGAAGGCCGCCTGGCGAAGCATGCCTTGGAGTGCGGTGGCCTTAGCCACCGCCTTTTCCTTGCTCCGGTCACGTCTTGCGCAGCAATCATGAGTGAACCGTGCAAAGGCCTGGCGCAAGGCGGCGTCAAGCCGCCGCACTCCGAAGGCGCTTCGCCCGTCTTTAATCACGAGTTCTCACTCGGACCCTTTGGGCCCCCAGGGGCGCGGCTGGAAGCCCGTGCAGGCCGGAGTTAAAGCTCCGCCCTCCTATCGCGTTGTGAGAGACTCCTGCCGGTGCTGTTGCCAACGGTGTCGTGTCGTCGCGCCGGAACGCGAGTCGCCCGACGGCAACTCTTGTATACTGTGCTTGTCGGACGGCGAATCCCGGCACCCATAATCAGAGGCGCGATGGCAAAGTTCGAACTTACCCGGCCCATTGAGGCACGCAGGCTCAACCCGCGAACCTTGCGTCCGCTCGGCAGCGACTGGAGCACGATACCGTTCGGAGCCATCCTTACCCTGATCGAGCAGGATGACGAGCGGGTTCATTTCTCCTACCTGGGTACACCCTACCGCATTCCCACCAGTGACTTTCGCGAAGCTGCCCGCCCCTTGGCATCGTAATGTCGTCCACTCACGAGCTGTGTGTCTCACCCGTTGAGGCGGCGTTTTGGCGCGGCGCAGCGATTTCGGGCGTCAACTTCTCCACCCGGATTTTGGCGATGCGCCGGCCGTCCATTTCCACCACGGTATAGCGCCGTCCCTCAAAGGCAAAACTCTCGCCGCCTCTGGGGATCGAACCCAACTCCGAAAGGACAAATCCCGCTACCGTCTCGTATCCAGCGCCGCGCGGCAGCACAATGCCATAATCATCGGCCAGGTCCCGCAGGTTAATCGAGGCGTCCACCAAAAAAACCGTTTCGCTGACTTTTTGAATGGCCTTCTCTTCTAAGTCGTATTCATCCTGGATCTCGCCCACAATCTGTTCGAGCACATCCTCGATGGTGACGAGGCCTGTAAAGGTGCCGAACTCGTCTACTACCAGTGCCATTTGCGTATGCTTGCGCCGCACCACGCTGAGCAACTGGCTAAGCGGCATGCTTTCAGGCACGATAGTAGGTTCGTGCAGGAGGGGCAGCAAACGAAAAGGCGGTGACGGCATCCCGTGCAGACGTTCGCGGGCCGCGCGCAGCAGGTCCTTAGTATAAAGAATGCCAATGATCTGGTCGGGCGAATGCTCATACACAGGGATGCGGGAGTGCTGGTCCTTAATGACTTCATCGAGCAGCGCGGCGAGATCGTCGCTTAGCGGCAGGCGCGTAATGCGGGGCCATGGCGCCATCACTTCGCGTACCCGCACCTGGTGCAGGTCAAATACGCTGCGGATCATTTCCTCCTGTTCTTCCCCCAGCAGCCCGCGCTTGCGAATCGAGGAAACGATCAGTTTCACCTCTTCCGCTGTATGCATCGGCCCCTGACCGCGAACCGGAAGATAGCCGATGCTCCGCAGGGCCAGCCGAGCCATCGCGTCGAGCATTCGCACCGGCAGGGCGGCAGCCTTCATGAAGAAGTAAATAGTCGAAGAGGCCAGCAGCGCCGTGGGTTCAGCCTTGTCATAGGCCAGCGCTTTCGGCACCAGTTCGCCCAGCACCATCAGGACGGTGGTCACCATGACAAACGCAGCCGCCGTGGCTGACACCGTGCGCAATAGCGAGCGAGACGAAACGATGCAGCCCTCCCTCGATGACGTCCTCAATCGCTCCCGCCACGATCTGCTCGCCCAGCCAACCCATCAGCACGCTGGACGTGGTGATCCCGAGTTGAATGCTGGAAAAGAGCAGTCCGATATCCGCGAATAAGGAGAGCACGCGTCGGGCCCGCGGATCGCCCTCGCTGGCGAGTTGATCGAGGCGGGTCCGGCGCACGCTCAGGAGTGAGTACTCGGCGGCCACAAACACGGCATTGACCGCTACCAGCAGGAAAATCACGAGGGCCCGCAAGAAGGTCGCCATAGTTAATTGCTGATTATGAACGATTTGCGAACGATTATAAAGGAGGGCTAGGACTCGGGGTGTTGCGGCTTACAGGCGGCAGAATTTCGCGGTGCTATGATGCGCAGAGATCAGGACCGGCTTAACACACAGCCAACCGCCGCTCCAGGAACCGTCGCTCTGTCGAGTTGCGCGCGAGCGCGAGGGCTGCTCGAAAGTGCCCGCGCGCGATCCCGTGTCTCCCGCTTCGCCGCTCAAGCTCACCAAGCGCAGCGGAGTAGAAAGGATAGGCGGCGAGGCGCTCGCGGCCGGCGATCGCGCGGATCTCTTCAAGCCCGCGTTCGGAACCCTCGTGTTCGGCAACGGCCATGGCACGGTTGAGAGCAACGACCGGGGAGGGGGCAATTGTCATCAGCGTGTCGTACAGCCAAACGATCGTTCCCCAGTCTGTCTCCTCTGCACGCCGCGCGCTCGCGTGCACCCACGCGATCGCGGCCTCGATATGATATGGGGTCAACTCGGAACCCGTGGCCGAGAGATCGAGGAGCCTTTGTCCTTCGGCGACAAGCCTGGCATCCCATTGCGACCGATCCTGGTCAAAGATCGCTTTCAAGTTGCCTGACTCGTCGAGGCGGGCCGGCAAGCGCGCCGCGTGCAGACACATGAGGGCCGAGAGTGCCCGCGTCGCCGGCGTCGAGGCGAGGGGATGCTCGCGAAGCAGTGTCACCAGGCGCATCGCTTCCCGGCAGAGCTCCACCCGCACAGCCGACTCACCGGACGCGCCGTGATAGCCCTCGTTAAATAGCAAGTAGAGCGCCCGCTGGACCGCCGGCAGGCGGGCAGCGAAGTCGTCCGCACCTCCGATTTCGAACAACCTCTTCGAGCCGGCGAGCACCTTCTTGGCGCGCACGAGGCGCTTCTCGATGGCAGCTTCACTGCTGACGAAGGCGCTGGCGATCTCACTCACGCTGAATCCGCACAGGATGTGAAGCACGAGCGCCACCTGCAACGGCTCTGGCAGACGGGGATGACAGCACGAGAACATCATGCGAAGCTCATCGTCTTTGATGGCATTGGCGGCGAATAGCTCCTCGATGATGGGGGCAAGCGTCGCTTCGCCCTGGAGTAGCCGCCCGAGCTCGGGTGCGAAGGTGCGAGCCGTGCGGTCGTGCCGCAGCAGGTCGAAGGCGCGATTCTTCGCCGCCGCCATGAGCCACGCGGACGGGTTCGAAGGCACTCCGCGGAATTTCCACACTTCCAGGGCGCGGCAGAAGGCGTCTTGGACGACGTCTTCTGCCAGGGCGAGGTGCTGGACTCCGAAGATCCGCGTCAGCACGGCGACCATGCGCCCCGCCTCGCGCCGGAAGAGATGGTCTTCAAGCTCCATCACATGCTCATTTTCATCACCGGCCGCACCTCGACGAGGCCCCCGACCTCGAAGATCGGGCAGCCCAAGGAGAGCTCGACCGCCTGCTCGAGATCCTTGGCCTCGACAAGCGTGTATCCACCAACTATATCTTTGGTCTCGGCGTACGGGCCGTCAGTGACCGTCTTTTGCGCGCCCTTGACAACCTTGCCCGTGCGCTCAAGTGGTTGACCTTGATCTTTGAGATGACCTTTCTCGCCCAGGTCCTTCATCCACGCGATCCACTTCTGCATCGTTTGTTCCATCTTCTCGGGCGATCTCCACGACTCTCCACCGCGATACAGGTACACAAACTCGCTCATGACGATTCCTCCTCAGTTTGGTTTTTCCGAGGTGTAGACGTTCGAGGAGCCCGTCCGCGGACATTTTTCTTTCGAGGCTAACCGCCGGCGATCGCCCCGATGATGAGAAAAGGCTCCGCCCCCTTCGTTACCGCCTCAGGCAGAGGAGCGTCCGGTGGTTCGTGGGACAGGTCTTCCTCGCAGGCGAAGAACCTTACGAAGGGCCGGCGCTGCTGGGTGACGTGATCCCTGATTGTCCCGCGCAGCATCGGATAGCGGGCCTCGAGAGCATCGAGGACCGAGCGCTGTGTGGCCCGGTCTCCAACATCGAGACTCACCTCGCCGTCGATGTGCGCCAGCGTTCGCAGATGGGTCGGCAGTATGACTCGAATCATAGCGATAACCTCCAGCAGTGCGCGGAAGACACGATGTCAGCCGTCAATTCGAAAAGGCTGCCTGAAACGGCCAAGACAGCGCCGCGGTGGAGTACATCTCGAGGTTGCAGCCAATCACGATCCGGTTTGCGAGTTGGCGTGCATTGCTGGCGGTCCCAGTGTCAACGGCATCGCGCGCAACCACACGTCGTGCCCTATGGTGATAGGCACCCGAGCGCAAAACCCAGGGCGTTGCAGATCTCGTTTAGCCGCTCGGCGCTGAGTACTGCGACCCGCCGGCCCAGGTGAGCCTTTCGCACGGTCACCACGTTGTACAGGTTAACAGCACACGGACCTTTCATTCCGTCCGCCTCGGTCAGGCGGACCTCTGATGGCACTCCCCGGATTGTCGACGTGATCGGCGCCACCGTAACCACCGACAGGTATGGTATCGCGCTTTCCCTGGTTAGCACGATTACCGGTCTTTGCTTGTCCGGGCGAGCGAAACGGTAAAGCCGAACATCCCCGCGGCCTATCTTTCCGGCCAAGTTGCCACTCGCTCCCAGCCGTCAACTTCTGTGGGATCATCAGGGCGCTGCTGATACCCCCGGCGATCGCGGTCTTCCAAACGCTGCCTCTCGATTCGCCTCAGATGTTCGCGAAGCGCCGTGCGGACCAGCGCCGAACGGTTGACTCGCGCCCGCCGGGCCGCGCCGTCTGTGGCACGGAGCAGTTCGGAATCCAATACAACTTGAATTGTTTCCATACTGTGGACTCTACTCCACAGCCGACTCGACAGTCAACAGACGGCAAGCTGGCGGATGCGTACTCCGGCATGCCGTTCATTGGAGCGTTTGCACCTCTACGGAAAGTACCGCGGGAAGATCGCGGACGATAGGGGCCCAGCTGTCTCCGGCATCCGGCGAGGCGTATACCTGCCCGCCGGTGGTACCGAAATATACGCCGCACGAATCGAGTGAGTCTACGGCCATGGCGTCGCGCAGCACGTTCACGTAACAGTCGCGTTGCGGCAGACCGTTGGTAAGCGGCTCCCACTCGTTGCCGCCGGTGCGGCTGCGGTAGACGCGCAGTTTTCCCTCGGGCGGGTAATGTAGCCCATCGCTCGTGATCGGGACCACATAGATAGTCTCGGGTTCGTGCGCATGGACGTCGATGGGGAATCCGAAGTCGGTGGGTAGATTCCCGCTGACCTCCTGCCAGGAGTCGCCGGCGTTATCGCTGCGCATGACGTCCCAGTGTTTCTGCATAAACAGCACGCCCGGGCGCGAGCGGTGCATGGCAATGCGGTGAACGCAGTGGCCGACCTCGGCGTTCGGGTCGGGGATGTATTGAGACTTGAGTCCTTGATTGATCGGTTTCCAGCTCTCGCCGGCATCGTCGCTGCGGAAGGCGCCCGCGGCTGAGATGGCGACGTAGATCCGTTTGGGATCGCTCGGATCCAAAAGGATCGTGTGCAAACACATCCCGCCTGCGCCGGGCTGCCACTTGGGTCCTGTCCCGTGACCGCGCAGTCCGGGCAACTCGTGCCAGGCCTTGCCGCCGTCGGTGGTGCGGAAAATGGCGGCGTCCTCTATCCCGGCGTAGACCGTTTCCGGATCGGTTAGCGACGGTTCGAGATGCCAAACTCGCTTGAACTCCCAGGGGTGCTGCGTGCCGTCGTAGAACTGATGAGTGGTGAGAGGTTTACCGGTTTCCGGGGAAGTGTCGTAAACGAATTTGTTGCTCTCGGCCTTGGGCATGCCCTCTGGGGTCGTGGTCGGCTCACCGGGCGGTGTCCCCGGTTGGTGCCATGTTTTGCCGCCGTCGTCGGAGCGTTGGATGATCTGCCCAAACCAGCCGCTGGTCTGCGACGCATACAAACGGTTCGGATCCGCGGGCGATCCCTTGAGGTGATAGATTTCCCAACCCGCAAAATGGGGACCGCTGACATCCCATTTCACGCGCTTGCCGTCTGAGGTCAGGACGAAGGCACCCTTGCGTGTGCCAACCAATACCCGTACACTGCTCATTGATTTCCTCCTTCACATCGGATCGATCTTTCAGGTAGTAAATCCGCGGAGCGCCCAGAAGTTTTTGGTGCTCCATGGCCTGAGAGGTCTGGATGCAAGAATCACGGTGACATCCGGAAGCCTGGACGAATTCCACGCATGCTGGGTCACGGGGAATACCGATCATATCCTCCCTTGAGGTCCAGACGCCAGACCCTGAGCCCTAACTTCGCAGAGGCACGAGTGCTCGCAGGCGTTCATCACGCAAGAAAAGTCCGACCCAGACCAGTACGCCGAGAACCACCGTCATGATGAATGAATCGCCGACGCGCACGTTGGTAACGGTTGCGCCGCCGAGATATGCAGTCATCAGGATCGCACCGAGAACGCAAGTGCGCGGAATCGCGTAGACGACGGCGCAGGTGAGCTCAAGGATCCCGATTTTGACGGCCAGGTTGAGGGGAAGCCCGAAGTGGGCGAATCCTTGCACGACAGACGGCGGCTTCATTAATTTCATCACCGCACTCAGGAGCAGCAACAGCACCGGTATTGCGCTAACAATACGTCCGGCCCAGAGCGATCGCGTCGAGACCGGCGAGGTTTGGGTAGCGGATTCCATAGGTTGTCTCCGGACGTCCTGAAGTTTTCGTCGGCAAAAGACGTTCGTTTCCCGTTAAGACGGCGGGGTTGGAGAACAATCGAAAAGCCCTCTACCGGCGGTGCTGAAGTCTCGCCGTCCTACCGTCGCAGCTGAAACTTGCGGTTAACTCAAGGGATCGCCCCGACTTTACCGGCGATCCTTCGGAGCAGTCCCGTCTGTCCCGCGTGGTAGGCCTGATGGAAGGAAATCACTGCCAGAAGCGAGCGCAGAGTCTCGTTCGGATTGTTGGTGGGTGAGGCAGGCGCAAGTGCGTCCAGAGCCTGTGAGGTAAGGCTCGCGAGGCCGGCATCGACACGCTTGGCGGCCTCGTCCCAGGCTTCCATCAGTTTGGGCAGTGGCAAGGTCTCGGCAGGGTTCTTCAGTGGCGGACTGCCCCGGGCATACCTCTTGAGGGCGCCGGGTTCCATGACCGGTTCTTGTCCGAGCCTGGGGAGCGCGCCCTCGTATACGCTGAGAAGATGACCCAAAACCCAGTTCAGGCAGCTTCCAGAGGGCGCCGGCTGGATGAGGCTGTCTTCCTGGGTCAGGCCGTCGACATTGAGCCTGACCACCTGGTGCGTGGTTCGGGCGCTCTCGCGAAGCGCTTCGACTTCCCTTAAGGTTTCCGTAGCGGTGCCGCTCATAATAATCTCCTGACGTGAACTGATAGCCGCTTGCTTTCCCGGTTTTGGCCACGTCCTATTGGCCTTACTGTAGCGCCGGTGTCCCCACCGGCGTTTTCGGCGCTGAGGACAGCGCCGCTACAGAGTTGTAATGCTCAGTAAGCCGACGGTAGGTTCGGGATCGCGAGTACCGGCCGGATTTCCACGGTGCCTTTGCGAGCGCCCGGAATACGTCCGGCAATGTCGATGGCCTCGTCGAGATTCCCGACATCCACCAGGAAGTACCCGCCGAGCTGTTCCTTAGTCTCGGCGAACGGACCGTCGGTTACGAGGCGCTTGCCGTTGCGCACCTGAACGCTGGTCGCAGTGGACACAGGCTGCAAGGGAGAAGTCGCCAGAAACTGCCCCTTCGACTTGAGCTGATGCGCGACCTCTGTCGATTCCTGGTAACACGCCGCTCGCTCGGTCTCGGTCCAGGCTTGCTCGTCGCCGTAAATCAACAGCATGTACTTCATTGAGGTGCCTCCATCGGTAGATCGAACGCCGCTGTAAGATCGAACGGCGGACGAGCGCGGCCGAAGTTGGGTCCGCCGCATCCATGCCTATTACTTCCTTGCCACTCGCAAGCGCAAGCGTTCCTCTTGCTCCCTCAGCTCAGGTGTGAGTGCCTCGCCAAAGTCCTCTGGCTCGAACACCTGGCGAATTTCGATTTCGGCCCCGCCGCAGAAGGGACTGCGCTTTACCCATTCGACCGCCTCTTCCATCGACTTTACCTGCCACATCCAGAAACCGGCAACCAATTCCTTGGTCTCGGCAAAAGGTCCATCGATCACATCCCGTTTTGCTTCGAAGAACTTGACACGCTTGCCTTTGGAGCTCGGATGGAGCCCTTCCCCCGCCAGCAGCACGCCGGCCTTCGCCAGTTCTTCGTTGAACTTGCCCATCTCGCTAGGGATTTCCTTGGTGGGGAGGACGCCTGCCTCTGAATCCCGATTCGCCTTGACGATCACCATACATCGCATTGTCTTGCCTCCTTCTGGTTTTGGAAGCGCTTCTTTTTTGTAGCGCCTACATCAGTGAGTCGAACGGTGGCCGTCCGAATCGACACCACGGCCGAGAAAATCTACAATCATCTTATGGCCACGGATACAGCTCGAACCGTAGAGGCGCTTTATCGTTCCGATTGGGGCCGGATCGTCGCCACCCTTATTAGACTCGTTGGCGACTTCGACCTGGCCGAAGAATGTGCGCAGGAAGCCTTTGCGGCCGCTCTTGGGGAATGGCATACCTCGGGCGTGCCCGAATTTCCCCGGGCGTGGATTGTCCAGACGGCCCGGCACAAGGCCATCGATCGCATCCGGCGCCGGGCGCTGTTCGCGGAAAAAGTCGAGTCGTACGCCTACGAGTTGGGCCCAGCGATCCAAGAGCCGGATTACGATACGAACGAGATTCCCGACGACCGCCTTCGCCTGATCTTCACCTGTTGCCACCCGGCGCTAGCGCCGGAGGCGCAAGTGGCGCTGACGCTGCACACCTTGTGCGGCCTCCAGACGGACGAGATCGCGCGCGCGTTTCTGGTGCCGGTCGCCACCATGGCGCAGCGGTTAGTGCGCGCCAAGCGCAAGATTCGCGACGCCGGCATTCCCTACGCCGTGCCCGAGCTGAGGGCTATGGCTGAGCGGCTCGATGCCGTGCTCACCGTAATTTACCTGATCTTCAACGAAGGCTATGCCGCCACTCGAAGCGGGCCCCTGGTGAGGGCTGACCTCTCGGCCGAGGCTATCCGTCTGGGGCGGCTGGTCAGAACGTTGATGGGGCCGCAGCCCTCGCCTGAAGCGACCGCTCTGCTCGCCCTTATGCTCCTTCACGACGCGCGCCGTCCCGCGCGTCTCGACGAGTTCGGCGATCTAATTGTGCTCGAAGAGCAGGATCGCACACTCTGGGACCACGGGCAAATTGCTGAAGCCCTGCCGCTGGTCGAGGAGGCGTTCGCCGATGGGCCCGGCCCTTACGCGCTACAGGCCGCGATTGCGGCGGTACATTGCCGGGCCGTACGCGTCGAAGATACGGACTGGAGAGAAATTGTCCAGCTCTACGACCTCCTCGAACGTGTGCAGCCTTCGCCGATTGTGTCGCTAAACCGCGCCGTGGCGGTGGCGATGGCAGAAGGGCCGCAGTCCGGGCTCGCCCTAATTGACGAACTTGTGGCGAGCAGCCATCTTGAAAACTATCACCTGCTGCACGCCGCGCGGGCCGACCTGTTGCGCCGCCTGGGGTCCTCGGCCGAAGCCGCCAAGAGCTACCAGCGGGCCTTGGCCCTGGTCAGCAACGATAGTGAGCGCCGATTTCTCGAGCGGCGGCTGCGGGAAATGCAGCCCCTTGAAAATTCCGGGTAACAAAGCACAGCAGAATTCGAGTCGATCCTGATCAGGGAATCCCAATGTCAAGCGTGAAGGGCATTCTGAAGCGTCACCTCCTGCTGATTCCAAAGAAGTTGATCGATTGATGCTCCATCCCTTTCGCTGTTCCTTTGCCTCTACTGTGCCAAAACAGCGGCGAAACCCGGACCCGACTCGGTCTCAGCTGCGGTTGAAGCGGCCGTTGCTGCCGTCCGGGAGTGCCCGGTTGGAAACAATCTGGAAACTTTTTGGAAACCGTTCGAAGAAGCCGCGGAAGTGGAAACTTTCTGTAAACTTCCTGGAAACTTATTGGAAACCTCGAATGCTCTTTCCGAAATGTGAGGCACTCTCGCGCAGATACGAAAGCCGCGCGCCCGAGGCGGAGAAATACTTTGCGTAGGGGACTTTTCCCGCGCGAACGCGCGCCGCGGTCATCGCCCGGGGAGGCAGAGAGTTACGGCCTCGTGCCCGCGTACAGGTTCTCTAGAGGCCGCACTCGGATTTTCACCTCGACTCGCGAACCAAGGCGGTTTAAGATCGACATCAATCGATCCGCTGTGAACCTGCCGAGATCGGCGTTCCGGATACGAGAAAAGTCCGCCGCCGCGAAGCCAGTTTGGGCGTGGGCGGCCCGCACGGTCAGTTCGTCCCGATCCAGCGTCTTTATGATTTCCGCCGCCAGGAGCGCCTTCAACTGCTCGATATCGGCGTTCTCGCGACCAAGGTCGCGAAATACGTTCCCGCTACCGCGAACCAACTCCAGTCTTTCGCCTTTCATCTGAGCAACTCCTTCAATCGTTTCAGCCGATCCTTAACCAGGTCGATCTCGTGTTTCGGCGTCTTAATGCCCTGCGTCGATTTCTTCTGGAATGCGTGGATCACCCAAATCTCATCCGCGAGTTGGACAGCATAGACCACGCGAAAGGCATCACCGCGGTACGCAAGGGCGATCTCCAGCACGCCAGAATCGAAACCGCGCAAGGGTTTGGCGATGTCCGCCTTCCCGCCTTCCGCTGCGATCGTGAGCGCACCCAAGAGTATGCCTTTCGCACCTCCGGGAAACTCCTGAAAATCCTTGAGTGCTGCTTTGATCCATGAAACGGGCTTGGTTTTTCGGATCTCGGCCATCCCGTTATTATGTTGTCATATATGACAACAGGCTGTCAAGTCGCTGTCCTTTGAGCGAAAGCAGATTCCCCGGATTGTTGTAAACGTTAGGAATTCGCGAAAGCCGATAGACCGCCTGAAACCGACTTCGCTCCCTTGGGCGCAGGCATCCGGGTAAAGCGCCTCCGGGCGGATTGGCGTGAGATCGATGTGGAGATGAAGCTTCATCGCTGGAATACCAATTACGTCGGGACGCATTACGGAGGGTCACTGTATTCCATGACCGATCCGTTCTTCATGTTGATGCTGATTGAGAATCTGGGGCCGGATTACATCGTCTGGGATAAGTCTGCAAGCATTCGCTTCAGGAAGCCGGGTAGGGGAACCGTGTCCGCGAGTTTCCGGCTGTCCGCTGAACAACTCGAGGACATCAAGCAAGCACTCAAGACCCAGGAAAAGATCGAGCCGGGTTTCACGGTCGAGGTAAAGGACGAAACCGGGAATGTGATTGCCGAGGTCCCAAAACAGCTACATGTCCGCAGGAAGGAGGTAGTGTCCTAATTTACCTGCGTCTTCAGGCGATTGCGGCATTGACAGCGCTCCTTATCCATTCGGAAATCGTCTTGCCCTCAGCCTTGGCAGCCGACGAGACACGCTTCAGGTCTTCTGGATTGAATCGCACGGGGACAATTCTTCCTTTGGCCTGTCCTTTTGGCAGTTGCGGGCGTCCGGGTTTTCTAGACTTCTTCGGCTGTGCCAAGGCTTCTAAACTCCTGAACGATTGCAGCGCGAACCGCATCCGCGCTCACTGAATCGGATGTGAATGCAAGGGGGTGACGTGACGGAGCGGCTGTTTGGGATCGTCCGTTTCGTGCGACCAAGCGTAGAGGCGCTTCGCAGATGGATGGCCGATCAACTCAAAAACGTCTACAACTCCTTCCCACACGGCCTGTTCGCGAGAGGTCTCTTTGACAGGCACCCTTTCGATGTGTTTCGACTCGACCCTATGGAGATGGCGGATTACGTCTCGTAACTCCTCGACATGCGTCACGCCGCTGCCTCTAGCAGATCGCCAACGGTCCAGAACGACTGGTCTACACCAGCAGCCATCGCGGGAGTGAAGGTGCTGTGGCGTTTGACGAAGTTGTAGTAGGCGAAATGCAGTCCAACCGCCGCTTCAAAGTTCTCGCGCTTCTTGCTGAACGCATGCGTCAGACGGGCGAGCCGCTTCATGCGCAGGCTGGTGGTGGCGTTCAAGCGCTCAACGTAGCTGGTGGAGATGAGATCAAAATCAGGACGGCCAAAGGCGGCCTTTTTCTCGGCGCTGGCGATTCTCAGAGCGCTGTACCGGCGCCGCGCTTCGATAGACTCTTCGGTACCGTACGTTTTGATGATTTGCCGTAGTCCACATTGCGGCCAAACGCCCAATCGATGGCGTCCACATAAGCCGCAAGACCATCTGTGGAGATTTGCAACCGGTTCTTCATTCTGGAGGCAATGTCCAGAACAAACTCTGTCGTATTGCTCAGATCGCGATCTTTGGCAACCCGAAATCCAGGAACAAGCTTTGTGTCGGCGTCGATGGCACAGTAAGTCCTAACGTTGCCAAAATGTGGATCGTCACCAGGGCGAACGTGATTTTGCTTCTTGCCTACATATCCCCAGACTTCATCCATCTCCAACTATGGCAATCAAGATTCCGCATCTTGGCGTCCGTCAGAGCCGTGCAGCCCTGACCAACGCGAACTCCAAGCCGCATGATCGTGTCACGATGAACGCCCGTCGAGCGCTCGCTCAATCGAGCAAATGCTAGAGCCTTCGCATAGTGCGCCGATCATCCCGATTTGCTTGTCAATGCTAAGTACGTTCGCCGTGTAGTTAATGTATTACACAAACTATAACTTGTCAACAATTGTTGTGTTACAGTATTTGTGATAGATCAGCGGAGCGGCAACGGCGCATCCGAGCGATAGAATTCCTGGAACCAAGAGCAGGTAATTGAATGGATCATCGAGGACCTCATTAGTGACCGTAGAAGGACTGAAGACCGTATTCGATTGGATTGCCGTAATTTTGTTGTTTCTGACATTCGCGGCAGGTTTCGGCGTCCTCATCACAGGCAACATCATCAACAAGCGCCAAGAACAGCAGCTTCGCCAATTCGACCGGGACCTTACTGGAAGCTAAAACCGAACTCAGCAAACAACAGGAACGTGCTGCCAATGCCAATGCACGAGTCGCTGGTCTAGAACAACATGCGGCAGATGCCAAGACGGAAATGGCTAAGCAACAAACCAGAGCAGCCACCGCCGAGCTTAAGCTCCTTGAACTCCAGGAACGCATCAAGCCACGGATGTTGACAGCGAAGCAAGAGGCGGACTTCATAGCAGCACTCAAGGTTCTTAACGGCGGAACGATCAGGTTTGGGTGTACATCTGGAGGCGGAGACGAGAGTTTCAACTTCGCAAAGCAGTTTCTACCGTTATTCAAAGCAGCAGCATGGACAGTACAAAACGAGGCCAGCATTGCCAACCATCTAGACATACAGGTTATTGGAGTTGGAGTCTTGAATCGCGGAGCGCCCCCTCAAAATCCGAACCTTCCGCCCTCCGGGCTAAACGTTCCGCCCCCTGGGTTTATCGAGCTAACGCCAACCCTTGCCACCCTCCAATCCGCTTTCAGGGCGGTAGGAATAGAAGTGCAGTTTATTAATTTTCCGGTGGATATCCCTGAAGTTGTCATTGGCTCAAAGCCCCAGCCGTGATTGGGCGAATTAGGACACTACCGGAAGGACCGAGTTTCAAGCTGAGGCACGAACTCAGCGGACCACTGGAAGCGTGGTCACCTCGCCGTGGAATGGCCCGATGACGGCGCCAGGTGGAGTTGTTCAGGACTTCCCAGCGCCGATAGAAATAGCTAGCACCTTGCCAGGAAAGATATCATCATAATGAGAAGCTCGATAATAGGAAGCTCGTGAGCTGTGAGTCGCGACCGCGGCAGGGGCATGGAACTTTGCCTAGCCGTCACGCGCCCTTGCGGCCCGGGGAGGTTACGGATGAGCAGATGCACGCATACGGACCAGATTCGGGAAGTCAAGCCGCATACGCGCGGGTGTGAAGATTGCCTGAAAACCGGTGACACCTGGGTTCACCTGCGATTGTGCATGACCTGCGGCCACGTAGGTTGCTGCGATTCATCCAAAAATAGGCACGCTACTAAGCACTTTCAGTCCGCCAAGCATCCCATCATGAAGTCGATCGAGCCTGGTGAAGACTGGGGCTGGTGCTACATCGACGAGGTGGAACTTGATCTCGCCTGAGTGGCCCGCGCTTCAATTTCCGGAGTGGGAGAAAACTTGCGACACGCTCCACCTGTGGACTCAAATTGTGGGTAAGACCCGCTTGGCGCTTGCCCCACTTGAGAACCATTGGTGGAACGTGCCCCTCTACGTCACGCCGCGCGGCCTGAACACCTCACCCATTCCGTTACGCCATCAGACTTTCGCGGTGGACTTCGACTTTATCGCGCACCGGCTCACGGTTCGAACCAGCGAGGGGAACGAATACGGAATTCCGCTCTACCCGCGCTCGGTGGCGGATTTCTACGGCGAGTACATGGCTTGCCTGCGCTCGCTCGGAATTGAAGTGCGTATCCATCGCACCCCGGTCGAGTTCGACGACACAACTCCCTTCGACCAGGACCAGCATCACGCCTCGTACGACTCGGCACGGTCGAGAGCTTTCGGCGCATCCTGGTGAATGCCGATCGGATTCTCAAGGAATTCCGGTCGCGGTTCCTCGGCAAGTCCAGTCCGGTGCATTTCTTCTGGGGTTCTTTCGACCTGGCCGTGACTCGCTTCAACGGCCGGCGAGCTTCGCTAACCAGTGATGTGGACGCGCTCACCCGCGAGGCCTACTCTCACGAAGTGATCAGTTGTGGCTTCTGGCCGGGCGATCGGAGGTTCAAGCATGCCGCTTTCTATGCCTATAGCATGCCGGCCCCGTCTGGATTCGACAAGGAGATCGTGCTCCCACACGAAGCTTACTGGGAGACCCAATTGGGAGAATTCATTCTGAAATACGACGACGTGCGCAATGCCGAGTCGCCCGACCAGGCGATCCTCGACTTTTGCCAAAGTACCTACGAAGCGGGGGCGAAGCTTGCCCGGTGGGACCGGGAGGCTTTCGAGCGCAGCCTGTAAGGGTCGAACGATGAACGTCCTGCTCTTTGGTGCAACCGGCATGGTCGGTCAAGGCGTGCTGCGCGAATGCCTTCTTGATCCTGATGTGCAACTGGTCGAGACTGTCGGCCGAACCGCTACCGGAACGCAGCATCCGAAAGTGGCGGAGATCGTCCATGCCGATCTCTGGCACTATGAGGCGATCGAGACCAGTCTTTCGGGCTTCGATGCCTGCTTCTTCTGCTTGGGCGTGTCAGTGAGCGGAATGACGGAAGCGGACTACGAGCGCGTGACCTTTGGGATCACCATCGCCGCCGCCGAGACCCTATGCCGCCTGAATCCGCAGATGACGTTTGTCTATGTTTCGGGCGCTGGTACGGATAGCTCGGAGCAGGGACGAACAATGTGGGCCCGAATCAAGGGTAAAACGGAAAATGCGTTGCTTCGCTTGCCATTTGCGTCAGCCTATATGTTCCGTCCCGGGCTTATCGAGCCACGCGATGGCATTAGATCCAAGACGAAACTTTACCGAATCTTCTACATGCTTGCGAAACCCTTGCTTCCGTTGCTCCGGCTGGCCTTTCCCGGTCACGTGTTGACGACGCGCGAAATCGGCCGGGCCATGTTGATGGTGGCGAGAAGTGGTTATCCCAAACGGGTCTTGGAAAGCAAAGATATCCATGCTGCCGCTCATCCTTTATGACTTGCCGCATCGCCATTCCGGTAGTGTGTCTGTTAATTGCTGTTGCCTCGCCGCGCGCGAACGCCGCCACCCCTCCCACCACCGGCATCAACCTCCATCCTACCGTCCCCGAAAGCATGGGCGTCGAGATTCACTTTACGGATCCGCGTCCGGGCGAGATGCAGGCTCTGGCCGCGACGGGAATACGCTGGGTTCGGATGGACTTGGTTTGGGCGAACACCGAGAAGGCGCGCGGCCGCTACGACTTTTCCGCTTACGACAGGCTGTTGGCCGCGCTTAGCCCCTATGGTATCAGGACGATGTTCATTTTAGACTACGGCAATCCCCTCTATGGTGGAGGCCTGCCACCCCACAATGATGAGGTCCGCGCCGCGTTTGCACGCTGGGCGGCAGCGGCAGTGGGTCACTTCGCGGGCCGCGGCATTGTCTGGGAGCTATGGAACGAGCCGAACTTCATCCGATTCTGGGGGCCCAAGCCCAACGCGGAGGACTATTCCAAGCTGGCGCTGACCACGGCGGAAGCCTTGCTCGAGTCAACTCCTGGAGAGACCTTGGTGGGGCCTGCCAGCGCCGTTATCGATTTGCGCTTCCTCGATTCTTGTTTTCGCGCTGGCCTTCTGAACTATTTCTCAGCCGTCACTGTACATCCTTACCGGCAACAGGATCCCGAGACCGCGACCGGGGACTTACAGGCGGTAGGCCGCCTCATCGCGCACTACGGGCCCAAGAATAAGCAGATACCGATTATCCCCAGCGAATGGGGGTATTCGGCAGGCTGGAAGCCGATGAAGGGAATGGATGTCGTCATGCAGGCGCAGATGCTGGCGCGCGAGTTCCTGAACAACCTGGCGATCGGTGTGCCTCTTACGATCTGGTACGAATGGACCGATGACAACTCGGCAGGCGACGATCCGGAGGGTCTCTTTGGATTGATCAAGACTCCCGAGGGCAGCGCAAAGCCCCGGTACGTCCCCAAACCTGCCTATCGCGCCGCTATGAAGTTGACGAGAACGTTCAAAGGGTATCGTTTCGAGCGACGCGTCCAGCTCGACTCGCCGGACGATTACGCTTTGGTATTCACGAATGGTCACGATCAGCGCCTAGCGGCGTGGCGACGAGCCGCCGATGGCAGCGCCCATAACGTCACGATCCCCGGGTTTCACGGGCGATTCACCACCACTCCTTACCTGGGCGGCCGGGCGACTCCAGTCACGGCCGGCGCAAAGGGCCTGACGCTTAGGATCAGCCGCGATCCCGTCTACGTAAGCCGCCGTTAAAGGTTACCAGCCGAGTGGCCGATAGATCGTTAGGGGGCTCTAGTGCGCCCGAGCGCCTTCGCCTCCTGCTCTCGGCCGCTTTCGGCCTCGGCTTGACAGCGAATGGTATAATCGTTTGCAGCACTTAGGCTTACAGCCCGAGTGCGGGCGATTCGTCGTGGCGCCAACCCATAGCGAACGTTGTGCTTGGCGGGCGACGGCCGGATGGGTCAACGGCGAGTCGGTGGAAGCGGGAGAGAGGGGATAGCATCTGTCCTCCGGGCTTAGGTCTGGAGGGAGAGGCTTGATGTTCGCACGTTCGTATTCCCAACTCGTCTCGCTTGGCGCCCTCGCTTGGCTCGCCTCGCCTTCGATCTTTTCTGTACGCCTTCAAGCGCAGATTGCGGCGGCGGTCGACGCGGAAGGTCGCACCGTCTACGTCAACGCCAGTCCTCTTACTGTCTCCCGGACGGCGGCCTCAAAATCGGCGAAATACAGCCGTTTACTCCCAGCGTCGAATCGTCCTTCGGCTGCCAAGCTGGCCTCAGTAGGCACGGCCGCAGTGGGACGGACTCAGCAGGCCCAGCGGGCGGCAGACTCAGACACGGCTTCCAGTCTCCGGCCTCGCTCGACTGCGCTGGCGGACCGGCCAGCTGTGCCAAACCCGGTAATCGAGCCGCTGCCATTCGACAGGCTGGTCGAGAATACCGCCACGGAGTCGCAGGTTGACCCGCGACTCGTCCACGCTATTATCCAGGTGGAGTCTGAGTACAACCCCCGCGCCCTCTCGCCTAAAGGTGCTATGGGTCTGATGCAATTGATTCCTTCTACCGCCCGGCGCTTCGGGGTGGCAGATCCCTTCGATCCTGCCGAAAACGTCCGGGGTGGGGTAAGCTATCTGCGCCATTTGCTCGATATGTTTGGTGGAGATGTTCCCCTTTCTGTCGCGGCCTACAATGCCGGGGAAAATGCCGTGCTGAGGGCGGAGGGCATCCCCAGAATCCAGGAAACACAGGCCTACGTCCGTCGCGTGACCGAACGCTACGCATCGGGAGACGCGGCGGCTCCCCCGGAACTCTGGGCCGGTCGCAGGTACCCGTCGGCGCAGGGTTCATTGGGCGCGGGTGAGTGGATCGCCCCCGCGGCGGCGATTTATCGCTATGTCGACGGATCCGGTGTTGTGCATTACAGCCAATGAGTCTCGTCGAAAGATACCGTTTCGGAATTAACAAAATAGCAATACTTTGACAGTAAAAGCGGTTAAATTGAATATTCGACTCCGGAGAACTGGATTGGACAATCGGTCCGACCAACCCGGCGAATGTCGGATGCTTTCGTTTCCCGGAAATAAGCTTCCGCACTAAATGGCCGTAACCGGTACTCGGGGGTTTTCGACCGTGAACGACGGTGGACAAATAGTCTCGGGCAGAGTGACAAACCAGACTCACCCGCGGCGCAACCTGAGTGGGCACGGTTTCGGAGGCCGGGTTCGCTTGGCGTTGGCCATGTCTCTCCTGACCGCGACGTTTGTTCCCGCGTGGGCAGGGGGCGACGCATCGCGGCCCGATGGCGCCATTCAGGCGTACGATCGGGCCTCGCGCCTGCGTGCCCAGTTGGAGGCACAGCCGGAAAAGGCGCGGTCGGCCAGCGAGTACCGCGAGGTGATCCATGCTTTTGTGTTGGTCTTCTCGAATTACCCGAGGTACCGCGACAGTCCGGCAGCTCTGGCCACGGCCGCGCAGTTGTACGAGGAGATGGCCCGCACCTTTGCCCGTGATACTCATTATGAATCGGCAATTAAGGTTTACCGTATTCTTAGCCGGCAGTATCCGCACACGGAAATTTCCCGTGACGCCATCTATAGCATTGCCGAGATTTACCGGGCGGCGTTAGCTCGCCCCGAGGATGCGCGCCGCGCCTACCAGCAGGTAATCGATGCTTATCCCGGCACAGCCAAGGCTCGCGAGGCGAGATCGCGGCTGAGGCAGATGAGCGAGATCGCGACTGGTGCTCCGGCTAATTCGCCACCGGTGCATCCCAGCGCGGAGGTGACCAAGCCACTCGCGACCAAACCGGTAACGCTTGGCAATAACCCTCCGGTTTTGGCTCAGAGTCCTGGTGCCATGACCCACTCGGGATCCGAACAACCTCTAAAGGCTCCCGATAGCGCAGCATTCGCGCGGCTCACCGGCGTGCGCTGTTGGAAAGGTCCGAATTACGTGCGCGTGGTCTTGACGATCAGCGATGAAGTGCAGTTCACCAGCTCGCGCATGGACCATCCGGAACGTCTGGTGTTTGATCTTCGCGGCGCCGAGCCCAGTCATGACCTGCTGGGCAGATCGTTTTCATTGAATGATGCTTTCCTGCGAGAAATCCGTATCGGGCAATTCCAGAACGGGATCACTCGCACCGTGCTTGACTTGAACCAGCTTTCTGACTATTCGGTTTTTTCCCTGCCAAATCCCTTCCGCCTGGTCATCGACATCCACGGCAAGTCGAGTTCCGACCGTGTTTCCTCCTTGATCGCGGATGCCAACCGTTTGGGAGGCCCCACATCGCGACGGCCGCTTGCCGGCGCTTCGCCGATCAAGCAAGAAGATGTGAGCAAATCGCGGGTGGCTTCAAGAGCGGATCTGACGAGCGGGCGGACGAACGAAATCGCGACAGCGCTTCCTGCCTCCCCTTCCAACCAAGCGATCTTCCCCTCCGGGCAAGGGACGACGGCAGGAGCCGGCGCCGCTTCGGCGCGGCAATCGAGGAATGATGCGGACAGCGCTTTGGCCGCGACATTACCCGCGCCAGATCTGGCGCGCGCCCAACCGCGGACCCTGCCGCCATCTGCGACCACGAGGTCCGGCTCGCGCACCCTCACGCGTGTTCTGGGGCTGAAAATCAGCCGTATCGTGATTGATGCAGGTCATGGCGGGCATGATACGGGGACCATCGGTCCGCACGGAGTGCGCGAGAAGGACGTGGTCCTGGACGTCGCCCTGCGGCTTAAGCGGCTCCTCGAGGACAAGGCAGGCGCCGAGGTTATCCTCACACGATCCGACGACACTTTTATTCCCTTGCAGGAGCGCACTGCCGTTGCCAATCAAAGAGGCGCAGACCTCTTCATTTCCATTCACGCCAACGCCAGCAGCGATCCCAGCGCGCGAGGGATCGAGACCTTCTATCTCAATTTCACCTCGGATAGGCATGCTCTGGAAGTGGCCTCACGAGAAAATGCGACCTCAGGCGAGAACGTGCACGACCTGCAGACGCTGATTCAGAGGATTGCGCTCACGGAGAAAGTGAAAGAGTCCCAGGATCTCGCCGGCAGCGTGCAGCGATCGTTGTGGAACGAGGTCGTTAAGGACGGGAACGCGCAGCGCAACCGCGGCGTGAAAAGGGCGCCTTTCGTGGTGCTGATCGGCGCCAACATGCCTTCCATCTTGGCCGAGATTTCTTTCATTACTAATCCCCGCGACGAACGCAATCTTAAAAAAGCCACCTATCGCGAGAATATTGCCGAGGCTCTGTTTAGCGGAATCGAGCGTTACACCGACAGTTTGGGCGGCATCCGCGTGGCGCAGAAGGCCACCCCGCCCCTTTCCCCAACAGGCACAATCGAAGCTGTAGCCGCAACCTCCACCGCCGTCAAGTAGAAGTTCCCAAAACGAATTAGTGAGGGCAGCCAAGACAGTTAGGCTAGCTAACCTCTCTTAGCTGCCCAGAGGCCTACGCGGCTAGAGACCCGCGTGCGACCCCGAGCTCGTGTACTGCCGGAGAGCCGTATACAGCTCACTCGCCTCCGCAGGACGACTAACGGTTCCCGTCAGGATTCCATGCTGTGTCGTGTCGGCCCCGTAAAGCGCCACGTTCTCGTCGTTATCCGGACGTAGCGTCGCGCCCTCCAGCGAAATGCCGGCGAACACGCCGCGGGCGCGCGAATAGGAGAGAATCTCGGCCCGCATCTGGGCGTCGGTCTCGGCTTCGCCAGTCCTCCCGACGGGACCTGCCATTACGGACGCATCCGCGCCAAGGGTAAATTTGTTCTTCATCAGTTTCTCTTCACCGGATTTGTTCTGGACAATGAACACGAGGTCCGTCTCGCCTGCACCGATCTGGAATCCGATGCTCCCGCCTTCAATGCGAACAACGGAAGGCGCGCTCCAGCCATCTGCCGTACGGCAAACCAGTATTCCCTTGCCGTATTTGGCTCCGACCACGAATCCTGCGCGCTTTAGATTAGGCACAATGCCGATGCACTGCGCCTTCTCCAGAATCTCCTGTGGCACTCCTTTGTCGGGGGCACCCATAATCTCGTGGAATACCTCGGCTGATTCGCGCATCAGCTTATGGGCATCCGCGCGGCTCTCATCTCCGGCCAACAACAGGCCGGGCACCATTGCCAGGACAACAAATACTAACCACCTTATTTTCATTATTTTCATTGGGTCCTCGCTTTCTGATCCTCCAAGCAATTTCCCCCTCTTCGACCTACATCTCTTTAGATGTGTTGAGCAGATGAAATCGGCGTCGGTCAGGGTCTCCATTCGAGTTCAACCCACTGCCGCCTGTGAAAAGAATCGAATGCGATCTGCAGATCCCGTCGCCAGGCTGCCGAGAGGCACCTCGGGGGCATCCCGCCCGATCCTAGCAAAGCCGGAATCTCACGCTAGGCACCGAGCGGAAAAGGTGCGGAAAACAAGCGGGATTTGAGCGGAAAATCGGCGAGTTTCGCCACTTTGGACTTCGATCGCGGGGACTGTGAGTCGAGTCGATTCCTAGGAATGGGGAACCACACGGCTGCCACTCCTGGCAGGGCTGTTGCTTGGATCCATTGCTGGCGCCTGGCTTGGCAGTCTCCTGAGCTTCATGTTTCCGAACTCCCTCTCGGTCGAGTTTTCCCTGCCCGTTGGTAGCGCGTCCAGCGCTCCAGCAGCTCGGGTGATCTAAGTCACTCCCATGGGTGACCGGCGTCACTGTGAGCGCCCGAAATTAGGCAGTTAATAGCAGCAACGGAAAAACGTGAGGGAGCGCTACGCCAGCGCCTGCCACTGGCGACCTACAGACCACCTTCCAAGCTCAGCGCGCCCATTCAGCTCCGACATTTCTGGAGGTTAATCATGAAGAAGCAAGGCTTCATTCCTGTCCGGCCTATCCGGCATCGGATGGTCCTAGGGGCGACCGCGATCGCCGTCTGTTTCGTCTTCATTTCCATTCTGATCATTGAAACGCCGCTGCGAGTGCCCGCAGGCAAAGCGGGTAGCGTGGACCTGTTGTTGAGGTCCGCGGCGGTTGTGGATGATTCGGTAACAGGGCGTGCACCGCAAGCCGCGCAGCCCCGGCTGGCAACAGCCTACGGCAAGCTGCCGCTAAGTTTTGAGATCAATCGGGGATAAACCGATCCGCAGGTAAAATTCCTGTCGCGGGGCAGCGGGTACAGCCTGTTTCTCACCGGGAGCGAGGCGGTACTTGCCTTGAAGAAGCCAGGAGTCAGGAGTCAGGAGTCAGTAGCGCCGCCCTTCAGGGCGGCACGTCCGGGTAGCGCAGACCTCGCTTTTAGGTCTGCGGCTTTTCCGGGGTTGTTGCGATCACCCGTAGAAATCAATTCAAGAACCGCAGACCCAAAGCCGGGGTCTGCGCTACAGGAGCCGCTCCCAGACCTCGAATCCCGAACTCCAGCCATGCTGCGCATGAAACTGGTCGGCGCCAACGTGCACGCCAAAGTCAGCGGACTGGACGAATTGCAGGGCAAAAGCAACTACTTCATCGGCACCGATCCCAAGAAGTGGCGAACTAACGTAGCGAACTACGCCAAGGTGAAGTACAGGGACGTCTATCCCGGCGTGGACCTGGTGTATTACGGCAACCAGCGGCAACTGGAATACGATTTCGTGGTTCACCCGGGCGCCGATCCCAGCCAGATCGCGCTGGACGTAGGGGCGGGGCTTGCCCTGCCCGAAAGGGCGCCGCAAGCGGCGCCCCTACGTGTTGACAGGAATGGCGATCTGGTGGTCGGTACCGACGGCGGCGAGGTCATCTTCCATAAGCCCGTTGTTTATCAGCAGAACGACGATGGCAACAGGCGTCCTATCGAGGCCCGCTACGTTCTTAGTACTCCGCAATCGGCAATCGACAATCGGCAATCGACAATATCATTCAACCTGGCACCGTACGACCGTCGGCGCCCCGTCGTCATTGACCCCGTGCTGGCCTACTCAACCTACCTCGGCGGTGGAACTGAACATGACCGGGGCTCCGGCATAGCGGTGGATGCCTCGGGCAACGCCTATGTCACAGGCGAGACCGGTTCCTCCGATTTCCCCACTACACCGGGCACGTTCCAGACTACTTATGGGCGTTCCGTGGACGTCTTTGTCGGCAAGCTGAACGCCACTGGCTCGGCCCTGATGTACTCCACCTACCTGGGCGGAAGTGGCACCGAGGTGGGCGGTGGCATAGCGGTCGATGCCTCTGGAAACGCCTATGTCACCGGCTACGCCAGTGGTACCGAGACTAGTCCTCCAGATTTCCCCACCACTGCGGGCGCCTTCCAGACCACTTACGGTGGGCAGGCCGACGCCTTTGTGAGCAAGCTAAACGCCACTGGCTCGGCCCTGATGTACTCCACCTACCTGGGCGGAAGTGGCACCGAGGTGGGCGGTGGCATAGCGGTCGATGCCTCGGGCAACGCCTACGTCGCAGCCTATACCTTCTCGCCCGATTTTCCCACCACCCCTGGCGCCTTCCAGGCCACTTACGGCGGGGGCAGGGATGCCTTTGTCAGCAAGCTGAACGCTGCCGGCTCGGCCCTGCTGTACTCCACCTACCTGGGCGGAAGGGGCCTCGACGAAGGCGATGAGTTAGCGATCGATGGCTCGGGCAACGCCTATGTCACAGGCTATACAGAGTCGTCCGATTTCCCCACCACCCCCGGCGCCTTCCAGGCGACTTACGGCGGGGGCGGCGATGCCTATGTCAGCAAGCTGAACGCTGCCGGCTCTGCCCTGCTCTACTCCACCTATTTGCGCGGAAGTGGGTTTGACCATGGTGTCGGCATAGCGATCGATGCTTCGGGCAACGCCTATGTCACGGGGGCAACCTTTTCCTCGAATTTTCCGACCACTCCGGGGGCCTTACAGACCACTTACGGCTCAGGCTTTGTAAGTAAGCTGAACGCCACGGGCTCGGCCCTGCTCTACTCCACCTACCTGGGCGGAAGTAACTACTACGACGCTGGCGCGGGCATAGCCGTCGATGCCTCGGGCAATGCCTATGTCACAGGCTCGACCGAATCATCCAATTTCCCCACAACGCCGGGTGCCTTCCAGACCGTGTCGGCGGGCGGGATCGATGCTTTTGTCAGCGAGCTGAACGCCGAAGGCTCTGCTCTGCTCTACTCCACCTACCTCGGCGGAAGTGGTGGCGCCCAGGGCAGTGGCATAGCGGTCGATGCTGCGGGCAACGCCTATGTCACAGGGGATACAGGGCCTGATTTCCCCACGACCCCGGGCGCCTTCCAGACCACTTGCGGCTGGGACAGGGACGCCTTCGTGGCGAAGATAAGCTTTGCCGCTGCACCTGTTCTCGCACTGACCCCGTCGAGTTTGACCTTCGCACCGCAGGCCGTGGGCACGACCAGCGCCGTTAAGAAGGTGCGGCTGGGCAATGCCGGCACCAAGGCTTTGAACATCACCAACATGGTTGCCAGTGGCGACTTCGCCCAGACCAACGATTGCCCGGCCAGCGTCGCGCCGGCGGGCTTCTGTACGCTCAGCGTCACCTTCACGCCCACGACCGCGGGAACACGCACCGGGGCCGTCACCATCACCGACAATGCGGCGGGCAGCCCGCATAAACTGCCGCTGACTGGCAGCGGAGGCATCCCTGTAGTCAGTCTGACACCGGTGAGCTTGACCTTTGCAGGGCGGGGCTTGCCCCGCCCAAGAGGGCACCGCAAGCGGCGCCCCTACGTGTTGACAGAAATGGCGATCTGGTGGTGGGTACCGAAGGCGGCGAAGTCATCTTTCACAAGCCTGTGGTCTATCAGCCCGGCCTGCCCTCGGTCGCAGGCTCGTTACTTGTCACTCGTCACTCGTCACTAGTCGAAGGCCGATACCGTCTTGAGCGTGAGAACCACATCCGGTTCGAAGTCGGTCCTTACGACCACAGCAAGCTGTTAGTGATTGACCCGGTGCTGGTCTACTCCACCTACCTGGGCGGAAGTGAGTCCGAATCCGGCTACGGTATAGCGGTCGACGCCTCGGGCAACGCCTATGTTACTGGCACGGCCGGTTCTTCTGATTTCCCCACCACCCCGGACGCCTTCCAGACCGCCTGCGGTAGCTGCACCGTTGGGTACGGGGGGGATGCCTTTGTCACCAAGCTGAACGCCGCCGGCTCGGCCTTGGTTTACTCCACCTACCTGGGCGGAAGCGGCGCTGATTCCGGCGTAGCTATAGCGGTCGATGCGTCGGGCAACGCCTACGTGACGGGCGCCACCGAGTCCTCGGACTTCCCCGTCACTCAGGGCACCTTCCAGACCACTTTCGGCGGAGGCACTTGCGCTTATTCCTTCTGCATTGACGATGCCTTTGTCAGTAAGCTCAGCGCCGACGGTTCAGCCTTAGTTTACTCGACCTATCTGGGAGGAAGCGCTGAAACCGCGGCAATGGCATCGCGGTCGATGCGTCGGGCAACGCCTATATTACCGGCGGCACCCACTCCCCCGACTTCCCCGCGACGCCGGGCGCATTCCAGACCGGCTACGGCGGCGGCGATGCCTTGTTTTTCGGCAGCAGCCTCGGCGATGCGTTTGTCAGCAAGCTAAACGTCTCCGGCTCAGCCTTGGTCTACTCGACCTATCTGGGCGGAATAAAGGCGACGGCACCTGGGCATAGCAGTCGATGCCTCGGGTGATGCCTACGTGACAGGCACCACGGAGTCCGCCAATTTCCCGGTAACTCCGAGCGCCTTTCGGACGACTTACGTTAGGGGCGATTATTGCTCCGATTCCGAATTTGCCTACCTAGCATGCACCATCGCGTTTGTAACCAAGCTCAATTCGGCTGGCTCGGCCCTGGTTTACTCAACCTACCTGGGCGGAAGTCCGCGATACATCGGGGCCGGGTGGACCAGCGGTTATGGCATAGTGGTCGATGGCTCGGGCAACGCCTATGTGACCGGCTCGACCGAGTCCTCGGATTTCCCCATCACTCCGGGCGCCTTCCATATGGGTCGGGAGGACGCAGTTTCGGTGGGTCTACGACTACTGGGCTGAAAGCACGGTTGCCTTCGTTACCAAGCTGAATACCGCTGGATCGGGGCTGGTTTACTCAACCACGCTGGGTGGAATCAGTAAGAGGCTAGAGGCCGGCATAGCGGTCAATCCTCGGGCAACGCCGTAGTGACAGGCACACTGACGCATCGATTTCCCCATCACTCCGGGCGCCTTCCAAACGACTTATTACTACGGGAGTACTTGAGGCCTTTGTGAGCAAGCTGAACGCCGCCGGGTCAGCCTTACTCTACTCCACCTACTTGGGCGGAAGTGGCTTCGACTTGGGCACCGCATAGCGATCGATGCCTCTGGCAACGCCTATGTCACAGGCTGTGCCACTTCCCTCGATTTCCCCACCACCCAGGCGCCTTCCAGACCACTCTCCGCGGCCGCACTTATAATTCTCCTTATGAAACCTTTGTCAGCCAAGCTGAGCGCAACCAATGCTCCGGGTATTGCCCTAGGCCCCTGGGCTTTGAGCTTTGATCCGCGGGCAGTGGGAACCATGAGCGCAGTGCAGAATGTCGCACCTATGGGATACTAAGCGGAACATAGGCCTTTCCTCTATCACCAGCATCGTTGCTAACGGTGACTTTGCTCAGACCAACGACTGCGGGACAAGGGTCCGGCCGGGCGTCGGCTGCATCATCAGCGTAACTTTCAAACCCACCGCGACGGGAACGCGCTCCGGGGCTATCACGATCACGGACGATGCTGCTGGCAGCCCACACAAAATCCTGTTGAGCGGCATCGGCGCCGCCCCGGCGGTGACCCTAACACCAGCGAGCTTGACCTTTGCCTCTCAGGCGGTGGGCACCACGAGCCCCGCCAAGCCAGCGACGCTGAAGAACACTGGCAGCGGACCGTTGAGGATCACCTGTATTGCCGTCTCGGGCGACTTTGCCCAGACCAACAACTGCGGCAGCAAGGTAAACCCAGGCGCCTCATGCACCCTCAACGTAACTTTCAAACCCACAGTCCACAGGGACCAGGTCCGGCGCCCTTACTATTAACGACGACGCGGCAGGCAGTCCGCACAAGCTCTTACTTGCTGGCACGGGCGGCATCGCCCCAGCAGTCACCCTGACCCCGACGAGCTTCACTTTTGCGGCTCAGGCGGTCGGGACGACCAGCGCCGCCCACGTCGCGACGCTGAAGAACACGGGCGGTACAACGTTGAAGATCGCTGGTATCAGTCGCTCCGGCGACTTCTACCAGGGCAACGATTGCCCTTCCACCTTACCCGCAGGTGCCTCCTGCAGGGTGACCGTATGGTTCACTCCCACCTCGGCAGGGACAAGGTCGGGCACCGTGACCATTTGTGACAACGCGCCGGGCAGTCCCCACAAGCTGGCGCTGAGCGGCGCGGCTACGGGTACTGGCAGCATCATCTTGACGCTCTCCCCGGCCTCGCTCAGTTTCGGCAGCTTGGTGGTGGGTGCTAGCAGCAGCCCGCAGACGGTGACGCTGACCAACACCGGTACGGTGGCGGCGAAACTCCTTTGT
>CAWDMC010000015.1:0-22154 GCA_963803295.1 uncultured Acidobacteriota bacterium | reverse complement strand
GCCGGTGAAGTGCATGGGGCTGGTATCGGCTTGGCCGGGGGCTGTGGCGCAGGCCAAGTTCATTCCGTAGGGAGTGTCCGTGCACGTTTCGGTCTGGTTGGGATTGACTGGCCCCACCGCTTGGTTCCCGCCAGTCGGCAAAATTATAGGTCAAAACGCCGCCGGAATAGGTGGCTTGAGTGGCGGCCGTTGGGATCGTAGAGTTCATTGCGCAACGTGCCGGTAGAATTATAGGCCCAGACCTCGGTTGCCGTTCAGATCGTAGACGTATTCTTCAATCAGCGCGCCCGTTCCGGTCGCTTTGGCAACTCGCCGGCCGTCGGGATCATAGATGTAGTTCGTGGCGCCGCCCGTAGTGCAAAGACCACCCTGCAGGTCCACCACGCAGGTCAGGCGGTCTTCCGTGTCATAGGCCAACCCTCGCGTAAGCGCGTTGGTGGCCAGCAGGTTGCCATTATTATCGTACGTGAAACCGCTGGAGTTGATGCGGTTGTTAGCAGAACTGTAGCTCAAGCCCTCCGGCGTGCAGGAGTAATTGGTCCCCGTGGGCTCCGTGCAGGTCATGTTACCGTATTGGCCGTTCGACCCGTCGGCGGTGTAGGAGTAATTGAAATTCTGGCCGCCAACCGTCGCAGTTTGCAAGCGGTTACGCCATCGTAGTTGTATGTCCACGTGCCATTGACGCTGTCTGTGATGTTTTTCACGTTTCCGTTGCCGGCATGATTGATCAAGCCGCTGCTGGGTCCCGACAGGGAGTAGATTGGCGTGGAACCGTTCATGAGGAAATGCTCCCCAGCCAGCCGCGTGTGTTATAGGCTCGAGTCTCAGAGAGGTCGGATTTTGACCCCACCGTTGCCGCCGTCAGTCCCCCAAACGGACTGAAGGCGGAGACGTTAAGGAGCGGTTGCGCTCCCAGTCCGGGGCCGAGGCTAACGGTGACCGTGTTCAGCCGGTTCGCCCCTCATACGCCGAGTAGATTGCCACCGAAGAATCCGAGGTGCTGGTGCTATTCCCCAAAAGGTCGTAGCTGCTATAGACGGGGTAACCGTTGGATGACCCGCAAGTGGCGGGCGTGCACTGCACCTGCCCCAGCAGGCGCCCCAGCCATCCCAAGCGAACGACTCGTGCCCGACGCTACCGTCCCGCATGGGTCACTCCATAACTCGTAGTCAGGTGCCCGATAGGGTTGACCATGGTATTTCCCAGCCATTCCCACTCACGCCGTCGTAATAGTAGCAGGCGCGCATGGTGGGGTCGGTAGCGTCATCGTACTTGTTGGTCAGGCGATTGTCACTGTCGTAGGTGTAGTGCGTGTACTTTCCGTTGGCGTCCTGCCGTTTGCAAGGGCTGGTACGATTGCCGCCGCAATAATCGGTGCCCTCGCCGTACCAATACTGGGTCAGGCCGCTCCCGGGATTGGTGGCTTGGCGCAGGCGCGAGAAAGAGTCGTATGCAAACGTGCGGGTTTGGTTGGCACCCTGCGCGACGTTCGTCAGATTGTTCAGAATGTTGTATGTGTAAGTTGTTGAGTAATTGAGCGCGTTGGGGTCTTCAATCACTTTCTTGAGTTGGCCGAGGTCGTTGTTGCAGAGGTTCCGAACCTTGTTGCCCGCGTCGGTAACCTGCGAGCAGTCAAGCGAGTTCAGCACCATCCATGTGGCTGTGGACTGAGTCGTATCGGGGTAGATGATCTGGTTCACCCGATTCGTCGCTTCTTCATAATTTGTAGTCGTATACACTGGACCTGAATAGTAGGGGTTCGAAACCTGGTAGACACGCGCCAAACCGTCGTAGATTGCCTTGGTCTCCAGCGTACCCTGCGGGTCGGAATTCACCTGCGTCTCAGTTACCTACCCCAGGCCATTCATAACCGAGGTGGTCTGGAGACTCTGGGTGTTCGTCTTGGTCGTAACAATCGAGGGCGTAGGCGCCGTGTCATTATACGTGATGCTCGTCTGCCCGCCGTCCGGGTAGGATACATTGGTAAGCCGACCCAAAGTGTCACTATAGGTGTACTGGGTGTGAGGCAGACTGGAAGTCAGCGCCTGGTTCTGGTCATAAGAGCCCGTAACCGATCCGCTCGAGCAATCGTAGTCAAACTTGACCTCGTGCGAGACGCTGCCCGTCTGTGGGTAGTCAATTTCGCTCACATACGCATCATTACAAGCGTAATGGTAAGTCGTGGTTTGGCTGCCAGCGTCGGTAGTAGTCTCAACCTGCCCATCCGAGTAGTAACTGGCACCGTAAATGAGGGGATTTGAGCAATAGGAGTTCAAGCATTCGCGCTGCATCGCCAGAAGATTGCCGACATTGTCATAACTCGTGTACTCGGTTTTCGCGACGATATTTCCGGAGTGGAGTCGGGACCGACAGTAACAACCGACGGTTTGTCAAAGATGGAAGGCCGAGCTCCGGAGGTTCCCGGCGGAGCAGATGCATAATATGCCGTGTAGTTCGGGAAGCTGGCGAACGACCTGACAGTCTGCCGTTTCAGTCCCGCGTCGGGATAGGTTATGGAATCGACGAGGCCGTATTGTGTATTGTTCGGATTTAAGGTCTGATTCCCATAGTGATCCACATCATACGTAAAAGTGTATTTCTGGCTGTTGGGAAGATCGATCTCGGAGATGACGTCGATCGACTGGGCTTGGGGTTGAAGGCCATTACACCCTGGATGGGAGGCCGGTGTTCCATAGTAATACGAAACGTAATCCGTCTCCGGAAAATGTTCATAAGCCGACACCGGAAAGTTGGCCGTTATGTTCCTCCAGATAATATGGTAAGGATGGCTGGGGTCAAGGCCCGGGATCGTCACGCTATCCCCGCTGCCGCCCACCGTGCCGCCGGCCATATGCGGCCGACGCTCCTCGGAATCATGACTTTGCGGACTGGACGATTATGGGAAAGGCCTTTTGCATTGGCGCCCTCTTCAAATCGAGACGTTCAACGATGCCGGCGAGCTCAACGCCGTCGTGGAGACGCCCAGGGGAAGCAGGAATAAGTACTGCTGAACGCTACGTTTGCAGGCGTTCACAGTAGGCAGCAATAAAGCGAACCTGACCCCTGCGGTGGGGAGGCGAGTAGACCTGTCCGCTCAACTGTATAACTGTAGAATAATATATATCTTGACATCCTGCGAAGTATCATGTTTTAATTGATTTCTTTCTTTCAAATGAAACTAGGGCTGCCGCGGTTACTCGGTGCGACCCCGTGGCGTTCCTTCCGCATCCGCAGTGGCCCCTGAAAGGAATAAGCCGATGAATAACACGATTCTTCTTGTATACGACCAGGAACAACCCATGGGGAGTGTGAGAGCGACACTCGAAAAGCAAGGAAAGGGAACTATACGCGCGCGTGGTTGCACCGAAGCCCTAAGCATCTTAAGCCAGGACAACGCTCCAGCTGTGATCCTCACTGATCTGACCATTTGCGACGGGTCCTGGGCCGACGCGCTACGACTCGCACGCCGCTCGCCCTCGCCCGTGGCTTTTATCGTCGTTTCACATTTTGTCGATGTCTCCTTGTATAGGGCCGCCATGGAAATCGGCGCTCTCGATTTTATTGTGCCGCCGTTCACTGACAACGCTGTTGCTCGTGTAATCCAGCGTGCAACGGACGATGTAACCCGCCGCCGGAACCTCAAAACGATGTTCGCAAAGACGGCTTAAGCCTCAGCGAAAGAGTTCACTTTTTGATTCCGGCTTGAGCCGCCTCACTCCAGAGCATCAGCTATCAGCTATCTCCCCCGGAGCACTTTTCCGCAGCTCGCATCAGGCAAGCACGTTTCCCTCGTCGCCTTAGTAGTTGAGACGGCATCCAACCTTACAGAAGCGCCCGGCGACAGGCCAGGCACAGCCGTTTGTCCAAAATCGCCCGATGGGGAATTGGCATGCACAAGGAAATTACCGGCTCAAGTTTGAAGGAGGCACCTTCAGTAAACGAGAGTTGGCTTGATTTGGAAAGCCTGGCACAGGTCAAACTCACGTCTGAGGACCCGAAGTTTCCGATCGAATTCGCTTTGATCCCGGGAACCGGACCCGGTTGGCGCGCAGGCGAGTCGGGAGAACAGACGATTCTCCTGACATTCAAGGAGCCGCAGCGGCTCACCAGGATCAAGCTAGGCTTTGTGGAAACGGAAGCAGAAAGAACCCAGGAATTCACCTTGAAGTGGTCTGCCGACCGGGGACGTTCCTTTTGTGAAATCGTGCGCCAGCAGTGGAACTTCAGCCCAGGCGGTTCGACAATGGAATTAGAAGATTATCAAGTAGAGCTGAGCGCCGTATCCGCCTTGAAATTGACGATCAATCCAGACCTCGCGAGAGGTCAAGCCGCGGCCACCCTTTCTGAATGGCGAGTGGCTTGAACGTTGGGTGGCTCGTCTGTCCGATTGTCAGGGAGCGTTCACGCCAATCTTGGTCTACTGTGTGTGCCATCTTTGTGCATTCGCAAAGGGCTTAGCTCCCAGACGAATCAACCTACCCTGTTGCCCAAGCTGAGTCGTTACACATTTAAGACAGTGAAGAACTACGTGAGAACATACCTTGAGGTGAAACTCAAATGGAGAGATTTCCACGCAGCAAGGTGAATGTCGGCGAATTCGAACGCGGGATCTCGGTTGCCGCAGGCGGGATCCTGCTTACTCGGGGACTTCGAACGGGGTTCGAAGGGTGGCATGATGCTCGCCATCCTGGGAGTGGACCTGATTTATCGTGGCGCCACGGGGCGGTCCTGGTTGTACCGGGCACTGGGTGTCAACTCGCTCTCCCAAGCGCAAAACGGAGCCACGGTTCCGTATCGGCAGGGGATCAGGGTTGACGAGGCAGTGACTATCGGCAAACCGGTTGAGGAGGTTTATCAATTCTGGCGCCGGTTCGATAATCTTCCGTATCTTATGCAGCATCTTCAATCGGTAACCGTCGTCGACGAGAATCACTCGCATTGGATCACGAAGGCCCCTGGAGGCCGGCACGAGGGTCTCCATAGCGATCAGTTTTGGCACGAGCCGCGCCCTTTCGCTTACGAACTACTTCCAATTGCGTCAATAGAAACAGACCTGAGCGGGATCGCGCCGGTGCCAGGCCGCGTTCAGGGAAGTTTCGAATTCATCGGGAACTGGCAGCCTTTCGTCTCCGTAAGGGAAAGAGGAGGAGGTCTACAGTGCAAAAGCTGCTCAGCAATTTGCGCTATGCCGTGCGGCAGTTCCGGCGATCGCCCGTCTTCACCGCGGCGGCCGTGCTGACGCTGGCTTTAGGGATCGGCGGAACCACGGCAGTATTCACTTTGATTCATGCCGTGATGCTGCGCTCCCTGCCGGTATCCGATCCAGGCAGACTCTACCGTGTGGGCGAAGGCGACGACTGCTGTGTCGAAGGGGGGCCTCAGGACCGCTGGGGAATGTTTTCGTTCCCTCTGTACGAGGCGCTGAAGGCGGCAGCACCGGAATTTGAAGAGGCGGCGGCTTTCCAGGCTGGCCGTGGACTCCAGAGCGTGCGGCGTGAAAACGAATCGGCGGCCAGGCCTCTGCGCTCCGAGTACGTCACCGGGAATTACTTCTCAATGCTGGGGGTGAAGGCTTATGGTGGGCGGATGTTTACCGCGGATGACGACAGGCCGGCTGCTCCGCCCGTTGCCGTGCTCAGCCATCGTATCTGGCAGACCAGCTACGGCGCCGATCCCGCCGTGTTGGGTTCAACCTTCATCGTCGAGGGCCATCCGTTTACCGTGATCGGGGTCGCTCCCCCCGGTTTTTTCGGGGAAACGCTGCGCAGCGACCCTCCCGATATTTGGATCCCGTTACAGCATGAGCCCTTGATTGCCGGTCAGGGCGCGCTGCTGCACCAGTCTGTCGGCGCGTGGCTGCGCATGATGGGCCGCCTGCGGCCGGGAGCTTCGATTGGCGGAATGGCCCCCCGGCTCACCGGAGCGCTGCGGCAATGGATGCAGTCCGATTCTGGGTATCCAGCCAACTGGATGCCGGACATCGTCCGATTGCTTCCCAAACAGGTGATCAACGTCGTTCCCGCCGGGGCCGGCGTCGCCGAGATGAAGGAGGAATACGGGCGCAGCCTGCAGATCCTGCTCTCCATTTGCGGCCTGGTGCTGCTGATTGCCTGCGCCAATGTCGCGAACCTGCTGCTCGCTCGCGCTGTGGCACGCCGTGGGCAAAACGCAGTCCGCCTGGCCCTGGGCGCCACGCGCCGGCAGATCATTGCCCAGGCTCTCACCGAAAGCGTCCTTCTCTCGATGGGCGGGGGCGTTGCCGGACTTCTGGTGGCGGTGGCAGCTGCGCGCCTGTTGCTGGCGCTGGCCTTCCGCAGCGCACACTTCCTTCCGATCAGCCCCATGCCATCTTTGGTCGTCTTGGCGTTTGCCTTCGGATTGGCCCTGGTGACGGGAGTCATCTTCGGTGCGGTTCCCGCATGGTTTGCCACCCGGACCGATCCCGCGGAAGCGTTGCGCGGGTCGGGCCGCAGTACGAGCGATCATTCCTCCTTCGCCCGCAAAGGGCTGCTCATCGCGCAGGCCACGTTGTCCGTGGTGTTGGTCGCCGGCGCAACGATGCTGGCGCGAAGCCTGAATAAACTCGAACATCAGGACTTCGGATATCGAGTTCAAGGGCGCGTGCTGGTGGATCTACACAATCCGCCGGCCAGCTACACCCAGCCCAAGCTGGCCGCGCTCTACCGTGTACTTGAGGAAGACCTCAATCGTCTGCCTGGCGTGCAGGGGAGCGGGCTGGCTCTCTATAATCCGCTTACCGACAACTGGGGCGAAATGATTTGGGTAGCCGGCCACCCCCCTCCTAATAATACTAGGTTAAGTGTCAAGAGCTGTTAAGTTTGGGAAATTGCATGTGGCACCAAGGGCAAAAGCCGCCCAACCTAATCAGAATCCGTTGCAGTCTCTTCCGCACTTGCGGCAAGGTCACACCAGAAGTTTTTTTTAAGGCGTGCTTGCTCCAAGCGAAGAAAGGCATAAGCCAAGGTGACCAAAGTCACGTGATGATGCCAGCCCAACCAGTGCCGGCCTTCAAAGTGATCCAGCCCGAGTTCATCTTTCAACTCGCGGTAGTCCATCTCGATACGCCAGCGGGCATGAGCCATTTTCACCAGACGGCAGAGCGCGGGCGGGCCCGGACCCAACTGCGCCAGCCAGTACTTGGTCGGTTCCGCTTCTCCTTCGGGCCATTCCATCAGCAGCCATTCGGCCACCCGCTCGGGGTGTTCCTGCGAACGCCAAAGATGGGCGGCCCAGACTTTCAGCTTGGCGAAACGCGAGCGCTGGCGACCGCGAGTACCCGCACGCCAGGTCACTTTCTTCCAGGCCGTCTCGGACAACTGGCGGGCGACGGTAGCAAGGTCTGGCGGCACCGGTGTTGCTTCCAAGGGTGGATAGCGCCGGGGCCGGCCCGTGGGGGCGGAAGGCGGCACCGGGATGTCGTTGGGATCTTCGGTCCAAACCACTGTGCTCTTCTCGACGGCCATCACGTAAGACAATTGGCGTTGACGCAACTGCGCGCGGAAGTCAAAGCTGTTGCCGTAAGCCGAGTCCGCCACCACCGGCAGGGATGGCACTTCCCAACTCAACATCTGATCGATCAGCTCCAAAGCCAGTTCGGCCTGACTGCGATAGGTCAGCTTTTCCGGCAACTTCACCTCGCGCGCTCGCTCCTCATCCTCCATCCAGGCCCGCGGCAAATACAACCGCCACCCCAGCGGGCAGCTGGCTTCTGCACTCGACCAATGCAGGGTCACGGCCACCTGACAGTTGGCTACCTTACCCAGGGCTCCGCAATACTGCCGTGCTACCCCCACCGAGTGCTGGCCTGCCTTGGGAAACGAGGTTTCATCCACAATCCAGACTTCCGGGGCGCTGAGCAGGTCCACCACCTTGCGCGCCAACTCCTGCTGCACCGCCTCTACGGCCCAGGGGCTTTGCCCCACAAATTGCCGCAAGGCCTGGACGTCAGCGCCTGGAATGCGGTCCGCCATAGGCTCGATCGATTTGCGCTCACCGTCGAGCAGCAGGCCTTGAACATAGACTCGCGCCCAATGACGTCGCTCTTTCCGACCCAAAGGGGCAAGCACATCTTTGAGAAAAGCGGTCAGTTGCTGATCGAGAGCCTTCAACTCCCGTGGCGTCATGGCCGAAGCTTAGCGCCGGAGAGAGCATGATGTCAAGGATAACTTAACCTAGTATTACTAAAAGGCTATATGAACAGAGTTTGGATCGCCACAGCAGAAGTTCAAGTGCAGCCAGGGGATATGCCTTCGGGTGATACCTTGGGATTCATGAGGGTTTGTATGTGGGCTTCGTCTCGCGAAGACTTCTTCCTGAGACTGAGAGCATATCTCGCCAAGTACCAATGGGAGCTTCTTTCGGTAGAGAAAACCCAGGTAGTGGAGCGGTCATTGGTTTACGGCGAGGAAGAAAATCAAATGATCGAGGAAACACTCCGGGATCAAAATGCTGTTCGCCTGGGCACTTACTATAGCTATAAACCCGACTGACGAGCCTGGAGTGAAGAGTGTGTCCCGTGCAAACTCTGCAATTCTTAAGATGGCGAGTTGGCGCAGCGTGAGCGATGTTCTTCGTTCCTGCCGTGAATTGGCCCTCCCTCGCTTTTGCGCTGTCCGCCTGATTTCTCGGTCAACTCCTTTTCTGACCCGCTTCTCGCGGTCACGGCGAGATGGGAAACACGCCTGCGCGCTGCGGCACGGCGGGCTTCTGCTTCCGCTTTGCGGCCCTTCGGGTTTTGGTCCCTCCTCCTCCTCCTCCTCCTCTTCTCCTGTGACTTGAAGCATCATTTGGCCGTTTTTGAACCATCGTTTGGCCGCTGACTATGGCGTAAGTCCTTTAGATTCCGACGTACGCCAAAATGCCCGATCCAGGGGTTTGAACCATCGCTTGGCCGTAAGTACAGAATCGGAAATATCCCGGCGGCGGCGGTGCCATTAATCGAGACTTGCAGGCATGATCGCCAGGGCGTGGCAATGTGCTATCAGGCGTGACGACTTCAGTAAGGTACACCTGGACACAATCTGTGCAGGAAGGGCGACCCCTGAGCGCGTCAATCATTCGCGAAGGGCCATTCTGAGGAGGGAACGATTAACCTGCAAATGCAAACCGCCGTTGTAGTCGATGAAGCCCAGCTTCCTGAACTTGTTCATAAAGGAGCTCACCCTAGGCCGGCTGGCGCCAACCATCTGCGACAGAGTCTCCTGACTGATCCTCGGAATTACAGGCTGAGGTTTGCCCTCTTGACCAAAGTTGGCAAGCAGCAAGAGCACGCGGGCGAGCCGCTTCTCGGTTGAATTGAAAAGCTGATCTACTAGGTCTTCTTCGACTCGAACGGTGCGAGCCAGCGTGTATGACACGAAGCGGTCGGCAAACTCGGCGTCCTGGTGAAGCAGGCGCACGACCGCGTCTTTCTCAAAGCAAAATACGGTCGAATGCCCCAAGGAGGCTGCGCTCGCCATGCGAAGAGGGTGCCCCGCTACCAAGCTGCTTTCGCCAAAGAACTGACCAGGCTCAACCACACCAATGACGGCTTCTTTGCCGCGCTTGGATATGACTGTGACTTTGACTTTGCCCTTTTGAAGGTAAAACACCGCATCAGCCGGATCCCCTTGCGAGAAAATACGTTGCCGGTTACGGAATTCATGAGCGGACTTTCCATTCTGGAGCTTTTCCAGGAAATCGTCCGGAGCGGCGGACTCGGTCGGTTTGCGTGCCATAAAGCACCTTCCAGTGAGGTTGAGTCTTCCAACCTGCACCCAAGGACCCGATGCCCAGGGTCGATCTTAGTACGGACGAGCGTCGGGCGCAATGGCACCGGGTCTGCCCTATTTTCGCGCCAGCCGAGACTCATTTTCCAGTGATTGCGAGGTGTTGCCCAAAGGGGAAATTCTGTCCCTTGGCGTTCTTTGTGATGACGGATCTTATACTTGGCTCCCTTTCAATTCCCTGGGGGCGGCGGCGTTTCCGCGCCGGCAGCAGAAGCTGCGACCCTCGGGCGGCTCACGCACAATTCCATGATGTACCCGCGGCTCGAATCACGATTGTGTGGACAGGATGTTCCCGGTTACCTTCACTCCACATCAGCGAGCAGTCAAGCGGGCGCCATAGACCGGGGACCGGACTGCGGCTCAAGCCTGATAAACATGAGGAGAAAGGAAATAGGGCTGGATCGAGAGTTCGTTGCGAACGAGACGAACGGTTTCGCTAATCATGCAGCAAGACCAAGAGTGCGGGCGCTCTATGCTTGCGAGTACCAACCGAATGGTCGGATATACGCCTCGGTGATGCAGTTCTGCAACGACGCGGTAGACCTCGCGGGCGGCGGCCTGTCTTAGCGATTGCCGCATTTCGCGCCTGTGCTCCACGTAGCGTTTGTGAATGGTGCCCCAGAGATCGGGAAAGTCTTGGCGGATTTGGGTCCTGTGTCCGGCAAGCCTCCTCACGATTGCGGCGCATGACGGTGGAGGATATTCAACCAAAGCTTCGGTGAGTTTCTGATGAACGCGCGGACTTACTTGATGACCGCGCCGACTCACTCCATGAACGCGGGGCGCCGGCCTGGGATGCAGCCTGCGGGATCGCAACTCAGCCGCCAGTTCTGGAAAGCGCGAGGTCAAGGGCTTGACGGTGGCAAACCCGAGCCGTCGTGCCACTTCCGTCACGGTGGGAATGGGCGATTCATCGAAGGCCGCTCGCAAGCTGTTCTCGGATCCATTCACACGCTGGTTTCTGATGGCCGCGTTCTTAGCCACGATAGCCAGGCGAAGATCGCGAAAGCCGTCTTTATAAAGGCGCCTCTTACTGCTCAACCCGACCGATAGAGCCGCTGCCTGAAGGCTAGTAAAACTGGCTTTGTGCAGCTCTTTGATGAGAGCCTGTTCGATCTCGTCGTTGGGCACCGGAGCCTTGCTGGAACAGTGGCGAGGGTCCCTCGTCCGAGTTTGTTTCCGGGCCCTGTCTGCAATTTCAGAACAAAGAGCTGGGAATCGGTACTGTAGCGAAGTGACCGTCCGATATCCCAACTGCTTGGCGATCTCCTGTAGCGGCGGAGTGAGGGTGGGCTGACGAGCAGCTTGCAATGCCGCCTCCACGGCACTAGCCGCAACACGGTAATGAGCCTTAACGGTACGCTTCTGATCCGGCTGATTCCCGCCCTGGATTCGTTGTGTCAAAAGGTGAATCAAGGAGACGTTCCGGCTGCGGCACAATTTGACCAGCGAATCCATACGAGGGATGATCGCATACCGAATCCAATCTCGGACATGAGAGGAGTGACCTTCCGCGCGAAATCTGCGGTAACCGCCGATTTCCCGGACAAAGCCTCGAACATTTTCCCGGAATAGATCAACTCCCAAGTGCGTAGGAAGGGTGATCGCCTCGACCAGTAGCGCTCCTATCGTTTCTGCAACCGCGATCTGCTCGGTGAGGTCAGAACCAGAAGTAAAAGTCTGCGGGTCACACCCCAACCAGCGATAGCATTGCGAACAGTAGCCGGGTCGGGATCTTGAAGAGAACATATACTGCAGTCGGCCGCAAAAAGGGCAGGTCGATTCTAGGGGACGGCGGTGCTGGGGGCAAACAGTAACCATTTGGAGTGCCCATAGTAGGCGCTCGTATGCGGAACCCGCAGAGGAGCTTTCGACTCCATAACAGAAGGGACACCACGCCCGGTTTGTGCGCAGGAGATGAACGCAAGAGATCGTGCCGGCCCATGGCAGAGTTGTCAGAAGGTCGAGCCGTTGTCGGCAGGTCAGTTGTTCGAGCAGAGAAACCCAGAGTCGCGCACGATGTCCTACACCGTTAAGAGTGTGCGCGGTGATATAGAAAGAGTATCCGGGCAGGCTTCTGGGGACTTTACCTGCTGCAATACCTTTCGTACAAGGGATTCGCGGCAGCAACTCATGGTTAACCAGAGCGCCCGTTTCCACAGCGTGCGCTAGCGACAACCGTGCAATGTAGCCGGTGAGACTTTCAATCGCCGTTGAGCCCACACCGATCGGCGCTAGAGAGTAAAGGTAACTTCGACCAGTGACATGGGGAGGTGACGGTTCCCAGCCTTCGTAGACCTCATCATCATGCATACGCTGCCGCTGTTTCCGGTGTGATCGGATCTCTTCGGGGGGCACGCTGGCCCGGCCTTCCCGTTTTTCGCTTCCCTGAAGGCGGGGTCCCGTCAGCTTCGGGATGCCCACTCGCGTGCGACTGCACTGCGATGCCCAACAAGGTCCGGAGCCGCAGCCTCGCATCCTCGTGATCGTTAAGCCGCGTTTCCCCCTCGCGTGATTCAGCAAGGACCTTCTCGCATTGCGAAATCGAGAGCGCGGTTCTTTCCAAATGCTCAAGCGAGAGTCTCACAGCGCCATGTTTTATCGCGCGCACACAGGCGCGCATCAGCCACTCTTTCAGAATGCCAACGCAGCCTACAGAGCGTTCATAGAGAAAGTCCCAGATGGCCATCAGGTCCGTTGCGGCTTCGGTGAATGGCAACTGTTTCTGGAAGGTGAGCAGAACACTGCGAAATACCTGCCGGTCTTCGGCAGAGTCGGCTCGGTATCGCTGAAAGTGCAGGTCCACGCTGCGACGACTTAACTGAGCGCTCAGATTGCGAAAGGCGAGCAGCTCATAGGTACCCAGGAGCACATGCACGGTCTCGGTGCGATTGGCGATCGACTTGATGACATCCAATTGATCCGATAGCCGACGACCGGAAGCAATCCGCGCCAGATGTTGCGCTTCGTCGACGAAGACCACGGGAGGACGTCGATGACGGAGGGCCTGCTCGACGGCGTATCCTAACTCCGCGGCGCCAGCCATCGATGAAGGCGTGTCGGGTGCCTGCCTGGTTTTGAGATCGATGAGGGGCTCATTCATAGCCGCCAGCACGCGGCTGAAGTAATCCCGCCAACGGAACCTGCCCGTATCTGGTGGGACGACCTCTATGCTGACGAAGGGGAGCCGTCCGGGATCCGTGGCCATCGCCGGACCCATCTGCTGGAGCAAGAGGTTTTCGACTTTCATCCGGAGGGTTGTCTTACCAACTCCGGTTGGACCTAACACGAACACGAGCGAGCCGGGCGCTGCGCCATCGATCGCATCCATGAGTTCGTCGCGCGCCTCTACCAGCCGCGGGTGCGCCATCGTGAACTTGCAGAAACGCTCCAGGCGTTCGATCAGGTGAGGTTCTCTCGCCTCCAGGTTGTCAAGCCGCATCAGATCTCCCCATAGATTGGAAGAGAAGCGGGCGGGTCGATAGGTGGGTGGGTATCCCGCACCGATTGACGTTCGCGCCGATGATCAGCAGGTTGATCCACTGGCTTTGTGGATGTCCCCGGCTGAGTCTGAAGCGACCGGGCTTCGAGGTCGCTCAGTCTCTGTATCAATATTGATTCTTCGACTTCGACGGATTCCAGAAACTCAGCGAGCTTTCTGGCCGTGATCACGAACTGGGCGGAATGGTTCTCACCCCGCTTCCGCAGCTCCTCGCTCGCCAGCTGGACTTCACGTTCCGAACGACCATGCAGAACCGTATAGCATTCTGAATGGCATTCGACCCACTGTCCGTCTACAAAAGCATAAGCGGTGCCTACATCGAAAGGATCGTAACGGACGGAAACTTGTCGAGTCTCCCAAGTTGGGTTCCGGAAATGTTCCGACCAATAATAAAGATGATTCACCTTCATGCCTCGACCGGCCGCGATCTTGGCCGTACCCTTACGGGTCGAAGGCAACGTGAGGATGAGAAAATCCCGGTCGTAGTTGATCTTGCGGTGGGAACGGGTGCCGGTCTGGGCCATCGCGGCGTCGTAAGCTTCCCGTGGGCTCTGTCCTAACGCCGGATGATCGATCGTGTCGTAAATCTCATAGGCATATTCACTCAGCCTTTGGTGTATCTCTTTCAGCGGCCACGCGGCATGGTTCTGGGGATTCGCGCTTTTCGTGACTTGGCGGGTACTACGCGCCACTTGTGTGTTGCCCTGCAGATTATGAAGAAAACGCTGATTCGCCGTTCCGAAGACACGCTCGCAGGTGGAGCCGAAGCGAGCCTTTGCCGGCGGCCTGGTTTTTTTCGTGACTTCGCAACGTGCCAACAGCGTTTCGAAATAGATGCTCTCGAACTCCCTGCCTCCGTCCATTACCAGGATCTGAGGCAGGCGGGAATGCCGACGCACACACTCGCGCAGGATCATCATGCAGGAACGGTAACTCGGAGGGTCGAAAGTAAGGTGTAGAGCGAGGATGCGGCGAGAAAACGCGTCGGTCAAAAGCGAAATCCAGGGACGTCCCAGGACGCGCCCCGTCTGGGAGCAGACTGCCCAGACATCTGCCTGCGTATGGTCGATGTGGGCAATCTCGAAGGGCCGGTCCCCATGGCGCGGTGTGCGTTGTTCCAACTCCCAGTAGAACGGCTGAAGGGAGTAAGCGGCGCGGTGGCCCCGCCGTTTTTGGGTCTGTTCAGCCCCGGCGCGATAGTGGACAGCGATGGTGAAAGTCTTATAGCTCGGAGCAAGTATCTGCCGGCGGTCGCAGGCGAGCTTCAGGGCCGACCACGTCGCGTACATGGTTTTCTGCTTTAGGGTCTCGTAGTCCTTATCAATACACTCCATCATCAAGGACCGTGATTGTTCCGGGAGTCTATTGACGGGGTTGCCGTGATTCGGCTCGGGCAGCAGGCCTAGATAGCCGCTGTCGTGTTCAATCTGCGCAGCCCGATGAGCCGCTATCCAGCGCCGTAAGGTCCGGCGAGGTACGGGTTCGTGACACTCGCCCCGCAACGCCCGAGAAACGATGTGAAACCGGCGAGTGGCCTCAGCCAGATCGGCTTCGCTCGCAGACAAGAGACGGCGCTGCATCTGTGAGGCGTTGATGTCTGTACCGTAAGCCGGGTGGGCGGTGGGGAATCCCACCTGACTGCCATCAGGGCGCGGCGACTTCTCCAACCAGAGTCTGACCTTCTCCGGTTCCGGCAGCAACACCGATTGGAGATCGACGGAAATGTCCCCGGTTGCGATGAGAGAGTAAACTTCGTCTCGGCTCACCTCGCCATCCGTTGCCCGGAACAGATCTTCTAGCGAGCACCCAGGCCAGGCTGCAATCTGAGCCAAGACCCGCTGCCGGGAAAGGGAGCTGACCTCCGGTGTGGTTCTCAGGTAATCTTCAAGGAACTGGATGTTGCGTTGGAAACCCCAATTAATCTCGGCAGAGGATCGAACCTGGTAGTAGAGCCCAAAGCGCTCAGCGTAATCTCGGCCAGGCGGGCAGATCCAGGTGAAATTGCCGCGACAATATCGGTTCGGGTTGCGCTCCGCAAGCCGAATCAGCTCCTCTTCTGTCTTACACTCTTCCCACCCCGCGCGGTTCGCTCGGATTACGAAAAAGTCCGGCGTGTGTGAAACTCTAAGACGTTTCCCGACGGCCGAACAATAGTCGAGCTTGATCGAGGGAGCCTGGTCGTAATACTCGAATACCTCATCATCGTGCTCCAGTTGGTACACAACCGGCAGCTCAACGCGATGGCTTTCAAATTGGATCGTGACTCCCATCTTCCTGCTGGGATAGCGCCCGGTGACGTTCGAGTGGCCACAGCCCACGCGCCGAGCCGGCTGCGAACTCCGAACATGAGCCACTACGGATAGCGCCTCATCGGAAAGACCGATCCGCTTCGCCCAGGCCGCGAAATCCTGTTCACTCAACATTCCCCGATCTGCCCTCCAACTTGTCGCCTCACCGGCGAGGCACCCTCCTGCGTTTGGCTTTCAAAGCCTGGGTGTAGCGTACGCCCGCCTCGTTGACCAGTTCCTGGATGCGCCGTCCATTAGCGAGTGCCTCACGAATCTCGGGAACCAGTTGCTCAGGAACGTAAATCGAGAATCGCTTGCTACCACGCCGCCCATACAGGGCGTAACTGGAGTGACCTTCCCCCCTGGCGCAGGCCGGGCAGTTCTTACGGATGCAAGGGCTCTTGCGTAAACACAGAGATCCAGCCGCAATGGGCGAAAGCTTCTGCACCTCGGCGTGGAACCATCGGATGACTTGATCAGGAGTCTCAGCCATGTACGTAAGTTACTATACACACATACCACACGCCGAAGCAAGGCATTTTCTTGCCCGCGTCGTCCTCCTCGTTGAAATCTGCACTTGCGGCCAAACGATGGTTCAAAACCACAAACCGGTGACGAGCTGCGGCCGTAAAGGACTTACGAGCGATGAGCGGCCAAACGATGGTTCAAAAGTGGCCAAACGATGCTTCAAGTCACATCTCCTCCGGCCCCTCCAAAAAAGGCAGCCCTTGGCACTTGCGAGCAGGCCCACTCGCCCCTGTGTACCCCGCGAGTAGCGGGGTCAGAAAAGGAGAAAAATCATGACCGAGGAAATCACAATCCGGCAGACAGGAACGGAAGCGACGACCGCAGTTCCTTCCGGCCAGCAGGGGCAGCACAAATGGCGCGCGCGATGGCGCTGAGAGAAAACCGATGATCTCTTGGGCGGCCTTGCTCGATGAGGCCGTCACCAAGCCGGGGAGCCTGTTGAAGCACCACATCCCGGTGAAGACGGATCGGTGGGAGGTGCAGAAGCCGGGGTTTACGGAGATTGATCTGGTCTCCCACTCGGGTAATTCGGCGGCGGGCGACTACTGCTACTCGCTGAACGTGACCGACATTGACACGGGCTGGACGGAGACCCGAGCGGTGCTGGGCAAGGGTCAGCAGCGGGTGCAAGCAGCGCTGGAAGCGGTCCGCCAGACCTTGCCCTTCCCCTTACGTGGAATCAATTCCGACAACGGCTCGGAGTTCATCAATGCTCACCTCTGGGGTTACTGCCACGCTCACGATATTCAATTTACCCGGGGGCGGCCCTACAAGAAAGATGACAACGCCCACATTCAGCAGAAGAAGTGGACGCATGTACGACGCTTGCTGGGCTACGTGCGTTACGACACGGAAAACGGCGCGGGTGGCTATGGACGAGCTTTACCGGGGCGAACTGCGCTTGTTTCAGAACCTGTTCTTACCCTCAGTGAAGCTGGCCGGCAAGGAGCGGATCGGCTCGCGGCTGCGACGACACTACGAAGCGCCGCAGACCCCTTTTCAGCGAGTCGTGGCCTTTGTCAGCGGCGGAGCCGGAGCGGCTGGCAGAACTTCGCCGGCTGCAACAGAGCCTTGATCCCTTTGAACTCTCGCAGACCATGCAAAGCAAGCGGGAGCGGATCTTTCAACTGAGCACCAGCGCAGTCCCGGAGAAGCCTGAGGCCTCGCTGGTTTCTCAGAAGCCCGAAACACCTTCAGCGAAAAACAAAATCACGGGCGTGCGCACAAGGCGCGCTGAGAGAAAGACAAGAACCAAGACAACTGCCAAGATAAGAAAAAAGGAAAAACCACGACGACGACGGGTAACATTTTGCGTTGCAGGACGAATCACCCGAAAGTAGTAACATTTTTAAATTGCTTGACAGGTATTGCCCACTCGGCACCTCGGCGGACAGGGCAGGATTTGTTCTCCGCTGCGCCGCCCATGACCGGGTGGGAATTGAACCCACCGATGCATATGGTTGATTTCTACCCTGGGCGATGAGGGTTGCCCCACTGCGGATACGGCTAGGTTGCCATGGTTTGTCTGCGACGAGTGCCGTTGCAATACAAGCACGCTACAACTGCCTAAAGAGGGGTTTCGCCGCACGCTGGCAACAGCACCGTCAAAACCGCCTGGATGATGTAGCGTCTCTATTGGTCAGGCACTCGTTAGCTTGGACCGAGAGTAACGGCCTAGTGGCGAGTCTGGGGCGTTCTAGTGGGCGACGGTCAAGGGGGCCGTCGCCCATGTCAAAACTGCGCAAGAAGAAACGATCGCCAAAAAAAGTCGTAGCCCTTCCAGATCTCGAACAGTCGAAAGCGGCCGTCCTGAACAGCCTCAGCTCTGAAAGCGGTCAGCGTACCTATGATCACGCTGTAGCCGAGTTCGTCGACTGGTACTGCTCAGAACCCCGTCTCGCGTTCAACCGCACCGTGGTTCTGCATTGCAAGGGCGTAAATTCTTGTTTGTTTAGCAAGAATTGTTCGCAGTCTTTCTCCGGAACCGCATAAATACAGGCCGTCTACACATAGACAATCTACTGGAGAGCAGCTTGATTCTGAACGTTTTTGGTTGCGGCTCCGCCGCGCTGCGCTACAGGATCTGTCTCGAGCAGAAGCGGCACGCTGCGACGACCATCAATCGACGATTCGCGGCAGTCCGGAGGGTTGCTTTCGAAGCCGCTGACTCGGGCTTGCTCAGTCTCGGAATTGGCCGCCGGGATTCGACGAGTGAAGGGAGTTCGCCGGATCGGAGTCCGGGTAGGAAACTGGCTGACCGCGGAGCAGGGCAAGCGACTGCTGGCCGCCGTGGAGCGGAGATCGCTTCGGGGCAAGAGGAACTATGCAATGCTCGCCATGCTAATCCGATGCGGGTTGCGACCGAGGCGAGTTGCTGGCGTTGCGCGTGGAGTCCATCCAGTTGCGCGAGAAGCACTGGGTCATCGCCGACCTTCTGGGTAAGGCTGGGCACATTCGTACGGTTCCGGTCCCGAGATGGGTGAAGGATGCAACAGACGAATGGAAAAAGGCGAGTGGGATCACGGAGGGGCGCTCTTTCGATCGATACACCGGACCGCCCGGGTCTGAGGAACGGGGATGACGCCGAAGGTGCTGTGGGAGATAGTGCGGCAGGCTGCCTCACGAGCAGGGATCGAGAAGCTCGCTCCCCATGACCTGCGGCGTACTTGTGCGAGGCTCTGCCGTTTAGCCGGCGGCGAATTGGATCAAATCCAGTTTTTGCTCGGTCACGTCTCGATTCAGACCACGGAGCGTTACCTGGGGTGCAAGCAGAAGTTGCGCTGCGCCGTCAACGACCGGATCGGTATCGAGCCGGAGGAGGCCCAAGCGTCGTAGAGGATGCCGGTCAAATCATGGCTATTTCCCAATGGCGCCGTTTCGCGACAACGGTCCAGCCGGTGGATCGTGCAAGGCTTACTTCCCGAGTGCCCGACAAATCCATCCAGAAACGCGTCTATAGCGCGGGCCGAAGGACGATCTCTTCGCACGCGGCGCCGCTCTCTGCACGGACCAGCAAGGTCGTACCCGTACCTGCGATGTCCATCTTGCGCTAGAGCTCTGGTCCCTACTTGAGATATCGGAAACCGAGGAAGAAGGACGACAGCCTGAGGAAAAAATTGACCCGCTAAGCCAACCGGCTATTTGGTGTGGGCTTCGAGCTCAGCCAAAATGCGTCGGCAAGGTGTGCACTTGTGGTCCCAAAACATCGCCGAGTATTGATTAGGGTGCGCACGCGAAGACACCAGGACTGGTGCGACTCCGCGTGCACAACCCGATTCTTCCGCGAAAGAGAACCGAAGCGCTTAGTGGTCCTCGCGGAAGAAGTAGTAGTCGGCAGTGTACGGCACGAGCTGAGTCTGACCCACGGTGCAGACGGAGGTAGGAACAGCTCCGCCGGCAGTGTTCAGACGTTGGATGAAGGTGGTCTTGAACAGGAGGTTGCCGCCCGTGGGCCCCTTCGCGTTCCCGACTGACTGCAACAAGAGGCATTGAATCGAGCCGCTATTCGGGCAACTCGCGAGGTCGGTGCCGGCGTCGATTCCCTTCACCTTTACCGCCCACACCCTGCTGGTATCGAGGGAACTCTGCCACGTCGCGTTCCCACTCAGAGGGGGGTCGATGCCCGGCTTCGGTTTTTCATTGATGCTCTGGAAGTGCGTGATGATCTGGAACTTCGCTCCGAAGAGATCCGTAAACAGGGTGGCTTCGGGGCGGGCGTTGGGATTCCAGGCAGTGCCACCAACCGTTGGCAGGCAAGTATAGCCCTGGCTACCGAAGGCGTGGCCGACCAAGTAAGGAGAGTTTCCTACCGGTACTGCAATATCGGCAGGAGTGGTTGGGGGCGTGACTTGCGCCGCCGCGTAGGGGACCGTGCCGAACGTACATCCGAGCACGAGCGCGGCCACGAACAGGCTCCTAACTCGCGCTGTCTTGCGTATCTGCTTATAGCTCATTTGTTGTTCTCCAGTTCTCTGTATTATCCCAAGCGTTGGAAACGCTTGAGTTGTTAAGGCACACAACTTGCTCGAATGACGAGTTGTTGTGCTCCTCTTGAGGTATCGGAAAGGCTGTTTTGGATCCGTATGCTTCACGATCCATTTCTAGGATGCGCTGCCAGGTCTTGCATCCTTGACCAGGCGCCCCGTATGCTTGGTGGAACGCCAAATTCAGCGAGTCTAGGAGAGTTGAACCTCCTCTCACATAGACAATCGGAATCCCGTGAGAAGATTGGACAGCATTGTGTAATGGTTTCGTCAGAATGTTGTTGAGAATGCCCTATTATCAAAAAGGCAAGCCTGACCGAGAGCTGTATCGGAGACAGATGAACCCCGTCGACCCTTGGCCCGACATCCCTCACAAGGAGGGACAGCCGGATCGCCCATTCAACTGTGCAAGCCGCGTCTGGCATTCAGCGGATTGGCCATCTCGCAGCTCCACTTCCTCGCGAATGGCTTTCGCCTGGCAATACGAAAAAACCAGCTTGCCGTGTGAAATTTGATCATAGGCGGGCCCGTTCCATCGCCCGAGCATGATTCCTTGTGACGCGTGAGCCGACGGTCCGAGCAGAAGGTGGCCAAGTTCGTGTGTCATGGTAGCGGCCAAAAGTGACTCTTCATACAGACCGTTGACCATGCAGACTTGTCGGATAGACCCATAGTAATACTAGGTTAAGTTATCCTTGACATCATGCTCTCTCCGGCGCTAAGCTTCGGCCATGACGCCACGGGAGTTGAAGGCTCTCGATCAGCAACTGACCGCTTTTCTCAAAGATGTGCTTGCCCCTTTGGGTCGGAAAGAGCGACGTCATTGGGCGCGAGTCTATGTTCAAGGCCTGCTGCTCGACGGTGAGCGCAAATCGATCGAGCCTATGGCGGACCGCATTCCAGGCGCTGACGTCCAGGCCTTGCGGCAATTTGTGGGGCAAAGCCCCTGGGCCGTAGAGGCGGTGCAGCAGGAGTTGGCGCGCAAGGTGGTGGACCTGCTCAGCGCCCCGGAAGTCTGGATTGTGGATGAAACCTCGTTTCCCAAGGCAGGCCAGCACTCGGTGGGGGTAGCACGGCAGTATTGCGGAGCCCTGGGTAAGGTAGCCAACTGTCAGGTGGCCGTGACCCTGCATTGGTCGAGTGCAGAAGCCAGCTGCCCGCTGGGGTGGCGGTTGTATTTGCCGTGGGCCTGGATGGAGGATGAGGAGCGAGCGCGCGAGGTGAAGTTGCCGGAAAAGCTGACCTATCGCAGTCAGGCCGAACTGGCTTTGGAGCTGATCGATCAGATGTTGAGTTGGGAAGTGCCATCCCTGCCGGTGGTGGCGGACTCGGCTTACGGCAACAGCTTTGACTTCCGCGCGCAGTTGCGTCAACGCCAATTGTCTTACGTGATGGCCGTCGAGAAGAGCACAGTGGTTTGGACCGAAGATCCCAACGACATCCCGGTGCCGCCTTCCGCCCCCACGGGCCGGCCCCGGCGCTATCCACCCTTGGAAGCAACACCGGTGCCGCCAGACCTTGCTACCGTCGCCCGCCAGTTGTCCGAGACGGCCTGGAAGAAAGTGACCTGGCGTGCGGGTACTCGCGGTCGCCAGCGCTCGCGTTTCGCCAAGCTGAAAGTCTGGGCCGCCCATCTTTGGCGTTCGCAGGAACACCCCGAGCGGGTGGCCGAATGGCTGCTGATGGAATGGCCCGAAGGAGAAGCGGAACCGACCAAGTACTGGCTGGCGCAGTTGGGTCCGGGCCCGCCCGCGCTCTGCCGTCTGGTGAAAATGGCTCATGCCCGCTGGCGTATCGAGATGGACTACCGCGAGTTGAAAGATGAACTCGGGCTGGATCACTTTGAAGGCCGGCACTGGTTGGGCTGGCATCATCACGTGACTTTGGTCACCTTGGCTTATGCCTTTCTTCGCTTGGAGCAAGCACGCCTTAAAAAAAACTTCTGGTGTGACCTTGCCGCAAGTGCGGAAGAGACTGCAACGGATTCTGATTAGGTTGGGCGGCTTTTGCCCTTGGTGCCACATGCAATTTCCCAAACTTAACAGCTCTTGACACTTAACCTAGT
>CAWDMC010000014.1:82500-134422 GCA_963803295.1 uncultured Acidobacteriota bacterium | reverse complement strand
ACAAATCAGACTCTACAGCCTTTCCGGAAGTGGAGTACTGCGAATTGAATCGCAGACGAGGCGTTCAGAGCGTTCGTAATCAACGTGACCAACAACGTATTTGGCGCGGTACGTGTACCTGGCAGTGGCCAGTTTCCGACAAGCCAACTATACGTCAAGTGGAAGTGCGCTTCCGCATCGGTACGTTCAAAGGTTGCCGATAACGCAAGAGCAAGCGCTGAGAAGCCTCAGGTTTTCATGATGGGCAGCGACACTAGACTGCACGGTCAACGGAACCATTCAGCGTGGAACACACGCGGATCCTGATAGATGCCATAGCCTGGATAATTGGAGTAATTGCGACTCGCTGCTTTCGTAACCTCAAACGTTCCTTTATTCTCAACCCACCACACACACCAACATGATTTCGGATCGTCTGGACATCTATCTCTCGTGATTCCGCGCCCGTGGTGCCAGATAACGTCACCGACCGGGATATTCGTTAGAGCAAGATTGGCCGCCAGATTAACGTTTTTCGCATAGGCACTATCGTGAGTTTCTTCTCGATTCGGCATGGCATGGATGATGGGGGCAACCGCGTTTTCGTTTCCAACTCCTCCCAAGAGAATGATGATCTGGTCTTTGATCTGTGGATCATCCAGGTGTTTGAGCAAAGTGTCCTGTGCGGCAGGCCCAGCCTGCAAAATCTGCAGCGTTGGAGCGGTAAAGTGAAAAATCCAGAGAGTTGGATTCGCTATATTCTTCGGCTCGGTCCAGTGATTTTGCCTCAAGTCTTCGATCAAATCTCGGATCTGAGCTTCGGTCATTTCACTCGGGCCGATTGACTGGACATCAAATCTGTCCATGTAGTCCTCGTCACCCGGGGAAACTGTTCCGGTCCCAGTCACCCTGCGACGCCCGTACCGCTTGAGCGTACTCTTATTTCCCCGAACAGTGTATTGCTTCGTGCGAGTAGTCAATCCCCAATGGGATGAGCGTTCTGGGCAGGTCCGCCTGTCTCTAGGCTCACTCTCAGGCCACTCATCACCGTGCAGATCGCTCACGAGCAAAATCCCCGTCAGTTTGGTTAAGCCCTTGGGAGGCTCCGCTCGCGTGTCGTCCGTCTGTTGGCAACAGTAACTAGTATATGCAAGAACGAAGACGGGTACGAGAAAGAATAATCCTATCATCGAAGAAAACACCAAGCCATTAGCACAAGAGGACTGGAATGATTTATCCGCACCAGGCATGTTCATTTTGCTACCCACCTGGATGGGATTACAGGCCACTCGGCGGTTGGACAGAAAGGCCTCCGCACCTCAAATTGCGTGAGCTGATCACCTCTAGCCAACGGGAAGCCTCCGTGCGAAGTTCTGGGCTGGGCGAAGACAGGAAATGGCGGTAGAACGGCGCCGCGCACCCCTCTAAGAGGTCAAAGACGGACGGGAAGTATAGCGAAGCCATTCCGGTCATTCGCGGCGGCGGGGCAGGTAGGGCTATGGCGGCGTTCTCCAATTCTTGCGCCAGTTCCTGATACCGCTGCTGGGGAACCTGGAATAGATCCCAAGGCGCATCTGCTGGCGGCGTGGTCACGAGCTCCACCTCGATTCCAACCACGGGCATCGCAACTTCCCATCCTGAGCGTGAGCGCTTGAGGAAGATGAGATACCGCCTACCAGGACGGAAGTCGGCCAGAGGTGGCCCGGAATAAATGACTCCCGTGGCAGTCCTCGGCCAATGCAAGGTGAACCAAGTGAACCGAAGCTTTTTGCTCGGGAAATTCCCCTGGAACACACGGTCACTGAGAAGTTGAGCGACGTTGGCCTCAACTAGGGTACCATCCACCGTGCGGCTTCCAGCTCGGACTGTTCCCTGGACAGTTCCTGAGACGACGAGACTAGCCATGCGGAGGCGCTCGCGGAAGTCGCCGGGACAAGTCCACGGCAAGGACGTTGAGAACTGGGCCCTGAGCATTATCCCGAGAAGTAAGCTGACCGCAACCATACTCACAACCTAGATAGATAGACACTGCGGCTCCTGCTAGAGTTCCTCTATGTGACGTAGTCACAGGGGAGGCTTTTATATTCATTTGCCGCTAGTCTAATCCCAGATTCTAAGGGGAGGCAGCCGGAGTCCATCCACTTTGGATGAATAACGGCCAACCCGCCGAAGCTAGCACTCGCGCTTGGCGGCGTGTTTGGTGATGGTCAGGCTAATCTTCCGACACAGCACACAGACTGGCCCCCGACGATTCTTCTTGCCGTTTGATCATCATCCGCGGAAAATTACGGAGGCGCCGATTTCTGCGTGTGCTCTTGTCGACGGAATGCGGCGAAATTGCTGGTAGCTTATCGATTGGCGTCACCGGCCGATAGGATCTCGGGTACGCTGCGAGCGACCACGACCCGGCCATGGGATTGACCCGCGATAGCCACTATGCGCGCCGTGTTTCAACGTTGCCACTCCTGTTGGGTGCGCCGGAGGGTAGTTGCTTGCGTTGATGTTCGGTCGGAACTTGCCGGGCTTGGAGTGTGGAGGTGGTTCACCTGTGCGCCACGCAGGTGCGTCTGTGTGTCCAAAGGCAACTTTCTCATCTGAGTGGCTCCCTCCAAACCGGCGAAATTGGTTCCCTTCCAAGCCGGTGCTAACACTTGAATCATAGGAAAATCAAAATTTCTTCGGCCCACCTACTGGGAACTGCGGGTGGGCGCTTGGGAACCCCACAATACTAAGTCCGCGATTTCGGCTAAGATTCAGCTAAGTGGTCCCGGGAGGAATCCGACGGGTCCATCTCATGCGGTTGCCCATGTGATCCAGCAACGGGTCCCAACCGAAATTGCGCTTGATCGACATTGCCCACTTTAGGTGTGTGGGGCGAGGTCTAGGAGTTTGTCCGAGGATGGTAAAAACGGCTGCTGAACTGTTGTGAATTGTGCGAGGAGCGAACAATCCGAATGACCGCACCGCATGTTCGTAGCGCTGCGGTCCCGCCGATAGGCGGACTGGACCGGCTGCAGGTCGGCCTCGAAGATCGGTTCGAGCACCAAAACTGCTGCCGTTTCCGCGACTCGATCTTTGATCGCGGGCACCCCTAACGGCCTTTGCTTCCCGTCCGGCTAGGGTATATACACCCGCCGCACGGGCTGCGGTCGATAGGTTCTGCTTTTCAGCTCTTGCCCCAGTTCGTCCAACCACCGCTCTACTCCGTATGCCTCGATGTCTTCAAAGGTTTGGCCGTCTACCCCCGCTGCTCCGCCGTTGGCTCGGCAGCAGGCGTAGGCGAAGGCCAGCACGTCTTTTCGGTACACCTTATCGTACAGGGCGTAGAAGCGAAAGTTGGGCGATTCCTTCGCTTTGTCATGCAACGCCGTCTGCAACTTCTGAACACGGGTTGGGGTTGTTAGCTTCATCACCAATCCCTTGGTCCTTGGTCGCTTCTGGCGTCTCCTTTCAACTGAGGCCCCTTCCCTCCCCCGGCATTACCCGGCTTCAGCAGTACTACGGGCCTCTCCGCCACCCCACACGGCCCAGCCTCACCCTCGCGGGTTGCCGGTTGACCTTAAATGATCACCGCTGGGGCTTCCCGTGTTGCGTCTGGTCCCCTTGACGTGCATGCCGTCGCCACTACCCCGGCAGGTCCGATGGAACCTGTCCGCTCGTACCGTCCCACCGTCATCGCCCTTCCCCGGATTCAAGGCGGGTCGGCCCCTGCATCAGCCTTTTCGAGGCCTGCTCAGCGTTTACTCACGTTACGGCCTGCACGCTCGCCGAGTCGCCTTGCGACCCTCTTACACCGAAGGCTCCAGCAGCTTCCTTACCTCCACCGCTGCCTCGGTTGCTACCGGGCGGAGCGAACCAGTTCCCGGGCGGGACTTTCACCCGCTGTGGACCAGCGCCTTTCACGGCGCACTCGAATCCATCGGCTTAGGCCAAAGGCGTGGACGACTACGCCCATTGCAGCTCCAGGTTCAAAAGCAGCCGGCATCCCGCAGACATCCGAGAGCTCAAAACGAGGAGCCCTCAAAAATGAATCGTTGCATCGACCAGGCCGATCTCGACCCGCCGGTTTGTGGCGCGCGCTTCGGCGCTGTCGCCGGAAACTCTTGGATCGGACTTCCCAAACCCCTTGGCGGTAAGGATCTTCGGATCGAGACCCGCCTGTATGAGATAGTCCCGCACTGCCTCGGCGCGCCTTTGGGAAAGCTTTAGATTGTACTCCTGAGTGCCGATGTCGTCCGCGTACCCGTAGACGTAAATCGAATACCCTTTAACGCCCATCAACACCCCCGCGATCCTACTCAAAATTTCCCGGTATTGTGGCCTGATATCGGCTTTGTCGAACTCGAACCGAATCGACTTGCTCCCCAGCGTCATGACCAGCCCCATGGCTGTAAGACGTGTTTCGGCGATCTGTCCCAGGACTTGCTGCAAGCGGGTGAGTTCCTCTTCGCGCTGTTTACGGTACTGCTCCGCTTTTTGCTCAGCGAGCGTCTCCGCCTGCATCGCCGCTGCCGCCCGCTGCTGCGCCTGCTCGGCTTGGTTTTCAGATTTGGCCCGAGCATCTTCCGCCTGGTTTCTCAGGGTAGCGAGCCGCCCTGGCACTTTGTGCTGCCTGTGCCGCCTCCTGCGCCGCAGCTTGCGATCGCTGCTCCACAGTCGCCAGACGCCGACTAAATTCTTCGTTTCGTTGGCTCAGGCGCACAAGCTCGGTATCAAACCGCCGCAGCGCCCGCAGACAGAAGAAGCCAAGAATCACTAACAGAGCCAGGAGCAACCAGCTCCAAATACCCGACTTGCCGCCGGGTCCGGGTCTCGCGCCCGAATCTGGTTCCCGGGGAGCTTCCACCGACTGATTGAAGAAAACCATACCTTTTAATTTTACCGATCCGCACGAGCGTGGTCCACTGGATCTCACCACCAACGATGGCTCGCCGGTGCAAACGAAATAGACGTGAAGGCCTTCGATCACTGCTTCACTCAGTGCAAGTCCGGAGCGCCCTGGGAGCCGTGGGGGGCGACGGTAAGGCACGACCAGGGGTGAAGAAGCCAAAATGCGAATCGGAGACCCCGTGATAACAGAGGAAGCAATCAACCTCCAACTTCTCTGATTTCTTTTCCTTCAAGGACTAACGGCCTTCTGGATTTTCCGTAGAGGACGGTAACCATGAGCAGAAGATAGTCGCGAAGGTGCCGGACAATGAGAAAATTACGCCGCACGTGCTCGCGACCTTTTTTCCCCATCCGTTCCGCTGCCCGAGGATGACTGAGAAGGTAGCGCAGCCGGAAGGCAGCTCCTTCGAGCGAATGAACCAGAAAGCCATTCACGCCGTGAGTGATCTGCGCGGGAATGCCGCCCACGGCGCCGCCAATAACAGGTTTCGCTTTCCACATGCCTTCGCTAACAGTCAGGCCGAAGCCTTCCCGCGTTGATTTTTGCAGAATGACGGTCGCGGCCCGTTGTAGTGCGTTGATTTCGATGTTGCTCTCCGGCGGAAGCTCCAGAATAAAGATATCGCTATCGCCTTTTGCTGCCTCCCTCACCTCGCCGAGCACCCGTGCACCTTCGGGGTCGTCCTGTGCCTGCCCCCCGGCCAGAGCAAGCTGACAATCAAAATTTCGCTTCACGAGTCGGTAGGCTGCGATTACGCCGAGCGGGTCCTTGAACCGGTCGAATCTCGAAACCTGAAGGAGAATCGGGCGCTTGCGATCAATGCCAAAGCGATCCGTAACAGTGGAAATCTCCGCCTCCGTCAGATCACGATTTTTGTCGCTCAAGGGATCGATCGAAGGTGGGATCAGGAACTGCGGAATCTGCAGGTTTTGCGCGAAGTGGGACACGTGGAAGATGGCCGCTGAGTAACGATCGACGGCCCCCTGGAGAAAGCGCCACACTTGTGCGTTGGGGTGCGAGATGTCAATGTGGCATCGCCAGACGGCTCGTACCTGCTCGCGCGGCCAATGCTCAATCAAGTACGCAGGCTGTGGGTCGTGTACGATCACCACGTCGCCGACCGGCCCGATCCTCCTGGCGTTGTCCTTGACTACCCGCAAATACGTCTGGAAGTCTTCGTGAGATATTTCCCGGTCGCTACCCTGTAAGCCGTTGTGAAAGGCTTTGGTGACTTCGAAAAAGTCCTCGTCGCCTTGCATGACATCCCACTGCGTGTTGATGCCGAGTGATTGGGTCAGAGGCACGAGCCGGTGTAGAATCTCAGCCACCCCTCCGCCGCTGACCGTCGAATTCACGTGCTGTAGCGTGCGGCCGTGCAGCGCCGCCGCCAGGTCGTAGACCTCATTCAGGTCCTCCTCCAGTACTACACCGCGGTACGCGTTAAGCATCGAGAGTTCCCTTTTCTGTTCGCCGCAACCAGGCGTCGACCATCTCCACAAGGTAGGTCCGGTTATCCTCCAGGCTGTTCAGATAGGGGTCGAAACTATCGATCTGGCGCGCCAAGTCAAGGTAGCCCCAGCTTTCAAACCACCGGGTGAAGTCGTTGCCGCCTGCGGGCATGGCTCTGGAGTGAAACAGATGGTAACCGACGGAGTAGATCTCCACGTGACGTATCGCCTCAAGAAACTCTTCCGGGGCTGCTATCTCAACGTGGCAGCTCATAACAATCAGCCGCTGCTGGCAAAAAATGAATTCCCGTCCCGGTGCCACGTACCGGTCATCTCCTCGGCTCGCCAGATACCGGGCCAGCAGCATGGAAATCTCCCGCCGCACCTCGGCCAGATTGGCAGCTCGGAACAGATTCAAGTTAGCCAGTCGTTCCGCCATGACGCCGTTTCCGAGTTCCTCGCTTACCCAATAAGCGAAATCGTTCGGGTACTCGGGCAGAACTTCGGGTGCCAAAAAGAAGTGGCGATGAAGGTGATACAGAATACAAGACTCCTCAGCCAAGGTTACCCCGGTGAGAAGTTGGCCAAGCGATGCCGCCTTTAGAGTAGTGGCCTCAGTCAAAGCGGCGGCTTTGAGAAACCTGAATGGCCCGGGAGCATGCTCGCGCACTTTGGTCTCGTTTCTCGCCACCTCGTCCTCCCTCAGCGCTCCCGGTAAACTGGACGATCCCTCCTGCCGGGCGATTCCATTGCTTCCATGTACCAAGGGAATTCATCCTCCGAATTCCCGTTCACGATCTTCCCTGCCGCGAATTGTCGCACGAATCACGAAAAATTGGGATTCCAGTCACTAAGGAAGGGATTTGTGTGTTTCTGTTTAGCGCCGAGCACCTATAATGAAACTGTAGCCAGATTGACGAGCGGAACTTCCGCGAGGTTGAGGGGTCCACATTGGTTACGGATAGAATCCGAGTTGCTTCGCTCCAGTACTTTGTCCGGCCGGTGCAGAGTTTTGAGCAGTTCCGCGACCAAGTCGAATCTTTGGTGGAAACCGCGGCAGATTACAAGTGTCATCTGCTGGTATTTCCTGAGTACTTCACAGTTCAACTGCTAAGGCTAGGCAACGTGAAGGGGCCGATCGACGAGCAGATGCGCGACCTAGCCAAGCAAGTACCTCGGTTTGTAGAGCTCGTGACTTTCCTAGCCCGGAAACATCGACTCTACATCTTGGCCGGAACAATTCCGGTGACTGATGACTCTTCAGGACCGATTTACAATGATGCGTTTTTCTTCCGTCCCTCGGGTGACTTTGCGGTGCAAGGGAAGCTTCACATGACGCGCTTCGAGGCGGAAGACTGGAAAATCGAGCCCGCTCAACATTACCATTCTTTGATCCGGAATTCGGACGCATCGCCGTCGCCATATGCTACGACGTGGAATTCCCGGGGATTGCTCGCGCCGCGGCACGCGAGGGTGCTCAACGGCGAGCTCAAGGGATTCACCCTGAGCTTTCAGCTTAAGCATGGTTTTCGCGTTCTGGCTGTTGTGCCAGGGTATTTGGCGCACGATCCAGAGAGCAGGCTACGCTGCAGTAATCGAGTGGATAAACGAATTAGCCATCAGTCCGGGGATATCGGACGAAATCTTCGATTTGCCGGCCGGGCATTTGGCACCAGTCGATAGGGCAAAAGACAACGTGAGGAGGACCATTCGCAACTCTTACCGCGACAATAGTTGGGCAAACCTCTTGGCAGACCGGTTCTCGGAGCGGTTGTGCCTACAAGTCGCGGCAATGCGGCATTGACGTTTTGCTAGAAGAAGAGGAGCAACATCGCTCTGGACGGATCGGCGTAACAAGGGAGAACTTAGGGGGTGACCCCAAGGGAAAGGTACGCCATCTCTTTTCGCTAAGATACTTTCACTGTTGGCAGCCGATGGTTGACCACCTTGCCTCTCATCATGCTGCAGTGTGTCGGATCGGCAAAGCTCGTCAGGCACTGATCGAGCGCCTCTCGAGGGATGGCACGTATAGTGGAAGGTCGAACATGAACCACTCCGGTAGCTTGCTGTTGGAACTCTTCCTCATGTTCAGCGGAGGGAAACTCCTCGCCGAGATCTGTGAACGGCTGCGTCAACCTGCAGTGATCGGTGAAATCCTGGCCGGGGTCCTCCTCGGACCGTCTCTGCTGGGTCTGGTCCATCCCAGCGAGTTGACGAGGGGCATCGCGGAGATCGGGGCTATATTCTTGCTGTTCACGGTGGGACTGGGCACTAAGCCTAGCGAACTTCTCAACGTAGGCTGGATTGCATTGCTCGTCGCCACGCTAGGAGTGTTGTTGCCCTTTGTTGCCGGATTTGCGTACCTGAGGACGATCGATCATGACTTCATCTCGTCGGTCTTTGTAGGTGCGTCTTTGGTAGCAACGAGCGTGGGGATTACTGCGCGTGTCCTCGCAGATGTTGGAGTTCTCGGGATGCGGTTCGCCCGCGTGATTCTTGGCGCCGCCGTTATCGATGACATCTTGGGGATGGTTGTGCTCGCAGTAGTGAGCAGCCTGTCCGCAGGTCGAATCAACTACTTGTCGCTGGCTGTGGTCAGTGGCGAAGCTATTGGGTTCTCACTTCTCTTGGTTTTCTTTGGCTCCCGACTGATTGGACATGTCCAGCCCATGGTGCAAAGACTGCGCGCTGAGAACTCAGCATTCGCCCTCTCGGTTATCCTATGCCTGGGGCTCTCGATAGCCTCGGTCTACGTCGGGATGGCAGCCATTATCGGTGCTTTTCTTGCGGGATTGGTTTTGGCCGATCGTCGTGAGCAATGGCGACTATTGGTTAATTCAAGACCCGTGTCGGAGTTCCTCACACCCTTCTTCTTTGTGTTCCTTGGCGCGGAGGTTAGTCTGCGAACCATCCATCAGCCCGGCATCCTTTTTACTGCCAGCGTTGTCTCCATTCTGGCCGTCCTCAGCAAACTTATCGGCTGCGGTTTGGGCGCGCTTTCGCTCGGAGTAAAAGATGCGGTGCGCATCGGCCTCGGCATGGTACCGCGAGGAGAAGTGGGTCTCATAGTGGCCGGTGTGGGACTGCAACTCCATACGATTTCAGATGCGATCTACACTGTTGTCGTATTCATGACCCTGGTTACGACGATGCTTGCCCCGCCCCTTCTCAGACTCATGCTGGGGAGTTCGCCGGAACTGGCTCAATCTGACTGAACGAAGGAGGCGATAGGTTCTTTCAGGCGCGGCGCACGACTCGGCGACCCTCTTTGGAGTCATGTTCTCGCCACCCACTGAAGATGTCGGGCCGGTCACCTGTAAGAGCGGCTCCCGTCGCGCAACAATTGAGCTTGGCGCCCGCCCAGTCTCAACAGTCGAACTCTTTCCACAACATCATGTCACGCAGCCTTGCGGCAAGCACACGAATCAGTGGACTCGGCGCACTTCACTAACTAACTAAAGGAATCTCCTACGCTTCGGGACCTTTCTTACAGCGGCCCCGTCCCGGAATCCACCACACCTCGCGACTCATAGCCATGAGTAAGGCTCTGTCGGCTAGACTAGCAGGTCAGGATACCAAGCCTCATGCGCCCCCTCTCTAATACTCGTCGCGGCTAACCGAAGATTGCGACTGCGGTAATCTTCCTGAATCCTAAATCTAACCGATTCGCTATATTTACATCGAGGCGAGAGCACAACATACTTCGATGTAAGAGTCACCTGCCAGTTCCTACACGTCCGCCGAAGGTGTCCCATGGTTACCCAAGTGCTCTTGTTGCATGATCAGGAAGAGCCTCTAGCGAAGTTAAGATTGGCGCTTGCCAACCAATCCATAGGAGCAATCCGTGCGCGGAGCTGCGCCGAAGCGCTACGCATACTGAGCTACCACAATTCCCCACAAATTATCTTCACCGACTTGACCGTGACTGACGGGTCCTGGGCTGATGTTCTGCGGTTAGCTTCGCGGACGAGGAGACCTGTAGATCTAATCGTTGTTTCAGAGCTGGTCGATATTCCCTTGTACATCGCCGCCATGGAGAGCGGCGCTTTCGATTTCATGGTCCCCCCTTTCGCGGACGACGATGTCGCTTATGTGCTCGGGCGCGCGGCTGACGATGTCGCGCGGCGCAGCACTGCAAGAATGTCATTGGCGATGAGCGCATGAGTGTCGCTTGGCGCGAGGAATCTTGCTAGGCACTCCTCCGCGTGAGAAAGGAGTGTTAAGCCATGCGACCCAACATGAGTGAGCAGCGCGGCGACGACGGATCAGTAGTCGTGCTCCTGGTCGAAGACGATCCGGCGGTGCGCGCGCGCCTGCGGTCGATTCTGGAATCAGGCGGATATACCGTGCTCGAATCGGCTGATCCAGCGGAGGCCCTCCGCCTTTTTGGGCAGTTTCCCCCCTCCCAGATCGACCTCATCGACCTCCTGCTGACCGAAGTGGCGATGCCCCAGATGAGTGGGATCACCTTGGCAGAGCACCTGCTGCCCCTTCATCGGGAGATGAAGGTGATGTACCTGTCGGCATGCTCGGATGAATTGTTGCAGCAGCAAGGCGTCCGTTCATCGTCAGCGTTCCTCCCTAAGACGTTCACACCGGCTGAATTGCTCAACCAAATCCACAAGGTGCTGCGCAGCCCAACCCAGCCAAGACGAGAGCACGATCGCGTTGACTGTCGAGGTACCGAAGTGGACTGTGAGTGGAGTAAGCGCCACACTAGGGCGCAGGGTGTCAACCTCAGTGAAGATGGAATCCTCCTGGAGAACCTTGATGCACCGATTCCTCAGGATGAGAGGGTCGTCCTTAACCTCAAAACCGCGGCTGGCGACCAAAACGTGAGCCTGCGCGGCCGCGTCGTGCGCAGGGCGGCGCCAAGCTTAATCGCCGTAAGATTTGAGGACCTTTCTCTTGCCGAGCGTGCCACTCTTCGTCAGATGGTGGTGAGGAAAGAAGGATTTCGCACCAGTATCCCCTACTACTAGGTGCCCGCCCCAAGGGGATTTTTGTCCGCGAAACGTGATTCCGATCACTTCGGCTTGTGATTCATGACACAACCGTCGCCTGAGTGGCAGGCATAGAACTTAAATAAGGGCTTCCATGTCGTCCCTAACAGCTTTGCACTCGCCGGCCACGGTCTCTGGATGACTTGCAGATTGCGACAGGCAAAACAGGTCCAGCGCGGACCACGGTCGAACCCTTAGTTAGTGCTTCCCCAACGGCCTGCAAACTTGAAGGAACTCCCGGATTCCGCTAGAAATTGAAGCTGAGCCCCGTAGTCAGCGTGACATTGTTCTTTCGTATGCCGACCACCTTGGTAATCACCGAGCCGCTTGGACCTATGGTAGTGATCAGGCGGTTTGGAGACGTTATGCTTGTATAGAAATCCGTCACGCTGGCATTGAGAGCCAGCCACGAGTTCAGTTTGAGCCTGAGCGAAGTAGTTGAGTCAAAACGATACTCCCCTGTTTGGGATAAGTTGGTAAAGAAATTCAGATAGTGGTCAAACCGCAGCCCCTTCAAAACGTCCGCGCCGACCTTCTCCCCGGTCAACAGCTCGGCGCTCTGAGTACTCGGAATGGCGAAGAACTTTTCATTTACGAAGGTTGTTCCCGCCAGAAGACTCAGCTCAAGGTGGGTCTTCGTCACCAGATCGCGGCCTATACCCCCGCCATAGGTCTGCCGCAGATTGAGATCCTGTGGTTGAATCTTATCAATCTGGCCGAGACCAAAAACAAACTTGCCGGGCCCCCACAGATAGTCTTGCCGTAAACTACCACTAATGGTGTTGGCGCTGATCCTGACCCCGCTGCTTTCTGTCGTAGCGAGAAGGACATTGAGCGCAAAATTCGTCCGCCAGCGCTCGGTCAGGCCCACCAAGGCAGGCTGTCTTCGGACAGCGTTTACGCCCGCACTTAGAGTTCGCGCCTGTTGAAATCCTTGTTGCACGCTAAACCCGAAGTTTGTCTGGGTTTTCCAACCGTGCCATGGCAAGGCCGGACCCTCAGACATCCTCGAACGATACGTCTTATCGGGGATGATGGCGGCTACAGATTCCGGGGGAAACATCCTCACTTCCCCCGATTTCACCACCTTCCAGTCGCCTGAGGGCAAGAGCGAAAGGACTCCGTGAAATGCTTGTCCGCTTTGCGTGAAAATCGCAACCTGCTCTGGAGCTGAGAACGTCGCTACCTTGTCCAGTGGAATCTTAACTTCACCCAGATCTTCGGACTTAAAGAGCAAGTCTTTACCATCGACCCTTCTCCAATTGCCGCTGAGCCGATCGCCGTTCTTAAAGATAATAACCTCGGATTTTGCCCAGCACGTCAAACATACCATTGCGAGAAAGGACCACACTATCCGACTCATATTCACCTCTACGCGGACCGCTCATCTCAACTCTTTCGGCGTCGTGCTTCGACCGTGGCGCAGTACGGCGGCCAACGGCATCCTAATGATTCTCGAGCGGATGGTCTCGCTCGGGCCCAGCTCCGTCGGGAATTTGATGCCGCCATTGTGCTCACCTATATGCGCTCTTTTCAGCTGGGACACCGGGTGAAGATTGCCGACACAGTCGAGGACGTGATCGAGAAGAGCTTTTTTATACTTAACATCAAGAACGAGGAAGTTATGGTGCCGAGTCTCCAGGCTCTCAACGGATCTCTTCAATTACAGTGCCAAGGGGAATGAAGGAAAACTGATCCTGCACAAGTTGAACGTCTATACCGATTGACCTTGAAATGGTGAACACGCATGCAGAGTTGCAGCAGAACATTCAACACTCGTTCAATGAAGGGGATTATAGCTGGGGTTCGCTCAGGAAGAGAAGTAATGGCTTCTCCTGATGTCACAACCTGCCCGACGGGTCCCCCTGAGATCATAGTCGAGGCAAGGGGAACGAGCCCCATGCGGGCCGCGGAGTCTCCGTGATAAGGATCTCGCGACGTTCCAATCGACAGAAATTCCGCTAGGTCTGCCGCATGCGGCGAGCGGCGCCTCAACCTTTCCGACCGAAATGTTTCTTGAGGATCGCCGCCAGGAGGTAGGTGAAGAGTCGCACAAAATAGATCCGCGGCTGCTTTCGTTCGGATGCGGAACGAACAGGATAGCGGCCCGATTGACACCCTCGATAATGAAAGCGGCGGCTAAGGCCAGAAAAAAGCTATCGCGTGTGGCCCTCCAGAATTTCAGAAAGAACACGCCCGCGGTTACGGAGGCAGCGGAGATAAGACCAAGTAGAAATCCTTGAACCACGTTTTAGTCACTCTCCCAAATCAATCCATACAGAAGCAGGCCATGGCTAACACTGCCGTACCGAGCCGCACCATATAAAGGTTTACCTCTGGCACGATCACCAGGTCCACGAAAATGAGCAGATTCGAAATCGTCAATACGGCGAAACACAGGCCGCTCCACAGCAGCAATTTCTGTTTCACCCGCGCGTAGCCCCCGCAGGAGGAGCACCGCGCACGAAAGGCTGGTCAAGGCGCCAATAATGTACGTCAGAACCGCCATGTCACTCCCGCTCCTTGGAAGGCGCGGGCAAACTCGCGCACCGACGCAGGCGGTTTCGAATGTATCAGTTTGGATATCCGCACCAACTCCCGCCGATAGGCTTCGTGCACGTCCTCTACCGACCGGTCCTGGCGCTCCGATCTCGACGCATATTGATACTGCTCCGGTTGACTAGGCCCCATGATAGGGAGTTGCTCTCGAATCAGGTCTTCCAAGATCTTGTGGACTTACCTCGGGTTTCATATACAGTAGTAGCGCCAGTTCGTCAACCGTCCACATCTTGGGTCTGCTCCTCCAGACCAAGCAACAACGCCTCAAGATGCGGAACGCTTTCGATGTGGCCGAGGATAAACTGGTCAACTTCGCTTTTGTCCTGAATGGGTTCTGTCATCACCCTAACTGTCAATCGGAGTTGGCGTCCCCCCAACGATTCCGTAGACTGCCATCTGCGCATGGGGTAGGCCGCTGAATGAACACCAGTTGAGGCCATCGGGGAAACTGGGGGCTCTGGGGAGGATAGAGACGGTTAGTAGACTGGCGTGCGGTTGATTTTTCAGGTCGGAAGGAATACGGCGGCTGGCGTCAGGGCAGAAACCCGGAAGGACTGCTGGAGAACTCGAAGGACACCCCAGCGGAGATCAACTGGTGTTCGGCGAAAAAGCGGCAAACCCGTAGGCGATGCCTTGGGTGGCGCACTGGTGGAAGATTTCGCATTGGGCGCGGGCGCGGCTGCGGACCTGGCGGTGGTAAAAGATCAGGGACAGGGTATAGGCGAAAAACCGGATCAGGGTGAGAACCACCAGAGTCGTGGTCTGGTGGACCGCAGGATGTTTGAGGTGGCAATCGGTGGTGAGGGTTTGAAAGACTTCGGTATCGATTCGCCAACGGCTGCGACTGAACTGATGGATGAACACCGGCGAGATCGAGCCGAGTTCGAACTTGGTGGCGTAGAAGTTGGTGCTCGCTTGTGTCAGCGCCGCCTTGACTTTAGTTCGCTGAGCGTTTTGTCGCTGACCACGACGCGAAGCTGGTGTTCGAGACGACTCGCACCTGGCGATCAGCCACGGGCCAATCGACCTCAGGCAAAGTGCCAGTATTGAATCTCCCGGCCCGGCGGCGTGAACGCCGGTGGGGGATTGCTGGGTGAAACACTCGGCCTCACGCAGTAATTCGGGCTGGTTCTCTTTCAAGGTGAAGGCCCAAACCAGACCCAGGCGTTCCACCTCCTTGACCAAGGAGGTTTGCAAATACAAAGCGTCCCCCACCAACACATCCAGAAAGCGGCGGCCTCACTGCCCCAGATCCTGGAGCAGAGCCAGGGCGCAGGACACTTCTCCTTCGCCGCTCTTCTGAAAGCGATCCCCAGGGGGACGGGGAAAGAGGTGCTGACCAAGGCGACGACGACGATGCGGTGATAGTACTGAACATCGGTTCTCAGCTCACCCTTCACCTTCTGCTGAACCTCCCGCTCCCTCCAGACCGCCCAAGAGCGAGCCAACGAACTGCAGAGTTCGATGCCCTAGACCGCGCCCACCACGAACCCTCTGGACCAAGTGGAACCTAAAACTCCGTTGCGTTTCAGGCGGCGGGCAATTTCACAACTGAGCGCGGACAGGGGTGGGGGAGGCACATATGACACTAATATTAATGTCAGAATTAGGCAAAGTGAAGCGCCCGTGAAGATTTGCAAGAATGCCGTCAAACTGAACCTGAAAGGGGAAAGCGGTCAAACAAACGGGCTGACGCTGACTTCAGCCCCTCCCTTAAGGAATCACTGAGGGAAAGCAGGGAAAGCCCTAGTGGGCGTAACGCAGTTCGCCCGCTCTTATAGGGATCGGCAGGACATTTTGCTTGGGAGGCAGGGGACAGGTGGCGTACGGTGTGAAGGCGCAGGGCGGATTCACGGCCTGGTTGAAATCGAGTACGACTTCACCATCGTGGGGCATCGCCGCGTCAAGAAAGCGACCGCTGTGGTAAGTCTCAGTGGTTGAGGTCTGATCTCTGAAGACGAAGAAAAGTTCGTCCCCGGCGGCGATCGGATCGAGACGCAGAGTCTTGCCCTCGAGGGTAAACTCCACGTAACCGGGGCAGTCTTCCTGGTCGACTTGGCCAAGGACGTTCGGGACCGCGATCTTCCGAGGCGGACTATAGGCAACGAATTTCGCCTTCACGCGGTACTTCGATTGGACGGGGAAGTATCTCAAACCCGTGAACCGCTTCAGCAAGGGGCTGTTGCTGTCCTTGAGGCGAATCCCGTAACGATCACCGCGCTTGATCACGAACATGGTGAGGGCTTGCACCCGAACGACATCAGGCTGACCGTCGGCGTCGGACTTCAGCCGCGCCGATCTGACGGGCTTGCCGTTCACCGTCACGCCCATAACTCCCGGAGCCGACTGGAAGGCAACGGCGCCGTTCTCAAAATCGAACCAGCCTAGATCCGCTGTCGCCGATCCCGCCGGCAGCACGATGCGATTCGAGGCGGCTGTCCCCACTGTGTTGCGTCCCTCCTTCAACCAGAATAGACCGGCTACCGTGAGCCAGCCGTTAGCAGATTTGAGAGATGCCTCCCGCTCGTGCTGCCATTGGAGAATCTCGGACTCGTAAGTCGCCCGCGTGTCCGATTCGGCCGTGAGCACCACCGCGAATAACATTGCGGCGACGAGACGTGGGCACATGGACCGAAAACGCATAAAGGGAAATTCTTCCAGGCTAGAATCTGGCTTCCCGGTAGAGAGCCAGAGGTTTTAACTCAGGGCTTGCCTGGAGTCGAGCTTCGGTAACGTTCTGAATTGAGTCCAGCGTGGATCCGGGGGCGATCTCCCTCACCAAGAGACCGTTGGGAGTAACGTCGATGACCGCCAACTCCGTCACGATAGTCTGGACCACGCCTGTGCCCGTCAACGGCAAGCGGCACCGCTTCAAAATTTTTGGCTGGCCATCTTTGGCGGTGTGCTCCATGGCCACGATCACTCGTCGCGATCCGGCCACCAGATCCATGCTGCCGCCCATACCCTTGACCATCTTGCCTGGAATCGTCCAGCTTGCCAGGCTGCCCTGCTCGTCCACTTCCATTGCACCCAACACAGTAAGGTCGATGTGGCCGCCGCGGATCATCGCAAAGGAATCGGCGCTTGAAAAGTAAACCGTGCCGGGGATCTCCGTGACCGTCTCTTTGCCAGCATTGATAAGGTCGGGATCCTCTTCGCCCTCAAAGGGAAACGGCCCCACCCCCAGCATCCCGTTCTCCGATTGCAACACTACCTCCATGCCGGGCGGGATGTAGTTTGCTACCAGGGTCGGGATGCCGATGCCGAGATTTACATAATAGCCATCATGCAAATCCTGGGCAATCCGGCGCGCGATCATTGCTCTCTTGTCCATTAGATGCCAGGAAACTTTCAAGCCCGTTTGAGACCCCTGAGAACTTCGTCTATAGCCTGGTCTACGTGCAGGGCATTACGCCGTACAACGTCGAAGAAGGCGGACCAGACATCTACTTTCAGTTGGCCAGAGGGCCAAGGAAGGCCCAACATTCGGGCTCTGGATTCGGAGATGCTAAGCAGCTCACGGTCATCCGTGTCCAGCATACGAAGGGAAATCTCCCCCTTATCCTTGCTTAAAAGGATGGTGAAACGACCCTGTAGCGAGCAGGTAAATTCATCGATCCTCGCGGTGGGATGCCAGTTGACCTGTCCCTCCTCTGTCGCACGGATTAGCCCACTAACGAGTTCAGCGGTCTTGTCTTCAGTTTTCACTCGCTTCACCTCTTCTCTTCAACCCTCCGCGCTTCACCCAGGATAGCACTAACCAAATCGCTGGCCGCCAGAATCGCGCAGCGTAAAATGTTACCCGTTGGGTATCGTCGCACAATTCGAGAATGTAACCCGTCATGGACAAGGGTTACGTTATGAGTTGTGCTTCGAGAAGGGAATATTGGCAGCAGATATATCCTCGTTACCAGCGAGCGAGTGGGGCGGAGAGGCAACGGGTCCTGGACGAGTTTTGTGCCAACTGTGGGTACAACCGCAAGTACGCCATTCGCATTCTGAATGGGCCGGCGCCAGTAGCGAAGCCGGGGAGAAAGCGTCGGCGCCGGGTGCTGACCTACGGGCTGCAACTGCTGGCGGTGGTGAAGGCGGTCTGGGAAGCGGCGAATTATCCTTGGTAGGCACGGCTGAAAGCGCTGCTGCCGGAGTGGATGCCCAGGATTCGCACCCGCTTCCGGTTGTCGCGGGAGCGAGAGCAAGCGTTGCTGCAAATCAGCGCCCGCACCCTGGACCAGCGCTTGCGTCCTTACAAAAGGAAGTTGCGGCGTCAGCTCTACGGCCGCACCAAGCCGGGGAGTTTGCTGAAGCACCATATCCCGGTGAAGACCGATCAGTGGGATGTGCAAGTGCCGGGCTTCGCCGAGATTGACTTGGTAGCGCATGCGGGCAACGCGGGGGCGGGGGACTTCTGCTACTCGCTCAACCTGACCGATATCCACACGGGCTGGACGGAAACGCGGGCGGTGCTGGGCAAGAGCCAGGAGGCGGTGGCCAAGGCGCTGGAGGAAATCCGCCAGGCTTTGCCCTTCCCCTTGCGGGGCATCGATTCCGATAACGGCTCGGAGTTCATCAATGCTCATCTCTGCCGCTATTGCCGAGTGCGTGCCATTCAATTCACCCGCGGGCGGCCTACAAGAAAGATAACAATGCCCACATCGAGCAGAAAAACCAGACCCACGTGCGGCGCCTGCTCGGTTAGGTGCGCTACGACAGTGCGGCAGCGCGGGAGGCGATGAACGAGCTCTACGAGAAGGAGCTGCGGCTGTTTCAAAATCTTTTCCTGCCCTCGGTGAAGCTGGAGAAGAAAGAGCGCATCGGCTCGCGCCTGCGGCGGCCTTACCAGGCCCCACGCACCCCGTGGCAGAGAGTGCTGGATTCTTCCGTTGTTGATCGGGAGCGCCTGGCGGAGCTGCGAGGCCAGCGCCAGCGGCTCGATCCTTTTCAGCTCTCCAGCGCGATCCAGACGAAGCTGGAAGGGATCTTTCGGCTCAGCCACGAGGGCTCCGTGCCGCGACGCCTCACGCCCACGGCGCAGGCCAGCCCCTCGGTGCGGCGGCTGCCGGCTCCGGACGCCAGCGGCGAACCCGAGAGCCTTCCCGAAAAGGGCAGCGCCGCCCGTTGCTGGTCGGAGGCCGAACTGTCCGTTGAAAGCAGCGGCGGTACTACTACTGTTCTCTCTCTCACTTGGAGTAACAGAAAACTATAGTTCAAAAGTTACAATCTTAGTTAGATTGCGCGACGATATATCCAAAAGTTACATTTTTAGATTGCTTGACAGGCCAGGCTAATCGCCTTTAATTGGGCAGCATGCCGCCAGGACTAGCCTTTGCGATCCGCCCTGGCCCGAGAAGGCCCGATATATCCATGATCGTACAGCCCTGTGATATCTTGTAGCTTCCAGGTGCCAAACCCCATTTCAGCCGCGAGGTCACCGTCTTGTCGAAGCCTATGTCGGGCCCGGTTCTTGAGACGCACGTCAACCGTGAATCCCCGGACTTTCAAAAAAACACCCGGTGTCTGATCGACTTGCTCTCCGAGATCAAGACCGAAGAAGAGAAGATCCGCGAGGGAGGTGGACCCGACGCTATCGAGTCGCAGCATAAGAAGGGTCGTCTCACAGCACGCGAACGCATTGTCCGGCTCATCGATCCCGACAGCGAATTCTTTGAACTCGGACTCTATTCGGCATACGAAATGTACGAAGAATGGGGCGGAGCGCCTGCCGCGGGTGTTATCACGGGGCTGGCTCGCATCCAGGGACGCCTGGTGATGGTGGTGGCCAACGATGCTTCTGTCAAAGCCGGCGCTTTCTTTCCCCTCACCGCCAAGAAGGTGATCCGGGCCCAGAACATCGCCATCGAGAACCGCCTTCCTACCGTTTATCTGGTGGACTCGGCCGGCATCTTCTTGCCCCTACAGGAGGATGTCTTCCCCGATACCGACGACTTTGGGCGCGTCTTTCGCAACAACGCGGTGATGAGTGCTCAGGGCATCTCACAGATCACCGCGATTATGGGGATGTGCGTGGCGGGTGGCGCCTACCTGCCGGTCATGTGCGATCACGTGTTAATGACTGAGGGCAGCGGGCTTTTTCTCGCCGGTCCGGCGCTGGTGCAGGCGGCCATCGGGCAGAAGGTTTCGGCGGAAGAACTTGGCGGCGCCAGGATGCACGCTGAAGTGAGTGGCACCGTGGATTTCCGCGAGCCCAATGATGAGGCCTGTATTGAACGGATTCGGGCTCTGATTGACAAAGCCGGACACCCGCCGCCGCCGCGTTTCGATCATCAGCCCCCCCGTCCGCCCGCTTATGCCGCCGAGGATCTGTACGGGATCTTCTCGTCAGACCCGGCCAGGCAGTACGACATGCGGGAGATCATTGCCCGCCTGGTGGACGCCTCGGCCTTCGACGAATACCGGCCCACGTACGGCCAGACGGTGCTGTGTGGGTATGCCCGCATCGGCGGCTGGGCGGTGGGCATTGTCGCCAATCAGAAGAAACACGTTCAAGTCATGGCGCACGGCACAGGTGAGAAGCGCATCCACTTTGGCGGGGTGATCTACACAGAGTCGGCCGAGAAGGCGGCCCGATTCATTCTCGACTGCAATCAGAATCTGGTCCCTCTGGTCTTCCTGCACGACGTGAATGGATTCATGGTGGGCAAGGAGGCCGAGTGGACGGGGATCATCCGGGCCGGGGCCAAGATGGTGAACGCCGTATCAAATAGTGTCGTGCCGAAGATCACCGTGATCCTGGGCGGCAGCTTCGGTGCGGGCCACTATGCCATGTGCGGCAAGGCCTATGATCCGCGATTCATCTTCTCCTGGCCCACGGCTCGATACGCCGTAATGAGTGGTGAATCGGCGGCCGGAACGCTGGTGGAGATCAAGATCCGGCAACTTGAGCGCCAGGGCAAGAAACTCAGCGAGGTGGACAAGAAAGAGCTTTATGAATCGGTGCGGGCCACCTATGAGCACCAGTCGGATCCGCGCTATGGTGCCGCGCGGCTTTGGGTGGACGCGATTATCGATCCGGTGGAGACGCGCCAGGCACTGGTGTGGGCGCTCGAAGCCGCGGCGCTGAACCCGGAGGTCAGAGAATTGAAGACGGGCGTCTTTCAGACCTGATGCCTGTCCCTTGATCGGCCCCGATTATCGGCGTTCAGAACGCGCGTCCACACGTCCCGCTTCAAGAATGCGCCTCAGTGGCAGAGCGGATTGGCGTAACAGCGAACCCTCAACGCCGACCCGTTCACCTCAACCGTTACCGCGCCCTCCAGATCAGTTCGATAGACATGCACTCCTGCGTCGAGAAGGCGATGCTCGAAGGCGCTGTCGGCATCAGCTCCGCTTGGCGCCGACCAGATCGCCACAAGGGGCATGACCCGATCGAGGAATTCGTCGTTAAATGCCGAATCTGCGCTCCGCCGCGCCGGTCCCAACACCGTGCTCGCCAGGTCCGGCAACGATCCGGCTAATTGTCGTTGCACCTTTTCGGTTGTATCGCCGGGAAGCAATAAACTGGCCTGCTCTGCGGAGATGCGCAGCACAAGAGTATTGGCATTGAGCCAGGCGTTATACGCCGAACTGCGGGACCCACGGGCGCCGGGATCGGGATCTGGCAGCGAACGGGGTGGCCAGAACACCGCGATGTGATTGTCGCCCAGGTCGATCGTGTCACCTGCAGCCAGCTCGCGCCGCGCCACGCCTCGTCGGCGGGCCATTTCGAACAGATGCTCGTGCTCCTCACTCATCGTGCCCTTGACGGCCGCGGAAGTCCACAACTCGCCGACAGCGAAATTGTCGAGAATGGCTTCGAGCCCGCCGAGGTGCTCCCGTCGCGCCCCCGCCAGCACCAGAAGGTCCACGCGCTTCACGCCTCGCGACCATAGGTAGGGCGAGACTATTTCCTCGCCGGGATCCCAGCGCCGCAAACGGAAAGCACCGGTCATACTCCGTGAGGTGGTCCGGCCTCCCCCCGCATCGACCAGGACAGTGCGGCCGTCCGGCATGACCACGAACAGTGCCTGGCCGTCGCCGCAGTCGAGCGCGGTGACTTCAAACTCGCCTCGCGGTAAGCGCGGCGGGAAGGGATCGAGCGCAATCAGTAAACCGAAGATCGACGCCATCGCGAAGGCCGCCGACAGCAACGCCTTCTCCCATCGGAAGCCTCGGCGCGCTAGGAGGCATCCCGTCGCTACCAGGGTCAAGGCAAACGCCCAGGCCACCCAAGCCGGTGGCTCGGCCACGCGGAAGGAGAGCAGATGCGGCAAGTTGGGCAGGTCCGTCAGTGCAAACAGGGACTGCATCATCAGGTGGAGGGCACGCGCCGGTAGGGCAGCGAGTCCCGTCGAGACGACCCCTAAGAGGACCGTGGGAATGGCCAGGGCCAGCAACGCCGTCATCACCGGAATGGCGAGAGCGTTAAGGCCGACCCCAGCGAGGCTCACGCGATGAAAGGTCTCGGCCATAGGCAGCAGCAAACCAAGCTGAAGGATGGCGGAGAATAGCATCATTTCGGCAGCCCAAATCGCGAGCCGGGCAGGCAAGAGCACCAGGAGTTGTGCCACGGCAACGTGACCACGAAGGAGAGGCCCACCCTGCAGCAGGGAGATAACGGATCGTAGAGTGATCCGGAACTGTGCAGCCTTCGGTGGAATGACGACGTCGAGTTCCACATCTTCAAGGTGACCCAAGGCCCGGCGGTAAGGCTCCGTCGTGCGCGCCAGGATGGGAACTGCGACCGCAGCGATCAGCAAGGCGGCAGCGAAAGAAAGCTCGAAGCCTGCCTCGAACAGCCACGCCGGCCTGGTCAGGAGCAAAACCAGGGCGGCGAGCCCAATCGCGTTTAGTGCGGCCCGCTCGCGGCTAAGCAGCCGTGCTGTGAGATAAGCAGCGATCATCAGGGTGGCGCGAAGAGTTGGCGCTCGCTGTTCCACGAGCGACGCGTACCCAAGCAGCATGACAAGGACCACGGCCGCTCTCCAGGACTCCCGGATCCGCAACCAGCGAAGCAGTGATGTGAGCAGAAGAGCCAGCAGCCCGACGTGCAATCCGGCGATGACCAGCAGGTGGTAAAGGCCGGCCTTCCGGAAGCTTTCGATGGTATCGGAATCAAGCGCTGATCGATCGCCCAGCAGCACCGCCTTGAGCACCGCGCCGTCACGACCTTTAGCTGTCCACGGAGGGTAGAGCCGGTCGATGGTCAGAAGCAAATGCTGCCGCACCCGGCTGATCAACTGGCCGACGGGCTCGAGCCAGCGGGAGCGGCTACCACTCGCGAGCGGAGCCAGCCTTTTGACCTGCGCGCTAGAAGGAATCGAGCCCTCCCAACTGACGTCCATGTAGGATTCCAGCCAGCGCCAATAATCGAATCCGCCAGGATTTCGGTACACTCGCGGACGGCGCAAATCCACTCGAGCGCGGATTGCATCGCCGTAATGAAGGTGCAGCGCATCGAGCGCGGCGAAAGACTCAGCGTCGGTGGGATTTCGCATCCAGAGGCGGAGTTTTCCCGTGAGTCGTCGGCGCTTTTCGCGTGGTTCTTCGAATTGCGAAACTGCACTAGCGGCAAGATCAAACTGCAGGCTCCCGCCCGAGGCTCGCACCGGACTAGAAATCAACTTACCCTCGATCCAGACCGGCTTCTTCAGATCTAAACCAAAAGACTGCAGATGGCTGGCATGATGGGGAGGGAAACGGAGTGCGAACAATAGCGACGCTGCCGCACCGGCGAAAACGAATCCGGCCAACACTATCAATCCGGACGCCAGTCGTGGCCGATCAAAGGACTTGGCGCTCGTCGGCACAAGATCGCCATCGCCCATGGGAGTTCGATCGGGAGTACTGAAAGGGATGGGTCCAACCGTTGCGGCAGGAACTCGCCGAAGAAGCAAGAGCCCCGCGAGCAAGCAGGCACTGGCCGCGACCAGCAGGTAGGGAATAGTGCTGTAGGCACCCCCCGCGCGCGCCAAGGCGATTCCCAAGGCGAAACAGGCGGCGAGAATGAGGAGAGGACTCCTGGAGAACGGCATTTAGATGGATTCTTCAAGTGCGAGCGAGGTTTTCACGGCGGCGATCTTGAGGCTCGCAAACAGGCAGAATAGCAATAGCCGCTCACGAGGCCAGTAGTTTTTCCGGGCTAGCCGTTATCTCATAGTAACCATGGTCTTTAATTTAGCGCTCCCGTGGCTCTCCAGGCCGTAACGCAAATCCTGCGGTTAAGCCTCTGAAGCGCCACGAACCAGCCGAGCCACCGATTCAATATGGTAGGTCTGAGGAAAAAGATCGAACATCTCGATCGATTCGAGCCGATAACCGCGACCCAGAAATTCGTGCAGATCCCGTGCCAGTGTCGGAGGATGGCAGCTCACGTAGTGGATGCGGCGGGGAGCCAAATCCGTCAGTCGCTTGAGGGCGGGAGAGCCCATACCGGCCCGTGGTGGATCCAGCAACACCAGGTCAGGCGCTCCCTGAGCGAAGCGGCGCAGGAAGTCGAAAACGGGCAATGACACGCTGCGGATGTTAGTGAAATCGTAGCGGAGCGCATTCGCCGTGAGATCGGCCGCATATCCGGGGTTGCCCTCAACCCCGATTACCTGCGTGTAGCGCCGGCCCAGCGGCAGCGTGAAAAGTCCTACACCGGCGAACAGGTCTAGAGCGAGTCCTCGCGGTTCGGGGTCAGGGGTTCGAGGCTCGCTGGCAGTAGCGCCCGAATTCGTGTTTAGCGCTGCGTTCACGAGCTCGGGAAGCAGAAATCGTGAGGCTTGGAAGAACGATCCGGGACTAACCTGATAACGAAACTCGCGCACCTGGTAGCTCAAGGCCGGCTGGCCAAAGAATTCGTAGCGACCGTTTCGGTCGAACGCTGCGGTTTGAAGTCCGGGCATTTGCCTTAGGAGGTCAGTGGCAAGCACTTCCCTTACGTTTGAGTCAGACAGCGGGCCTTCTTTTTGTGCACGAATCACCATCATGGCACAATCATCGTTGTGATCGGCCATGAGATCGATCTCTTGTGCCCCTCGAAGTTTTTCCAACCATTCTGAACGCCGCAGTTCAGCTAGAATCGCGTTGAGCTTCGCCGAAACGATCAGGCAGGCATTGATGGGAACGAGGCGGTGCGATTCGGCCTGGTAGAATCCTATTTCGACAGACGCCTCTTGAGCAGCCGACACTTTGAATTGTGCCTGGTTCCGGTATCCCAAAGGCCTGGCCGTGTGTAATGGGATCTCTTGCTCCCAAGCGATTTTGCCGATCCGCAGTAAGGTCTCCCGCAGGATCTCGCCCTTCGTGATTGACTGTTGCTCCGGCCGAAAGTGCTGGTATTGGCATCCGCCACATCGTCCGAAAAAAGGACAAGGCGCCTCCATACGTTCCGAACTCGGTTCTATCAGGCGCAAGGAACGAGCATGGACCACACCCTTGGCCGTGCGTAACTCCTCCACTTCCAGGCGTTCGCCCGGCAATGAGCCCGAAACCAGGATCACCTTCCCACCGGAATAGCCCAGACCCTCACCACCGTAGACGAGTTTCTCCACCGTTACTTCAAAAGACATGTTGATTCCAATCTGGATTCCGAGTCACAGTGCGGCCGTCGCGGGTGAGCGATCAGTGAGAGGCTGGTAGGAGTGATCGCAGGTCCTCCCTAAGCATTGAGAAGGCGTTGTACATGGCGTCGCGTCGTTGCTCCGTGGGATTTGCGCCTGCCGTCTGGATCTTGCCGCCACCGAGAGGAACCGCCAGCAGCTTGTAAAGCTGCTTCCCCGAGCCCGCCTCGAAAACCTCGAACAGGACCTTGGTCTCGAGTAGGTCCGCATCGGAAGCATCTTCCTTCAATGGCCGGCCAAGCTCGATGGCAGGCGTGTTGAGCAGCGGAAACTCGATCCTGACGACCGCCTCAGCATGGCCTGCGCGGCAATCGTCCGCCAAAGTCCAGGGAAAATCCGACAGCAACTTCCCGGCTTTGCTTTGCGTTTTGACGAAACGCTTTACTTCCGCCGCCTGACTGCCGGCGATTTTGCTCGTATCCACGCAATAATTGTGTACCTGGACCAATGCCGCAGGGTCGGGAATCTCACCCGCCGGTTTCTTCTGGCCCACCGCCCTTCCGATGCCGAGCCCGAAGCCTAATATCACGATCAGTACTTTGTTCATTCGCCGTTCCAGCTTAGAGGTAAAACAGGCTGAGCCGCGGAATACCATAATGCTCAAACATTCGCTTTTTCAGATACTGCCGTTCCAGCGATTCGATTTGCGGACCCGTCATGCGCTGGCGGTAAGAAACTATGCTGCGCTCGACCTCGCGCCGGAATTCCGCGAGTAGATCGAGCGGCACCGCCCGCTTCAGCATCGCCTCGATCTTCTCTTCGAGGGCCGTCAGACGCCTTTCAAGGTCTTCAAAATCGTTAGAACTCAGATTCGCCTCCGGCACAGGTGCCATCTGCTTGATCTCGGTTGCAGCCTTCGCGAGATCCCCATCAAGAACTGGCGCGGAGGCTGCGCCCGCCGCCTCTGCGGCCTTCATCACGGCCTCGGCGTTGCGACTCACGTAAGTTGCAACCTCCCCGGCAGAGAATGGTGCAGCGTTAACTTTCGCCGCCGGCTTCGGTCCTCCTGGGATTCGGACAAGGGGATCACCCGCAGTTAGAGCCTCCTGCAGTTCTCCGGCCGCATGCAGCACTTCCTGCGAACAGTATCCGAGGCCATTGACTTTGCGAAGGTGCCTGGGCCGTTTCGCCCATTTTTCGAATGTGCGCTCTACGCCATTCAGCACAGCCTCGAGCGGAACGCCAGCCTCCTTCCATGCTTCAATCAGCGCCCAGTCTACAGGAGAAAGCAGTGTGGGGGTGCCCCGGCAATGCTGGAAGCACTCCTCCACTTCGGTGAAATAATTGAAGTAGTTTTCCAAGCTTGGTCTCTGGGTCAACGAATTAGCGGCTGGCTGGGCCACCACGCTCGGGTGCTTTATACCTATTCCCCTCTGTCCGGCTCACGTTGCGCTCATAAATGATTCGCAATCCTTCGAGGGTTAGCGCTGGATCCACGGGAGGCTTGTACTTTGATGCTGCGGCGACCAGCGACGCCTGGCCGCCGGTTGCAACTACACGGCTCCGCTCGCCCAACTCGGCGTAGAGGCGGTCGAGAATGCTATCCATCATGCCTACGGCGCCGTAGAACAGGCCCGATTGCACACTCGCAACTGTGTTTGTGCCTATCAGATGCTCCGGCTCGCGGATCTCCACGCGCGGCAATCGCGCCGTCCGGGAAAGAGCGCCTCAGCCGAGATGCCGATTCCCGGAGCGATCACGCCACCCAGGTAATCGCCCTTCTCCGAAACCACGTCAAAGGTGATGGCCGTACCGAAATCCACGATGATGCAGGGTCCGCCATAGTTCTCAAACGCAGCCACGGCGTCAGCAATACGATCCGCGCCCACTTCCTGCGGATTATCATAGTGGATCGCCATACCGGTGCGGCTCCCGGGTCCCAGGAACATCGCCTTCAGGTGAAAGTATTTGTCCGCCATCTCCTCCAGCAAAGCGTTCAGCGGCGGGACCACACTTGCCACCATGATCCCGTTGATGCGTGCCACCTGGATGCCATCGAGCAGAAACAGGTTTCGAATGAGAATGCCGTACTCGTCCGCGGTCTGCGACCGATTCGTGGTGAGCCGCCACTGCACCAGGAGGTTCTTACCCTCGAAGACGCCCAGGACCGTATTCGTGTTGCCGACATCGATGACCAGTAGCATGGTTTGTTTCATTCGAGGTCGCCAGGATGCAGCTCGGCATGCTCGTCACGGGATTCATTTCACTTCCACAATCTCTCCTGCTACCAACGACTCTTCCTGGCCGTCTTCCCGCCGCACGCGCAGGGCGCCCGACGGATCGACACCCACTGTAACGGCCGTAAACTCGGCTGTCCCGGATCGCACCCGGATCGCTTTACCGTTCGCGTAACTCGAAAGTGCTGCCCAGCGCTCCGCAATCGCCACGCTGCCCCGATCGAGCAACAAGCGGTAGTCCAAATCGATCTGCTTGAGGAGCGAGACCAGCAGATTTGACCGTGAATGGATGCGGCCGGTTTCCATCCGCATGGAGGTGGCGATCGGCTTCAGCTCGTCCGGCATCTGGCTGTGATTGACGTTAATTCCCATCCCAATTACAACAACGTGCAATCGGTCGACCTCGGCACTCATCTCAGTGAGAATCCCAGCGAGCTTACGGCCACCGATCAGAAGATCGTTCGGCCAGCGGATGTCAACTTCGAGAGCGGTGGCCGCACGAAGAACAGCACTCCCGGCGACCCCCGCCATGAGGGTCAGAGCCGGGGCCGCTGCCGGTGAGAGTTGCGGCCGCAGGATGATCGAGACGTAGATCCCACTCGACTTCTCAGAATACCAGTCGCGTCCAAACCGGCCGCGGCCTGCCGTTTGCTCCTCGGCCACAATCACGGTGCCGTGCGGCGCCGATGCAGGATCGGTAGAGGCAACCTCCAGGGCCGCGCTGTTGGTAGAGTCGATGCGGAAATAGTGGATGATCTTGTGACCGATCCTCGGTTCGCCTTTTCCGCCCGCCCCGCCATCACCCAATTCAGGCTTGAGCAATCCCGGCAACAGCAGATCCGGCAATTTCTCCAGTTGGTAGCCGGTCGACGGGTGGCCCTTAATCTCCACGCCGAGTTCGCGCAGTTTTTCAATCCACGTCCAAACCGTGCCACGGGTCACCCCAATCTCCTCGGCGATCTTGGGGCCAGGCACCACCACTGTGGCATTGGTTGCCAGGAGCTGGACAAGCTTGTCAATCCGGCGGTCGGTAGGAGTAAGGGGCATGAAGAAAGGGTAAAGGATAAAGTGTCAGGGGTAAAGGGCCTTCCTTGGATCCCCAACCGAATCGATTAATCGGTTCCGTCGCTGTAGCGCCGGTGTCCTCACGGCGATCTTGGCGGAGTTGACAAAGCCGCTGCAAGAGAGGGTCCTCACATAACTTGCCCCAGACGAGGTTTTTCACTATCCTTGAAGTCATGGAAGTGCATTTCACACCGGAGCAGGAAGCGCACTTGGCGCAGATCGCTACTAACGCGGGCACCGACGCCGAACGACTGGTGAAGGATGCGGCCTTGCGCCTGATTGAGGAAGACGCCCGCTTTCGCGCGGCCGTCCAGGAAGGTATCGCACAAGCCGACCGAGCCGAGTTGATTGAAGAAGAAGAAATGGACGCTCGCCTGGAGCGAATCTTGCGCTCATAGAAATGCGTATCCGTTGGACGCCAGCCGCCGTAGCGGACTTGCAGCAGATCAACGACTACCTCAAGGAACACCATTCCCAGTACCAACAGCCCACAATCCGCAAACTGTATGAGGCTATCCGTTCCTTGAAAGCCCTGCCGCACCGTGGACGGCCCGGACGGGAGGAAGGGACGCGAGAAATCCTGTTTCCGCCCCTGCCCTATGTGGCCGTGTATCGTGTAAAGGAGCAGACTATTGAAGTTTTGCGCATTTGCCACACCGCACAGGTGCGGCCCTGATTATCGAAATGGGTCCCTTACGAGAATCCTATCTTTGGACCCCAAACTTTTCGAGCGACGCCACTACCTTTTGAAGATGGGACTGCAACTCTGTCCGCCGCCGCTCAGTGCCACGGACCACAGCCTCGGGGGCGCGGCTACGGAACGACACGTTTGCCAACTGCTTCTCCACGGCCGCTAATTGCTGTTCCAGCTTTTCCCTTTCACGCGAAAGCCGCAGTCGCTCGGCCTCGTGATCCACCTTCTCCTCATGCAGGATCCGCAAGTCAACAGAAGGGCTGACCCGCCGGACATCCGGGGCATCGGCCGCCGGACGATCCTTCGTGAAATTGAGCGCCTCAAGGCCTGCCAAACGCAGGATGGTTTCCTGATGCGTGCGGTAGAGTTCCAGCGTCTTGGCGTCATCGCTCGATATCTGAGCGCTGGGCCGCAGCGTCTGCAGTCCCAAATCCGCCTTACCGTTACGGATCGCCACCACCAGCTCCCTGATAGCTTCGAATTGCCGCTCCGATACCGGATCGGTGGCGCGCTCCGTTACCAGGCTGAACGGTTCGAGCGAAATCGAAGGCCCGTGTCCCGCACGCGGAAGCTGATGCCACAGCTCTTCCGTGATGAACGGCATGAAAGGATGCAAAAGGTGTAACGCCGATTCAAAGGCGCGTCCGAGATTGATCCAGACGCCTGAGACCTTCCCCGCCGCGGCCGGCTTCGTGATTTCGGGTTTCACCCACTCCAGGTACCAGTCGCAGAATTCGTGCCAGAAGAAGTGATAGATCGTGTGAGCCGCTTCGTGAAAACGAAACGCCGCCAGCGATTCCTCGATTTGCGCCGTCACCGCCCGCAAGCGTGAGAACACCCAGCGATCGGCCAGCGCCAGTGTTTCCGGGCCTGCTGCAGCGCCGAGACCGAGTCCTGGTATCGGCTCGAGGGCCGCCGCCAGTTGATCGCGCTGCGATTCGGGCAGCTTGGCTAAGTTCATCAAAATGAAGCGACCGGCGTTCCAGATCTTGTTGGCGAAGGAGCGATGGGCGTCCACCTTTTCGACGCTGAAGGCGATATCGGTGCCGGGGGCTGCGCTGATAGCCAAGGCAAAGCGCACCGCATCGGTGCCGTACTTCTCTGTGATCTCGATGGGATCGATCACATTGCCCTTGGTCTTTGACATCTTCTGCCGCTCGGCATCCCGCACCAGGGCGTGAATGTAAAGTTCGCGGAACGGCACCCCGTGCATGAACTTCGTCCCCATCATGATCATGCGCGCGCCCCAAAAGAACAGGATGTCGAAGCCCATGATCATGAGGTTGGTGGGATAGAAGCGTTTGAGATCCGCGGCTTCGTCAGGCCAGCCCAAAGTCGCGAACGGCCAGAGACCGGAGCTGAACCAGGTGTCGAGCACGTCCGTCTCCTGGCGGAGCGTACCCTTGCATTTCGGGCAGGCATCGGGCGCCTCGCGCGCCACGACGATCTCACCGCAGGCGTCGCAATGCCATACCGGCAGGCGATGGCCCCACCAGAGCTGGCGCGAAATGCACCAGTCGTGGATATTCTCCATCCAGTCGAGATAGATCTTGCGAGCGTTCTCGGGCACGATCTCGACGCGGCCGTCGCGAACCACCTGGATGGCCGGCTCCGCCAGTGGCTTCATCTTCATGAACCACTGCGCCGAAAGCAGCGGCTCAACGACGGTGTGGCAGCGCTGGCAGATGCCGACGCTCAGTTCGTAATCCTCGGTCTTCTCGAGCAAACCCTGCGCCGTCAGATCGTGAAGCACGCGTTTGCGCGCTTCGTAGCGGTCGAGATCGCGATAAGGCCCCGCCTCAGAGGTGGTACGGGCGTGCTCGTCGATCACCTGGATCATGGGCAGGTTGTGGCGCTGGGCCAGAGCAAAATCGTTGGGATCGTGTGCGGGAGTGACTTTGACGGCGCCGGTCCCAAATTTCGGATCTACCCAGGCATCGGCGATGACCGGGATCAGCCGGCCCAGCAGCGGCAGCCTCACCTTGCGTCCGATGGCCGCCTGATAGCGCGGATCGGTGGGGTTAACGGCCACGGCTGTATCACCCAGCATGGTCTCGGGGCGCGTCGTGGCTACGCTGATCGAGGCCAAGCCATCTCCAAGCGGGCCATCTTCGAACGGATAGCGGATGTACCAAAGATGGCTGTGACGCGTTTCGTGGAGCACCTCCAGATCCGACACCGCAGTGCCACAACGCGGGCACCAGTTCACGATGTATTTGCCACGATAGATCAGCCCATCCTCGTAAAGCCGCACGAACACTTCTGCGACAGCGCGGGAGTAGGCGGGATCCATCGTGAAGCGTGCGCGCGTCCAGTCGACCGAGGTCCCCAGCCTCTCCATCTGGCGGCGGATGGTGTCGCCGTTCTCCTCTTTCCACTTCCAACACCGCTCCAGGAACTTGTCGGGCCCCATTTCGATCCGGCGGCGCTGGCCTTCTCGCTGCCACGCGCCCTTAGCTTCCGCCTGACCTTCAAGTTGAGGCAACGCCTCGCGGCCGAGCTCGCGCTCCACAATCATCTGGGTGGCAATTGACGCGTGATCCGTACCCGGCAGCCACAGCACGTTTTCGCCGCGCATCCGATGCCAGCGCATCAGAATGTCGATTTCGGTGTGCTCCAGCATGTGCCCCATGTGCAATGAGCCGGTAATGTTCGGCGGCGGAATCACCAAACTGAAGTGAGGACGCTCATCGCTCTCGGCAGGGGTGTAAAGGCGTCGGTCGATCCAATAGCGCGCCCAACGAGGCTCGATCGACTCCGGGGCATAAACCTTCGGAATTTCGCGTATTTCGGCTTCCAATTGCTGGGCTCCTAGGGCCCCTTCCCGGTTGGTGAGGGCAAGGGTTACGCCTTCAAGCCAGTGTATCGCACCTGCCAAGAAGGTGTCGACAGGCAGGGGGTGGGCCTCTCGTTGGGCTCCAAAGCGAATGGGCTCTCAGAAGGAGTCGAGGTCTAGGGCCAGCACATCCAGCCCAAGCTGCTGGTTCACATTGCGTGACTGCAAACGGTAGGCCTCATCGAGCCCGTCCTTCAATCGCTCGATACCGCTCACTCCCAGGCGGCTACCCCAGGCTTCGAGCCGCGCCTTCAGATCCAAATTTACGATGGGCGCCCGGGGCGGCCCGTCGAGAACCTGTAACAAGTCAGACAACAGTGTGTATCCGACGCGCAGCGTATCCTCGAAACCGTCCCTATCCTCAGCCAACGCTTTGCTGGCCTCAAACAGGCGATTCCAGTTCGGCGCGGCTGCCTGCGAACTGCGCCCGGCACTGTCGAGGAAATCCAGCCAGGGCCGCCGCCGCCGTTGGTACTCATCCAGATCGAGGGATTTGGCTTTGGCAATACTGCCCTCGGCGAGACGCACGCCCAAGGCGCGCTCCGCCGGCTTCAAGCGGGCCTCCTGATCCAGGACCTTTTCAATGACGTCGTCGTCCGCCGCAATGAACTGCACCCTTTCGCAGCGCGAGCGGATGGTCGGCCTCAGTTCGTAAGAATTGGGGCAAACCAGGACGAACGTGGTCGTATCCGGCGGCTCCTCCAGCACCTTGAGCAGTAAGTCAACCGCCTGCCAGTGGATCGCCTGGGCCTGGTCGATCACAAAGACCCGCCGGGGCAGCTCGAATGGCCGCGTGTAAGCGACATTGCGGATCTGACGAATCTGCTCGATCAGGATGTAGCGACTGATCGGTTCGACCACCTGCAAATCAAAGTAAACCAGGCCTTCCACCCGGCGGCCCGAGTCCTTCATCTCGCGCCTGCCGCTGGCGTCCTGCCGGCTGGCCGCGAGCATCTCTTCCGACTTCACGCAGTGCGCGCACTCGCCGCAGTAGTCGCCCTGAAAGCGTTCGCAGTTCAGCGCTTTGGCAAACATCAGGGCGAGCGTCTTCTTCCCTACTCCGTCGGGTCCTGAAAATAGCAGCGACCCCGGCACGTGCCCCGAAGTCAACATCTTTCGCACGAGGGCGAGAGCCTTCGGATTTCCCAAAAAGTCGTCAAGTCCCATCTTGTTTCCCGGCGGAAATGCTTACCTCGGATAATTCCGTCGACCACGCCCTGACTTAGGACGCAGCAGAGCCTCCACCCTCTCGCGGATCTCCCGCTGGACCTCCTCGACTGGCCGATCCGCTTGGATCACCTTTACTCGCTCGGGATCGCGGCGGGCGGCAGCCAAATATCCGGCCCGCGCGCGCGCCTGGAAGGCCAATCCCTCCGCCTCGAACCTGGATTCTCGCGACCTCTCCCGAGTCTCCCGATCCACTGCCCGGTTCAGCGAGACGCTCGGGTCGAGATCCAGCACGAGCGTCAGGTCAGGAACTGTATCTCCACAAATCAGACGATCGAGGGTGCGCACGGGTTTCGCTCCCAAGCCCCTGCCGTAGCCTTGATAGGCCATGCTGGCGTCGTGAAATCGATCGCTGATCACCACCTCACCACGTTCGAGCGCGGGGCGAACGACTTCCGCCAAGTGCTGGGCCCGCGCCGCATAGAGCAGCACCAGCTCCGTGAGGGGTGCAAGGTCCTTTTTGCGGGGCACCAGCACAATGCTGCGGATCGCATCGCCGATCGCGGTGCCGCCGGGCTCTCGCGTGGCGCGGACTGGGTATCCCGCCTGGCGCAGGTACTTTACCAACAGACGAACTTGGGTGCTTTTGCCGCTGCCGTCGATGCCCTCAAGGGTGATGAAGTAGCCTGACGTTCGTCCCTCGTCACTGGTCATGGATCAATGGTCCACCGGTGGTTACCCGTTGCGAAAAGCCGTTGTCAATTGTAAGTTACTCGTGCAGCATTTCGTTACTGCAATCTGAGAGCAGCGGTTCAGAGTGGCAGAGGACCAAGAACAAAGACGACGGACGAAGGACGTGCATAACGGACATGACATCGATTACGGAAAATATCGCATCAGTTCGCGAACGCCTGGCGGCAGCCTGCCACCGGGCCGGGCGGAATCCTGAGGACGTGCGGCTCGTCGCTGTCAGCAAGACCGTTCCGCCCGAGGGAATCCGCGAGGCTTATGCAGCCGGACTCCGTGACTTCGGTGAGAACCGCGTCCAGGAAGCACAGTCCAAACACGGCGCCTTGTCTGATCTTCAAATCACCTGGCATCTGATCGGTCATCTGCAGACAAACAAGGCAAAGCCGGCGTGTGGGATTTTCCGGTGGGTGCACTCCGTTGACTCGCTGCGCCTGGCGGAGAGGCTGGACAGTGCCGCTAATACTCCCGGCAAACGTTTGCCGGTGCTGCTCGAGATCAACCTGGGGGGTGAAGAAAGCAAATCTGGAGTTCGCGAAGATGCGATGATCGAGCTTGCTCGCCAGGTGGCCGCGCTCCCCCACCTTGAGTTGCGCGGACTGATGACGATCCCGCCCTTCCTTGATGATCCCGAGGAAGTGCGGCCGTTCTTCGCGCGTCTTGCCGCGCTTGCACGGAGAATTGATGCCGAGCGACTGCCCAAGATCTCCATGCGGGAGCTCTCGATGGGCATGAGCCACGACTTCGAAGTGGCTGTCGAACAAGGGGCGACCATGGTACGGATTGGCACGGCCATCTTCGGCAGCAGACACTAGAGACCAGGGCGCAGCGAACAGAAGGCACTAAGCAGAAGGCAGAAAGGCAGAACGCAGAAAGCGGAATGTAGTAAGGCGGAGCAGCGGCATTAAGGTACGTCATTCTGAGGAACGAAGCGACGAAGAATACCGCATCGCATCTTTCGACCTACTGCTTTCCGGCTGCCAACACCGTTCTCAACAGACATGGACCTGAGAATAGAAGATGGCATCCTCACATTCTGGTTGCGCGTCAAGCCCCAGTCCTCGCGCCAGCGCTTGACCACTGATTCATCGGGCGAACTACGGCTCGAGCTTCACGCCGCAGCCACCGAAGGCCACGCAAACGAGGCCGCCATCGAGTTTCTGGCGGATGCCCTGCGGGTGCCGAAGGGCTGCATCTCGATTGTGACCGGGGAAAAATCGAGGCGGAAGCTCTTGCGTCTCTCCGCGTCAGCACCTGTCGAGATTGCACACCGACTTCAGAATCTGGCAGCGGTCCACAAGTGAATTCAACAGGCTGCCCTTCTTCGGAGTTTGGAGTGTCGAGATATGGGGCACTGGCTTCCGGCCAGTGAGACTGAGCTTTAGCTCCGCCCTAGCTTAGCTAACCTAGGCGAAGACGTCTTCTGGCGCACCACCTCTTCAACTGCCAGTTCTTGCGAATACCCCTCACTCCACGGGCTTGGACCGAGACAGCGCGCGTCAATTTGCGAATTCGGGTTCAATCCATCCGGATGATTTTCCTAGCGAAACCTCTTCCGGGCCCTGCCCACCAGCTGGCGTCGTGCGAAGTTCCTGCCAAACCGCCGCGACCATTGGCGGCAACGGCAAAAAGCGGCTACAATTCCGGTGGCGCCCGCGTGGTGCGGAAGCATTTACGCCATCGCCTCGCGCCCACGGTTCGGAAAGGACCTCTCATGAAATTTTCATCTGCGGATTGCCCACCCGATGCAAAATCGATATCTTCGTCTTGCTTCTTACCAGCCTTGGAGCAGCGCAGGCATCTAAAGCCGCTGCGGTTTCGATTACTGGGCTTTTTAGCGGCAGTTGCTTTCATTTTGTGCTCTCCGGCAAGCAAGGCATGGCCGCCCAGCGCCCAAGGACTTGACGCTTCCTCCGCCTCGCCCCAAATACCGGATGAGCCGTTATCCATCGACCGGCAGAGACGGCCGCCGCGCCCTAACTTTCCTGAGACCCCCGAGACTCCTGAGCTGAGCTCAAAGCAGAAGCAGGCTCTGCTGAAGCACAATTTCTCCAAGATGAAGGATGATGTCGACGAACTCGCCCAGCTCGCCAAGTCGCTCCAGGAAGAAGTGGATAAATCGAATGCCGGCGTACTTTCATTAACGGTAGTCGATAAAGCAGAGAAGATCGAGAAGCTGGCTCACAAAATCAAGAGCACGGCCAAGGGCTTATAACACTTAACTGTGAACTCGTTTATCCTGGTTCTGGCACTCTGTTTGAGATCGCTGATAATAGCCGCGTGGGGGTGACCATTGCCGTATCCCAACTCTGTTATCTACACTTCGCGTGTCCGGATCGAGCGCCAGCGCGGACCTGTGCGCTTGGCGTACCTGCCTGCAGAGAACGAGCCCGTCGAGTTTGGCGTCCATTCTGAGATCGCGGCGCACTATAAGGTCGGGCCCCAGGATTACCCGCCGCATGCGACCACCCTCGATTACGTCGTCGCGGCCACAGCCGGTTGACTGACGGGAACCTTTGGGGCCGCGCTGGAAGCGCGCCAAATCGATGCCGCGAACGGCCGACTGGTATCCGAGGCCACGGGAGAGATCGAACTCGACGGTAACATATTGGTGATCCGCCGCATTCACGTGCACTACAAACTACGGGCGCACGCTGATCGCCGCGACGCAGTGGAGCGCGTGCACTCGGTTCACGTCGAGCACTGCCCCGTGGCACGTTCCCTGAAGGGTGCGATTGCGGTTTCGACCTCGTATGAGTTGATCCCAGAATAATGGGTGCAGCTGAACGTTCGTATCCGCTCCGGACGACTGTGCTACTGGCCGCCGCTCGAACCCGAGTCCTGTTTATAGAACACAAGATGCACATTGGCCGATCCGCCAGGCGATCGTACATTGCGGTCGATCAGCAATGACTGCCCGTCTTTCGACAGCTTCCATTGCTCCCGGAGCTTGATCTGGCCAGAGTCCTGATCGGATCCCGTTATCGCAAGCTTCAGACTATCGGCGTTCTTCGCCAAATCCGCCTTGAGACTTGCATCGCCATGTGCCGCAACGCCAAAGGGTGCAGTGGATTCGCTGCCGTCGAGCTTGTAGACGGCGCTCGCAGGGTAGAGTTGGAATGCCGCGATCCGCGCCAGCCCTTGCTTTTCTGAGCGCTGGCTACCGCGGGGCGCGCCCTGACCGCCGCCCGGATATCCCACTCCGGGCATGTCCTCCCCCATGGGCGCTCCCGTACCTCCGCGCGGACGACCCATTCCAATCCCGCCGATCCCCGCCCCGCCCATCCCTACTCCGCCACCTATACCGCCACCTATACCGCCACCTATGCCCCCGCCACCGCCGGACCCGCGACGGCCACCTCCAGGATACTGACCGCCCGCATCCTCAGTCGGATGCAAGTCTCCTCGCAGCGTGGAGTCAACTTTGAGTTGCTGCGGGTCCTGAGCGACCGTAAGCCGATACTCTTGTAGACCTTGAGGCACGTTCTTGGTTTGGCTTGTATCCAAAACCCAATTCCCCGTGAAGCCAGCTGATCTGGATAAGTCTTTTGCCAGCAAAACGGACCAGACACAGCACGCGAGCACGATCGACGGAAATATCGTCTTTCTCATCCGAACAAATCCTTTCCCCGTTTCAGGCCAGGCACGACTCCCGCGGCCAAATAACGAACCAGGAGCCAGCGTCCGATTCTCTGTAGGTACGATGAAAGAACCACAGGGCCGAGTTACCTCCGGGAATTCCATTGAGGCGCCGGGCAACTCCTGTACTTAACTGCGCTGCCTTGGAAATCAAATAAAGTAAATCGAACATTTTAAAGGGCTTGGATCGAGGCCGACGAGAAACCCCGCCCGAGGCATCGCATAAAAGGGGGGTGTGGGAAGCTCGATGAGGCTCAAGAAGGCGAGGAGACATGAAGAACTTCGTTTGCATCTGCGGCCTTTTGGTGGCCGGCGCTCTTACATCCCAGGCGCAGTCGCCAAGGGCGTCTGGCTCAGAAGACAGTGGCGCAACGGGTCACCATGCCCAGGTGCATAAGAGAACGGACACCGTCAGCAGCAAGGTACACCGTCGCAGATCGCTGCGAGGATTGGCAAGCTGGTACGGACGTCACTTCGAAGGCAAGAAAACTGCAAGTGGCGAGCCTTTCCACGCTGATGGTCAGACGGTTGCGTCCAAAACCATTCCCTTAGGCTCTACGGTAAAGGTGACCAACTTGAAAACGGGGGATTCCGCAACGGCGAAGGTGACAGATCGGGGCCCCTATGTTCCGGGACGTGTCGTGGATGTTTCGAAAGGCGTCGCACAAGAGTTAGGCATGACCGAGAAGGGCGTTACGCCGGTCAAAGTTACGGTGGTGAAGCCTCCCCCGGAAAAAATAGAAGCTACCGCACCGGAAACAGACCAGCCGAAGGCTGCCGCCGAAACGAAGTGGGAGGAAACGCCACGTTGAGGAGCGTGGAGGTCACTCCCGCCAGCCTCGGTGCCAGTGCCGGTAGGCTTCAATCCACTCGATACCAGCGGGAGGTGGTGACGGAAGCGGAAGATCCAGTATCGGGATCCGCTGGCGTTCGCGTCCGCGTTTGCAGAAAGCCACGATTTCTTCGGCGTCGTTGAGGTCAATCCGCTCCACGATGACAGGAACTCCAAGAATCGTCGTCTCGAAGGGAACGGCTAGATTGTCTTCGATCATCGTGCAGAAGCCGGTGACTTGTTCCGACTCGCCGTAGGCATCCACAGTTGCTTCGTCGATGAGTTCCTTAAGTCGCGCTGTACTGAAGCGAGGACCAGCCTCACGACCGGCTGGGTTGATTCGCTTCTTGTTCATGAGAATTCACCTAACGCGGGCCCGAGCGGATGAGCATGAGGCCCCTGATCTCTCCTACATCCTGGCTCGTGCCTCGAGAACCTCGAAGAGCCTCCGCGCCCGCGGAGAGGCTTTGCGAAGTTCGGTTGGGTCGATTTCCGCGAGCAGAGCGAATCCGTGCCCGGTCTTGTGGTACGGCCCCTTCTGTGTGCGCTGAGAAGCGTGCTGCAAAGCTCGTTCAACGTCTCGTTTAGATATCTCCTCAACGTTTGGCTGGCCAGGCAGAGAGTTCATGAGGAATTCCTTACCGTAGTACTGCCTCAGAGTGTCCCGGTCTGCCAAAAACCAGGATTCCATGCATTGAACCATCAGGTGCGCTTGGTCATCAGTGGTCTCTGGCGGACACTCCCACTGATCGTCCTGTCTCGCCCGCAGGTGGTCCCAGCTGGTGACGCCCTTCGAAACGGATTCCTCAGAATCGACAAGAAGGATGAGAAACTCCACTCTGCCGTTTCTCAAGTCCCTTTGGAAATCGCCAAAAGTAGAATCCCGGCCACCACAGGCAATCACCTTGGGTTGGTGGCCGTCCTGAACGATCTTGTGAAAGAGTTGGCCGAAGCCCCGACGGCAGTCATCCAGGGTCTTCCTCTGTTTACCGCCCCCTTCCACATAAACCCTGACCTTCACCAGCGAGTCCCCCCAATCTGGCCTTTATGCCAGAGTTCGCCCAGGGTGTACTCCTCCAGCCACTGCGAAAGATCTTCCCGCTTCAGGCGCTCTAGCGTCGTTGCCCCTGTTTCTTTTTCACAAACGATCACGGCTTCCGGAATTTCGGTAAGCTCGTCCACAAGAGTATCAGAGTGCGTGGTGACAATTAGCTGCATGCGTTGCGAGGCCTCGACCAGAAGCCTCGCCAGCGGACGGATCACGTCTGGGTGTAGTCCGAGTTCCGGTTCTTCAAGACAAACCAGCGGGGGCGGTGAAGGATGCAGGAGAATCGTCAACAGGGACAGCCATCTCAGAGTCCCGTCGGAGAGTCGTGCGGCCGAAACATTAAATCCCTTCTCCTCCAGGCGCACATCAATTCGACCACCCACAACGGTGGTGTTGATTGATTTCGCGTTCGCATAAAATGTTCTCATGTGTTCCACGATTTGTTTCTTAAGCTTAGGCATGTCCATGAACCGGTTCAGCATAAGTGCCAGATTGCGGGCACTCTCCTCGAGAAGTCGTTAGGTGCATCGGCTGGAGAAGCCTCCCGCGCCCGCGAGTTGACGCCAAACTCCCAGTCTCTGTAGAATCGGAACGACCCGAAGAGCCGTCCGAGTTCAGTCAGCTCTGGATATTGATCAGGGTCCTTGCGTTGGGAGAGCACCGACTTCTGCGGATTGATCTCCTCAGGCCGAAGCGCCTGCATCTTACCTCCTACATTCAGCATCGGCCTACCGTTTTCGTACGCAAAGTACTTCTCGACCGAAGCATACAGGGACTCCGGACGGAAGGCATTCTCGATACGTTCGTCGACGATCTCAAGCTGGTAGTTGCTTGGCCTGAACGAAAGCTTGTAGCGAAGGGCAGTAGGGGATCGAGTTTCAGTTCCGGTTACGGCGCTTATCTTTGAGGGGAAGGTGAAGCCGAGATCACGAGACTGCCTAAGAACGTTAACCGTAACCTCAGCCTCTATGGTGGCGGTGGGCTCCTTCAAGTGTCCCTTCCAGATCCACTCAGCAATCCCCCCTGTTTCTCTGAAAGGCTCCGCCAAATCCTCGACGGTGCTGTTCAAGAGGCCAATCACTTCGATTAGGTTTGACTTGCCTGAACCATTTGGCCCGATGAGGACATTGAGGGGCGCCATCTCGATATCAACACCGTTCTCACCAAATGAGAGGAGATTCGAGATCCGCAACCTGCCAATCGGGACTCCAAGGGGAGATGTCACTTCCCGATTGGGTGGTGTCGTGGTTTGTCCCTTTTCCATTGCATCATAATAGGACAAAAGCGATCTCCCTGCACGATAGCCGTTTCCCATTGCGATGGTAGCAAATATGGGTGGCACGAGCCCTGTTGACAAGCCCAAAAACACGACAGGGCTCGGTCGCCCGAGCCCTGCAGCACCCAGCGGCGATCCTATCTCCGGCCTGGGACCGCCACCGTGGTCTTGAGTGGGCAGGCATTTTTGCCTGCCCTAGAGCGATGACACGTGTCGTCCCTATTTACCACTCACCACCGGTTCGGCAGCAGCCGAAGGCTCCTCAGCCTCGGCGCCTCCACGGATCCGCATTCCGTAGAACGACCGGTACACAAAAATGACCGAAACCAAGAAGAAGGCCACGGCCAGAAAATGAGCCAAGGTATTTCCCCCCGTACCGGTCAGCTTCACGGCGAACTCCACCGCCAGCAAGCCAAATAGCGTGGTGAACTTGATGATCGGGTTCAGGGCCACGGAAGAAGTATCCTTGAACGGATCGCCCACCGTGTCGCAGATGACGGTGGCAGCGTGAAGCTCAGTTCCCTTCTGCTTCAGCTCGACTTCGACGATCTTCTTGGAGTTGTCATAAGCTGCGCCGGTGTTGGCCATGAAGATCGCCTGATAGAGTCCAAAGGTGGCAATCGAGATCAGGTACCCGATGAAGAAGAAGGGTTCCACGAAGGCAAAAGCCAGGGTGGCAAAGAACACTGCGATGAAGATGTTCAACATACCCTTCTGGGCGTACTGGGTGCAGATCTCGACGACCCGTTTGCTATCCTTGACGGAAGCCTTATCGGCACTCTCCAGGTGGATATGCCGCTTGATGAACTCCACCGCGCGGTAGGCGCCGGTGGTCACCGCCTGTGTACTTGCCCCGGTGAACCAGTAAATCACGGCGCCGCCGGTGACGATACCGAGGACAAAGGGGGCGTGTAAGAGAGACAGCTTGTCAACGTTAGTAGTAAGCCCCAGGGTAAGCGCCATAATGATCGAGAAGATCATGGTGGTGGCGCCCACCACCGCCGTCCCGATCAGCACCGGCTTAGCCGTCGCTTTAAAGGTGTTGCCGGCGCCGTCGTTTTCTTCCAGCAAGTCCTTAGCTCTATCGAATCTTGCCTCGACATTGAAATCCCGCTTAAGTTCCTGTTCGATGTTCGGAACCTGCTCGATCAGCGAGAGCTCATACACGGACTGGGCGTTATCGGTGACTGGCCCATAGGAATCGACCGCGATCGTCACGGGGCCCATGCCCAGGAAGCCGAAGGCCACCAAACCGAAAGCAAACACGTGCGCCGCCACCATGAAGGCTCCCAGGCCCAAGGAACTGACGTAGGCGCCGATGGACATCAGCAACACCATGGCTAGTCCCAGGTAGTAGGCGGAGAAGTTTCCGGCAACAAAGCCCGAGAGGATGCCGAGCGACGCGCCGCCCTCCTGTGCCCCGATTACGACCTCTTTGACGTGGCGGGACTCAACGGAGGTGAATACTTTCACGAGTTCGGGAATGAGGGCGCCCGCCAACGTCCCGCAGGAGATGATGGTCGAGAGTTTCCACCATAGGGTCGTATCGCCACCCAGGCCAGGGATGATGAAGTAGGACACCACGTAGGTGAGCGCGATCGAAACCACCGAAGTAATCCAGACCAGCGAGGTCAGCGGCGCTTCAAAGTTCATCTTGTCCGCGTTCTCGTAGCGGGCTTTGGCAATGGCGCCGTTGAGGAAGTAGGCGCCCGCGCTAGCCACCAGCATCATGATGCGCATCAAGAAGATCCACACCAGCAACTGCACCTGAACCGTCGGATCTTTCACCGCCAGCAGGATGAAAGTGATCAGCGCGACCCCGGTGACGCCGTAAGTTTCGAAACCGTCAGCGGTTGGTCCCACCGAATCGCCTGCGTTGTCACCCGTGCAATCGGCGATCACACCCGGGTTACGCGCGTCGTCTTCTTTGATCTTGAAGACGATTTTCATGAGGTCGGAGCCGATGTCGGCAATCTTGGTGAAGATGCCGCCGGCAATACGCAAGGCCGCCGCGCCCAGCGACTCGCCGATGGCGAATCCGATGAAGCATTGCCCGGCGTAGTCACCCGGAATAAACAGCAGAATAATCAACATCATCAGCAGTTCCACGCTGATCAGCATCATACCGATGCTCATGCCGGATGAAAGTGGGATCTGATAAATCGGATAAGGCTTACCGCGAAGGCTGGCAAAGGCGGCCCGCGAATTGGCGAAAGTGTTAACTCGGATGCCAAACCAGGCCACGCCATAGCTCCCGCAGATTCCGACCACGCTGAAGGCCAGGATAATGAGCACGCGGCTGGCGGGGAAGTGCTGCAGCACACCGAAGTACACCAAAATGATCGCGGCGATGAAGACCCAAAGCAGCGCCAGGAACTTGCCCTGGGTAACGAGATAGGTCTTGCAGGTTTCCCAGATCAGCTGGGACACATCCCTCATGGTCTGATGAACAGGAAGGTTCCTAAGGTGGGTGTAGATGACCATGCCAAACAGCAGCCCGAAGATACAGAATAGTATTCCGATCAACAACAGTTTGTGGCCGTCGACGCCCAGGAACGAAACCGTAGAGAGGTCAGGGAGCTTCAAACTGGCCTCGCCGCCGGCCCCTTCCTCAGGGGTCTGGGCTATGGCAGCGGTCGCACTCATGACGCCTACGGCGATGGTCGCCGCAAGCATCTTCGAAATCCGGCCTCCCACGGATAAGTACCCGGCGAGCCGGTTACGCAGGATCACGCGTAAAGCAGAGGTGGGGCTCATGGATTTGCCTCCAGGCTATTGATTGTCTGGCCGCCTGCCGCAGGTTGCGGCGCCTTCGACGCCAGCCGATGGTTTCGATTTTTGTTCCAGGGAACCGTCCACGTGAGCAAGAATGACTCAACAGTAAAGGTTTATCTTTATAACACACCTAGTTTCAAGCGTCAACGATGCGCTCTCATCTCCCAGAGGACGGACTGGACAATTCCTACTTTAGTACGGTCCGCTCTGCGCCCGTCTGTGACTGCCATCACAATAGTATATAGTCTGTGCGCCGGAGGTCAGGAGGGTTGGGAAGCCACGGGCGGTTCGGTGATCAGTATCACCTTTTGTTCGACCGGGTAACCAAGTCCGATCCAAGCCTGGAGGCCGCCTTCGAGTGGACGCACACGGGTGATCCCGTGATTCCGAAGAAGCAGCGCCGCACGGGCGCTGGTGGCTTCGTTCGGTCAGGTGCAGTAAAGCACGACGTCGCGGTCGCGCGGAATCTCGTCATGACGCGCCTCAATTTCTTCCGGATCTATGTGAATGGCGCCGGGGATGACCGCTCCATCCTCTTTAAGTTCAATGGAATGACGGAGATCAATAATGCAGGTGGGCTCGGTCGAGGCGAGCATTTGTTTCAGCTCCTCCGGCGTAATTCGGGCCACCCGCAGCTTGCGGAGGAAACGCTTGCGTTCGTAAAACTTACGTCCTATCCAGGCGGCCAACCCGGCAATCATCAGCACCGCCAGCCACGATCCTAAGCGCAACGCGTAGGCCCCGACGTGCTCAAGCTGCGAGCTGAAGATGTAGCCTGCTAGCAGGAATGAACCGGCCCAAAGCGAGATGCCACTGGCATCCCAGGCCACGAAACGGCCGATCGGCATGTGGATCATGCCGGCGAGCGGCGCCGTTACAGCTCCAAGTCCCGGCACGAATTTGGCCACCAGCAGGGCGCGAGATCCACGCCGGGTGAAAAGATTCTCGGTGCGGCGAACACAGGAGTCAGGCTCGAGGGAGATCCGGCATAGAAGATTCAAGATCGTGTGGCCGCGGTGTTCCCCCAGGCTGTACCAGATCAGGTCGCTGGTCAGGCCGGCAGCGAGCGCGAGACAGAGCGACACCCAGAACGATAAACCGTGTGATCCTGCTAGGGCGCCGGCCGCCAGCAGAACTGGAATTGAAGGGATCGGTAATCCGATCTGTTCGATGAAGACCCAGACGAAGATTACCACATACCCATGCCGAATAAGAAACTGGAGGGTTTCGTGCACGCCTTCAAGACTCTCTCTTCTCTTTTATAGCAGGCCTTTCAAGCAAGGCGCAAAGGTTTCACAGGGGTGACAGCCGCGGGTTAATGCACCAGGTCGGTTGCGCGCAGGCGAATTTCTAGCTTCCAACCGAAATCCTTCACATGGCATGCATAATTAATACGTATTTTATGCTTGATATTGATGCCATTTTAGCGCATATTCTCCACAGGGCCAGTTCTCGTGAGACTGGTCTGAGGAGGAGACTCATGGAAGAAAGAGAAAAGAAGAGACTAACCTTGGAATTCGACCCGAATGGATACGAGTTGCTAGAAGAACTCGCCCTCAATAGCGGCAAGACTAAGGCAGGCGTGGTCCGCACCGCCTTGGCGTTGTACGCCGTCGCACATGAAGAAGAGAGCAAGCGGAAAAATAAGCTCGCCATTGTGGACGAAAACGGAAAACAGCTTAAACAGATTGTCATCACCTAGAGGGATTGCATGCACGACTCGAACGACAGCAAGGTGAAAAAAACGGAAAACGTTCTTATCGAGAACATCGAGGAGACCGCCGAATTCAAACGTCTCGGCGTGACGGCGATGGAGCCCAGCAAAGCGGCAACCGCAAGGATGCTGGCTCTGATATTAACCCTAACATTTTCCACTTTGCTGTCGTTCAGTTTTCTCATGGCTTGGTATGTGCTCCGAAGATCGGCACAGATCGACGATAAGACTTTGGGAGCCTCAACGGAATTTCTCAAGGCGATCGGCTCGATCTTCACGCCGCTACTAGCGTTTGTGCTTGGTTACTACTTTAGTAAACGGGAGGACTAGGAAATGAAAAGTGCGGAAATCGGCTATCGGGAGGTTACTGTATGAGTACGACTGAGTGTGGGGAAACCGTGAGTGTGGGGAAACAGGAAGTGGAAATACATCTCAAGGCGTCAGCGGCGACATCATCACCGGAGCCGGGCAGGGATTCTGATGTCGCCAGTATCGTGGTTCACATGCTGCTCTCCACAACGACTTCCAACGGCTTTGCGCCGTGGGCCACATGATTGCGCCACTACCGTGGCTTTAACCCTGCCTACATCCTTACCTTAGCGCTTATTGGCACAAGGCCTGCCTTACAGGGACATCAAGGACAAAGCCCTCAAGTAGTTCTAGCTTTTGAAGAGGAGACTATCGACGGCGGCGGCCCCTCCGCCCGCTAGCACCAGACAGAGAGTTGCTCCGAGCAGGGTTAGAGCATACTCGAACCCCATGTGCGGCGGGCTCAGAAAGAATCCGTTCTTCAGATGGACCGCCAGAATGGCCACAATCATATCGATGGCGTTAAATGCGGCCGCAAGCCGCGTCAATAGGCCGAGTATCAAGGCGATGCCGCCCAGAAATTCCACCAGCGTCACGATGACGGCCGAAACGGAGGGCAGCGGAATACCGGCTTGACCGAAAAACCCAGCAACACCGGCAAAATGAAACACGAATAACTTCTGGGCTCCGTGTGCGGCGAATACCACGCCCACGACAATACGCAGAATCGTAAGACCGTAGCGAGCCATTCCGCTATCTCCCATTGGTTCCCCCGTTTCCTTCTTGCCCTGCCGGTGATTCAAGCTCCCGGCCACCGGCTGCGGGCGTGCAAATTCTTGAAGCAGCCTCGCGGGAAGAGACCTGACAAAGCTCTAGCTATCGGGATCGTGGGTAATCATCCGGCAAGCCGCCTGCCCGCAGGTGAGGCCCTCCGCCCCGGCGCCGCGTAGAATTCTGAGGATATTGTATTGTGTGCCGGAAAGGCCACGAGGCTTCACTAATTTCTCAAGTCCGTACTCAATCGCGTCAGCGGTCCGCAGCAGTGCGACGGATGCAGTCTCTTCTAAAGACCTGCCCGATTTCGCCACCACCCGATGCGAACGGATGCCACAGGAGAGATCCCGATCGGCGGCGGGACGGCCTTTCTTATTCATCGTCACCACTGTATTCGTTATCACGAATATTGGCGAGGGCTATGGGGGTTAAGACGGGCGTAAGTGCAAGAAGGAATCGTCGGGGGCCTACCCTCGCCCGCGAGCGTGTTGGCCCCGACTAGGGTGGTGCCAACGCTTCGTGCCCCTGCTCAGCGAAGCTTATTGACAAGCTTTGATCCGATGAGTCCACTACCGCCGATGACTATGGTCTTAATGACTCTCCTTTCCTGATACTCGCACCCGAGCAGCTTGAGTCCGAGAATCTCTCGGAGATAAGTGATTTGCTTCTGGCGTTATGGCTACCGGTTCATCCGCCGAACTTACTTCACCGGTGTCAGAACAGGCGCATCTTTGTTTTTCAACAGGAATACTACGAACTTGGCAGGAGCCGCCTTGCTTGCATTGCGGCCAATCGTGTGAACATCGTTGGGGCCTTCGTAAAAAGTCTGTCCGGCCGTAAGGGTTACGGGCTTTCCGCCATTCACGGCCATGACGATACTGCCTTCCAGCACATAGACAAACGCGTGCGCATTGTGGCGGTGAACCGGATCATGACCACCTGGAGCATATTCAACCGTAAAGACCTGAACTTCTTTCCCCTGGGCAATCACTACGCCGCAGTCTCCGGAACTTCGTTCTCGGCAGCTTTTGGTTTCAGGTGCAGCGGCCAATCTGCTCACCTTCAACCAGGGTGCGGTGCAAACGGTGCCGCCCTTCGTCGCGCTGCAGAGCTTCGGTTCCAAGCAGACGTACCAAACCAATACAGGCTATGGTGTGTTTAGCATTCCGACTGCGGTCCAGGCTGCGCAGCAGTATACGCATTGAGTTGCCGGTATTTGATTGCACGCGGGTCTTACATGATGATCCGTTCGAGTCATGTGGCCCGCAACGACCATGCCTAGTGCTTTCAGAGGGCGATCAGCGGATTCTGTAAACATCCATGAAATCCCTCCCTCGTTTATTCCATTGCGCGCCGCCAGCGCAAAAGGAGTAAGCAGACCTGCTGTCCAGGGTAGGCGAATTTTGGGCCGCGCGATGGTGCGGCTCATTCGCAGAACACTCGTACCTTGTTCGACTGGTCGTCGATATCGACGGTCAACTCTTTGAGCTGATAAATCAGCTCCTCCAGGTTCTCGGGCTTGAGCTCGCTTAAGTCCAGGTCAATGCCTTGCCGATGTAGTGCGTCATTCACTTTTATCCGGGCGTGCGGTGGAATGACGCTGGTCAGCTTGACTCCCGCGCGCAGCAACTGGAAAGGCACGCGCACGTTCACTTTGGAAGGGCCCTGACTCTCCTGGGATTCGACCACCACGCGCAAGTACTTGGGCCATGCTTGGGGACCGGTTGCGGTGTCACCGGGCGCGGTCGGCGATGGCTCCTTCTCCAGCGCGGCGAGCAGGCGTTCCGCATCATCGGTCTTAATCTGGCCCACGGCCAGCATTTCCAGAATGCGTCTACGATTCTCGTTCATATTTCCTCCTAAGATATTCGGATCCGAGCGCTCGGCGCTTCGACTTCCACGCGGAGCCCCCGGAGCGAGATGAACAATTCCCAGTAAACCGACAGACCTTGAATAGGGTCGATCCGCTCGACCAGGCAGGCAACGACGACCAGCGGCACGAGCAGTAGGACGAACGGCAGGAACAAAACCCAGATCAGAAGAAAAGGTATCCAAAGACGGAACTGCCGTTTCGTGGCCATGGGAATCGTTTCGGTCAAAGAGTGGCGGTTCATTTCAGGCCCTCCAGTTCGTGAATGGCGTCCTCAGCACTGATTTCGCCATGCTTCAACCGTTCCAGAATTTCGCCCTGGGACGGGCTGGGATTGGTATCGACGAATTCCAGGCCTTCGGCGATGCGATTAAGTCGTGCCTTGATCGTTGGATAACTCACCCCGAAGATACGCTCCATTTCCTTGATGGACCCATGACTGCGTACGAACGCAGTGACGAACACTTGGTCTTCAAGGTTCAGGCGGGCAAGTTGAGGAAGCTCAAAAGATCCTCCGATCACGACATCCTTGTCCGCCAGTCTGACCCTCTCAACAATAATGGGCCGCCCCTGAGTCAGGCGTGTCAGTTCCTGCCAGTCACTAAGTGCCTTGGAGCTTTGAGACATGTCTAAGCGCCTCCCGGGGCTAAAATAAACATATTCAATATATAGATTAATATATTTAATATGTCAAGTATGTTTTATAAATTTTATTTATATTCCTAACCAAAAACTCCGTTGCAGGAGTTCACTGTGAGGACGAGGACCGGGCAGCACGCCTCAGCGATTCCGGATCACTTGCTGTCTCAGCGAGATAAGCCCAAACCGGCAATCGCTAGGCCGTTCCCGTTTGCGATTTGGCCGAGGGCTATGATATTCAGTCGTGTCAACTTCTGGAAGGACTGCTTATGGCCAAGCCCAAAGTCTTTGTTACTCGTCCTCTCGGCGCCACCGTGATCGATCTTCTTGGCGAGCACGCGGAAGTCACCTGCTATCCCGTGGACGAACCGATACCGATTGAGGCCCTCACCGAGGCCTGCCGAGGCGTGGATGGCCTGATGGTCGCAGGCGTCCGCGTATCTGCCGAGGTCCTGGCGGCGGCCACGCACCTGCGCGCCCTCTCGAATGTGGCGGTGGGCTGCGACAACATTGACCTCGTGGCCTGTACAGCCCGTGGCATTCCGGTGACCAACACCGCCGGGTCACTCGAAGAAACCACCGCGGATCTGGCCTTTGCCCTCCTGCTGGCGATAGCCCGGCGCATTCCCGAGGGCGACCGCTACGTGCGCGAGGGCCGCTGGAAGCACTGGCAGTGGAACGTGCTTTGGGGGTCGAATATCCACGGTAAGACCCTGGGCATCTTGGGGTTTGGACATATTGGCCAGGCGATGGCGCGGCGAGGGAAAGGGTTTGGCATGCGCATACTCTACCATTCGCGCCGGCGAGTGGCCGAAGAGATCGAGAAAGAAACTCGGGCCACGCACGTGGATCGCGACACCTTGTTGCGCGAATCGGACTTCCTCAGCCTCCATGTGCCTTACGCGCCCGAGACCTATCACTTGATCGATGCCGAAGGGTTCGCTCGAATGAAGCCCTCCGCGTTCCTGGTTAATGCCTCGCGCGGCCAGGTGGTGGATGAAGCCGCCTTGATCACGGCTCTGGAGTCCGGAACCATCGCGGGCGCCGGTCTCGACGTTTTCGAACAGGAACCAGCGGTGCCTCCACGGTTGGTGGCGCAGCCCAATGTGGTCATGACGCCTCACATGGGCAGCGGCACCGCCGAGACCCGCCTGGCTATGGCCATGCTGGCCGCCCACAATCTTGTTGCCATGCTGGAAGACCTCGGCCCGAAAACGTGGTGAATCCGGAAGTTTTCCGCAATAAGACCGTCGAATAGTCGCCGTGGAGGCTTACGATGAATCGCACCGTCAAGCTCATCATACCCGTGCTGCTCTTCGGAGCGGGTTGCGTCCTGCTGTGCTCCTTCGCTGCGCAACGGAGTCGCACAGGCTAACGCCCGTTCACCAAGTCAAAGCTCATCTCGAAGCTTCCGCGAGTACGGGCACTCTGATCGGGCTGCAATACGAGCCCTACTTCACGCCACATAACGTTGGCTGGGAAACAAACCGCGACACCGACATTCCGGGACTGATCAAAGGAACCCAGGAGGCCGTGCCCATTCTAGGAAAGTACAGCTCGTTTGACGTGAACATCATCAGGAAGCACGAGGAGTGGTTTGAATATCTAGGAATTGATTGGCTGTTGATTGACTGGACCAATATGCTTTGGATGAATCCCACTTGGGAAAAGCATGAGGGTGCCACCCACGAACTCGAACAAGCCACCGAGTTACTATTCAAGACCTACAGCCAGATGGAGAAAGAAGGCAAGCATCCGCCGAAGCTAGTGCTTATGCTGGGGCTGCAGAATGGCGACCCTGTGCCCCACGCAGCCGAGCGGCTGAACGGCATTGTCGCCTGGACCAACAAGGAATTACGAGATAATCCTGAGTACAGGGATCAGTGGCTGTATTACAGCGGCAAACCCCTGTTGACCATCATGTATAACACCGTCCACGCTTGCGACGATCTGCAGATTGCGACTCGAAAGACTCCAGTGGTGACGCCCGGTTGGACGGTTCGCTGGATGGCCTCTCAACTCCAGGTTAGTCATGCCGAGAAATGCGGCATGTGGTCATGGATGGACGGCATCATCCGCCAGGTAGTGACCTATCATGAAGGGAAGGCGGAAGAGACGGTGGTAACGCCGTCGTGCTTTCCGATCCCGGACGGATGGCTGGACCCGCGCACGGCCGGGAGGGACCATGGCGCGCCCTACCTTGAAAGCTGGCAAGTGGCTTTCGAGGCCCGGCCCAGATTTATCCAGATCCATCAGTGGAACGAATTCGCCGGACAGACCACTGGGGGAGGTCCAAAACACAACATCTATGGGGATGAGTACAACCAGGAGCTAAGCGACGATATCGAGCCCACCGAGTTGCATGGATGCAGCTACCGTGGATGTGGCGGTTGGGGCTACTACTACATGAACCTGACCAAGGCCCTGATCTCGCTCTATCGCGGCGAAACCCCCGGGATCACGGTCATGGCGCTTTCGGCGCCGTTCGAACCTGCGACCGTCAAGGGCCGCCGGTTGCCGCTCAAATGGCAGATCATCGGAAGTAAACCGGCCAGCTACACTCTTGAAATCGATGGCAAGACCGTGGCGGGAAACATCCGGGAGCAGACGTATACGCTGGACCTCGCCCACGCGCAACCGGGTAAGCATCGCGCCACACTAATCGCGAATGGCGCCGGTACGTACTTTATTCTTGCACCCGACAAGTTGACAGAACGATCGGCGAAGCGCCTGCCGGTGACCTCGACTGTCGAGTTCACTTATGCACCATCAGAACATTAGGGGGCAATCGCTCAAGTGCGTCGACGCCCGCTGGCGCAAAGCGTAACTCTGCGCCTTGTACGGCTTCTCGCGGCTCCCGCTGAACGAGATATTCAG
>CAWDMC010000014.1:0-77500 GCA_963803295.1 uncultured Acidobacteriota bacterium | reverse complement strand
AGCGCTGGGAATTCCACACCTTGACCGGTAGCGGCGAACCCGACGAAGTATGGGCAGTCCCAGTTACCACCAGTCTTTTTAGCGTCCTGGGCGTAAATGCCATACGCGGGCGCATGTTCGCCGAGAACGAAACCCAGGCTGTGGTCCTCAGCTACCAGTACTGGGAGAGTCACTTCTCGTCGGATCCCAACATCATTGGGAAGGCGCTTGCGCTCGATGGTAAACCCTACATTGTAGTCGGCATCGCTCCCGCTGACTTTGAGTTTCCGAGGGCTAACACGCAGATGTGGGTCCCTCTAATGCTCAGTGCCGCTGAAAGGGCCGATCATAAGCTTCGCAGACTCAATGTGATTGCGCGGCTAAGACCAGGAGTGACGCTCAAACAAGCTCAGGCGGTAATGGACAGCGTAGCCCGTCGGCTGGCGGTGCAGTACCCCAAGACGAACGCCGGATGGAGCTATCCCGTGAGTCCCTTCAAAGGCCCGGTGGCGGAAGGCGTCCTGCGCACGGCTATTTTCGCGCTCGCGGGGGCAGTAACCTTCGTCCTGCTAATCGTCTGCTCGAACGTGGCCAGCATGCTTCTGGCTCGCGGCACAACGCGACAGGGCGAGATGGCCATCCGTGCTGCTCTGGGCGCCGGCCGGCTGAAGTTGATCCGGCAGTTGGTGGTCGAAAGCGTGCTTCTGGCCTGTGCGGCCGGAGTAGGCGGCCTCATGCTGGCGCGTTGGGGCCTGGGTGTGATCGTCAATCTGGTACCCAAGTACAACCTGGTCGAAACCGAGAGCGTACATCATATCTCGATGAACCTGGCCGCCTTCGCCTTCACGGCAGCGCTTTGCCTCCTGACGGGAGTTGCGGTTGGACTGCTGCCTGCCGTGCGGGTCTCGAGCCTGAATCTCAGCGAGTCCCTCAAGGAGCACGGACGGATCTCAGCGGCAGGTGCCCGGGGGTCACGCCTGCAGCGTGTCCTGGTTGTTTCCGAGGTCGCGCTCGCCCTGGCGCTCCTGGTCGGCGCCGGCTTGATGATTCAAAGCTTCCAACACCTGGAAACGATTCCCAAGGGTTTCAATCCCGACCGTCTGCTGACGGTGCGCGTGCCGCTCATGAGTTACAAATACTCCCAGCCTCAGTCGGTCGACTTTTACCGCGAAGTGCTGGCGCGTATCCAAGCCATTCCGGGCGTGAAATCAGTGGGGATGGCGAATAACCTGCCCTTCACGGGATTCCATCTCTCTCTCGATTTCCCCGCCCCACCGAACTCGCCGGGCGGCTCAGGGTCCGTCATAGTAGCTGGGCGCAGTGTGAGTCCGGGTTACTTGCGGGCTATGCAAATGCCACTCATCAGCGGGCGTGATTTCACCGAAGCGGAAAACCAGAAGGATGCTCCCTGTGTCCGGATCGTCAATCAGGCGCTGGCCCGACTCTACTTCCCGGGAGAGAACCCCATTGGCAAACAATTGCAAGGCGCCTGCCCGAACGATGCGCCCGCGACAGTCGTGGGTGTAGTTGCGGATTCCAAGCAGGACTCCGTGGATTCCGAGCCCCATCCGGAGCTGTATGCGCCTTACGCACAGCACCCATTTGCATCCTTCCTGGTTACGTTTGTCATTCGCACTGCCTCCAACCCAACGGACGCTGCCTCCGCCGTGCGTCAAGCGGTGCGCCAGGTCGACAGCGAACAGCCAGTGATCCAGATGCGCACTATGCAAGATGTAGTCTCCGAGTCGATCTGGCGGCAGCACGTCTCAGCATCCATGCTGGGCCTGTTCGCTGCAATCGCTCTGCTGCTGTCCGCCGTAGGTCTCTATGGAGTGCTTTCGTATTCGGTCAGCCGGCGCACGCATGAGATTGGCATTCGCTCAGCTCTCGGCGCCACTCGGCGGGACATCTTGCGGATGGTGGTCGGGGAAGGGCTCCTTCTCACTCTGATGGGCATTGGCGTCGGGGTAGCTGTCGCCCTCGGACTCACGAGACTTCTTACCCGCTTGTTATACGGTGTCCGACCGAGAGACCCGCTGACCTTCGTTGCCTTGGCACTGCTGCTGATAATAGTGGCTCTGCTGGCCGTGTACCTGCCCGCCCGCCGGGCGACTAGCGTCGATCCTATGGCAGCGCTGCGACACGAATAACCCATGGGCGATCATGCGGCAGAAGCTTTTTTCGAAGCCTCAATGACTCCACCGATTTTGGCCAGCCTCGTGGACCGAACCGCGCTCGCAAAAGATTGGAGCGGGTCCGGTTGCGCGTATAGAAATTCTTGTGTCGCGGTAGGGATACCAGTTACCTGATACCCCCCGCACGGATCCGTACGGGCGCTCCTTAGCGCATACGGCTCTTATCTTGGATGGCTGGCGGCGAAGCGAACTGCGGGATAGGGATGGAGCACACACGGTGTGGGGAGCCAGTGCGCCACCAAACGGTGGAGGCGGGCCCAGTTGGGCCGGCGTTTCCCACCGCGGCGGAGAAGTACTCGCCGCCAGAGTCTCGTCACCCTGTGGCGAAATACGTTGAGGCTCTCCATATTGCCTGGCACCGCGTGGTAGTTGAAGTAGCCTTGAACGACCGACTTCAGCCATTCACCGGTTTGGGGCACAGGATCGTGCATGCGCTCGCGGAGTTGCTGCTTGATCTGTCGCAGCTTGCTCCGCATGCGCTTGCGAATCGTCCTGCGCTTCACCGTGAAGTGCCCTTTGCTGTTCTTCCCGCTGATGTGCGTGAAGCCCAAGAAATCGAACGTCTCTGGCTTGCCTTCTCCTCTTCGTTTCCGGTTTGGTTCGGCAAACCGCCCGAACTCGATCCGGCGCGTTTTTTCTGGATGGAGCTCCAGCCCAAACTTCTCCAGCCGTTTCCTTAAGCTTTCTAGAAAACGGTCTGCTTCCGCCTGATGCTGGAAACCTAAGACGGTATCATCCGCATACCGGATGACCACCACCTCGCCTTGCGCCCATTTCTTGCGCCAGGTATTAACCCAGAGATCGAAAGCATAGTGCAGAAAAAATAGATATTCGCGAGTGTCGGCGAAATCACCGACCCTTGCGGAGTACCTGTCTTCGTTTCCGACCATTTGCCGTCTTCCATCACCCCGGCCTTAAGCCATTTCTGGATCAGCCGTAGGATTCGGGGATCGGCAACGCGATGCTCCACGAACTTGATCAGCCAGGTTTTATCAAGGTTATCGAAGAAACCCTTGATATCGGCGTCAAGCACGTAGTTCACCTTCTTCTTCAGAAGCGCATACGACAACGCATCCAGCGCATTATGCTGGCTGCACCCCGGGCGAAAGCCGTAGGAGAAGCCGAGAAAGTCCTCCTCGTAAATCTGATGGAGGATGGTGACCACAGCCTGTTGGACTATTTTGTCTTCCAGAGCCACAATTCCCAATGGACGTTGTCGTCCATCTTCTTTCTCTATATACACTCTTCTCGAGGGCTGCGCTCGGTACGCTCCACGATGCACCCGGCCGTGCAGATCGACCAGTCGATCCTTCAGCCCGGTCTCATACTCCTGCCAAGTAACGCCGTCTACTCCGGGTGCGGCTTTTCGCTTCAGCGCGTAAAAGCTTTCCCGCAGCAGATCGGCTGTCAGATGGTGGAGCAAGGCAGTGAACTTCATCTCCTTGTTTTCCCTTGCTGCTTTCCGCACGCCCGCCAGCCCTTGGGACACGCGTTTCTCGCTCTGTGTCGAGCGCGTGTTAAGTTGACGAGCGTTCTCCTTGATCAGCGGCCTTCCCTCCTCATTCTCCGCCAACGGTTTCCCGTTTTTGTTCGAGTGATTCACAGGTACTATACCGCTGTCCGACTCCTCGGGGACATACAGGCGGGCCGTGTGGCCTTAGCCTTCACCCGCCGTCCCGCAGCCTGCTTTGGCTGCCGGTGTTTCCGAGGTCTCCCGGTTCTCGTGCACGAAGTTTCTAGGCGTGTCTGGGGTCTAAGACTGCGCAGGACTGGCCCCCGGCTCGCGCTAACGCCGTTGGTCATTTTGCCTTCCGCCAACTCTAGAGCGTCGGCGTCCTGATGTTGGTATTTTCGCAGCTCCATACCCAGCCCACCTATACCTCTGTCTATGCTTCCCTGACTCCCTTGCGGTAGCTCAGGGCCAGACTCGAGGCCGAGCGGATCGCTAATCCTTTCTCGTAAGACTCTTTTCATTCTCTACTTCGTGCCGGTTTATCCCGGCGCTCAGAGTTTCTACCGCGTCCCCGCCGATGAGGCGCTCAAGACCCGGCTCCCTGGGACCGATGAAATTGGCTCCCGGTGCTGACACCTAGAAAGTCTCTTTGGGCGAGGTAGCCCGAACCGAAGGGGGCGGTTTGTGCCGACCTCGCCTGATCGCGCGAGGCTGCTGCCGTTGTTCACGTCATAGAAATGCGTATATGTAGAATCCTGCACAAACTGACGGCCAGAACTCGGGATGAGGTGGAGGACGCACCTGACCGCCCATTCGTGCACCAGCGTCTTGGCGAGCGCTTCATTTCATAGCACTCGGAGGCTTTGAGTGTCCTCTCATATTCCAGAGCAAATCGTGGCAACAATATAGTTGACTGACCAAGACATTGGTCGTCTGGCCTAGGGCTTGCAGTTCTTGCTCGTTTATTATTCAATCTCGCCGTCAAGAAGCTCAAAGCCTTCTCCTCTATAATCGTAAAGGAGCTTTGTTCTGTAGACGCTTCCAGTAGCTTCGGTATAAGTAATGCACGCTACGAGATACTGGCTTTCAGCGGCCCCAACGACCTGCCACGGATTATGAGGCAGTTGCGTATGGGGGAACACGACGGTGGCAATCGTGTTCGGCTCGTTAAACATTTGGCCGGAAGCCAGGCATCTTTCGCTCTCTTTCCATCTTCCTTTGATCCTGAAGTCCGCGCCTTTCCCAGTTCCGAATGCGACCTCCACTTTAGTCGCTGGGGACGTGCCGTAGTTCCAAATCTTCGGAGCTAGGGTCCATGTATTGTCGGCGGAACCGCGTGCTGTTCGGTTGTTGAGCGGAAAAGCTGCCTTCAATGGGAAAAAACCGAGGTATTGGTTTGAGTAGTCTGCCGTTTCGGCAACTATAGTTCATGCAGTGCAGGACTCTGGCGCTCTCGCCTACATTGGCTCTGAGCGAGCAAAGAGAACACTGCGGACGACGCAGCCCAGGTTCATGGACACGTCCGAGGCTGCAAGACCAGAGGCGGCTGCGGCTGCTGCCTGAAGTCAAAGCTGTCTGTCATATCATTAGCCAGCGCATCTCGATCTGTGAGGGTGTGCAAGCCGTACCGTGTTTCGACGAATTTCAGGAACGACGAAAACTCGTAAGCGGTATGCGAGATGTAACCCTTCTTCGCGAAGGGAGAAATGATGATCAGCGGAACGCGAGGCCCTAACCCAAACTGATCGAGCTTGGCAGGGGCCACGTGGTCGTAGAATCCACCGAAATCGTCCCACGTCAGGAAAACGGCCGTCGAACCCCAATCGGGTCCCTGCATCACCGAGTTCAGTTGAGCCACAGTCCAATTCTCACCGACGCACGAACTCGCGGGAGGATGGTCACTTTTGCCGACGCTGGTGACGACCCAGCTCACTGCCGGAAGGTTTCCTCTCTTCGCGTCGTTCACAAATTGCGTATCCGGGACAACGTGGTCCGTCCATAACGAGCTGTAGCGGATGTGCTTGATGGCGTCGAACGCCGACCAGATGTAGCCCGACTGGCCCTGGCCGGGAGCGTAATACTTCCAGGCGATGCCCGCGTTCTGAAGACTGTCCGCCAAAGTTTGGAAGTCGAAGCAAGGGGGTTGCGTGGAGACGTTGCCGCTGCTGTCCATCACTTTTGTTGTGGTCCCGTCGTCGGCATCACAACCCCAGATGTTACTGAGCGTCTTGTCCGCCAAAACCGGGTTGCTGATAGCGCCTGTGGACTGCGCGCCCACGGTGTAAAGGTGGTTCGGAAAGCTCGGACCGGAAAGCGATGAGAACATGCGGTCAGCCAAAACGAAATTTCGGGCGTAAGCGAAATAATTAGGGATATCTTGTTCCTGAAGCTGTGTATAACAAAGATAATCGCCGTCCTCATTGCACCCGTTGATCAGGTTAAAGCCGTTCATTTGGCCACCATTGATGCCCTGAAGGGCACAATTCCACTCATGACAGAGATCTCGGGGGGTCCGGTCCGGAGTGTGACCCAGCTTGATCACCTGCCCATTGGAAAGAGTTCCTGTAGTAGCGCCGTCGGTGCCTGGGAAGGTACCGAAATAGTTGTCGAAAGTTCGGTTCTCTTTGATCATGAACACAATGTGCTCAATGACGTCCGGTGTGCCTTGAGAGGGCGGTTGAGCAGGGGAGCTGCTTCCCCCCCCACATCCGGTCGACCCCAGCGCCGCCAAAATGAAGATCCCAACACAGTGCCAGTGAAATCCCCTATCTTCGGCCATATTCCGTCTCCTCGGAACCAGGCGAATGGCCTCTTCCCCTGCCTTACCCGCGACGAGTTGGATGCGAAAATGCTGAGGGGCGGTTATCCGACGGTGTATCTTGGCCAAGGTACCGATTATGGGCGTCATCTGGCGAGATAAAAGCTTCCGCTTGCCACCCCTGTGGCGTTTCCGCCAGATGCGTTTCTTCGTCTTTCGCTGCTGCGCTTGCCCGAACGCGCTTCGGTGCTCGTCAGAAGTGACCCACCTGTGCTTGCCTAAAATGGCCCACTTCGAGAACGGCACTTAGAATTAGATTTGTAATTGAAATTGTGGACGAAGGCTAGAGTTGGCACTCGCGGCAGGAGGTCGGCGTTTGGTGAGGTCAGCCTCAGCCTTGTGGCTCGCGTAAGGAGGGTCCCTTGATGTAAATCGTTTGGCACTGGTGTCGCAAGCGGCTGAGCAGGGCCGCCGTTAAGTCTTTATGTCCGAGCAGCACATGCCATTGGTCGTAGTCAAGGTTCGTTGTAATGAGCGTTGCCTTGCGGCGGTAGCGCTCTTCCATCAGTTTGAAAAAAATGTTGGTTTGCTCGGGACGGAGATTCAGGTAACCGACCTCGTCGATCAACAGGATGTCCAGACGAGCCAGGCGCCGGATGAGCTTGCGCGAGGCGCGATCGGCGATGGAGGCGTACATCTCATCGAACAGATCCTGGGCTTTGATGAAAAGGCCGCGATAGCCGTTCTGCAGAGCTTTTAGCAGGAGTCCCGAGGCCAAGCCGGTTTTACCGACGCCGGTTGGGCCGATGAACACGACGTTAACGGCTTTGGGGATGAACTCCAACTCGGCCAGTTCGCGGACCTGGCGGCGCGAAACGCCAGGTTGGCGCGGGAAGGGGAACGACTCCAAAGTCCACTGTTCCGGCAGGTGGGCCTGTTTGATGCGCGCGCGCAGTCGCCTTTCCTGCTGATCAAGCCATTCCGCGCGGAGCAGTCGGGCCAACAGATCGGTGTAAGAAGGCGAGGTCTTGCGGGCGGCGGCAAGTTCACCCTCCATCATCTGGGCCATCTTGCGCAGGCGCAGGTTCTTTAAGAGCTGCTGAATTTCCTCACTCATCCTCATCTCCGTCACGGCCAGGCTTGATCTGGAAATAATCGCGGGCCAGTTGGCGCAGGATCATAGTCTCCACCCGCTCAAGATCGAACAGGCCATAGTGCAGGGCGGCCTGAAGGGCTTCCAGCAAGGGCACAGGCGGATAGTCGTTCACCAGCCGGAGCAAGTGGCGCACGGGCACGGTGGCCCGTCCGGCATGGCGCTTTTTGAGGGCTTGGAGGTACTCGCCAATTTCGGGAAGTCTCTCCAGCAAAATTTTTTCTTCGGGGGCTGAAGCAGAGGGCTGGGGACCTTGCCCGCGCACCCGGCGATGTTCTGGCAAGCGGTACTTGCGACCGGTGGGCTCGATCAGGCGCGCATGCGTGGCCACCAGCCGCGGCCCCCGGTAGATCTCTAGGTGCTGTTTGGTTTGGCGCACTTCCACCTGACGCCCAATCAGGTCATCGGGTACGGAATAGCGGTTGCTCTCGACCGACACGTAGCCTTCCACATCCACCAGCCGTTGGTGGAGAAGATAGACCGGGGGCACCCAGAGGGGAAGAGGCTTTAAATGGGGCTGCTCGACGGCGAATAACTCGCGCGGGCTGGCCTTGAGATCGTCGCGGAAGCGGGCGTTGACCTTATCGCACCACTCGCGCGCCTGGCGGTTGGCCTCGGCCCAGTCGCGAAAGCTACGACCCGCCAAGAAGTTGGTTTCGATGTAGCGGAAGGCTCGTTCGACGCGGGCCGAGCGGTTGGCGTCGCCTTTCTCATGCGCTTGGAAGCGAAAGCCATAGCGCTCGGCGAAAGCCGCCATCTCCGGCACCGGCACCATCTCGCGGCCGCTCCCCTTCAACACCACCACATGGGTGTTGTCGATCAGGCAAGTGGCGCAGGCTCCTTGTAAGTACTGGAGAGCGTCCGTGAAAAAGAGCTTGCAATCGAAACGGGTGAAAGTGGGAGAGAACTGAAAAAAGAGCAGGCGGGAATAGCAGCAGACCAGGGAGGCGGTTTGCACGGACCGCAGTTGGCCGCCGAGCTCAATGCGATGCGGGGAAGTATCATGCTGCATTTCTTGTCCCGGAGCGAAGTGATACTCACCCACAGGTCGCGGGGGCTCATGGCCAATTCCCTGACGCCGGCAAAAGGCGGTGAGCGCCTGATAAGAGAACTGAGCGCCGGTGGCCATGAGTTCTTCATGGACGCGGACCAAATTTCCTTTACAGCGCGCATACAGTTCCAGGATCTGGTCACGATAAGGCGTGGCCTTTTCCTCGCGCACCAGGGTGGGCACGATCTCACTGTCTGAGCGCAGCACTTCGCGCACGGCGCCCCGGGAGCACCTCAGGGCGCGGGCGGTGGCGCGAATGCTATGTCCTTGTTGGTGCAGCTTCAGAATTGCAGCTCGGGTGCTCTGATCCAGCATCGCCCCTCTCCTGGTGAAAATGTTCGGTAAGGCGTTCGAACTCACGCTGGCTTTGGTCGAGCAAGCGGGCCAAGTCCTGGCGGTCTTTTTCCGGGAGATGGCGCAAGACGCCCGCCCGCACTCGCCGGTCGGCCCGGCGCGCCGTAGCACTGAGGATCTCCAGATCGCTCAGCAGGCTGTCACCGGGACCGGGCGGGAGGGCAGGAGCGACTTGGGTCTCCTTGTAAGTCTTCAGGAAGAGCAAGGGCGCTTCGAGCAGTCGCCGGCGTGTGATCCAGTTGCCCGTTTGGTAAGCCGTGTAGAGGATGCCTAGGTCGCGGCTCGAGAGCCGGGTCGTACCAATGGCTTCCACCAGTTCCAGACAGGCCTGCCGGTTGGCGCGCGCCAAGGGCACCAGATACTTGGCGGCTCCATGCGCTCCCATTTCACCCCGGCGCACTTGCTGTTGAATTGCCTCGGGGAGTTCCTGCACCAGTGCCAGCCGCCGGCTTACCCAACTCACCGAATGGCCAAAGCGCCGAGCTAAATCCTCCAGCGAGAAGCCGAAGCGCTGGTGCAGCTCGGCCAATAACCAGCTTTGTTCCAGGGCGGTTTCCGGCTCGCCGGTTTGCATCAGGCGGGTGACGATCAAAGCCTCGGCTTCTGCGCCGGGCCAGCAGCCGGCTGCCACCATGTCGCGACCCAGGCGGCGCAGGGCGCGAATCCGTTTGTAACCGTCGATAACCACAAAGCGGTCGACTGCCTCGTTGACTACCACGACGGGAACCTGCTGGCCGACTTCGGCTAAGGAGGCCAGGAGCCGCCGCTCGGGTTCGGGGCGGACTACTTTCAGTCGCTCGTAGCGAAGTTCGAGTTGATGAAACTCCAGTTCCACTCTTTCGCCTTCAATGAAGAAGAAGAGAGAACGAAGCGGCGCCGACACGGGGCGGGCCTCGCTCCCTCTTCCTCTCCTGCTCCGCACCCTGAAGCTAGCGAGACGGCTGGGCTGAGCGCAATATGTCAGGACGATATCGGCAGGCTTTATCGCCGCAGGGGCCGGATGTTCTCCCGAGGGATTCCGGTCCACTCCGGGCCGGGGCGCCGTTCGCGCCAGCGCCTCTCCCGCTCCAGAACCCGCTCCAGAGCGTGGCGACAGGCCGGGCCACAAAACCGCTGCAGGGGCGACCGCCGCTGGAGCTTGAACTCCGCATAGCACCCCGGGCGGTCACAAAGCTTGCCCGGAGTGGAGTGAAGGGAGTCCGAAAAAAAACTTGGTAGGGATGACCCTCGCGGCGGTTACGGCAGCGGCTTCTCGCGCTTGCCGGTCCTTCCGGCGCTCCCGGTAGTGGCGACTCTGAGCCTGCCGCTTTTGCTGGCCGTTCGGGGATTGGCGGTATCGCCGCCGCGCCTTCCACTGCCTCCAGCGGCGGGCTTGCTCGCGGCACGCCTCACTGCAATAGCGCGCCAGCGGCTGCTGGGGCCGGAAGACCTGCTCGCAACCCTTCAGCAAACAAACCCGACGGCGGGGTCGGCGGGCCCGCCGCCCACCCCGCTTGGTCCCGGGAGTTTCTCGGGTAGCTTGATTTTTCGCAGGAGATGAAGAATCTTTATCAGGGCCCATGGGAGTGGCCGCTCCCAGAAGCTCAAGCCTCGAAGGGGATACCTCTTCCCCTTCGGGGTACCCTCTGTTTACAGGTAGAGCTCAATCCAGTTACCTTACCTCAAAACCGACTAAAAGAAGAACTGCCGCGGGGATGGGGCCGCCCAATCTGTCAGACAAAACACCGTTTCTTAGGCTGGGTCAAATCTGGCGAGCAAAGGCGGGTCATTTTTGGCGAGCGCTTAAGCCCGAACGTTAAGAACCGCATCAGAAACACCTGATTCTGGGCATAGAGAATCGGGCTTGCGCCTTGCTCCAGCATCAGGCATTTGCCGATTGCACGTTTGCAAGGTTTTTGGGCAAGCTCTGAATGCCGTAGAACGCTCTCTGTGCAGAACCCATCAACGGCCAGTGGGGCACTTCACCGGGGAGGAAACCCCTGGAGTGACGCTGCCGCCACAGGTGGCGCACTTGGCTCGCGCCGCATCGAAACTGTCGAACCGAGACCGCGACGAGCTCACTCGGTTTGCTGAATATCTCCGAGCTCGATCCATGGCCGAGAAGGCGTGAGCGATTCCAGGCCGATTTCATGAAATCGGTTTCTTTGGTTAGAGCGTAAGCAGGTTGTATGGCTTCTCTTCGCGTCGCTGTAATCGCAGCGGGACAGCGAGCCCGCGTACCAAACGCGGAGCCCCGGTTCCTCGCAGCCAATTGAATGATGGCCGGGTCGGATTCCACAGGTTGCCGTACCCGGCCATTGTGTCTCGTGCTGACGAACCGTTCCTAGGGCGCCTATTTGCCCAGGGTAGGTGCGGATCCTGGCAGGGCGTAACGCAAATTGAAAAACACCATGTGCAGATTTGCGTTGGGGTTCGCGCCCACGGCGACATACCAGGGATTGCGAAAAACGTAGGAATACTGTCCCATGAAAGTCAGGGCGCCAAATTTCGCATCCTTCCAGAAGGTCTGCGCGAAGCCCGCGGTGAACTCTTGAATTGAGCGATTCTGACCGGCTGGTGCGCCCGAATAGCCATAGCCCACCATGTTGCCAGTGGCATCGTCGATAGCACTGTTCCGCGCCACGTAGATACCACCGTAATAAGAATAGAACATACTATTCTCATGCTTGTATTCGAAACCTGAAACCGTAGAACCGGAGTGCACGAGCGACGGGCTGCCGTCCGCCTTGATGATCATGTCGGGAGCCTGGCCGAAGATGTACCGTCCGCCGCCGTCGCTCCAGTAGTTGTTCGTGAGCAGACGGAAACCCTTGAAGGGTTCAACATGCAGGTTTACGAATCCGCCCCCGCCGCTAGCGGTAAGCTTCTGGCTAGTATTGGGATTCCAAACCTTAAACGTGCGTCCGACGGCGCCGACCTCAAAGTGAACTCTTTTGGAGGGATCGACGGCCAATTTCGCAATGACGTCGGGAGCGACGTTCGGAACGCCGGATCCATTGCCACCGGTGTTCAGCTCGCCACCATAGATCGAAGCCAGAGCGGAGGGGAAAGTAATAGTTCCACCTCCCGCTGAACCTCCGACGTATTGCTCCGGACTGTCGAGAGCTACAGCGAAAGCCACCTTCTTCGAAGGGTGATATACGAAGCGCAGTTCTGCGATGCGCCCCCAAAACAAACCCGCCTGATAGTTCACATCGATATCTTGAGTGTAAAAAAGGTCGCCGGGCAGGGGTGAAATGCCGATGCGGCCTGGAGTAATCAAGCTCCAGGTTTGGCCGCCTAGAAATTCAAACTTACCCTTGCTGATGTCGGCCCAGTACAATCTGGATCGCATGGTGTTGCTGTTGCTACTCACGGCAAAATTGCCGGGATTGTTACCTAGGAAATCCGATTCCATATATCCGATCACGTGAGCGCCTTTCACCAACGCGTCCACGCGAAAGCCGATACGGGAGTTCTGCATGCTTAACCGGAATTCGCTCAAGTTGGTTTGATAAGTACTGCCGTAAGGGATGCTGGCAAAGCTCGTCCCGATGCCACTTCCGCCGTCGTGAGTGCGGAACACGGACGTAAAATCCATGAAACCGACAGGAGTGATGTAGGCGCTTCCGATTCGCAATTGGAGGGGCGAGTTTTCACCTGCAGGATTATTCTGGGGGCTGATGATCGGCGCGACCGAGAGGGCTCCAAGAGTGCCAGAAGCTGCCTCTGGCTTCACCAGACCTCTCGGGATCACCGGTGTGGTACTGGCCACCGGGGCTCCACTTTCCGTCGACTTCGCGCCCGATGCGGCCGCGACTGCCGGCTGGGCCACGGGAGCCGGCCGTGACTCGATCGAATTCTCGATCATTTGCCTCTGGTGATCCAGCGCCTGCCGCAATTCTTCAATCTGCTTCTGCTGTTCGACGAGCTGCTGTTTGAGACCGGCCACCGCATCCATTGTGGCACCGGACTCGGTGCCGGAACCTTGTGGTTTTGCGCTCTGCGATGTTGCGGAGGCAGTATCGGTCTTATTCGGGTTCTCTGCAGCGTAACCGGAAAGGGTGCTCACCAGCCAGGAGGCAACGATCATTGTGCTCGCGAGCCTGGCGACGCCTTTTTGTTTTTTCATGCTCCACTCCTCGGGATTAGGTTTGTAGTAGTGGTACTGATTGATTACCAAACGCTGAGTACAGAGTGACTTACAGTTTCAGCCCAGCTTGTTAAGTAGGGATGAAGGGAACGTAAACTTAATGTTAACGAGGAAAGCGGTCAGTTGACTGGCAACCAATTCCGCAGCTAGGATGGCCAGAGCCGCCTTGCGTGATGTATTAGGTTTGGGGGAAAAGCCCGGACTGTGGGGCGCGCGGCGTGAGGGGGGAAAGCCGAACAAAGCACACGCAGTTCTTCCGAGGCCAAGCTCTCCAATCTTGCGGTACGCCCGGTTAGTGCAGCGCTCCAATCTCGTGGTTCAATGTCGCGATTTCAACCTGATAGTCGTATCGCGCACCCGCTTGTTCGATTTGTGCTTGGGTCTGGCTGAGTTGCGCCTGGCTCAATTCGACAATCGAGCCAAGCCCGAGTTTGTACCTATTCTGGGCGAGGTCCAAAGCCAGATTCGCGTTGTCCAGCAGTTGCTGCGTCAGACTGAGGCGCTGGAAACCGGTCCGAGCGCTCAACCATGCAAGGCGAACGTCCCGAGCCACGCTGTTGGCCTCGTCGCGAAGACTCTGGTCCTGCGCCTCCGCTCGCAGTCGCGCTTCGGCGGCACGGGCCGAATAGAGCCGGCCGTTAAAGATCGGGATGTTTACATTCAGGCCGGCTGCGGCGTAGTGATCGGTGAGCGGAACTTGACGATACGGAGTCAATCCTGCCGTGCCGGCGAAGCTCACCGTGGGAAACCAGAGGTCGCGTTCAGCCTTAGCGAAGCGATGCGCCGACTCGCTGTCGTAACGAAGGCTCACCAGCTCAGGCCGATTCTGCATGGCCTGGGCCACCAGTCCGGTGGCGTCGGGAGGAGGAGCGGCCGGCGTCGGCTCCTCAGCCAGCGAGTACGTCCGATCGCCCTGGTAACCAAGCGTGGCGGTTAGTTGCGCAAAGGCTGCCGTGACATCATTCTGGGCCTGCACCAGCATCAATTTCGCCTCCGCCAGGTTGACATTGGCGAAGCTCAGGTCAAGCCCCGATTTCAACTTGCTCTTGGCGAGCTCGGCCACCTGATCTGTAACCAACTGACGCTCTTTTACGGTTTCCGTGGCTACGCTTAGTACCGCCTGAGCCCGCAGAGATTGATAGTAGGCGCGGTCCACGCCAATCAGGACATCCTCCCGGGATGCCTGCACGTTCTGCTCCTGCGCCTGAGCGTGCAGGGTCGAGCTGGCCACCAGGTTGTGAGTGCGGCCGAAATCGGTAATGAGCTGGTTCACCGTTACACCGTCAGAATAGCGGTTATAGATAATCGGATTGTTCAATGCCCCCGCCGCAACCCTGCTTCCACTCACGGCTCCCGCACCAGTCATGCTACCGTAGCTGAACGGGTAATATGCTGACTTTACCTCCGTCACGACCTGGCGCGCGGCGAGTGCGTTCAGCTGTGACGCCTGAAGCAAGGGGTGATTCCTTAGCGCAATGGCTTCCGCCTGGTTGAGAGTTAGCGCTTGGGGTGCTGTTGTCTGGTTCCCCTGGGCTCCTGACGGCCCCACGCATCCCAGCGCTGTCGCCAGGACCAATACGGAAACCCGTCCCCTCATCGCGCCTCCTGGGGTTGGTCATGCGCATCCCCCCGGTCAGTCTTTTGGCCATATACAAGCAGGTACGCTGCAGGAACAATAAATACCGTCAGAACCACGGAGACGAGCAGACCGCCGATAATCGCGCGGCCCAGGGAAGCATAGGCTTCGCTTCCAGTTTCGAGCTTCAGAGCCATGGGAATCAGTCCAAAGATGGTGGCGAGAGAGGTCATCAGGATGGGCCGCAAACGGATGCGACAGGAAGTTACCACCGCATCGCGTACCGACATCTCGGCCTCGAGGTGATGGGCGAATTCCACGATTAGAATGCTGTTCGAGGTGACCATACCGACCATCATAACCACGCCCATCAGCGACATCACATTCAGGGTGGTCCCGGTAAGCCAGAGAAGAACAAGGACGCCCGTGACTCCTGTGGGCACGGCAAGCAGAATTAAGAAGGGATCGATGAAGGAACGGAACTGAGCAACCAGCACCAGGTAAAGCAGACCCAAGGCCAGGATGAGCCCGAAGCCGAAGCTGCGGAACGACTGGCGCATCCCTTCCACCATTCCCCGCATCACCAGACCCACACCCTTTGGCAGGTGAATTCCGGCAGTAATCCTGTCGACAGCATTGGCGACGCGGCCCAAATCTTCTGTGGCTGGCGTCACGTAGACGTCAATCACTCGTTGAATCTGGTAATGGTCGACTTCTGTCGGGGCCTTGAGATTCGTGACCTTAACGACCTGATCGAGAAAAGCCGAGTCCTTTGCCGAGGCCGACCGGATGGGAATGCCTTTCAGGGAGAACATGCTGCTAATTTCGCTCTCCGGATACTGCACGGTGAGGTAGTAATCATTGCCGGTGCGGGGGTCAATCCAGTAGCTGGGAGCAATCATCTGATTGGAGGTCAGCGCCGCGATAACGTTGTCCACCACTTCTTTCTGGCTGAGACCCAGTTCCCCTGCGCGGATCCGATCGACTCGGAGCTGCAGGGCAGGGTAGTCGATGTCCTGCGGAATGTAGACCTGGCTCACACCAGGCAAGTCGCCGATCTTGCTTGCCAGATCAGCCGCCACTCGATAAGTCGATTCCATATTGTGGCCGCTCACCTGCAAATCGATGGGAGCGGGAAGCCCCTGGTTCAAGATCGCGTCTTGCAGCCCGCCGGACTGAACGAAGATGCTAGCCTCGGGATATTCCTCACCGACGCGCCTGCGAACGCGGTCCATGTATTCGTAACTGCCGGTCTGATGATCCTCAGTCAGAGCAACCTGGATGGTGGCCGAGTGGGGTCCGGAATTGCTGGTGTAGATCGAAGAGAAACCCGCAATGACGCCGACGTTCGAGACGATCAATTTGAGATCATGAGGCTGGACAACGCGGCGAATTAGGCGCTCGACACCTGCTACCAGCCTGTTCGTCTCCTCGATACGAGTTCCAGAGGGCGCCTTGAGGTTGATCACGAACTGGCCGGCGTCGCTGCGCGGGAAAAAGGACACACCGAGCAGCGGAAAGATAAACAGGCTGACGAGGAACACACCCATGATCGCGCCCACCACCAACCAGGGTCGAAGCAGACAGCGATCTACCGTATTCTCATACCAGTCGAGCATCCGATGGAATCTCCGATTGAAAGCGATGTTGAAGCGCGTGCCCCAGGACGGGCCCGCCTTGTGGGAGTCAGAGGAGGGATCGTCGAAGCCGACTTTGTGACCCGCGTCGTGGACGCCTTTGATGAGCTTGGCGCAGAACAGCGGCACCACTGTCATGGCGATGAAGTAGGACGCGAACAAGGCCAAGACAACGGCCAGAGCAAGCGCCGAGAAGAGAAACCTGCTCACACCGTAAAGGAAGGTGGCCGGGAAGAAGACGACGGCACTTGCAATGGTGGCCGCGAGCACGGCCATACTTACTTCCTGCCCGCCCTTTTCCGCCGCAACCTCAGGAGGCTCTCCCAGCTCCATGTGGCGAAAAATGTTCTCGAGCACGATCACCGAGTTGTCAATGAGACGGGAAAAAACGATCGCCAAGCCCGCCAGGACCATACTGTTTATCGTGCTACCTCCGAAGTACAGGGCAATGGTCGCGGCAAGTGCGGACAGCGGAATGGAAAGGAACACGGCCGCCGTCCCGCGCAGGCTGCCCAGGAATAGCAGCACCATTAATCCGGTGAGCACGAGACCGGTGGCGCCTTCGTGGACGAGGGTGCTAATGGCCTTCTTTACGTATTGCGATTGGTCAAACACCACGTTGGCCACCAGTTGTTTAGGCACGTCGAAGAGGTGAGATACCACCTTCTTGATGCCGTCTACTACGGCGATGGTGTTGGTGTTACCTCCCTGCTTCATAATCGGGAGATAGACCGATCGCTGCCCGTCCACCCGCACAACGTTGGTCTGGATCGTCTGCGCATCTTCGGCCGAGCCGACATCTCCGACCGTGACGTAGGAATTGCCGACGGTCTTGATTGGCACATGGTTGAGGTCAGCGACATCCTCGATCTGACTGTTAGTGTAGATATTGTAATCGTAAGGCCCGATCTTGGCGTCTCCCGCAGGAAGGATCAGATTGGCGTTATTCACGGCGCGAACCACGTCCATGACACTCAGTCCGTGGGACTGGAGCTTCAGGGGATTGACATAGACCATGATCTGCCGATACCTGCCCCCGAAGGGCGGCGGAACCGAAGCTCCAGGCGCGGTGGCGATTTGGTTTCGCACCGTGAACTGGCCGAGATCGCGGAGTTGGGTTTCATTCAAACCCTGACCTTTGAGCGTAATGAGGCAAACAGGGAGACTGGAAGCGTCAAATTTCATCACCACCGGCGGCAGCGTCCCTGGCGGCAGGCGGCGAAGGTCCGCCATCGCCAGGTTTGCAATCTCGTCAACATCGGCGTCGGCGCTCGTGCCGGGCTGAAAGTAAATCTTGATAACACTCGCGCCGGGAAGGGACCGCGACTCCATATGGTCAATGCCCGCGCCCAGGGTGAAAAAGCGCTCGAACCGTCCGGTGATGCTTCCCTCCATTTCCTCAGGCGGCATGCCGCTGTAGAAGGTCGCTACCACCACCTCAGGGATATTGATCACTGGGAACAAATCCACAGGCATGCGGACCAGGCCGGTGAGGCCGATAACCACCACGAAGAGACATAGAACGACAACGAAGTATGGATTGCGAATGGCAAATCGGGACATCAACGGCCTCCCTCGATCTCCGAAACTTCTACCGCTCTTGGAGCGACGATCTGCCCCTCGCGCAACTGGCTGGTGTTGCCGACCACCACCTGGTCGCCGTCCGAGAGTCCCGAGAGGATCTCCAGCCTGTCGCGGGTCTCGATCCCGAGGATGATCGGCGCCACCTCAATCCGATTGTCAGCGCCGATGCGGTAGGTAACCGCCTTGTGCCCCTCACGCGATACCGCCTGGATCGGAACCACCAGCGCGTTCTTCTTTTCCACGACGGGGAAGGAGACGTAAGCGTACATCCCTGGCACCAGCTCCAGCTTGGGATTGGGAACGTCGACCTCCGTCATCATGGTGCGCGTGGCATCGTCCACTTTGTCCCGGAACCTCGCGACCGTCCCCTCAAAAGTCCTGTTCAGGGCCTGCACGTCGACACTCACCTTCTTGCCGAGGCGTACGGCAGGGACATTCGTTTCGGGAACTGGGATATCGAGGCGAAGCAGCCCATTTTGGGAGAGCCTGACCACGGGAAGCGCCTGCTTCTCCGACGATGTGCCCGCGGCCACCATGGCGCCCGTATCGGCGTATCGCCACGTAACGACTCCATCGAAAGGAGCCGTTATTCGGGTGTAGTTGAGCATTTCACGCACCCGTTCGCGGTTGGCCGTCGCTCCCTGGAGGTGTTCTTGGGCCGCGGCCAGGCCCGACTTCGCCGCTTCGACTTGAGCCTCGGCTGCCTCATCTTTTCCTTGAGCGTCGTCCACGTCTTGCTGGGCAATAAGTTCTGGACGCGTCGTCATCACGCCTGCCAGGCGCGTATAGGTCAGGTGCGCCACCTTGTAATCCGCCTGGGCCCGCTTCACGTTGTGTTGGGCCCGGTCCATCTCCTGTTCGCTCCCTCGCACCGAGGCTGCGACTTGATTGAGTTCATCCTGAAGTTCCGGAACTTCGAGGACGGCCAGGGTTTGGCCCTTCTTCACCCGGTCTCCGACGTCCACATCGATGTGCTTCACGTATCCAGCCACTTTGGCGTGGACTTCGATTTCCTGAAACGGCCGGAATTCCGCGGCGATGCGCAGGCTCTGTGAGAGGTCGTCACGCCCCACCTTAGCCACCGCAACGTTCACAGCTTTTTCGCCTTCAGCGGCTTCAGCGCGGCGAGCTTCCTGGCGCGAGCAACTCGCTAGGAGCAGGACGACCACGAGCAGAGTTATCAGCCCGGTAATTCCGCTGGTCAGAATCTTTCGAAGTGGTGTCCCTTTGGGGACCCCGGGGATGAGGCTCTTTTGTGTCATAGATATGATGCTCCTGTGTTGCGCGGGGACGGTCACTGCTCTAGGTTACTGGTGAAACTTGTTCTGCACGGATTGCTGTACCGCTCGGCGTAACTCGTCAAGCGATGGATTCGGTGAGTCCGCGATCCGGAGCACTTGTCGTTCAAGCGCCGCAACACGCTCCGCTGCCGCCGGAACGTCTCTGGCAATCGAGGCCGGAATGTTGATTACTCCGTGCCGGTCACCGTGCAGCAGATCGCCGGGGTGGACTTTCAGACGGCCCACCTCAACGGGGACGCCAAATTCCAGCAGATGAAAGTAGACGCGCGACAGGGCGACGTTACCCGCGAAAAAAGCGAAACCTATCGACGAGGCAGCCTCCAGGTCGCGAACCGCCCCATTAGTGACCAGGCCCGCACAGCCGAGAGCCCTGAAGATGTGGGCATGGACCTCCCCTGCACAGGAGCCGCGGCCGGGATACCGGTCCAGATCCTCCAGCACGACTACACGCGGAGCGGGAATCGTCCGAAGATAGTTCCACCAATTGGTGCGGTCGGGGTAGGTTCGCCCGGTCATCGGAGGCTCAGCAGTGCGGACGCAGGCGGTCACGGCGTATCCCGTCATCGGAGGGAGGTCGGGAAACATGCACCGCACGCTCGGATCCATGAATCCCTCGTTACGCAGCCTCACGTCGAACGTTTCAATGGCATCAGCAATCTGGCAAGTGCTGAGACGACGGAGCGACTCCAGTTCTTCCGCGTTCAACACGGGCTCGGATGACATCGTGCCTCCTGTTAATTCTAATCGGCTTCAATGTACTTCCAAGTACGTATCCAGGGCGCGGAAATGGTGGAGACTCCAACCATCATCCCGCGTATGCTCCTCAACGGCTGCTGTAACCACGCAGGATCCGGTCTTCCTGGTGCTAAGGCCCGATCCCCTCAAAACACCCCTTTTCTCTTTGACGATTGCGCAGACTATCCTCTGTCCATTCTCACTGTAAACGACGGCACGAGTGAATGGTTCATAGATGAGCCCTGAAAGTTGAGTGATGCTCGGTGGCGGGCCAGGGTCTCCATCGGATGAATAGCCCACTTCACCCGGGTAGGTATATTCCACGACGACCCGAGCGCGAGCCGTTTCCTTGTTGACCTCGAAATAGAAGTCCTGCATTGAGACCGGTCCCACCTGCTCGGCGCCTGTGTTCGGTCTGTATTCCGCTGGGACACTATCGAGCTTGACTCGGGTGCTGCAGTAAGAGCGGACCGCCAGCGTCAGCGTAAATAGGAGCGTTGTCAAAGCTGCACGCTTCATAGGAAATTCCTCCCAATTCCAATCCGGTCAAGGACTCTCCCGATGCATACTCCGGCATCAACAGTCCGCGAAATTACCGGGCCTGCCTACCCAGCTTATGGAACGCCCGAACCCGTCGTCCATACCAACTAATTGGTAGATCTTGGTCTGGACAGTCGGTACCCACAAGGGGCGCCTCCGGGAGACGGCACTTTCTTGTCCGATAGCTATGCAGCCTTACATCGATTGGGATCTCGGGCAGCAAAGAGGGTCTAATGAGGTTCTTGGTCGAATGCGTAACTGGAGGTTATTTACCGAGTTCACCTGTTCCGATATACCAAAGAGCTGGTATTGCCGGCCAATACCGCTTCCCTTACTCTGCGCTGGACGCTGTTGGTTACTGGCGTGGCTCTGGCAGTGGCCACGCACCAGAGAACGACTCTGATGGCACTCGAATGATGTGTTGGTTTAATTCTCGCTAAAGCAGGCTGGACCTGACGATTCTCCCTGGCCCTCAACGGCGGACTTGGTAAGTGAGTTCAAGATGGCCTGGCAACGCCTAAGGGCACTATTTGCGCGCGTCTTTACCCGCTTCCAGCCAGGAGATCCGGAAGGTTGCTCGGCGAACCCCCACGGCCAAAACCATGCGATGACAACAATGATTACGGTGGTAGGGCTACTGCTCGACGAGCAGGACCGCCAGCTACTGGCCTCTGTGTCGAGCCAGAGTCAATGGCACGTGTTCTTCGCGAACAACTGTGAGGACGCCTGTAGAACTTTGGAGCAATGCAACGTGCAAGTGATCCTGTGCGACCGGGATGTGCCTGGTAAAGAATGGCGCGAAGTCGTGAGAGCACTCGCGTCGACCTCACAACATGCGTCTGTCATACTCATTTCCAGGGTGGTCGACCGTTATTTGTGGAACGAAGTAACACGGTTAGGCGGGTATGACGTACTGCCGAAACCGCTTCGGGAAAATGATCTCTTTCGAACGGTCCGGCTTGCATGGTCGTATTGGAATGGCGCGTCAAGCGGCGTACGATCCTGTAACACGCGCCCAGGGCTTCAATTTTAGGAGATCAGGCCCTTTCGCACCGCGTAGAGAGTCAACTCTGCGACACTATGGAGATTGAGTTTGTCTTGGAGGTTCCTGCGGTGGGTTTCGACGGTGTAAGGGCTCAGATTGAGCAACGCAGCGATATCCTTATTCGACTTGCCCTCTGCCAGTAGCTGCAGCACTTCTCGCTCACGTGAAGTAAGTAGCTCATAACTGTCTTCAGATCCGCGCTTCTTCATTTCCCGAACGTAGTCTTCCACCAGGATTTTACTGATCTCCGGACTGAAAAACGCCTTTCCCGCACTCACCGCCTCAATCGCCGCAATCACGTCATCTTCCGCAGAGTCCTTCAAGAGGTAACCCTTGGCTCCCGCCTTGAGCGCTCGCAAAACATAACCCTCATCGGAGTGCATACTCAGAATGATGACCGCGACGCCAGGAAGTGCAGAACTGATTTGTCGTGCCGCTTCAATACCGCTCAAGATCGGCATGGCGATATCGAGAACGACAACATCCGGCCTGGCGGTCAGGGCCACTTCCACCGCCTCCCTGCCATCCGCGGCTTCGCCGACTACCTTGAAGTTGGGCTGCCTCTCCAGTAGAAGACGCAGGCCCCGCCGCATAACATTGTGATCATCAGCCAGTAAGATTCGAATCTGCTTCACTTTTGTGAGTGCTCCAACTGTCTGAGCCGTTGTTGAACGGCAGCTCTATCGCCAGAATGGTCCCGCTCCCTGGGGCGGAGTACACGTTACACTTTCCACCCAGTCGGGCCACCCGTTCTTCCACCCCTAGCAGGCCCAGACCCTTCGATTGGTTTACGTCGAAGCCCTTACCGTCGTCCTGAATGGACAACAAGAGCCTGTTTGGTTCTTGTTGAACTCTGACCCGCACCGTGGTCCCCTGGGAGTGTCGCGAGCAATTATGCAGGGCCTCCTGCACGACGCGATAGATGCAGGTCTTGTAGTCGTCAGGAAGATCATCCGAAGCCAGGTCAATCGCGACGTTGACGTCCATTGAAGTCTGTTTCGATACCTCACGCGCTTGCCAGCGTAAAGCTGGAACGAGACCGAGATCATCCAGCATCGACGGTCGCAGAAGAAGCGCCATGTTGCGAACTGTGCGGACCGTGCTTTCTACCAGGCCCTTGATCACTTCTACGTGGATTCGCGATTCCTCCTCGCTTCGTGTCGCAAGCTCCGCGGAAAGATTGCGGAGCTCGACCAGCACCGCCGAGAGGGCCTGCCCCACTTCATCGTGCAGTTCTCGGGAAAGCGCCCGGCGCTCATTCTCCTGGGCTTGAACGAGACTTGCAGATAGATTCTCCATCTGTCTCCGAGCTTCCGCGACCTGCTGAAATTGGCCGTGCGCCCGCGTCTCCAGCTTCAGGATTTTTCGCATGCTGAAGGCTGCCATCCCCAATCCCAATATCAGCGTTGCTAACAGGGTTACAGCCAAGCGGCTCTGGAATTTCGCCAAAAGACTATCTACCCGCTCATTGCCAGCCTTCAATTGCTCTTCATTGATGCTCGCTATGCGACCTGCAAGTTCGAGAATCGCGGTCCGGCGAGGGAATACCTCGTCCCGCAGGAAGGCGTAACCTTGGCGTCGGCGTTGTTTCGCGTCCCAACTTAAAACCGGATTCAGTGTGTCCCAGTAATGCGCCAGGTCCGTTGTCAGCGCCCTATACTGTCTTGTCTCCTCAGGATCAAGTTGCCGTCGATAAGAATGAAGCCCCGCGTCCATCTCCTCACGCACTTCCTTGAGACCTGACCGATAATTCTCCGCCCTATTGGAGTTAGGATCGAGGAGATAGTCCCGAACGTAGGTTCCAGAAAGGTAGAGCTCAGATCGAATGTCGTTGAGGGCGTGATTGCGAAATAGAAAGCGCCCGCGAATCTCATCGTCGCTGCGCCTAATCTGCTGTAGAGCCTGCATGCCAACTATTCCAGCAAGAGCCATAATCGCGAGAAGCCCGCCGAAACCGACCGTGAGAGCCAGACGAGTACTCAATACCAACCGATCTGAACCGTGGTGATCGATTCTGCTCATCGTATCCTCGGAATTCAGGTAAGCGCGAAAGTGTTCTCCTTTGCGATTGGGTTGACTCCGACACGACGCCGAACCCACGCGGATAAACAACAAGCTCTGACTGGACAGGCCAACCCTCATTTGCATATTACCATTCATGAAGGGGAGTTCGACTTCCCGGCCAAGACCGGCGAGAAGGAGAGGATTCCCCGGTGCTATGGAAAGCAAAACAGCTAGGTAGGCTTGACAGCGGCGCTCTCCTATTGGTAGTGTTCTAACGATAATCGATATCGATAACTGATACGCTTTTATGACTAAGCCTGCGTACGAGCACAACCAGGCTCTTTATTCGGGTTTGATTCGCATCCACGTCCTTTACCACGCCTGCCGCGAACCGGTTTTCGGGCTCGGTATGATCGGGGAACTTCGCCGGCACGGGTACAACTTAAGCCCGGGCACGCTCTACCCGCTGCTTCACGGTTTGAGGAACAAAGGATATCTGCGCTCGCAGAAAATCCGCGTGGGCAGAACATTCCGCCTTTTTTATCGAGCTACACCTGCGGGCCAGAAAGCACTGGCAGCGGCAAAGGGTAAGGTGAAAGAGCTTCTGGGTGAACTTCTTGAAGATGACTTCCGCTAAGAGGAGGCGAGCCGTGGTCTGCAGGCGACACGCGTTCCTGGTTATAGGCTTTCTTCTGCTGGATTCAGGTCTCATGGCTCAAGCGGTGTCGGCCCAAACGCCGGCCCAGCAAGCGAAAGTCTTCACCCTTGCGCAGGCGATTGACTCCGCCTTGGCCAATTATCCAGCCATCCGTGCAGCGCAGGAGCGAATTGCGGCCGCGCGCGCGGAAATCAGCCTGGCACAGGCAAGCTACCTGCCGCGGGCCGATTCGCTCTGGCAGTCAAATCGGGCAACGGCCAATAATATCTTCGGACTCCTCCTTCCGCAGTCGGCAATTCCCTCCATTTCTGGCCCCGTGCTGCCCGCCGCTACAGACCGGAGCGTTTGGGGCAGTGCCGCCGGCCTGCTGGTTTCCTGGCAAGCATACGATTTTGGATATCGCCACGCGAGAATGGAGACCGCCCGCGCCACGAACGCACGCACTGAGCAGGAAGCTGCGGCGACTCGTCTCGAGGTTGAGGTGCCCGTTGCCGATAGTTTTTTCTCGCTGGTTGCGGCCGGGCAGGTGGTGCGCTCGACCCAAGCCGATGTCGACCGAAGGGAAGCGCTTTCCAGATCTGTTCACGTGCTCGTTGACAATCAACTCCGGCCGGGCGCTGACGCCTCGCGCACGGACGCGGAACTCGCTCGCGCTCAGATAAATCTAGCCCGGGCCGAGCAGCAACAGGAGATGAGCCGGGCGGCGCTGGCCGCGAGCATGGGGATGGCAGGAACTGACGTCGGGGTCCAGTCCCGTCCCTTCCTGGATTCTCCTCCAGGCGCTGCGCCGCCGATGAGTTCTCTTTCCCAGCATCCCCTGGCACAGGTTGAACAGGGCAGAGTCAGCGAGGCCCGCACCCGCGAACATGAAATCGATCGTACTGATTATCCCGTTGTTTACCTTCAGTCTTCTGTTTACGGTCGCGGCAGTGGGGCCGATCCCAGCGGCAACTTCGCCAGCGGACTGCACGGGCTCGGCCTCGAGCGGGCGAACTGGGCAATCGGGGCAACGGTGACGTTCCCAAACCTGTTTGATTTTGTAGCTCGTCGGGCTCAGAAGCAGATCGCCGCGGCTAACGAGCGGGCAGAGGTGGCCCGTTACGACGAGACGATGCAGCAATTGAGCGGTCAACTTGAGCAGGGACTTGCGTCACTAAAAGGCGCGAGGAGAATTGCCGAGAAGACCCCAATCGAACTGAAGGCTGCCCGCGACAACGAAACTCAAGCTCGCGCCCGCTATCAGGCAGGTCTAGCCACGCTAGTCGAGGTAGCCGAAGCCCAAAGCCTGCTCGTGCAGGCAGAAACAGACGACGCCCTCGCGCGCCTGGCCGTGTGGCACAATCTGGCGGTTCTGGCGGCGGCAGAAGGCAGCCTCGATCCTTTCCTTGACATAGTTCGGCAAGCCGCCCAGCATTCACCGGGAGGGCCTTGATCCATGTGGCTGATCCGTGGCGCGTTAAGGCGCCCGATTACGGTCGTCGTCGCTGTCCTGGCAGTGGGCCTTGTATCCGTGCTGGCCCTGCTGCGCCAGCGCATCGACATCTTTCCTGACCTCGATCTGCCGGTCATCTATGTTGCCCAACCCTACGGCGGCATGAGCCCGCAGCAAATGGAAGGCTTCGTTGCCTACTATTATGAGTACCACTTCCTGTACATCAACGGCATCGAGAGCGTTGAAGCCAAGTCGATCCAAGGTACGGCCCTGCTCAGACTCACGTTTCATCCCGGTACGGACATGAGCCAGGCTCTCGCCCAGACGATCTCTTACGTGAACCGCGCCCGCGCCTTCATGCCGCCCGGCACCGTATCTCCGTTTGTTATCCGTTATGACGCTGGCACGCTGCCAGTCGGCTACCTTGTCTTTTCCAGCACTTCGCGCACGCTCGGCGAAATCCAGGATCTTGCTTTGAACCGCGTCCGGCCGGTGTTTGCCACGCTGCCTGGCGTTTCCTCGCCGCCGCCCTTCGGAGGGAATCAGCGCACGATCGTGATCAGTGTAGATCCTGACAAGCTGCACGCCTATGGATTTTCGGCGCAAAACGTCGTGCAGGCAGTCCTCGCGGGTAATAGCATCGAGCCCGCAGGCACCGCTAACATCGGCGACTATGCGACTCTGGTCACCACCAACTCCACCGTCCAGCAGATTAGCGACATTCTTGACGTGCCTCTGCGCACGGGCTCCGGTCCGGCTGTATACGTCCGCGACGTCGGCACGGTCGCGGATTCTTCGGATATTCTCGCGGGATACGCTTTGGTCAACGGCAAGCGAACGGTGTATATTCCGGTTACCAAGCGGCCAGACTACTCGACTCTCGACGTGGTGAAAGAGGTCCGCCGCACCATACCTCGCTTTCAGTCGCTCGTACCCGAGGACATCAAGATCAGCTACGAGCTCGATCAATCTCAGTATGTGCGGGATGCACTATCATCCGTGCTTCGCGAAGGCCTGCTGGGTGCGCTCCTCACCGGTCTCACCCTGCTGTTCTTCTTGCGCGATTGGCGCAGCTCGGTGATTGTCGTTATTACGATTCCCTTGGCCCTTCTTACGGCCGTCGTGGCCTTGTGGGCTGCGGGACAGACCATCAACATTATGACTTTGGGCGGACTCGCGCTAGCGGTTGGGGTACTGGTGGATGAAGGCACGGTGCTGCTCGAGAATATCCACGTGCACCTGGCGAACGGTGAGCCGAAGGCGCGTGCCGTTCTCGAAGCCAGCCGCGAGGTGGCAATTCCGCGCTTCCTCGCCATGGTGAGTGTGCTCGCCGTATTTCTGCCATCATTCTTCATGACGGTGCCCGCGAAGTCGCTCTTCGTGCCGCTCTCACTGGCGGTCGGGTTTTCCATGGGCGCCTCATACCTGCTTTCCAGTTCGCTCGTGCCGGTGCTTTCCAACTGGCTTATTAGGGCGGAGAAGGTGCGCGGGGGCAGTACCGCAGAGGAACGCTTTGGCCGTTTTCGCAAGCGATACCTCGCCGTCCTGGATCGTCTCTTGGCCGTTCCGGCAATCCTGCTTGTGACCTACGCTGCCGTTGCTTTCTCGGTCCTGCTGCTCATCGGACCTCGGCTATCTCGCGAAATCTTTCCTTCAGCAGCCGCGCAGCAGTTTCGGCTGCGCTTCGATGCTCCGGACGGCACGCGGGTGCCGGTGACAGAAGAGATGACGCGGAGGGTGCTGGCCGAAATCGGCCGCCAGGCCGGATCCGGGAACATCGATCTCACCTTGAGTTATGTAGGAACGCAGGCATCTTCTTACCCGATTAATACGGTGTTCCTTTGGACGAGCGGACCCCAGCAGGCTGTTATCAACGTCGCCCTCCGGCCTGGCGCTTCGATTGCTGTTCGCGATCTGGAGGACAAGCTGCGCTCCACTTTGCCGAAGCAGTTTCCGGGATCGCACTTCTCCTTCGATCCAGGCGACCTTATCAGCCAGACGCTGAACTTTGGCACGCCTTCGGTTGTCGATGTGGTTTCGACCGGCCCGCAATACAACGATGTTGCGGATTACGCCGGGCGGCTTCAACGGGAGCTTCGAAAAGCGGGCGAACTGCGTGACCTGGGATATGAGGAGCCGCTCCACTATCCTACCGTCAGTGTTCAGGTGGACCGCGTCATGGCCGGACAATTGGGTATTACCGCCGACCAGGTTGGGCAAGCCGTTGTCTCAGCCACGGCTTCCAGCCGCTTTGTCGCTCCAAACTACTGGCGGGACCCGCGATCCGGCGTGAGCTATCAAGTGCAAGTGCAGGTCCCGCAGGCGCAGATGACTTCTATAAGAGATATCACGACGATTCCAGTAGCAAGCGCGACCGGAGCGCATCCCCTGGTCAGCGATCTCGCCACGGTTAAGACTGGCGCCGTTCCCGGCGAACTCGATCGTCTGAATGGACTTTGGCTCATTGGACTATCTGCCAATCTTGGCAAAAGCGATCTCGGTCTTGCCGCGCGCGAGATCGAAGAGGCGATCGCGCGGGCCGGCCGCCAGCCTCGCGGCGTTACGGTTCAGGTGCGCGGCCAAGTGGCGGCCATGGGCCAGATTTTCGGCAACCTCAGTACCGGCCTGGCGGTAGCTATCCTGATCATCCTGCTGCTGCTCGCAGCGAACTTCGAATCTGTTCGTCTCTCACTCGTCGTCCTCTCCACCGCTCCGGCGGTGCTGGCAGGCGCCATTCTCATGCTGCTCGTTACAGGCACGAGCCTCAACCTCGAGAGCTTCATGGGCACGATTATGGCTATCGGCGTTGCCGTCGCGAACGCGATCCTGCTCGTTACTTTCGCCGAGCAGAACCGAAAGGCGGGCGCGGATGCGCGAACCGCAGCCAGAAACGCGGCGGGCGAGCGCCTGCGCCCGGTTCTTATGACCAGCCTGGCCATGATCACAGGTATGCTCCCGATGGCGCTCGCGATTGGCCGGGGCAGTGAGGAGACCGCCCCGCTGGGGCGCGCCGTCATCGGCGGCTTGCTCGCTGCGACCCTGGCCACACTGCTCGTACTTCCGACAGTTTTTGGGATCGTGCAGAAGCGTGCCAGTCTGGAATCGCCTTCGCTCGATCCCGATGATCCCATGAGCCCATTCGCCCGGGCGCCGGAGGAGACGCGATGAAGCTGCCAAAGCTGGTGCTTGCTCTGACTATTGCTCTCACCGGTTGCGGCACCGAATCACCCTTTCGCGCCTCCTCTCAAGCTGCCTCCCATGGCGCGGATGGAAGCCAACCCGGCGACTCTGCAACTCCAGAAGCGGTCAACGTCGCCACGGTGAAATCGGCGCGGCTCAAAACCACACTGTCTTTGCCGGCCCAGACTGCTCCTTACGAGATTGTGGACATCTACCCCAAAGTCACGGGATTCCTGGAAATGATCCGGGTCGACCGTGGATCGCGTGTCCGTGCCGGGGAGCTGATCGCCCGCCTCTCCGCGCCCGAACTCGTCGCTCAGCGCACACAAGCCGAAGCCGCCGTTCACGGTGCTGAGGCGCAACTCCAGGCCGCTGAGGCGAAGCTCGCTTCTGATCAAGCAACTTATCTTCATTTGGAGGACGCGGCCAAGACGCCGGGAGTAGTCGCTGGAAACGACTTGCTAGTGTCCCGGCAAACTGCTGAAGCCGATCGCGCCCAGGTTGAGGCCGCCTCGAATAGCGTACAGGCGGCGAAGGAGGCCTTGCGCGGCGTCGGCCAACTTGAGTCGTACCTCGAAATTCGTGCTCCCTTCGACGGCGTGGTAACGCAACGAAATCTTCATCCGGGCGCCTTGTTGGGTCCTGCCTCGGGACAGTCCGGTGCACCACCGATGGTCCGCATCGAGGATACCGGCCATCTTCGCCTGGTCGTACCGGTGCCGCAGGCGTACGTCGCCGGCGTACGGCGCGAACAACAGGTCGCGTTCAGCGTGCCTGCTTACCCGGGACGCATTTTCCGTGCCCCGGTCGCGCGAATTGCCGAAAGCGTAAATCAGGACACGCGCACGATGGCGGTTGAGCTTGATGTGCGCAACCCTGACCCACCGATTATTCCCGGAACATTTGCCACAGTGGAATGGCCGCTCCAGCGCTCGTATCCGACGCTTTTTGTGCCGGCCGCGGCGATTACCACCGATCTGCAGCGGACGTTTGTAATACGAGTGAGCGAGGGCAGGGCCGAATGGATCGACGTCAAAACCGGCGTAACGGTGAAGGGTGAAACCGAGATTTTCGCCGCCCTGCACCCGGGTGATGTAGTCGTGAGCAAGGCCACAGACGCTATTCGGCCAGGGGCCTGGGTGTCGCCTCAAGGCGAGTAGACCGGGTGTCGGTGGAATGAAGCTGGCGCTGAAAGCAGACTCTGCCTCAAGCGGTGCCGTGGGCCGATGCTCGCCAACGCTGGCGAAATCACGATGTGCGACAGGGCAAAAGGTTCCAACGGCAACTCTCGAACTCAGTTTCGGCAGCGCCCGTCGTCTGTTTTTGACACCGAGACACATCAAGAAGGAACGAAGTGGAATCGCTGGCGATGGTGCTGATCACAGGATGGTTGTGTGCGTCCAGTTGCGTCCCACCGCCAGCCCGAACGGACGACTGGCAGGTTGGTGGCGGCGTGTCTTCTTACTCTCAATTAGCGATCACTGGTGCAGCGCTTCAGACTCTCGCCCTGAAGGAAACCACTCAGGAGTCGGGCCGCGCCTCGGCGCCTGGACAGACTGGAGGTGTATCCGGGCTTTTGCGATCCTGGTCGCGCATGGCGGAGCATGCCCAGGAAAAACAGCCGAATTGGCTCTCGCCAATTGCTACCACCTCAGGACGCCTCAAGCAGGAATTTCGTTATGACGTGTGGCGGCGGCAACCCACAGTTGCTGGAGAGACGGATTATACGTTTGGAGGCGGCAAGGGGCTGGAATTCATTGTCGCTCCACGTCTTCAAGTTCTAATCGGTGTTCCCTCCTACGTGGCGCATTCGGCCGGCGGGACTCGCGACGGTTTTGGCGACATTCCCCTGATGCTAAAGTTTCGCTTGGCATCAGCCGCGGCGAAGGAGGGTGATTACCTTTTGGCGCTGCTTCTGGGCGCCACACTGCCCACCGGTTCCTTCAGCATCGGGATGCACGAAGCCGTCCTCTCCCCGGGAATTGCTTTCGGCAAGGGGTGGGGAAGACTCGACGTGCAGTCCACCATTGGAGCGAACTTCCCAACTGGTGACACGGCCAAGCTGGGAAGGCAATTCCTTTGGAACACAGCCTTCCAATACAGGGCGCGCTGGAAGCTCTGGCCGGAGTTGGAAGTCAACTCCACATCCTTTCTCGCCGGTAAGAATGCGGGTGAAACGCGGGCGTATTTGACGCCCGGGCTTGGGTTCGGCAGGGTGCACCTTTGGGGGCCTTTGGGCTTTTCAGCTGGGGCCGGCTTGCAAATCGCAGCCACGCACTTTCATACTTACAATCACGGGTGGATTTTCTCCATTCGGTTCCCCTTTCTGACGCAGGCGTCAAAACCACATCTATAGCGGTGGAGAAAGGCGGCCCAGTCCGGCAACTCTACCGTCTGGGTCTCAGTAAGGCGACCTAGTTAAGATGAAAATACTGCTCTTACCTTCTCCAGATCTGCGACGTCCGATGCGAGACTAACGGCTTCGGGCTACACACGATCGGCGGATCGGCCACGCCCCCGCTGATCGTAGTAGATGAGATGGAGTGAATCGGAGAGGCGGTCCATGTCGGGCACGAGATAGCTGTGTTGAAATCGGATCCACCATGGAGGACAATGATCGCTGTGCCCTGCCCGACTCCTCGGGAATACAATTCCACCTCTCCGAGCGGGATGCGGCTTTCGCGCGGCGTGGTGTTCCGCTCGCTATCAGGCGCGGCCCGTCGAGTGGTAGTTGGTTGGGCGCTCGGAGAATAAGCCCTGAGTAGTGGATATCGCTGTAATCGTTGTCGCGAAACGGCGCTCGCTGCGGTTACTCCTCGGGGCGCCGCTGTCGGGATTAACGACACATGCCGCCAGAAGTAGCCGAGCTTGGCCCGGTCGCGGCCCACCACGAACACGGCAGAACTCGTGCAGATCTCGTCCCAATGCTTGCGAGCCGAGGAGACGACTTGTGCAGGCGCAGCTCGCTCAGGCTGGCCTTCAACCCCTCGCGCACAATCCGGCCGTTGCGCACCTTTAACCTCGTTGACACCGTAATGGCCCTTGGCGCTGGTCGGAGTTCGCAGTCCGTCGATGAGGAAGACGCGAACGCCGGGGAGGGTCTGGAAACTCTCTCTGGCCCGTTTTTCAACGAGATGAGGTGGAACCATGGCCAGGGCGGTGAATCGCCGGCCTTCCGCATGGGTGTACAGGGCGCCCAGAGAGATAAGAGTCTTGCCCGTACCGCACTCTGCGATGACCGCACCGGCGCGAGCCTGCTGCCAGCGCCGGACCAGGCCCATGATGGCAAGGATCTGCGCCGGATAAGCCCTCCGAAGCAGCTTTGCGATCATGGGTGATGCGCCTGCACACTTGGCTGCCCGGCCGCCGTCGGACCGGAGCTGAAGAATTCGTGCGCCACGTTCCAATGGACCGGCCCGTTTGATTCCGGAAACCGGATGAGTCTTTTGTCTCAGCGCCCGCCCGATCCAGTTGAGGAATATCTTCTTGGTGCCGGTCACCAGCACCGGCGAGCACCCCAGCCCGACCCCGACGAGGGGTTGGAGTGTGTCGCGACGGCGCAGTTCCTCTTTGAACCAACCGGCCCACTCGGGCGCCACCGGCAGACCGAAGCGTTGCGCAATCCGGTAGAAGATGAAAGTCGGGTCATCATCGCATAGCACGGTTCGCTTGCCTTCCGGGTCGGCCCCGGGAGGCGTTTTGGCCACCTCCGCCGACACAGCGACAAGGTGGCGGATCGGCTTGCGCCCCGCAACGGCGATCGTCCCGCGAAAGCACTGAGCGTCCTCTCCGAGCCTTACCATGACGGGGTCAATCCCCGCACCCTCCACGGTGAAGACGCTCTGTTCGTTGATGCCTGCCCAGACGGCCCCCACGTCAGAATCGCCACCCAGAACGGACAGGAAGTGGGCTCTCCTGCCTCATGGGTCTGTGATTATCATTGGCACCGAGCAGGTGGCTTGGGAGCACGAGTCCAAACTGCTTTATGTAATTTGCTCGTAGAGAAGGCGAGATGCTTCGAAAGCACGACCTTGCGCGGTTCCGAACTGAAAACGCGCCGCTGAAGCAGACTTTCGACAGGCTGGATGGAAAGCCTTTCACCATCACGCTGGCATTCTTGGAATCACGGCCCCCACTCGCCCGCGTGCTGGCCAATGCTTTTGGGATCACCTACCAAGGTGGGTGTCGCCAGGCGACGGTAATCGCCGCGGCGCACTGTCTGCGGATCTTCAATCGGTTCCTGAACGACCGCATGAGGACCCAGCCAGATGTGCGATGTGCTAAACAACTGAGCGCGGATTTACTCAAGGAGCTGGCGGTGTGGCTTCTGGTCAAACGGAGATTCAAAAGGAAAACGGCGGTGGGCGCATTTCGCCACTGCTGCTGTTTCCTGCGCAAGGCGAAGCGGCTTCTTCCGGAAGAGTTCGATCCAGCCTTCTCCACTCCCGCCAACTTGTTCCCTGGCGTGGACAGCCAACGGCCGGAATCAAAAGCGCTGTCACCGCCTGTTTTCCAAAGAATTCTGGTGGTTGCCGAGCAGGAGATCCGAGCCATTCGGGAAGCGTACAAGCCGGGAGACATACCGAGGAGCGCCCAACAGCTCATACCCTTCATGATCCTGATTGCGGCCCGTATGGGCATTAACTCGGATTCCCTGTACCGCCTGGATAGAGATTGCCTCGTCTCGCATGAGATTGATGACAACCTTTTCTACTGCGTCTGGGACAAGCCGCGGGCCGGCAAACAGCAGAAGCAGCTTCATCGAGTCGACCGGCGCAAGCCGATGGGAGTGGTGGAGTTGATCCAGTTCATCCGGCAGTACACCGAACCACTGGCATCGCCAGCGGGTCCGCCGGAGAGCAACAAACTGTTCCTTTATTTCAGCGAGAACACTCTGTTGAAACGCAGGCTCATCTCCCCCCTGTACGGCACCGCGGCTGTCATCTCGGCGGGTCAGGGAGTTCTGTCGACGACACCGGTTGCCTCGCTTCACCCTGTCTCAAATTCGACCCTCCGCGGCCACCCTGCTTTATCTCCAAACGGGTGGCAATCTGGGGAAGGTGCGGCAGTTTCTTCAGCACGCGCATTTTCACACGACAGTGAGGTATGTGCTCAACAGCATCACCGACTCGTTCAACGCGCGTGTGATCCAGAAAGCCCAGGAGCGAATGATTGAGCGGGTTACTGTAATTGCGGAGAAGTGGGAGACAGGTGTTAAGCGTCTGAATCTGCCGGAGGCGCAAGCCCGGAAGATCGTCGCTGGGCGCTTTGATACGGGCTGCGGTGCATGTCGTGATCCTTACGATTCGCCGCAGCCAGGCAAAATAAAAGGACGCGCCTGCACATCGTTCCACGCCTGCTTTAGTTGTCCACATCGTTGTGGTTCCTGGAAGACCTGCCCCTGGTCATTGCCACCCGTGATCGATTCCTGCGCTTGCGGTCAGAGATGAAACCCGAAGACTGGAAGTTGGTGTATGGAAATTCTGTACGGATCATCGACCAGCAAATCATCGCTGCATTTCGACCCCAACACATTGAGGCGGCTGAAATCAAGGCCCGCGATTTGAAAGAAAGACCTCTTGTTGTGACGAAGGGAGTGTTGGCATGACCCGCCAGGTCAGACGAGTCCTCCCCAAGGCTGCGCCTGCACGACAGGAGGGGGGCTCGGACCCTCCAAACCCCGAAGTATCCTTGGTCTCAAGATTCCAGGATGAGGTCTGGGATTTTTCAAATGAAAATCGGAATCCAACCGCAGGCAGTGCTGATAAACGGCTACGTTGGTCCTTTAAAATGCCAGGCGGTGGACATGGACACTAGGCGCTTTTCAATACCCGCTCCCCGTACTCAGAAAGGGCAATCCCCCAAGTCCTCGGCTTGCGTCGCGGTCGAGCCAAGTTCCGCGGGCGCGCCTTCAGTCCCATTGGGTCTGCTCTTTCCTCCAAGCAACCGCAACTGCGAGATAACCACCTCCGTCACGGTCCGCTCTTCTTCGTTGCGGTCGGTATACTTTCGCGTCTGCAACCGGCCTTCGACGAACAGTTCATGGCCCTTGTCAATATACTCACCGCAAATCTCCGCTACCCGTTGAAATGCGACGCAGCGGACCCAGCGGACACGCTCCTATTTCTCCCCACTGCCATTCTTGAAGGACTCGTTGATGGCCAGCGAGAAGGTAGCGACAGGCTTCCCGCCGGAGGTGAATTTGACCTCCGGCTTCTGGCCCGCTCGGCCCAGCAGGATGACTTTGTTGACTCCGTTCTGTGACATTTGGAACCTACTCCTTTCTATGCTTCGAGCCTGCCTGGGCCGCCTTCCTGTTACCCGGAGGGCAAGACGATTCCGATTTCTGACAGCCAGGCTGCCGTTTGCATTCTGAAACTGAAGACGAATTGAAGCGGCACGGTGACTTGCGAACCGCACCGCATTGAAACACCAATTGCTGGTCGAAGAGTTGAGCCGACCAGGCTAGACTGGCTGCGCGGGTATATCCTGCACACAGGGCCTGCCTGTTGACAGGACGGACTCGGCAGTGTACCGTGGCCACGATATATAACACGGCCTTGGTATAACGCTTGGCCACGGTAATGAGATGTCGCTCCCAAGCCAAGACGTATCGCGCTCTAAGGAGGCTGAATTCGAGTTCCTGCTAGCGGACTTGTTCCGCCGTGCCGGCTGGGAGGTTCTGCGCCAACCTCAGCTCCGAGGAACGGACCTGATCATTGATTCTGGCGACAGAAGATATGTCATTGAATTTGAAACGGTCCTCGGAAGGTCGACGCGATCGATTGATCCCACTGCTCTCCCAGGCCATATTGCAGGTACGGGCGGCGAGGCAGCGGTTGGCAAGATCCGCGGTTCCGGTGGCGGTCGTTGCTGCCAACCGCGTTCCCGATTCAGTCGCCGAACAACTGAAGGACTTCGCAAGGCAGCACGCACCGGATGTTGCCGTTGGAGTTATCGATTTGGAAGGGTTGCGTGCCTTTCAAGGCTTCGGCCTGGAACGGTTCAATGCCGAACGGGCAGTGCCTTCCTCCCTCGGATCGCTTCCGCAGAGCCGCCCGCCCGTGCATCTCTTCTCCGACCTCAATCAATGGATGTTGAAGGTTCTCCTGGCGCCGAGGATTTCCGGGTCCTTGCTTTCGGCTCCTCGAGAGCGATACCAAAGCGCCGCCCACTTGGCTCGCGCTGCAGGCGTTTCGGTGATGAGCGCCTCGCGTGTTGTCCGGCAGCTGTCGAACGAGGGATTCCTGGACGATCGGAAAGGGCGCTTGCGTTTGGTGCGGGTCGAAGAACTGCTGGAGCGATGGCGTGCCTCCAGCCAGAAGAGCGTGCGTGAGATACACGCACGGTGGATCATCCGCGGTGCGGAAAACCAATTTCGATCCGCGGTGGGGTTGTACACCTCTCGGATGGATGCGAAATCCGTGCCACCAAGACATGCTCGGAGACCACAACGAATGACTTCGCCGCCTCGTATTTGTGTTGGCCTCTTTGCGGCCGCCGAGTTGCTCGGCATGGGTTTCGGACGTGGCGTTCCTCCGCACCTATATCTTGAACGATTGGATCCGGAGGCACTAAAACAGCTGGGTCTTTCCCTTGAGGACGCTGAGCGAAATCCCGACGTACAGCTCCGGATTCCCCACAATAGACAATCCATCTTCCGCCCCGTGGTCCGGCACGACGGTGTCCCGGTCTCGGATCTCGTCCAGATCTGGCTTGATGTTGCAAACCATCCGGCACGAGGGAAGGAGCAGGCAGAGCAAATTTGGAAGAAGGTGTTGGGGCCTGCCCTACGAAGCGAGGGCGATGAACGATCAAGATGAAAATGAAGCCTTTGGGCGACTAATCGTTGCTCTCGAGCCCTGGCTGGGGGAGGTCGTGATCATCGGTGGCTGGGCACACCTTCTTTATCGTCTGGATCCGAGCGCACAGGCGCTCGACTACGTGCCGCTCAGGACTCTGGACACGGACGTCGCCCTGCCCGCCCAACTTTCGGTGAGCGGCCAGGAGATTCGGGAACGCCTACTCGCCAATGGCTTTTTCGAGCAACGGTTCGGGGACGACAAGCCACCTGCCACTCACTACGGTCTTCTGGAGGCGCGGACAGGTTTCTTTGCGGAGTTTCTAACTCCACTGAAGGGAAGCGAGTATCACCGGCGCGGAGAACGGAAAGCGACTAAGCGGATTGCCGGCGTTGTTAGCCAACAGCTGCGGTATCTCGAAATCCTGTTGCGAGCTCCATGGAGGATTGACCTCGATCGGTCGAATGGGTTTCCTACAGCGGGCAGACGCACAGTTCAGGTAGCGAACCCGACAGCCTTCCTGTCGCATACGGTTTTGGTCCACCAGAGACGCAGCCGTGCGAAATTTGCGAAGGACATTCTATACATCCATGACACGCTGGAAATATTCGGTGCGCGGTTGAGCGATTTGAATCGCGAGTGGCATGAGCAGGTACGGCCTAGCCTTCATGTGCGCGCGGTGAGTGCCGTCGAGCGCGGAGCGAACAAGCTCTTCGGGGAGATGAATGAGTCCGTGCAGGAGGCGGGTCGGATGACAGGCGGCAGGGGACTCTCACCAGAAGCCATTCGAGAGGCATGCCATTTCGGACTGGAGCAAGTTTTCGGTTGAAGAAATGGGCATCGGCAGTCCGGAAACCCGATGCGCCATCGTAACCCCGTACGTGGCGACCTGACCGACCCACTGCCGCCAGCATCCCGCCGCCTGCGGCCTTACTACATCGCATCTCCATGCTCGCCGCCCAGCCATCTTTCTGACGGGGCTCGAGCGGGCACCTTTATCAGCTAATCGCCTTCCCACAAACAGACCTTTTTTAGACCCCCAATAAGATTAACCAGCGCTTCCTGAAACATCCTTGCGTTGCCACTCATGCCGCAGAATCAATCAGGTAGGCGATTATCTTCGGACTCATAACCCAAAGGTCGCTGGTTCAAAACCAGCCCCAGCAATAACTTACCAGCAGTACCCAATCCCTTCTGTGCCTAAACAATTCAAAGTCTTGACGAGTATTACGGAGATGGGTGGAGGCGGGTGCGTCGTGTGGAGGTGTGGGAGGACGGCACCACGCGGCTCCTCACAACATGACAGAGCGCCTTTTGGGAGAAACACGACCATGTGACTTGTGCCCGATAATTTCGTCTGTTCGCGGCAGTATTTTCCTGGGTACAACTATATGGGCCTTTATCTATGAGGCTCCCAGCGACATAGTTGAATCGCCAGCTTCGCTACCGGTTCCAGTTTATACCAAGCTCGCAGGCCAGGAGTTGGCGGGAAAACCCAGCGGCCCTAGGGCATACTCTCCGCGAGGAGCATGTGTTGCGCCAATGGGTAGGTATGGACCATTGCGGACTGTACCATGGGTCCGCTGGAGTGCATTTCGCGTAGCCGAAAATAACAGATTGTAGCCAATGAGGGGAGTCGCTCGAAAATGGCCGGAATACGGCCTTGAGCACGTCGAAATCACTCTCTTCGCCGGGCACAAGCTTCGCTTCGGGTGGGCCTTTACGGGGATTTCTACGCAGGACAAGCAAATCATTCCCCTGCAAACTCGCACCATGCGGGAATAGGCCACCCGCCGGGGTTGGATGATCGCTTTGCAAACCAACGAAATCGGCTCAGGCGCTTCCCAGTGGGGGAGACTGGAAGAACTGGTAGAGGCCGAGCGGGACCGCGACGAACGACTGGCGTTGCAGAACCACCCGTCAGGCAATTTGTTATAGTTCAATCGTCTGCCGTGCAAAGTGGTCGGTTTGCACTCGTCATTTCGCGGGGGGTAACGTAAAGGTAATTGAACCTTCCGGGCGGAGCGGCGTCCCCGTTGATCGTAAACTCGTTGATATCGTCATCCCTCTGGATATCGTCGGCCCACTTGAATTCAAACTGTTGAAGGTCGCTCCCGGGACTCATGCTCAGAGCCTGACGCGGGATCGCGAGCATCAGCTCATTTCCCCGGACCTGGTACTTCACTTCCGCTCTCGGCACCCAGTTCCACCCATTATTGGTATATTCCAGAAAGGTGGTGTCCTGGTCCTTCACACGATGATTCACAACAAAATCGTAGCCCTGCCACCCGGTCCCCTGGTTCCTGTCGACGTTGAGAAAAAGCATCATCCAGTTGGGGTCGGAGAAATCGGTAATCGGTTCGCGGGTTCTCGCGTAGAAGTACAATAATCCTGAATCGTGCGCGACTTTCATCACCACAAAGTCATTGCGGCCAGTCGTGTTCACGTATCGGGTAGCCGTATTGTAACCTGCGTGGTCCCGGTGGAAAGTGTCACCGATGCTATCGCGATACTCCGGCCAGACGTTGGCCCACTGCGAGAATCCACCTTTCACGTCGATGGTCTTCTCGCCGCTCGCCACAGGAACGGGCCGGGTTCCCTTGAACCGCCGGATGTAATCGACCATCTGATAATAGTAATTGTCTCCGTGGCCGTCCTTCATGGGTTCAATGTCGCGGCTATGCTCTTGATCGAATTGATCGACGAACATGACCGGCATCTTGACCTTGTTGAATTCGTCGAACCGTGACGCCCACCATTCATTCCACCCGGTGATGAAAATGAACCTGGGGTCTTCCTTCAGAGCTCGCTCCCACTGCTCGGCGATGTTATAGCCCGCGAACTCGGCGGCGGGGTCAGTGGAGATGACTCCGTTGTGGAAGCTGCGGCCGCGCGCCGCCGGCTCACTCATGGAACCAAGACGGTCGCCGACGCCATTCTGGGCCACGCCCACGGACATCTGCTCCTTCTCCCACGATCGTTGCGAAAGACGTGCTGCGGGTAAACTTCCAGCCAGCTCCACATGTTGGGACCGGTGGGCCCTTCGAAATATGATGGTTGGGGATTGCGGAAGGTGAAGAAACCTGCCAGTGCCGGATTGACTTTCGCCGGGTCCGCCAGGATCAGTGGTTTGCCTTCCCACTGGAACCAGAGCTCTTTGTAAAGTCCCTTGCTGTATAGTTCCTGATATAGCTCTTGGACGGTGGTCTTAGGATCCCAGAACGGCATCAGGAAAGCCACCTGTGGGGTTTTGTTTCCGGCTTGGCGAACGGCGCGGAGTGCCTCGAAAAGTGCCGTGTAAGATTTCTTGTACGTTATCTTATTGGTATTATCGCAGATTAGCGCGTCGACGCCGGCGTCAGCGAGCATCCGGGCATGCTGGCGCAGCACCCACTGGTCGTCATAGATGTAGTAACCGAAAAGCGGTTCACCCCAGTGATGCGGCGCACCTAGCGGTCCCCAGAGCGGACTATCGGCATGTTGCATGGCTCCCGGATCGATGCGGAGAATTCTACCGATATCGAAGGGGCCCCCGTTCACATGCGCTCCCTGCCATAAAAGATAAAAGATTCCCACGAAGCGGTCCGCACGGGGCGCACCCGCCTGCTGAGAAGTCACCAAGTGCCGGCCGAGCGCGTCCGTCGCCACCCACGTGTCGCTGTAATCGTCCCAGGCAGGATTTTCGGCGTTCTGTGCTGACGAACCGGAAGCGCTGGTCATGATTAGCAGAAAAGTCGCTGCCAGTAAAACCACGGTCCCCAAACCCGCCTTTGACCTATTCGTCCAAATCTCTTCCATCTTTAAGCTCCTTTCGGGGGGGCAAGTGTAGCACGACTCAAGGGATGCAGTGATCCACCGTCGGCAGCATATTTTGCGCGGTACGACATGCGCGGTACGCATGCTTGTAGATGCACGATGGTTGGGGCATAATCCCACCGCTATACCCCGGCCGCTCCTTGTTAATGAACCTCATAACAAGGTTTAAGAAAAGGGAATAGGCAGGGGATCGTGTTTGGCGAAAATTCGAGGTTCGAAATTACAAGGGCTGCCGCAGTCAATTTCGAGATAGCGCTTGCCTGCGAGGAGGGTCGATGAAAACGGCTGCTTTGGTACTGCTCATGGCGTATGCGACGATAGCCTGCGCGCAGACGCCGGCCGAATCTCTACCCCTCGGTGCGACGGCTTACGTGGATCAATCCGCCTCCCCGCGATATTCGGCGAACCCCGGAACTCCCTGGCCGGCGGTGGACGCGTTGGGAAGAGTCCTGCCGGGCGCCGAGGAAGTTGGCACGCCGCGCCCCGACCGTTTCGTTGGAATATTTTATTTTCTTTGGTTGGGCCAGCACGACCAGACCGATGGCGGCCCCTACGTGGTGACGGACATTCTCCGGCGCTACCCCGACGCGCTGAAGAATCCGGCTTCCCCGCCGTGGGGAGGCGAGGGCGACCCGCACTTTTGGGGTGAGCCGCTGTTTGGTTTTTATCTCAATTCGGACCCGTGGGTGTTGCGGCGCCACGCGCATCTGCTCGCGGACGCCGGGGTCGATACGCTGATCTTCGACACCACCAACAGGATCACCTATCACGAGGTTTACCTGCGCCTCTGCGAAACCTTCCGCCAGATTCGCGCCGAGGGCGGGCGCACGCCGCAGATTGTCTTTATGGTCAACACCGAAGCCGGGGAGACGGCCCAGGAGATTTACGAGGATCTCTACAAGCCCGGCCTCTATTCCGACTTGTGGTTCCGCTGGAAGGGCAAGCCCCTGATGATCTGCGATCCGGAGATGTCGAGTCCGGAAGTCCGCTCGGCCTTCACTCTGCGCCGCGCGCATTGGCCGTTCACCCACGTCAACACGCCTTATGCGTGGCATTGGGAAACCGCCTACCCGCAGGTGTACGGTTTTACCGACGATCCCAAGGTGCCCGAGCAGATCAACGTGGCGGCGGCGCAAAACCTGCGCGATAGTGACGGGCAGGTCACCAACATGAGCAATGGCGATGCGCGCGGGCGGAGTTTCCACAACGGCAAGGAAGACACCACGCCAGGCGCTGTTAACTATGGTTATAACATTCAGGAGCAGTGGGGGCGCGCCCTGCAGCTTGACCCGCTCTTCGTCATGGTGACCGGTTGGAATGAATGGATCGCGGGACGCTTTACCCACGGCCACGATGTGGTGTTCGTCGATCAGTTCAGCGAGGAGTACAGTCGCGATCTGGAGATGATGCGCGGCGGCCACGGAGACAACTACTACTATCAACTGGTCGCAAACGTGCGCCGCTACAAGGGCATGCCGTCGCTGCGCAAGGGCTCGGAGCCCGTGACCATCAAGATCGATAGCGGCTTCCAGCACTGGCGCTCGGTTCGACCCGAGTATTGGGACCCCATCGGCGAAACCCTGACGCGCGATTTCGACGGCGTGGGGAAAATGCACTATGAGAACCGCACGGGCCGGAACGACTTTGAGTTGATGAAAGTGGCGCGCGATGACCAGAAGGTTTATTTCTACGCCCGCACGCACGATCCCATCACGCCTTCGGACGGCAACGATTGGATGACGCTGCTGATCGGTGTGGTCGGCAGCGCGAACCCCGCATGGGAAGGCTACCAATTCGTCGTCAACCGCACCGTGGTGAATGGGAACACAAGTTTGCTCGAGCGGAGCGCCGGGGGCTGGAACTGGGCGAAGGTGGCGGAGGTTTCCTACCACGTGGCCGGCAATGAACTGCAATTGGCCGTTCCCCGTGCGGCGCTGGGCCTCCCCACGGGAAACAGTGATTTCAAACTCGATTTCAAGTGGACCGATAACCTGCAAAGGCCCGGCGACATAATGGACTTTTACCTGAGCGGCGACGTGGCCCCGGACGGGCGCTTCAAGTACCGCTACCAGACGAAGTAACCCGGAGCCTGTCCCGATTCGAACGTAACGCCGCCATCCCTGGCGGCTCAATGGCGGTAGGATTGCAAACCTTAGAGAGATTCAACATCATTAGCCGGTGAAACCCACGATTAGCCGGTGAAACCTACGGGAGGCGCACCGCCCCAGGACCGGCAACGCCGGAGCTCGTTGTGTGGCTCCAATCCGTAGGTTTCACTTACACCTCCCCTTCGTCGGGGAGGTCGTCTGAAAGAGAACTGCCATGAAACTTACAGCTCGCGCTGCCGCAACCCCCCTATGCCTGTGTCTGTTGGCTGTTGGCGCACAGGCCCAGGACGTCGGCATCGGTTGCCGACTCGAAGATTATTCCATAAAACCGCTCGTTTACGGGTCGATGACCCCAACCAGAAATTGCAGGTGGTAGTGGTGCGCGACCCGGCCGGAGAGCAGGAAGCCCGTTTCGATTTGTACCATGGAGCCGGGCTCATCTCCCGGCGCGATCTGCAAAGGGAATTGCTCTACGCACAGGAGCCGGGCACCAGCGTGGCGCTTTTCATTCCGCACCAGGTCGCGGAAGAGGAATCGAAAATCACCTACCCCACATTTCCTTCTTCCTCGGAGTATCGCGCCAACCAGTCCAGGCGGTAGTTGGCGCCTCGTGGGTCGAGAACCCCGGCCACACTCCGCGCTATTATCTGCGACTAGATCAACTCGTGGTGAATGTGCGGCCATGGGACCCGGGAGCAATCGCCTGGTCGATGGAAGCCTCCGCGCCGTGGAGCGCTCAGGTGCGCGCCGGCATTTCCGCCTGCGATGAGAAGAAGCCCTGCTCGAGCGCCTCGGCCCCGGGACGGGCGGACTACAATCCCACGCAGGCGGGCGACGGCACGGCCATGTCGCCGGTGACCGGCATCTTCTGTCAGGGAACCGATTCCCTTACCTTGATGACCATGATGCTGGATTTCAACCACAACAAATAAGGCCTACCCGAAGGCCCTGGTTGCCGTGTGGGGAGGCCGCGTGGAGGAGTCCATCCCACCCGGCAACTTCTCGCCCTACACGCTGGAGACGCGGGCCCACTGGGTTCCCAATCCGGCGGGAGAACCCAAGTACTATTTGCAACTCGATGAACGGTTCACTCACGTCGCCAACGAGAAGATCGGTACGTTCGGTTATGACTTCGCCGACTACATGCCGAGGGAGTTCGGGGTGCGCGCCATCAGTCCGGAGAATTGCCCTTCGCCCAGTCCGCCACCAACTATCTCGGGGGCGGCTGGTATCGGGACGCAACACGAACCTCGGGCCTGGCGGTGGCCATGCCGAGTAACAATTTTCCGGGGCTCAAGGTCAGCGGCGTTTTCAACAGCGATTATGGCTGGCGCAATCGCAATTTTCACCTCGGGTCCGAAGACTCGCTCGACGGAATCCAGTCCAAAACTCTGGTCTGGTACATCCTGCCGGGTCCATGGGAAAACGCCCTGCGATTCACCCGACAGTTCTCGCGTTGACGGGTACCCTTCAGGACACCAACCCGGGCAGGTGCCCTCGCCCGGACTGGATGGGTAGTGCCCATGCCGAGTCTCTGTCTTACAGAGGACTCCCGACCCGACTGAGCACGCCCAAAGCCTCGGGGCAGACCGCAACAGGATCTCCAGTGTCGAGTGGCCTGAGGGACACAATCGGAGAATCCGGGTGTGCCGCGTCGGCCGCAATCAGCCGCGACGCAAACTCGCGTCCAGTTCGCGTCCATTAAGGTTCGAATACCAAGCAAAATCGTAGTCTAACCTGCAGGAAAAGTCTAAGGCGAACCAATAAGATATAGACTTTGGTCCAGATTCGAAGTCTGTCCGCCACCCGATGCACTCTGCATAGATCACGATGACAGCGAACAGCAGGCGAAACTGCGACGACAGTTACGACGACAACGATGTTTGTCTTGCGTCGAAAAGGGACAAAATGGGATAAGTCGGAGGAGAGAGGCGCTAATAGACTAGGCTTTTTCCGAGACTTCGCTCGGAAAAAGTGGCCCCCTGCGGGGGCAGCATAGAGAGGGTTGAAAGTACGTCGACGTCGCTGTTAATGTTCTCAATTTCTGTAGGTGAGAAGGAGCGACGCTATGGCGGACCCATTGGGCGAGCGGTACAGGGACCTTCTTCAAGGCTCTTATGACTGTGTCGACCGGATTGTGCTCAACGGTTATTTTCGCATGGCTCACTCGGGCGGTGGTTTCCGGGCTTGGTGGCAGAAGCTGGAGGGCTCGGAAGAGCATCTGGACAACTCTCATCTGATGCGGATGGCCGGTCGTTTCAGTCGTCGCCTGCGGGCTTTCGCCAAGGCCAACGCGATTCCAGTGATCGACTGCAAGCCCGGAGAGAAGAAACATGAAATCGGCGAAACACATTTGGCCCATCACACCGGCAAGCCAGGGTTGTTTTTGATTCTAGTGGGCAAAGCGCAAGCGCCGGTTTGGGAGGTAAGCGGCAAACATCACCTGGAACGGAAGAAACCCCTGCCGTACGTCAACCACTATTCGTTCCACATCTGGGACCCCGACTGGGGGCATCTCACCATCAAAATCTCCGGGCACCCTCCCTTCCCGGCGCAGATCATCTTGAACGGCCATGAGTATGTGGCCTGTCAAGCCCGCCGCCAGAAGATCGACTTTGAGAAGGAGGGGAATTGTTTCACCCGCATCAGTAACGCCGCGGGCTTGGCTCAAATCGCAGACACCTTGTCCGAGGAGCGGATGATAGGGCGTTTGAGCGAGCTGGCGGAGCGTTGGATTTACAGCACCTGTCTGTGTTTCGCGCTGAGCCGGGAGGAGCAGGAGCGCAGCGCATTTCATTATCAGTACTCGATTTATCAGGGCGAGTATAGCCGCAACTTGCTCTTCCAGCGTGGGGCTCGGATGGAGCAGGTGTTCCAAACCCTGGTGGACCGCAGTCGTGCCCCTTTGGGCCTGCAGCGCATCAAGACCATCCTGGGAAGCAAACGACGGCCCACCTTTCACCGAAAGGACAGAGGCTGGAGAGTCGTGGTCGAGAAACCTACATATGATCTGACGGTGTTCAAGGTTAGCTGCGCACGCTTGGCCCTGAAGGTCTATACCAAAGGCGAACGCGTTCTCCGCCTGGAAGCGCTGGTGCATAACACCCAAGCGCTAGGCTGTGGTCGGGATCTGATCCGTTTCCCGCACATCGCCACGCGTTTGCGGCAGATCCTGGAACGTTTCGTTCAGGTGCTTGCGTGGGTCGATTCCTGCTTTGTAAGCGACGAGACTCTGGAACAGTTGCCACGCCCAGCTCAGGTCGGTCAAACACGCGTAGGTGGAATTGATTTGAACCAAGTCCGGATGCGAGCGGTGGCCGAAGCTGTCGTGGCGTTGGCCGCTGCGCCTGGTGGATTTACGGTCTCGGCTCTGGCCGCCGAGGTTCGGTCTCGCGGGCAAGAATACGGGCCTCGCCGCGCTAGCTACGACTTGAAAAAGTTCCGGGCCAAGCAACTGGTGCGGAAGATAGAACGTAAGCGGCGCTATGAGGCCATGCCCGACGGCGTACGGGCCTTGACCGCCTTGCTGGTGCTGCGCGATAAGGTCATCAAGCCCTTGCTTGCCGCTGCCTGTCGGCCGCAACGCCGCGGGCGTCCACCCTCGAACCTCACGGCGCTCGATCACCATTACTATACGCTTCGTCGCACCATGTCCCAGGTCTTCACAGAACTCGGAATCGGAGCATGAAAAACATCGACAATTCGTTTTACATCTTATGGCGCTAAGCGCCTAAATAGGTTATCGGAGGGTGGTGAACCAGCGACGAATTAGCAAACCGCCGCCTTAAGCCACTCGGCCACCTTCCGTGTTTTTGCCCTCAAAACTCAGCATCCAGCCCGCACGATTGTCAATGTTTGGAGGTGCACTAAGGTGCACTAACGCAGCGGGTGCACTACGCTTGGTGACTGTCGATACACCCCCGCAAAACAAAGCGACGTATCAGGACATCCGCCGGACGGCGTTCCTTTTCGGCTGTAGCCCGGATCGGGCCCTGCTCAAGCTTGATCAATAGAAGAGGTACTTCCGCCAGCGTTCATCCGACTGCCCCATCATTCGCATCAGCTGACGGCTGGTATGCATGGTGAAAGGTCTCGGCGGCCGCAGCAACTCGAGACCTGCCTCCCCCGGCAGACGGTCGCCTTTGCGGTTATTGCAGGGATGACAGCAGGCCACCAGATTATCCCAATCGGTATGGCCGCCACGCGAGCGCGGGATCACATGATCAAGGGTGAGCTCCGCCGCCGGAAGCACCCGGCCGCAGAACTGGCAGGTGGAGCGATCGCGCATGATGATGTTCTTGCGGGAGAGCGCCCGGGTCTGGAAGGGGATTCGCCGGAACTCCCGTAGGCGGATGACCGAGGGCACCCTGCAGCTGAATCGCGAAGAGTGAATGAAGCTGCCGTTCTCTTCTTCAGTCGTAGCTACGCCTTTGAAAACCAGTACCACCGCCCGCCGAACGGCTGTAATATTGATGGGCTCATAGGAAGCGTTGAGCACGAGCACAGGACTCTGCAAGACCGGTTTATCACCCTCCATAGTCGATTCGCTCCGCTCTACGAGCTTTTTTCCACTTCGTATTATCTCCGCGAAGACGCGAAATCGTCAACTGGCAGCACCCCGTGAGCCCCGTGATAGCTTCGATCGAACCGCGGCTGAGCAAAATCGGGAAACTCTGGCGTGGCCCGCGCCACCGTAAGGACACAAACCTCGCGGGCGCCAGCTCCCTTCAGCGCCTGAGCGCAGGCTGAAGCGGTCTCGCCCGTGGTCATGACATCGTCAATCAACAGCACGCGCCGCTCACGGATCCGCTGGCCGCGCGCAATTTCGAATGCGGCGCTAACGTTCTGCTTTCGTCCGGCCACGCTCAGGCCCGCCTGGGGAACGGCCAGCCTGATCCGCCGCAGCGCGGAGGTCTCTAGGCGCGGTGGCATGAATCCTTGCTTTCCCGCCTTGGCGCCGCGACGAAGCCCGGCTACCAGGCTTCGAGCGATCAACTCCGCTTGGTTGAATCCTCGCTCGCGCTCCCGGGTTGGATGAAGCGGCACGGGCACAACCAGCCAGGGGCCGGTCTCTCCAGCCTCATCTCCTCGATCCATCCCCCACCAGAGGCCCACTAGCAGCCTGCCCAGTTTCCCAGCGAGCCGCTCCCTGCCCCGAAACTTCAGCGCGAGGATGGCTTTCCGTAGACGGCCGCCGTAAACACCGAAACTGCGTCCCCCGTCGAACTCCGGTTGGGCAGTCCGGCAAGCGCCGCAGGTGTATGGATCAACCTGCACCACGGTGGCCGAGATGATCGGAAGACCACAGCGGCAGCAGATTCGCGCCCTGCCAGGGCTCGACGGATCGCCAGCACGCCGCGCACACACCATCCCACGCCAAGCCTGTTAATTCCTGGCCGCAAAGCAAGCACGAACTGGGAAAGACGAGCGAGACCAGGGAGGAAGCGAGGTCTTCAAAGATTCCCAGATGAGGCGACCGCGAAATCCGAGGGTGACCGGACCCGCCACGTCTGTCGTACGCTTCGGATTGGTCACCGAGTGTCACAAGGTATGAGGACGGACGCAAAGAGTTCAAGAGCGCCCGCCCGAGGAGAGCCGCCGTTCGACAATCGTCCGGTCAGTTTTGGGCCGGCTGCCACCTGCTCCCGCGACGAAGAACAGCAAAATCTAGAGCAGTCCTTTCTCCTCCTTTTCCTGACACTCGATGCAGTGCGGAGCCCAGGGCACGGCATCCAGGCGGCGCGGTTGCACCTCTTCGTTGCAGGCCACGCACAGCCCATAGGAACCGTGTTCCACGCGTTCTAGAGCCTCGTTCACCAACTGAAGGGTCCTTCGATTGTCGTCGCTTTGATGGAACAGGAATTCTTTCGTGTACGCGTTTGCCGCCTTGTCCGCAACGTCCTGGGTGGCGTCTCCATCGGCCTCTCGCCCGTCCTGGGTGGACTGCGAGACAGCCTTCAGCAGTTCCTTCCGTCTCTCCAGCAGCCGCAACTTGTAAGTCTCGGCTTTCTTCTTGTCCATGTGCCGCCTTAATCTTGATAATAGAGAACCTGAAACCTTTAATTTTAGAATTCGCCCAGCTGGACTGTCAAGCACACGTATCGCGCAAGCTAAAATGTTACCAGTGGGCTATCGTCGCGCAATTTGAGAATGTTACCCGTCATGGATACGGGTAACCTCATGAGTCGACTTTCGAGAAGAGAATATTGGCAACAAGTTTATCCTCGTTACCAACGAGCTAGTCGGGCGGAAAGGCAGCGCATCCTGGACGAGTTTTGCGCCAACTGCCGTTATCATCGCAAGCACGCGATTCGTTTGCTGAATGGTTCGCCGCCTGCCGCCCGGCCGGTTTCCCAACGACGGCGCCGGGGGGTGACCTATGGCCCACGGCTGGTCTCGATCTTGAAGGCGGTCTGGGAGGCGGCCGATTATCCCTGGTCAGTACGGCTGAAAGCCCTGCTGCCGGAGTGGATGCCTTGGATTCGCCGCCGCTTCCGGCTGACGCCGGAGTTGGAAAAGCAGCTGCTTCAGATCAGCCCCCGCTCCATCGACTACCGGCTGGGTTCGGAGAAGCGGAAGCTGCGGCAAAGGATTTATGGCCGCACCAAGCCGGGGAGCTTATTGAAGCACCACATCCCCGTGAAGACGGATCAGTGGGACGTGAAGAGGCCGGGGTTCACGGAAATCGATCTGGTCTCCCACTCGGGCAATTCGGCGGCGGGCGACTACTGCTACTCGCTGAACGTGACTGACATTCACACGGGCTGGACGGAAAGCCGAGCGGTGCTGGGCAAGAGCCAGGAAGGCGTGCAAGCCGCTCTGGAAGCGGTCCGCCAGGCTTTGCCTTTTCCCTTGCGGGGCATCGATTCCGACAACGGCTCGGAGTTCATCAATGCTCACCTCTGGGCTTACTGCCAGGCCCACGACATTCAATTCACCCGTGGGCGGCCCTATAAGAAAGACGACAACGCCCACATCGAGCAGAAGAACTGGACGCATGTACGGCGCTTGCTGGGCTACGTGCGTTACGAGACGGAAGCGGCACGGGCCGCCATGGACGAGCTTTACCGGGGTGAGCTGCGATTGTTTCAGAACCTCTTCCTGCCCTCGGTGAAACTGAGCCGCAAGGAGCGGATCGGCTCGCGCTTGCGGCGGCACTACGAAGCACCCCAGACCCCTTTTCAGCGAGTGGCGGCCTCGTCAGGGGTGGACCCAGAACGGGTGGCCGAACTTCGCCGGCTACGCCAGACGCTCGACCCCTTTCAACTCTCCCAGACGATTCAGAGCAAGCGGGAACGGATTTTCCAACGGAGCACCAGCGTGGTGGCAGAGAAGCCTGCGGTCTCGGCTGTTTCTCAGAAACTCGCGGCACCTTCAGAGAAAAACAAAATCACAGGCGCGCGCACAAGGCGCGCTGAGAAAAAGACAAGAACCAAGACAACTGCCAAGACAAGAAGAAAGGAAAAACCACGACGACGACGGGTAACATTTCGCGTTGCAGGACGAATCACCCGAAAGTAACATTTTTAAATTGCTTGACAGGGCACACAGTCAGAGCGAGGTGCACGACGCAAAAATGAGCAGTTGTGGAGTAGAGTAGATTGGATTATCTTTCTGTAAGCGGTTTCCGCTTACAGAGAGGAAGCCGCACTGTATCCGGGGCGGAGGATTCTATGGCGGCTTCCCGATTCACCCTCGAAGAATTGCAGGCGAAGAACCAGCAACTGCGAGCGGCTCTGGCTCAGGGAGGAGAAATGAGGCCGGGGTCGCTGGTAGAGAGTTATCGCAAATGTGGCAAGCCTACCTGCCATTGTGCCAAGCGCGGCGATCGGGGGCATGGTCCCCTCTGGACGGTGACGCATGAACGGGAGGGCAAAACCCTCACCAAGGCGATCCCGGCGGGGCCAGCGGTGGAGCGCACGCACGCCCAGATCGAGGAGTACAAGAAGTTTCGTCAGCTAACCCGGGATCTGGTCGATACCAGCGAGCGGATTTGTGACGCGCGCTTGGAGGAATACCAGACCGCCCGGTCCGAGGTTAAAAAAAACTCTGCTCGCCGCCGGCCTCCACGACGAGGTCGCCGCTGAGGTGGAAAGCCTGCTGGGCTCGCAGACGGCCGCGGAGATGGATCTGGAGGCGATGGAGATCGCTCTGCGGCGGCGGACTTTGCAAATGGCCGCCCGCATCCTGGAGCATCGGCTGAACGCCGATCATTCCGATTACCAGGGCGGTCCTCTGCCTTGCCGCTGTGGGCAGGAGGCTCGCTATGTGGATCGTCGGCGGAAGACCTTCACCAGCGTGTTGGGGGAATTGCATCTGGAGAGAGCTTATTACCATTGCCCTGCCTGTCAGCAGGGCTTTTCTCCTCGTGACCGGGCGCTCGGGCTGGAAGACTCGACTCTATCCCCGGCGGTGCTGCGGATGACGGGTACGGTGGCCTCGCTGGTCAGTTTTCAGGAAGGCAGCAATTTGCTGAAGGAACTGGCGGAGGTCGAGGTCAATGCCAAGATGATCGAGCGAGCGGCAGAGAATCTGGGTGAGGAGATCGCCGAACAAGAACGACACTCCAGCGAGCCGCTGGCCGAGGGACCTGCAGCTCCGACCTTGTACCTGGGTGTAGACGGGACGGGAGTGCCGATGCGGTCGACGGAACTGGGCGAGCGCCCGGGCAAGCAGCCCGACGGCTCGGCTAAGACGCGCGAAGTCAAGTTGTGCATGGTGTGGAGCGCGGAGTCACGCGACGCGGCAGGACGGCCGGTGCGAGATGAAGGTTCGGTGAGTTATTCCGGCGCCATCGAGAGTGCGGCCACTCGCGACAGCGACCGGGAGTTGGCTGATTTCACCCGGCGGGTGGAACGGGAGGCGAGGCGTCGCGGCTGCCAGCAGGCTCAGCGCCTAGTCGTCCTCGGCGACGGAGCGCCCTGGATCTGGAATCTGGCGGGGGAACTCTTTCCACAAGCGATTCAAATCTTAGACCGCTTCCACGTCAAGGAGCGCCTCAGTGAGCTCGCCAAGAGCCTTTACGGAGAGACCAGCCCGAAAGCCAGGCAATGGGCCGAGCGCCGTCATCAGGAGTTGGACGCGGCCCGCTGGAAGAGCCTGCTGCCAGCTCTCTTGCGTCACGCTCTCCACTCCAAGCCCGCTCGCGACTGTATCCAGTATCTGCGGCGCAACCGGCAGCGCCTGCGCTACCCGGAATTCGAAGCCCAAGGCCTGTGCACGTCTTCCGGGGTGGTGGAGGCCGGTTGCAAAAGCGTGATCGGCACCCGATTGAAACGAGCCGGCATGCACTGGACGGTAGGCGGAGCCAACGCCATCATTGCCCTACGCTGTTCAAAGCTCAGCGGACGATTCGAGGACTTCTGGGAGCAGCGGTCTCAAAAGAGCAATGCCGCGTGAGATTTACCACACTGCTGTCGTGCACCCGTCAGAGCGAAAGGTGCACGAGATATAAAGTGGGTTTTGCTTGGATTTATTGTAGTATTAGAACTACAATATGAAGAGAGCCCCCGGATAACCCCAATCTCCAGCAGCAACGTCAGCAGCTTCTCCAGCAACTCTCCGGCTTGCAAGAACTGCGGCGGGGCTCGCTCACCGAACAATTTCTCATGGTTAAACGCAAGGACGGGTCGCGGGTTAAGCGCGGCCCGGCCCTTATCCGCTCCTGACTCGCAAGCAAGCTAAAAGACCGTCTCCCTGCGCCTGACCGATCCCACCGTGGTGCCCTTGTATCGGCAACAGATTCAAGCCTCTGCGACAATTTGAAACGGTGGTGGACGGGTTAGTGCGGGTGGGCGAGCACTCAGTGATTTCAAAATTTTAGCGGCCGCAGGCCCGTCCCCGCTCGGACTGGGAAACACTTCAGGCCGAGACCAGGGAACATCTGGAGGACATCCTCCGCGAGCCTTGTCTCTCGCACCGTCCTACCGCCGAGTATCAAGAACTGCTGGAGGAGACTGAAAACGCAGCTCCGAGCGAGGCCGAAGACGATGTCGAATCTACGTGATCGCTGTTTAAGCCACTTCGCGACGCTCGATATTCCGCTCCGGCCCGAAGCCCTGGATGCAGCCCTCTCCAATGCCGAGAAGGATGGTCTCTCTCACCTCAGTTTCCTTGACGAACTCATCGGGCCGCAGCTGCCGCCCGTCACGAGCGCGCGGTGGAACGTCGTATCCGGCAGGCGCACTTCGCCGAGACCAAAACCCTGGAAGGCTTCGACTGGAAGTTCAATCCCACGACTTTCGACCGGTTGCAGATCGAAGAGTTGGCCACCGGCGATTTCATCCGGCGCCGCGGTTTTGTTGGGCAAGGCGGCCGGAAAGCCCTCTGAAGCGGCAATCCGGCCTACAGAGATCGGAGTTCGGGCGAGCGGTTTCATGCTGTTGATGGCAGTAGTGTTCCTTTTGCATTTGATAAATGGGGCTCGGGCTGAGTGCCTCTACACCATGGGCATGGACTTTGACGCCGTCCGCGATCACGAGGCCGCGTCGCGAGCCTATCGCCAAGGACTTAAGTTGGACGCTGGAATGGCCGGCTGCGTTATGGCTTGGCGCTGGCGTTGTATCGTTCGAATAGCTTTTCCGAAGCCCTGGACGAAGCCACATTGGCGGCCAGGACGTACTCGGACTCGCATCTGGAGGTGCTTAATTAGGGCGCGGATCCTGCAACGTAGAGGAGACCGCCGCAGCGCTCCGCACCTACCGGCGTGCCCAGCGGCTCGATCCAACGCTCCGCTCGGTCGAGACCGACATCAAACGTATCGATAAGTGAGCGACGCTGGGATCGGCCAACCGACGACCTCCGCTTGGCGGGAGCCGTCCGAAGCCACGCGATAGGGCAGACTTCCCTTCGCTGTGTGGTGTAGACAAAGGAGCATGTAGACAAAGGAGCACCGTAACCAGCAGATCGCCGTGACGGTGTCCACTCCGGGAATGGTTTCTCGACAAGATGGGAGAGCAGCAGGACCAAACGACGCAAAGGACCAATGCGCCCCGACGAAGCGTTGTGACGATCCCGTGGCGAAAGGCGAGAAGCGGAAGCGGAACTAAGTCTTGACAAAACCAATGGCGCCAGTTAACTCTAGGAGAACGCTCGCTTCAAGGCCCGCGTTCTGTCCTCGAGTCATCGTGGGAGGTCGTCTAACGGTAGGACTGCAGACTCTGGATCTGCGTATCGGGGTTCGAATCCCTGCCTCCCAGCCATTGATTCTGCAAGACTTTTGGTGATTCCCCTTCCCCCTCTTGACTGGTTAGGTGCGGTAGAGGCGCGTTTTTTTCCGGACCCCTGCCCCTGTCGAGCAGGTCGACGAACCCCACAGTGGCGCTTGGCACCAGGTGCCCGTAGACGTCCACCGTGACCTGGATCGAGTGATGCCCCATCTGATCCCTGACATAAGCCAGCGAGGCACCAGCCTGAATGAGCAGGCTCCCGTAGGTGTGACGCAGATCGTGAAAGCGGACCTTGCGCAATCCGGCCCACTCGAGCAGCGGCACGAAAGTGCGTGCCACAAAATTGTTCATTTCGATGACCGTGCACACCTCCGACGGAAACACCAGGTCGTCGGCGATGCTGCTCCGGCCGGCAGCAAACGCCTCGAGCATCCGCGCATCTCTCACCTCCAATAAAACCCGGCGCAGTTCGCGGCTCATGTCGACGCGCCGCGACTTCCGGTTCTTCGGCAAGGTGAACTTCCGCGACCAGCGCTGATCGAAACTCCGTTGCACCAGGATGTAACGGTGAGGATCGTCCTCGCTTTCGCCGAATTGAATATCACCCCAACGCAGCGCGACCAACTCGCCACGCCGCAGACCAGCCCTTACCGCAGTTAGAAGCATGGGATAGTGCTGAGGACATGAATCCAGCGCCGCCTTGAGCATCCGCTCCACTTCGGCTTGACTCAACGCCGACGCCTCATGCTCCAGCTTCTCGGTCTTGGCAAACTTGCCCAAGCGGACCGCCGGATTAGCAGCAATGAGCCCATCCTCGAGCGCGCTATTCAGAACCGCGCGCAGAGTGGCAATCGCCAAGCGAATTGTATTTCTGGCAAACCCACGCCGCACCAGTTCGGGCAACTGGTGACGGAAAAGTTCTCCGGCACCGTGCGCATCGACTTCCGTAGCGGGCAGATCATCTCGACAAAGACCATCCAGAACCTCATATTGACCGCCGAGCATTATGCGCCGGCGGGAAGAGAAACTCGCGGGTCCTGATCCGCAAAAACGACCGTCTCCGAGAGAGAGAAGGAAATCAAACATGCAGTCGCTACAAGCTCAAACAAGCGGAACTCCTCATCAAGTCTGAACGTTTCGACCACGAAGCGAATGCGCGGGCTAACGACTTGATCGCCCTGGCCGCGCAGATCGGGCCGACCGGCGACGTGTTGCCCGAAGATCCCGCCGCGGACCGTTTCGAGCGCGAGCTGCGGAGAGCCGTGCCGGGCGCCGAGTCGCACCTCCGACTTGCCAATGATCGGTTGTTTTTGGCGAATACCGCCGCGTCCGCCGCCGCGTGCACACCCTGGACTCGATCCGCGCCATGTGCTAGCATCAGCGAATAAAAGGCGAAGGCACGGAACGAATTGATGAGTGAAGACTTAATGCGGCTGGAAACCAAGTTGACGATCAAAGGCGGAACTACCGTTGCCGAAGCCCTCGAAGAGATCCAGCAGAAGTTCAAAGTGCACCCTGGACGCGGCGGCATTACCACCATTCGCCACTATGCGGCCCGCGACGCGCGTTTTGAGCCCTTACCCGATTTCCTAGACCAGCGACTCTGCGCCATTCTCCGCGAGCGGGGAATCGCACAGCTTTACTGCCATCAGGTGGCGGCGGCGAATCTAGCCCGCCAAGGCCGGAACGTGGTCGTGGTGACGCCCACAGCGTCGGGCAAAACGCTGTGCTATAACCTGCCGATCCTTCAGACTCTATGCCAAAACCCGGAGGCCCGCGCCCTGTACCTTTTCCCCACCAAGGCGCTCGCCCAGGATCAGTTAGTGGAGCTCAACCGCTGGACCGCAAAGCTGGGCGAAGCCGTGCGTACCTTCACTTACGACGGCGACACTCCCCAAGACGCGCGTAAGGCGATCCGGGCGCGCGCCAACCTGGTGATGACCAATCCCGACATGTTGCATGTCGGCATCCTGCCGCATCACACGCGCTGGGAGCGGATGTTCGAGAATCTTCGATACATAGTGATTGACGAACTGCACAGTTATCGCGGTGTTTTCGGCAGCCACTTGGCTAACGTGCTGCGTCGTCTAAAACGAATTGCCGCCTTTTACGGAAGCCGCCCGCAGTTTGTTTGCACTTCGGCAACTATTGCCAATCCGGCCGAACTGGCCTCACGCATTCTGGAAGAAGACGTCGAACTGGTAGATGACAACGGGGCGCCTTCAGGCGAGCGCTTTTTCGTCTTCTACAATCCGCCCGTGGTGAACCTGCAGCTTGGCATCCGTCGCTCGTACTTGAACGAAACTCGCCGCATTGCCAGGACTTTTCTCGATCGCGGATTGCAGACCATTATCTTTGCCAATAGCCGTCTGGCCACGGAGATCCTTGTAACCTATTTGAGGAAGGACGTCCGCCAGGGGCCTGTCGGTCCTGAAGCCGTGCGGGGCTACCGAGGCGGATACCTGCCTCTCGAAAGACGCGAGATTGAGCGAGATCTACGTGAGGGACGGCTGCTGGGTGTTGTCGCCACCAATGCGCTGGAGTTGGGTGTGGACATCGGCAGCCTTGATGTGGCGGTACTGGCTTCCTACCCGGGCACCATTGCCTCGACTTGGCAGCGCGCCGGACGCGCGGGACGCCGGCAAGGAACGTCGGCCGCAGTGCTGGTAGCCTCGAGCGCGCCCGTCGATCAGTTCGTGGTGCAGAACCCCGATTACTTTTTCGGCCGCTCTCCGGAGCACGCCTATGTGAATCCTGACAACCTGCAGATATTGTTGAACCATCTGAAGTGCGCAGCTTTCGAACTGCCTTTGCGGGAGGATGAACGCTTCGGAGCGCTCGATTTGCCAAGGTTGTGCAAGCATCTCGAAGAAGTCGGCTTCCTGCACCACGCGAGCGATGGATGGCATTGGGTCTCAGAGAGCTATCCCGCTGATGGGATCAGCTTGCGATCGGTGTCGTCGGACAACTTCATTATTGTGGACAACACGAACAGCCCGAGGGTAATCGGGGAGGTTGACTTCACCGGCGCCTTGACGACGGTTCACGAAAAGGCGATCTATATTCAGGACGGTCGGCAGTATCATGTGGAGCGGCTCGACTATGACGATCGCAAGGCCTACGTCCACCGCGTCGAAAGCGAATACTTTACCGACGCTATCTCTTACACCAAGATCAAGATCCTGGAGACCTTCGAATCTGCGAGCGCCTCGCCAGCCTCCCGAGCGGCAGACGCTGACAAAGAGGCCGGGTCGCTCCCTGAATGCCGGATTTCGAGCAAGAATCATGGGGAAGTCCAGGTGAATACGCAGGTGGTCGGGTTCAAGAAGATCAAATTCGGCACCATGGAGAACATCGGATCCGGCGATCTCGCGCTTCCTGAGCAGGAGATGCACACCACAGCTTATTGGCTGACACTCCCCAACGAAGTGCTGACTAAGATGCCTTACAGTACGACGGAGCGTCAAGATGGCGTAAACGGCTTGGCCAACGCCATGCAAGCGATCGCCACTCTACTGCTGATGTGCGACTCGCGCGATATCGGCGTAGCGGTGAATGAAAATGCGTCGATTGAAGCGCCGGCCGGCTCGGGCGTCCCCTCTTCGGATCAGGGCGCCGAGCGAGATCAACACGACGAAGGGAGGCCCCGTCACCCAACCCTTCTGCCCCACGTAAAAGCCTTCGAGCCGAACCTCTACCTGTACGATAAGTATCCGGGCGGTGTAGGGCTGAGCGAACCGCTCTTCCGCATGAGCGAGACCCTGCTCGCAAACACACAGCGATTGATCGAGGGGTGTTCCTGCCAATCAGGATGTCCTTCGTGCGTGGGGCCAGTGGGCGAGATAGGAGAGAAAGGAAAGGAAGTAGCTCTCGCGATTTTGCGGAGAATATCGGCTTGACCGCGTTGGCAGCGCAGCGAGGAGTTGCGCGTCTCAGCAGTTGTATTTGGCAGGGCACGGCTTCAGCCGTGCCGCCCAAACGTGGGAAACGAGCGGCTTTAGCCGCTGAGGGCAAAAGGGATTTCTACCGACCACCCGTTTTGAAGGTGCCCAACTTGGGAAAGGAGCTCGTTTCTGTGCCAAATCACTGCGAAACGGTGTTCGCGCGAACAGTGTTGCCATTGGCTCCGAGCAATTTAAGAGCCTGCTCGTCACCCATCCGAGCGGAGCGGTTCTCAGCGGACACGCCTCAGAGGCTAAAGCCGCCATCACGCACGGAAGGTTTCGGCACAGCTGAAGCCGCGCCCTGACGGCAATGATTAACTGACAGCTGGATTTTACTTGAACCTGGAAGAAAAGCTTCGTCAACTCAACCACGCCGCTCAGAAGAGCAGCCGCGATATAGAACTCGAGCGGCAACTTGAGTATCTGCGGCGGAAAGACCAGTCTGCCCGATCCCTGCCCGCGCAGCGCGTGCCCAAAGGCATTGAGGGTTACGTCCAGGGCCAGCCGATCCGCAATGCGTGGGGCGAGTTTTTCAGCGCACGGCAGGCCCTGCCCTTTGGCCGTCCGTACGGCAAGCTTCGCATCGCCGATCTCTCAGCCTCGAATCTTCGCCCTCTGGATCTCTTCCTGGAAAACGCCACCCTTCCGGAGCCCGCTGAGATCGTGTATCTCGACACTGAGACCACGGGCCTGGTGGGCGGCACGGGTACTTGCGCCTTCCTGATCGGCCTGGGATTCGTCAGCGGATCGGAATTCGTGGTGCAGCAATTTTTTCTGCGCGATCATCCGGAAGAAAAGGCAATGCTCGCGGCCCTGAGCGAAGTGCTCGCAACCTACAAGGCAGTGGCGACGTTCAACGGCAAGACATTTGATGTGCCGCTTCTGGAGACGCGCTATTCACTGGCGCGGCTGAAGTCACCGTTCGAACGCCTCCTGCACCTCGACTTGTTGCACCCGGCGCGCCGGCTCTGGAAGTTACGGCTCGAGAGCTGCCAACTCACCCACCTCGAAGCCGAGGTTCTGGGAATCAATCGCCAGGGCGACGTGGACGGCTCTGAGATTCCCCCCATCTACTTCGATTATCTTCGCACCGGAAATGCTCGCGGCTTGCAGCCGGTGTTCTACCACAACTCCCTCGACATCGTCACCCTCGCGGCGCTCACTGTGGAACTCGCTCGCGTCGTCGCTTTGTACCACATGACTCCCGGTGAAGCCGAGGGTGAAGCGTTGGGAGTGGCTCCGGTCTCCCGCGAACACAGCCTCGACCTCTTCAGCCTCAGCCGGATCTTCGAGCGTGCGGGCGTTCGCGATCAATCCGTGGCGACCTGCCAGCGAGCCCTTGATTTGGGTCTTCCCGAAGCGGTTGAGGCGCGCGCGCTCTTGCACCTAGCCACCCAGCACAAGCGACAGAAAGAATACGACCGGGCGGTGACCCTCTGGATGGAGTTGAGCCGGCGCCAGGAAGAATTGGCGTTCGAGGCCATGGAGGAACTAGCCATGTATCACGAGCATCGCCGCCGCGACGCTCGCACCGCCCTCGAGTTTGTGGAAGCGGCGCTCGGTCGCATGGATCAGGCGGCTTCACCGGAACCCTATCAGCGGTTCACCTATCGGCTTGAGAGGTTACGCAGAAAAGCAGCGCTGATGAAAGTTGTGGCCGAATGAAGCCCAAGAACCGGGACGAACTCTACAGCGCGCTGTTATCTTCCAAGGGGATGTGAGAGGCGCAAAGTGGGCATTCCGATGGCGTCCACAATCCACTGGCGAGGGACGCAAGGCTCTCCAAAGGAATCCCCTGGTCTGCGAAGGATTGAGAGGTCTGAGATCCCAGCACCAGGAGAGCGCCGACAACCACCACCCGCGCGCCACACGCTTCCAAACTGGCCAGCGTCCCCCTGACGGCCGATCCCGCGTTGGTGGCGTCGTCGACAAGTGCGATGTCCTTTCCGCGGACACGTTCGCGAAGTGAAGCGGGGATTTGGTATTCAACTGGGAACAGGCCGTCACGGTGCTGCGGCACGACACGCTGCGCGTAATAGAATTCAAGACCCAGCTCGGAAGCAATAGTCTGCGCGATAAAGGCTCCACCCACGAGCGGTCCGCACAGGGCTATGGGTTTGTGAGCTGAAAGCCTTCTCGCCAGTTCCAGGGCGAACGGTCGAGTCCGGCTCACTTCGACGAGCATTTCATCAAGATCGAGCCACAGATCGCCATGATAGCCGGACTCGAGCCGAAAGTGGCCGGTTCGGGCGGAGACCAGGTCCAGAAGTCCCGACACTAACGCTGCTCCTCAAGTTCCGCCTTGCTTTTCAGCTTGAATACTACACGCACGCGTCCATCGTCTTCTTTGCCGGTAACACTGTTGAGGGTAATGGTTTCGAGGTCACCCACGAGGTGCATATAGTCACTGTCATTGGCTGTGCGCCCTGTCCCGCGCTCGACAACACCGGCGAACCGATAGTACTTTTCGTGAATCTTGCTTGTCTTGAACTCGACGTGGTTGCTCTTGCGGGTGCCTAGCTCGATCGCATAACTCAGCATTTCGTCAGATTCATCTTCTCCCTGGAAAACTTCAATGAAGCCCTTGAGGCGGCCCTCTTCCTCGAGGATAGCCAGGGTGTCGTCAGGTCCAACGAAATGGTACCGGCCGGTGATGTCCTCGATGCTAGCGTTCGCCTGAGCCAGAGACGGAGTGCAGGTCTGAGCGAGAAAAAACGCCGTCGCAAGCGCGAGCGAAATTCCGGGGCTGGACGCGAGTCGACTTCGCAAGCTGCCCGGCAGAGAGCACAGCCAGGAATTTTGCGCCACGACGATCTTGCTCCTTTCCGGTACAGAACCTATGTTTAGCCGCGGGAGCAAGGACCGATCGAACGCAGACGGTTTCCTTGCCTGCGCTCCGTCTGGTTGATCCGCGACCCTTCAATTTCTTCGATCGAGATGGCTACCAGCCTACCCAAAGACCCGAATCAACCTATTTGCCCTTCAACCCGAAGCAGTAAACGCGGGATTCGTGATCCACGGTATAGACACGCCCACTGGCGATGGCTAGACCGCTGAAATGCACCCAGGTGCTCATGGTGCTGCCACTCTGGTAAAGGGTCGTGCCGCTCTTAGCATCGAGCGCGTAGAGGACGGCATTGTGGGTGTTTTTCTCCCGTTCTTCATCACTCAGCGTTTTCTGGCCATAGTACCCTACAGGGTTACCCGTAGCTTGCAGAGTATTTTCACCGGTGGAGAGATCGAAGAGTACCCCATTCGCCACCACAGGCGGCTCCGGCACGTCAAAGTCGCCCGATACCCAGGCTGGCTGGAGAGTTGGCTTCTTGGTGGCAGGATCGGTGACCACCTTGAACGCCATGATCGAGCCGTGCGGCGTGGGACCGTTTTTCATAGGAAAGGTCGGCGCCTTCGAGGACGCGGGCCCAAGAACCGGCACGTAAATCCACCTCTGCCCTTCCTCATCGCGCCAAGTGCTGATTCCACCCCAGATGCCTTTCTGTTCGAAGGCTCGCTCCTCATTGCACAGCTCGTGCCTGTACAACGGCGTCTGGTGATCCTGCTCGCCCAGCAAATCGGCGTCGAGCAGGTAAAGGGTGCCCTGTTTGCCGCCAAACGAGACGAGGTTGTGATCCTTGTCTGAGAACCAAACTGGGCTCGAGGCTCCCATATCCAGGTCGAACTTGGTAATCTCGGCGAAATCCACCGGCGCATAGTAGTCAACAACCTTCAGCTTCTCCAAGGAAGCGGCGACAACCGCACTGCCGTACTCGTTTTGGCTGGGATTGAACTCGCCGTCCCCAGTGGCAACGTAGATCCGGCCGTTGTTGCCTGCGACCGCTCCACCTCGGCCCCAAATGCCGCCACCCGAACTCTTCTCCACGAGTAAATCATGGATCTTCGGGCGGCTTGGGTCGCGGACATCCATTGCGGAGACGCCGGAGATCGCCCCTCCGCAGCCTTGCGAGATGGCGGTGTAAATGAAGCCATCGACGAGGTTCAGGCTCCAGTTCTTGGAATAGGGCGTAACGAACTGCACTGGTCCGAACCGCGTTGAGCCATCACCCAGGTCAAGTCCCCACAGTTTGCCGTCCACAGCGATGGCGTAGACAATGTTGCGGGCGCGATCGATAACCGGGGTGGCGTTGACACCCATAGGACAAAGCCACATGCCCGCGTCCTTGGGAAGAACGTGGTTCTCGAAATCGATAGTCCAGATTTCGGTGCCGTCGGCGGCGTCGAGAGCAAAAAAATGATTGTCGCTTCCCGCCACGTAGACGACAGTCTTCAGGCCCTTGGCCGTCAACACCTTTTCCGCTACGAGAGGCGCGGTGAGTGCCGTCAGGGACTTCGGTTGGTTTTTCAACTGCGTCTTCCACTTTAGCTCGAAATCACCGATATTCTTCGGGGAAAGCTCGTCTTCTTCGAAGGCCCAGCCGGTCCGTTGGGGGTCATGCCCATAGGTAGGCCAGTCGGCAGCGATCGAGCCAGACGGAATGAGTACGGCGGAGAGTAGAAGAAACAAGAGGCACAGGTTCAATCTAAAGCATCCCAGGGATACAAAACGCATCGTCTATAACTCCTGACAGATGGATTTCATGATGGACATACTTTCGCACCATCCTGGAGCGGATTCCAAGTATGGCTTACTTCTCCGCGCTCTGGTAGCAGCCGAGAACGCGCAGGAAATTCGTGATCTCGCCCAGATGGGCCAAAGCTTTCGCGCAACGATCCTCTTCGATATTGCCGAGAAAGTCCAGGTAAAAGAAGTATTCAAAGGGGCGGCCACGAAGAGGCCGTGACTCCATCTTGGAGAGATTAATATCGCGCAAGGCGAAGACACTAAGACATTTGAAAAGCGCTCCTGGCATATTCGGGGTAGAGAAGACAATCGAGACCTTATTGCCGGTCCGGCGGATCAGGGGCTTCTTGGCAAGCTGTAGAAACCGCGTGAAATTCTCGCGATGGTCCTCGAGATGAGTCTTCAGGATCCGTGCCTTGTGTACTACAGCAGCCGTGTGACTGGCGACCGCGGCGGCATTTGGGATGCGCTGCTCGGCCAGCATCTTCACGCTTCCCGCCGTGTCGTAGAAGGTAATTCTTTCCACATTAGGATGATCGGTGAAGAACTGCACGCACTGGGCGAGAGCCACGGGATGGGAGTAGACCTTGCGGAGATTCCGCAGGGTGGTACCGGGGAAGGCAATCAGATTGTGGACGATCCTAAGGTTTACTTCTCCGACGATGTGCAGATCACTTTCCAGCAGCAGGTCATAGTTCTCGTAGATAGATCCCGCCAGAGTGTTCTCGATGGGAACGAGACAATAGCGGGATTCGCCCTTTGCCGCCGAAGTAAAGGCCTGTTGAAACGTCTCGCAGGGCCGAACCGTGACGGCATCACCGAGCAGCTTGCGGGCGGCTTCCTCGCTGAAGGCTCCTCGCTCTCCCTGGAAAGCAACAGTGGAATGTTTCGTTCGTTCTCGAAGTTGTGTTCTCATGCCCCTCCGGTTCGAACCTATTCCCCACCCACCAGTCCACGGAAGAAGAAGTCCACGTAGTTAAGCGAGATCTCCTCCTCGGATACCGGTCCTTCGATGTGGTACCACTGATAAAGCCAATTCACCATACCAAGCAAGGCGAATGCTGCAATTCTTGAGGCAATCAGAGTCTTTCCTGACTGTTCTTGCACGTCGCGTATGGTATCTTCCAGGAATTGAATGTAATCCCGCTTGCGGGAGTTGATCTTAGTCCGAAGGATGCCTTTAAGGGAATGGTTCTCGTGCAGGATGACCGTAATTTCCACGTCGCGGGCGCGGACCACCAGATCGATATGCCCCCGGATCGTTTGGCGAAGTCTCTCCTGCGGATCCGCGATGTTCCTGACCTTGGCTAGTACCGTCTCCTCGAGAATATCCATCCCGTAGTTCATGATCTCGAAGAGCAGCCGGTCCTTGCTGCCGACGTGGTGGTAGAGCCCTGCTTTAGTCAGGTGCACGGCGTCGGCGATATCCTGCATCGAGGCGCCGTCGTAACCTTTTTCATAGAAAACACGCGCTGCAATGCGGCAGATCTCACGGAGTTTGTCCTTGATTTCTGGTGGATGATCCATGTTGTGGAAGGGACGAGCAGCTTACACGCACAGCCCCGCGTGTCCGCTGGTCAGAATTCGACAATCGGATTCTACCACTTTGCGGCGCGGGATGCGTTAGCATTACCCCAATGTACCCAAAGTCTCGGCAGCTGGGATCGTTGCAGGGCTGGATTATTCCCTATTCACCACTAGTCTTCGCAAGCCATTTTTCCTTGATCTTCACCTGCTCCGGCGTCGCGCCTTTCACTTCGTCGATAGAGTAGTGATTGGGCAGCGGCGGGTCGAGTTTTACCATGATTCTCAGCCGCTCGAGGTGCCGCTGCACCGCAAAGGGGACTTCCGCTCCAGGTGTGTACATCTTGAGCCGCGAGCTCAGTTCTTCTGTGGCCAGAGAAAGCTCATCCACGTTGATCAGGACGTCGTCGCGGCCGAGACCTGCTCTTTCAGCCGCACCACCGGGAATAACAGCCGCAATCTTGACGCCGTTATCGGCTTGTTGCGTTAGCACGCCGATGGTTGGGGCCGAGCCTGGTTCAACAGACTCAGTGAACTGGAGTCCCGCATGGGCGAGGACGTCCTTATAAGGGAGGTGGGCTGTACCGCGTATGTAATGTTCGAAAAAGCCGGTGAAATCGGTGCCGGTAAGAGCATTGAGGCCCGCCAGGATGTCGTCTTCTTCATAGCCGCGACCGGGAAGATAGTAAGACGAAGGCGGACCCTGGTAGAACTTCTGATACATCGTGCGCACGAGGTCGTCGAGCGACTTTGCACCTCCGGTGCGCTCGCGGATCTCGAGGTCGAGCAACATCCCCAATACCGCACCCTTGTTGTAGTAGCTGATGGTAGTATTCGCGAAATTGGTCTCCTGCATCTGGGGCGAGCGATCGAAAAACCAGGCGTGAAAGCTGGAACTCTCCGCCGACATCAGCTCATGCCCTGGATCGCGTTCCAGGGTACGGATTTCGAGCGCGAGACGGCTCAGAAATTGGGTACGATTCCAGATGCCAGAGCGTAGCAGGTTCAGGTAGCAGTAGTATTGGGTGACACCCTCAGCGAACCAGAGGGACCGCGTCGGGGTGTGACGCTCGTATTCAAATGGCCCCAGTGCTGCAGGTCGCAGCCGCTTCACGTTCCACACATGAAAGAACTCGTGTGCCACGTCCTCCCGTGCTTCGTCGAATCCGCCAGCCAAGTCATTGCGCACGATAATCTGGGTGGAATTCAGGTGCTCCATCCCGTCGCCGCCGTCAGTCAGGTCCGGCGCAAAATGGAGAAGAAAAGTGTAGTGGGCGAGATCGGGCTCGGGCATCAGCGACATTTCCTCGTGTACAATACTCCGCGACGCTTCCACCAGGTTGTTGAGCAACGTGGGATCGGCATTGCTTTCCGTCAAGGCCGTTCCCGTAGCGCTCTCGGAGGAGAAAGTGTGTACGGCCAGGCGGAACGTCCTGCCGTGATCGGTGAAGGAGCGGATTACCACTCCGGGCGAGATCTCGATCGGAGTATCCACCAGGATGTCGTAATTCGAAGCCGTGAACTCGTGCTGATCGGTGGAGAGGCTGAAGCCGCTGACCACCTTCCATCCGGCCGGTGCGTCCACAGCCAGGTGAATAGGATCAGACTTATGACCCACAAGGTACATGTAAATGGAAGCTCCGTTAAGGTTAGCGTGGGTCGCGTCAAACTGTGAAAACGAGCCGTTCAAGTCGTTGGCATAGACCTTGTACCGTACGCGGACCGCTCCGCCGGCGTTTCGCGTATCCACGCGCCAGCAGTAGAGATCGGGCTGGCTCCAGGCAAGAGTCTGGCCAGCGGCAGTACTTGCGTTGAACTCCTGCACGTTTTTCGCGAAGTCGTAGATCGCGTATCGTCCCGGCGACCACGCGGGGATGCTGAAATCCAGGGAAGACTCAGTAATCCTGGCAACGTCGATCTCGACTTCTACCAAATGAGTATTGGGACGCGCGAGGCGCAGATGGTAGGCAAGGTCGAGCGTCGCCCGGCTCTCTGGGGCGGACCGGCCCCAGACAAGAGCCGCAGTGGCCAACAAGATCAGGGGGCCCGCAATACGTCGGAGTTGGATTAGCGAATGAGCTCTGGTGGAACCGGTGCGCGGCTTGGAGGAAATCATGGTCGAGATCCCTCCAACTATTAGAGCAGATTCCCCGCGAATTTGGCCACACCTTCATTGGTCCACTGCGGTGGAGATTTGCCGCAGTTTCGGTAGTCTACCCTGGCGGGCTTCTCAGGTATAAAGATCCAAGTTGAATCGCGCCCCGATCCGCAGGGCGCTGGCGTGAAGGCGTTTTCCGGGGGGGGCCGATTTCGACTCGGTTGGCGGAGGATCCGGACACGATGGCGACCCCCGAAAGGGCAAATTCACTTTTGCCGTGGCCCGAACTTTGACTCAAGAAGGAGACCGACGATGTCAGAGATCCACGTCGTGGCTAGCATGACGACAGCCGCTGTTAAGGACATTCTTCGTAACATCTGGGGCTTGCCAAATGTCGACAAAACCAGAGTGGTTACCGACGCTGTTGACCACTCCAAGCTCCCTGATGACTGTGCTGAGATCTGCAGTTTCCTGAGCGACCAGGCTCGCGTGGTGACGGAACTGCAAGCACTCAACACCGCGATCAGGAACAAACTGGAGGCGCCAGGCGCCAGCGGCGAGGTCCAGGGCGTTCGGGCGAAAATCGAAGGAGTGATCAACCGCACCGGAGGGTACGACGATCCCACCAGGGGAGTAGGACAAGGCGAACCGACCAAGGTGTTTAAGACCCACAAAGTCCTCTCCGGGGTGCTCGATGAGGCCGAACAGGCCGCAGGCTTCAACGGCGCCCAGGCGAAGCTCCACACTACGGCACAAACCGCGGGAGACAAAAGCAATGCCATCGCCTTCGGTGCCCACGATCCCCAGGGAGCGTGGCAGGCTCACGTGCCTCCCAATACTCCTGTGGGTAAGCTGCCCCAAGTGAACCTACCCTCCGCCGCCCCGACATTGACTGGCATCCTCATCAAGAGCTTCAACCCCATCCTGCTGAAAAATGGGTTCCACTGGAAGGACCCGGGAGCCGATGCCCGCATTCACGGTGAGTTTACCCATCGCCTGCAGTGGTACGCCGTCGTCCAGGCGAAGACAAACGCCAGGCTCAACCTTATCAACACGCCGCTGCAGATTTTCAAGAGCATGGGATATCTGTTTGCGGGCGCCGATAACGCCGTGAACTTTCCGGGCGAGGGAGGCGTGCTCATTAACGCGACCACCAAAGTCTATCTCTGGGAACTGCTGTGTGATTGTTTCGCAGTCGATCAAAGAGAAAGTACACCTACCAAACCATGGTCGGAAACCTTCAATTGCCCCAATGTGCTCCAGACCTTTTTGTCCAAGCCGATCATGCCGCCAAACCAGCATCAATTGCCTTACCTGAATGTGCTGATGCGAGCCCGGCTAATCAAACGATCAAGAGAGGCGCCTGACAAGTCGGAAACGGCGATTCGCAGTGGCGCGAAACCGGTGAAATACGGCATCACCAGCCCTCAGGACGTCGGCGCGATGGGACAAGGGGCTATCTGGTGGAGGAAGTACGCGTAAACAATACGGCGTCGCTCGCAGACCATGCTGTATCGGAAAGCGTGTCGACTGCTCGCACGGTACTTTTCGCCAAAGACTGGAGGGCGCCAGCGGCGTAATTCAATAAATCCCCTCGTTCGCGAGCTAGTTCCATGAGCCGTTTGGAATCTCCGGCGAGCTGGCAGAGTTGCAAGGGAGTTGGACAGGCAAGCTCGAAAGAATCGACCTCAGGGAGGTATCGGAGCGAGACGTCGATGGCCTCTGAATAGCGTCTGAGCCGGACCAACAGCCCGACCACTGCCTGGGCAGCCAAAGGGTCGGCTGGGTTGGGATCTTCCCTTGTTACTTTCTTGCGGAAATGCTCCAGTGATGCGTCCGCATTTTCGCCGAGTAGTGCCCGCAGGTAGAAAGCATGATCGGCGTAAATATCTTCAAAAGGAGGGGTGCCTTGGTATTGGAAGAAAGGCGATAGGCGCGAGCCGTATTCGGTGAATTCCAGAGCCAGTGCCAGCGTCTCGGGGTCGTGCGCTTGGATACTGTGTTGGAGAACCGAGGCAAGATGGGACGTGTCGACGTAATAGTTCATGCCGTCGAAAAGCCAATCGCGTCCTCGAATCAACGAGGGTACGCTCTGTGTGTCAGGTTCTTTGCCTTCCTGCTCCGCGATCGCCCGCTTCAAATTCCTGACCAGATCACCATGCAAGGTGCGGACGAGCAATCGCAGGCATTCCTCGCGGCCCTCGAGCCCGGGGTACTGCGCGAAAACGGTGATGGCCCTGCACAGGCCAAACTGAGCCAGAATCAGCTCGAATCCTTTTCGCGGATTGACCTGCTCGTAGTAGGCGATTTCAATAATCCGATCAATTCCTTCTTTGGGTTGGATTAGTTCGATGGCTTGGGCTACAGGGACAGTTTCGCCGACAGCCCGAAAATATGGCCAGGCTCGCTCAATATCCCCGTCGGCGAGAAACAGGCCGCCGACTTCACGCGCCGCCTCAGCCAGACCGTGTTCATAGGCGCGTCTCGTCTCCTCAGTGAGGTCGTCCAGCGGATCGGTGGGAATGAGCGGCAATCCCAACTCCCATCGCGTTTTCATGAGCCGTGTCTCCCACAGCTGAACATACTTTTTCTCCTCGCGGAATCTCCTCGCGAGGAGGTTGAATGCCACCTCGGGTCCGCCCGAACGCAATGCCTTATCAATTTGCTCAAATCTGTCGCCACCCATGGCACCTCCTATTTCCCCTCTATCTTATGCGCAATTTTGATGAGCGACCGTGTCGATCCGTGGTATTAAAGCTTATGAGTCTTGTGCCTGCCCGGCGATCGCAAGAGTCGTCCCTATGATGGCCGATGGCGAATTGACTACGTTTGATATTGATGCTGGAAGCGGGTTTAGAAGATAATGTAGCTTGATCGAGGTTCTGACTAAGATCGAAAGCCATCGCTCAACCCGCCTTCGCATCCTCTTTTCCAAGCTGCGCCTAGTTGCGTCTTCACTTTGCATGCTGGTTCTTGCAGCCTGTGTCTTGTCGAGCGGAGCGATGGCCACGGGCCGGATGCCTGCGAAAGCTGGTCGACCCGCCAGGCACCACAAAACAGGCAAGCACGTTCGCGCCCGCAAGGCCAGCACTCCGCGGCGGCACACGAAACAACAGACTGCCGCTGCGGCCAAAGGAACCTCTAGTCGACGGGCCAAACCCGCCCGGAGTTCGCCCTCTCGACGAGGGTCTGTCGCGCGTTCCTCCGTCCACAAGCGGTCCAAGAAACCAAATCCGTCGCTTGAGACCCTCTCCATGGCGCCCGAGCCGGCCAAATCTCACAGGATCAAGGTGGCAACTCCGACCGCCGCAATGATCGCCTCAGCCTATGCGGGCGGGCTCTACAGGCTTGCCTCCCGCGCCGGATCGCCAGGCTATTGGCCGGCTTTACGCCGGTTCGCTGGTTCCGCGAAGGATCGCGAGCAGAGGGGATTGGCCTACTTTGCCCTTGGATACCGGGAATATGAGGCAAGACAATTTCCGCTGGCAGTTGCGGATCTCGGCCAGGCAGTGGATTCACGTTGCAAGCTGGCGGATCTCGGGAGCTATTACCAGGCCGAGGCGGCTTGGGCAGGGCACAACGATACTCAGGTGGTCGCGTCACTCGAAGGCTTTGCCGGACGTTATCCGGAGAGCGTCCTGATTGAGCAGGCCTCGGGACTCCTGACCAACTCCTACTTGAGGCTGCAGCAGCCTGACCGCGCTCTCCGCACTCTGAAGGCGGACCCGAGGTTTGAGAGGACGCCGACCCTCATTTTGCTGGCGGGAAGGGCCTACCAAGCTGTGCAGAAGCCCAATGACGCAGTCCGCGCCTACCAGGACCTGTACTTCAACTATCCTGCGACCGCCCAGGCCGAGGCCGCGGGTGACGCCTTAGAGACCATCCGAAGCCAAATGGGTACGAGCTTTCCACAAGCGTCGGAGCAGGATGCGACGAACCGGGCCGACTTCTTGCTGGCGGCAGAGCGCTACAGGGACGCCCTTGCAGACTACCGCACACTCCTTGCGCGCAATCCTGGTAGTGGGTCCTCCGGCAAGTGGACGGTGGGCGAAGCCAGGAGCCTTGTCGGGCTGCGGCGCGCCGCCGAAGCCATCGCCTTGCTGCGCGCGCGCGAATTCAAAGACTCGGAAGCGGAATCCGGCCGGTTGGAAGCCTTGGTGGAAGCCGGACGCCGCTTGAAGGACGAGCACTTCATGCTGGATGCGTTCTCCAGTTTGGAGAAGCGCTTCCCCCACAGCCCGGATTATTTCACGGCGCTCTGGACAGTCTCGAATTACTACCTGGCCCAGGATGAGCGGGCTGCCGCCGTCCGCTATTACGAGATCCTGGAGAGCGATTTCCCCCTGACTTGGCAGGGCCGGGAAGCGCAATGGCGCGCGACCTGGAGCCATTACCTGGAAGGCGATTATGACGAGGCAGAATCAGGATTTAAGGATCACCTGAAGCGCTATTCCGGATCGCCGCATGCTCCGGGCGCGCTCTACTGGCTGGGACGTATTCAAGAACGCCGCGGCAATTCGGGGGGCGCCCAGGCGCTCTATCAATTGTTGCGCGAGCGCTTTGTGAACGACTATTACTCGACCCAAGCAGGTTTACGTTTGGCGAGTTCGGGTTCTGGACGTTTAAATGCCGACGCCACCTCCCTCCAATTTCCGCACTTTCCTTCGGGTCTTGCCATCGCCGGAGAGTTACCCACTAGGGCGGCAAAGCCAGAAATCGACTCCATCTGGATCGACACCGTCGCCAAACAGATTCCGCGGCGTTCGCCTGGACCCGAGCAGTACTGCGCCGCCGTTAACTTGAGTGGATCGAGTGGCATTCTGCGCACCCTTCGCGTGATTCGGGCGCTGGGACTGGACTCTCTGGAAGAAAGTTACATCGAGCGCGCTCTTGCCGATCACCCGCCCGACCCGTCTTCCGGCAGTTTCGAGAGCATCGCCCTGCGGCTGGCACTTTCCCGGCAACATCGCGAGGACGATCGCTACAGTATGTCGATCCATGAGGCGCGACGGGCTGCCCCCAATGTCATGCAATACGATACCGCCGAATTGCCGCGGGAGATCTGGGACTTGCTCTATCCACGGGCATTCTGGGATTTGGTGCGAAGTCAATCGCGAGCTAACGGCCTGGATGCCTACCTGGTGATGGCGCTGATCCGGCAGGAGTCAGGATTCAATCCGAAGGCCACTTCTGTAGCCAATGCGCGAGGATTGATGCAGATGCTGCCCGTGGCGGCGGGCGGCGGCGGAAGGTCGCGGCGCAGCCGTCGCGTGGCGCAGTCCTTGTACAACCCATCTTACAATTTGAAGGTCGCGTGCCGTTTTCTCCGTGGCGTCCTGAGCAACTTCGGCGGCAAGTCGGAATTCGCTCTTGCCGCCTACAATGCCGGTGACAGCCGCGTGAAGGGCTGGCTCAGCGATCACAGTTTTGACGAGCCCGCCGAATTTGTGGAATCAATTCCCTTCAGCGAGACTCGCCTCTACGTCCAGACCGTCCTGCGTGACGCGACAATCTACCGGACGATTCTGGGTGGTTCAGCGCGCTTTGGCGCCTGCGAGTGAAAGCATACCGAGCCGTAGAAGCCAACGCCTCCCCTATCAAGGGCATCGACCGGCGCCTTTCTGGCGTGTCGCGTTCTTGACTTGACCTACCTTGATGCCCTAACCTTGTGAAGTCGTCAACCCACCGTCAGTCGAGACCTTCGGTGTGAGACATTGGCGGGGTAGCTCAGTGGTAGAGCGAGGGTCTCATAATCCCTAGGTCGGGAGTTCGATCCTCCCCCCCGCTACCAATTATTTCAGTAACTTCCAGAGATTTCTCGGGGTCAGGTTCTGACGTTGATTGCGGCTGGGTCGGTTGTCGGACTTGCTTTGGAATCCAGCCTGTCTACATACCTTTCGCCGACTCCTGGTATCAGATGCCCATAGGTGTCAACCGTCACTTGAATGCTAGCGTGACCCATTTGTTCTTTGACGTAGTTGAGGGGTGCTCCCGCAGCAATCAGCATCGCACCGAACGTGTGACGAAGGTCATGGAACCGAATCGCGCGGATTCCCGCCGCTTGGAGCGTGGGCAAAAATCGGTCCCGAATCATATTGTCGGGATCAAGTACGCGGCCAGCCTTAGAGGGGAAAACAAAGTCCTCCGTGATATTTGACTTCCCTGCGGAAAATGCCTTGAGAAGTCGCTCGTCCTGCAACTCAAGCAAGGTTCGACGCAACTCCCCAGACAGGTCGACCCGCCGTGAGCGGTGACTCTTTGGCGAGGTGAACCGGCCATAGACGTAGTTCCGCTTGACCTCGATGAATCTGCTCGCATTGGGGTCATCAGTACCAAATTGAATATCGCCCCACTGGAGCGCCACGATTTCCCCTCGCCGAAGGCCGGCACGAAGGCCCACGAGATGAAGCGCGAACAGTTCCAGAGACTCCGCGCGGGCTGTCTTCAATAGAGCGGCCTGTTCGGAAGGTGTAAGAGGCGTCGGCTGGAACTTTTCTTCCTGACCTTGCCGCGAACTTAGGATTCGCACCGCCGGATTACGTTCTATTAGCCTGTCATCAAGCGCCGCGTTAAGAATGCCCGTCAGAAGAGTGACAGCTCGGCGGACCGAATTGCGTGAGAGATCCCTGCCCGCCAAACGAGCGGCAAACCGTCTTAACGTGTTCGCGGGTTATGTGATCAAGCTTGGCAGCGCCAAACTCAGGTACCAGGTGGCGCTTGAGCAGCAGCTTATAGCCGTAAACGGTCGAGTATTTGCACTCGATTTCTGCGTACTGCTTGATCCACTTGTCGGAGTATTCTCTGAAGGTCCCAACGTCGGATTTGTCGTTGAGCTTAAGACACCCTATGTCACCCAAGGCCAGCCTCGCCTCAATATCCCTTTTGACTTTTTCGGCCGCTTCACGAGAGCCGACCTTCTTCGCCCTGCGGCGGCCATGATAGTTAATAAACACGTACCAGTACCGACCTTTTTTCCTGATCTTAACGCCCATCTGATTCTCCTTTCATAACGTCTCGCACGATAGCATCAATGTTAAGGTTCCCGAGCGGACGGATTCTGTACCGCTGAAGAAAAGCATCGAAATCGGACTTCCGAACTAAGACCTTCCCGGATACCTTGACGGCGGGGAGAGGATCAACAGGAGAGTAAATCCAGGAGCGGAGGGTCCTCTCGCAGATATCCGCGTAATTGCTGAGCTCCCTCAAACCTAGCCATTCCCGCCTCGGCTCGATTCCGCTTTCAGCCGACCGCCGTACAGCCACGGCGGCTGAATCATTCCCGTTGGTGGTTGCCGAATTTGACGCGTATTTCCGATCCATTCGAATCCTCCCTCGCCTGTTCCGGTGTGTGTGCAAGTTTAGTCATGTGAGTCGAAACCCGTCACGGCCTAACGGGTAAAGGTCTTTCCGCACCGCCGGCACATGAAGGACCTGTCCCACTCGCGGTAGCGTCGCCGATAAACGAGATGGTTGTAGCGCCACAAAATCGCCAGCAAGCAGATCATAAAGGCACTATACATCCACGAAAAGAAGGCGAATCTCCTGATGCAGGTGTACCGCGGTGGCGGGTGCCATGGACCTCGATGGGAGAGGCGATACAAAGGGCTATATAGAACCCGACTATCCACGCCACAATCACATAACGGTAGCGTTTCTTGTGCGGAGGGCTCGCCATCCGTGAGAGCTGCGTCTGGATTTTGCCCGAAGTTCTGGTTCTGCCGAAGCCCAACCCGATCCCGTTTTCAGCGAAGAGCAAGCCTCGAGATCGCGATCGACCATTGATCACCGAGCACCGTTCGTATAGACAAGCGAAAGCTTCACCAGGTCTGTTGACTGGCACTCGGGGCATTGCCAATTGAACGCACCCGTGCTACCAGAGTTCTGGTGCGAGCCGATAGCGCACAGTTGCCGCGTATTGGGTGTAGCCATTGAGGTTCTCCTTCAAGAATTGATCCTCCCGTATGTGCGACGCAGGATCACAGCGGAATAAAACACAGCCGGAAACAGCGCAACCCAGGATCCCAACGCTATAGCCGTCACCGGCATGGTGAGGAGCATTGCAAGGTACCCTGGGTGCCGGATGAAACGGTAGGGACCACGGGCCACCAGGCGGTGCCCACGGTCGGTCTGGAGACGGATAACGGAAGAGAAAAATGGGTTGACGGTCATGGCCCAGATCTGGAGGCCTTCGAGCGGCATAAGCAGGATCAGCGCAGCGATCTGGAATTCTCTTGGGATCGCGGCGGCATAGTGCAGGCGCCCTCCGTCAAAAGCGGCGAGGGCTACTGTGACAACGAATAGGACACTCGTGAGAAGGCGTCCGCCCGTGTCCAGTGCACCAGGCCCGGGCCGGCTCCGCTCCAGGGCCAATGTGGGATCCGTGACGAGGTCGGTTATGAGTCCTGCCATCCCGAAGATCACCAGATAACCGATTCGCGCCCAAGATCGGGTGAGGCCTCCGCAACCGAAGAGGATGGCCGCTAAGACGAGAGTGGACAAGAGCCATCGCAGAATGCTAACGCGCGTCATGGTGCGATCCTCAGGCTGATGTGGGCCTGACCCGGCCGTTGTTTTTCGGAGTTCGTCTGATTTCTGGCTCCCTGTTGAGGCTGGCCTGCAGGTTCAACTCCAGCGGATTGCGTCTGCCGGGCTGATTGTCTGAGCTGATCGAGAGCCTGTTGTACGGTTACGCGGGCATACTGCTCGCCATTGTCGTAAGGCCGTGGTGGGTAGGCACTGAGAGTTCGTACGACCTCCTCCGGTTCTTGTCCGCGTGAAAGAGCCACAGCTGCGTAAGCACGGGTCACGGTCAGGCGGGCATAGTATTGCGGGTTGGGTTTGTCATCACGGTAGTCAGCGAGTTTCTGAATAAGCGAGTCGGGTTGTTCACCCTTGCCGAGCCGCCGTATCGCCCAGGCCCAGTCGTTCTCGGAGAGTGTTCGCGGGGTCGCATGGGCATGCCTCTGTTCACTACCAGAACGATGCTGAGGACTGTCCTGAGGCAACGCGTGAGCGGCCGCCTGCGCCTGGTCAAGAGCAACTTTGAAGTCGCTTGAGTGATAGGTTCGGGAGCTGCGCGCCTCTGCTTCGACGCGATAATTCTCCTCGTATTTCTTGTTGTAGAAGCCCGGCAGGCGAAGAACCCGGCTGGCATCCGTGGCAGCGGGATCTCCCCCAAACTCCCTCACCATGGCCCGCTGGATCGCCTCAGCCTCGGGCAGTGTCATGCCCTCGACTTTCCAGATCACCTGGTACTTGCCGGGGGAAGTGCGGATCACGAAGTTCGGATCGGGAACCTTGTCGCTCTGTTCAATCGCTGCCACTGCTTTGTCACCGTCCTTGTCGATGTCGAGATAGACGTGACGGATCGTGGCGATATCGGCCTTGGTTCGGCCGGTCGCGTTCTCGCGAAGTGCGTTCTGGGCGATGTAGACGTCCGAACCGTGCGCGTTCTTGTAACGGAGCCAGGCCTGGAACTTGGGGCTGGCGATGGCCTGGGCTGTGGTGACGCGCTGCAGAGTCTCTCCCCTTTCACGGTTGAGAATGACCACGGCCAGCCGGTCATGGGCCTCATAGTTGGCCCTGAGGTACTCCTTGGGGATCGAAACCTGGTGATCCTCGGCCAAATCATGGTCTGACGTCGGCATAGTCTTCCTCACACTTGTAAATCGGATTGAAGGCATAGCGATCGGCGTCCGGGTCATAGCCTTGGATTGCGACCACCTCGGAGATAAAGCGTCTTCCCGGCCGGCGCTCAAGCTGGATGATCGACTGAAGAGAGTCCGCGATATTGGTCTTGATGGCTTTGTAGGGCAGCTCCACGCCGCTCTGCAGCACGCAACTGGTGAAGCGAGAGAGTCCCTGGGCGGCCGAGGTGGCGTGAACGGTACAGAGCGTTCCCGAGTGCCCGGTATTCAGGAGTTGCAAGAGGTCGAAGGCTTCGCCGCCCCGGATTTCGCCCAAGATGATGCGGTCAGGACGATGCCGAAGGGTGGCCTTTAAGAGGTCACGAATGGTCACCGCCGGCAGCCCATTCTGCTCGCGCCGAGCTTCGAGGCGAACGAGATTGTCTTTCTGAACCTGGATTTCGGCGGTGTCTTCGATAATCACCAGGCGCTCCTGGTTCGGAATGAAGCCCGCAAGAATATTGAGCAGCGTTGTCTTCCCGGTGCCCGTGCCGCCGCTGATCAGGATGTTCTTGCGGCTGAGAACGTGGTCTTTCAGGGTCCCGGCCAGGCTTCGCGGCAGAGTCCCGATCTCCACCAGATCGTCGATACCGAAGTGCCGGGAGTTGAACTTGCGGATGGTGAGGGTGATGCCGTTAACGCTGCAGGGCGGGATCACCGCCGCTACCCGGCTGCCGTCCGGGAGGCGGGAATCGAGAATGGGTTTCGACTCGGAGATGTCGTCTCCGAGCCGCCGGGCGATATTCTTGACCGCGATCAGGAGAGATTTCTCAGTAAGGGTCACGCCGGAAGCGGCTTCGAGGTAGCCCGCGCGCTCGATGAAAACACGCTCGGGACCGTTGACCATGATCTCGCTGATCTCAGGATCGAGGATCAGGTGCTCGATCGGCCTCAAGAACGGCAGAATTAGCTCAAATCCGGTCATGCGAGTCTCTGCTCCCCTTGATCCTGCCGCTGAGTGTGTGTCGAGCGCTGCCATTGCCCTTGCCCGGCCTGTTGCTCTTCAAGCGCAGTAGTCTTTGAAACTTCACGGCTTAGCCGCTCACCCAGGGTTGCGGCGTTGTCGGTGTAGATCTGCGCATCGTGCCTGGCGCGCGAAAGGGCGACGTAGGCGAAACGACGATTCACCAGTCCGGGATTGTCACGATCCTAGCGAGATGAACCAGGACACGGTCGGCCGTCTGGCCCTGGCTCGAATAGCTGGTCATGGCATAGCCGTAATCGATATGGCTGTGGTCCCGGAGATTGAATCGAACCGTCCTCCCGGAATCGAGTCGCACCTGGAGATCACCGCTAGCATCGATACGCTCGATCGTCGCAAGCTCGCGGTTGGGAACCCGCTCCTGTTTGAGGGGCGCGGTGAGCTGGATCCGCTCCCCTTCGGCGAAGTTTCGCTCCTCGGGCCGGTAGATATTGACGCCCTGCAGCCGCCGGGGATCGTAACTGATCTCCTCCCCGTCCTGGCGCCGCACCGTGATCAGGTTCTGTGTGTGATCAATGGCGGTGACGGCGGCATACTCACCGGCTTCGACCCCGTTTTGACGGCTGCCCCGCGTATAGCGGATGACGTCACCGGGGTCATATTGTCGCCCACTGGCGGTCGGCGCCGGTGAGATCCTGCCGATTTACCAGGACCGTAACCGTGTACTCTTGCGGGCCGAGCGAGCCCTCCGCCTTCAACTTTTCATGTATAAGGTCGTTGATCTGGGAGCGGCTGCGGTTGTCCGGGGCAACGACAAAGGTGCCTTCCGCTGGCGGAGGTAGTCGTTAACGACAGCTTCTAATCGCTGCCCGGCCTCGGAGATTCCGTGAACTCGGCCCTGCCGCTCCAGGCTGCGACAGCTTGCCCAACTTCACCTTGGGCGAGGAGTTCAACGACATTCTTTAGTTCCTGGTTTTTCTGGCGGAGTATTCGTCGAGCTTCACTGTTCGCATTCCAGCTTCCTGCAACTGCTGGAAGGGTCGGCCGGCTTCAACGGCCTGATGCTGCCGGGTGTCACCCACCAGG
>CAWDMC010000013.1:0-404097 GCA_963803295.1 uncultured Acidobacteriota bacterium | reverse complement strand
GCGGAGTTTACGTTTTTCAAACTCCGCGGCTTTGTGTCCGGATCGAGTCCGGCCTCTATTAGAACCGACACATTGCCGAAGAGCCGCGGAGTTTCTAAGGGGCGAAACTCCGCGCTACACTTGCTTATGGCGCGGCGTTAGTGAGCCGGTGGGTTCATTCGCTTGTAGCTGAGTACGGCGGCGCCTGGCTTATCCCTGATTTCCACGGTGTAGCCCTTTTCCATCAAGTCCCTGCCGGATAGCGTCACAGAGCCTACAACATCAAAGTTGGTAATCCGGTACGTTGCAGTAGCGTCCAGTCGCCGGAGGCGAACAGTTTTCGTCGTCTCGTCGCACCTGGGACGCCGGAAAGCCTGGACAATCCCGTCGCCCTGTTCGGGACGATTAAGCTGCCAGGCGGCCCATTCAAATGCTGCACTACGTTCCCTTCCCGCCTCTTCCGGGGGCGCAATCGGCATTCGTGCTGCAGGGCAGCAACGGGTAGTAATCACCGTAATAGTACGGCCGCACGCGCTTGAGCTGCTCCACCATAGTTCGGAGCCAGTCGAAGGGAAAGTCAGGTGGAATAAAACGGCCGACTTCGTTTTCGGTTCCAGCGACATTGAAGAGCGCGAACGCCAATCCGGGTGAGAAACCGCTGCGGAAAAGGTATGTGTCGTGCGCCCGGGTCTGGAGGCAGGTTCCGAAATGGGGGCGCCAGTAAGCCAGGCCTTGCGTACTGACCTGGTTCCCGATTGGATCGGCGTCGGGCGAAACCGGATAGTCGGCCCGGGTGAGGTCCACCCCTCGCGATATCGACTCCAGATCGCCTCGTTGAGTGATATCCAGAATCAGTTGCGGGTGCTTCTGCCGTAGTTCGTCCCAGAAGGCGAGGAGTCCCTCCGCATACCGTATTTCCGTGATCCCCTGGCGGTCACGCGTATCTGCCGCCGACCAGAAACGGCCGAGAGCAAAGTTGCAGTCCTGCCGGTAAATGTCAATGCCCTGACTCGTAATAAAATCTGAGATCCAATCGGTCATGAATCGCCTGGCCGTGGGATTGCCGAAATCAAACAGGCGGAATTTAACCAGCGGCCGCTTGACATCGCCTTCAAAGTTGGTCTGTTCCTCGCCAATGAACCACTCCGGATGCTCCAAGGTTAGCGGTGTTCCGACCACGGCTCGTTCGGGCTCGAACCAGAGCAGGTATTTCATATCCTTGGCGTGGGCCGCGTCACTTATCGGTTTCAGACCATCCGGATGAGGGATTCTGTTGACTCTCCAGTTTCCTGCGTGCAGAAACCAGTCTTCTTTGCCGAAGATCTGAAACTCGTCCACTTGACGATCTGCGCCGTACCATCCGGCGTCCATCCAAAAGTTTTCGAATCCCATTCTTTCCTTCGTGATCTCGTCGATAAGACGCAGGCTGGTGGTGGTTTTCATTCCGCCCCACCCGGCATGGGATACGGGCAGCACAACCGGCTTCCCGTCATAATGGGGCGTATGGTATTTCAGGATCTGTCGCCGCAGCAGGTTATGAGCATCGATAGCATCACCTCTCCAGGGCAGCAGGAGGACTAACGGTGTTCGAATCTCCTCACCTGGGTGCAGTGTGAGATGCGTGTTTGTCATGCCGGCTCTGACCGTAATCGCCGCATCGGTGGGATGTTCGATCGAGATTGTCCATCTGCCGGGCCATCCTATGGCGCCAATCAGGCCCCGCCCGTGCGTCAGGATATCGAAGAACGGTATGGTTGCGACCGTCTTGCCGCCCCCTTCATTCGAGAAGCGAAGTGATTCGAGTTGATTCAGCGGCTTCTTCTCGAGCGAGTAGGTGTCCATGTCGCCGCAACCCTTGGAGTAGAGGATGGTAGGAACGCCTTTGTCGGTCAGCGAAAAGATCGAATCGAGGGGCTGGATATCTTCCAGGATCGGCGTATCGGTCTGACCTCCATTTTTGAAATACATTGTCCACTCGATCACGGGAAAGTCTTTAAAGTCTATCGCGACGAGTCGAACCTCGAGACCGGTCTTCGGATCCGTCCAGATGAAGGTGCGCTCGATGCGGGCGCCTTCGAGTTGCTGCGTCTCCCTCTTGCTGTTCCACGCTGGCAGCAATTCGCTGGAGCCCTGATGTCCATAGGTGAAGGAGAACGGCAGACTGGATCGGTCACGGATCAGGTGCCGCTCCAGCCATTCTGTCTTATGCCGCATCTCGTCCGCTTGGGACACTTCGCTCGCTTTGACGCTGCCCATGTTTGCGGCAAGCGTTACCGCAACGATGAGCAGTGCGAGCCACACGTTCATTCGCTTTAGTTCGGAGTTTCCCTGCATGATGGTGCTTTCCTCGCTCCGGTTTCAATCTGGCCTCCCGGCCTCCCACCGGACCAACCTGGACCGCTGCCCGACAATCTTATCATATTGCCTTTTTTCTATAACTTAGCCATTAAGCGAGGCCGGAGGACATCTCGGACGCCGTTTTTCGCCGTTCACACTTTTCTGGTTGTCCGGCTAAGGGGGGTCAGATAGTCTAAGAAGCGGTCTGCGGGAACTCAAGAGCTTACTCGCAAGGCTCTGCTCGCAAGATTCGCGGGACCTTCAGTCTGCCCGGAAAGACTGACCGTTTTGCCCATGAACCGCCATCAGCTCAAACGAAGACTAGGCGCCGTAAGCCGCCAGTACCGCGAATGGCGGATGATCATGAGGGGGTTGCTATCGAAGACCCACCCCGTCGACGCGCACATTATTCCGATCCGGCGTTGTAATCTCTCTTGCACCTATTGCAACGAGTTCGACAATTTCTCGCAGCCGGTACCGACCGAGGAAATGCTCCGCCGCATCGATCATTTGCGGCGCCTGCGCACCACCATCATCACCATCAGCGGCGGCGAACCCCTGCTGCATCCCGATTTGGACGAGATCATCCGGCGCATCCGCAAGCACACCATCTTGGCCGGGCTCATCACCAATGGCTACCTGCTGACGCCGGAAAGGATCAAACGACTCAACCACGCCGGCCTCGACCACCTGCAGATCTCGATCGACAACGTCATGCCGGATGACGTTTCGAAAAAGAGCCTGAAGGTGCTCGACAAGAAGTTGCAGATGCTTGCCGAGTACGCTGAATTCCATGTAAATATCAACTCCGTGCTGGGCAGCCCGGTGCGCAATCCGGAGGACGCCCTAACCGTGGCCCGGCGCGCCTTGGAACTTGGCCTCACCAGCACAGTCGGCATCCTGCACGACAGCACCGGCCAACTCCAACCCCTGGGCCCGCGACAGCAGGAGATCTACGCTGAAATCATGAAAATGGGAAAGGCGTCTTACGCCCGCTTGAACCATTTCCAGAAGAACATTGCCCAGGGCAAGCCCAACAATTGGCGATGCCGGGCCGGAAGCCGCTATCTGTATATTTGCGAGGACGGCCTTGTGCACTATTGTTCCCAAACCCGCGGCTATCCGGGCATTCCTCTGGCCAAGTATACCTACGAGCAGGTCAAGCACGAGTATTACACCCGCAAGCCTTGCGCCCCCCGTTGTACCGTTTCCTGTGTCCAGCAAGTGGCGATGATCGACTTCTGGCGCGACCCCCAGGATCGCGAGGCTTTTGCGCCAGCACCAGACCTCGTCCAATTGCGCTCCCCCGTTTCTCCTCAGTGAGAGCCAGTCGCCAGTCAGGCTCCGCCATCACAGGCATACGACTTCGTATTTTGGCTCTATTGTGTCTTCAGGTATTGCATTCTAAAGAGTAAGGGGTTAGAGTATGTTCCAGTCCCTTTTTCAGCGTTATGAATAGAGGGTGGCCCGGGGGGCGTCCCTTAAGGTCGGAGAGTACAAAATCGTTTGTCTAAAGAGGAGGGAAACACCATGTTGAGGAAGATCGTGTTGTTGTCGGCCACGTTGCTGGTATTTGCTGGCCTCGCAATGGCAAAGACCCTAACCGGAACAGTAAGTGATTCTAATTGTGGCGTGAAGCATGCCACGGCAAGTGACGAGGCCAAAGCCTGTGTGCAGAAGTGCGTCGATGGAGGAGCCAGCTACGTTCTGGTCTCGGGCGGCAAGGTTTACAAGCTTGATGATCAGGATAAGTTCAAGGGCCTGGCCGGGGACTCTGTGAAGGTTACAGGCACGGTGAAGGGCGACTCCATCACCGTCAAAAGCGTGGAGAAGGCTGGTGGGGCTTAGTTCCTCGGATCCGGATCCGGACGACGGTAATTTTTATTCGATGCGACTAGTGGGCCGTCTACAAGGGCGGCCCTTCTTTATGACATTCGTCTGCCGCAGTCACCTTCGGGTACCCTTCCATCGCTTCCATCTCTTTCATCGCCATTTCCTTTCGAATCAGGTAGAGTCTCAGGTATGCTAGCAAGACTCACCATAGGTGAGAGTTCCGACGCCGGATAAGGATGAGTATGATCAAAAGGATGGTGCTCGTCAGCCTGTTCGCATTGCTTGCCCTGTCCGGCTCGCGGGCTCAGGGAGAACAGGAGCCGAAGCCTGACGCCGCCTCGGGTTCGACCCAGTCGCCCCCGGCTTCGAGCGGAAGCATCGTTCAGCGCAGCGCCGAAGGCAACCCCGGAAATACGCGCCTCTCCTCAGCACCCGAGACAATCAAAGGTTCGATAATGATGGTGGTGCGCCGCGACGGCCTTCTGGTGTTGACCTTGAACGCGAAGACCCCGCCCAAAACAATCTCCGTGGAGAGCAAGAACTACGATTCTATCGACGGAAAGCGGACCGTGCACCACAAGGTCACGACCACCGTCCTGCAGTCGGAGGATGTGGATTACGATTTCCGAGTTACACACTCGACCGCAATCTGGATGGCCGGGAAGCAGGTGGGGTTGGCCGAACTCGAGGGCCTTAAGAACAAACAGGCTACGGTCCGTTTTAAAGCTCAAGCAGCAGGTGATTTCGCCGAGCTGATTCAGATTCAGATTCGTTAGAGGGGTGCATATGGATCAGGAAAATACCACGCCGGCCAGCGGGCCGGAAGGCTCAGGCAGCGGGGCTGGGTACAAGGTGCGCCGCGCCGGCAGTGCAGGCTTCTCGATCTCCAAGCCCAAGCGGAACCGCCGGAAGCTTCGCCAGATGCGGCTCAAGAACCGTCGCCGCGCGCGATAGTGAGTCGCTTCCAGACAACTCGGCGGCCCCAGTTAAAATCTAACCCAACCGTGGGAGTCTCAAAAGATGCTGGTTTGATCGCCACGCGTCGGTTGGTTCGGTAGGCTGAGGTTCGGTCGCGGCGCAATGATATCCGGCCCGACGTTGAGATGAGGGTCATGAAGAACTACGCGAGATTGGCGCTGGCCGCAGCCGTCATGTTGTTGGCGATAGCCACAGCGGCGCCGTCCAGTGGGGCTGGCAAGCCCCTTAGCTCCGATGATGTCCGGCTCCTCCTTATTGGCGGGGCAACGCCGGAGAAGCTGATTGCCTTGATCGGTGAGCGCGGTGTCGACTTCCAGATGACCCCGGATTTGGCGAAGAAGCTGCACGACGACGGCGCTTCCGACGAAGTCATCGACGCCTTGCAGAAAGCCGGCCAGAACGTCCGTAGCGCACCGCCTACGCAAACAGCTGCCGCAGCCCCGGCGCCCTCCGCTGCTCCATCTACCGCCGCGTCTACTCCTGCGTCCGCAGCTCCGCCGGATTCGAATACAAGATCAATCGCGACCTCAGGCGACTCCGGCGGGCCGGTCCTGCGTGCCGCCGCCACCCGTACGCCCATGCCCGCCAAGGGACCGGAATTGAGCGATCCCAGCGCGGCCCAGATTCAGCAGATCATTCAGGAATTCACTGCCAAGGAGAAGCTCTTCAAAGAGGCGCGCGACAATTACACTTACCACCAAATCAATAAGGTCCAAACCCTGGGCCCTGACAACGAGGTCACGGGTACCTTCGACCAGGAATGGGATATCCTCTATGACGATTCTGGACGCCGCATCGAGCACATCACTTACGCGCCGGTGAATACCCTGAAGGATGTCATCATGACCGAGCAGGATCTGGACGCGATGCGCAGCATCCAGCCCTTTGTGCTCACCTCGACTGAACTGTCGGAATACGACGTCCAGTACATGGGCCACGTGAAAGTGGATCAGATTACCGCCTATGTCTTCTCCATTCGCCCGAAAGAGCTGCAGAAAGGCAAGCAGTACTTCAAGGGGACAGTTTGGGTTGATGATCGCGATCTGCAAATTGTGAAATCAGAAGGCAAGCAGGTGCCTGAGCTCAAGACCAAGAATGGCGAGAACCTTTTCCCGCGATTCGACACTTGGCGCGAGCAGATCGACGGCAAATTTTGGTTCCCCACCTTCACCCTGGCGGACGACACCCTTTACTTCCCTACCGGCCCCGTGCACATCAAGGAAATCATCCGTTACACGAACTACAAGCAGTTCAAGTCCAAGGTCCGGATCATCAACGTCACGCCCGACGATCAGCCGAAGTCGGCGGCTCCACCGAAGTAACGGGAATAAGCTGATACAATTTCGGAATGATAACGTCAGAACTTAGCTGGCGCGTCGTCCTGGTGCGGCCCCGCAATCCTCTGAATATCGGGGCGGCGGCACGAGCGATGACTAACTTTGGTATCCAGGATCTCGTCGTGGTTTCGCCCTACGACCCGATCTGGCAGGAGACGCGGTCTGCCGTAGGCGCGGAGGATCTGGTGCGGCAGGCTCGCGCCGTCGAGCGCCTGAGTCAGGCGATCGGAGACTGTACCCTTGTGCTGGGCACTACCTCCGGATCGAGGCGCAATCTGGATCGCGATCCGTTGCCTCTTCCCGATCTGCCGGGGTGGCTCGAATCACGTCTCAAGACTGGACCAGCCGGCCGGGCGCACGAGGTTGGCGCGATCCTGTTTGGCTCTGAGAAGACCGGACTCTCCAGGGAGGACCTCAGCTTCTGTCATGCACTCCTGCAGATTCCCACCAGCGCCGCCTGCCCCTCGATGAATCTCGGACAAGCCGTGGCGGTCTGCTGCTACGAGCTGGCGCGGGCTGGATTCGTCTCCCGTCAATCGGGCGAACCCCGAGTACACCTCTCCGATCCTGCCAACCAGCATTCGCTGGAACACATCTTCGATCGCGCCGCCCGGGTGCTGGACTATGTCGGCTATCTCAAACCGAAGGATCGCGCTCCCACCCTCATCAAGTTGCGCAGAGTGCTGCTCGATCGAGGACTCACTAACAATGATGCCAAGATCCTGGGCGGCATCCTGGCGCAGATCCAGTGGAAGCTGGGTTTTGGGGATGAGGGCGGGGAGAAAGCAGATTTCACCGCAGAGAACGCGGAGCACCGTAGAGAGACTAAAAAGCGGAGTTCTGAGAGCGAGGATTGCGGGGATTAGCGCAGGTGCCTCAATATGGAGTGGCCGCATGGTGCCGTGAGGTTCTAAGAACCGGCGATCTCCCGCAAGAAGCTGGTGCCGTGTGGGATTCCCAAGCCGAAGTTGCCGGCGATGGTCTGGCCGAGGTCCGCCAGGCTGGCGCGCGTGCCGAGATCCACCGCACGCACCGCAGGGCCGCTCGCCAGCACCGGGACGTACTCGCGCGAGTGATCGGTGCTGGGTCCCAGTGGATCGCAGCCATGGTCTGCAGTGAGGATCAACAGATCCCGGGGTATCATCGCGTCAAGGAGCAGGGGGAGATAAGCGTCCACCGCTTCGAGAGCCTGTCCGTAACCTTCGATGTCCAGACGATGGCCGTACAACATATCGAAATCAACCAAGTTGGTGAAGAGCAAGCCACTCCACGAAGGATCGGCGATGCCGGCCCGTGTGCTCTCGAGGGCCTCCTGGTTATTGTGTCCTGGCAGCGTCCTCGTAATACCACGGCGAAGGAATATGTCGGGGATCTTGCCGACGCCGACAACGTCAAAGCCCGCCGCCTTCAGCACGTCTAGGAGCATGGGATAGGGCGGCTCGACGGCAAAGTCGCGACGCCGTTCGGTGCGCGAGAAACGGCCGATCTCGCCTTCAAAGGGCCGCGCGATGACACGCCCCACCCGGTGCGGACCCTGCAGCAGTCTTCGGGCGAGGCGGCACATGCAATAAAGATCCTCGATGGGAATCACCGCTTCATGGGCGGCGATTTGGAACACGCTGTCACCCGAAGTGTAGACGATGGGGCGACCGGTCCTCACGTGTTCTTCACCGAGTTGCTTGATGATCTCGGTGCCGGAGGCAGGATAATTTCCGAGGACCTGGCGCCCAATGGCACGCTCAAACGGCTGGATGATCTCGAGCGGGAATCCGTGCGGGTAAGTGGGGAACGGCTGGTCCAGGATGATCCCGGCCATTTCCCAGTGCCCGGCAGTGGTGTCTTTGCCCGGTGAAAGCAGCGCTGCCTTGCCGAACGCACCTTCAGGACAGGCAGCGGACTTCACACCCGGGAGTGGCCGAATGTTGGCGAGCCCCAGCCTGGCGAGGTTCGGAACTCTAAGTCCGCGCCGCTCGGCGATGTGACCCAGAGTGTCGCGACCGGCATCGCCCCAAGCCTCGGCATCAGGCATGGCTCCGATACCGACGCTATCCATCACGATGAGAATGGCTCGATCGAAGGGGGCCATGAGAGACCACACTCGGTTAGCCAGCCAAATCTCCGTGTATGAAGGGCTCGATCCAGGAATGGAAGTCCTGTGGATACTCGATCGGCAGAGCGGTGGCTTCGTCGACCTTCCGCCAAAGTTCCGCCGGGAACTGCCATCCAGCCGAGCCGAGATTCTGGTCAAGTTGCTCCACCGTACGCGCGCCGATGATCACCGAGGTCATGCCGGGCACGTGCAGCGTCCAGGCTAACGCGGTCTGGGCAACAGACTTTCCCAGTTCCCGCCCGACGTCCTCGAGAATTCCCAACAGCCGGAAGTTCGCTTCAGTAAGGAATCGCTCAGTCCAACGGCGGGACGCCGGATCCGATTCGGCAAGGCGCGAACTGGCGGGAGGCGGCTGACTCGAACGATACTTGCCGCTGAGGAAGCCACCCGCCAGAGGACTCCAGGCAATCACGCCGACTTCCTCCGAACGGCAAAGCGGCAGTAATTCGCGGTCCGCGGAACGGCACACCAGGCTGTATTGCGGCTGCAGGCACTCGAAACGCGCGAGGCCGTGTAATGCCGACATCCCCAGCGCCTTCGCGAGTTGCCAGGCGGCAAAATTAGAGCAGCCGATCGAGCGGACCTTCCCGTGTTGCACGAGCGTATCGAGGGCCGAAAGCGTCTCGGCGATGGGCGTGTGCGAATCCCAGCAATGGACCTGGTAAAGATCGACGTAGTCAGTGGCCAGCCGCCGCAGGCTCGCCTCGATACCCCAAAGAATGTGCTTGCGCGAAAGACCCTTATCGTTGACTCCTGAACCAGAAGGGAAGAAAACCTTAGTGGCGAGGACAACGGAATCGCGTCGGCCTTTCAGAGCTTTGCCCAGGATCTCCTCCGAGCGCCCTTCTGCATACCCGTCGGCCGTGTCGATGAAATTGCCACCTGAGGCGAGATAGCGATCCAGAATGTCCGTCGAGATCTTTTCGTCGGCGCCGGGCACGGTGCGGGGTCCAGGCCTACTGCCAAAAGTCATTGTGCCCAGGCAGATCTCCGAGACTTTCAGCCCGGTGCGTCCGAGCAATCGATAGCGCATGGTTTATCCTCAGTGAGTGGTCAACGGCGCGGACTTCATATTACGCAGCGCCCCTCTACGAACGCGACGAAAGGAGGGGACCGTAAAGGCCCTCCCCCTAACCCAGGCCGACCGGGTCATAAGGGAGCGCCTCTACGAGGCTCCCGTGGCGTGACGTTACTCGTGCCCGCACCGGCCATCAAACGGCATTTGCAGCAAGCGGCTGTCCCCACTTTGCGACTGCCGAGAGGCATTCCGTAATCGCAATCACGGCGAGTATCTCATCATCGATGAAGACACACCCCAGTGGATTCGCAATGAAATGCAATACACCTACTTCGCCATAAAGGGCGCGGTAAGTTCCATGTCACCCCAATGTATGGAGATCTGACCGCCACCGTTTTCCTTTTCCAGGCTAATGGTGACCATTTCGGCAGGCTTTCCTTTTTCCTGTTTCAGGGGCACCGACGCCAGGTCCTGGGCGGGATCATGCGCACCTGCACCCGCTCCCCATTGCCCATGGCGCTTGTTGAACGCCAGCTTATAGCTGCTGTCGCTCTCCTTCTGAACCCAAATGCTATAGTCACCCTTGGGAACTGAGACCCCTCCAAAGTCCAGATCCACCGACGTCGAGAAGGTGGTGGATTTGTCGGCCCCGAGACGCCAGAATCCGCCAGCCGGAAGCTGGCCCAGGCGATCCTCAACTGTCCCGCCATGCAGCGAGGGGCGTCCGTACTCCACCGAAACCGTACCGCTACCAATCGATAACGACGCTTTGCCCCGCGGATTTCCCTGTCCCAGAGCACAGGTCGCCAATGCCAGACAACAAGCCATTCCCAGAATCACACTCGAGACTCTTCGCACGATTGTTCTCCTTTCGAAATGCTATCGACTTCGAACGCATAGCCGTGCCCACCGTCGACTCCGGCGCACGATGACGGGCTTTCTCTGAAAGGTGGATTATAGCGCATCCGTGGACTTGGCGCGGAAGTAAGCGTCACAAGTTTTATCGCTCGCGCACCGCTGTCACCTGACCCTGGCGGAAGGATCCCCTTGTGCCCTCCGTTTGGATGCCCCTGGGAAGAGATGCTTCGCTCTCCGAGGCGTGGGGCGGCGAGGCGTCGGAGGCCCGCTGCTCTGTCGGCGGCAAGACCTCCGGAGAGGAATAAACAAGTCGTAAATAGAAACTAAACAAATCGTAAAAAAAATTGTATCCGCAATGGCCCAAGCTGTGAGAGAATTTCATTGATTACGCCAAACCCTTCCCCCAATCAGGGATTTCTCAAGCCGATGCAGCAAGAAAGCACGAACTGAACCACCATGCCAAGTATGGCGAAGAACCCTAAGAATGGGTCTGCCGTCGGCGCGTCAGCAACACCCGCCCGGGTGCTTCTGGCGACGACCGCCATGCTGACGTTCATCTCCTTTTGGCGGGCCGCCGCCATTGTTTTGAACGACCTTGGATCCTCCGCCTTCTACGCTGGAGGCATCGCTGAGAAGGCCATTGGTCCTTCTGCGCCATGGTTCATCCTGGCCGTGATGTTGTTTGCTTACGCGGTTTCCCAGATGTACGTGGAAAGCTGCAGCATGTTCGTGCGGGGCGGCGTCTATCGCGTGGTAAAGGAGGCGATGGGCGGCACCCTGGCCAAGTTCTCGGTCTCCGCCTTGATGTTCGACTACATTCTTACCGGGCCGATCAGCGGGGTCTCGGCCGGCCAGTACCTGGTGGGGTTCCTCAACGAAATCTTCGTCCAGTTCCACATCCATGTGGTACTTCCGGCCAACCTCACCTCTGCCCTGTTTGCCGCAGCCGTAACGGTCTACTTCTGGCGTCAGAACACTAAGGGCATCGGAGAGTCAAGCGACAAGGCCGTCATCATCATGTATTTCACCACCGCTCTGGTGGTGCTGATGATCGCCTGGTGCGGTTACACCCTATGGATACGGCCTGATCTGCGCCACTTGCCTCCCTTGCCTACGCCTTCCAACCTACAATTCTCGGCAGAGTCGATGGGCTGGTTGTGGCGCAGCCGTTTGCCGGAGGTCATCGGGGTCATCGGAATCATGGTTGCCTTTGGTCATTCGGTTCTGGCCATGAGCGGACTCGAGACGCTGGCGCAGGTCTACCGGGAAATCGAGAGTCCGAAGCTGCGCAATCTGAAAAAGACCGCGTTCGTGGTTTTCATTTATAGCCTCCTGTTCACGTCCCTGGTTTCTTTCTTTGCCTTCATGATCATTCCGGACCACACGACGCGACTCAGCTTCAAGGACAACCTCATTGCCGGCTTGGCTATGCATGTGGCGGGGCCTTTCACCCTGCGGCTGGCTTTCCACGCCTTCGTCGTGCTGGTTGGCGTTTTGATTTTAGCCGGTGCGGTAAATACGGCCATCGTGGGATCGAACGGGGTACTCAACCGCGTCTCTGAGGATGGCGTTCTGGCAGACTGGTTCCGCGAGCCACACTCGCACTATGGCACGTCCCATCGCACAATCAATCTGATCGTTGGGCTGCAACTGCTCACCATCTTTTTGAGCGGCGGTAACGTGATCCTGCTCGGCGAGGCTTACGCTTTCGGCGTGATCTGGAGCTTCGCGATGAAGAGCCTGGCGGTGCTCATGCTCCGTTTCAGCGAACCGGGTGGCCGCGAATACCGCGTACCCCTCAACCTACGGATCGGCAGGCTGGAATTGCCGATCGGCCTTTGCATGATCACCGTAACGCTGTTTGCCACCGCGGCCGTGAACCTGTTCACGAAAGAGATTGCCACTGTGTCCGGCGTAGCGTTCACACTAGTGTTTTTCGGCATCTTCACGGCTTCTGAGCATGTCAATCGGCGGCGAGGAACATCGCATCAGGATCTTGACCGCTTTCACTTGGTTGCGGGCGGCGAATTAAGCCCCGAAACCCTGGGAGTGCGCGCCGGCAATATCGCCGTCATGGTTCGCGACTACAATACTCTTTACCCTCTCCATCACGTGCTGGGCGAGGTGAATCCGGCCAAGCGCGACGTGGTCGCTCTGCACGTGCGTGTGCTCGGACGCGCCGGATCTGGCGAACACGGTCTCGTAGCCGATCAACTCTTCAGTTTCAAAGAGCAGGAGCTTTTCACTCGCGCCCTCAATCTCGCCGAAAAGAACGGCAAGACCATCCATCTGGCGGTGGTTCCGGCCACTGACGTCTGGGACGGAATCATGCGAGCCGCCCAAAACCTGAAGTCTGCCACAGTCTCAATCGGACTCTCACCGCGCATGCCGATTACCGAGGAAGCGCGGCTGGCGGGACTCGCCTGGGAGCGCCTGCCCCCGCCCAAGCCCCAACTGACGCTTGAAATATGGTCACCCACGGGAGCTCGAAATGTCTTCTACCTTGGCCCACACGCCCCCCACTTGACGCCCAAAGAAATCGACGCCCTGCACAGCCTGTGGCTTGACTTCAGCTGCGATCTCCACGGCCAGGATCTGCACCATCATGACGTCGTCCACTTCGCCCTCGCCGAACTCCTGCGGTCGCTCAAAGAAGGGAAGCGCAAGGAAATTCTCTCCCGGTTGCGACAACATCTCGATGAAATCGGGCCACGGCGGCGTTCCAACCCATAGCGTTCAAGCTCCAAGAAGGAGAACGCCGGCTGGTGACACCAAAATAAAGAGTGATCTCCGCCGGCTGGGGTGAGTAGGCAACTTGGCATGGAAGATGGCCACCGCCACGGTAATCCCCCTGTCAAGCAATTTAAAAATGTTACTTTCGGGTGATTCGTCCTGCAACGCGAAATGTTACCCGTCGTCGTCGTGGTTTTTCCTTTCTTCTTGTCTTGGCAGTTGTCTTGGTTCTTGTCTTTTTCTCAGCGCGCCTTGTGCGCGCGCCTGTGATTTTGTTTTTCTCTGAAGGTGCCGCGAGTTTCTGAGAAACAGCCGAGACCGCAGGCTTCTCTGCCACCACGCTGGTGCTCCGTTGGAAAATCCGTTCCCGCTTGCTCTGAATCGTCTGGGAGAGTTGAAAGGGGTCGAGCGTCTGGCGTAGCCGGCGAAGTTCGGCCACCCGTTCTGGGTCCACCCCTGACGAGGCCGCCACTCGCTGAAAAGGGGTCTGGGGTGCTTCGTAGTGCCGCCGCAAGCGCGAGCCGATCCGCTCCTTGCGGCTCAGTTTCACCGAGGGCAGGAAGAGGTTCTGAAACAATCGCAGCTCACCCCGGTAAAGCTCGTCCATGGCGGCCCGTGCCGCTTCCGTCTCGTAACGCACGTAGCCCAGCAAGCGCCGTACATGCGTCCAGTTCTTCTGCTCGATGTGGGCGTTGTCGTCTTTCTTATAGGGCCGCCCACGGGTGAATTGAATGTCGTGGGCCTGGCAGTAAGCCCAGAGGTGAGCATTGATGAACTCCGAGCCGTTGTCGGAATCGATGCCCCGCAAGGGAAAAGGCAAAGCCTGGCGGACCGCTTCCAGAGCGGCTCGCACCGCCTTCCTGGCTCTTGCCCAGCACCGCTCGGCTTTCCGTCCAGCCCGTGTGAATGTCAGTCACGTTCAGCGAGTAGCAGTAGTCGCCCGCCGCCGAATTGCCCGAGTGGGAGACCAGATCGATTTCCGTGAACCCCGGCCTCTTCACGTCCCACTGATCCGTCTTCACGGGGATGTGGTGCTTCAATAAGCTCCCCGGCTTGGTGCGGCCATAAATCCTTTGCCGCAGCTTCCGCTTCTCCGAACCCAGCCGGTAGTCGATGGAGCGGGGGCTGATCTGAAGCAGCTGCTTTTCCAACTCCGGCGTCAGCCGGAAGCGGCGGCGAATCCAAGGCATCCACTCCGGCAGCCAGGGCTTTCAGCCGTACTGACCAGGGATAATCGGCCGCCTCCCAGACCGCCTTCAAGATCGAGACCAGCCGTGGGCCATAGGTCACCCCCCGGCGCCGTCGTTGGGAAACCGGCCGGGCGGCAGGCGGCGAACCATTCAGCAAACGAATCGCGTGCTTGCGATGATAACGGCAGTTGGCGCAAAACTCGTCCAGGATGCGCTGCCTTTCCGCCCGACTAGCTCGTTGGTAACGAGGATAAACTTGTTGCCAATATTCTCTTCTCGAAAGTCGACTCATGAGGTTACCCGTATCCATGACGGGTAACATTCTCAAATTGCGCGACGATAGCCCACTGGTAACATTTTAGCTTGCGCGATACGATCCCTCGATTTTTCTGAACGCTGGGAGTATCCTTTGAGTTAGTGAGCTTCGAAATCGGCGAGACAGTTGGAGACTATCAGATCATCGCTCTGCTGGGACGCGGTGGTATGGGTAAGGTCTTCAAGGTCCGCAATACCATCTCCGACCGTATCGAGGCGATGAAAGTGCTGCTTTCGGATGCGGGTGAGCTACCCGATCTGGTGGAGCGCTTCATTCGCGAGATCAAGGTGGTCGCGAGCCTTGAGCATCCCCATATTGCAGCCCTGCGAACGGCTTTGCGTTTGCGCAACCAGCTCATCATGATCATGGAGTTCGTCGAGGGCTCTTCGCTTGAGGAAAATCTGCGGTCGAACCACATCGAGATCTGGCGCGGCGTGAACTACATTGGCCAGGTGCTCTCGGCCCTCAGCTATGCCCACCGGGCCGGCGTGGTGCATCGGGATATCAAACCTTCGAACATCCTCGTCAATGGGCAGGGTGTCGCCAAGCTGACCGATTTCGGCATCGCCAGCAAGGCCGGCGATCCGCGCTTGACGGCTACGGGCATGGCGCTGGGCTCGCTCTTCTACATGTCGCCAGAACAAGTGAGAACGGTGCCGCTCGACGCTCGGTCGGATCTCTACGCCGTCGGCCTGGTGCTTTATGAATTGATCACCGGACGCCGTCCCATTCAAGGCGACAGTTTTTTCTCAATCATGAAGGCTCAGCTTGAAGTGCGCCCGGTGCCACCCGTCGAGCTGGTGCCTGGGCTTCCTGCTGAACTCTCGCGGGTCATCGAGAAGTCTCTCGAGAAAGCGCCGGAAGCCCGTTTTCAGAGCGCGGACGAATTCCGCAACGCGTTGTTGACGGTGGGCGGACTCCCATCCGGCATGCCGGGCGCTGTCGTCTCTGCTCCATTAACGTTTGTGCCGGCATCCGCAGTTTATTCGCCGGGAAGTGGTTACAAACCGACTGGCATTGCCAGCCCAAGTCCTCAGTATTCGAGGACGTCTCCTCAGGGACTGACGCCGCCCTACGGAATACCCCAGGAACCCGGCCCGCAGACACAAAAGATCGTTCCGACCGGACCGGTTCATACGCCGGTGCCCGGCACGAGAAGCGGCGCCTCATCGAATGCCTTCGGCCAGGCAAGCGGCTTCGATCCTGCGCAAATCGAAAGGGCGCGGAAGAGCCTTGCCGTCTATGTGGGTCCAATGGCCAAGGTGATCGTGAATCGAGCGGCGAGACAGGCCCAGTCGATCCGGCAGTTGTACGAAATGGTCTCGCAGGAGATCCCCTCACCCTCCGACCGCCAGAAGTTTTTAGCTTCCTGCCCCCTCTAACCGCCTTCGAGCAACTGCATAGCCTTCTTCAAGCTCAAATACATGCGGTTGAACGACCGCGCCAGCTGCGAAATTTCATCGGATCCTGCGGACGGCGGCTCGGGCACGTTCATGTTGCCTTGACTGATCTCTTCCGCGGCGCGCGACAACCGTATAACCGGCCGAATCACAATAAGGATCAATCCAAAATCAACGAGTACCAGCGTCAGGAGGGAGACTCCGAGAAGCGACACCAGCAAAGTCTTGAAGGCGCGATTGGCAATCGCGACGGGCAGCGCCATAGGTACCGACACGATCTGCGCGCCGATGACTTCACCGGTTTTCCAGCCAAATCCGTTATTCCGGCCGTAGGTCTTGATCTGGGAGGCCGGAGCCACATCCGGAGTGCTGTGGCACTCAAGGCAACTCGGAACCACCGTGATCGGGTGCGCCAGGAATAGTGACTCGCCTTGAGGAGTATCCCGGCGGCCAATTACCCCGGTTTGCTTATTACCGTTTCGGAAGCCCTCGATAATATCCGCCTCCCAATCCAAGGCGCGATCGGTGGGATTGGTGGGATTCAGAGTGGCCTCTTTGTAGGTGTAAGCAGCGTAAGTGGGGTGGGTCTCCCGCAGGTCCCGAAATACCCAGGTGGCGCTGTAGGCAGGGACCGTCTGTGGAATGAAGTCCTGCACACGGCGCAACTGAGGAGACAGCAGCGGGTCGATCTGCTTAGAAGTGTATGAGCGCATCGCTCCCGCCGAGCTCATCATCAGGCTCGCCTGCCCAACGACCTCGTCCCGGGCGTTCGTCATCAGAAAGCCTCGGGAGATGTAGCTGGCGATGCTTACGACCAAGGCAAACACCGCAATCAGCGCTATATTGAACTTGGTCAGCAATCGCATCGGAGACCTCTCTTCTGACTCTTATCGGGTCTGACGATGTTATCACTGTGCGCTGCACCGACTCCACAAGAACGGCAGGGAAAGCCACTACATCTTCTCCTTTTTTGCCCCGGGTGCGTTGATCTCAAAGACGGAGTCGGGAAGCTTGCGATTTACTTTTACCGAGGTGTAGCGCGTCACGAGATAGTCTCCCCCAGGCTCAAAGAACTTCTGTTGAATGGGCAGCCAAGATTCCTCGCTGATCCAGAGTTGCACCTTGGTAATGTGCGCAGCCACATCCTCGCGTTTGGGGGTCAGTTCAAGCGCTACGGTGGTGTCGTCGCCGACGTCCTCTTCGTCGATCAGCTTTAGGTTATAGGATTTCTGCAGCTCTTCCGCATTGGTGCCGAAGCCCAATAGCAGCAAGCCTTCTACCAGACCGCTGTGCTTCTTAAGATCGTATTCCTGAATCATGTTGGTAGCGGGCAGGTAGATATCGGCTTTGTTGTTCTTGATAAGGATGGTTTTAGGATCAGGTTTCTTGAAGTCGATCTCAAGCGTCGGCGTCTTGCCCTTTTCGTAATAGATCTGGCCGGTTTGAGTGGATTTGTCGTCCACCAGGACCGTAACTTTCGTGTATTCGAGATCAGCCGAGACCGTCTTTAGGCGATTGGCCGAATCGTTCATGCGCGGCAGGATTTCGGAAAGACCGGGTGGCACCTTGTGCTTGTGAAACCGCCCAAAAGCTCGCCCGACCGCTGGGGGCGTCAGGATCGCGGCCCCCAAACCCGTAGCCGAGAAAATCAAGACAAGGCAACGGACTCGGCGGCAACCGCCCGTCGACAACCTGCTATCCATGCGCTCCCTCACTTGCCGGCATTTCGCATCCTGGACATCTGCTGAGCATTACAAATCGCACTGACGTTAGACTCTGTAGCGGCGCTGTCCTCAGCAACGAAAACGCCGGTGGGGACACCGGCGCTACAGTAAGGCCGTCACTATGATTGGCAACGCTCAATAATTCGATGGATATTGCCACTCAAAAGCCGCTCTTTTGCCGAGATCGACGCGGTCAGCTCCGGAATTTGTTCGTTCGACTTCGCAGCTTCGCGCGTTGGCGTGAGATCGGAGCGCGCCTTGTATCATTGGGCAATCACCACCGTGTAGCCGAGTATCACTTGGCTTCGGTCGCGAATGGCCACCCATTCCTTGATCAGAAGGGGTTTCTTTAATTGTTGCTCCAAAATGTGCCGTAGAGCCTGCTCCGTATCCTTGATAGGGGACGATTCCACCAGCCGGGCGTCAACCTGATAAATTTGACCGGTTTTAATCTTGCCGACTTCGATCACTCCCTGTACGTGACGCAGATCCGAAAGTTGCAGCGTGGGCCGATCGCGAAACCAGGAGCGGGGAGTGAGAAAGATAAAGGCGAGAATGACGATGCAGATGATGTCATACTGCCAGCCGCCTCGCTCGTAGGACCAGAGAAACGCGCTCTTGAAGAACAGCTTGACTCTGGTCCAGGCGCCGGCCCCTGACGCCGGGCGGGGATTCGTGTGGGAAACGGCGTGGTCTCGAATCTCGGTTGTTTCGGCCATTAAAGTCAGGACTCCCACAGGCATCTATGCATAGATCACCCGGCCGTCCCGCATGCGCACGGTACGATCCGCTACGGCGGCTGCCTCCGGGTTGTGGGTAATCATCAGAATCGTTTGCCGGAAGGAGCGATTAAGCATCCGAAGCATGTTCAGCACCAATTGCGAGTTTTCGGTGTCCAGGTTGCCGGTGGGCTCGTCGGCCAACAGGATCTTCGGCTCGCAGACGACCGCCCGAGCGATAGCCACGCGCTGCTGCTCACCGCCCGATAGCGCATTGGGTTTGCGGCTGAGCTTCTGACGCAGATCGAGCATGTCGACCACCGTCTCGAAACGGTGTGGGTTGAATCCGTCCCCTTGGATGTCCTTAGCAATTTCGATGTTCTGCAAGGCAGTGAGGGTGGGCAAGAGATTGTACCGTTGAAAGACGAAGCCGATTTTGTGGCGGCGGAAGCGGGTGCGCTCGGCATCCGTCATCTTGAGGAAATCATTACCGTCGACACACATACGGCCACTGGTGGGAGGCGTCAACCCACCCAGAATATGCAACAGCGTCGACTTGCCGCAACCGGAGGGTCCCACGATGGCCAGGAACTCGCCTTCCTGGACTATCAGGTCCACACCGCGCAGCGCATGCACGTCGACCTTGCCGACGTGATAGATCTTCTTCAGGTCCTCGGTATGGATGATGGGCTCCATAATCGCGGTACCTGGGATCGGTGGCTCGGCCGGTTGGTCAGGTTTCTTGCTCACGAGTTTCAAAAAAGACCCCATTTCTCGCTCCAGCCGGGTTTCCGCTGGCCCGTCGACTTCGTATTTTAGCTGCCGCCGTTATTATTCGTAGGACAATGCCTCTACGGGATCGAGTTGAGCGGCGCGCAATGCCGGGTAAAAAGCTCCCACCAGACTGCCAACCATTCCCAGAGCACCCGCGATAAAGGCCCACCTCAGTGTGAGGTCCACCGACAGGGTGGGAAAGGTCGCCGTAATCGCGTCGCTACCGGCAATGGAGCCAAGCCAGCCGCTAACAACCCCAAGCGCTGCCAACAGTGCAGTCTCCCGCAGGATGATCCTAATAATATACGCTTTTGATGCCCCAAGCGATTTCAAAATTCCGATTTCGCGTGTCCGCTCCGTTATGGTGGTGTACATCGAAAGGAAGATCACCAGAAAACCGATCGACACGGCCACCGCAATCAGCGAAGCGATGAAGGCGTTTAGCGCTGGCAGGTTATTCGAGGTCATAGCCGACATGTAGTCACGAATCGAAAGCACTTGGTAATTGGGCAGCAGGTTTTTAATTTCCGTGACAACGTCGTCGGCATAACCGGGGTCTGTGCACTTAACAAAGAAGATACTGGCCTTGTCGCGCGACGCCGTCATATCCTCAGCTTTCTGAAGCTCTATGAACAGGCGCGCCCCCTTACCGTGCTCCACGATACCCGCAACGTGGAAGTCCTGGTTAAGGAGAGTAAGCGTCTGACCCACCTTGGTGTGGTTGGCCTTGGCGTACCAATCGTCAACCAGAATCTGATCCGGGCCGGTCAGGGGACCGCCCGAGTGGAAGGCAAACCCGCCCGTGACCTTATCGAAGCTCTCCACATCAATGCCGTAGATCAGGTTAATCCCGCGTGAAGTGTTAAACTGCAGCAGGATGGGCGACACGGCCTGCACGTGGGGCAATTGGCCCAGGCGGTCGCCGATCTTGATGGGCATCGGCGCCGAGGTCAAACCCAGGAAGAATGAAGCACCCGGCGGCTGGACCATAACGTCGGCCCCGACGCCTTCTACACGTTTGGCGCTCTCGTTCAGCATGCCAGTGGTAAGCCCGACCACCAGCAACACCATGGCGACTTCTATGGCCACCGCCAGAACGCTGATGACGGTCCGCACCGGCCGGTGCAGAATGTTCGCCAGGATCATCTTATTGATCACGCGAACCTCCTTCGCCGGTTGCCTGGGTCGATTCATGAGCAGTACCGTGCGAGTCAGCAGGGCTAGTTTTTGAGACTGCCTGACTGAGATCCACTAACTTGGCATTTTCCGGTTTATTCAGAACGAACTTGGCCGGGTCAATGGGCTGATTGAATTTCGCCGCTTCGAGCGTAATGCCAAGGCGGATATCTTCCGCCGGACGCGCCATCTCGATCGAGGCTGGATAGTTGACCCCCGCAAAATCCTTGTAGTTGGAATATTGAACGTCTTCCAGGAATTGGCCCTGGGGGCCATAGAACTGGACGCGCGCGATCTGAAGCACGGCGCGATCAAACCACACCCTGCGCAGTAACCGCAGTTCGCCCTGCGCGCCTTCCGCTCTGCGCGCCAGCACATTCACCACGTAGAATCGCCCGCTACCCTGCTCTTCCTCTTCGGAGTAGTAGCTCTCATGGTTGGGATTGATGCCCGGAATCAGCAATGCTTCGAGAATGTGCTGGGGGCGAAGATTCTCGATGGCATTCTTGGCAGGGTGGCTCACATTGGTCTTCCCCACGATGAACTGCTGCTTGGAAGGGATAAAGATCTTGAATTCTTCACCATTTGAGACCATGTCGAAGATGTCGGTCCGAACTACCGGAGCCTGTCCTTGAATACGGATGAAAGCAGGTTTTTCTACCAAGATCACGCCCTTGACGTCATGGTACTGGCTGATAACGCCGGAGTAGACCGACCCAACCGTGGGTGCCAAATCCACGGTACCTATCAGGCTGTGGACAGCGGCGTTCTGGGCGTTAATCTTTTCCACCAACTGATCGAGCGTCGCCTGAAGGGTCGGCGGCGCTGGGGTGGCCACGCGGGTTGTTTTCTTTACGGGGTGTACCGCACAGCCGGAGAAAGCCACGAAAGCAAGAATGGCAACGGCAAATACGCTCGCCGGCACACGCCTGGACTGGATTCCCGGCGCTGCATCCCGATCTGGGAAAGTTTGAGCCTGAAGCGTCAAAAACAAGTTTCTCTTTCGGCCCTCGTTACTCTGATGCATCGTCAGCAGCCTCTGTTCCTGTTACTCGCCCGCGATGAACGCCCTAAGCTTCCCTCGGCGAGGACGCGCCCTCTGGTTTCGCGCTCCGGCTCCGGGTGATCCTTCCCTTCTGCTTGTCGGAATTACCCTCCTTCGCCAGCGTTGGGCGCCAATCCGGTTTCGAAGGGCACCGCTAAGCTATTGAAAAAAAGAGGTTCGCCGCTCAAAAAAGCGCGCTCCGCGTAAGAATTATGCACGATAAGGTCCAAGCGGCGCTAGTAATGGCGCTTGTGTCATATAAAGATAGCAGTCAGTAACCGCAGGACATCCGCGGAGATCCTTCTCTGGGATCAGGGGCAAGGCCGTACAATCAACGGACTGGCATGCTGCTTGATTCCGCCTTTTCAGGGACCTGCTCGTTCCGGATCTGCAAGCTTCCAACCAAGTCCTGGAGGTGCAGTCGCTTGCGCCGTAGATAGTCGCGCATGCCCCCAATGACATTGAGTGCGGTTTCAGGCGCGTAGAAGTTCGCGGTTCCCACCTGGATGGCGCTAGCTCCGGCAATGATGAACTCCAGGGCATCTTCGGCCGAGGCGATGCCGCCGATGCCGATTAAGGGAATGCTCACCGCGCGCGCCGTTTGGTAGACCATACGGACGGCGACAGGCTTGATGGCAGGTCCGGAAAGTCCAGCCGTGATGTTTGAGATCCGTGGGGTACGGGTCTCGACGTCGATCGCCATTCCCACAAAAGTATTAACGAGCGAAAGCGCATCTGCACCGGCCGTTTCCGCCGCGCGCGCAAGTTCCGTAATGTCAGTCACATTGGGAGACAACTTGACAATTAACGGGAATCTCGCGGCGCGCTTTGAGGCTGACACCACTTCTTCCGTGAGCTTGGGATCGTTGCCGTAAACCATGCCTCCGCAGCGGGTATTGGGGCAGGATATGTTCAACTCGTAAGCATCGATACCATCGCCTCCGTTCAGAATCTCGATGGCGCGAACGTAATCCTCGGTGGAATACCCAAAAACGTTGACGATCACCCGCGCCCTAATGCTGCGCAGAAAAGGCAGCTTCTCCTCGAGGAAGCGTTCGGCGCCGACGTTCTGCAATCCGATCGCGTTCAACATACCTGAGTCGGTCTCGTAAATGCGCGGCGCGGGATTGCCCGGCATCGGCTGGGCGGAGATCCCCTTGACGCAAATTCCGCCTAACCGGTTGAGATCGATTAGATGGGCGAATTCCTGCCCGTAGCCGAAGGTCCCACTGGCAGTGAGGACGGGATTCTCGAAATGGATACCGACAATGGTCAGGTCGAGACGAGGTTCAAAGACTCCGGTAGATTTGGCCAATGGCAAAAACTCACCCGTCATGTTTCGCCGCCTACTGCCTGAAGCTTTCTCCCGTTCCACACAACGTGTTCCGCCCAGAATACCGGCCCTTCCGTGCAGACTCGCTCATAGGATCCGTGACCCGTGCCATGGACAGGGATGGAGCAGCCGAGGCACACGCCGAGGGCGCACCCCATGCGGTTTTCCATGGAAACAAGGCACGGATGACCGTAGCGCCCTGCGAGATTGGCGGTCGCGGCGAGCATCGCCCAGGGACCGCAGGCCATCAGCAGGAATCGGCGACCCTTGTTTTGTCCCAGGTACTGCTCCAGAGGACGGGTAACGTAGCCTCGCTCGCCGCGAGATCCATCCTCCGTGGCCAATTCGATTGCCGTGACCAAGGGCTCGAACTGATCGAGACCTACCAGGTCATCCTGGGTGCGTCCGCCGAAAAACAGCTTCTGTCGTAAACCCGCCCGGTCGAGATCCCGAGCAGGCAAAAGCAAGGCCGCGATTCCAATTCCCCCGGCTACCAGCAGGACTTCATCGGATCGGCCTGCCCGCTCAAGGTACTCCTCCGGGAAGAAGCCGTGTCCCAAAGGGCCAAGCATGGCGACTTCATCGCCGGTTTGAAGCTCGGCCATGATGCGCGTACCTCGTCCCACAACTTTATAAAGTACTTGAAGAATGCTCGGTTGAGATCTCGCCGCAAGCGAGTTACCTGTGTCCGCGAGGCCACGCCCCACATCATAGATACTCATCGGACGCCGCAGCAGGACGTCCGTGCGGCCTAGCAGGCGAATCATGGCAAATTGACCTGGCCGGGTAGCGGCAGCTTGTTCCGCAGCATCTATGCTCAGCAGAAAATGACCGCCGGTGAGAGGACGGTTTTCGACCACGGTGACGATTCGATCCAGCATCGATTGTCATTCTAGCAGAATCCATGTTGTCCTTCGTCCGCGTGAGTCGTCTGTTGCGGCGCTCTGCTTAGCCTGGAGATCGTTTCTTGAACAACTGCGTCAAGGTGACGCCGAGCGACACCAGCAGGACACCGCCCAGAATCGGCGGGTTCAGGTACTCGTGAAGAAAAAAGTGAGCGAAGAGTGTGGCAACAATGGGAGTCAACGAGGAAACCGCGTAGACGCGCGCCACCTCCATCAGGCGCAGCGCGGTGAAAATGCAGTAAACGGCGACTATCCCGGAGAGCACTCCGCTGAGCAGCAAAGCCCCGACGGCGCTCCTGGGAACGCTTGCCAGCGTTCCGAACCAGCCCATCACCAGGAGGCCCGCTAGCCCTACCAGTACGCTGCTCGAGAACTGCAGGAGGATGGCGGTGGACTGATGCGCGCCCCGGAGCTGACCATCTCGCCACAGCACACCGGAGACACCATAAGTGAGCGCGGTGAACAAGGCCAACGGGATCGCCCAATACCAATGACTGGACATGGCCGCGCCCGTCAGCATTCCTGCCGCCCTGAATTCCCCGAAAGAAAGCAGCAAGAGCCCGAGAAAGATCAGCAAAATACCGGCGAGGACAAAGCCGTGGAAGCGCTCGCCCAGAAAAGACCAGGCGATCAGAGTGCCCCAGATGACGTAGGTTTCCTGCACCGGCGTAGTCACGATCACGCCGCCAATTTTCACCGCAAGATAGTAGGCGAACAGCCCGAGGGTCGAGAGCACGCCCGCACCCACAAACGACAGAATCGCCCTTCGGCCAACGTACTGCGGCGAGCCTGGAATCATCTCACCCAGGGTGCGGTTCTTCGCAACCAGAAAAATGCCGAGAGCCAGGCTGGGCAATCCGCGCAGCAGCGGCCCGAGCAGGCCGATCCTCTGGTCCACAGCTTGGTCGACAGCCAGCTTGTCGAAGATGTTGGCGGAGGCGTATCCCACAACCGAGCCGAGTGCCCACACCTCGCCGTGCCCGCGTCTTTGGGGTGCGGTTGAAGCACCGTCGGGTGAGAGGTCAGTGTTCGTGTTGGACACAGTGGCCATGAGCGCACGCCGCCGTGCTGCCGAGTACCAGGGCTCCGCCATGATCGGTCACCAGACTTGTGAGCCAACCACAGCCGGCCTTATCTTTGTTCGTTACCAGCAGAGGTCGAGTTATCGATTATAGCTGATTCTCAGCCAGGGTCTTCATGCCTCCAATTACAGACGGTCGAGAACCAAGATCGCCCTTGAGTTTGTACGGAAACATAGAGAATTGAGATGAACTGTTCGCTCAAGTGAAGGTGACAGACGAAATGGAGTGGGAAGACAGTATGTGCATCACTCCTGCTGAATCCCGGCCGGGTCGCAAAGGATATTCCCCAGCTCCCAGGCGGTCACGCTTACCTACCTTTCAGAGCACTGAAGCCGTCCGCTGCTTCCAGGTCTGACGAAGTATATTCCAGAGCAATCCCAGCCCGAGCAGCAACACCAGGAACCTGATCCAACCGCCAACAAACGGCAGATTGATCGCCACAAACACTATGAACAGTCCCACCAATAGCGCCCAGGCAAAGGAGCTGGCGGGATTTCCGGGTCGGCTGTTTCGGGTGAGTCCTTGGCCGATGAGGGCAGCAACGAAGATTTTCGCCAGGTAGAGCGCCAAAAGCCAGCAGAACAGAGTAATCAGGCCGAGGGGCAATCCGATCAGAGTAATGCATACAACGATGGCGGCGATGGGTGTAGCGACCAGAAGCAAGAAGCCGATTCCGATCGTGCTTAGAGCCGACCCGGCCGTATTGAGGCGCGTCGCCAGCGCCCGGGGGAATATCCAGTTGAGAAGCAGTCCAACCAGGAAGGCGCCTACCAAGCCGGCCGCCTCCCACAAATAGAAGTGCCGTCGTGAGTAACGGCTGGGCTCCTGCTTTCGCAGCTCGATCCGGGTATTTCCGCTGATGGTTGCCCCCTGCTCGATGTGCACATCGTCGCGATGATGGGTGTACACGGTCAGATTTCCACCGATCTTGGCGGCCGGCGTTACGGTCATCTGGCCCGCAAACGCTTCCAGGTGGCGGCCTACGCGGCCTCGCACCTGCGCGTTGCCACAGAAGAGCGTCGCATCACGGCCGATTTCGCCATTCAGGTTATTCACGGCGGAACCGGCAACCATATCACCCTGCACCCGGCCCTTGCTATCCACCTCGATGGTTTGAATCCACCCGTAAAGGTTGTGTTCCACGGTTCCACGTACATAGAGGGTTTGGGCAACAGCGTAGATATTGCCAGTGACGTCGCCATCAAGATCGACGGACTGAGCAAAGGTCAAAATGTCGCCCTTCACCGTCCCGTGGATGGTTAGGGTCTTGGCAAAAACAAGCAGATCGCCATTGACGGTGCCATCAATCGCCACATCGCTGCCGGAAGCGAGAAGAGTGCCTTCCACGGTCTCACCGGCAGCAACGTTCACCACCGGGCCTTTGCGCCTTTCAATCGCCGAGGCCGGATTGGCAACACCGATCATGAGGGTGACTCCCGCCAGCATTGCCATAGAAATCGAATTTGGACGGCGGCGGAAAAAGAAGTACAGCGCCCCTCCAGCCGCGATCGCCAGCAGCACCACGGTCAGCATTGTCACCAACGACTGCAAAACGCTCGCGCCCTGGTCCGCCACATACAGGCTGCCGCTGAACAGTAGGTTCATCAAAGTGGTGCGATTTAAGGGACTTACCCAGCCGGCCAAGCTGGGCACCAGGTCAGACAACCATGATCCCACCGTATCGAGAACGACCGCCACCGCAACGGCCGACAACGTGGTCCACATCAGGCTTCGTCCCAGGCGCGGGCTCGTTGCCGGCGCTTCCCCGAGTTCCCTGACTGCAGCCGATAGCATCCGGTTTTCAGCTTGAAGAGCCTCCACCAGGCGGCGGCACTCCGGACACACGAATAGATGCGCCTCCACCAGGCGTGCTTCTTGCAGCGGCAGCTCGTCATCAGCGTAAATCGAATAGGTAAGCTCAGGAAAGCAATTCATCGGTCGTCTCCCTCGAGGTCCTTCAGTACCGTACCGTCGGTCTTGTCTTGAACATTATCGATCCGCCCTTATCGACCGGCCTTTGCACCTCGGCCTGGATCCGCGGCAGCGAGGGTGGACGCCTCCAGCTTCAGGCGCAGTTCCTTTTTGGCACGGTGAATCAGTACTGCGACGTTGGCCCGCGTGAAACTCAGTCGTTCCGCAATCTCGTCATAACTCAGATCGTTGTAGTAGCGCAGCGCCAGGGGAACACGATAGTGTTCCGGCAGTGAATCGAGCGCCTGCCGTACGGTGGCGCGCCCTTCCGCGGACACGACTTCTTCGAGCGGCGAAGGGCTTGGGGCCGCTGATTCGCGCGGCTCCTCTTCCGGCGCCTCGAACAGACGCTGCTCGATGCTTCGACGGCGAAGCAGATCCACGCAGTGGTTGCTGGTAACACTAAGCAACCACCGGGGAAAGGGTTGGGCACTGTCGTAAGTGGCCATAGCCTTCGTCAGCCGCGCAAACACGTCGTTTGCAGCGTCCTCCGCATCCTCCGCCGATCCCAGCAGGTAACGGCAAAGCCCAAAGACGCGCCGGTGAAACTGCCGGTAGAGAGCAGCAAATGCCTGCGCATCATGGGCACGCGCCCGCTCGACCAGGTCTTTTAATAGCGCGTCGTCCAAGCGTTCGTCTCCGGCGCTCATTCCCGTACTACGTTTGACTCCGGGAAAAATTGCAAGTCATTTTATTCGAATGCGGATCCGCCATGAGGGCGGCGAGGGGGGCGCGCCGGGAGGAGTTAGGCGCATCCCCCAGAGGTTCGACAGAACCCGATGACTTCCGGCCAGAAGGAACTGCAAGGGCTAAATCGCTCCCCGAGCCGTGGAATTCTCCGCTAAATTCCGCCAAAATCCCGCAGGTTTTCCGCAACCCCCTTTTTTGTTGGGAAAGACGAGATGGTCTTTCGTCCAGGGAAAGTCTCCGCTTGTGTTATCATGTCAAGCGGGAGTGATAACATGATTCGTACCCAAGTCAGCCTGGACGAGCAGGAATATAGGCTGGCGAAAAGCGAAGCGGAAGCGCTGGGGATCTCGGTAGCAGAGTATGTACGCAGGGCGATTCGCCTCGTGCTCCCATCCTCTGGCAACCCTGCCTGGATGCGATACGCCGGACTGGTCGAATCCGGCAACCCACAGTCCAGCCAGTCGATCGATGAGATCGTGTATGGCGGCAAAGACTGAGACCTACGTCGATACTTCAGCCCTGATTGCCTTCCTCGACCGATCCGACAGCTACCATGCTCTATTTCGGAGACTATTCTCCAGCCCACCCCGCCTTATCACCTCGGCGCTGGTGATCGCCGAAGGGCATGGCTGGTTTCTGCGCCGGTACGACAGGAATCGGGCTATCCAGTTTCTCAACTTCATTGACGATCTCCCGGTCCTAACCATTCAGGGTTTCGATCGTGAGGAGTTGGCCAAGACGAACCAACTAGTCAGGAAGTTCGGCAACCAGCCGCTGACACTAGCCGATGCCCACGGGCTGGCGATTCTCAACGAGCGCCGAATCACCACCTGCTGGTCCACCGATCACCACTTGGGACTCACCGGCGCGAAGTTGGTTATTTCGTTGTCGAGGCTCTAATCTAAGTTGATACCGAAGAAATTCTTGGGAGGCCAAAATGAAGATCCTGGTTACCGGCGGGGCAGGCTATATCGGCAGTCATACCGCGAAAGCTCTGGCCGCCGCCGGAATGGAACCGGTGGTGTTGGACAATTTCAGCTCTGGGCACCGTTGGGCCGTGAAGTGGGGGCCAGTCGTGGAGGCCGACCTGGCGGATACGGCGGCGGTCGCCCGCGCTTTGGCCGAGCATCAGGTAACGGCCGTGATCCATTTTGCGGCAAGCCTGGTAGTGGGTGAATCCATGACAGATCCGCACAAATACTACTGGAACAACGTCGTGAACACTCTGCGCCTGCTCGACGTGATGAGGGAGAGGGGCGTCAGGCATATTGTATTCTCCTCCTCGGCCGCGGTCTACGGCACTCCAGAAAGCGTCCCCGTCCCTGAAGATCATCCCAAGAATCCGATCAACTGCTACGGCGAGACCAAGCTTGCCATGGAGCGCGCCATCCAGTGGTACGGACACGCTTATGGCATGGGCTGGATGGCGCTTCGCTATTTCAATGCCGTGGGAGCCGATCATGAGGGCCAACTGGGCGAGGAGCATGACCCCGAAACCCATCTGATTCCGCTCGTGATTAAGGCGGCACTTGGTGAACTCCCCCCAGTAAAGGTGCTCGGCACCGACTACCCAACGCCCGACGGCACTGCCATCCGCGACTACATTCACGTCGAGGATCTGTCGGACGCCCACGCTCGTGCACTCCGGCATCTGCTCGACAATGGACCGAGCGGGGCGCTGAATCTGGGCAGCGGGCGGGGACATTCGGTGCGAGCCGTTCTCGATGCCGTGGGCAAGGTGTCGAATGTTCAGGTGCCGTTTGAGGACGCACCCCGGCGCTCAGGCGATGCGCCCGAACTGGTAGCAGACCCTGCACAAGCGAGAAAATGGCTGGGATGGGAGCCGCGGGTTTCGGATCTGGACTCCATCGTGCGAAGCGCTTGGAACTGGCACAGCTCTGGCACAGCAAGAAGGACGCATAGCAAAGGAGCAAATACTACCGCCTCGAACGCGGCTCGTGAGCAGTACTCAAAAGGAAGGAGGAAGTAGGTAACTTGGTTGCCCTTATGCGCTACCTACTTCCCCAAGGTAGTCATTCACAGTGTTTGAATATTACGATGCCCGGGATCGACCAGGGGTTGGCTGCTCTCGCTTCATACCAATGCGGCCCAAATAGGCGTGCGCCGGAGTTCAGGCCCCCCGACTGAATATCGAGGAAAACCAGCTCTTCTTCGGTTTGGGCTCAGGTGGAGGCGCCGGAGACGGGCCTGGAGGCAGCGGACGGCCCTCGATCACCGCCTTGGGATTCTCTACCAGGAGGCGCTCTGCCGTTTCTGCCCCGTAATTCTCCGCCAGCTTTTCATAACAGGTTGAGAGAATCGGGGGACGGCGCTTGGGATCGTGAGCGTCAGTCGCAAGAAAGTGGACGAGGTTTTGCGAGAGCCACTCCTCCGCCAGAGCAAGGGAAGTCGAACCGAAGCCTCCCTCGTAGGATTGCGCTGTGACCTGCACCAAGCATCCCTGATTCACCCACTTTGCCACCAAGTCGGTTTTCCGCCGGATCAAAGCGTTGCGCTCCGGATGGGTGATGATCGGAATGTACCCCGCAATTTGCAGGTCATAAAAGATCTGGTCCAACTGCTGCGGAATGAAATGCTCGTCGAGTTCGACTAGCAGATACTTGGTACGATTGATGGTGTAGCAACTTTTCCCGCCGTCCAGCAGATGCTTGATGTTCTCGTAAGAAAGATGGAAATCGCAGCCCAACAGCATCTTGGGAGCTTCGCCCAAAGCCTGTTGAATCTCCGCAATCTTCCGCTGGTTCACTTCGGGGTCGAACGGGTAGCGATAATTGGAGTGAGGCGTCGCCACCATGTGAGTTATGCCATCTGCTGCCGCCATTTTGCACATTTCCAGTGCGATTTCGAAAGACTCGGCTCCGTCGTCCACTTCCCACAGAGGATGGCTGTGAATATCGATCATTGTTCAAAGTCCAGTTCCGGTGCCGTCACCCGCGCAGCGAAACCAAAAACGAGCCACTCGGGAAGGCGCAGCTCGAGTGCGGAGAAACTGAAGCCTGACTTACTCCGCGACACTCTCCATTTAAACGCGCTCTTTGGCTTGCGGTCAAGCCGGCGGTATGATATCAGCAGTAGGGCCGATCGTTACCGGGATGCTGCCGCCAGAAGGGTGTTCAGGGTGGGTCGAATGACGCGCAGCGCTGCGCCGCTCGAGCGAATGTTTTTGGAATATGTATTATGACATTCCAAATTCCAGAGAAATACGGCCGCCATTGGGGAGCGGGGAGGGCAACCCTTCCGGAGATCATAGATAAGTCACTTAAGGATAGTGACTTACCAGCGAGGCTGGGGATTTATCGGCGGCTGTGCGTTTGGCACATAGCTTGCTCTATCGCTAATCGAGCTAACACTAGCCCGGTCTTTAAAAACCGGTCACAACTAGTGCGAAGCTCAGAGTGTAGACCCAACACCCGACGCTGGAGGGGGAAGCTGACTTTCCCCTCCTTTTTTTTGCTCCCCACAAGATTACCCGAAACCGTTCTTTATCTTTTCCGATTTCAAGCCGCAGGCTCACCAGCGGCGGCTCATCTCGAAAGCAAACTCATCCACAGTCATTCACTCTTTTACCATTCTTGAAGGGAGGATCCCCATGCCTGTAACTACACGTGAGACCATTGATGATTTTCTGGCACAGAAGCGTCTCGCTATGGTCGGGGTTTCGACTAATCCGCAGGATTTCAGCCGCAGCCTGTTTCGCGAGTTGCGCGAGCGGGGGTACGATATGGTTCCGGTAAATCCGAAAGCCGAGGCCATGGAAAACGTCCGCTGCTACGCCCGCCTGCAGGACGTAAAGCCGCCCGTCGAGGGAGCCCTGGTCATGACTTCGCCTGAGCTCAGCGAAAAGGTAGCGCGCGACTGTGGCGAGGCCGGGATCAGTCGTGTTTGGCTGCATCGTGGCGCCGGACAAGGCGCCGTCAGTCCGATCGCGGTGAGCTTTTGCCGAGAAAGGGGAATCAAGCTGGTGGCCGGCGAGTGCCCTTTCATGTTCCTACCGAAGGCGGAGTTCGTTCATCGCCTCCATGGCTTCTTGCGGAAACTTACGGGATCTTTCCCGGCCTCTGTCCGGTCGTAGCAGGCGGAAGCCACGGTTGGCGCTCTTCCAACCGCGGGCTCTTCTCACTTCCTCCCGGGAACCTACGGTTAATTCAAACTGCGAATTAACCGTGGTACATGTGGAGTCCGGACATTCAGGAGCCCTGAAGTGGCGAGCTGAGTAGTCCTGCGTGGGACTGTACTCCAGCATGGCCGGCGTCATCGCTCGGATTGCTGGTAGTGGCAAACACCAAATGTAATTGGGCCACCTGGGTCACTTCTTTGTGGCCCGGAATCACGATCGGCTTTCCGGATTGGCTATCCAGATCACAAAACCAAGGGTGATAGAAAAGCCACAGTATTTGCGAGTTGCTTTTGGCAACTGGCAACGCACAAAAGCCGAGTTGCGGGTTTTGGGGGTTGCCGCCTGGCGCGTTTTTCCTCCTGTTGTGTTAGTCTGATCTACCATTTGTAAGAAAATTCATGATCTTGCCCTTTGCCTCCGCATCATCGCCGGGCAGAGCGCGGTGCGAGGCCGCCAAAACTTCATCTATGTCCAAAGACTGGAAAACCAAGCTCATCCACTCCAATGTCCATATTCCGGAAGGATTTCATTCGCTTTCCACGCCCGTATACCGAGGTTCGACGGTTCTCTTTCCCAACGCCGCCGCGGTCAATGAGAGTTGGAACCAGCACGAGGCCGGATACACCTACGGCCTCTATGGAACGCCCACGACGCTTGAACTCGCCGGCCGAATCTGTGAGTTGGAACATGGGCTTCACACGTTACTCACGCCGGGAGGGCAGGCCGCCATCTCTCTCATCAACCTCTCTCTCCTCAAAGCGGGCGACCATATTCTGGTGCCGGAGAGCGTTTACGGCCCCAATCGCAAGTTCGCGGGCCAGGTTCTTCGCCGCTTTGGGGTGGAGGTGACTTTCTATCCGCCGACCGTTGGAGCGGGTATCGCTTCCCTTCTGCGTGACAACACCCGCTTGGTTTGGTGCGAGAGTCCGGGCTCGATCACGATGGAGGTGCAGGATGTGCCTGCCATCTCCGGGGCCGCACACGACGCGGGGGCGATCGTCGTGCTCGACAACACCTGGGCGGCAGGCATCTATTTCGACGCCTTCGCCCATGGCGTCGACGTCACCATGCAGGCGCTCACCAAATATGTTGCCGGCCACAGCGACCTTCTGCTGGGCTCGATTACGGTGCGAGATGGGAAACTATATCGAGAGCTGGGCGCCACCCACCAACTGGTGGGTTGTGCCGTTTCACCTGACGACTGCAGCTTGGCTCTTCGGGGCATGAAGACCTTAGCAGTTCGACTCAAGGCGATTGAAGAGACGGCACTGACCCTTGCCCGCTGGCTTGCCGCGAGAGCCGAAATCGAACTGGTTCTGCATCCAGCTCTGCCAACTTGTCCGGGACATGAATTGTGGAGGCGGGACTTCACCGGATCGAGCGGCGCCTTCTCGATTGTCTTCCAGCAGAAGTACATGAAAGAGCAGGTGCTGGCTTTCGTCGATACGCTCGAACTGTTCAAGATCGGGTACAGCTGGGGTGGCGTGACCAGTCTCGCCGTAGCCTATGACCTCCACTCTATTCCGGTGCGCCCGGACTACGGACACCGCATTGTGCGGCTCAACATCGGTCTCGAAGATGTTGGAGATTTGCAGGCCGACCTCGGGCAGGCGCTTGAATCGCTCGGGTAATCTGTCTCGCAACACCAAGGGATGCCATGGACGGCGGGAAAAATTCAGGTACCAGCCTGAGACGGCCGTTCCCTCGTCCAGCTTGGTGATCGGGATCTCCTGCAGCCCTGCCGGACTCGCGTTAGTAGCCGCCGTATTCCCGGCCGGCTTCCGCAAACGCGTCGATATTCCGGTAAGGGGCACCGTCAAGAAAGAAGTCGGTCGTAGAAAGAATCCAATTTCCGCGCGGTTTCACCCTTTCCAGTACCTGACGCACCCTGGCTTGAATGTCCTCCACACTCGCCTTTACCAGGAACTCAACTTGATCGACGTTGCCACGCAGTACGAGGTCAGGCCGAATCACCCGCAGGGCTTCGTCAAGGTCTACATCGCCGAATGGAGGTGGAGTCAAATAGCCCCAGACGTCGATATCAAGTCGGTTGTAGAGGTGCATGATCTTCGCGGCGTCACCGCAGTTGTGGTAGATGGTGAATCCTCCCCCGCATCGAACCTCGCCAGCCAGCCTGTTTTCATAGTCGAGCACGAAGCGTTCAAAGTATTTCGGCCCCACCGCGCTGGTTGCCATGTTGGCTCCGATCTCGATGACATCGGCGCCTGCCTTAACCATTTCCAGGTCTTGCCGGATGGTTCGATCAAGAAAGTACTCCATCATGGCCCGGTAGAAGGGCTCGTCCGTAAGCGGGTCTGTCATGAGGTCGTCCAACTTGCGGAACATGTTTAAGACATTGAAGGCGCCGTGGGTGCAGGCCACTGTCAGTCCCGCTTCCCCAATTACTTCCTTGGCCCGTCGCACCAGACGGCAATCCAGTTCTTCGGCGGGAGGCGCGTAGCGCGCGAAGATTTCGAAATCCTGACGCGTCTTTATCAGGTGCTCATCGATCGCCGAGACCACCAGAAATCGTGAATTGCGGCGGAAGTTCTCCACTTGCCGTAGCGTGCCGGCCGGAGTACGGATAGTGGTAGTCCGGCCCTGGCTATCGCCGGACCCTTCACGGCTGATCTCGACGTCCCAGTCTTCAGCGGACTTATTCATCGTGTATGCACCCCACACACTGCCGAGCGTGTGGAGCACATCAAAGCCAAACCGGGCGCAGTAGTCCAAAAAACTGCGAATGGGATCGAAATCGGGCGGATCAAAGAATTGCTCCACGCTCGGAGTGTATCCGAACATCTCATAGATGCTGTTGTAGTAGAGAAACGGAGCCACCGGCACGCGATCTACCGCTTGACGGCGAAAAATTCGATTCAGCCTTTCCCTGCCGGTCATGTTATTGAATCCTCCGCGCCAGGATCAGGACGGGATCAGCCCATCGGCATGCGCGACACTCTTGATTTCTTCGCCCGCACGCTGGGGTTACGGCTTGGCCGCGCCGCCGTTACCGGGTCCGCCCACGGGCTGAACCTTGGGCAGTCTTTCCTCGACAGGCGGAAGTTGGGGAAACGTGGCATGCGGCTCCGTCTGATACCAGTAGGCGACGGAGAAGAAGTTATCTGAGCGGTGATTCGCGTGCCCGTGTTCAATGGTTGCCTTGATCGATTTCGTGAAAGTAATGGGCGAGTCCAGGTGGAAACGATACACCGATGACCGGCTTCCCGCCAATTCGACCCCCTTCACCGGGGCGCCGAACAGGCCGTAATAGAAGGGCTGGTCGCCAAAGTCCCAGGCGCCCAGGAAATAATCCTCAGAGCCGGTACCGTTGATCGACGGTCTGCGCTCGCCATCGATGAAGAACATGTCATCGCCTTCGCCCCACCAGCCATCCTGGTTCTGTAGCACCGACATGGTCACGCCCACATACTGGCCGCGCCCAGTGGCTTCGAGCCATACGTAATTCCCTTCTCCCTCCAGATTCGGCTTGTCGTCAACTCGGGAATCGCCGTTGGAGGTCCACTCATTGGTCCAGCCCTTATTCGGCATGGCCTGACGATATTGGGCGTGAAAATAGAGGGTGCCGGCCGGCAGTGTGCTCTTGTAAGCGCGGTAATCGATGTTGAAATAGCAGGCGTCAACGATTTGGGATCCTTCATTGGTCACCGTGATCTTGCCGGACTTCCCGAACGGCATCGCGAAGAACGAGTTCAGCGCCTTGATCGAACCCACGGCTAAAGGAACCGATTGGTAGAGGTGGTATTCGCCGAGTCCGAGTCCATAGAAGTCGCCAATGGGTGTTTCAACACTCGGAGTGGCTTCGCCGTCCCAATACATACGCAGGACCAGCTTTTTCAGATGGGCTCGCTCCCGGCTGGCGATGGTGAACCATACGTGCGTTATTACTCCTGGGCCCGCCTCGTCAAACACGGTCAGGGTTTCACCGGGAGGGATCCGGCGAGCATCGGCGTTGGCGCCGGTGCGGTCGTAACTCGACACTCGGCGCTGCACATAGTCCTGAGGTTGAGTAAGGTTCCACAACAACCCACTCATTTGCTGGCCTATGGCTGGTTGAGCGGAGATGACAATCGCGAGTAGTAGAATCAGCTTGCGCATGTTAGCCTCCGGATTTCTCGTACTGCCAGGGCGCCTTGTGGCCGCCCGGGGGCAGGTCAGGATACCTCAGGAGCAGCCACAACGCCAGCACTACGCCCCAGTTAACATCCTGTTAAAATTCCATGATCTCGCGTCGGGGAAAATTGGGGACGTACCTCGACGTGCTCGCTTGTGGATGCGTACATATACCGCGATGTATGTGCCACCCGCCTTTCCCCGTGTGACACCTTTCTCTGTTCTCCCAACGCGATTCCTGATATTCCCCCCTAACACGCAAAAGGTTTACTTTACCGACGCCTCAGGCCGGTGATAGAGTTCTGAGGCGCGCCGGGCGATCCGACTGCAACCCAGGTCGGCGCGCTATGCCAGCCCGAACCTGCATGTAGGCGTCTGCCTTCTTCGGCTTGAGCGAGTATTAACGATATCACCCTCCATCCTCTGCTCAGGCCTGAGCTCGTCATGTTGTACACCTGCCGTGGCTGGACGCTTTTTGGATTCTGGCCTTCGCCCACAAGCTATGGGAGTTGCACTTGGGCCGAAGAACCCGCGAGACGCGATGGGCGAGTTTCGGCCTGGATTTGCTCGGCGTGATCCTACTATGCGTGATGATCTCGGGCCCAGTGGTCTTCCGGTTCGACACGGTCGTTAAGCAATTCCTGATCTTGGCCTTGTTTGTCCTATTGATCAACTACGGATTGGATATCTACCGTCTGCTCTCCCACAAGCCTCTCTCACGGTGGGGTGGGCGAGGGTCAGCGCAATTCTGGGGTCGGAGGTTTTTGCGTTGGTGAAGACCGTTGTGGATGCGATCACAGCGGCGGCATTACGAGCGAGAAGGCCCAGGGAAGCCATTCAATTTAAGCTCGGCCTGCTACAGTCGATGCGACCTGCGAAACCCAGGTTAGTGGGCAGACTGTTGACCGACCATTGGGACGGGTGGCCGAGCGCAGGCCGTTAGCTAACATGCGCGGCCCGACCTAAGCCAACGCTGGGAGAGGAGGCAAATTGGCAAAGGGGCGTGGCGGCTCCGTCTGATGCCAAACGCGTGGCAGAGGGAAATTGCCCCACCGACTTTCCACCACACCCGCCCTTTTCCTTCCTCATAGTCTTCCACGTTGCGACGAAGAGTCGAGGCAGTACTTGCGAGACTGGTGGTCGCGCAAAGGGTTTATGGTTCTTTAATCTGCGATGCCTTATGGTGAACCGGAGCCTTTGACTCTCCTACGTTAGGCCCCTGAAGGGGGAAGGCCGGGGACGAAATCAGTTCATCTACGACGGCGGCGGCCAAAACCATGTTTTTGGCGAGGGTGGCCAGTTTATCCCTATCCTGCGGAACTTCGGCTACACCAAACTCAAGTATGGCGATTTGAGATTTCAGAGTCGTGATCGCTGTCGTAATCTTCGCTTGGTAGTTGGACAACTCCACGGTATCTCCTTGGGGGCCGGGCCGGTTACGTTGCAGAAAGGTTGGCGTCGGAAGCTTCCGCCTGACACACTACATGCCCTTTTGGAGACTAATCAGACTCTACAGACTTGTCGGTTCAGAATTGAACATTGCGGGTTAGGTAATAACCGCCACGAATAAATGGGGTGCTAACCGCCGAGGGCTAGACCGAGCGAACTGTGCACTTCCAACTCGCCGTTATAGTCAATGAAACCGAGCTTTCGAAACTTCTGCATAAACGAATTGATCCTTGGTCGAGTCGTGCCAACCATGGAAGCTAGCGTTTCCTGACCGATTCTCGGAAGGATGCGTCCGGTCTCGGCTTCCTTGTCGAAATTGGCCAGCAAGAGCAGAATCCTAGCCAGTCGCCTCTCGCTATTATTGAAAAAATGGTCGAGAAGATCCTCCTGGACACGAACGGTACGGGCGAGCAAGTGGGCCGTAAAGAGGGCCGAGAATTCCTGTTCCAGTTGTAGCAAACGTATCATCGTCTTCTTTTCGAAGCGAACAACGCGGACCGCCTCAAAAGCCGCCGCCGTGGACAGGTGGACGGCGCGGCCGATCATGCAGTCTTCGCCAAAGAACTCACCCTTCTGAACGATCGCGATCACCGCTTCCTTCCCGCGATCGGAAACTACAGTCACTTTCACCTTGCCGTGTTCGAGGTAGCAGACGTCGCCGCATACCTCCCCTTGGGAAAAGATCCGCTCCCCATCCTGATACTCCCTTACAGTTTTCCCACGGCGGCTGCTTCTCAGGAACTCTTCCAACTCGAAACGCGCCTTCGCTTCGCGCTTCGCCCGCGTTGCCTTCGGTTTTGTTGCTTTCATTTGTTCTCCAAATTCCCATAACAGGCCCTTCGTTCGAGACGTCGATACTCGCTGTCTCAATCCACTCAGCCGGTCAACCTAGCCTAGCGGTGCGCATTTTACCGCCACTGGGTCCGTGTTCGCGACCGGACAGTCAGAGCGTTCGTCGGTGAAATGGGTTTGTACCTCGAGGCCGGCTCTATTCCGTTGGGATAGCTACTGGAACCCGTTCGTGCAGCAGAAGCTCGGTAGCCGCCACCTGGGGTTCTGCGTGGAAGAGTCTCTGGATAAAGGAGTCGGAAAGCAGGTTTGCAACCGAAAGAAGGATCATCCCTTGATGATGTGCCATCCAGCAACGGACTACTTCAAACACATGGGCTCCGGGAGCGAGACTGGCTGGATTGAGTTGGGCAGATTCGTAGAATCCGAAACCACCGAGCCATCCCAGGGATCTCATAACGCGTAGGTTATCGATGGCATTTGCAGGGTCCACGGCCAGCGCCAAAAAGCTCGAGTAGGGAGAGATCACGACCGTTTCCGGCAAGTCCGGCTTCAGAGCCAGTGCCGACAGTCCGAAAGCTTGGTACTGGTAGTGACCCGCCTCGTTTGTCTGATTGTATGCCGCTTCCGAGATTCCCCACGGCAACCCCTGGCGCTGGAGCGCCTTGCGCTGGCAGGCAACGGCTGCGCGCATGTTCTGGTCGAGAATAGTCCGCGGGTCGGTCCTCATCCACAACGCCGGCATAAGGTACTCGAACATCGTGCCCGTCCAGGAAAGCAACACCCGGTACCCACAGCAATGGGTGTGAGCCCGGCCGAGGTGGAACCAACTCTGCTGGGGCACGTCCCCTTTGGCGATCGCCACGAAGGCGGCAGTGCGCGCTTCCGACGCCAGCAGTTCATAACAACTCTCTTCGAGGCGCTCACGCCTGACGTCGTATCCGATCGAAAAGACCTTGCGTCGCGACTGGTACAGAAAGCGGAAGTCCATCTCTTCAAGCAGCCGGTGGCAATCCGCAGCCAGCGCCTGAAGGCCGTTCCGAAGCCGGTCCCCTTCGGCCAGACAAGCGGGCAGGCAGAGGCGCAACGCTCGCGCGGCCGATAAGGCTTCCACGTCAAAGGCGCTGCTCCCGGAGACCTGCTCCAACCGGGCGTCGAGATCGGCAACGATCTGCGGCAAGTATTCCAAGGTGAATTCTGTCCCCAATGCTCGCCAACGCGCAAACTCCGGGCGTTCAAGCAGGACCGCGTACGCGGGCAGAAGCCAGGGGGCAAGCGTCCCGGTCATCTGGCGGAGATGTTGAAGTTTCAACTGCGTCTCGGCAGCCCACCAAGCGATGTCCTTGAGTGGCGGCTCACCCCAGCGAACGAGCTCTTCTGCCAGTCCTGCGGCCGCAGCTTCCAGCCGCGGCACCGACCGCGTCCAGGCAAGCGTGTTCTGCCCGAGCACGCCCATCCGCAAGCGGACCCGTTCAATCGCGCTCATCAGGTCTTCGCGGAGCACCCGGGCACGGGCCATATCGACTACGAGATCCCAATGATTGCGTACTCCGCGAAAGAGGGCGGAGTCGAATAAAGGCTCGTTGACCGCTTTCAAGCAGCCCTGTTTGAGCGTCCAGAGAGAAGCAGCAAGATTGCCGCTGTCTACGGTCGAGACAAAAGCGGGATCGACCCGCTCAAGGGTGCGGGTATCGTACCAATTGAAGAAATGCCCCCGGTAGCGGGAAAGCTTTTGGGCAGTCGCCAGAGTCCTCTCGGTCTCCGCGAAAAACTCCGGGAGGGTGAGGAACCCCAGATTCCGCGCGGCAAGTCGGGCATTGAGCAGTAATCCCAAATTGGTAGGCGAGATGCGATGAGCAACGAAGAAAGGGGTTTCCTGCACGTTGTCAGGAACAAGGCTGTGGTCTTCCTCTCCGGCGAAGACGCGGAAGAACCGCCACGTTCGGAGGGCCGCCTCCCGCAGGAATGCCTCGTTCGGACCAGTCATGGCATTGCGTGCGGGGCGCGGCGGCTGGTCAAGCCATCGAGACAGGAGCTTGGCTCCCCCCCACAGTGCGAGTAAAGGAATGGCATCTCGAAGAGCGCGCGGGCGATATAGCGCCAGAGCGGTTCCCAGCGTGATCGCGAGCATGGGCATCAACTCCATATACACGTCCACTGGAGTCCTCTTCTGGGACTCGACCTCGGCTTCGGCGGCGGTTTCCCACTCGAGCAGCCTGCGGTGGGTCACGGTCAGGCGAACGAGCGTGCGCACCACTGCATCCAGCGTGACGAGCGTCTGGTGGCCGAGGAAAACGAACCACAGTAGAACGTTCACTTGCCTGTCGACAAAAGCCACGCCGGTTTCCTTGAGATGGGCCCAAGGGTTCTTCGAGGTGAAAACCCGCCCCAGAGCGAGCGGCAACTCGGCATAACTGGGTAGCAGCATCAGCACCAGTATAGCGATGGTCCAATGACCCGGAGACCCCGGAAGGAAGAACCACGCGGCCAGCAGTAGCACGAAAGTAGCCACCTCAATCAGGCTGCGGCGAAGGTTGTCCAGAATCTTCCAGCGCGAAATCACCCCTAGAGGGTTAGGAACCATCTTCCCGGAGTAGGTTGATACCCGGGGGAGAAGCCAACGCAGAATCTGCCAGTCACCGCGTACCCAGCGGTGCTTCCGCCGACTATAGGCGCTGAAGTGCGAAGGGTAGTCGTCAATCACCTCCGCATCCGTCACGAGACCCGCTCGCGTGTAAGCCCCCTCGATCAGGTCGTGGCTGAGGATGGCATTGGAGGGGAATCTCTCGCTTAGGACCTGCTGGAACACCTCCACTTCGTAAATACCCTTGCCGGTGAAAATGCCCTCGCGGAAGAGGTCCTGGTAGACATCCGAGACCGCGCGCGAGTAAATGTCAAACCCAGTCTGGCCCGAGTAGATGCTGGCCAGACGCGACTGGCTTGCAGATCGGACGCTAATGCCGACCCTCGGCTGCAGGACGCCGTAACCGGCCGTCACCGTATTCGTCGCCGGGTCGATGATGGCACGGTTAAGCGGGTGGGCGAGCGTGCCAATCAGGCGGTGCGCCGACTCCCGCGGTAACTGAGTGTCGGAGTCGAGGGTGAGAACGTATCGCACCGCCGGAAGCACCGACAGGTCGCCGACTTTGACGGGAAAACTGTCAAACTTTCCGCGTAGCAGATTGTTGAAATCCAGCAGCTTGCCACGCTTGCGCTCCCAGCCCATCCAGGCACCTTCCGAAGGGTTGTAGACCGGATGGCGGTGAAAGTGGAAGAAGCCTCCTCGGCCATGGCCTCCGTATTTGTCATTGAGGTCGCGGACTAGCCCGGAACACAACTCCACCAACTTATCCCTCTCGTCGAAAGGCTGCGCGGAATCAGGCGGGTCGGTCAGAAGTGCAAAGTGCAGGTTCGGATCGCGATTGCCGAGATAGCGTGTTTCAAGGTCCCTGACCAGCTGCCGCACTTGCCGCTCATTCATGAGCAAGGTGGGGATGGTCACCATCGTGGTGCAGTCCGTCGGGATGCCGTCCGAAAGATCCAGCTTGGGAAGAGGTTGGGGTTTCATGAGAGCCGCCGCCAGCTGATTCATGATCCCGATGCCGGATTCGGTGGCCGGCAGTAACAGAAACAGAATGGCGAGAGCGAGCGGAACGTCACTTCGCGCACCGCTGATGGCAAAAGCGATGATGGCCAGCGTCAGGAGCTCGATCCCGACAAAATAGAAGACTTCAGGGTATTTTAGAATCGAGTTCCTGATTTGCTCTGGGAATGGCGGACGGAAATTGATTTGCCTTTCCAGCATCTCCCGGCCGCTGTCGATCAGGTAATAGCCAACGTGTCCCCAGCGCTCCTTGATGCGAGGGTTGGAGCCACAGGCGTCGTGATTGGCCCGAGCCAGCGCCAGTGCTTTGCGAGCGACCGAGGTCTCGTCGGTTTCGGAGTGGAATGCCAGCTCCTGCAACGCAGTACGGTAGACCTCGCGGCTCTCAAAATCCATACGCGCGTAGGCGCCGGAGGGGTCCTGCCGAAGGATAAACTCCGTCTCGCTGACCTGTTCGAAAAAGTGGTTCCAGTCGGCCGCCTCGATCTGGTGCAGGCTGGTCACTAGGCGAGCGACTTCGATCTTTCGCCCCCGTCCATCCGATTGCACGGCCCGGCCGATGGTTTCGAGCAGCACCAGCTGCATCATCGCCTTAAGCACCCAAATTTCACCGATCTCAAACGTTTCCTGCTCCTGGGCTGCTTGGACGTAGGTGGCGAGCAAGTCCTCCGCGAAAACGTATCCGACGGCGCGAAGAAACGCGGCCGCGAAGAGATACGAACGGGGTACCTGGGGCGCGCCTTGGTAGGCGGGTTCAACCTGAGGAAGGTCTTTGGTCGTGCGGACCAACTGGCGCACCTGCCCGAGAACCGCCCCCAGCAGACGCGCGTTTTCGGTGAGCCAACGAGCGTCCGCGTTCGCCGTTGCTGCTTCCGGATCCCCGCGCCATCGATAAAACGCCGCCGAAATCGCCTTCTGTGCGTCCCGAGCCTTGCTTCCCAGTATCCGGCAACGCCCCCGCCGGCTGCTCAATTTCCAGGTTTTCGCCTGCTGGGCTGCATCGTAACGTAAGACTTCCTTAATATCTTCAGGCGGGGCAGAAGACTTGCCTTCGCTCTCCGGCGAGCCTAGGGAAGCCATGGCGGGAAAGCGGTTCAGCGGCGCGAGATGAGTTCCAGAATCGAGGGAGTCTGCCATAAGCGGTCGGGATTCAGGGGAATTAATTCAGGGCGCTGTCTATGCGCCTTCGTCACCGATAGTTGGCCGCCTGTAGATCGAACATCTCGGAATAGCGTCCGCCCCGGGCAACCAGTTCGTTATGATCTCCTTCCTCAGTGATCTGCCCGTTTTCAAGAACCAGTATCCTGTCTGCCATCTTCACCGTCGAAAAACGGTGCGAGATAAGGAGCGCCATCTTTCCAGCGGTGAGTTCCGCGAAACGCTCGAACACCTCATGCTCGGAGCGGGCATCGAGCGATGCGGTGGGTTCATCAAGGATCAGCAGTTGAGAGTCGCGCAGGTAGGCGCGAGCCAGCGCCACCTTTTGCCATTCGCCGCCGGAGAGGTCAATGCCAGTCTCAAAACGGCGTCCCAGCATCTGCTGGTAGTGGCGAGGCAGCTTGCGAATAACGTCGTTTGCCAGGCTTTTCCGTGCGGCGAGAGTGATACGTGACAGATCTGCCCTGCTCTCGATTTGTCCGACGGCTATATTGTCGGCCGCTGTCATGTCGTAACGCATGAAATCCTGGAATATCACGGCAGTCTGCCCGCAGACGTCCTCGAAGTCATACTCACGCAGGTCGACGCCGTCCAGCAAGATGCTTCCGGCGATTGGATCGTAAAGGCGGGTGAGCAACTTGACGATCGTCGTCTTCCCTTCCCCGTTCTCTCCGATCAGAGCGATGCGCTCTCCGAGCTCCAGCCGGAAGTTGAGATTGTTCAGGACGAGCCGGGAGCTACCTGGATAAGCGAAGCAAACGTTACGGAATTCGAATCCTCGGCGGATGGGCCTGGGTGCCCGAAGGGCACCAGGCTTCGAACGGATCGCCGGCTGCACCGCGAAGAAGTCCAGCAGGTCCGTAAGAAACAAGGCTTGGTCAGCAATGCTCGAGAAGGTTGAGAAGATTAACTGAATGTTGCTGCTGGCGCCAGCGATCGCCCCGGCAAGAAAGGTCAGGGTTCCGACGCTGAATCGTCCCGCGATGGTCTCATAGATAGCCCAGGCGTAAGACCCGTAGTAGCCGGCGGTACTGAGCAAGGAGAGGAGTCCGCCAGCCCAAAGCCGGCGTTGAGCGAGGGCGACGTTTTGTTGGTAAATTTGGTCCGAGAGACCCTTGAAGCGGTCCGTCAGAAAGGAGCCCAGGCCGAACAACTTGAGCTCTTTCGCGCTCTCTTTACTCGCGCCCAAGACCCGCAAATAATCGAGTTCGCGACGGACCGGCGTCTGCCGGAAGGCGAGGGAGTATCCGAGGAAGGCAAAGTGACTTTCCCCTAGGAAAGCCGGCACCACACAGACGACTAATACCAACAGAAGCCAGGGGGAAAAGACCACTATGCTCACGGCAAGAGTCACGGTGGTGATGACCTGCTGCAGAAGACGTGCGATGGCCTGGATCATTCCCAACCGGTCGGTAGCTTGCACGCGGGCTCGTTCGAGTTTGTCGTAGAAGACCGGGTCCTCGTAGCGGGCGAGATCCAGGCTCGAGGCATGCTCCATAATGCGGACAGTGATATGCCGTGTAAACTTATCCGCCAGAAGCGTGTCACAGTAATCGCCTGCGCGAGCCAGAAGAGTGCCCACGAGCGCCAAGCCGAACTCAAGTCCCACCAGCCACCAGAAATGAACTCTTAAGGGGGTATGATGCGCGAGGTGGGTCACCACCCCGTCGATGATCAAACGCGTCACGGCGAGCATTCCGAGCGGGGTCAAGGCAGAAACGACCCGTAAGGCTATGCCGGAGGCCACCACTGCGGGGCCTGATTCCCAGACAATGCGCAGTACGGGAGGAATATTCTTGAGCGCTTTGAGGCGTGTGCCCCAGGCTCTACTCATGCTTTGATGAGATGCACCGACGTCCATGGCGATGGTCAAGGCCCGCCTTTGTTTCTGATGGATGTGGCGGTATCTTTACAGTAGCAATGACACTCCGGAAAGGCGGCCATTAAGTCACCGAGGTTGACTGCAGACCTGGCGCGAGCCCTGCGCTAAGGTCGAAAGCGGGTGACTAGCCCGAGAGCGGAGGTCACCACAAACACGACAACCGCTACCGGGAAGAACCCCCTCGCCAGAGTCAAACAAGCCGCCGGGACATCGAATGCCGCCGCGGCAATCAAAAGAGCCGCGATCAAAGGGATTACCATCAAGGCTTTCATGTCGCTTACCCCAGTAAGTGGTATTTTCGTCTTGTTTACTTGCAAGTTAGAGACCACAGTTCGGTGCTTATTAAGCTAACAGTTAAAGCGTGTATAGTCTGGGGGAAGGCGCAAATTATCAATCGACTGTGTAATTTCTTTACTCGCCCTTCGGATCTCCAAACGAGACATTAAACGTGCCGAGAGTACCTCAAAGGGCGGAGAGCCGGAGACCTTACAAGACCAGGAACATGCCCCGGAACCTAAGGGTTCGAGGAGGCCGCGCCGCCAAGCTGTTTCCCAAGAATACCACAGCCAGGGCTCCTCTTGGGAGCCTTGCCCCAAGTTCAACAATCGGGAACCCGTTGACCTGATTGCCGATCAGGGCAGGGCGCCACTCGGCTGCGGTTCTGACGGCTGATAAGCCTTAAATCCGGCTCGATCCATGCCGCGTTGCACTTCGGGATTCTTCATAAAGGTATCCCAAACAAACCCGGTACGTACATTCTCTGCCATCACCATAGTGATTCCTGTGTCGATCCCCACAACGTCGCTGTCGTACCAGTTTGTAAGGGGGTTGAACGCATTCGCGAATCCGTAATTGCCCCAAGCTCCTGCGCCGTAGCGTGTCCTGATAGTTCGGAGGACACGCATCACCGCCTGGGGCAGGAAAGGCAGCGAACCTGCCGAGGCGCTGGGGACAACAGTTCCATCGATCGGCCCAACGGCCGGAGGGCCGCCCCACACCACGTAGCCCTCTTTGGAGTCCGAGGCCGTGATGCCCCACAGATCATCGCTATAATCGGGAAACTGTTTTGCCAGCTCCAAGCAGAAGCGGCGATGAACATCCGTGGCAACGATCGAGTTCTCGAAATAGTCGGCATACCGGTCGCGCTTGCCGCGAAAATCAAACCAGGCCTGCGAATACTGATGTACAAATAGAGGCGCAAACGAACCGATATACCGCTGGCCGTCATATTCGAACGTTAGCCGCTTCCAGGCGTCCCACGCTTCTACCCGCAAGGGATGCCTGTACGATCCCAATCCGAGTAGATACATGATCATAAGTTCGCTGTAGTTGTCCCAGCGATACGGCAGAAAGCCGAACTCCGGCATCCACCCGTGCGGCAAAAGCGAGGTGTCCTGCGAAAGCCAGGGCCAGTCCACACGATTGAAGATCGCCCTTGCCAACTCCCGGATTTGGAGATCACGGAAATGTTGCCGGCATGTCAGTACTCCGCAGAGCAGAATTGCGGTGTCGATGGAGGAGACTTCCGAGTCCCACAGTCTCTCACCCGTGCCCATGTTGGCAAAGTGATAGAAGAAGCCGCGATGATTCGGCAGTCTTTTCCACAAGAAACTCAGGGTAATGAGAACACGTACCCGCGCTTCGGCGTATGAAATGAAACGACGCTTCTCTCCGATGCAAAGCGCCGTCAACCCGAAGCCTGTTGCCGCAATGCTGGCCACGACACCCTTATCCGCCGTGCGTACGTTACATCGGTCTTTGACCAATCCGGTTTGCGGATCGGCGCCTTCCCAAAAGTAGCGGAAGTTAGCTCTCTCCAGTTCGTCCAATAACTGGTCGTCGTCCTGCGAAATGACCGTCTTCGCCGGCATGGGCGGAACAGGCCGTTCCTCCGAGGGCGTGATCTGGGCCAGATCTGCCCACTTCGCGAAAGGCGCACAGAAACCCATTCCTAAAGTTTCTCGGAGTAGCTCCCGCCGCGTTAAGCTAGAGCATACGACTCTTCTCGTCACGTAACTATAATAAACCAATCCGCGAGCGGCGGAACTATGCGAGCAAGGATCGCCAAGGAACGGTGCTGATGGCCTCAGCAGGAGTCCAGCGAACCGTCATCCGCACTGCCCCCAAACCGTCGTAAGATAGCGAGGTAGGGTGACTGATGATGAGCGATGTAAGGAAGGTAGCGCGCTGGGCGATTGCGATTGCGGTCATAGGCGGCACTCTCGCTACAGTAATTTTAAGGCACCTCCGCCAAGAGCGCCCGTTAGTGCTCCAGGGAGCGGTCATTAGACAGGACACGGACGCAAACAAGGAATTGCCCATCGCGGATGTTGAGATAATTGCGACCGATGGCTCGGCGGGCAGTTGCAGGTCCAGTTCTTCCGGTTTCTTCAGTCTGACTCTGCCTCGGGGATTCAAGCCAAGTCAACCAGTCACGCTCCGGTTCCTGCATCCGGAGTACCGGCCGCTCGAATTGCATGAAGTTACCGGAGACAAAATCTGCGTAGCTCGCATGATGCCCATTCCCCAGTGAGCCCCCCGCCGAGCCCAATCGCCCCAAAGTCGTAGTGGCCAATATCCTCGCGAGATATTCCATAAAGGCCATAACTGAGGTGAACGTCGGCAGCGCTGTGCACACGTTCCAAATAGTCAATCGGGGCAATGTACCCTGCAGCGGACATCGGCCGTGTTCGCCCGACGGAAAGTGGAAGGCGGCCATTGCCTCTGCTTCTCTCGATGCCGGAGAGGGAAACGAGTTCCGCAATGCACGAGTCTCTTGCATTGCGGGGCCTTGCCCCTTCACAAAAATCGTGTCAGACGACTTCTCCAAAGGCGTGCGCCGTATCCATGTCTCCGTTCTCAATTGGTCGGATACCACCAGCTTCTTGTTGGAGGCCGAAGTGGTTCGCCCCACGATCAGCGCCGCTGTTCGTGACTCCTATCCCGTCATCTTCGGTCAAGTCCTGAACTTCACTTTGCCGGCTGCCGCGGAGGGGGTATACATTCAGGCTGATATGAACGCAGCTACCATTGTCTACCCGCTGGGGCCGGATCTCTTTTTAAGTTGGGCCAATTGCAGCAGCAGAGTCAATAATGATCAGACCAAGGTGTATCGATGTGAGCTCAAGCCTGGCTATAAGTTTCGATGACCAATCACGATCACAGAACGTAAGGGCTGAGAGCGCTCGGCTGACCTCAAGATCAATCTAGTAAATAGGAATTAGCCAAACCTTCGCCATGACATCTCCTCGAAAACTACGGAAAGCTCGTATGGGCGCATTGCTTCCCAGGTATTCATTTGTGCTCAATCCCTACGAGGATTATCGCGTCACGAGTTGTCCTAGTTGCAAGGCCAAAAGTGCCGCCGCAGCGAGTCGAGCATCGAAGAGACGGCATCACCTTACAACAACAAGTCTCGGGCGGTCGATGAGCCCCTGATCGCCACGCTGTCAACGGATCGCAGATGGGTCGTCGCCAGCTTCACAAACACGACCGGCAATGTCTGGAGCAATCCAGAACTCACCTGCCAGCACGTCGATCCGGAGATTCCACTGGGGCCTGGCCAGCAAGCCACCTTGGAAGTGAAAATCCTTATCTTCCGGGGTTCTCTCGAGGAAGTGTTGCAGAAGGTCACTAGGCAGAGCGCAGCGCTTTGAAATAAAGAGGGCTGGGACCTCAGGCCCGCCGCGGAGGTCAACCGGCCCCTAAGGAGGCGAGGGTCACTCGGTCGTCTTGACGACGTCTTTGTACGGATTGGCCGAAGGATCCTTGGGTTTGGCAACCGAGTATCCCCAGCGATCGGTGGCCTCCTGATAGACGTGGTTCTTGCGCAAGGCGGTGAATTCCTCCGCCGTCTTCATCACCTGGTTGGGTCGCAAACGACTGCGAACAAGGAAGTCGGGTTCGGGTGGATTGCAGGCGAGTGGTACGCCGGCGGTCGGCGAGCTTGTGGCTTCGCCGGGCAGCCGCGTGATCTTGGCGTTCGTGGGCAGAGTGGCGCTTTGATAGCGCAGGTCCATGCTCCAGCGAACGACATCGCTCTTGTTCTCGAAGCTGGCGTGAGGCGTGCGGTTGGTCAGAAGCAAGACGCCTCCCTTGGGGACCGGGGCAGGTATGCGTGGCCGGCCGGCGAGCTCCTCGTCCGGAATCACCAGATAAAATGCCATGTCGTCGGGCTTGTGGAAGAAGAGTCCGCCCTTATGGGCGCGCGGCATCACCCACAAGCAGCCGCGTTCCTCCGTGGCATCGACCAGCGGCACCCAGACGGTCACGACGAGTCCCAAGTCGCAGTACGGCTCGAAATAGCCGGAATCCTGATGCCACGGCACGGGGCTCCAGGAGTGGCTGGGAACCTTCGGCCGCAGCCGGTAAACACTCGAAGCGATCAACTCCGGGCCGCAGAGTTGCTCGGCAACATCGAGCAGCTTGGGATTGGTCATGAGCCAGAAGAAACTGGGCAGGACGACCTTCATGGACCACATCGATTTGGAAATTTCCTGGTTTTCTCTGTTGACGTGGGCCAGGCGGTGTTCGAAGTCATATTCCTCGTACGTCCGCGAGAGCCTGCCTTCGGCTACAGCCTCCCGGCAGCGCTTGTCAAGGTCGGCACTGATCTCATCGATTACGGGCTGCAATTCGGCGTCGTCGAAGAGGCGCTCGGTGATCAGGTACCCCTCCTCTTTGAACTGTTGGACCTGCTTGTCATTCAGGCAAAACTGACCCTGCTCGCATATCATCCGACGCTCCTTGAGAGTATTACGGGTTCTTTCAGCCAACGTGCCTTATTTATCTCACTACATTTATCTCACTACGCGATAAACAGAGCAACGACATCGAGGGATAGCTTGCCATCCCTCTTGTGCTATTTTGTTCCTATCGACCAGCAGATGTTCAATTTAATAGGCCAAGCATAAGTCTGTCAAGACCATTCCCAAGGCCATTTTCAAGGTCATGCCCACGAAGGAAAAACCCTAACGGACGGAGCTCAGCAAAACAATGCCGAGTATCTGAACTGCGACTCCACCCCAAAGGAGTTTCACTGAACTTCTGGAAGCGCCACCCCATTCCCCTAGACCCCAGCCCCACAAATTCCCGGTGATGATAATCGAAGACATGTAGAGCGGCCAGCCAAGGGCCGGACCCAGTCGTCCCAAACGGGCGGTCGAGATCCCGTAGACAACCGTTCCGCTGATCCACAAGACACCCATGGCAATGCAGAGAAGCACGTTGGCGCCCGAGTGGGCCTTCTTATAGAGACTCCAATTGGACCTCCGCATTACCAGATAGGCGCACCAGATGATGCTGGGCAAGGAACCGGCGCTCACCGCCAGGCTCCAGATCGCGTTCGAAGCCAGATTGGGGCCAGCCCCCAGGGCAATCGCCTGATCCCGGATGGGCGCGCCGGTTGCCAGGACAATGTTGAACATGGTAGAAAGCACGCCGGCAAGGAGCGAGCAGAAAATGCCGAGCCGTGTGCGCGACCGGTTAGGCGCTGACGCTGGTTCTCGCAGACGGCCTGCCTGCGCGCAAAGGACTACTCCGACCAGAAGGACAATATCCCAGGCCAGAATCTTCAGGCCTGCCGCGCTGAACAGCTTCGCGCGATCGATCAGGAAGAGCGCACCCAGGGAACCTAGTGCTACAGAGGAGCCGTACAGCAGAGCGGTGCTAATCGAGAAGCCAACAAGATCGAGCGCCTTGCCGGCGAGAACAACGGCGCATCCCCAGGCCATTCCCAGGAGAAACGTCTCCACAGTGACCTGCAAGCCGGCTTGTGCGGTAGACGGAGGGCAAGTGAGGTATCGAAAATGCTGCGACAATCCAGGGAGAGAACAGATACGCACAGGCGGCATAAAGGAGCCAGGTGTTTTCCCAGGCCCAGTTCCTTACGCGCTTGATTGGGACCAGGGTCGAGCCGGTGATGCCACCCGCCAAGAGGGACAAAGCGAGGCCGCTCCAGCCTATGGTTTGCATGATATTCTCGCCCGGTATCCTGGCGCTTTACGCCTCCGCGGAAGGGATGCTCCTTCCTAGATTTTCCAGCTCCGCCGCGGAAGCGCAGACCCCGACCTCGAGATGGTGTCGAACAACTTCTCCCGGTCGAAGGAACCTCAACTCGCCGCGCTCCCGGGCTTTTGATCGCGGTTGAATCCAGCAAGTCGAGGGCTCAAGTCCAACTACATAGGAGCCCTGCGCAAGCATCTTCCACTGAAAAAAGTGCGGTAGTTCCCGCTGCCGGTAACGCAGATAAGCACCCAGGCCAAGCCCGTTATTCACGAGCGCGGCCGTGACGTAACCCTCGCGGTCCGCAACCATTTCATGCTGGAAGACTAACTCCTTAACTCCCGGAGCGGGATCCTCAAATCGGCGATACTCCGCCGGATCCGGAACGGCCTCCCTCGAGATGGTGACCGCGTCCTTGGTTGGGGAGAGCAGAATCGTGTCGCCACTTACCAGCGGAAAGCCAAAATTGAAGTGGTATAGCATCATGAAAGGCGATGGCAAGTACCCTTCGTTTTCGATGCTGTCCTCGATCGTCAGGCGGTTGGAGCCGAGTTCGGTCGAAATCTTGCGGGTCAGAGTGAGCCGATGACCCAGGGCTGAGGTTTCCGTAACTCTGCCTCTCACCCACATGAGGTATTCATCGGTTCGCCACTCGCCGTCAGCCGAGACTAGACGCGCCGGAACGTAGGAGATCCGGCCGTGCAGCCCCAGCGCTTCTCCCTCGTCAATGCCCGCCGGTCCGACGTACGTCAAACCGCAGGTTGTAAGCAACCCTCCGAAAAATCCGCGCAACCACGCTGCACCCTCTGGTTCAAAGAAAGCCGGGGCTACATCCCCGGTGGGAGACCGCCAGCAGAGAGAGCGCCCCCCGTATTCCGCCTCTGAGATATCCAGCCCGCGGTCAGGCAATACCACAAAGCGAAAGCCACTTCCGGTTCGAAACTCCACTGCTCTCACGCCGTTTTCATTGCCATCGGCTAGGGTTACGTTCCGGACCCCGCCAAGCTGGGAAATATCTCCCACACGTTCCATTAGTTCATGCTGCGTCCAATTCTTTCCAAAAAGTGCGCTCATGTGGAAGGTCCCCCCGATTCAGGGTCGCACAAATCTCTTTTTGTTCATCGACAAATCCCCGGGCCGCGGAGATCAGGACCGGCTGTCTGCGCTCTTTCCAGTTTTTGGATGAGGGTGCCTGGCCAGCATTTCCAGGGTCTTGTTGACCAGGATGGGTCCGCTTGCGGGAGCAAACAAGGCGTTGGTTGCTTCATAAGCGCCTTTGGCCACTGCCTCCTCGGTAGCGACATAACCTTGCAGTTCCCCGTTCGCTAAAGAGATCAAGTAGGTGTCTCTGGCCTGCGCCTTCACCGCCAACGCATATTCTACGAAGATCTCCCCTGGCCATCCGACGAAAGTCCAGGGGCCGACTTTGATGATCTGTATTTCTGCCGGAAGGCAGGATGCCATCGTCTGAGCGAGTTGCTGACTGGTCGCAGCTCGTGCCAAGGTGAGAGTCTCTTCGGCTCCAAACGAGTCTACTTCGGCAGTTCGAACCTCCTGGCGTGGAGCACTATTTGCCCGAAGCCGGGCCAATCGGGCCCTTGCTGAAACAAGCTCAGCCTGGGCCTGTTCCACGGAGGGAAACAACCTGCGCGGCAATTCGACGAACTCCTGAAGACAGGCTAGGGAAGGCGAGGGGATGTACTGGGTTAGCGGAATCGCCTGGGCGATCGCATCGCCTAACATGCGCCCCAGCCTCTCGGCCTCTACAAAAGTGTTGGCAGCAGTCGAATGCCGCGGGCTCTGATTACCCGCTGGTCCGGTATGGTGGAGAATAGGGCAGTCCAAGCCGACGACTTCCTGCTGCAGGTAAGCTCGCGTCATGCCGGGGAAATCGGCGCTGACCAGGGTCGAGTCCTCGTGCAGAACGGTGGGGTGCATGGAGCAGACCACCATGCAAGCGAGGTTCTTCCGCTCCGGCAGGGAGCGAACCATCATTACCGGCACCTCTGGATCGGCCGGGCCGTTGGGATCGCGGCGATTCGTCCCCACTCCGGTGCCATCCGCCGCACTCAGTCCGACCTCCGCTGTTCTCGCCTTCCGCACGGCTTCGGTGGCGGCTTGAACGATCGCATCCTCCATGAACTGCAGGTATTTCACGTCCGCCTTCGGCACTGCCGGATCACCTTCGTTGCTCAGATAGTCGACCGTGGTAGGCCCAGAGTGAGTGTGCGTGGCCGTTATCATGATATTGCGGCCGGGAACCGAGGTGAGTCTTGAAACCCGCTCGCGTATTCGCACGGTGCTGGCCTTGCTGACAAATATGATGTCGTTGGCGACAAAGATCGCTTGGGTTCGGCCATCGGAGAGGTACAGAGCAGAACTCAGCAGAGGATCGTGCACGCCTGTGCCGTACCTCGACACGTGGGGGTATCCGAACAGAAACTGTGAGTCCCGGGGCGTGATCTCGACCGTTGCTGCGCCTGCCTCGAATCCGGCGGATTCCTTTCGGTCGGGAGTTTGCACATTGGCATCACTACGCAAGATGACTCACCTTTCTGCTTGTCCATTGCCCACCCAAGCCGGCCGCTAGAAACGAAGGCCGTCGCGGGCCCGGAGGTGAATGCGCCAGAGCCGGGTTGCCGGTGCACGTTCCTTGGGAGACGCACCAAGGCACTGCTTTCGCGGAGGATGAGAGTTGCATTGGGAACGAAGATATCGAGATCAGATGTCAAGGAAGTTTCCGGTAGCCAGCGAAATGCTCCGCACCCTTTCCTCCGTGTTCAAAAGCCTTTCTACAGCCGTAATCGACGGAAGCCTAAACCAGCCACAGAAACGTTTCACCCAAATGTGCGGAAACGTGCGATTGTGATAACGCCATGTTCAATTTTGCTTATCTCCTCCTGGACTTGTCAACAGAATTCTCCACCAATATCAGACACACCGCCAGCAAGTCGTACACCAACCGACATTCGGGGACTTTGGGGCAAGACTTGCGCAGTCTCGAGGCATATGCATGCCTCTGAATGCAGTGACTCGGCAGAGGCTGGACCTTTGGCCGCCTCTTTCTAGCCTCCTCAAACTTGGTTCGCAACTGGCCTGTCCTTGACTAAAGAGGAGGGGCACGGGTATCGTCTCCCTACGACGTTGGCACCCGACAGGTTACAGGAGTCATGGCACTTTGGAGGAGCCCGTTACCTTATGCGCGAGACTTTCCTCGCCTTTGATCTTGGCACCACCGCCTTGAAGACAGCCCTGATCTCGGGCGACGGCGAGCCGCTGGCCATCTACAGCAGAGAATACACACCCCAAGCACCCCGTCCGGATTGGGCCGAGATGACACCACAGGAGTATTGGCAGGCTGCAGTGGAGGGAACACGTGCTGTGTTGGGCCGGAGTGGTACCAGCTCAACGAGTCTGGCGGGCATCGGGTTCAGTTCTCAAGGGCAGACCTTCGTACCCATCGATCTCAGTGGCAGGCCCCTCTACAAGGCCATCGTCTGGATGGACAATAGGGCGCAGGAAATTGCGGACCAGTGGGAGGCAGCCTGGCTCTCGCGCGAAGAGTTTCAGAGCATCAGCGGCTATCCCTGGATCCCCGCGAGCCTGACGGTCTTCAAGATCGGCTGGCTCGCCCGCTACGCCCCTGAAGCCCACCGCGCCTCGAAGTTCCTGTTATTGCCCGACTATCTTCTCTATTGCCTGACTGGCGAAACGGCGACCGACTATGTCACAGCGCGCATGAGTGGGCTCTTTGACCTCGGGACCGGGGACTGGGAACCCCACCTGCTCGATGCGGCTGGGATTACCCGGGGGCAACTGCCGATGGTGCTCAATCCAGGTTCAGTCGCGGGAAGGGTGCGTCCCGAAGCTGCCGCCGAGCTAGGTGTCCCTGCAGGAACGCCGGTGTCAGTCGGGTCAAACGATCAGATGGCGGGAGCCGTGGGCGCCGGCAATGTCCGCCCTGGTATCGTAACTGAGACCACCGGCACGGCGTTGGCCCTAGTGGCCACAACCCCGGCTCCTATGTTTTACCCGGACGTCTGTGTGGGCAGGCACGCCGTTCCTGAGTTCAGCTACGCCATGACCTTCGCGACTACCTCCGCCATCGTGCTCAAGTGGTTTCGGGATCTGTGCGCACCCGGGCAGGGCTACGAGGAATTCCTCAAAGGCGTGGAGAGCGTTCCTCCGGGTTGTGACGGCCTATCCGTATTGCCGCACTTCATGGGTGCCGGCCTACCCTCCTTCGATCCTGGCGTGCGCGGGGCGGTCGCCGGCTTGACACTCGGCCACACCCGGGCTCACCTGGCGCGCGCTATCATGGAATCCTGTGTGTGTCTGCTCAAGGAGTACCTGGAACCCATCACGGATCGGGGGCTCGCTGTCCGCACCGTCCGGTCACTTGGCGGAGCGGCACGAAATGATCTGTGGCTGCAAATGAAAGCGGATCTACTGGGCATCGAGGTTGAGCGGCCCGCCTGCCCCGATGCAGCCTGTTTAGGTGCCGCAATGATGGCCGCCGCCGGCACGGGCCGGTTCGCAAATATTACCGAAGCCTCCGACGCCTGGTACCGGTCCGAGCGGCTCTTCGAACCTGACTCGGTTCGCCGCGAGACTTATGCCGCCGTATACCGGCGTTACCTGGACCTTATGCAGCGGTTATACGGCCACTCAGCGCCCCTTAGGTCCAGCGAAACCACCGTTGTGCCAGCAGGTAGCAAACGCCGCCCCAGAGACCCATGACGAGCAGGCGTGTACCTTGGGCGGTGAGCGGGGCGCCTTCGAGCACCGTGGAGCGAAGAGCGTCAATGAGCGCGGTAAGCGGCAGCGCCTTGATCAGTGGCTGGACGACAGCGGGAAAGCGCTCGTAGGAAAAGAACACGCCGGAAAAGATCCACATCGGCATCATCACCACGTTAATCAGGCCGCTTACCGACTCGATCTTCTGCGCGCGGCTGGCCGTGAGCAGGCCTACTCCTCCGAAGCAAAGCGCGCCGACAACGCACACCAGAACGATCGATAGCCACGACCCCAGCACGCGCATGTGAAACGCCAGCATGCCGAAGCCCAGTAGCAGCGCCAGATCAATCATGGTCAGGATCAGCCGGCTGCTGGCCAAAGCCAGAAGAAAATCTCTGCGCCGCATGGGGCTGGCCACAAATCGCTTCAGCAATTTTCGCTGGCGCAAATCCACCAGGCCAAACCCGATGCCCCACAAACCCGAGTTCATCAGGTTCATGCCCAGCAGCCCTGGAATCAGAAAATCGACGTATCGAGCGCCGGGCTCGCTCGACGCCTGGGCGGAGGTAGGCAGGATGTTTTTTCTTCCCGCCGCGGTCTGTAGGGCGTCATCCACTACGGTACGGGCCATCGCGCTCTCGGGCCGGGCCGGATCGTAGCGGAATTCGAAACCGCCGCCCGGCTGCGGCGTCACCACCAAATCGTATTTGCCAAGACGAAATTGATTGAAAGCGTCCGCCACCGGCATTGCCTGAGCATGAATGGAGTTGGCATTGGGTGAGATTTTAAGGAGCTCCAGGGCGTGCGCCGCCCCCGGCGCCTCCACGACGACCACACGGCTGACATCCGCCGGTTTATTGCGGAAGGCGATTCCCAGTCCAGCCGCCAGGATCAACGGAAATGCAAACACCCAGAAGATCACTTCAGGCTCCCGCCACAATTCCTTCATGCGCACCAGAAGGAGTTGCGAGTAGCCCTTCCATCTGCCGTTTTCCGGTGCGGAGGTCGGCAACTCACCTTCTCCGCGGGGTGGTACTGACCCTGAAGTCTTCACGGGTTGTGCTGCGATCTCTCGGTTGATCAGATCGGCCACCGTTCCCTCCTCGCACGTTTTCACTCTTCGCGCAGATGGCGCCCGGTGAGGTGAACGAAGACGTCCTCCAGGCTGGCTTGGCGTGTGGTGAGGTGTCGCAATTGCGAGCCGCGCTTCTGCAACGCCGCGAGCAGGGCAGGGATGGTTTCGTGCGGCTCGCGCACACTCAGCACAACACGGCCATCCTCTTCATGTACGTCCTCGACGCCGGGCAGATGTTTCCAGGTTTCGTTCGCGCCCGTACCGTCTCCCTTACCATCTCCCGGTGCCGCCGAGTTGCCAGTCGCGTCGAACTCCACCATGTGGTGGCCGCCCAATCGCTCGATCAGTTCCGACGGTGTGCCGGAGGCAATTAGGCGCCCGTGGTCGATTATCGCAATGCGATCACACACGCGTTCGGCTTCGTCCATATAGTGCGTGGTCAGCAGGACGGTTCCTCCGCGGCGCTGGAACCCGCGAGTGATCTCCCAAACTTGCCGGCGGCTCTGCGGGTCAAGGCCCGTGGTGGGCTCGTCGAGGAAAAGGATCTTGGGATTGGCCACCAGCGCCGTGGCCACGGCCAGCCGCTGTTTTTGTCCGCCCGAAAGTTTCCCCACCCAGGCGTTGGCCTTTTCCCTGAGTTGCATTTCGTCCATCACCTCCGCGACTGAGCGCGGCCGGCGATAAAAGCTGGCGAAGAGGTCTAAGGTTTCGCGGACGGTCAGCTTTTCGGAGAGGCGCGTCTCCTGTAACGAGATGCCCAAAACCTCTCGCAGTTCTCGCGTATGAGCTTCCCAGGTTTTTCCCAGAATTTCGACCTTACCGGACGTTGCCGCGAGCAGTCCCTCGAGAATTTCTATGGTGGTCGTCTTCCCCGCGCCGTTCGGTCCAAGCAGGCCGAAACACTCGCCTGCCAGAATTTCCAGATCGAGCCCGCAGACCGCCTCGACTTTTCCGTCGTAGGTTTTACGGAGCCCACAACAACGAATCGCAACGTCCATGCGCGCATGATAGCAGAACGGGACCCCAAGTGGAGACTGATCGTGGTCGCGCAATTTGGCCGGCCGTCCGGTATCTAAAGCGGCAGCCGTGGCTTGGCTTCCCGATTGAAGCGCGGCGTCTTTGTACCCGGCAGGAAACGGCGACTTGATGGGTAGGACCAACTCAGAACGGTATTCCCTCTGGAGCGACTTCAGAATCGTCAAATCGGTCTGCCACACAGCGATATCCACGTCCTTGCACTCGTGAAAGACCGGCTGGCCACCGTGCCGAAACTTCCTGAAACTGGGAATTTCCTTCTCGAGCGGCAAGGCGGCCGACCCGAAGAGAACGATCTTTTGGACGGCCTCGAACTGCGCGAAGGCAGTGGCAGCATATTCCGCCGCAAGCCGGAATCACCCTGCCTGTGTAGTGTGAGATGGTCCTCATCCGACACCCGGCATAACTTCTTCGCCTTCACCCACTCTACGTTCCGTTTATCCCTATTCATTGGCACTCTCACTGCTTGGCGTCTTGATGTGATAAAGCCCGCAGGATAGCATCTAAGACTTGATCGAGGTATTTGCCAACATCTTCGGCAAGGAACCGCAGGACGAGGTAGCCGTTCTCCTGAAGTAAGGCATCCTTGCGACGATCTCGCCGGTATGCGTCCGTGTTGCCAAGATGCTGGCCGCCGTCCAATTCGATTGCGATTTTCGACTGCGCGCAAAGCAGGTCGACTTCCATGCAGCCCCAGCCATCGAACGGAATGGGCAACTCCGCGTTCAATCGAAACTTTCCAGCGGCTTTGTCCAGTGTTTCCAATCGGCGGTATAGAAATGCTTCGGTTGCGCTTCGCGCTCTGCCGGCCCCTTCAGCATTCGGCATTGGGATTAGCGGCAACGTGGACGAATAGATTTGCCAGGGGAGAGTCTACGCCATCGTGCACCAAGCGGCGCACGCTGGCGGCGTATTGGCTTTTCCACTCGGGATCGACGGGAAGTGGAACATCCGCGGGCCAGCCTGGCACGGCGCTGCCCGGAAGCTGAATCGTATAACCAATAGTCTCGTAGCCGCGACAGCGGCGATCGAACATCCGCGCAAGCATCGGCACGTTGAGATCGGCGTAGTCGTATACGCGCACTTCGCGCTTGCCGTCATACAGGCGGTGTAGCCTGCCGGCGTACTGCGCGATCGTTCCATGCCACGAGACGGGCAGCGTCAGGAATAAGGTGTCGAGCCGGGCGTCATCAAAACCCTCGCCCAAATAACGGCCGGTTGCCAAAAGCAGGCGAGCCTCCCCAGCAGGAATGGCGGCCAAGCGAGCCTGGATCGCGTCAAGCTCCTTTTTGCGCATCCCTCCTCGGAGCACGACGAGTTGCCGCACCTCGGGCGCCAGTTGATTCGGCCAAAGAGTCAAGATGTTCATTCCGTTCGGTCAACACGAGCGGTGAACGTCCATTTCGAAGGGCTTCCACCACCTCCTCGCAGATGAGCCGAGTACGCTCTTCATCGGCAACCAGTTCCTCGTAGAGTTCGTGGAATTGTAGGCGCACGTCGGGATTGGCGGGTCGTAGCGGACGAAACCCGGTCGGACGAACAATCACCGTATGCTCAAAGGGATGAGCCGCTGCCTGCTGCTTGGCATTGACCCGATAGCGCACGGGACCGCACTGCATAAAGACGATCGGGTGGTGGCCATCCTTCCGGGTGACTGTCGCAGACAAACCAGTGACGAACTTCGCGTTGGCCTGACGCGCAGCCCGCTCAAAGCTTTGGGCAGAAATATGGTGGCATTCATCGACAATCAGGTGCCCATAATTGCCCACGAGATCGTCGACGACGCCGTTTCGGACTATGCTTTGAATTACCGCGACGTCCAGCAACCCGGTTGGCTTCTTACGGCCACCGCCGATGCGTCCAATAGCGCGTGCTGGCACTCCGAGGAAGGTGGAAAGTCGCTCGATCCATTGCTGCTGCAATTGCCGCCGATGCACTAACACGAGTGTATTGACCCGACGTTGCGCGATCAGCCACGCGGCGACCACTGTCTTTCCGAACGCGGTGGTTGCTGCCAGCACCCCCGTGTCATGGGCAAGCATGGCCTGGGCGGCGACGGCTTGCTCGGGGCGCAGTTCACCGTGGAAAGTCGCATTTAGCGGCTGGCCGGTGTTGCGCTGGTCTTGGAGTACCGACTTGATGTTCAAATCCGCCAGGGTTTGAAGCAGGTCATCCAGGCAGCCGCGGGGCAGCCCAATGTGCTTGAGGTGATCCTCAGCGCAGGCAATAATTCGAGGCTTATCGTATGTCGGAAGCCGCATGGCCTGCGCTTTGTAAAACTCTGGATTTTGGAACGCCGCCAACCGGATCAATCGGTTGCGGAGGGCGGGGGGCAACGCTTCTTTAGAAATATATACCTGATTGCCCAGGATGAGTTCCAGGGCTTTGGGCAGTGGACCACCGATCGAAGAGTCTATCCGGTGCCGCGATAGTGGAGTCTTCCAGGGCGCCGCTTCATCGTCATCGCTCTCGGGCACTAAACGGACGCCAATAACTTGTCCCTTTGCCTCCGCGAAAGGGACCATTTGTTCAACTTCACAGCGACCGATTTTGCGGACCGCGGACAGAAACTCCCATTGGTCGGGAACCCGAGCAAAACGTTCATTCAGGAAAACGCTGTTGCCGGATTCCCGCGGCCGTCTCTGTAAAGGCAAGGCGATCAAGTTGCCATAGCCGCCCTGCGGCAAAGTGTCTTGGTTAGGAAAGAAACGGTCATATGAATCCAGGCCGATGTCCGGACGGCGTTCCATGGTTTTCGTCAGAATGTGCGCCCCCAACTTGCGCGCCAATGCAGCAGGCACGGCTTCGTTGAAGAAAAACCAAATGTGCCCACCGTTGCCCGAGCGAGATCGCTCCAGTGCAGCCGGCAAGTTCATTTGGCGGCATGTTTCCGAAAACGCGGCGGCGTCGTCCTGCCACGTTGCCTTGTCAAAATCGACGGCCAGGAAGAAACAGGTTTCATCTAAAAGCATCGGATAAACGCCCATGACAAAATCACGGCCATTGTCATCCTGGCCGCAGAGATGCCGGCGAATCACCTCGTCGGTTACGGGAAGAAGGCGTTGGTGGGGGCATTCGGAACATTTGATTCTCGGTTTTTCGCAGATTCCCTGGACCCACTCATTCCCACAAGCCAGCGAATAGCCGGCCCTGCCTGTCTTGCGGCTTTCGAAGCGGCGCGCATAGACATCTTCCCGTCCGTGAAACAGAGAACGGAAGAGGGCGATTTTAACGTTGGCGGGTGAACGCCGATTCACGCCAACTTGCGGCAGGATGGACAATCTATCGGGTGTGTCCATGACCACATTTTACATTTGACGCCTCGGTCTGACCCAACCGAAATGTCACGATTGCGTCTGTTCGCGATTCATGATTCAGGATGTGAACTACGATATTCGCCTCATCTTCAGGCGCTCGACCCCTCTTCGGCATTGGCGGCAACAGCTTTTGAATTGAGGCACCCGGGTCTTCCCCTTGCCAGCGACACAGGCGCGGTTGCTGATCGATATTGAGATCTATGAGTGGCTGGGAGGCAGGGATTCGAATCCGATACGCAGATCCAGAGTTCCATCCAGCCCGCTGTTTCCAAAGATAATCAACAACTTAGCTCGGCAAATCGCAGAGGTGTCCAGCACAATCCGCAACACTGCCGCAACAAGCAAAAGCGCGACAATGGGCTTGACGAAGAGCCAACAAAGGCCCGAATTTCATCTCCGCTATTGGGGTTAGCTATGCCCTGTTTTCAATTCAAGTCATCCAACTTTAGGTGCCGCCACTGGGCGAGCTTCAGCTCCAGATATGTTCTTGTCGGCGTGGAGGGGTCCTCAAAGCGATTTCTATCTAACAATGCGATACCTCATATTATAATTAATTAATATTGAATACTGTGAAAACGAGGTACTTTTGGATGGGATTATGTAGTTCTTACAACCTCTTCTCATTTTTGTTAAGCTCATGTGGGCCAAGGTCAGCTGATATTTCAAAGGCTTAGAAGATCCTTCCGAATCGTGGTGACTGGAATGCATTGGAGAAGTGGGTGTATACTCTTTGAGTACTCTCCCTGGTCGCGGAGAGTCTTGCCAGTCTGGGGAGTTCGCAGGACGGAAGAACACTATGCAAAACTTTATCATATTTGACTTCTCAACCGGGAGCAAACTTGCTCAGGTGCAGGCCGAGGACGCAGACGGTGCCGTCGCTTGGTTTCTCAGTACCCGGGAAAGCTACGAACTGGACCAACCTCAGTCGCTGGTAGCGATCTCAGGCCAAAACGCCGAAATTGAGTCTGCTGACTCGAGCGTACTTCTCTCCTCGCTAAAAGTAGGAGAGTGGCCCAAAGCTCCGCCGGCCGCCGAGCACAGGATTCGCAAGTCGACGGGCAGAAGACGCCAATCTGTCTTGAGATGGGGGATGCGCTCGCAGTAGCCGGCAGGGAGTTTCGACCATCTCATGTCTAATCTCACTTGCCCGCGACCATGCAGGCGAATGACAGGTTGTGTTCCAGTGTTAATGCGCTTTTAAACCCACCGCAGGACTGGATGCCTGGCCCTCTTTCGCACCAGTCGGCATCGTGGCGAATTCCCTCTCCACCGCAGGCGCCTCGCTCGGTACCCCTCGGGTTCATGAGCCCGAAATCGCCGGCAGACAATCCAATTAGTTCTTCCCTGAATTTTTCCCTTGACAAGGGGGCAATGCTCATGTATTAATCACTCTGTTTATCGCGCCAGTAAGAAATGGATGGTACTCGGAACGGGACTGAGAGCGGGATTGGGAAGCGCCATGCTCTCTGATCGAGGGGGAAGGTAGCTATGAGTAGCCAACGCTCAGTGGTGGGATCATCGCTTCGGAAGGCTGTCGCGCCTGCTCTGGCGCTCCTGGTGATTGGCTTGTGGCCCTCCGTGTCCAAAGGAAATACCATAGGCATTAACGGTAACCTGAAGGTAGGCACCTTGAGTGGTACGATTACCATTACTAACGGTGCTTTAGCGGCCGAATCGATCATTGCTGATGGCATTACGTTCACCTCATTTTCCAGTCCGATTGTCTATGGCAATGAGGTCGGGTGGGTTTCGGCTAAAGGCCTAAACTTGCTTGTGTTAGTGCTGCAAGTATCGAACCCGACCAGCCAAAATCCGTTTGCCGGCTACACTGGCGGATCTTTGCTTACAAGTGTACAGTTTGGCAGTTTGAGCCTTCCAGGTAGCGCACTCTATCTGTGGACATCGAACAGGTACAAGTCGGACCCCCTTCTATCTGGCTCTGTCCCCGAGCCAGCGGCGTTAGTGCTGATTGGCATCGCGCTTGTGGCCCTGCTCGTGGGCAGGCGTTGGCCGCGTTCCGCGCCACGATAGATTGGGTTTTGGTTAGTTAGCTGACCCCTTTGGGTTGGCTTAGGGCTGCCCCTGCTTCAGTGCGCATCGCACTGTTTTCGCGGAGCGTCGACTATTCTTGCAGATATTGTGAGTGCCGATGTTCCGGCCCCCGCCATAGTTGTCCCCTTAGCTAGAATGATCTTAACTTGAAGCTGCGAGCGTTGAGTTACACCCACTCCGCCCCGAGCTCATCCCGCTGATGATTGCCAACGCCCTTGAAGGCAAGAAACTTCCCTGGAAGCCCGCCGCAACCCTGGAGGAAGGTTTCGCGCGCACCGTCGACTGATACCGCACCCATTCAGACTGGGTCCAAAGAACCTAAAGCGCCGAATCCAAGACTATTACGAGAAGTTTCACGGAAATCGTAACAAACCTCTGGCTTAATCGTGAGGCGATTTGAGAATTCTGATCACAGGGGCGAGGGGAATGCTGGGTCAGGACCTGGCATCCTATCTGGCGCCCCGCCACAACCTGATCGCTATTGACCGCGCCGAGGCTGATGTGACCAATCCGGGTTGCATCGCCGAGGTCATCAGCAAGGCCAGACCGGATCTGGTAGTTCACGGCGCAGCTTTCACTGCCGTTGATGATTGTGAAAGGCAGCCAGACCTTGCCTTTGCGGTCAATGGGGAGGGGACGCGCAACGTGGCCTTGGCCTGCCGAGAGGACCATATTCCGCTTTTGTATATCAGCACCGACTACGTCTTTGACGGCGAGAAGGCGTCGCCCTATATCGAAAGCGACATTCCCAATCCGCTCAGCGTATACGGAAAGAGCAAGCTGCAGGGAGAGAAGTACGTCGGCGAGCTCGTTGCCGATTCCTGGATCGTCAGGGTGTCTTGGTTGTTCGGACCACTAGGGAAGAATTTTGTCCGCGCCATTTTGGATCGAGCGCGCAGTGGAGGACCACTTAAGGTCGTAGACGATCAAGTAGGAGCGCCGACCTACACCATGGATCTGGCTGAGAAACTGGAACAGATCGTGGATCGGACCAGCGCGGGGGTCTACCACGTCACCGGTCGAGGTTACTGTTCCTGGTTTGAGTTTGCGAAGGAAATTCTTGCTCAGACTGGCCTCGAAGGCGTGGTTATCTTTCCCGTCTCGAGCGGCGCCTGGGCTGCGCCAGCTCCGCGCCCAAAGAACTCAAGACTTGCGAACGAACGTCTTCAGGCCGCAGGATTAACTCCGTTCCCTCCGTGGCAGGATGCTTTACGGCGATATCTCTTGCGCGAAAACCCTCCGGTGTGAGATGCCGTGCTCTCAGCGCCGGGACAACCAAGGGAGCCCAAATTTCTTCAGCCCGAGGGAACCTGGGTTTTGAGAGCCTTGTCGCGACAAAAACTGTGACAGAAGTGTCGACACGCGAAACGAATTGGAGTCGATTGAACTTTCTGACAGAGCAGCTTGATCTCCCAGGGCTCCTCATAGGCGCTTCAGAGTCGTTATAGAGCGGCCGAATTGCCTCTGCGTTGGTTCGGCAAAGCATTTGGCGGCCATGGCGGCGCACGTGCACGGGGCCCAGGCTTCGCAGGACGCGAAGATGCTTGCAAACGGAGGGCTGCGCCAACCCCAAGCTGGTTTTTGCACAGCTGGTTTTTGCAGAGCGACATTGCACCAAAATCACGGGGGAACCGTTCACGGCGGGCGCATTAAGGCCGGATCTCGACTGTTCGCAAGAACTCCTTTACTCTTTGGGCGCGTTTCTCCTTTACCTCATCAAACCGGATGGCCTGGGCTTCGGCCCGCGGATCCTTCATTCGCCGATAGAGGATCAGCAAATTAAGATTTGCGGTGTAGCCTTCAGGATTCAATCTTAAGGCACGTTGGAGAGACTCCTCGGCCTGCGAATACTGCTTCTGCTTCAAATGAATTAGGCCTAACTCCGCATAGATGTCGGCGTAATCAGGGGCGGCCCTCAACGCCGAATGCAGTTCACGGACTGCGGTGGCAGAGTCTCCTTTCTGATTGGCGATGCGCCCCAGGTAGTAATGCGCCGTCGCCGCTGTGGCCGGGAACTGTACTAATCCCGCCATCACTTTTTGTGCCTTCTCCTCGTTGTGGCTGTTGAAATAGGCCACCCCTAAGGCCAGCCTGCCCCGCCGATCTTGCGGACGCAACTGGCAGTATTTTTGAAAATAGGGGATAGACTCACCGGCATCCTGACGTTGCATGGCCACGGCGCCCAAAGCGTAGTTGTAGTAGGCATTGTTGGGGTCGAGATTTACAGCCTGTTTTAAGGCCCGATAAGCTTCCTCGGCCAGGTTCTGCTCGACGCAAATCATCCCCCAAAGGAAGTGGATGCTGCCGTTGCGTGGGTCCAGCTCACGCGCATGGGCGAGATATCCCAGGGCGCCCGTGTAGTCATGCTGCTGATCCGCGACCTGAGCAAGGCCGACCAGGACCGGCGCGGAATCAGGTTGGAATTGCATGGCTTTTTCAAGGGTAGACCGTGCTGAATCGAGCTTGCCTTGTCTCTTGTAGAGCAAACCAAGCGCCTGTAGCGAGTTGAAGCCCGCCAGGTGCCTCGCTTCCAGACCCTCGAGCACTCTGACCGCGGGTTCCTGATGTCCGGTCTTCGTTATAACAGGCAGAATGGAAAGAACATCGGCTTCGGCAAGATCGGAGCTTTGCAAAAGCCGGTCCGCTGCTTCGGCCGCTCGGGTAGTATCCCCCAGTGCGGTGAGATCGGCGCACAGTACCGATAGCGCCTGCGCGTGCTCTTGATCTTGCGGGGGAAGGCGTCTGAGGTGTTCGATCGAGCGGCGGTTTGAGCCTAGGCGAAACAGCAAGACCGCTGCCTGATAGTGTGCTTCCACGTTGCCGGACTCAAACCCGAGCAGCTTCTCGTAGACTTCGAGGGCCTTGGCCTGGGCGCGCGGATCCTTCTTCGATTCTTCTTGGTAAAGATGGCCCAAGTTTAGGTAGGCTGCGGAAAAGTGGGGAGCAAGTTCAATCGCCCTTTCGAAACTTCTCTCTGCACCGGTAAGGTCATTTCCCTGCGCGAGCACTATTCCTTGCAAGCTGTAGAGGGCTGCTTCTTTCGGTGCTGCCCGAATGGCCGAGGGCAAGTCCTTACGGGCGGTGGCGAAGTCCCCGCGTCCAATCAACCCTTGAATCCGGTGTGCCGCTTCGTCCGGAGTTTGCGCGCAGACCGCCGCCGTGATCATAAAGGAAATGGCAATCCATCGGACCTGGAGGCGCTCCGGCCTGCGCGGACAACAAAGGGGAAATCCAAGCCTGGAAAAGCAGTTAGTATTCGTATCCACGAGACCGCCGCCGTGCGGACGATTTTCTCACGATCCGGCTATCAAATGCCTTTCAGCTAGCGCGCAGACATCGGTGTGTCCTTCTTAGCAAGCGTCAGCTTCTGAAACGATTTGAACTCGTCGTCTGCCATTCTTGTATTGCCCCGCTTTCGATGGATCTTGCCGAGAGCGTAGTGGGGCTCGGGATAGTCCGGATCGAATTGCGCAGCGAGATTGAGTTCACTGATCGCTAAGTCGAGTTTTCCTTGTTTCTCGAGAAGTAAGCCCATTTGGTAATGCGCCTTTGGAAAACGCGGATCGTCTCGAAGAGACTCTCGCAGCACGATTTCAGCTTCGTCTAATCTGCCTAACTTGACGAGCAGTATCCCCAGGTTCAGAGGAGGCCAAGCCGAGGGAACGTGCTGGCTGCTGTTCAACTTAATAGCTTGCTCATAGGTTTGGATTGCAGGTTCCAGCTGACCTAGTGCCTCTTGACATAGTCCGAGGTTGTCGTACGCTTTCATGAATACGGGATCGATATCAAGCGCTTTTTTCATGTGGACCATGGCCGAAGTAAAGTTCTGCGCGTCATAGTCGAGGCGTCCCAGCCAATAAGGGTACCTGGGATCACGGGGAGTCGAGCCAGCTAGCTTTTCGAGTTCGGTCCTTGCCTGATCGGCATGTTTGAGGATGATGTAAGACAGCGCGAGCGTAAAACGATCGGAGTTGTCGAGAGCCGATAAACCCTCCGCCTTTCTCATAGCTGCCGAGGATTTGAGATAAGCACCGTCCAGAAAGTAAATCCTCCCGAGCCAGGACAGAAGAGCGGCGTTCTGGGGATGGCCGTCGATCTCGCGCGTGAGCAGGATCTCGGCACGCTTGTAATCGCGGGATTTGATCGCTTGCTGCAGCGCCGAAACCTTACTGGGATCGAGCGGTCCTGTGGGAACTTCTCCCGGATTCAGGCCGCTTCTAGGAACATCTTCCAATTGCAATTGTTGCGCCTGCGCGACCTCAACCGCTGCCGGGAAGGTTAGGAGCAGACCTACAATCGGAAGCATCTTCATGGCGATTCGTAAAGTTTCCAATATACTCGAAGCGTTGCCCAAACTGAAGCCCCGACCTGGAGGAGGTCCTGCCTGCTCTCGAATTCGGGGCTGTCGCGAGAACCAGCATCGCATCCGGCGCGCAAACCCTCGGGTCAAGCCTGCTCTTCCTTCCCCTTTCTCCACTTTCTCCTTGACAGATATTGCCGCTGGTGATAATACCTCGGACCAAGGAGCGGAGAGCTCTTTCTCAACTAACTTGCGCTGGAGCCGATTGCGTTCCAAGTTCCTCTGGAATGCCTGCACTCTCGACTCTGGGTTTTGGCTACCCGGGCGGTGAGACGGCACGTTGGTGGCCACATGCGGACGAGACGTTGGGAGACGGACGCTAGTAACTGGAGGTCGCAAAATGCAGCGATGTAAGTCGGCGTATTGGCTTTGGCCTATCCTGACCCTGCTTTCGTCTGCTCTGGCATTCTCCCAGAGCTTCAATGCCTCAATCAGCGGCCATATCACCGATCCTAGCGGCGCGGTCATTCCAGGCGCGCAGGTGACGCTGACGGCGATTGGAACTGGTTCAGTCCAGACTTTTACCAGTGGTCAGGACGGACTGTACTCGTTCGGGAATCTGCAACAGGGCGCTTACGAACTGAAAGCCACGGCGGGCGGCTTCCGCGATTTTGTGCAGAGGGGCATCGCGGTGAACCTGAACGAGTCCTTGCGTGTGGACGTCGCGCTTCAGCTGGGTACGTCGACCCAGACCGTGGAAGTAAACGCCAATGCCTCTCCGCTCAATTACGACAATGCAGAGCTTAAACAGGCGATCACTCCATCCCAAATATCAGCACTCCCCTTATTGGCCTCCGGCGCCAAGCGGTCGGCACTGGGGTTTGTGATCCTGATGCCCGGTGTCACCACCGGCGCCTCGAACGCGCCCTTTAACGCGCGCATCAATGGTGGCTTGCAGACCGGCGACGAAGCGACGCTCGATGGCGTGACCATGCAAGAAGGTCTGCTCAACCAAACCGGAATGGTCGCGTTTTCGGATATGCCGATTGCTCCCGAGGCCGTCGAGGAGGTCAGCATTCTCGCCTCTAACTACGAGCCTCAGTACGGACTGACTACGTCGGGAGTGATCACTGTGGTCACGAAGTCCGGAACCAATGATTTCCACGGGGGCGCTTACGAGTTCCACCGCAATACGGTCTTGAACGCCCGTCCCTGGGGGGTGGCCAACCGAGGCGTAGACCTTGAGAACGACTATGGCGCCTACATCGGCGGACCGGCGAAGGTGCCCAAGGTGCTTTGGACAGGATCGAGAAAGACGTATTTCTTCGTTCACTTTGGGGGATTCCGTGCGGTCGGCGCTACGACCAAACCCATCGAGAGCCTGCCGACCGAGAAGATGAGGAGCGGGGACTTCAGCGAGTGGCCCTTCCCGATCTATGACCCGGCCACCACCCGTCCCTTGGATCCGTCCCAGCCTCTAAGTGCGGGCAACGTCACACGCAGTCAATTCATGGGATGCAACGGCACGACGCCAAACGTCATTTGCCCGACGGACCCCCGGCTGGTTAACTCGCTCGCCCCCCAATGGCTCAGCAAAGTGCCGCTACCTAATCGCCCGGGCGTGCTTCAGAACTACGAAGTTCCCCAGGGAACGCCAACGAGTTTTTTCAACGCCGATAAATGGGATATCCGGGTCGACCATTACCTTGGCGCCAAGCACCACATCTTTGTGACGGAGCACTACACCAAAGTGCCTCCTCTTTTTCAATCAGAGTTGCCGTTTGTGGTGGATCGCAGTAGTATTCGGGACAAAGACCATGCTCACACGCCCAGGATCAACTGGGACTGGAGCATTTCGCCCAGCCTGTTGAACCACTTTGGAATCGGTTACCTCAACTGGTACACTCACCTTTACAATTTCAGCGATTGCTGCGTGGATCAGCTTCCAAAGGTTGCAGGCGTTTTCAACCATGTGCACGCACCCGCGATCCGTTTTGCCAATTACTATGGGTATGGGGGGAACGACGATTTCCTGACCACCCGTCCCACCTACGCTTTGAATGACTTGGTTACCTTGGTTCGCGGCAGGCACACGCTCAAGTTTGGAGCAGAGGGCCGCTATTTCGCCTATCCGCAGAACGTTCAACGCAACGGTTCCGGGACCTTCAACTTCTCACAGCTCAATACGGGTCTCCCCGGAATCAACAGCGGCAGTGACATGGCTAGTTTCCTGCTAGGATACGTCGACAACGCCAACGTGGACTTCCGCACGGCGCTCACGTGGCACCCCCAGGGACGTTCTTTCGCCGCCTATGGTGGGGATACCTGGAAGGTGAGTTCCAAGCTAAGCATCAATTACGGCCTGCGTTGGGATGTCGTGCAGCCCTCAGTCGAAAAGAAGGACATTTTCTCCTTCTTCGATCCCCTGGGAGCAAATCCGGGAGCTGGTGGCCGGCCCGGCCGCCTGGTGTTTGCGGGGACCAGGTGGGGCGACGCCAGCTTCGGGCGTCGTCACCCCGAGTACACTTTTTATAAGGCGTTCGCGCCTCGGCTGGGCATTGCTTATAGCTGGACTCCCAAGACGGTGATCAGGACGGGCTATGGCATTTTTTACAGCCAGGCCTTCTATCCCGGTTGGGAAGGAGGTATTTCGACGGACGGTTTCAACGAAAACGTGGCGTTTACCAGTTCGCTCGGAGGCCTACAGCCTGCGTTTATCCTTAACCAAGGATTTCCGCAGAATTTCCACCGTCCGCCCTTCATCAGTCCGGATGCACTCAACGGACAGGGATTGCAGGCAGCCAACAACGGTGGAGGGGATTATCGCCCGTTCGATGCCAACCGCCTCCCCTATTCCCAGCAGTGGAACCTGACCATCGAGCACCAGTTTACCGATAATTTCTACATCAGCACCGCCTATGTAGCGAACAAGGGCACCCGGCTGGCGTCCTCAGAACTTCCTCTCAACGCCTTGGATCCTAAACTGCAAAGCATAGGACCGAAGCTTCTTGACCAGTTCACGCCGGGCTCAGGCCAGACGTCGCTTGATGGCGTGCCTATTCCTTACCCGGGCTGGATCGAGCAAATGACTGCCTGTTCGCCTACGGTGGCGCAGGCGCTCCTCCCGTATCCGCAGTACTGCACCGGAATTACCGGCTTGAATGAAAACGCCGGCAACTCCACATACCACTCTTTCCAGCTCAAGGCAGAGAAGCGTTTCTCACACGGGACTTCGATGCTCGCCTCCTATACGCTCTCCAAACTGCTGACCAGTTCGGATAACACGCAGGCTTTCGCTCAGGGCGACGAGAACGGGCAGATCTCGCCCTACGAGCGAAAGAGAAATAAGGCCTTGGCTGTCGATGACACTCCCCAAGTTTTTTCGCTAGCGCTCATCTACGAACTGCCATTTGGCAAGGGAAAGCGCTTCTTGAACACGGGCGGCGTCGTCGACAGGCTCATTGGGGGATGGGAAGCGACCAGCATCTTCCGTGCGTCTTCGCCGATTCCTTTCTACTTCCGCAACGGTCAATGCAGCAGCAACCTGCCTGGCCAATTCCGCGAGGCTTGCATTCCTGCCCTCATCCCCGGCGCCGACCCGTTCGCTCAGGACAAAAGCAAGTTTGATCCTGGTAAAGGGCCTCTTTTCAATGTGGCCGCTTTTGAGCCGACTGGAGAACTTTCCGGCGGTGTCTTCAACTTCGGCCACGGATCCCGGATTTCAAACCTCAGAGGCTTTGGATTCCACAACCACGACTTCGGCTTGACCAAAGAAACCACCATCACTGAGCGTGTGAGGCTCGAGATACGAGCGGAGTTCTTCAACCTGTGGAACTGGCATACCTTTAACTATGCCGGTACTAACGCAAGCGCCGCGTTTGTCACGGATGTTTCGAATGCGACCTTTGGGATGTGGAACGGAAATATCACGCCTCCGCGCAATATCCAGGTCGGCGCCAAAGTCATTTTCTAGGATCCTGGAAAAGAGCGCTGCTCGATGTGGGATTTCGATCGAAAATATCAGACGAAGAACGCATTCACCACGTCTACGTCCGACATGTAGGCGTTAATGGCCGAGTTCCTTTGTGGAACGAGACTCTCCCCTTCCCCTGGCGGGAAAACCGAGGGCGGGGGGAGTCGATCGATTTGACCGGAGATTGCGGTACGTCTCCCTTTCCGAGAGAACTTGTTAAGCCGTTGCTGATGTAGCTGCGCCCTTGAAGAATGCAAGCAGGTCGGCGTTGATTTGGTCCGCGTGGGTGGTGGGCATGCCGTGCGGAAGGTCCTTGTAGGTTTTCAGGGTTCCGTTCTTCAGCAACTTTGCGGACAGCGGCCCGGAGGCGACATAGGGGAACGATCTGTTCGTCTTCGCTGTGCATAACCAACACCGGAACGGTGATCTTCTTGAGGTCCTCCGTGAAATCCGTCTGCGAAAAGGCCACAATGCCGTCATAATGCGCCTTGGCACCCCCCATCATGCCCTGGCGCCACCAATTTTGGATGACGGCCTCCGAGGCTTTCGCGCCTGGTCGATTGTAGCCATAGAAAGGCCCGGCCGGCAGGTCGCGATAGAATTGCGAACGATTGGCGGCGAGCTGCGCCTGCATACCATCAAACACTTCCTTGGGAAGGCCGAGCGGATTGGCCGGCGCCTTCACCATTAACGGCGGCACCGCGCTGACCAGCGCTGCCTTGGCCACCCGGCTTTCGCCATGCCGGCCCAGACAGTGCGTCACCTCTCCGCCGCCGGTGGATGGCCGACATGGATGGCGTTCTTCAGGTCGAGATGCGCAAGAAGACCGGACTGTTCTTCCAGGGTAGAAGGCTGGTGCAACAAGTGGTACATCTGGCGCACGATATGCAAGTGACGGTCGCCGAGCGCCACCGAACCCGGTCTTGGCTCGATAAGCAGGAATCAGGAGGCGGGAGCCAGAATGGAGGGCCTCCCTCCCCTAGTTGGCGGTTAGACTCCTATCCGAAATTCCGGGATGAAATCCACGTTTGCCGTGATTGAGTTCGAGATAAAGCAGTTCTCCTCCACGATTTTCGAGACCTCCCGCGCGATTTCGAGGTCGGCCTCCGTTTCGACGGCGATACGGGCGCGAACGGCGATCTCTGTGACCCGATATCTGCCCTCCAGATTCTGCAGGAGTCCTTCGGCGTGACTTTCATAGGCCAGTACCGTCACCTTCTTGTGGGTGGCGAAGGAGAGAAAGGTGAGCATCAAGCAGGCACCGAGGCTGCCGACAAGCAAATCCTCGGGCGACCACTGCCCAGGCTGACCCCTGAATTCTGGCGGACTGCCGACCACCAATTCCGGCTTGCCCGGAGCAGTGCTGCGGCCGCTGCGCTCGCCTGTCCATACAAGGTCATTGTCAAAACGAAAAGATTTGTAAGATTTCTTTGCCCCCATATGTCCTCCTCTGCTGAGTATATCCCTTTAGCTGTTGCAGTATATCGCTTCGGCATTTAATTGACTCATCTGCCCATGCTCTGATGGCGGTAGCAAAAATCCTTTTAGCACAATCACCAGAGAATACTACAGAGATCAGGATCTTGTTGTCGCTTGTGATGCCTGCATCTGCTATAATTTCAAGGGTGGAAATAATTTGGCTCGGGTTTACTGCGGAGCACGTCTACCATTTACAATCCGGGCGAAAAGGGTCCGGCTGGTCACCTCGCCCTTGATAGTGGATCGTTCTGTTGCACGAACCTTCTGACAGTAAAAAGGCGCGCATGGCCGACTTGGAGCGATTCGGCGCGGCGCACCATTTTGCCGCTAAGCCGGTTATTTTGGGGGAATGATAATGGCCACGACTCAAATCGCGGTGAGCGGTGCGGAGACAACTCCGGAACGCCGGCGCGTAGTAAACGATCTCAGTATTCAGGTCGCCACCGTAAACGGGTCGGGCAGCCAGAGCTCGAACATGGTGCTACTGCGAGCCATCTTCCAGATGGGTATACCAGTCTCCGGGAAGAACCTGTTCCCTTCCAACATAGCCGGATTGCCTACCTGGTTTACGATTCGCGCTTCCAAGCACGGATATATCGGCCGCCGCAAGGAGATCGATTTTCTTGTGGCGATGAATCCTGAGACGGCAGATGAAGACGTGCGTTCGCTCGATCCCGGAGCAGCGGTCGTCTACGACGAAAGACTGAATCTTAGCCAGGTGCGTAATGACCTGGTCTTCTATCCCGTGCCCTTCGACAAGCTGGTAGCGCCGGTCTGCCCGGATGCCAAGCTGCGAAAGCTCGTGCGTAACATGGTTTATGTGGGCGTTGTGGCGAAACTGCTTGGGATCGAGATGGCGGAGATCGAAAAGGCAGTTCGCAAGCAGTTCCACAAAAAAGTCAAGGCCGCTGACCTGAACTTCAATGCGGTCGTCGCAGGTCATGAATTTGCCACCGAGAATCTCGAAAAAGCAGATGCCTACCTCGTAGAACGCATGAACGAAACCGCAGGCAAGATCCTGATTGACGGCAACTCGGCCGCGGCGCTCGGCTGCATGTTCGCAGGTGTAACCGTGGTCACCTGGTATCCAATCACTCCATCGTCTTCGCTTTGCGAAACCCTGATCGGATACATGAAGAAGTACCGCATCGATCCAGAAACGAAAAAAGCCTCCTTTGCCATTGTGCAAGCTGAAGACGAACTGGCTGCGATCGGCATGGTCATCGGAGCGGCCTGGGCCGGAGCACGCTCGATGACTGCGACCGCCGGTCCAGGTATTTCGCTGATGGCGGAGTTCGCCGGGCTCGGATACTATGTCGAAGTGCCGGCCGTTGTATTTGACATCCAACGGGTCGGACCGTCCACCGGACTGCCCACCCGCACTATGCAGGGCGACATCCTTTCCACCGCTCTGCTGTCGCATGGTGACACCAAGCATCCCTTATTATTTCCCTGTTCCGTCAAGGAGTGTTACACCATGGCGATGGAGGCTTTTGACCTGGCGGAGCAGTTGCAGACCCCGATATTCGTGATGAGTGACCTCGACCTGGGCATGAATTACTGGATGTCGGAGCAGTTCCCGTACCCGGATAAGCCGATCAAACGGGGCAAGGTTCTTAGCGTCGAGGATCTCAATAGGTTGGGTGGATTTGAGCGCTACCGCGACCCAGACGGCGATGCCATCGGATACCGGACGCTGCCCGGTACGCCGCATCCCAACGCCGCCTATTTTGCGCGCGGCAGCGGCCACGACGAGCGGGCAATCTACAGCGAAAAGCCGGAAGTCTACCTCCGCAACATGGATCGTCTGAATCGCAAATTCGAGACGGCGCGTAGCCTGATGCCGGCCCCTGAGATCATCAATACAGATAACGGTTCAATTGGCATTATCGCCTATGGCACGACTCACTGGGCCACCCTGGAAACAGTGGACCAGCTCAAGCAGGAATCTGGTGTCGAGGCCGACTATTGTCGTGTCCGTGGTTTTCCATTCAGGGATGAAGTGATGGAATTTGTCCGATGCCACCAGCGCGTCTACGTCGTGGAGCAGAACCGCGATGCACAACTCGCCGGCCTATTGCGGCTAACGCTGGAGGGCGACCAGATCGTAAAACTCCGCAGCGTACTGCACTACAACGGGCTTCCCATTGACGCCCGTAGCATTACTGACTCGATTGTTTCGCAGGAGGCAGAGTAATATCATGGCGACAACCACCCTTCCGCCGGCTGCACCGCAAAAAGTGAATCGTCTAGGGCTCGAGGTGGCGGCTTATAAAGGTAACAAGACCACGCTCTGTGCGGGATGCGGTCACAATGCGATCACCGAGCGAATCATCGAGGCCTTGTACGAGATGGGGGTCGAACCACACCGGGTGGTGAAACTCTCCGGCATCGGCTGCTCGTCCAAGAGCCCCGCCTATTTCCTTCGTAGCGCTCACGGATTCAACGGCGTCCACGGACGCATGCCTTCACTGGCCACCGGAGCGATGCTCGGTAATCACCATTTGATTCCCATAGGCGTCAGCGGCGATGGTGATACCGCCTCGATCGGTATCGGTCAGTTCGTTCACCTGATGCGGCGTAATCTACCCATCATCTACATCATCGAGGACAACGGCTGCTACGGTCTCACCAAGGGGCAGTTCTCCGCCACCGCCGATGTCGGATCGAAGCTCAAGACCGGTGTGATCAATGACCTGCCACCCATCGACACCTGCGCCCTCGCTATTGAGCTGGGCGCCACCTATGTTGCGCGATCCTTCTCCGGCGACAAGCGACAGCTTTCCGCCCTGCTCAAGGGCGCCATTGCCCACAAGGGCACGGCGATGCTCGACGTGATCTCCCCCTGTGTTACTTTCAACGACCACGAGGGTTCGACTAAGAGCTACTCCTACGTCAAAGATCACGAGGAGCCTCTGGGTGACCTCAGCTTTGTGCCTTATTTCGACGACATCTCAGTGGATTACGAAGCGGGCGGCCACACCGAAATCGAACTGCATGATGGCTCGCACCTGCTGCTGAAGAAACTTGATCGTGACTACGACCCTACCTGCAAGGCGGACGCGCTTCGCGTCCTGACCGAGTCGCATGAAAAGGGCGAAGTGGTGACGGGATTGTTCTACGTGAACACCGACAAGCCGGATTTTATCGAGCAGCTCAACCTTGTGGATGAGCCTTTGGCGACATTGCCTCAGGAAAAGGTTCGGCCGCCCAAGAGCGCGCTCGACGAGGTGATGGCAGAGTTGCGATAGCCAGGGTCCTGGTTTCCGGCGCAAGGGTCCGCTCTTTTGGCTTTGCGTTTCGGGGCTGGTGGACAGTCAAGGCCGATCGCCGCGCAACCCGGCGATGGAGGGCACGCGAGTCTTGCGGTTCTTTTCACGGAGAGCCTTACTCACTTACACTCCAGGACGAACTTGAAGCCATCGATTCCGTCGCCGGCCGCCACGTCAGCTCGCAGATTCTCGCTCTTCTTGCAGCCTCGGCGCTTCAAGCCAACGTAGCTGCGTCCCGGAATCAGTTCGAGCGCCAGGGTGCCGTCCGTCGCCGTGCGCCCCTTTACATTATCGAGCACGTCACCGCTGGACCAAGTGGCCTCGAGCTCGACGTCGCCGGCGGCTTGTCCCGCAAGGTCGAGAACGCGGAACAGGACGGGCTTGTGCAGCATCTGCTTAGGCTCGTAGACCTCGGGCGGAACGAGGGGAAGCTGAACGCTCGCGGCCGGATCGACCGCTGTCAAGTCCGCATGGCGAATGACGCTTGTATCTACGTTCATCGTGTCGCGCCGCGCCGTCAACCAATAAGTTCCCAGCGGCAAATGATCGAAGGAGAAGCGGCCGTCAGCACCAGGTAGTTGCTGCTCGAGCGCGTGCTGATCGGCGTCACTGAGCGAAACCAGGACGTCAGAAGTGGGTCGCATGTCGGAGCTTACTGTAGTCCCCTTTGCAGTCCCCGGACCGGTGGGGGCTTTGTAATCGATCTCGATGGTATTGCTCGAGACTTCGCCCTGCCAGATTTTCACGCCGAGACTCTGTGAGATAGGATCGCCATTCGAGTAAGACGCCCCGTAAACGGCGGAAACACGGTAGCGTCCCCAAAGCGCCTCGCCGCCGCTGCCGGAAGCGGGTGTGAACTGGACAACGGCCTTTTCCTCATAATCGCCGCCTGGGTCAAGCCGCACCAGACGAGGATGCGGCATGTCCACGCGCTCGAGTGCCACGGCACGGCCCGTCGTCAAGACACTGCCTTCGGTGGGCGTCAGCTGCAACACGAGCGTCGAACCTCCGATGGAGTTCGTTCCTGTGCTCGCAGCATCTTCATCAGACGGCGCTTGACGCCCTTCAAGGCGCTTCATAGCATCGGGATCGCGGGCATGGCGATAAAGCCACAGCGTCTCCTGACCGGAATTATGCAGGAAAAGGGTCGTCCGGAGAGGAAAGGGAGCAGTGATGGCCGGCTGCTCGACCGAAATGAGGAATTTGAGTGGCGAAACCTCGTCCGCCGGCTTGGCGCGATTCGACAATAGGGCCGAAGCGATGAACAAAGCGAACTGAATAACCCGTCGCGATCTCATTGACAACATCTGTAGGATCGTGTCCCTACAGCACCCGCAAGATCAGGCACTTCAGATAGTGCGTCTCCGGAACCGTTAGCAGAATAGGATGGTCGCGCGATTGGGTACGCCGCTCAACAACCGATACCGTACGATGCGCATCGAGCGCAGCTTCGGCTACTATGCCAAGCAGGTCCGCCTCACTGACGTGAAAGGAACACGAGCAGGTAACAAGGAATCCGCCGGGGTTCAGCATTTTGAGAGCACGGAGATTCAGCTCCTTGTAGCCACGTAAAGCGGAGTCCCGGTTGGACTTCTGCCGGGCAAATGCCGGCGGATCGAGAACGATGGTGTCGTACCGCTGTCCCTCTTGATCGGCCGCCTTAAGAAAATCGAAACAATTCGCCTCACGCCACTCAATGTTCGTGTACGAGTTCAATTCCTGATTGCGGCGCGCTGAGTCGAGTGCCTCGGCGGAAATATCGACTCCCACTACCGACTCGCAGGCTCCGGCCAAGGAGAGGGCAAAGGCGCCCGCATAGCAGAAGCAATCCAGCGCCCTGCCGCGCGCATACTGCCTGGCCGCCACGCGGTTCTCGCGCTGATCGAGGAAGGCGCCGGTCTTCTGGCCGCCTGCAAGATCGTGCGCGAGCTTCACCCCATCCTCCTCGATCACCACTTCGGACGGCGTCTCTCCATAGAGAACGCCCTTCTGCTCTGGCAAATCCTCGAGCGCCCGTATCGCCACGTCATTTCGTTCCTGAATCGACGCAGGCGAAAAGCGGTCGCGCAGAATTTCCACCACCGTCGGTTTCAGACGATCCATGCCCTGGCTCAGTGTTTGGATCACCAGATGCTCACCATATCGATCGACGATCAGACTGGGCAGAAGATCACCCTCCGAAGCGACGAGGCGGTAAGCCTTGGCGCTCGCCGCCACGACCTTGCGATAGCTCGCCGCCCTCAGAATTCGCTCGGCTAGAAATTCGCGATCGAAGGGGCGGTGCTCCCGCGAGAGCAGGCGCAGAGCGATTTGCGACTTCGCACTGTAGAGCGCCGTACCCCAGAAGCGCTGGCGCCGATCCAGGATCCGCACCGCGGCTCCAGGATCGGCCTCCGCTGCGGCCACGTCGCTGCGGTAGATCCAGGGGTGGCCGGAAAGCAGGCGTTCAGTGCCACGATGCGTGATAGTGACTGTGCCAGAAGGCATCAGTATCACTGTAGCACGTGCGGGCGGCCAACTTGCTTCGCTGATTCCGGGGTTGAGGAGCGGCTCGACACCCAGCGCTCGAAGCCTCAAATTCGCCCGTCATCGAAGGATCTATTCGCCCGTCAGCCTGAAGGCATAGTGGCCGGAGCCTAGTGCAACCACGATTCGTCCGTGGTCTTCGTGGGCTCCCGTCACGCCGTCGTCACCCGAGACGTACTGCCCGTTTCGCCAGATGACGTGATCGCCTTCGCGGACCGTGACCTCCGTCATTTCACGATCAGCTGGGATCACCACCTCGGCATCGCTGCCTACCGGTACCACCACGTCCAAAGCTATCTCGCCGGGAGAGTGAGTCCATGACGATGCCACCATGCCTCGCTGGGTGTTCATGCTGGCGCTGGTCCAGTGCAAATCTTCGACAATCTGCGGCGCGAAGCGGATGTGGCGGTACCCCTCGCCGTTCGCGCCTAGATTGATCCCGCCCAGCGCCTGGTAGAACCACGCTCCCAAGCTGCCGAACATCGCATGATCGTGCGAGTTCATTGAGGGCCCGGTCTTCTCCTGCCAGAGCTCCCACAAAGTGGTGGCGCCCTTCGCAATCATGTAGCCCCAACTCGGATAAGTAGTCTGGGTGGCGAGGTCGTAAGCCACCTCGTTGTTGCCAGTCGCAGTAAGCGCGGGCAACTCGTACTTGATGCCGATGAATCCGGTGGTGGTGTGGGTGTCGTGATGATAGACGACGTCGTTGCGCAGGTGGCTTGCTGCTTTGCCCCGTGTTTCGCCGGACGCGAGACCCAGCTCAATCGCCATGGAATTCGCCGTCTGAGTGCCGTAGTCCTCGGTCTTGGGATCGTAGAAATTGCGGTTAAACGCCTCCTTGATCTGATCGGCGAGCCCGGAGTAGGCCTGCTCATCCGCGCCTTTGCCGAGAATCTTGGCAATGTTCTTCAGGATGGTGGTGTCGTAATAATAGTAAGCGTCGGAGACGAGCGCGCCGGGCGTATCGACGATCGACACCCAGTCGCCGTAGTAACTGAAGCTGAGCACATTATCCTTGGCGCGGCTGCGCAGGAACTCCACATATTTCTTCAGGCCGTCGTAGTTCTCTTCTAGAATGCGCCGATCGCCGTACTGTTGCCACATGTACCAGCAGAGCTGGGGATAGGCGGTGCCCCAGGCGGGATCAGCCGGACGGCTGCCGTACTTCAAGGGGACTGTGTCTGTGATCGTACCATCCTCGCCCTGCACGTCGCGGATATCGCGGATGAAATTGGTGTAGAAGGCGGCCATATCGAAATTCATCATGGCCTCTTCTCCCGTTACCTGCGAGTCGCCCATCCAGCCCTGACGCTCGTTGCGCTGGTCGCAATCGGTGGGAACGCTGAACAGATTCGTCAGTTCCGACCACCAGACAAGGTGTTGGATCTGATTGAGGATCTGCTTGGAGGCCGCGAAATTGCCAGTGGTTGCCACCGAGCTGTGCACGACGCGACCGCTGATGGAGGCAAGACCGGGCGTGCCTGGATAGCCCGTCACCTCGACGTAGCGGAACCCATGATAGGTGAAGCGAGGCTGATAGGTCTCCTCGCCCTCGCCCTTCAGGATATAAACGTCGCGCGACTTGGCTTCGCGAATGTTGTCGCGGTTGATCGTGCCCTCGGGGTAGATGAGCTCGCTAAATCTCATCTTGACCGCAGTGCCGCGCGGTCCGCTCGCGCGCAACACTACCCATCCGCTCATGTTCTGCCCCATGTCGTATACGTAAACACCGGGCTTAGGATTCAGGATTCGCACCGGTATGGTGGAATCCACTACGCGGATGGGAGGCATCATCTGGGCGGAGAGAGTCCCCCTGGAGCCCTCCAGCACTGGCGCGTTGCTCCAGCCGGAATCGTCGAATCCGGGGGCGTCCCATCCTTGTGTTTCCAGGCGCGCGTCATAGACTTCGCCGTCGTACACGCTGTCACTGACAATAGGGCCGCGGCCGGCCTTCCAGGAGCCATCGCTTACCACGGCGATGCGCTTCCCGCCTTCGAGCTCGATATTCATTTGCAGCAGGAAAGCAGGCTGCGAGTAATAAGGCTTGATCGAGACCGCAAGTCCGTGGCCTAGCGTGGCCCACCCGTTACCGAGCATGGCGCCGATGGCGTTGGCGCCGTGTCGCAACTGGGGAGTGACGTCGTAGGTAGAGTAGAGCACGCGCTTGTCGTAGGTGGTCCAGGCGGGATCCAGAACGTTCTCGCCGATCGTCTCGCCATTCAGATGCAACTCGTAATAACCGAGAGCCGTCACGTAAGCGCGGGCGCGCACCACCTTGCCGGGCAGGTCAAATCCCTTGCGCAGTTCATTGCCGGTAATCCAGCGACCCCGCCACTCCTCACGCGACAGCAGCCCCATCTCAAAGCTTGCCGGCGCGCTGTAAGCGCTTGGACGGTCTTGACTGTCCCAGAAGCGGACCTTCCAGTAGTAGGTCTGCCCGCTCTCGAGCGGCCTGCCCTTGTAGACAACCTGCGTCGATTCTTCCGATGCCATCTTACCGCTGTCCCACTGGCTGCCCCGGTCTTGCCTCAGCAGGTCAGCGCTCGCGGCCACGAGCACCCGATAAGCCGTCTGCTTCTCGGCCCGCTCGGTATGGTTTAAAGTCCAGGCGAACCGTGGTTCGCGAACATCAATGACCACGGGGCCGCCGGGGTTCGAAAGATACTCGCACTTCAGGTTCGAAGGAGCCTGCGGACCGGAAGAGGCTGGGTTCTCCGCGCCTCGGGTGAAGGTCGCGCCTAAGGTGATAACCAAAAGCAAGATTGGGGCGGGAATTGACTTACAGAATTTGGCTGGCATGGCACACCTCATCGCAAAATAATCTATGGTCGCAACAAGACCAGAAGCCAATGAGTCTACCACCAAAGCCCAAGCTCAAAGTGCGTCGCCTAAGCTTGAAATCGTAAGGGCGAGCAAAAATCTTTGTTAATCCCCGCAAAAGGAGAAGTTTCCCTCGCCGCCGACTTCGGCAAACCCTCTGCGTTGTGAGAAAATGCTGTTCTCAACGCAGAGACGCTGAGATCCGGCGAAAGCCAATTCTCTGCGATTTTCTGTGCCTCGTGCCTCTGCACTGGGCCACGCTCTTCGGTCAATTTTGCGAATTCGGGTTGAAAGGACGTTAGACTGGACGCGGAGACGTGCGAGAAGTGTTCCGTTTGGTGTGAGCGGCTATGGCCACAACCTACGATGCCATTGTGATTGGCTCAGGACCCAACGGTCTAGGCGCCGCCATCACCTTGACGCGTGCGGGTCTCTCGGTGCTGGTCCGCGAGGGTTCGGATACCGTGGGCGGGGGCGCCCGCACAGCGGAACTCACACTTCCCGGCTTCCACCACGATATCTGCTCGGCAGTCCACCCGACGGCAGTCGCCTCGCCGCTTTTCCAGACTTTTCCCCTTGCTGAGCATGGCCTAGAATGGGTCCACCCGCCGGCCCCGCTGGCTCATCCGTTCGATGACGGAACGGCAGCGATGATGGAGCGGTCACTGGATGCCACCGGCGAGACGCTTGGCCCGGATGCTTGGGCCTATGATTCGCTGATGCAGCCGTTGCTCGAAAGCTGGCCGAGCCTAGACCCGTTGGTATTCGGACCGCTTGTGCCGTTGAGCTTGGCGGCGCTGGGAAGGCAGATTCGCCATCCGTTTGCCCTGTCGCATTTCGGATTCCTGGCGCTCCGCTCCGCTTTCTCGCTGGCGGAGCGCCGGTTCAAAGGAGATCGCGCAAAAGCCCTGTTTGCCGGAGTCGCAGGACATTCGGTCCTGCCTCTGGAATCGGTAGGAAGCGCTGCTGTCGCATTGATTCTCGGCATTGTCGGGCACGCGGTCGGCTGGCCGTTTCCGCGGGGTGGTTCGCAGCGAATTGCAGACGCTTTAGCTTCGTATTTTCGCTCGCTCGGGGGCGAAATCGTAAGCGGGGCCAAAGTCGAGACATTCGACGAGCTTCAGCCCGTCCGGGCGATTCTTTGTGACATCGGCCCGCGGCAACTAGTCCGAATGGCAGGCGATCGACTGCCGAGCGCCTTTCGCCGCCAGTTGGAGCGCTACTGCTATGGGCCTGGCGCCTACAAGGTCGACTGGGCGCTTTCGGGGCCGATTCCCTGGCGGGCGGCCGAGTGCAGTCGGGCAGCCACCGTTCATCTGGGAGGCAGTCTTAACGAGATCGCCGTATCCGAGCGGGCCCCTTGGCAGGGTGAGCATGCGGAAAGGCCCTACGTTCTGCTCACGCAATCGAGCCTTTTCGATTCGACCCGCGCGCCCGTAGGTAAGCACACGGCGTGGGCCTACTGTCACGTGCCCAACGGCTCGAAATTCGACATGCTCGACCGCATCGAGCGCCAAGTGGAGCGCTTCGCACCTGGATTCCGCGACCTCATCCTGGCCCGCAGCGTTCTGGATCCCGCCGCACTCGAAAGCCACAATCCCAATTTGGTCGGCGGCGATTTTGCCGGCGGAGCCCAGAATCTCGGCCAGCTCTTTTTGCGGCCCACCCGGCACCTTTATCGCACTCCCATCCCCCGAGTTTACTTGTGCTCGGCGTCGACTCCCCCGGGGGGCGGGGTTCATGGCATGTGTGGGTATCACGCGGCGCGCTGCGCACTCCACGATATATTCGGCAGATAGATAGGGCCGCCAGAGAATTTGAACCAAGCAGGTGGCCAAGGACCGTGGCTACGGTTTCGCCTCGTTCAATCGGCCATAGCCGACGATTTCCGTCAGAAGCTTCTCAACGTCAAAGCGGACCTCATAAAAGAGGCGGGCGAGATCGCGCTCCCGTTCCTCCACGGCCGTAGGAATGTACCGCTCGGGCGGCACATAGAAAGGATTGTCGCGAACGAGGTTGCCGTCGATCAACAAGTGCCGGTGAACAGTGATGGCCGAGAGCAGGTGGCGGGCTTCCGTACGTTCAATGGCGTACTGACAGACGGCAACACTGGGATAGTGTTTCACCTGGTAGTTCAGGGTGGCATGAAACTCGAAGAAGCTCGGCATGGAAAAGCCTAGGAACTCGGGCCAGCTTCCGTCTTCAAGCCAGCGGACGGCGGGAGCCCGCATTGTCTCGGCATCAAAGAAAACCTGTTTTGACCAGTCACGCAGCCGGCGGAGATCGGTAAGCCCCTGATGAAGCCTTAAGATGCCGCTACGCAGGTAGGGCTCAAGTCCTCCCAACTCGGTGCGCAGGTGCCGCACCATCTCGAGCTGGAAGGCGCCGGGCCCAACTACCTGGCAGAGGTCGCCGTCGCGCAATCCCTCGGAAATGAATGAGGCCAATTGGTAGCAGGCTTGATCGTCCGAAAGCAGCCCTGCCCTCCGTGCGCGGTAAAATACCGCGAGGTGATCGTGCCGAGGAATCGGCACTCGACCTTCAAGATACGTAAAGATGGGCGGGGCCATGAGTCAAGAGCAGTTACTTAAGTTACGGTCCCAAAGCCGGTTGTGCCAGTTTGTCAGTTAAATGGATTCTGCTTTGCCGGAATGCTGACAAACTGACACATTCTCCCCTTAGTGAACGGGTTCCGCAATCGGCACTTCACTGACCCGGGGGGACTGCTGCATCCTGTACAGATGGTTGAGCGGCATACGGCCCGGACCGGTGAGGTAGGCCTTACGAATGGCCTCGGTGACGTAAGCCTTGGCCAGCACTACGGATTCGCGTAGCGACCGCCCCAAAGCCAGGTTGGCAGCCACCGCCGAAGAGAATGTGCAGCCCGTCCCATGAGTGGCGTCAGGTTTGATACGATCCACGGAGAACAGTTCGAGCCGATCGCCTTCCAGGAAGACATCGATGGCCTTGTCCAGGTGTCCTCCAGTAACCACGACGGCGCGCGCGCCCATTTCCACCAGCCGCCGTGCGGCCACCTTCATGTGGTCCACAGTCTCGACTTGCATCCCGGTCAGACTCGCGGCCTCTTCAGTGTTTGGCGTCACAAGAGCCATTCGGCTGAGCAGGTTGTCGCGCAGATACTCCAATCCTTCCTGATCCAGAAGGTCCAATCCGCTCGTGGCGTGGATCACCGGGTCGAGGACCGAGGGAAGACCGGAATTCGCATCCAGGAACTCGCGCACAACCTTCGCATTGGCACGGTTGCCGAGCATTCCAATCTTTGCGGCTTTAACTGTACCGTCAGCCATCAACGCCTGGATGCAGTCCCGAAGCAGGCCGGGATCGACAATCTGGGAACCGGTGACCCCCTGAGTGTTCTGGACGGTCAATGCGGTGATTGCTGCCACCCCAAAGCAGTTGTTGGCGTGGAATGTCTTGAGATCGGCGATAACGCCCGCGCCGCCCGAAGGGTCAAATCCCGCGATGGTCAGCGCCACCGGAGCCGAGTTGTTATAGGTGTGATTCGTCAAGAGTCACGTAGCCCCTTGGGGAAATCATTTACATAGTCGATGCAGCTGGAATCCATATCGGGGCGGATTATGTAGTGCGGCGTCCGTTCTTGTCAATAAGGAGTTCAAGTTTCCCCGCAACCTTGGAGTTGAGATCGGAAATCGCGCCGGCGGACAACTGGGCCCGTTGCCGCTGGCTCTTGCCCTTGTGGTCGGCTCTCCCGCTGAATCGCGGACGGCTTGCCGCCTACTTGCTCTTCATTTCGACCCCGGCTTCCCCCTGGATATTCACGGAAATGGGTTTGGGCTCAGGCTCAGAGCCACGCTTGACGCCGCGGAGAGTAGCGGCGAGCGTCTGGTGGGTGTGGACTTCGTTCTGGAGGACTCGGCCGTCGTCGGTCGCAACCAACGCTCGCCCCTGTCCCCCACCCCTAAGTTTGACGTCCAGTCCGTGAGCGGGGTTTGCCGCCATTCCGGCGAGCGGTCCGAAAGCGGGCAACTTGCCTCCGGCGGCCGATGCATTCAAGTGGTCCTCGAAGGTGTAATCGATTATTGCGGCGCGGGTTTTGCCGTAGCGCGTCTCGCCGGCAAAATGCCAGGTGGTTTTCCCCTCGATGCCCCACGGGAAGGACTCGGTGGGTGGCGTAGAGAAATCGCGGCTCCACTGATCGCCGACTTCGACCGCCTTGCCCGGATCCAGCGCATTGCCCGATATCTGCTGCAGGAAAAACCGCAGCCCCTCCCGGGTAGGTGCGCGCAAGGGGACCGCTAGTTGCTCGAGTGCAGCGTCTGCTCCGCTGAAGTCGATCAGCCTGCCCTTACTGTCGTAATGCGCCACGAGCTTGAGGCCCTCGACCCGCTTGACCAACTTCTGCTGATCCTGCCGCAGGGAATCCCTCAAAGGCACTGGAGCGCGATCGGCCAGGTTGGAATCCAAACTGAAAGAGTCAAAATGGTTATCGACCTCGGCGGATCCGGATTCGTCGACGTTCCGAACCGCGACGGTGGCCTGCTGGCTGCCGGACAGTTGGGTGGGAATAGGTGGCAGGAAAGCCGCGAGCCCGGCGGGGTCTGTTTCGATGCTCGCCTTCGCCTCGAAGCGAGTGTCATAGACCATGCTCTGGCCCGGGCGAAAGCGGCGCGCCAAGCTTGCCCCTCGATGTCCCGGCAATCGGGCGGCCACAGGCAGGCTCAGCGACAAAGTGGCGATCGACAATACCTTGGACATCAGCGAGCACTTCCGCCGAGGCTTGTGGTCTCGGGCCGATCGACCGCGAAAAGAAATCGCAGGCATGTGAGATTTGCGGTGTCCGTGTTCCAGGTTCGCTGGGTCAGCTAACTGCTTGCCTTTGAAAGGTCTCGAGGCACTCCTTGGAGCAGAAATGTACGGTCTGACCGTTGTGGCGCAGACGGTGAGAAAGCTCCGTGGAAACAAACATCCCGCAGACAGGATCGCGAGCCGTCTCGCCGCGAACCACGGTTTCCGAACGACGCGGAGCCTGTCCCGGGCGGGACGCACCCGCCGGTCTGCCATCCGGACCGTAGGTCCCTGGCCCGGAGTTGTCGCTGTTCGAGCCAGATCGCGGCTGAGCTGGTCCAAACAGTTGCCCAAGGGCACGGCTCAGCGCCCGCCCCAATATCAGGACCACAACAAGATCGAGCAAATAGCTGAGCAATCGCACCATGTTAAGTCAGACGCGTTGCTCCCAAGTGAGATAGCCCCACCTGAAGCCCTGAGTGAAGCTTTGCAGCAAAGAGCGCGGCCGCGACCACGCCATCGGTCGTATCACTGATTGCCGGCAAGTGCTCCACCGCCCTGCAATTCCTGTGTGAGCCCGGCAAGGGCCTCGTGATTGGGATTGACCTTCCGCAAGCGTTCCAGGTACCGGCGGGCCGCGACCGGATCATGTTTGCCCGACATGTTCACGACCACCATGTTAAATAAAGTGTTTTCGTGATTGGGGTCCTGCTCAAGGGACTTGCGATACTGAGCGATCGCCTCATCGTTCCTCCCAACGCTAAAATAGGCGGTGCCCAAGTCTGTCCGCGCGTTGATGTTCCTGGAATCGAGGGTGAGCGACTTCTCGTACCAGGGGATCGCCTCCTGAAAATGCCGCTGGTCGTAGAGGTAATTCGCCAAGTCCAACGGCAGCTTAGGATTATTCGGTTCCTTGGCAACCGCGTCCTCGAAGAATTTAACCGTCGTCGCATAATCGAGCGTCGGATGACCCTGAGGCAGGCCGCGAACGGCTTGGCCGCCGTTGTCTGCTCCTGGCATTGCCGGAAAGGACACCGATGCGGCGGCGGGAGTGGCGGATGCCGTCGGTGTAGATGACCGCATGTCCGGAGCGTTCAAACTGTGCCGGGCGTTAAAGGCATATCCAGCCAGGAATCCGACGCCAAGAAAGACGAGAGCGGTCAGGATTATCTCTTTTTTCAAAGGAACAACTCCAATGCCCTGGTCTCAGGCGACGGGATCGCTTCGCGCGCAGGCCGAGCTCCTCAGTAGATTATACACGAGGCGGCCGGGCGTCGTCCTTTCTCTCTTCCCTCCTCGTCCCTCCCTCCGATGACTGGTTTAGTGAACTCGCTATTGACAGCAAACCTGTAGCTCAATATGCTTCTGCCTCGGCTGAGCAAAGCGGACTGGCTGACACATGCCGCATAAGCATTCGCTATTTGTTGGATGCGGACACAGGAAGGTGGAACGTCTGCGCGTCGCCCGGGTACCTGACAGCGACGGACAGCGGAGGCGTTTTAGTTTAGTTTTAGATTAGCGCTGTTTTCTTTTCCATCTTAGCCAATTGCGGAGGTTGACCGTGGGATTCTCTTCTATGGCAGGGAGGCTGACTGCTTTGATCCTAGTGGTCGCGGGCCCACTCTTCTGCTTGGCCAGCTGGAGCGGTGCCCAGCAGATTCAAAAGGACTTCCAGAGTCCGCCCAAAGCGTATCGACCGATGGTGCGATGGTGGTGGCCGGGCGGCGATGTGAGAGACGACGAGCTTCGCCACGAGGTTCAGCTTCTCGACGAGGCGAACTTCGGGGGTGGCGAGATCCAGCCCTTTACGATCGGACTTAATCCGAAGATGCAGGATGACGTTCGGGCGCGCGTCGACGATTACCTGACTCCTACCTTTTACGGACACGTCCGCGCGGCGCTCGAGGAGGTGCAGAAACGCGGCCTGTGGATCGATTACACCTTCGGATCGGGGTGGCCCTTTGGTGGTGGAGAGGCAATTACGCCGGAATTGGCGTCGCTCGAACTGCGCTTCACTCATCAATCGATTCACGGACCCATCAAGCTCCACCAGAAGCTCGACCTTCCTCAGCCGCAGCCCGGGGCTGGGACTATGTTTCACAAAGCGATGGGAATCACCGAGGTTCTGCCCAGCGGATGGCCAGAGAGGCTGGAGAAGCGCTCGAAGTTGGTGGCGGTCGTGGCGTTACGTGGGCACGAGGGCGAATACGAGGCGGCACGCGGCTTTTTCAGCGCCGATGCTCAGGGGACGGTAAAGAAGCCCGGCATTCTCGATCCTTCGAGCACTATAGTGCTGACCTCCCACATTTCCGCCGACGGCATCCTCGACTGGGATGTGCCCGAGGCTGATTGGCTGATCTTCACTTTCCGGCAACTGCCGGCGGATCTGCGCGTGGTGGGAGGCGCGGGGAAGGGTCCCCAACTTGTCCTCGACCACATGAAGCGCGAAGCGTTTGATGCTCATGCGCATCGCATTGGAGATTCGGCCCAACAGCAGGTGGGCGACTATTTCGGTAAGGCTTTTCGCGCCATGTTCTGCGATAGCCTTGAAGTTACTGCCTATATCTATTGGACCGACAATTTCCTGGAGGAGTTCCAGCGTCGGCGCGGCTACGATCTGACACCCTACCTGCCCATCCTGCGGCAACCTGGTTTTGCGGATCCCTACGGCAGCCACGCCGGTCTACCGCTTTACGACATGCCTGGCATTGGCGATAAAATCCGCACCGACTATTGGCAGACCGTTTCCGACCTGTTTGTGGACAACTTCTATCAGCCCTTTGCCGACTGGAATGCGCACCACAACCTTCTCTCGCGTACCCAGGCGCACGGTGCGCCCGCCGACATTCTCAAGATCTACGGACTCTCCAGCATTCCGGAGACGGAGCAGCTCTATGACAACGGCCGCTTCGATTTTCTGAAGATGTCCAGCTCAGCCGCCGACGTTTACGGCAAGAAGATCGTCTCCAGCGAAAGCTTCGTTTTCATGGGCGATCCGTACATAAACACGCCCGAAGCGTTCAAACGAAACGCCGACAAGCTGATCACGGCTGGGATCAACGAAATAATCTATCACGGCTTCCCCTATGAATATATGGACCGGCCCGAGCCCGGCTGGCATCCTTTCAGTCCGCCCTTTCCCTTCAGCTCGCATCTAAATCGGCACAACACTTTTTGGCCTTACATGCCGGCGATCAACGCGTATATCACTCGACTTCAATACCTCTCCCAACAGGGTACGAGCGTAGTCCCGGTGGCGATTTACCGGAACAGACTCTCCTATGACGGCATCCAGCCAGTGCCGCCCGAGCCGGATCTCGACACCCGTCTTTTGGCCGCCGGCTACAGTTTTGATCATGTGAATACGGACGTTCTGCTGAAGAGCCACCTTAGTAACAAACGGCTGGTGACTCCGGGTACCGCAAACTTCTCAGCCCTCATGTTCCAGGACGAATCTGCTTTGCCCCTACCACTCGCCCAAAAGCTCGCGGAATTTGTTCGTGACGGTCTCCCTGTTGTCTTCATCGGAGCGACGCCCAAATCGGAAGCAGGATTCCTGGACGCTGCATCGAGGACGCAAAAGATCCAGGCTTTGATGACGCAAGTTCTGAGCCGCGGCACGTCCGCTCGGGCACTCGCTTCAGCCGAGGAGGCGGTGAACGCGATCCAGAAGACGGCTCAACCCAACCTGACCTTCGCCGGCCCGACCTCGGTGCCCTTCATTGAAAAACGAATTGGGCCCCTGGACGCGTTCTTCCTGCGCAACCCCGATGAATCCGCGAAGTCTGTTGAGCTTTCCTTCACGGTGGAAGGCTCGCCGCAACGTTGGGATCCCTGGACCGGAAAGAGCTCGCCTTTCAATCATTTCGAGCGTCAGGGTAACATGCTACACCTGCATCTCGATCTCACCGCGTATGGCTCGGCCCTGATTGTCTTTGATCCCGCCGACAACCACAGTCCCCAAGCCGCCCCGCACCCTGCGGAGCACCCTGTGACCGTTGCCATCGGAGAATCGGGATGGAGCTTCCACGGCATTGGCCTCGGTCCCGACGGTAAGCAGGTCACAGTTGACTTGCAGATGTCGAAACTGATTGACTGGGCTCAGACTGACAATCTGAAGGCGTTCTCGGGGAGAGGAACATATCGAACCCACTTCACGCTGGGGCAAGACCTGCTTCGCAACAATCAGCATCTTCTGCTGAGTCTGGGCGAAGTACGAGACGTGGCTGAGATCAAGCTCAATGGTAAAGCGGGGCCGACGCTTCTGCTTCATCCATACGAGGCGGCAGTAACCGAGCTGGTCAAAGCGGGCGACAATCTTCTCGAAATTACCGTGGTCAACTCACTTTCTAATGCCATGCGCAGCCGCGTAGCGGCCGGACCGGCGTGGATGGCTCCGGCAAAGACTCAGCCCAGGCCGTCGGGCTTGCTCGGCCCGGTTCGTCTGATCGTCGCCTCCCTCGATGAAGGCGCGAATTGACGAGCGCAAGGGAGAGGCCTTAACAATGCCCCGGCAGGAGGCAACCGGCTGCGAGGTTCCCTAGGGCGGATGCTCCTCTCCAGAGGCCAATCCTTCATTTTGTCGCAGGCGCTCTTTCCCCTTGTCGCTCTTTTCGAATCGCGCCACAATGCGGACATCCCAGATCTCGGAGGAGGAACGTGTCCAAAAAGACGTTAGGTTTCTTAGCCTGTGCCCTGTTGCTGCTTCCCAGTCTGGTCTTCGGTCAACTCGTGACCGACTACAATCCACCAAAGGCAAACTGCTGCCTGCAGATGCTTGCCCAGAGCTTGGCGGATCAGTTGCGCGACTGGAACCAGTATGGCCGCTATTATGCCGATAATGAGCGCCTAAAGGCCGAGCCAGCAGTTCCCGGCCGCGTCGTTTTCATGGGCGATTCCATCACCGACGGCTGGAATCTCGCCAGGTTCTTCGCAGGTAAGCCGTATGTGAACCGTGGCATCGGCGGCCAGGTTACCGCCCAGATGCTGGTGCGTCTCTTCCCCGACGTCATCGACCTACACCCAGCGGCCATGATCCTACTTGCAGGCACCAATGATATCGCCCAAAACAATGGTCCGGAGACCGCCGCGATGGTTCAAGAGAATCTCCAGGCCATGGCGGAACTCGCCGAGAAGCACGGGATTAAAGTGATCCTTTGTTCGCTACTGCCCGTAAGCGATTACACCAGCAGCAGGCAGACTGAGCGCCGGCCTCCCGCCGAGATCCTCGAATTGAATAAGTGGATACGTGATTATGCCGAAAAGTCAGGCTCATCCTATTGCGATTACTACTCCGCCGTCGTGGACGAGAAGGGCTTTCTTCGCGCCGGTTACTCGCAGGATGGACTTCACCCCAATGATAAGGGGTATGACCTGATGACGCCTGTGGCCGAAGCAGCAATCGAGAAAGCGCTTCATCCGTAAGCGGGGTCAGGAGAACCCCGAAGGGCGCGCTAAGCCTAGCCCAGGCCAACTGCCAGGGTCTAAAGGAAGAAGGACTCTCTCTGAGGGCCGAAGCCTTGAAGGGGCGTGCTCTTGTGCACTCTTTCAGGGCTCCAGGTAATTCTCACCGGCCCCTTTTAGGCTGGCTTGAGACAGGTTCGGCTCCAGCGCCTGATGCTTCCTGAAACTAAATTAAAGGAAACGCCTCCGAATGCCGATGACTTAGAAGGATGGGCATACTCGCGCCAGGAGCGGAGTTCGGATCGCGTTGCGCCTTGCTCGACCGCCTCGGGTTTAGCGGAGCAACGAGGAGGTAAGAGCTTTGAGGCGAATTCTTTTTGTCGACGATCCAATCAAGCACGAGGAGATTGACCGGCACAAGCTCGCCTGGGGTTGGGACCATTGGGAAGTATCGATCTCAAGCGATGCAAAGTCTGCATTCAAGATTCTCGAACAGCAGCCCCACGATGTCATCGTCTGCGATATACAAGCTACAGGGATCGATGCCACCTCCCTGTTGGGTGGTGTCCGTGATCGATTTCCCGATCTGATACGCATCGTACTTTCAAGCCGTTGTGACCACCAAACCACGATCCGCATTGTTCCTCTTGCCCATCAATTCCTGCTGAAACCTTGCAGCCCCCATGCGCTTTTCTCTGCGGTGAACCGCGCCTGTACGTTGAAGGCTACGCTAAGCAACGAACTGATTCGGCGCACGGTGGGATCAATCGGTACACTTCCCTCTTTGCCGAAGACGTACACTACCCTTACCAAGGCTTTGGACGATCCGGACGTATCCCTGGCTCAAGTAGGCAAAGTCATCGAACAAGACCCGGGCTTGACCGTCAAAGTGCTGCGGCTGGCGAATTCAGCGATCTTCGGAGTGGCAAGGGAGATATCGAGTGTCCGGCACGCCTTGAGCTACCTGGGCATCGGAATTGTGCGCCACCTGGTCCTTTCACTCGAAGTATTAGCGATGTTCCCCCTTGGGAAGCACACGGAGTCTTTCTCTCTGGAGACGTTCCAGGACCACGCCCGTCTCGTAGCGCGGATTGCCGCACGTTTGCCGGTGCCCAAGCACCTCACGGATGCCGTGATGGTTGCGGCGCTGCTCCACGACGTGGGCAAACTCGTGCTGGCGTCACGGTTGCCCGGCCACCTGCACCGCTGTTTGGCTGTGGCCTCCGAGCAAGGACGACCGTTGCACGTCGTCGAACAGGAGATCCTCGGGCTGACCCACGCGGAGATTGGGGCATACCTTCTAGCGCTCTGGGCACTGCCGGCCCCCATGGTCGAAGCGGTGGCTCACCACCATCATCCTACCCGGGTGCCGGCGGACGGTTTGGATGTTCTCGCCGCTGTCTACATCGCCGACACACTCGCGAACGAGTTTCTGCCGTGCCCCTCGGGTCCGGATTTCGTGCATGATCCCATCGACATGAACTATATCGAAGCTCTCCGCGCTGTGGACGAACTGCCCGCCTGGCATTTTATCGCCGCAGAGGCGGCTGACGAAGAAGCGCTCGTGCGGTGATGCATTCCATCGCGACCACTAGAGGTCCGTCGCTCTCGTCCTGACCTCCTGGGGTGAGGCGGTACCCGTTCCCTTCTTCATGACAGTGATCGAAGCGACAAGATTCCCGAAGCTCGCCGCAACCACGGGATCGCCTGTTACCGCCAAGGTCAAAGCGGTCCCCGCGTGAAAAGCATCACCCGCACCACAAATATCCACCGGGTTTTCGACAGGTCGCGCCTTGGCCCAAGTCTGCTTCCCTTTTTCGACCACCAACGCGCCTTGGGGTCCGTGCGTTACAAAGAGGACAGGCGCTCCAAGCCGTTCGCGCAGACGCCCGAAGTCAGTCGATCCCACAGTCTGTCCGCAGGCAGCTTCCGCCTCCTCGCGATTAGGCTTGACCGCGACGTTACGGAACAGGTGAACTCGCCGGCGCGAGTCCACGAGGAACACCTTGGCCGGGTATTGGGATGCAATCTCAATGATGGAATCGCGAACGGCGGGAGTGACAACCCCACCGCAAGATGTCTCCGCCTGATCCGACACCAGAATGACGTCAAAACCCTCGACCGCCGAAACCAGGTTTTCGATCACGCGCTTTTCCGCCTCAGTGGGCAGCGGTTTGGTGGAGATAAAATCCACTCGCGGCTGATCCTCGATGCCGGTGTTACCGTTCAAGAGCTTGGTGTAGGTGAAGGTCTGCCAGCCGCTGACCTCCACCATTAGGCCCGTCGCGACTCCACGCTGCTGCAAGGCACGATCCAATTCAAACCCGAACCCGTCGTCACCTCGCGCACCTACCACAGCAACGTTGCCTGTGCCCAGAGCAGCGAGATTGTTTGCAATGGTACCGCCGCCCCCCGGCGTTACCTCCACTGAAACGACGCCAAGACGTGGGATCCCAGTTTCAGCCGAGGGTTCCGAAGTGGCAGGATCATAGGTGCACCAACGGTCCAGGCAGATGTCTCCGACCACCAGCGCTCTAAGTTTTTTGAAGCCATCCAGAATGTCCGCAGTCGTCACATGATCTCCAGTAATGCGCGCCGCAGCGCCGGAACCGTGGCGCGATGATCGCCGCAAATATAGAAGCTCTCTCCCCCGTCCGCCACCGTCCTGACCAGGATGGTCTTATGCGGCCGGAAGTAGTATCCAGGATCGCTCTTGGGCAGTTCATGATGAATGTCGCCTTGAATGGGAACAATATCGAAGACGGCTGTCGAGAAATGCTGGATTGCTCGCCCCTGCTGATGCGCCACATTGCGAGCCATGGAGAGGGCCTTCAAGTAGACCTCAGGAGCCATGATGGCGGAGCCGAAATCGAGCATAATTCCGCCCTCCAGGTTTTCCACCGACTTGGCAAAGATGAGGAAATCACGATAGCTTGCCGCGCCGATGGCCGCCCCATCGCAGTTGGCGTGTTCATGGATAATGTCGTAGCCGATGCCCACGTGCACGGTGGCGGGAATCGAACGGCGGTAGGCGGCGGCAAAGATGCTCACGTCTTTATGGGGGAAATCGCTGGCCTCGATGCGCCGGCCGACATTCTCACCGAAGCCCAAAGAAAGCTCCGCCGCCTCGCGCGCCACCTCATTGAGGTCGCCCGATTCGCACCAGAGACCGAACTCACCGCTGCGGATATAACGTGCCACACTCTCGGTGGTCGCGCCAATACGCGCCAGTTCGTAATCGTGAATGGCGCCCGCGCCATTAAAGGCGATATGGGTAAGAATCCCACGTTCCAGCAGGTCGACGATATGGCGGCTTACGCCCATCTTAATGACATGAGCTCCCATCATCAGGATGCGAGCGGCGCCCCTCTTCTGAGCGGCGGCGATTCTCTGGGCTACCACCGCAAGCTGCGGGTGCGAAAAGCCGGGCGCCGGATCTTCGAGGCGCAGCACATAATCGAGCTTCATGTCATGAATGCGATCACTCAACGGCTTGATCAGAATCCGTGATCGGTCAAACGCCTCATACTTGGATTTCATATTTCCCTTCAGTTTGGAAAGAGAGCGCTCAAGAGCTGGGAGCCGAGGAAATTTGGAATGATGAAATCCGCTCCGACATTTGCCAAACGGTCCCTCTTCCATTGGTTCACCATAAGGCATTCAGGCTCGTCGGTAGCGACCCCAACCGCCACGCCGCCCGCGTCCTTGACGTTCTTGATCTCGACGTAGCCATCGCCGAATCCAAGAAGTTCATCTCCCTTGCATTCCATGCGAGAGACCAGGCGTTCAATCAGGATGGCCTTGGAGAAACTCTTGTAATCGTCCAGCGCACCGTAGACTCCGCCATCGAAGTAGCGCTCGACATCGAGCAAGCGGGCTTCTTCAACCGTGAAGCGCTCATCCGTGCCGCTGGCACAATAGAGTTTCAGCCCCCGGTCCTTGAGGTTCTCGAGGAGCGCCCTCGAACCGGGAACCAGGTATTGCTCGGGAGACGTCCCCCCACAGCGAAGATCCTCACGCCGATGGGTGATCTTCTCCATGAGACGTTCGTGATACATGTTTTTGTATTCGAGCGGCGGCAGCGGCTTGCCGCCTCTCTTCTCCACATTCTCGGCCAACTCAATCATTTGATACATGGTCTGCTGCCCAGTGCGGCGAGCCACGAACTCGCGCACGAGCGCATACAAGTCCGCTTCACTCTCGCCGGTCCGGAGATCGGACAGGATCTCCACCATCATCGGCACCATAATGTCTTCCCAACCGGCGCGGATTACCGACAAGGTGCCATCGAAGTCAAAGAGTGCCACCCGAGCACGGGCGGCATTAGCCCCTTGGTGCAAAACTTCCATCATATCTGTCACTAAGATATCTCCATCCTGATTATTGACGAATCTGTGGTTATCACGCCGGCGAGTCATGACCGCAATATTTTAGTTCCCAACTCTAACATGCATGAGCGCATAAGATAAAGCCGGAAGGGACCCGGCGGCAGCAAAATTGTCTGAAGGCCTAGACACGATGAGCCCATCAGCAACTCGACTCACTCGACTCAGCCACCGGCTCACCGGCTCATCCACTCATCCACCGGCCCGGCCTGTCAAGCAACCTAAAAATGTAACTTTTGGGTTCACTCTCTATTGAATTCCATGCATAATGGGGCAAATTTCCTGCTTCTTACTATCCTGGGAAGGAGGTCACGCGATGGGTAACTACGTTCCAGCCTTACTGAAGAAGGCAGTTACGTTTCTCGTGATGTGCCTTGCGAGCACAGCATGGGGAGTGAGTAGAACTTACGCGTTCTTGGAAATTCCGGGGCAGGGCGACATGACGAGTTGCTGGCCGCAAGGTCCGGCGCAGGTCTGCGTTGCTTTCCTGTGTCATACGGGACGGCAGACCCTAAAGGTCTGCGCCAGCCGGACGGTATCGACCAGTTTGCCCAAGGGCCGCAAGGGATGATCGACGGGTATCCGCTGCTCGGGTGAGACGTAGCTGTAAAGTTGGCCCTGATGGCGATTCGCCTCCGCGCATGCTATATCCCCTCTAGGATTGCTAAAAAGGATTCTATAGCACGATTATATATCACTGACAATATGAAATGCGATCATTTTTCATCAGCCTGGTGGGCTAGCTAGCCCGGCAGACTTCCAAGAAAATGGAAGTCATTGCAATGAAGCAACTTAAGATTTGTTGCTTAGGAGCAAGGGACCCGCGATACGGCGTCATACGCAAGAGGAACTTGAGTTAGGCGGCGCGGTTGGGGATGCTAAAGGAGCGACAGGTAGCGGAAGTAGGCCGGCTGCTCAGTGGTGCGGTTGGATTAAGCCCGATTAGGAGCGTGGTCCCAAGTTCCGTGCGGTCATACCGTGGTTACAACCTGGATTCAATGCCGGGTTGATTCCGATCAAAAGAGTACTCTCGATTGCGCGACTTGGCCGTTACCTGGAGCGGAAAGGATCAAGCGCGTGGCATCAAAGCAAAAACCGCAGGACCAGGGAAAGCAAGCGGAGGCGAGAATCCCCAGAGGGGGGCGCCGACGGAAGAAAGGGATGTGCCTGGAGGACCGGCCCCTGCAGGAGGAGAACGCGGCCGGAATCGACATTGGGGCGAGAGAAGTCTTTGTGGCGGTACCGCCGGATCGGGATGAGCATCCGGTGCGCGCCTTTGCGACGTTCACAGCGAGTCTGCAAGAGTTGGCGGGTTGGCTGGTGAGATGTGGGATAACCACCGTGGCCATGGAGTCGACAGGAGTGTATTGGATTCCGCTCTACGATATTTTGGAGGAGCACGGGTTGAAAGCTTGTCTGGTTAATGCCCGGAACATGAGAAACGTGCCGGGAAGGCGCACCGATTGGCATGAGTGCCAGTGGTTACAGTATCTGCATTCGGTGGGATTGCTGCGACCCGCCTTTCGCCCCGAGGCCGAGGTGTGTGCCGTGCGCACCTTGATTCGCCATCGGGGTGAACTGGTCCAGGCTGCCAGCCAACATACCCAGCACATGCAAAAGGCCCTGACCCAGATGAATCTGCAAATTCACCATGTGATCAGTGACCTGACCGGGGTAACGGGTTTAGCCATCGTGGATGCCATCTTGGCAGGCGAGCGAGATTCGGTGAAGTTAGCTCAGCTTCGTGATCCTCGGGTTAAAGCCAGCCAGGAGATCATTTGCCAATCGTTGGTGGGCAACTGGCGTCGGGAGCATCTGTTCACTCTGAAGCAATCCCGCGGGTTGTATGGCCTCTACCAGCAGCACATCGTGGCTTGCGATCAGGAGATCGAGAAGCTGCTGGAGGAGTTCAAGCCCCGGCTTGATCCAAACGAGAAGCCGCTGCCGCCAGACCACAAGCACAATCGCAGCGACAAGAAAAAGAGAAAGAAGAACGGTCATGCGGAGACGGGATTCGATCTGCGGACCGAGGCCTACAAGCTCTTCGGAGTGGATGTCACGCAAATCCCCGGCGTGGAAACGATTGCCTTGCCGTTGTTCAGTGAGGTAGGGCGAGATCTGTCGAAGTGGCCGAGGGCCGCGCACTTCGCCTCTTGGCTGGCCTTATGTCCGGACAACGACATTAGTGGAGGACAAGTCCTGTGGAGAGGGAGGCGAAAGGTCAAAAACCGAGCCGGACATCTCTTTCGGCTCGCTGCATACTCCTTGCATCGCAGCCAGACTCCGTTGGGAGGCTATCTCCGTCGGATGAAAAGCAAAATCGGTCCGGCCGCTGCCACGACTGCTACTGCCCACAAGATCGCGATTATCTTCTACACTATGGTCAAAAAGCAGGTCGAGTATGACGAGACGATCTGGACAAGCCGGGACGCCGATCGCCAAAAGCGCTTTGAGGCCAAACTTAAGCGCCAAGCCGAACAACTCGGCTACAAACTCGTTCCGATAGAGGAAAAGCCCGCTGCGTAAGCGACAGAATCAAAGATGCCAAGGAGAAGTCCCTCAAAAGGAGCTAAGCTAGGGACTCCCGCATGTCTTCGAGAAGTCTGCTTTCTGCTTCTGCTCTCCAATCGGGTACCCATCGACCGCAGCGTGAAAATGTGCCTGGCCGCCATTGTGGCCTCTAACGCCTCATAGAGTCTTCTCAACTTATATGGACAATAACTTGTTCGATTCTAGTTCCCCAGGATATCCGCGTTGAGTTGGTCAATTCTGGGAGTCGCACTGAGGCTGGAACCTCAATGGTCAAGAAGGCGTTAGAAAAACACGTCCAAGACTTTCTTTGAAACTTGACCACCTTTGATCTGCACCGCTATTACTGCAACCTCGATACCCTGAGGATCGTTAACCAGATGTGATGCTAATCACAATCGTGTGTGACCTCCAGTACAGACGGAGCGTTCACCATTAGGATTAAGATACTCTCCGTCTGAAACATGGAAGACAGAGGGTGAACGCGACACCGAACGCTCAGCTTCTCACTCGTACGACTTCCAGCCCGTCCCTCACCCTGACCGTACTCGGGAAGGGGTCTCTCCTCAAGGTCATACCCCAAGGTTGACCAGTACACGGAAACCATCCGTGACGGCATCGGTTGATAAGCCCATGACGGACAACGGACGGACTGCAGCCGCTGCGATCCAGAGGGCTCCGGGCAGCGGGCCAGTCGGCCTCTCTCCATTTCCTTTGTGAAAGGATGGATTCCCATGAAAAGTTTGAAATCACTTTTGCTCACTACAGGTTTAGTTCTTGTGAGCCTGTCTTCACATGCTTGGGCGCAGAATCCGGTTTCCGCTTCCCCTTCCACCCAAACGCGCCGCACCGCGGCCCGACAGCCTGCGGGCGGCCAAGTTGCTCCAGAGTGTTGCCATGGGAGATTTCAACGGCGACGGCATCATGGATTTTGCCGTGGCTGACTTCCTGTCCGATAACATTCTGGTGCTGTTGGGCGATGGGGAGCGCCACTTCCGGCTTGCCGCCAAGCTGCCGTCGGGCGGCGGACCGAGGTCGATCGTCGGCGGCGACTTCAACCACGACGGGTTGATGGATCTGGCCACTGCCGACTTCTTTTCTGGTGACGTAAACATATTCCTGGGCTATGGTGATGGAAGCTTCGGGGATCCGTACTCCATTCATCTAGCCCCAGGTCTCAGCTCGCTGGCGGTGGCAGGCTTAGATTCCGACGGCAGCCCGGAGCTGGTGGCCGCGAACTTTCTTTCCGGTGCTCTGACCGTCTTGAAAGGGACGCCGGACGGATCTTTTGCGGTCAAGGCCACCCTGGGGCCGGCAAGGGCCGTTTCGCTAGTTTACTTCCAGGATTTTTATGGCGATAGCCGCCAAGACTTGATCGCAGTGGACGCCTCGGAGAAGCAAGCGTGGCTGTTCGCTGGGAACGGGCACGGAGCACTCCAATCCGGCCAGCCAGGGAAGACCATCGATCCCCAGGTGGCTGCTTCGCGTCTAGTGACCCAGCCGCAAGCTACCCAGTCAACCGCTGCTTTAAGCCAGTTGCGGGCGATTGCCAAGGCCGCAGGGGACGGCCAACTCGCTTCTCCCGGTTCCGTATTGCCAGGGGACTTGGTGGCGGTCCTCGGTGAGCCTGAGGGCGGGGTCGCAGCTCACGAGCCCATGCTCTTCTCTAACCTGTACGGGGGAGCGAGCGTCTCGAGCTCATCCCCCACCTCCACGGACGATCAGGGCCGCGTGAGCGCCAAGGTTGCCGCGAGCGCTTTGCCCGGCGTCAATTTCGTGGCTACAAGTGCGTCCGGGGGAGCAGCCGCGGTCTTCGGGACAGCCTCTGTCCTTCAACCTGCGGATTTCTTGAAGCAAGTAGAAGCTGCCCTTTTCCTTCCAATGAATCCTGAGGGCCTTCCCCTTCGGGATCTCCTCGACAAGGCGCAAGATCAACTGAAGAACAATGATGTTGTCGGCGCCGTTCTGACGCTTGAAAACTCCCTGGCGCTGCTGGCCCAAGGGCAGTCCGAGCCAAACACCGGGGCAACTGCGGTCAGCGCCTCGACTGACCTTCTCAAGAGGCTCCTGAACCAAGTCATTCTCTTCGGCTCAAACCTTGCTGACGTCATTGGAACCATCTCGTGCGGCCAGACACCCGGCACCATCACGAAGTCAAAGCAGGTGAATTCCTATACATTTAAGGGCAACTCGGGGGATGCAGTGCGTTTTGCCGCCCTGGCGACCTCAGGCAGTCTGTGCGCGGTTGCGGCCCTCTACAGCCCCTCGGGAGGGCTTGTGAGCTATGAGGACTGCAACGCCAGCACTGGCAGTATCGGGCTGTCCACGACCGGCACATACACGATCAAGGTGTACGACCATAGCTTGACCAACACGGGAAACTACAACCTGAGCCTGCAATTCACCACCGGGAACTGCAGCACCGGCACGGGCTGCGGGCAGACGCCCAGTGGCAACATCGGGCGCAAGGCGCAACTCAACGCCTATAGCTTCAGCGCCAATGCTGGGGCTGCGGTCCGTTTTGCCGCCCTGGCGACCTCAGGCAGTCTGTGCGCCGCTGCGGCCCTCTACAGCCCCTCGGGAGGGCTTGTGAGCTATGAGGACTGCAACGCCAGCACTGGCAGTATCGGGCTATCCACAACCGGCAAGTACACGATCCTGGTGTACGACCATAGCTTGACCAATACGGGAAACTACAACCTGAGCCTGCAATTCACCACCGGGAACTGCAGCACCGGCACGGGCTGCGGGCAGACGCCCAGTGGCAACATCGGGCGCAAGGCGCAACTCAACGCCTATAGCTTCAGCGCCAATGCTGGGGCTGCGGTCCGTTTTGCCGCCCTGGCGACCTCAGGCAGTCTGTGCGCCGCTGCGGCCCTCTACAGCCCCTCGGGAGGGCTTGTGAGCTATGAGGACTGCAACGCCAGCACTGGCAGTATCGGGCTATCCACAACCGGCAAGTACACGATCCTGGTGTACGACCATAGCTTGACCAACACGGGAAACTACAACCTGAGCCTGCAATTCACCACCGGGAACTGCAGCACCGGCACGGGCTGCGGGCAGACGCCCAGTGGCAACATCGGGCGCAAGGCGCAACTCAACGCCTATAGCTTCAGCGCCAATGCTGGGGCTGCGGTCCGTTTTGCCGCCCTGGCGACCTCAGGCAGTCTGTGCGCCGCTGCGGCCCTCTACAGCCCCTCGGGAGGGCTTGTGAGCTATGAGGACTGCAACGCCAGCACTGGCAGTATCGGGCTATCCACAACCGGCAAGTACACGATCCTGGTGTACGATCATAGCTTGACCAATACGGGAAACTACAACCTGAGCCTGCAATTCACCACCGGGGGCTGCGCCACGTCGCTTGCTTGTGGGCTGCCTGGAGGGAGTGGCAACATCACGAAAAAGGCTCAGCTTGATGCCTATCGCTTCAACGCGATCGCAGGCCAAGCAGCCATTATCTCTGCCAAAGCGACCTCAGGCAGTCTGTGCGCGGTTGCGGCCCTCTATAGCCCCTCGGGAGGGCTTGTCAGCTACGAGGACTGCAATGCCGCCAGTGGCAGTATCGGGCTACCCTCCACCGGTAGGTACACGCTCATGGTGTACGACCATAGCTTGGTAAACGTCGGAACCTACAGCGTGCATTGGCAATTCACCACGGGATGTCCCATATGCAAGGTGTCGCCGGCAAGCCTCAGCTTCCCAACCCAACTGCTAAAGACCACCAGCGCTGCGAAGACTGCCACACTCACGAACACGGGCAATGCCACAATGAGCATCACCAGCATCGGCATCACGGGGATCAACCCAGGTGATTTCGCCCAGACTCATACGTGCGGCACCAGCCTCCCTGTGGGCGGCAAGTGCACCGTCAGCGCGAGCTTCAAGCCCACCGCGAAGGGGACGCGAACTGCCGCGGTATCGATCGCCGACAATGCGGCTCCCCCGAACCCTCAGAGACTAGGCCTGAGCGGCACCGGCACAGAGGTCAGGCTGGTGCCTGCCAGTCTCAGCTTTGGCGATCAGAAGGTTGGTACAAAGAGCGCGCCCAAGAACGTGACCATCACCAACGTGGGAACCACCACGCTGACCATTAGCGGCATCAGCCTGACGGGAACCAACGCCGGTGATTTCAGCCAGACCCACACCTGCGGAGGTACGCTGGGGGCCGGAGCCAGTTGCACGATCAGTGTGACCTTCCATCCCTCGGCGACCGGCGCGAGGAGTGCAGCAGTTTCGATCAGCGACAATGGCGGCGGTAGTCCGCAGAAGGTATCCCTGTCGGGGACTGGCACGTAAGGCCAGGACACTCGGCGTGCGAGGATCAATCACCTTGACGAGCGCCTGCCAGAATTGCAAAGAATCGCGCGATCCTCCTTGCGTCGGCGAAAGACTACCACAAACCTTCCTTATAGCCAAGGCAAGGTGGCCGAACCGCCGTTCGCCCAGACCTTAAGGATGACGTGTAGGGAGGCTGCCAACACAACGCGGGAAAATTCGGCCTAAAGCGCCGCAGCACCGGCAGATGCTACCGCATGATCATTGTCCACAGTGCTGCCGCTGACCCCGATCGCCCCGATGACCTCGCCCCCACTCTTCAGGGGCACGCCGCCAGGAAAGGTGATTAGTCCTCCGTTCGAGTGCTCGATCTGGTACAGGGGCCCGCCCGGTTGCGAAAGCTTTCCGATCTCGCCCGTGTTCATGTCGAACCACCGGGCGGTGTGCGCCTTCTTAATCGAGATATCAATGCTGCCCAGCCACGCGCCATCCATGCGAGCGAAGGCCTTCAGATTGCCTCCTGCATCCACTACCGCGATATCCATTTTGGTGCCGATTTCGATGGCCTTCTTCCGGGCCGCCGCCACAATCTTCTCTGCTGCATCAAGAGTCAGTTCTGCTGCCATGGAATCCCTCCGTAATTGAATTTCTGCTGCATTCTTGCTCTGCCGCGAAATGAAATTGGTACTCTTGCAGGCTGCTGAAAATCCCGCTCCAAGCGCTGTAGCGCCGCTCTGTGAGCGGCGACGATGATGAAAACAAAGGCCGCCGGTCATAAACAGGCGCTACAGGCAGCGTCTCTCCGCAGCCTGCTAGAGTAGAGAGCCTTACGAGAGTCCAGCCTCATCGAAAGCTTTCCGGACGGCAGCTGCCGTTGCCGCGCAAGCCTGCTCAATCGGCATCGCCTTCAGCACTGCGTTGAAAGGCTCCGCCTGGATGGGACCGTCATAGCCGATCTGCGCCAGAGCACCCAGGAAGTCTTTCACAGGGATTACACCGGTCGCGGCAGGCAGCTCGCGATGATCGTCCACGAGCTGGTCACGCGGGACGCCAGCCGGCGCGTCGTTGAGATCGACCGTGAGAACGTCCTGGCTGCGCAGAGCGAGTAGGTCTGCCTTCGTTTCCTCAGCGTTGTACCAGTGCCAGCTATCAAGCTGAAGGCCGAGATTATCAAGACCGATTGCCACCAGCAACTCCTTGATCTCACTCATGGTGTGAACGAAAGGCTGACGCTGGCTTCGCCAGAGAGTGCGAGGCCCGACATATTCGAGTCCAAGACGCTGACCATGGTCGGAAAGAATCCGCGCACAGGCGCGCAGCCGGACAGCATGGGTTCGGAAATTCTGCAGATAAGTCAGATCGTTGCTGCAAGGCATCACCCAAGTACTTACCCGCCAAACTCCCGCTCGCTCAAGCTGTCTGGCAACATCGGGTAGCCTCGCCAAATCATCACCGAAAGCACCCTCATCTTTGCGGAACTCCACTGGAAGTCCCGCCGCTCCAAACTTCAGATGCTTGGAGGCAAGATCGTCCAGCAGCTTCTTCATCTGATCGTCAGAAAGGGTGGCAAAGTAACCCGGATCGGGATCGACCCCCTCGAACCCATACTTGAGGGCGAGGTCAACGGACTGCTTGAAACTGCCATGGAACCCAATCCGGCCGAGGCTGAGCACTTTGTAGAATTTGCGGGGCGGAAGCGCACCGGATGAAGCGCCAGCACTACCGCGCGCGCACGCCAGCGGGGCCTCAAATCCTACACCGAGAGATCCTGCCGCTCCTACCGCGGCCGCTGCCACGAATCCTCGACGGGTCATACTACGGGTCATAACGCCTCCGCACGGTGCTTCAAGAGCTCGCGCACCGTGGCTTCCGCCTCATTCAGCGGATGAGAATCGGCCTCGGCGCGAAGCTGTTTGAAGACGGGATAGCCCGCCTCCTGTTCGCGCCGCCACTCTTCTTTGAACTGGCCATCGCGGATTCCAGCCATCGCGGTCTCCATGAAAGCCTTCATTTCGTTCTGGAACGGCAACTGTCGGGATCGCGATAAGGTTCCGTACTGGCTGGTGTTCGAGTGGAACCGCATTTGCTTGAAAAACCCGACGCGCGCCATTTCACGTAAGATCTCGGAGGCCTCTTCTGACCCGTACATCTCGAGCGCTACCATCTCCGGCGGAAATCCTTTACTTACCAGAAATTCATAGCTGGTGATCATGGTGCGGACAAGCATCGGCCAGAGGCCCTGCTCCTCGAAGAGGTCAAGCTCAGTTTCTTGCGCAAACGTCGTCTTGAGGACTCCCGCGCGCGTCGCTCCAATACCGCGGGCCAGTGCCAGGGCGGTCTGCCAAGCGTTTCCGCTCGCATCCTGAGCGACAGCAGCAAACGCCGGCGCTCCTCCTCCGCGGGTGAACGACTCGCGAACCACAGCCCCAATCATGCGAGGAGCCACCATGATCACATCTACCTGGCTCGGCGGAACTATCAACCCATAGTGAATGTTGTACCCATGAGCGAAGTTCAGAGTCTGACCCGGGCGCAGCCTTGACTTGACCACGTCGTCGTAGACCTGCTTCTGCACCTCATCGGGAATCAGCAGCGATAGCACGTCAGCCCGTTCAGCGGCCTCCGCGAGAGGGAGCACTTCAAATCCGTCGGCCTCCGCCTGGAGCGCGCCTTCGTCCCGGAGACTGCCGATGGTCACCTTCATTCCGGAGTCGAGCAAATTAAGAGCCTGAGCGCGGCCCTGATTGCCATAGCCAATGATGCCAAGTGTTTTGTTCTTGAGGATGTCCAGGGACGCATCCGCGTCGTAGTATGCTTCCATCGAGCCCCCTCTTGAAGCGGACGGTTCCGCCCGGTCTGGAATTTTCGCCGCAAACCTGAGCCTACAGGAAGGGTCAATGATATTCTCGTTTTGGCTCTGGTGGCAATAACAGAGAATGGAGTTGCTTTATGGGAGGAAATGGGATGCAGCACAGGCCAGGGTCCATCACCAGCCGAGTCGGTTCGTTCAGGCGTCACCTCATTGCGTACGCGTTGCGGAAGGATATCCCTGGCACTTTGGGCGTTACTCTTGGTTGGTTCGTTCCCTCGCTTGGCGGTGCCGGCCGACGTGAAGTCGCTGCTTGATCAGGCAAGAGCCTACGAGAAGGCAGAGGATTACAAAGGAGCTGAGCGAGTTTATCGGCAGGCTTTGCTGCTCGTGCCTGACGACCCCGAAGTTCTTAAGCGCTGCGGCATTCTTTATCAGACGGAACTCAGGTTCGCTGAATCAATCGAGCTCTTCCAGCATGCTCTCTCCTCATCGCCGCAATATCCGCAGGTGAATTTCTTTGCGGGCGCCTCGTTTCTCGGTCTGAACCAGTTCGAGAAGGCGAGCACGAGTTTCAAGGCGGAACTCGCCACTCCGCAGCCTCATCCCCGCACGCACTATTACTACGCCATCACGTTACAGTCCATGGGCAGGTCTGACGATGCTGTGGCTCAATTCAACGAGTCGTTGGCCCAGAACCCCAAGGATCTGGACGCGCTTTATCAGTTAGCCCGGCTGCACATGAGCGCCTCGCTCGAGGAGATTCAGCAACTCACCGATCTCGATCCCGACTCTTTTCAGTTACACGCCCTGATGGGCGAGGTCTACGCCAACAACAATCGCTACGAAGACGCTCTCAAGGAGTATCGTGCCGCTCTGGCCAAACGTCCCGACGCCCCTGGCATTCACTATGCCGTGGGCGCCGCCCTTCGCAATCTGAAGCAGATCGACGAGGCGCAGAAGGAGTTTCTGCTGGCGCACCGGGAGGATCCCAACGATCTCAGGGTTAATCTTTATCTGGGTGAGTTTGCCGTGGGGAGGCGAGATTACGCCGGGGCGCTCGACTATTTGCGCGTGGCCAGCACCGCCCAGCCGAAGATGGCCCGTCCTCACTATCTGCTCGGGGAATGCTATGCAGCCCTAAAGGATCCCGCCCAAGCCAAAAGTGAATTGTTGGCTGCTGCTGAAACCGATCGCGCCGATCCGCAGCCCCACTATCTACTGGCCAAAGTCTATCGCGAACTCGGTGATACCGAAGCTAGCGACCGGGAGATGAACGAATTTCAGCGACTATCCCTAGCCGCGAAAGCGAAAACCTACGAACGAGCCAAAACCACGCCTCAGTGAGCAACGAGCAGTAGGCAGTAAGCAGAGGCAGCAAGCCAAAGGGCTGGATCGGCTGATCAACAAGCGTTAGAGGATGTGCGACTGCGGCTGCCCCGCGATGCCATTTGCCGTCGCGACGCCAAGCGGCACTCCGGATCTGCCGAACGCAAATCACGTCTGCCAAAAAACGAAACAGGGCCGGAAAACCGGCCCTGCGTTGTTCTGTGGTCCTGAGGCAGCCTCCAGGCTCCCCACAGCTCTAATAGTTGATCTTCAGCCCAAACTGAATTTCACGTGGGAAATTGCTCTGGGCTGTGATGTGACCGAAGCCCCCGAAGCCAGCACCGGCATTCATGCCTTGGAGAACGGAACCATACTGGTCTCCGCCCTGATCGAAGCCGAAGAGAGTGCGGTTGAAGATGTTCAGGAAATCCGCTCTGATTTCCAGATTCACCCGTTCGCTGATGGTGGTCCGCTTAATGAGGGAGATATCCTCATTAAGGTAGGGGAAGCGCCGGATCGCCCCGTCCGTGGCAGGAGCGTTGCCGAGCATCCACTTCGTCGCTGGGTTTGCCGCGGGATCGGTCCATGCGCCCACGTTATACACCGCACCGTAATCAGTCGAATTGCTGGAGTTGCAGGGGTTGGCGGTACTGCAGGGGATGCCGCCGGCATGGACTGGCTGTCCGTTCGGATCCCATTTTCCGCTAAGATACGCGCTGGACTTCTTGGGCACACCGGGTACGATATTGGGGCGCATCAAGAAGCTGTTAGGACCCACCAGCGACCCCCAGGGGTTGCTGCCCGAGACGACCATTTGGGGGGCGCCACTCTGATACTGCTGGACTCCGGCAATCGTCCAGCCTCCTACCACCTTACCCACCGGACCGCCAGCATTCACGAACTTCTTCCCCGGCCCGAAAGGCAGTTGGTACTCGTAGGAAAGAATCAGGTTATGGGGGTAGTCGTTGAGGCTCAGCGCCTTCTCCGCCTTCCGGTTGTAGAAATCTTGGGTGAAGCCGGAGAACTCATTGAAGAGACTGCCCGAATCGGTAAGTGTTTTGGACCAGGTGTAGGAAACGAGGAAGCTCAGGCCTGAAGAGAAGCGCTTCCTGGCCTGAATTTGCAGGGCATTGTACGTGGATACCCCAACAGCCTCCCCAAAGTCCCGCAATTGAGAAAGACCCTCCACCGTGTCTGCCTGGTATTGAGGGAAGGGGCGCAAAGCCTGGCCCAAAGTGGCATTACCGCCCCAAAGGGACTGAAATCCCGGGAAGGGCGAGTGCATGCCGGTTGCCGGATCAACAGGCATGGACTGCACAACCGAGAGAGCCTGTATGGATGGATCAGCGATGCCTGTGAGGACTTGGCCGTTGAGACCGAGATACTTCGACGGCATCGCGTTGCTGTTCATCAAGCGGCTGGGCAAATGGATTCCCGTCGTGCCGACGTAGGCGAGATCGAGGAGAATCGACCCAGGAAGTTGGCGCTGAACGCTGACGTTCCAGTTTTCAATGTACGGCAGGTTCCCGTCCCCATGGAAAGCTCCAAACGAGGGAGGCCCCTGCCCGTTCTGATAGGACGGATCGAGAAACGGCGGAGGAGTGAAGCGCGAAGCGGGCCAACCACCACTCAGGGTAAAGCCCCCCACCAATCCTGTGTTTACCGTGCTGTTGTCCTCGGGAATTCCGTTTGAGCCGTTGAAACCTAACTGCTCCCACGGACTCCCAAGCGAGCGCTCAGCCCCTCCCGCCGTGTACAGGATGCCGTAACCTGCGCGCAGCACCGTCTTCTCGTTTAGGGCATAGGCGATCCCAAGCCGCGGACCAAAAGCCCTGGTATCGGCAGACGCTCCCGCTCGCCGCGAGGGTGTCGCAAACACAAGTGCGCCCTTAAGCCCTCCGGCGCCAGGATTGGTCGCGTTAGGGTCCATCCACGACTTGATGTTGTGCGCATCGACAGTAGCTGGCATTAAGTCGTACCGAAGACCAAGGTTAAAGGTGAGCTTGGAAGTCGCCTTGAAGTCATCCTGTACGTATCCCGCATAGCGCGCCATACGATCGGCAACCTCGGCCAGCGTGATGCCCGTGAGGCCCGAGCTAACTTGCCCAAGGAGGAAGCCTGCAGCCCCTATTCCTGTGCAGGCGCCGCCCGGAGAGCATCCATCGTTGTAAGTGGATCCGGGCAACGCAGTCGTCCCCGCATTGAAGGTCAGCTTGCTCGACTGGTAAGTCGTACCGTAGGCGTTGGCCTGTAGCTTGGTGTAGCTGAAACCCGCCTTGATGGTGTGCTTACTCTTGGTCCAGGTTAAGCTCTCGTCAAAACTAAAGACGTTATTGGCGCCATAACTCTGACCTTGCCTGGCGTAAGCGTTACCCAAACCTCCGATATCCAGTTCGGGCCAGACCGACCCTGGACCGGTCTGAGGTACGCCCTGGTATCCAAGCGTCGCCGGCCATCCGGTTCCGGCTTCGGGATAGCTATCACTCCGGATCCGGTTGTATCCGAAAGTCCAGTGGTTCACGAGAGTTGGTGTAAAGATGTAGTCTTGGCCTAGACGGACAATGTCCTGCTGGAGGTAGCTCAACGACCCCTCTCCGATCGGCTTGGGCCATTTTGAAGCCGTGGGGGCATAGTCCTTCCACCAGATCACATCAGCCATCAGCCGATTCTTGTCGGAGATCGCATGGTCGACCCTCGTCCCCCATTGGTTGATGGTCGCGTGCGCCGGAAACTGTGCCAGCCAGTTGTTGCGATAGCCAAACTCGCAGCTTGGGCAGGCAGGCGGGTTGGGGAAGTACGAAAACATCTTCGCGGCGACAGGATCGATCTGACTGGCCGGGATGACATTGGTGGGCTTCCAGCCGTTGGCTGAAGTTGCACCGAAGGCGTCGCGCAGAATCGCGCTGCGCCACTTGTGTTCACAAGGCCAGTGGCCGGGTCGACCGCTCCTCCTGCAACAGTCCGTTGGCTTGAGGGGTCGTAGACTGCGCCGGCGTATACCGGCCGCCCAAGCGCATCGGAGCTAATCTGGGATCCCAGAATGTTGCTGAAATCCCCGCCTTTCATGGCCTCGGTGGGAAGCGTATCAAGAGTGTTACTCGCCTGCTGCGACCGGCGATAGCCATGGTACCAGGCAAAGAAGAAGGTCTTGTCTTTGCCGTTGTAGATCTTCGGGATCACCACCGGCCCTCCGCCCAAAACGCCGAATTCATTCTGCTTATTGATCGGGGTGGTGGGGGCAAAAAAGCCGCGCGAATCGAGGGCTTCGTTGCGGAGGTACTCATATACGGAACCATGAAGTTGATTGGTTCCGGATTTGATGGAGAAGCTGGTAATTCCCAGGCCCGTCTGGCCATATTCCGCCGGAGGATCCAGGGTCATCACCCCTGTCAAGCAATTTAAAAATGTTACTTTCGGGTGATTCGTCCTGCAACGCGAAATGTTACCCGTCGTCGTCGTGGTTTTTCCTTTCTTCTTGTCTTGGCAGTTGTCTTGGTTCTTGTCTTTTTCTCAGCGCGCCTTGTGCGCGCGCCTGTGATTTTGTTTTTCTCTGAAGGTGCCGCGAGTTTCTGAGAAACAGCCGAGACCGCAGGCTTCTCTGCCACCACGCTGGTGCTCCGTTGGAAAATCCGTTCCCGCTTGCTCTGAATCGTCTGGGAGAGTTGAAAGGGGTCGAGCGTCTGGCGTAGCCGGCGAAGTTCGGCCACCCGTTCTGGGTCCACCCCTGACGAGGCCGCCACTCGCTGAAAAGGGGTCTGGGGTGCTTCGTAGTGCCGCCGCAAGCGCGAGCCGATCCGCTCCTTGCGGCTCAGTTTCACCGAGGGCAGGAAGAGGTTCTGAAACAATCGCAGCTCACCCCGGTAAAGCTCGTCCATGGCGGCCCGTGCCGCTTCCGTCTCGTAACGCACGTAGCCCAGCAAGCGCCGTACATGCGTCCAGTTCTTCTGCTCGATGTGGGCGTTGTCGTCTTTCTTATAGGGCCGCCCACGGGTGAATTGAATGTCGTGGGCCTGGCAGTAAGCCCAGAGGTGAGCATTGATGAACTCCGAGCCGTTGTCGGAATCGATGCCCCGCAAGGGAAAAGGCAAAGCCTGGCGGACCGCTTCCAGAGCGGCTCGCACGCCTTCCTGGCTCTTGCCCAGCACCGCTCGGCTTTCCGTCCAGCCCGTGTGAATGTCAGTCACGTTCAGCGAGTAGCAGTAGTCGCCCGCCGCCGAATTGCCCGAGTGGGAGACCAGATCGATTTCCGTGAACCCCGGCCTCTTCACGTCCCACTGATCCGTCTTCACGGGGATGTGGTGCTTCAATAAGCTCCCCGGCTTGGTGCGGCCATAAATCCTTTGCCGCAGCTTCCGCTTCTCCGAACCCAGCCGGTAGTCGATGGAGCGGGGGCTGATCTGAAGCAGCTGCTTTTCCAACTCCGGCGTCAGCCGGAAGCGGCGGCGAATCCAAGGCATCCACTCCGGCAGCAGGGCTTTCAGCCGTACTGACCAGGGATAATCGGCCGCCTCCCAGACCGCCTTCAAGATCGAGACCAGCCGTGGGCCATAGGTCACCCCCCGGCGCCGTCGTTGGGAAACCGGCCGGGCGGCAGGCGGCGAACCATTCAGCAAACGAATCGCGTGCTTGCGATGATAACGGCAGTTGGCGCAAAACTCGTCCAGGATGCGCTGCCTTTCCGCCCGACTAGCTCGTTGGTAACGAGGATAAACTTGTTGCCAATATTCTCTTCTCGAAAGTCGACTCATGAGGTTACCCGTATCCATGACGGGTAACATTCTCAAATTGCGCGACGATAGCCCACTGGTAACATTTTAGCTTGCGCGATACGTGACCTTGAATTCCCCTACTGCGTCGGGTGGAAACGGCAGGTTGCGAAAATCCCCAGACAGCATGCCGCTCTGGCCAATTGCAGCACCGTCGAGATGAAATTCAGTGCTGGCGCTTGGGCTGCCATTGACCGTCGTATCCAACTGGCGCCCCGAACCGCTGGCCGTCGGGGTCGCAGTGCCGCGTCCCGTAACGCCGGGCGCGAGTGTCATATAAAACCCGGGGTTTCGTTGTTCACCTTGCCCAACGATGGGGAGTTCCTCGACATCGCGGCTGGTGACCACCGTGCCGCGGTCCGAGGTGTCTTTTTGGATAAGGGCGGGTTGGGCCGTAACCTGAACGGTCTCTGTCTTGCCTCCAACCTGCATGTGGACGTCCAGGGGAACTGTCTGTCCTACGTCGATGACTATCCCTGACTGAACGAACTTCTTGAAGCCAGTCCACTCGGCACTCACTTCGTAAGTCCCCGCGCGCAGGAGTGGAATGGTGTAGTTGCCGGCCTGACTGCTGATGGTTCCGGTGGATACCCCCGTAGCGGTGTTGATGGCAGTTACGGACACACCTGCCATGACTGCTCCGGTTTGGTCAGTCACCGTCCCTGTGATAGTCCCGCGATCGCTTTGCGCCCAGATCAGTGCACTGCTTAGGCAAAGCCAGACCGACACGAGAATCAACGTGCGACTGCGTGCGAAAAGCATAGGCCTCCTCCTCGCTGGCAGTGCAGATCCACACACCCGGTTACTAATAGTTCATTAACTACAGGGTTACTTTTAGTTTTTGGTAATTTGTTTTGTTACGAAGATCCATCGAATTATGTAACCTGAAAACAGCAGATCCAACCACACCCATCGACTAGACCCCCCGATGTGAACGCAGCTTATTATCGATAGCCTCCCGCTGTCAAGCACTTTTTCGGCCTGAACGGGCATTTTTCTGGCCTGCTTGTTGAACATTTGGGCCGCAGGCGTCCTTTTTGTCGCAGAAACGAATCCAGGATTGGTTACCCGCCGGCGTTCGTTCGCAACTGTGGGGGAGAGGCGGTGGGGAAGACCGCGGCCCGATGCTTTAGGACACGCCGACTTGCTCGGATTGTCGTCGACGCAAAATCTGTAAGCATCTAGCTACAAATGATATCACCTCCGTGCAACGCGCTCTTGACACAAGGCGAATGAAAAGCGAATATAGCTTGAGAACATCCGGAGGATAAATTCATGCGAAGAGCGAGCGATCCGCTTACAACAGAACCCTTGGTGTATTCCGGCCGACGGCCAGTCGAACGTCCGGCTCAGCGATTGGTCGGGATTGCTCGTCTCGCCGCCGAGAGCCCTCAGGTGCGCGAGCGTGCCGAGGTAGAGTTCTTCGCCCTTGAAACACGCTCGGCGCTCAACCGCGAATCCAGCGGGAGGCTGCCGTTTGCCTGGACCCTCAATCCCTACCGGGGCTGCGAATTTGGGTGCAAATATTGTTACGCGCGATATACACACGAGTTTATGGAGATGCATGACGGCCTCGATTTTGAGCGCAAGGTCTATGCCAAAGTGAACATGCCGGAGTTGCTGCGCGCCGAGTTCCGCGCCGCCCGCGACAAGGGTCTTCCTATCGCCCTGGGGACCGCCACTGATCCCTACCAGCCGGCCGAAAAGCAGTTTGAGATCACCCTCAGGATGCTCGAAGTTCTGACCGAATTCCGCGGCCTGGACTTTTCCATTACAACGAAATCAGTGCTGATCCTGCGCGATTTGGAAATCCTCAAAATCATTGCTGAGCGGCACCGATTCGGTGTTCACCTGACCGTCACCACGCTCGACCGCCGGCTTGCTCACCTACTCGAACCGAAAGCGCCGCCGCCGGCTAAACGTCTCGAAGCCGTAAGAGGACTTGCTCAAGCCGGGATCCGCGTCGGCGTGAATGCCATGCCCGTCCTGCCCGGCATCACCGATCAGCCGCAGGACCTTGAGGATTTGACGCGAACCGCGGCCGAAGCGGGGGCGAGCTCAATCGCTGCAAATCTCCTGTTTCTCAAACCTTCGGCAATGAGCCAGTTCATGCCATTCCTCGAGAGAGAATTCCCTCATCTGGTGAAACGCTATCGCTTGCTCTACGCCCGGTCCGCCTATCTTGAGGGTGAATACAGGGCTGAAATGGCCAAACTGATGTCCGATCTGCGTGCCCGCTACGGTCTGGCTGAGCGCCGCTACGACGTCCCAGCTACCGCACGCCAACCGCAGATGATACTGCCGTTCGGACGCGGAAACCGAGAGGAGCATTGAGACCGTCTTCAGACGGTACCTGCGAGAACAGAGGCAGAATCGCAGATACAGGATTCAAGATCAAGGAGGCGGGCAAACCTAGGTTGAAGCCAAACCGCTACATCATGAGTCCGTCACGAATCGTCGTCCTCTTCCTTCTATAAAATAGGGGCTTGATGTAGACTGCTGTTCCCTATACCTGATATTGTTTTAGTACCCCTATGTTGGTCTTGTCCAGCTGACGCCATATGTGAGCGGTACGGAATAGCCGCCCGCGTGAGCGATGGTTGGTGAGGCTGTACCTGTGTGCGGATCCACCGGGTGAATGGCGCTTGTACAGTCGTAGCATGGAGTTCGTCTTGGCACCTTCGAACCCCGGAGCGCGAGAGTTTGATAGCGCGCATCCAGAGCAAGTCCTGAAGGCTCTAATCGCGCGAATTGCCTCACGCGATCACGCGGCACTCGCGGAGTTTTATGACCGGACCGCTCCGTACTCTTTCGGGTTGATCCAGCGAATTGTTGGTGATCCAAGCGCCGCCGAGGAGGTAACGCTGGACCTCTACATGCAGGTTTGGAAGCATTCCGCCTCATATGATGAGAGACGGGGCGCCCCCCTAGCTTGGCTCATGATTTTGGCGCGTAGCCGCGCGCTCGATTGGCGGCGCACTCGTGCCGGACGCGGGAAGGGACGTGAAGAGCGTCTGCCGGTTACTGCTGAATTTACCGACCGGTCTCCCAATCCTGAGGAATCGGCGGCGATTGCAGGCCGCCGCCGCGTCATCCAGGCGGCTCTCGCCGTGCTCAGCCCGGACCAACGCGAGGCAATAGAATTGGCCTTCTATGACGGATTGAGCCACAGCGAGATTGCGACCCATCTCAATGCGCCGCTGGGGACCGTGAAGACACGAATACGCCTTGGGATGCAGCACCTTCGCCATCAGCTGAAGGGCTATGCGGGCACGATATGAAAAGCAGACACGAGCAGACGACTGATGAAATGCAGGAATGGGCCGCCCTGTACGCGCTTGAGACGCTAACCCCAGTTGAGAGGGCGGAGTTCGAGCAGCACTTTAGCCGAGTGTGTGCACCCTGTGAATCTACCGTCCGTTTATTCGAGAGTGTCGCGGGCGAGCTTGGTTTGGCCGTTGAACCTGTCGTTCCTCCGGTTCACTTGCGCCAAGCCCTCCTGGACTCAATAAACGAGGAATCGCCCGGGAAAAATACCATCGAGCTTCGAACAGGAACGGGTACCGATGGTGGCAGCGTCCTGTTCAACGACGCAGGACTACTCCTAACCCGTTCGACCGCAATGTCCTGGCAAGCAAGCGCGCTACCCGGCGTTTGGACCAAGCCCCTGTTTATCGATCGCGCACGGAAGTATTCCACCTCGGTAGTTCGCATGGATCCGGGTTCGGTGTATCCAAGCCATCGGCATCATGACATCGAAGAACTCTATCTGCTCGAGGGTGATTTGCGAGTGAAAGGGCACGTCATGCAGCCGGGCGACTATTGTCGTGCCGAACCGGGCAGCATTCACGGGCAAGTCAGCACGAGATCGGGGGCATTGTTCGTCGCCTTGGCGTCGAATCAGGATGAGTTGCTCGGTTGAGGAATCCCCGGTTCACGGCGCGAGGATTGTTCTTCTTTTCTTCCAGGGCGAATTCGGCGGTCAGGCTGTAGCCTCACGTCCCATCGGGCGTCGAAGAGGGTTGCGACGAAACGAAGTTCTTCCAGCCGCGAATGAACGGCGTCTTTTCCAAGAGCTCCCGGCGATTGCTGATCTGTCTTTTGGAGAAGATGTTCGATAGATGGAATTTCACCGTACTAACACGAATCTGCAGGACTTCGGCGATTTCCTTATTGGAAAGACGCTGCTTAAGCAGGTCGAGGATTTGGTTCTCCCGAGGCGTCACCTCGTCGCACCAAGTTTGATCCCTCCAAACAGCGTTGCAACGGGCTAAGCGCTCGCCTCTCCGAACGAAAGAGCGCAGGACGTCACTTGGCATCCACAGGCGTCCTTCCGAAACCGCCTGTACTGCCGTCAGCAATTCGTTTTCCACGGAGCGATGCGCCAGAAAGCCGTGGAAGCCAATCCTCGCCAGGAAGGCAAGTTCTTCCCGTGATTGCTCTTGGTCCAGCGCTATGTACCGACTCTTTGGGAATCGTTGTTTCAAGCCTTGCAGCAGCTCGGCAGCCGGCAAAGCCAAGCCGCAGCGGTCGATCAGAAAGATGGTCAGAGGCGATGAGACCTGGCGCTCCGCCTGGCGGGGGTTTCCTGCAAGCTCTTCAAAGGCAATGGGACAGAGACCGGAGTCTTTCTCTAGGAGGTGCAGGAGGTACCTGGCTGCTAGCGTGTTTTCCCCAATGACGCAAACAGGCCGAACGCTCTTCCCCCTGCAGGACTGCATTGGACCTCCGCAGATAGCTCCTGTCTGTCGCCCGGATCTGGGCCTTGCCGCATGTAGATATTAGGAACTGTGGACGCCTCACTCGGTATTCCAATCGGTGCCCCAGTCCATCGAGGTCAAAGAGCGGGACACCGTCGCAGTCCCCATCCCAAAGGTAGAGGCTAACCCCTCCAAATAGTCGGTTCTAAGTAGGCGAATCGGAGTGTAGCATACGCTCGGATCAAAGAACAGTCATTGGCAAGAAAGGAGACCGGCCAGCCGTCGCGTGCTCCCGGCTAGCCGACCTCCGGCTCCATCACCCAGCAAGGAGATCTTTCCATGCCAGTTTCTCCGACCTATCCTGGCGTTTATATTGAGGAAATTCCGAGTGGCGTCAGGACCATTACCGGTGTCGCGACATCGATTACAGCTTTCGTGGGTACTGCCGCCCGCGGACCGGTCAGCGAGCCAACGGCCATTTTCAGCTTCGCTGAATACGAGCGCACCTTCGGCGGACTGTGGGCACCCAGCACCTTGAGTTATGCTGTGAGGGACTTCTATTCGAACGGAGGAAGTCAGGCGATCATTGTACGCCTGATCAACAGTGCGACAAAATCGGTTATTCCCCTCACAACCAATGCCTTAACGCTAGAGGCTGCGAGCGAGGGTGGTTGGGGAAACAGTCTGTCGGCCACCATTGACTACAATACTGCCGACCCGGCGAATGCTAACCTGTTTAACCTCACTGTTACCGATGGTACCAGCACCGAAAAATTCCTGAATCTCTCGATTTCGAGCGGAGATCCGGGTTATGTGGTGCGGGTGCTAAAGGGTAGTTCCAATCTAGTGCGGGTGCAGGGTGGGACTGTGAACGCCCGCCCCGATCAGCAAACCACGAGCGCTACGGCGAACAGCGGGAACGACGGATCCGACCTGGATGCAAGTCAATTCTCAGGCGTCGGAATGCAGGCTTCAAAAACGGGTATTTATGCACTTGAGAAAGCGGACCTCTTCAATCTGCTTTGCCTGCCACCTTTGACCCGCACAAGCGATTTGCCCGCGACCACCTACCAGGATGCTCTGGCCTATTGCGTGGGAAGGCGCGCGATGCTGCTGGTAGATCCGCCGGCTGCCTGGGACGCGAACAAGGAAACTGCCGCAGCTACCGCGGCTGCCGGGCTCAGTTCACTTGGTCTCACTGGCCTCCCAGCCAGAAATGCAGCACTATATTTCCCGCGTCAGGTCAAGGCTGATCCGCTGCAGGGCAGCCAGTTGGACAATTTCGCTCCCTGTGGCGCGGTGGCCGGAATCATGGCCAGTACCGATTCCCGCCGGGGCGTCTGGAAGGCTCCCGCTGGACTGGACGCAGCCATAAGCGGTATCCAGGGGCTAACGGCTAATCTTACTGACGGTGAGAACGGCACGCTGAATCCAATTGGCATTAACTGCCTGCGGTCTTTCCCAGGCGCCGGGCAGGTGGTCTGGGGAGCGAGAACGCTGCGCGGTGCCGATCAGTTTGCAGACGACTACAAATATGTCCCAGTGCGGCGTCTCGCGCTGTTTTTGGAAGAGAGTCTTTATCGCGGCACGCAATGGGTTGTTTTCGAGCCGAACGCCGAGCCCCTTTGGGCGCAGATACGCTTGAACATCGGGGCTTTCATGCAGAACCTGTTCCGTCAGGGCGCATTCCAGGGACAATCTCCGCAACAGGCTTATTTTGTGAAGTGCGACAACGAGACAACCACCCAGAACGACATTAATTTGGGAATTGTGAATATCGTGGTCGGCTTTGCCCCACTCAAACCAGCCGAGTTCGTGGTTATTCAGATCCAGCAGATGGCCGGTCAGATTGCCACGTAAACGTATCCGGTAGGTGAGCAGACAGGATGCGCCCGTGTACTTCCTTCACGGCTGCACGCCGCTCAGTTACCTCCGCCAGCAACAGAGTCTAAGGAGCGATTATGGCTCAATTCAGCGTGAACCCTCAGCGCTTTGACCCGTACAAGAATTTCAAATTTCGAGTCAAATGGGATGGCCGTTATGTCGCTGGAATCAGCAAGGTGAGTTCGCTCAAGCGCACCACCGAGGTGGTTAAACACCGCGACGGCGGTGATCCGTCCAGCAGCCGCAAATCCCCGGGGCGGACGGAATACGACGCCATAACCCTGGAGCGCGGAGTCACTCACGATCTGGAGTTCCTAAAATGGGCTAACAAAGTGTGGAACTTCGGCTCGGGTCTGGGTGCTGAGGTTTCTCTGAAAGACTTTCGTAAGGACATTATTCTCGAGTTCTACAACGAAGCCGGTCAGCTGGCGATCGCCTACAAGATCTATCGCTGTTGGGTTTCGGAATGTCAGGAACTTCCCGACCTTGACGCTAACGCCAACGCGGTGGCCATACAGCACATCAAGCTCGAGAACGAGGGCTGGGAACAAGATTTGTCGGTTGTCGAACCCACAGAGCCGAGCTTCACGGTGCCAGCGTAGGGGACTATGCGCGCCCTTACGGCTCCGCAATTGATGGAATTGTGGGAACGCGGACTCAGACGCCCGGCGGTCGAGCGTGCCCTCCTACTTTTGGAGGCCGCCTGCCCCGACATGACCCGTGAGAAACTCGCTGCGCTGAGCCTCGGTCAGCGAGATGTACTGCTATTCGAGTTGCGCGAACATACCCTGGGAGACACTCTCAAGGGGACGACGGAATGCGCTCATTGTGGCGAGCGCTTGGAATTTACGCTAGATACGACTCAGCTCGTGCCCCGGGAGACACCTTTCTCTGCGGAACCGTCACCTGTGCCCTCTATGTTCGAATTCTCCGAGGACGGTTTCCTGGTGATTTTCCGTGCGCTAAACACTGCCGACCTAGCTGCGGCTGCCCGGACCCGTGATAGCCGAGCGGCTCGCCTAGTGTTGGCCGCCCGTTGCGTTGCAGAAGCGAAGCGTGCCCATAGCAGGGTCGCCGTCGAGGACTTACCAGACGAAGTACTTGGACGGCTATCCAGACACCTTGCTGAGTGCGATCCAGCCGCGGAAATACTCCTTGATTTGCGTTGTCCGGCCTGCAGCCGTCAGAGCGAGCCACTCTTTGATATTGCCTCGTTCTTCTGGACCGAAATCACCTCGCTAGCCGAGCGCCTGCTGCGGGAAGTGCACGTGTTGGCTCGTGCCTACGGCTGGCGCGAACTGGACATCCTGTCCATGAGTGCGGCCCGGCGGCACTACTACCTGGATTTGGTGAGCTGATGTCTGACCTTCTCACGCGCTTCGCACAACGGGCACTTGGCATCTCACTGCCCACGGTGAAGCCTGTGATTGCACCGCTGTTTGCCCAGGGTCCGGCCTTAGCGGATTCCTCGTTGACTGAGTCCGTGGTTTCCGCCAGCGAGAGCACACAAACGACGACGCTCAAAGAGCGAAATGAGCCGTACCAGAGTGATGAGACCAGTACAATCCCCCGTCTGACACGTGGCTCGGATTCCGCTGCCGAAGCAATTGAGCTGTGGATATCCGAAAAGAAAACTGGTGAAAAGGTAGCGGCTACCGGCGAAAGTGAATTTGCAGAGCCATTGCCGTCGCACCAAAAGACCTCTCCCAGCCCGAGCCCCACTCCCCTGGCGTCGCTTGCCGTCGAGGCCCGTCAAGTGCAAACCATCCGTCAAGCGGCAGAGTCCCTCCCTCGCGGCACTCGATTTCAATCCGTGCCTCCGGTTCGCCCAGCTTTGACTTCCGATCCCAGAACCGAAACCACGAGTTCGGCGGCGAGCAATAACCGCCGCGCTCTCCCATTGGAGACACTTCATGAGAGGAATACGATTAACGTAACCATCGGCCGAGTGGACGTGCGCGCGGTCTTATCGGGGCCGCAACCAGTCCGCGCGGTGCAGCCGGCACGCGCCCATCAAGCAATCACTCTTGGCCAGTATCTCCGCCTGCGCGACGGGGGACAGCGATGAGTAACTTCCTGGCGACCGCCACTGTAACTGCCACCTTGACCAACGTGCTGCAGGCTGCAGTTGGTGCGGACGTGGGCGGCGCCATCGTGACTCATACGGCGCCCGACAGCCAGTCTGCGGCAGCGCGACCGACTAGTGTTAATCTCTATCTCTTTCAGGTGACGCCAAACGCCGCATACCGCAATGCAGACCTGCCCGCCCGCCGCGATGGCCAGGTAGTCCAGCGCACCCAGGCCGCAATCGATTTGCATTACCTGATCAGTTTCTACGGCGACGAGAAGCTATACGAACCCCAACGACTGCTCGGCAGCGTAGTGCGAACGTTACACGAGCGGCCCTTCCTCGCCCGTCAGGACATCCGCCAGGCTGTCCTCGATCCGCCCTTTAATGACCCCGCACAACCTTCGAACCTGGCCGACCAGCCTGAGCTTGTGCGCTTCGTGCCCACGGCACTTTCGCTCGAAGAAATGTCGAAGCTCTGGTCGGTGATGCTGCAGGCGCCTTACATCCTCTCGGTGGTCTACACGGCGAGCGTCATCTTGATCGAGGGGCAGGAACCTCCGCAGCCTTCGCTACCGGTACGGGTCCGCAACCTTTTCGTCACTACCTTCCGATATCCCGCAGTCGATCGGGTGATTTCGAACGGTGGTCCAAATCAACCGATTCTCGCTGGAAGCACGGTCCTGATCCAAGGGCAGCAGTTGCGGGGAGACCTGACTCAAGTGCGGTTGGGGGGCCGAGTCGTGAATCCCATCGACGTGACCGATGCGGAGGTCACTCTCACGCTTCCGGGCGGAATTCAGGCGGGTCCCCAAGGACTCCAAGTGGTCCAAACGGTGCCGCCATTGTCGAATCCAACTGTCGAATCGAACGTGGCGGTCTTCGTTCTGCGGCCCGCGATCGCGCTAACACAGGTCACTGCAAGCGCTGTGACGCTCTCTGTGAATCCCGAGGTCCGCGCCGGGCAACGACTGGTTCTGTTATTGAACGAGACCACCGGAGCGACGCCTTCGTCGCACAATTTCACGCCTCCCCTACCGCAAGTGGATGCGGTCTCAGTGGCTATCCCGATCGGTGGCGTGAAACCGGGTACGTACTTTCTGCGCCTACAAGTAGACGGTGCCGAGAGTCCGCTGGACCTCGATCCGGCAAGTCCAAGTTTTGGCCCGGTGGTGGCCGTTCCGTGAAATGGACTGAAGCCATGGTTCAAGCTTCTGAGAGAGGGGGATCATTCGATTGGCACGACGCAAACCAGCGGGCGTTGCTGTCCGCTTTGGCGAGCGTCCGGCAGGCTCTCGAAAAACACACGTCGAGGGTCCTGGGTCACGAAGTGGGTGCTCCCCCGTCGCTTGCCGAGAGTTCGACTGAGCCGGCGAAGCGGGAGGAGCCCAGCGCCCTAAGCACGCTTTCGACCGCGTTTCGACTTTCGCCCTTTGAACGCGGCCTGCTCCTGCTGTCTGCGGGAATAGAGCTTGACTCGCGTTTCGCCAATGTTTGTGCGGCAGCTCAAGGCGATCCGAGGCGCCCCTATCCGACTTTCAGCCTGGCGCTGGCGGCTCTACCGGGCGCCCATTGGAGCGCACTCTCGCCCTCCGGACCACTACGGCACTGGTTGTTGCTTCGTTTGGAGCCGGGCGAGCTCGTGACGACGAGCCCGCTGCGAATCGACGAGCGGATTCTGCATTACCTGGCGGGTGTTTCCTTCATTGACGAGCGCTTGCGGGCAATTCTAGAGAACCCGCCGCTTTCACCCGAACTATTGCCTTCGCATCAGTGCGTAGCTGAACACGTGGTGACTGCGTGGACAGACCTCCGGCCAGCCTCATGGCCACTGATTCAGTTGTGCGGCCAGGATACCGCAGCGAAGCGAGATGTGGCCGCGCTGGCCTGCGCCAGGCTGGGTCTTGATCTTCGCGTGATCACGGCCGGAGCCCTACCTGCCAGCCTGACAGACGCTGAGTTAATAGCTCGGCTCTGGGAGCGTGAAGCGGTATTGGAAGGACGTGCGTTGCTGGTTGATTGCAACAATGTGGAACTACACGAACCGTCTCGCGAGGCCGCCCTGACCGGTTTGGTGCAGCGCTTGAACGGTCCGGTGATTGTCGCCTCGCGCGCGCCCTTTCCGAATTTCATGCGGCGCAGCCTGCAATTCGAGGTTCCGAAGCCCACCGCTGCTGAGCAGCGCAGCCTCTGGCTAAGCGCCCTGGGAGGCGCTTCGTCTAACCTGAATGGCAAGCTGGATCATCTCGTTTCTGAGTTCAGCCTCAGCACTGCGGCGATTCGTGCCGCCGCCGCCGAGGCCCTGCAGACTTCCGAGCCCGCCCATCTGGGCGACCGCTTGTGGAAAGCTTGCCGCCGTCCCGCGAGTCCCCGGTTCGGCCACTTGGCTCAGCACATCGAACCGGCCGCTACGTGGGACCACCTCGTCCTGCCTGCCGCGCAGCGGCAGATACTACGCGGAATCTCAATTCAGGTAAGGCACCGCTTCAAGGTGCACGAAGATTGGGGCTTTCGCGCACGTGGATCGCGCGGCCTGGGCCTTAGTGTTCTATTCGCCGGACAGAGTGGCACCGGAAAGACGTTGGCGGCGGAAATCCTGGCGCGCGAACTCGGCCTTGACCTTTTTCGTATCGATCTCAGCCAGGTGGTGAGCAAGTATATCGGCGAGACCGAGAAGAACCTGAGCCGGGTTTTTGATGAGGCGGAGGGCGGTGGGGCCATTTTGTTCTTCGACGAAGCCGATGCCCTCTTCGGCAAACGGAGCGAGGTGCATGACAGTCACGACCGCTATGCCAACATTGAGATCAGCTATCTCTTGCAGCGCATGGAGGCCTATCGCGGCCTTGCCATCCTTGCCACGAACATGAAGAACTCCCTTGATACGGCGTTCCTGCGACGCATCCGCTTTGTGGTGGACTTCCCCTTTCCCGACGCAGCCCAGCGGGCGGAGATCTGGCGGCGGATCTTTCCCGACGCCACCCCTACGGAAGGCCTCGATCTTACGAAGTTGGCACGCCTCAGCGTCGCAGGCGGCAACATTCGCAACATCGCCCTTAATGCCGCGTTTCTGGCGGTTGAGGCGGGCGAGCCCGTGCGGATGTCTCATATCTTGAACGCCACCCGCAGTGAGTATGCCAAGCTCGAAAAGCAACTGACTGAGGCGGAGGTTAGAGGGTGGGTGTGAAGAGCAGGAATTCGGGATTAGGCACAGCGGGTCAGAGCAAGCCAGAAGAGCGGCTCGAATCGACAAGGCCAGACGCTCATCGTCGTTTCCCGGTGCCTGGCGCCGCAGCCTCAGCACCTAGCCGGATTGAGCTGCACATTGAGGAACTGGTGCTTCATGGATTCGACGCGCGGGACCGGCATCGCATCGGCGATGCTGTCCAGCGGGAACTCACACGGTTGTTTGGAGAACCGCTCGATCGCACGCCACTCCGGACAACCAACGCTGACAGCCTGGATGCAGGCGAGTTTAAGGTTGAGCCCTCTGCGCGGCCGGAGCGGGTCGGGTATGCGATCGCACGAGCGATTCATGATCGATTGACCAAAGGCATCGCGACCGCTGAAATGTGGGCGCCAGGCCATGGAGGCCTTTGGACATGAGCAGTTTCCCTGGTTCTCCACGCCTACTGCGGGGCGGAATCGTACTGATCGATCCCGACAGTGGAGCCGTGCAACGTGTCATTGCTTTGCAGTACAACCCGGATACACTCACCCGTACTTTGCAGATCCAGAGCGTAGGTACGGAGAGCAAGGATCGCTCCGAGGTGCTGCGTCTAAGAGGCCCAGCGGTTGAAACCTTCAAACTAGATGCCGAAATTGACGCCACGGACCAACTCGAACAGCCCGATCAGAATCCCAACGCGGTGCGGTACGGCATCCTGCCCCAACTGGCCGCTCTTGAAATCATGGTCTCGCCCACTAGTTCGCAACTGCTGGCGATGGACGCGCAGGCCAGCGCGGGCGTGCTGGAAGTGGCGCCCACGGAAGCGCCTCTGAGCCTATTTGTGTGGAGTCAAAACCGGGTGGTGCCGGTCCGGATCACGGACTTCAGCATTACGGAAGAGGCTTTCGATCCATCGCTTAATCCGATCCGCGCCAAAGTGAGTCTGGGAATGCGAGTCCTTAGCGTGAATGATCTGCCGTTCAGCGACAAGGCGTCCAGCATCTTCATGGCTTATCAGCAGAACAAGGAGCGACTCAGCAGCCTGGTTCCAGCCGGCACCTTCAGTGGCCTCGGCATTAGGGGGATACCATGACTCCGCCTTCCTTGAATGCGCTGCTTCAATTTGCCGGGGTCCAGCCCAGTCTCTTCCCGACGAACAGCCGATATCGCGATGTGGAGACGGGAACGCTGGTGGTACCTGGCGGCCGTACTGTCGTCTACTTGCGACGGCGCTTCGTACCGCCTGCCCGAGCCCTCGCCCTAGTGCAGCAGCATGTTGTCTCCCAGTCTGATCGGCTTGACAACCTGGCGGCGCAGTACTTCGGCGATCCGGAGTTGTTCTGGCGAATGTGTGATGCCAACGATGCCATGCGCCCGGATGATCTCACGGAAACGCCCGGCCGTGTGCTAAGGGTGACCATGGCTCAGGGTATACCCGGGCAGAAAACTTAGTGTCTCGCGGCATCTGGACTGAACGCCGCTGCTCCTGCTCTAACGATATCGGCGTATGTTGACCAAAGGGATTCAACTCAACCTGATGATTGGACCGGCAGCGCCGGTTCCGGTGTCACGCGACATCATTGACGCGCTCACCAGCGTGGAGGTCACTTCAAAATCGACGGGCGCCAGTGGGTTCCAGTTGAAGTTTTCGCTGAACAAGAACTCAGCCCTCATCACGCTATTCATGCTGGCCGGGGGCGCGCCGATCCCCTTGGTTCGCGTGGTGATCTACATTACCCTCAACGGCTCGGCGGAGGTGCTGATCGACGGAGTGATGACCGATCATCAGATTACGCCAGGGGACGCCGGTCAGAGTTCGGTTTTGACCATCAGCGGCGAGGATATGTCGCGGGTGATGGACTACATTGACTTCTCGGGCATTCCTTACCCAGCGATGCCACCGGAAGCCCGGATTCTGGTGATGCTGGCAAAGTACGCTATGTTCGGTGTCATCCCGTTGGTGATCCCCAGCATTCTGCTTGACGTTCCCATTCCCATTGAGCGCATTCCGCGCCAGCAGGGCACAGACCTGGCCTATATCCGCTCGCTGGCGGACGACGTCGGCTACGAGTTCTACCTGGAGCCGGGCCCGGCACCAGGAACGAGCGTCGCCTACTGGGGTCCGGAGATTAAAGTCGGGTCGCCGCAACCAGCCTTGAACGTGGACATGGATGGCTATACCAACGTCGAGTCGGTGAACTTTGCATTCGACTCCGAGCACAAGGAGTTGCCGATCCTGCTGATCTACAACACTCTCACCAAGATCCCGATCCCGATTCCAATTCCCGACATTACACCCTTGAGTCCGCCTTTGGGCCTCATTCCACCGCTCCCCAAGAAGGTCCGCTGGCTGACCGGCACAGGTAAGCTGTCCCCGATCCAGGCGGCCTTAATCGGACTGGCTAAGGCTGCCAAAACATCCGATGCCGTCTCGGCCAACGGTACCATTGACGTTCTGCGCTATGGGCAGATCCTAAAGCCGCGTCGATTGGTTGGGCTCCGCGGGGTAGGCTCAGCCTTCGACGGCCTCTACTATCTGAAAAGCGTGACGCACAACATCAAGCGGGGCGAGTACAAGCAGAGTTTTACTTTGGCCAGGAATGGCCTTGTTTCCACGCTTCCGAGGATACCTGTATGAACTATCTGAGTGGCATGAGCAGCTTGGCAGAACTGGCAGAAGGCGGAGCGGGGCCGAAAAGATACTACGGCAAGTATCGCGGTACGGTAGTCAACAATATCGATCCGATGCAAATCGGACGCATTCAGGTGATAGTGCCCGACGTTTCGAACTTCATCCCAAGCAGTTGGGCCATGCCCAGCTTACCGGTGGGAGGAATCCAGATGGGCATGTTTACCGTGCCGCTGATCGGCGCCGGCGTCTGGGTGGAATTCGAGCAGGGTGATCCCGACTATCCCATCTGGACCGGCTGCTTTTGGGGCAGTAAGGCCGAGGTGCCCGCCGCCGCCATCCTGATTCCGCCCGGTGTGCCCGGCATCGTGCTTCAGACGGCGCTGCAGAACAGCATCACGATCAGCGACGTACCAGGCCCGACGGGGGGCATCATGCTCAAGAGTACCAGCGGCGCTACCCTCATTGTGAACGACACCGGAATCTACATCCAGAACGGCAAGGGAGCAAGCATCGTAATGGCCGGCCCTTCGGTCACGATCAATGCCGGCGCCTTGACCGTAATTTAGCTGGAGGTGAGAATTTCATGCCGGGGTTTCTGCTTCATTTGGGCGCAACGGTTTTGTGCTCGCACGGCGGACAGGCCCAGCCTACGGCGGTTAATCCCCGCGTGACCGTCAGCGGGCAGCCGGTGACGACTCTCAGCGCGCCGTATGTCGTGGCGGCTTGCGCATTGCCGCCTCCGCCCGCCGCTAACGGTCCGTGTGTCACGGCCCAGTTTGTGACGAGCGCGACGCGCGTGCTGGCCCAAGGCGTTCCAGTGCTCTTGCTCGACAGCCAGGCCATTTGCGCACCGACCGGAACGCCCCTTCTAATCGTGCAGACGCAGGTGCGCGTAACGGGAACGTGAGGAACAATGGATATCGCATTCCCTTTCCAGATAGACGGACGCGGCCGTACCGCCGGCGCGAGCGATGACGGGCACATCCGGGACATGATTGAGCAGTTGTTGTTCACCAGCCCCGGTGAGCGCGTGAACCGGCCTGCATTTGGCAGTGGGCTCATGCAGATGGTGTTTGCCCCGGCCAGCGATGAATTGGCCGCGGCCACCCAATTTCTGGTTCAGGGGGCCCTGCAGCAGTGGCTGGGGGACCTCGTCCAGGTGGAGAGGGCGCAGGTAACGATCCAGGATTCGACCCTATCGGTGACCATTCAATACGTAGTCCGCCAAAGCCAGCAGCGGCAGGTGGCTCAGTTCTCCCGAGGGATCTGAAATGCCAACGCACTATTTCTGCAAGAACGAGAAGCGGCGCGAATTGGTGCGGCTTACGCCAACCCTCAACGGCGTTGACTATCTGGAGGTGCTCGATCACCAGGCGCCCCTCGGCAGTCCGCCCCAGCGCACCCTTCTCCTTCACTGCTTGCATGCGCTGCCAGCGCTCGATGAAACCAACCTGCAGATCCTCGGCGGGGTCCGCATCACTCCAGTCAATGTGCTGTGGGCACATGCGGCGCCTGCTATTCCGGCGACCCTTGTCTCACCCCAGGAACAAGCTTTCTTCATGGGTCTGCCCGAGGCGGATCACGTGCTGGTGATTCGCACCGCTTCGGCGGGCGATTTCTCCACCTATACTCTCAATCTGGTAGCCTCGCCAAAGGACTCCGGCCCGCCTTCGGCCTTCGACCCACGGCTTTCGTCTGTAGAATTTTCGTTCAAGGTGGAATGCCCTAGCCCCTTCGATTGCGAGACCAGCAGCGTCTGCCCGCCCCAAGTTTCTACAGCGCCGCTTATTGATTACCTGGCGAAGGATTACTCGAGTTTCCGCCGTCTGATGCTTGATCGCCTGGCCGTGACCATGCCGGACTGGCAGGAGCAGCACGCCGCGGACATGGGCGTAGCGCTGGTCGAAACGATCGCCTATGCCGCCGATCACCTGAGTTACTATCAAGACGCCGTTGCCACCGAGGCCTACCTCGGCACTGCCCGCAAGCGCGTTTCCGTGAGGCGCCACGCCCGTCTTCTTGACTACGCCATGCACGATGGTACGAATGCCCGCGCCTGGGTTTTCTTCGAAGTCGAGAAGGGCAGCGCTGCCGATGGACTCACGCTTGCGGCCGGAGCTCCGCTTCTTACGCAGTGGACCGCCCCGACCGGGACACTCGATGAGAAGCAAGCATCTGCCGCCCTGGCGGCGGGATGCCTGTCCTTCGAGACGCTTGAAGACGTCAGTTTGCATTACGGGCACAACGAAATCCTCTTCTACACCTGGAGCGACGAACAGTGCTGTCTACCTAAAGGGGCGACCGGGGCTACGCTGGCCGACAATGGCAATATCAAACTATCGCCAGGCGATCTGCTGCTGTTTGAGGAAAAGCGCGGTCCGCAGACGGGCGCTGCGGCTGACGCGGATCCCGGTCACCGGCACGTGCTTCGCCTCACCAGTGTCGCTTCCGGCAAGGATCCCCTGGGCGATTTGCCTGTAATCGAGATCACCTGGGATGGTGACGACGCACTTCCTTTTGCTTTGTGTCTTTCCGCTGTTGTCACCAGTGGCGCCGCGCCGCACACGTTCTCGGATGTCAGCGTGGCCCGGGCCAATATGACCCTAGCGCATCACGCCCTGACTATTGCCAGTGAGGATCTCGGCATGGATTCCGTCCCGCAGTACGGTCCTTCCCGGCCTCACTTGGCCCAGACGGGACTCACTTTTCATGCGCCTTATGACGCTTCACAGGCCCGCCAGGAGCCAGCTTCGGTGGCAATCTCGCAGGAACCGCGAGCTGCCTTGGCCGATGTGATTCTTCAGGGACATGGTGAGACCTGGACGGTGCGTCCTGACTTGCTGGAGAGTGCTCCTTCGGCGCATGACTTTGTGGTCGAGACCGAAGATGACGGTACGGCCTACCTACGCTTTGGGGACGGCCTACTCGGTGCTCTACCGGCAGATCTGTCATCGTTCAAAGCTACCTATCGCACGGGCAACGGCAGCGCCGGAAACATCGGCGCCGGCGCGATTGCCTACCTGGTCAGCCCGATGCAGGGAGTCGCGAGCGTGCGGAACCCCTTGGCCGCGGCGGGCGGTGTCGATCCCGAAACGATCGCGCAGGTCCGCCTGTACGCCCCGCAAGCTTTCCGCACGCAGCAGCGCGCGGTCACTGAGGCGGACTACGCCGAGCTCGCGCAACGGCATCCCGAAGTTCACTCCGCCGAGGCGACCCTCCGCTGGACGGGAAGCTGGCACACGATGTTCGTCACCATCGATCGCAGGAGTGGAATGCCGATTGACGCGGCATTTCAGGCAGAGATGCTCGAGTTTCTCGATCAATTCCGTCTCGCCGGCTATGACCTCGAGATCGGCGCGCCAATCTACATACCACTCGACATCGCCTTGACGGTCTGCGTTGCTCCGCGGTTCTTTCGGAGCGACGTCGAAGCGCTGCTCTTCGATGTTTTCAGCAACCAGGTGCTTGCGGACGGACGGCAGGGTTTCTTTTACCCGGACAATTTCACTTTTGGGCAGCCGGTCTACCTGAGCCAGGTGGTCGCCACCGCGATGCAGGTTTCGGGTGTGCTGTGGGTGGACACCAACGACATCCCACCTGCGCCCAACCGCTTCAAGCGGTGGGGACAGGCATCGCGTGGAGAGACCGCCGCCGGTCGTATCAGCCTCGATCGCCTGGAGATCGCTCGACTCGACAACGATCCCAGCCAGCCTGAAAACGGCAGGATTGAATTCTACATGGAAGGAGGGCTATGAGCCCCGAGTTGGACTCCTGCGGCTGCTGCCAAGCGGGCCCACAGCCGGCGGCGGTGGAGAACCGGCCAGGCCTCTCGGCTTTGGTCTACCGGGTTGGGACCTATGCCACCTTTCTTGAGCGCATGCTTTCGCAGATCCACGCCCAAGGTGTCCCTGATAATTCAGCCGCGCGACCGCTGGCACGGTTGACCACGCGATCTCTCGACGACCCCGCGATTGCCCTACTCGATGCTTGGGCCGTGGTCGCCGATGTCCTTACCTTTTACCAGGAGCGGATCGCCAATGAAGGGTTCCTCCGAACCGCCACCGAGCGCCGTTCGGTGCTGGAACTCGCTCGCGCCATCGGTTACGAGTTGAACCCCGGGGTGGCGGCCAGCGCCTATGTTTCCTTTACGGTGGAGGACGCGCCCGGTTCTCCCGGCCATGTGATCGTACCAATGGGTACGAAGATTCAAAGTGTCCCGCCGCAAAACAAATTGCCGCAGACCTTCGAGACCTCGGTTGATATCGAAGCCGACGCCCTGTGGAATTCTCTAAAGCCAAGAATGACTCGCCCCCAGGATCTGGCTGTTGGCAACGACGGAAGCCTCTATATGCTGGGTGTTTCCACCAGCTTTCCGGCCGATACGCCGGGTTTGGTTTCGCTCTCGACCGACCAGGTCTACTTGCTTAACGACGCGACTGTGCTTGATCCGGCCGTTACCCAGGTGAGTGCCGTGCCCGTCGATCAGGTCTACCTCCAGGGAACGAATCTGAGTCTGAAACAGGGCGACCGTCTGCTCTTGGTGGGCAAGACGTCAAGCAACGGATCTGACATTAAGACGAAAGCGCTGACTATTCGGCACGCCGAGGATCAAGCTGCCCTTAGTCGTACCCGGCTCGACCTCGCGGACAATGCCGCTCCACCGCCGTTCCGTCCATCCCTGTATGGTGTTGCTAACTTCCCGTCTTCGGTGGTCGAACTGAACTCCGCTAACGTTCAGCAGTATGTGCTGGCTGGGAGTCTTGATTCGAGCCATCTCAACACGCTTCTGCTGCTGAATGGCTGGGGGATCTCGGACTTGGTCGGCTTCATCAATAGGCCTGGTCCGCCGCCTTTGCCGCCCGCGGACGAGGGAGTCTTTGCACTGCGACAACGCGCCGGATTCTTCGGCCACAACGCACCCAAATGGGACGCCCTGCCGAGCGCCCAAAAGATGACTGACTTTGTCCTCGAATACAACAATAGCGGCGATGTGACGAAAGCAGACCAAGTGAGCGCCGCTTACCCAAAGTCCTGGGAAGGCCAGACGATTTGGAACGATTCCCAAGGTAATATCCGCCAGGGCAACGCTGACGTCTACTTGGAGCGCAGCCTGACACAGGTACTCGATAACTCTTGGGTTTTGTTTGAGAGCGATGGCAAGTCGCCGACACCCTATCGAGTTGCCGGGGTGACGGAAAGCTCGATCGCGGACTACGGGTTGAGCGCAAAAGCGACTGGTCTAAAGCTGAGTAACGCGGATGGCAGCGCCGCAGACAAATCCGTTTCGTTTCCCGTGCGTGGAACAACGGCCTTCGTCCAGAGCGAGCGATTGACCCTGGCCGAGTTGCCGATTGACGACTTTATTCCTGCCGGAACCACCGAATTAATGCTCGACGGCATGGCCAAACAAGGGCTTCAGCCAGGACAGCCCGTAGCACTCACTGGACTTACTCACGATCCGGCGGGCGTCAGCGTGAGCGAAGTGACGATTCTGCACGACGTCGTACTCACGGGCGGGTTTACGACGCTGATCTTTGAGAATGGCCTCAAGAACAACTACGAGCGCAGTTCGCTGGCGCTCAACGGCAACGTGGCCATAGCCACTCACGGCGAGACTGTTACGGAGGTCCTTGGTTCGGGCGACGCCTCGCAGGCGAACCAGGACTTTTCCCTCAAGAGGCCCCCACTTACCTATGTTTCCGCGCCCACCGCAACGGGCGCCATGAGCACGCTGGCGGTTCGGGTGAACGACTTTTTGTGGACTGAGCACGACTCACTGTATGGGCTCAGCTCCCAGGACGAGAGCTATATCGTTCGCCTCAGCGACGACGGCTCGACGACGCTGACTTTCGGCGACGGCCTTGCCGGGGCGCGATTGCCCAGCGGTCAGAGCAACGTCAAGGCGACTTATCGCACCGGGCTAGGACTCGACGGTAACGTCGATTCGGGCACGCTCACGATCCTGCAGACGCGGCCGCTCGGCGTTCGTAGAGTTACCAATCCACAACCGGCCAGTGGCGGCGCTGATTCCCAGGATCTCGACCATGCCCGGCAGAACGCGCCCCTCGCCGTGCTGACTCTCGATCGCATTGTCTCCCTTGACGACTACGAAGGCTTTGCCCAAGCCTTCGCCGGCGTGGGCAAAGCGCAGGCCTTGGCGCTCTGGAATGGCGAGTCGCGTCTGGTGCACATTTCCGTGGCAGACTCGAGTGGCAATCCCCTGGATCCGGTATCACGCTTATGCCAGAGCCTGGTGGGGGCGATTGAAGCCGTCAAAGATCCCGTCCAGCACGTGATGGTCGACGGGTACCAACCCATGCTGTTCAATCTCGCGGCTAGTGTACGGGTGAATGCACCGCGCTATGTGCCTGCCGACGTCCTATCAGGGGTAACCTCCGCTCTCAAGGCAGCCTTTTCCTTCGAGAAGCGCGCCTTCGCCCAGCCCGTCACGTTTGCGGAAGTGGTAACGGTAATTCAGGCTGTGCCGGGAGTCATCGCCACGGATCTCGACCAGCTCTATTTCAGCAACGACCTTGAGGGTCCCAGCCAGACAGAACCTCTCGCTTTTCTGCCGTCCGCACCGGCGCGCTGGCAGGCAGGCGTCATGCAGCCTGCACAGTTGCTGCTGATCAACCTATTTGGGTTGACCTTAACAGAAATGACGGATTGAACCTCGGACGGCCGAGATCGCTGGAGATGACCGGATGCCCGGAAATGTAACCGAACGGCTTTACAACTTGCTTCCCGCCGTTTACCGCCTTCGCGACGCTAGCCAAGGCGAACCGTTGCGTGCGCTTCTGGCGATTGTCGAAAGGGAACTGCAGACGGTAGAAGCGGATATCGCCGGCCTGTACGAGAACTGGTTTATCCAAACGTGCGCGGAGTGGTTGGTCCCTTATATCGGTGACCTGCTTGGAGTGCGGAGGCTGTATCCGGTGAGCGCCGGGACCTTCAGCGAGCGCGCCTATGTGGCTCACACCCTTTCATACCGGCGGCGTAAGGGAACCGCCGCCATGCTGGAGCAGTTGGCTCACGACGTTACTGGCTGGCCGTCGCACGTGGTGGAATTCTTCGAAGACCTGGCTACCACCCAGTATGTGAATCATCGGCGTGCGACGAACGTTATTACTCCGGATCTGCGTGAAGCGGCAACTCTCGAATTGCTGGGCGGACCATTCGAGCAGGCCGCCAGGACGGTAGATGTCAGACACGTCGACAACGTTCGAGGCAAATACAACATCCCGAATATCGGAATTTTCCTCTGGAGGATCGAGAGCTATGAGGTCGAGCGCTCCACCGCCCGTCCGGTAACCAATCCGGTGGACGGCCGTTACCGTTTCAATCCGCTGGGATTTGATGCTCCGGTGTTCAACACTCCTCAGACACTGCCGGGTGCCTTGCAGAGGACCGGTGAGGTGAACGTGCCCGGTCGCTTGCGCAGCCGGCCGCTCTATGACGAACTTGAGACGCGCCGTCAAGCCCAAGTGGATGGGTCGACAGCGCCAGAGGTCTATTTCGGTGTTAGTCCGGCGGTGCAAGTGTTGACTGCTGGGGCCGCGATACCCCCGGAACAGATCATGTTATGCGACCTCAGCGATCTAGCTTCCGGAGACTGGCGACGCCCACCGAAGACCAGGAGCTACATCCCATCCGCGGGCGGCGAGGCGGTGAGTGTGCCGATACAGGTGTCCGTCGATCCTGTGCTCGGGCGGCTCGCATTTCCAACCGGCGTGGTTCCGGCAAGTGTCCAAGTGACTTACTCATACGGTTTCGGCGGCAATATCGGTGGCGGTCCCTATGACCGCAGCAGTTCCATTTCAACATGGCTCAATCCTGCGGAACGGCCAGTGACATGGCAAATCGGAGTTACTGAGAATGTTCAGACACTCGCCAGCGCTCCTGATCCCTCCCAACTGGCGAGTTCGCTTGGCCGCCGCCGTTAGCAAGTGGAACATGCTGGTGAGTGATCCGGCGAAAGCGGCCAGCTTCGGTGTGATCGCAGTGATGGATTCGGCGAGCTATCGCGAGACTCTGGCCGGCGCTTCCGGCATCCACATCCCGGCGGGCGCGAAACTTGCGATTGTAGCTGCGGATTGGCCGGTTGTGGAAGATTTCGGGATCAAGAAGCGGGTTGTCGGCCAGTTGTCAGCAGTCGGGCTGTTTCCACACCTCGAAGGGGACGTGGAAGTGACGGGTACGGCGGCAGCCTCAGATGCGAATCCCGGAGAGTTGGTGATCGATGGCCTGCTGGTGGAAGGCTCGCTCACCGTTCTCGCGGGCAATCTCGGCGGCCTGGAGGTCGATCACACCACCTTCGCGCCCGCCGGTGGCGGAATCAAAGTGCTCGCCGGCGGCACGGCGGGTCAGGACAATGGAAGCTTGCAGATGAATCTGACCCGAGCGATTTCAGGACCGCTCGTGCTGCCAGCTTCGGTTACCCGTCTTTCGATTGCCGATTCCATTGTGAGCAGCGGTCAAGCCGCCGATGTCACGGCTGTTGCCATTTCCGCGCCTGCCGCTAACGCCAGCATTCAGACGAGTACTGTGTTTGGCACGGTTGCGATTCGCAGTATCGAATCGGGCAATAGTCTGTTCGCCGGAACCACCATTGCCGAGCGCCGGCAAACCGGGTGTGTGCGGTTCTGTTATCTCGCGGAGGGCTCCCAAACACCCAGGCATTATCGCTGCCAGCCTGACCTGGCACTGGCCGGCACGAGCGATCTGGCAGCTCAGAACGCGATCCGCGCCCGGCTCACGCCGCAGTTCACTTCCACGAGCTACGGCACGCCCGGGTACGCCCAACTCGGCCTCGCTTGCGCCATGGAAATCCGTACTGGGGCGGAAGACGGTTCTGAGATGGGCGCTTTCAGCTTCCTGAAGCAACCGCAGCGCGAGGCTAATCTGCGCGCCAGTCTGGAAGAATATCTGCGATTTGGGCTTGAGGCCGGCATCTTCTACGCGACCTAAGGAGACGACTATGGCGGGCGATATAACCCGATCCACGTATCACCCTGAGCAGCACTACAGCGGCGTCCGCAAGCAGCAGGGCCGCGTGGACGTGGACTCAGACTGGAACGAGCAGCTCGACATCAATGCCCACCGCGTCCACACCGAGGCTGCCGACGTCATCGGTCCAAGCGGCGCGCCCCAGAACAACTCCGGTTTCAGCATTCAGGTGGCGAACAACAATCTTTTTATCGGCGGCGGCCGGTTCTACCAGGACGGCATCCTATGCGAGAACGAACAGTCCGTTGCCATCACTTCCCAGCCTGATTTTCCCGGATTCGCCCTGCCGACTGCGCAAGGCAGCTACTTCGCTTATCTCCACGTTTGGCAGAGGGACATCATTAGCCTCCAGGACCAGGCGATCCGAGAAGTGGCGCTGGGGGGACCTGACACCTGCACGCGCACAAAAACGATATGGCAGGCCGGTCTGGTCCCGGCACTTGCGCCCGCGAACACCTCGCTGAGCTGCAGCTCGGCTACCGACGCCTGGACCAAGCTCATTAGCCCCAGCACAGGGCGATTGGCGGCCCGGTCCCAACCGGACCCCACGAGTACGGATCCTTGTCTCGTACCCTCACGAGCCGGATACCGGCGTTTGGAGAACCAACTTTACCGGGTCGAGGTCCACGACGACAGTAATGCGACCGGCGGGTCCACGTTCAAATGGTCACGCGATAACGGTTCCGTTGTGACTCGCCTGCTCTCGATCAGCGGCGTGGATTTCATGGTCTCCAGCACCGGGCCCGACACGGCGTTGGGATTCGCAGCCGGGCAATGGGTGGAACTCACAGATGATACGCATGAGCTACAGGGGAAGCCAGGGACGCTCGTGCGGCTGGTTAAAGTGGCTGCCCAGACGCTTACCATCGATCCAGCCACCGCTACAGGCTCAGTGAACCTGGCTGATTTCCCCTCGAATCCCCTCGTTCGGCGCTGGGACTCCACTGGCCGGATCACGGTCACGACGGCATCGTGGATCGATTTGGAAGATGGCGTTCAGGTACAGCTTTCGGCCGGTACCCTCAGTACCGGCGACTATTGGCTCGTCCCTGCGAGAACAGCGACCGGCGACGTCGAGTGGCCGCGGGACAGCGCCGCCAATCCGCTTCCCCAGGCGCCTACAGGAATCGTTCACCACTATGCGCGACTGGCCATCGTGCAGTTCGACGGTCAGAACTGGCATCTCGTTTCAGACTGCCGTCCGTCGTTCCCGCCCCTGACCACCATCAGCACCGGTGTCGAACCCGGCATTCACATCACCGACGTCCGCTCCAACCGGCCCGATGCCAGTCTGCCGAATGACGGCCTTGTGCCCTTGGACCAATTCATAGCCGGCTTCAGCGTTCTCCTGGATGCTCCGGCAAGTCCCGATTCGGTCAAACAACCTACTTGCTTTGTAACCCTGGACGTCCCTTTCCCACTCGGCATAAGTCAGCAGTCGACGGATTTTCCGCTCGTGGGATTCGTTCGCCTGGTCCTGCCGGGTTTCGTCGCTGCTTCCAGTGATAGTACGGGCAACAGAATCCTCTGGCGCGCGCTCGATCCGAAAGGTGTTTTCACGTTCCTGCAAGGCCTGTTTGCGAATATGACTCGAGTTAACGCGGGTAACCGCGTGCTCGGTCATCTTACTTTGAAAGGTAACTTTATCTGGGGGCAGAGCAACCCCTCGCTTTATCTCGATGGTGAAAGCTTCGGTTCTCCTATACAAGAGGCGACAGGAGCCCGAACGAATCTGGTTTTGCCCAGCGGTAACGGGCGGCGCGGCGGCGATTTCGAGATGTGGTTTTGGCTCCAGGCTCCGGTGGCTCTCACTGGATTTACCCTGAGTGCGCAAACGGTGCTGGCGGGCGGCAGTGTGACCGGAACCCTTACTTTGAACGAACCAGCCCCTTCGTCGGGAAGTGTCGTTACACTCTCCGCGACTACACTTGATGCCGCTGGTGCACAGGTTCCCGGAGTGCAAGTGGTGGACATTCCCGCTAACGTCACTGTTCCTTCCGGGAATAACACCGCTCAGTTCGTCATCAAGGTTCATCTGCGAACCGAAGGAGCCACGGTGATCACAACGGCGGTCTGCGGTACGGGTAGCTTCAGCGCCAGTTTCAGAATTACGACGGGCATCATTATCCCGATCCCGATTCCACCTACCGGTGTTATCACCGGGGGAAGGACGTAGCCACAAGAAAACCCGCAAATGTTCTGTGCTATAGTCGGTTCGTGTCAAGGGTTAGGCTTTCTTCCACGGGAGATTTGCTGCGCACATCAAGAGACCTGGGCCCTCTCGTTTTCAGTACCTTCAAATTGCGTCGCCAGCGGATAATGGAACAGTGAAAGAAAGGACCGTCATGCCTACCCAGGTATCTGAAACGCGCGCTGAAGGCCCCGCCGGCACTTCAGTCGAAGCCAAGCCTCTTTGTCCCTTTCTCGATCTTACCGCGCAGTTCCATTCGATCCAGAACGAGATCATGCAAGCGGTCGCCCGGGTCATGGAGAGCCAACGTTTTATTCTCGGACTCGAAGTCCAGGCGCTGGAAGATGAAGTCGCAGCCTATGTAGGAACGAAGGCGGCGATCGGCTGCGCCTCCGGATCGGATGCGCTCCTTCTGGCGCTCATGGCGCTAGGCGTAGGGCCGGGCGACGAGGTCGTCACCACGCCCTTCACTTTTGTCGCGACCGTCGGATCTATTGTCAGACTCCAGGCCAAGCCGGTCTTCGTTGATATTGAGCCTGACACTCTCAACATCGATCCATCTCTCCTTCCCGCGGCCCTCACAAGCCGGACACGGGCCATTATGCCTGTGCATCTCTTCGGTCTCATGGCCGACATGCATCCAATTTTAGAGATCGGGAAAACGCATGGAGTGCCGGTGATCGAAGATGCCGCCCAGGCGATCGGCTCAAAGTACAGAGACCACCGAGCCGGAGGCATGGGAGCTATCGGGTGTTTTAGCTTTTTCCCGTCCAAAAACCTAGGCGGCGCCGGAGACGGCGGGATGGTGACCACGAACGATCCGGTGCTGGCCGACCGTCTGCGTGTGTTGCGAAATCATGGAAGCCGCACCCGCTATTCCTATGAACTGATCGGAATGAATAGCCGTCTTGACGCGTTACAGGCGGCGATCCTGCGCGTCAAACTGCCCCTGCTGGATGTCTGGGCGGAAGGCCGCAGGCTGAATGCAGAGCGTTACTGGAAGTTATTCAAGGCCCTTGGCTTGGATGAGCACGTGGCACTCCCTTCTTCTCCGGAAGGCTTCCATCACGTATACAACCAGTTTACCATCCGGGCGCCGAAACGCGACGAACTGCGTGATTTTCTCCGCCATCGCGGCATTCCAACGGAGGTCTACTACCCGTCACCGCTGCACTTCCAACCCGCCTTCGAATATCTGGGACACGAAGCAGGCCAATTCCCCCAGGCAGAAACTGCTAGCCGGGAGGTGGTATCCCTTCCCATCTATCCTGAGCTCGGGGAACAACACCAGATCGCGATTGTGGAGGCGATCGCGAGGTTTTACGGGAGGGCTCGTCAATGAGCCAACAGCCCGCGCTGGCAGACACGCCAAAAATTGGCGTTATCGGCTGCGGCTACTGGGGAAGGAATCTTGTCCGTAACTTTTTCGAGATCGGTAGCCTGGGAGCCATCGTCGATGTCAACCCGTCCAGCGCGCAAAAATTAGCCGAGACTTATCCCACGGTGGTCTCGACCGATATCGATCATTTTCTCGCGCTGCCCTCTCTTCAAGCTGTAGCCATCGCGGCGCCGGCAGTAGAGCACTTCAGCTTGGCTCGGAAATCCCTGCTGGCTGGCAAAGACGTGTTTGTGGAGAAGCCGCTGGCGCTGTCGTCCGAGGACGGACAGGCGCTGGTCGACCTAGCCCGCGAACGCGACCGGATCCTCATGGTGGGCCACCTGTTGCAGTACCATCCGGCTGTGCTCGAGCTGAAGAGGCTGGTAAGTTCCGGCCAGCTTGGAAAGATCCAGTACATCTACTCCAGCAGGCTAAACCTCGGCAGGCTGCGCACCGAAGAGAATATTCTGTGGAGCTTTGCTCCCCACGACATCTCCGTGATTTTGTTCCTGCTGGGAGAGATGCCCAGCACCGTGGCAGCTCATGGGGGCAGTTATCTCAATCCTCACGTTTCGGATGTGACGATGACCACATTCGATTTCTCAAGCGAGGTCAAGGCACACATCTTTGTGAGTTGGTTGCACCCCTTCAAGGAGCAGAAGCTGGTCATCGCAGCCGACCGCAAGATGGCCGTCTTCGACGACATGGAGAGCGAGCGGAAGCTGGTCGTGTATCCTCACCGCATTGATTGGATCGACCGCTTTCCTGTGGCCCAGAAAGCAACCGGAGAAGTGATTCCCTTGAGCCAACACGAGCCACTGCGCACCGAGTGCCAGCACTTTGTGGATTGTGTTCGCGAGAGAAAGACGCCCCTGACCGACGGGGAAGAGGGCCTGCGTGTGTTGCGCGTCCTTCAATCGTGTGAGAAATCGCTCCGAGCGCAGGGACAGCCCGTGAAGATGGAAGCACCGAAAAAGCGGGCATACTTTGCCCATCCTAGCGCGGTCATCGACCAACCGTCCGAAATCGGCGAGGGCACTAAGATTTGGCATTTCTCTCACATCATGGCCAGGTGCAAGATCGGCAAGAACTGCAATTTGGGTCAGAACGTCGTGATCTCGCCTGAGTGTCGCCTCGGCAACAACGTGAAGATACAGAATAACGTGTCCGTGTACACTGGCGTTGAACTTGAGGATGACGTGTTCTGCGGACCTTCCATGGTCTTCACTAATGTGATCAATCCGCGCAGCTTCATGGTTCGTCGGCACGAATACAAGCGAACGTTGGTGAAGCAAGGTGCTTCTTTGGGGGCGAATTCCACGATTGTGTGCGGTGCGACTCTCGGGCGGTATGCCTTTGTGGCGGCCGGCGCGGTGGTTACCAGGGACGTGCCTGATTTCGCGCTCGTGGCTGGCGTGCCAGCCCGGCAGGTCGGTTGGATGTGCTATTGCGGGGTTCGCCTGAGTCTCTCTGGAGGTAGCGCCACCTGCATCGAATGCGGCCGAGAGTATTCACTCGATCACGGCGAATTGCACCTTCAAGAGTCACGCGAGCCAGCAGTAAGTTAGGTGTACCCAGGAAAGCCATTCTTGAACGGGCAGGGAGTAACGCATCATAGGGGCACAAGCCTACCCCATTTGGTTCGGATGACCAACCGAGAAACGAACGTCGTTTGACCTGGCACATGTTATTGGCTCTCCCTTTTCAAGAAGATCCGACAATCCAACAAAACGCGCTACCAGATCTTACGCGCTGGTGTCCTGACCGAAATAGATACAGGTGCTCAATTTCGGGGCTGTGGCTCCTTCTGGCGGTGACGTGCTCCGGGAAAACAATCTCGATGGCGTGACCGGTGTCTGGATGGCCTGGCAGGGTTATGCGAAGCGTGGGTTGTGTGGTCTCCGTTCCCACAAGCAGTCGCAGGCCGCCGGCATTCTGGAGGGCCGCCGGCACTTGGGCAGTGAGCAGTACAGTCCAACACACGACTGCGGCAGCGGGCGCGCAAATGAATCGCGTCCACCGCTGTTGTCGTGGTCTCCGCAGGCATCGCCTCAGGTAAACAATCCGTTTCGCTACCATGCCAGTCTACATCCGATGAATTCGGACGAACCACAACTCAGTGCCCTGCAGCGTCATAAGGGTTCCGCGTCGCCGTGCCCGTCCAGCCCATTTTATCCCGGTCACCCCGCCGTTTCCTTGACATAACCTCAGCCCTGACGACACACTTGCTGTGTGGGCATGGCCGGTAAACCCTCTGCCTCGGTACCGGAACCGTCTGTCCCTGTCGAGGTCTTATGCGCTTTCTCAAGCTTCTTGTTAATTTGGCTCTGCCCGTGGCGGTCATTTTGATGCTCGCACAGTCTATCCTGCCCGAGGCAGCCCTCGATGCCGCCCAGAGTCCACAAGGTACGCTTGGCTTTGACGTTTCGGAACTCAACCCCTCCGTCGGCCCGTGCAAGGACTTCTACGAATACGCCTGTTCCACCTGGATGAAGAACAATCCCATTCCCCCGGACCAGTCCCGCTGGGGCCGCTTCAATGAGCTTGTCGAGAGCAACCGCGAGATTTTGCGCGAGATCCTGGAACGAGCCGCCAAGCCCGGCTCGAATCGCGACGCAGACGAGCAGAAAATTGGCGACTATTATGCCGCTTGCATGGACCAAGCCGCGATTGACGCCAAGGGTCTGGATCCACTCAAGCCGGAACTCACCCGCATCGCCGCTCTTCCGAGCAAGCTTGCGCTATCCGACGAGGTAGCGCATCTTTCGAGCGGGGGCGTACGGGGCGTCCTCTTCCATTTCAGCTCCGAGCAGGACATGAAGGACTCCAGCAAGGAAATCGCCGGAGTGGATCAAGGTGGCCTGGGCTTGCCCGACCGGGACTACTACGTGAAGGCCGATCCTGCCTCGGCAGAGCTTCGCCAGAAGTATCTGGCGCACGTGGCCAAGATGATGCAGCTCGCCGGAGAACCGGAGGACCAAGCCACCCGCGACGCTGCGGCCGTAATGAAGATCGAGACGGCCCTGGCCGTGGCTTCGCTCGACCGCGTGTCGCGGCGCGATCCTGACAAGATCTATCATAAGATGAGCACGCAGGATCTTGCCGCCCTCGATCCGAACTTCGCTTGGCCGCGCTTTTTTGCGCTGGTATCCTCGCCCGCGATCGACAGCCTCAATGTGGCGGTTCCCGAGTTTTTCAAGCAGTTGAACGGCTTGATTGAGTCGACCAGCCTTGAGGATTGGAAGAGCTACCTGCGCTGGCACCTGCTGCATTCCGCGGCCCCCATGTTGCCTGCGGCTTTTGCCAATGAGGACTTTGCCTTTTTCGGAAAAACGCTCACGGGCGCCAAGCAGATCCAGGCACGGTGGAAGCGGTGCGTCCAATCCACCGACCGGGCCCTCGGCTTTGCCCTGGGCAAAAAGTACGTCGAGCGGAACTTCAGCCCGCGGGCCAAGGCAGATACGCTCAAGATGGTGGAAGATGTCGAGCGCGCCATGGCGGAGGACATCAAGCAACTCGACTGGATGACGCCCGCTACCAAGAGGGCCGCTCTCGAGAAGCTCGGCAAGGTCACCAACAAGATCGGTTATCCGGAGAAGTGGCGAGACTACTCAACCGTGAAGATCGCGCGCGATGACGCCCTGGGCAACGACGAACGCGCTGAGGCTTTTGAGTTCCACCGCGAGCTTAACAAGATCGGCAAGCCGGTGGATCGCACCGAATGGAGAATGACTCCGCCTACCGTCAATGCCTATTACTCGCCGCAGACGAACAGCATCAATTTCCCCGCAGGAATCCTGCAAGGCGTGTTCTATAATCCGCGCCGCGACTTCGCCATGAACTATGGCGGCATCGGGGCGGTCGTGGGTCACGAACTCACGCACGGTTTTGATGACCAGGGCCGCCGCTTCGACGGCGACGGCAATCGCCGCGATTGGTGGACCCAGGCGGACACCGAGGCCTTTCAAAAGCGCGCCGACTGCATCGCCGATGAATATTCCGGATTCAGCCCGCTGGCCGAGGTCCACCTGAACGGCCGGCTGACGCTGGGCGAGAACATCGCGGACAATGGCGGTCTGCGGCTCGCCTTCATGGCGCTCGGGTCACGGCTGAGAAGCGGCGAGGCGGAAAATACCAAGGAAGAAGGATTCACGCCTGAGCAGCGGCTGTTTCTCGGCTACGCGGGGCTTTGGGCGCAGAACCAAACCCCGGAAAGCTCGCGGATGCTGGCGAAAATCGATCCACACTCCCCCGGCCGCTATCGTGTCGATGGCGTGCTCCGCAACATGCGGGAGTTCCGCAATACCTGGGGTTGCAAAGTGGACGAGGCGATGGCCCCCCTGAGCCCGTGCCGTGTCTGGTGAGGATTCGTGTCTGGTGAGAATTATTGAGAAGTTGCAGAACATCGTGACGCAACTTGCTGTGGCGCCGTTCTCTTGAGGCGGCGAGGGGAGTTCCTACGTTTCCACGGAACATGGCCAGAGTCACTGCCCGAGGTCACGCGCTTTCGCCAGAACGAGTGGGCCTGAACCGCGGGGACGATCCTGTGCAAATGTGCTTGTTGCTTTGCTAGCCCGGCTTCTTCTCTGCGGCTGCGCTCTCGCCGGTATCGGTAGGCTGGCCGGAAGGCCCGGACGATGGATCGACAGATTGGCTCGAGCGCTTGCGGGTTCTTTTGACTGAACCGACGGCGTCGGCCTCGGCAGCCATCTGGTTGAGCTTTGCAATCGCATCGTTTTCGCTGGATGCAAAGACAAAGAAGGAGGAGAGCTTCACCTCATCCAGGATTTTCATGACGTGCTGATTCACGGCGGCCAGCACCAGCTTCACCTTGGCTCGCTCAGCGGCTTCGCGAGCCCCCACCAGGAACCCGATGCCGGTCGAGTCAATGTAGGGAACGCTGGCGAAATCAATCAACAACTTGCGCGCTCCACCATCGAGCAAATCGTTCACCTTCTGGCGCAGAAAAGGTCCGTCCGCGCCGGCCAGAAATTTCCCGGATAAACTCAGAATCGACACATCCTCATTGAAACGAATGGAAATTCTCAAGTGACTATCCTCGCGTTTTTGGCAGATGCTCCGAACCAACCAAGATGGCGCACCGACAGCATAGCGCGACGCGGGAATCGCCGCAAGGACCGGTCCAATGCCGCCTTGACCGCCTTAACCGGCACGCTCTTGCAGCCGACGCCTCAGGCGAGTACACTTGGACTGCCGGAGTAAGGGTCTTCGCTCCCACGAAACCCCGGGAGGGTCGACAATGCTGAGCGGAAAGCGCATCCTCGAAAGTCTTGGCTGTGTCATTATATTCGCATCTGGCCTAGGCTTCAGTGCTCCCCAATCCGCAGGGGGGCTGCTTCCCACTTCCGTAGCTGCTGGTTCCGTGGATAGCGCCGGAACAACGAATCGGAACCTCCCTGCTGAGGCACGCGCCGACATCTATATGGCGCGCAAGATGTATTCCGATGCCATCGACTACTACCGCCGCTCACTCGATCAGGGCAATTCCACCAAGGCGGTAGTGTGGAACAAGCTGGGCATCGCCTACCAGATGTCGCTCGACTATCGCAACGCCCAGCAGTCGTACCGCCGGGCGATTCGCCTGCAACCCGGCTTTGCCGAAGCCTGGAATAACCTGGGTACCATTTACTTTCTTCAGGGCGAAGGCTGCCGCAGCCACTTCGGGTTTATCTGCGCGCGCAAGTTCAAGGCGTCCATCAAGCAGTACCAGAAGGCGCTGGCGATTACACCCAACTCTGCCTCGTACCATATGAACATGGGAGCATCGTACTCGCGCCTCAAGAAGTACGAGGAGGCTTTTGCCGAGTATCACGCGGCTCTGGCGCTGGACCCGGACGTTCTTAGCAAGCATTCAGCCATGGGTACTGTGATTGAGGCCGGACTCTCCGATGTGGAGTACTACTTCAACCTCGCGAAAGTGTTTGCCTCACTCGAGCGGCCGGAAGACTCGGTTCGTTATCTGAAGCGTGCTATGGAAGACGGCTTCCATGACTTCAAGCGTCTCGACAAAGACCCGGACTTCCTCAAGATCAGCAACAGCCCTGAATACGTGGCGCTGCGCAAGAACCCGCCCTTCGCGATCCCCAATTAGGGCTGCGGTGGAGCTTCCCATTAGTCGGATGACCTCCGCTTGACACACGCGGCGAACCAAAACCATACTGAATCAGCATCGAATCAAGGGCGGCGGGCTGGGTCGCGCAACAGGTCGGGCAAACGTGTGTCACGGGCAAAGGAGTGTCATTCGAAGCGAAGCGTCTGTCTTTCTGAGCGAAGCGCACGATCTCCGGTGCTCCTTGTATGGTTCGCGAAAGAAGCGCCGTTACCAGTTTTGGACTTTGAGTGGTGCGAAAGGTTTAACATGGTGGGAATTGCCGAAGGAGACGCATGATTGAGGCGTACAACAATCGCGCCCTGCTGGTGGATCTTTACGAGCTCACCATGGCAGCCGCGTATTTCGAGCACCGCGTCGAATCCCGCGGCACGTTCGAGATGTTTGTCAGGCAACTACCGCCGGAGCGTTCTTATCTGGTGGCCGGCGGTCTCGATTCTGCGCTCGGTTTCCTCGAGAACCTTCACTACAACGACGAAGATATCCGCTTTTTGCGCGAGCAGCCGGCCTTTCGCACCGTATCCGGCGGTTTCTTCGATTATCTGCGTTCCTTCCGCTTCAGCGGCGAGGTCAGGGCCGTGCCGGAGGGCACGCTGATTTTCGCCAATGAGCCGATTCTGCAATTGTCAGGCCCGATTCTCGAAGCTCAGATCGTCGAGACCTACCTGCTTTCGGTGATCAATTTTGAGACTCTGGTAGCTTCGAAAGCGGCCCGGATTGTGACCGCGGCGGAGGGGCGTCCCGTCTGGGAATTCGGCACGCGAAGGGCGCAGGGTCCGCAAGCGGGCGTGCGCGCCGCCCGCGCCGCTTACGTCGGCGGCTGTGCCGGAACCTCGAACGTACTCGCCGGCTATCTTTACGGAGTCCCCCTGGCAGGCACGGCGGCGCATTCCTGGACTCAGGCTTTCCCGAGCGAACGCGAGGCCTTTGATGCGCTAGTCGACACCTTCCCCGATTCGGCGATCCTGCTGATCGACACTTACGATCTGTTGCAGGGCGCGGAAACTGCCGCCACGCTCGGCCGCAAGATTCGCGGCGTACGCATCGATAGCGGCGATCTCGATGGCTGCAGCCGGCGGGTGCGCGCCATCCTCGATCAACACGGCCTTCGCGACGCCATCATCTTCGCCAGCGGCGATCTGAATGAGTACAAGATTCAGGAACTCGTGGGGCAGGGGGCGCCCATCGACGGCTTCGGTGTGGGAACCGACCTGGTGACCTCACGCGATCTGCCGGCTCTCGGGATCATCTACAAGCTGGTGGAGATCGATCGCGGCGGCGATATCGAACACAAAACCAAGTTCTCCCAGAACAAGGCTCACTGGCCGGGCCGCAAGCAGGTGTTCCGCTTCTCGCGGCGTACTCCCGACGGCCGGGAGGAATTCCATCACGATCTCGTTGCCCGCGCCGAAGAGAGTTACCCCGACGCTGCGCCACTGCTGGAACTGGTGATGAAAGACGGTCAGCGCGTGGGGCCGCACCCTCGCGTCCAGGAAATGCGGGAGCGCGCCGTGTCGAACCTGGAGAGGTTCCCCAAGCGTTATCAATACCTGGTGAATGGCGAGCATTATCCCGTAGGCGTGAGCTCCGCCTTGGAACGCCTGCTCGAGGAGGTGCGCGAGCGCTACACCACTCCCGAAGTGGCCAAGAGTGGACGCGTTCCCGCCGATCCGGCCATGGCCGAAACCCTGGTCTTCCTCGATGTCGATACCCAGCTCGATTTCATGGATCCTGCCGGCGCGCTTTATGTCCCTGGCGCCGAGACCTTGGTTCCGAACCTCAAGCGGCTGATGGAGTACGCCAGTGAGAACCGCATCATGGTGATTTCGTCGGCGGACGCCCATCCCTCCGATGACCCGAGCTTTGCTCAGTGGCCACCCCACTGCGTCATCGGTACTCGGGGCCAGCGCCGCATTCCCGCCACCGAACTGCCGGGTAAGATTGTGGTCCCCAACCGGCTGGCAGCGCTGGACGCGGCGAGCGTTCTTCAGCGCATGAATCCCGACCCCGGGAACCGCGGGAATCTTGAAGAAAGCGGCGCGCCGCCTGCCTTTGAGCTTGAGAAGCAGGCGTACTCCGTGGCTGAGAACCCGAATTTCGACACGCTGCTCGCCGAACTCGGTCCTTGCCACTTTGTGGTGTTTGGGGTGGCTACCGAATACTGCGTGTGCTCCTCCGTGCTGGCACTCCGCAAGCTTGATTTGCCGGTGGATTTGGTGGCGGACGCCATTAAGCCCATCACCGAAGAGGGTGGCCAGAGAGCCATGAAGGAGATGTTGGCAGCGGGAGCGCGCAGCGTGACCACGGAAGAAGTCCTGTCAGGCATCAACCTGCCCAAAGTCATGGCCAGTTGACTGTGTTGCCTTGGCGTAGCCCGGACCTGTCTGGTAGGTCCGCGCCCTTCACCTTCAAATCCTCACGTCCTCATCGGCTGGCAAACGCACGAGACCAATAGTCAGCCCGCACTGGCTCTCCCGTTCGAAGGCCGCGCCTCGTGCTCAGCAACACGAGCGGAAACAAAAGAGCCGACGCCGCAACTTGAACAGGCAGCCCATCCACTGTTAGCACCGGCCTGAAAGGGGACCAATTTCGCCGGTTTGGAGGGAACCAGTCGGAGCAGAAAGGTGCATTCGGACACACTAACGTGGCGGCGGGGCGCACAGGTGAACCTTCCCCACGCTCCAAGCCCGACAAGTTCCGACCGAACATCAACGCAAGCAACTACCCTCCAGCGCACCCAACAGGAGAAGGAAGGTTGAAACACAGCGCACGCGGTGGCTATCGTGGGTCAATCCCATGGCCGGGTCGTGGTCGCTCGCAGCGTACGCGAGATTCTTTCGGCCGGTGACACCAAGCGAAAAGCTATCAGTGATTTCGCCGCATTCCGTCCGCAGGAACATACACAGAAATCGGCGCCTCGGTCATTTTCCGCAGATGACGATCAAACAGCAAGAGAAATCGGCGCGGGTCAGTTTGTGCGCTACTTCAGATGATTCGCCGGGGTGTGGGTAAACATCAGGCTCTTCGACTGGATCTATCCCTAGGCGCGGATAATCCTCGTTCTGAGCGGGCTCGCGACAACTTCCGAGTAGGGCGTGATACGCTCGGTGACTCAACCACTGTACGGAATTCGTTGACAGCAAGCGGCGCCGCATAGGTAAACGCTAGGCCGTTACACAGGATCTAAGGGCCGGGACGGACAGTACTCATGCACGCCTCTCGAAGGGGACGTCGGGGGAGTCACGGATTGGACTTCCACGAGTAGAAGCTAAAGAAGATATAGAAACCCCACAATGAGCGATTCTCCGATGATCCAAAATGCCATGGATAGGCGCTTGCCTATTCGGATCGCCGCGCGCGTTCGCGTTATGGGTTCGAGCATCGAGGGGGGTATCAGAACAACATGCTCTACATGGCCTGTGTAGTCACAATCGCTCCGGCTGTGGCGAATGCGGCGCCGGAACCGGCTTGGTTGCTGCTGGCAGGCTGTTGAGTTCGGTCTTCTTATGATTTGATCGTGCTGGTACAATCGCTGGCTGTCCGTTCGTGCACGCGCGAGGGAATGAGTGCCGGCGGGCGATGCGCAATCATGACGAGGAGCGTGCTGTGAGTGATCAGGCGGAAGACTTTGCTGCGATGTTCGAAGCTTCGACCCAGGCCAAGCGCCTTGATCAAGGCGAACTCGTTGAGGGCAGGATCGTCTCCATCGGTCCGGAGGTGGCGTTAGTCGACGTTGGTCGCAAGGGTGAGGCGGTAATGAACATCGCCGAACTGAAGAACGCCGACGGCGAGATTGAGGTCGCGCTGGGCGATCGCGTTCAGGCGATGGTGGTATCGACGTCAGGTGGGCTGACGATCTCCCGAAGGCTGGCGGGTGCGGCCGCGAGCGATCAGCAGTTCGAAGACGCCTTTCAAAGCGGCCTGCCGGTGGAAGGGAAGGTGGAACGGCAGATCAAGGGCGGCTACGAGGTGCGCGTGGGCCGGCGTCGCGCGTTCTGTCCGGTTTCCCAGATCGACGTCCGCGGCGCGGATGCGTCGATGCACGAAGGGCATGTCTACCAATTCCGCATCATCGAGTACAAGGAAGGCGGCGAGAACATCGTCGTCTCCCGGCGCGCGTTCCTCGAGGACGAGCAGCGGGCGAACGCCGCCAAGCTCCGCGACAAGATTGTCCCCGGCGCCGTCATCGCCGGCCGTGTCGCCTCCGTCCGCGACTTCGGCGCGTTCGTCGATCTTGGCGCCGGTGTCCAGGGGCTGCTCCACGTGTCCGAGATGGCGTGGTCCCGCGTGTCAAACCCGGCGGAGATGGTCAAAGCGGGCGATGAGATCACGGTCAAAGTCCTGCGCGTGGACGAGGAGAAGCAGAAGATCTCGCTCGGGTTGAAGCAGCTCTCCGCCGACCCATGGTCGAGAGTGCCCGAGGTGTACAAAGTAGGCCAACGGCTGCCAGGCCGCGTCACGCGCGTCGCGCAGTTCGGCGCGTTCGTGGAGCTCGAGCCGGGCGTTGAGGCGCTGGCCCATGCTTCCACGTTCGAGCCCACTGGACGATCGGGAGGCTGGGCGGGTCAGGTCACTGCCGGGATGACGTGCACCTTCGAGATTCTTGCCATCGACCTCGAACAGAAACGGATCGGCGTGGCGCTGGTAGAGGAAGCTTGGGCGCGGGCCGAGGGGGCGGCGGGAGCCCGGCCGGGCATCGTTCCGGGCGCGCGCCTGACGGGGAAGGTGGAGCGATACGAGAGGTTCGGCGTGTTCGTCTTCCTGGCCCCCGGGCGAACCGGTGTCATCCCCATGAGCGAAACCGGCATCGCGAAGGAAGCCGATGTCCAGCGAGCCTTTCCGGTCGGGACGGACGTCGAGGTCATCGTGCTGGAAATCGATCCGTCAGGTCGGCGCATCCGCCTGAGCGCGAAGGCAGTCATGGAAGCACGCGAGACCGAGGAAGTGCGCGAGTGGGCGCAGCGCAATGCTCCTCCCGCCGAGGGCTTCGGGACATTCGGCGACAAGCTGCGCTCGGCGTTCAAGCCGCAAGATAAGTGACATCCTCACCGTCCCGCCTCTTGGTGCTTCCGCCATCTATGGCGATCTTCGGAGGCTCGGTTACGACCCGTGGATGGACAAAGAGAAGATGCCCAGCCGCGGTCGCCCGTTGGCCCGCGAGGTGGAAGAGCAACTCGAGTCTTGCGACCGGGTAATCGCTGACTCGCCTGGGGGGCGTGGGGACAGGTGGCGTCAGCCCTCTTGGCATACTTCGAGCGGTACGCGCGGTACGCCGTGCCTGACGAGGGAGACATCCACTCGCCGGTGGGCATGGGCACGACGCGCTCATCGGGCGGCGAATCCGGCGGAGCGGCGCCCACCACGGGGCCCTTGAAGAAGCGCGCGCCCGCTACAGTCGCGCCTGCCCCGGCGGAGGTTTTCAGGAAGCGGCGTCTCGTGAGGCTCATCTCTCACCTCGCAATCTCAAACGACTAGTTCCAATGAGACGACGGTGAGGTGATAAACATCCCCATTGTTCCAGTCACCCGCCGTGAATATGTAGACTTTCTTCGCGGACTGGAACTTCGGACAGATTTCCGGCGAATAGTATCCCTGCGGGGACGAGTCATGCATGCCGATTTGGGTCCACGGCCCCCATGGTTGGGGCGCCTCGTAGAAATCCCAAGTCGTATGCGTGCAGGCGCCCTTGATTTTCCCTCCGCCCGCCCCCGCGGATAGGTCGCTTGCGCCCATGCTCTGGATGTTCAGGAGTTGACACGGCGTCAGTGCCGTCACTGGCAGCGAATAGCTCGTGGCGGCTCCAGGCGTTCAGTCCGAGTGACAATGACAACGCCGTGCTGCCAGTCGTGTGTAGGAAATGTCTGCGGTCCATGATCTCATCAGAATAAAGAGGCGGTCACCTCCCTCAGGATATAAGCGACGATACCACACACCGGCGCGGGGAGGAACGCAATTGGCGCAGCTCTCACCGCCAGTTCGAGTGGCACAACTGCCAGCCGGTGAACATCCCGGTTATTCCAGCTTCCGGCCGGGAAGGTGTAACACCTCTTTGTCGGTCTGGAATTTAAGGCACATCTCCGGCGAGGCCGTAGGTACGGCCCAGTCAATACGAAAGTATGTGATTACGGGGGGGGGAACTCATGCTAGGGACGAAGTTAGAGAGGCGCGGGGCGGAGCGCGAAGGAGCCTTTCTGCGGTCCAAACACGGATTACTCCTGACTGGTCGGCAAGGGTAGATCTATCCGTCGAACCAGTTCAGGACGACGTTGATTTGCGTAGGAGATACCCGTGCCATTGCTGCTTCGGAGCGGTTCGTAGCCGATCTCCGTTCAGGAATGATGGTGTCTTTATTCTGTGTGCTTGGGTTGCGGTTCATAGTCGCAGAAGGGGTCCGAGGCCAGCGGGTTGCCGGTGGCTCCATAGGCGCGGGCGCGCGATCCGCCGCACAGCGCCTTGTATTCGCAGATTCCGCAACGTCCCTCGAACTGGGTGGGATCGTGAAGAGACCGGAAGACCGGAGCGTTTCGATAAACATCGGCGACACGATTCTTCCGAACGTTGCCGACCACCAGAGGTAAAAAGCCCGCAGGACAAATATCGCCCGTGTTGGAGACAAATATGATGCCGTGTCCATCCCGGATTCCAAAGCTGCGGTAGGTTCCGCTGCGCTTGATCTGCTCGCCGCTCATCCCTTCGGCACGCATCCGTTCGAGGGCAACCCGACGGAATGAGGGGGCCTCGGTGGTGGCGACAATAAACGGAGCAGTGCGCGAGGTCTCGAAAGCCCAGCCCATCAACTTCTCGCCCTCGTTGGGAGAAAGCGCCTGCAGCACCTTGCCGCGGCCAACCGAGATCAGGAAAAACAGGCTCCAGCGGCTTACCACATAGAGCTTCAGCAGCTCGTAAATGGCGGGTACATCGCTGGCGGTCTCCTCCGCCACGAGCGTGTTCACCTGCAAGGGGATGTCCAGCTCCTGTGCCCACTCGATCGCATGTAGGGTGCGTTCAAAGGTGCCGGGGACACCGCGAATGGAGTCGTGCCTCTGCGGCGAGGAACCGTCTAGACTGAGCCCCAAACCACCCACTTGATGCGCCTGCAGTTGCACGAGCACGTCGCGGGTGAGTGCTGGCGTCGCGGCGGGAGTGATGGACACCCCGATCGCAAGCCGACGGGCCTCGTCGATCAATTGGTACAAGTCCTCCCGGTCCAGGGGATCGCCTCCGGTCAGGATCAACTGCGGCAGCGGGTTGCCAAAGTCCGGGATCTGGCGCAGAAAATCCACGCCCTCTTCAAATTTCAGCTCCATGGGGTGTGGCGCCGGCATCGCTTCGGCGCGGCAATGACGGCAGGCCAGCGCGCAGGCCTGTGTCACCTCCCAGTAAATATTCAGTGGCGTCTGCGTGTAGTCTCGTCGCGCGTGATGCGCAGAACTGCTGTGGTGAAGCGAACCCGCCATGCTTTTACCGTACCTCTCCGTGCGGCCTATGTCCAGGCGATGTTTCAAGGCCCTAGCAGAACTGTCTTATTCGCAAATCTAACTGCTCGTAATCCGCATTACTCCCCATAGGTCGGCCAGCGTTTACTTGCGCCGAGGCAGTATCCCATGGGCAACTTTGGACGAGAACGGCGGTTGCGCGGATGTGGCACCCAGTGGCTCCGAGTGGATCGTCGGCCACCCAGAAGTTGATCCTCGGATCGGTAGATAACTTCCGCCCTGTCTTCTTGCATCTGTAATCGGACGAGTTGTAATTCTAGTCAAAGTGGCGCAATACCGAAAAGACTTTAGGGTCTCATATGTCGCGGTAGGGATACCAGTTACCTGATACCCCCCGCACGGATCCGTACGGGCGCTCCTTAGCGCATACGGCTCTTATCTTGGATGGCTGGCGGCGAAGCGAACTTCGGGATAGGGATGGAGCACACACGGTGTGGGGAGCCAGTGCGCCACCAAACGGTGGAGGCGGGCCCAGTTGGGCCGGCGTTTCCCACCGCGGCGGAGAAGTACTCGCCGCCAGAGTCTCGTCACCCTGTGGCGAAATACGTTAAGGCTCTCCATATTGCCTGGCACCGCGTGGTAGTTGAAGTAGCCTTGAACGACCGACTTCAGCCATTCACCGGTTTGGGGCACAGGATCGTGCATGCGCTCGCGGAGTTGCTGCTTGATCTGTCGCAGCTTGCTCCGCATGCGCTTGCGAATCGTCCTGCGCTTCACCGTGAAGTGCCCTTTGCTGTTCTTCCCGCTGATGTGCGTGAAGCCCAAGAAATCGAACGTCTCTGGCTTGCCTTCTCCTCTTCGTTTCCGGTTTGGTTCGGCAAACCGCCCGAACTCGATCCGGCGCGTTTTTTCTGGATGGAGCTCCAGCCCAAACTTCTCCAGCCGTTTCCTTAAGCTTTCTAGAAAACGGTCTGCTTCCGCCTGATGCTGGAAACCTAAGACGGTATCATCCGCATACCGGATGACCACCACCTCGCCTTGCGCCCATTTCTTGCGCCAGGTATTAACCCAGAGATCGAAAGCATAGTGCAGATAGATATTCGCGAGTGTCGGCGAAATCACCGACCCTTGCGGAGTACCTGTCTTCGTTTCCGACCATTTGCCGTCTTCCATCACCCCGGCCTTAAGCCATTTCTGGATCAGCCGTAGGATTCGGGGATCGGCAACGCGATGCTCCACGAACTTGATCAGCCAGGTTTTATCAAGGTTATCGAAGAAACCCTTGATATCGGCGTCAAGCACGTAGTTCACCTTCTTCTTCAGAAGCGCATACGACAACGCATCCAGCGCATTATGCTGGCTGCGCCCCGGGCGAAAGCCGTAGGAGAAGCCGAGAAAGTCCTCCTCGTAAATCTGATGGAGGATGGTGACCACAGCCTGTTGGACTATTTTGTCTTCCAGAGCCGCAATTCCCAATGGACGTTGTCGTCCATCTTCTTTCTCTATATACACTCTTCTCGAGGGCTGCGCTCGGTACGCTCCACGATGTACCCGGCCGTGCAGATCGACCAGTCGATCCTTCAGCCCGGTCTCATACTCCTGCCAAGTAACGCCGTCTACTCCGGGTGCGGCTTTTCGCTTCAGCGCGTAAAAGCTTTCCCGCAGCAGATCGGCTGTCAGATGGTGGAGCAAGGCAGTGAACTTCATCTCCTTGTTTTCCCTTGCTGCTTTCCGCACGCCCGCCAGCCCTTGGGACACGCGTTTCTCGCTCTGTGTCGAGCGCGTGTTAAGTTGACGAGCGTTCTCCTTGATCAGCGGCCTTCCCTCCTCATTCTCCGCCAACGGTTTCCCGTTTTTGTTCGAGTGATTCACAGGTACTATACCGCTGTCCGACTCCTCGGGGACATACAGGCGGGCCGTGTGGCCTTAGCCTTCACCCGCCGTCCCGCAGCCTGCTTTGGCTGCCGGTGTTCCCGAGGTCTCCCGGTTCTCGTGCACGAAGTTTCTAGGCGTGTCTGGGGTCTAAGACTACGCAGGACTGGCCCCCGGCTCGCGCTAACGCCGTTGGTCATTTGCCTTCCGCCAACTCTAGAGCGTCGGCGTCCTGATGTTGGTATTTTCGCAGCTCCATACCCAGCCCACCTATACCTCTGTCTATGCTTCCCTGACTCCCTTGCGGTAGCTCAGGCCAGACTCGAGGCCGAGCGGATCGCTAATCCTTTCTCGTAAGACTCTTTCATTCTCTACTTCGTGCCGGTTTATCCCGGCGCTCGTCGCGGTAGGGATACCAGTTACCTGATACCCCCCGCACGGATCCGTACGGGCGCTCCTTAGCGCATACGGCTCTTATCTTGGATGGCTGGCGGCGAAGCGAACTGCGGGATAGGGATGGAGCACACACGGTGTGGGGAGCCAGTGCGCCACCAAACGGTGGAGGCGGGCCCAGTTGGGCCGGCGTTTCCCACCGCGGCGGAGAAGTACTCGCCGCCAGAGTCTCGTCACCCTGTGGCGAAATACGTTAAGGCTCTCCATATTGCCTGGCACCGCGTGGTAGTTGAAGTAGCCTTGAACGACCGACTTCAGCCATTCACCGGTTTGGGGCACAGGATCGTGCATGCGCTCGCGGAGTTGCTGCTTGATCTGTCGCAGCTTGCTCCGCATGCGCTTGCGAATCGTCCTGCGCTTCACCGTGAAGTGCCCTTTGCTGTTCTTCCCGCTGATGTGCGTGAAGCCCAAGAAATCGAACGTCTCTGGCTTGCCTTCTCCTCTTCGTTTCCGGTTTGGTTCGGCAAACCGCCCGAACTCGATCCGGCGCGTTTTTTCTGGATGGAGCTCCAGCCCAAACTTCTCCAGCCGTTTCCTTAAGCTTTCTAGAAAACGGTCTGCTTCCGCCTGATGCTGGAAACCTAAGACGGTATCATCCGCATACCGGATGACCACCACCTCGCCTTGCGCCCATTTCTTGCGCCAGGTATTAACCCAGAGATCGAAAGCATAGTGCAGATAGATATTCGCGAGTGTCGGCGAAATCACCGACCCTTGCGGAGTACCTGTCTTCGTTTCCGACCATTTGCCGTCTTCCATCACCCCGGCCTTAAGCCATTTCTGGATCAGCCGTAGGATTCGGGGATCGGCAACGCGATGCTCCACGAACTTGATCAGCCAGGTTTTATCAAGGTTATCGAAGAAACCCTTGATATCGGCGTCAAGCACGTAGTTCACCTTCTTCTTCAGAAGCGCATACGACAACGCATCCAGCGCATTATGCTGGCTGCGCCCCGGGCGAAAGCCGTAGGAGAAGCCGAGAAAGTCCTCCTCGTAAATCTGATGGAGGATGGTGACCACAGCCTGTTGGACTATTTTGTCTTCCAGAGCCGCAATTCCCAATGGACGTTGTCGTCCATCTTCTTTCTCTATATACACTCTTCTCGAGGGCTGCGCTCGGTACGCTCCACGATGTACCCGGCCGTGCAGATCGACCAGTCGATCCTTCAGCCCGGTCTCATACTCCTGCCAAGTAACGCCGTCTACTCCGGGTGCGGCTTTTCGCTTCAGCGCGTAAAAGCTTTCCCGCAGCAGATCGGCTGTCAGATGGTGGAGCAAGGCAGTGAACTTCATCTCCTTGTTTTCCCTTGCTGCTTTCCGCACGCCCGCCAGCCCTTGGGACACGCGTTTCTCGCTCTGTGTCGAGCGCGTGTTAAGTTGACGAGCGTTCTCCTTGATCAGCGGCCTTCCCTCCTCATTCTCCGCCAACGGTTTCCCGTTTTTGTTCGAGTGATTCACAGGTACTATACCGCTGTCCGACTCCTCGGGGACATACAGGCGGGCCGTGTGGCCTTAGCCTTCACCCGCCGTCCCGCAGCCTGCTTTGGCTGCCGGTGTTCCCGAGGTCTCCCGGTTCTCGTGCACGAAGTTTCTAGGCGTGTCTGGGGTCTAAGACTACGCAGGACTGGCCCCCGGCTCGCGCTAACGCCGTTGGTCATTTTGCCTTCCGCCAACTCTAGAGCGTCGGCGTCCTGATGTTGGTATTTTCGCAGCTCCATACCCAGCCCACCTATACCTCTGTCTATGCTTCCCTGACTCCCTTGCGGTAGCTCAGGGCCAGACTCGAGGCCGAGCGGATCGCTAATCCTTTCTCGTAAGACTCTTTCATTCTCTACTTCGTGCCGGTTTATCCCGGCGCTCAGAGTTTTTACCGCGTCCCCGCCGATGAGGCCGTCGAAGGCCGGTCCCCTGAACGGGGATGGTTTTGGCTCCCTTGACCGGTCCTGACACTTTCAGATAGCCCACGGCGGCAAAACGATGCCGCCGCGGCCGGCGCCCGTGCCCATGATAGCCCGATGCGGCAGGAGACGCAAAAGTATTACTTGACAAGCGATAACTCCGGCGTTATACTTGGCGAGGCTAGCAATAGGCTAGATCTAGCCTCTCCGGGGAGGCTAACCGCCCGCGCACCTGCCGTCAGGTCCTGCGGACTTGTTCTTTGACAATTTGCGGAGAGCCGGGGACGGAACCGGCGATCCGCCCGGCGCCTTTTCGGGCCTGGCTGGCGCAGCCAAGAGCGCGGTGTTTTCTGGAATGCGGAACTTTGCGTCGCCATCGACCGAATCTTTGTTTTTGCTGACAAAGATTTTGGGGTGACACGCACCAGAAAACACCACGACACAAAAATCGTGTCATCGCCACCCAGTTTGGTTGCGGCTCTGCCGCGCTGGGCTATGCTTGCTTCGCCACGGTGCGGCGCGAGGTCAGATACGCCTTGATGAAGGGATCGATGTCGCCGTCAAGGACCCGGTCAGCATCGCCCACTTCGAATTTCGTGCGATGGTCCTTCACCATTCGATAAGGATGGAGCACGTAAGAGCGGATCTGGCTGCCGAAAGCGATGTCGCCTTTGGAGTCCTCGAGTTTCTGGGCCTCCGCCCGGCGCTTTTCAAGCTCAAGTTCGTAGACTTTAGAGCGCAGCATCTTCATGGCCATCTCTTTGTTGCGATGCTGAGAACGCTCGTTCTGGCAGGATGCAACCAGGCCCGTGGGGATATGAGTGATGCGTACTGCCGAGTCGGTGGTGTTGACGTGCTGGCCGCCTTTGCCGCTGGAGCGGTAGGTGTCGATGCGCAACTCGTCAGGCTTCAGATCGATCTCGATGCTGTCGTCGATCTCAGGGCTGATGAAGACCGAGGCGAAGGAAGTGTGCCGGCGCGCCGCCGCGTCAAACGGTGAGATCCGCACCAGGCGATGTACGCCGATTTCGGGAACCAGCAACCCGTAAGCGTACTCGCCCGCCACGATGAACGTGACTGATTTCAGGCCCGCTTCTTCGCCCGCCTGAGACTCCATGACCGTAACCTTGAAGCCGTGCCGCTCCGCCCAGCGGCGGTACATGCGAAACAGCATCTCCGCCCAGTCCTGGGACTCGGTGCCGCCAGCGCCTGGATGGATGGTGACGATGGCGTTCAGGCGATCGTTCTCACCGCTCAGGAGAGTAGCCGTCTCCATGGCATCGAGACGATCGCGAAAGGCGCCGATCTCCGAGCGCAGTTCGCCCGAGACGTCCTCGCCCTCGCGAGCCAAGTCAAAATAGGCGTCAAGGTCCGCAAGAGTGCGAGCGAGTTGGTCGTCTTTCTCAACCGTCTCTTCCAGCCTTCGCCGGTTAGTGAGAATCTTCTGGGAGGCTTCCTGGTCTTGCCAGAAATCGGGGGCGGCGATCTGCTTTTCGATCACCTCAAGCTTGCGGCGTTGGGCGGCTGCGTCAAAGAAAACTCCGGAGCTCGGTAGCTCGCTGCTTCAGTGGAATGTATTCGCGTTCCAGTTCTTCGATCATGTCATCTCCTGTAACTCGGGGTGTCAGTCTGTCAGTATCTCAGTGGGTAGCTCAGTATCTCAGTGGGTAGCACAGACCCACCTTCCAGGATCTCGGGCTGTTTTGCCGGGGCCAGGTGAAAAGCCGCAGACCTCTAAGAAACGAGGTCTGCGCTACCCGAGTGTCACCGCTGCGTCCGTGTTTCAGCATTTCGGCGATTCACAAATTGCAATACCAGCATGCCTAACGTTACTACCACGCAAAGCCAGGCAAAAATGTTGCCGTGCGCGTGATAGAACGTTTCCTGCGCCAGGTAACTGTAACCTGCGGTCAGCACTGCTTGTCGATGCCGAGGCAGGCGATGGAGCACACGCCCGTAAGGATCCACCACTGCCGAGACACCGTCATTCGTGGCGCGCAACAGATAGCGCCCGTTCTCGATGGCCCGCAAGCGGGCGATCTCAAGGTGCTGGGCCGCTGCCGGGGTATCGCCATACCACGAGTCGTTTGAGATCACGACGATGACGCCCGGACCCTTCGCTACCAGCCGTCGCACGAGGCCGGGAAAGATGTCCTCGTAGCAAATGGGAATGGCGATCGCTCCGTCCGGCGTCGCAGCCGCGGTGTAATGCTTTCCCGGCACGAAGTCGCCCACCTCGGAGCTGATCTTCCCCACCACGCCGGGCAGTCCCCACCAGGGTACGTATTCGCCGAAGGGTACCAGATGGATTTTATCATAGCGCATCACCAGGCGAGCTTCAGGATCGAGCACCATCGCGCTGTTCGCGGGAAGAGTCTCATGGGGACCGTCAACGTTCACCGTGTTAAAGATGACGTAGGCATGACTGCGTCGCGCCACTTCTTCAATGGCCGCGCGGAACACAGGATCGCGCGAGTAGTAGAACGGCGCCGGGTTCTCTGACCAGACGATTAACGGCCGCGGCCTTGACGAGCGAGCGCGGTCCGCCGAGCAGTCAGGAAGGCTGCTCAAGATGGAAGCAGAGGCGGCAGGTGGCGCATGAACGGGCTGCTCCGCTTCGGAAGACTCCGCCGCGGCAGGCCTAGAGCAGGCAGCCTTGAGACTCGCTGCCGCGAGTCCGGCCAGCGGTGAGGGATTTACCCAAGGCGCCCACTGCGCGGCTCCTGCTTCGTTGAGCGGCACATTGGGTTGCACCAAGTAAGCGTCGTTCGTGAGCGGCGGGAGCGCAGGCGGCGTCGACGTCCAGTTGATCAAACCCAACAGAGCAAACCAGAACACCGGCATGCCCCAAATCCTGAGTCCCGCAGCGCCTAGGCCTTGCCGCTGCGGGGGGAGGTTGAGCAGCGCGGAGGCTACTAACGCTGCCGTTGCAGCCGCCAGAAACGATAAGCCGTACACCCCGGTTACCGCGCCAAGTTGCCGCAGTCCGTCGCCCGGCAAGGCATACCCCAGCAGGTTCCAGGGAAATCCGGTCAGAAAGTAGGTGCGCAGGAACTCGATCGCAACCCAGAGAAAAGGACTAATGGCGATCGCGCTGGCGGGCGAGCTCCGAGCGATCCAGGTTCCGCACAGTCCAAACAGACCGAAAAGCAAAGAGAAGATGAGCACGAAGACAACCAGTACCCCGAAGGCCAGAACGGGTTTGAGACCCCCGTAGTGCTCGGTTACATAGATGAACCAGTAGCAACTGCCGCCCAGAAACACCGCGCCGGCGAAATACCCGATCAGAAATCCGCGGTGCGGGCGAGTTTCATGGACCAGCGCCAGGATCAGCGGCACCAATGCCACCCACACCAAAGGGCGCCAGCCGAGAGCCGGAAAGCAGGCGACCAGGGCGAGTCCGCTGAGGGAACCGGCTAAGTACCGGGCGAGAGACTTCGACAAAATGGGAGTAAGCAGAGAGGGCGGCAACAGAGGACTTTCATCGGCGGGCGGGGCTTCTACGCCGCTGCCCAAAGGGTGGCCATTTCTCGGGATCATCAGCTCCTGGCACTCAGTGTCTAAAAAAAGGATGGTAGCCCGCTTGGGCGAGCCTCTTTTGAACCTGCTCGGCTTGGAGCCGGGTTGGGTAGGGTCCCACCAGAATTCGCCAGAGACTATCGCTCTGATGCGCGTCCTTGGGCGACACGATTGAAACGTGGTGATAGCCGCGTGTATTCAGCTTCTCCACCTGCCTCTCTGCGTCCTGTCTCGAATTCAAGGCCGCGACCTGTAGCAGGAACCCACTTCCAGGTTTGCCTTCAGCGGGCACTGCGCTGCTTGCCTCAGACGACGGACCAGCGTCAGAAATCGCCTTCTTGGGCAATCTCGCAGCACCGGAAGCTGCCGGAGTATCGATCATTTCCGTCTGCGGTTCAGTACTCTTCGAGGCGGATTGAGCGGTAGGCTGCCCAGCCTCGGAAGTTGGCGCCTGCGAGCTAGTGGGCGTCACCGCGGCGGAGGACGGCGAGGTATCCGGAGGAGCATTCACGGTTGGTGGGATCGCGGCAGGAGCCTGGATCTGCTCCGTTTCCGCCGTTGCCACGGCGGGGCGCTGGTTGTAGCCGACCAGGAATCCGAGAGCAAAAAAAACAGCGCATACGGCGACGCCCCCGACGAACATCAGGAGCATCTGCCGTACCGAGAGACGTCTATCATCCATGAAGGTGAATTCCAGAAAATTAGGTTAAAGATGAAGCGGAGGCTCGCCTACGTAGCGGAAGGACATTTCGCCCTCCCGCTCCGCGCATCGAACCCGGAGCACCGTAAAGTGCTGCCGGAAGATTGTCCAGCCCCTGCCGCGGGATCAAGGCTTCGCAGTGGTCTTCCCCATCATCCCGGCCAGCAGGTCAATCGGTAACGGGAACACAATCGTGGTGTTCTTCTCCGCCCCGATTTCCACCAGCGTCTGCAGGTAGCGCAAGGTAATGGTCGCAGGTTCCCTGTTGATGACCGCCGCCGCCTGAGAAAGCTTTTCTGCCGCCTGGAACTCGCCGTCGGCGGCGATGATCTTCGCCCGCCGTGTCCGCTCCGCTTCCGCCTGGGCGGCGATGGCACGCTGCATTTCCTGCGGCAGATCCACCTGCTTCACCTGGACCTGGGTTACTTTGATGCCCCAAGGCTCCGTGTGTTCGTCGATGATGCTCTGCAGCCTGGCATTGAGCTTTTCGCGCTGCGAGAGCAAGTCATCCAGTTCTACTTCGCCCAGCACGGAACGAAGGCTGGTCTGGGCTGCTTGCTCCACCGCATAGCGATAGTTCTCTACTTCTACTACCGCGCGGGTGGCGTTCATCACTCTGAAATACACAACCGCATTAACCTTAAGAGAAACGTTATCCCTTGTAATAATATCCTGTGGAGGAACGTCCCAGGTGATCACCCGCAGCGATATGCGAACCGCCTTATCGATAGGCCACAGGATAAGCACGATACCCGGGCCCTTATCTGCCCTGAGCACGCGGCCCAGCCGGAAGATTACCAGCCGGTCGTATTCCTTGACGATGTTGAGGCACTTGAAGATCCAGATCAGCAGAATAAAGACCAGAACCAGGAACGGAAAGCCAAGGCTACTGCCAGACTCCATGATGTCCCCCTTTGCCGGGATCGCCGCTGTCTGCGGCTTCCGGCTGACCACAACCCGCGGCGACCCAGCCCACATCCGAGTCGATCCAAAGGGCTCGCCGGTCACCACCGATTCGCGCCTGATTCTATCGAGATTCGGTTGCCGGCTCAACTACTAAGGTCAATCCATCAAGCTGGAGCACACGAACGCGAGAGCCCTTGGGAATCCTCTGGGCGGACCGCGCCCCCCAGTGCTCCCCGTGAACCAGAACCCGGCCGTCAGGATCCAGATCCGTCTCGGCCAGTCCTAATGAACCGAGCATGCCGGTTTCGCCAGTGACGGCCTTAAGCTTATGCGCCGCGATGGCAAAGCGCAACAGAATCACCGTGATCGCCGCCACCGGAATCACTACAGCGAGTGAAGTGCTGAGGTGGATGCGCGCTCCCGGCAAGGGTGAGCGAACGAGGATCAGCGATCCGAAGACCAAGGCGACGATCCCGCCCACGGCCAGAACGCCGTGCGATCCCAGCTTCGCCTCCAGTACGAAAAGCCCCAAGCCCAGAACGATCATGGCCACGCCGGCGTAGTTGACCGGCAACAAGTGGAAGGCATACAGGGCAAGAATCAGGGCGATGGCCCCGATAACCCCAGGTGCGACGGCTCCCGGATGGGTGAATTCCACGTAGAGCAGCAGCAAGCCTGCGGCGCCCAACAGAAAGGCAACATTGGGATCGACGATGAGGGCCAGAAACCGCTCCCGGGAAGTCATGTCGTAGGCTTCGAGAGAGGCCCCCGCCAGTTGCAGCGTCGCGCTCGACCCGTCAAAACGTTTGATTGCCTTACCATCGTAGCGGGTGAGGATCTCTGCGGGAGAAGCGGCGACCGCATCGATGAGGTGTCCGTTCAAGGCTTCGGTCTCGGTATAGGAGTGACTCTGACGCACACCCTCTTCAGCAAGCTTCGAGTTGCGTCCATGGCGATCGGCAAGGCTGCGAATGTAGGCCGCAGAATCATTCTCAACCTTCTCCTCCATGGTCTTATTCTCACTCGAGCCAAACAACATTACGGGATGGGCCGCGCCGGTGTGCGTCCCCGGCGCCATTACCGCAAGATCACCGGCGACAAGGATAAAGAGTCCGGCAGAAGCGGCCCGGCTGCCTTGCGGATACACGTAAGTGATCACGGGCACGTGTGACTGAATGATGGCGTCGATGATCTCGCGCATGGAGCTCTCGAGGCCACCTGGCGTATCGAGTTCCAGCAGGACGGCCCGTGCCTGGACCTCATTTGCCCGTGCAATGCCCCGGATGATGTAGTCGGCAGTGACCGGATCGACGATGTCTTTAAGCCGTATCTGGAGCACCGTACTGTGACCGGAGACGGCTGCCTGGGCTCGGGGCAGGATCGAGACCGCAAGCAGAACACCAAACACGAGGCCCACCGATACTATGGCTGCGGTCCAGCAACGCTCAGCAGGCTTGTTCACTTCTGTCTCCGGGCAGGTCGTTGATCGATATGCTCGATCAGGCTGCGGGCGTAGCGATTCTGCGGGTCGAGTGCCAGGGCGAGCTGCCCATGTTGGCGCGCGTCAGCCATCCGGTTGAGAGAGACATAAACTCGGGCAAGCCAGATATGGGCAGGGGCGCTGTTCTTGATTCTGAGCGAGTTCTCGAGTTCGTCGGCCGCCTGCTGATGCCGTCCCTGCAGTTCGTAGACCTGGCCCAGGCTTAAGTGCACGTCGGCATCCCGCGGGGTCAGCGTCAAGCACTCTTTGAATTCGTGCTCGGCTTCCGGCAATCGGGATGCCGCCAGGAACTTTTCCCCACGCGATAGATGAACGCCCGACTGCTTTTCGGCCGGTTGGGCCGCCAGGCTAGCCTCAAGCGCGTTGTGGACAGCGAGAGAAAGCAGTGCAAAAGCGTGTCCATTGTAGTTCTTCTTGAGACGCGTCCACGGCAGGACATCGTCCGCCGTCTCTGTTTCCGGAGCAGCCTCGTGGGCCGTCAGCCATTTGCGCTCGCGCTGCTGGTTATCGCGATTGCCGAGCTTGGCATAGGCCGCCGCCAAAAGTGTGTGAGCGGCAATATCCTCATCGCTGCTCTTTATGGCCTCTTCCAGGTGCTTCACGCTCTCGTCATACTGCTTCAAATAGAAGAGACAGGCGCCCAGGTTGAAAGTAAAATCGGCATCGGAGGGATCCTCTTTGTAAGCGCGCTCGAAATCCGGCAGTGCCTCGGCGTATTTTCCCTTGCGAGCCTCAATCACACCCAAGTTATTGGAAACCTCACCCAAGGGAATCTGCGCCGCGAGCGTGGTAAATGCCTTCTCAGCGGCAGTTTCCTGCCCCAGGAAGAAATCATCTACCCCAATCAGGAACATCGCCTCGAGATAGTCGGAATCCGTCGACTCGAGCTTGCGGAGCCACTTCTGGGAATTTCCGTAGTCTTTCTGCTCGAAGTAAAACCGCCCCAGGGCAAAGGCGGCAGCGTGAGAGCTGGGCTCCAGCCGGTCAGCGTCGGAGAGGAATTTCACCCGCGCCTGCCCTTCAGTGGCCAGGATGCCACGGATATAGTTCTCAAAGGCGTCCAGGCGGATCTGCGGAAAACGGTGCGCGAACTCATCCTCAGTGCCGGTGGTAAAGCCTGCATCTTCGGTGGCCAGCAAACGCCAGGCAAGCCGCGTTTCAACATCGACCAGGTCTTCGAGCGCCCCGCTGGCCTCGAGAGCGGGGTGCAACTTCAGATGCTGGATATCAAGAAGCTGGGCATGAGCCGTCAACTGCTGGCCATCGACAGTATAATCGCCGATCACCGCCCAGTTGACCCCCAACGTCTCGGCCGCCTTGTACTCGCTGGCCAGAGTCAGCGCCGTCCCTGGTGAAATGCCCATCCCCTCGTAGGCGGTGTTGCGCTCAACCCGGCCCAGGACATAGCAAGCAGGACCAACGAGGCGTGCAGAAATCACCTCCGCAAAGGCTTCGGAAATCCAACTCAAACCGGGACGGGAACTGTGATTCTCAAATGGAAAAACCACGACCGTGCGGGTCTGCGCCTCCGCCCGAAGCCGGGCAGCAAAGGCAATCAGCAAGACAGTCACAGAAAGGCAGGTAAGCAGTCGTTTCATCAACCCAACCACCAGGGATTATAACATTGCCCGCCCACCCACGCCCGGCTCGGCTTCGGTGCCGCGCTGAGACTCGGCAGCTTCGGAGGCAGGATTTTGGAGTCTTCGATTACGGTGTTTCACCCAAAGTAGCTGCGGAAAACCTGAGGGAAACCTGCGGAAAATGTGCGGGATTTCTGCGGAATCGTGGAGCGTGTGCGGTGGGCGACTGACAATCGCCTCAGTGACGGCGCGATTTAGGTTCCTCTGCCTCGGTCCTTCCTGCTTCTCCTCGGGACCGATCAAGCCTGGTGCTCCGGGTGCGTGCAGCCGGGAAACTCGGGGAGAAAATCGTTCCCCACGTATTGCAGGTCCTGTTGAATACCGATGGCGGAAGTGTAGTAGCCATTGATAGTCATCTGTTTGAGAGCAACGAAAAAGGTTTCAAGGTCGGTGGCGGGTTGCTTTCGTGGGCAGCCGCCTTGGCCAGCGCGTCGGCCAATGATGATTTCGCCGCTTCCTGCTCCATCAGGCGAAGTCCTTCACGCCACTGCTTCTTGACCGCCTCATCGCTGGTGGCCACCATCAGGTCCGCAAAAAGGCTGACCTCGGCAGCGTGCGCGCCGGGCGAATGGGCGTCCGCTGGGATGATCATCTCCATCAGCTTGTCCAGCAGCTCATTTTCGGCAGGGGTGAAGAACTGCAATTTGTATTCGCGAGGCGCCCAGGCGGAGCCCGAGGCCGGCAATGCGGTGGCACAATGCTCCGCGGCTCCCAAGGCATCCAGCTTGGGCAATAGCGCGCCGAGCGCGACAATCTTGAGCGCCTTTCTTCTTAGCATATTCTCTTCTCCCCAAGTCCCTCGTCTCAACTAATCTAACAGGCTGAGAAAGAATCGTCTAAGGCTGTCATCCTGAGTGCAGCGAAGGATCTTGCTCTGCGTACTCTCAATGCGATGCGAGATTCTTCGTCGCTTGCGCTTTTCAGAATGACAGTAAGGACGAGTTCTTTTTCAACCTGACAATATATACATCTAGGATCAATAATATGAGGTGTCGGCGAAGGTAGTTGCTTCATCGGTATTGTTCCGCGTTCATCCGTGGTGGATCCTTTCCCCACAACTCGTCTTACAATTCGCCTTTGCGGCGCTGCTCCTTGATATATTCTGCCGTACGCAGAGAGAGTGCCAGGATCGTAAGCGTCGGATTCTTCTCACCCATGGTGGTGAAGGAACTGGCATCGGTGACGAAAAGGTTCTTCACCTCGTGCGCCTGGCAGTAACGGTTAAGCGCGGAAGTCTTGACATTCTTGCCCATGCGGATGGTGCCGACCTCATGCCCCCCCAGACCGCCTGGCCCCGTCGCCGCCATTGAAAACATCTCGCACTTCATATGCGAGCAGATCTCGGCGATGCTTCGATTAGTGTCGTGCCAGAGTGCCATGTCATTCTCAGTAAATCGAATACGCACCACCGGGATCGGGATGCCGCAGGCGTCCAACTGATTTGGATCCACCGTGACCCGATTCTCCGGACTGGCCAGCATTTTGCCGAATACGCCAAAGAACAGGAATCCGGGCTGCATGTGACGGACACGCTCCTTGAACCCAGCCCCGTACCCTTGCAGGTAGTTAGCCTGTTGGGGAAACATGTAGCTCAAGAAATTCACCTGGATCCCCCAGCCGCCGGAGTACCGGGTCTTGCCGAAGAGATGATTATAGCGGGGAATGTAGACGTGATCGGTGGCTCCGTCCTGGTTGAACGGTTTCAGGCCTTCCAGCTCATGTACGTAGATGTTCACGCCATGGCCCATATGCCCGTGGAGATAACGGCCCACGACATCATTCGAATTGGCCAGACCATTGGGGTGCTGCGGAGACCGGGAGTTCAGCAGTAATCGCGCCGATTCCACCGAGGCGCAGCAAACCACCACGATCTTCGCCTTGACCTCGCTTTCTTTTTTCGTGACCGGATCCACATAGGAAACGCCACGGGCCAGGCCATCTTTATCGACCAGGATCTCGCGCGCCAAGGCGTTCTGGCGCAGCGTGAAGTTACCCGTAGCTTCCGCTTTGGGAAGCATCGCCGTGGCGCTCGAAAATACCGCCGAAACATCGCAGCCACTCATGCAGTGGCCGCAATAGTGACAGGCCGGACGACCGTCGTAAGGCATAGTCAGCACCGCCTTTCGCACAGAGATCAGCCGAATTCCCATCGGCTTCAGAGCGCGATTCAGGATGTGCTCGCTGCAACGCCAACGAAGCGGTGGCAGGTAGTGTTTGCCCCCCGGCAGAATCTCCAAACCATCGTCATTGCCGGTGACTCCAATCATCTGCTCGACGCGCTCATAATAGGGCGCAATCTCCTCATAACTCAGCGGCCAATCCTCTTCAATTCCTGCGAGCGACCACTCCCGGAAATCACGGGCCGCAAAGCGCAGGCTCACCGCGTTCCAATGTACCGTGCGGCCGCCGACTACGCGAATGCGGTCGACGCCTACGCCTTCCGGGACATCATAGCGAATCGAGGTCTTAACATCGCCAGGATAGAACGCCTCCTGCCTCTCATTTCGCATACCCCGATAGGGCAGCTCAAATGGCCAGGCGTGGGAGACGAATTGCGAGGGATCAACCCTTTGTCCTCCTTCAAGCACAACCACCTTCGCGCCGCCCTCCGACAGCTCCTTGGCCATCATGCCGCCGGCCGCGCCCGATCCGATGATACAAACGTCGAATTCTCCGCCTTTGTCACGCACAGAACTTGCCTTTCCGATTGATCCTTTGAAGAGGATCAGCCCTCTTTCCTTCAGCGCTACAGCTTCATGCGAAGAGATCCCTTCTGTCAAGCTCATACTCGCCAAAATGTTGCAAACCCTCTTGCGTCATTGAAGGACAGACTATAATGGTTGTGGCCGTCTATCCACACACAGGACCTGAGCTGTACGCGTTGCGCTGCGACCACAAGGTTGTCTTGGCAATCCAGGGAGGGATCATGGGCAAAGATTTTTCGCGACGTGCATTCCTTGGCAAGCTGGGTGCGGCTGCCGGTGCGGGTTTGCCGCTGCTCAACTCAGTCCCCAGGGCCGAAATCAAGAAGCTGCCGCACCGCATCCTCGGGCGGACCGGGGCCAGCGTCTCCATACTGGCGTTCGGATCCGGCAGCCGGTTCCTCATGTACACCGAAGAGGATGCTGCGCTCGCCGCGCTCAACCGCGCACTGGATCTAGGGATCACCTACGTGGATACCGCCTATGCCTACGGCGACGGTAAGAGCGAAACACGCGTGGGCAAAGTGATGACCACTCGACGCCAAGAAGTGTTTCTCGCTACCAAGATTCCCGACCGCACTCGCGACGCGTTCCTTAAACGCCTGGAAGCCAGCTTGCAGCGGCTCCAAACCGATCACGTGGATTTAGTGCATATCCACAGCCTCGGCCACGCTGACGATCTCGCCAAGATCGAGGCTCCTGACGGCGCCCTCAAAGGCTTGCTCGAAGCGCGCGAGCAAAAGATGGCGCGATTTATCGGCATGACCAGCCACACTGACGGCGCCGTGCTCGCCCAGGCCATCGAGCGCCACGACCTCGATTGCACCCAAATGGCGCTGAACGCTTCGCGCAACGGCCGCTTTGAGGAACTGGCTCTGCCCGCTGCCAAGAAGAAGAACCTCGGGGTAATCGCCATGAAGGTGACCGGACAGGAGTTCCTGCTTGGTTCGAGCGACGGCAAAGCGGATGTTGACACACTGCTGCGCTACTCGATGAGCCTGCCGGTCGCGGCCGCGGTGATTGGCATGCCGAAGCCAGAGTTCATCGATCACAATACCGAGATCGCCAGGAACTTCTCCTCATTGAGCCCGGAAGAGATGGGACGCCTGCGGCAGGCGATGGGCGTCTCACGCGAGGGTCTTGAGCACAAGCTGGTTGGACACCTTGACGGTCCGACGCAATATCCCGAAGTGTTCCGGGCGTGATCGACGGATTCCGGTCCGCAGATTACCCAAGCGCTATCGGTGAGCGTGCTGTAGCGCCGGTGTCCCCACCGGCGTTTTCGGCGCTGAGGACAGCGCCGCTACAGAATTGAACGTCACCGTGATTCTTCTTCATCCCATCCGATTCTGCTTCGGCTGCCTCGACCCGGCGCAATTTCGTGCTATACTCCACCCGTCTCCACCCGCACAGGCCAAAATGCTCCAAATTAGCTGGCAATTCCCGGGTGAAGTAACAAGAAACAACTCCTCCCCCGAGGGACGTCGATGACTCTTAATCGAATCCTCCTTTCTCTGATTGGCGCGATAATGCTGAGCCTTCCCGTGCCGGCGGAAGTGGGCTTCAACCGTGACATTCGACCGATCATGTCCGACACCTGCTTTAAATGTCACGGGCCCGATAAGAATGCCCGTATGGTGGAATTGCGCCTCGATATCCGTGAAGAAGCTTTGAAGCCGGCCTTTGACGGCAAGGTCCCGATTGTTCCCGGGAAGCCGGAAGACAGTGAAATCATCAAGCGGATCTTCGCGGACGATCCTGCCAGGAGGATGCCGCCCGAGTTCGCCCACAAAACGTTGACGCAAGCTCAGAAGGAGACAGTTCGGCAGTGGGTTGCGGAAGGCGCCAAATACGAAGGTCATTGGAGCTTCCAGGCGATCAAACGGCCGCCAGTTCCTGAGGTCACGGGAAAGGAAGCCCCGGTCCGGAATCCTGTAGATGCCTTCATTCAGGCGCGGCTAGCCAAGGAAGGGTTGCAGCCGTCGCCCGAGGCGGACCGCCGCGTGTTGATCAGACGCGTCACGCTGGATCTTACCGGTCTGCCGCCCACGGCGGCAGAGGTAGAGCAATTCGTCAACGACCAGTCGCCGGATGCCTACGACAGATTGGTCTCAGGGCTGCTCGATTCCCCGCGTTACGCCGAGATGGAGACGATGCACTGGCTGGATGCGGTGCGCTATGCGGACACGCGCGGGTTCCACGGGGATAACGAACAGCCAGCTTGGCCCTACCGCGACTATGTGCTGCGGGCATTTCGCGACAACAAGCCCTTCGACGTGTTCACCCGCGAACAGCTTGCCGGGGACCTCATCCCCAATGCCACGATTGAGCAAAAAGTGGCTTCAGCCTACAACCGCATTCTTCGAACCTCACAGGAGGGCGGTATTCAGGACAAAGAATACCTGGCCAAATATGGCGCCGACCGCGTGCGCACCACGAGCGGGGTCTGGCTTGGATTAACGACGGGTTGTGCGGAATGTCACGATCACAAGTTCGATCCCATCAAGTCCAAAGACTTCTATTCCATGAAGGCCTTTTTCGCGGACATCAAGGAGAAGGGCTTTCTGCCTGGGCGGGGTGAGGATGCCTGGGCCGCCACGCTATCGTTGCCGACGGCTGAGCAGAGTAAGCAACTGGCCAAGCTTAACGACGACGTAAGCGCCGCCCGGCGCGCTCTGGAAGAGAAGGCAACAAGCATGAAGGCCCGGCAGGCAGCCTGGGAAGCGCAATTGTCGGCTGACTCGAAGTCCGGCCGGCTCAAGTGGGAGTATCAGCGGCCATTCGCGGCGAAGGCAGCCCACGGAGCCCGGCTGACGATCTATAACGATGAGCCCGTGGAGAGCAATTTCAGCACGGGCGGATCGCTTCAAAACCGCAAAGCGCCGGGGAACGGGCTGGTTGTCGCTAGCGGACCTAATCCGGACAAGGAAACGTACACAATCAGTTTCAAGCCTGGCGCGGGCACCTGGAGGGCCCTCGGCGTACAGGCGATCCAGGATGAAAGCTTGCCGGGCATGCGGCTGGCACGAGGCGCCGATCGCTTCGTTCTGACTGAGGTGGAGACGGAACTCTCAAGCGGCGGGAAGCAGCCAGGGCGGAAAATCTCCTTGGTATTGGCCACAACCGATGGATTCGGCGAGTCGCCCGAGAATCCGCCGATGGCCGCCATCGACGGGAATCCGGCCACAGGTTGGGGGGTATCTGACGGCGAGGGCAAAAGCCCGTTTCTGGTGTTGCGTTTTGCGGAGCCTGCAAAAACCGCGGCGGGATCTGTTATCACCGTACGCTTAAAGCACGATTCCGAACTGCGCCGCGCCACCATCGGCCGCGTCCGCCTGGCTCTCTCTTCAGGCCGGTACTCCTGGCCCGAATCGGGTGACGCCGCATTCGACCCCGGTAAGCCCGTCGACACCAACCGATTCCCTAAAGGCGTCCCGAGTGACGGAGTGCCGGGTGTCGTTCTCGACGCGCTCAAGGTGGCTCCGGGCGCTCGGTCCGAAGCGCAGAATAAGGCACTGCGCGAGCACTTCGAATGGTCCGAACCGGAGTTACAGCCGCTGCTTGTCCGGTTGGAGCGGCTAAAGGCAACCCGTTCGATCCTGCAGTCGGAGATCCCCAGCGTGCTGGTTTCCGAGTCGGTAACGCCCCGCGAGACTCGGATTCTTCCCCGCGCGAACTGGATGGACGACACTGGCGAAATCGTGCAGCCAGCGATTCCAGGGTTTCTCGGACAACTCGATACGGGCGGGCGCCGCGCCACCCGCCTGGACTTCGCCAATTGGATCGTTTCGCGCGATAATCCGTTAACGGCAAGGGTGTTCGTCAATCGTTTGTGGCAGCAGTTCTTCGGCACAGGCCTCTCCAAAGTGCTGAACGATCTGGGCTCTCAGGGGGAGTGGCCAAGCAATCCTGAGCTTATTGACTGGTTGGCCGCCGAATTCATGGAGCCGACCTGGCAGGCCGAAGGCACTCATCCCTGGGACGTCAAACATATCATTCGCACGATAGTCACCAGCCACACCTACCGCCAGTCCTCGTTAGTCAGCCCGCAACTTGAGGAGCGGGACCCGGACAACCGGCTCCTGGCGCGGCAAAGCCGCTTCCGGGTGGATGCCGAAGTCGTCCACGACATGGCCTTGTCGGTTTCCGGCCTGCTGGTGGAGAAATTCGGCGGCCCTAGCGTAAAGCCATATCAACCCGAAGGATATTGGGCGGCGCTAAATTTCCCCAAGCGGGAGTATGCCGAGAGCCAAGGCGAGGACTTGTACCGTCGGGGTGTTTACACCCATTGGCAGCGAACCTTCCTGCATCCCAGTCTTACGGCTTTCGACGCTCCAAGCCGCGAGGAATGCACGGTAAACCGTGTGAATTCCAATACACCGCTGCAGGCCTTGGTGCTGTTGAACGATCCGATTTTTGTAGAAGCGGCGCGCGTATTCGCCCAAAACACGCTTAAAAGGGGCGGGCCGACCCTGGACCGGCGGATTGACTGGGCGTTCGTCCAGGCGTTGGACCGCGCACCCACTCCTGCCGAACGGCAGATTCTGGTCAATTTGCACAAGAAGTCCGTTGAGGACCTATCGTCGAAGCCGCAGCGCGCCCAAGAGCTCCTGGGCGTGGGGGAAGCGCCGGTAGATAAGAACTTGAGGCCGACGGAATTGGCTGCAATGACAGTGGTAACCCGAGCGATCTTGAACCTGCACGAAACGATCACGCGGAACTAGTCCGCCGCCGAACGCCGTGGCGCCGCTCTGTGAGCGGCGTGCGCCGCCGGTCATAGACAGTCATAGACCGGCGCTACAGCCGACGCTACAGCCGGTTCAGAGACAAAGAGCTGATCCGCGAAGATCGCCAAAAGAAGGAGAAGACAAGACGATGGACCCCAAAGAATCAGCCGCACTTGAAATCAGGCGCCGGGCGTTTCTAGGCTACGGTATGTCCGGACTGGGCATGCTGGCTTTGAACGCCTTGTTCAACCCGCGGCTCTTTGCCGCGGATTCGCCGGCGACCGGAGGGTCGCATGGGGTCGTGAACCCGCTTCATTTCCCGCCCAAGGCCAAGCGAGTCATCTTCCTCTACCAGGCGGGTGGTCCATCACACCTGGAGACGCTCGACCCCAAGCCGAAGCTCGCGGAGTTGGATGGGAAACCGATGCCCGACTCCTTCACCAAGGGTCAGCAACTGGCGCAACTGCAGGGCAAGAAGCTGGTTTGTTTCGGTCCGCAGTATGGATTCAAGAAGTTCGGCAAGTCTGGCCTCGAGCTTTGCGAATTGTTTCCGGAAATCGGAAGCGTAGCGGATGACATCTGCATCGTGCGTTCGATGACCACCGAGCAGATCAATCATGATCCGGCGCACACAGTGATGAACACGGGCATGATCATTGCCGGGCGGCCGAGCATGGGTTCGTGGGTGCTCTACGGGCTCGGGTCGGACGCACAGGATCTGCCTGGCTTTATTGTGCTGGTCTCATCAGGCCGGGGCGGCCAGATGCAGCCGATTGCCGCCCGGCAGTGGTCCTCGGGCTTCCTGCCCAGCCGGTTCCAGGGCGTCAAGTTCAATGCCATCGGCGATCCGGTGCTGTACATCAAGAACCCAAAGGGCGTGGACGCAAACATTCAGGATGCTTCGATTGGGGCGATCAACGAACTCAACAAGATCGAGTACGACGCGGTGAAGGACCCGGAGGTTCTCACCCGCATTGCGCAATACGAGATGGCCTTCAAGATGCAATCCAGCGTACCGGGGCTAATGGATACGAGCAAGGAACCGCAGCACGTTCTCGATATGTACGGAGCGAAACCCGGAGATGGCTCCTTCGCCTCCAACTGCCTGCTGGCGCGGCGCCTGGCCGAACGAGGAGTCCGCTTCATTCAGCTCTACCATCGGGATTGGGATCATCACAGCGGCATCAAGGCCAACATCCCCATCAAAGCGCAGGAGACCGATCGGGCCACGGCGGCCCTGATCAAGGATCTCAAGCAACGAGGCATGCTCGACGATACACTAGTAGTCTGGGGAGGCGAGTTCGGCCGCACCCCCATGTCGCAGGGGGGCGACGGGCGCGACCATCACATCAAAGGATTCTCCTTCATGCTGGCTGGCGGCGGAATCAAAGGCGGACTTGCCTACGGCGCTACCGACGAACTGGGTTACGCAGCAGTGGAAAACCCCGTGAGCGTGCACGATTTCCACGCCACAGCCCTCTACCTGCTGGGCATCGACCATAAGCGTCTGACGGTGAAATACCAGGGTCAGGATGCCCGGCTCACCTTTGTCTTTGGAGACGTCGTAAAAGGGATTCTGGCTTAGCTCGACGATTGCCTAGCCCCGCTTCTAATGCCGGTTCGGCCTCTCGAATTTACCTCGCCGAAGATGGAAATGTGCACAAATACTCATGCGGTGGCATCGCGAAGGTGCGGGCTGATCGTGATGCTTGCCTTGCTAGGGGCGCTCATAAGTACGCCTCCAGCTGGCCTCGCGCAGCAAGAGAAGGCCGCGGAGCTGTTCAAGCAAGCGCAGGCCTATGAGAGCGAGCAAAAATACGGTGCGGCAGAAAGCATCTACCGCAAGGTGCTTGCGTCCGACCCTAATGACCCCGAAGCGCTAAAACGCCTGGGCCTCGTTGAACAAACCGAACTCAAGTTCGATGACTCAATCGATTCCTTCATGCGGGTTTTGCGCCGAGACCCGAATTATCCGCAAGTGAATTTTTTCCTGGGACTGTCCTACTACGGAAAGCACGATCAGAACAATGCCATTGCAAGTTTCAACCAGGAGCTGAAAACGTCCGCACCGCACCCTGCCACAAGGTACTATCTCGCTTTGGCACTCGAAGGGGAGGGGCGTATGGATGACGCCATTGACCAGCTCAATCAGGTTGCTGCCAAGAATCCGAACAACGCGAATGTGTTTTACGAGCTGGCCCGATTGCACGTGGACGCTTCATTTCGGGCCATTGACCAGCTCAGGAGGATTGATCCGGACTCTTTCCAGACTCACGCCTTTATGGGTCAACTGTACGGCCAGGAGGGACATTACGAAGCGGCCATTAGTGAGTATCAAGCCGCTTTGCGGAAGCAGCCTGATGCCACAGGCATCCACTTTCCCCTGGGTGTCGCTTATCGGAGGCTGCACCAGTTTGAAGCGGCGGAGAAGGAATTACTCCTGGCTCTCCAGGAATCACCGGACGACCCTCACACCAACCTGTCTCTGGGCGACATCGCACTCTACCAAAAACAGTTCAGCAAAGCGCTTCCGTACCTGAAGCGGGCTGCAGCCGTCCAGCCCAAAGATGTGGACACTCACCTTTTTCTCGGGCGGTGCTACGTCGGGCTGGGGGATCTTCAACAGGCGGAGGCTGAGTTGCTCCTCACGGCGCGTTTGGCCCCCAACGATCCACGCAGCCACTTCACCCTGGCTCAGGTTTACCAGAAGCTGGACCGGCCTGCCGACCGCCAGCGCGAACTTGACTTATTCAACAAACTCTCAAGCGCCCAAAAGACCAATCGCTCAGGTGAGGCTGATAAGGCAATCACAGGTCAGCAACAAAGCAATGAGTGACCGGTTTTGCCTCGACAATTAGCAGTGACTGCAATCACGGTCCCATCCGAGGCCTACCGAACGGCATCGTATTGGGATTTGTTAGCGGCACCGAAATCGTCGGCAACCAGTAGGATACAGAACCCTTCACAACAGGCAGTCTCGACTTGATAACGAAGCTAATATATAAGTGGGCGTAAAAGGGGCTTAATCGCGCAGTTTTTTTGCTTGACATAGGCTGCAATGGATGTATTATAGTTCGGACCGGAGAAGGGGGTTGTTGGCTGTGCCTACCAACCTGTGGTTCCACTTTGAGCAAACCGCTTGACATCGAGTTCCCCTCACGAAGGACTGCTTGCCAAGCGGACTCCCACCAAGCAGTACTGGAAAGTACTTAGTTGTGCGTCGGAACCTCTCGGCTGTCGGGTTACTAGAACATTGTTGGGATACCTAGCAGCTTCCTTTATTGAATACTGCATTTCTTTGCTTCCTATGAGCGCTTCTATGCGCGTCGGGCACCAAGGGTCCAACTCCAGTTGAAGGAGGAGGATACGGACAATGGCTCATCTCAAGCAATCGCTTGTTGCACTACTAGTGTCGCTACTGATGACTAGCGCCGCCTGGGCACAAGTCAACCGCGGAACGATCACGGGAATCGTTAGCGACCAGAGTGGGGGGGTAGTTCCGGGCGTCGACGTCAGTGTAACCAATACCGAGACGGGTATCGCGACGCATGTGATAACCACTTCGGCGGGTGTTTATACGGTACCGCTCTTGCTGCCGAGCACCTATCGCTTGACTGCCGAGAAGGAAGACTTCAAGAAATTTGAGCAAGATGGCATTGTCGTAGGCGTAGGCGACACGGTCCGCGTGGATGTTTCCATGGTGATCGGCGCGAAGACCGAATCCATCCAGGTCACCGGTCAGGCTGCTCTGCTGCAGCGCGAAACTGCCGAGCTCGGAAACGTCGTGACCGGGCAGGAAGTGGAGGAATTGCCGCTGACCAGCGTCGGTGACCAGCGGACCCCCGCGAGCTTCATGAAATTGGCCCCCGGTGTCACGGGGCGCGGGAATTCAAGTGGCGGCCCGGGTGCGAACCAATACATGACCACCTCCGTAGGCGGCAGTATCGTGAGCAGCACCACCTTGAAACTGGACGGCGGGGATTTTCCGACGGCAAGCGGGTTCGAGGGTGATCTGCGCTCCCTCCAACTCCCCCCCGACGCCATCTCGGAGTTCAAGCTGGAGGCAACAAATCCCCCGGCCGAATACGGAAGAAGCGCGGGCGGGACGGCCAGCTTTCAGGTGAGGTCGGGAAGCAATCAAATCCACGGTTCGGCGTATGAATTTGCTCGCAACACCGCCTTGAACGCCAACCCTTGGTTCGTAAACTCCGCCAATGCTAATTGCGATGCCAACGGCCGGCCAACCACGGTCAATCCTGTACAGGCCTGCAAGGCTCCTTATAAACAGAACGAGTTCGGCGTGACGGCCGGCGGGCCCATCAAGAAAGACAAGGCGTTTATCTTTGGCTACTATGACGGCTTCCGCCTCATCCAAGGGAATGCAACCGGAAGCTACACTATCCCCACCCCGGCGATGCTCTCAGGCGACTTCACCGCAGCGGGGATCCCTACTCTCTACGATCCCCTAACCCAGACGACCTGCGGCACGCTGATCTGCAATAACCGCGTGCTGAAAATCGATCCGGTGTCGGCGAAGATCGCCCCCCTGTTTCCAGCGCCAACGAGTGCTGGGATACTCAACAACTACATAAGTACCACCTCCAGCCCACTTTCCGTCAATATGTGGGGTTTGAAAGGCGACTACGACATCAACACTGCGAACCGGATCGCGGTCACCTACGCTTATGGGAAAAACAGTACCCCCAACACCCCTTCGATTCCTGCGCCTTTGGAGGGTGGCGATCAGCCCAGCGTGAACGTGACGCGGAATATCCGCCTCAACTACACCCTGACGCTCCGGCCCAATTTGGTCAACCAAGCCACGGCGTCCTTCAACCAATGGAATAATGGTCAGCAACCCATCGCGAGTTACGGTGGCCGGAGCGATTGGCACTCGTATCTCGGACTCAAGGGGTTCGCTCCCATATACGGCACTCAATTTCCCCAGTTCGTGCTGGACGGATATTCCTTTAACGGTGGGGGCGGCGCAGGCTTTACCAATTCTCACAGCCAGGGCTTCGACGACTCCCTGACCTGGGTCAAAGGGAAGCACACGATCAAGATGGGCTTCCAATGGTTAAAGGAGGCTAGTAACTCTCTCAGCTCAGGCCGGACCGGCGGGTATTTCAATTTCGTGAGATCGGAGACGGGTCTGCTCGGCCATTCGGACACCGGCTATGGCACGGCCAGCTTCCTGCTGGGGCGCGCGGATGAGGAACAGGCGCAATATATCTATGCGCCATCCTATGACCGGGTTGGCTACTTTGCTGCCTTCGCACAGGACGACTTCAAGGTGACCAGGAAACTCACCCTGAACCTGGGCCTCCGCTGGGACCTGTTCACCCCGGATTTCCAGAAGTACTACCACAAAGCCTGGGTTGACCCGACAGTGCCAAACACGGAATTAAGTCCGAATATACAGGGGGCGTTCGTCGTCGCCTCTCCTTCGGACCCGAATGGCGTCAACACCTATTACCGGAATTTCAGTCCGCGCCTTTCGGTGGCTTACGCTTTGAACGACAAGACCGTCATCCGGGCCGGGTATGGAATGATGTACGGCCAGGGGAACGCCACCCAACTCTCCGGCGGCAGTTTTGTTCAGGGATTCAATGGGAATACCGGCGCAACCTCGAACAACGGTTTAACGCCCGGCTTCATCTGGAGTGAGGACTCTGCCACCCTGTATACGCCCAGCTTCGGTCCCTCGACGTTCCTGGGTGGGGGCACTCCCAAACACTCGGCTGGTACGCTGATCGAGCTTCAAAGGACCGACGGACTGGCACCCTACGCGCAGAACTGGAACTTCACCGTCGAGCGCCAGTTGCCGGGCCAGACGACACTCACGGTCGCCTACGTCGGGAACACGGGCATCCACCTGCCGAGCCGCGGCCTCGCTCCTATGGATAAGATGCCTCCCCAATACCTGACGTACGGCAACCAACTGGCCTCGGACGGAACAACCCCACTTCTCCTTGCGCCCATTTCCGATCCCCTTGTCCAGGCCGCCGCTCCCATAGCCGCAATGCCGATCGATCCGGCGACGGGGCACCACTCTCCGTTCAACGGTTTTGAAACGCTCTATTCTGCCGCCAACGGCCTGGCCGGAATTGGCACAATGGGCCAGTCGCTGCGGACCAACCCACAATATCAAGGCCTCCATCGGTACTATGAAAGTTTGGGCGTGTCGAACTACAATGCCTTGCAGGTCAAGCTGGACAAGCGCTTCTCGAACGGCCTGACCCTGCTGGCGTCCTACGCGTGGTCGAAGACGCTCACCGATGCCGGTTCCATGTTCTCCACCTTTTCGTCGAATTTCGGCTCCACAACCCCATGGAACAGGAAAGCCCAAAAGGGTGTGAGTTTCATGGACATTCCCAACAATCTGGTGATTTCCTACATCTACGCTTTGCCGTTCGGGAAGGGGAAGAAGTTCATGGACCAAGGCGGCGTGGTGAACAAGATTGTGGGCGGGTGGAAATTTTCGGGTATTCTAACTTACCAGGGCGGTTTACCCCAGAACATTCAGGCGGGTCCCTCAGCGATACCGGGTGGCTTGGAAGACCAGGGCTGGGGCAACGCGAATCAGGTACCCGGAGTTCCGCTCAGATGCGCTTCGGCTAGCGGCCACTTTGATCCTCACAAAGATTGTCTGATCAACGAGGCTGCCTTTGTCGTACCGCCGGCCTGGACCGTTGGGAGCTTCACGCCCAGCACAGGCGCCATTCGGCAGTTCGGCTACCACAACGAGGATATGTCGATCATGAAAGAATGGGATATCAGTGAGCGGTTTCTGCTGAGGTTTAACGCCGACTTCTTCAACATCTTCAACCGCACTATCTTCAATCAGGATGGTAGCAATGGCGCCTATGCGGCCGAGCCCGCCGTCAACTCCCCGGGTTTTGGCACGCTGGGCGGCCAGGCCAACATTCCACGGCAGATCCAATTTGGCCTGAGACTTAAGTGGTAACTCGGGTCCCAACCGAAATACTGTAGTGCATCACGAAAGTGGGCCGGCTGGTGGCAATACGCCAGCCGGCCCATTTTGTTGTGCCATGGCCATCTTGGCCATGGGCGAGCACGGGCAGGATGCCCGTGCCACATCGACGTGGCATGACCATCTTGGCCATGTTTTGCAGAAATGTACAAACTCCAGGACATGGCCATCTTGTCGATGCGTCGAGCACGGGCAGGATGCCCGTGGCACTTTCCCCGCATCACCAACTGCCGGCACCTACCCACTTCCAATTCTCTAATCCAGCACGGACGGGGTTAGAAAGCACATAGCGCACTTGGCGGTCGAAATCCTCCTCGTCTCGAATCAAATGGTCGTAAGATTCAGGCTGCCAGAACGGCCCGGCTCTACCGAGCAGACGATTGGCCCGATTGGCGGTAAATGATTTCCACGAGTGCACGATCTTCGGAAGTTCATAGTCTAGCAGCGGCTCGACAACGATATGAACATGCGTATCGCGCAAGCTAAAATGTTACCAGTGGGCTATCGTCGCGCAATTTGAGAATGTTACCCGTCATGGATACGGGTAACCTCATGAGTCGACTTTCGAGAAGAGAATATTGGCAACAAGTTTATCCTCGTTACCAACGAGCTAGTCGGGCGGAAAGGCAGCGCATCCTGGACGAGTTTTGCGCCAACTGCCGTTATCATCGCAAGCACGCGATTCGTTTGCTGAATGGTTCGCCGCCTGCCGCCCGGCCGGTTTCCCAACGACGGCGCCGGGGGGTGACCTATGGCCCACGGCTGGTCTCGATCTTGAAGGCGGTCTGGGAGGCGGCCGATTATCCCTGGTCAGTACGGCTGAAAGCCCTGCTGCCGGAGTGGATGCCTTGGATTCGCCGCCGCTTCCGGCTGACGCCGGAGTTGGAAAAGCAGCTGCTTCAGATCAGCCCCCGCTCCATCGACTACCGGCTGGGTTCGGAGAAGCGGAAGCTGCGGCAAAGGATTTATGGCCGCACCAAGCCGGGGAGCTTATTGAAGCACCACATCCCCGTGAAGACGGATCAGTGGGACGTGAAGAGGCCGGGGTTCACGGAAATCGATCTGGTCTCCCACTCGGGCAATTCGGCGGCGGGCGACTACTGCTACTCGCTGAACGTGACTGACATTCACACGGGCTGGACGGAAAGCCGAGCGGTGCTGGGCAAGAGCCAGGAAGGCGTGCGAGCCGCTCTGGAAGCGGTCCGCCAGGCTTTGCCTTTTCCCTTGCGGGGCATCGATTCCGACAACGGCTCGGAGTTCATCAATGCTCACCTCTGGGCTTACTGCCAGGCCCACGACATTCAATTCACCCGTGGGCGGCCCTATAAGAAAGACGACAACGCCCACATCGAGCAGAAGAACTGGACGCATGTACGGCGCTTGCTGGGCTACGTGCGTTACGAGACGGAAGCGGCACGGGCCGCCATGGACGAGCTTTACCGGGGTGAGCTGCGATTGTTTCAGAACCTCTTCCTGCCCTCGGTGAAACTGAGCCGCAAGGAGCGGATCGGCTCGCGCTTGCGGCGGCACTACGAAGCACCCCAGACCCCTTTTCAGCGAGTGGCGGCCTCGTCAGGGGTGGACCCAGAACGGGTGGCCGAACTTCGCCGGCTACGCCAGACGCTCGACCCCTTTCAACTCTCCCAGACGATTCAGAGCAAGCGGGAACGGATTTTCCAACGGAGCACCAGCGTGGTGGCAGAGAAGCCTGCGGTCTCGGCTGTTTCTCAGAAACTCGCGGCACCTTCAGAGAAAAACAAAATCACAGGCGCGCGCACAAGGCGCGCTGAGAAAAAGACAAGAACCAAGACAACTGCCAAGACAAGAAGAAAGGAAAAACCACGACGACGACGGGTAACATTTCGCGTTGCAGGACGAATCACCCGAAAGTAACATTTTTAAATTGCTTGACAGGCATGGTTGGGCATGACGCACCAAGCCGCCAGGCGGTACCTTGCACCCTCAAAGTGCAGAAGCGCGCCGGCGATAACAGCCGCAATTTCATCTCTGTTCATCCAACACTGACCTGTTCCAGCGTCCAAATACCGTTCCACCTTCTCCGAGAAAAGCTTGTCCAGCCGCATCTCTTCCAGGGCCGTCAGCGGGCGGTACATTTGCCGCGCAGTTTCTACGATGTCTCGACGCTGACATTCCCATGTTCTGACGACCGATTGTGGTAATGAGTCGGCCAGGCGGAAGTTGACGGCGTAAATCGACCCGTGCCGCGTCCAGTGGGGAAGGTAGGCCCCGTGTCGAATATTGACATCGAACAGTAGCTTGCCGGTTTTCTTCATGGGCCAAGTGCTTCCTGTGGCACGGCCCTTGGCGATGCTCCGGCACGGGCAGGATGCCCGTCGCACCTTTGTTGTGGCATGGCCATCTTGGCCATGTTTTGCACAAATGTACAAACTCCAGGACATGGCCATCTTGGCCATGCGCGAGCACGGGCAGGATGTCCGTGCCACATTGTCACCTTAATTCGGTGACCGCTGGTACCAAACAATGACGTCACCATCGTTAGGGCGGTCGGAGTAGGAAATCGAAACGGAATCCACCGAACGCATTGGCGACGAGGGCAGCAGGGGCAGCGTGTTATTTGAAAGCAGGAGGCCCCCCGGCCGCAGCATACTTTGTAGGTTGGCAACGGCGAGCAACTGCTCGAAGCTGTCGAAATAGCAAAAGACATTGGTGGCGATGATCAGGTCAAAGCCCTTATCGAGAGGCAGGTCGAGGTGCTGCGTGACGATGTCTATGTCCACCGGCGTAACCAGGGAAACGATAGAGGGGCGGATTCCGACGGCGCGAGTCTCCACGCTGCCGGCGAGTGCGGGAGGCCGAATCGGCACTGTCGGGGTTCCGATTTGGTCCCCAAACCGCTGCCAGTAATCGAGAGTTGCCTGCTTCCAGCTTGCCTGCGCTGGGCGGGGCAGTTGCAGAACATACGCCTGTCCCAGTCGAGCGCGGCGTCGCGCGCGCCGCAAGTGGTCGTTAACGCGCGGGCTGATATCGAAGGTGGTCACTTCCAAATCCCCGCGGCGGGCGAGGCCCAGGCGGAACAACGTATCCACTAAGGCAAAGCACTGGAGGGTCTGCTGGGGGTAGAAGTCATAGCCGTCGGACTTGTCCGTGAAGTCGAGACCGGGGCCGATGACCGCGGCGTGCCGCACGCTACCCGCCGCGATTAGCCCGCGCTTTTTCATGGTTTGGAGCGACTCCTCCAGGGCCAAGTTGGGCAGCAGCGATGTGTCGAGCGACAGCCCGCGGGAGCGATAGAGAGTGGATACCGCGGCGACATTCTCGGGATGGTCGTCCCGCTGACGGGCCTGCTCGTACTCTGCCTGCAACTGTTCGTGCTCATTGCCGACACGAGTAACGTTGGTGAGGACAAAGGTCCTGAGGCGGCGCTGCTCGGCCAAGTCGGGGTGAACGCCATAGGCTGTACGGGGATGGTAACCCTTTGTTTCCGCCAAATGGGAAAGGAACAGCAGGCGCTCGTTGTTGCCAGGTTTGGCCAGGCCTCGCAACAAATCATCGACCCGGTTAACGAACACGGCGCACTCCGGCCGGTCGTCAGAAGCGGGGGGCGACGACGGAGCGCGGCAGCCCGGCAGGCTGTCGAACTGACGCGCGGTGAGCGGGGGTTGCCGCGTGAAGGAGGTCCCAAGAACAAGGAAATTGACCAGGGTGTCTTCGTCGCCACGCAACAGACGCGCGCGCGTTTCCTGGTCGTGACGCGTTACCCAGGCCGGCCAGCGGGCCGCCATTTCTGCCGGATTCCTGTTCTTCAGCTCGGCGGGCCATAGGTTCTCGCTAAGCGCCTCGAGAATAGGCTGGGCCTGCTGGTAGGAGATATCCACTGGGGAATGCGGAGGCGACTGGCGATCCTGCGCAAGGGTCATCGCCGGAAACATTCCCAAGTAGGACAGGGCGCGCCCAGCATTCAGGCGCCGAACGACATTTGTGGGGCCCACCAGAAGCGTTCCCAAAAGATCAATGAGGAGTACAAAGCCCAACAGATTCAAAGCCTTGCGCATGGAACTCTCCGCAAATAAAATCAGACCTTTCCAGGATCTTTATTACAGAGCAGTCTACCGTCTTTGCCTCCTCCAAATGAAAATAACTTCAGGCGATGAACGTCCGAAAGTTTACAGCTGGAGTTCAAGATTGGTATAGGGAATACGATGTGTGCGACTGGCATTTCGGCTGATTTGGCCATCCCCATTCGTAATACCGGTTCTTGCTACAGCGCCTCGTAAGGAGGGGTTAAGCGGTTCCTCCGCTCATTATCGGCGATTGGGTTTATCGGCCGAAGCCTCTCGTGCTATCCTCAATCCATGATGAGGGTTCGCAAATCGAACAGCTCACCAGAACACGCTGGCGGGGAGCCACATCCCAGGCAGTTTCTGGTCTTAGGGAGAAGCCTTAGCCGGGAAGCATTCGTGGTATCTGCGAGACGGCTCTTCCTGGCTTGTTTGCTGGCGTCCCTCTTGCCTTTCCATTTGGTATCGCAGACAAGCCCTGAGGAGGAAGCGGGCAAGGATGTCGAGGCGGCTACACAGGCGCAAGCGAGGGGTGACTACGCTGGGGCGGTCGCCGGCTTTCAAGCGGCTCTGAAGTTGATGCCCACCGTGCCGGAGCTTTACAGCAATCTGGGAATAGCCTATTACTATCAAAAGGACTATCAAAAGGCCATCCAGGCTCTCCAGCAGGCCCTTAAAGGGAGGCCCGGCCTGGAGGGCGCCAACTTTTTCCTGGGCATGGCCTATGTTCGCAGCAGTCAGTTCGAAGCATCAATCAAGCCTCTCCAAAAAGCAATCGCACTGAATCCCCAGCTCCTCCAAGCCTACATCAATCTAAGTGGCAGCTACAATGAATTAGGGAACGATGAAGAGGCGTTGCGAGTCCTTCAGCAAGCGGAGAAGATTTTCCCCAACGATATCGAGGTGCTCTACAGCCTGGGAAGCCTTCACTACCACCTGATGTTCAAAGTCTATGGCAAGATGGCGAAAGTGGCCCCCAATTCCTATCGCTACGATCAGGTGATGGGACAGTCCTTCGAAGAACGTCAGGAATATCCGGAGGCTATGGTCGAGTTCCAGAAGGCGCTCAAAGATAATCCGCAAGCACCCGGTCTGCATTATGCCTTGGGTAACCTGTACTGGCTCCAGGGACGAACCGCTGAGGCGAGGCGCGAGTTTGAAGCGGAACTCGAAATTTCGCCTGAAGATTACATGTCGACCTGGAAGCTGGGCAATACCTACTTGCAGGAGCGCCAATTCGATAAGGCCCTGCCCTACTTGCAGAAGGCGATTCAACAGAAGCCGAGTCTGGGAGAGGCTTACCAGGACCTGGGCAAGGCCTATCTGGAGACCCACGACAATGAGCGCGCTCTCTTCTATTTGAAAAAAGTCATTCAAATGGACCCCGACGAACCGACTCCCCACTACCTGCTGTCCATGACCTATCGACACATGGGGAATACGGCGGAGGCACAAACCGAGATGGGTATGTTCGAGAAGCTGAAGAAGGACGAGAATGAGCGGCGCAGGCCATCGGATGCCCTGTTGCAGAGCCATCGCGAGCAGACCCTAGGAATCGATTCTAAGGCAGAGCCCAATCCGCAATAGCGCTTCTCATTCGCCACGTCTGCGTTTCAGTGAGAGGCTTCAGTCTGCCCAAGACGCAGCTCAGGGCCAGAAGCTCTGTCGCTCGAATGCGCCAATCAGAATTTCTCCGCGCGTAAGTCGAAGGGCGAGCTTTCAGTCAGGTTAAAACCCGCCCTTCCCGAGCCCAATCACCTACCCGCATCGTCGTAAGAAATCCTTATTAAATATCGATCTTCCCGCCCGGTTCCGACTCAGAAACACCTGAATCCCGATGCCGCGGGCATTTGGTTCGAGACTCGCCGTGCCTACAAGTCCGGGTAGAGAAACCCGCCCCGAAGTCGACGGTACTTGACAAACAACAGCCTAGGCCAATATTGTTCCATACGCACGGAATCTCACAATGTCGAACACGAAGACCTCAGAAGAACAGCGACCTTCAAATGTGCAAACTGAACGCGATTGTCGAGATGAGCCTGGGGCGACAAATTCCTCGGCCGGCGCAGGAAAACTCTGCCATCGCCGGACCTTTCCCGGCATAAAGCCGCAAGGAGAATCTATCGTGAAAAGGCGGGACTTCCTCAGTCTTATCAGTGCCTTGAGTGGAATTTGTGCGGCTTCCGGCCCGCTGCCTGTGCTAGCCGATCAGGTGGAGTACCAGAACGTCGAAGCAAGGCTGGCCGGAATGAAGCTGCTGATCGTGCCTTTCTCGCACGTCGATTGGGCCTGGGTGAACAGCCGCCAGTGGATGATCCACCGCCACAGTATCGTCCTGTCAGAAGCTCTCGACCTTTTGCAAAGCACTCCAGAGTTTCGCTATTACGTTGAAACTTGGAACGAACAGTTTGATGCATTTCTTCAGCAGCGGCCGGAGCGGGTGCCGGAAATGCGCGAAGCGCTTCAGCAGGGCAAGATCGCGGCCTGCGGGGCCTTCGCCAACCAACACCCTTCCTGGATGGAACCCGAAAGTTACATCCGAAACATGGCGCTTGGACGACGGCTGTTTCAAGAGTTTGCTCCCGGGGTGAACCTCGAAGTGATGACCCATAACGATGTCACCCCCGGCCCCTCCCAAATGCCGCAGCTTCTGACCAAGGGCGGATATCGCTACTTTCACGCCCACCGCCCCGACGAGGCCCTCACCGCTGAAGGGGTTCCCCGTGACTTCGTCTGGGTTGGACCCGACGGAACGGAGTTACTCACGTCCCGCGGTTTCGTCTGCGGGTTCATGCGCCCTGATAGTCTGCCCACCAACTTCACAAGCAACTGGAAAGGCGCGGTCGAGACCGTCTTTCAGAAGGAGATCGCCTCTCGCCTCGTTTCGCCGGGTGGCACGGTGCTCTCCTTGCCTTGCGGCTGCGATGATAGCCGTCCGCTCCGAGCGTGGCTCAACATCACCCAGGAACCCCTCCTTCCAATAGCAGACTTCGTTCGGGAGTGGAACCGGCGCGAAAAAATACCACTCAATTTTGGGACCCCCGTCGATTTCTTCCGCGGCCTGGAGAAGGAAAGGGCGACGCTGCCGCGCCATAACGGCATCCTGGACCCTTGCATGTGGACCTACTGGTACGGCCTGAACGGAAACGAAGGCCTACGCTACTGGCGAACCCAGACAGACCAAGCGCTGGTGAGCGGTGAGAGTTTCTGGAGTTGCGCGACAGCAGTTGGAGAGAACTACCCCGAGGCGGAGTATGGGCGGCTGTGGCACGATCTTTGTCGAGCTTACTCGCACGCACAGATGTGGCTCTTTGCAGCGGACTACGCCTCGCAACTGGATCGCGTCAAGACCACGCTCGCGGTCGGCAAGGATCTGCGTGACGATGCCACGCGAAGAATCGCCGGGCGCATCAAGGTCCAGGATGGCAAGTCTTCGGTGGTGCTCTTCAACAATCTCCCCTGGGAGCGCACCGAGGTGGTTCCGGTGTGGGCGGAATTGCAGGACGTGACGGCAACAAACATGGCCGTCCGTGACGGACAGGGCCGTGCCATTCCTTATCAGCCAGTCGACATCAACTGGTTCGAAGTGACTGCGACCCCCACCACCTTCCGGGAAGCCAGTCTCTTGGTCGAAACGCGTGTGCCGGCTATGGGGTACACAACGCTCTACTTCGAAACGGCTCCCGGCAACATCACAAGTCCCGAGCTGAGTGCTGAGACCTCACTTGAAACGGATTCCCTCAGGGTCGAGTTCTCCGGCCGCGGCGTCGAGTCCATTCTCGACAAGCAGACCGGAGCACGTTACAGCCTGCCCGGAAATATCATCTTCAACGAAATCGAGGACACGGGTCCCTATCACTACGGTCCGGTGGTCAGGACTCATCGTTGGACCGATGCCAAGCTGAAAAATCTCGTGCGAGGTCCACTGCGAAGCAGCTTCACCCTGTCAGGCGCTTTGGGACCTCACCAGGTGGATCTGACCGGTCACCTTTATCCGCACGGTCGCCGTTTACTCTTCAAGGCGCGCATCAACAGCGCGGGGGGCAGCGGACACTTCATGACCACAGTGGGCCTTCCCAGCCCGGGCAGGCTCGTCGCCGACACCCATTTCTGCGTCGAAGATCGCGACGTCTCGAAGATCTCTTATACCGGCGAGGAGAGACGGCGTAAGAACGTCTTCTACGGCGGCCACTGGGTAGACTACAGCGATGGTGAGAGGGGACTGACGCTCATCGGGAGTACTGGGGAGAAGGGATACCAGTTCTTTCCGGAGGAGAATGTTCTCGGGCACTTTTTGCTCATGGTGGTCCCGCCCGATCCCCCTGATTGGGAGCGCTTCGTCACCAAGGCTCGTGAAGGCGTGGGACTGCAGTATTTCACCTACGAGTTACACTTTCATTCCGGCGACTGGAAAGCAGCCGGGGTGTCGCGGCGAGCAATTGAGGCGCAGCACCCTATCTTGCCGGTCTTCCCGAATAGAGTCCGGGTGCCGCAGGAACGAACGCTTCCGGAAGAGAAAAGCTTCCTGGCTTTGTCGCCGGCGACGGTGCAGTGCTCTGCTTTCTACGATGACAAAGGCCGGCGTCTCCTGCGGATTTGGGAGTCTACAGGATCGAATGCCAACGTCTTACTGGAGTTGCCTTTTGCGACAGGTACGGTCGAGGAGGTGGATTTCAACGGCCAGCCGGTGCGCAGAACGTTTTCCCTGGAGAATAAGACCGTACGCTTCGACATCAAGCCATGGGAGATCGTTACCCTGGCAATTACTTAGTGCGGGATTAGTGCGGAATTAGTGCGGGATTTCTGCGGGAATCGAGCGGGATTTATCGGTGCGGAGGAGGTGCGCAAATGGAGAGGAGAAAGTTGCTTCGTCTGCTGGGTGCTTTGGGAGGATTTGCAGGCCCGCTAAGGTTAAGTACAGCCTTGCTTGGTCATGGGGAGTCGCAGGCATCGCCCGATAGCATTCTGGGCATGTATGTTCACGAGGGTTGGCCGTACAGGCACCCCTATGCGGCCCGAACATGGACACTGGAGGACTGGCGAGGGTATGCGGATGGACTCAAGAAGCTTGGCTACAACCTGGTTGTGATCTGGCCTGCACTCGAAACAATGCCAGCGCCGCTGACAGTGAGCGATCGGGCCCAATTGGAGAAAACCGCGAAGGTGATCGACATCTTGCACCAGGATTTCGACATGCGCGCCTTCCTCACGCTCTGTCCCAATGTCACGGCCAACGACGTGGTGGCTGCACGGTACGCCTTCGAAGAGAGGCCCCTGTTTTCTTCGGTGAAGTTCGTTAATCCCGCCGACCGGTCCGCGCTGAGACAAATGTACCAATGGCGCCAGGAACTGCTTCGTCCCTTTGCCAAGATGGACGGCATCGCGATCATCGATAGCGATCCTGGGGGATACCCCGGCTCGACCAACGAACAGTTCGCAGATCTGCTGGGCGAGCATCGAAGAATACTCGACCGCCTGCGGCCCGGAATCGAACTTTACTATTGGATGCACGTCGGCTGGGAGGCTTATTGCCACTACTACGAGACGGGAAACTTCAGATGGGGAACTCCCGCGGAAGCTGAAGACATCCTGAGCAGGCTCAAGAAGGTTGATCCGCACCCCTGGGGGATCACCATCCACACCATGGATCCGCCGCCTAATGGGACTGACATAACCCTAGCGAAGAAGTTCAAAAAGGACTCAAGTGCGCTGGCCTTTAACTACGGCGCCATCGAAGGAGAGCCGGAGTTCCCGCTTACCAACTTTGGCGGCGACGCCGCATTCAAAGCGGGCCAGTCTGTCGCTCCGCGTGGGGTGGTCGGCAACGCGCAAACCCACTGCCTTCAGTTGCCCAATACTTTCGCCTTTGCGCGAGGTAAGAAGGGAGAAGCGGTCGCCCGTAACGATTACGTCGAGTTTGCCGATTCGCTGATAGCGGGACAGGGCCACCTGATCGTCGAAACGTGGGAAGCCCTGGCGGGCGATGACTCGAAAGTGATGCGCGCGAGCGCTGAAAGAATCGCGGCACACGGGCAGAAGGTGACGCCGGGTCCGCTGAAAGGCCTTCTATTCGGTAACCCGCAACGATTCCTATCCGATCTCGCGCTCCAACTGCGGATGAAGGCGACCTATCTTGATTTCGTCGCGGCTTCGCAGGACCAAGTGGACACTGAGAGATTTCGAGCGTTTCTGGCCGCGACAGAGAAGTGGCACGGCGAGCACGGATATCAATCGGCTTGGATATCCCTCTGGAGTGCAGGTCACTGGGCGGGCTTAGCGAACACACTGAAGAAGCTGAAATCGCCAGCGATCGATAAGCTGCTGGCTGAAACGGACAACTTCACCATAACCTCACAAGCCGAAGGCAGCACGCCATTCGAACGCGTGCAAGATCTTTACCACAAATGGGACACCCACACGACACAGCTTATTCGAGCGATGCAAGAAGCTGTGAAGGGCTTGCACGTCTAAGCTGCCAGTCCAATGTAGTCCAAGGGGGTGCGACGGGGTGCCGATCAAAGCCGTTAGGCTTTTCCCCTTCAATTCCTGACGGTCAAGACGGGGCAGCCTGCACCGCACACCACTTCATACGCAGTAGCCCACGGCAGGTGGGTGGCTGTCGCAATATGGGTCGAGCGATGCAAACCCATAACGATGGCGTCGGCCTTGAGAGAATCGGCCACTTGCAGGATCCTTTCCCCGGGCGGTCCGAACTCAACCAAGAATTGAGGTTTGACTGTCAGCTCGGTATTCCGCGACGTCAACTCGTCGAGCCGCCGCAGGCTGGCCATGCGAGCATTCTCCCGCATTCGCGTTACATCTTTGGGGGTGGACCAATGGAAACCCTCCGGCACCGGGACCTCGGGCACAACATGCAGCAAAACAAGTTTTGTTCCAAAGTGATTCGCGTACGAGATGGCATAGGGCAGGGCATGCAAAGAAGCTCCACCGAAGTCCGTGGCAAACAGAAAGGGCCGCATCGCTCTAGTGCCTTCGACAGGGGCCTCTTGAAAGGAACGCGGACCGACGGTCAGGACAAGACAATCGGCGTGACGAAAGATCTGTTCTGCCACCGAGCCGAGAACCAGTTTCGGTAAACCTCGCCGGCCGTGTGTACCGATGACCACCAGATCCACGTGTTCTTGCCTGACTACCTTTTCCAGCTGTGCCCATACATCATAACCCTGCCGGACGATGAATTCATGCTGCAAGCCGGCCAGTGCCCCCCTTCGAACAAGGTCGCCCTCCAATTGACTTGCATCCCTCGAAGCTGCCCTCGGTGGCCGCAATTACTGCATCTGGACCCACGAGCGTGAATCCCACCGAGGAGACTACGTGCGCCAGGCAGAATTTCGCCCCATAGTGGCGAGCAATGGCGAGAGCATGGCGGAGAGGTTTTTCAGATGCTTCTGAGAAATCAGTTGCAATCAGGACCGACCTCAAGTGAACGTCTACGGCCGGGGCGGTGAGTGACATGGGAACCCCCTTCGCGGCCGCCGAGCCGAGGTAGGCGGTCGCTGTACTTTCTCTAATAATACTAGGTTAAGTGTCAAGAGCTGTTAAGTTTGGGAAATTGCATGTGGCACCAAGGGCAAAAGCCGCCCAACCTAATCAGAATCCGTTGCAGTCTCTTCCGCACTTGCGGCAAGGTCACACCAGAAGTTTTTTTTAAGGCGTGCTTGCTCCAAGCGAAGAAAGGCATAAGCCAAGGTGACCAAAGTCACGTGATGATGCCAGCCCAACCAGTGCCGGCCTTCAAAGTGATCCAGCCCGAGTTCATCTTTCAACTCGCGGTAGTCCATCTCGATACGCCAGCGGGCATGAGCCATTTTCACCAGACGGCAGAGCGCGGGCGGGCCCGGACCCAACTGCGCCAGCCAGTACTTGGTCGGTTCCGCTTCTCCTTCGGGCCATTCCATCAGCAGCCATTCGGCCACCCGCTCGGGGTGTTCCTGCGAACGCCAAAGATGGGCGGCCCAGACTTTCAGCTTGGCGAAACGCGAGCGCTGGCGACCGCGAGTACCCGCACGCCAGGTCACTTTCTTCCAGGCCGTCTCGGACAACTGGCGGGCGACGGTAGCAAGGTCTGGCGGCACCGGTGTTGCTTCCAAGGGTGGATAGCGCCGGGGCCGGCCCGTGGGGGCGGAAGGCGGCACCGGGATGTCGTTGGGATCTTCGGTCCAAACCACTGTGCTCTTCTCGACGGCCATCACGTAAGACAATTGGCGTTGACGCAACTGCGCGCGGAAGTCAAAGCTGTTGCCGTAAGCCGAGTCCGCCACCACCGGCAGGGATGGCACTTCCCAACTCAACATCTGATCGATCAGCTCCAAAGCCAGTTCGGCCTGACTGCGATAGGTCAGCTTTTCCGGCAACTTCACCTCGCGCGCTCGCTCCTCATCCTCCATCCAGGCCCGCGGCAAATACAACCGCCACCCCAGCGGGCAGCTGGCTTCTGCACTCGACCAATGCAGGGTCACGGCCACCTGACAGTTGGCTACCTTACCCAGGGCTCCGCAATACTGCCGTGCTACCCCCACCGAGTGCTGGCCTGCCTTGGGAAACGAGGTTTCATCCACAATCCAGACTTCCGGGGCGCTGAGCAGGTCCACCACCTTGCGCGCCAACTCCTGCTGCACCGCCTCTACGGCCCAGGGGCTTTGCCCCACAAATTGCCGCAAGGCCTGGACGTCAGCGCCTGGAATGCGGTCCGCCATAGGCTCGATCGATTTGCGCTCACCGTCGAGCAGCAGGCCTTGAACATAGACTCGCGCCCAATGACGTCGCTCTTTCCGACCCAAAGGGGCAAGCACATCTTTGAGAAAAGCGGTCAGTTGCTGATCGAGAGCCTTCAACTCCCGTGGCGTCATGGCCGAAGCTTAGCGCCGGAGAGAGCATGATGTCAAGGATAACTTAACCTAGTATTACTAAGCAAATAGTGACATTAACCTGAACATAAGTGCTGTGACCACGATCACTGACCTGAGCCGGTCTGCGGTTTCTCATGCGCTCAGGTGCCAGCTCGTAATTTGCTACGTTTCAGTCTATGTTTCGCCTGCACCCTGAAAACCTAACCCGCTTGGGAGTTTTGCATGATGAACGGACACAGCGAGCGCGTCGCAATCGTCACAGGAGCTGGCAGTGACCAATTTGACGCAACGCTCGCCGCGCTGCAGACTGGATCGGCGGTCAAGATCCGTCATCCAACCTAACCCAATTCAATCGGGTGCGTGGAATGCGCGGGAGGAAAGGTAAGAGTCCCGCACTTCCGACCGAGGTACCCTACCACCTTTCGCCACCGCAGCCAAGGCACCGAAATTCCAGCCGGCATTCGCCACTTGACAATGGCAGGTGCTCCCGAATACAGTCGTGTTCGGTTTGAACATCCCCATCTTGGGGCGTTCAGTGAAGGCACACTGAGTCCATGAATACGCGACAATCGGAAATTATTGACCTCCTGCAAAAGGAGGAGCGGGTAACAGTGCGGGAGCTCGCCGAGCGCTTTGATGTATCCGCCATGACGATCCGCAGGGACATGGCGACGCTCGAGGAGTTGGGATTCTTGGTTCGCACCCATGGCGGGGGGCTGCCGACGGGAAAGCTTCGCCTTCTCCGGAGAGCGTTCCCTCATTTCAGCGTGAGCCCACAGAAGGTCGCTATTGGAAAGATCGCCGCCGGTCAGGTGCAGGCTGGGCAAACCGTGATGGTTGACTCCGGAACGACGGCCCTTGAGGTGGCCCGGAACCTCCCCAGGGACAAGGACATCACCGTGGCCACCACCTCGATTTGGGTTGCGCAGGAGTTATACGGGTTGTCGTTCCGCCTGGTGCTCTTCGGCGGTTTTATCCGCGAGGGGTTCCCGAGCACTTACGGTCCGCTGACAGAAGCCATGCTAAAAGACTTCCACGTGGACATGCTCTTCATCGGCTGTGAGGGCGCTGACAGCAAGGATGGTTTTTATACCTCCGACCTGCGCACTGTGGGCCTGGAACAGCAGATGATCAGTATCTCCGACCGCGTGATCGTAGTAACCGAGAGTGCCAAGTTTGGCCGAAAAGCTTTCGTCCGTTTTGCCTCGCTAGACCAGATTGACGCCCTGGTAACCGACCCCAACCTGTCATCGGGTGACCGTAAGAACCTGGAGGAGCGTGACATCACTGTGCTCGTGGCCGAGGCGGAGTAAAATCGCTCGGAGTACTGCAAAATGCATACTTTCGCCGTTTTTCTCTCGATCCCCCGCCCAAGTCGTCTCTTCAAGTCACGGGAACCTAAGCCGCACAACAAAACAGTATCTCGACAATATCTCGATCTCAGCGTCAGCGCCACGATGTGCGATATGAACATCAATGCAAACAGACGCGCACAAAAGTCTTGACAGTAGGTCGAGAGGCATACTAAAGTGGCCCCTGTCAACTTTCCATAAGACTATTTTAGTTTCGAAAATGTTTGCTGGTCCCGCGTCGGGGGTTGGGTCGAAAAAGGACACGCCTGCTGAAGGCTGAAACAAGGAGGGAGCAATATGCCCGGTCGTACGAGATCTACCTTGTTCATGCTCCTGTTTGTGCTTGCTCTCTTGGCACCCAAGCTGCACGGGCAGACCGTGCAGGGGCAAATCAACGGGACGGTAACCGACCCCAGCGGAAATGTGGTGCCAGGGGCCCAGATTCTCCTCAAAAGCTTGGACAGGGGTGCGGAGTTCAAGACCGTCGGTTCGACAGAGGGCGTTTATTTCCTACCGAGCGTGCCACCGGGACGATACATTCTAACCGTCTCCGCGGCCGGTTTTCGGGATTTCGTAGTTCCGGAAATCGATCTCTCGGTCAACCAAGCTCGGACCATCAACGCCCAGCTGACCATCGGCGAAGTGAAGCAATCCGTCGAAGTCCAAGCCTCGGCCGTAGCCCTGAATACCACGACAGCCAACATCGGCACCGTGGTTGAGCACCAAGCTATCGTCGAGATGCCTCTGAACGGCCGAAACTTCACCCAGCTCATCTCACTTACGCCAGGCGCAGCACCGGTTCAGACAGGCCAACAGAACGCCTTCATCATTACCGGTGGGATCAGCCCGGCTGTTAATGGGATGCGGGCTCAAATGAACAACTTCACCCTGGACGGGGTGGAGAACAACCAGCGCTTTTCGAACACTTACGCCGAGAGCCCCCCGCCGGACGCGCTCTCAGAGTTCAAAGTCGATTCTCATCAGACTGGCGCCGATGTCTCCCTGGCTGCCGGAGCCAACGTCAACCTCGTAACCCGGTCAGGAACCAATACGCTTCACGGATCGGTCTGGGACTTCTTGCGCAATGACAAGCTTGATGCGCGTAACTTCTTCGACAATTTCTACGGAAGTCCATCGCTTCCTTTCCGCCAGAATCAATTCGGATATTATGTGGGTGGGCCGGTATTCATCCCCAAGCTGATCGACGGCCGCAAGACGCGCACGTACTTCTCCACCTACTACGAAGGCTTGCGGTATTCTCGAGCCATCACCACTCAGGCCACCGTCCCCAATGCCCAGGAGCGAAGCGGCAATTTCTCTGATCTCCTAGGATCCCAGACCGGCACGGACTGTCTCGGAAGGCCCGTTTATGCGAACGAGATCTACGATCCCACTAGCACGGTTGCGAATGCCAATTGCCCTAACGGGTATGTGCGCGATCCGTTTCCTAACAATACCGTTCCCAGCATCGACCCCGTAGCGCAGGCCTATCTCAAGTACTACTACCCCTTGCCGAATCGATCCGCCTATCCCAACCTGATACTTGGACAATCGTCAACTCAGACCGCCAACCAATATGGCGTGCGGTTAGACCACTCCATCTCTGACATGCAACAAATCTTCGGCCGGGTGTCACATTACAACTGGGTTGATGCGACGCCAGGATCGCTTCCTGCGAATCCCTTCGACCAACAAAATCACGGAACCAACGTCGTATTTCACTACAATCGTACCTTGAGCCCCACATTTATCGTGGATTTTCTGTTCGGCTACAACCGCTCCGGAATCCCGATATACTACCCGGGCATAGGAGGCTCGACTGGTCAGGCCTTCAACCAGGCGGTGGGAAGCAACTTCTACAATCATTTCACCGCCAGCGGCGACGTACCGGCTGGGGAGGGACTCGGCGGGTCGAGGTTCAGTTCAACAGGTTTCGTCAGCTACGAATTGGCGAATCCAGACTACACCTACCAATACAACGGCGACTTGAAGAAGATCGCTGGAAAGCATCAGATGGCTTTCGGATTCCGTTTCGAGCGCTATCGGCACATTGCCGGGGCGCAAGGAGCGGCCTCACAAGGCTACGCGCCACAAACGACTGGTCTCCCCGGTGTAACGGACACGGGCGAAGCGCTGGCCAGCTTCATGCTGGGGTATCCGAATTCAAGCGGAAGGTTCCTATATCCCACCTTCAATGATTGGGGTGAGATTTACAATGGCTATTTCGGAGATACCTGGAAAATAAGGCCCAACCTTACGTTAAATCTCGGGCTGCAGTACGTCTATGCCACCCCTCCCGCGTTCGAGCAAGGGGGGGTTAAGAACGCCATCTCGTTGTTCGACTGGAATAAAGCGCTGACCCAGCCCGATGCCACTGACTTCACCTATGCGTACTATTGGTGTTCCACCAATCCGATCACCGGAGCGGCTCCAAACTGCGCCAATCCCCGTCTCATGGTATCCGATAAGAAGAATTTCGCGCCCCGGCTCGGGATTGCCTATTCGCCCCGGAGCAATACCGTGATCCGGACCGGTTTTGGCATGTTTTTCGACTTCAACTCGAACATCGAACAGAATAGCATTCGCGTCTCGCAGGCGAACTGGCCCTATTCCAATTCGGTGAGTTTAAGCGGGCAGAACGTGGACACTTTGGGACCGCTTAATCCGGTTCTCAGTCTCTCGAACCCTTATCCTGTTCCCGGCTCGGGCCCGCCACCGAACTCTAATCAAAGCATCAATCGCTTTAACAAGAGCCCGTATGCGATCGAGTGGAACTTCGGAGTTGAGCAGTTACTTCCCGGCGCGATCAAACTCTCGGTGGACTACGTGGGGTCCGAAGGAGTAAGGTTGCTTCAAGCGTATTATCAGAATGTGGCCGTCCTGGGAACCGGTTCGATTAATTCGCGCCGGCCGGTCCACAATGCGGGGGCCTTTCCCTGGAGAAATACGGATGGGACTTCCTCGTACAACAGCCTACAAGCTAAGGTGGAGAGATCATTCAAGGGCGGGCTCACCTTCCTCAACTCCTTCACCTGGTCGAAAACTCTCGACGAGGGCAGCGATGAGAACGCCACGCTTGGGCCACCGGCCTACACTTACAATAGGCGACTTTCTCGTGGACCGGCGGATTTCAATATCCCGGTGATCAACACCACGTCGTTCGTGTATGAACTCCCCTTCGGAAGGGCCAAGAGGTTTGCCTCCAACGCTGGTCGGGTCGCCGATCAGATCATTGGTGGGTGGCAAAGTTCGGGTATCATTACCATTCGGAGCGGATTGGGTTACAGCATCATCACAGGGCAGGATATTGCGAATATCGGAGACCCTTCCGGTAACCAAACCGGCGATATTGTCTCCACGCCCACTCCAGGCAGCTTCAACCAGACTCGGGCAGCTTGGTTTAATCCACAAGCGTTTCAGTTTCCTGCGGCTGGAACCCTGGGACATTCCTCGCGGAATTTCCTAAGCGGTCCTGCTTATCAGAACGTGGACTTCGCGCTGATGAAGAACTTCCGAATAACTGAAGACCTGAAGCTTCAATTCCGGTCGGAGTTTTTCAATTTTTTCAACCACACGAATTTTGGGAACCCTAACAACAATCTGTCGAGCCCGACGTTTGGCCAGATCCTTTCGGCAAATGCATCGCGAGAAATTCAGTTCGCGCTAAAGCTGCTTTGGTAGAGGGCAAGGCGAACTGCCTTGCAGTCCGCCCTGCCGGCGCACATTCTGTTTCCAGGAGAACGCAACATGGGAGAATTTGACGCAGTTGAAGTCCTGGGCGACGAACGCGAGAAGGTGCTCGCCGGCATCCGCAAGCAGATTGCCGACTGGGGTTTGACTTTGCCGGCGGTGACTCCCTTGCCGCTTCATTTCGGACTTCACGATTTCAAGGAAATCGGCGAGACGGAGTTTTGGGTGGCCAATGAGGCAGAGCACGGCTACTGCGGCAAGTTTCTCTTCGTTTTCGATGGCCAGACCTGCCCCTACCATCAGCATCGGGTAAAGCACGAAACCTTCTTTCTGGTGAAAGGAGCGTTGCGGATGAAAGTCGGAGAGGAAGAACGCCTGATGCGCGAGGGCGATCTTCTCGTGATGCCACCGGGTGTCGGGCACTCCTTCACTGGCGTTGGCCCAGCGTTGGTGTTGGAAGTGTCTATGCCTTCAATCCGCATGGACAGTTTCTTCGCTGACAAGCGGATCGGCGAGAGTGGTGTGATCTAGCGGCCTGAGGAGCGGGCTAAGCAGCACTCTCCGTTGAGGTGTGGGCTTCGCCAGGCATAAGACATGCGCGCTACTGTCGCACCGAGATCGCGTTTCGCAGGGCTGCTTCCGTGTCTACTGGGACTTTGTCTGGTGGCGAGCGGATCTCGCGATCTTCCCGGGCAAGGCCTACCTTCGCGTCCCGTCATCCTGATCTCGGTGGACACCCTCCGGGCAGACCATCTGAGCTGCTACGGATACAAGGCATTGCGCACCCCGCATATCGACGCCTTCACCAAAGACGGAACGCTGTTCTCACAGGTCAGTTCACAGGTGCCGCTGACCCTGCCCTCGCATCTATCTTTGCTGACGTCCACCTTTCCGTCTTTCAATGGAAATCAAGATAACGGCGAAATGGTCCCGCCGAACCTGGTAACGCTGGCAACCGTAATGAAATCCCAGGGATATCGGACCGCAGCCTTTGTGGGCGGTTTCGTTTTGGACAGACGTTTCGGCCTGGGCCGGGGATTTGATGTTTATGACAGCCCTTTCGACTTGCACCACCAGCAGGAGATGGACCCGACAGATCTCAAACGTTCTGCCGAGGAGGTCACCAAGGGTGCCACACGATGGTTGCAAGAGAACTCAGACCGGCCGTTCTTCCTCTTCATGCATGTTTACGATCTGCATACACCCTACAAACTCTCTCCCTCTCAACGAGCGCGGTTCCCCGGTCGTGGCTACGACGGGGCCCTCAGCTACGTTGACGATGCTCTCGGCAAGTTCCGCGCATCTCTGGCTGGGCAAGGGTTGCTGGACAAGAGCCTGATCGTGTTCCTGTCCGACCACGGCGAAGGCCTTGGCGAGCACTCGGAGAGCACGCATGGTTACTTCATCTATCAAAGCACACTCCGGGTACCGCTGATCATCCACTGGCCCGCCGGGGCCAGTACATATCCGTCCGAGGTCGATGAGCCTGCGAGTCTCATCGACGTGGCCCCGAGCATCCTCGAATTCCTGCATCTGCCTCGGCCCGCGCAGTTTCAAGGCCGTAGCCTGCTCGAGTTCGCCAGCCCGAAGAAGCTAGAGAGCCCGCGGGAGATCTTCAGCGAAAGCTTGTACGCTCACGATCACTTTGGGTGTAGTTCCTTACGCAGCTTGAGGGTGGGCCGATACAAGTACATCGACGCCCCGAAACCAGAGCTTTACGACCTGTCCAACGATCGAAACGAGATGAAGAACCTTTATGCGAGCCATATGGATTTGGCGCAAGGCTTCCAGAAACGGGTGAGAGTCATGCGAACCCGCCTTTCTGCCAGGGAGCGACCTGCGCAGAAAGTGATCAGTCCGGAGGTCGTGCAGCGTCTTGCCTCCTTGGGATATGTGGCCACAGGGAGCGCCCACAACTCCCCTGACTCGGGGGTTGATCCTAAGGACAGGATTCTGGATTACGGCAGGTACAGGAACGCAATTGCAGTGGGTTTGTCGGGGAACCTGGAGGAATCCGCTGCCCTGCTGCAGCGTGTACTGGCCAGAGCGCCGGACTTAGCTGACGTGTGGAACTTCCTGGGCATGACCCAACAGAAGATGAGCCAGAATGAGGAGGCGATTGCCAGTTTTCGCAAAGCTCTCGAGCGAGACTCTTCGCACACTTTGGCGCACTACTACCTGGCCGTGAGCTATTTCAGCCTGAGCAAGTTCGATGAAGGGGCCAAAGAGCTGCAGGCAACCCTGGCCCTCACCTCCAAGTCCGGCGCCGCCATGGATCAGGTCTCGATCCCGGCGGAGGAACTTCTGGGCAGGATATACCTCCGGAAAGAAGACTGGGCGAGGGCGCACGCAGAATTCACCAAGTTGCTTGCGATCGCCCCGGATGATTACGTAGCCCACTTCAATCTGGCATGGCTGGCGAATCGTGAAGGACAAACTGATGAAGCTGTGCGGCACCTGCGCAGCGCCCTCGCGGGTGAACCGAAGAACGCCGAGGCGCGCAATGCCTTAGGCTCTCTCTACCTCGATCAGGGGAACCTCCAGGCCGCGGAAACCGAATTGTCCGAGGCAATTCGTCTGGATCCCAAGCTTGCCTGGGCCTACTACAACCTCGGCCGGGTGTTCAGCCAGACAGGAAGAACCGAACAGGCCACGCATGAGTTCCGCAAGGCGCTCGCACTTGACCCTCGACTGCAGCCGGCCCGCGATGCCTTGAGCCGCCTGCAAGGATCGGGCAGATAAGCGGGTTGCGTAGGGGCTCACGGAGACGTTCGACTTGCGCGCATCCAGCACCCCATTCAATGGGCGATTTCAAGAGCGCATGTAGGGCGGCTCGCGCCTTTGTCCCTACCAACATCGGCGTGATCGGTCTGTCCGAATGCCTTCCATGGTCACTCAGGAGGATTAGATGAAGAGGAGAGAATTTCTCTACCTGGCCGGCAGTGTGGCCGGCCTCGCCAGCAGAATCGTTTGTGTCGATGAGGTGCTGGGCCAAAACAAGGAAAGCGTAGGAACCAACGGAATTATCGGAATGTACATACACCAGCACTGGCCCTACAACCATCCTTATGCAGCCAGGACCTGGACTGTGGATGACTACCGCGGCTATGCCGATGGGCTTAGTCAGCTTGGATACAACACCCTGTTGATCTGGCCTGTCCTCGAGACGATGCCATCACCCGTGACCGCCAGTGACCGCGCCCACCTGGAGACGATCGCCAAAGTCATCGACATGTTGCATCACGATTTCAAGATGCGTGTCTGGATCGCTTTGTGCCCCAACGTCGCAGCCAACAACCGCGAGGCGGCTAAGTTCACTTTTGAACGGAGGCACTTCTTCTACTGTGATACGCGGGTCAATCCCGCCGATGCGACCGCGGTTAACCAGATGCTGCGGCATCGTGAGGAGTTATTCCGGCCACTCGCTCAGATCGATGGAGTAGCCATTATCGACAGCGATCCGGGCGGCTATCCTGGGTCCACTGATGCGGAGTTTGTGAGTCTGCTGGCCGAGCACAGGAAGATGTTTGACCGCCTGCGGCCTGGCATCGGGCTTTACTATTGGATGCATGCCGGCTGGGAAGCTTACGCCCGGCTCTACTCAACCGGAGTCTTCAAGTGGGGGACGGCAGAGGAGGCCAGAGATGTCCTCAAGCGCCTAAAGGAGCTTAACCCTGAGCCCTGGGGGATTACTGTCAACACGCTGGCTGAATTCTTCCCGCCACCCGACAGAACCCATTTGGCGATTGCCAACAAGCTGGGATTAGCCTCGCGCGCCGTCGGTTTCAGCTATGGCGCCATCGAGGGTGAGCCTACATTCCCCATGACCAACTTCGGCGGCGACGACGCCCTCAAGGCAGGTGGGACCAAAGCACCCCGCGGTGTGGTGGGCAATGCGCAGACTCATTGTGTGCAACTGCCAAACACCTTTGCCTTTGCGCGGGGCGCAACAGGACGGCCTCTGCGGGAGGCTGACTATGTCGAGTTTGCCGACGAGCTGATCGTGGGGCACGGGCAACTCATCGTGAAGGCATGGCAGGCCCTGGCAGGAGACGATCCAGCCGCCAAGAGAGATCTGGCCGAACAACTCGTGGTGTTAGCCAAAGGAAAATTACCAACCGGACGCCTGAAGGGCCTGCTATTTGGCAACCCAAGTCGATTCGCGGTGGATCTGGTGATGCAGTTGCGCCTGAAGGCGGCCTTCGAAGAGTTGGCTGCAGCCACGAAGAACAATCGCGAGGCCAAGCCCTTACTTGAGAAGTTCGTCGCAGCCGCAAAGACCTGGCAGAAGCAGCATGGATACCAATGCGCCTGGTCGTGGCCGGATCTTCATGAAACCCTGAGGGCATTGAAGTCGGCGGCCATAGACGCGGTCCTGGATGAAAAAGGAGAGGGAAAAACGCCGTTTGAACGCGTGGAGGATCAACTGCGAAAAACCGAGACGTTCACGCCCCGCCTGATTGCGGCCATGGATCGGGCGATCGAAGTATGAAGATAGTTCCAGTTGCGTGCCACCGAGCCATTCTCAAAGCGAGAGGACGCGTCGCAAGTCAATTCACCAGCGGATAGCAGCCGGAATCCTTGGCAGTTTGGTAGAAAGCCAAAATGTTCTCCAGCGGAACCTCCGGCTGGATGGCGTGAGACGGCGAAAGAATCATCCCGCCACCATCCCCCATCGATCGCAGCCGGAGCTTGACCTCATTCTTCACGTCGTCGACCGAACCAAAGGGTAGGACCTGCTGCACATCCACGCCACCCCAGAGTGTCAGGTGTTCTCCGAAGTCTTTCTTGAGCCTGGCCGGATCCATGGACTTCGGCTGGATGGGATTAAGGATATCCATCCCGATCTCCACAAAATCACCGATAATCGGATAAATGTTACCGTCTGAGTGATGGGCGATCTTGAGCTTGGGGTTGATCGACTTCCATCTCTGGTAGAGTTTGGCATAGCGCGGCTTGAAAAACTCCCGGAAGGTCTGCGGGGAGATAATCATACGATCCTGCATTCCGAAGTCGTCTCCTGTCCAGATCAGGTCGACGCCAAGCTCGACTAGGCGCGTCCCAGCAGTGTCGATCCAGGTAAGCAGCCGATCGAGGTAAGCATGCATGAAGTCTTTATTCGAGACAAGGTCTTCGAGCACCTGCTCCATGCCGCGCAGGTACCAGGAAAGTTCGAACAACGTGGCCGGCACGGCGCCCATAATGGCCCACTCCTTCCCATATTGGGCCAGCACCTGACGCGCCCCGTCGTAGCGATCTTCACGGGTGAAGTCCGGCATCGGAAAATCTGCTGGATCTTTGAGATCGGCAAGCGGATGCTTCACCATCTCGGTGTACGAACCGCCCACGGCATTGTTGAACCATTTCCAAACGATGCCCCACTCGTCCGTGTATTCCGGAGCTGGGTCAGCGTAGAAACTCGTGCAGGGCCCGACCCAGGTGAGCAGGAAGTCGTGTTCCAGGAGGATGGGAAGCGGACCGCCCACCGCTTGGTAGGTCGAGATCTCCTCCGATTGCGCTCCCAAGTGGTGCAACAATCTCCTCTCAACCTCCGGCGTGAAGAAAGCACAGATCGGGACCCTGTCAGGCTCCTCATGAGCAACAGCCGCGAGCAGACGCTCTTTGTGGGTCATCATTGACCTCCAGGTGGGCAAAAAACTAAGCAGCCGGGGACAGAAGCGGAAGAACTTCTGAAGCAAATAGGCACCAGCAGAACTGGCACAAGCAGTGCTACTCCGCGGTAATCCTAACTTCGCAGGCAAGAAGTGTCAAGACATTTTCAACCCATGTTCACCCCATAAGGGATCTTGAGGGGAAGTCGAGAATTGCTAATTGAAACAAAGGCGAGTATGGCGAGATTAAGCGTATTTCGGTGGGACGAACGCCTAGGCACGGGACGAGCGAATCCATTGCTCCGACGTGTTTCCGTATTGACGGCCTGTCGAACGGGATGCTATGTTACCACTTGGTAAATGGCAAACATTGCCCTGAACACGACCATCCCATCCACGATTTTGACTGCATCCACATTGCCGCCTTACCGATACAGAACACATTTGCTAAAGAGTATGCGCAGCAGCGCCTGCGAGGACGTGCCCTTCCATGACGACCTAGCAATGAGTAAGGCAATCTATGCAGAAAATAGTACACGTCGTCGGCGCCAGACCAAACTTCATGAAGGTGGCGCCGATCGTTCGCGCCATGGCAGCCTTTCCCGATGAATTCGAGCAATACCTGGTCCACACCGGGCAACACTACGATGACAACATGTCGCGCGTGTTTTTCGAGGACTTGGGCTTGCCCGAGCCTGACCTGAATTTGGAGGTTGGATCAGGGTCGCATGCGCAGCAGACCGCCGAGGCGATGACGCGATTCGAGCCGGTGTTACTCGAAAAAAGGCCCGATTGGGTATTCGTGCCGGGAGACGTAAACTCCACGCTCGCCTGCGCGCTGGTGGCAAGCAAGCTGGGAATTGGCATCGCTCACGTTGAGGCCGGCTTACGCTCGTTCGATCTGACTATGCCGGAGGAGATCAATCGCCTGCTCACCGACCAGCTCGCTAGCGTTCTGTTTACTCCGTCGCGTGACGGTGATGCCAACCTGCAGCGGGAAGGAATCCCCTCGGAGCGCATCTGCTTCGTCGGCAATGTCATGATTGACTCGCTCACCAGGCTGTTGCCTAAAGCGCAGGAACGCTGGCCGGCTTTGCGCTCGCGCATCGGCTCCGGTCAGTTCGTGCTGGTGACCCTGCACCGGCCGTCGAACGTGGACCAGCCCGAAACCTTGCGCGAACTTTTGATGGCACTGGATGATCTGGCCCGCGAGATCTCGGTGGTGTTTCCGGTGCATCCGCGAACGCGCCTGCGCCTTACCCAGCTCGGCCTCGAAGCCTTGAGCGCCCGCCTTTGCTTGCTCGAGCCGCTGGCCTATCTCGATTTCCTGGGCGCCGAGGCCAACGCCTCACTGGTGCTGACGGATTCTGGCGGAGTGCAGGAGGAAACCACTTATCTGGGCATCCCCTGTTTAACCGCCCGGCCCAACACGGAGCGGCCAGTAACGATTACCGATGGAACCAACCGGTTGGTGGCCAGTAAGAGATCAGCAATCACCGAAGCGGCCCGGAGCGCCCTGGCGAGAACCTCCCGCCGCGCAAGGGCTCAGCACTGTCCAGAATTGTGGGATGGTCAAGCTGCGGTTCGGGTCGTCGAGAGGATGCGCCAACGAGCCCACGAGAGTGTAGTTCAACAGGCTGCATATTAGCAGGCCGTGGCGCCAGTCACAGGCGCCTTCGATCCCCTCGTACAACTTACGAATTCGGTCCAATCTTGTCTTGCGACTAGACTCGTCGAGACTGCATCTTGGTGTCCTCTAGCTGGTAACCCACAAGGGCAGCTTCCCTAAAGTGACGCTTAAGTTAAGAAGACCTAAGAAGAAGTCTGTCTTGACACCAGAAGTGTTACCATCCAAAATAGGAAAGGCGAATAAAAAGCGAACATACTTTCGCCATCCCGGATACAGTATTCGCGTAGCCTGAGGCAAGCGCGAGCCAGGAGAAGGCTAGAAGGTAAGATTATGAAATCCGTTGCCTTGCGCGCCCAACTCGAACAAGTCCTCGCCAGCCGTTACCCAGCGCCTTTTGCTTTTCGCGAGCGCGGACCGTCGGAAACCGTGCCGAGCGGCGTCGAAGAAATTGACCTGCTCACCGGGGGATTACCGCGTGGCGCCCTCACGGAAATTGTGGGACCGGCATCGTCAGGCCGGACCAGCTTGATGCTGACCGCGCTTGCCCAAGCCACCACCCGCGAGGAGGCCTGTGCCCTCGTCGATACGCAGGATACCTTCGATCCTCAATCCGCAGAGCTCGCTGGTATGCGTCTGGATCACCTGCTTTGGGTGCGCTGCAGCAATCTCCCCCAGGCCGTGAAGGCGACAGACCTTTTGCTGGGAGGCGGTGGATTTGGTGTGGTGGCTATAGATCTTGGCAATGTTCCACCTCGAATCGCGAGCCGCGTGCCGCTGGCCTGCTGGTTCCGCTTCCGGCGCCTGGTGGAAAACACGCCCACCGTGCTCGCCGTGATCGAGCCAGCGTCCTATGCAAAGACCTGCGCCTCGCTGGTGCTGCGCGTCACCGCCGAGGAAATGCACTGGTCCGGTTTGGCAGCTCAGGAATCAGAAGAGGAAATTAGAAATTCGAAATTCGAAATTCGCAACTCGAAGATCGAAAATCGTCAATTGCATCTCTGCAAATTCGAACGGCAGCCGCGACCTGTATCACAATGTCGAGTTTCGAATTTCAGTTTTCGAGTTTCTAATACGCTCCCGCATACCTGTTTATTGCAGGGCGCCAGACTTGCAGCAGAGGTCGTGCGCTCACGGGAATTCGAGTCGCACCAGACGTCATTTGAAATGATTTTTCGGTGCTAATAAGACAACCAGTGCCACTGTCATTCTGAGCGCAGCGAAGAATCTCGCCTTGCCTTGAAGTGCAGAGCAAGATCCTTCGCTAAATTTACCCTGAGCGGCATAGCGAGATCCTTCGCTGCGCTCAGTCAGGATGACAGCGAACGTGACAGCTTGTAGGGTGTTTTCGCCATCTGTAAGGTAGGGCTCAGTAAATTTCCATGTTATTCGCTTGTGTTTTCATTCCCGAGTTTCCCCTACGCGCCGTAATGCGTCACGAGCCGGCTTTGCGTACGGCTGCAGTCGCGATAGTGGAGGGCACACCGCCTTCCTGTTTCGTGATCGCAATGAACCCGAAGGCTCGGCAGATGGGCGTGGTGGAAGGCATGACCAAACTTGAAGCGGCGCAGGTACCGTCACTCGAAATACGGCGGCGCTCGCTGGCTGAGGAAGAGTCAGCACACCGGGCGCTGCTCGACTTGGGCTGGTCTCTCTCACCCCGAGTTGAGGAAACAGCGGCTGATACTCTGGTGCTGGATCTTGAGGGATTGAACCAACTTTTCGGATCGCCGCAAAAGATCGCCGGGCGGCTGGCACGCGGCGCTGATTCTCTCGGTCTTAACGCGCAGATCGCGGTTGCCTCTAACATCGAAGCGGCGGTGCACGCGGCGCGCGGATTTCCTGGCATCACTATCATTCCCAACGGCGCGCAAGCGAAGAGCCTGGCCAGGCTTCACGTCGATCTTCTAGCTTCTGATTGTCTGGAATCCATTCCTCCTAGAGACGTGATATCTGCCGCGAAAACAAACGCCAAAGCGAGAGCCTCACTCGAGGCTATCGCAGAAATCCTGGTCACCCTTGACCGCTGGGGCGTACGTACTTTTGAGGATCTGGCAGCCCTGCCAACAGCGGACCTCTCAGAGCGATTGGGACAGGAAGGCCTCCGCTTGCAGCGATTGGCACGCGGCCAGGGAGCGCGGACACTGGTTCCGGCTGAATCCACCCAGCGTTTTGAGGAAGCGATCGAGTTCGAAGACCCCATCGAGATGCTCGATCCGCTGATGTTTATCCTGGGGCGAATGCTCGATTCGTTGTGTGCACGATTGCGAACGAGATCGATGGCTACAAATGAAATGCGATTGAGATTGTGGCTTGAGAAGTCCTGAGTCAGTTGTCAGCTATCAGTCAGCAGTCGTCAGTTGTCAAGACAACCCTGAGTTTTCTGAGCGCCTTTGCCAGGGACCAACCGCAAACCCCGAGTCCCGCACTTTGATCCTTCCCCTTCCCACGCTCAATAAGAAAACCCTGTTGAAGTTGTGGCTGCTGAACCTGCAAGCTGATCCACCCAGGGCGCCTATCCAGAAATTGAAGATGGAGGCGATGGCGACTAAGCCCCGCGTAGCGCAGGGTGGACTCTTCCTGCCGCTTGCACCGGATCCCGAGAAGCTCGAAATCACCCTTGCCCGGATCGCCGGCGTGGTTGGCAAAGGAAAAGTTGGCTCACCTGAGATCGTGGATACCCACCGGCCGGAGGTTTTTCGCATGCGGCGATTCGTCGCGCAAGAAGCGCGTCGCGACGATCGAAAATCGAGAAATCGGCGCGGGGTTTGGGGAATTGACGATCGTCGATTAACGAGTGACGAGCATAAGCCTACCGGCCAGGAGCAAGCTGCAATCGAAAATCGTCAATCATCAATTTCCGATCCTAGAATGGCCCTTCGTGTTTTCCGGCCGCCCTTAGCAGCAACGGTGGAGGTCCGTGATGGTGTTCCCATGCGCGTTTACGCAGGCGAGATCCATGGTGAAGTCTTGGCATGCGGAGGTCCATGGCGCACCTCCGGCGAATGGTGGGGCGACGCCTGGGAACAGGATGAGTGGGATTTAGAAATACGAGCCCGAAGTCCGGCATCTGGACTTCAGATTCCAGACTCGGTTCTATACCGAGTTTATCGCGACATCGCCACTGGCCAGTGGTTCCTGCGAGGGATCTATGATTAAGAATTCCTCCGTTGTCCTTCTTCATTGCTTAAAAACTGTTGCCGATTACCTGAAGCCCCCCTCACCCGGCCTTCGGGCACCCTCTCCCCCAAGGGGGCGAGGGAGCGTATTCGTGGGGCGCTTAGTAGGTAAGCACTAAGACAAATGTACGTTGAACTCCACTCCCGCTCTGCCTTCAGTTTTCTCGAAGGCGCCGCTTCGCCCGAGGAACTGATCGCCGTCGCGCAAGAACTCGGCATGCCGGCGATGGCACTGCTCGATCGCGACGGTGTTTACGGCGCGCCGCGATTTCATCTGGCGGCGAAGAAGGCCAAGATCCGCGCCCATATTGGCGCTGAGGTGACCTCGGTGGATGGCTTTCGCTATCCGCTACTAGTGCGGACGCGTGCAGGTTATCAGAATCTTTGCCGGTTGATCACACGCATGAAGTTACGTGCAAACAATGGCGAAGGTATGGTCACGGCAGAGGAGATGGCCGAGCACGCTGAGGGACTCGTTTGTCTGGCCGGATACGTGGCCAGCTACGTGGATGGATATGTAGCGCCGGGCTTCAGCCCGCCACCTGCTCCTGTGGCCGCGGCCCCAAGCCCGACGGCCGGCGCTCACAGAGCGCCGCTACAGAGAGCGCCGTTACAGAACGTCTCTCGCCTCGCCGAAATTTTCGGCCGCGAGAATGTCTACATCGAGCTGCAGCGCCATTTCGACCGCCAGGAGGAAGCCCGGAACCAGGCGGCGGTTGCGATTGCTCGCAAGTTGCGGCTGCCGCTTTTGGCCACCAACGGCGTATGCTACGCGATGCGCGGCCAACGCGAAATCCTCGACGTATTCACTGCGATTCGCCACCATCGCACGCTTGACACAGCGGGACGGCTTCTCAGCCGCAATTCCGAGCGTTATGTGAAGACACCACAAGAAATGGTGCGCCTTTTTGCCGACCTGCCTGAAGCCATCGCGAATACGGCCGAGCTTTCCTCGCGCCTCGAGTTCACTCTTAACGATCTGGGCTACGAGTTCCCGCGCTATCCGGTTCCCGAAGGCGATACTGAGATTTCGTTCCTGCGCAAGCGGGCACTGGAAGGCATGATTCGCCGCTATGGCACCGATAACGCACGGGCGCGCGCCCAGGTGGAGCGCGAGTTGGCGATGATCGAGAAGCTTAAACTCGCCGGCTACTTCCTGATCGTGTGGGACATCGTGTGCTTCTGCCGCGATCACAACATTCTGGTGCAAGGACGGGGATCTGCCGCCAACAGCGCCGTTTGCTATTCGCTCGGCATCACCGCGGTGGACCCCGTAGGCATGGATCTGCTCTTCGAGCGCTTCCTCTCGGAGGAGCGCGGTGAGTGGCCCGACATCGACATGGATCTGCCTTCGGGCGATCAGCGCGAGCGCGCCATCCAATATGTCTATGGGCGTTACGGCAAGCTCGGCGCCGCGATGACGGCCAACGTGATCACCTATCGCGGAAAGTCGGCGGCGCGGGAAGTGGGCAAGGTGCTGGGCTTCGATCGTGAGACGCTTGACCGCCTCACCAGCCTGGTGAGCGCCTGGGAATACAAGGATCCCACCGATACGCTGCAGCGTCATTTCCTCGATGCGGGATTCGATCTCTCCCAGCCGCGCATCCGCAAGTTTCTGGAATTGTGCATGGCCATTCAGGACCTGCCGCGCCACCTCGGCCAGCACTCGGGCGGCATGGTGGTGTGCCAGGGACAGCTCGATTCGGTGGTGCCGCTCGAACCCGCCACCATGCCAGGACGCGTCGTCGTCCAGTGGGATAAAGAAGACTGCGCCGATATGGGCATCGTCAAGGTGGATCTGCTCGGATTGGGCATGATGGCGGTGCTCGAAGACACGATTAGTCTGGTGCGCGAGAGCTATGGCGAAGAGGTGGATCTTGCCCATCTGCCTCAGGACGACGATGCCGTATACAAGGCCTTGCAGCAGGCCGACACGGTGGGGATGTTCCAGGTGGAAAGCCGGGCCCAGATGTCGTGCCTGCCGCGCCTGCGTCCAGAGCACTTTTACGATGCCGTGGTGGAGGTAGCGATTATCCGTCCCGGGCCGATTGTGGGGAATATGGTGCATCCCTATCTCAAGCGGCGGCAAGGCCGGGAGCCGGTCGAGTATCCCCACCCGTCGCTCGAGCCGGTGCTCAAGCGCACTTTGGGAGTCCCACTGTTTCAAGAGCAGTTACTGCGCATGGCCATGATCGCAGCGGATTTCACCGGCGGCGAAGCCGAGGAACTGCGTCGCGCCATGGGCTTCAAGCGGTCGGAGGCGCGCATGAAGGGAATCGAGAGCAAGCTACGCGCCGGCATGGAGCGTAAAGGAATCACGGGCCACGCGCAGGAGGAGATCATCAAGTCAATCACCTCGTTTGCACTTTATGGATTTCCCGAGTCGCACGCCGCCAGCTTTGCCCTGATCGCCTATGCCAGCGCCTATCTGAAGTGCCATTACCCGGCCGCGTTCACGGCGGCGCTGCTGAACAACCAGCCCATGGGCTTCTATCATCCGGCCACGCTGGTCAAGGATGCCCAACGTCACGGACTGCGCGTCAAGCCCATTGACGTAACGCGATCGGATTGGCCGTGCACGCTGGAGGTTGGCTCCTACCGAGAGGTGCCATCTTCTGTAGCGGCGGTGTCCCCACCGCCGCTTTTCGGCGCTGAGGACAGCACCGTTATAGGAGAATCCCAGAACGGCGGTGGGGACACCGCCGCTACAGTATCGATGCGGGTGGGCCTCAGGTACGTTAAGGGACTGCGCGAAGAGGCGGCGCGGGCCATGGTCAGAGAACGCGAACGCCTGCCGTTCACATCAGTGCAAGATCTGGTAAGGCGCGTGCCGGAACTGCGCAAGCAGGAACTGGTAACGCTGGCGGAGGTCGGCGCGCTGAATTGGTTAGGGGAGCACCCTTGCGGTGCTCCCGCTAACGAAAGTCATCGATCACTTCGCCAGATCCACCGCCGCGATGCTTTGTGGCAGGTGGAGCGTGCCACGCGCCCGGCGGGACCATTACTGGAAGAAGACGAAAATCGAAATTCGAAATTGGAGATTCAAAATTGGAAATTGGAAAATCATCTCAGCCGTCCCGGCCGAAGAGTCTCGAGTTTCGAATTTCGAGCTTCGAATTTCGAATCTTGCGCCTTTGGCGCCCATGACCCCGGATGAGCGGCTGGTAGCCGATTTCCGTGTCTCCGGGATGACCGTAGGGCATCATCCCATGTCTTACCGGCGAGCCGAGATGAAGAAAATCGGAGTCAAGACGGCGATGGACCTGCTTTCGATTCCGAGCGGCAGGTTCGTGCGGGTGGCTGGCTGCGTAATCGCCCGGCAGCGGCCAGGAACCGCCAAAGGTTTCGTCTTTTTGAGTCTGGAAGATGAGACTGGCATTGCCAATGCCATCATCAGGCCTGATCTCTTTGAGAGGCACGGGCTGGCAGTGGTGAGATCACAGTTCCTGATCGTAGAAGGCAAGCTGCAGAAGCAGGATGGGGTGATCTCGGTTAAAGCAGAGCGAGTCCAGCCACTCGAGGTTACCCGGGCCGAGACGCGATCCCATGATTTTCATTAATGTGTGCCGGCGGTCCGCCAAACGCAATGAGCGCATGTACCTAACTAACTAGCGCGACCCACCGCCGTGTAAACCCCAGCTCTCAAATCGCGTCTGACTAATTGGAGGGTGCGTTCACGGTCGCCCAGTGAGAGTATTCATCGCTGGTTAGCAAACTTCGCCTCAAGAACTGGCACTAACGAAATGACCCGCAGGAACCTACTGGCGCCACTTCCTCTGTTCACATTGCTATTCGCCGTCAACATCGGATACGGCCAGGCCAAAGCCCCACTGGGCCCGGCTCCCGGAACGCTCGTCGACATCGGCGGCCACAAGCTGCACCTTCATTGTGTCGGCCCGGCTAACGCAATGCCAACAGTAATTCTCGAAGCTGGTGGCGGTGGCTTCTCCAAAGACTGGTTCTCAGTGCAGAACTTCCTATCCTCTCGCGTCAGAACGTGCGCCTACGACCGCGCTGGTTCCGGCTGGAGCGAAGCCGGCCCCGCACCTCGGACAATGAGGCAGGAAGTGTTTGAACTCCACGCCCTTCTGGAGTCGGCAAAGATAGCCGGTCCATTCATACTCGCCGGCCAGTCCATAGGGGGCCTGCTTGTCCGCCTCTACACGGAGTGCTATGGAAGCGAAGTCGTTGGGGCCGTTCTCATTGATCCCACGGACGAAAACACTCTCGTATTCAACCTGAAGGCGAATCGATGGATTACTCTACGGGAACAGGCCACGGGACGCACAGTCCCTGAGCCCCGGCCCACGGGTCGGCCGAGCACCGGATACAAACCAGAAGACGACTACATGGCCGAGGAGGCCCAACTCCTTTACCTCTACCGAAGAGGCCATCCCGAGCCCTTCGGTAACCGACCGTTGTTCGTGCTGGCGGCAGGCCGAAGGCCACCACCACCGGGCATGACGGAGGATACCTATAGAGAACTTAGACGGACGCGAGACGAAGAGGTCATGCTCCAAGCACGCCTCTCACGAAACTCGAAGTTCCTACGCGACCCAGATGGCAGTCACAATCTTCACATCGATGACCCCCGCCTCGTCGCGCGGGCGATTGAGGAGGTCATCGAAGCGGTCACGAATCACACCAAGCTCGTTCCGTATTGAATAGTCCCGAACGGCAGCCGGCAGCCGTTCTGGGGGTGAATGAGCGAACCACGTCGAGTGTAAGACCGGCAGAGGCTGGGATAACTCCCTGGGTGAACTGGCCGGTCGATCCGCCGTTGTAGGCCAAGTAGGAGTAAACCTGAGACCGCTGGCGCTCGTCTATAAGTGAGAAGGAGCTGATGTCACCCGAGCAGAGTCTGGAAGGCATACTGGCAGACGTGGCCTCGAAGTCGATCCCCCTAAGCTTCGATATTCTTGTCGACTTCGATGCCGTTGTGCGCGCGCATCAGCCACGAATCTACCGCCTGATGTTGGGCATGCTGCGTGACCCCGATGCGGCGGAAAACTTGACCCAGGAGTGCTTTCTGAAGGCCTATCAGAATCGGCACAGCTACCGGGGGGAAGCCAGCCTGAGCACCTGGCTGATCCGCATCGCTATCAATCTAATACAGGACCACCGCCGCAGCCGGCGCTGGTCTTTTTGGCACCGCCTGTTCGAGGCCGGCCAGAATGTGGAAGCCATGGCGGAGGGCGTATCCGATGGAAGTCCCTCGCCTGAGCGCCGCATTCTCGCCCGAGAAAAGCTCTTGGCTGTCTGGTCCGCAGTCGAGCATCTGTCGGAGCAGCAACGGCTTGTGTTCACCTTGAGATTTGTGGAAGAAATGAGCCTGGATGAGATCGCCGCCGCGACTTCGCTCACCACGGGCACAGTAAAGAGCCACCTTTTTCGAGCTGTAAACAAAGTGAGGCGACAACTCAAGAATTGGTAGCGACGGCTCACGGTATTCGTGAGCGTCCTTTGAGGCGGCGCCCACGGAATTTCGATAGCGAACCAACTATGACAGAGCATCTGACAGATTCAGAGATAACGGCCGGGATTGTGGGCGAGACAAACGACATCCAAAAACGTCATCTCGACACATGCCTGTCCTGCCGAGCCGAAATCGAAGAGACACGCACCGCGCTGGAGTGCCTCCGCCAATCTGTGCACAGCATCTCCTCGGCCCGCTGCTCGCACTTGCAACATAAAGCTCATCTCGCTGAGTATGCCCGGCGGAGCGGCACGGAAAAGGAATCGCTCATATTCAAACCCTGGCGCGTTGTCCAGACCGCGACCGCGGCAGTCCTGCTTATCTTGAGTGGTCTCGCGCTAACCTTTGGACCCCGGCTTCCACGCCAGACTTCGGGCGAAGCGACGCACGCCGCAAGAGGTGCGCAAGGTGCGAAAGGCAGCGAGTTCTCCGACGACGCGCTCTTGATCGAGGTGCAGACAAGGGTCCAGGAGCAAATTCCGCAGGCGCTTGAGCCCGCCGGATTGATTGCCGAAGAGAGGGATCGGTTCGTTCGGACCCAGATGGGCACACAGGCTCAACAAGGAAACTCTCCCGAGAGTAACCAAGTGGCAAAGGAAGGAGCACGAAATGACTAAACGACTCGCGGTTCCTGTCTCACTGCTGATCTGCGGACTGGCTTTCGCGCAGCAACCTCCGGATCCACCGGCAGACCCCGATGCTGGCGTTGCTGCGGCCCCTGCGGCGCCGGCGCTGCCCCCCTCGGCGCCGGACCGCGGTCCCGGAGGGCCTGGCGGTCCCGCCAGGATGGCCGGGTTCCGAGGACCGGCGATGGGAAAGTGGTGGAAAGATTCGAACCTTGTGCACGACCTGGCGGTAAGTGATGCGCAGGTGGGCCAGATGGAACAGATATTCCAGGACCACCGGCTGGATCTCATCGATCTCCGGGCCAATCTTGAGAAGCAAGAGGCGATTCTCGAGCCGCTTATCGATTCCGACAATCCGGACGAGGCCAAAGTGGAAGCGCAGTTCGACAAGGTGGCTGCAGCACGGGCCAACCTCGAGAAATCCAATGCGCGCATGCTGTTGGCTATCCGCCGTGTGTTGACTGTGGATCAATGGAAGAAGCTCCAGGCTCGTGCTCGCGAGCGGCATTTTGAATATCGCGGGCCCCGTGGACCGCGAGCGCCGCGGCCGCCCCGCGAGCCCGGCGTCTAAGCCAGGATCAGAGTGGTCGGTTGTCGCTCGTCGCTAGAGGAAGGTTCACGGTTTCCATCCTCTCACGGACTGATAACTGACCACTGACCACTAAGAATTCGCCGAATTCCGCAAAATCCCGCAGGAATCCCGCTGATTTTCCGCAGTTTTTTCCGCAGCCGTTCCGGGTCATTGGGCCAGAGCAGTCTCACGCTGGACTGGCCAACGAGCATGGCCCGCTCTCCCCACTCCCCGCCGTGCCACACGTTCTCCGCCGCGATCCTTAGGCTGTAATGGTCTCGCGCGACTCCTCTCTTGCTCATTGGGATATTCAAGCTACCTGAACGCCCGGAGTTAGAAGATCCGCCGTGGTCCGGCCGGTCAGGAAAATTCGCTGGATTTTGTGCTAGTCTTTTAGCATACAAACCTTGGCAAACTGAGAGGTTCAACATGGCGCATTCAGCCGAATTCGTGGCCCTGGTGAACGACGCCAAGTCCCGCGTGAAGGAGACTGATGTTCACGAGGTAAAGCACCGTCTCGATGCTCGGGAGAACTTCAGGCTGGTGGACGTCCGCGAGGACAACGAGTGGCAGCGCGGGCACCTTCCAGGTGCTCTGCACCTGGGAAGAGGCGTTATCGAGCGCGACATCATCGAGACTGTTCCCGACAAAAACGAGACGCTGGTGCTCTATTGCGGCGGGGGATATCGCTCCGCGCTGGCAGCCGACAATCTCCAGAAAATGGGCTACACCAACGTGATCTCGATGGATGGCGGCTGGCGAGCGTGGACCGAAGCTGGCTATCCGGTGGAGAAACAGAGTTGAGGTCATCCGCGCTCCGGCTGCTTGTGCTTGCTGTCGCGGTTGTCGGATTCGCCGCGAGGACAGCGGCCGCCGCCCAGGAATCGGACCCCGCTCACGCCAAGGTGGAACTTATTTCGGAGGTTAGTTCGATTGCGCCGGGTCAGAGTTTCCAGCTTGGAGTCCGCTTTGAGCTGGAGCCGCACTGGCACATATACTGGCAGAACCCTGGCGATTCGGGCCAGCCACCCAGCGTGAAGTGGGGCTTGCCGCCGGGATTCGAGGCCGGCCCGATCGACTGGCCCTTTCCGGAGCGGCTCAACAATGGAGCGTTAACAGATTACGGCTATCAGGGTACGGTCCTGTTGCCAGTTGCCCTGAGGGTGCCCCAGCACACAAGCGCAGGTCCACTGACATTCTCCGCCGCCGTTCACTGGCTGGTGTGCCGCGACGTGTGCATTCCTGAGAAGTCGACGCTTTCGCTCAGTCTCCCGGTGCGTAACTCCCCGCCCGTTCTCGATACGCACTGGAAAACGCTCTTCGGCGAAACCAAGAATCGTCTGCCGCGACCTCTGCCTCCGCATTGGAGGGCAACTGTCACCTCGGAGGAGAAGCGATTCATTCTCGCGATCGAAACAGGCCGGCAGATAAAGCAAGCCGTCTTTTTCCCCTTAGAGCCGCTTCAAATTGAGTCTTCGGCGCCCGAGGAAGTGAAACCCTTCGCACGCGGAGTTCGTCTGTCTCTAGTTAAGTCCAACGAACTTTTGCAGCCGATTCCCACTCTAAATGGGATAATTGTGCTTGACCGTCGGCACGCGTACACGCTAAAGGCACCTGTCGCGCCAGGAGTCCCGGGCGGCAAGCACTAAGAATGTCTACTTCGAGAATCCAAGATTTGCGATTCCACTAAAGGAGGCAACCGCGATGAAACGGTCAACACTGTTACAAGGTATTTTGACAGCGCTTCTCGTGACACCTCTCGTGCCGGCGCTCCTAGCCGCGCCGCGCGTGGGCGAGCAGGCTCCGGACTTCGTGGCCACCGACAGCAACGGTCAAGTACACCGGCTCTCCGAATACAAGGGCAAGTTTGTGGTGCTCGAGTGGCACAATCGCGAATGCCCGTTTACCCGCAAACACTATCAGAGCGGGAATATGCAGAACCTGCAGAAAGAATGGACGGCTAAGGGCGTGGAGTGGTTCACCGTGATCTCGTCGGCTCCCGGCCAGCAAGGATATATGACTGCCGGCGACGAGAACACTTATCTGAAGCAGGCAGGCGCGGCGCCCACCGCTGTCCTGCTCGACCCGAGCGGCCAACTGGGACATCTTTATGAAGCCAAAACGACACCGCATATGTTCGTCATTAGTCCCGACGGCGTGCTAATCTACGATGGCGCGATCGACAGCATGCCGACCACAGAGGCCTCCGATATCGGTCGGGCGACGAACTACGTTTCGCAGGCGCTCACTGAGGCGATGACTGGAAAGCCAGTCACCACAACCGCCACCCGCCCCTACGGATGTTCGGTGAAGTACGGTCATTAGGTTTCAGGTTAGGTGTCAGGTGTCACGTGTCGGGTTTCTAGCGTCTAGAACCTGAAACCTGGAACCTTACACCTCGAACCTACAAGCACATGTGGATTGTCCGGCTGGCGCTGCGGCGCCCCTATTCCGTTGCAGTCATGTCGTTTCTGATCCTGGTGATGGGACTGCTGTCCCTTAGCCGGATGATCGTCGACATCTTTCCCTCGATCGATATTCCTGTCGTGTTGGTGGTCTGGAGCTACAACGGTTTGTCAGCGCAGGACATGGAAAGGCGCGTGGTGCTGATTGCCGAGCGCGCCTATTCGAGCACCGCGAACGGTATCGAGAGGATTGAATCGGAATCGATTCCCGGCATCGGGTTGATGCGGGTCTATTTTCAGCCGGGCACGGATGTTGGCGCCGCCGTCGCCCAGATTTCGTCGATTTCGTCCACTATTCTGCGTATTTTCCCTCCCGGCATGACCGCACCCAATGTCATCCAGTTCAATGCCTCGAATCTGCCTGTAGCCCAGTTGACCCTGTCGAGCGACACTCTTTCCGAACAGGAAATCTATGACTATGGCCTGAACTTCGTGCGCATCCGGCTCTTCACTATTCCCGGGCTCAGCACACCTGCCCCCTTCGGCGGCAAACAACCGGAGGTGATCATTGATGTCAATCCGGCGGCGCTCAATGCCAAAGGACTTTCCGCGAATGATGTCGTGAACACGGTCCAGGCCTCGAACGTGATCCTGCCGGCCGGCACGGCCCGGATCGGCGACTATGAGTACAATGTGGAGCTCAATTCCAGTCCCGCGCTGGTAGAGGACTTCGGTCGCATTCCGCTGAAGGTAGTGGGCAGCGCGCCCGTTCTGCTGGGCGATGTCGCTCATGTCTCTTTGAGCTACGCCACCCAGGAGAACATCGTCCACATCAACGGCAAACGGGCTGCCTATCTCACCATCTTGAGGCATTCGGATGCCTCCACGATCAAGGTGGTGGATTCTGTACGAGAAGTGTTGCCTTTAATTCAGTCCACCGCACCCAAGGGAATGCAGTTCAAGATCGATTTTGACCAGTCGGTATTCGTGCGGGCCGCCGTTTATGGCGTCATGCGCGAGGTCATCCTGGCTTCCGGACTGGTCTCTCTCATGATCCTGATCTTCCTAGGAAGCTGGCGCAGCATGCTGATCGTTACCACTTCGATCCCGCTGGCCATCTTCACCTCGATCATCGGGCTTCAGCTCACCGGCAACAGCATCAACATCATGACGCTGGGAGGGCTGGCCCTAGCGGTAGGGATGCTGGTCGACGACGCTACGGTGGAGGTGGAAAACATCCACCGCAATCGATCGATGCGTAAGCCGCTCACGATTGCCATTCTCGACGGCGCCTCGCAGATCGCGGTTCCAGCCATCGTGGCCACTCTGGCCATCTGCATCGTATTCTTTCCCGTAGTGCTGCTCTTCGGACCCGCCAAGTTTCTGTTCACCCCGTTGGCTCTCGCTGTCGTCCTGGCGATGCTCGCCTCGTATCTTCTTTCCCGCACGCTGGTACCAACGCTGGCCCACATGCTGATGGCAGGCGAGAAGCACGTGCCGGGCTCCGTCGAAGCGGCATCAGAAGAGGAAGTGGACCGCCGCGGACCCCTGGCGCGCTTTGCTGCCGCGTTTAACCGCTGGCGGGATCGCGGATTTGACGGCTTCCGCAATGCCTACGGTCAGGTACTGGCCACGGCCTTGGCACATCGTGCCTTCACCCTGGGGATCGCCATCTTGGTGGGTGGAATCACGGCCGGCCTGCTCCTGGTAATCGGCACCGATCTCTTCCCTTCCGTGGATGCCGGCCTGATGAAACTGCAGTTCCGGGCGCCCTCCGGCACCCGGATCGAGGAGACGGAGCAGATCGTCGCCCAAGTGGAACAGCGGATCCGCGAGGTAGTGCCGCCGGAGGAAATCGGCACCATTAACGACATGATCGGCTTGCCCGTATCGTACGTGCTCGCTTATGTTCGCACTGAAAACGTAGGGCCGATGGACTCCGAGATTCTCATTTCGCTCAAGCCGGATCATCACCCCACGGCAGGATACATGCGCGAGTTGCGCCGCGTGCTGCCGCACGACTTTCCCGGTTCGAGCTTCTATTTCCTGCCCGCCGATATCGTGACGCAGGTGCTCAACTTCGGACTGGCCGCACCTATTGACATTCAGGTGGAGGGCAACAACTTTGACGACACCGCCGTTCTTGCCCGGCGCCTCCGCGACTCCATGGTCCGGACGCCAGGACTGGCTGACGTGCATTTGGCCCAGGTGCTCGATTATCCTACCTTACGTGTGAACGTCGATCGGGTGCGGGCGGCCGAGTTGGGAATGAGCCAGCGCGACGTCGCCAACAGTATGCTGACCGCCCTCTCCTCGAGCGCCCTGGTCGCGCCCAACTTCTTCCTGAATCCCATCAACAACGTCAACTATATCGTCGCCGTGAGGATTCCTTATCAGAAGATCGATTCGGTGGATACGCTGATGGCGACAACGGTTACGCCACCTTCAGCCGGCAACTTACTGCAGGCGGCGCCGGGCGTTGCCGATCCCGTGCCTCGCGCCCCTGCCCAGGTCCTGAGCAACGTGGCCACCATCCGGGCTGACGTTGAGCCGGACCAGATCAACCATTACACCGTTCAACGCGTTCTCGACGTAGAAGCCAGCGTGGATGGGCGCGATCTCGGCTCGGTGGTCAAAGACATCCGCCGGCAGATCGCCGCCATCGGCAAGCTGCCGGCAGGAATCCGCATCAATGTACGCGGCCAGAATGAAGTCATGGAGCAATCCTTTCGAAGTTTGCTTCTCGGCCTCATTCTGGCTATTCTGCTGGTCTATTTTCTGATGGTGACCCTGTTCCAGTCGTGGCTCGATCCCTTTATTATCATGATGGCAGTGCCAGGCGCGCTCGTTGGCATTCTCTGGATGCTCGCCATTACCGGCACCACTCTGAACGTTGAGTCGCTGATGGGCTCGATTATGGCAGTGGGAATCGCCGTTTCCAACTCCATCCTACTGGTCAGTTTCGCCAACGATCTGCGGGTGGAGCACGGAATGAATGCTCATGACGCCGCCCTCGAGGCTGGCAAGGTTCGGCTGCGCCCGGTGCTGATGACGGCTCTCGCTATGGTGATCGGAATGATACCGATGGCGCTGGCGATGGGCGAAGGCGGCGAGCAGAATGCGCCCCTGGGCCGGGCGGTGATCGGCGGTCTGTGCGTGGCCACGTTCGTTACCCTGTTCGTAGTGCCGGTGGTCTACTCCCTGCTTCGCGTAAAGCCTCCCGCGAAGCACCTGCTTGAGGAACGGTTCCGGGCCGAAACCGAAGGCATGCGGACGCGGCAAGAGTATGAGGATCAGTTCGGGGGATAGCCCAAAACGGAAATTCACCGCAGAGAACGCGGAGAACGCAGAGAAGAGTTCTCCGCGTTCTCTGCGGCAAATTGTCTTGCGTTGCGGTCTTGCGGTGGGGTCATGACTGAGTCGAAGTCGAAGAGAAAACTCGGACCAGCGATTGCGCTATACCTGCTGGGGTTCCTGGTCCTGGCCGGGGCGGCGCTGCTGCTCCACCGGCTGATCAAGACTCAGAACGCGCGGGTCATCACCGAGGTGGAGGCGCGTGAAACCGTGGCCAAGGCGGGACCGCGCGTGCTTGTGGCCAGGGTTAAGCGAGCGCCCGCGGAACGCACGATCACTCTGATTGGCGAGGCCAATCCCTTTGCCACCGCCACCCTCTATGCCAAGGTCAGTGGTTATCTGAAGGAGATCAAGATCGACAAGGGCGACCACGTGGAACAAAACCAATTACTGGCCGTGATTGAGTCTCCCGAAACCGACCACCAGTATCAATCCGCGGCCGCCGACGCCCGCAACAAACAGGTGAACGCCCAGCGCGCCGCCGCTCTGGTTAAACGCCAGATGATCTCCCAACAGGACGCTGACCAGGCCTCGACTGAAGCTCAGATGGCCGCGGCTAATGTGGCGACGCTTGGCACCCTGAAGGGTTACGAGATCCTGCGCGCGCCGTTCGCGGGTACGGTCACATCGCGCTACGCCGACCCGGGAGCGCTGTTGCAGAGCGCTGCCAATTCCCTTCCCCTGGTCACCGTGGCCCAGACCGCCCTTCTGCGCGTCTACGTTTACCCCGACCAGGGCGATGCCGTATTTGTCCATGCCGGGACGCCCGCTGAGATCGCCATGCCCGAGCGGCCCGACCACAAGCTCGCGGCCCGCGTCACCCGGATCAGCGGCCAACTTGATTCGAAGACACGGACGCTGCTCACTGAAATTGACTTCGACAACAGACGGAACGAGATCCTGCCGGGCAGCTTTGTACAGGTCACGTTGCACTTGCGCACGCCTCCTTATCTTGAGGTCACAAGTGACGCGCTCCTCATGCGCAAAGGACATCCGTTCGTACCCGTGGTGACGTCTGAGAACCGAATCCACTTTCAACCGGTGGTGGTCATGAGCGACGACGGCACTAACGCTCGACTGGCCTCGGGAGTACAAGTGGGCGATCGCGTGGCCGTGAATCTGGGAGACAGCGCGATCGAGGGTGGCGTGGTGCAGCCGGTAGAGCGATAGGTCAACATCAGCTCAAATGGAAGGGCGGAGTTGCTCGAGAGGGGTGCAAAGAGAGGGAGAAAATGCCAGGCCGCTTGTCCGGAACGTCAGTCGCGAGTGCCAGAACCGCTAGTTGCATCTTGACTTCTCAAGCTCCATCCCTCCGGGCGAAAGAGGTTGCAAATGATAAGACTGCAGCACGCATTTGGCTGATCTGTTCGCTTTTGGCCCTCGTAATCGCGGTGTGGCTCCCTCCGCCGTTGTCAGCGGGGGAATCTCAGTCCTCGTCTCAAACATCGGGCCAAAGTGCACCGCAACAGCACTCGCTGGACCCCTCACTGCACCCCTCTCAGGATTCTCAGTCGGTCTCCCAGGCTTTTTTTCACGGGCGCACCCTTTCGCTCACCGAGTGTCTGAAGATCGGCGAGGATCGCCATCCGGATCTTGCGGCCTCGCGCGCCATCATCGAGCAGTCGGAGTTTCAGTTGAAGGCGGCGCGCTCCAATTATCTGCCGCGGCTTGATTTCGGCGGCTCCTACAGCCGCGCGAGCTATAATTTCGCGCCCTCAACCGGCCAATCGCCCACCCAGTTTAACGCCTTCTACAAGGGCGAGAGTTTTGCGAGCGCGCCGTATTACGCGAGCGGCTTGAACTTTTCCCAGACCGTTTACGACTTTGGACGCACACGCGGAGCAGTGGAACGCGGCGAAGCGCAGCTCGAAGCTTCCCGCCGGAATCTCGATCGCACTCGCGATATTGTGGACCTCAACGTACGTTCGGCCTTCTTCGCAGTGCTGGCGGCCGAGGAGCTGGTCCGAATTGAGACTGAGGCCGTGAACAATCAGCAAAAGCACCTCGACCAGATTCAGGCTTTCTTCGAAGTGGGCTCACGGCCCAAGATCGACGTGACGAATCAGGAGGTAGCGCTCGCCAACGCGCAGGTGAGTCTGCGACAGGCGCAGGCAAATCTGGAAGTGGCGCGTGGCGCCCTGGCGACTGCCATGGGTATCCCCATTGAGGAATCTCCCCAACCGGCCCGCGACTCGCTAAACGCACTTAAAGAGGAGCTCGCCGCCGAACCCCTCGACCGTCTCATCGCCGAAGCGGAGCGTGACCGCCCCGACGTCCTGGCGCTTCGCGAGCAGGTGAACGCGGCGGAGGCCGATGTGGTGACAGCTCGCGCCAACACGAAACCGAACCTTACCCTCGGATCGTTCTTCGACTACCGCAATCTGAAGTTTCCCCTGATTTACAACTGGAGCCTCGCCGGATTAGTCGCCCAGAACCTTTTCAGCGGAGGATTGTATCGGGCGGAGATGGGCCAGGCGAGCGCGGCGGTCGTTGCGGCGCGAGCTAATCTGAGCTCACTCATCGACCAAGTGCGCCAGCAAGTCTTCACCGCCTATTCCACCCGCAACGTATCTCGCGACAAGATTGGCCTTGCCCAGAAGGCTGAGCAGGCCGCAGCCGAGAACCTGGCGCTTGCCGAAGGCCGTTATCAGGCGGGATACGGCAATATCATTGAGCTTACCGATGCCCAGACACTCTACACCGACAGCCAGGCTCAAGTAATCACCAACCGCCTGGATTATCAGATCGCGGCTGCTCAACTGGACACGGCCGTGGCTCGAAGGCGCACTGTCCAGTAGCACTCCTGACGGTGGTCAATAGACAGTTAAAGACCGGCGACTGCAGCATCAGTAGAGCAGGTAGTTCGCCCGTATCCTGCGGAAATCCGCGAGACTGCCTTGCTGCCATTCGTAGGCCAACCGCCGGGGGTCGCGGCCGCGTCTGATCCCGTCGAGCACCTGACGCGATCCCACCAATGGCAGGGTCTTATCGATCAGGAAGTTTTGGGGAAACAGCTTGTACAGGGCGGCGGCAAGCTCCACCCCGAGTTCCGGAGCATCAAGCGCGTCCCGATCGACCAGATTGATCTGGATCCCGTGGCAAGGTTCGGATTTGAATCGGTTCGACAGCGGGGCGAAATCGTACGCGAGGAATCGCACCCCCTGGATTCGCCGTCCATTGAGATAGGAAGCGAGCTTGGCGCCGTCGATCCAAGGTGCGCCCAGCACTTCGAAAGGCGTATCGGTGCCTCGTCCCACGCTGAGGTTTGCGCCTTCCACCATGCCCACACCCGGATAGAGTGCGGCCTCAGTGAGATTCCGCAGGTTGGGCGAGGGGTTTACCCACGCGAGGCCGGTCTGGTCAAACCAGTCGCTGCGATGCCAGTCGCGCATCTTCACCACCTGTAGCTTCACGCCCAGACGACGCTCTTGATTGAAGAGCCGGGCCAACTCACCCACGGTCATGCCGTCGCGAACTGGCAAGAAATGATAGGCCACGAACGAGAGCAAATCTGGATCGAGCACCGGACCCTCGACCAGCACCCCGCCGATCGGGTTCGGGCGGTCGAGCACGTAATAAGCAATCCCTTTCTTCGCCGCCGCTTCCATGCTGTAGCCCAGGGTGGTCCGGTAAGTGTAAAAGCGCGCGCCCACATCCTGAATGTCGTAGACCAGAGCGTCGAGGCCGGTCAGCATCTTATCCGTGGGACGCTCGGTATCGCCGTAAAGACTGTAAACGGGCAGGCCTGTCGCCGGGTCCGTACCCGAGGCGACGCGCTCATCAACGTTAGTCGAGAGTCCATGCTCGGGACTGAAGAGGGCGGCCAATTTCACTCCGGGTGCGTGCGCCAAGACATCCACCGTGCGGCGGCCCTGGGAATCACGGCCGGTCGAGTTGGTGATCAATCCGATGCGCAAACCCTGGAGCGACGCAAAATTCTCGGATTCCAGCACGTCGATGCCCGTCTGCGTCTGGTCATGATACTCAGGAGCGTGACGATAGCTGTTCTCGAGTTCGGTGTGCGAGCTGAGCAGAGGGCGCATCGCCATCTCCTCAGGCGCGGGAACACGTCCGAAGGCCGCTGCAGCGATATCCGCTAACTGGCCGCGCAGGGCGACCACGTTGCCCTCGCCGCTGGGATGCACGGAGTTGGTGAGCAGGATCACGTAGGTGTTCGAAAACGGGTCGATCCAAAGGTCGGTGCCGGTGAAGCCGGTGTGGCCGTAAGAGCCCACCGGAAACAGTTCGCCGCGATTCGAGCTGAAAGGTGAGTCGATATCCCACCCGAGGCCACGAACGGCCGTCTTGCCCTCGGGCGTTTGGGGAGAGGTCATCTTCTCGACGCTCGCCGCACTTAGGATGCGGGCGCGTTTGGGGCCTCCCTCGCCGCCGTCAAGCAGCGCCTGGGCCAGGATCGCGAGATCGCGCCCAGTCGAGAAGAGCCCGGCGTGACCCGCCACCCCGCCCATGGCCCGCGCTGTAGAATCGTGGACCGTCCCCCACAGAATCGGCCCCGTGGTCCCATAAAGATGCTGCGTGGGGGCTATCCGCGTCCGCAAACGGGTGGAGGGCAGGTACGTGGTGTCGCGCATGCCGAGCGGTGCGAAGATATGCTGGGCGCAATAAACATTCAGCGCCTGCCCGGAAAGGCGACGAACCAGCTCACCAAGAATCTCATAATTGATGTCGCTGTAAATGAATCGCGTGCCCGGAGGCACGATCGGCTCGGTGGCTACGATCATCCGCATCGCGGTATCGTAGCCGGTCCACTCCGGCTTGAGCGCGAGATCGGGCGGCAGGCCGGAAAAGTGGGTCATCAGCTCACGCACGGTGATCAGGTCCTTGCCGTTGCTAGCGAAATCCGGCCAGTAGGCGGCGACCGGATCTTCCAGACGCATCTTCCCGTGCTCGACCAGTTGCATGATCGCGATCGTGGTCGAGATCACCTTGGTCAGCGAGGCCAAGTCGAAAATTGTGTCCGGCTTCATGGGGAGCGCGCGCGGCACAATCGCCCGATAACCAAAGGCCCGCTGGTACACCACATGCCCGTTGTGCCCGATCACCACGACGGCTCCGGGCGTCTTCCGTTCCTCAAGAGCCTTTTGGATCATCGATGCGATCGAGGCCAAGCGTCCCGAGGTCACGGGGCCAGGCTCAGTGAACGATTTGGCGTGCGGGCGGGCCCGTATGTGCCTTTTAGCAGACGCAGTGATGGCATACGGGGAAATCGGGCAGGCCAGGAGCAGGTAGAAAGCAGCAGACGCGATTCTCAAAGTGTCTTTTCCACTCTTTCAGTTATAGGGTGGTAGCGCGGATCCCGGTCTTGGGTCCGCGGCTCGTATCCTCGCCGGAACTCAAACCAAAAGTCGTGCCCGAACCGCTGCGATCCGCGCTACGAGACGCAACATAAGTCGAAGACATCGTACCAAACCCGGGCAAAACTATCGTCATCGAATCTTGACGTCGACTTAAGGAAATCAGGTTCGCTATGCCTGGAACGAGACCCCGTAGATTGGGGGCGCGATCAGGGCGACCGAGAATATGGCTCATGAATTGCGGCATCTGGTGGGTCAGTTCAAATCCGATGAGGCATTAGTCGCAGCCCGCTGATCGGACTCCGCGGAAAGACCGCTGCCAAACTCGGTCTGTTTCCCCTCCCCGGCGGAGTGTCATCCCCCGGGGTCAGCCCCTAAACCCATGTCTGGCGATTGCTCTCGGCCGGATCGTACCGTGATGAACCCGGCCAGGTCCCTTCCGCGCGCCACTCGGGCGGCGCATACCTGCGTTCGTTTGGCAGTGTGTCATATCTGACCATCGGTGCCGATCACGATCTTGAGAAGTCAAAAACCGCGGACCTCAAAAGCGGAGGTCCGCGCTACTCGCTTCTTCAACTCCTGCAGGAGACGGCTGGGGCGCTCTGCGGCTCCGCCTTGATCAAGAAATGAAAGTGCTCGGGCATCAGAACCCAGCCGATCAGGAGGAAGCCCATCTGCTGGCAAAGCTCGCGGAGGACGTCTACAAACTGGTGAGAAAGGCGGTTGCTTTTGACCATAATAATGGTGGTGCTGCCGACGCATGCAGAGATTGTAGCCCCCCGCCGCACACATGCCAAACGACGGCATGTATGCGCCACCCCAGTGACACCTGCCTGTGCTAAGGCGCGGGCCTGAAAAAAGGGTCTGCGCCAGCCTTGCCTTAATGGGTGAAAGCGAGAAAAACGCTGAGCTGCGCTCTGCGTCTGCGCCAGCCGGCCGGCCAATGACAACAATTTTACAACTCCAAGTACCTCGCATGACACAAGATTCGAGCGAAAGTCCCACAATTTCCTGTTACCATGGCGCGAGGGATGCGACGCTGAGGAATGAGCAAGGAAGGGGCTTATTATGCAAAAGGTTCTGGTGATCGAGGACGACAAGAGGATTCACAAGACCCTGAAGCTCTTGTTTGAATCCGAGGGTTATTCCCTGGAAACAGCGCTGGACGGCGCTTCAGGGATGGAGGCTTTCCGCACCACCAACCCTTCCGTGGTCATTCTCGATCTCATGCTTCCCAAGATGTCGGGACGAGACGTCATTCGGGAAATCCGGAAAGGAGCACCCGCACAACCCGTGATCATCCTAAGCGCCGTCTCGGAAGAGGTTGACAAGGTACTCTTGCTGGAATTGGGAGCCGATGATTACGTCACCAAACCCTTCAGCCCGAAAGAACTGCTCGCGCGTGTACGGGCGGTAACGCGGAGAGCAGAACGAACCTTGCCGGCAGAGTGCTATAGTTTTGCCGACATCCTGATCGATTTCGCGAAAATGGAGGTTAGCCGTGAAGGCAAGCCGGTAACTCTCACACCGCATGAATTCAAGGCCTTGAAATATTTTACCGAGAATCCGGAGCGGGTGCTTACACGCGAGGAATTGCTCAACAAGGTGTGGGGCTACGAGTGCTACCCTACCACGCGAACGGTGGACAACCACATTCTCAAGCTGCGGCAGAAGCTCGAAAAGGACCCGGTCAATCCCGCGTACTTTCGCACTATTCACGGAGTGGGGTATAAGTTTGTGCCCTTCGTCAGGGTTCAAAACGCCAGTTGAGCAGTCCGCCCGTTCTCGATGAGCTTGCCCTGTAGGATGAATCCTCTCCGATGGATCAGCAGACAAAGGCCCGCTCCTGGTATTCTTTAGTAACCCGAAAGGGCCGCCTGCGCACCAAACTGCTCCTCTCTCTTCTTCTCGTTTCCGTGTCATTGACCTCTGCGACTCTGTTGGTGGTCCGGCATCGAGTGCAATTGCAGGTCAGAGAGCAGCTCCGTGAAGCGCTGCGGAACTCGGTGGTTACCTTTCAACAGTTTCAGCGTCAGCGCGAAGTCATCCAGGAGGATTCTGCAACTCTGCTTGCGAATCTGCCGATCCTCGAAGCCCTGATGACTTCAAATGATCCAGCAACGATCCAGGATGGCTCAAAGGGTTTGTGGAAAAGAGTAAGGGTGGGCGGCGATCTGCTCGTACTGGCCGACAGACAGGGAAGGCTGATGGCGCTCCACACCGCTAGCTCCAAGTTTACGGCGGCCGCAGCCAAGGCGCTGCTGGAGAGATCGCTCAACAGTGGGGAGTCGCGGGACTGGTGGTTTGGCGGAGGACATCTGTTTCAAGTGTTCATACGCCCAATCTACTTTGGCGGAGCGGAGAATGGAACGGAACTTGGCGTCCTGGTACTGGGATCGGAGATCAACAGCCAGGTTGTCCAGGAAGTGCGCCAGGTAGCTTCAAGCGAAGTAGCGTTTCGCTATGGTCCCCTGGTGGTGGCCAGCACGCTCTCTTCAGTGCGACAGGAGGAGTTAAGAAGCCATATCCCGCCCAAAATCTCCGCGCAGAATGCTCCTGCCATGGAAATCGCCCTGGGGCGAGAACGATTTCTCGCTACCTCGATGGATCTGCCGCCCAGCAGTGCGCTGAACGTGAGTCTGGTCGTGCTCCAGTCATATGACCAGGCTACCGCGTTCCTCAATAGCCTCAACCGCTGGCTCGTAGGCCTCGGTTTAGCCGCGGTTCTGGCCGGAAGTATTCTCGCGTTCTTGCTCTCAGACACGTTCACCCGCCCGCTCGCAAATCTGGTTGGTGGCGTTCACGCCCTTGAAGCAGGGAACTTCTCGTTTCCACTTGAGGTCGAGGGTGATGACGAAGTGTGGGAATTGACCCGGTCGTTTGTTCGGATGCGGACCACCCTGCAGAGCGCCCAACAGGAACTGCTGCAGGCAGAGAGGCTGGCTACGATCGGCCGCATGGCCAGCACAGTCTCTCACGATCTGCGTCACTCCTTGACGGCCATTCTGGCTTACGCTGAGTTTCTTTCCGAAGGCAGACTATCGGAGGCGCGTCGCGTTGAATTTTATCAGGAGATCCGGCAGGCCGTTGACCAAATGACTGAGCAATTGCAGGCCCTGCTCGAGTTCTCGCGGCCCAAGACAGTCTATCATCCGGTGCAGGCGGACGTTGGGGTGGCGGTGGAACGCGCCGTGCGGGCCGTTAAAGCACGCCCGGAGTTCACCGCGATCCAGGTGGTCACCTCTTTTAATGGCGACAATGAAGGCTGGTTCGACCCAAGCAGCCTGGAGCGCGTATTTCACAATCTGTTGCTTAATGCCTGTGAAGCAGTACCCTCCGATTCCGGTCGAATCGAGGTGAGCAGCCGGCGTACAGCGGAAGGGCTAGAGGTCAGGATTGCGGACAATGGCAGCGGTATCCCGGAAGGGATCCGTGAGACGCTCTTCCAGCCCTTTGTGACTTCCGGCAAAGACAATGGTATTGGGCTGGGCCTCGCCATCGTCTACAAGATTGTTCAAGACAATGGAGGTCAAGTTAGCGTCGAGCGTACCGGCGCTTTTGGAACTGTCCTGCGCATATCCCTACCCACCACTGCACCTCAATCTGCGGTTGCTGCCCCCGAACCGATATCCTGAATCACCGAGCATGTTGACACCTAAGTCCGGTCTTCAAATACAGTGTGGACCAACCAACCATCTGCACTACGAAAGACCCCGAGCCAGGATGGAAAGCGATGCAGGATAACATCGGCACACAACCAGCCCGCTGACAGCAGTAAGTTAACGCGCAAATGACATCACGCTGACACATACCAAAAACAAAAGCGCCATTCTAGTTCTCGATCACGGCGAAGCCCCGTTTCGAAGGGCATGTCGATGTCAAGGTCAAGCCGTGTCAGATTTCGACAAGGGAGGGAAGCTTGAAAAATCTATTGAGGAATATGAAACACCCCGCGGACCGTCGCTCCTTCATGAAGAAGGGGTTGGTGGCGGCGGGCACGGCAACAATGGGCGCCGGGTTACTGGCAACAGGACTACCTGCCTTTGGCGAGGATGAGCATCGATTTGGCCTCACCAGGGGAGATGCAGCTATTCTCAGGTTTCTGGCGGCAGCGGAGATCATCGAGAGCGATCTGTGGATACAGTACAACGAACTCGGGGGAATTCAAGACAATGAACTCCCGCAACTCGGGGGAACGGGAAATCCGACTTACACTGCCAAACTCTCGAACATTGACGACGACATGGCTCAATATATCCACGATAACACCGAGGATGAAATCACCCACTTCCAGTTCATCAACGCCTATCTGGCTTCGAAGGGCGCGAGGACGGTCGATCTGAGCAAGTTCGCTACCCTGGAGGGCAGCAAGGCAGATGGCTCTACCAGAAAGCCCCGAATTACAAATCTCATGAAACTCAGTGTCGACACGAGTTGGTGGACCCGATACCGCAGCCGGGCGAACAATCCCGATCTCGATCCCACGTTTAAGTTTCCCCAGGCCGTACCTACTTTGGCTGTAGGGCAGCATCCGGCAATCCCCCGAAACAATGGTGATCTGGGTCCAGACAACCACATCCAGGCAATCGCTAACACGGCGGCCTTCCACTTTGCCTTCATCGAGCAAGGCGGCACCAGCCTCTACCCGGCGCTGGCTCAACGGGTTACCAGCCCGGAAGTTCTGCGGATCTTGCTTAGTATCGGTCCAACGGAGACGGCCCATTTCCAGACTTGGCACGACAAGGCGGGCGACGCGATTCCTATCACCGATGGCAATCTGGAGTTTCCGGACCTTAATGCTTCTCCTTTTGGCGGAGAGGATTTCCAGACCAGCCTGATCATGCCCGAGCCTTGCCCGTTCCTGAGTCGAAAGTTCCCAGTATGTTCGATCATTCGCCCCACTGAGACGAGGGGGGCGGCGATGGGCGCACTCAAGGCCCTGACGGCGGACGGGCTCTTCATCGGCCAATCGCCACAGTTCTCTGCACTGCTGCGCGATCTGGCAGAGGATGCAGATCAGGCCCGACGGGAGCGCGACTAAGCAGCGGCGGCGCTGCACGGTGGGCGGCGCTAGCTGCGCAGCTCGCTTCGTACGAGTGAAAGGCGGCGGGCAGGGTGGAGGAATGGTGCACATTCTCCTCACCCTAGATCAGCGATTTTCGCGTCCATCCTGCCAATAATTCCTCTTAAGACGACCGTGTTACCAACAGACGGGGTAACGGATAGTGCACCCAGTGATGGTTGGCGGGTTTCGCGTTGCCCAGATTGAGTTCAAGACCATGACAAACTCAGTAGAAGAAGCCACAGCGCGCGGCGCTCAGGGGCGGCAATCCCTCGAGCGGCACCTTGTGATGCGAGCGAAGCTGGGAGATGAGGATGCATTTCGGCAACTGTTCGACCTGCACAAGCGGCGTATTTACCTGCTCTGCCTTCGCATCACCAACCATCAGGCTGAGGCGGAAGACCTCTGCCGGGACGCCTTCCTTCTGCTTTTTCGCAAGCTCGACAGCTTTCGTGGGGACTCCGGACTTTCGACTTGGCTGAATCGGCTCGTGGTTAACCTCGCGCTCACGCGTCGAAGGCGCAAGGCCCCCAGCAAGATCCGCCTTGAAGAATGGAATAGATTGTCAGGAAGATCGAGCCAGCGGGTTGTGGTGCAAGCGCTCGGCGTCTGAGCCATAATAGACAGCGAGACTGCTACCAGCACTGATTCTCGACCTGCACGGTTGCCGGTGCCAGTGGTATGCTTTTGGAGCTGGCTCAGACAAACGTGCACATCGGGGGTCCCCAATGGATAGAAGGCAGTTTGTAAGGACATCGGCCGCGGGCATGAGCACTCTGGCCTCCGGGCTCAGCATCGGGGCCGTGAATGCGAATTCGGTGGAACCGCCGTCAACGGCTTCCTTGACCGAGGAGAAGATCGGGCGACCGGTTCGAGTGGTCAGTATCGGCCTTACGCCAAAACGGCCGCTGGAGGAAATCGCCGGTTTGGTAGACGAGGAAGGGGCCCGGGGGACGGATTTAGTTATTTTGCCGGAGACGTGGCGGGGTCAAGACGAGAAGAGCATGGAGTCCCTGGAAGGAGCGACCGTTGCGGCCATGGCACGGCTGGCAAAGATACACAAGACATACATTGTTTGTCCTATCGACCGGAAGGAAGGTGAGCGGCGATACAATTCTGCGGTGCTGCTCGACCGCCAGGGCGAAGTCGTCAGTATCTACAACAAGCTCTATCCGGTCTGGCAATGGGAGTGCGTGAAGCAACCGCCGGTCGAACCCGGTGACAGGGTCACGGTGCACCAGGCGGATTTCGGGCGAATTGGGCTTGCGATCTGTTTTGACGTGAATTGGGCTTCCTTATGGGAAGGCTTGGCGAACCAAGGGGCCGAACTGGTGATCTGGCCGAGCGCGTACTCCGCCGGCCGCGCCCTTCAAGCACACGCGATCAGCCACCATTATTACGTCGTAAGCTCAACCTGGGTTCCTGATTGTCTCGCCTATGACATCGATGGAGAGCAGTTGGTATACGAGCGAAATAATCGGGGTAACGGCACAAATGTCACGCGCGTTACTCTCGATTTGGATCGATGCATTTTTCATCAGGACAACAACCTGCCCGAGAAACGAGACAGGCTGCTGAAGGAGCGCGGGGAGGACATCCAGCAGGAGAAATGGCTGCCGATGGAGGGCTGGTTTGTGCTCAAGCCGAAGCGCCCCCAAGTAAGCGCGCGGGAAGTCGCCCGTCAGTATGGACTAGAGGAACTCCGACTCTATATCAACCGGAGCCGCTGCGAAATCGATAAGTGCCGCGGCTGGGAGTTTTCCTGAGAAGGCGGGCGCGATTTGAACAGGACTTCGTCCGGATTTGGCCGAATTCGCTCTTCCTCCAAAGGTCCTCACACCACCGATTGCAGGGAAAGGCCGGAGCCGCACAGGGAAATCTCGGAGCGCAGCAGGGAGCCGTGGGTGCTCAACAAAGAGCGAAGTTGTGCCGACAAAACGAGCGGATGCGAACGTGGCGCGAACGTTATCTCAAACTTGCAGGGGCACAGGGTGCTGCAACAAAAGCGGATTGCCAGGTAACGTTCAGGCCTTGGCTGCGTTGATCAGATTCTTGGGTAATCCGGTCTGCACGAAATCGCCAATAGCCTGACCACGCAGGGCCATGGGAAGCGCCCAGACGATCAGGTCGGAGTAGTAGTCATCGCCCCACTGCGGAAGGCCGGTTTCGCCGTTGAGCAGGCAGCGCTGGTTCCATGGCGAACGCGTCTTGACCGCTACGGCCTCGTAGAGGCGGCGCGCAATTTCCAGCCCCACGTCTCGGCGCCCGTGGTACATGAAGACCATCGCTGCACAGAGGTTCTCGCCCACAAAGATGTTTTTGGCGTGGTCACCTGAAAGAGTGAGTTTGGTTTCGAAGGGCTTGCCCTCCGGGGTGACGCCATTGATGAGCCCGTAAGAAGTTGCTTTCAGGTTCAGGCGCGCTATCGTGTCGAGCGCCGCCGTGACCCGATCGGCACGCAGCACATCCTCAACACCCAGGATGCGGACACACCACTGGGCCATCAACTGGTTGGCCAGGCAAATATCGTTGATTTCTCCCTTCTGCCGATTGTTCCACAGCCGATAGTACGAGCCGTTCCAGAGGTTTTTTTCAAATGCGCGTTGCGCCTTGACCAGGCGGCCGGAACACTCGGTTTGAAACTCGCCATCGCCAACCGCCGAGGCCAGCGCCCTTCCCGCAGCAAGGGTGGCAAGCCAAGTCCCGGCTACGTAACTCGAAGTCCCCTGCCACGGCCAGATGTCGTAGAACTGGTTTGCCGGCCAGGGTTCATCGCGCCGGGCGTGCGATTGGTCATGGACTAACCCACAGCCGTCGTCATCCAGAGAGTACTGATAACGAATCGCTCGTTTGGCCGAATCGTAGAAGCGTGTAAGTGAGCCGCGGTCCCCCGTGCGCAGATAGAGACGATAGATCATCTGGGCATACTGGCCGGAGTTGAGCGGGTGCTGGCAGTGATAGCGCGGGTCGCGCATGCTGGTGGGGCTACCGAAGCAAAACGGTACCTCGCCGTCCGAGATCTGAAAATGCCGGAAAGCGTCGAGGGTAGTTACCTCGAGCTCCGGAAAGAAAAAAAGCAGAGGAAAGTGGCCGTGCATGCGGCACACCATGGTCTCGACGATCGGGCAGCCGGTGTGGCTCTCGCTATGCGTGAACAAACCATCCTCGCCCCACCACTCGTCCTTTCGAGTGCGTGCAATCCACACCGAGTTCTTGGCCAGACTATAAAAGCTCTGCACCAGAGAATCCTTGAGCCACTCCGGTAGCTCGGCGCGGTAGATTTCCAACTGCCAGGCGTGGACGCGACGCAAGTGTTCATCCTGGTGGCGGAGCCCGAACTCAGCAACCTCCGCCGCATCGAGGAAGCGCTGCGAGTAGCGATTAAGGTGGGGCTCACCGCCGCTGTCGCGCCAGGAAGGCGCGTACCAGGCAACCGCGAAACGCACGCGGCGTGATTCCCGGGCCGGAACGGTTAGAGTCAGCGAGTAAACGCCCTCTTCCGGGTTCCGTTCGACAACTCCTTCGCCGCGCACTGCCATCGAACTGCCCTTGGGCGCCGCCGGGAAGCGCATCATGAGAACCAGGGGCAAGGGCTGGTCAGACAAATTCCTTAGGGCTATGTCAAACAGCGCGACGGGCGTATTCGAGACCGCAGCGTCCCCGAGGATGAACGGCGCGAAGGCGCGGATTCCCAGCTCCAGAGGCAGTTCACCGAGTAGCGCGTGAAGGTCGGCGACGGGAAAATGTCCCCAATAGGAAATCCGCGCGGAAGAAAGCGGCACGCTCCTTGTTCCTGACTCGACAGTCAGCCAATCGGCAAAAACTTTCTTTGGGGGCACGAAGTCGTTGAAGATCGAGCAAGTGCCCAGCCGCCCATCGCCTTCGAGCGTCACATAGCCGGTGCCCAGGCCCCCTAGAGGCACTCCTCCCTGGAGCTGTGTGCCTTCGAAAACGTATCCGGTAACCGGAAAGGAAAAACCCTCCGCATCGATCTTCGTCCACTGCTGGCGAGGGGCGGAGCCAGGAAAGGGAAACTCCGCCGGTCCTTTTGGTCTCGTCACTTCCACCCCGTGAGTCGCGGGCTGGGACGATGAAGCTTTCTGCCCAAGCCCCAAGGCCGTCAGAGTTCCCAGTCCCGCCAACAGTTCTCTTCGTTTCATGGCTGCCCTCCCGGCTGGAGAAGAGCTAAGCCTATGCGATTGCCGACGGCAAACGCAAGCTCTGCCGTATCAGCCAAATCCTCCGGACCCAAGTGAACAGCGAGCGGATTGATCCAGTCAGAACCAATGATCGTCAGCCAGATCACCCCGGGTCAGCAAGATTAGCAGCCTCAAACTCGTCCAGCTTGCATCACAACCCCTTCGGCTGCGATCATGCCTACGAACTTCAAATCCGGAGGCCCTCATCATGCGCAAGCGTTTGCTCCTCCTCGCCGCCGTCGGCATCTGCAGTAGCCTGTTTGCCCAGAAGCCCGCTTGGCAGCCGGCGCCCGGTCACACCACCATACCCGTGTGGCCGCACGGGGCGCCTGGAGCCCAGACTAATGCAGGCCCGGAGATCGACACCACGACCGCCAAGGACAACCTCATCGCCGGCAAACCGCTCATCCGGCTTGGCAACGTCTCCACGCCCACCCTCACTCTTTACCTGCCCCAGGGCAAGAACACCAGCGCCGCCGTTGTCGTCTTTCCCGGAGGCGGTTACCACATTCTGGCCATCGACCTCGAAGGTACCGAAGTATGCGACTGGCTCAACTCCGCCGGCATCACTTGCGTCCTGCTCAAATACCGTGTCCCCGATTCGGGGCCCTATCCCAAGGCTTCTGCCGCCCTCCAGGATGCCCAGCGGGCTCTCGGGATTGTGCGCTCCCATGCTACCGGCTGGCACATCGACCCGCACCGCATCGGCGTCCTCGGCTTCTCCGCCGGCGCTCACCTTGCCGCTGCCCTCAGCACTCACTTCGATCAACGTCTCTACGATCCGATCGATGCAGCTGACCAACTCAGCTGCCGCCCTGACTTCGCTGTGATCGTCTATCCCGGCTACCTTGCCCTCCCAGATCAGAACTTCGCGCCCAACCCCGATATCCCCGTCACCGACAAAACTCCGCCCTCATTTATCGTCCAGGCGGAGGATGATCCGGTTCACGTCGAGAACTCCACCGTCTACTTCCTCGCCCTCAAGAACGCCGGAGTCCCCGCCGAAATGCACCTCTACGCTCAGGGTGGACACGGCTACGGCCTTCGCCGCACCTCGCTCCCGGTCACCACCTGGACCCGTAGTGCAGAAGCGTGGCTCCGCACCGTTCAGATCCTGCCGCCCTCCGCGCCCTGACCACCGGGGATTCGACATACCTTGGCAAGCGTTGTCGTTGGGGGTTGTTTGAGGAATCGGTTCGTCAAAAGAACCTCACGGCTGCCTGGTAGCAAGAATTCCGAGCATCGTTTGAGGGTGATAATCGTTATGGCGCGTCGGGCTTCAGTTTGAAGGAGTAGAGGGGCGTATGCCGCTCGTGCTGGTCGCAGGCTACTAGCGCGATCTTTTGGCCAAGCAGAACGAGGCCTTCAGGATGATCGAGGCCTGGCGTGGCGGACAACTTCGTGATCGACCCGATCTGGAGGCGTCCATCACCAGCCTCACCGGTCACCATTCCCAGGGCGCGCCCTTCCTCGCTCAAGACCCAGAGCCTGCCTGTTTCGTCCGCTTGCAGATCGCTCAAATCAGGGAAATCCGCCTTGGATTCTTCGGAAAACTTCCAATCTCTGAGGGGTGCCATCTTCGAAAACTGCTCTGCCGGTAGAGAGAATTGGATTCCGCGGCCCCCAGTGGGTCTGAGGCCCACCGGAAGGTCGCCGTGGGGGCCAAACTCAATAAGCCGGCGGGGTTCTTTTTCCTTGAGAACAAGGAGGTGACCGTGCGCAAGCAGAACGAGACCCTCACCGCGGGAGTTGGGATTCATGGCCCAGGCCTCAGCAAGGTCGATGAAATCATTGTCTCGCGCGTCGAAGCCAAGCTCGATTGTTGCCAGGCATTGCTTGCCGGTGGCATCAAAGGCGAAAACGTGCCCCGGGTTCTCCTCCAGGACGAACACGCGTCCCAACGCGTCGCTCGTGATGCCCTCCCACTGGGAAGCCTGGTTAAGTTTCACACCTGCCCTTCGCAGCGCCTGCCCCAGGTCGATGACGTCAAACTTCTCGATGGCTCCGCCTGCGAGCTTGCCCACTGCCAACTCGAAATCGTGATCGCCGACTGCAAGCACTTCCGGCTCCGAGGCGCCCTTTCGAAGCGCCAGACCCGACACTTCTCGAATCGGAATTTTCCCCACGTGCTCGCCGGATGCAACCTGATTGTGAACGGGTTGGGGAAATGTCACGGTACTTGCCTTTCCATAGGAGAAGGCTTTCCTAACCTACCTCAGGACACGGCTTCAGCGGCCTGAGGTCATTCCCAAGCCTGACGCTCCCTACGTGCTGTGTAGAAAGCAGCGTCTCCTAGTGCTTCGTTCCGCAGCTCTGCGAAAGCTCGGTGCGCTTCTTGTTGAAGGCGGCGACCCAATCGGCTGCGGTTGCCGGCCGGCCGTCAACCTTGTCGCCCTTTTCCGCGACCCGCGCCGACTCAAAAACGGCCGTGAGTTTCTGGTCAGTGAGCACCGCGGGATCCATGAGCTTGGCGAGGAACGCCCTACCCTCTTCGCTAACGACCGGATCCTTAAGCTCATGTACGCTGCTCAACTTGGCGCGGCAAGCGTGCACGTCCGCCCAAAGGCTTCGGCCCTTCCAGGCGTTGATATCCGCCTTCTGTAGCCGAGCCCGAAAAAGGCGGTGGAGCCGAAACCCGCACCGATGTCCTGAATCATGGCGAAAGGTCGCGTACAGGTCCCATCGGCACCGACGTTCCCGTCCGGGCAGACGAGGCGCTGATTGCCCGGCTTGTTATCGGCATGGGTCATGAAAGCGGCAAGAAGTCTGAAGGCGTCGACTTGTGCTTTAGGGGCTCCGCCGGCAGCTTCGCTGATCTGTGCGGTCTCATTCCAACTAAAACCGCCACAGCGAGGGTCCGTATTTTCCGCGTCGCTAGAACTGCAGTCTACTTCCTCGGCTTTGATCTTCGTGCCCGGAAACTTGGACTCGATCACCGCATAGAGGAAAGATCGCGTCGCCCGGCCGCCGCCAAGCTGCTTGGCAATGTCCGCCGCCTTTTCCACGTCCTTGGGGTTCTTCTTGTCAAGCCTTCCCGCCTGATTGCGGAATCCCTGATAAACACTCCAGGGGTCGGCCGGGCAATTGAGGCAGGTTACCCGCACAGGATAGTCGCCATCGGCTTTGAAGCCAAGCAGCCAGAGTAGCCGGGTACCCATGACCTCAGCGTAGATCTCCGGGTTCGCACTCGGGTCTTTGCCGAACTTCACCTTGAGCTCTTTTTGGGTAACGTTACACTCGGGGCATGGATCGGCCGCTGTGCCACCGCCACAGAGGAACTTCGGGGTCATGCCTCCCACAATGTTCTTAAGGGTCGGCTCAACGAAACGGCAGGTGATCGCTCGGTTGAACGGAAATGCATCTTCGAACGGCTGGCCGGCCTTGATCTGCTCGGGCGTTAGCGATTTGAGTTTCTCGTACTGATCGGCATCCCACACTTGAGCCTTGGTCACGTAATCGCGCCGCAGCGCTTCCGTCGGGTCCTTGAGCTTGGGCGCAGTCTCATCGCCTCCGGCGGGCGCCGCCACCGCGCCGCCGGCGAACACAGCGAGCACCAGAAATACCACAGCAAAGTGACGCGAAAGCACAATCCGATTCCGCAGCATGACCGCACCTCCTCCTTTGACGGCCCACTCGCTTCGCGCTCTGCGGGGCTCATCGCACTGTCAGACCGGTAGCTGCCGCCAGGGAACATCGCGTGCCAACGAGGCGAATGCAAGCCCCAGGGGGCTCAGCCCTTCGCGAGCCAGCGACGTTGCATTTGTGGCCAATCGGATTATGAGTAGATTTTCCGAAAGGTCTGTGACGGCCGTCACTCATCACATTCTTGCTGACGTACGCTGTAATATGCAAGATCGTATCAGTCTCAGGTCTTGTCCGCCAGCTCATTCACGTATAATCCGTGAATAGATGTCAGGCTGCTAAGGCTAGGCTGCTAAGGTTAATGTCGGACTCTCTAATCAGTGGAGCATCGATATGAAGCGTCTGGTTCTCATTGCTTTGAGCATGATCCTCTCTCAAACCCTGGTGGCGAACTCTCAGAAGACCGCCATCCCGCATCTCGAGAAGCACGGCACGGCCACCCAGCTTGTGGTGGAGGGGAAGCCTTTTCTGATGCTGGCGGGAGAACTCCTCAATTCCAGTTCGTCCAGTCTCGATTACATGCGACCGCTATGGCCCCGTCTGGCGGCGATTCCGGTTAACACGGTTCTCACGCCGATCTCCTGGGAGTTGGTTGAGCCTCGGGAAGGTCAGTTCGATTTTTCTTTGCTAGATGGGCTGATCCAGGACGCAAGGCGAAGCAACCTCCATCTTGTGTTTCTGTGGCTCGCTAGTTGGAAGAATGGCATGTCGAGCTACGCTCCCATCTGGGTAAAACAGGACCCCAAGCGGTTCCCGCGCGTCATCGAATCGAACGGCAAGCCGGCGGAGATACTCAGCGCGCTGGGAAAAGAGTCCATGGAGGCGGACGCCCGCGCCTTTGCCGCAGTGATGCGTCACCTGCGCGACTTCGATGGTGAGGCTCACACCGTGCTGATGATGCAGGTGGAGAACGAAGTCGGTGTGTTGGGCGATTCGCGCGACCGCTCTGCGGCGGCGAACCTTGCCTTCGAGGGGCAGGTCCCAAAGGAACTGACCAGTTACCTGCAGGGTCACCGCGAAACGCTGATTCCCGAATTCCGGAGGACTTGGGAGGCCGCCGGCTCCAAGGGTTCGGGCACCTGGCAAGAGGTTTTCGGAGCCGGCTCCGAGACCGACAAAGTCTTCATGGCCTGGAACTACGGGCATTACGTTCAACACGTGGCGGCGGCCGGAAAGGCGCAATACCCCATTCCCATGTACGTCAACACCTGGCTTGCTGATCGCCAGGCTGCGCCCGGTGACTACCCGAGCGGCGGCCCACTCCCCGAAGTCATGGATGTGTGGAAGGCGGCAGGTACCGCCATCGACATCTACGCGCCGGATATCTACGCCACGAATTTTGGCGAATGGTGCGACCGCTATAACCGGGCCGACAACCCGATGTTCATACCGGAAACGCACGGAGGCAAAAAGGGGGCAGCTAATGTCTTCTATGCCGTCGGCCAGCATGAGACCATAGGCTTTTCACCCTTCGGAATCGATTCCTTTGCCGAGCCGGACCGCGAGATCTTGACGGATGTGAATAATGATTTGGGAAAGAGCTACAGTGTGCTGCTGAAGCTGGCGCCCACCATCCTGGAGCACGAGGGCAAGGGAAAGATGGCTGGCTTTCTGCTGGATAAGGATCATCCGCAAACCACCCTCGACTTGAACGGATACCGGCTCGAAGTGAGTATGGATCAGATCTTTGAGATCGCGGCCCAGAGTGGATACGGGCTCGTCATCGCCGTTGGTCCCGATGAGTTCCTGGGCGCCGGTAGCGGATTCCGCGTGTCTTTCACCCTCAAGCAGCCGGGAACGGCTCAAGTGGGGATAGGTTCGATTGATGAAGGGACCTTCTCCGATGGGGTCTGGATCCCGGGCCGGCGCCTGAATGGCGACGAGAACGATCAAGGCCGATTCTGGAGATTCGCTCCAAACCGGCTCAGCATTCAGAAGGCGGTCGTCTACCGTACCCGTTAGAGTCCTTCGCGTTTATGCCGGAAGGGACGGAAGAGAAAGTAGGGCGAGCCAATGCTACATGATCCCAGTCATCGCACACCTGTGCCTGTGGCGGAGGAGGTCAGGCTTACGTCCAGCGACAAAGAAGTCCTGCGCCGTTTGGCTGGGGAGTTGGCTGACATCGCTGCCCTGCCGGTTCACAAGGAGAAGGCGCGGCTGTGGCAAAAGCTCAACGATCGCGAGTCCGAGCGCCCGATGGTGTGGATTAACGAGATCTGCTGGCACGAGATGAATGTGGACGATGAGCTGACTCTCCGCACCGGGCACCCGTGGGCACAGGAACAGGAGCGGGAACTGCGGCGCGCCCTGTACCAGTGGCGGCATCTTCCGGGCGACATGATCGTGAGCGACTTTCTCGCCTGTCCACTGGCGATTCACTCGACCGACTTCGGCATCGTCGAAGACGTCGATATCGCCACCACCGACCCGGCCGCCGATATCGTGTCCCGGCATTTCCACATTCAGATCCGGGACTTCGCCGACCTTGAGAAGATCAGGATGCCGGTTGTAACTCACAACGAGACCGCCACCGAGCTGTACTACCAGGCCATGTGCGATGTCTACGGCGGCATCATGCCGGTGAAGAAGATCGGGCAGACCCACATCTGGTACACGCCTTGGGACTATCTGATTCGCTGGTGGGGCGTCCAGGAGGCAATGGTCGACTTGGTGGAAAGGCCTGATCTGGTGCATGCCGCGGTGGAGCGCATGGTAGATGCTTGGATGATTGAGCTCGACCAATTTGTGGAGATGAATCTGCTTTCGCTCGACTGCAATAACACCCGTATCGGATCGGGCGGCTACGGGCACACCCAATCCTTACCCGGCCAGGAGTTCGACCCAGCCTGTGTCACGCCGCCTAATATGTGGGGCTGCTCGAACGCGCAGATCTTCTCCGAGGTCTCACCCGAAATGCACTGGGAGTTTGCGGTAAAGCACGATCTGCGCTGGCTGAAGCGCTGGGGTATGGTGTATTACGGCTGCTGCGAGCCGCTCGACCGGAAGATCGAGATCCTGCGACGGATTCCGAATCTGCGCAAGATCTCTGCGAGTTACTGGAATGACACCGAGCGCCTGGTGGAGCAAGTCGGTGGGGATTATATCCTGAGCCACAAACCTACTCCGGCGATCTTCGCGCGCGATACCTGGGATCCGGAAGGTGCGCGCCAGGAGCTCCGGACGTTCCTGACCAAGACGGCCGGACAATGCCACGTGGAGCTGATCATGAAAGACATCTCCACCGTACGTTACCAGCCGCAGCACCTGTGGGAGTGGGAAAAGATCGCCACGGAAGTGGCGGAAGAGTTCGCGCGTTGAGCGTGGAGTGGATTGGACTTGCACCCGCCTATCCTGGCGTACGGTATTCATCGTGGCGATCGAGTGGGGGGCAGCGCGGAAAAAGTGCGGAAAACCAGCGGGATCTGAGCGGGATCTTCCTCTCTCTGCCAACGGCACAAACAAGGAAGCAACATGCTGCTGAAGCCTGCATGAACTGTTCAACAGGGCGGATCCATCTCTCGGGAGCGGGAGAGCTAGCTAGCAGATTCCCATCGCACTATCAGGCGGTCTGGATTGCCCGTTGCCGGACGGTTTCGTAGCTTGGCACGCCGGTCGATCCGCCAACCGCCTCGATTGAAAACGCCGCGCAGGCGTTGCCGATCCGGGCGGCAGTCGGAAGATCCTCACCTTTGGCAAGTCCGGCGATGAAGCCTGCATCCCAGCAATCCCCGGCTCCCGTGGTGTCCACCACCCTGGCAGAAAAGGCTGGCACCGGTACGCGATCGTTCCCGTGCGCCACCACGCAGCCCTGGCGGCCCATTTTAAGGACAACAGTGCTAGCGCCCAGACCAAGCAGGCGGGCGGCGAGATCCTCCGCCGAAGAGCCGGGATAGATCAGCTGCATATCATCGAAGCTGGGCAGAAAATAGTCACAGTAGGGCAACATGACTTCCAGGGTCTCACGCTTGGGCCCATAACCAAAACACTCGTCCAGAAAGGTCACCACCCCACGCTTCTGCGCTTCCGCCAATAGGGTCGCGGCTGGCCCGCCATCGAGCGCGCCCAGAACCCAGGCATCCTGATAAAGCAGGTAATCGGCAGCCAGCAGGCGCTCAAGGTCCAGATCACCGAGGTTGAAGGTGACGTTTGCCCCGGGGGTATGGATGAATGTCCTCTCGCCATCAGCATGGATGCCCACAAAGGTGAACGGAGTGGAATCGCTCGCGGAGACGCAGATACCCAAGGTATCGACGCCGACCTTTTGCAGCTCACGCAGGACGAAGCCGCCGGTGAAGTCGTCGCCCAGCTTGGAAAACGCGCTTACCGCAAGTCCCATGCGGGCGAGCGCCGAGGAGGTGTTGGCAGCGCCCCCTCCAGGCACAATGCGCATGGATTCGGTGTTGATCTGAGTCTTGATCCGTGGGACCGGGTACTGCTCGATAGGCCCGCTCAACAAGTCCACTACCAGGACGCCAACACAGTGAATCTTCTTCATGGCCTCAACTTCTGCTTGTATGGTGATCGGACCCCAAGCTCAAAAAGCCTCAATTAACGCACAGCTTAGGGGAGGAAGCGACACCGACATTCTTCCCCGCTCGAGTTGGCGTGCCGACGTCCTTACTTCCTGGGCAGAGATGTGTTCGACAACCTGTCTGCCGAGGCGCGAGTCCGTAACATCGATAACGTGGGTTTCTTTCGTCCAGTTAGCCAGGACCACACCGAAGCGGCCTGTGGGGTTTTGCCAGGCGGAATGAAAGACGGCTGATATCTTATGGACCTCGCCTTCGTTCTCCCAATGCATGGTCTTGACAGCGGGTAGTTTGGCCGGACGCTGCATTCTGCCAAACACCAGAAAATCGCGGGCCTTTCCCCGTCGAAGTGCCGTGGCGCTGCGAAGCATGGCAATAGAATCGTCGTTGCTACCCACCGGAGGTGACCATGGTGCCCAGTTGAAGGTATCCCGGTTTAGCAGCGAACCGTCGCCGGTCAGAACTCCGCCCGGGATTTCGCCAATCACGAGATTGTAAGCATTGCGGATCGGCATGTGATACGGCTCCGGAGCCGAACCGAATCCACCTTGCATCACCACGAACTCATGGTAGAGAAAGCTAAAGAGGGGAAAGAACTGGCGTCCGTAGGGCGCGTGTCCGGGCGGCGCGATCCGCTGGTCACACACCTGGAAATTGGGCATGAAGAACTCGTTCGGAGGGTATTCCACCGAAAACGCGAACCTCCGCTGGCCGTTACTCTTCGACGTCTCCTCGCTCGCAATCTGCCGGAAGCCGTCGAGCAGCGACTGCATCTCACGGTTCATCCATTTGCCGGGGGCGGGTGGATGCCCATGATCCGGTGCGAAACACGGAAACGTGGAGCAGCCCACGTTCTGATCCAAGAACTGCACCCAGTCGAGCCCGTCGTCGAGAAGCCTGCGCACGAAATCGTGCGCGATCTCGCGCGTCCTGGCGACGCCGAGGCAGCACGCATAGCTGGGACGCCAGTCTTGGGCCCAGTTCTCCTCCCACATTCGCTGATCGTGCGTTCTCGAGACGGTCTTCTCGCCCTGCTGCTCTCGAAAGTACTTGTCGCCGTCGTATCCAGACCAGAAGTGCTGGGTTACCCAGCGTGTTCCATTACAGAAGCTGCCGACATGCCACCCTCTCGCCCGAGCCAGCGCGGTGAACTCTTTCAGCGAGTCGTCGCCGCCGGCCGGAGGAAAGCAGTCCGGATACACCCAAGGGCCGGGACGTTCCCACGACATCACAACGGCAACCAGAGGGGCGTCAATGCGTTTGGAAATCTTCTCCAGCAGCGGAATCGCTTTCGGGTAGGGAAGAAACTCGGAATTGGGCGTGGCGGGACCGACGTCTAACTCGCCTTGTATTCGCACAATAATATGGGGCGGAGAATCGAGCAGCCAGTCCGGTACATCCTTGCGTTTGTGGAGCGGGGTTGCGGCCCAGTGTTGCTTCAGACTCCAATCGCGGTAGAGTTCGGCCGCTTCGTACCAGTCGCCCTTGAAAGCCCGCAAGACGACGTTGTATCCGAGTTCTCTCTCTCCTACCGCCGGCCATTCCCCGACATGCGAGAAACCGAGCCGGATTCCCCCGGACCTGCTATGGACCGGCTTGATCAGCTTGATCGATCCGGAGTCGTCCTGGCAGCTGATGTAGATGCCGGCGCGGTCGTTGTAGAAAGCGAGGAACTGGGCGAAAACAAGCCCGGGATAATGGTGTGTATCTCCGTTCTCCGGCAGGAATTGCCAGGCGTGGGGACTGTCAAGAGTGAGATCCTGTGGTTTCGGCGCATTCCAGAAACGTCCCGTGGCAACTGGCTGTAAAAGGGCTTCGGAGCCGGGCTTGCCACCCAAATTGTAGGGGACGACGACTATCGGGAAATGAACATCAGTGATTGTGAGATCCGCGTGGTTGCGGACGGCGATTGACCAGTAACTCAAAGGATCGCCATTAGCGATCCGGACCGTCACTGTTGCTGCCAAGTCCAGTCCACCGAGACCTGCGAAGACGGCTGTCAGCGTCTTCCCGTCGGATTGAACATTGACCTGGGTCGTGTCGGTGGAACCAATTTGGCGGAATTCCCGATCGCGGGTTAGATATTGGATTACAAAGGCCGGAATCTGCTCGCTCGAGACTGCGAACTCCTGGGTTGGCGCAAGCTTGGCCCGGAAGGAGATCAGGCGCGCGCTTTTCGGGTCGAATTCCAGTTTGTGATTGGCGTTCTCAAGAACGACCGGCGTGGGATCATTCGCGGCTGCTGCGTTGCCTTCGACTCCGGCGAAGCTGTTTGGGGCAGGGCCGCTGGATAAAAATGCCCACGCCCGGCGGGCCGCCAAAAGCAGAGGCGACCAGATCACAGTTCTCCTTGTCATCCCGCCTCCTCATTCTGATCAGGAATCGCACAAGTGCCTGGCGGTCCGCATCGTCGCCTACAAGGACCGGGCGGCGCGACCACTGGCGGCAGGCTGCATGCCCAGCAGTTCTTGTGGTGTTTCGTATAGAATCGAGCGGGCAACCGCAAGGGCGTCATTCCGCGTGTATTGTCCGCATTCGACTTTTTCCGCCAAAACAGCGGCCAACTGGTTACACACTATCCTGGCCTTGCCGTATGTCCACTCGAGGCAGTAGGCATCGGAGAAGAAACCGACTTGCTTATTTAAGGGGACCATATCGAGCCGTTCTTCCATTACCTGCTTCATTATGGAAGGAAAGAAATTCAGCCACCAATAGCCTGCTACCGAAAGATTAGGCAATTGCCGGCACATCGTGCACAGCGTCTGATTCGCGTGGCGGCTCGCCAGGAGACACTGAAAGCGTATCTTGGGATGCCGGCTCACCATTTCGGCTAATTGCGCGAGCGTGCGTTGAGACATACGGCTGCTGGTCTCGAAGGGCAGCGGTTCTGCGCCGAAACTGAACTGAAACACAAACTCGGACGCATGTTTTTCGAGGCCAGTCAGAAACGCCTCATTGATATAAGAAGCGTAGATGTCGCGCTCACACGCACCAGCATGGGCTCGCCGGTTCAACGCTTCCACCATTTCCTTCTCGGTTACCAGGCTCAGGTCAAGATCAGTAGAGATGTGCGTCGCCATGGAGAGAATCTCGTCGTAGGGAATGTTCTCGACGTAATGATCGATGGCGGCATGAACGTCTGCGAGCGATCGGATCACGCGCTCAGTCGAGGGCCGTCCGCCGCTGCCCGATTGGGCTGGGGCTCTCCGGCTTTTTTCCCCAGCAGCGTTCCAGTTCATAAAGCGCCGTATCAAACTCGCCCCACTGGCAACGCGTGAAGAACGCCCACTCGAGCGAATACTGGAGGATGTCCCGGTCTTTACCGGTTTCGCGGCGAGCGTATTCGGTGCCGTAGCGCTGGATGCTGGCACGTCGCATTACTTCCCGCTGCCAGGCCCGATCATCGGCGCGCTCACGGATCAGGGAGTCGAGCCTCTGCCAATTGCCGGCGTCCACCGGTTCCTTCCACCCATACAGATCTGCAAGCACGAGGCGGATGCCCCAGGAGATGCTGGTATTGGTCACGTACTTCAAAAACGGCAATGCCTCCTGGATGCGCTGATGTGCTTCCTCCTCGGTTGGCCAGCCGGGGTACTGAGTGAGCCGCGCACCGCTAGGACAGCCGGCCCCATAGAGGTCGCTCACCGACATGTGATAAAAAAGAATGTCATGCAAGCCGCGCGCTGCCAGCTTTCCATCAACCAGGTGAGTATGAATGTCCAGGAGCGGGATCGAATTCAACTCCTCGCAGAGTTCCGCCTGTAAGCTCATAGGGGTCATGGGTATCTTGCCTCCAGCGTGACTTTATGCCCGGCCTGCCGCCTTGGTCAAGTGGCACCACTTTTCGACGACCTTCGCCATCGCCTTCATGGCGTTCGCTTGGGCGATTGGCGCCCACAGATTCTTTTCCGAATTCCATTGGTCCAGGAGTGATTGCCGGACGGCGTTAATAGATTCTGTTGCCACGTTAATCTTGGCAATTCCCAAACCGATCGCACGCCGCAGATCGGCTTCAGGTGTGCCGGAGCCACCGTGCAGGACCAGGGGAATGCTTGTTGCGGCCCTGAGCTTGGCCAGGCGCTCGAAATCCAATTGCGGCAGTTTCGTGTAAAGGCCGTGAGCATTACCGATGGAGACAGCTAAAGCATCGATGCCTGTTTGTTGGACAAAGGCTGCCGCCATGTTGGGATCGGTAAGGGTTGTTTCGCTTCCACCTTCCACACTGACCTGATCTACCTGACCGATTAATCCCAGTTCGCCTTCAACGGTCACGCCCAATGGATGAGCCATGGCTGCCACCCGCCGTAAGGCGTCGACGTTTTCGGCAAAAGGCCGGGTGGAATAGTCCAACATTACGGAGGTGTAGCCGGCGGCGAGGCATTGCTCGACCTGCTCGATCGAGTTTCCGTGGTCCAGGTGCAAAGCGGCCGTGACCTCGAAACGCTTGGCTAGAGCATGTGCTACAGCTCCCTGGTCAACAGGATTCAGCAGGCCGAATTCTCCTGGTCCATTCATGAGGACTACCGGCGCTCTCAGCTTTTGGGCCGTCCGCAACACCACTTCCATGCTCTCTGCATTCCAGGCGCAGAAGGACGGAACACCATAGCCTTCTGAAGCGGCGCGGTTTAGTAGGTCCGACATAGGAAGGAACTTCAATCTCTTATCTCCTGGCAGCCTGCCTGTTGATTCTGCGAGAGCCTTTCCTCTCCGAACGTCCCTTCGGGGCAGTTGCTTTGCGCAGGCGTGCGATTATAATATTCAAACGGGCTGCACCACAAGTCTCGTAGTTAACAAACCAAGCCTTCCGGGCTGATTTGGGTGTACCCTTTTGTTCTCTCGTAAAGCTCAAATTAACCAAGAGGCACTATAACGCATGTCAACACGACCGGACGGTAGGAGAATAGATGGCTTAGACCGCCGCCAGCGCATCTGCGAGCTACTTCTCGAGCGCGGATACGTTGATGTTGGTGAGCTTTCGAAAGAGCTCGATGCAGATCCGGCGACGATTCGACGGGACCTGCAAAAACTCGAGGCTCAGGGCGCGGCGCGCCGCGTGCATGGGGGGGCACAGCCCGAAGCATCGCGAACCGGGGTAGAGGTCGAGTTCGGCCTGCGCATGCACTTCCATGCCGAGGCCAAGCGGCGCATCGCCTTGACGGCTGCGGCCTTAGTGAAGGGTGGCGACACTGTTTTTCTTGATGCCGGAACAACCGCATTCATGGTGGCGGAGGAGTTGGTCAACCACAATGCCGTGGTTGTCGTTACCAACTCGCTCGCCGCTGCCCAGGTCCTGCAGGCTGCCCGGGGCGTCACCCTTTACGTTGTGGGTGGCCGCTTTTTGGCACACACCGCGAGCTTGGTTGGGCCTATGGCGGAAGACGCGATTAAGTCATTTCGATTTCGCAAGATGATTCTCGGTAGCGCCGGAATCGATTATCGAAACCAGGCCTTGACCCAATCCGCCGTGGAAGAAGTTCCAATCAAGCGAGCCGCCATGTCACGAAGTGAACAGGTTATCTTGCTGACGGATCGCAGTAAATTCGGCAAACCCACTCTGATCAGCATGATCCCGCTGGCCGATGTCCATACCATCGTCACCGATTCAGCTCCGCCCGAGGACGCCGTCGAGGTGATTCGTTCCCTGGGCATCGATCTCTTGCTAGGCGGGCATGAGGATCAAACCGATGATAATGTGGACCTGCACCACGCCGCTCATCGGTCAGGCGAGTAGACTTACTGCTCGAAGCATGCTAGAGTATTGCCTGAATGGGCGAAGAATATGCTTATCGCCAAATAGGACTCAACATAACGTTGCCCGAAAATGGTTGTCCACCTCTTCTATGACCTCACCCTATAATAGCGATATCGATATTGATGTGGATCGGCGGGAGGCCGCGATTCGTCAACGCGTCTATGACGAGTCACCCTTCTGGGCCGATGCACCTGAGGATCCCGACGCCTTGGTTGCGACTTACTTCCTCCGCACCCGCGGTAGTTCCCTAAACGCCGCCGGGAAGGCGATTTCCTATCATATGACGACGGGGATCAAACACACCACGCCGGGCACGCTCATCGACCGCTGCACGGGCCGGGTGGCGGGTGTGCTTCCCTGGGACGAGTCTGACCGCGTCGGGCTGGCTCGTGTTGCCTTTCCTGCTGAGCTCTTCGAGCACCGCGACGGTAAGTACTACGCCAGCGACATCCTTCACCTTGCTGCCGGCGAAGGAGTTTTCGGGCTTTGGGAGTTCGCTGAAGCCAAGCTGGTTGATATCAAGATTCCGGCAAGAGTGCTGGCCACTTTTCCCGGTCCCGCCTATGGGTGCGACGGCGTCCGTGAATTGACGCACTGGCCTGCCGGTGAACCTGCTTTCGGCACGATCCTGAAGCCCACCGCCGGCATCACTGATGATGAAGTTGCCAACTTGGTGGAGGGCGTGGCGGGTGAGACCCTCTTCCTGTTTGCCAAGGAAGATGAGAACTTGCTCCCGGATCTGTCCTATTGCCCCGTGGTTTCTCGGGCGCGAAAATCGGCGGAAGTTATCCGGCGTCTTGGCCCCGCGAGGAACGGCCTCGGTTTGATTTTTGCCCCTCACATTACGTCGCCTCCTCAATCGCTGGCCGAAACGGTCGAGCGTGTGCTTGAAACCGGTGTCAACGGGTTGATGTTCAGCGAGCAGTTTGCGGGCGGAAGTGTCCGGCTTGTGCGCGACCTCACCTCCCATCTTGCCTCGCCGCCCGTTATATATGGTCACAACAGTGGGATATCGTCGAGAACAAACGCCGTCTGGCGGGAAGTGCTGGATTTCGTGGGACGCCTTGATGGAATTGATTTCCGGCAGACCGCACCCCTGACCTCCGCCCAGCCGTTATTGCGGCCGCAGGGACTCGAGTGGCGCAAATGCGAGGAAGCCCTTACCAAACCACTGGGACACATTAAGCCGGTGATGATCGCGCGGGCGGGAGGACTGGACCAGGGCAATATCATCCTGAATCTGGCCGACGTCGCCGCCCACCTACCCAAGGGCCAGGCCCTTTATCTCGCTGGATCGGCGATCAACTCGGTGGTGGGACCCGACGGCCACGCTGATCCGAAGCTCGGGGCTGAGGCAATGCGGCAGGCGCTCGACCTGTGGCGCGGCGGCGAGGCACCCATTGACGTCGAGGATCCTCACGGGCATGTCCAGTCTCTTTATGCCACTGCCCGGAGTAAGGGCCTGGCGGCTCTTACTGCCGCCCTCCAGCAGAGATATGGACTGAACTGAATCGAACACACGGGAGCTCTTCCTATGGACCACGAAGAAAACCTGAAAGTTTATGCGCACGACCTGCAAGCCCTTCTCAACAAGTTGCCGTGGGACACTATCGCACAGACGGTCGAGGCCCTTTGGCAGTGCTGCCAGCGGGGCGGCCGGATCTTCACCATGGGGAACGGCGGTCACGCGAACACCGCCGCCCACATGATCAACGATCTTGCCAAGCACACGATCACTTCCGATGACAAGAAAGCCGTGGTAGCCGATAATCTCCGCTTCCGTACCATGTGCCTAAACGATAGCGTGTCGTTTCTGACTGGCATCGGCAACGACATGGGCTACGACTACGTGTTCAGTGAGCAGGTCGCGAACTGGGTTAAAGCCGGGGACGTGGTAATCGCCATATCCGGCAGCGGAAACTCTCGAAATGTGTTGCTGGCTTTCGAAGAAGCCAAGAAGCGTGGCGCCACGACCATCTGTTACAGCGGCTTTGAAGGTGGTAAGGCCCGGGCCATTGCTGATATCAATGTCATAGTGCCTTGCCAGAAGATGGTGCAGGTGGAAGACGTCCACCTGATGATCAATCACATGGTGGCCGATGAGCTGAAGCGGCTGGTACAGGGCCGCCAGGAACTGATCGGATAGGCGCCCGTTTTGCTCCACGCCATGATTTGGGCCACCACAACCGTGGCTTTATTTTTTCAGGGCGAACACTAGGGTCGCCCTTACTGTCACCCTATTGAAGGATACAGATGGCTATTTCTGAATCGAAGCTGGACTCCTCGACGCGGAAGGCACTCTACCGGCAAATGGTGCGAATCCGCAAATTCGAGGAGAAGACTCACGAACTCTATAAGGCCGGCCGGCTGACGGGCATGTCGCCCCACTTGTGCATTGGTGAAGAAGCGTCCGCCGTCGGCGTGGTCTCGATCTTGAACAATGACGACTATATTCTCTCAACGCATCGCGGGCACGGCCACTGTCTGGCCAAGGGCGCGGCGATGGGTAAGATGTACGCGGAGTTATTCGGTAAAGAGACTGGATATTGCCGTGGCCGCGGCGGATCGATGCACATTGCCGACGTTACGATGGGGAATCTTGGCGCGAACGGCATTGTAGGGGCCGGTCTCCCCATTGCACTGGGCGCGGGCCTTTCCATCCAGAAGCGGAGCACCAAGCAGGTTGTGGTCTGCTTCTTCGGGGATGCTGCTACCAACCAGGGAGCTTTTCACGAATCGCTGAACATGTCGAAGGCCTTCCATTTGCCGATCGTGTGGGTGTGCGAGAACAACCTCTACGGGCTCTCGACGCCCATCGGAAGCGTGGCTGCAACATCTACCCTGGCGGATCGCGCCAAGGGTTACGCGATGCCCGGCTTCACGGTGGATGGAATGAACGTGGAGGCGGTCCGGGAAGTGGCCGCAGAAGCAGTCGACCGCGCCCGGGCTGGAGAGGGGCCCACACTCCTCGAGATCAAGACCTATCGCTACTTCGGACATGGCGCCTCCGATCATCGTCCTTACCGAACGCGCGAGGAAGAGCAGGAGTGGTGGAAGCTCTGCCCGGTGGCGGGTTATCGGGTGCGGCTGATTTCAGAGGGGGTAGCTTCAGAGTCTGAGCTCGCGGCCATCGACGCGGAAATCGATGGTGAGGTCGAGGCCGGAGTTGCGTTTGCCGAGGGCAGTCCCGATCCCAAGCCTCAGGAATCAACTTTGTATGTTTATACCGAGGAGTCACGTGGCTGAGAAAACCTATCGAGAAGCAATCATTGAGGCGATGGCGGAAGAGATGCGCCGGGATGAGCGAGTCGTTCTCATCGGTGAAGACGTAGGCAAGTTTGGCGGCGCCATGGGAGCCAGCAAAGGCCTGTTTCAAGAGTTCGGGCCTGGACGTGTGATCGACACGCCGATCAGCGAAGCCGCCATTATCGGCTCGGGCCTGGGAATGGCGCTTACCGGGCAACGTCCGATTGCAGAGCTGATGTTTATTGACTTTTCCGGCGTCTGCATGGACCAGATTCTCAACCAGGTGGCTAAAGTGCGGTACATGCTCGGCGGACAGGTCCACGTGCCCCTGGTGATTCGCAGCCAGGCAGGCGCAGGCAAGGGATACGCTGCGCAGCACTCACAGAGCCTGGAAGCCTGGTTCACCCATGTGCCCGGACTGAAGGTGGTGATGCCGGCGACCCCGCGCGACGCCAAGGGCTTGCTCAAGTCGGCGATCCGCGACGACAATCCGGTGATGTTCATCGAGCACAAACTACTTTACAACGCCAAGGGAGATGTGCCCGAAGACCCTGAGTTCCTGATTCCCCTGGGAAAGGCTGAGGTCAAGCGCGAGGGCTCGGATTTGACGATCGTGTCGCACTCGCGCCAGGTTCTTAATTGCCTGGAAGCGGCGGAGGAACTGGCAAAGCAGGGTATCGAAGCTGAAGTGATCGACCTGCGGACTCTGCGTCCTATGGATTTCGACGCGATCCAGGCAAGCGTGGAGAAGACCAACCGTCTGATCGCGGTTGAGGAAGGCTATCCTCAATGCGGCATCGCCGCTGAGGTGGTGGCGCGCGTAGCAGAACACTGCCTCGAATCGCTCGACATGCCGCCGATCCGGATCAGCGCCAAAGACACTCCAATACCCTTTGCGCGAGTGCTCGAGGAGGAGACTCTGCCCTCGCCGCGGCGGATTGTGGAAACCGTCCTGGCCGCACGCAACTGGGCACGCCAGCCGGTAACGGCTTAACTAAACTTATGGCTCTGACTCGTGTCATCATGCCCAAAACGGGCGCAGAAATGGAAGAGGGGCGAATCGTCGCCTGGAAGAAAAAGGAAGGCGATACCGTCTCCAAGGGCGAGGTGCTGCTCGACATCGAGACCGACAAGGCCACGATGGAGGTGGAAGCGCCTGCCGCAGGATTGCTGCTCAAGCGGCTCTTCCGGGAAGGTGAGGCCGCGCCTGCGACGAGTCTCATCGCGGTGCTGGGCGATGGTCGAGAACCCGCGGGCGATCTCGAACGACTACTAGCGGAAAGCTCCGGGACCGCAGCCGCCACGCCAGCCGCTGCCGCTGTTGTGCCGGAAGCCGCACCCGTGCCAGCCGCGCCTCCTACTGAGGCCCCGTCTAGCATAAAGGCATCGCCGTTGGCTCGGCGTCTGGCCCAGGAAAAAGGGATCGACCTTTCCGCAATTCAAGGAACTGGGCCTGGCGGCCGGATCGAAAAGGACGACGTAATCAAGGCGGCGGAAGTGAAAGCCAAGGCGCCTGCTGCCGTTGCCGCTCCCGTTGGCGTTTCCAGAATACCGCTTTCGCCCATGCGGCGCGCCGTTGCCCGAAGGGTCGAGCGAAGCAAGCACGAAATGTCCGATTTCAGCGTGACCATGCTGATGGACATGACCGCAGCGCTACGCCAGAAGAGCCAGCTTCAGGCCGCCGGGACGCGTGTCTCCATTAACGACTTGATCGTCTTCGCGGTGGCACGGACTCTCGTGGCGCATCCTGATTTGAGTGCCGAGCTGCAGGGGGACTCGCTCCTCCGCCATTCTGAGATCAATGTCGGAGTCGCCGTAGGCACCGATGACGGCCTCTATGTACCTGTGATCCACCACGCCGACAGACTCTCGGCGGAGCAGATTGCGGCGGAGACGGCGCGGCTCACCGCCAAAGTCGAGAAGAAGCAGATCATGGAACAGGATATGACGGGCGGAACGTTTACCATTAGCAATCTAGGCATGTTCGGGGTCGAGTCTTTCACGGCCATCATTGTCCCGCCCCAGACCGGGATCCTTTCGGTGGGTGCGGTCACGGAACAGCCGGTGCGCGGCGCCTCAGGCCAACTCGAATGGCGGCCGACCATGGCCGCGACACTCACCGTGGATCATCGCGTAGTCGACGGCGTGGCAGCGGCGAAGTTTCTTCGCGATCTGCAGAGGAACCTCGCCGTTCTGTGAAACCTGGCATTCCGACAAAACAGCGGGTGGGTTTCGCCCGGACGGAACATACTTCCTTTGCCCCTCTTCACTGCTGGCAAACTCAACTTGGGTGCGTTTCGGGCGAGCCCTCTTCCTGCTGGCCGATTTCTACTGGCCAATTGGCAGCAGTTGGCCCTTGTCCAGATGACGTGTCACGGTGGCATAGTGGGCCGCACGCGGATCGTGCGTGACCATAACAATGGTCTTCTTATACTCACGATTGAGACGGCTCAGGATATCGAGGATCTCAGTGGCGGAATGAGCGTCGAGATCGCCGGTAGGTTCATCGGCGACCAGCAGCGTCGGATCGCTGACGATGGCGCGAGCGATGGCCACGCGTTGTTCCTGGCCGCCGGATAGCTGGCGGGGGTAGTGCTGGATGCGATCGGCTAGTCCTACCAGGGTGAGTGCCGCGATCACATGCTCATGGCGTTCCTGCGACGAGAGATGGGTGAGCAGGAGTGGCAATTCCACATTCTCGTATGCTGTAAGTACCGGGATCAAGTTAAACGTCTGGAACACGAAGCCCACGTGAGAGTTCCGCCAGCCGGCGAGCTCATCCTCTGACAAGTCCACGATGTTCTCGTCAAGAACACGAATCTCTCCGCCGGTGGGCCTGTCAATACCGGCGATGATGTTCAGGAGTGTTGTCTTGCCGGATCCCGAAGGTCCCATCAGGCAGAGGAACTCGCCTTCCGCCACGGTGAGATCCACTTTTTCGAGTGCCACCACCTGGAATTCGTCACGCTGAAAGATCTTCTCCAGGTTTTTGATTTGGACCACCGACTTACCCGTTTCGGAATTCGGTTCACTCCGGTCAGTTGTAACTGATGTCGCCTCAGCCATTTTCAGATCTCCTTCAATATCTGCAGATACGAGCGGGCTTCCAGTTGCGCCAAGGGGCGACCACGAGGAAACGCCCCCGCCGCTCTAGCTCACCTTCACGCGCTCGCCGTCGGTAAGTCCTTCCGCGCCTTTCACAACCACCTTATCGTTGGCGCCGAGACCCTCCACAACTTCGACCCGATCGCTCAAATCTCGTCCAAGCCGAATCTCCCGCAACTCAACATGCGATCCTGTCAATAGGAAGACAGCGCTTTTCGCCTCTTTCTGGACCACCGCTGTGCGTGGGATGGTCAGCATATCTTGGGCGGCAGCTTTGCCTTGATCCGGTCCGAGGAATGACACGTGAGCATTCATTTCGGGGCGCAGGTAAGCGTCTGGATGCTGGATCTGCACCTTCACCTGAATCGTGGCCTTCTGGCGGTCAGCCTGGGGCGAGATCTCGGCCACTACGCCCTTGTAGGCGCGATCGGGATAAGCGTCGGCCGTCACGTTGCAATTCTGGTGCGGGACAATCTTGGGAAAGTCATTCTGGTTGATGTCGAGCTCCACTTGCAAGTCGTTCAAATCGGCCAACTCCGCTACGGAAGACTTCACGCCAGCGGTGCCGCCGAAATTCATATTGGAAACCATCTCGCCGATTTCAATCGAGCGATCGAGTACCGTGCCGCTGATGGGGGCGCGAATCTGAGTAGAATCGATTTGCGTCTGCTGGTAGGCGACAAGGGCTCGGGCCTGTTCTGTTTGGGCGCGAGCGTAGTCGATTTGCTCCTGCCGTGGACCGATTTTCACGAGCTGGTAATTCTGCTTGGCGCTATCGAGCTTGGCCTTGTTGGCGTCGTACTGGGCCTGGGCGTTGTCCTGGTCCTGTTTGGAACCAACTCCCTGCGCGAACAGTTCCTTGGTGCGCTTGAGGATCAGCGTGGAGTTGCCGAAGTCCGCCTGCGCCTGCTCGACGGCGGCCTGGGACGCTGCGATCTCCTGCGGGCGCGATCCGTGCTCAAGCTCCGTGAGATGGGCCTGCATCACGGCCAGGTTCGCCTTGGATTGATCGAGCTGAGCGCGGAATTCGCTGTCGTCCAGGCGCACCAGCACTTGGCCGGCTTTAACTTGATCGCCTTTCTCCATGCCTACCCAGACTACTTTGCCGACTACTTTTGAACTCACTTCGATCGTGTGGTGAGCCACGATATAGCCGCCCGCTGTCAGCACCACCGGGCCCGAAGCGGTTGTCTGCCGGAGCTCCACGCGTTCTACCTGAACAACGGGCGCGTTGGCAAACATGCGGTAGGCGAAGAAGCCAAGAGCGCACACCACCACCAGGGCGGCGCTCATCAGCAACAGGGCCCGGCGCGGCCCTTGATTATTGCGCGGCGGTGACTCCTTGCGCGAGCGATCGATCTGCAGGACGCTGAGGTCTTTGTCGTTCTTCAATTTCTTCACCCACCCTTCAGCTTGAGCGCAGCGCAGTAACAATATTCTCGTGGGACGCCCGCCAAGCCGGGAATAGTCCTCCGAACAGTCCCATCAACGTCGAGAATACGATGCCGGTAAGGAACAGGCCGGGTGTCACCAGGAAGTTGAAGGTGATCTCGCTGAAAGTGACGAAATTCGAAGTTCCGGTGGTGATCCAATTGACGGGCAGTGCCAGGCTGCAGCCGAGGACGCCGCCCAGCAGCGCAATCAGGACGGATTCGATAATGAACGAAACCAGGATGCTGTTGCGTGAGAAGCCGACTGCCCGCAGCGTGCCGATTTCCCGGGTGCGGCGTGCTACTGCAGCGTACATCGTGTTCATGGCTGCAAACGAGGCGCCAATCGACATGAGCACGGCGATGAATACCCCAAACACCTTGATCGGGGCAGCCGTCGCCATTTGGCGCGCGTAGTACTCCTGTTCAGTCTCCGACTTGAGATGGAGCCGGGGATCGTTCGCGATCTGTTGCTTGAGCTGCGTGACCGCGCTCGCGTCCACCGCCCGCAGTCGCACGTCAGAGAAGTCGGGACGATCGAAGTCCTGCCCCAGATCGTTCTCGTCCGTCCAAATCTCGGAATTGTAAGCGGTATTGCCGGCTTCGAATATTCCTACCACGGTCCAGTAACCTTTGGCGAAGTGCAGGCGGTCGCCGAGGGCGCAATCCTGAAAACGGCCGGCAATCCTCTTGCTGGCGATCACCTCGCGCATGCCGGGCCGGAACAGCCGCCCTTCCCGCAGCTTGAACTCAGGATGGAGCTCGAATCCCTGTGGTTGAAGTCCGCGAATCGTGACATTAGCACCCTGTGTCTCTCCGAGGCGGGGCAGGTTAATCAGGACCACCAGTTCCGGCGATGACATAGGTTGGCCCTTCGCGTTAGCGGCGATGCCGTGCAGGTAAGGCAGAACCTGCAGGGCATTATCGTGATTCACAAAGCTGTCAGTCTCCGCCTGGGAACCCTCGCGGAATACGAGCAGGTCCAGCGGCTGGCCCGTGGAAGACAACGACGTTTCCAAGCCCTGGGCAAGCGCCATGAGTACCACGAATACGGCCACCGTCAGGGTGATACTGAGTGCGGTCATGATCGTAGTGGTCCGGCGCACGATCAGGTTGCGGAGATTGTATTTAAGCGGAATCGCCATTTTTTCCCGTTCCTGGAGGGCCGTAAAGGACCTCCCCTACGCTATCCCACGAACCGGAGTGCCTGCGCCAGCTTGACGTGGGCGGCGCGCCAAGCCGGCCAGCCCGATGCGACCAGCGCGATGACCGCGGCCGCCAAAAAGCAGAAGGCGAGTGTCTCCGGCCTCATGCGCAGGTCTGCCCATACCATATCGTTAATTTTGGAAATACGAAGTGAATCGTAAAGGAGCTTGGCGCCACCTACCCCGACAATCGCCCCGACGAGGGTCAAGGCCAGCGACTCTGACACGAACAGGCCTACGATCTGACGGGTGCGGAATCCCAGAACGCGCATCACGGCAGCTTCGGCGACACGCTCGCGGATCGACATCGCCATGGTGTTGGCAACGATCAGGAGAATGGCGAAAATCACCGCGCTGCCGACCAGCAGGACCAGTTTCCTCACGTTGCCCAGCATGGAGACGAAGCCGAGCAGAAAGTTGCTCTCGGTCTCGGTCTTGGTTTCGTAACTTGAGTTGCGGAACATCTCGTCAATCGCCTTGCCGACCTGGGCCGCATCCTCCGGACGTTCAATCCGAATCCAGTAAAGCCCAGCCCGGTCGCCGAAATTGCGCACTCTCATGCTCTCATTCAGATAGTCATAATGAAAAAAGAACATGTCCTGTGGGCCGCCGGTGAAAATGCCTCGTAACCACAGCGTGGGAGCAAAACCGTAGGGACTGCCCAGCAGAGTGATCTTATCGCCGATCTTCCATTGATATTTGTCGGCCAGTTGCTTGGCGCAGATCGCCGCCACCCGCTCGCCTTTGAAAGCCTGGAGCTGATCCGGAGGAAGGTGAGCATTGCCGATCACATCGAGCACCGTGTCGGCATCGATGGCGAAGTTGGCGAAGGTGTTCTTCTTGTCAACCCAGTAACCTCCGAACCAATTCATCGTACTGATTGCGGCTACTCCCGGGACGGCGCGAATCCGGGCGCGATAGCTCAACGGCATGTAGAACATGATTCCTACTGAGCGGCGAACCATCATGCGCGGGCTGGGTCCTTCGAAAGGCTTTCCGAAAGATGTGTAAACCATCGCCAGCGACGAAAGCAGGAACAGCGAAATCGCGGTGCTGGCGACAGTCAAAAGAGTACGGCGCTTATTGCGGAGGAGATTCTTCAAGAGGAGGTGCAGCATGGTTTCCTCGGACGGGGCAGGCCTTGTACATGCCGAGTGAATAAGGGGCATGGGACCAAAACGGCTGCCGCTACCCCACATAGCGCAAGGCTTCGGCGATCCTGACTCGCGAGGCGCGCAGAGCGGGGAAGAAAGCGCTCAGGAACCCGAGCAGGGCTGCAATCAAGAGGCAGAGCCCCAGTGTGCTCATGGGCACCTTCAGGTCCGCCAGAAAGAACCCCGTGGTCGTCACTGCCCCGACGCCCATGTAAAACGCCATGGCCACGGCAAATCCTATAACAGCCGCCAAGACCGTGCCAGTGACGCGGACAATCTTACCCAATCCAGCAAGAAGCATCCAGCCCCCGTAGGCGAGGAGGGCGGCTCCGCCCAGTCCAAACAACAGACCCAGCACCTTCAGCTTCAGGAAGGTGAGCTGAATGAAGGCGTAGGCTAGCTTGGCACCGGCTCCACCTAGTAACCCGCCTAGCAGCGCGATCACCAATGATTCACCGACCAGTAGCAGGAGAATTGTATTACGGCGGAACCCCACCGTCTTTAGCACCGCCACTTCGCTGGTGCGCTCGCGGATCGACATGGCCATGGTATTCCCGGCCACCAAGAGGATCGTGAAGATCACCGCGGCCGAGATGCCCGTCAGCAGCAGTTTGACGTTCCCCAACATGGAGACGAAGCTCAGCCCAAAAGCCGACTCCGTCTCGGACTTGGTTTCGGCCGAAGTATTGCGAAAAAGCGCATCGATCGAATCGATCACGCGTGGCACATCCGGAGCGGAATCCACCTTCACCACGAATGTGCCCACTTGCCCTGGCCGGCCCATCAGCTCATCGAGGTACTCGTAATGAAAGAAGAAAATGCTCTCCTGGGCGCTTTCATTTTCCGTGGTGGCCTTGTAAATCCCACGGATGATGAACTCCGGATTAATGTGATAGATAGAGCTCTTCAAAGTAATGCGATCACCAATTTTCCAATGGAATTTGTCGATGAGCTGCTGTCCCACCAAGGCTGCGGTCCGCTCACTTTTCCAAGCAGCGAGTTGGCTGGGCGGTACTTGAAATTCATCATAGACCCGCTCGAAGTTATCTGGATCGACGGCAAAATTCGCGAAGAAGTTCCTCTGGTCGATATAGACGCCGCCAAACCAATTCTGAACCATCACGTACTTCGCACCCGGGACCGATGCGATGCGCGCACGATAAGCCTCCGGCATGCTTTGAGTTATCGAGGTGGCGCGATGTACGATGACACGCAGATGCGGGCTGCCCTTTTGCCCTTCCCCGCCCACTTTGTAGATGCTGGTCAGCACGGCCTGTAGGGTGCTTACCAGGAAGATGGAAACGGCAATGCTGAGGATGGTCAAAGCCGTCCTCCGCCGGTTGCGCAGGGCATTCTTCCAAATCAGTCGAACGAATTTCATGCTGGCATCTCCCTCGGGATATCCTCAACTACGGAACGGCGGGGCACAATATTACAGATGACCTCATGAAGGTAGCCCGGTCGCCACGCCATCGGGTAATTTGGCCATCTCTCTCATTTGAAAATGGTTCCGCCTGTTGGGAGGTGGCTCCCGGCGGTTCAATGCGAGCCGTTTGGGTCGGTGCTACTCGGATTCACGCGTGGAAGACGGCCTCAACTCGCGGACGAAGCCCGTCAATCCCAGATTGTGGATTCGGTCGCGTGCTTCCTGCGCGACGCTGCGAGACCGGTAGGGGCCCACCAGACAGCGGACAAAGTGGTCATCTTCGCGGACCTGATCGGGATTCATCAGGAGGGCTGGATAGCCCTCGCTTTGCAGCCGTGACCTAGTCTCCCTGGCTTCGTCAGCCGAGATCGAGGCTGATACTTGCACGAACCACCGGGAGGCAGGGCGTGCAAGCGGTCTGACAGCGGGCACGGAAGGCGCCCCTGACGCAGTTGGCTGAGGCGGTCGCGTGTTCGATTCTCGCGATAGCGGGTTGGGATTTGAGGCCGCGGAGGCCAGTTGCTTGGAGTCTTTCGGTATGGAAGTCACCCTCGCAGGTGGCGCGGAGGTGAGTGACGCGGCGAGCATTGGAATAGCGGCCATCATCTGACGCTCAGAGGGCGCCGCCGGCCTGGTCGGCAGATTAGCGGTCGCGGTTCTCTTGGAGGGCTGGGAAGATGACTGGGCCTGCCGACGGACCGGCACCTTGACCCTTTGCAGGAGATTTTCGCCTTCCAAAATAGCAAACGCTACGATGAGGCAAGCAGCAAGCGCAACGGCGGCCTGCTTCAACTGGGTTGGGGTGAGAGGAAAAGAACTCGCGCCAGGGCCGAGCGGGTACCGCCGCGCGCAGTGTGCACACCTGGCCATCGGCCCGTAGCCGTGTATCACCTCACGGAAGCTGCGACGGGAAGAAAGGTACTCGGGGCACTGACACACCGGGCATTTATCAGCAGGCTCGTCAATCTCGCTTGCCGGCGATCTTACGATATCCGCCGGCTCACGATAATTCTCGTTTGAACTCTCGCCCGCTATCCCCAAAGAGGCATACGCTGACGCTCGGAGCAGCGATCGATAATCTCGAACGACTTGATCGGGGTTAAGCCCGATGAAGGCAGCGTAGGATCTGATGAATCCGCGCGCTGCGCCTCTGGGGAGGCTTTCGAACTGGTCGGCCTCCATTGCAGCGAGAAAATGGGGCCTGATCTTAGTGCCGGCGGAGATATCCTCTAGCGAAATTCCGCGCGCCTCTCGCTGCTGCCGCAAGTTTTCCCCAAAGGATGCCATGCGTCCTTCCTTATTGGGAGTCCGCGCCTTCGCTATTTCCTCCAGAGCGTTCAGAATACCTGAAGCGAAGGCGTTTGGTAATTTGACGCTCGGTAATACCTTATGGATCACTTATCGGTTGCCGAACTTCGGGCGGGCCGCCTGCTCGCCTTTTCCGCGGAATCTGTCTCTTACGCGGCCCCCTCAAGTTCCAGCACCGCAACCGAACCGGCCGGAAAACGCCACCTCAACGGCCTGCCCGGCGATCCCCCTGAAATCGAGTGCTCCTGTGGCTCTAGCGCGCCGGGCCTGTCCTGATCGACGTACTCGCGCAGATTGCCGGGAGCGATAGCAAAGACACGGCCTGCAATGACATTGACTCCTTCCACGGCGAGCGAAGCTTCCACCGCGCGACGGAAGTTGAGGTTGGCGACGTGCAGGAAATAGCGGTCGCCAGCCCGGCTGGCTGCGATATCCAGATCAGAAGGGCTGGATTTCACCACTACCGCATGGGTTCCGTTATAGCGTTTGAACAAGCGCATGACCAAGCCTGCCGGCAGCAGATAGCGCTTGCCGCCCGGCACTGGTGTGATCAGTGCGTTCGACGTCCAGCGCGTGCCATTGAAGTCGGCCGCGGTCGCGATCTTCACCCGGGCCCCATGATGCTGGTAGATGTTCATGGAACGGGCGTGATAAACGCCTGTGAGCCACTCCCGCAACAGTGGACTGGCATTTCCGGGAGGCAAACTGAGATGCCCTTCGGTGATGGCTATGCCTGCCGGTGACGCCGCCGCTTGAAGCGCCTGCTCGAGCTCAACCACGCGCCTCTCCACGTTTCTTGCCAGCTCCAGCAGCTCCTCCCAGGCCTGCTCGGGCGATTCTTCCCAGCGCCTCTCCACCAGGGCACTGTTCGGATGTTGCGGGCGCTGCCCATCATGTGGATCGCGACATAGTCGAGGTATTGGCCAGCCTGCTTGACCAGATCGCCGGCCCAAAGAGGCTCGGTCGGACCGGGCCGGTCACCCCAGCCGATCAGCCGGATCGAGGGATCGCGCTGCTTCATCGCTTGCGCGAATTCGACCGTCTGACGGACAGCCTCGCCTTTGCTGAATCCGCCCCTGCCGTAGGAGGTCTCATTCCCGAGTTGCCATAACCTGATGTTGTAGGGGCTTGCGGCGCCGTTTCTCCTGCGCTCGGCATTGTCGGGATCGTTGGCGTAGGCAACCCAGTCAGCGGCTTCGCGCGCATCTCCGGAGCGGTTCTTGCCGTCATGTATGTGTGCGTACTCTTGGTGGCCGTCGCTCAGAAAGTTCACACAATAGAGGGGCTCGGCCCCGACCCGCCGGCAGAAATCGACGAACTCGTGTGTTCCCACCCGATTGCTTTCCCATCCGCCCCACACGTAATTGCGCATCCAGGGGCGGGATGCCACTGGGCCTACACCCTCGCGCCACTTGTAGTAGCGGCTGAAGAGCCCGCCGAAGCGCAACGCTCCTGGCGCGAGATCGCGCGTGGCCTCCACGAAATCCTGACGCCAGTCATCCAGTTCGTAATCCCATGCGGCCGCCACCGAGGCGTCCGTCACGCCCAGCGGTTCCATGAATTGCATGTAGAGATAAGGCGAGATCTCAAACTGCGGCGCCGGATCGATCAGAATCTGCGCCGTTTTCTCCGAAGCCGATGGCAACGCCGAGGAAGCCAATACGGCGCCTGCCATCATGGAATTCTCCCGCAGAAAATCTCTACGATTCATCGTGCGGCCCTCGTATGTTTGCCCTTCATCAATCGCTAAGTCTGCCTCGCCAAGCTTGCTTTTCCGCCCCTTTCGTGAAGGAGCTTGACTACGGCGTGGTTCAGCCTGGATCGAACCTCGTAGCGTTGATCGGCGCGGGTTACATAGCGTACGGAAAGTTCAGTGCTGGCGTCTGTGGATCGAACATTCACCGCCAGATCGGATGGAGAAAGCCTCACCCCGTAACAGCTTGCCACTCGCCCCCATTCCTCTTCGGCCATCTTGTCGTTGCTTTTTGAGATCAATGAACCAATGGCGGCACATCGACCGCTGGTGGTGGAGCATAGCATGGAACATTTTGTTGTGGACAATCAGGGTTTCGACTAGACTGACGCTTCTCGATCAGCTAAAAGGCGCACGCCTACTGCTATGAAGAACGAATCCGACCCAACCAAGACGAGATTCCGGCGAGTCTCGCGACGCGCATTTCTGGCTGAATCGACCGGTGTGGCAGCCGTCCTCGGGCCGAATGCGCAAGCGTTACTTTCTGAGCCTTCTGCGATGGCCGGCCGCGTTCTCGGCGAGATGGGGAATACCCGGTCTGTACCCATGCCCGAAAACACTGCGCCGCTTGATATCGAGGGCCTGCAACGCGCTTTCGAGCATCCTCCCGATGACTGCCGGATCATGATGCGGTGGTGGTGGTTTGGGCCTTGTGCAACCCAGACGGAGATCGAGCGCGAAATCCAGGCGATGAAAGAGGTGGGCATCGGCGGGTTTGAAATTAACCCCGTCTACCCCCTAATGCTCGATGACCCCGCCAGCGGTTTTCGTAATTATCTCTACTTATCGGACGAGCACTTGCGGGCCCTTCACTTTGCTTCAGCTAAGGCTTTCGAGCTGGGAATGCGCATGGATCTGACCCTGGGCAGCGGCTGGCCCTTTGGGGCGGCGAATGTTCCTGCCAGCGAGGCTGCGGCTATACTTCGCATCGAGAACGTGGCTGTGAAGCCGGGCGTCGATCGTGTTGCCGTGCCCGCGACGAGCGCGGGTGAGAAAGTGATCGCGGCATTCTTAGCTCCAGGTTATCCGCAAAGTATCGTGGCCGGCAAAGCCCTGCAGATAACAGCAGTCGAGAACGAGGCGGTGAGAGTGCCGCGCGATCTCGATGGCCCGCATGCGCTGGTCTTTTTTATCTCCAGCCGGACGGGCCAGCAGGTGAAGCGCGCCGCCTTGGGAGCGGAAGGCTTTGTGCTCGACCATTACGACCGCGCTGCCGTCCAGCACTACCTGGCATCGGTTGGCGATCGGCTGATGCAGGCGTTCGGATCCAATCCGCCGCGAGCCATCTTCTGCGACAGCCTGGAGGTGTACGGTTCGAATTGGACCACCTCTTTCATGGAAGACTTTCGCAAGCGTCGCGGGTACGATCTGACGCCTTATCTGCCCGCGCTGGCCGGCGACATCGGCGAGAAGACGACGGCGATCCGGCACGATTGGGGCCAGACGCTGACGGAGCTATTCAACGAGAATTTCGTGCTTCCCATGCAGGAGTGGTCGCGCCAGCATAAGACGCCCTTTCGGGCGCAACTCTACGGGATTCCGCCGGCGTTGCTATCGAGCTATCGAGTGATCGACCTTCCCGAGGGTGAAGGCGCCCACTGGAAATCGTTTGCTCCCACCCGCTGGGCTTCTTCGGCAGGACATCTCTACGGAAGGCCGGTCATCTCATCCGAGACTTGGACTTGGCTGCACTCACCCGCTTTCCGAGCTACGCCGCTCGACATGAAGGCGGAGGCGGATCTCCATTTTCTCCAGGGCATCAATCAGTTGGTCGGACACGGATGGCCCTATTCGCCGCCGGAAGCCGGAGAACCGGGATGGCGATTTTACGCCGCGGCCGCGCTCAATGCGCACAATCCCTGGTGGAGAGTGATGCCGGACATCACCTCTTATCTTGCGCGCGTGAGTCTTGTCTTGCGGCAGGGAAATCCGGTGAACACGGTGGCGATCTATCTGCCCACCGATGACGCCTGGGCGCGCTTCGTACCCGGCAAGGTTTCTAACCTCGAATCCGGCAACGCCTCGGTCTCGGAGACGATCGAGTTTCTTTTAGGGACGCAGCTCATCCCGCGAGTGCTGGAAGCCGGCTACGGCTTCGACTTCATCGACGATGAAGTGATCAGTGAACTGGCGAAAATTGAAAGCGGGGCGTTGGCAGTCAATGAAAATCGCTATCCGATCGTAATTCTGCCGGGGATTGAGCGCATCCAGCTTGCGACACTTAAGAAGCTCGCACAATTTGCAGCACAGGGCGGAATCCTGGTGGCGACCCGCCGCAAGCCCTCGCTAGCCCCGGGACTCAACCATCGGGAGGAGGAAATCAAACAGATCCGCCAGCTAGCGGGCGAGCTCTTTGAAGGCTCCCGCACCATCGGGCATTTTGTCCACGACGAAAATGTACAGCTTGCCAGAGTCCTCACCAGTCTGCACCCGGCTGACGTGACTTTCTCGCCGCCCGTGTCGGATCTGGGCTTTGTGCAGCGGCGGTCGGGCTCTGCCGAATTCTATTTCCTGGCTAACACCGCGAATGCGCCACGCCATACGCAGGCGACACTCAGAGTCGGGGGCGAGGCGGTAAATGCTGAATGGTGGGATCCTTTCACGGGCACAGTCGGGCCGGCTCATTTTCTGGCCCGCGAGAAAGGGACTGCCACTGTGGCGCTCGATCTTGAACCGTTCGGATCGCGGATCCTGGTGTTTTCGGACCGCCGACCGGCTGCTACCCCGACAGCCAGTCAGGCTACGAGCCAACCCTCGCCGCCAGAGCCACTCGATTTGAGCACAGGATGGACGGTGACGTTCGGCAAGGCGGGCAGGCCAATTCCCATGGATCACCTGCATTCCTGGACCGACGACAGCGAAACGCATTTCTATTCGGGCGAGGCTACCTATGAGAAGACGGTAACCGTGCCCGCGAGCCTGCTCGGAGCAGGGCGTGAAGTAATCCTCGATTTTGGCGAGGGCAAGCCGGTTCCGGAAAGGCCCTCGCGGACACCCGGTATCCGGGCCTGGTTCGAGGGCCCGGTACGCGAGGCAGCAGTGGTTTATGTTAACGATGAGCGGGCAGGATCGGTGTGGCATCCGCCCTACGCTTTGGGGCTTAAACGCTTCCTGCGTGCAGGCGAGAACAACCTCAAGATCATCGTGGGAAATCTGGCGATCAACCGCATGGCCGGCCAGTCCCTCCCCGATTACCGGCTGCTGAACCTGCGTTATGGCGAGCGAGCCACGCCGCAAGACATGCAGAATCTCGAGCCGCTGCCTTCCGGCTTGCTGGGACCGATCCGATTGATCGTGCGGTGATCGTTCCGCTCTACTGTCCTTGGGTAGCGCCGGCATGCGACGGAGGCAGCCAGAGCATGTGTGCCGCATTGCTCTGGGATCGCGTCGATCATCCCAAATCCCGCACGAATCCCGCAGCGTTTCCGCACTTTCCCCGCTGAGATGGCGGGAAGGGGCAGTCGTTCGGCCCAGGCGCGCTGTCGGCGATGTCTGCGCCACTCGACGCTCACCTGTTAGAATGCAATATGACCCGATTCTATCTGGAGGATGTTTTTGGCGAAAGCTGCGAAGTTGTTTCTGTTCGACGCCATGTCGCTCGTGTTCCGGGCATTCTATGCACCGATGCAGATGTCGATGATGTCGCCGGGCGGCGTGCCCTCAAAAGCAGTCTACATTTTCGTCCGTACTTTGCGCAAGATCCTGAAAGATCACCGGCCTGGATCTGCGGCTATTGTCTTCGATCTTGCCGCTCCGACCTTCCGCGATAAGCTGCTTGAAAGCTATAAGGCCAATCGCCAGCCCTTCCCCGAGGATCTCACGGTGCAATTGCCTTATGTGCGGCGCTTTTGTCGCGCGTTGGGACTACCTATTGTCGAAAAGGAGGGATTCGAAGCGGACGACGTCATCGGCAGCCTGGCGCTTGAGGGCGCACGGGAGGAACTCGATGTACTGATTGTCACGGGCGACGAGGACATGTTCCAGTTGGTTAACGATCGTGTGAAAGTACTGAAACCGTCGCGCGGCGCCGACCAACCCGAGACCCTGTGCGATGCCGCCAAGGTCGAGGAAATCATCGGAGTGCCGCCTGACCGGGTAGTGGACTGGCTGGCGTTGACAGGCGATCCCAGTGACAACATCCCCGGCGCGCGGCCGCTGGCGGGCGAGGAGCCGGCTGGCGAGAGCGGCAAGAAGAGATCCTATATTGGACCCAAAGGCGCTACCGAGCTGATCCGCCGCTTTGGAACTGTCGAGAACGCGCTTGACAGCTTTGAACAGGTAGAACGTAAGAGCTACCGCGAGGCGATGCGCGACTTCCGCAAGGAAGCCTTGCTTAGCAAGGAGCTCGCAACCATCCGCATCGACACACCTCTGGCGGTCACCATCGAGCAACTGAAATGCTCGCCGCTTGATGTGCCCTCGCTGACCGCGCTTTGCCGGGAACTTGGTTTCACAACCTTGCTGAAGGAGTTTCTGGAGCAGGCGCCGCCCGCGCCACCAGCCATGGCTTCGGTCGAGGCCGCAGAACTCGCGAGTGCGCAGGCGATCCGAGAGTGGATCGCCCAGCTTGATGAGCGACCTCCAGTGGCTGTGGCCCTGGCTGTGGGTGGCGAAGAGGGCTATGGCGGCGAAATCGAGGCGCTCGGCCTTGCGGATGGCTCGCGTGTGGCCACGATTCCTCTCGCCTGCCCGGGCGGACGGCCCGATCCTGGCTCGCCGCTGGGTGCGCTCTGCGGTCTGCTCGAGGATGCATCGCGCCCCAAGGTAGTTCACAATTCGAAGCTGCTCGGCCTGTTGCTGGGCAAGCACGAGGTAGTTCTCGCCGGGGTCAGCGAGGACACGCTCCTTTATTCATTTTTGGTCGAGCCGCTCGCTTTGAGCCACGCCCTGCCCGATGTGATCCTGCGGCGGCGCGGATTCAAGGCCTCGGGACTGCTTGCGGAAGCGGTGGAATGCACGCGGGAATTGGCGGGGCTGCTTGCGCCTGACGTCGCGCGCGAGGGTGTCAAGGCCATCTACGACGAAATCGAGTTGCCGTTGGCCCGGGTGCTGGCGGACGTGGAGACCGCTGGGATTCGGCTCGATCCCAGTATTCTCGCAAGTCTTTCGAATACCTTCGAATCGGACCTGCTGGCGCTTACGGGCGAGATTCACAGTCTCGCCGGGGGCGCCTTTGATATCGAATCACCCAAGCAGCTCGGAGAAATCCTTTTCGAGAGGCTACGACTGCCAGGCGGTAAGAGGCTGAAGAAAAGCGGTCAATACTCGACTGATGCGGCCGTGCTCGAGGCTCTGGCCGAGACCCACGAACTGCCGCGCAAGATCCTCGACTATCGCACCCGCGCCAAGTTGAAATCCACTTACGTGGACGCCCTACCCAAATACATCAATCCAGCCACGGCGCGACTGCACACCAGCTTCAACCAGGCCGGCTCTTGCACCGGAAGGCTCTCCTCGTCGAATCCCAACCTGCAGAACATTCCCATCGGCGATGAGTTCGGCCTCTTGATCCGCTCCGCCTTCGTCGCCGAGCCGGGATGGAACCTGATTGCCGCCGACTACTCGCAAATCGAGTTGCGGGTGCTTGCCCATATGTCGGAAGACCCGTTGCTGATTGAGGCCTTCAGCCGGAATGAGGATATCCACTCGCGCACCGCCCAGGAGATTTTCGGGGTGCCGGCGGGCCTGCAGACACACGATCATCGCCGGGTGGCCAAGGCCATCAATTACGGAGTTATTTATGGGTTGAGTTCATTCGGACTGGCCGCGAGGACGGGTACCTCGAAATCCGAGGCTCGCGATTACATCGAGGCCTATTTCCGACGCTACGCCCGCGTCAAGGACTTTCTTGAAACTCTGCTCGAAGGCGCTCGCGCCAGTGGCCGGGTGCGGACTCTTTCCGGCCGTTTTCGTCCCATTCCCGACATCAATAGCCGCGATGTTCCTTCGCGGAACCGGGCGGAGCGCGAGGCTTTGAACGCGCCTCTGCAGGGCACGGCGGCCGATTTGCTGAAGCTGGCGATGATCAAGGTGCACAGCCGGCTGCAGCGCGAAAAATTGCGAACTCGCATGATCCTGACGGTGCACGATGAACTGCTTTTCGAGGCGCCAGACGACGAAGTCGAACAGGCGCGGTCGATCGTCACAGCCGAGATGGAAGGAGCTTATGCGATGCGAGTACCGCTGAGAGTCGATGTTGGAGTGGGCAGGAATTGGAAGGAAGCGAAGTAATGAGCGAGTCAGGAGTCGAGAGCCGAAGGGCAAACAGGAGATATTGCGTACAATCACCTTGACCACGCCACCGCTTTCTTTCACACTGTGAGTAGTTCGGCCTCCCGGTGGGGGAACGGGAGGGCTTTGCACGCCAGGCATCATGCGCCACTGGAGGAGCAAATCATCCTATGCAGCACTCTCACGCACTAAGAAAGAGAACAGCCGTCGGATTGCTTGGCATCCTGACTCTGATCGTTCTAGCCGGCTGTCATCACCCGGCACCACGAACGCCGGCGCCCATCACTCAACCTGAAGCAGCCCCACCAGCCGCGCCGCCGGCCCCGCCGACGTGCAACCTGACAGCTGAACCCGCCACCGTAGAGAAGGGAGGAGCGGTCACCCTGAGCTGGTCGTCCCAAAACGGGACCGATTTCACTCTCGAACCTAACTTAGGGAAGCAGCTTGCCGAAGGATCACTGAACGTGACGCCGAGCGACTCGACGACATATGTCCTGACGGTTAGCGGTCCCGCGGGAACTGAGAGTTGCACCGCGCGAGTGACTATGACAGGGCCGCCAGCTCCGCCCAAACCCACCGTGGCTGAGTCGAACATCGAAGAGGGATTCGATACTCAGATCAAGGACGCGTTCTTTGATCTCGACCGTGCTGACCTGCGTGCCGATGCACAGCAGGCTCTGACCTCGGACGCTTCTTTCCTGAAGGCGCACCCAGACATCAAGATCACGATCGAGGGCCATTGCGACGAACGCGGGAGCGAGGAGTACAACCTGGGCTTGGGGGACCGGCGCGCTACCGCCGGCAAAGGTTTCTTGACGAATCTGGGTGTGGATGCTTCGCGGATGTCCACCATCTCCTTTGGCAAGACCAGGCCCTTCTGTGCCGATCACACCGAGGAGTGCTACCAGCAGAACCGGCGCGACCATCTTGTTTGGAACAAGCAGTAGCCGCGGCCCCTTGGTTGGTAGACCTAATTTAATAGGCTGGGAAAACCCTCCGAAGCTGTCATCCTGAGCGCAGCGAAGGATCTCGCCTTGTATTTTCAATGCAGTGCGAGGTTCTTCGTCGCCTACGGCTCCTCAGAATGACAGTAGCGACGAGTTTTTCCGGAGCCTGCTAAACTAAACTTAAGGCGAGAGTTTCGGCTAGCTCAGTCGTCCTGGCAGGAACTGTCCTAAGTAGCGTCGCGCCAGAATGAACCCGTCCTTGCGGGCCTGCGGAAAATCCGGCTCCGCTTGCCCCTGTGGGGCATCCCAGAAGTCGTCCTCGTGCTCCACGGCCGCTCCGCCGTGGAACCCCACCTGGAGCAGCACGGTAATGAACTTCGGCCAGTCGATTAGCCCCTGTCCGGGAATGCGATAACGCCACCAACCCTCGCCGTGGATTCCCACTTCCTGCAACACTGCCTGAGTGATCTCCGTATCTTTGAAGTGCACGGCGCGAATGCGGTCTTTGAACCGCCACGCCGCATCGTAGGGGTCGATGAACTGCCGGACCAGGTGCGAAGGGTCGAACTCCAAACCCAGGCGCGGGCTGGGAACCAGATCGAAGATCTTTTCCCAGGCGGCCGGAACTGTAGCGAAGTTCTCTGCCGTGGGATAGTCTTCCCAACCCATGTTGAGGTCGAGCTTGTCGAGCACGGGAAGGTACTTTTCATTGATGACCGCGGCGAGTTCCTTGGATTGGCGATCGAAATTGGCGCCCGGAATCCCGCCTGAAAAAGTTCCGCAGAACTTGCAGCCCAACCGGTGAGCGAGTTCCAGGCAACGGATGAAGCGCGCGTTTGCCTTGGCGCGTTCGGCCGGGTTGGAATCGATGTGGTTTATCCCCCACATGCACTCAATGCTGATGATTCGGGCTCCGGTGTCATGGGAGACGGACAGCATTTCGTCAATTTGAGAGTCGGAAATCTTGTCAGGATCGAGGGAGCCCGTGAAAGGAACAACCACACCTTCGTAACCGGCCGCCGTGGCAAAGGCGAGTTTCTGGCGGGAAAACGGGGTGATGATGGCGAGCTTGGGATACCGGCTTTCGGCTGCGAATCCGGTGCTGGTGTCCGCTGCGCCAGCCTCGCCCCTTGAAAGTGCCGCCGACGATGTGGCGCTGCTGAGGGCGGCGGCCGAGGCCCCTCCCATCTTCAAGAAGTCACGCCGCGGTAACCGAGCATCAGGACGAGAATCGGACATGCTTCACCTCGCAAGAAATCGAGAGCCATGAGGTAGCGAGTTGAAAAGAACTCTTGGCCAGGATTTCCGGCCAGCCCGTCGGAATAGTCCGCCGACGCTTGGTGGCATTACAAATCGTAGTGACGGCTTTACTGTAGCGCCGGTGTCCCCACCGGCGTTTCGGCGCTGAGGACAGCGCCGCTACAGGATTGAGTGTCACTACGATTTGTAATCCTCCATAGTTAAAGAGTTGAACCCGTCTTACATTTTTCCAGGATAGCATGTCAGTATACAGAAGATTTGATAGCTCGGCGCGTAGTCCGTGGCCGACGGCTGGACGTGAACGAAGCACGTCAGCACAGGAGGAACCGATGAACTCGATTGAGTATCTCCGCAGACTTTTCGACTACGACCATTGGGCGAACCGGACCGCCCTGGAAAGCATCGGAACGATTCCCTTAGGAGAAGACGCAAACGGGGCGGCGCGGAAGCTGTTTAGTCATGTGATCCAAGCCGAACGGGTCTGGCTGGCGCGCTTTGAGGAGTGTGCAGACACGGTTTCGCCCTGGGCTGATCTGGATATTAGCGAAGGCCCCGCAGCCGTTGAGGAGGTGTACCAGCGCTGGATGAGAGTACTCGACGGCCTCTCACCCGAGACGTTGGTGCGGGATCTCGTCTACCGCAACACGAAAGGCGTGGAGTTTCATACGCCAATTCAGGATCTGCTGGTGCATATGGTGACGCATTCAGCTTACCACCGCGGGCAGGTAGCGATTGCCGTTCGGGAAGCGGGAGGCAAGCCTGCACCCAGCGACTACGTCGTTTACGTCCGACAGTTGATTGCCAAGCAGGCACGACAGGCGCAGTGAACGTTTGAGGCTAAGGACGCGAGAGTATCTGGTCAAAGAGTCTTCATGTATTCCACCAGCGCCCATTTTTGTTCATCCGTCAGATTCACGCCATAAAGGTGTCCCTCGTTACCATTGCCGGGGGCCCGTGTGTCATAGCGGAACCCGGCTCTCTCCGCCTCAGGCCCGGTGCTCATGAAACCTACATCTTTGGGATCATAGATGTCGAAACCGGTATAGAAGAATGGGGGACGCTTTTCCACCGGCTCGAGAAGATCCCACAGGGTTGGCACGGAGCCGTTGTGTAGGTAGGGGGCCCGCGCCCATATACCGTCCAGCGGCGTGTCACTGTAACCGTTGGTCTTGCGGTAGGCGTCGAACTTGAACGGCGGTCCAAAGTCAACGTTGTGAAATTTTTCGACGAGTCCCGGGGTGAAGGAATCGAGCCGGTGCCGGTCCGTGCCGATTTGGCTGATGTCCGTAACCTGGCCGGTAGCGGGCCTTCCGAACTCGTGACAGCTCGCGCATTCGCTCGCGTAGATCGCGCGTCCCTTTGCCGCTTTCGCCTGATCGATGTCGAAAGGATACTTGGGCGGCTGAAGGTCGAGCAGAAAATTTGTGACTCGATTGAAGCTGGGGGTGATCACCGACTTGGGCGTGCCCCCCACCGCCATGGCAGCAGCGTAGTTGCGCTCGCGAATGTTGTTGTTGTTGCCGTCCCAGTGCAGATACAACGTCTGGCGCGGGCGTTGATTCCAGATCTGCGGCAGATCCACCGTGCCGATGGCGCCGTCGTCGGGCATGTGGTACACGTTGAATTTGGTCGGATTAAACGTGTCCACGCGGCCTCGACCCTCGGTCGGACGGGTGTACTGCCATCCATAATCCTGTCTCTGCTTCAACAGGCTGTAACGCATCACCGGCACAATCGCTTGGCGATATACCGCGGCTTCAAACCATCCCATTGCATGCACGCGCCGGATGGCGTCAACTATATTCGAGGGCGTAAATCGAGGATCGGCGGCGCAAGCGTAAAGAAAGTGCTGAAATGACTCGAGATCGAGGGTGTGCGCGGGTGCCCCCAGGATCACATGCTCCGTGTCGCCAGGGGATTTCCGGTAAGTGCCGGTGTGGCAGAGTGAGCAATTAGCCTCAAGCGCCGGATATCCCTGGTGACGCAGCGAAAAGCCAATAGGGACGTCGTTGCCAGGCTCAATGATGAATCCGAACGACGCCCAGCCGCCGGGTCCGGGCAGTTTATCCGCGAACATTTCGGGCAGCACGCGGAAGACCCAATAGGGGAAACGGCTCTGAGCGCTGAGGCCGATAGCGCCGTGTTTGAAATGGTCTTCGTCGGAAGCATATTGCGTGTCGGGCTCGTTGCGCAGCAGGTACTTCCATAGGCCGTAGCCCACCAGCGCCGCCGCGATGACCAGCACTGCTAACGCGATCCTCACCACAGGACGGCGCCAGAACGTACCTGCCCCTTGGAATCCCTGGGCAATCGAACGGAGGGTTGCTCGCAGGCCGCGATGCTCCTCGGGCGTGGCCCAATGCAGCAGGATGCCGAGCACCAAGAAGAAACCGAAATCAGTCCAGAATAATTGCTTGAAGACGGCAGGATGATCGGACGTTCGCCAGATCCATATCCAGAACCCCGAAACGATTCCGTGAACGACCACGATTAGCTTGGCGTAAGTGGGATATCGCGAGGGGCGTCGCGACGGAATGTAGAAAAGGCAGAGGGCGGCCAGCAGCATGCCCGTGTTGCCCAGCCACACGCCGGCGGCTTCGGGCCCCATTCCCAGCGAAGCCAGCAACGTGTCCGGCGCAAACAGCGCGGGTATCGCGAACGAGAGATTGGCGATGATCCCCAGCCAGACAACCGCGCCAAAAAGCCTCTCTGCTCGATTCATAGTCGCCCCCCTGCGGAAGTGCTCAGCCGGCGGCCGTACTTCCCCTGACTCTAACCTACAATCCCCCTGGCGTATCTTCGGTGCCCATAGCGGATGGCGCTGCTGCCGATGCAACGGGAATACTCGCCGGGTGCGGAGGTTCGATCTGCCGAAAGGCGGCGTGATACGATTTCAAAATATCGTCGAGCGAGATGACGCCTTCGAGCCGGCGGAAATCGGCTCGGTGAACCACCGGCAAACAGGGATAGTCAGAAATCTGCCGCAAAGCTACATAGAGCGGCTGGTCGGGATGCAGGAGAGGAAGTCGCCTCTCTGGGACTGCGCTCACGAGCCGAGCCTTTCCATGACCCTCACGCACCTCCCGGGCGATCCTATTCCTGTGTACGTAACTCCATTCGGCCTGACCCAAATTGACCAGAACGTAATCGTCCAGTGATTTTTCGAAGGCAGCCTGCGCTTCGATGATGGCGGTATCACCTTGAAGCACCAGCTCAGGCCGGCGCATGGCGTCTTCCACACGCTTCTGTGATTCCTCGCGCTGCTCCTCGATTGAGGGCAGGTCGGTACCGTCCTGGCGGGACAGCATATCAAACAGCGGCATTTTTTGGTATTTGCGCGAGAGCAGATAGGCGATGGTGTTTGAGATCATCACCGGGATAATCACCGAGTAATTGCCGCTGACTTCCAGCACCATGAAGACGCTCGTCATCGGGGCGCGCAGGAAGCCGGCAAAGAGGGTCCCCATACCTACCAAGGCATAGGCGCCTAGGGAGCCGGAGAGACTTGGAAAAAAATGGCGTTCGACCGCGCCGACCGCGGCCCCCAGCATCGCACCAATGAACAGCGTGGGCGCAAACATCCCACCTGGAGTGCCACTGGTGAACGAGATGGTGGTGGCGATAATCTTGAGGAATCCCAGTACGGCCAGGGTCTGCCACACGTACTGGTTGTGCATGGCCTGATCGATAATGTCGTAGCCGGCGCCCATCACCTGTGGATAACGAAGGCCGATGAGCCCCACTAAGAGGCCCGCCGCCGCTGGTTGCAGCCAGTACGTCCACTTGGGCAGTGCTTGCAGCCGGGGCCGAAAATAGGCGATCAGACGTGTAAACAACAAAGACGCTCCGCCGCCCACCAGGCCCAACACTGCGTAAGCTAGCAGTTCGACGGGATGCACGAGACGCACCGCGGGTATGCGGAAGAGGGCGTCTCCACCCAAGAAACCGCGCATGATCACAACACTGGAGACGGCAGAGAGCACCACCGCGCCCAGCACTCCAGCGCTCCAGTTGCCGATTACCTCTTCAATTACAAAAAGTACCGCCGAAATCGGAGCATTGAACGCCGCCGCTAGGCCGGCCGCGGCTCCCACCGGCGCGATCAGGCGCACCTTCTCCCGGGAGAGTTCGAGTTTACGGCCAAGCAGGGAGGCGACGCCGGCGCCGATCTGCAAGGAAGGATCTTCAGGTCCGAGTGATTGGCCGCTGCCAATGGCGAGCGCGCAGGTAAGGAACTTCCCGATGACGGTATTGAAAGGAACGTAGCCGTCGTAAATGTAGACGGCAGCCTTCGTCTGGTTGACTCCTGAGCCGCGGACCCTCGGAAAAGCAACGATGGCCAATACAGCAACAGCCAGGCCCGCGAACGTCGGAGCCAGAAGCACCCGTGAGGCGGGGGGTATCTGGGCAGAGCCGAGCAGCCAGAAACGCGTGATATCGATGAGAATGCGGAAGCAGACCACCAACAGGCCCGAGCACAGTCCAATGATCACCGCCAGCAGAAGGAAGAGATTCTCTTCCTGCATAGCGGGCATTGAAAGGAAGCGCCGCAAAAGTTGCAGGCGTTTCTGCAATGCTGGAAGTGCTGACAGCGCCGGCCCGGGCGGTTGTACCGAAGGGGGGGGCGGTAGAGTGGTGTTCGTCGGAGTTGGAGTTGCAGGGGCGCCGGCGCTGGGCGCTGATGGCGCACCACCCGTCGGGCTCATTGGCCTCCCCCATGTTTTTCCATAGCCAGTAGGATGGCCTCATCGAGTCCATGGGGAGCGCCGCAAAACGATGTCGTCAGATTTTCCATCTCCACGATCAAGTCGATGACGTTCGAGCTGAGATCCTGATCGCTTTTGAGGATCTGCCGGCGGACCTTGGGTTTGATTCTGGCGGCGCTGGCATAGGCGCTTTCAAGGGCGTTTGAGGGCGTAGTCGTGTCAAGCGAATCCCCACGCTGAATGGCGCAGTCCCGTAGTCGGGTAAGGGCCGCGCCAAAGGCCGCGATAACCCGTTGGCTGCGATCGGCCGACGATAGTCGAGGCGCCAAAGGATCGATACTGAGCACCAGCTTCGAGAGTTGCAGCTTTTGCTTCACTTCGTCGTCCTGCGGCCGCAAACGGGCGGCGCGGTCCAAATATGACCGCGCCCGATGGTAATCGCCCACTTGGAACGCCACTTCTCCGGCGCCTACCAGAGCGTTCTGCTGGTTGGGATCGAGGCGCAGGGCTTGGCGATACTCGGCGAGAGCCCGTTCATCATCTCCGGCGCGGCGGAACCAATCACCCACCTTGGCGTGGAGATCGGGCTTGGCGGGCAGTTCGCCGGCCAAAGCGACTAACTCGGCCTGAGCTAACGTCTTCTGGTTCTGGTTTACCAGGAACTGGCATAACTCGAGGCGCGACTTGAGACGGTTCTGGTCGGGATTACCGGCGAATTTCCAAATACCATAGATGGCATTATGGTAGTATCGGACGGCGTGTGGAACATCGGCTTCTTGGGCATAGAGCCGTCCGAGCTCACGATTTACTGTCCCGCTCTCCGGGTTATCGGACCACAGGTTCAACAGGTGAGCCCGCGCCTGCTCGGGCTCTTTATTGGCGAGGAGCGCCTCCGCCAGGCTCAGGCGATAGACATCGTTATCCCTCGCGTAGAGCAGGCTGTTCTCGAAATCCGCAATCGCCTGCCTCGGAAAACCGCGTTTGAGATCCGCTTGACCACGCTCAAACCAACGCCGGGCCAGGGCCTCCTGTTTCTGGTGATAGAGCCCAGTGGCAAATACGGTCAGCCCAAACAGGCAGACAAGAACGAACAGTGTAGCGAGCATGATCTTCTCGCGCTGATAAGTGCGGACGACGGAAGGTCCGCAAACAGTACAGCTACTGCTCTCCGCCGGGATCGCCGTCCCGCAGCGAAGGCATGCCTTTTGTTCCGTCGTCCCCGGTGTTGTTGTGCTCTGCGCCAACTCGCCGCCGAAATGTCACAGTCGTCCACCTGCCGGCAGCGCTGCCGATCCAGGAGGGCGCCGAAGATTCGCCAAATACTCTACTTTGATTATCTTAAGTGGTTTTGGGGCGCGGGTCAAAAAACAACGCATGGCATGGCAGGCGATTGGCTGTTTATGGGATAGTTCCTGTAAGAGCACTAGTCACTGGCGTTACCGTCAAATGCTATTCGAGAGGCGGCTCGCGCACCTGCAGCTTGAGATTTCCGGAGAAATTCGAGTAGCTCTCCACCTTGCCGTCAACGAATCTGATCCAGGAGAGATCGTACTCCCAGCGTTGGCCGGCCACACCCGTCGGCGTCCCCTGGACGGCCAGAACATCATTCTGGCTCGAGCCCAGATTGAAGTATCCGTGGGAAGTGGCGGCGGCCGTATCAAGCTGCGGGTAGAGCTCGACGCGCAGGTTATGCGATGCGTTCGAGTAACCCTCGACTCCTTCTCGTTTGAAATCCACCGTGGAAGAATCGTACCGCCAGCGACTACCTTCGATTCCATTGGGGGTTCCCTGCACCGCGAGGACCTCGTCCGCGCTGGATCCCAAGGTGAAGTAACCGCGCCGCCGCGCCGCCGCCACGTCACTTGTTGGATTCAGCCGCATGCGGAGATTGTTTGAGAGGTCGGAATAACCGACGACCTTGCCGTCCCGAAAATCCAGAGACGACGAAGCGTACCTCCAGCGATTTCCTTCCACGCTGATCGGTGTGCCTTGCACAGCCACCACATCCTCTTGAGTGGAATCCAGCGTCCAATACCCGCGTTGCCGAGCCTCCGTTACGTCGCCCCGGGGATACAGGCGGACGTGCAGGTTGCGGGAATTGTTCGAATAACTTTCCACTCTGTCGTTAGCAAACTCAATCGAGGAAAAATCGTACATCCAGCGATTACCTTCGACGCTGGTAGGAGTTCCCTGGACGGCCAGTACCTTGTCCCGGCGGGAGCCAAGACCGAACGTGGCTCCCGCCCAGGTCAAGGAAGAGGTCTCGTTACCGTTCGCTACGCTTCCCCTCTCTCCAGGGCTGGTTGCCGTCGTCTCCCTTGGGCCGGCACTTCTGCTAAACACCAAGTCGAGCACCACCATGGTCACGATGGCAAGCAAACCCAGTGCAACCCAAGCATGGGCCGACTTGTAGCTCTGGCGGACAGGCCACAATGGTGGAATCCAATTGGGCGAGAAAGGCTCCCGCCAGAAATCCGCGCGTCGCCTCGCAGTTGGCGGTGCGCCAGTGGTTGTTCGCACCAGGGCGGTACTGGTTTCCCCCAGCAGGAACTCATAGGCTTCATTGATTTGCTTGAGCTTTTCCTGAGCTTTCAGTTGCAGACGGGGATCGTCAGCGAATCGATCCGGGTGCCACACCTTAACCAAGTCCCGATGAGCTCTTTTCAGCTCATCCACAGATATACCTGGTTCGAGTTCGAGGATCCGGAGATAACGAATTGTTCGTTCTGAAGCCAGACGCAGCCAGTAACTTTCCCTGGCGCCGCTTGCTTGCCCCCACATTCCTATTCTCCGCCTCCAAGCACACATCGGCCGAATGTTAGCATATCCGCCGCAGCGGAAACCACGGTCCGACTTAGAGAACGTCGACAAATCAGACCTGGAACGTCCCTGGATGCTCGTTCTCAATGGTCAGGACGATCTCCCGGGGAGGACCTGTTGCAGGGGCGACTTCGGATTCCAGGGAGGAAACAGACTCGGAGCCGAGGGGCATAACAGCAGTCGTCGGGACGCCGGCGCTCCCGGGGTGAAGCTGGGCCTGTTTGGGAGCGAGCGAGCACAGAGCTTCGCGGCATACCGAGCCCAGGCTGCCCCGGCGCGACCTCCACCGCTGCCGCGATGGCGCCTTTCCACCACGGGCGCGGCTGAGAGCCGGACTTTCTCGCGGCAGCCGGGGAGGTCCGTCTCCAATAGCTCGAGGGCGATCTCGGCGCTCAATACCGCGCTGCCCAGGTCCATCAGGATTACGGCGCCATCCCCATCCGAGAACGGCCGCAAAATCTGGGCAATATGCATGGCGTCAGTGCCAGTCTCATTGTGGTCCGGCCCGGCGCCTGAGGTGACCACTACGGGAAAATCGGGACCGGCGGCTTCGAGGATTAGCTCGCGGATTCCGTTAGCGAGAGTCTTGCTGTGAGAAACCAGCACCAAGCCGATCATCAGCCCACTCATCGGGAAGCCCCGTTTGAACCTGTGCCAGGACTCCCTTTTCCCGGCCCCAGCAGGGCGCGGCCGGGAAACACATTAGGCACGATCTTCCCTTCGTCGACGACTATGGTTCCGCCGACCACCAGAAAGCGAATGCCGACACTTGGTTCCATGGGCTTCTGGAAGGTGGAGCGGTCACCAATAGTATTAGGATCGAAGGCCACAATGTCGGCGTCGGCGCCCTCCTGCAATCTGCCTTTTTGTCGCGCTGCCGGCGTCGACCGCTCCAGCATCTCCGCCGGCATCAGAGTCATCTTACGGAGAGCGTCCATGAGCGTGAGGGTTCCCTTTTCGCGCACGTATTGCGCCAGGACGCGGGAGTAGGTTCCGGCGTTGCGGGGATGGCCCTCGGCCCCGTCGCTCGCGATCATGACCAGCGGATGGGGAATCACCTTGTCCACCACTTCCTGGGTATTGGCGAAAATCAGCACCCAGTGCGTCGTGCTGGAATTGTGCAGCTCCTCGAAACGCTCCTTGCTGAGGTGCTCGTTCGTATCGGGAAGCACCAGATCGCCATAGCCGATACCCAGTTTTTCCTGCCAGCCAGGGTTAAATAGCGCGGAGTTTATGGAGGTCATACCTGCGATGTAGGGATAGGCCTCGGTCGTGACATCCAAGCCGCGGGCGCGCGCTCCCTCAACGAGGGACAGACACTCCAGGGAGTCGTGCAGGCAAGTGCTGTTAATGTGTACGATGTGCAGCGAGGCGCCGGTGATAGCGGCCGCCCCGATAACTTCGCCGACAGACTCAATGGCGGAGCCGGGCTCGACCCGGCCCGCGCTGCGCATGTGGACGTAGACCGGCAGCCTCCGCTCCGCCGCCAGCCGGAACATGTCAATCACTTCGAGGCGGGTGGCACCGGGCGTATACTGAATACCCATTCCCACCGCCAGGCCACCGGCGTCAAGCTCCGCGCGCAGGCGCTCCTGTATGGCGTCGATTTGCTCTCGCGTCGCGGGCTGGTCAGTCGCCGGCCCGCTCTTGGGTAGGATCTCAGGAATGCCGGCATGGGTTCCGCTGGGTGCGGCCGACAGCGGTGCACCGAACACCTGAGCCCGCGCCGCTACATGGCTGGCGGAGGTCCCGTAATGGATGAGCGAGTGGCCTTCTTTGGCCTTCAGAAATTGCGTGACGTCAGGCACGCCGATTTCGAGTTCAAGGGCCATGGTTACACCGTCAAGAGCCTTGACGCGCTGGCTCGCCAGGTCCTGACTATGTTGGTGTAGATCGATGAAGCCGGGAGCAACTACCAGCCCCCTGACCCGGACAACGCGGCGTCCGTTCAGCGGCTCGGAAGAGATGCGCGCAACTTTGCCGTCGCGGATGCCAACGTTACGCATGACGTCCAGGCCGGTTTCGGGATCCATGACTTGCCCACCTTCGAGCACAAGATCATATTGCTGGGCAGCGACCGTGGTGCTTGAGAACCCTAGGAGACAGAGAGAAAAAAGCAACTTCGGCATAGAATTGCTCCACCTCGACGAGCGAACAGACCAAGCAGATAGATAGCAGGTAATCAGATTTACATATTTCAAAGTCTGCGACTATTGCTATGTCAACCGCGAAGAGTGCATAGTTTCGGGATGCGAAAACTCTCCCCGAACCTGCCAAGGTGGCACGATTCAGCGCTGCTTCTTGCGCTCGTTCTGCGCGATCCTGGCTTTCACCATCTTCTTCACCAGAGCCGCGGGCAGCGGCTTATCCATTGGGAAACGGATTGTGCCCTTGGATGTCTGGTAATTTTTGAGTTCGCTCTTGAACGCCTCGATGGCGGACGAGCCCATCGGGAAGAAACTGCAATGGTCTTTAAACGCGGCGTACCCCACCAACGACCCTTTGTATTTGAACATGGGCATCCCATAGCTGATGCCTTCCGTGGCCTCGGCTGGCACCGCGGACCGAATCACCGCCCTAATCTTGTTTAGGGTGCTGCGGGCGGGTTCCGGAATGGCGGCCAAATATTCGTCCACTGCATCGGCGCCATTTTTCTTGGGGGCGGAATCGCGAACGCCGGGATTCGCCTTTTTCATATGGGTATCACCTCCAATACCGTTCGCCTGCAAGTGTAACAATCTCTCAGGCCTCATGCCACTCATCACGCGACCCCAGATGGCCTCCACGAAAATCGCCGGCAATCGCGCCAATGCCAAAAACCGGACCCACGATGCTCCTGAAAACAAACGAGCGGAGACGCTGGTCGCTCGATCAATCCGATGGGAGAGAATCTGGAGGGAGCGCAGCGGCAGGTGAACAGTAGCCAGAAAGGCAGGCCTTAACAGGCAGTAAATGGTAGGTAGAATCAGCCAAATCGGAGCCACGATGTTCCTGAAAACGAAGGAAGAGAAGGCTGATGAAGGACTCGCCGTCTACTGCTCACCGCGTTTGCCTGCTGCCTTTAGGACCCAAAGAAGTTGTTTATTCTCAATCTCTATGTTAGAAAAGCGGCTACGCTGCGGCCAGAGAGATCCTGCGAGCGGAAAACGAGAAATGGATTCGCATGTGTTCAAGCGGGGTCTGAGCACCCATGGAGGAGAAGGATACTCAATGATGGAACCGAAGACTGCTTTCAAGCTAGGTTTGGCAATCATGCTCGGGTTTCTCCTGCTGCTAGTGCCTCTATGGGGAATGCTGCGCTCCTCTTCTATGCGCGCTTTGGTTGAGAGGGCCCAGGCTCGGAAGGCGCCTGCCGGATCGAATGCCGCACTCGAGGGTGCCTACCGCTTTGAGCGCGGCGGCTGGATCTATGTACACTTGCAGGGGTCGCCCGCCCAGATCGGCTATCAACACGGCTATCTGCTTGCGCCAGAAATCGCCGACGGACTCAAGGCAGTCCAGCTCGATGATGTTCACACTACCCAGAAACCCTGGCAGTTTTTTCGGCAGGCGGCGCGCGATCTGCTCTGGCCTAAAGTCGGTTTCGAGTATCAGCAGGAGATCGAAGGGATCGTGCGCGGAGTGCGAGCGCGAGGCGTCGAGTTGGATATCGACGATCTGGTGGCGCTAAACGCGTTCGCAGAGCTGCCCGGCTACTACGTGCCCTGGTATAACGCGCAACACAAAATTGCGGGTGCGCCGCACCTGACCAGCCCGGGCAATTGCAGTGCTTTCGTGGCCACCGGCGCTTACACCCGTGACCACCGCATCGTCATGGCCCACAACAACTGGACCGGCTATCTTGCCGGAGAGCGCTGGCGCGTTGTCTTCGATATCGTTCCCGAACACGGTTATCGGATGCTGATGGATGGTTTTCCGGGCGTCATTACCAGCGATGACGATTTTGGCGTCAACTCAGACGGTATTATGATCACTGAAACTACCATTACCCAGTTTGCCGGCTGGAATCCGCAGGGTAAGCCGGAATTCGAGCGCTCCCGCCGAGCTCTGCAGTACGCGACCTCGATCGACGACTACGTGCGCATCATGCTTGATGGGAATAACGGCGGATATGCCAACGACTGGTTGCTGGCCGACAATAAGACCGGCGAGATTGCGCAGTTCGAGCTTGGTCTCAAGGCTTACAAGGTCTGGCGTACGCAAGATGGCTACTTCGTGGGTTCGAATTTTGCGCGCGACCCGAAGGTGCTTAAGGAAGATACGAGTTTCGATCCTAACAATCCCGAGAGTTCGCCCAACGCCCGCCGCACCCGCTGGGAACAACTGATGAAGCAGTACAAGGGCCAGATCGACGTGAACGCCGCCGAAAAGTTCATGGGAGACCACTATGATGCCTATTTGAAAAAAGAGCAGGCGGATGAGCACACCCTGTGTGGCCACGTCGATGCCTCGACGCGCGGCGAGCCGACCTTTGAATGGGCACCCTATTACCCGGGCGGCGCGGTGCAGGGCAAGGTGATGGATAGCGCCATGGCCCAGTCTATGAGCTTTGTAGCCCATCGCGGCCACCCTTGCGGCGAGGACTTTGTTGCTGCGTCTTTCCTGAAGGCGCATCCGGAGTATGGGTGGCAAGCACAACTCTTGCAGGATATGAAGGCGGGCCCGTGGAGCGTGTTCAAGGCAGGAGAGCCGGCCCCCAGGTAGTATGATGATGGGGTGGAGTACCCCCTCACCCGCCCTCCTCCGTCGGGCACCCTCTTCTCTCGGGAGAGGGCTGGAGAACGGTGCCAAGCGGACCTTAGGCCGCCCCATTGACCGCGTCGAACATCGCTACAATATTCTCCGGTGGAACGCCGGCCAGAATATTGTGGACTTGCTGGAAAACGAACCCGCCTCCAGGCCGGAGAGATCGGATTTGCTCTCTGACGTGGCTCTGAATCGAGTCCGGCGTGGCATTGGGCAGTGTGACCTGCGTATCGCATCCACCGCCCCAGAAGACGATATCTTTCCCAAAATCCCGCTTCAATTGCCCGGCGTCCATGCCGGCGCAGGAGACCTGCACGGGATTGATGGCGTCGAGGCCAGCGTCGATCAGATCCGGCAGAAGCTCTCGTACCCCGCCGCAGCAGTGGAGCATGACTTTAACCGGAGCCAGCTCTTTAGCGCGTTTCCACATCAGCGAGTGCCGCGGCTTAAAAAGCTCGCGGTACATGGTGCGGGAAATCTGCGGACCGGTCTGCATACCGAGATCGTCTCCGAAAACAATGATGTCAATCGAACCGCCGACGGAGCCCAGAAAGGTCTCGAGATTCGCCAGATGGCTCTCCACCAGGCGATCGAGAAAATCGTGCGCCTCGCGGGGCTCGCCCGCCAAAAGCATAAAGAAGTTGTCGTTGCGATAGAGGAATTGTCCTTGTTCGAGCAGGTTCCCCCCGAACAGACCTATGATGGCGCGATCTGATTTGGCTCGCAGGGTTTTGGCGCCTTCGGCCAGGCGCTGGAGGCCGTCGGCACCAGCCGCCAGCGGACCGGGAGGGCTCATCATCATGTTCCACATGGATTCTTGAATCGCCGCCGAAATTGTTTTCGGACCCGCTTCGTCAGCGAAGGGGAAATACGCCTGCTCGAAATAGAGAGCTCCATCAGGCATCTTGGCAATCACCCTTCCACTCTTCGCACGGAACACCCAGGCTCCCTCGACGCGTTCGGGCAGAGCCCACACCGGCATCTGGCAGGGCGAGCCGTCGGGCAAGGTCCAATCCGCCCAGCAGGAGTCATCAAGTGCAAAAGCCCGGCCGAGTTCGATGGTATCGACGCCGAAACGCGACAGAACATCCTCATCGACGATCGCAAGCTGTTGCACCGGGTCATAGACGCGAATCGATTTTTCCGGCAATCCAAGATACTTCCGCAGCTTGCGGTAAGCGAGCGCGGCAATTCCGGATGATCGATGCCCTGAAAAATCGATGGGGACACGATCCGATTCGCGATGAGCGAATGCGGACTGGACTCTTTCTCGTGGATTCATGGCTCTCTCCGGCGCTCACGAGGATGGTACAGTGACCGTGCTCCAGGCGGGCGATGTTGATCGGGGAAAAGGTCGTCCCCGGGCGGCAGTATAGCACATGAAGACGTGAGGATTGTTTGCATGGCGTAGAGAGTCTTAAGAGGATGCCGAGGTGGCTACTACCAGGGGTGTTGTCTCCTCCTTAGGTGATTTCATTCCTGTGCGACCTCGCGTGGCTCGTGGTCTCTGACCGGAAAAACAAAACCGGGCACCCGGACCCGCTGGGGGCAGGCCGGACGGCCCGGTTTCGGTTGGCGGTTCGTCGCGAAGAAGGCCGCAGAGGGCAGCCGCTCCGCGATCGGGTGCGATTCTCACACCAGTGAATTCACCATCAGGCCTCTTCGAAGCTGCCAGTCACGCCTTGGAAGCCGCGCTTGGCTTGCATCAAGACCCACTTGATAACGCGAGCTGCGTCGTAGCAATAGGCTAAGTTGTGGTTCAAGGTCGAGAAGCAATGGGTCTGGCATTCCTGCTTCATCTCGTTAAGCTGCTTGACCTCGAACTTGTGATTCTCTATGGCTCCCCAGTCGTAGGTGGCGGAGTACATGGGGAAGCACGGCGCTAGCGTCCCATCTACGCGGATGATGACGTTGTTCTGACCCGCGCGGCAATTCCAGGGCTCCACCCTGCCGCGCATGAAAGCCTTCATATCCTGAAGACGTTTCACCGAGTTCACCATTTTGTAGCCAGACTTGTTCTTCTCGATGATCCAGTCAATCGTCTCATCCACCGCCGGCCAATCTTCCGGCCGGATGTAAGTGCTGTTATTGTCCATGTGTTTGAAGTGCTCCTGCTCGATCATGGGTGATTCGTTGATGTGATAGTCGGTGGCGATGGCGTGGTCACGGGCTATCTCGGTGAGCAGGCGTACGTCCTGAAGATTGGTACGGCAAATGTTGATGTTGAAGAAAACTGAGTAGCCGTAGCGGTACTGTTTTCTGACCAGATAATCAAAGTACTTGCGAACGGGACCCAGTGCCTTCGGTAGACCCGGCTTCTCCTGCACTGCGTCCACCGCAAAATTGAAGGTGGCCACTCCGGCGTCTGCCAGGCGGTCAATGACCTCGGTCCGGAGCAGGCGGGCGTTGGTGGGTACGTACACCCAGAATCCCTTCTTGGCAGCGTAGTCCACAACTTTGTGGACGAAATCAGGACGCAGCAGCGGTTCGCCCCCCATCAGCGCCAGCACCCGGCAAGTGGTCGAATGTAGCCAGTCAATCGAACGCCTGGCGACATCTTCAGTCATGCCCTTAACGCGATTGTCAAAGGCCCAGCAATAGTGACAGTCGAGATTGCACTTCCACTCTGTGAAAAGGTAAGCAATGATGGGGTGGAAGTCCCCGGGGAGCACTCGCGATTTGAAGTACGGGAACATCCAGCCACGCATGGCGCGGTAAACCAAGGGAGCCGGCCAGCGCCGTTTGTAAGCGTCTTCCGGCGAGCCGTGCTCGTCGGCGGAAAGAGGATCGTTGGTGAGCAGCTCCGGATGCCGAGGGAATTCGGGTGTAGGTAGTGATTTGAGTTGCTTCGAAGGGGGCGGCGGGACCAGAGGGGGCTGCGCAGTGCCCGGCTTCTTGAGCAGATCGTGGAGCTGGACGTCGAGCCGGAAATTTGGCGTTGCAGCGCCAGGATCCGAGGAGGTTTGCTGAATTTCTGGCATCAGGGTCTCCTTTCCTGCGATAGGTGTTTAATTAGTGTGAATTCGTGTGCGAATGAGCTGTCGTGAGGTGGACGAAACGATCCACTCGATTTTCCTTCCTCTCTATTCAGTGGGTGCCTTACTGTATTCGGCTTACAGTGACCCGGTTGACGTGCAGTATCTTCCACCAAGGTGTCCGGGCGCAACGATCTCGTCCCTCCCGGGCCCAGTTAAACAGCGTGTCCAAATCTAAGCCATTCCTGCTTTACACGCTGGAGCCCTCGTCTTTGAATTCAACAGTCCGTGAGCTTTTGATGCGCCAGGGTCCTAGGGCGTTTCCTGTATTTCATCAATGCATTCCGCCAGGCCCAGCGCCCTTGGGCGGCCTCCTCATCAGGAATACTATCGGGACCATCACCAGTACCGCTACTCCTAGCATCCAGAAATCGTCGACATACGCCAACATGTACGATTGCCGGAAGACCTGTGCGTAGAGTGCTCCATAGGCGCGATGTGTAGCGTCCGCCGGATTGATGCCGTGGATAGTTAGATTGGCACTGAACGCCCGCATCCGGGCCAGGAAATCAGGGTTTCCCATGGCCATACGTTCTACCAAATGGTTTTGGTGGAACTGCGCCCGGCGAGCCAAAAAAGTCGTGACAAAAGAGATGCCCACGCTGGCGCCGATATTGCGAAAAAGATTGATCAGGCCGGAAGCGGCGTTATTCTTTTCGCGCGGCAACAAAGCATAGGCTGCGGTGTTGATCGGCACGAAGAGAAATGCCAATCCGCATGATTGCATGATGCGCGCCAACATCATGGTGCGAAAATCCACCTGCAAGTCAAAATGACTCATCACGAACAGTGACACCGAAAGCGTGGTAAGTCCGAAGGCGATTAGATAGCGCGGATCGTAGCGCGAAACCAGGATTCCGACCAGCGGCATCAGCAGGATCACCGCGATGCCGCCGGGAGAAATCAGCAGGCCGGCAAGTTCGGCCGTGTAACCCATCAACTGCTGGGCAAACTGGGGCAGCAGCAGAGTGCTGGCCAATAGCGCAAATCCCACCATGAAGATGGTCAGATTGGCCATGGCGAAATTGCGCTCCTTGAACAGGCGAAGATCGACCACGGGTTGTTTCTGGCGCAGTTCCCAGAACACGACCGCAATCAGGCAAACCACCACGACGATCGTGAGAACCGTGATGTAGCGGGTCTCAAACCAGTCCTCGCGCTGGCCCTTGTCGAGTACGATCTGCAGGGCGCCCAGCCCTAGCGCCAGCAGAGCGAAGCCCACGTAATCCACCTTAATGCCGGCGGACTTGTTCATCTTCGTGTACGGCGGATCCTCAACCAGTTGCGAGGTGAGGATCAGCGACACGATTCCCACCGGGATGTTGATAAAGAAGATCCAGCGCCAATTGAAGTTGTCGGTGATCCAGCCTCCCAGCGTCGGACCAAGGGCAGGCGCTGCCACCACGGCCATTCCATAAACGGCAAAGGCCATGCCACGCTTGTGGCGGGGGAAGGTGTCGGCCAGAATCGCTTGTTCGCTGGGTTGCAGGCCACCGCCGCCGATCCCTTGCAGGATCCGAAAGAAAACCAGCGCACCGAGGCTGGGGGCAACACCGCATAGGAACGAACTTGCGGTGAACACGGCCACGCATGTCATGTAGAAGCGCTTGCGGCCTATGCGGGCTGAGAACCAGCCGCTCATGGGCAGGATGATGGCGTTGGTCACCAGATAGGAGGTCAATACCCAGGTGCTCTCGTCCATGCTCGCCGCGAGTCCGCCGGCAATGTGCGGAAGCGACACGTTGGCCACGCTGGTGTCAAGAATCTCCATGAAGGTGGCCATGGTCACCGTCAAGGCCACAGCCCACGGATTGTGCGACGGCTTCCAGTTTTCGATTTCCTGGTTCACGCCAAGCTCCGTCTATCTCGCGCCGGACACACGGTTGCCACGGTTAATTCGTAGTTTGAATTAACCGTGGGCCGCGCCTGCGGACTGAGAAACGCCCACGGTTGGAAGAGCGCCAACCGTGGCTACCCGCTGGCAAGACGCTAGTGCTATTCGACCTTTACCCGAGGCTCGGCCGACATGCCCGGGCGCAACAGATGTTGAGGGTCCTGGCCCCTGTCGATAAGAATCTTTACCGGAATCCGCTGAACCACCTTCACATAGTTGCCGGTGGCGTTCTCGGGAGGCATCAGGCTGAACAGAGACCCTGACGCTCCGGCGATCGAGTCGACGTGGCCATCCCAGTCGCGACCGTAGGTGTCCACGCGCACTTTGACCGGCTGGCCGGGTCGCATGTTCCGCAGTTGGGTCTCCTTGAAGTTAGCCGTTACCCAGATGTTCTCGATCGGCACCACGCTCATCAACTGCTGCCCGGGGGCAACGTACTGACCCACCTGCACGGATCGCCGGCCGACGATTCCGTCCACCGGAGCGACAATGGTGGTGTATCGATGATTCAATTGTGCCTGATCGAGTGCCGCTTTCGACTTCTGCACCTGGGCTTGGGCCGCCAGGGCCCGCGACTGCTGCATCAACACCTGCCGTGGTCCCGTGTGGGCGGACTCAAGCCCTGCTTCAGCCTGGGCGAGCCTCGCTTGCGCTTGCGTTACCTGGTGCTCCGCCGTTCTCACGCTGGCCTTGGCGGCTTCTACAACCGCCGCTGTGGCTTTGGCATTGTTCTCGGCCTGCACGTACTGCTGCTGGGAGATTTCGTCGTTGGCGACCAGCTTTTTGTAGCGGGCGAGGTCATCCTGCGCCCTGGCGTTGTTGGCTTCCGCCTGAGCCAGGGCCGCGCGCGCCGAACTGAGTTGGCTCTCGGCCGCCGCGATCCCGGCGCGGGCGTTGGCTACGTCCGCTTCCGCCGCACGCAATTGGCTACCGGTATTCACGGAGATGATCGGCACATTTACCTGGGTGGCCCGGGCGCTCGCCACGTCGTTGGCGTAGGCTGCCTTGGCGCTTTCCACTGCCACCTGGTAATCCGCAGGATCGATCTCCACTAGAACCTGGCCCGCTTTCACCGGTACGTTGTCGTCCACGGTGACTTTGGTCACATAGCCCGCAATGCGGGAGTTTACGGGATTGATGTAGCCGTCGATCTGCGCGTCATCGGTGGATTCCCAGCCCGCATAGTGCCGCCAGGCAACGTAGGCGCCTATTAATGCCACCAGCAGGACCACCGGCACTACCATCCGGACCTTTGACTTTCCCTCCGGTGCAGCCGGAGCCGCTTCGGCCGGCGGCCGGGAATCGTCTCGATGCTGCCTTGTGCTTTCAGCTGACTCGACCGCTTGTGCCATGACTATTTGCCCCCCAGATACTTCAGTGCGGACTCTTCGGCGATACCCATTGCTTGCGCTAAGGAAACTTTGGCGAGATTGTGAGCGTAAAGACTGGCAATGTAAGATTGCTCGGCCGCCGCCACCGACTCCTGCGCCTGGACCACTTCGATGTTGTCGGTGACTCCTGCCGCGAACCGGTCTTGCGCCTGCGTCAAAGTCCGATGGGCGAGGTCGATATTGCTTTGGGCTACCTTCACCAGTCGCGAGGCGGACTGCAGATCGAGAAACGCCGAGCGTACCTGATCGTCGATGCGTCCGCGCAAATCCTCGAGCTCAGCCCGGCGTTGAGCGAGTGCGGCGTCCGCCTGCACCACGTCGGCGTGAACTCGTCCACCCAGATAAATAGGGATGTTCAGGGTGCCCGCCACTGCAAAGGTGCCATGCGAATGGGCGAAGTTCGGACCGATATCGCCATAGTTGGCGTCGAACGAAAGCGTCGGGTAGTTCTCGGCTACGGCCGCGCGCCGGGCGAGTTGGGCGGCGCGGACCTGGGCCTGCGCACTCTGGAAATCAGGGCGCGCATCATAAGCACGCTGAAGCACCTGATCGAGCGCGATGCCCTCTAGCGGCGCAAAGGGAACGCTATCGGCCAGATCGAACTGCTGCCCGTTGGGTAGTCCGATCACCCGCCCCAGGCTCAATTTGTCTTTGGCAAGCTGATTCTCTTGCGCGATCAGGCGCTGTTCCACGGTTTGCAGCTCAACCTGCGCGCGCAGCTCGTCAATGCCCGCCACCACCCCCGCCTTCTTCTGGTCCGTCACTTTCTGATAGAGCGCCTGGGCAGTCTTAACCTGGGCTCCCAGCGACTCCACTTGGGCGGCACTTGCAATCACGGTCAGATAGGCGTTGCCTGTAGCCAGAACCACAAGGTCGCGGGCGCTCTTGTAAGATAGCTGAGAGGCCTTGAGCGACTCCGAGGCGGACTGATAATTCTTGAGGGCCGACCAACTGAAAACGGTCTGGTGTAGAGATGCTCTGGCGTCGGTTACGCCGAAGGGTCCTACCATGTAGGGAATAATGGGTATGTTGAGTCCCAAGGCCCTCAGGTTCGTCTGCTGGTCGACTTCCTGCAAATCGGCTGACACACTGGGCAGAAGGTTGCTAAGGCTTCGCAAGCGGGTCGCCCGTGTTGCTTCGCTTCCCTGCTGGCTCTCGATGACACCCAGGTTGTACTTTAGGGCGCGTTCGACGGCGTCACGAATCGTCAGTGGAATCGCGGTGCCTGTCGCCCGACCGGTGGGAACGCTGCCCAGAAACGGGCTCTGCGAGAGTCCTGCCACATTGGCTGTGCTCGGACCCGCTTGGGCAACGAGCCGGCTGGCGACGCAAAGCGTGAGAATCAGAACGACTGCACAACCGCGGGGCAGGTTCGTGAGCTCAAGGCATCTTTTCAGATTCATTGTCGCTTCCTCTCTGGCTTGTTCTCGTGTAGCGCTCAGTGCTGCTCTCGACTTCGAGTGATCTCTTCTACAATAAAGCGATTCAAAAGGCCACGAGCTTTGAACTTGGCGCCGCGCCTCCAGATCGCCGTGAGTAGCGCCTCGCCGCTCGAGTCGATGTAAGTCACGGCGCTGAGGTCGATTTCAAGACATTCGGCCGGCGCTCCCGACACGAGCGAACACCAATAGCGGTCTAGCTCGCTTACCCAAGCTCCGGCAATTTCGCCTTCCAGCTTTACTGTTTGCGTGCCGCCCTCGATGTAGCTGGAAATCTTCAGCACCGCGTTAGCCTTCCAAAGCAGTACCTGGTCAATTCCCGTGCCAATTAAAAGCTAAGGGCGATGAGGCCTATAAGCTTATTATATTTAGTTTATAACCAGTATCTTTGGATGAGAATCTAAGGAAAATTATCAAGTCCGATCTGGGGCGAAAGGCGTCGCTTTGTGACAGAATTTTGGCGAGGGCCAGATTTTCGTCCATCGAGGATTCACTCTGTCTGGCGTGGGATTCCAAGCTTCTGCATGCGATAGGCGAGGGTTGTGCGCTTCAGGCCGAGACGGGCAGCAGCGCCCTTCGTCCCCCCGATGATTCCGTGGGTCGCGCGGAGCGCTTCCATGATCATCCGCCGTTCGGCCGCTTCCAGTGCAGCGAGTCCGCCGTCGAGCGGCGCTTCCAAAAGCAGGGAGGGCTCGGATTGCAATTCCGAGAGAGGAATCTGCAGCACCGGGCCGGGCGAGACGATCACGGCGCGTTCCACGATATTCTGCAACTCGCGGAGGTTTCCGGGCCAGGCATACCGGCACAGAGCTTGCAAGGTCTCGTTGGGAAGGCTTTCGAGTTGCCGGTTCAAGCGGCGGGCGAATTTCTGGGCAAAATAGCGCACCAGGAGGGGAACATCCTCGGGACGCTCACGCAGCGGCGGCACGCGAATGGGAAACACATTCAGGCGATAGTACAGATCGCTGCGAAACTCCTTTTCCGCAACCATGCCGGCAAGATCCCGGTTGGTGGCCGCGACCACGCGCACGTCCACCCGTTGGGTTCGGGTGCCGCCCAACCTTTCGAATTCGTGTTCCTGAAGAACGCGTAACAACTTGGGTTGAAGCTCAAGGGGAATGTCGCCGATCTCGTCGAGGAATAGCGTCCCCTGGTGCGCCAGTTCGAAGCGGCCCACCTTTTGGGAGATAGCGCCAGTGAACGCGCCCCGCTCGTGGCCGAAGAGCTCACTTTCAAGCAGGCCGGAGGGAATGGCGGCGCAGTTGATTTTGACGAAGGTGCGCTCGCGGCGGGAACTCAAGTTATGGATGGCGCGCGCCATCACTTCCTTGCCAGTGCCGGTTTCTCCCAGCACCAGCACGGTGGAATCAGTCGGCGCCACGGTCTCAACCTGTTTCAGCACCCGCCGCAAAGCGTCGCTTGAGCCCACGATCTCGCCGAAATTGTGTTCGGTGCGGATTTCGTCTTCCAGGTAGAGCTTCTCTTTGGCGAGTTGGTTCTTGAGCGCCTCGATTTGACGAAAAGCCTGGGCTGTATCGAGGGCGATAGCGACTTGGCCGGCCACCTGGCAGAGCATGTCTACGTCGCCCTGGCTGAAGGCATCCTCACGCCGGCTGCCGACATTCAACGTGCCGATCACCCGGTCGCGGCTGACCAGGGGCAGTACACAGCCGCTTTGCAGACCTGCCTCAACGTAGCGCGGCGCTATTTCGCTCATCAGGGCGAGATCGCTCGCTGAGTCGATGAGAACGGGCTGCCGTGACTCGATAGCGCGCCAGGGAGGATAGTCCTCCCTGTATTCGAGGCTGGTACCGTCTATTTCGGGACCGCCCGGAAAATCGAGTGCGATCATGCGAAGCCTCAGGGGAGACTGCTCAAGGGACGCGATACTAAGATAGTCCAGGCTGGTCACACCACGCAGGCTGGCAGAAAGGGCAGCGAGCAAGTCCCGGAGATCGAGATTAGTTACGACTGCATTCGTGATTTCGAGAAGCACCCGCAACCGGTCGCGTTCACAGGCGAGCTGTTGCTGATACGTTTGCGCTGCCTCGTAGTTGAGCGCATTATCGACGGCCAACGCCACCTGTGTGCCGACACGCATGAGCAATTCGAGGTCGGCGTCGCTGTACGGGCGTGCGTCGTGGCTGCCGAAAGCAAGCGCACCCACTCGTCTCTGCGCCGTAGTCAATGGAACCAGGCACGCTGATTTCACGTTGTTTTGCCTCCACATCGGCAGAATTGGAGGAAAACGCGTCTCGACCTCGCGGTCGCCGATCACCATCGGACGCTGTGTCTGCCAAACGATCCCCGCCGGCGTTTCCTCCAGTGCCAGACCTTGCGGCGGCGGCTCTCCCACGTGATCTGTGCCCTCGATGGTGTGCAGCTTCATCCGGTTCGTTGCGGCGTCGTAAAGCAACAGCAGCAGGAAATTGAAATCCACGATGCGGGGCAGGCGCTGGGCAAGATCGTGGAACAGCGTCGGCAAGTCCCGATGGACAGCAATCGCCTCGGAAGCGTCGAGCAAAGCCTGGCAGCGATTGAGTCGCGCGCGCAGATCGATTGGCGAGGATTCCGTCTCGCTCATAGCTGATCAGCATAGCATCTCTACACGTGAACTGCAGGGCGCCAGCGAGGTAGCGCACTGTTTCGCCTCCCAGAAACTCTGCGGTTTTCACCGGCCGCTTAGCAAGCGAAACTGACGAGGCCGTACAATAAAGGCCCTCCCCTGCGGAGTCCCGTGTGGTCGTAGGGGAGCACCTTTACGGTGCGCCCGCTGGAGTTTGTACATTTGGGCAACTGTAGAGGCGCAGTGGATAGTAGCCCTCTCCCGTGGGAGAGGGCTACTATCCACGAAGGGGGCGAAATATCCTCGGTGGTACTGAAGAGAACCAGGGGTCTGGCCCCGAATGGCCAGAGTGTACGAACTCATGTCGCCGCTCGCCGGGCTTCAGCGCTGGGGAAGCACCTTTACAGATCTCCCGGTTCGCAGTTCATAGAGCGGCGTCGGTCAATGCCACGTTGTCTTGCAGTCCTCAACGAACCGTCGCCGCGATCGTTTCGAGTTGCCGCAGATGATTCAGATCGTGGCCCGCCATCGTCTCGACCAACACCTTGAAGGTCATCGGGCCGCGCTCGGGATGGGTGACGGGCTTGGAGAGCGATCCCGGGGAAGCGGACGCGATCAGCTTGATGTTCCAGCCGCGAAGGGCAGAAAACACTGCTAGCGCCGCCGGAGCCTCGTAGTGCGAATAGGTTGTCGCCCACTTCTCCTGGTCAAATGGCTGGATCACATGGTTGTCTTCGGCGAGCGCCTGTCGTAGCCGGAAGCCAAACGCTATCTCGCAATCCGCCAGATGACAGAGGATCTCGCGGGCGCTCCACTTGCCAGATGCCGTCGATCGCTTCACGCCCTCCGAGCCGAGCGTCTGCGCAAGATTTTCAAGCCTTTCAGCGGTCTCGCCAATGACCCGAATCGGGTCTCGATCTCCTAGGAACGACGCATAAGGATTCATATGTCATGACCATAACACGATGAACCCGCTGGCGGTGCCACAAGTTGAGAATTCGAGGAATACTAGCTCCTCCCCCATCTTATCAACGTACATTTAAGAACCTTAGCGTTTTCGCGACTATCCAGCGCAAATCGACTACAACTCTTAAGCGCTCGATCCAAGCGCCGCTCGGCGCACCTTCTGAGGTCCTCCGTTACTTCAAGGGCGAGGCGTGTCTCGGCTGGTAGAGATAAAGCTCGCTACCGCCTGGGAGCTTCAGGGCGGTCAGAAGACCCCAACCGGCATCGTTGATAGGTCGAGTGAATCCCACGCCCTTGCTCCTCAGTTGTGCGACCGTGGTTTCAACGTCGTCGCACAAGAGGTAGAGTTGATGGCGGCCTGCCAATACATCGCCGCTTGGCGACGCGGCTTCGTCGGTCGGATGGACACCCAGTTCGGCAAGGGGCAGGGCGAAGATGAGCCAGCCATTCCCGGCATCGACCGAGGGAAAGCCAAGCACGTCCCGAAAAAGCCCTCGATCCGCTTCGGCATCCTTCGTGTAGAGCACGACATGGGCTCCATTAATCATGGATGTACCTTTCCGGCTGAAACACTCCCCTCACCGGAGAGAGGTGAGTGGTCCGACGGGACGGACAGGTCTCGGGCGGTAGCCGCTGCGTGTTCGAATGCGATACTTCTCAGGATGATGCGCGCCTCCCACTTTGACCGTGATCGCGCGCCAGCCGTGGTTTGGGTTTGGCTGGGGGTAGTAGCTGAGGGAGTAGAGGTGTGCCAAGTCCTCCCGGATTGAGGCGAAGGCCTTCTCTTGTTCTGTCCAGTTCTTGGCGAAATAAGCCTTGCCTCCGGTGCTCGCGCCTATCCTTTCGAAAACGGCGCTTGAAACCGGGTCAAGCTTAGCTTCCTGGGTGCTGATCATATAGATGGGAACCCCTTCGGACTGGGCCAACTCGCGCACGTCTTCGGGTGCCACCATGCTGCTATTATCGGGGCCGTTGGAAAACACCACCACCACTTTTCTCCCTGAAAGCCGCGCAGCATCTTCAAGAGTCAACAGCAGAGCATCGTAAAGGGCCGCTTCATCTCCCACGGTCGTTGATCTCACTCCCCGCAAGACCAGCGACCGGTCCGGGGTAAGGGGAGAGGCCCGGAAGAAGTTACGACTGTATGAATAAAATGCCACCTGGTCGGGGTGGTCAAGCGAGCGTACGAACTCAGCGATAGCGTCCTGGGCGAAAACAAAACCCCGGTACATGTAGTTGCTGGTGTCGAAGAGAATAAAGACATCGGCGCCTGCCACCAGAGAAATCCGGCTTGTCGAGCCATCAGACGGCGATTCGGCCCCTCTGCCAGAGGCGGGGCGCTTGGTTTTCGGGTCGCCTTCCTGCTGCGCGGCAGCGTCCGGGTTGCTTTGGGGCTCGTTCTCTTCTCCAAAGGCGAAGGTGGCTATCTCTTGCCGGATCCCATCCTCGAAAACCGCAAAGTCCCCTGGACGGAGTCCGGTGATGTACTTCCCCTTTGGGTTCGTTACGGCCACATTCAACTGCACCATGTTGACGGTGACGTGAATCGTGCTTTCAGGTTTCTCCACCTGCGCGGCCTCGCTTGCTACGACCGCGGAGACCGGACCTAGAAGAAGCAAAGCAAACCAAAAACCTCGTTTTGCCATAGGTCGCCTTTTCCTCCACCCACCGCTTCTCGCGAAGCTGGCCGGGCCATGTTCGGACTTTTCACTCCAAGTCCCGACGTCAGAGTTTGCCTTTAGTGCCTTGAAGCGAAGCCGTCTTCGACGAGGAAGCAATCTCCCTCTGACGAAACTCCTCACCTGTTTCCTGTAAGGCGCGAAGCAATGCGGGCCAATCCTCCAGGTGAGTGCCAAAAATCTTCTCGACCATCCGGCGTGTCAGTTCCGGAACTAAGCGGTGAAGCGCGGCTGGTTGATAACCAGCTTCGTCTGCCAAGCGCGCCCAATAGAGGTTGTTGGACTCCCAGGACTCTGCCAAGAGGCGGCTGGAGTATCCCAGAAAAGTCGGGAAGGGTCTGACGTTTAGTAGTTCGCGGGCATACGTTCGAGCCAGGGCAGGATGAGGCACGCCGAAATCGTCCGATAACCGCTCCACACTAACCTCGTTGGGATAATCTTCAGCAAGCCGCTGCAATTCCTCCCCGGCTTTACCCCAACCATTCGTCTCCTTCGGAAACCTCCGGCGAAACTCGGCTGCAAGGTAGAAAGTGTCCGCCGGAGTTACCCCGCGGAGCCAATTCTCGGAGATCCCGCTGTCGAGTGAGTCCTCCAGTTGCCCAAATCTCTGAGGGAGCATCCGAGTCGAAAGTATCTCCATAACCCTCGGGCGCAGTTCTTGATTTTTTCCGGCGGCATCTAAAAGCTCCTCTCCGAAGCGTTGGTACAACGTGACCGCACGAAGCTCATTCCGGCTCACCCGCCACCACCGCGGCAGGACCGCGCTCGTCAGCAGGCACGGTACCAGATCCTCCCAAATCAAGGACTGCACGTTTTGCGGCACGATGAAATTTTGTTCCACGCCCGCCAGGACGTAGGGGAGGTCAGCCAGCGATCCAGTCAGGTGGGCGCCGCCGCCTGCCGGCCAGCCGCGACCCACAAGGGACGGAGTTTGCCAGGATTGTTCTCTTCCCCGGGTCGCTTGCCCCGAAAAATCGTGGGAACGGACGAAGAGCGGGTTATTGAAAAGCATTTGTGCGCCAGGGGGCGCATAGTAGGCGTAATTGAGCCCCACCAAGGTGCTTCTTAGAAAAGGGACGAGCTGGGCTTGAGCATCCGCCAATTCCTTAGGATTGAGGGGCGGCTTTAGCATCTTCACTAAGTCCGTTTGCCGCTGCGCCGGGGTCCGCGGTCCCCCATAAAGGCCCGCTGTCCATTCAGTTCTCTCACTGGACGTGAAGAGCGGCTTCGGCATCTGGAACTCCTGAAGCTCGCCCGCCAGCGGCATTAAGGCCTTGGCAGTCTTATCGCCTCGTGCGACTTCATTCAATCCGTCACGCAGTGCGAAAAGCGTATCGAGCGAAACCAGACGTTGCGCGTCCATTATAGAGCGCATCTGGTTGGCGAGTCCCAGTTGCACCTGCCGCGCTTCCCCACTCATCTGCTGGGGACCTGCAAGCAGGGTGATGATTTCTTCCTGGGAAACGGCAGGCTTGCCCGCCGCAGCCTTCAGCAGTTCTCCAAGCGAGGTTCGGGCAACGTCGAAAAGCTGGGCCGGGGAGTTCACCCGGGAGAAAGGGCCGATGACTCGCATCCAGGAATCGTTCCAATCAGCCCTAGGGATTTCCCCTTGGCGAGCTAAGATCTGCCAAAGACAGACATTGGCTTGGAAAAGCCCAATGGCATCGGTTCGCGCCAGCCGGTCCGGGAGACGATCGAGGATCTCTGCGACGTTAAGAAACCTTGTAATCGAGGCGTTGTTCAAGCCGGCGAACTCTGAAAAGACTAGATACTGGTCTGCGAATCGGGGAAAATCCTCGGCCAGCTGCTTCACCGTCTCGCTGCTTAGGGGTTCTCCGGCGCGACGCTCGCGGTCAATCTCACTCAATTCCAGGTAAACCTGCAAGGGCGCCTCAAGCAGATCCCGAGAAATCGCAAACAGCGCCTCCACCAACTGGTCAGGGTTGTTCCAGGCGCGAGCACGTTTGGCCCACCCCTGCGCAATCTTCGAGCCGTTGGAATCGCTCTTGTCGTTAATGATCTCCTTCCACGTTTCCAAGCCGCCAGGAATGTGCGGTTGACCGTCTGGATCCAATTGGAGTCTGGTTACCAGAAGTAAGAGGCCTGGATCCGGCCGGAAGACGGAGCCTGCTGGGCTAAGCGCCGTTCGCTCTCCTCGCAAGGCCCCGTAGAACCGCTGTAGGCGCCGGGGTTCGGTGAAGTAGGACAGCTGGGCTCCGCTAATCCGCGACAGAGCATCAAAATAGGCTATCAGCCAGCCTTGGTCTTTGGCGGCTAATTTGGTTACGAATTCTCCAGGCGAGTCGGGGCCAACTCCCACCAGTTTCTTCCAGGTGGATTCGGCCGGAGGTCCCCCGGGTACTGCTACCCGCCCAGATCGGATGCGAATCTGACTACCGTAGAAATCGAGCACGTCCGCGAAGGGTACGAGTTCCTTCAGTCCCGGAGACTGCCTCAAGAAAGTGCTGGTATGGGCATCCATCTCAGCCAGGGCCCAATAAAGCCTAGCCATGTCGGGATCGTGCAGGAGCGAGTCGATGATATCGGCTTGTTTGCCCTTGACACTCTCCTCCCAATCGCTCTCCTTGAACAGCACCGGAACCCTGGAGGCGGGGAAGGCATAGGCAAGGGGCTTGCCTCCCCGAAGCGTTTCTTCCAGGTCGGCCAGGGGAAACCCGGAGTCGATGGTAATAAAGGCGTTTTCCGGATCGGCGGTTTCCACGGCGGCGCCAGGACCACATTCCTCCTGGAGTCTATAGCCAAGGACCACAAGTAAAGGCTGTGCCTCGCTGCAATTTGAAACACGGATAACCCCGTCTGAGCCTGCCAGCGCCCGCAGCTCCCTAGCCTGTTCCAGGTAACGCCTCAACAAAACCATATAGACGGTCGGCTTGCGGCCCCGGCCCCGCCCTTGGTAACCATCAACAACCACATTGCGGGCTAGAAGAGGCAGAACTTCCTCCGGAAGGGCCTTCTGGCTGATGGCAGCGATGCGCAGGAACGGGCGTAGAGGGCCTGGAATAGAAACGCCTGGCGATGATGCAGGGGAGGCTTCCCCGGAAGACGTTGATGTGCGCGGCGCACCCAGGGAGGAAGCGGGAGTCGCGGCCCAGCCGCTGCCAGTACAGCAGAAACAGGCGAATAGAGAGAGCACAATACTCGATAGCCGAACAAAAGGCCTCATGGCTGAGTTCCTTTCTCCTGCCCAAAACGACTTGATCGCACGTTGCCCTTTAGGAAGCTATCGCTTCCTGACAAGCCCCGCGCCTTAGAGACAAGCTGCTAATTTGCTTGTCTGTTGCGATTTCCATTTTTCGAGAATGACACCCCATCGGGACTTCCCTAATACATCAGTCCCTCTGGATATTTGTCAGAAAAGCATACGCCAGACTTACGTGTCAATCAATCATTTGAGAGTCTCAAAAGGCTAAAGTCCACACTCTTTACCAGCAGCCGGGCTTCGCGGACTCTGCCGCAGTTCCGGCGGCTTAAAGATGATCGCATAAGGGCCGAGATTTGGAGCCGAAGGTCTTACCTGTGCCCTTCAGACTCGTATACCAGTGTGGGAAAAAACTCGTCGGTACTGTTATTCAAAGAGCCGAAGTCGATAAGAGTTCTCGCATCCCATTGAAAACACACAGAGCCAGACTCTTCGCCATGCCGAAAAGCTAATTTTGTAAAAAATGCAAGCATTGAGACAGGGGCGAATACAGGGGGTGGTCCCCGGATTTCCAAAGGCGTGTCGGGTTGCTATTCGACAAAAACCGCTCAGGGGCGAACTACCGATCCATCCACCGCGCGGTCGGTTCCATACGCACCCCCTTGAGGGACATCCTTGAGTGGATACCTCGCAGCTATCTCCTCATTGATTTCGATTCCCAACCCTGGCTTCCCGCCGCCGTAAAGATAGCCTTTTCGGGTCTCCGGACAGCCCGGCATCATTTCATAGACGACTGGCAGAAAGTGATTCTCCTCCTGAATCCCAAACGCCATAGTCGAGAGATCAAGATGGTAGGCCGCCAACTGACCAACGGGATCGTTATCGCCCCCTTCCTGAAACGCAGTCCGCACGCCGAACATCTCGCAAAGTGTTGCTATCTTTTTGGCCGGAGTGATCCCACCGATCGATGACACCCGGCAGCGCACGAAATCAATAAGACGCTCAGTGACCAGCGGCAGGTACTCCAACGGATGGGTGAATAATTCCCCCACCGCCTGTGGCGTCGAGGACACTTGTCGGATATTCCGGTACCACTGGATCTGCTCCGGGGCCAAGATGTCTTCCACGAAGAACATTTGGTACGGGTTCAGCCGCCGCGCCAGTTCCACCGCATTTACGCCGCTTAAGTGCGAATGCACATCGTGGATGAACTTGGGCTCGAACCCGAGGCGTGAGCGCAAGAATTCGAAGACCGGCGGGATGGTCGCGACGTAGAGCTCCTCGTCAAACGCCTTGCCATTGTAACCGCCCTCCGGCCGGCTCATCTGTCCTGGCTGGTAGAAGCCGCCACCGCCGTAGCCGCCTTCGCCGTACTGTACACGTATGTGCCGATATCCAGCCTCGAGTGATTTTTGGACAGCCTCCAGGGCCTCCTCTTTGGTCTTGCCGCTGGTGTGGTCGTAGCACGCGACTGCGTCCCGTGTTTTGCCGCCGAGCAAATCGTAAACCGGCATGCCTGCACGCTTACCCTTGATGTCCCACAGCGCTTCGTCGAACGCCCCCAAGACCTGGTTATTGACCGGGCCGTACCGCAGGTAAGTTCGGTAGTTGGCGCTGGCCCAAAGGTCCTCGATCCGGTCTGGATTCTTGCCGATCATCCAGGGGATCAGGTGCTTCTCGAGCGCGGCGATCACAGCCTGGGTCTCATAGATATCATTCGCCGACCCGAGGCCATAGAGCCCGGGCTCGCTGGTCAGAACCTTTAGGAACACCCACCGCTGCACGGGACTGGGACTGGTCGCGATCACCTTGCCACCCGTTATCTTCAGTGGCGGCAAGCCGTCCAATTTTCGCGTGTAGTCCCGCTCAGCCATCGACGGCAACATTGGCGCCGCCATCAAGACTTTCGCAAAATCGCGCCTTTCCATCTGTTTCCTCTCTGCAGACCGCCTGTTCCCAGTAGAACCAGTTTGGAACTGCCTCTGAGCAAGCTACGCTAGGCTAGCAGCGGCGGAAGAACCCTTCCCAATCCTCAGCCCGTTCGCTGCGAAACGGTCCTGGGCGCAGCAAGGTTACCTCGGAGTAAACAGCGCGAATGATTTCGCGCTGTTTATGTTCCAAGCGAAGCGCGATTCTTCTCGCCAGTGGCTCTTCAGTATGACAGTGACGGCGAGTTGTTCCGCAGCTTGCTAGCCTAGCCTGAAAGAGCCCCACGACCCCGAAGTCGGGATGCTCCTTCGCCTTGACTTGGCTTTAGACCTTGACATCAAAATACATGTTGTAGGGCGTTCCAACTCCCACCCGGTAGAACGGCAGGAAGGCACCGTGCGGCTGCTCGACGGCACTAAATTCCAGACTATCGCCCTTGGGCACAATCCAGCCGGAAACATCATTCCCCTTTGGAACCAGGACTGGCTGTTGATCACGTACCAGGACCACTGGCCCGTAAGTGACCGCCACGCGGTTAGGATGCTGTTTGTCGATCGGCGCGAAGGTGATATGCATCGGAAATTGGATGCTTACCCGGTCACCGGGCATCCAACTCCGCTTGATTGCCGCCCATGCTCCCGGCTGGCAGTCGACGTTATGATTGTCTCCGTTAATTTTGACCTGTGCTCCCCGCGACCATCGCGGCACGCGGAATTTCAGGCCGAAAGTGCATTTGCCTGTCGGACGAATGGTTAGGGTGGTCGTGTCCGATTCGGGGTACGTGGTCTCCTGCTCAAGATTTACCTCTTTGCCGTCGCAGTTCCAGGTAACCCGCGACGGTACAAACAAGTTCACGTAGAGACTGGTCGGATCCTTGAAATAAATGATGTTGTGGTAATCCGCCAACGCTTGGGGCAGGGTTCCCGAGCAGCAAGGCCAGGTCCCATCAAGGTGATAGATCTTGCGGCCCCCGCCCAGCCGGTAGTCCGAATAGTAGAACGTCCGACCCTCCGGAGCCATCGGAAGGGCCGCGCCGATTCCGTTGTAAACAAGCTTTTCAATCCAGTCGCCGTACTTCGCGTTGCCAGTAAATCTCATCAGGTACCGCGCCAACTTGAACCCCGCCCAGGTGCCGCAGGGTGTCTCAAACGTCTTGAAGGTTGTTTCAAGAGACTCTCCCAGCGAGCCATCGGGCGGCAATAGCTCTTCGTCCGGCCCGTAGCCGCCGGTAGCGTAGAACTGAGTCTGCTCCAGCCAGTCATAAGCGTTGACGATGATCTTCAGATACTCGGGGTCGCCGGTGACGGCATAGGTCATGGCGGCGCTACTCAGCGTGTTGACGTGGCTGTAGGCGTGATGATGGTAAGGCGTCAACTCCGTGCCACCCACGAAGGACTTCCAATACGGAGTGAATCTCCACACGTCGCCGAAGGTTTTGTACTTGGGATTTCCTGTAAGCTGGTAAGCCCGATACAGGTTTTCGCTCAGGGTATACCATTCGGTGCCCTGATCCGGTTGGCGGATTCGGTCGAGGTTGCCGGAGGCCCAGTCCGTGATCTTCTCGAGGAGAGGAAGGGCGTCTTTGCGGCCGCCAAACTCGTAGAGGTCGACCAGACCACACACTGTCTTTTCGTAGATGTAATGTGGCAGCCAAGGCCTTCTTGAGTAGTAAAAATACCCATCCGTTTCGATCGTTCTGCCCCATTCCATCATCAGGTGGGTGGCCTTCGCGCCAATCGCCTCGTCGCCTGTGGCCTTGGCCATGCGCGACATACCGCTCAGCCACTGCCCGAAGGTGTTGAATACATCGCCCGCACTCCACCAGGTGGTGATCGCAGGGTTGCCACTGTACCAGCCGCCCATCTCGTGGCCCGGCGCCCGTAGTCCCGCCCGGTGCCGAAAACCCTTAAGGACGTCGTCGTCGGGTATCTTGTAATAATAATCTCGTGCTGTGTCGTACTGCCTCTTGAACATTCCGTCGAGCAGGTGGACCCCCTCGTAGTTGAACGGTTCCAGAAAGGTCTTGGCTTCTGATCCGTTTTCGGCTACGCCGGGCTGGGTTGTACCAAAATCGGTGCGCTCTAAGTGCGAGGCAAGGGGGGCAAGAGATGTTGCGATCAGTGCCTGCTTCATGAAATCCCGTCGGCCACTTGGTCCGTTCATGAGACCCTCCTGAAGGGGATCCGAGTTATCGTAACCCTACCACGCGGGAGGCCGTTAGTTTACGCCTTTTGGCAACTTGAAGCACACGCGCCCCACCCCAAACACCCAAAACCACAAGGCCTCGGCAGCGTCCAACGAGCCCGCGGAACAGCTTCAAGGTTTCCAGCTACCGTGGATGCGAATCGCATTGATTGCGCGATGGGCCGTCGTCACCTGGATGGCATCCCCGGAAGCTTGTATCTCGCCCGGCTGATCTTGCTCAATCAAATCGGTCGGGTTAGCGCTTTCAATAAGCAGCGGAAACTTCATTTCCACCTTCGTATCCTTACCCGTAACCTCGTAACCGCGCACTACGACTCCACGTCCATTGTCGGCCATCTTGATATCGCTGACGATGTAGTTGGGAGCCGACACCTGGCAGAGGCTCAGCCTTGCCGGAAGGGCGGGAGCCCTCAGTTCAGACGGTGCGGCGACAGCGGGAAAAGGGCCATTAACTTCATTGCCGAAATGAATATTGTTCCGCCAGCCTCCCGCGAATGACGTCAGCGAGAATTGATATTGATGATCGCCCTTCTGAAGGTACCAGTTCCCCAGCGAGTGGCAGCTTCTCCGCGATGCCAGGAGTACCGGCTGCAGCAGCGTGAGGCGGTCGTTCTTCTCCTGCGAATCCAGATAATCGAAAACCGCTACCGAAGACGACATCATAACGGTGAAGTCACTGCCGCTGGCTGCGACCCAGTCCTGAACCTCGCGCGGATGAATCAGGCCGGCGGGACGGCTGTACCATCCTTCGAAAGGCTTCCCCTTGATTTCATCCTTGCCCACTTCCAGGACTCCGTAGGGAACATCGTATGCAACTTGGGCTTGAGCGAGTCTGACCGGCACAGCCATGCGAAACTCCTTGTATTTTTCGCCCGACCAGTGAAGGATCTTGACATCGAAATCAAGACGCTTACTGTGAGTGTAGGCGTAAACCTCCAGGCGGACCGTTGCTTGTCCGAAAGGCTGATCGAATCTCCATCCGGTTCGAACCGGTCCGGACTCGATCAGGCGCCAAGTTGGCTGATACTGGCTGGCCTTCTCGATGTTCTTCCAGGAAGGTTGCTGCGTCTCGCCGAACTCTCCCGCGCCCGTTCCAACAGAGTCGAGCATAAAGACCTCGCCGGCAAGGAACTCCTGGGGATCCACCAGTTCCCTGCCGAGTTGCTTGTCATAGATGCTCTTAAGGCCGCCGGGGGCAAACTGGAGGCGGTAGAATTCATTTTCGTAACTGCCGGTTTTGAACGCCTCCGTCGGCGCCGGTTCCGCTGCCTTGGGAGCGAACCGCACTTTGTAGGTCTGGTAGCCAATCGCCGGGATGTTGTTCGTGGCGAGGACGTATCGTGCGGCTCCTCCGGACTCCTGCGGCACACGCTGGAGCGGCACGATCGTCCCCCCCGCATCAACGACTTCGGCGTCCTTGCCAGCAGGAGTTGGAATCTCAGCCCACGCCGGGCCGCTGCGATCCCACGAGAGTGGATTGAAGATGACCAGCTTCAAATCAGCGGGATCGAGCGGAGTGGCGTGATCCGCGATCCATTGGGTGGAACTCGCAAGGAGCGTTTGCCCGAGCCTTCGGGCTGTCTCCTCTTTGGATTGGAAAACCATGTCGGTGATGTCGCCATTGAACCCGCCGAAACCGTGATCGGGATAGATCTGCGCCATCCATGCCTGATCGAAAGTCTCCGTGGGGTAACGCTCGCTTCCGCGCGAGGCGAGGCTGCGCAACGTCCAGAACTTCTCTGCCGAGGTTAGATCCCATACAGCCTCACGTCCTGCCGACACCAGGTCATGATGCGTGGGGCCGTGAATGTAAAGCCAGACGTCGGGCCACTCCCCCTGGACTTCAGGAAAGCGGCTCGCCGCATCCGACGTGACCGCATTCATGAATTCTTCGCCCGTGGCAAACTTCAGCTTCACTCCGGAACCGTATTTTTGCTGCGCCTCGTCGTTCCATTTCCCGACCAGAGGGATGAGATCCTTGTTAGGCGGCAGGTAGTCCGTCATGTCAGTGATGGGGAACTCGGGCGGGATGTGCCGGTCAGCGTAAAACTGATCCCACCCTCGCAATAGGCCCGGCACTTGCATCGCCACGCTGGCGGAGGTGGGAGGAGTGTAGTAAGCAGCGAGGCGGCCGTAGATTCCCAGCGATCCCATGGTGATCTTGGATCCATCAGGACTCGACCAGGTATAGATTCCCGGCTGAAACCGTCCCAGCATGAGGTACTTCACACCCGACTTGGCCAGGATCTGCGCCATCTGCATAGCAACGGAGGGAACGTCAGTACCCCAGGCGGTGACGCAGTCAACGTCAGTACCTACATGCTCCTTCAACCATTTGCGCCCATAGTAGAGTTGGCGCATCAGACTCTCGCCGCCCCACAAGGACTGGTAAGGTTGGTTGTAAGTGGCGCCGAACGCCAGCCTGTTTTCGGCCATGAGTTTGTGGATCGTGTCGGCCTGGGTAGGCATGCGCTCCAGGTACTCCATAAGAAACAGATTCGTTTCCATGCCATATCGGTAGTCAGGATACTTCTCGAGCAGCGGAATTGCAGGCCCGATCACTCGGTCCCGGCGCCAGTTAGCGGTCGCCTCTGGAGTGTCGAGCCAGCCGATATCATTGTGGCTGTTGGGAATGATGTGGACGGTCGCCCGCCGTAGATACGAGATCTCGGGCTGCAGTTCCACCTGCTTCTCCGCCAGCAACTTTCCACTACTCTGACGGAGTTCCACTTTGACCTGCGAGGTCCCCGATGGCACGGCCATCAGCACCGTGAACTCCTTGTGTCCCTCAACACGTCCTAGCTCCTGATTGGGCTCGCCGCTTCCTCCCTTGACAACCAATCGCGTGTCGTCCAATGTTCTCCGGCTGGCAATCGACCCTGCGATCAGGTACTGGCGCTCACCTTTCGACGATTCGCCCGCCGCAGAACTATCTGCGGAGAGCATGAGATCATTAAAGTACGTTTCAGCGGATTTCGGCGAGCGGAGACTCATATCGCGAAGATCAATCGTCTCAGGGATCGGCTCGGCCTTAGCGTTTGAAAAAATGCTCAGGGAACCCTGGCGGTCAAAGAGGGAAAGAAAGGCAGTCTTTATCTCACCTGGTTCTGCATTGAGTTGGTTCTTTACGGCGAGGGCGAGGTCGAAAACCACGTGGTGCCATTTCCCGTCAGCAAGGGAATTCAAGTCGCCAAGCGAATCGACTCCGACCTGCTTGTCAACGATATTCAGAGCATGGTCGGCGTAGCCCTCGTATCCCGGATAGCCGATCCCACTCGACCCGAACGCCACGTTGAACGCCAACGCATGATGGCCTTTCACCCGAATCCAAAAATCAAAGACGGGGTGCTCGGCAAAGCTGAAGCTGCCTTGACCCAGCGGACAGCCTCCATCAGGCGGGATCATTGTCTTGGGTTCGGCGATGGTGATGCGCGCAAATCCGGTTTCGCGGCTCGCCGTCATGGTCCCGTAACACTCGCCTACTTCCGGAGTGAGCATGGCACTCTCGCCCATTAGCGGAATTACGGCGAGTGGCACGATAAAGAAGGCCAGTAACATCAAATTTGATTTTCGTGAGTAGTTCATGTTTTCCTCGGTTCGGCGTTTTTCGCACAAGACGCCCTAAGTATAAGCAATTGATTAGCTCAAGCAAGCCGTTGACCGGTCAGACCCGGGTTCGTTGCAAATTCGTCGGGTTCCTTGCTCCCTCTTTAGCCAAAGGCTAGGTCTTCCCTGGGCGGCCGCCCCAAAAGGTGAGATAGTATAAGCCCAAAAGGGCCATCGGCGTTGGATGGCGAAGGAGTCGGCGCAGTGAAGAGTTGGATCAAGCGACCCGGTGAACCGGTAGCGGTCTTGTTGTCCCTCATTCTGACTCTGCTTCTGCAGGCAGAGTTGCGAGGAGAAACGAACACCTCGCGCATGAAGCCGGTCGCTCTCCGTTGCGAATATTTGGTGAATCCGCTTGGAATCGACGTGTTGCAGCCTCGGTTGAGCTGGGTGCTGGAATCGATGCATCCCGGCGAGCGCGGCTTGAAGCAGACCGCCTATCGAATTCTTGTGGCTACAAGCGAAGCCAGGTTGCTGGCCGGCCAGGCCGATTTGTGGGACAGCGGCATGGAGGAGTCAAACCAGTCCACCCAGGTGGTGTATACAGGCAAACCGCTCGCTTCGCGGGCCAGATGCTGGTGGAGAGTCCGAGTGTGGGACGAGCAGAGACGTTCCTCGCCCTGGAGCGAAGCGGCCACCTGGACGATGGGCTTGCTGAATTTCGCCGATTGGCGGGGGCACTGGATCGGTGGGATCACTGATCCGCAGGATGCCCACGCCATCTATCTGCGGAAGGCGTTTTTTTTGCGTCGCCGTCCTACGCGGGCGACGGTCTATATCTGTGGGCTTGGTTACTACGAGTTGTACCTGAATGGCAAGAGGATAGGGGATCACGTCCTCGATCCAGCGTTCACCGACTATGACAAGCGGGTTTTGTATGTCACTTACGACTTGAGCGGCCTTCTCCACCAGGGCGCGAACACCATCGGAGTCATTCTCGGCAATGGTTGGTATCACCCCATCACACCTGACCTCTTTGGTTTCGAGAAAGCACCCTGGAGGCAAGCTCCCAAGCTCCTGATGAACGCTGATCTGAAATTCTCTGATGGCAGCCGGCAAGTGATTGCTTCGGACTCCTCCTGGAAGTGGTCGACGGGTCCCATCGTTTTCAACTGCATCCGAGGTGGCGAAACCTACGACGCCCGGTTGGAGAAGGCGCGATGGAACGAGCCCCGCTATGATGACGCCGGCTGGCAGGGGGCTGTGGTGGTACGGGCTCCAAGGGGCCAACTCAAGGCGCAGATGGAGCCCCCTCTTCGCGTGACGGAGACGGTTCATCCCGCGAAGTTGAGTGAACCCAAACCGGGCATCTACCTTTTTGACCTTGGCGTAAACCTCACCGGCTGGGCGCGTTTAGAGGTCTCGGGGGACCCCGGCCAGAAGATCTCACTCGACTACAACGAAGTGCTCCATCCCGACGGAACGCTCGATACCAAGTACTCTCACAGCCACACCTACGGCCGCTTCCAAGTCGATGAACTCATTCTCAACGGACAGGGTCGGGGCGTGCTTGAGCCGCGCTTCACCTATCACGGCTTCCGCTACGTGCAGGTCACCGGCTTGAAGCACAAGCCTGCGCTTAGCAGCCTGGTGGGAATGGGCGTGCACACGGATTGGGAATCGGCCGGCGAGTTTTCCTGCTCGAATCCCAAGATCAATCAGATGGAAAAGGCGATCCGCCAAACCTTGAGCAACTCGGCTCATAGTATGCCCGGCGAAGAACCCACACGCGAGAAGATGGGCTGGACGCAGGATGGGCTGAACACCATGGAGGCCGCCATTTATAACTTTGGGGCGGCTTCGGTCTACACGAATTATCTGTTCGACATGATCGACGCCCAGGAGTCGAACGGTCACGTTCCTCCCATTGTGCCCACGAACGGATGGGGGCGAACCAAACCCCGCGGTGGCCCCCCGGACTTTTCCGATCCCTGGTGGGGCGGCACGCTCCCTTACGTAGCCGAGAAGCTCTACGAATACTACGGCGACCGCCGGGTGCTGGAAGTGGCGTACGAGCCGATGAAGCGGTGGGTAGATTACCTCAGCTCTACGGCCCACGACCACCTGATCGATTGGTGGCTGGGCGACTGGCTGGAGATTGGGAGCGACGGGCGGCCGAAGCGCACGCCAATCGTGCAGACCTCCACCGCCGGGTACTTCTACTGCGCCATGGCCGTGAGCCGCACCGCGGAGATTCTGGGTAAGGCCGACGACGCGCGGGTCTACCGGCAGCTAGCAGAGCAGATCAAGAGCAGTTTCAACCAGCATTTCCTTGATCCGGCCACGGGATTTTATGCCCGGGACTCCCAGACCTCCGAGGTTCTGCCCCTATGCCTAGACATAGTGCCTAAGGAAAAGAGGAAGCTCGTCCTGGAGCGCCTCATCGAGGACCTCCACCGGCACCACGACCACCTCACCACAGGGTTTGTCGGGGTGATGCCCATGCTGCACGGTCTGGTTGACTGGGGATATCCAGACCTCGCCTACACTGTGGCGATGCAGGAAGACACTCCGGGCTTTTTACAGATGATCGCAGATGGCAACAGCACCATGGGCGAGTCCATGGACAATCTTGCCGGTTCCCGCCATCACCCGTTTGGGTCTTGCATCGGGTCCTTCCTGTTCAGGGACATCGCGGGAATTCGACCCGATCCGTCGTACCCGGGCTTCGAGAAGATCATAATCCGGCCGGTGCTGGGTAACCTTAATTGGGCTAAAGCGAGATATGACTCAACGCGGGGCCCGATCACGGTTGACTGGAAGCGGTCCGCTCAGCAGTTCACATTGAGCTTGACCATTCCCCCAAATACAACGGCAACCGTCTATCTGCCGGCCGAGTCCTCAGGAGCGATCACGGAAGGTGGAGTTCCCATCAGCGAAGCGCCGGACGTGAAGCTTCTTCGGATCGAAAACGGCACTGGAAGTCTGGACATCAGGTCGGGGAGTTATTCCTTTGCCGTGCACGAAGTCGCTGGTTCCGTTCGCTGATTGAAACTTCACCGGTGGATGCCTTGGCTAACTAACTAGCCAAGGACTCGGTCCTTGATATCCTGATGAAACTATAGGTCCGTGGAGTGCCCGTGAAAGAACCAGCGCAGTCGCCGCGCACTCGGGGAAGATCCGAGGGTGCTCGCAGAGGCGTTCAAGGTATATCCTTCAGGTATCCCAAACTTGGAGGAAACCATGAACGCCTTCTACGAGCATCACCAGGATAGCATTGCTTTCCACTACCGCTGCTTTGACGCCTTTTGCTGAATGCCAGCATTCAACCGTTTCAACAGCCCGAGCGGGTGATGGGCTTCTTCTCAAGCTACCGTGATCTCTATCCCGTCAGCCGCAACGTCTTGGTGGAGGATGGGGCCGTCGTTGCCGGCCCGAAGCCGACCGACGATCCCAGCCTCGCCGACGACCAAGCGGAGTTTCGCAAACTTAATGACAAGCTTTTTGGCGACGGCACGGGCGTGCACAGTGTCGGCAAAGGCACGGTGTACGCGGGCCGGAGTCTAACGGATGTCTTCAATGGGTTAAAGGTGGTGCCCGACTTCGATTACACCGAGCCGGAGAGCGACACGCGCATTCTCTTCGTACATCGCCGCCTTGCGGATGGCGATCTTTACTTCGTGGATAATCGCAATGAATGCGACGAGACCGTAGATGCGAGCTTCCGCGTTACCGGTAAGGCGCCAGAACTCTGGCATGCCGAGACTGGTAAGTCGGAGCCGGTGTCCTACAGGATCGCGGACGGTCGCACCACGGTGCCATTGCACCTGGAGCCGTGGGGCACAGTGCTTGCGGTGTTCCGCAAGGCAACTGAGGAAACCTCGCGCACCCTGCCCAAGGCGACGGAGAGGCAACTGACGACGGTGGAGGGTCCGTGGAACGTGACCTTCCAACCGGAACGCGGAGCGCCGCCTTCGATCACTCTTGACCAGCTATCATCATGGAGCGATAACCCGGACGCGGGCGTGAAATACTTCTCCGGAATCGGCACCTATACGAAGACGATCCAGGCGCCGGCGGATTGGTCCAAGAAGGGCGCGCATCTGTGGATCGACCTGGGAGATGTGAAGAACCTCGCCGAAGTGACGGTAAATGGCAAGTCGCTGGGCATCGTTTGGCATGCGCCTTACAGGGTGGACGCGACGAGCGCATTGAAGCCAGGCGCAAACGAAGTGGCCATCAAGGTGACCAATGCGTGGGTAAACCGGCTGATCGGCGATCAACAGCCAGACGCCACGACGAGGGTTACCTTTGCGGACGTGAAACCGTACAAGGCGAACTCGCCATTGCTTCCTTCAGGACTTCTTGGACCCGTGCATCTTTATTCCATCGCCACAAAGTTAGGAGATCAGGGGCGTCCAAGTCGACGACACTCTCCTTGCCAAGCGGCCGGCAGATCCGGATCGAGGGTTTTTTCATCTGGATCGGGATTCCCAAATTTCAACTTTGTCGCCATTGCTCGATTTCGCCCGGTTGCCGACTGCCAAAACGAGTCCGTACGTATCGCCGCGCACTCGGAAAATACTCCCGCCGCAGCAGAATGTATTCGCTCATCTCAATGCAAGTGACTGCGAGGCAGGTAGTTCTGTCGCGACTAGAGATTCGGCCGGAGAAGTCGCCTCTCGGAAAACGGCCGCCTCCAAACATAGATCTTCTGTAACGTTAGGACTCTATCGGGAGTGACCGGCGCGAAGGTGTTGGGAAATGGGGGAAGGCATCGATTCGCCGGGTCACTTTCGATAGAGCCGTTAGAACGAAGCCGCTGGCGCTTGCGGCGGACGCGGGCCACCGCGATTATGTGAGTTGTATAGGTTCGGACGTGCTCGGGTAGCGAGGGCCTCCATCCTAGTCCATGGCCTACGTCTTGAAGACGGTAAATGAGAATGGTTTGGGTGGGCAGCAAGGGAGGCCGACGCCGCCCAGGAGTGCCTGGCGGCGGGATTTTCAGTGCTCGGGCGCACTTCGGAGGTGCGCGCCCAAGCACGAAGGGTATTTGAGGCTGGAGGGTGCTCAGGAACTGTCAAGGAAACCTTCGCAGGTCAAGGGCTTGAAGGGACAGCTCCTTCGCGGTGAGCCTTTCGATGATTATCATGGGGCCCACCACAGATGGGGCAAGACCAGGTGGGCAGTGATGGGGGTGAAGTCGGGCGCGGAGAAACCACTGTCGATTGAGCAGCGAGCAGTTGTCGGCAAATGGGCAAGAGTTGGGCTCGTCGCCGGTTGGCGAGAAAACCGAAAAAGCGGATGCGAACGAATCCTTTGGGCAGGATGTGCAAGAGGAAGCGCCGCAGGAATTCGTCGGCGGTGAGGGTCATCTTCCGCTTCTTGTTCCATGAGCGTAGTCTTTCCAGCGGAAGGTGACCTGACCGTTTTGGAAGGCGAGCAGGCGATGGTTGGAGATGGCAAATCCGAGTTTTCCCTTGTTGGAAGGCTCGCCGGAGGCCGGCCACAAACTTACCCCGAAACAAGCGGCTGAGAACCTTAATGGGCAGGAAGAAGGGATAGCGGGGCTGAATCCAGCGGGAGTGATCAGCCGAGAGCCCGCCAGCGGGAATCACACAGTGGACATGGGGATGGTGCCATCCGCGCCCACAATACCCTGAGCGCGGAGGACAGACAAGTCCAAGTCTTCTACCCGTTCCACCCGCTCCATGGAGTCACCCTTCAGATCATCCGCCGGCCAAAGCGGGGAGACGGAGCGGTTTCCGTCATCGACGCAAGAGGGCGGCGACTGAAGATTCCGGTGTGGATGCTCTCGCCGCATTGCGCCGAGATAAAGATTTCGGACCGACCGCGCCTGAATAAGGAAGCTCTTCTATCGCTCACGTCATTAGTCCCCACACAACTGGACGCTGGGAACCCCCTCTACGATAACCTTCAGCAAGCGGCTGTTGATGAATGTAAGGAGGGTTATCGTGGCGCAACTACAACTTCTGGACCTGAGGATCCGGACAGAAAAGGTTGCCGTGCCGGTGGACGCAACGGTACGCGCCCATCTGATCGATCTCATGGCCAGCATTCTGATGGCGGTCTTTCACGCCGAGGGAGGAGTTGATGACAGAGGTCCTGTACAGTCCCAAGATCAAGCCGGAACACTTGGCGCGCAAAGCGATCGTCTACTTACGGCAATCCACCGACAAACAGGTGCGGCAGAATCAGGAGAGCCAGCGTCTTCAGTATGAGGTGGCCGAGCGAATGCATGCTCTGGGTTGGAAGCAGGTGGAGACTATCGATAGCGATCTAGGATCGAGCGCGGCCATGGCCTCCGCTCGTCGCGAAGGATTCGAGCGCGTTCTCAGTTCGGTAGCTTTAGGGGAGGTCGGAATCGTGGGCAGTCGGGAGGTCTCGCGGCTGTCCCGCACGGACCAAGACTGGTGCCGGTTGCTGGAGGTGTGCCAGATTTTTGGAACCCTGATCGCCGACGAGCAACAGGTTTACGACTTGAATTATCTTGATGATCAGTTGGTCCTTGGAATCAAAGGGACGCTCAGCGTCGTAGAACTGAAGGTTCTTCGGCAGCGGCTCCAGGCAGGCCAGGAATCTAAAGCGCGCCGCGGGGAACTGTTCAAGCGTCTTCCCGTGGGCTATGTCCGGAACTCCTTGGGCAAGGTTGTCTTCCATCCCGATCGACGGGTCTGCGAAGCCATTCAACTGGTATTTGCAAAACTTCGGGAACGGTGGAGCATCCGTCAAACTTTCCAATGGTTTCGCGATCACGATGTAGAGCTACCCGCCAACCCGATCCAAGGGACCCAGCTCATCTGGAAGATTCCCAGCCAGAGTTTGGTGCGCGATATTCTGTGCAATCCCTTCTATGCCGGCGCCTATGTTTGGGGGCGTCGCCCCGAGGTGACCTTGCTGGTCGAGGGTAGGCTGGAGAAGCGTCAGGGCGCGACGCGTCGGGCCGAGGATTGCCGGGTATTTATTCCCCATCATCACGTGGGTTATATTGACTGGGCCACCTACGAAGAGAACCGACGAATGATCCAGCGTAATTCCGTGAACTGGGAAGGTGACGAAGCGATGACCGCGATTCGTGCCGGGCAGGGGCTGCTGGTGGGGCTTCTCCGCTGTGGGCACTGTGGTCGCAAGCTACATGTACGTTACTGGGGAGGCCGGGGCACCCACGCGCGGTATCTCTGTAAAGGGGACTATGACGATGGCGGCGAGTATTGCCTGGGCTTTGGCGGTGCTTCGGTAGATCGCCGGTTGGGTCAAGAGCTGCTCCAAGTGATCTCACCGTTCGGGGTGGAAGCCAGTCGGAGGGCCCTGGAGGAACTGAGCGCCGGGGATGTGGCCCAGCGCGCCACCCTCTCCCGTAAACTCGAGCAACTCGAATACGAGGCCCGGAAAGCGTTTGAACAATACGACGCGGTGGACGCTCGGAATCGTTTGGTCGCCGGCGAATTGGAGCGCCGCTGGAACGAAAAGCTGGAGGAGGTTGAGTCCACCAAGCAACAACTGGCCGACCTCAATACGGAGCGCCACTTGCTGTCTCCCGACGAGGAAGCCAGAATTCGTGGGATGGGTGAGAACTTTGCCGAAATCTGGCAAAGCGATCATTGTCCTTCCACCCTCAAGAAAATGATCTTTCGGACCGCCTTCGAGGAAATTATCGTGCGCGGAGATGCGGAGAATAAGACTCTGCAGTTCACCCTTCATTGGAAGGGAGGTACGCACACTCAACTCGATATGGAACGGCCCCGCTCTGCGACCGAGACCACGACGTCCATAGAAGCACTGGAGATCATTCGTCGGATGGCCGTTCGGCATGGTGATGATCAGATTGCTTCGGTATTGAACCGATTCGGACATACCACGGGAAAAGGTAAACGGTGGAATCAGAACCGCGTGGCCACCGCCCGGCGTAACTACTCGATTGCGGGTCAAAAACGAGCATTACCCGATCCTGAAACAGTCAGCTTAAGTGAAGCAGCCCGAGTATGTGGGGTGAGTCACCGCACGATTGAACGGTTGGTCGAGGCAGGCCTACTGAGACGCAAACAAGTCACTCCCCGGGCGCCTTGGGAAATTCGCCGGGCGGATTTGAATGCCGAACCGGTTCGGAGCATCGTCGGGCGGCTTCTTCGGACAGGCAAGCTGAGGCTACGCGGGGACTGTGCGGAAAATCAAACAGCTTTGTTCGTTGCAAAGGAAGGAGATGGTAATGCCAGGTATCATGAGTGAGGATTCTGCTGCAAGTTTTGTCCCAGGTGTGGAGAACGCTGAGGAAGCCGATCTGGGCGCCGAGGTGACGAGGATCGGCGGCGACTTCGAGGAGCGTCGCGGCGCTGGCCTGGAAGAGCACGGCACGCCAGTTGTGGACGGTGCCTGGAAACAGCCGGGTCTTCGGTTTCATCCAGCGCCAGTGCTCGCGCAAAGTGTCCAGCAACCTGGGGCTGAGCGGGACATAGCGATCACGTCCACCTTTGCCGTGCTGAATATGGATGAGCATCGACTGGCTATCGATATCCTTGACTTGCAGGTGGCGCATCTCGGCGTTGCGCATGCCGGTGGAGTAGAGCACCATCAGCAGGGTGCGCTCGAAAAGGTTGCGGGCGGAATCGATCAGGCGTGCGACTTCCTCCACGGTCAGGATGGTAGGCAAGCGGCGTGGAGCCTTGGGATAGGGAAGATCATCGGGGGGCAAGGGGCGCCTCAAGGTCTTACGGAAGAAAAAGCGCAGCGCGCAGACATGCAGCCGGGCGGTCCGCGGCTGCAGCTTCCGCTCGCTGAGCAGGTAGGCTTGGTACTGGCGGAGATGGTGCGGGGTTAAGTGGTCGGGTGCTTTGTGAAAATAGGCCGCGAAGTCTTCGACAGCCTGCAGGTAATACTGGATGGTGGATTGGGCAAAATTGCGACGCTGGAGCTCCTCCAACATCATCTTGCGTAAACGGGTCATAGAGACCTCCTTTCTCTATGACCCAAGCTACGCCACCTGTCCCTCGCCAGCCACGCCCCAGGGTTGTGCCGCGAGTCTCGGGCTTCAACGCACGCGGTAGCGTCCGCCGCGCCCGCGGCTTTCGTTCTAACGGCGCAGGGGCGACTAGACGTTAGCGATGTCGAGCCGAAAGGAGTTGGGTCAGTTTCAATATGCGGTCGTTCCTTGTCCGCGAGACGCGTTTGATCGCTCAGGCAGAGCCCAACTGGCCGCCACGCACATCAGACTGCTGTTCTTGACCGGCGCCTACGACTTCCGACAATCCATCGCGCAAGGTCCCGAAGAGCCTATCGAACGGCAAGGTGGATTCGCCATAGTTACATTCAAAGTACCGGTGGTGCAGGTAATGGAAGTAGGAACCGGCGGGCAGTTTTCCATCGAGGAGAGGTCCCTCAAAGCCCAGGTGTCCATACGCAGGGGTGAGTGCCGCGTGCTGCGCGTCGAGGAGAAGGTGTATGGGATGTGAGGGCACGATCCAGTGGATTAGCACGCAACTGAAATACAGGAGGTGCTCCACCGGGTGCATGGAGAGGCCGGACCATGGGGCCGGTTGTACGTTTTTGTGATGCAGGTAGTGGACGTATTTATACATCGGCTTCCAATGAATCGCGCGGTGCACCCAGTAGAAATGGAATTCACGCCAGATCGGAATCAAAAGCAGCCAAATGGTACAGTAGACGGGATGTTCGCGCCAGCTCACGTAGGGAACATGATGATTGGCCGCCGACCAGAAATAGAGCGCCTCGTAAGCCGTCCACAACGTGCAGCCGCTCGCGCAGCTCCAGAAGATATTGTCGAAAAGCTGACTGCGGAAGAGGAAATTGCGGTCATTCGCCTGCAGCCAACGAGGGTAATACTTGCGCGCCATGCCCTGAACCTTGAAGGTATACAGCAACAGGTGCCAGCCGCCTGTTATCACCCAGAGCAGGATGAGGTTGCGCAGGTATAATTCGGCGATCCAGCCGGCTTTGAATTCCACGCAGCGAGCGAGAGGTGGCTGGAGCCAGAGCCACGTCGCCGTGGCCAGCAAGATGTAAAACGTATTCCATGGCCACAGGTAGCCCCCATAGCCAACAAGCCATTTCAATGTTTCACGCGGCCGCACAGGCCAGGAAAACAGGGGTGCGTATTTCACCGGATACGGCGGTCGCCACTCCCCTTTCGCCGTCCGAAAGCCAAACTCCGGCTGTGTGTTATCAGCCATGGCAGGGTCTCTTTCATTGTTTGAGTTCAGTCGCCGTACGCCTGGTGCTGCTGTGACGTTTTATCCTCCACACACGAGTAGCGTATACCCGACAACATCGGAAATCAATATTGCCCACCTCGGCGGAGATAGCGGGGCAGTTTGGTGTGTAGCGGCGAAGTTTACCTCGCCAAATGGCGGCGTAAAGCCGCCTCTACCACACCAAAGTGCACCACTACCTCATTTCACCCGAAAAGCCCTCCACACCGAGATCATACTGGTACCAAGCAGTGGGTGTTGATGAGTATCATTACCGCCGGACCCGCACTATGGCCTCGGTCCATTCCCGCAATTGCCGCCCCGCGAATTCGATGTCGGCAGTGACCACGTACAGACCCGTACCTTTCACCGTGAATACCGCCTGCGCCGCGCCCTCCTGGTAAGCGGGGATCGCTACTTCCCGATTCGCCTCCACCATCTTCCAGCCTGCCGGTATGTTCCACTTCACCTGGTAGGTTTCCCGCTGGGGCGCGTGGTTCAGGATGCGCAAGTGTAGCGCCACGTTCTCCCCGTCGCGGGCTTCGCTTCCGTATGGATCCACGGCGGCCCAGTTTTCGTCGATGGCGTAATTCGGATCGGGCCACGGCGCCAAATCCTTCAGGATGGCCCTCCGCTTCAGCAATTCGGCTTGCATTCGTGCGAACTGATCCGGTGAGAACCGGAACGTGGGCTCCACGTGCTGGTTTACCAGCCAAACGTCTGGGGGCAGGCGTTGCAATACGGCTAAACAGTAGAGGTAGCCTTCGCCCTCACGAACCAAATTGCGATTCTGCAAGCAGTAATCGTCAATTCCGGAGGGTGTGAAGGAATCTCCCGCAAAAAACAGTGCACCGCCGCCATCCCGCTCCACCAGCAGCCCGTCGTGATAGAGCGTCTGTCCAGGAAAGTCGAAAAACGTGAATTGAAATTCGTGCCAGCGCATGTGCGTGCCGTCCGGTTGCGGTTTTCCTGATGTAATGGGCGCTGTGGTCAGGCATGGCATTCGGTAGTGTGAAGGGTGTTCCAGGATGTCAGCCAGATGCGGCGTGAAATATACCGGACAATGAAAATAAGTCGCCAACTCCTGCGCGAAATCGGTGTGGTCGTCATGATAATGCGTGATCCAGATTCCCTTCACCGTTTTCAGCAGATCCTGCGCTATCAACTCATCCAGTTTGGGCCGCGTTCCCTGGTATCCGGCGTCGATGAGAAAGCCGGCGCCCGTCTGAGAGAGCAGCAGGCGGGAATTCCCGATGGCCCTGGCCCAGCCCGGCAGTGGGCGTTGTTCGGCCATTGGCAGTGAATCCACTGGCCGCCCATCCAGTGCAGTACGCGACCGGATGCGTAGGTTATCGTCGCCCCAGTACCATCGTAGGGCATCGGTGGCGAAGTGACTTGCCATGAGTGTCTGAAGTCGCGCAATCAGACGGTTGATCGCCTCCCGGGGATTCTCAATCAGCGGGCCGCGCGCGGGCACGAGCACGTCCGGCCGGAGCGCCGCAATCTTGCGCAGACTCTCGATGAGTTCACTGGCCCGGGCTGCATAGCCGTGATACCCGTGCGCCTTGGCCTCGGGAACGGCGTCCTGCAAGCTCGAGAGGTCAAATAACTGGCCGTCCGCATAGATCAGATCGCCCGTGCAGGCGAGGCGCCTGCTGCCCTGCTCTAGTAAATACGAGACCGCGCCACGCGTGTAGCCGGGCGTATCGATGACCTCTACCCGGATCCCATCGAGATCTAAAAGATCGCCGCCGCGCACCACCCGCGCCACACGCATCGGCCCCCGAAGGACTTTCGTGTTCACCTGGGAGTAATCATGAAAGCGCTGGGTCTCGTATGCTGCCCAGAAGGTGCCTGGATCTTCAAATAGGGCGCGCTCGCGTTCCGGCACTACCGCCGCAGCGCCGCGGGAAACCAGCGGCGCTCCAGCCCAGACCACGTCGCGTCGCGCTTCCGTGAAGAGCACATAGGCCACCGACTTAACCCGGTCCCCGGCATCGCCGTAGACCAGCACTTTGCCCCCGACCAACAGTCCATTCACTGGTCCAGGCAGGAATTGGACACCCGAGGGTAGTTGTGCGGCCCTTGCAGCAATCGCCGTCACGATCAGCCCAAGCCAAATCATTCGTATCATTTTGTCAATGACTCCTCTGGCCCCGTTGAGCAGATTAGCAGATGAAACGGCGTTTCACAGTTTCTATTGGACGGCGGACATTTTCCGAGTAGGCTGATTCTGGCCGAAGGAGGAGACCTCGCTATGTCGTTCGCCAAACGTGCGCTGTTGTGTCTTTTCCCAATTATTGTCGGTAATCTGATTGTCAGATCCAGCCAAGCCAGGGAAGCGAATCGCACTGGCTCGGTAATAGAGGACAATGCCCGCTTCCAAGTGCTCGCGCCTAATCTTGTAAGGATGGAATATTCTCCCGAGCGAAAATTCATTGATGAGGCAAGCGTTAGCGTGCTGAAGCGCGACTGGCCAAGGGTCTCGTTCCAGACTGCGCATACGAACGGTTGGCTCGAAATCAAGACCGGTAAATTGATGGTGCGCTACCATGCCGGCACGGGACCCTTCACTCCTCAGAATTTGCAGATGATTTGGAAGGACCAGGACGGCGAGCACACCTGGAAACCCGGCGACAAGGACGACAAGAACTTGGGAGGCGTGCCCGGGGATATCGCAGCGCGCGCCGTTCCCGGCAAAGAGACTGGGCCGCTGAGCCGTAATGGCTACTATTTGCTCGACGACAGCCGCTCGGCGATTTGGGATAAGGCGAGCGAGTGGGTCAAACCCCGGCCAGAGAAGAGCAGCCTGGACTTGTATTTCTTCGCCTACGGACGGGACTACAAAGGGATGCTCGGCGAGTTGGCGCAACTACTCGGTCCGATCCCGATGGTTCCCCGGTATGTTCTGGGCACCTGGTTCGGCTCCCGCGCCGGCTATTCGGCCGACCAGTGGAAGATGATTGCCGAACGATTCCGGGAAGAGTCGATCCCCGTGGACGTGATGGTGATCGATTCCATCTCCGCCTGCAAAGTCATCTGGTCGGGCTACGAGTGGGACCGCGAACAGATGCCTGACCCGCAGGAGTTCATCTCCTGGATGCTCAAGCACGGGATTCACCTGACTTTGAATGAGCATTACGGACCGCTGACGAGGGAGAACTTCGACAATTTCGAAACGGTCCGGAAGTTGATGAACCTTCCTCCCGAGACTCAGGAAATCCCACATAATCTGGCGGACAAGAAATATGCACAGGCGTTCATGGACCTTATGCATAAACCTGCCCTGGATATGGGCCTTGCTTTCTGGTGGCAAGATGGCAATGCCGGCGCGAAGATGCCGGGACTGGATCCTACCTTGTGGACTCGCCACATCGAGTACGAGGGCAGTGAGCGGATCACGGGCAAGCGGGCTTTCGTGTTTTGCCGACTTGGCGAACCGCCTTGGCCGGAATTCCCCGGCGCTTTTCCTACGCCCGCTTGGGGTGTCCATCGGTACGGCGCCTTCTTCACCGGGGACCTTATCCCGTACTGGTCTACCCTGGATTTGCTGATCCCATTTAACGTGCAGGCGTCCAACATGCTGGTGGACTACGTCAACAACCTGAATGCCGGCGTGGACCAGGAGACGGTCAACCCCGAGATCTACCAGCGCTGGCTACAGTTCAGCTCGTTCAGCCCGCTGTTTTGGTGGCATGGAGTGTGGGGCCTCCGGCTACCCTGGGAGTACGGCCCCCAGGGTGTCGCAACCGCCCACAAGTTTATGGAGCTGCGCTACCGGCTGCTGCCTTATCTTTACACTTGCTCCCGATTGGCCCACGACACCGGAGTTTCCCTGGTGCGGGGAATGTACGTGGAATATCCGCAGCAAGAATCTGCTTACAGCTACCGGCACCAGTACATGTTCGGCCCGAACTTGCTCGTTGCCCCGATCAGCGAGCCGGGTTACGGGAAGCCGGTTCTCAAAGACATCTATTTGCCAGACGACGCGGATTGGTTTGACTATTTTACGGGAGAGATTTACAAGGGAGGACAGGTGGTCAACTACCAATGCCCCTTGGAGCGCATGCCGCTATTCGTCCGCGCCGGCTCGATCCTGCCTTTGGCGCCGGATATGAAATACAGCGAGGAGAAACCTGTCGATCCGCTGACCTTGGACGTGTACGCCGGCAAGGCAGCCTCCTTGCAGCTCTATGAAGATGACGGCACCTCTCTGGCATATAGGCAGGATGCTTATGCCTGGACGCCGCTCAGCTATATTCCGGAAGTTGGGGGTGTTCACCAGATCGAGATTGGTCCTAGCAAAGGACAATACAAGGGGCAGGTGACAAGCCGCCGCTATGAAGTGCGCGTGCATGGGCTGCTGAAACCGGAAGCCGTGCAGGTGGGAGCGCAAAAGCTGGAGGAAAGGCAAACTAAGGAGTGCGGGCCAGGATGCGGGGGCTGGACTTGGGACGGCACAGCGCGCGTCACCACGATTCGCCTGACCGAACCGAGGCAGACCGGCCAGAAGGTGACGGTGCGTCTGGAGAGCGCAGGGACTTTTGCCGACGCGCAAATGCTGCAAAGGGTGCTCGACTACCGCGAACGGATACGCCGCGTGAAACATGAAGAGAAGTTGAAGTATGCGATCCTGCTCAATGGCGCCGAACATAGCAAGCCACCGCGTGTCATCCGCGAAACCGAGAAGATCGAAGCCGAACTGGGCAACCTCGTGGCGAATCCAAAGGGCATTGCGCAAAGGCCGCCGGATTTCCGCGCCATGACCGCGCACTTACTCAAAGCGTTTGTGGACCAGCCCTTCGAATCCCAGCGGACGATCCCGGCGCCGGATCGCAGCGTAAACGACGCAACCAAGAAGATTGCTGACGCTGTGTTCGAGCCGTGGGAGATTCGCAGCATGACACTTTCCCTGCTGGGGTGTGAGGTCTTGGCGAAGGCTTCTGGAACGCCGTCTCCCACTTTGATCGCCAAACTGAGATACGATGCGGACGCGATTGGCCCGGCAAAAGTCGCCTACGAGATCGCCCTTCCGGACACTGGCTTGCCCGGTTGGACGATGACGACGCGATCGGCGGGGACTGAAGGATACGCCCAATTCGGCATTCGAGTTCCCTTTCCGCCGGAGCGCGGCAGCCACACGATACGAGTGAAAGCCACGCTCTCGTGGGATGGAGGTCAAACCGAGGCTTGGCGCGACGTCGAATGCTTCAGCACGGGCTTCCCCCGGGAGCCAGATCTCTCGAAATCGCACTGAGAGCGCTTCGATGCTCCAGAAAAATCCGATCCGGATTGTGGGTCAACTGCAATTCCTTCTCAGGGGTGCAGCACCATGAAAAGCTTTCTCCGCATCTTCATCTTCCAATTGTTGTGGGTGACCGGCGGAACGCTCGCGGCGGCATCAGGGCCGCGACGCCGGCGGAGATGGCTGAAGCCACGCGCTGGGCGGCGGCGAAGTTCCAAGGGGGGGGTGGACACAACTCCGGCGGCCGGCTATCTGCTGATCTCGCTCGAGGACGGCACCATCGCAAGGAACCAAATCAAAGGGCGGCAGCGATTCTCGGCGCAGTGCAATTGACCTTCGTCGGCTTAGTTCGCTACCGCTGGACGCGTGCTCAGCTGGAATCCGGAAGGTTCGCGCCGGCTGGTTTCTTGGTCGATTTAATAGGTATTCTCGCAGCCTTTGGGAAGGGTCGGCAGGGTTGCCGTCGGAGAACGAGGCGTGGATCACGCCAAACTTACAAGGACAACCAGCATGCGAAGGCAGCATCACGCGCTCATCGTCTTACGATATGCCACAGGCCTGGTTTCGCTTCTCTGCTTGCTCACCTCCGGGCAGACCGCGAGAGCGCAGGCAGGCAGTGGCCCTGTTCCACCGCCGGCCGAGATTCGGGTCGACACCGCAACCGTGAAGCACACCATGGCCGGCGGGGTGGGAGCGTCCTGGCATGCCATGGGACCGACAGCGTACTGGTACAGGGACTTAGTTCCGGGAAAAGTTAACCGCAATTCTCGCGGCAGCGGTTGGGGCGGCAACCCTCCCGTGGCCTACACCGAGGCGTGGAACGACCTCGTCAACCATGCACGTTGGCTTGGTTTAGACTTCGTCCGGGTCGAGATCGATATGAGAATGTACGAACCTGAACGCGGCAGGTTCGACTGGGAAAATGATCAAATGCAGACTTTGTACCGCATCCTCGACTACTGCCAGGAGAATAGCGTCGATGTCTTCTTCACGCAAATGTGGGCTGATGTGGAGTGGAACGCCTTCGAGGGTGCGGGCCGTCTCCAAAGCGCACCCAAGTCGGTGCCTGACTTTGCACAAGGGCTGGCCACCTTGATGGAGCACCTGATTAAGACTAAGCATTACACTTGCGTTCGCTGGCTGTGCATCGTCAATGAACCTGGAGGCATGTGGAGCTGGTGGCAGGGGGCGGACGGCAAGCCCATCAGTCTGATGCCCTCGCTGCACGCCGTACGAGCCGAACTGGACCGGCGCGGGATCACGGTCGGTCTGTCGGGGCCCGACTGGAGCTCTATGGGCCAGAACACGCCGGAATTCGACTTTAGCGACAAAGTGATTGCCGCTTTCGACGCTCATAATTACGGGTACTTCCCCGACACCAACCTGCAGAGACTTTGGGTCGACCGGGCGCGGACGCGAGGCATTCCGTTCTTTCAATCGGAATTTGGCACTTGGACAGGCAACGATCCTTTTACCGATCGCACCACGCCATCACCGAAGAATTATCCCAATCAACTGACCAACGCCGAAAAGGTGCTGCAAGGAATGAACATTGGAGTCGACGGATTCAACCGTTGGAGCTACGTCAATCGGGGCGATCTCGACGGACAATGGCAGCTCGTGCGCACCTTTGACACCAACAGCTGGGAGTATTTTAAGCATGTCGTGCCCGAACCGGTCCCTTACTTCTCCTTCGGAATACTGACTCGTTTCATCGCCAAGCATTCCAGTGTCCTCGAAACCCAGACGAGCACTAGTGACCTGGTCGCGGCTGCCCTCCGCAGCCCGAGGGGAAATCTCACCATGGATGTTCTGAACAAGTCGAATGCCGACGAAAACGTCACGATGACGTTGGTTAACCTCAAAGGTGCCAGAACCTTGTACAAGTACCAAGTAACCGAGGCGTCTTTGGAGAAGCCTGATTTCCGGCTGGACCCACTGGAGAGCTTCGAGCTTTCCGAGGCGAGGCCCGCGATCACGGACAAGCTGCCGGCAATGAGCATCACGGTCTATTCAACCTACAAGCTGGCATTTGCCGAGGCCGGTATCACGGTTGATTGACTGGCAGATATGTGGGTGAGCACCTCTTTGAGGAGAAGCAAAGGGACGAGAGAAAGAACCGGTCTAAGAACTGGCCGGTACAAAAAGGAAAACCGGCGGCAAGGAGGCCGCCGGACTCCAACGGAGAATCAGACGAGAATTTGGTCACGCATGCCGCCATAGCGAAGGCCACGGGGAAACTCTTTCGCGTATAGCTCCTGGGGGAAGCCCAGGTCGATGTGGCTGGCGTCATCGAGAATTTTGACCTGGTCGGACGAGAGTGCCAAGTCGAAGCTGGCGAGATTATCCTGCAATTGAGTGAGCTTGCGGGCGCCGAGAATCGGGATGACCGGAACCGTGCGGTAGCGAAGCCAGGCCAAGGCTACTTGGGCCATGCTGCGGCCGACCTGATCGGAAACCTGTTTGACGGCGGCGACGACACGATCGGCACGCTGCTGCTCGGGACGAAAATCCTTCAGCATGTCACTGTTCAGCCTGGCCTGTTCGGAGGAGCCGTGGCCGTGGTATTTGCCTGTGAGCACGCCGCCAGCGAGCGGCGACCATGCGGTAAAGCCGAGGTTCAGCGCCTGGGCCATGGGCATCAGCTCGCGCTCGGGGGTGCGCTCGATGAGGCTGTACTCGACTTGCAAGCCTACAAAAGGCGACCATCCGCGAAGGTGAGCGAGCGTGTTGGCTTGGGCGACCCACCAGGCGGGGGCATCGGAGATGCCGACGGAGAGCACTTTGCCCTGGCGGACGAGGTCGTCGAGCGCGCGCATGACCTCTTCGACGGGCGTGAGTCCGTCCCAGATGTGGACCCAGTAGAGGTCGATGTAGCCGCTTTGCAGGCGCTTGAGGCTGGCTTCGACCGCTTGGACCATGCTTTTGCGGTGGTTGCCGGCAGCATTGGGGTCCTTGCCGGGAAGGGCGTTACTGTATTTCGTGGCTAGAACAACGCTTTCGCGGTGACCCTTCATGAATTCACCAAGAAAGGTTTCGCTGCTGCCGTTGGTGTAGATATTGGCGGTGTCGATGAAGTTGCCGCCCGCTTCGCGGAAGGCCTCATAAACTTTGCGGGATTCGTCTTTCGCCGTGCCCCAGCCCCATTCTTCGCCGAAGGTCATGGTGCCGAGCGCGGCTTCCGAAACTCGAAGACCGCTGTTGCCCAAAAGCCGATATCGCATGGGGAATCCTTTCCTGGACTTTAAAAAGATCTTCCGCCATACCTGATGTTGCGCTGCGCCGATTGGTTTCATGCATTCAACATTATTCCGATATCCCTATTAAGCCCGCACGCGGGTTGCCAACGTCTTTCCGATTTCGGTTGAGTCACCGGTCAATTGGAAGCTGACCACCCACAACCCAAAGTCATATCCGAAAAAGACCCGGCCTTGCCGGTCAGAAGATTCCCCGGCCGCCAGCTCTCCGAGGACTCCACGGCTGGGTCATTATCATCCAACACAATGCAAGCACAAAGGTGCTTCGGCGGAACAGGCGAATTCGGTTTCGCCGGGACCAACTGACATATCTGCCGGAGGCTCGATGACACAGATTGACGAAGCAGGAAGCCGGCCAGGTGTGAAGAAACTACCCATCACCATATCGCATCCCGACAAAGTCTTCTGGCCCGACGAAGGCTACACCAAGCTCGATGTCGTCAACTTCTACCAGGCCATCTTCCCGGCGCTGGCGCCTTACCTCAGGGATCGCGTACTGTCGCTCGAGCGCTGTCCGGATGGAGTCCGTGGTGACTGTTTCTTTCAGAAGGAGAAGCCCAAGGGAATGCCGCCGGGCACACCGGCGAAGCAGATCGCGCACGCGACCGGCGGGAAATCGACAAATTACGTAGTGGGCGGCTCACTCGCCACGCAACTGGCTCTTGTCAATCTTGGGTGTGTGGCCGTGCACGTGATGGCGGGCCGTGCCAGATCGCCTCGGAAGCCGGATTGGGTTTGCTTTGACCTTGACCCGGAATCAGGCGAATTCGCCGATTCGGCTCGCGCCGCACTTTATGTGAAGGAGGGCCTGGGACAGTTAAAACTTGTCTCGTTCGCCAAGACCTCGGGCGGGCGGGGAATGCACGTCTGGTGCCGATCCGGTCCGGACCCGATGCAGACGATGTGCTAGCCTTTGCCAAATCCTTTGTGGGGCGCGTGGCCGCAGCACACCCGAAAGAACTCACGGTTGAGCATTCCATCGTAGCGCGCCGGGGACGGGTGTATCTCGATCCCTTTCGCAACGGCTTCGGTCAGACGGTCGTCGCGCCCCATTGCGTTCGAGTACGCCCGAAAGCACCTGTGTCAGCCCCACTCGAGTGGTCAGAAGTGAGACCCGAGTTGGTCCCGTCCGATTTCAATCTCGGAAACTTCCAGCAGAGGCTCGCACGAACCGACCCTTGGCAGGACTTCTTCAAGAACCGGCAGTCGCTCAAGCAGGCCATTGGGCTCGTTGAGAAGTTGTAGGGCCTTCAAACTCAGGCGTCACAACGTCGAGACCCTGAGTGAGGCTGCTTGGCCAGTCGCCATCGATTCGGCGCGCAACCTGCTGGACCGCACCCTCCTCATGGTCCGCTACTCCATCGGCATGCGGAATTGCGAACTGCGCCCACCTGCAAGTCAAGGATATCGGTAGCCAGTCTATGCTCATCCAGATTCAGCCCGGCAAAGGTGGGCGTGACCGCTAGGTCCCTCTCAGTTCCGGTTCGGTGTGTTCCATCGCATTTTAAGTTCGACGTACTCGATCGCGGTCCGAATTAGTCGCGCGCTCCGTGCATCGCACGATAAACGCACTCCCGCAGACACACCATGCGATTCACTGTCTTGGGCGCTAATCAACGCCAGAATCCAGCGACGAAGACGGGTGCGCCAGCCCAGGCGCGACTCGCTGTGGCACGGCCTCCCGTGTTTGCTCTAAAGCATGCCGGAATGCGTGCCGATAGAGAAATGGCAAGACGCGACTGAAGCGACTGGCCGGTGGCGAGTCGACCCGTAGGGGATCGAGCACCCGAGAGGAGAGTTGAATGAATGCAGAGCAAGCCCCACGAAAGGCGAAAACCAAATTGATGGCCAACTGGAAGATTATGACCAAGTTGCTGTTCGCCTTCCTCACGGTCACCAGCTTAACTGTGGTTCTCGGGACCTACTGTGTCCTGAACATGGCATCGCTCGAAGACGGGTTTGCGGATATACAGAAAAACCAGACGCGGCCCGAGGTTCAATTGTGGATGGCTCGCACCGCCATGATGGAGTACCGCCTTCGGGTGGTGAGGCACTTTACGATCAGCGATCCCGCCCTAATGCAGCAGTTCGAAACCGAGATGGTGGCCATGAACGGCAAAGCGGAAGAGGCCCTTGCCGCCATCGGAAAGACCCGGCTTACCCCGGAAGAGAGAACTTACTTGGAAGACGCCACCGCGAAATGGGGTGGATACCAGCGCATGAACCTGAAAGTGATTGAGCTAAGCCGGGCTGGCAAGAAAAAGGAGGCCAACGTCTTTGGGAGCAAGGAATGCGCTCCACGGGGTGCGGCGGCCAGTGCGGCGCTGGAACGGTTCGCCAAGAGCAAGACGAAAAATGCCGAGCAGGAACTGGTCGCGTCCGAGGCATCCTATTCCGCGGCGCGGCGAACAACCGTGATCGTGTTGATCTTCATTGCCGGACTCTCTCTGCTGCTCGGATACAAGATAGCGCGCAGGATCGTCACTCCGGCGAAGGAAGTAGTCGAAGTGCTAACCGACGTGGCGGCCGGCGATTTTAGCAGACGCGTCACCGTAACCACCGGAGACGAAGTGGGGCAGATGGGCGAAGCCCTCAACCAGACACTGGAGAAGATAGGGATCGCTATCAACAGCATCGGGCAAAATAGTCACGCTCTGGCCAACTCCTCCGAAGAGCTGAGCGCCGTCAGTCATCAAATGAGCTCAAATGCCAAGGAGACCTCGGCGCGGGTTGAGGCGATATCGGCAGCGGCCGAACGCCGCAACGAGAGCTTCCGGAGTGTAGCCGTGGCCACCGAAGAGATGACTTCCTCAATCAAAGAGATCGCCAAGAACGCCAACGATGCCGCCAAGGTGGCAACCACGGCCGTCAAGACCGCTGAAAACACCACCGTTACCGTCGCCAAACTGGGACAGGCAAGCACCGAGATTGGCCAGGTAATTAAGGTAATCACCTCCATCGCCCAGCAGACTAACCTCCTGGCTTTGAACGCCACCATCGAAGCGGCGCGGGCGGGGGAAGCCGGCAAGGGATTTGCGGTGGTAGCCAATGAAGTGAAGGAACTGGCCGCAGAAACGGCGAAGGCGAGCGAGGATATCACGAGAAAGATCGAAGCCATTCAGGGCGATACCAAAGGAGCCGTGGGAGCCATTGCTGAGATCACCTCGGTCATTGCCCAGGTGAATGACATCGCCAACACCATCGCCAGCGCGGTTGAGGAACAAAGCGCGACCACAAACGAGATCTCCCGCAATGTGGCGGAGGCCGCGCACGGCAGTTCGCAGGTGTTGGAGAACCTCGTCGCGGCAGCGGACGGCGCCAAGAATACGACCAGCGGCGCCTCCGACACGCAGACCGCGGCAGGCCAACTCGCTCATATGGCCGCGGAGTTGCAAGAGCTGGTGAGCCAGTTCAAGTACTAATGATATTCCGTCTGAGCAGGTCCGGGCCGTCCACGATCGAGTCCCGGAATATCCTCAGAAGCAGTGCACATTTTCAGCTGCCCACACCCCGGCGGGCTTACAACCGCGTCACCTCCCGCCGGGGCCCCCCTTTCTCATCCTCTTTTAATATCTAGCTTAGTGTACTAGCCTAATAATTCCTCAAGTTTCCCTTTCCTTCTGACGACAGATTCAACGAGCCGCGCATGTTGTCTGGCGCGTTCCGTCAGGAGCCGCGGTCGATTCGTCGGCGGGAGGAAAAGGAATGAACACAGGTCTTAGCAACGCAAGCAAACGGCGCAGATCGAAGTCGGTGACCTTTCTGATGGCGGGGGTGCTCATCATGATTTCGGGTGCACACCTGAAAGCTCAGGCTCCCAATCCAGGCGCACAACCCCGTGGCAACGCAGCCTCAGAAGGAGGATTGCCGGCCGCCTTCGCCAATCGGGAGCTTCCTTCGTGGATCCGGTTCAGCGGAGAGATCCGCACCCGGGAGGAGGCCAAGACTTCCATCGGGTTCAAGGCAGGCAAAGACGACACCTACACACTCACCCGTTTTCGCCTTGGGGTCGACTTAAGGCCGACCGCTTGGTTTCACGCCTTCGTGCAAGGGCAGGACTCGCACGCCTTCGGCATTGACCCTGCGCGCGCCGATGGCTCGGTAAAAAACTTCTTCGATTTGCGGGAAGCCTACGTTGATGTAGGAAACGCAGAAAAGGGCTGGGTCAGGTTAAGGTCAGGCCGGCAGGACTTGAACTTCGGCGCTGGACGACTTCTGTGGAGCGGTGACTGGGGTAATGTGACGCGCACCTACGATGGCGCGCGCTTGACCGTGGGACCGAGCGGAAGATCATTCGACTTCATGGCCGTTTCACCTGTCGTGATCAATCCCACTCGTTTTGATACCCACGCGGCCGGCAAAAACCTCTACGCAGGCTACGGCACGCTGACCACGCTGGTGCCTAAGGCAACCATCGAGCCGTACTTTTTTTGGAAAACGATGCCGGGCATCAAGGACAAAGAAGGCGCAGTCGGCCACGCGAGGATCTTGACGACTGGCGGCCGCTGGATCGGTAAGCTTCCCGCAGGATTCGACTATGAGGTGGAAATGGCCCGGCAGTTTGGGCGCTCTGTGAAGGATGATATTTCCTCGTGGGCGGGCGACTGGACCGGCGGATACTCGCTTCCCTACACCACCTGGAGACCGCGCTTTTCGGCCGAGTACGCCTACGCCTCTGGAGACAGCGGTAAATCAGGGAGAACCTCCACCTTCGACCAGGTTTACGGATGGCCGGCGCATAACATGTTCACCAACGCGGATTTGTTTGCGTGGCGGAACATCCGGCACGTTCGCGGCGGCGTCCAGCTTAATCCAACCCGCAAGGCCACGGTATCCCTTGACTGCCATTGGCTGGGCTTGGCGAACGCCCACGATGGGCTCTACAACGGCCCGGGAGTTCTGGTAGTGAAAGCTCCCGCAGGCGGAGCGCTGCACACGGATGTCGGGCACACCGCTGACCTGTATGCGACGTACAAGCTGTCACCCCGTGTTACCCTGGGCGCCGGCTACACCCATCTCTTCTGGGGAAGATTCCTGAAGGAGAACGCTCCCAAAGGCTCTGGCAACTCCTATCCCTACGCCTCAATCAGTTACAAGTTCTAGTTTCACGGAAAGTGCCGCGGCGGGTTCCGTCGCGGCACTGCCCCACCAGGGTGATTCAACCCGCGCTTCGCCAGGGATACATTCCCTTTGCCGGCCGCCCCTAAAGTCAAATCATTCCTCGCCGATAACCATGACAGGCTCCGCTGTTGCTTAGCTTCCTCCAGGCCTGTGTGGGACCGCAAGCCCCTTCTGGCGGATCTATCGCCCAACTATGCCTGGCGGTCCGAATGAGTTGTTAGCGCTAAGCCCGGTTCGGATTGGATTTTCTGACTTTCGCCCGACACGGCCAGCCTGTCCCGAGCGACGCGAAGGAATGGCCATGCCATCTCGAAGAGACACGACTTCAGTCGAGACGGCGGCGCCGCGAAAAGTGCCGCTACAGCGAACCGCGTCACCATGATTTGAATCCTTGGCAGTGTAACCGTACAGCTATTTTACATTCAGTATACAGCGATCACCGGATGAAGTCGCGCCGCAGACAGCCGATAGAAGTGAAGTGAGAACGATGGAAGGCTCGGGAGTTTCGCATCGGCCGTCCGTCGACATGAGAAAACGTACGTCTGCAAAATGGCCTGGTACCGTGCTGGAACAAGTCCCGCGAGTCAACAGCGGAAATTGACTGCGAAAAACACTGGAGGCAGCCCAATGAAATTTAGAGTGAAGCAACTTGTCCTGATCGCAACCCTTGTGTGTAGCGCCGATTGCGGCGCATGCACAACAATTCACGGTATCCGGGCACGCGGTCCAAGTGCATGGGTTCATTTCGCAGGGATGTGCGGTCACGAATCAGAACAACTACCTGACGATGAATACCAGCGACGGCAGTTGCGCCATGACCGACGGCGGAGTCAACGTCTCCACTCAGATTACGGACAAGTTCCGCATCGGGGCGCAGATCTACGACCGCAATATCGGACAACTTGGTAAGTGGCACCCGCACCTGGACTGGGCGTTCGGCGATTACAAGTTTAAAAGTTGGATGGGCGTGCGCGCGGGCAAGATCAAGACCGTGTTGGGATTGTACAACGACACCCAGGACATGGAGTCGCTGCACACGTGGGCGATCCTGCCGCAGGCCGTATACCCTCTGGATCTCCGCACCACCAACCTAGCCCACACGGGCGCAGACCTGTACGGAACCCTCCCCCTTAACCAGGGTGGACGTCTCGATTACACGTTGTACTTCGGCCTAAAATCCGACGACAGCTATGATGGCTGGTATTACTCCAACGTGGATATTGGATATCCGGTTCATCGAATCGTGGGAAAGATGTGGGGAGGAGACCTGCGATGGAGGCCCCCAGTGTCGGGTCTCACCCTGGGAATATCGCTTTCTGAGCAAAGAGATCACTGGGACGGATGGCTGCCCAGCGATAACAACGTTCCCTATATCTACACCACGCCCGGCAAGTGGATCGGAGTCGGGTACATCGACTACCAGAGGGGGAAATGGCAGTTCACCTCTGAGTATCTCCACAACCGGGAGTTTGGGGAGATTAACAGCAATGGTGGTCCCTTCTCGTCTTATCCCTATGGCTACACCGGGTGGTACGTTTCGGCAGCGTACCGTGTGAACAGGCGTTTGCAGGTGGGTGCGTACGATTCTCAATACGAGTACCTGGGTATCCCTGCCACCGATCATTCCTTCGATCGCACGGTCACAGCCCGCTTCGACTTGAACAGGTTCTGGGACGTCAAGGTGGAAGGCCACTTCATCAATGGCAACGGCGGTGCCGTGGAAGGCGCGGCGCACGGTTTCTATCTGTTCGATAACCCGTCGCTCCAGCACACCACCCGCATGCTAGTGCTTAGGACGGGATTCAGTTTCTAGAGATTGAGAACGGTCGATACATCGGCATCAGGACCATCGCGGATTGCGCTTCGAACTGGCTTCGATGACCCGGCCTCGCGGCAGAGAGCTGAAGAAAATCGTTGAATGGCCGATAGAACCTCTGGTCAACAGGGTCTCTCAATATTCGATCGGGTTGGCTACGAAACAACAGGATAGGGAGGAAAGGGTACATGCAATTTCGAATGAAGCAACTACTGTTGATCGCCGCCTTCTGTGCGGCTCCACTGGCGCTGCACGCCCAACAACTCACTGTGGCTGGACACGATGTCCAGGTCCACGGATTTATCTCGCAGGGATTTGTTGATACGGGTACGGGCAATAACAACTGGCTGACCATGAACAGCAGCAAGGGCAGCTTTGCCATGACCGACGGTGGAGTCAATATCTCTACCCAGATCAACGACAAGTTCCGCGTGGGAGCGCAACTCTATGACCGCAATTTGGGCGCGCTCGGTAACTGGCATCCCGAGCTCGACTGGGCCGTGGCGGATTACCGATTCACGTCCTGGCTCGGCGTCCGTGGCGGCAAGGTCAAGACTACATTCGGCCTTTTAAACGATACCCAGGATCTGGACTTCCTGCACACCTTTGCTTTGCTTCCCCAAAGCGTTTATCCGGTTGATGTCCGTGACGCTAATATTGCCCACCTGGGCGGCGACGTCTACGGCAGCATCCCTCTCAAGGGCGGCCTGGGATCATTGTCCTACACCGCTTTCGTTGGACACCGCAATGACAGCATGGAAAGCGGAATCTCCTACTTCCTGGCTGCGAGGGGAACAACAGAGCAGACATACGGCGGATTGCAGTATGGAGTCGATCTGCGCTGGAACACGCCGCTCAAAGGCGTGCTCGTCGGCATCTCGCGCCTGAATGAGGATCTCAGCGGTTTCGGTCTGCGCCTGGCACAGCCCAACCTGGAAAAAACAAAAGGCAAGCCAGATTTCACCAACCAGTTCTATGGCGAGTACACCCGCGGCAAATTGCGCATCGATTCGGAGTATAAGCGCTTCTACCGCGACCACCTCATTCGTAACTTGACTGCTGAAGACGCAACCAACGTCCACGCCTGGTATATCTCAGGGGCCTATCGGTTCACCAAGTGGCTGGAGCTGGGTTCCTACTATTCGCGCTACACCATTACTTCAACCTTCTTGGAGCTGCACGACACCAGCCTGCCCAGTGGACACGACTACGACAAAGTGGTCACCGGGCGTTTCGACATCAACCGTTTCTGGAACGTCAAGGTCGAGGGCCATTTCATGGATGGTTACGGTTTTGGTCCTTACCCGAACGGCTTCTACCCTCAGGTAAATCCGAACGGATTCAAACCCAAGACCAACGCGCTGGTTATTAAGACCGGCTTTAACTTCTAATTCGAGGTGCCAGACCATGAGAAAGGATAATTCAATGAAACATCTTCAACTTTTATTCGTCGCCGTAGCGCTGGTTGTCTTCGCCTCGGTGACCGCCCGCGCGGTCTGACATTAAGGTGATCGCTAACAATAGTGTGGGTACGAGTTCCGTCTCCGCCGACGACCTCAAGGGCGTGTTTCTCGAGGAAAAGAGCGCGCTCAGCGACGGTTCGCACGTTACCCCGGTGCTGCTGAAAGGCGGCGCCGCTCACGCTGCGTTTGTGAAGCAATATCTGGGCAAAACCGACGACGCTTTGCAGACATACTTCCGCAGTCTGGTGTTCACGGGCAAAGGTGGCATGCCCAAGATGCTCGGCTCCGATGCCGACGTGGTGGCCTACGTCGCCAAGACCAAGGGCGCCATTGGCTACGTCAGTGCTGGAACCGCGGCCGATGGCGTGAAAACTTTGCAAGTCAACTGATTGACTCATCGGTTCATTGAATCATTGAGTCAGTCTCATTGATTCATTTGAATCATTGACTCAATCTTGGAGGTCGATTGGCGGGGACGTACCAGTGGGACGTGCTGAGGGCGCGCACCAAACAGTTTGCCATTCGCGTGGTGAAGCTCTATCGCGCCCTACCCCGAACACGGGATGCGCAAGTTTCCGGCATGCAGGTGCTACGGTCCGGAACCTTGCTGGCGGCAAACTATCGCGCGGTTTGCCGTGCGCGTTCGAAGGCTGAGTTTGTCGCCAAGATGGGTGTGTGGTTGTTGAGGAGGCGGACGAAACGGTATTTTGGCTCGAGTTATTGGTCGAGACCGGTGTCGTCAAGCTAGGACAAATGGAGAAACTTCTGGCGGAAGCCAATGAACTTCTTGCGATTTTTGCTGCATCGCAACGCACGGCCAGAAGCCATTAAATCAATGAGCCAATGATTCACTGAGTCAATAAGGAGACGACTATGGCATCAGCGAGCATCAGGACAAGAATTCGCCTGGCGATCGGGATTTTGGGAGCAGGCTTTGTGGGGCTCCTTCTTTTGGTGTATTGGACAGGATCGCAGACTCTAACCCACATGCGGACGGCGTCCGGCTCGCTGTTTCCAGCGGCGCTGAGCAGCCAGGAAGCATCCGCGAATTTTCAGAAGCTCACCAAGCGCTACTCGGACTCCGTGTTGATGATGGACAAGAATGCCCTTTCGCAGGCGGATGAATCGATCCAGGCCGTCACGGCTGCGCTCGATTCCGTCCAGCAGCATACGGCCTTCAGCCCCGCCCGTCAAAAGCAGGTGACGGATCTGAGCGAGCGCTTTCGCAACCTGACCACCCGGTCGAAAGCAGTCTATGGAACCATGATCGACAGCAAGATGAACCTTACGGCCGAGACCCAGGCCCAGGTCGGCAGCCTCGCCCAGGACAACAAGCAGATGGAGGCGGATCTGCAAGAGCTGCGCAAATCGCTGTCGGTGGATTCCGAAGCCCAATTGAAGAGTGTCAGCTCATGGACCCAGTGGCAGCGTTCTCTCGGCCTCATCTTCTTTTTGCTGACCGGCGCCTGCGCCGTCGTGCTGACGGTGATGGTGGAGCGCCAGGTCGGAGCTCCGCTGCAGCAACTGACTGCCCGCCTGAAGGATATCGCCGAGGGCGAGGGCGATTTGACCAAGCGCGTGGAGATCAATTCGAAGGACGAAATCGGCGAGCTGGGGAAATGGTTCGACCAGTTCATGGACAAGCTGCAAGACGTCATCACCCAGGTTGCAGGCAGCACCCGTGGCGTCTCGAGCTCATCCGAGGAACTCACGGAAGTCAGCCACCAGATGACTACAAACGCGCAGGAAACTTCGGCTCAGGCGAACGTCGTTTCCGGCGCCGCCGAAGAGGTTAACCGAAACTTGCAGACGGTGGCGACGGCTACGGAGGAAATGACTTCCTCCATCAAGGAGATCGCTCAAAACGCGTCTGAGGCTGCTAAGGTGGCGACCTCCGCGGTTAAGACCGCCGATGGCGCCAATGCTACCGTCGCCAAGTTGGGTCAGGCCAGCAACGAAATCGGCCAGGTGATCAAAACCATCACCTCGATTGCTCAGCAGACCAATCTTCTGGCCCTGAATGCCACCATCGAGGCCGCGCGCGCCGGCGAAGCCGGGAAGGGATTCGCGGTAGTGGCTAACGAAGTGCGGGAACTGGCCGAGGAGACCGCCAAGGCCACTGAGGATATCACCCAGAAGATTGAGGCGATCCAGGGTGATACCAAGAGCACGGTGCAAGCCATCGCTCAGATCGGCGCCGTCATCGCCCAGGTCAATGACATCGCCAACACTATCGCGAGCGCGGTGGAAGAGCAGACGGCTACCACCAACGAGATCGCCCGCAACGTAAACGAGGCTGCACAAGGTGGCAGGCAGGTAGCCGAGAATATCGGAGCGGTGGCTACGGCCGCCAAAAACACCAACAGCGGAGCTTCCGATACCCAGAGGGCGGCGGGTGAACTCTCGCGTATGGCAGGCGAACTCCAGGAACTGGTGGGTAAGTTCAAATACGACTCAGCTTCGATCGATATGGCCGAGCCTGAACGCCGTCATGGGAGAGTCCCAGGCGTTAAAGTGGCGTAATCGGCTTAGTGGCGGCGTGGTGGCCGGCTACCACTGCCATAACCGATCCATCAACTAATCGGCAAGTCCGATCTCCGGGGGCGAGAAAACCATGGATGAACTCGTTAGAGAATTTCTCATCGAAAGCAACGAAAACCTCGATCAACTCGATCGGGACTTCATCGTGCTCGAAAAGGACCCGGAATCGCCTGAGACTCTGGCGAGCGTGTTCCGCACCATCCACACGGTTAAGGGAACCTGCGGATTTCTGGGATTCCCTAAGCTGGAAAAGCTGGCCCACGCCGGTGAGAATCTACTGAGCCGGTTACGGGACGCTACCCTCAAGCTGACCCCCGAAATCACCAGCGGGCTGCTCTCGATGGTGGACGCGGTGCGCGGGATGCTCTCGAACATTGAAGCTACCGAGCAGGAGGGCGATGGGGATTATAGCGACCTCATCGAGGTGCTCCATAGGCTTCAGTCAGGCAATGCCGCCACTCCTGCGGCGCCTGCAGCGCCGCCCAACGCAACCGGAGGCATCCGTTCAGACGTCCGCACCACCCAAGGAAAAAGCCATTGAAACTCTCCCGCCTGCGGAGCCTCAGGAGACATCCGTCGTGACCCCAAAAGCTGCGGACGCGGCTGAAAGCTGTACGAGTTTGACGATCGGAGAGATCTTAATCCAGGATCGGCTGGCGACACGCGAACAGGTGACGGCTGCGCTCGAACAGCAACTCAACGGCGACCCGCGGCGGCTGGGCGAGATCCTCGTGGAGCAAGGGGTGCTCACTTCTCAGACCGTACTTGAGGTGTTGCTGAAACAACAGCAACTGAGGAAGAAGGCAGCGGCCGAATCCGGGAACGCAGTCTCGGCCAGTCCAGAAACTGCGGACCCTGGAGCCGCGATCATGGCGGGCTCGTTGGGCGACCTTCTGGTGAAGAGCGGTAAGGTTGACAAGGGAAAAGTCCTGGCTGCTCTGCAGAAGCAGGAACAGAATCGCGATCCCCGCCGACTCGGGGAGATCCTGGTAGAGGAAGGCGGAGTTGAACCTAAGGTGGTACTCGAGGCTTTGCAGCAGCAGGGCGAAACCCGAGCCTCCGCCATTGCCAGCGCCAACATACGCGTTGACGTCGCGCGGCTCGACAAATTGATGAACCTGGTTGGAGAGCTGGTTCTGGCGCGCAATCAGATTCTCAGAAATACCACAAGAGACCTGTCGCCATCGCTGTTCCGGGCCTCTCAGCGCCTTGACATGATCACCACCGAATTGCAGGAGGGCGTCCTCAAAACGCGGATGCAGCCCATCGACACCATCTGGAACAGGTTCCCGCGGGTTGTCCGAGATCTGGCGGTTTTCTGCAACAAGCAAGTCCGGGTCGAGATGGAAGGACAAGATACTGAGCTCGACAAGACTCTGATTGAGGCCATCAAGGATCCGCTCACCCACCTGGTGCGTAATAGCATTGATCATGGCGTTGAGACGCCGGCCGAGCGCGAAAAAGCTGGCAAGCCGGCAGAAGGGCGGCTGCTCCTGCGCGCCTATCATGAGGCCGGATGGGTGAATATCGAGATTTCTGACGATGGCGCTGGAGTGGATATCAAACGGGTGGTACGTAAGGCGGTCGATACCGGTTTGATCACATCCGAGCAGGCCGCGAAGATGAATGAGCACGAGGCGCTTCGGCTGTTGTTTCTGCCCGGGCTCTCAACGGCCAAGAAGGTCACCAATGTTTCCGGCCGCGGCGTCGGGATGGACGTGGTGAAGACGAACATCGAGAAGATCGGCGGCACGGTAGATATCCAGACCAAGCCAGGTCAGGGCACAACCGTCAAAGTCAAGATACCGCTTACGTTGACCATCATCCCCGCCCTGGTGGTTACCTCCGGCGGCGAGCGCTTTGCCATTCCCCAGGTGAGCCTGCTCGAGTTGGTGCGCCTGCAGGGGAAAGTTGCGCTCAAAGGCATCGAGAACGTCCATGGAGCTCCGGTGTATCGCCTGCGTGGCCGATTGTTGCCCCTGGTCCTGCTGAATAAGGAATTGGATCCGGAATCGACCGCTTCCTTGTCTTCCGGCTCTTCGGGTTCGGGGGCTGGGAATAACGAGAGCGTACGTTCCTCTGTCATCGATTTCGAAAAAGTGAAAGCGATACACATGGCCTGGAAGTCGAGACTGCGTCAGTTTCTCGATGGGGTCGGCGAGCTCGATGAACTGGCAGCGGGTAGAAACGACACTTGCTCTCTAGGCCAATGGCTTTATTCCGAGGGAATGAAGCAGTACGGCTACCTGCCGGAGATACGAGAGCTAGAGGCACGTCACACCGCGTTTCACGAGCAGGTGAAAAAGGTCATCGTGCTGAAGAAGTCGGGCGAAATGGCCGGAGCGGAGCGCGAACTCGCTGATCTTGAGAATTGTGCGGCCGGGTGTCTCAGCCTCATTGATGTGGCGCGCGACCACGTGGCGCAAAATTCCGCCACCAACATTGTGGTGCTCGAAACCGAGGGCAAGCGTTTCGGTTTGGTGGTCGATCAGATCAACAACACGGCAGAAATCGTGGTCAAGCCGTTGGGGAAACATCTTAAAGAGCTCTCGGTATTCGCCGGCGCCACCATCATGGGAGATGGCACCGTGGCGTTGATCCTGGACGTCGTAGGGTTGACTCGCCGCGCCGGTGTGATCACCGATAGCCACGAGAAGGCTCTAGGCGAGAAGGACGGGCTAGGACCGAAAGCTGAGAACAGGCAGAGCCTCTTACTGTTCAGCGGACCCGACGACGGGCGGATGGCCATCCCCCTATCTTTTGTCACCCGGCTTGAGGAGTTCCCCTCGTCTTCCGTGGAGCGGGCCGGCAGCCAGGAAGTACTGCAGTATCGCGGCGACATCTTGAAACTCGCGCGCGTCAGCAACCTGCTTCAGGAGAGGCGAAAGAGCCCCAGGTCGACTCCCACCCCAAACGGCCTCCGGCGGACGACGAGAAGATCCAGGTGGTCGTGCACTCGGATGGCGAGCGCTCCATAGGGCTGGTGGTTGGCCGCATCCTCGGCATCGTGGAAGAAGACCTGAACATCAAGCGGGCGACCCGGCGCAAGGGCACGCTGGGATCGGCAGTCATACGCAGCCACGTGACGGAAATCCTCGATCTTGAGGGATTGTTGGGGGAAAAAAAGCCGGTAGCCAGCGAGGAATTGGCGGTGCCAGGCGTAGCAAAACTAAATTAGAGTCAGACCGTATTGCGAGTTCTCTTGAGGCGGCGTTTCTCAGTCTCAGGTGCCACTCGCTCATCGCAATCTCATAGCACTTGTTGGAGCTCTCCGCACCGGCAAACCACTATATCCTTCTGGCTCCGCCCCAGCAACAACTGCTCGAAAAGAGTTCGATACTCCGGCCGCCGCCTCGGACTCGCTTGAACGAAATCGGAGTCTAATATGCCACGGGCTGACGCCGGCAGCGGCAAACAACAACGCGCGACCTCGCCCCAGCCGCCCAGCTGGGACCGCTCTCCCCTTTTTAGAAAACTCGTTCTTGCGGTGATCTTCTGGGCCGTCTTCATGGTGCTGGACAGGTTATCGCTGGCATTTCAGATGCTAGGCGGTACCCCGGCGTGGTACTTGCCTGCCGGACTGAACTGGGCCCTCGTGCTCGGCGTCGGGATTGAGTTCACGCCTGCGGTGTTTGTGGCTGCGATCACCGGCGCGCTGTGGAACTACCAGCGGAGCGCTCTGGCCTGGACTGTTGTTCCTGGCAATCTGGCCCTTTGTCTGACCTACGCCGCTGGCGCATTCCTGTTGCGAGACAAGTGGAGATTTGGGCGTCGCCTCGAGCGTTTGCGAGATATAGGACGGCTGGTTGTCGTTCTGCTGGCTATCGGAGTCGTTGGCGCTCTCGTCGGGGTCTGGGCCGAACTTGCCGACGGTTTACTTTCTCGCGCCGACTTCTTCAGGGGCACGTTCGATTGGTGGGTGAGCGACGCGATCTCGATTGTTTCATTTACACCGTTTCTACTGCTCTATTTGGCTCCATGGGCACGTTCGTGGACGAAAGGCCAATCGTCCCGGACGGCAGATCTAGTGAGTAAACAGCCCGTCCCGTCCTCGCGCGACATTCTGGAGCAGGTACTCCAATTTGTCTCTATCGCCTTAGCCGTTTGGCTGGTGTTCGGCTTCGCGCCAGCCGCGCGTTATCACCCTTTCTATATCCTGTTTGTGCCTGTCGTCTGGATTGCCGTGCGCCGCGGTCTTCGCAGAACGACCCTTGCCGTTTTCATCATCAACGCCGCGGTCATGGCGGCGGCGCAGCTCGTCCACACCGAAAACGCGGCGTTGCCGGGACTGCAACTGCTTATGCTGGCCCTCGGATTGACGGCACTATGCGTCGGAGCTGTGGTCAGTGAAAGCATGCGCACGCAACAAGCCCTGGCTGAAAGTGAGGAGCGCTACCGCGGTCTCTTCGAAGCTGAATCCGACGCCATCCTCGTCTTGGAACGTGGCACCTGCCGGATTTTGGACGCGAACGCAGCCGCACTGAAGCTGTATGGATACAGTCGTGAGGATTTTCTGTCTCTGACTGCCGGAGAGATTTCGGCAGAGCCCGGGAAGACTCGGGCAGCTATCGCCGACAGGCAAACGCACGTTGAGTTGCGCTTGCATCGCAAGAACGATGGCACGGTTTTCCCGGTCGAAATCACCGGCAACCATTTCGTCAACCAGGGATGCGAAATCAATGTGGCGGCGATTCGCGACATCACCGAACGCCGGCGGGCGGAAAGGAACTCCGGCTGACCCAATTCTCCGTGGAGCGTGCCTCGGACGCTGTCCATTGGCTGGACTCTCAAGGACACTTCGTTTACGTCAACAAGGCCGCCTGCCGCGCTCTGGGACGTTCGCGCGAGGAACTCCTTTCCATGTCCATTCCTGATATCGATCCTTTGGTGCGGCATGAAGGGAGAGATCTGGGATAAGATCAAATCCAGCGGTTCGACGACCTTTGAAACTCAGCAAATAACCAAAAACGGAGAAGTCTACCCGGTCGAGGTAACTGCGAACTATCTCTCGTTTAACGGGAAGGAGTACAGCTTCTCCTTCGTGCGCAATATCACCGAGCGCAAGCAGGCGGAAGAAGCCCTCTTCCAGGAACGTAATCTCCTGCGCACGCTGATCGACAATCTGCCTGACTGCGTCTATGTGAAGGACACCGAAGGCCGGTTTCTGCTGGCTAACAATCGAGTTACCCATCTGATGGGTTTGGCCAAGAACCAGGACCTCCTGGGAAAGACCGACTTCGATTTCCTCCCCAAAGAACTGGCGGCACAATATCGCAGCGATGAAGAGGTGGTGGTGCGTTCAGGAAAACCCATGATTAACCGGGAGGAATCCTCAGTAAATGCATCAAGTGGCGTGAGATGGCTCTTAAGCACTAAAGTGCCGCTCCGGAACGCTCTGGGCGAAATCGTAGGCCTGGTGGGAGTTGGCAACGACATTACCGAACGCAAGCAGGCGGAAGAGGAGCTCTTCCGCTCACGCCAGATGCTTCAAAGCATCCTGGATAATATTCCTCAGCCCGTTTTCTGGAAGGACCGGAACAGCGTCTTTCTGGGTTGTAATCGGGCTTTTGCAATCGATGGCGGCTTGAACGATGCGGCGGAGATTGTGGGGAAAACCGACTTCGATCTCGCCTGGAGCGGGCAAGCTGATCTCTACCGCGCCGACGACTAGCAGGTGATGGCGGAGGGAGCCGCCAAGCTAAATTTTGACGAACCCTCGAGTACTTCCTTGGGGAGCCTGCGGTGGCTCCGCACCAATAAGATTCCCTTGCGCGATCACGAAGGCAACGTGGCCGGGGTCGTAGGAACCTACGAAGAGATCACCGAGCGCAAGCAGACGGAGGAACGAATCCGGAAGCTGTCCCTCGCGGTCGAGCAAAGTCCTGCCAGCGTGGTCATCACCGACGTCCGCGGTGACATCGAGTATGTCAATCCCAAATTCACTCAGCTCACAGGCTATACACCGGAAGAAGCTGTCGGCCAGAACCCGCGCATTCTGAAGTCGGGAATGCACTCTGCCGCGACCTATCGGGCACTCTGGGAAACCATACTCTCGGGAGGCGAATGGCGCGGTGAGCTCGCCAACAAGAAGAAGAATGGAGAGATCTATTGGGAATCTGCTTCCATCGTCCCTATAAAAGACGCTGGTGGCGTCATCACCCATTTCCTAGCCCTCAAGGAAGACATCACCGAGCGCAAGCGGGTTGAGCAAGCTCTGGTTCAAGCGGAAGAGAAATACCGTTCACTGGTTCTTAACATTCCCGACGTCGTCTGGAGTGTCGATGCCAGGGGCAATTTCGTCTTTGTCAGTCCTAATATCGAGAAAATCAGCGGCTACAGTTTCAGCGAGGTCGAACAGGGCGGCGCCCAGCTCTTCTTTGAAACTATTCATCCGGATGATCGCGAGAGGGTCGAAGCCGCTATGGATGGTCTCTTCAGCCGCGGCGAACCGTTTGACGTGGAGTGTCGCGCCAGGCGGAAGAGCGGCGAATGGATCTGGGTGCACGACCGGGCGGTTGCCAGGTATCAAAAGGATGGTGTGTGGTACGCCGACGGCCTTCTCTCGGACATAACCGCGCGCAAACGAGCCGAAGAGGAGCTTCTTTTCAAGACTACCCTGCTGGAAGCACAGTCGGAGACCACCATTGACGGCATCCTGGCGGTGGATGAGACCGGCAAAGTGGTCCTGACGAACAAGCAGTTCAGACTGATGTTCGGTGTGCCCGATGAAATCCTGCGCGCCCAAAACGACAAGCCGTTACTGCAGCATGTGACGGAGAAGGTCGAGAACCCCACAGCCTTCATCGAGAGAGTCAGGTACCTCTGTGCACATATAGAAGAGAAGAGCCAGGATGAACTCAGCTTCAAAGACGGAAGGATGTTCGATCGATACTCCGCGCCCCTGGTCGACCCGAATGGCGGGTACGGTGGCCGAATCTGGTATTTTCGCGACATGACCGAGCGAAAGAACGTGGAACAAGCACTACGCAATAGTGAAGAGCGATTTCGCGCGACCTTCCAGAATGCCGGAATCGGCATGGTCGTTGCCGATTTAGCGGGACATTGCGTCCAGTGCAACTCGGCCCTGGTGAAAATGCTCGGTTACAGTGAGGCGGAGCTGGGCAGCATGCACTTCACCAACTTCACTCATCTTGATGATCGGGCACTGGACAGAGGCCTCTTCGAGGAGCTCCTGGCCGGCAAGCGCCAAAAATATGAAATTGAAAAGCGTTACATCACGAAGGACGGACGTGTGGTATGGGGCTGCCTGACCGCCTCGCTGCTGCAAGATAACCAAGGCGTGCCCGAGTATGCCCTTGGCATGGTGCAGAACATTACAGAACGTAAACAAGCTGAGCAGGCTCTGCAGAACAGTGAAGAGAAGTTTCGCCAGCTGGCGGAGAACATTCATGAAGTGTTCTGGATGATGTCCCCCGCTGGCAACGAAATACTCTATGTCAGCCCCGCGTATGAACAGGTTTGGGGCAGGAGCCGCGACAACCTTTATCAGAACCCGATCGCCTGGGCGGAGGCGATCCATCCCGACGACCTAGAACGGGCTCGTTTGTTGTCTGCCAGGCAAAGGCAGGGAGAAAATATCGAATCGGAATACCGGATACGAACACCGGATGAAAAGGAGAAGTGGATTCTGGACCGCGCCTTCCCCATTCGCGACCAAAGCGGGCAGCTGATTCGAGTGGTCGGGATTGCAGAAGAGATCACTGAGCGCAAGCGAACCGAGGAGGCAATGCGCAAGGCCAAGGAAGCAGCCGAGGCCGCCAGCCGCGTCAAAAGCGAGTTCCTGGCCAATATGAGTCACGAGATCCGCACCCCCATGAACGGCATCATGGGGATGACCGAATTGGTGCTGGACACTGCCCTGACCCCGGAACAGCGTGAGGATTTGGACACCATCAAATCTTCCGCCGACTCTCTCCTCGGCATCATCAACGACATTCTCGATTTCTCCAAGATTGAAGCGGGAAAGCTGAACCTCGAGCGCATTGAATTCAACCTTAAAGACAGCGTCAGCACCGTGATCAAGACACTCGGCCTTCGCGCTGCCCAGAAGAACTTGCAACTGGTTTCCCGATGGGACCCTGCGCTCCCCACTCTAAGGCTGGGGGATCCCGGCCGTCTGCGTCAGGTGCTGATCAATTTGGTGGGCAACGCCATCAAGTTTACAGAGCACGGAGAAATCGTAGTGCGGGTAGAGAAGCTCTCGGAAGCCGCAGAGAAGACTGATGTGCACTTCAGTGTCAGCGACACCGGGATCGGCATTCCGCCCGAAAAGTTAAACTCGGTGTTCGAACCGTTCGTTCAGGCCGATTCTTCTTCCACCCGCCGTTTTGGCGGAACCGGCTTGGGCTTGAGCATCTGTAAGCAACTGGTGGGTCTGATGGGAGGGCGGGTGTGGGCGGAAAGCGAAGTGGGCCGCGGCAGCACCTTCCATTTCACAGCGCCGCTGGGGGTCCCGGCGGTGCAGGTGGTGAGACCCATGGCGGCGAACACGTCCACGGTGCGGGGAGTTTCCATTCTGGTTGTCGCTCAAGACGAAAGCCATGGGCGCTTTCTCGAGGGGATTTTGCGAGGCTGGGAAATGAAGCCCACGATGGTCGCAACGGTGTCCGAAGTGCGAGCCGCACTGGAACAGGCCCAGACAGTCGGCGAACGGTTCGCGCTCGTCGCCGTCGACATCCATACGACGGACATAGATGGTTTCGCTCTTGTCCAAGAAATCAAGCAAGAGCGGGGGCTCACTGACACCCCCATCGTGATGCTTACTTCTGTGGGACGGCGGGGAGACGCTTCCCGCTGCCGTCATCTTGGCATCTCCGCCTACCTCACCAAGCCTGTCAGCGAAGCGGATCTGCTGGAAGCCATCCTACAGGTCCTCGGCCCGGGTAAGGGAACCGATGCCGGGCAGCCTCAGTTGATCACACGCCACTCTCTGCGGGAAGGCAGGAAACATCTGCGCATCCTGGTCGTCGAAGATAATCCTGTCGGCCGCCACCTGGCGGTTCGCCTGGCTGAGAAACAGGGTCATTCAACCATGACTGCGGCCAGCGGCCGGGACGCGCTGGAAATTCTGGAGAAGGAGAAGTTCGACCTGGTGCTGATGGATGTTCAGATGCCGGAAATGGACGGCTTTGAAGCGACGGCTGCAATCCGACGCAAAGAAGCCGGCACTGGCTTCCACCTTCCCGTAATTGCTCTCACCGCGCACGCTATGCAGGGTGATCGCGAGCGCTGCCTGGAGGCGGGCATGGACGCTTACCTCACAAAGCCACTTCAATTGAAGGAGCTGTTTGCCATGCTCGAGGGCGTGTCCGCCAAACTCACCCCGGCGGAAAAGGTCAGGCAAACGTGATCGACGCATTGGTCCGAAGACGGGAAGGTATGGATCAGCTTTTCAAACCCGCTGCCCACTGGGCAACGCGATGCACGTTGTCAGGTTACACCGAGAGGTGCTAGTCATGAAAGACAAACGATGGGTATTGCTGGTACACGAGGAGGGAACGGTCTTTCAGACTCTTGAACGGACTCTGCGCGATCGTGGAATAGAGATACGTCACGCCCACACCTGCTCCCAAGTGGGAGTCGCGCTGCAGAGCGCCGGCCCTCCACAACTCATCCTTACCAAAGCGACCGTCGCCGACGAAAATTGGGAAGATGTACTGAATCTCACCCGGACCCTTGACTGCGCCACTCCCGTAATCGTTTTGGGACCTTCGGAAGTTGTGTGAAGCCTCGAATTGATCACCACCGGCGTGCTCGGCCGCACGAGCTTTCTAAATGCGGGTACAATTAAGGCGGTGGCACTCTGGCTCGGCGCTGATTTTTCTTGGGTAGGCGTCCCAAGGCGCGCATTACAGGGTCGGGCCTAACTGCTTGAACAGGAGGTACTCCGCTTGACCAACACCGGCCCAAACATTTTCACGATCCACCCCATCGGAACCGTTCGCAGCCCCTACACCGACACTGCCCAGATCCCCAAAGGTGCGGGCGCCGAGCACAAGGCTGAGGGTATCCTTCAAATTCTGCCGGAGTATGAAATGGGTCTCACCGACATCGAGGGCTTCTCTCACCTTTATGTTCTGTGGGTGTTCGACCGTGTTTCAGGTTTTGAGCTCTTTGCCACACCACCTACCGATACCCGGCCACATGGCGTCTTTGCCACTCGTGCTCCGACCCGCCCCAATCCGATCGGATTGACGGTGGTCACTCTCTCGCGCCGGGATGGCTGCAAGCTTCACGTTCGTGGCGTTGACATGCTCGACGGCACCCCTATCATCGACCTCAAGCCCTATCTGTCAAGTGTCCCCACCGAAGAGTTGCGCCGCGGCTGGCTCGCTGAGGCCGAGAGTCGTAACCGCGGCCGCGCGTGAGTGTGGTTGAGGCTCGGCCAGCAGCGGGATTCCAGCGGGATTCGAGCGGAAAAGGAGCGGACTAAATCGGATTCGGAGGGGAAAGCCGAAGAAGAGGACTCATTCCGGCGACAGCGGCGATGAATCAAACACCTTTTCTGTTACCCGGCGCCCATTCAGCATCGAGGCCAGCGCTTGTCCGGTATACGACTTTTTCACCCGCGCCAGCTCTTCGGGTGTGCCGGCGGCCACAATCCGGCCGCCTGCTTCGCCGCCCTCAGGACCCAGGTCGATGATCCAGTCCGCCTGTTTCACAACATCGAGATTGTGCTCGATGATGATGATGGTGTTGCCCAGGTCAGTCAGGCGGTTGAGCACTTCCAGCAGCAGTTTGACGTCGTCAAAATGCAGGCCGGTGGTGGGCTCGTCGAGGATGTACAGAGTACGTCCGGTTTGCCTGCGGCTCAGTTCGCGCGCCAGCTTGATGCGTTGGGCTTCGCCGCCCGAGAGGGTGGTGGCGGATTGTCCCAAGTGGATGTATCCGAGTCCTACGTCGGCCAACGTCTGCAGCTTCTGCTTCACGGCCGGAATGTTCTCGAGTAGGGGCAGTGCGTCTTTCACCGTCATTTCGAGGAGGTCGGCAATAGATTGACCCTTGTACTTCACCGCCAAGGTTTCGCTGTTGTAGCGCCGGCCCCGGCAGACCTCGCAGGTGACAAAAACGTCGGGCAGGAAATTCATCTCGATACGGCGGAGCCCCGCACCCTGGCAGGCCTCGCAGCGTCCGCCTTTGACGTTGAAGCTGAAGCGTCCGGCCCGGTAGCCTCGCTCCCGGGATTCGGAAAGCATGGCGTAAAGCTCGCGGATGGGGGTGAAGAGGCCCGAGTAGGTAGCGGGATTGGAGCGCGGGGTGCGTCCGATGGGCGACTGGTCGATGACAATCACCTTATCGAGCTCTTCCAGTCCTTCGATGTCGCGATGCGGGCCGGGCTCTTCCAAAGCGCGGTAAAGGCGCCGGGCTATGGCGCGGTGTAGAATGTCGTTGACCAGCGTCGATTTGCCCGATCCCGAAACACCGGTGACCACGCTGAGCATTCCCAGGGGAAACTCCACGTCGATGTTCTTGAGATTGTTGGCGCGCGCTCCCAACACCTGGATGGATTTGCCATTGCGCCGGCGGCGTTGGGAAGGTACCGGGATCGCGAGGCGCCCGGAGAGATACTGACCAGTCAGCGACTCCGGCGTCTCGGCGATTCTCTCCGGCGATCCGCTGGCCACCAGTTCACCGCCCTGGCGTCCAGCGCCCGGTCCCAGGTCGACCACGTAATCGGCGCGCCGGATGGTTTCTTCGTCGTGCTCCACCACGAGTACTGTATTGCCGAGATCGCGCAGCCGCTCGAGCGTGCCCAGCAGGCGTTGGTTGTCGCGCGCGTGCAGGCCGATGGAAGGCTCATCCAACACGTAGAGCACGCCGCGCAATTTGGAGCCGATTTGCGTGGCCAGGCGGATGCGTTGGCTTTCGCCATTCGAGAGGGTGGCGGCGGAACGGTCGAGACTAAGATACTCAAGGCCCACGGCGCGCAGAAACTCGAGGCGCTCGCCGATCTCGTTCAGAATGCGGCGGGCCAGCAGCTCCTCGCGCGGCGTCAGCTTAATGCCGCTCAGGATCTCGATTTCATCGCCGACGGCGCGGGCGGTGAAATCGGCGATGGAAAGGCCGGTCACGGTCACCGCCAGGCTTTCGGGGCGTAGACGCTTGCCGTGGCACGACGGGCAGACGGCTGCCGACATGTATTGTTCGTACCACTCGCGGAAACTTTCGGAGTTGGCTTCGGCGTACCAGCGGTCGAGGAGCGGTATGATTCCCGAAAAGACCGAATGGCTGCGGCCGCCCTCCGGATTCGCGCCCAGAAGCACCAGGTTCTGGAGCTTGCGCGGCAGCTTCTCGAACGGCGTTTTCAGGTCGAAGCCGTAGCGCTCGGCAGCGCGCTCCAGGCCTCGCTTCACCACCCCGGAGCTCGATCCGGGTCCCAGGCCTCCTTCGAGTAGGGGACGCGACCAGTCCACAATCACCTTGGCCGGGTCAAAGGCATAGCGGCTGCCCAGGCCCTTACAGGCCTCACAGGCTCCATAGACGCTGTTGAACGAAAACGAACGCGGCTCCAGCACCGGCACGCTGATCCCACAGTAGACGCAAGCCCACTCACGCGAATAGAGATGCTCCTCGCCATCTACCACCGCCACCTGCACAATGCCGTTAGCCAGCTTCATGGCGGTCTCGATCGACGCCGTCAGCCGATTCTCGATTCCGGGCTTTACCAGCAGACGGTCCACCACCACTTCCACCGTGTGATTGCGGCGACGGTCCAGCTCGATCTCCTCATCCAGTTGGCGCAATTGCCCGTCAACCCGAGCGCGCACAAACCCCTGGCCGGCGAGCGACTCGAACAGCTTTTTGAACTCACCCTTGCGGCCGCGGACGACGGGGGCGAGAATCATGATCCGCTCGCCGCCGTTCGAGATGCGTGACTCCGAGTTCGGGGTTCTAAGTTCTTCGCCGTTCCCTGCCCCTGGTGCGCCGTTCCCGTGTTCCTGCCGGTTGGCTTCCTTCACGCCCGCCATGATCGAGCTGACAATCTGCTCCGTGGTCTGGCGCGCAATCGGACGTCCGCATTGGTGGCAGTGGGGAACGCCAATGGAAGCGTAGAGCAGACGGAGGTAATCGTAGATTTCGGTGATGGTGCCCACAGTGGAACGCGGGCTGCGGCTGGTGGTCTTCTGCTCGATGGAAATGGCAGGACTCAGCCCCTCGATGGAATCTACGTCGGGACGTTCCATCTGGTCGAGAAACTGGCGCGCATAGGCGGAAAGCGTCTGCACGTAGCGGCGCTGCCCTTCGGCATAGATGATGTCAAAGGCCAAGCTGGACTTGCCCGAGCCGCTCAGCCCCGTCACCACGGTGAGCGTATGCCGCGGGATCTCCACGTTGATGTTCTTGAGATTGTGCTGGCGCGCCCCGCGCACCGAAATGCGATCGATCAGATTTGGGGGCCCCTCTTCCCCAGGTTGACGTCCGGCTTACGACAGGCGTTCCGGCCTTCACTCCGCGCTCACTGCACAACCTGATACGGATGCTCCAGCGAAGGCTATCGACAATACGCCAATCTCTCATCGTAGATGAGGCGAGAGACCGGGTCAAGCGAGTGACGATGGCGCATGGCGCTCTAGCCGCTTGACAAAAATGCCTTTCGGCATATTCTATGCGTGCCCGTGCTTTTGCGGTTCGAGCAAAGGTGAGTGCACGCTGCCAGCCGCGCTTACCCGACGGGCAGAAATGCAGGATGACGGATTCTGTTCGCTCGTGTTCCCCGCCACGTTACTGGACTCGCGCCAACGGCATCTCGCCGCATAATTGGGATCCGGATCAGAGGCAGTACACTCGCAGATGCTTAGGCTCTTTCTGAAGTAGCGTTTCCGGCTGAGTCGCTGTGTTGGAGTCTGCCTCGGAAGGTCTTGTGGGCCGCCCTGTCCGGAGGCAACATGGAACTCCCGCACTCATCGTCAGTCAGAGTCACTCCCCTAATACTTTGGATCCTGTTAGGGTCCCTTCAAGCTACCTCGCAGACAAGCCATACCCCACCCAGAGTCAAAGGTCGAGTGGACCGCGAGAAGCTCGTCACCCTTCGCGGCAACACCCATCCATTGGCACGCGCCGAATACGACCGTGGCGTCGCACCCGATAGCTTGCCGGCGGCACGCATGCTGCTTCTGTTGCAGCGGGCGCCGGAACAGGAATCCGCGTTGCGGCAGTTGCTCGACGATCAGCAGGTGAAAGACTCCTCCCAGTATCACAAATGGCTTAGCCCCTCGCAGTTTGGCGAGCAGTTTGGACCGGCCGATGCGGATATTCAGGCTGTTACGGACTGGCTCGCCTCAGAAGGCTTCGAAATTAATCGCGTGGCAGCGGGCCGCACCGTCATCGAATTTTCGGGCACCGCCGGTCTGGTGCGTCAGGCCCTCCACACCGAAATGCATCGGTATGCCGTCAATGGCGCGGAACACTGGGCCAATACGGCCGATCCGCAGATTCCGACTGCGTTGGCGCCTGTCATAGCAGGCGTGGTGTCGCTCAATAATTTTCCCAGGAAGCCGCTGTACCACCAACTCGGTACCTTCTCGCGGTCGAAACTCACCGGCGAGGTGAAGCCGCTTTTTACATTCACCAACACCTACGGAACCTATTTTGGTTTCGGTCCAGGCGATTTCGCGACCACCTATGACGTGCTGCCGCTTTGGCAGTCGGGCATTGACGGTAGCGGCCAGACGATCGCGGTCGTTAGCCCTACGAATATCAATCTTCAGGATGCGCGGGACTTCCGCGCTATGTTCGGCCTGCCACCCAAGGATCCCCAGATCATTGTGAACGGCCTCGATCCCGGCCTGGTTCCGGGTTACGAATCGGAAGCGGACCTCGACGTCCAGTGGGCAGGTGGCGTGGCGAAAGGCGCCGTCATCGATCTGGTTGTTTCGCAAAGTACCGAGACCAGCGCGGGCGTCGACCTCTCCGCTTTATATATCGTAGATAACAATCTCGCGCCGATTCTCAGTGAGAGCTATGGCATGTGCGAGGCTTTCCTGGGCGCCGCCGGCAACGCCTTCTACAACGCTCTTTGGCAACAGGCCGCCGCGCAGGGGATCACCGTACTGGTGGCTTCGGGCGACCAGGGTTCAGCTATGTGCGAGGCCTATGGCGCCGAGGAAGCAGCGCACCTTGGCCTGTCAGTCAACGGGATCGCCTCCACGCCCTTCAATATCGCTGTGGGTGGGACTGATTTCGATGATCGGAGCAACCCAGACCAGTACTGGAGTAACACGAACAGCCTTCCTTACCATACATCGGCTAAATCGTATGTTCCCGAGACGACGTTGAATAACTCATGCGCTGAGAATGGCTTTAACGGCTGTCAGATAATTGACAATTACGGTATGGACCGCTTTGCAAGCGGCGGTGGTCCGAGCAACTGCATCGTTCCGACCGCATTCCCTCCTGCCGTCGCCTGTGGAACGGCCGATAACGGAATTACCGGGTATTCAAAACCTGCCTGGCAGACCGGAGCAGGAGTTCCTAAGGACGGCGTGCGTGATTTGCCCGATGTCTCGCTCTTTTCGGGAAACGGCAAGGCCTACGCAGCGTCTATATTCTGCGAGATGGATGTAAATCCCGGTTCGGTCCTCTCCTGCGATCTGAGCGCCCCTTATCAGAACTTTCAAGCGGGGGGAGGAAGCTCATTTTCAGCGCAGACATTCGCCGGCATCATGGCCTTGGTATTGCAAAAGACCGGAGAAAGACAGGGCAATGTCAATTACGTTCTGTACAAGTTGGCAGCCCAGAACGGAGCTAGTTGCCCTGTCGGAGTTGGCACCAGCTCCTCGTGTGTCTTCCATGATGTCGTTAGTGGGAATAATTCCGTGGCCTGCATCAATGGAACGCCCAACTGCAACGGCAATGGCTATTTTGGTATCATGGTAGATCCTGATAGCGTGTCCTCACCCGCCTGGCTCGCCACCTCCGGCTACGACCGCGCTACCGGTTTGGGCACCATAGATGCTGCGAATCTCGTAAACAATTGGACTTCCGTAACCTTTACCCCAAGCAAAACCGCCCTGAACCTTTCCCCGACCACGCTTGCGCACGGTCAGTCGGTAAAGGTCGACGTCAGTGTGACCTCCGCTTCGGGCACGCCCACGGGTGCAGTCTCGCTCGTTGGACCGCACAATGGTGCGCCCGGAATCACAAGCCTTGCTCTGAGCAATGGTTCGGCCGCCAGCGAGACCGCACTCTTGCCTGGCGGTGCCTACACCGTCACGGCCCATTATCCGGGTGACGGCAACTTCGGGGCGAGTGACTCGGATCCGATTCAGGTCACCGTATCCAAGGAAAACAGTCTGCCTCATATCGGCATAGTCACTTTCCTCTGGAACAGCGGCGTGATCACAAACACAAACGCTTCTACGGTGCCATACGGTTCCCCTTACATATTGCGAGTCGATGTCACCAACAAAGTCGGCCAGTCCTGTGCATCGATGGAACAGCAGGTTCCGCAATTCAGTTGCCCGACCGGTACAGTGGGCGTGACTGACAACGGCAATCCGCTCGATCTCGGTGTTTACTCCCTGAACAGCCAGGGCTATACAGAGGATATACCCATCCAATTGGCCGGCGGTCAGCATAGTATCGTGGCAACTTATTCCGGGGATGTTAGCTTTAACGCGAGCGCTTCCCCCACAGGTCTGGTGTTGGTTACGCCAGCCGAAACCGAGATGAGGGTCACTTCCAGCCAATCGGGCGAAAGCGCGACCCTTGTAGCAACCGTTAGCGGTCCTACCAGCAATGGCGCTGCGCCAACCGGCACGGTCACGTTTGCGAGCGGAACATCACCTATCACCGGCGCTGTGAACTACCTGGGAACGCCCTTTTCGCATTTGACACGCATCCCGCCGTCCTTGACGGCGACTCTCACGGCAAGCTTCTCAGCGACGACAACAGTAAATGTGCGGTACAGCGGTGACCAGAACTACACAAGCTCGAGCGGAAGCACAACGATAACCGGCACACCTGATTTCTCCTTTGCTTTGAAATCAACCACCGCTAGCGTAACGGCGGGCAACTCTGCAAGCTTCCCGATGTCCTTGTCAGGTGCGTGGGGCTTCTCGAGTCCGGTGACTCTCAGCTGCGCGGTGAATGCGCCGGTGGGAGTAGCCCAATACCTGCCTGCTTGTGCCATGAACCCATCGTCGGTAACGCCGACGGATAAGGCCGTCACTTCTAACTTGACGGTCAGTACTACCGCCCGATCGCTGATCCCGCTATCCACTTTCCGAGAAGGCACACGACAATTCTCCTATCCGCTGATACTCGTCCTATTTATTTTGCTGACCTTCGGGATTCATTTCATGGCGGCCAGCAAACGATGGAGGCTCGCTCAAGCGGCAGTCATAATGCTCGCGGTGTCGCTCCTGCTTCTCTCATCGAGCTGCGGTGGGGGTGGGAACAACGGCGGTGGTGGCGGCGGTCAGACTGGAACGCCAGCCGGTCAATACACGATAACGGTGACGGGCACGTCGGGCCAGATCAGCCACACAGCGCAGGTTACTCTAACCGTGCAATAGTGCATCAAGTGCCAGACCTCTCTCTTTTCTGGGAATGATTTCCTTTAAGGAGTGATCCAGCAAGTCCTGATTCTGGCCAAGTCGCTCCATTCCGCGTTCTCTCCAGTCGTGCGGTCCGCCCAAGCGGCGGGATGCCCGTCCAAGCAAGTTAGACAGTCACGAAGCAGCGTTCAACCAGATCGCGCACAATCCGCAGGCATTCCTGCTCCACCTGCGCTGGATCGGCATTCGTTTTGGCGGCGAGCGAGCGGACCATTTCACTCAAAGTACGATTGCCGTCGCATGTCACCAGGAACTCTGCCACCAGGGGCTGGACATCGAGAGAGAAGGGGAATCCCTTCACCAGCCGCAGCTTCAGCGAGTTGCTCTCCCAGCCCTCAGCGCCCTGGCGAAGTTGCTGTTCGAGGCGGGCGTGAGGCGAAAGGCGCGGCTTGGAATTCAGAAGCTCGCGGTCGAAGGGGTGTGTCTCCAGGAAATCGCGGCCGACGAAGATCTGCTGAATGAAATCGCCAAATGGTTCGCGCGGTGTCTCCGAGCCCTCCTCGATCATGATCCAGTTCCGGCCGGAGCGGCGCCGCATCGCAACGAGTCCCCCGTGGATCGCTTCCACCTTCTTCTCGCGGTAGTATGCCATGTATTCGGAGTAGAGACTTTCCTCCTCGCCCGAGCCCCAAGCACTGGTCTCCTGGATGCGCTCCTCGGCGTACTGGGAAGGCTGCAGGGTCAATCCCTTGAAGATCCAGGCATCGCATCCGATGCCGCGGAACCACTCGGTCAGACGCTCCTCCCAAGGCTGCCCTTTCACCTGGGCCCACTCACAGACCATCTGGTAGTATCCGCCCTCGTTCAGGTGTGCTGGCACCTCGCGCACCAGCTTGCGGCAAAGCTGATCGAGCTCAAGCGGGTTATCACAAAACAGATAGCGGTTAGCTGGCGTTATGAAGAAAGGCGGATTGGCCACGATCAGGTCGAAACGGCGGCCCGCGACCGGCTCGAAACTGTCGCCTGCCAGAAACTCGATATTCTCAACTGCATTCAGGCGGGCGTTGAAGGCGGCACACTGCAAAGCGCGAGGGTTCAGGTCCGTCGCGGTCACCTGCTCACTATGCGAAGCGGCCCAAAGCGCTTCGATTCCGTTCCCGGTGCCAAGATCCAGCGTCCTGCCCGACGATCGGCGAATGGTGAAGCGGTGCAGCAGTTTGCTGGTGGGATTCGCCCAAAGCACCAGATCGGCGGACTGCCCCGTTTCAATGCCGGTTGGCGGATCTGAGGCGACCAGCAGGTGCTCAATCGGCATCAGCAAAACCCGGGGCAGCAGCGTCTGGCCACGGCGCTCGAGCAAGCCCAGATCAAGACAGCTCTCGACAAACCAAGCGGGTATGGCTTCGGCGACCCGTTCCAGCTCAGCCGGGGCACCCACCAGAAACCAGCGCAGTAGCACATAAAGTGCACCTGATCCACTCGTCAGATCCAGCAGACGCGGAAGATTTCGCAACCGGCGGGAGGGGAGATCGTAGACACCCAGCTGATCCCGGAGTTGTTCCTGGGTGTAGGCAGAGCCGGTGAAGAAATCGAAGAGGCGGCGGGCCTCTGCGGGAGTGGGTAGTTTAAGCATAGTTATGTCCTCACGGGCAGCCTTGCCGCCTTGTTCTTCGGAAGGCAGATTCTCAGCGTTTCACCCTGAAAGTCCTGGGAGCACGATTTCCGGGTGCCTCCGGGCAAAGTCTCTCTGTAGCGGACTGGCTACCATAGCCCCGACGCTGTGCGGCGTCAAGAGACTTGAGCGCAAGGAGCGGAAGAGGGATTTCCGCGAGAGATCCCTGATATCGCCCCGCTCAAGGAAACGCCCAAGGGTTTAAATTCACATATATAGAGATAGTCTCGGCCTAGTCCCGACTAGTCCCGGCTGCGGAGCTTGACATTTCAGGCGGGCGCATGATAAAAGCAGCAGCTATCGGACTATCGTCGCAGAAGAGGCGTATTTGCGAGTGGGGCCCCCTCACGCCTCTCGGAAGCCGCGCTGGACTGCCGGAAAGGAGATCCCATGGGAAGAGAGAGTACCCAGCATAAGCTCGACCGGGTCCGCCCGCCTCGTGTTCATATCACCTATGATGTGGAGGTGGGAGGAGCGATCGAAATCAAGGAATTGCCGTTCGTGGTGGGAGTCTTGGGTGATTTTACCGGTCAACCTGAACAGCCGCTACCAAAGCTGAAGGAACGCAAGTTCACAGAGGTGAACCCCGACAACTTCGATACGGTGCTGGAGGGCATGAAACCGCACTTGGCATTCACCGTGGAGAACAAGCTGAGCGAAGAGTCGGACGCGCCCAATTTGAAGGTGGATTTGCACTTCAAGAGTCTGGAGGATTTCGAGCCCGAAAACGTCGCCCGGCAGGTGAAGCCTCTCAAGGAACTGCTCGACTTGCGCCAGCGGCTCAGTGACCTGCGGGGCAGCCTGCAAGGCAACGACAAGTTGGAAGAGGCCCTGATGGACGCGGTGAGCAGCACCCAGAAGCTCGATAAACTCAAGGGCGAGATGGGCAAGGACGGCAAGGAAAACGAAGGCAAGGAGGGGTCCAATGGGTAATCCGCAGACTGCCCCAGGGGTTGCTCCGGCCGCGGATCAGACCTTGGAAAAGGGGCTACTCGACCAGATCGTGGAGGAAGGGCGTCTTGGCACCGATACCGCCACCAAGGAGCGCGGCAAGAACTTGGTGAAGGAATTTGTGGCCCAGGTACTTGAGGGCTCCATGACGGTGGGTAAAGACGTGGAGATGATGATCAACGCGCGCATTGCGCAGATTGATCACCTTCTCTCGATTCAACTCGCCGAGATTATGCACCACCCCTCTTTTCAGAAACTCGAGGGATCGTGGCGCGGGCTCAAGTATCTCATTGACAACAGCGAAACTGGCACTCAGTTAAAGATCCGGATAATGAACGCTGGCAAGAAGGAGCTTTTGAAAGACCTCCAACGTGCGCCCGAGTTTGACCAGAGCGCCCTGTTCAAGAAAGTCTACGAAGAGGAATACGGTGTGTTCGGTGGCGCCCCGTTCGGAGCCCTGATCGGCGACTATGAGTTCGGCAAGGGCCCTGAGGATATGGAGCTGCTCGAGCGCATCTCGCAAGTGGCGGGTTCGGCTCATGCGCCCTTCATCAGCGCCGTCGGTCCCGACATGTTCAACCTTGACGCCTACACCAAGCTCGACGCGCCACGGGACCTGGCGAAGATTTTCGACACCACTGAGTATGCCAAGTGGAAATCCTTCCGCCAGAGTGAGGACTCGCGTTATGTGGCGCTCTGCCTGCCACGCACATTAGCCCGCCTGCCCTATGGCAAAGAGACCAAGACCATCGAAGGGTTCATGTACGAAGAGGGTGTGGACGGCACCGAGCATAACAAGTACTGCTGGATGAACGCTGCTTACTCGTTCGGAAGCAAGCTCACTCAGTCATTCTCCCACTACGGCATGTGCGTTTCGATCCGAGGCGTGGAAGGCGGCGGGCTTGTGGAGGGCTTACCGGTGCACAACTTCTACACCGACGAGGGCGACGTCGCCATGAAGTGTCCTACCGAGGTGCCCATCACCGACCGGCGCGAGAAGGAGCTGGCCGATCTTGGGTTCATTCCGCTAGTGCACTGTAAGGGTACCGATTATGCCGCCTTCTTCAGCGCCCAGAGCTGCCAGAAGGCGAAGTTGTACGACAAAGATTCGGCCAATGCCAACGCCCGTCTGTCCACCCAATTGCCGTACATCATGGCCTGCTCACGCTTTGCTCATTATCTCAAGGCGATGATGAGGGATAAGATCGGCAGCTTCATGTCACGGGAAGAAGCGGACTCCTTCCTGAACAACTGGATTGTGAACTATGTGACGCCCGACGATAACGCTTCACCAGCGACCAAAGCTCAGCGGCCCCTGCGCGAAGCTCGTATTGACGTCAGCGAAATACCTGGCAAGCCAGGCTGCTACAGGGCCGTGGCTTTCCTGAGACCCCATTTCCAACTCGATGAACTGACGGTATCACTGAGGCTGGTCGCGGAACTCCCGGCCCCTGCTGCCTAGCGGCAACGTTCGAAGAGGCGGCGTGACACCTTACTGCGACAATGAAAGTGAAGGGAACCGAATCTTGCAACGAAAAAGGAGAACCAAATGGCTGTTAATGCGTACTTGGTGATCGACGGGGTCGAGGGGCCCAGCACAAGCCGGAAGAAGGCCATCGATATCTTGTCCTTCAGCTTCGGCAGTTCCAACACGGTTGTGATCGGTCCAGGGGCCTCGGGCTCGGAATCCCGGGCGGGGCGTGCCGATGTCAGCAATGTCAGTGTCATGAAGGTTCTGGACAAGACATCTCCTGTTCTGTTTGAGCACTGCGTCTCGGGCGACTATCTCAAGAAGATAGAAATCTTCTACGATAAGCCTATGGGAGACAAGCAGGCTGATTATTTCAAGGTCACCATGGAGAACGCGGTTATCACCTCGGTGCAATTGTCGGGATCGAACGAAAATCCCACCGAGTCTGTCTCATTTGCTTTCGAGCGGATCAAAATTTCCTATAACCCAGAGAACGAACAAGGTAAGTTAGCCGGTTTCATTGATCGAGGTTTCGACCTGATGAAGCTCAAGAAGTGGTAAGTGGGTACTCGGCTCGGGATTAATGGAGGATACGTCTCTGAATTGACTTTCGCTCGCCGCTTGGAGCAGAGCCTAGCGATGGGTTCCCAATGCGCTATTGAATTAACGAAATGTTGTAACTGGCAAGTCAGTGGATGCGCGACGGCGGAAACAGAAACCGTCGCCGCTGCTTCTTGATTTTGATTTTCACAACGGAGTTAACGTATTCCGTTGCCTACGGTGATGCCCCCTAACCCATGGCGGGATACGTCATCATAACTCCAAAAGGGAGCACTTTCGTTCCCGCAGAAGTCCCGACTTCCGGATCGGCTATCCCCGTTTGGCTGCAAGCGCCCCGAATCCGCTCCTTTCGAACCCCGGAGGCACTCAGGATGACCGCGAAACAACTCTTTGATAATGGACAGGTGAAGGAAGCGGAGAAGGCCCTCACCGCCTATCTGCGGGATCACCCCGCAGATACGGTCCAGAGGACTTTCCTGTTCGAACTGCTCTGCTTTTCTGGGCAGTACAGCCGCGCCGAAAAGCAGCTGAGCGTTCTGGCCCAGGGTGGCAAGTCCGAACTGGGAGTCGTGCTCTACTATTCCGCTCTGCACGCGGAGAAGTCGCGCCACGAGCTTTTTAAGACGCTGGAGTTTCCCAAGACTCCCGCGGCCGGATCTCCCGCCGGACTCCTGAACGGCAAACCTTTCACTTCCCTTCGCGACGCCGATCCCGAAATCGGGCCTCGTCTGGAAGTCTTTGCCGCCGGAGCATATCTCTGGATTCCTTTCGAGCATATCGCTTCCGTCCACCTGGAAAAGCCAGCGAAGCTGCGTGATACGCTTTGGATTCCGGCCTTTGTCCGGACAGGGCCCTCCTTCAAGGGCACCGAACTGGGCGAGGTGCTCATACCCGTGGTTTACCCCTTTTCTTGGAAGAACTCCGACGAGAGCGTCTGGCTGGGACGGGTCACTGAATGGGTCGCGGACGACAGCGGGCAGCAATTTCCGGTCGGGCAGAAACTGCTAATTGCGGACGATGAAGAAATACCGCTGCTGGAGATCCGCTCGATCGAGTTCGCCTCAGCCGGGGACGCGGGCTCCACCACCCACGCCGCCGTGAACTGAAAGCCGACTAGGAAGGCAGATGACCGAGGAACCCTTCTCCCATGCCACTGCGTGAAGACCTGTTGAACCCCATCCCCGGTGAGAATCCTAGTGGGGAAAATCTGCGTTACCAGCCTGTTTACGACAAGATCAAAGAAGCGCGGCGGGAAGAGGAAGCTGTTACTGAGGGTGCTGTTCAGAGACCGGCGAAGGTGCCGAATTGGCCTCAAGTGCTCGATCTCTGTCAGGAACAGATTGCTACCAAGAGCAAAGATCTACAGCTCGCTGTCTGGCTAACGGAGGCTCTTACCAAATCGAGTGGCTTCGCTGGCATGCTGGAGGGACTCACTTTGTGCCGCGGCCTGCTGGAGAATTTCTGGGAGACACTCTATCCCGAGATTGAAGACGGCGACCTTGAAATGCGCGCCGCTCCCCTCAGGTGGATAGGTGACAAGGCCGAGTTTTTGCTCAAGAGCGCCCCCGTGGTAAAGGAGCCTTACAAGTACAACTGGTACCAATGGCAATCTTCGCGTGGCGTGAGCTATGCAGATAGGGATCTAGACGAGGCGCAAAGAAAAAGTCGCGAGGAAACGCTGAAGAAGGAGGGGAAGCTCGCCCCAGAGGTTTTCGATAGGGCCTTTGATGCAACTAAGAAGGACTTCTACGCCCAAGTCGAAAAGGACCTCGATAACATTCTAGGGACTGTTCGGGTGATCGACCAGATTTCCACCGAGAAGTTCGGGGAAGACAGCCCATCGTTCAGCCGCTTCAAGAAGTCTCTCGAAGAGGAAGTCGGTCCCGCCATGCACAACCTTCTAGAGAAGAAGCGCGAGAAGGAGCCTGACCCGATCCCCATTGCGGGGCCGGTCGGACTGGGCGCAGAAGGGGGAGTCTCGCAGGCCGGGATCTTGGCGCCCGATGACAGCGCCTACGCACCTGCCTTGGGCGTCGTCCAGATCACGCTTAGGGGTACCTCGGAGCCCCCGGATCGCCAGCAGGCGGTCGCGAGCATCGCGGCAGCGGCCGCTTTTTTGCGCCAGCGCGACCCCCAGAGCCCGGCGCCATACCTGATGATCCGAGGCCTGCGTTGGGGTGAATTGCGAGCCGCAGCCCACCTCTCCGATCCAACACTACTTGAAGGTCCGCCGACCGAACTTCGCCAGCAGATCAAGAGGTTAGCGCTGGGAGGAAACTGGCAGGAACTCCTGGAAATGGCGGAGAATGCCATGGCGCTTCCTTGCAGCCGTGCATGGCTGGATCTGCAGCGATTCGTGGTGGAAGCGTGCGAGTCGCTCGGCAGCAACTACAAGGCGATCAGGACCGCCATCTGCTCCGAGCTTCGGGCCCTGCTCCTGGACTTGCCCGAGCTTCTCGATGCCACCCTGCTTGACGACACGCCAGCAGCCAACCCGGAAACGAAGGCTTGGCTCCTTACGCTCGTTGCCAGCGCGGCACAGCCGCAAAGGCGTTCCGGGGCGTCGTCAACGGAAGCATCGGAGGCAGTGGCTCGCGTCTCGACCAACGGCGCCGGCATCTCGTTCGCCGGATGGCCGCGAAGGGACGCCGATAGCTACAGCCTGGCAAGCGCGGCCCTCGAGGAAGGACAGGCGGAGAAGGCCTTCAAGATCATGCACGACGAAATCGCGCGGCAATGTTCTGGCCGTGGGCGCTTCGAGCGGATTCTGCAACTCGTGGAGCTTTGCGTGGCAGCGGGAAAGGAGAGCATCGCCCAACCGCTGCTTGACGATTTGCTGGCGACGATCGATACCCGCAAACTGGAAGAATGGGAGGATCCCAGCTTGGTAGCTCGCGCCCTGTCTCTGGTAATAAAGACCAGCAAGCGGGTGCAAGAAGATGCTGCGGAAATGCACAAGTTGTTTGAGCGGATCTGCCGCCTGGACCCGGTTCGGGCGCTCGATTACCAGCCCGGCTCTTGACCAAGCTCATGACCAGCACTTGAAAGCGACGTCGGCTTCCTCGCGGCAGTAAGGAAGCCGGTAAATCCCGGTCAACATGGCGCGAAACCCCACAGAAGGCGTCGTCACCCTTTCGATCATCGACCGGCTCATCGACCGCGAGCCGAGAATGGTCACGGAACCGCCGCTGAGCCGCATTCAGTCCCTGCGGCTGCTGAAAGAAGGTCTGCGCCGTGATCTTGAATGGCTGTTAAACAGCCGTCGCGTGGCTTCTGAGCCTGATGAATCTTTGGAGGAACTCAATCGTTCGCTCTATGTGTACGGTCTGCCCGATTTCAGCACCTACAGCGCCTCTTCCACACGCGACCAGACCAAGCTGCTTCGCGTGTTGCAGTCGACGATTAAGGTGTTCGAGCCGCGCTTGGCTAACGTACGGCTGATACCGCTTGACTCCAAGGCTCTTGCCGGTCAGCCCTTGCGAATTCGAATTGAGGGGCTGCTGCTAATGGATCCTGCCCCGGAACACGTCTCTTTTGACACGTTCTTCGAAGTGAAGAGCGGCGCGTGCCAAGTCAAGGGAGAATCCGATGCGGGATGACCTGCAAGTCTATTACGAGCGCGAACTCATCCACCTGCGTAAGATGGCGGCCGAGTTCGCAGGCAAATATCCGAAAGTGGCCTCCCGCTTGGTGCTCGAGGAGAACCGCTGCGAAGATCCGCACGTGGAGCGCCTGCTTGAAGGATTCGCGTTTCTGGCAGCGCGCGTCCACCTGAAGATCGACGATGAGTTCCCGGAAATCTCGGAAGCTCTGCTGAGCATTGTCTACCCGCACCTCATACGGCCGATCCCTTCCATGTCAATCGTGCAGTTTGAGCTCGATCCGGAGCAGGGGAAGCTCTCTACGGGTCTCAAGGTCGATCGCGACTCGCCCCTCTACTCGCGGGAGGTTGGCGGTATTCCCTGCATCTTTCGTACCTGCTACGAAACGACTCTTTGGCCGTTGCGGATTACCGCAGCGGAGTGGAAGACCCCTGATCGCCTGCAGCCGGCGATAAAGGCGCTCGACTCGGCCGGCGCCGTACGCGTGCAGCTCAAGTGCGCGCCCGACGTCCTGCTGCCGCAGCTTGAGCTCGATCGCCTCCGGGTTTATCTCTACGGCGAAGAGGCGACCATCCACACGCTGTACGAGGCACTGTGCTCTAATCTCACCCGGATCGTAGTGCGCGATCCCAGCAATCCCAGAGTCAAGCCCGTTACCCTGCCAGCATCCAACTTGCGGCCTGTGGGTTTCGACGAAGACCAGTCGGTGCTGCGTTATCCGCGGCGGTCATTTGTCGGCTACAGGCTCTTGCAGGAATACTTCACCTTTCCGCAGAAGTTCTTCTTCCTCGATATCACCGGCTTGCGCGAGGCCTGGATGTCCGGCTTCAAAGACAGCGCCGAAATCATTCTCCTGATGACCCCCCTGGCCGGCGAGGAGCGCCGAGAACGTCTGGAAATGAACATCTCGGCCTCGACTTTCAAGTTGGGATGCACGCCGGTAATCAACCTGTTTCCGCTAACCGCCGAGCCGATCCAGCTCAATCAGCAGAAATACGAGTACCCAGTGGTTCCCGATGTGCGCCGCCCCAACGCCACGGAAATCTTTTCCGTGGACGAAGTGGCGAGCGTCAATCCGGAAACGCAGGAGATCGTGAAATACCAGCCTTTCTACTCCTTCCGTCACAGCGCTGGGGAAGAGAAGCCAATGTGCTTTTGGATTGCGACCCGGCGCCTTTCGACGCGTGCCTCTGACGAAGGAACTGACATGTTTCTTACCTTGGTCGACCTTGCCATGCGCCCTATGCGCCCGGGTGCGGACTCGCTCACTGTACACACTACCTGCACTAATCGCGATTTGCCGGCCCGCCTGCCTTTCGGCAATGAGAACGGCGATTTCGAAATGGAAGGCATGTCGTCCATCAAGCGGATCGTGGCCTTGCGTAAGCCCACCCAGCCGCTGCGCCCCGATACCGGCCGGCACGTGCTGTGGAGGCTCATCTCGCATCTTTCACTGAATTACCTATCCATCGTGGAAGAGGGCCGGGAGGCGCTGCAGCAGATCTTGAAGCTCTACAATCCCGATAACAAACCGGAATCACGCAAAGTGATTGAAGGTATCGTGGGTGTTCGCAGCAATCCGCACTTTGCCCGTGTGGTTTCGGAGCACGGAATCACCTTTGCCCGCGGGACGCGGGTGGAAATGGAGCTCGATGAGGACCAGTTCGCCGGAGGAGCGTACCTCTTCTCCAGCGTGATGGAGCATTTCCTGGCGCTCTACGCTTCGCTTAACAGTTTCACTCAACTGGTCGTGAGCACAACCCAGCGAAAGGAGGTGCTACGGGAATGGCCACCCGCGAGCCGGACGGAAGATATTGATGTAAACCGCACGGCGGTTGAGGACGAACTGCGAGAGGACCCCTGCCGGTTCCAATTCTTCCAGGCGGTGCGCCTTTTGCAGCGGCTGCGCCCGGAGCGCCAGCCGGTGGGCCGGTTCGCGCCTCCTGAGCAGGAAGCAGTGCGGTTCGAGGTACACAATGCGTTGGAGTTTCCCGCGAGTCAGATCCAGAGCATCGACTGGTCGCATCCCGAGCAGCCTCGCCTCTCCATTAATTTCATGGGCCTCACGGGCCCCTTGGCCGTTCTGCCCTACTGCTACACGGAGCAGGTGATCGAGCGGACCCGCACTCGCGACGGGGCTTTGGCCGCGTTCCTTGATATCTTCAATCACCGCATCATCTCGCTGTTCTACCAGGCGTGGGAGAAATACCACTTCGTCACCGCCTACGAACGTGGAGAGCTGGACCGGTTCACCCACCACTTGTTGGACCTGCTTGGCATCGGAACTCAAGGATTGCAGGACCGGCAGGCGGTGGAAGACGTTTCCCTGGTCTACTATGCAGGCTTGCTTTCGCAGCAACCGCGGTCGGCAGTAGCGCTAGAGCAGATTCTGAGCCACTACTTTGACGTTCCGGCTGAGGTGGAGCAGTTCGCCGGGGCCTGGTACCGCCTGAGCCCGAGCAATCAATGTTGTTTTGAGGACGGCGACAGTTTTTCCGAGCAGCTCGGGTTCGGGGCGGTAGTAGGTGATGAGGTCTGGGATCAGAAGTCGCGGGTCAGGGTCAGGCTTGGCCCCCTGCCGATCGCACGCTACCGCGAGTTTCTGCCCGATGGCAGAGCTCATCAACCGCTCAGAGCGCTGCTGCGGTTCTTCTCCAATGGTGAATTCGATTTCGAAGTCCAGTTGGTGCTGAAGCGCGAAGACGTGCCGCCATGCGAGATCGGGCTCGAAGGCGGAACAGCTCCGCAGCTTGGATGGGTAACCTGGATGAAGCCGAAGAAGGCGGAGATGGATCCCGACGATACGATTCTGACGTTGTAAGCGGCAATATTCTCGCCGCAGGCAGGGTCTGTCGGAGATGAGCGGCAGAGCTATTCTTGCGAATTGTCAAATATAGTGACGTGTTATGGTTAGAGCCGCCTGGTCACTATAATATGTAGCCGCCAACAGGGACAAAGCCAGGACTTGGAGATCACACAAGGAAGGTGCTTATGGGGCCCAATCTGAAATCGCTGATCGGAAAATTGGACAATGCGACGCGAGGAGCGCTCGAGGCGGCGGCGGGACTCTGTCTCTCCCGCACTCACTACGATATCGAGATTGAACACTACTTGATGAAGCTGCTCGATTCCCCGGATGGTGACTTTTTCTATATCGCTCAGCATTTTGGTATTGATAAGTCCCGTCTTACCTCCGAGCTGACGCGCAGCCTGGACAAGCTGAAGTCCGGCAACGCCCGCACTCCGGCCCTGAGTCCCACCCTGGTGAAGATGCTCACTGAGGCCTGGACGATCGGTTCCATTGACTACGGCGCCACTCAGGTGCGGACCGGTTTCACGATTCTGGCGCTGGCGGCCAATGACGAGCTCGCGCGCTTGACCCGCGATATCGGCAAGGAGCTTCAAAAAATCCAGGCTGAAGTCCTGCGCAAGGACTTCGACACTATTATGGCGGAATCGAGCGAGGAGACGGTCACCGCCGCCGCACAGGACAGCGGCGAGCGCGACACCGGGCGCCCCTCGCGGCATGGGCGGCAAGACGCCCAACCTCGACCAGTACACGGTGAATCTTACCGAGAACGCCCGCAGGGGCAAAATCGATCCCGTCCTGGGCCGCGACAAGGAAATCCGCCAGATCATCGACATCCTCACCCGCCGGCGCCAGAACAACCCGATCCTGACCGGTGAAGCTGGCGTCGGTAAAACTGCCGTGGTGGAGGGATTCGCCCTGCGTGTTGCCCAGGGCGATGTGCCGCCACCGCTTAAGAACGTCACCGTGCGGACGCTCGACCTGGCCCTATTACAGGCTGGTGCAGGGATCAAAGGCGAGTTTGAGAATCGCCTCAAAGGCCTGATCGAAGAAGTGAAATCTTCCCCTACGCCCATCATCCTGTTTATCGACGAGGCTCACACCATGATCGGCGCGGGCGGTCAAGCCGGCCAGGGCGACGCGGCGAACCTGCTGAAGCCCGCCTTGGCTCGTGGCGAACTGCGGACCGTCGCCGCCACCACGTGGTCGGAGTACAAGAAATACTTTGAGAAGGACCCGGCCTTGGCACGCCGCTTCCAAGTGGTAAAGGTGGATGAGCCGGTGGAAGCTCAATGCCTGGTTATGATGCGCGGCATTGTCCCCTCGCTCGAAAAACACCATAATGTGCGCATTCTCGATGAGGGCTTGTATGCCGCGGTGCATTACTCGAACAGGTATCTTGCCGGCCGTCAGCTTCCCGACAAGGCGGTGAGCGTGCTTGACACGGCCTGCGCTCGGCTGGCTTTGGGCCAGAGCGCCACGCCTCCGGCAATCGAAGACACGACTCGCCAGATCGACGATCTGGTGGTGCAGCAACGCATCCTCGATCGCGAAGCCGCCCTCGGCATCGACCACAGCGAACGGCTGGCCGAGATCGCCAAGCGGAAGGCGGATCTCGAGTCGCACCTGGCTACACTGCGCGTCCGTTGGGAGCAGGAGAAGGGTCTTGTCAACCGGATCCGCGAAGTGCAGCAGAAACTCGAAGGTGGGCCGGCGGCGGACGGCAACGGCAAAGGTGCGCGGTGGCAGCGGCAGCTTCGGCCGCAGCCCCTGCGGCTCCTCCCGCTCCCACGGCTTCGGCGGGCGCGGGTCCACCGGCTGGCGCAACAGCCAGCCCGGCCGCGGATCCGGCGGCGCTGCGCGAAGAACTGGCCAAACTCGAGCATGAGCTAAGCGCCTTGCAGGGTGAGGCTCCCATGATGCGCGTGGCGGTCGACGGGCAGATCGTGGGCGAGGTGATTTCCGCCTGGACTGGCATCCCAGTGGGCAAAATGCTCAAGGACGAAATTTCCACCGTGCTCTCCTTGCCCCAGCAACTGGGCAGACGCGTCATCGGCCAGATGCACGCGCTCGAGATTATCAGCCAGCGCATTTCGAGTTCGCGCGCCCGACTCGATGATCCCTCCAAACCGGTGGGTGTCTTTATGCTGGTCGGACCGAGCGGCGTCGGCAAGACCGAAACGGCGCTAGCACTTTCTGACCTGCTCTACGGCGGCGAGCGGAACCTGATTACCATCAACATGTCGGAGTTCCAGGAGGCCCACACCGTCTCAACCCTCAAGGGGTCGCCTCCTGGATACGTGGGCTACGGCGAAGGCGGCGTGCTGACCGAAGCGGTGCGCCGCCGGCCATACTCAGTGGTCCTGCTGGATGAAGTAGAGAAGGCGCATCCTGACGTGCTGGAACTGTTCTATCAGGTGTTCGACAAAGGCATGATGGAAGACGGCGAAGGCCGCGAGATCGATTTTAAGAATAATATTATTATTCTTACAACCAATGCCGGGACAGATACCATCATGAAGCTGACGGCCGACCCTGAGACCGCGCCCAGCCACGATGGGCTGGTTCAGGCCATGAAACCCGAGCTCAACAAGATCTTCAAGCCGGCGTTTCTGGGCCGCATGGTGATTATTCCCTACTTCCCGGTGCGCGATGAGGCTCTGAAGCAGATCATCGTGCTCAAGCTGGGTAAGATCAAGCGGCGGATCGAGGAGAACCACAAGATCGACTTCACTTATGACAACGCCATGATTGAAGAGGTGGCCCGCCGCTGCACCGAGGTCGAGAGCGGCGCTCGTAATGTGGATAACATTCTCACCAACACGCTGCTGCCGGATATCGCCCGGCAGTTGCTCGGTCATATGGCGGAAGGCGAGCGGGTCAGCTCAATCCATGTGGGCATAGGCGCAGAAGGCGCATTCGTGTACTCGTAGGGGCGTCCCTTGTGGGCGCCCCAGGGCAGGCACAGGGCCTGCCCCCTGCACAGGCGGTTAGCCGCCCTGGCGCTCGATCAAGAGCGCCTCGGCGGGAGGTTCCGGCGTGGCCGACGAACAGAAACTTCTCGACATCACCACCCCTGGGGGCGAAGGCGCTCTGCTACTGCAGAGCTTCGCCGGCACGGAGACGGTCTCGCAGATGTTCCGGTTCAATCTGGACCTGCTGTCGGAGAATGCGTCCGTTGCTTTCAAAGACCTGGTCGGACAGCGCGTCTCGCTCTCCGTCTGGCTCGCCGACGACAATCAACGCTACTTCAATGGTTTCGTCAGCCGCTTCGCCCTCAGCGGACGCGACGGCAAGTACACGCGTTACCAAGCCGAGGTGGTCCCCTGGCTCTGGTTCCTCACCCGAACCGCAAACTGCCGCATCTTCCAGAACATGAAGGTACCGGACATCATCGAGAAGGTCTTCAAGGCGCTGGGCTTTACGGATTACAAGCTGTCTTTGCAGGGGAGCTACGACCCGCTTGAATACTGCGTGCAATACCGGGAGACGGACTTCAATTTTGTTTCGCGGCTGATGGAGGAGTATGGCATTTTCTATTTTTTCTCGCACGAGCAGAGCAAACACACCATGGTGTTAGGTGACGCTCCCAGCGTTCATCAGCCGGTGCCCTATCAGGCTAAGGCCAGGTTTGACAAGTTGGCGGGCAATATCGAAGAAGAAGACGTGGTGACAGCCTGGGTTGCCGCGCAGGAAATGCGGCCCGGCAAATATTCCCTTACCGATTACAACTTTGAGACGCCCGCCACCAGCCTGCTGGTGAACGAGCCCAGCATTATCAGCGTGGGCGGAAACAGTAAGTACGAAGTTTACGATTATCCAGGCGACTATGCGAAGAAAGGGCAAGGGTCCGCGCTTGCCAAGGTCCGGATGCAGGCGGAAGAGGCGACCAACATAGTGATGCGCGGGAAGAGTAACTGCCGCGCTTTCACCTCGGGCTACCGCTTCTCCCTCGAAGACTACTTCCGCGACGACATGAATGCCGCCTATGTGCTCGTGGAAGTCCGGCACACCGCCTCCGAAGGCGGCAAATACCTGCGGGAAGATGAAGCTGAGCCGCCCAGCTATGAAAACGAGTTCGCGTGCATCCCCCAACCCACGCCGTTCCGGCCGCCACGGGTGGCCCGAAAACCCTTTGTTCAAGGACCGCAGACTGCGGTAGTGGTGGGGAAGAGCGGCGAAGAAATCTACGTCGACAAGTATGGCCGGGTCAAGGTGCAGTTCTACTGGGACCGCGAAGGCAAGAAAGACGAGAACAGCTCCTGCTGGGTGCGCGTCTCGCAGTTATGGGCGGGCAAGAACTGGGGCGCGATGTGGATTCCGCGCATCGGCCAGGAGGTGATTGTTGATTTCCTCGAGGGCGACCCCGATCGTCCCATCATCACCGGCCGCGTCTACAATGCTGACCAGATGCCGCCCTATGCCTTGCCTGATGAGATGACGAAGAGCACCATTAAATCGTACTCGACTAAAGGCGGAGGCGGTCTCAATGAAATCCGCTTCGAGGACAAGAAGGATAGCGAGCAGGTTCTGATCCAGGCTCAGAAGGACCTTCATATCTGGGTGGAAAAGGATCGAAAGGAGTGGATCGGACAGGACCGCCACCTTATCGTCACGCGTGACAAGATGGAAGAAGTGGACCGCGACTGCCACGAGAATCTGAAACGGGACCGGGTGGAGACGATTGGGCGCGATCATCACCTGGGAATCACCGGCAAGCAGGCGATTAAGGTTACAGGCTCCCGGTCGCTGGCCGTGACCGGCGACTGCAACGAACAGTTCAGTGCGAATTACAGCAAGCAGGTGACCGCCAACTGCTACATCAAGGGCATGAATGTAGTGGTGGAGGGCATGACCGGGCTGACCATCAAGGTGGGCGGGAGTTACGTGAGTATCAACCCGGCGGGTGTCCAGATTACCGGACCCATGGTGATGATTAACAGCGGCGGCGCGGCGCTCTCCGGTTCGGCCGGAGCGCTGGTTTCGCCAATCAGCGCGGCAGCGGCCGTGAAGGCGGAGAACGCCAAGCCCGGCAGCGCCTCAAGCTCCAGCGCGGCCGGGGCAGGTTCATCAAGTTCGCCGGCAGGCTCACCGTCGCCGCCGAATCCCAACGCGAATGCTCCTACGCACGATCCCAATTCCGACGAAAACAAGGACAAAGAGCACTACGTCGCGGTTGAGCTCGTAGATGACGCCGGCCAGCCGGTCGCCGGACGGCCCTTTGAAGTCAAGTTGCCGGACGGTAGTGTGTACACCGGCACCACCGACGAAAAAGGAAAGGGGCGCGTCGAGCACGTCGATCCGGGATCGTGCGACATTTCGTTCCCCGACCTCGACCAGGACGCCTGGGAACCTGGATAAGGCGGTATAGAGGAATTTATGGGTATGTACGAAGTCCAGCAAGGAGACAGTATTCCCAGCATCGCTGCGGATAACGGGCTGTTCTGGGAGACCCTATGGAATCATCCGCAGAATGCTTCGCTCAAAGCGAAACGTAAAACGCCCAACCAGCTTGCACCCGGCGACCAGGTGTTCATTCCGGACTTGCGTAAGAAAGTGGAATCGCGTGGCGCCGATGCCTCGCACAAGTTCAAGCTCAAAGGGGTGCCGGCCAAGATCAAGATGCAGCTCAAGATGTTGGGCCAGCCGCGAGCCAACGAGCCGTACGTCTTGCAGATTGACGACCAGCTCATCAAAGGCAATCTCGATGGCGACGGAAAGCTGGAGCAGTTTATGCCTCCCAACGCGAAGTCGGGACAATTGATTCTGAGCGGCGGCAAAGAAGTGATTCCCCTCCGGCTGCATCACCTGAACCCGATTGACGAGCCTTCGGGCATTCAGCAGCGTCTGAATAACCTCGGCTTTCTGTGCGGTTCGGAAGACGGGCAGTTCGACGATCAAGCGGCGGAAGCCCTCAAGAAATTCCAAAGCAAGTACGGCCTGGAAACCACCGGCGAGGTGGATGCTGCAACCAAGGCCAAGCTTGCGGAATTGCACCCATAGGAGGTTAGTGGCATGGGCCTGGGGGCATTGGGTAGCGCGCTCGACACGGCCAGTTCGGTTCTGGGCGGACCTGCCAAAGGAGGCGCCGGAGCGGCGCCGGCGGTCACGCCGGTCTTCCAGAACGGCGAGAGTCTGGGTGAGCGTCCGGAAGACATGGGGGGAGCGCAGCCTCCGAACGATCAGACTGTTCACGATATCGGCGCACCCATTGAGTTCATTCATTTCGGTTACGTTCATCCGGATTCCTCCTTGCATTTCGTGCATCCCAATATCGCGGATGACACCCAGAATCCGAAATTGGGCGAGGGTCCCGGTTCGCGCGCGATCATGTTTCGAGACGCGCTCGAACGCGAAGTTATTCTCCTGGGCAGCTTCATTGACTACTGCCAGAAGGTCTTGAAGGAGAAAGAGGAAAGCCAGGGAGGTCTGGGCCAGGCGATGGCTTTCGCCGGCTCCCTGCTCGGAGGTGGGCCGGGCGACTCCGGTCCCAAGGCCGCAGACCTGAACAGCATTTTCAGTGCCGCCCAATCTGCCGCCACCCCGGTCAACACAAGCTCGATCCAATACAAGCCGATTCATCAGGCCGGCATTGACCTCCAGACTGCTCGCCAGCAGTACCATGAGTTCCGCAAGAAGCTCCAGCAACCGCCTTCTGATGATGGCGGCGGTGGACTGCTGGGCCAGGTGCAAGCGTTAGCGGGCGCTGCCGGCGAGGCGGGAAAGATCCTGAAGATCGTACAAGGTGTTGCCTTCAAGGCTTTCGACGTTTACGTGCGGGTCTTCGCCGAGCTAGCCGGCGGCGACAAGGGCGGAGCCTATCCCGCCTGGGAGCAGGTGATCGAGTCAGCTTGTCACGCGATGACCATGGCGGCGATCAAGGGGAATGTCAGCCCGGATACTGCCACTCCTATTTTCCCGGTGTGGTTTCCAAAGCCGGCGGACCAACAACAGGCGGCGCCACCCTCCTATTCTTCCGGAGTGGTCGGCGATGCCCAGAAGGAGGTCGACGACGTCAAGAAGACGGTGGAAGACACGCAAAAAGACATTAAGGACTTTCTCGAGGGTGAGCCCGTCGACTGTCCCGGAACCGCCTTTCTGGTGCAGGCGTTCTCTCTCAGCCTCGACCAGGACGATCAGGGTAAGCCGACGCTCGATCAGCCGCCCAAGCCGCCGAAGGATCCCGGAGCGCCGGTTATCGCGGCCTTCAAGGCGGTGTTGAAGATCGACGATTCGCTGCCGGGCTTCCTTGAAACCCTGATCAAAGAGATCATGCAGTTGAACACCGATTTTATCCAAGCGGTGTATCAAAAGCTGATGCAGACGGAGCCGAACGCCAGGATCGACGCGCAGGCCATGTTTGAAGCGGGACGAAAGCGGTTGCTGCAGCGGCTGTTGAATATGGCGCTCGACCAGGTGTCCATTCTCAAGAAGCTGGCGAATGAGTCCTTCAGCGTGCAAGGCCAGAAAGTGGGCCCCGGCCACTTCATGGACGAAGGTATGGATTTGCTGAACCGGAAGTTTGCCAATCAGCTTGACGTGGTACTGCGGATTACCATGAAAGAACTTGCCGGTGAGCTGCAGGCAGCCAGAAAGAACGCGTTGAGCAACAAAAGCTTGACCATGGAAGCCTATCTGGGTGTGCTGCCTTACTTGCTGGCCGTGCTTTTCCGGGACACTTTCTTCCCGATCTGGGACATGGTGATGAAAGAGGTGTTCGGAACCGTCGGCGGGCCGGTGGGCAGCGCGGTGAACTCGGCTCTCGACGCCATGAAGAGTATCAAGAGCGTGGTGGATACCGCTCGCGACTATAAGAAACGCGCAGAAGCCATGCCGAAAGTGGCGGGTGACGCACTCAGCAGGGGAGTCGGCACGGGAGACAAGAGCGGGAACATCGCGCAAGATGAGCAGGATTTCAACGATGCCAAGGCCCTCCAAGCGGACCGCGGATCAGGATCATGGGATTCCGGGGGCGGCAAGGCTCCCGACGCTCCGCCGTTCCCGCTCAGCGCGCGTTTGCCCGCGGCGGCAGGTGTCGATATCAAGCTCGACGAATGGAACCAGGTGAAGCCAAACTGGAAATACATCCCGGCCCTTCCGTAGGACGCATCGCCATCGGCAGGGACGAGAGCGGGTAGCCACGGTTAATTCGCAGCTTGAATTAACCGTGGGTTCTTCTGCCGGGACCGAAAGCCGGGTAGCCACGGTTAGTTCGCAGTTTGAATTAACCGTGGGTTCTTCTGCCGGGACCGAAAGCCGGGTAGCCACGGTTAATTCGCAGTTTGAATTAACCGTGGGTTCTTCTGCCGGGACCGAAAGCCGGGTAGCCACGGTTAGTTCGCAGTTTGAATTAACCGTGGGTTCTTCTGCCGGGAGCGCAAAGCCCACGGTTGGAAGAGCCCCAACCGTGGCTACCCCACTCAGGGTGAAATCCCTGGCACGACTTCGGCAGCGTGCAACGGGGACAACTGTTCCGGAGGAAACCATGCCACCAGCAGCGCGAGTGACGGACATGCATGTCTGCCCCATGGTCACGGGCATCGTGCCGCACGTTGGCGGCCCGATCCTGCCCCCCTGCTGCCCAACCGTACTCATCGGATACCTGCCGGCCGCGCGCATCACCGACATGGCCACTTGCGTGGGTCCGCCGGACGTCATCGTCAAGGGATCCGCGACCGTGATGATCAATTATCTGCCGGCAGCACGCATGGGGGATCAGACCGCACACGGAGGCGTGATCGTTCTCGGCTGTTTTACGGTGATGATCGGCGGCTAGCGCCGCCTTGGAGTGCGGTGGCCTTAGCCACCGCCTTTTCTTGGATCGCCCCACACTGGAATTAATATGCCGCTAAAAAGACAAATATTCACGAAGACGAAGATTATGCTTGCGCTGTTGCTCGCCTGCGCCACTCGATTGGACGTCTTGGGGCAGGCGGACAAGCCGATTGTTGACATCAGGTTTAATGCTGCCTATTCCCAAATTGGCGACAGCGTTGGCGATGAGTGGGCGCCCACGTGGGCCGACGATGGAAACCTCTACACCGGCAACGATGATGGATCGAGTTTTGGCGGCATCCAACCGCGCAGCGTGGCCTTTGGGAAACTCATCGGAGAGGATCCAAAGAATCTCAAGGGCATCACCATAAGCGACATGGGCGGTTATGGGCAAACGGCGGCCGGGCCTGACAAGGCCAACTGGAAAACCATGAATTCCTATTGTGTCGATGGCGTCTTATATATGTTCGTGACCAGATGCCTTTATCCCGAACAATCCGGCGATCGAAAACACCGGCATATTTTCAAGAATTCAAGCATCATCAAGTCCACGGATAAAGGCGTGACCTGGACGAAATCATCAGCCGAGAATTACAGCAATCCGATGTTCCCCGGATTACGGTTCGGCGCTCCCTACTTTGTTTGGTACGGCAAAAATGGCGCGGCCACCGTGGATAATGCCGATAAGTATGTCTATGCGATTTCGAACAACGGTCATTTTGAAGATGGCGACAACTATGTGCTGGGCCGGGTGTTGAAAAGCAAGCTGCCGGACCTCAACGCCGCGGACTGGCAGTTTTACACCGGCGGGGACGGAATGTCGGGCGCCAACTGGGCTAGTAAAGTCGAGAAGGCGAGGCCGGTGCTGGAGGATCCCTTAAATTGCAGCATGACGGGAATGACGTACATACCCGGTCTGAGAAGGTACGTTATGGTGGTGTGGCACTACACCACTTACAATCTGCGCACGGATCCGCGAACCATCAATAACTACTATGAAGCGCCCAAACCGTGGGGGCCCTGGACAAAGTTTAAGACCATCGACACGGGCAAGTTGGGATGGTACGTGCCCATAGTCGGTCAGAAATTTCAAACCAGAGTCGATGCCAACACGGTGAATTGCATTCTTTATCCAACCGGCAACTATCAGAATCGCAGCCTCTATAAACTAGATTACATCCCGATAACCTTATCGACGGTCCCTTTGCCAGCGCCTCCCGGCAAATGATTCAATTAACAACCGCCTTCGTTCTTAGTTCGGGCAAAAGCGATTCGCTTTCCGATCGAGGGATGGCTGTAGAAGAAAAACTCGATCCAGCGGTTTGGTTGCCGCTCGGCCAGATTGAGGTCGGCGAGTTTTTCCATGCTGGAAATGAAAGCCGACCTATCCGCGATCGCCTCCAGAGCGTAGGCGTCGGCTTGACGTTCCATTTGGCGGGAATGTGCGTTGACCGCAGGCAATAACACCAGCGAGACGCCCATGCTCACCAGGACCACCAGGGGCAGGTTGGCAAAATCATCGAGTCCTTGAAATCCGAAACGCTCGCCAAAGTGCACGAGCGCCAGATTGATCGCGTAGAATCCCAAGAAGACAGCTACAGTTTGGACCGCCAGGCCGCGGAAAATATGCCGATGCACGTGATGGCCGAGTTCGTGGGCGAGGACGGCCTCCACCTCATCGTCGCTGAACTTGCCTAGCAGCGTATCGGCCACGATGATGCGTCTGGTATTGCCGAGACCCATCAGGGCCGCGTTGGCCTTCGTGCTTTTCTCGCTTAGTTTCCACTCAAACACACCGCGCACTCGGGTGCCGGCGCGCTCCGACAGCCGGACGAGTTTCTCGACCAGGCCGGCGTTCTCCAGTGGCTTGAACTTGAAGAAGATCGGGAAGATGAGCACTGGGGCAAGGTTCGCCATCAGCACAAAGAACAGGATGAAGACGGCGCCCGCGACCAGCCACCAGTGCTCCGGTGACCGGCGCAAAATCCAATAGAGGAACTCAAGGGCCAGACCGGCGAGGACAGCCCCCAGGGCGAGCCCTTTCAGCTCATCCCAAATCCAGGCTCCGAGGGTCTGGTTCGAAAGCGCGTACCGATGCTCGAGCCAGTAACCTGAAATGAAACCGAGCGGCAGATCGATTATCTTCGTTATGCTTCCGACCAGCGCCAGGTAAACCAGCAGGGCCAAGCCAGGATTAGCACTCACGTGATAAGCGTAATTGCGCAGCGGAATACTCCACCCGGCAAACAACAAAGATCCAAGCACTACCAGATCGAGCACGAAGCTCGTAACGCTGAGGATTCGCCGCGTCCGGTTGTAGCTGCGGGTGCGAGACGAATCGACCGGTTCGGGTTGCGCGGACAGGGTTGTGCGGGTGGCTAGCTGTTCCGGCATGGGTTAAACCTCACGGATGGACAGTATACAGGCAACCGGGCGACCCATCACGATCCGTCATTCAGCGCTTCGCTTGCCAAGTGTTAGCACGGCTTAAAAGGGACCCCAGTTGCGCCGATCTGGAGCGGGCCACTCAGCATCAGACTGGCAAAGAAAAACCTTCGCGAAAGGTTTTAGACGGTCACGCTCGACAAGAGGAAGCCGGACCACGACACTGACTCCGTGAGGTCATGGGGCCCCAGACTTACCCACTAGCTAATCTTCTGATCTCCTTTCCCTTGACCTTCGCGGGAGTAGTGTCAGATTCACATAAATCGAATAAATTCCCATTTCGCGGCATTTTCTTCTTGTAGTAGATGATCTATGGGAGTATAACGGCAGCATGCCCAAAAAGGGTTCACCTCCGCTGGACGGGGAGCTGCTCCAGGGCACGCTTGACCTGTTGATTCTGCAAACGCTGGTGCTGGGCGCCGCGCATGGGCACACCATCGCCTACGCCATCGAACACCGCTCCGAAGATGTTCTGCAAGTTGAACACGGCTCGCTCTATCCCGCTCTGCACCGCCTGGAGGACCGCCGCTGGATTGCCTCGTTCTGGGGGACTTCCGAAAATAATCGCCGGGCACGCTACTACCGGCTGACGCCCCCCGGGCGCAAGCAATTGGCCCAACAGACCAGCCGCTGGGACCAACTGGTGCGCGCCATCAACCGTGTGCTGCGCCCGGCCGAGGAGTAACAAGTGGAACTCGATTTCCTCAAACATTGCCGCCGATTCTTTCGCCGGCGCTATTGGGATGAGGAGCGGGCGCGCGAGCTCGAAGCGTATCTCGAAGCCGAGACCGATGAGAACATCGCCCGCGGCATGTCGCCGGAAGAGGCGCGCTACGCCGCCCGCCGCAAGCTCGGTAACACCACGCTGATTCGCGAGGAGATCTATCACATGAACAGCCTCGGTTCGCTCGAAACGCTCTGGCAGGACCTTCGCTACGGCCTGCGCATGCTGTTGAAGAATCCTGGCTTCACCGCCGTAGCGGTACTTACCCTGGCGTTCGGAATCGGCGTCAACGTTGCTATCTTTAGCCTCGTCGATCAACTCCTGCTCTGGTCCATCCCAGCGCGCGAACCCAGCCGTCTGGTCAAGCTCGAGGGCATGTATTGCGAGGCATACCCTTTCTATTGCGAGTTCCGCGACCGCAACCGAGTTTTCTCTTCCGTGTTTGCCAGCAGCAACCATCTCGCCGTGGGTATCCGGCCTGAAGGTGCCCCCGCCATAGAGGTCGGACATGTCGATTACGTGACCGGCAGCTATTTTCAGACTCTGGGGATTGGTTCAGCGGCAGGTCGGGTGATCGCTCCATCCGACGACACGACCGTGGGCGGTTCGCCGATCGCTGTCCTCTCGTACGGTTATTGGCGACGGCGCTTCGCCGGTGACCTGAAAGTTGTTGGCCGGAAGCTTGCTGTAAATGGGTATCCGCTTGAAATCGTTGGCATCGCGGAAAAGGGTTTCGGCGGTCTCTTCAATAGCGAGGATGCTGATGCTTTCATTCCCTTAACCATGTTTTCGGTCACTACACCCTCGGCCGCCCGCGCGTGGAACACGTCCCACATGTACTGGCTCGTGACCATGGCTCGGCTGAAACCGGGGATCTCAATCCAGCAGGCCCAAGCTGCCATGCGGGTGTTGTGGGCGCAGGCCGTGGAAGCGATCAATGCCGCGACCGTCCAGGCCGGCGGCAAGTCTTGGAAATACGGGGAGAATCAAATCAAACTTGTGCCCGGCGCTCGTGCCACATCCTTCCGTAGAAACGGAATGTTCGACCCGCTCGCAGCTTCGGCACTGGCCACCTGCCTTGTTTTGTTGATCGCTTGCGCTAACGTAGCAAATCTGTTGCTCTCGCGTGCCACCGGGCGAAGGAAGGAGATCGCTCTCCGCTTGGCAGTTGGTGCCAGGCGTGGACGGCTGATCCGTCAACTCCTGACCGAAAGCGTCGTGCTGGCGCTTGCCGGAGGAACACTAGCGCTGGCACTGGCGTATTTCGGCCTAACGGCCCTCGCTAGGGTCAGGGTTATTGATCCGAGCCTTCATTTCCGCCCCAGCCTTCTCGTCCTTGCCTTTTCCGCAGGCATTATAATGTTCACGAGCCTTCTTTTCGGTCTCGTCCCGGCATTGCAGGCCACGCGAATGACCCTCGCCGAAAGCGTCAAGGAGGGCGGCTCGGCAACCCAAGGTGGGCCCCGCATGCGGCTCGGGAAGGCATTGATCGCTTTGCAGGTGGCGCTGTCATTGGCGCTGCTGATCGGTGCAAGCCTGTTCATCCGCACCCTGCGCAACCTGCAAAATGTGAACCTCGGCTTCCAACGTGAGAAGATCGCGGTATTTGACATCGAGCCTACTAACCTCGGATATCGCGGCCAGCGGCTGCGGGCGTTTTACGATCAATTACTGGAACGAGCGCGCGGCGTTCCTGGTGTCGGGTCCGCTGCCCTTTCCGCGATGACACCCTTGGGCAGCTACATGCGTTCGTCCACTTTCTCCGCTGAGGGCTATCAGCCCAAATCGGGAGGACCTCCCTTCGCGTTCATCAATGAGGTCACCTCGGGGTACTTCACCACGCTCGGGATTCCACTCCTGCTCGGTCGCGATTTCCGACATGAGGATGAACCGGCCGTGACGCCGGGTGAAAGCCTGATTGCAGCCCTTGGCCGTTCGGGCGGCGGGACCAATGAGAGCCTCGCCCATGCTTCCCGGGTCTGCATCATTGACGAATCGCTGGCACGCCAACTATTTGCCGACGTCAACCCGGTGGGCCGCCACCTCAGTTTTGAAGATGTCTACACCCCTAGGAAGTCCCTCCAAATCATCGGGGTTGTGAAGGATGCACACTATGGCGGCGTCAGGAGCTCTGACCCGCACGGCACGATCTATGAACCGAGCTGGTCCAATGGCGCCGAAGTGCGCTGGGTCGTGGTGCGTTTCGTGGGAAGCGCAGGCCCGATGGTCGCCGGGATCCGCCGGCAACTGCGGGAGATCGATCCGAACGTACCGGTGCTGCGCGTCCGCACCATGGAGGAATACCTCGATCACGCCCTGGCACCTGAGCGTCTTGTCGCCTTTCTTTGCGGCTTCTTTGGAATTCTGGCGCTGGGCCTTGCCGCCGTCGGCCTGTACGGCGTGATGGCTTATACGATGGTGCGGCGAACCCGAGAAGTGGGAATTCGCATGGCGCTCGGAGCACAACGCGGCGAGGTGGTTCGCATGATGCTGGGGGAGTCGCTGGTTCCAGTCTTGATTGGAATGGGCATCGGCCTGGCCGGGGCCCTCGCCTTGATTCGACTCGTCGCCAGCCTGCTTTACGGAGTCGCCCCAAGCGATTCTGATTCGATACTCCTCGCCATGGTGGCGATGCTTGTTGCGTCTCTGCTTGCCACGCTCATCCCCGCGCGCCGGGCGACAAAGATCGCTCCCACGGTAGCGCTAAGGCACGAATAATGCTTTGATGCTTGGATGTGCACGGGCAGCGAGTAGCGCGGAACTCCGCTTTTGAGGTCCGCGGCTTTTGCTTCTCAGGCTGGTAAATCGGCGGCGGTCATCAGACTCGCGTGTGGGGTCGGCAGGGATATTGACCCGGCCGATGGTCAATCCACAGCCTCGTTCTTGTTCCGCTGGGACTTACGCCGACATACTCATTAGCGCTGGACCATCGCCAGTCTTGTGCCCGGCCGCACGGTCACGCTCGGCCGGCTCGATTCGCCGACCACTAATGGCGCGCAACGCTCTCGACGACAAGGTGTTCAACTATGGCCTGTTCCCTAATAGTGATAAGCACCCCTCACCGCCCTCGGTTCCTCGGGCACGCTCTCCCACCGAGTAAATCTTTACCAGCATCTTTGGCTGGACACCGGGGGCAAAGCTACCAGGCCAGGCTTCTCTCTGCCTTCTCCCAAGGGGAGAAGGTCTGGAGTTTATACATTTTGGGCTGAGAGCGAGTATTATGCCGAAACGAGCCCTGAAGGGCGACCTGCCACAGCCCAGGCCAACAGGTCTGGATTCCGAGTAAGCGACCCACCCTTGTCTTGACATATACATCCATCTGAGTAGACTTCAACTCTATATATGTAGAGTCTTGGAGGTGAACATGAGACATCGGATGGCAATGATCACTCTGCTTCTGCTTGTTGTTTCAGTTGCTCCTACCCATGCGCAGGATACCGATAAGTTTTACGCTGAAGGGTATGGCTTTTGGGGACGGAGAAATTCGAGCCCGGGCACCAGTATTGCCGGCGGTGGAGGGGAGGTCTTTGTTTTCAGGGGCCTTGGCGTTGCCCGGAGACATAGGCACCACGGTGGCAAACCCTGACGACAAAATCACGATTGCTTCATTTGGCGGGTCGTACCACTTCTTGAGCCGCCAGGCAAAGAATCGGTTTGAACCCTTTGCGGGCACGGGGTGGGGCTTGTTGTGGAGCAATATCAATTTGCACGGGGTGGATTACCCTGGGTCTACGTACAATCGGAACGGTCCATACCTTAGTCAGGGGCTGATCATCTGGCCTTACAAGCACTTTGGCGCGCGGATCGAAGTTCGAGAGCACCGCATGTTTGTCAGCTACGGAAATCTGGCAGAGGTGTTTGCCGGCAGCACTCACGTTGAGTTTCGTCTGGGCGTGACGTTCAAGTGAAGGGTTGGCGCTCCCGGGCGGCTTTTCCTTCGGCATTCATGCATCTGAAAATCAATAGTCGATCCCTGGAATGTAACCGCTTGGCGAAACAGACTGGAAGCGGCTGGGATTGGCATTGATCAGCGCACCCGCCAGGTCGTCGGAAGTGGTTGCGTGCGCTCCCGTTTGGGTGTCGACGACGACGTTCTGGTCTCGCAGCATGTTCGACATGCCTGCGGTAAGGCGGTCCGAGCTGTCCACGTACTGCCCCACCGTTCTCACAAACTGATTCGTCTGGGCGATGCTCTGTTGAATTTGCTGATTGGCGATGGCGGCGACATGCCTTGAATTGCGGCTGTAGTTGGGGTAAATGGCCGAAATGGTTGCGGCCTCCTGGCCCATCACCTGCGGGGGGTCTGTAGACGACAAACAAAGTGATCTGCCACGCGCCCATCACCTGCGGCGGCATGCTGATAATCTGCGCCACAAGATACTGCTTGCCCTTGCCGTCGTGCCACTCGATATCACCGTAGAGAAACTCGTTCTTACCCCCCTGCAACGGAAGCTCGCGCACGCTCGCGATGTGGATTTCCGGCGGCTGGTGGCGCGACTTTTGAGCTCGCTGGTCATGGCAGCCTTTGAATGAGCCGGCCGAGCCGGTGCCCCAGGGAATCGCCACAAAGTTTCCCGGCGCCGGGCCGCGGTCGGTACCCTTCACCGGAATCGTCCAGCCGAAACGCAGCTTCTCGCCGTGCGGCCCCGACGCGGTCACATCGCCCATCTGCGCTTTCTGCACCTGCCATCCCGCGGGCAGGCGAATCTCGCCGGCGCCATCTGGAAAGACGGTGGTCTGCAAAGGCTGCGGCGGTCCCACCGGTGCGGCCGCCCCCGAATTCGCAGCAGTCCCCGGCCCGCCATCCAAAGGGGGGGCGGTTTCGAGCCTCATCGACAACAGCGAACGTTCCGGGTTGGCAGGAGGTCGCAAACTGAGAAATCGGACCCGCGATGTCACTGAAAAGAAATGAAACTCTCGAATTCCACCTGGCCCGGGGAGGGGGTGGCGCAGACATTGCGTTTGATGCCTGCGATCGTGAAGCGAGGCGTTTGAAGATCGCAGGATTCGGACACTCAGGCAACCGGGGTCGTCCGAGAACAGTGGACTGTCCCTCCGGGACATCGCAGACCTGCTTGGAGCCGCATGTCTGCGCCAGCCCAGACTGAAATCCGAAACGCTCGCCAAATTGCACGAACGCCAGATTAATGACGGAGAATCCCAAGAAGACGGGGTCGAGAAAAGCCCACGGTCAGAAAAGCACTGACCGCTACCGGCTTCTCGGCAGGCGCTGTGCTGATTAATTCCCGACGCCAGTGCCCCAGACTCCGTTGCCCGGCAAAGCATTCCAATCGACAGGCTGAGGGTCCTTGCGCCGGCCGTGGGCCGCCTTTTTGTCTGCAAGCAACACTTGTGTTTCCTGCTTCTCCGCCCAACGATCCCAAGGGTCTTTCTTGATTCCTCGTTGCACGTTCAGATGTCTCGGCGTGGAGCCAACCGCCTGAACCACAAACTCGCCCTTTCGCAGCTCGGAGCTTTGGGAACCCACGGCAACGGTAACCGTGCCGAGGAAAACTTCGATGCCCCAATAACCCGCAGTCAGGTCAGCACGGAATCGACATCGGGCAGACGCCGTAACTGTTGCCTGCGCGATCTTCAGTTGAAAGACATCGGAGTTTGAAGTTGGCCGCTCAGTGAGCAATCCTTCATGCTGTGTGACCGCGGAAGGCAAGTGGTGCTCCGGCCGAAACTGGAAGGTGGCAAATCCGCGCCCGCAAGTGATGCCCGTCAACTTGTTGCCATTGGCGTCGAGAGCCAACTCATGAAACAGAAGTTGCGAATCCTCACCCAGGATGGCGGTCGAGCTATTTTCAAGTGCAACGATTACAAGGCTATGGTCTTGGCTGGTGAGTTTTGAATCCCTCCTGAATGGGAGCCTCCGCACGCGCCTCTTCATCTCCGACCGCGCCGCGTCGATTGACTAGGACCTTTCCATATGCGAAGAAAACCTTCACGGTCCGCGCGCGAAATTTCGCGGGTTCTTTGTGCGAAGCGCACTGATCGGCAACGGTTGAGGGAGAGTCTTTTTGCGCGCGAAGGGCAGCCGGCGAGAGAATCAGCGCGCCCACCGTAACTAAGAGTACATCGCGCAAGCGGTTGAATCTCACAGGTGAACTCCCTGTCCTATTTGCCGCCAGTTTACACCTTTCAGCAGCGTAGCGACACCACCGGGCTGTCCAGTTGCAAACTGTCGGGTCAGCAGACACGGTATCGGGTCGTGCGCCGGGATAAACCGGCCTGCAGGGTTCCTGCTCGTGGTTACCTACTAACCGTATGGCCCGACGTCCGTGAATCGACCGCGTGGCTTTGGGCCTGAGATCAGCGATGAGATGACCATTTCTCCTCGCGATAGATGTCACTCCGCGTGATCATGTCCAAAAGCAGGTTCGCTCTCGCCGATGTCCATACGTTCGATGAGCCCGTTTGCAATGGTAAAGACATGCAACAGCGTTCGATCTGAAAGGATGTCGCCGTTCAGATTCTTGACGAGTTGATGAACCTTGACATCCGTTCTGCCCGCCTCATTGTCGGTCACTTCAATCGGTTCCACGTGAGGATTGAACTCTGCCCACTGACGTGTCCAGTAAGCACGGATCTCTTCTTTCCCGACTACTCGACCGCCCTCCGAAGCCTTGGGCCAATCGACGTTCTCACTCATCACCGCGAGTGCGCCATCGATATCCCGTCGGTTGAAGGCCGAGTAGGCCTGAGCTATTAACGCTTGTGTGTTTGCCATACGTCCTCCACGGTGTGCCAGCACCTTATAAATGCAATGGTACGGCACGAGTTCCCCCGGGAAGTCTCCGTCATTTAGCGCGTACTTGCAAAAAATCCTGGGCAGGCACGAGGGGGCCAAACTGAGAAATCGGACCCACGATGTCACTGAAAAGAAATGAAACTCTCGAATCCCATAGGAGGCGGGGCTTCAGCCCCACAGCGCCTTCCTATTGATTTCAGTCCCGTAGCCCGGGCAACTTGCCATTGCAGGCTACGCGAGGGACGAGGCGAACAGACGATCATAGCCCCGTCCTCCTATCACGCGGTGAGACGCCTCGGTCAGCAGCTTATTAGCAGAAATGCCAGGATTTTCCTTGACGCCAGTTACCTGACGAGTTATATTTGCAAAGGCTAGTCTCTAGGCTATTGGCTAGGCCAGAACAACAGAGCAAGACATCCGCGCACCTTCCGTCAGGTCCTGCGGATTCGTTCTTTGACAATTTGCGGAGAGCCGGGGACGGAACCGGCGATCCGCCGGCGCTCTCTGGGCCTGGTGAGGTGCTTTTGCACTTTGCTGAGCACTCCAAATGAAAGTGACGGTCAATTCTGCAGCGGCGCTGTCCCTTCGCTCCACTCAGGGCAGGCTCTCAGCGCCGAGAACGCCGGTGGGGACACCGGCGCTACAGTAAGGCCGTCACCATGGTTTGTAGTGCTAAGTAAGTCCATTTAGCCGCGGGGCTCTTGGGAGCCGCAAAAAGATTTGCTAAAAAGGGAGCCACGATCTGATTGAAAACAAACCAGAGCGAGTAGCGCGGACCTCCGCTTTTGAGGTCCGCGGTTTTTGCTTCTCAAGCTGGTAATCGGCGGTGGTTAGATTCGCGTGTCGGGAGCGGCAGGGATATCGACCCGGACAGTGACGAAGAATAATCGATCGGAGAGAAAAGGCCGACGCAGCCGCAACACACCGATAGAATACAGCAGGGGAAAGGCCAGGCAAGCCGCAGATCTCAAGAACGGAGGTCTGATGACTGGGCAAGCCGCAGACCTCAAAAACGGAGGTCTGATTCCATAACGTCGTCGGCTCCTTAAACCGGTAAACTTGGTTTGTGAAATACGACCAAGGCTGCCGGGAAAGGAGCCGAACATGTCGATTATCGGATGTGATTTGCATTCGCGCTACCAGGTTATTGCGATGGTAGAGACCGAGACCGGCGAGGTGACGACGCGCCGGTTGCAACATGAGAACGGAGAAGCCAGGAGGTTTTACGCGGGGCTGGTGAAGCCCTCGCGGATCGGGATCGAGGCCACGGGTTACACTCAATGGTTCGAGCGTATGCTGGGAGAGTTGGGGCACGAGTTGTGGATCGGGGATCCGGCCGAGATTCGGGCCCGCGCCGTGCGCCGGCAGAAGACCGACACCCGGGATGCGGAACATTTGCTGAACTTGCTGGTGAGCGATCGCTTCCCGCGCCTCTGGGTGCCCACGGTGGAAGAGCGGGACCTGCGGCAACTGCTGAAGCATCGTGACAAGCTGGTGCGGATGCGGACGGCGCTGAGAAACCAGCTGCACTTTCTGGCCATGAGCCAGGGGGTGTGCCGTAAGAAGAAGCTGTGGAGCGTGCGCGGCCGGACCGAGTTGGAAGGGCTGAGCCTAGGAGCGTGGGCTAGTCGGCGGCGGGAAGAACTGCTGAAGCTGCTGGACCAGTTCAATCCGCGCATCGAGGAGCTCAATGAGGCGGTGAAGACGGAAGCCGAGCGCTGCCCGGAGGCGGTGCAGTTGATGGAGCAGCCGGGGGTGGGGCCGATCACGGCTCTGGCCTTTGTGCTCACGGTCGGTCCGGTGGAACGTTTTCCCCACAGCCGCGCTCTGGTCAGTTACCTGGGACTCAACCCACGTGAGGATTCCAGCGGGGGTCACCAACGGCTGGGTCACATCAGCAAGCAAGGCAACCAAATATTGCGCTGGCTGCTGGTGGAAGCTGGCCAGAAGGCGTCGCTGCTGGACGAGGAACTGAGGCGTAAGTATAAACGGTTGGCTTTCCGGCGGGGCAGAAACGTGGCCAAGGTGGCCATGGCTCGACACCTGGCAGTGCGCTTGTATTGGAAGCTGCGCCAGGCGAGATCGGCCCAACCGGCGGTTCGCATGCCTGGTAGCCCGAGGTAGCGCATGGTGGGCGGTTCGCCACCGCAAGTCTGATTGGGCGCCAAGCCTCCCTGCACAGGCGGGGAGATCGAATAGAGAATCATGGTGGGGTGAAAACTTCACCGAATAGATGGCTGGTGGAACAGTCCACCGCAGGATTCGAGAGGCGAGCCTTGGTCGAGACAAGCCTTAAGATTCTTCCAGGACGAAGCTCTGCTGAACAGCGCTCCGCTTCGTCCCTCTTCTAGGGTGGGCGTGCCGGAGTCGGGGTCAAGGGTCTGCGATGAACGGTCCGACCAAAAGCGTCGGACCGCCCTTGACCCCGCCTCCGTCACGCGGGGGTGGGAGTGTCGCTAAATTCCCCTTGACAAAGCCGACGACGTTATAGATGCGCTACGTCTCGGGGCGCGAATGGTTGTGGGCCAACTCGCTCATCGCACCGAGCAGAGTTTTCACTTGCTCACGGCTGGGTGCTTCGGCGTAGAGGCGCAGCAGGTTCTCGGTGCCGGATGCCCGCACCAGCAGCCAGGCCGTATCGCCAAAGTACATTTTGAAGCCGTCCATTTCGTCGACGGAGGTGATCTCGAGATCCGCGACACGGCGAAACTTGTAGTGCCGTAGATGGGCGAAAACGCGCTCGATGACATCGCGCTCCACCTCAAGGTCAACACGGTCGTAATAGTGGGGTCCGAACTCCCGGTGTAGATCCTCAACCAGCTGGCCCAGGGTGCGATTCTTCTCGGCGACGACCTCCGCCAGCAGCAGCGAATTCAGGATTCCGTCGCGCTCCGGCAGGTGGCCCTTAATGCCGATGCCACCGCTCTCCTCACCCCCGATCAGCACATCGCGGCTCAGCATCAACTCGCAGACGTACTTGAAACCGATGGGAGTGACGTGCAGCGGAAAGCCATACTTGGCCGCGAGCTTATCCACTAACCGGGTTGTGGAAACGGTCTTGACCACCTCGCCCTTGAGCTTGAGGTCCTCTGCCAGATGCTTGAGCAGGATCGCGAAAATCTGGTGCGAATCGATGAAGCCACCGGTGGGATCGATCGCGCCGAGACGATCGGCATCGCCGTCAGTGGCGAGTCCGGCGTCGTATCCGCCCTGCTGCACCGCCGACCGCAGGTCCGCCACGTGGGGCTCAATGGGCTCGGGATTCAAACCTGGGAATAACGGGTTGTGCTCACCATCGATCTCGAGGTAAGGAATGGCGGCCTCGCGGAACAGCCGCGCGATCGCGCCCCGCCCCGCGCCATACATGGGATCAAGCACGAAACGCCGCCCCGAGGCATGGATCCGTTCCAGGTGAATCATACTCTTCAGCCGGTCCAGATACGGACTGACCAGATCCACCATATTGATCCGTTCCGCTTTTATGCCATCCGCAGATGGACCCTCTTCCGGGGAGTGGTCCAGACGATCGAGGTGTTTTTCGATGGCCTTCATGATCGAGGGTGAGGCCGACCCGCCAAAGGATGCTTTGAACTTGAGCCCATTCCAGCGGTAGGGATTGTGACTTGCGGTGACCATGATGCCGCCGGCCCTCCGGCGCGAAACCACTGCGTAGCTGACGGCCGGAGTGGACGTCGCCTGGCCGGCAAGGTCCACCGAAATGCCGGCAGCAGCGATGGATTCGGCCGCGATTCGGGCACACTCGGGCGATAGGAAGCGGCAGTCATAGCCGATGACAAGCCCTAGCCTGGGGTCCTCCTCTTCCCGCACATAGGAGGCGATGGCCGAAGAGACGCGGCGCACATTGGCAAAGGTGAAGTCATCGCCGATCACACCCCGCCAGCCGTCGGTGCCGAATTTGATTTTCTGCGGCTTCATAGGTCGATGGTTAAAGTAAGTCCAGCCGTCCGAGTTTCTCTAATTGCGCAACCGCCTTGCCAACCTCCTGAGAGTACGAGCGACTGCAGACCAGCAGCGCGTCTCCGGTTTCGACGATGACAAGGTCATTCACTCCCGCCGTGACCACGTAACGCTTCGAGGACACAATCATATTGCCGCCCGACTTGAGAGCCAAACTGTTCGCCGGCAGCACATTCCCCTCGCGATCCTTCGGGCTGAGTTGGTAGGCGACCTCCCAACTGCCAATGTCGCTCCAGCCGATATCGGCGGCGATCGCATGAATATCGGGTATCTTTTCCAGCAGAGCGTAATCGACCGAAATCTTTTCGAGCTTGGGATAGAGCCGCTTGAGCGTCTTGGGCGAGCGGATTCCACCCTCCTTCGCGATGCGCCCGAGGGCGTCCGCCATTTCAGGCTGAAACTTATCCAGGTGCCGGAGGACCGTTGAAGCCCGCCAGATGAACATGCCTCCATTCCAGAGATAATCTCCGGAAGCCAGGTAACGAGCCGCGAGTTCAGGGTCGGGTTTTTCCTTGAATGCCAACACCGGGAACATTGCCGATGAACCTGCACGGTCCGCAGGGGTTGAAGGCGTATCGCTCAACTGTACATAGCCGTAGCCGGTTTCCGGACGCGTCGGCTTCAGGCCCACAACCACGGTTCGTCCCTCGACTGAAGCAAATCGGCACCCCGCCCGTAGCGCCTGCCTAAACGCTCCCGCTTTTGTGATCACGTGGTCCGAGGGTAAAACCACCATGACGCCATCGGGATCACGGCGGGCGATCTCGTGAGCGCCCAAGCCAATGGCAGGAGCCGTATTGCGCGCCGCAGGCTCGGCTACGATCTGAGACTTCGGGACATCGGGAAGGCACTTGGCCACTTCAGGCCGGATCAGCTCGTTGGTCAGGATATAGATGCGCTCGGGCGGGATCAGTGCCCGCACCCGGTCGACGGTCTGGGCGAGCATCGAGCCGCGGCCAAACAACTCCAGCAATTGTTTGGGACGGCGGCGGCGGCTCAACGGCCAGAATCGGGTGCCGCTGCCACCCGCCAGAATCATAGCGTAGGTATGCTCAAGAGCCCGAGGGTGGTGCCGCAACGCGGGTTTGTTGGATCGAGGCATGGGAGTCCAGTCTAGTTCCAGCCTTCATTGCCTTTTACTGAGCGTTACAAATCATCGTGACAGCCTTTACTGTAGCGCCGGTGTCCCCACCGGCGTTCTCGGCGCTGAGAGCCTGCCCTGAGTGGAGCGAAGGGACTGCGCCGCTACAGAATTGAGCGACACTATCATTTGTAATGCTCAGTAAGTGCAGCGTTCAATGGTCAAGACGTATCTGCTGAACCTTGGTCCCGCTGATTCCGTGCTCAGCCAATAGAGCAGCATCAAAGTCTCGGGCGAGATCCGGGACGTAGATCCGGAAAAGCCGAGTCGGCTCGACTGGAACCAGCCGGTAGCCCTTCACCGAGGGCGGCACGAGCCAGGTTTCACCGGTCCGGTATCCCAGCCAACCAGCGTCGGTTTCCACGCGCCCTTCGCCCTGAAGCACCGAGAGGATTTCGACGCGCTCAGGGCATCCCTCGAAATGAGCCGCCTTGTACACATTCAGCAATTCGAGCGCAAAGAACGGAGTCGCGAGCACGTACCGGCGCGAGCCGAATGGCTCCTTCACCACGACACGCGGGAGATCACGCAGGGAAGGCGCGTCCAGACGCGCGACCGCCAAGCCTTTATCGAGATGCAGCGCCCGCGGCTTGCCGTCCAATCCCATCCGCCCAAAGTCGTCAAGGCGGTAGGTGAAATCGGAGTTCTCCTGGACCTCGAATAGCACCAAGCCGGGGCCCAGCGCGTGAACCGTCCCGGCCGGAATATAGATGGCCTCATCATTCTCGGGGCGGAACTCCTCCAGGATGGCGCGCGACTTGCCAGCCCGACACGCCTGCTGGAGATCCTCCTTGGTTACTTCGGGCCGAGCGCCGAGGAGGATTCGCGCCCGCCGCTCTGACTCGACGATATACCACATCTCCGTCTTGCCCAGGCTGCCTGCCCCTTCGAGAGTCGCGGCATACTCATCGTCGGGATGGACCTGCACCGACAACCAATCACTGGTGAAGATGTACTTCGCCAGAATGGGAAACCGCGGATGCTTCCAGGATTTCCCCATCAGGTCCGCTCCGTACTGGGAGACGGCCTCGCCGAGCGGCGTACCGGCAAGGGGCCCGCTCATCAAGCGGGAGGTATCATCGGTGATCCACACTTCTCCGATGAGCGATGTCTCCGGCGCATCCAAAACCGTTGCGGTGACGTCGTTTGAACCGAGTTTGGCGCCGGACCGCGACTTCGACCCGGAGCGAGGCCGCACCTCGAGTCCAGGCCGCTCATACAGCGGCGCGAGATTGCCCCGCCCCCACATCTTGGGTTTGAAAACCGGCAAGATCTGGACGGGGCTGTCGTACAGGGGCATGGAATTGACCTTTCACGGACTAACAGCGGAGCGTTGCTTACCTAATACCCTAGGTTCGAACTTCGGCGGCTAAGGCCATACGCACATGCGCACTCTCAGGCACTCGTCGCGTGCGCTGCCCGTAAGAGCTACTGAAGAGTACGGAAAAACGCCCGGAGCCGGTCCAGCCCCGAATCGATTTGCTCGATCGAAGTGGCGTATGAAAGCCGGACGTGCTCGTCGGTTCCGAAGGCAGGACCAGGGACGATCGCCACCAGCGCTTCTTCGATCAGGCGGTTAGCTAGCGAGGTGGTATCCGCCACGCCGTCTTTGCCGAGATAAGCCGAGACGTTCGGATATGCGTAAAACGCTCCCTGCGGCAAAGTGCAGTGAATTCCCGGAATGGCGCGCAGGCCGGCCACCACGCGGTCCCGCCGCCGCCGATACTCAGAGAGCATTGCCGCAATCGAGTCCTGGGGCCCTCGCAACGCCTCGACACCGGCTTTCTGGGCGATGGAAGTGGGATTCGAGGTCGAATGGCTCTGCAGCTTCACCATGTTCGAGAGCAGCTTCGCCGGCCCCAGCGCAAAGCCGACGCGCCAGCCGGTCATGGCATAGGTCTTGGAAAGCGATCCTACGATCACAAGATTTTCCTTATCGCCCGAGCTGCCGAGCGAAAATGGCTTTCGCTCGTCGTAGACGAACTGGCAATAGCACTCGTCGGACATCAGCAGTATGCCTCGCTGCCTGGCAAGGTGAAGCAACTTCAACATCTCGGAGTCTGGCATGACCGCGCCCGTGGGGTTGCTGGGGGAATTCACAATCACCAAGCGCGTTTTGGACGTGAGCAACTCCTCGACCGCCGCTGCCGTAACCGTAAAGCCCTCCTCTTCGCGCGTGTGCAGCAAGACGGGTTTGCCGCCGGCGTAATTGATGATGTCGAGGAAGGATACCCAGTAGGGAACCGGCAGGATCACTTCGTCCCCGCGGTTAATGGTGGCAGCCACGGCCTCGAAGATTGCGTGCTTACCGCCCACCGTCACCAGGCACTCATCGAGAGAGTAGTCCGATCCAAAATCCTCGCGATGGCGATCCACGATCGCCGCCTTCAAGTCGCGAGTCCCGCCTGTCGGCGTGTACTTGGTAAAGTTCTCGTTCAGTGCGCGGATGGCTGCCTGCTTGATGTGCTCGGGGGTCGAAAAATCGGGCTCTCCCGCTCCGAAATCGACCAGGTCCGCGCCGCTGGCTTTAAGCCTGTCGGCCTTAGCAACGACCGCCGCCGTCGAAGAAACCGAAATACGGGAAATGCGTTCTGAAAATTGCATCCGATCTTCGCCCCTCCTCCCAAAACCGCGATACTAAGAGGACTACACTTTGCCTTCTTCCGGGGTGCTGCTGGCCATCTTCTGGCGCAATCGTTCCTCCACCATGGCCGGAACCAATTGCCTGATATCGCCCCCGAGCTTGAATATCTCTTTTACCAGCCGTGAGCTCACATAGGTATACGGCTCGGCCGGCATCAGAAAAACCGTCTCGACCCGCGGCTCGAGCTTGCGGTTCATCAATGCCATCTGCAGTTCGTATTCATAATCAGAGAACGCCCGCACACCGCGCACAACCACCTGGGCCTGCCTGTGCAGGGCGTACTCTACCAGCAGGCCACTGAAGGTATCGACCGAAACATTGGCCATCCCTTCGGTAGCCACCTTCAGCATCTCCAGCCGTTCGTAAACCGTAAATAGCGGCTGCTTCTCCACGTTAACCAGCAGCGCCACCACGAGATGCTCGAAGATGCGACTGCTCCGTCCGATCAGGTCCAGGTGACCGTTTGTAATCGGGTCAAACGAACCCGGGTAGATGGCTATGGTTTGAGACATGGGACAGCAATCAGCTTGAAACGCGATCCAATATTCTATCGTTGAATCACTGGACGCGCAAATAGCATCGCAAGGAGTGTCGCAAGGACGGTAATACAGGCGCTTCGGGCAAAACTCCACCCCAGCAGCAGTACCGGGTTCTGAACATCCGGCACTGAACTCATACATCAGGGCTTATTCACCTACGCTCCACCGTCACTTCGAGATTCCTGTGAAGGCGAAGAAGTAAATGACCAAGCCGAGCAGCCCCATGGCCACGACGAAGAGCCCAGCTTTCACGTAAGTTGTCTTCGGGTCGGCCTGCTTCTTAAGGTCATCATCGATCGTCTCAAACATGGCGCCCTCTTCTTTCCTGCCGTCGGGCGGACACAGTTGGCTACACTTAATGCCCCGAGTCATCGCGCCATCAGCGGGAGCTTGAGTCAGACTCGGGCCTGCCTAAGCTCAACGCGAGGGTCAAATCGTTATTTATTCAGGAGTTTCGACCTTCGCGCTCTCTAAAGTCCACCAACCGTTTGACCTTCAGGATCCCTTGTTCGAGCTCTTGGACGAAATCGGAAAGAACGAATCTACCTTGTGGCGAGTTGTTGAAAAACGAGCAAGGCGCGATCGGGCTGTAAGCCAAATTCGTTCGGCCCAAAGCTCGTATCCAGCGGTTCCAGTAAACTACTGGAACCTAGTGTAGTGCATAAAGACTGGTGCGTCAATAGTGCCATGATGACGATGATGATGACGGGAAGGTCAGGTTCGTGGACACATTTTGAACACACTTTTCGGGCCGAACGGTCGGGCGCGGCAGCCTGGATCGGCCAATCGTCAGCACGTTGCTGCGCGGTCGAAACAGCTCTGGAACGGGATCGCGAAGCAATCGCTTCGGATGGGCCCGTGGACTTATCCTGCGGCGGCGCGCTGCGAACTCTACCTGCGCCCACCCAGTTCCGGTTTCCGCTCTTTTCCGGCACGATATTTGGCGTGGACTTTGACAGGTTTGCCCCGGCGTCGCTCAGAGAGGCTCTTGGTGCCCTGGTTGAGCGCAGATCCCGCCGCCGCCGTCGCGGACAACGTAACGACTGGAGTACTAACCGATTTAGTTATTGCGCAGCGGGCCGCTTCTGGTAGAAACTAACGCGACCTTATTGATCTTCAATTCGACGGGACGGATCCGGCGAATTGGCATCGTTCAGCTAAAGATCCGGCACGAATTCGCATTGGTTCTCGATGTGGGCATCGACGCAGTGTCTTAATATTGTGCCCCTACTGCAGTCATAGGAGTATTGTTGCCTCCCCGGGGAATCTGTAAATACGATTTGCACCTGTACCCGTGGAGTCGGAGTTCAGTTCCAAGGATTCTTCCAGATCGCCTCGACGGGTAGGCGCGAATACCCCTTCATAATCGCAACGTGACACCTCGGCTTTTTGGGCCCCCTCGTCACCAATGCTGGAGAGACTTCCGTCGGAAAGGACAAGGCATGAAACGAACAGGTGGATGTGTTTTCGAAATCGGGAAACTGTTCCTGATTGTCCTGTGGTCAGGCTGTGTCTGTCCCTATGCGGTGGGGCAAGCCCAGGCGCAGGGTCAATGGACTACACTGCCCTACACGATGCCTATCAATCCGGTTCACGTTTCTCTTCTGCACACCGGCAAAGTGCTGGTAGTGTCGGGGTCGGGGAACGACCGGCCCAATACTAACTACCAAGCTGCCCTCTGGGACCCACAATTAGGAACTATTAGCACTCAGGCGCTGGGCTGGGACATGTTCTGCAATGGGATGGTGGTTCTGCCGGACGGGCGACCCTTCGTGCTGGGGGGTAACTTGACGTACGATCCTTTTCACGGATGGCTGAAGACTTCTGCTTACGACCCCGCTACGGGAAACTTCGTGGACCTGCATGGTATGGCACACGGACGCTGGTATCCCACTGGGACGACGCTTGGCGACGGAAGGGTCATGGTGTTTTCCGGGCTGGATGAAAACGGTAGCACTAATACCGCGGTCGAGATTTACACTGTCGGAACAGGATGGAGCTTACCATCCACCGCGCCTTTTACGCCGGCCCTCTACCCGCGGCTGCATCTGCTGCCGAATGGCAAAGTGTTCCTATCCGGCCAGGGGGCATCGTCTAAGATCTTCGATCCATCCGCGCAGGTCTGGACGTTGAACGTAGCCAAGACCAATTATGGCGGCTTCCGCGGCTATGGCTCCTCCGTGCTCCTGCCTCTAACGCCAGCAACTAATTACGACCCTCGCGTGATGATCCTTGGCGGCGCCAACCCTGCGACCAATACGACCGAAATTATCGATTTGGGCGCTGCCAATCCTCAATGGAAATATTCCGTCCCTATGTCACAGCCACGCATAGAAATGAATGCTGTACTCCTTCCCACCGGCAAGGTGCTGGCACTCGGCGGGTCGACCAAGGACGAGGATGCCGCCACCGCAAGCCTAAATGCAGATCTCATTGATCCAGACGCCGGCACGTTGAGTTCGGCGGGCGCGAACGCATATCCACGCCTCTATCACTCTGTGGCTCTGCTTCTTCCGGACGGAACTGTTTGGGTGGCCGGTGGCAATCCGACGCGGGGCAGCTACGAACAACGCATGGAGATTTACTCGCCTGCGTATCTCTTCACGACCGACGGGACCGGCAAAACGATCCCGGCGACTCGGCCCACCATTTCGAGCGTCGACACTGAAATCATCGGCTACAACAGTTCATTTCAGGTGCAAACCCCGGATGCTGCCAGCATCGCATCGGTGGTACTGGTTCGTGCCGGTTCGGTGACTCATGCTTTTGACATGGACCAGCGGTTGGTGGGCTTGTCGTTCACGGCGGGAAGCGGTGTACTGGCCGTGACGGGGCCGCCGAATGGCAATATCGCGCCTCCGGGCTATTATCTGTTGTTTATCCTGAACAAGGCCGGCGTCCCTTCGGTGGCCGCGTTCATCCAGGTGTCGCTCGCTCCAACCGACCGGCCTCCGACGGGGACGATAACGAACCCAGCTTCCGATCTGACGATCGGAGCCGGTCAATCCGTTAACTTCTCGGGCGCTGGGAATGACCCCGATGGTACTGTAAGCTCCTACTCGTGGGTCTTTCCCGGTGGCAGCCCAGCATCGAGCTCGGTGCAGAGCCCTGGAGCGGTCAGCTTTTCGAATGTCGGCGTGTACACACCCTCACTGACGATAAAGGACGGCTCCGGTCTCAATGACCCGAGCCCACCGACAAGGACAATTACGGTGCTGCCCAGCTTCTCTCTTTCGTCCACGCCCGCTTCGATAAGCGTAGGGGCAGGTGGAACCGCAGGTTATAGCTTAACGCTCACCCCAGGAAGTGGATTCACTGGAACAGTTAGTTTCAGCGTAAGCGGACTGCCCGCGGGCGTCACGGCATCACTCAATCCCTCGACCTTGACCACCTCCGGCTCGACCGCACTCAGCGTCAAAACGAGCACTTCGACACCTGCCGGCACGTATCCGCTCAAAATTACGGGCAGCAGTGGACAGGTGAGCAGCACCGCAACGGTCACGCTGGTGGTCGCGATTTCCGTCTCGCCCACGAGCATAACGATTATGCGGGGACACAGCGGCACTTACACCGTGACGGTGAGGGCGGGCCAAGGATTTTCAGGCACGATCGCTCTCAGCGTGAGTGGATTGCCACCCGGGACAACGGCCACTTTCAATCCGACGTCGGTGACAAATTCGGGCTCATCCAGGCTGACTGTAAAGGTCAATCGTAGAGCGGCGAGGGGAACATACCCGTTCACCATCAAAGGGACCAGCACCACGGCGTCCCTGTCCACAACCGCGAACTTGACGATTCAGTAGTACATAACGTGCGGCGCCTGCCGAGGGCAAAGACGAGCGCTCTCAATTCGGTTGTTTTTAGGGCGGTTCACTAACTGCCCGAACTTCTACTCAGAGGTAAGAAAAGGGGGTCATGTCAATTTCCCGCAGGAATCTACTGCGCCGCTTCGGAGCCGGCGCGGCGTCCAGCGCCGCAATGGCGCCCGTCAAGTGGCTCTGTCTTGGTGAGACGTTGGAGCCATCGCGTGTCGACCAACTCGCTGGCCCAATTCGCCTGGATAGGAACGAAAATGTCTACGGCCCGTCAGAAAAGGCTATTGCGGCCATGCGGGAGGGGACAAGACTGGCCTACCGCTATCCGGATTCGGAATGCAGTAAGTTGGCGAGCAGGATCGCCCTTATGCACGACGTGGCGGCTGAGCAGGTGGTGCTAGGCTGCGGTTCCTCGGAAATCTTGCGTCTGGCGACCGTTGCTTTCCTGGGTCCCGGCAAGAAGCTCGTAACGGCGTCACCTACCTGGAATCTGATAGCGGGTTTCGCTCGAAGCGCAGGGGCTGAGGTTGTAGTTGTACCCCTCAACGACGAGTTCGCCCACGACTTAACGGCAATGCTGGCTCGCGTCGACAGTACGACCGCACTCGTGTATATTTGCAATCCCAATAATCCTACCGGAAGCATGACACCGCGGTCGGACCTCGTTTCCTTCATTCGCCGGCTTCCCTCGACGGCCTACGTCGTCATAGACGAGGCTTACCTTCACTACGAGATCCCACCCTCCCGGGATGCATCCGTCATCGGGCAGGTTGTGGACGAGGGTCGTGTCATCGTCACGCGGACCTTTTCCGGGATTTACGGGCTAGCCGGATTGCGCGTCGGATATGGGATAGCGGCTTTGCCTACAGCGGGCCTACTGGCCGCTTGTCGACTGCCGTTTGGCGTCAATCTTGTCGGGGCGCGGGCTGCCGCAGCCGCACTTAGCGATACGGAGCATGTCAGGGTCTGTACGCAGCAAAATGCAAATGATCGTCAAGAGTTCCTGAATCAGGTCAATGCACGCATGCTTCGCGCTATCGATTCCCATACCAACTTCGTGATGCTGAATACCGGTCGGCCGGCCGAGAAAGTTGTTGAGCACTTCCGCAAGAACAACATCATCCTCCCGCCTCCGTTTCCTCCCATGGACAAGTACGTTAGAGTGTCTTTGGGTTTGCCGCAAGACATGCTGGAGTTCTGGCGGGTGTGGGACCTTTTGCCGCCTCACAAAATGTCGATGTAAGGTTAAGGGGTCACAGGCGGCTAACGTTGAAATGGTACGCCAAGCACACATCACCGAAAGCAGCAGCGGACTCGAAGCCGCAGACACAACTTGGGCACGACAGGAGCAAGACGCCCCAAAATATCAATTGAAACTAATAATGAAGATAAGCGCGATCGGGCCTGTAAGCCGAATTTTGTACCCCGGAAATCGGGGTGACGATCATTCATCTAGCCCTGACATTGCTGCCAGAGTCCAGCGACCTACCCGAGAGTCATAGCGGGACGGGCAGCCCCTCCTCTCCTATTTGGTCTTGCTCCGTGTGGGGTTTTCCCTGCCACCGGCATCACTGCCGATGCGGTGCGCTCTTACATTGAGCCGCGAGACCCGTGAGTCCGCGACCGCACCTTTTCACCCTTACCCTGTTCCCTGCCGGCTAGCGGCGAAAACAGGGCGGTATCTTTTCTGTGGCACTTTCCGTACCAGGAGCGTACGGCCTTACGGCATCCCCTCCTGATCCTGGCCGTTAGCCAGCACACTGCCCTTTGGAGTTCGGACTTTCCTCTCCCCCACCCCTGCTTGCCCTTCCGTTCCTCACGGAGCGGAAGAACGCTAAGGCGAGGCAGCGATCGTCCAGCCTCTTCGCGCTGGGACCAGCATACGCCCGGCCAGGCAAGGAAGCAAATCCCTGAGCGAGGCGGCGAGGCGACTGTGAGCGAAGGCTCGCTTCTGGCCTAGACCGGACGTGATGGAATTGCCTGAGGGTCTCATCTTTGGTCAGGGTTACTTTGGGCAATACTTATCCGTTCTGCTATCCTGAAGTCTCGATGGATGTAATGGCAGAGTACGGGCGAGTACCGCCTGAACTTCAGGCGAACCACCCGCTGACCCGGAAGAGGCTTTAGATTTCGATCGCCACTGAGACCACGATGACAAGATGCCGGTTTTTGTCTCCATACCTTTCCGTCCTCTGCCCTGTGCTGGTCGCCGTCCTCGGGCTCTTGGCTCTTGCTCTTCCCGATCGAGCGACCCGCCTTTTCAGCCTTCCGCGTTCCGCAGAGCCGCCAGCCCAGGTTGCACCGAAACCGCAGGAGCCGCCCGTGCCTGGCGAACCACCATCACCCGGGCGCGGCGCCAAGCCAGAAAGTCTGCAATCGTTGCTCGACAGGGCGGACGCGATCTTCCAGCAATTGAGCCAGATCACCGGCTTGCCCATTAAGGCGCCGCTCCAGAAGAAGATCATCGACCGCGCTCAGATGAAAGAATTTCTCACGACTACCCTGCATCGCGAGAACTCCCCGCACGATATCCACGTGCAAGAGGCCACACTCAAGGCCTTCGGCGTGGTCTCAAACGATTTCGACCTATCAAAATTCCTGGTGACCCTATACACCGAACAGGCCGCCGGAGTTTACGACCTCTACACCAAGACGATGTACATCGCCTCCTGGGTCGAGCCCGATATGCAAGAGACCGTTCTTGCTCACGAACTCACCCACGCCCTCGAGGACCAGAACTTCGATCTCGAGAGGTTCCTGCACGGCGCGCGGGAAAACGACGATGCCACCAGTGCCCGCCAGGCGCTGTCAGAGGGTCACGCGACCGCGGCCATGATGCAGCACATGCTGGGACCGGTGCCGCTCGCCGAGGCGGAAGCGGTGGCGCCGCTCATGGATCAGGCCCTGCATCAGATGCAGGACTATCCTGTTTATACCAGCGCGCCCTTCTTCTTCCGTTATCAGGCGCTGTTTCCTTATTCACAAGGAGCCGGATTCGTCCAGGCCGGGCTCAAGCGCGGTGGATGGCAGGAACTCGTCCGCGTATTTCGGGACCCGCCGTCGACTACCCGAGCGATCTTCGATCCCGCGGCCTATTTTAATCACGAACGGCAGGACCGGGTCGAACTGCCGCATCCTGCCGCACTGAGCAGCGCAAAAGATCTCAGTTTTCTGGCTGAGAACGACATGGGCGAGCTGGGCTACTACGCTCTGTTCGGCCAATTGATCTCAGAGGAAGAGGCTAAGAAGGTGGCCCCAGGCTGGCGCGCCGATCACTATCTGGTGTATGAGAATTCCCGGACTCACGGTTACACGCTGATCTCACGCACGCAGTGGGCAAGCTCCGAGGCGGCCTTGGCCTTTTTTCGAAGTTACATAACCATTCTGAACAGGAAATATCCGGGCCTTAGGTCCGATCCGCGCTCCGGCGAGGATCTGTTCCTGGCCGCTGCGGCCAATGGTGAGATTGTAGTGATGCGCAGGGGCGCCGATTGCCTCTGGGCCGAGGGCATTCCGAGCGCCAAGGCCGAGAGCATTCGGCAGTGGTTGGAAGGTCTCGCTGCGCCGCGAGCCATAGTACACGAAGAAGAAACCGCTCGCACGGCGGATTGTCACCACTCAGCTTCGCAGTGGAAAGGCATCGATCAGTGAGCTTCAGTCCTGTGCCGTGAGTGTCGCCGGCTGGTGTAGAATGAATTAAATCCCGCCTGTAACCTCCCCCGCCTTGCGGCGTCGCGGGAACCGGCGGCGCCTCACCCACATCAAAAGGGCGCAGGCAAGTCATCATCAAGCATTTCATTTAGTCCAAGGAGCACACCATGGCAAAGACCATGAAAGTGGCACAGGTCACGAAGCCGGGTTCGGATTTTGAGTTGGTCGAGCGCCCAATTCCTCAGCCACAGGCTGGCGAAGTTCGCGTTCGGGTGGAAGCGTGCGGTATCTGCCACAGCGATCGAGTGACTAAGGATGGTCTGTGGCCAGGGCTGCAACTCCCGCGCATTCCCGGCCATGAGATTGCTGGAGTGATCGATGAGCTTGGAGCGGGAGTGACTAGCTGGAGAATTGGACAAAGAGTAGGTGTGGGATGGCATGGCGGCCAATGTGGACAGTGTATCTCTGCCGCCGCGGTGATTTCGCCGTGTGTCCGAATCTCAGAATACCCGGAATCAGCTATGACGGCGGCTATGAAGAATTTATGATCGCCCCGATCACGGCTCTGGCGTCCTTGCCTGACGATCTCGGCGCCGCGGAAGCCGCCCCGCTGATGTGCGCTGGAATCACTACCTACAACTCGCTACGAAACAGTGGCGCCCGGCCGGGCGACCTGGTCGCGATCCAAGGTATCGGCGGATTGGGACACCTGGGCATCCAGTTCGCGAGCAAGTTCGGATACAAAACGGTAGCGGTAGGCCGCGGCCCGGAAAACGCCGCACTTTCGAAGAAGCTGGGCGCCAGCCGCTATCTCGATAGCGCGGCGACCAATGCCGCTGAAGAATTGCAGAAGATGGGCGGTGCGCGGGTGATCCTGGCGACGGCACCGAGTTCCAAGGCGATGACGGCATTATTTGACGGGCTCGGTCCGAACGGCAAGATGGTTGGTGCTGGGCGCCGGCTTCGAGCCGCTGACAGTTACACCCCTACAACTGATCCAAGGACGTAGGGCCCTGCAGGGATGGCCTTCGGGCACACCGACCGATTCCGAAGACACGCTGAACTTTGCGGTCCTCTCGGGCGTACGTCCCATGATCGAGACCTTCCCCCTGGAGAAGGCAAATGAAGGGTTCAACCGCATGATGAGCGGTGAGGCGGAGTTCCGGGTGGTGCTAACGATGTCCTGATTCAAGCGGCCGATTGGTAGGATGTCACAGAAGTGAAGAATCGTGACCGTTGACGTCAAAGGGCCTCCAGGGCTCGATATCACAATTGATGAAGATCTGTGTCGCGATTCCTGGAAGGGCCCCAGGTCGGCGTCGCAGTCGCTGAGATAGTCCTGCACGAAGCAACATTTGGGTGAGGGGCACTCGGCCCTCGTGGCACCTCCGGGTGCGCCGTCAAAAATAGTACCCGAGATAAAGTTAGGTTAGGTCACAGGGTGCATGGCCGCACCCCACCTTAAAGTCAACAGCAGCTAAACTAATCAACCATCTGTGATTTGACCTTTGCCAGCAAATCGTCGCGCGTACCCAGTATCCGACCCGTGCCCGGGCAATGACCCGGGAGGCGCAATCTTCCCCGCTGAACAACGAATCCGTCGCGATGCCGGATACTGCTCTTATGCCGGCGGCACTCCCTGGCCTTATGGCTCATCTTGAATCTCCGCCTCGACCAACTTAGCCAAAAGGGCCAATGACTCTTGCCAACCAAGATAACAAGCCTCGGCCGGAATGATATCAGGGACTCCTTCCTGAGCGATGTTTACTTCAGTCCCACAGAACACCTTCTTAAAGGTGAGAGTGACCTGCATCTCGCCGGGCAGATTCGGATCGTCGAACTTATCGGTGTGGCGAATTCGCTCGTGCGGCGCCAATTCGAGATATTCCCCGCCGAACGAGTGGCTCTTGCCCGTTGTGAAGTTTGTGAACGACATCTTATAGGAGCCACCAACGCGGGCGTCCATGTGGTGAACCTTGCCGGTGAACCCGTTTGGAGGCAACCATTTGACCATTGCATCTGGATCAAGGAACGCCCGATAGACCCGCTCTGGGGTGGCGCGGAGGACGCGGTGAAGACGAATGGTGCTGGGCATGACTTAGTTCTCCTTTCGATAGTTAGCGTGAAAAAACCATAAATGCTAAGCGATCTTTTGCATTCGTTGGTAGGTCGATCGGCGCATGGCCAGATCGACGATCTCTTTGAAATAAAAATCGTCGTGGATTGTCGATTTCATCATCTTTCATTCGATGTTCATAAAGAGAGATTGATGCAGGCCCTTGAAATTGCAGCCTTTCTCCCGACTTTCAAGCGAGAAAGTATTTGTTTGGACCGAACATTTGGAGGGAACATGAAATACGTTTGTTTTGGCTACTTCGACGAGGAGGCGTGGACAGCGATGCCCGAAAGCGAGCAGCAACGCTTTATGGACGAATGTTTCGCATATGACGATGTACTTCGCAAGAACGGCCCGATCGGAGGAGAAGCTCTCCAGACTGCCCGCAACGCCAAGACGTTGCGCTTTCGAAACGGCAAAGTGATGATCACGGACGGCCCGTACGCCGAAACCAAAGAACAGATCGGTGGGTTCTTTTCGTTTGAGGCCAGAGATATGGACGAAGCCGTCCGGCTGGTATCGAACCATCCCGGTCTGAAGGCTGGACCATTTGAGATTCGGCCAGTGGAAGACATGACCGACGTGGTTCGCGCGAGCGAGCTCCGGCGTTCTCAGACCGATCGGACATGACCGACAAAAACCAGGCGTGTATCGAGGCGATTACGACTCACCCCCTCCAGCACCCGACGCCGGAGCGCTTCGGCGAGGACATGGTGGTCGGGTACGGTAGCCGGGCCTTGGCTAATAGCTTGCCACAAGGCGTCTCCTCGGAAACTGGAATCGTCTTTTCACTGACTTGCACATTCCTTACTGATAGGGCCGGGCCACGAATGGTGGTCTGCGCACTCAGTCGGGCAGAGATGGTTTCAACGACCCATTGCATTACCGCAGTAAACTGCCCCTGAGGCTGCGCCCGAGTTACGTTAGAGCTCTAAAAGTGCCCTCGGTAGGTATCCATTAACCGAACCGGCGTTGCCCTTGCCCGCCTCGTAGGTGAGCGGTAGTCGAAGCAGAATGTTGTTATAATTTAGGGGCATCCACTAAGTCCCAGAGAACGTCTCCGATCGGCTTTTCGTGTGTGGCAATGTTTCCTGCGGACTCACAGACCGCAAGATACACACTCCTTTTCGTAACCGTACTCAAGCGGGTCAATTTCTGGCACAAAAACTGGCGAACTACGCCTACCGCCCGGACGCGTTGGTGCTTGCGCTGCCGCGCGGCGGCGTGACGATCGGCTACAAAGTCGCGCGGGCGCTCAATGCGCCGCTCGATATTTTTTTGGGGCGGAAACTTGGCGTCCCCTGCCATGAGGAGCTGGCCATGGGAGTTATCTCAAGTGGCAACCTATACGGTCTCGATGAGAACATTATTGCCGCAGTCGGAATAGCGCCAGCCGCGATCGAGGCGGTGGCGGCCAAAGAAGCCCAAGAACTTGCCCGGCGCGATCAGCTCTATCGAGATGGCCGACCCGTCCCGGAGGTTCGCGGTCGAACGCTCGTCCTGGTTCACGACGGCCCTTGCGACCGGTTCGAGCATGCGAGCTGCAGTTGCAGCGCTACGCCAGCAAGGTCCCGCACATATCGTGATCGCTGTACCGGTCGCGCCGCCTGAAACCTGCAATGAACTTCGATCTGCAGGGTACGAGACGGTTTGCGCCGAAACGCCAGAGTAATTTCGTGCCGTAGGGTTCATGCCTTGTACGAATCTGTACTCGCCGGGAAGCCAATACCCACCGCAGACTATTGAAAGTAATGGTACGCCCGGAGAGATTCGAACTCCCGACCCCTTGCTTCGTA